>NZ_WLZW01000001.1 GCF_009707665.1 Planomicrobium sp. YIM 101495
GAAGCGTGGCGACACGTGCAGCTGACGAATACTAATCGATCGAGGACTTAACCAACACGCTTCAATCAATCCATGTCCGCTTTATCCAGTTTTGAAAGAACAAACAAAAGTTTTAAAAAAGCCTTGTATTCCCGCTGGGAATTGGTATAATAAAACTTGTCTTTCAAAATAGAATAGTCCAGTGATGATGGCAAAGAGGCCACACCCGTTCCCATCTCGAACACGGAAGTTAAGCTCTTTTGCGCCGATGGTAGTTGGGGGTTTCCCCCTGTGAGAGTAGGACGTCGCTGGGCATTACATGGAGGATTAGCTCAGCTGGGAGAGCATCTGCCTTACAAGCAGAGGGTCGGCGGTTCGATCCCGTCATCCTCCACCATTTTTGTGCCGGAGTAGCTCAACTGGTAGAGCAACTGACTTGTAATCAGTAGGTTGAGGGTTCAAGTCCTTTCTCCGGCACCAGTTTTTCACGAGCCATTAGCTCAGTTGGTAGAGCATCTGACTTTTAATCAGAGGGTCGCAGGTTCGAATCCTGCATGGCTCACCATTTACAATTTCATTTAAATTGCCACGCGGGTGTGGCGGAACTGGCAGACGCACTAGACTTAGGATCTAGCGCCTTCGGGCGTGGGGGTTCGACTCCCTTCACCCGCACCAAGCGGAAGTAGTTCAGTGGTAGAACGCCACCTTGCCAAGGTGGAGGTCGCGGGTTCGACCCCCGTCTTCCGCTCCAATTTTTAAACTTGCTAATGCCCCGCCGGGGTGGCGGAACTGGCAGACGCACAGGACTTAAAATCCTGCGGTAGGTGACTACCGTACCGGTTCGATTCCGGTCCTCGGCACCAACTGATTTTTAGAAATCCGTCTACTAAACATCATATGCGCCCGTAGCTCAATTGGATAGAGTACTTGACTACGAATCAAGCGGTTAGAGGTTCGAGTCCTCTCGGGCGCGCCATATTTTTTAATTAAATTCTCAGTCGGGAAGTAGCTCAGCTTGGTAGAGCACTTGGTTTGGGACCAAGGGGTCGCAGGTTCGAATCCTGTCTTCCCGACCACTTTATGGGGCCTTAGCTCAGCTGGGAGAGCGCCTGCCTTGCACGCAGGAGGTCAGCGGTTCGATCCCGCTAGGCTCCACCAACTATTCATATAAAGATCCTGGCGGCGTAGCTCAGCTGGCTAGAGCGTACGGTTCATACCCGTAAGGTCGGGGGTTCGATCCCCTCTGCCGCCACTTTATTAGGACCTTTAGCTCAGTTGGTTAGAGCAGACGGCTCATAACCGTCCGGTCGCAGGTTCGAGTCCTGCAAGGTCCACCAATATGATCACGGAGGAATACCCAAGTTTGGCTGAAGGGATCGGTCTTGAAAACCGACAGGGGAGTCAAATCCCGCGGGGGTTCGAATCCCTCTTCCTCCTCCATTTTATTCTTAACGGTGGACTCAATTTTACTTCAACTCAAGTGTCAGTCTCCGAGATACTAAGAGTATAGCAAGACAGATGATTTAATAATATTATCGCGGGGTAGAGCAACGAGCTGTACGAAGACGGCGAAGTAACATCGATGCAGGCGAAGCCGAAGCAGATGTCGATCTGCGATAGGCAATGAGTATCAGCAAGATAAATTAAATTCTATTGTCGCGGGGTAGAGCAACGAGCTGTACGAAGACAGCGAAGTAACATCGATGCAGGCGAAGCCGAAGCAGATGTCGATCTGCGATAGGCAATGAGTATCAGCAAGATAAATTAAATTCTATTGTCGCGGGGTAGAGCAGTGGTAGCTCGTCGGGCTCATAACCCGGAGGTCGCAGGTTCAAATCCTGCCCCCGCAACCAAAAAGGTCCCGTGGTGTAGCGGTTAACATGCCTGCCTGTCACGCAGGAGATCGCCGGTTCGATCCCGGTCGGGACCGCCATTTTCATCTTACATACTATGGGTCAGTAGCTCAGTTGGTAGAGCATTAGATTGAAGCTCTAAGTGTCGGCGGTTCGATTCCGTCCTGACCCACCATAGTGCGGGTGTAGTTTAGTGGTAAAACCTCAGCCTTCCAAGCTGATGATGAGGGTTCGATTCCCTTCACCCGCTCCAAATGATGGGCCTATAGCTCAGCTGGTTAGAGCGCACGCCTGATAAGCGTGAGGTCGGTGGTTCGAGTCCACTTAGGCCCACCATTCCGAAGTAGCTCAGTGGTAGAGCACCGCACTGTTAATGCGATGGTCGTAGGTTCGAGTCCTACCTTCGGAGCCATTCTGGGGAAGTACTCAAGAGGCTGAAGAGGCGCCCCTGCTAAGGGTGTAGGTCGGTTTATTCCGGCGCGAGGGTTCAAATCCCTCCTTCTCCGCCAGAATTGGCCCCTTGGTCAAGCGGTTAAGACACCGCCCTTTCACGGCGGTAACACGGGTTCGAATCCCGTAGGGGTCATACTAGAGCGTCTCACATTTCAATATGTGAGACGTTCTTTTTTTATGTTATAAAGGCGGGTCTACTTCTAACCGGTGTTCATCCAGTGATAACTGGCGTTCGTCGACAAATATCTTGCATTAATCAGGAGATAACTTGCATTCACCACCCGATAACTTGGATTCCCTTAATTCTGATCTTTCACAAGCACCGCATGCACGTAAAGATCTCGCAGCACTACCCACCAAATAACCAATCTCGCTTCAACGCTCGCTAAACATCTGCAGAAGCTCATTTCAACCAAACGCCGCATCTCGCAGCAACACAGCTAGACGGCTGTCCAACTAAGTGATGAGTGATAATTCTGAAAGCACTCTCCAAATACAAAAAATGTGCTGAATGCCATATAAAAGAGTATGATAGAAGGTAGAGACTTTTAGCTGGATCCAAATGGAAAGATTCCAGCTTCATTGGAAAACGGAGGGTATTTTGATGAATTCTTATTTGCATTCATCTGCTGATACAAGCGCGGCTATGCGCTACATCGCTTATCAATTTATTACTGAAACGATAGAAGTGGAAGGGGTTACATCACTCGCATTTTTTGAAGCAGGGGCAGCCTCTTATGGAGGACAACGGATGTTCTGGCAAAATCCTGAGAGAGACTTTTCATTGATTGGGATCGGGCATGCACATGTATTAAAAACATCGAATCTTCACGGCCGGTTCGAAGATGTTCAAACGGAGTGGAAGGCGATGTGCAGCCGGTTGCCGGAGAAAGAATTACTGGTAAGACCGAGTTTGTTCGGAGGATTCTCGTTTGACCCGCTGAATCAGAAGAAATCGGAGTGGGTTAGTTTCCCGGAAACGTATTTTGTATTGCCTGTGTTTCAGTTACAGGAGAAAGACGGGAAGACGTTCATCAGCATTCACCAGTTCACTAAAGAGTTGGACGGGGAGCACGCATTGCCAGATCTACGCAAGAAGCGGGATGAGCTAATTCAAAGTGCGAAACGACTTAATGGGAAAGTGCACAGTAAACAAGTGGTAGAAAACCATCAAGAGTTGCACAAGGATGTTTATATGGAGTCGATTGATCAAGTAACGGCTTCCATCAAGGCAGGACAGGCGGCAAAGGTCGTCATTGCCCGTTGTATGGAACTCGCATTCAAAGAGCAAGTGACGGCTGCTGCGGCGCTTTCACAAGTATCGATTGAGCAGACGAGCAGTTACTTGTTCGGAATCGAGGCAGAGGAGCAGTTTTTCTTCGGTGCGACGCCTGAACGGCTTGTTAAAGTAGAGAACGGCATAGCGCTGTCGACGTGTCTCGCGGGTTCAACTAGACGCGGGAAAGACGAGAAAGAGGATTTGGCACTTGGTGCTGAGTTATTGCTGGACCGGAAAAATCGTTCGGAGCACCAATATGTCGTCGATATGATCGATCATGTGTTCCAGAAATTCTGTGAGGGTGTAACCATCCCCAAAAAGCCCGAGTTGATGAAAATCCGTGATATCCAGCATCTCCATACGCCGGTAAGAGGTTCTTTGAAGGATGGTGCGGGATTAATGGATCTCGTCAAGTCGCTGCATCCGACACCGGCACTGGGGGGGGAGCCAAAGCAGCAGGCACTTAGCTTGATCCGGCAATACGAAACGATGAATAGAGGATTCTATGCAGCACCTGTCGGCTGGATGGATTCACGCGGAGACGGGGAATTCGCAGTTGCGATCCGTTCCGCTCTCCTCGATGGCAAGCGGGCATTCCTGTACGCCGGAGGAGGCATTGTGGCGAATTCGACGCCACAATCAGAATATGCTGAGACATGGGTGAAATTCCGGCCGATGCTCCGTGCGTTGGGGGGACAAATGCGTGACGAATCGTAAAGCATTAACAGAATATGTATCAGCATTCACCCACACTCTTGTAGAGCAAGGTGTCGTGAATGTCGTAATCAGCCCGGGTTCACGCTCGACGCCACTTGCTTATGCGTGCATGAAGCAAGAAGGCATGAACATCTACCGGCAAATAGATGAGCGTTCTGCGGCATTCTTCGCGCTTGGTATGGCAAAAACATCGGGGCAGCCGGTCATGCTGCTCTGTACATCAGGGACGGCGGCAGCTAACTATTTCCCTGCCATCGTTGAGGCGTATTACGCACGTGTGCCATTGCTCGTCGTGACAGCTGACCGACCGCATGAGCTGCGCGAAGTCGGTGCACCGCAAGCGATCAACCAAGTAAATCTTTTCGGCTCTCATGTAAAATGGGCTTCCGACTTGCCGATGCCTGAGCAGGACAATAAATTGGCATTCGTGACACGCCACTTGCACCGAGCCGTGACAACTGCACGGACGGCTCCGAAAGGTCCGGTCCATTTGAACGTGCCGTTCCGCGAGCCACTGCAGATCGATTTCGATCAAGCATTCGAGAGTCCAGGTGAAATCCGCCATTTCACGAACCAGTCCGCACTGCCGGTGGAAGCAGAACGCTTCCTTCTTGGACAGTTCAAAGAAGAGAGAGGGATTCTCGTACTGGGGGAGATGACCGAGGGAGTTCCGGACACATTTTGGCAGTTCATCCGAGCACTTGATTGGCCGGTCCTCATCGATCCGCTATCGAATGTCCGAGCGAATATTGATCCGGCATGTCGCCATCTTTTAATCGATGCGTACGATGCGATTCTTAAAGTCGATGAGGCGAAAGCGCGTCTCATGCCGAATGTTGTTATCCGAGTCGGTCCACAACCAGTTTCAAAACCGTTGTCGCTGTATTTGACGTCACTCGAACCGGCCGTCTATGCGGTTTTCGATGACAGCCCTATGCTGCGGGATGCGCAGTCAATCGTCACACACCATATCCAGGCGCCGTCTTCTGCTTTGTGGCAGCTTCCGGTTGCCGAGCGTGCGCAAAGTGCGTACACGGCAGCTTGGGGCGGAGCTAACGCTTTGTACTGGCAGATTGTCGAGCGGCATTGTGAAAATGAGATGGATGAAGGGGTCTTTACGAAGATCCTTTTCGATCACTTGGATGGCGTACATCTGGTAGCAGGCAGCAGTATGCCGATTCGGGATGTCGACACTTTTTTCCAAGCGACGGAACGCGACGTGCAGATTTTTGCGAACCGCGGTGCGAATGGCATCGACGGCGTCGTTTCCACAGCATTTGGAACACAGGCAGCTGCAGATCGTCCGACGTATTTATTAATCGGCGACTTGTCGTTCATCCATGATCTGAATGGACTGCTCGCTTCGAAAATGCAGGATGCGGATGTGACGGTAGTGGTGATGAACAATGACGGCGGCGGGATCTTCTCGTACTTGCCGCAATCACAGGAAGAACGTTATTACGAAGAACTCTTCGGTACGCCGACTGGATTGACGTTCGACAACGCTGCGAAAATGTACGATGCTGAATATGCAGCGGTCAAAACGAAAGATGAGCTACGCAGAGCACTTGCGACTGAAAAGCAGAAGAAAGTCAAAATCATCGAAGTGTTCACGGACCGTAAAACGAACGTAGACATGCACCGGAAGCTTTGGACGACATTCCACGAGGAGCTTGTTGCATCATGGAAATGACGGTGCGCGGTGTCACTTACCAAGTCGAGCAGTTCCGTGAAGCAAAAGAGCAAGCGATCGTACTGCTCCACGGCTTCACGGGAAGTACGAAGACGTGGCACGAACTTGCCGGACAGCTGAAGGATAAACGAGTTGTACTCATCGATCTTCTTGGACACGGTGCAACAGCGATACCAGCAGACACAAGTCGATACGGAATGGAGCAGCAAGTGGAGGATTTACATGAGCTGTTCGGTGAGCTCGGCCTTGAGTCGTTCGTTCTTCTCGGTTATTCCATGGGCGGCCGGGTCGCACTCGCTTATGCGGATGCTTATCCCGGGAAGCTCAAGGCACTCATTCTGGAAAGTGCTTCACCTGGCTTGGAAACAGCCGAGGAGCAGCTGGAAAGAAGACAACGTGACAGCGCGTTAGCTCAGAAAATCGTGCAGAACGGCATGGAATCCTTCGTCAACAACTGGGAAGCAATTCCATTGTTTGCGTCGCAGAAATCGTTGCCGGCAGTTGTGCGTGAACGGGTCAGAAGTGAACGGTTGGCGCAGTCGCCTGAAGGACTTGCCGGTAGTTTGAACGGCATGGGTACGGGGGCGCAGCAATCCTACTGGGAACGGCTCGAGGTACTTGAGGTGCCAGTCCTGCTTTTGACAGGCTGTCTTGATGAAAAATTCATTGCGATCGGACGCCGTATGGCGGAGCGGATTAAGCGTGCTCAGCACGTAACTTTACACGCAGGCCATGCAATTCATGTGGAAAAACCTATAGAGTTTGCTACAATAATAAAGAAGTATATTAGCTCATTAGAATGAAGGAGGAAGAAATCATGACACGTGAATGGATTTCAGAACGTACATATGAAGATATCAAGTATGAAATTTACAATGGGATTGCGAAAATCACGATCAACCGTCCGGAAGTGCGCAACGCATTCCGCCCGAAAACGGTGCACGAACTGATCGATGCATTCTCACGCGCGCGCGACAACGCAGACGTCGGCGTCATCGTTTTGACTGGTGAAGGGGAGAAAGCATTCTGCTCAGGTGGCGACCAAAGCGTCCGTGGGCACGGTGGTTACGTTGGAGAAGATGAAATTCCCCGCTTGAACGTCCTGGACTTGCAGCGCTTGATCCGCGTAATTCCAAAGCCAGTTGTGGCAATGGTTGCTGGTTTCGCAATCGGCGGCGGACACGTTCTGCACGTTGTATGTGACTTGACGATCGCAGCGGATAACGCACGCTTCGGCCAAACAGGGCCACGCGTCGGTTCATTTGACGCAGGTTACGGTTCAGGCTACTTGGCACGCATCATCGGCCATAAGAAAGCACGTGAAATCTGGTACCTATGCCGTCAGTACGACGCACAGGAAGCGCTTGATATGGGTCTAGTCAACACAGTTGTCCCTTACGAGCAGCTTGAGGATGAGACAGTGAAATGGTGTGAAGAAATGCTCGCGATGAGCCCGACTGCACTTCGTTTCGTGAAAGCAGCGATGAACGCTGATACGGACGGACTTGCAGGACTTCAGCAAATGGCTGGCGATGCAACACTTCTTTATTACACAACAGACGAGGCGAAAGAAGGCCGCGACGCGTTCAAAGAAAAGCGCAAACCGGACTTCGGTCAATTCCCACGTTTCCCATAATGACTAACAAAAGCTGCCCATCTTGGGTGGCTTTTTTGCAAAGAAAGGATTTTGTTTATGATGTATCCGAACTGGCTTTTGCAGCGGACGTTGCTGACGGGGGAGCGACTGGCACTTTCCTACGGTGACCGTGCGTGGACATTTGCTGAACTGAATACAGAAGCGCTCGAGACGGCTGGAAGACTGGCAGCACAAGGTGTCAGGAAAGGAAGCAGAGTGGCGGTGCTATCTGCATCACATCCTGAATTTGTTCGATTCCTCTACGCGTGTCTTCATGTCGGCTGTGAAGTCGTGATGCTCAACGAGCGGTTGACAGCAGCGGAACTCGCTTATCAGCTAGAGGATTCTGCGGCGGACTTCGTGTTCGCAGATGACGCGCTTGCTGGGAAGCTGCCGGATGCTTTGCCGTTATTGTTCAGCGAGCTTGCTAAAATAGAAGCTGTGGATTTTACTCCAGAAGTGGAGTGGGAAACAGGGCGGACGCTGTCGATCATGTATACATCTGGCACGACGGGCTATCCGAAAGGCGTCCGGCAAACAGCTGAAAACCACTTTTCAAGCGCGGTGTCATCTGCACTGAATCTTGGCATCACGCCGGAAGATACGTGGCTTTGCACGGTGCCGCTTTACCATATAAGCGGATTCTCGATTCTCATGCGCTCGCTCGTCTACGGGATGGGTGTGCGGCTCCATCCGAAATTCGAAGCGGCAGCTTGTGCGGAGGAGCTCCATAAAGGGACCGTCACGCATATGTCAGTCGTCGGGGTGACGCTGGAACGGCTGCTCCATGAACTGGAAAGTAAGGAATTGAGCGTATCGGACCGTTTCCGAGCGATGCTTGCAGGCGGGGGTCCGGTGCCGGTCTCTTATATCGAACGCGCTGAACAGTTTGGCATCGCTGTACTGCAGACGTACGGCATGACGGAAACCTCTTCACAATCAACAACGCTTCAGCCAGCTGACGCTGCGCGAAAAATCGGATCTTCCGGTAAGCCATTGTTCCTTTACCAAGTGAAGATTGAAGGGGCAATAGAGCCCGGAGACACAGGAGAAATCCTGATTCGCGGACCACAAGTGACGCCTGGTTATATCGGGAGCTTCTCAGAGCGGCCTTCGCAGCAGGACGGCTGGCTGCATACGGGAGATATCGGTTATTTGGATGTGGAAGGATTTTTGTTCGTCATCGACCGGCGTTCGGATTTGATCGTCTCTGGTGGCGAAAACGTCTATCCGGCAGAAATCGAAAAAGTGCTCGCAGCGCACCCAGCAGTTCAGGAAGCGGGAGTTTGCGGGATGAAGGATGACAAGTGGGGAGAAGTCCCTGCTGCATTCGTCGTCCTGAAGTCTGATGTCTCGACAGACGAACTGCACGCATTTTGTAAAGAGCGATTAGCATCTTACAAAGTGCCAAAAACGTTTGCCATCGTCGATTCACTGCCACGCAATGCGTTAAACAAATTGCTCAGAAGGACGTTGAAAACATGGCTATGACCATTCAGCACGTGCGGCTTGAACGGATCAAGAGACCATTGAAGCGGCCGTTCATCACGTCGTTGCAGGAGGTGACGGAGCGGGAGAGCATTATAGTAACGGTGCAGGACAGTGAGGGGCGGAGCGGCTACGGCGAGTGTGTCGCGTTTTCGACGCCGTGGTATACGGAAGAAACAATCACGAGCTGCCAGTTCGTCTTGGAGCACGTGCTCATTCCGCTTGTCGAGGGAAAACAATTAAATGAACCGAGGCAAGTGGCTGACTGGTTCGGTGCTGTGAAAGGCAACCGGATGGCTAAAGCAGCGCTTGAAAGTGCCATCTGGGACCTCGCGGCAAAATGTGCGGGGAAATCGCTAGCGGAATTCGTTGGTGGCACGAAAGACACCGTCGCAGCAGGGACCGTAGTTGCCGTTGCGCACACAGAAGCGGCGGCAGTGGACGAAGCGGCTAATGCTGGTTACCGCAGAATCAAAGTGAAAATCCGTCCGTCAGATGAAATGAACGTGTTCAAACAAATCATCTCTACTTATCCAGAGGTGCTGTTTTTTGCAGATGCTAACGGTGCGTTCGAACACGAACCGTTCGAACGGTTGCTAGAATGGGACGAAGCTGGTTTTTATTTGATCGAGCAGCCGTTTTCGGAGGAGTCGTGGGAGCTGCACCGTCGTGCTAGTGCACAAATGCAGACGAAAATTTGCCTGGACGAGAGTTTAAGGAGTTTTGAAGACGCCAAGCGGATGGTCAGAGAAGCCGCAGGAACTGTAGCAGTGTTGAAGATGGGGCGACTCGGCGGCTGGGCGGAAACATTGCGTATCGTTGATTACTTGAAAGCACACGGGGTGCAAATGTGGGTAGGTGGCATGATTGAGTTCGGTGTGTCGAAAGCTCATAATCTTGCGCTTGCGAGTATTGCAGGTGTCGATTTACCAGGAGACTTAACAGCGTCCAATCATTACTGGGAAGCTGACATCATCGAGCCGGAAATCTCGGTCAGAGGCGGGGAAGTCACCGTTTCGAATACGCTGGGAATTGGATACAACGTTGTGTTGGAAGAGGAGGACGAGCAGTGTTCTTAAAAGAGGTTCAGTTGATGAAAGAACGTGTAGTACAAACGGGCGAATATCCGTTTGATATTCCATCGATCGGCACGTTTGAAGAGATGGAACTCGAATCACCGATCACGTTTTTCGTCGGGGAGAACGGTTCCGGGAAATCGACGCTGCTGGAAGCGATCGCTGATCAATGCGGCTTCAACACAGCGGGCGGTGGACGCAATCATTTTTACGAAGTGGATTCGTCGGATTCTGCACTCGGTGCATTTTTGCGGCTATCATGGATGCCAAAAGCGACCAACGGATTTTTCCTTCGTGCGGAATCATTTTATCATTTTGCTTCGTATTTGGATGAAGTGGATGATACGGGATTTGCGGGATATGGCGGAAAATCACTCCACCACCAATCGCACGGGGAATCATTCATGTCGCTTTTTTCAAACCGGTTCCAAGGCAACGCGTTGTATTTACTCGATGAGCCTGAAGCCGCCTTGTCCCCGCAGCGCCAGCTGACGTTTTTACGGATATTAAAGGAGTTGTCGGAAGAACGGGGATGTCAGTTCATCATCGCAACGCATTCGCCGATCCTGCTGGCTTATCCGGGTGCAGCAATCCATGAATTCAGTGAGGATGGCATTGCGAAAGTGGATTATGAAGATACCGAGCATTACCGCATCACCAAATATTTTATGGACCATCGGGAATCATTTTTACGCCGGATTTTGGAAGATTGAGCGACAAAAAAAGAAGTGGAGTGGGTAGTAATCCTGTTCCACTTCTTTTTGTGATTAGCGAAGTACCTCTTCAAGTGTCGCTAAGTTGTGTTCCATTAAGGTGAAATATGTTTCTTCGTTCTTGATGTCCTCTTGCGTCAAGACGCCGAGGTTGTGCATCATGACGGCTTTAGCACCGATTTCTTTTTGAACGACTTCCGTCAAGTTCGAGGAGACGTTCTGTTCGAAGACGATGTGCTCGATGCCTTTCTCCTCCGCTTGCTCGATGATGGCCGTCAATTCTTTTTGGGACGGTTCATCCTGGCTGTTCAGGCCAGCCACTGCGACTTGTTCAAACCCGTATGGTTCAGCGATGTAACCAAATGCGGCGTGGGAGACGAAGAACGTCCCGCCGTCAAGACGGTCGGCAAGGTCCAGGAACGATAGATGAAGTGCTTCGAGTTCGATTTGCAGCTCGGCAAAATTGCTGTCGAATGCTTCAGAATGCTCCGGAGCCGCTTCGACGAGGGCATCCTTGATGGATTCCGCCAGTGACGCGCTCAAGACAGGTGACATCCAGACGTGCGGATCGACGCCGTTGTGGTCATGTCCTTCGTGTCCTTCTCCATGTCCATGATCATCGTGCCCGTGTTCTTCCTCTTCATCATGTGAATGGGAAGCCGTTTCGAGTGCTTCGTCAGAAAACGAATCGGCTGTTGAGATGAATTCGACTTGTTCGCCTTCCAATGTCTTCTTGGCGTTGTCGATGAAGCCTTCAAGCCCGAGTCCGACATAGAACAGAAGGTCGGCATCCGCAATCGCGATCATATCCCGCTGTGTTGGCTCGAACGTATGCTCATTCGCGCCTGCTGGATAGACCGATTGCACGTCAACGAACTCACCGCCGATGCGCTCCGCGAAATATTGGAGCGGGAAGACTGTAGTGAAGACTGTGATGTTTTCAGTCGTCGGCTCTGTCTCGGGTTCAGCTGGTGCGTCGACATCGCCGCAAGCTGCCAATATAAAGATAGTGAATAATGATAATAGCAATTTTTTCATAAGTTCCTCCAAATAGTAATTGTTACGATTTGATTACAGGAAAAATACTACAGCAAGATGAAAGAGAATGCAAGAACTTTATCCGGGAAGAATAAACGCTGCTTGTCGAGTGGGCACACAGACCATTTCAGAACAGGAAAAGACAGGGGAATCAAGGCGATTTCCCTGCCTGCACTCATTTATTCTTTTTCGGTGGCCATTCTTCCGGGACGAAGTCGACGCCGCCTTTATGGAAGGGATGGCAGCTCAAAATCCGCCTGGTCGCCAAGTACCCGCCTTTCAACGCTCCGTGCTTCTCGACAGCTTCCAGCCCGTAATGCGAACATGTCGGATAAAAGCGACAAGACGGAGGGAACAGTGGAGAGATGAAGCGTTGGTAAAAACGGATGAAACCGAGCATGATGTTCTTCAAACGATCAGCTTCTTTCTTAAGTCATACGTTCGTACGTTTATTGTAGTGAAAAGAGTGGTATAAATAAAGTAGAACAACTTATCCTATTTGAAAGAGAGTGATGGAAATTGTCGGAAAAATTGAATGAAGAATTGAACGTGCAGGTTGCATCATGGTCTGTCATCTATACAAAGTTACATAACTTCCATTGGTATGTGAAAGGGCCTTCGTTCTTTACACTCCATGTGAAGTTCGAGGAATTGTACAACGAAGCGACTGCGCATATGGATGAAATTGCCGAACGTCTGCTTGCCCTTGGCGGTATGCCGGTCGCGACGATGAAGGAGCAGCTGGAACTGTCGGTCGTCAAAGAAGCGAACAAGAAAGAATCAGCGGAGGAAATGGTCGAAGATACGGTGAAAGACTTCGATAAGATCATGGCTTCCTTGAAAAAAGGGATGGATTACGCAGCGGAAGATGGAGATGACATGACGGAAGATATCTTGAATGCCATTCACCAAAGCTTGCAGAAACACTCTTGGATGTTGTCAGCATTCCTTGGCGAAAAAAAATAAGCCATTTATTACAGACGTGCACTGGCGACAGTGCACGTCTTTTGGATGGAGGGGATTTCTTTGGATTATGTGGATGAGTTCGGCACGAAGTGTACGCTGTCGTTCGAGAAAGACGCTTTTACAATCGAAAGTCACCACGTGCTCGTCATTTGCCGTGTCGGTGACAAGTGGCTTCTGACACGGCACGCAGCGCGCGGCTTGGAATTTCCCGGCGGCAAAGTTGAGCCAGGCGAAATGCTTGAAGTAGCGGCTGTCAGGGAAGTGAAAGAAGAGACAGGTTTTACAGCGAGTGAATTGGAATGGTTCGCAGCGTATCAGGTGGATGGCGAGAAGCCTTTCGTGAAGACGGTATTTATCGCGAAAGCAGAGGATGCGGATCGATTTCAGCCGATGGAAACGATGGGGCCGGTACTGGTGGACAGTGTAGAGCCCGATGATACATACAGCTTTTTAATGAAAGACGAAGGCATGAAAGAAATCATCAGGCAGGTGAAGCATATTGCAAAATGGAACGATTGAATCTAAGCGGGTTTATCCATCTCCGACACCTAGTGTAAAAATGATGGAAATCATCTATTGGTCGGACGGGCTTCGGGTGAAAGGCTTGCTTGCGGAACCGAAGGAAGAAGGGACGTATAGTGGGATCCTTTATTTACGGGGCGGTATCCAGTCAATCGGAATGGTCCGCCCGGCGCGAATCGGCCAATTCGCTGCACAAGGCTTCGTTGTGTTCGCCCCGTATTACAGGGGGAATCGAGGCGGCGAGGGGAAGGATGAATTCGTCGGTGCTGACCGTTATGATGCGGTGAATGGTGTCGATGTGCTAAAGCAATTCACGAACGGACAAACACATTTACTGTCGTTTTCGCGTGGCGGCATCATGGCGCTTTGGACTGCGGTGCTCCGGGATGACATCACATCGCTCGTCAATTGGGCAGGGGTATCGGATACCGTACTGACTTATAAGGAGCGGCCAGATATGCGACGGATGATGAAGCGTTTGTACGGTGGCACGCCGAATACTGCGCTCACGGTTTACGAAGAACGGAATCCGCTCATGCGTGTCACCGAGATGACGGCACCGGTCCTGATCATCCACGGCATGAAGGACGAGCACGTCTTTCCGCAACAGGCATTTTTATTGGAAGAAGCGCTGAAGCAGAATGGGCAGCCACACGACACATGGTACTTCCCGAAATACACACATTTCTTCCCGCCACTTGCAAATTTGAAGGTTTCGAAAGCATTGACGCAATGGATGACCAGTAACGAATAATAAAACCCCTTGATCCAATGAATGGATCAAGGGGTTTTGTGTTAGTCGTTTGTTGGACCACCGAATTTGCTGATTTCTGGTGCAACTGTGCCGAATTTCTCGAAGTTGTCCTTGAATTTCTGTGCAAGTTCCGCCGCTTTTTTATCGTATGCATCTTTGTCAGCCCAAGCGTTGCGTGGGTTCAAGACTTCTGTAGGAATGCCTGGAATTTCAACCGGGATTTCGAGACCGAAAACGGATTCTTTCTCCATCTTCACGTCGTTAAGTTCACCATGGATTCCTGCGCGAACCATTGCACGCGTGTATTTCAGTTTCATACGGCTACCTACGCCGTATTCGCCACCAGTCCAGCCAGTGTTCACAAGGAACACCTGTGCATCGTGCTCGTCAATCTTTTGACCAAGCATTTCAGCGTAAACTGTCGCATGGAGCGGCAAGAAAGGTGAACCGAAGCAAGTCGAGAAGGTTACTTCCGGAGAAGTGACGCCACGCTCAGTACCTGCAAGCTTAGACGTGTAACCGCTTAGGAAGTGGTACATCGCCTGTTCTTTCGTCAGGCGGCTGATCGGGGGCAGGACGCCGAACGCATCAGCTGTCAGGAAGACGATTGTTTTCGGATGTCCTGCAACCGATGGGTCGACGATGTTGTCGATTGCTTGGATCGGATATGCAGCACGTGTGTTTTCAGTCAACGAGCCGTCGTCGTAGTCCGGGATACGTGTATCTGGATCTACAATGACGTTCTCGAGTACGGAACCGAAACGGATCGCATCAAAAATCTGCGGCTCGTTTTCGCGGGATAAGTTGATCGTCTTCGCGTAGCAGCCACCTTCAATGTTGAAGACGCCGTTGTCAGACCAGCCGTGCTCGTCATCGCCGATCAATTTGCGGTCTTCGTCAGCTGACAAAGTGGTCTTGCCAGTGCCGGATAGACCGAAGAACAATGTCACATCGCCTTCTTCACCGACGTTCGCCGAGCAGTGCATCGGAAGAACGCCTTGCTCAGGCAGGATGTAATTCATGATTGAGAAAATCGATTTCTTCATCTCGCCGGCATATTCAGTTCCACCGATCAGAATGATTTTCTTTTCCATCGATACAAGGATGAATGTTTCGGACTCCGTGCCGTCTACAGCTGGATCCGCTTGGAAGGTCGGTGCGTATACAACCGAGAATTCCGCTTTGTGGGAAGCCAGTTCTTCTTCTGTCGGACGGATGAACAATTGGTGTGCGAACAGGTTGTGCCATGCGTATTCGTTGATCGTCTGGATCGCCAGGCGTGACGAGTGATCAGCCCCTGCGAAGCCTTTGAAGACGTACAATGCGTCTTTTTCCTTCAGGTGGTTCAATACTTTATTGTATAGGTTCTCGAACACTTCAGGAGAGATCGGACGGTTCACTGTGCCCCAATCAACCTTGTCTCTCGAGATCTCTTCGTCTACAATGAATTTATCTTTAGGCGAGCGGCCGGTATATTTACCAGTCTTCGCTGTTACTGCGCCTTCACTTGTCAATACCGCTTCCCCACGGGATGTCGCTTCTTCTACTAAACGCGGAACAGACAATTGCACGTGAATATTCTCGCCGTTCAAAAGCTCCTGTAGTCCGTTTTCGAAGTTAACTGTCGTCATATATATGTACCTTCCTTTTCGCTTATTCCCAATGTGATGGGGAGGTTTTTAGATTCGAAGATTAGTATAACACATTTCATTCATTAGTCTATACTAATAACTTCAGAAAGTGGAATTCTGTTTTGTCAGGGAAGGCATGAAGATAGACGGGGCAGCGCTTTTGTGGACTATGTCGATCTATTATCATGCTCAGGTTAGTGTAGGAGCGAACAAGGATTCTTCCTGTTTTATCCGAAACCATTTGACAGTGACACGTAAATTCCGTATGATGAAAAATTGAACGGATACTCTTATTCCGAGCTGGTGGAGGGTGCAGGCCCTATGAAGCCCGGCAACCTGCTGCAACGCGCAGCGATGGTGCCCAACCTGAAGCAAGGCATTGATGCCTTGGACGATAAGAGTGAAAGGTGCTGCGGTTAATACTTCCTTTCCTCATGAAAATGATGGAAGGGATTTT
This sequence comes from Planomicrobium sp. YIM 101495, assembly GCF_009707665.1. GTDB lineage: Bacteria > Bacillota > Bacilli > Bacillales_A > Planococcaceae > Planococcus. The sequence continues at coordinate 16,256 of NZ_WLZW01000001.1, forward strand.
TTTTGCCAAAAGAAGAGCTTTGTCTGTGTGGCAGGCAGTTCCGCTTTTCTTGTAGAAATGCCCTTAATCCTCGTGTGCAACGGCTGAACACAGCTTGAAGTTCAATCCAGTATGTTTGGAACGGACTTGACATGGGAAATGAGTACCGTATCAATTTCGAGAGCAATCTCGCAGGATATAAGGAGGAGCTTTTTTTGACAAACCGTCGTTTATTTACATCAGAATCAGTAACGGAGGGCCACCCGGACAAGATTTGTGACCAGATTTCGGATGCGATCCTCGATGCAATTTTAGTAGAAGACCCGAACGCACGCGTGGCGTGTGAAACAACCGTAACAACCGGCCTTGTGCTTGTGGCTGGCGAAATCACGACTTCAACGTACGTCGATATCCCGAAAGTGGTCCGTGAAACGGTCAAGGAAATCGGCTACACACGTGCGAAATACGGCTTTGACTCCGAAACAAGCGCAGTGCTGACTGCGATCGACGAGCAGTCGCAGGATATCGCAGCGGGTGTCAACGTGGCACTGGAAGCACGTGAAGGCCAGATGACAGACAAAGAACTTGATGAGATCGGCGCAGGGGATCAGGGCTTGATGTTTGGTTATGCGAACAACGAGACCGAGGAATTGATGCCACTTCCGATTTCGTTGGCGCATAAACTTGCACGCCGTCTGGCTGAAGTGCGCAAAGAAGAGATTCTTCCTTATTTGCGTCCGGATGGCAAAACACAGGTGACTGTCGAATATGATGAGAACAACAACCCGTTGCGTGTCGACACGATCGTCATTTCCACTCAGCACCACCCGGAAGTGACGCTTGAACAGATCCAGCGCAACATCAAAGAATATGTCATCAAGGAAGTCGTTCCGGCGAACTTGCTGGACGATGAGACGAAATACTTCATCAACCCTACAGGCCGTTTCGTTATCGGTGGACCTCAAGGGGATGCAGGACTCACTGGCCGCAAAATCATCGTCGATACGTACGGCGGCTATGCACGCCACGGCGGCGGAGCATTCTCCGGCAAGGACGCGACGAAAGTCGACCGCTCGGGTGCTTATGCAGCGCGTTACGTAGCGAAGAACATTGTTGCATCCGGCCTTGCGGATAAATGCGAAGTGCAGCTCGCATATGCGATCGGCGTCGCCCATCCGGTATCGATTTCAGTCGATACGTTCGGAACAGGGAAAGTTAGCGAAGAGAAGTTCATCGAGCTTGTCCGAGGCAACTTCGACTTGCGACCAGCAGGGCTGATCAAAATGTTAGACCTGCGCCGCCCGATCTACAAACAGACGGCAGCGTACGGCCATTTCGGCCGCACGGACATCGATTTACCGTGGGAACGCACTGATAAAGCAGCTGCTTTGAAAGAACAAGCGGGAATTTAATCGGAAAGCCGGTTCGGAATGGGGAGTTGCCCCGTTCTGGACCGGTTTTTTTTTGGTTGGTAGGGGGGGTTGCAAATTAGTAGCTAGAGGCAGTCTTGCTACTACTTCTGCGACGAAGCAGCGAAGCGAGACAGAAGCAGGAGCATTTTCAATATTTCGCGTTTGATTGCAGAATAATTGATTTAGTTGCAGTATCCAGCCGCGTAGTTGCAGTATCACAAAAACCAGGTTGTTTCGCCGGTCCACACAGCGGGAAGAGAGGAAAGTGAGCAATTCTAAAGGAGTGGATTGGAATGAATATACTCGTAATCGGAGCGAACGGACAAGTCGGACGCAATATCGTCAAAGAACTGGCGGAATCGAATCACGATGCAGTTGCCATGGTCCGCAAAGAACAGCAAGTCGACACGCTGAAAGAATTGGGCGCAGCGAAAGTGGTGCTGGCCGATTTGGAGAAAGATTTCAGCGACGCGTTCGACGGCGTGGATGCCGTCATTTTCGCAGCGGGTTCAGGGCCGAAGACGGGACCGGACAAAACGCTGACAATCGACCTATGGGGATCGGTCAAAGCGATGCGCTACGCGGAAGAAAAAGGCGTCAAGCGCTTTGTACAATTGAGCTCGGTAGGAACCGACAATCCGGATGCCGGCGGGGAATCGATGAAACCATATTTGGTCGCAAAACGTGCAGCGGATGATCTGTTGCTGACGACGGGACTGGAATATACAATCGTCCGTCCGGGGCCGCTTTCGGATGAAGAGAAATCCGGAAAGATCGAAGCGACGACGGAAGGGTTCGAATCGTTCGAGAACCGCTCGATTCCGCGTGCCGATGTGGCGAATGTCCTCGTCAGCGTGATCGACCGGCCGAACACGTATAACAAGATCTTCGAGGTTTTGCAAGGTGAACACGAAACAGGGCAGGCGCTCGAGTCTTTATAAGCCGTCATTAAAAAAGTCCGGAAGAGCTCTAGCTCATCCCGGACTTTTTCATTTTATTTCGGATTTTGCAATGATTTATAATATGCACCTTTTTCCGCATACTCGCGAACGACCCGTTTCATATCCTTGATATCCTCATCATTCAAAGGACGCACCACTTTCGCAGGACGGCCGAATGCGAGCATGCCCGGTGGAATCACTTTTCCTTGCGGGACGAGGCTGCCGGCGCCGATGAATGCTCCTTCGCCAATCTCCGCACCGTCGAGGATGACCGAGCCCATGCCGATCAACGCACCTTTCCGGACAATGCAGCTGTGGAGCGTCACTTGGTGGCCGACCGTTACATTGTCTTCAAGGATGAGTGGCTTGCCCGGACTTTGATGCAGCACGCACAAGTCCTGGACATTCGTGCGGTTGCCGATGATGACCGGCGAGACGTCGCCACGGATGACCGTATTGAAGAAAATGGAGGATTCAGAGCCGATGGTGACATCGCCGGTGATTGTCGTGAAGTCCGCGATGAAAGCGGATGGATCTATTTGCGGGTGTTTGCCGTCATATGGATAGATCATGGAAAAACTCCTTTGGTCGAAATAAGATATGTATAATGGTATCATTTGTGTTCCAAAGGTCAAGATAGCACGGGGAAACTGCAGCAATGAGGAGGAAGAGCAGATGTGGAAATGGCAGGCGGAAGGACAGGCGAATGGTGTGATTGTGCTTGTACATAGTGCGTATGAACATCACAAACGGTACAGTTGGCAAATCGAGGAGTGGAAGAAAGCGGGGTTTCACGTCGTCATGCGGGATTTGGCTGGACATGGATCAGGACGGACGACGAAAAAAGCGCATCTCACCGACTTTGCTATCTACGAGCAGGAAATCGACGAAATGGTCCGGACAGCGATGGCGGAAGAGTTGCCGGTGTTCATCGTCGCCCACGGGTTCGGTGCGATGCTCGCCATCAGTTACTTAAGTTCGGCAAAACCACCCGTTGCAGGCGTTGTATTTACGTCACCGTGGCTTCAACTCAAGAAAACACCTTCAAAGGCAGCAGGTGCTTTGTCCGGCCTGCATAAACTGATGGGCAGTTTGAAAGTCGATCACGGATTGACGGTCCATGACTTGACGCGCAATCCGGACACGATCGAAGCATTGGAAGAAGACGCATTGTACCGCCCGGTCGTCACGATCAAATGGTACCGTGAGCTGCAGCATTATATGAAGCAGATCGCGGCAGGGAAGATCCGTTTACCCGACATTCCACTCTATGTCCACACCGGAGGAAACGACATCGTTACAGACAAAGAAGCGCCAAAAATCTGGCTGAAAAACCAAAGCTTGAACGAATTCGCTTTCAAGGAGTGGAAACATGCATCCCACGATCTGTTCCAGGAACCGGAGCGGGAAGATGTCTTGATCGCATCGCATTTCTTCATGAAGAATGTGTTGCGCTCGCTTGGATATGCAGTGAAATGACAGGAGGGAAGAATATGATCCGCTATAGTATTCTAGACCAATCGCCTATTTCAGAAGGCAGTACTGCTTCGGAAGCACTCCAGCAGACGGTGAAACTTGCCGGGAAGGCGGAAGAGTGGGGCTACACACGTTTTTGGGTGTCGGAACATCACGATGCGCCGACACTTGCCGGCTCCTCGCCGGAAATCCTGATTGCGCGACTGGGAGCAGCGACAGAGACGATCAGACTCGGCTCGGGTGGTGTCATGCTGACGCATTATTCACCGTTCAAAATCGCAGAAAATTTCAAGCTACTCCATGCGCTTTATCCAGACCGGATCGATGCAGGCATGGGCCGTGCGCCAGGCGGAATGCCGCGCGCATCGTATGCCTTGAACGATGGAAAGCTGCGTGACGCTTCGAAATTCCCGGAACAGCTTGATGAACTGCACATGTATTTGCATGATGCGATCCCTGAAGACCATCCGTATTATGGAATGAAAGCGACCCCGCTGGCAAAAGGCGTACCTCCTGTATGGCTGCTCGGATCGAGTGAAAACTCGGCAAGGCTCGCAGCGGAAAAAGGCTTGCCGTATATGTTCGCCCATTTCATCAACGGAGAAGGCGGGCAAAAGTTCGCTAAAACGTATCGTGATAATTTCCAAACATCCGGAGGCAGCAAGCCATATGTCGGTGTCACGATTTTCGCTGTATGCCAGGAAACAGCGGAACAAGCGGAACGCGTCGCCTCATCAATGGATTTGGCGCTCGCACAAAGTGCGCAAGGCATCCCGTCGAACGGCACACCGCCGCCGGAACGCGCGATGAATTATCCGTACACGAAATTCGAGAAACTGCTCGTCGAAGAAAACCGCAAGAGAATGATCGTCGGAAATCCGCAACAAGTCGGGGATGCACTCGAGCAGCTCGCGACAGACTACGGAGCTGACGAAGTGATGTTCGTGTCGATGGCATATGATTTTCAGGACAAATTGAAGACCTTCGAATTGATTGCTAAGGAAATGAAACGGCGGGGACAGAGAATATTTTAAGATGGAAAAACAGTTGATAGGAAAAATAACCGCCACCCGCCGACCAAGCTTGCCAACTTTTCAAACCCATTGTAAGATGAAGGAAATGAATATTCATGAGTAACATGTGCCTTTCGGGGAGAATAGGGAATGGAGTGTAATTCTTCAGCGGTCCCGCCACTGTAACGGGGAGTTCAACCGGGCAAGCCACTGGATTTCGGTCTGGGAAGGTCGGTCGAACAATGATCCAAAGCCAGGAGACCTGCCTGTTTGCGAACTGGATAAAGATCATGGAAAAGTCTTTTGTTTATTTGCTGCGCAAATAAACGGAAGGCTTTTTATTTTGTGGAGGGGAAGATGGAGATGAATTTATTACAACAGACGATGAACCGAATTGAACCACTGAACGAGGTAGTGATGGAAAATGCGAGAGAAAGAGTGGGCAGGCCGAAGAGTCTTGGACGATTGGAGGACCTGGCAGTACAATTAGCAGGCATTCAAGGGGAGCTGTATCCGGAAGTGAAGCGGAAGGCGATTATTGTGATGGCTGCTGATCACGGCGTTTATGAAGAAGGTGTTTCGTCCAATCCACAGGAAGTGACGTATGCGCAGACGACGTTCATCGCGAAAGGTCTTGCGGGAGTCGGCGTGTTAGGGAAAATGGCCGGTGCAAAAATTGTAGCCGTGGATATCGGTGTGAAAGGAATTTATCCGAGCTGAACGGAAGTAATCGACCGCAAAATTAAGAATGGTACCGACAATTTTGCGAATGGACCTGCGATGACAAGAGAAGAAGCGATCCGTTCACTTGAGACCGGCATTGAGATGGTACAGCAGCAAGTAGACAAAGGTGTGCAGCTGCTAGGGACCGGGGAAATGGGAATTGGGAATACGACGCCGAGCACAGCTATCTTGTCTGTATTGGGTAGCATCGATCCTGTTGAGATTACAGGAAGAGGAGCGGGAACCGGCGATGGCGGAATTCCGCACAAAGTGCAAGTCATCAAGAAGGCAATCGAACTCAACGCGCCGGACAAGGACGATGGGATCGATTTTTTGCCAAAAGTGGGTGGGTTGGAAATTGGAGGCATGGCAGGCGTGATGATCGGAGCGGCAGCGAATCGAATCCCGGTGGTCGTGGACGGCTATATTTCGACGATTACAGCGTTGATCGCGGTGTCGATTGAGCCGAATGCGAAAGGCTACTTGTGACATCGCACGCAAGCGCTAAACCTGGCGGGAAGAAGGCGGATGAACTTATGGGCATTGAGCCGATGCTGTTCATGGACATGTGCCTAGGCGAAGGATCGGGTGCTGCACTCGCGTTCCCAATCGTAGAAGCGGCTTGTGGGATAATCAAGAATATGGCGACGTTCGAAGAGGTCGGAATGGAGATATAGAGAGAGAAAAGAAACGTTCGTAAAGTGTTTTCACACATTTACGAACGTTTTTTGTCCAGCTTACATCAATTCTTTATTCCTGTTATAGGAGCGTTTGAGCGAGGTGCAATTAATGAAAAACATCATCAATCCGGCGAGCGCCGAAAATAGAAAAATGCCGATCCAGCTACTCATATCTGCTGGTACTCCGCTAACGAGAGGATACAATAAAAAGAAGATTACGGTGAATCCGATCGATTTGATGCGCACCACTCTTAACTCTTTTTTGTACTCCTGCACAGTCGCGATATCGGTAAATTCGATGCCCGAGACGATATATCTGCCAAGGACATAAACGACGAATAACCCAACATGCAGGAATAGAACTGTTTCCACATCGAGGCTCATAAATCTGCTGCAAATAAATGTAACGAATAGAGAAAGGAGAAGAACGATCGCTCCTTCCGAGAAGAAATACAGCATTTTCTTTTCTTTGTATTCATCAGACGGCAGTAAAAAAGATATCCAAGATTTCATTCCGACTCGACCTCCCAAAATAATTCATCTAGCGTTTTGTTTAGTTCCTTCGCGATCGCGATACAAAGTTGGAGACTGGGATTGTATTGCCCTTTCTCGATCAACCCGATCGTCTGTCTTGTCGCTCCGACCCGCTTGGCCAATTGTTCCTGTGTGATGGACAGGCTCATCCTTGTCACCTTCACATGATTCTTCATTGTTCCACCCGCTCTTTGCAATATATATGTGTCATATGAAATTTATATATTACATCATATTTTTGAAATGTCAAACACTTCAACGGAAATCGACGAACAAAAAAGCGCAATCCGTGAGTGGATTGCGCTTTTTGATTTCAGTTATTTTTTTGGGGTTTTTGAGTCTTTAATGGAAACAAAAGATAATACAATAGCTGTGCCACTTGCAATCATTGTTAATGTAGTCAGGGAACTGGATTCTTCTGTTATAAAGAGAGCATATAGTAAAAATAAAAAAATAACTAAACCGATTAATCTTATAATGTTTTCCATGATATCCTCTAAAAATAAAGTTCTACATGTATTTTACATTAGAAACAATTAGTGCTTCAATACACAGTCGTTCAATTTTGACTCTCTGTCCGCTCACATACAAGAATCTCCCGCAGGAACGATGATTTTTTGGCAACGCATCGATCGGTGACACTATAGCCAGCTTCTTCAATCATGTGGTCGATGGATTCGATTGTGACGACAATCAATTTATCTGTGAACCGTGATGCGGCTTTCAGGATATCTAGCTGCTCATCAGATGTGACGTGCGTATAGAGATTATACGGCATATCGATGATGGCCACATCATATTGCACTATGATATCGGCGATTGGCCCTAATTCGACGGATCCCGTCAAGCCGAAATGCGCGATATTCTCCCGTGAACCGTCAACGACCAGTGGGTTGATGTCCCGGCCGACAAGGTCGATTCCCATGGATATTGCTTCGACCAGTACCGTCCCAATGCCGCAACAAGGATCGATTGCTTTGATTCCTGCTGGATTCGGTACAGCGATATTGGCAATCGCACGAGCGACCCGCGTACTCAGCGCAGTGGAATATTCCCGCGGTTTTCGCTGATGCTTAAACCAAAAAGATTCGCTTTCATCGTACTTCCCGAAATACCAGCGGCCATCATAAGGAATCAGTCCGAACGTAACATCGGGATGATGGAGATTTGCTTCTCCTGTGATGACGGCGCCAACCTTCCGTTCAATTTCACGTTTCCCCTCGAAATCCACTTGTTCAGCTGTGGAGAGGCCATTGATTTTCGGGAAAATCACTTTGAACGTGTTAGTTTCCAGATCCATTTCAGCGGCCTGCTTCAAAATATCAGCCAGTTCCGCACCTTCAAATAATACTTCAACCCTTACTTTCATAAATGGGCTTCTGCTTGGGTGGATGCCAATTGGACTTTTCAAGATTTTTTCTTCAGTGTCTTTCCCGAAAAATGCGCGCATTTCCAGCTGGCATAATTCTTTCTCATCTTGATGATAAGCATATGTATAGATGAATTCACCTGTCGGCGTTAATCGTTTCAACTAATCCCGTCCTTTGTATGCGCTGTGTCTCAGCTGCTTTCATAAGTATACCAATGATTTCTCCGGGACTCGTGAAAAGAAAGGATTCTAAAGAATCGAGAATAGATAATCTCAACAAAACGGAATATGATGTAACACCGGTATTTGATTTTGAAGCAGGACAATTCACTTTCTTGGCTCAAGAGTACAAATCATCGCGCAAAGAGATTTAAGGAGCGAATGATGTTGATTTTGTGTGCGCTTCTCTGGAGCAGTGTTTTGAAACGCTATTGAAAAATGTGCGAAGCCGGGGTCATCATGCTATAATGCAAGATAGTTATGGAGTGATGGAAATGGCAAAAGAGAAGAAGAAAAGCGGCGTCGGCCAAGGAACCGGCAAGAAGGGCTGGAATCGCTGGAAGTCGGCTTCGAACAAGGCGAAGAGCTTTAAGCCGTATACGAGTAAGAGCAACAAAGAAGCTGCTGCAGAAAAATCCGCTGATAAAAAATAATCTCGCAGTCCAATCGCTGAAATTAGATATGGGAGATGTAAGAAGCCGTCCTGATGAAGGGTGGCTTTTTTTATTGAATGGATCAGAAAACCTTTGTTTTGACGAACAATACAATCATTAGTATAATACGGGTATAGGGTATAGGGTATAGGGTATAGGGTATAGGGTATAAGGAATAGGGGGGTCCGGCGAATGGAAGAAACGATGAAATCGACAGTGCAACCCAACAAGCAGCAGCTTTTGAACCGGTTGAAACGGATCGAAGGGCAAGTACGCGGTGTCCATCAGATGGTGGAGAATGATCGTTATTGTGTGGATATCCTTCATCAGGTCAGTGCGATCCAGGCAGCGATGAATAAAGTGTCACTTGCCTTACTGGAAGACCATACGCATCATTGTGTCGCAAAAGCGATTAAAGAAAACAAAGGTGAAGAAGCGATCAATGAATTGATGGATGTCATGAAAACGATGACGAAGTAAGATGAACATTAAGCTTGTGATACCTTGCAGGGGTATGGTAGGGTAAAGTAAATACAATTCGAGGAGGAAAAGAGAATGAATGAAACTTTAAAAGTTGAAGGCATGTCATGTGGACATTGCGTGAAAGCGGTAGAGACGAGTGTAGGCGGACTTCAAGGGGTATCTTCTGTGAAAGTCGATCTTGAAAATGGCCAAGTGGCAGTGAACTATGACGACGCGAAAACGTCGATGAACGAAATCAAGGAAACGATCGAAGACCAAGGATACGACGTCGTATAAGGGTGCTCGCTCAGCACCCTTTCTTTTTAAGACAAATATACCCCTAGGTAGTATGTGGGAGGAGGAGAACAACCATGGCAACCAAAACGAAAGAAGCCAGTTTCCAAATCACCGGCATGACGTGTGCAGCGTGTGCGACACGAATCGAAAAAGGCATCAGCAAGATGGACGGGGTTGAGAAAGCAAACGTCAACTTGGCGCTTGAAAAGTCATCCATCCAGTATGATCCGGCGAAGCTGAACGAAGCGGACTTCGAGAAGAAGATCGATGCGCTGGGATATGGTGTCGTCAAACAGAAAGCGGAATTCGATATTACGGGCATGACGTGTGCAGCATGTTCGACGCGTGTCGAAAAAGGTTTGAACAGAATGAGCGGCATCGATGTGGCGAACGTTAACTTGGCACTCGAAAAAGCGACAATCGAATTTAATCCATCTGAAGTGACGATCGGGGACATCATCGCCAAAGTCGAGAAGCTCGGCTACGGTGCGCATCAGAAGCAGGATGATGTCGAACAAGTCGATTACCGTGAAAAAGCGATCAAGGATCAAAAGCGGAAGTTCATCTTTTCAGCCCTCTTATCTCTGCCTTTATTATGGACGATGGTCGCGCATTTTTCATTCACTTCGTTTTTATACGTCCCGGAAATCTTGATGAATCCGTGGTTCCAGATGCTGCTTGCGACACCGGTCCAGTTCATTATCGGCAAGCAGTTTTACGTAGGTGCTTACAAGTCACTCCGTAACGGCAGCGCCAATATGGACGTGCTGGTCGCGATGGGGACTTCAGCCGCTTATTTCTATAGTGTCTATCAGGCGATCATACACGCCGGTTCCCCCCATGCAGCGCATTTGTATTTCGAGACGAGTGCGGTCTTGATCACGCTTATTGTGCTGGGGAAACTGTTTGAAGCAAAAGCGAAAGGCCGTTCATCTGAAGCGATCAAGAAATTGATGGGCCTTCAGGCAAAAACGGCGCTGGTCCTGCGCAACGGAATCGAAACGGAAGTGCCGCTGGAAGAAGTGGTGATCGGAGATACGATTCTTGTAAAGCCTGGTGAAAAAATCCCGGTCGACGGGGAAGTGTTGGAGGGGACAACGGCAATCGATGAATCGATGCTGACAGGCGAAAGCCTGCCGGTGGATAAAATTACTGGCGACTTACTATACGGTTCGACCATCAACAGCAACGGCTTCATCCGGATGAAAGCAACGAAAGTAGGGCGTGATACGGCACTGGCCCAAATCATCAAAGTGGTCGAGGACGCCCAGGGGACGAAAGCGCCGATCCAGCGAATGGCGGACAAGATTTCAGGGATCTTCGTGCCGATCGTTGTCGGAATCGCGATTCTGACTTTCCTTGTCTGGTTCTTCCTGGTCAAGCCGGGTGATTTTACACCGGCACTTGAAGTGTTGATCGCGGTGCTTGTCATCGCCTGCCCGTGTGCACTCGGTCTCGCGACACCGACTTCCATCATGGCCGGATCGGGTCGTTCAGCTGAAATGGGTGTCTTGTTCAAAGGTGGCGAGCATTTGGAACAGACCCAAAGCATCGACACGGTTGTTGTCGATAAGACGGGAACGGTCACGCACGGTAAGCCGGTGCTGACGGACGTTTCACTGGCTGTCGGACAAGATGAGGAGCAATTCCTGTCCTTGATCGGTGCAGCCGAAAAACAATCCGAGCATCCGCTGGCCCAAGCGATCGTGCAAGGGATCCAGGACAAAGGCATCGAACTCGGAAAAGTCCAGTTTTTCGAGGCCATTCCGGGATACGGCGTGCAAGCGACCGTTTCAGGGCAAGGCGTCATTGTGGGGACACGTAAATTGATGCAGCAATACGGGATCGATATCGAACCGGTCCTGCCTGAAATGGAGCAGCTGGAAAGCGACGGCAAAACAGCGATGCTCGCTGCTGTCAACGGCGAGTATGCCGGTCTCGTGGCTGTGGCGGATACGATCAAAGAAACGTCCCGCGACGCAATACACCGGCTCCAGGATATGAAGATCCGCGTCATCATGATGACAGGAGACAACGAACGGACGGCACAGGCGATTGGCAAAGAAGTCGGTGTCGATGAGGTCATCGCGGAAGTGCTTCCGGAAGGGAAAGCGGAAGAAGTGAAGAAATTGCAGCAGCAAGGCAAGAAAGTGGCGATGGTCGGAGACGGTATCAATGACGCCCCTGCTCTTGCGACAGCTGATATCGGAATGGCCATCGGAACAGGCACGGATGTGGCAATGGAAGCGGCGGACATCACGTTGATCCGCGGCGACCTGAACAGTATCGCGGATGCCATCATCATGAGCCGCAAAACGATGCGCAACATCAAGCAGAATCTGTTCTGGGCATTCGCCTATAACACAGTCGGCATCCCGATCGCTGCTGTCGGACTGCTTGCACCGTGGGTAGCCGGCGCAGCAATGGCGTTCAGCTCTGTGTCAGTCGTATTGAACTCATTGCGTTTGCAGCGGGTGAAACTAGGAAAATAAGAAAGAAGATAAGGAGGGCCGAAAGCGACGATCGTCTGCTTTTGGTCTTTTTTTTGGACTTTGAATAGGTTTGTAAAAATCCGCTGATTGACTTTCCGACACATCTGATATAACATACCTGAAAATATCAAATTCTGTGACGAAGAGAGTAATCATGACTGGATGCAAAAAGCGAGCCGGGGGGCGGTGGGAGCCCGGCGCTGAAGCCATGATGAACCGCACTTCTGAGAAGCGGCCTGAAAAATTGCAGTAGGGCGTTGCCGGGGAGGACCCGTTACCGTATTCGAAGGGGTCCATTTTCATATGGACAATAAGAGTGGTACCGCGGGGAATCCCGTCTCTGTAGAATTACAGAGGCGGGGTTTTTTATTTTGCTGAAAAGGGGAAGATGGAGATGGAATTACGGAAAGCATTTGTAGAAATGACCACGGAGCAATTGGCCGGCATGCTGACAGAGGAAGAAATCAATGCGCTGACCGAACAGCCGAAACACGACACACAGGGGGATCTCGCATTTCCCTGTTTCGCGCTGGCAAAACAATTTAAAAAATCGCCGGCTGTCATCGCTTTGGAACTCGCCGCCCGCATGCAGCACCCACTATTCGATCGCATTGTTTCAGACGGGCCGTATGTGAATGCCTTTTTCGATAAAGGAAAGGTCAGTTCTTACATATTACAGAAAGTATTGGCTGACGGAGCTGCATACGGGCAATTGAAAACAGGTGAAGGAAAGACAGTCACGCTTGATTTTTCTTCTCCGAACATCGCCAAGCCTTTTTCGATGGGCCATCTGCGCTCGACGGTCATCGGCAACGCACTGGCGAACATTGCGGAGAAAAACGGTTACGCGACGGTCCGGATTAATCACCTCGGCGATTGGGGTACGCAGTTCGGTAAGCTCATTACGGCATATAAGCTGTGGGGCAGCGAAGAAAAGGTCAAGCAATCACCAATTCAGGAGTTACTGAAGTTATATGTCGAATTCCATGAGCGTGCAGCCAATCAGCCGGAGCTGGAGGACGAAGCGCGCAAATGGTTCAAGCAGCTCGAGGATGGCAACGCAGAAGCGCAGGCACTCTGGAACTGGTTCCGGGACGAGTCGCTGCAGGAATTCGGCGGCATTTACGAAATGCTTGGCATCCGTTTCGATTCTTTCGCCGGCGAAGCATTTTATAATGATAAGATGGAAGCAGCGATCGACTTGCTCGAACAGAAACAATTGCTGAGCCGGTCGGAAGGCGCTGACGTGGTCGAGTTGACGGAATATAATCTGCCGCCGTTCCTCATCAGAAAATCGGACGGTGCAACATTGTACGGCACACGTGATTTGGCAGCGGCTCTGTACAGGCAGGAGACATACGATTTCAGCCGGTCGCTCTATGTTGTCGGCCAGGAACAGTCGCTGCACTTCAAGCAATTGTTCCACGTGCTCGAGAAACTGGGCTTCGGCTGGGCAAACGATATGGTCCACGTCCCCTTTGGATTCATTTTGAAAGACGGCAAGAAAATGTCGACCCGGAAAGGGAAAGTCGTCCTGCTTCAAGAAGTGATCAACGAAGCCATTGCAATGGCGGAAGAAAGTATCGCTAGGAAAAATCCGGCAATCGCGGATAAACAGAAAATTGCCCGCACCGTCGGGATCGGCGCAATCATCTTCCACGACTTGAAAAATGAGCGGATGAACAACGTCGAATTTTCGCTCGAAGACATGCTCGCATTTGAAGGGGCGACCGGTCCATATGTGCAGTACACGCATGCACGGGCATGCTCGATTCTTGCAAAAGCGTCAGGGCGTGCTTCTGAAGGCGGTTCACTCGCATTGAATGACGTGTACAGCTGGCCGGCCGTCAAATTATTGCTGGCATTTCCGGATGTCATAGGAAACAGTTTTGAACAAAATGAACCTGGTCAAATCGCGAGATACCTGATCGCACTTTCACAGGAATTCAATTCCTACTACGGGCGCGTCAAAATTCTCGGTGAAGACGGGGAACAGGCAGCACGTCTCGCGCTTGTCGAAGCCGTGACTATTGTGCTGAAAGAAGGATTGCGGCTGCTCGGAGTAGCGGCGCCTGAGAAAATGTAAAAATACGAGGAGGCGACAACGTGTTTTCAATAGTGGCGTTTACTCAGCGTTCAGTCGATTTATTCGATGAAGAAAACTTCATCGGCATCGGCTCGACGAGAAAAGTTTATAGGATAGAAGACGTTGTCGTTAAGAAGCATCTGCATGAATTAGGGTACATGCAAAGTGTCAATGAACAGAATATATACAATGATTTATTGGCGAAGGACCTCGCAAATAATATTGCACCGATTCTCTTTGTGAACGGAAAATTTGCAGTACAGCCCTTCTATGAAGCTTTGCCGCTTCAAAATGGTGAAACATATGATTTGGACTGGAAGGCAGACCAGCGCATCACTACCGATTTAAGGCAAGCACTCGCAGAAATAAGTGAAAACCTAGATGGATTCGATTTGAAAGACAGCGGAAATTACGGAATCGATTCAGAAGGCAAGCTTGTCCTGATCGATTACGGCATGACAAAAAAACTGTACGAAGACCAATGGGTGCCACTGGCAGAAGCAGGAGTTCTCCCGCAGATATATTTTGAACACTGCCAAGTATGCGGACAGGAAAAAGAATTGAGAATATACGGGGAAGCCGACCGCGACCGCAGATGCGTGGCGTGCGGAAAGGAATGAATATGGACAAACGAACGAAAGGCATGATTCTTGTCATCTCCGGTGCAATATTTTGGGGAGTGGGCGGAACGGTGGCGCAGAAGCTGTTCCAGCAGCACGCAATCGATGTTGACTGGCTTGTTACGATCCGGCTGCTCATCGCGGGGGTCCTGCTGCTGGCGATCCAATACATCCGGAGCGGCGACTCACAGGTTTTCGACATCTGGAAGACCCGGTTCACAGCAATGTCACTGGTCATCTACGGATTGTTCGGGATGCTCGCGGTCCAATACACATATTTGGCATCGATCAATCAAGGGAATGCGGCGGTCGCAACATTGCTCCAATATTTGGCGCCGGTCATGATCATTATCTACTTGGTGCTGAGGCGGAAAACCGTCTTCAGGCGCATGGACAGTGTCATGGTGGCACTTGCACTCAGTGGCTGTTTCCTCTTGCTGACGAACGGTTCCCTCTCAGGTCTGTCTGTCCCGCTCCTGGCCGTCATCTGGGGAGTCCTGTCAGCGGTGGCGCTGGCATTCTATACGCTCTACGCCATTCCGCTCCTGGCCCGTTTCGACTCCATGGTCATTGTGGGATGGGCAATGATCATCGGGGGGCTGGCACTGAGTGTGGTCCGACCGCCGTGGCAAGCAGATTTTGCGAGTTTTACACTGGAAGTATACGTGTATCTCCTGTTCGTCATCCTGTTCGGCACGATGCTCGCGTTCTGGTTTTACATCGAAAGCCTGCAGAGCCTTTCCCCAAAGGAAACGAGCCTTCTCAGCAGCCTCGAACCGCTCGCTGCCGTATTAACGACAGTATTCTGGCTGCATGAGCCATTCGGTGTTTATCAATGGCTCGGCACCGCGTGCATCATCGGGATGATCCTGCTGCTTGCACTTGTAAAAAAAACTGATCCAGTGTCGGAGGGGCACAGTAAATGATGATTCTGAATTGATCGGGAGGGAGAATAGAATATGGACAAAAAGAAAGTCCGGGAAATGAAAAGGAAAGTGGAGAAAATGGACAACCGAGTGGGGGATAGCCGTTCCCGGTCATTTTGGGATAACCGGTTTTGCGGAAGTGATTGATGATGAAGACGGTTATATTGAACGGGAACTATGGTTTGCAGGCGACATCGGCTCACATGCTCTCGATGCAGGGATTCTTGTGCAGCCGATCGAAGAGTTGAAAATCTAAGCTATACAGCCGGCTAGCAACCAGGCATGATGACACGATCATTGAGATTGACGGCTAATTACGGCCGCGCTTTCCTGAGCGGGAAGAAATGCTCCAGGAAGCAGTTGATAAGGATGTACCGTGAAACAGCCCGTCTGTCGTTCGATCCCAGGGGCTTTGCGGATGTATTTTGCAGACTCCACCGATTTGAACACATTCCTCCTTCGAAATTTCCGGAAATTGATTTCGTATTGGATACTGACACTGGGCGGATTTATACTCCTTGGCACGATTCAGATCAATAAGAAGACGCAGATCAATAAAGGCTGCCGGGATGCG
Source organism: Planomicrobium sp. YIM 101495 (assembly GCF_009707665.1). Lineage (GTDB taxonomy): Bacteria > Bacillota > Bacilli > Bacillales_A > Planococcaceae > Planococcus. The sequence goes on from NZ_WLZW01000001.1 coordinate 32,493, forward strand.
GCAGAGCCTGAAATAAATGTATTTCCTTAAAAAAGAACCATGAATGAAAGCCGCTTTTTCAAGCGCTTTCCATTCAGGGTTCAATTTTATAAGAGTTATGCTGATTTTACCGCACGGATGCCAATCCGCCATTGGCCGAAAGAATCTGCCCGTTATGAATCTGGGATCATTGCTTTTATTGTATTGTCTCCGTCTATTAAGTCAATTAAATTCATGGTTAACCATTGTATGCTCAACTCTTGATTAAGATGATGACTGAAAATCAGTGAAAGATAATAGCCCGAAGAAGTCAGGAAGGCGACTTTTCCGGGCCGATTCGTTTTATTATTTATGTCAAATCCCTGTTCTTTTTGTAAGAACGTCTCAGGGAAATGAAGTTGATCAGGAAACATGAATACCCCTGCCAACACCGAAACGCCTCCAATGTTGAGCCATCCCCAGATGTCAGCCGGGAACCCGTTAATGGCAGAATAAAGCAGGATAAAAATGGCAGTGAAGCCGGCGGATTTCACAATGATTACCCTGCGTTCTTTCCGGTATTCCTGCTCCGTCACGATATCCGTGAATTCAATGCCTGAAACGATGTACCTTCCGAGAACATAAACGGCAAACAATGCGATATGCAGGAAGAGGATTGTTTCTGTGTCCAAGACGATGAAATTGCTGACGACAAGTGTGCCTATCAGTGATATGAAAAGCAGGACCGCTCCTTCCGAAAGAAATTGCATCATCTTTTTCTCTTTGTATTCGTCGTCAGGCAATAGGACAGATATCCATGATTTCATCTTTACTCAACCTCCCAAAATAATTCATCCAGTGTTTTTCCTAGTTCTTTTGCAATGGCGACACGGAGATGAAGACTCGGGTTGTATTCGCCTTTTTCGATCAACCCGATCGTTTGTCTCGTGGCACCCACCCGCTTTGCCAATTGCTCCTGGGTGATGTCCTTGTTTATCCGCGATTTCTTTACATTATTCTTCATCCATTCACCGCCGTTTGTAATATATATCTTACATAATGTAATTTATATATTACATCAACAAAGATGAAAGTCAACCCATTACATTCTGAAATTTAAAGGAATAAGCTAAAAAGCGGACAGTCCAATTTGCTTTTTTCTGTCATAGAACAACTTCCATAATTCAATATCATTCAATTGAGAATAGTTTTCAATTAGTGTATACTGAAAGCAGATGAAGGAACTCAATTGAACGAGGGGGAAATCCAATGCAAATTTACTGGACGAAAATAAATCAGATTATCGATGAATCACCTGAAGTGAAAACTTTCATGCTCGACTGCCCGGAAGGTTATACATGGGAAGAAGGTTCGCATCTCCATTTGGCCTTGAGAGGGTTCAACGAAGGCGAAAAGCCGAACCGCAGCCTTATCCGCCATATGTCGATCTCGACGTTGCCGAACGAAAAATACGTCGGTATCACGACGCGCATCAAAGAGGAGTGCTCAGAATTCAAATCGATCCTGCGCGACCTTGGCGTCGGCGGGGAAGTGGCGATTTTCAAAACTCATTCGAACGTGCCGCTGAAGCGTGAAGACAAGAATGTCTATCTTCTTTCAGCGGGAGTCGGCCTGGCCACTTTCAGACCGCTCGTACTGGATTATTTCGAGCGTGCGGATAACGTCAACCGCATCCATTCGCTGAATGTCGATTCATCCAAAGAGTTTTTGTTCACAGAGCTGTTCACTTCAGCGCCTGACAAGAACTTCACGGCAGAGTTCGTCGACAACCGTGCAGATTACTATGCGGCAGTAAAAGAACTGGCAGCGGATCAGGACGGCCTGTTCTATGTTGTCGGCAGCGACGAATTCCTGATGCAGAACATCGAAGTGCTGCGTGCGGAAGGCGTAAAAACCGGGCAGATCATGCTCGATAAGCATGCGCAGAGAATGCAGGAATTTTTGGGAACGGAACTGGCGGTCTGATCCTCCGGCCACGAAAAAGCGGGCGTCTTCTTCAGTGAAGACGCCCGCTTTCTGTTTGTCGGGCCGCAGCGCATATTCATTCGAACGTCCGGGTCGCCGGGGAAAGCATCCAGAAATAGGCCAGGGCCGCAATGATGCATGCCGCCCACAGCGCCCAGCTGGGATGCAATAAAGTGAGCAGCGTCCCGACGCCGGCGCCCAGCATGAAAATAAAGATGATGGCAGCCAGGTTGATGACACGCGTCTTGGCTCCTTTATCTTTATTGAATACATAATGATAAAGGTCGTTCATCATATTCTTTACATTGCCGCTCATGATGGCGTTATTGACGGCCGTTCCCCGGAATTTACGGAAGACGGTGAGTTCATATCCCGCAAGAGTTCCGAGTATCACGAGCATGACCGCCCCGGTAATCTGCTCCTGGAAGAACGCAAGCGCAAAGAGCACAATGACCCGGATGAGCAAATAATGGCGGTACGATCTGATTCCTTTGTCTTTTGACCGTTCGTTTATCGCTTCGCCCGCAAAAGCGCCGATGGCAAATCCGGCAAAGGTCCACAGATGGCTCAGCATTTGCGCCCATTCACCGGAGAACGCCTTGACGCTCAAAATGACAAGGTTCCCGGTCTGCGCACTTGCAAATGCGCCGCTCTGCTGCATGAAGGTATAGGCGTCGACCATCCCCATCATGAATGACGAGATGACGGTCAGGCCGCTGCTGATGTACAGAAGGTTTTCGTTGTTTTCCGGCACGGATGGCATCACTCCTGAAAGAAATCCCATTTTGGAAATGGCGGGACAGACCCCCGCCTGGATCGTATGTGTCCTTTCATTATACCGTACCGGCGCCGGAACGTCTGTCGGGGCACGTTTCGGGACGTTCAGCCGCTCAGATGTTTTCTTGTCATTTCAGTTTGGTATACTACCTTTATCAGGAAAAAGAGGAGATGTGCGCGGGATGGAAATGAATGTGTTTATTGTGGAGGACGATGCGGCGATTTTCGAATCGGTGAAGGAATCGCTCGGGAAGTACGGATTGCGGGTGACGGGGCCGGCGGATTTCAAGGACGTCGTGGGAAGCTTCGTTTCGGAAGAGCCGCATCTCGTCATCATGGATATCCAATTGCCCGTTTATGACGGTTTTCATTGGTGCCGGGAAATCCGGGCCATCTCAAAAGTGCCGATCATCTTCCTGTCGTCGCGCGACCATCCGATGGATATGGTCATGGCCATGGGGATGGGGGCGGATGATTATGTGCAAAAGCCGTTCCATACCGATGTGCTGGTGGCGAAGATCCAGGCGGTTCTGCGCCGCGTCTATTCATATGGTGACGAGGTGTCAGACGTGATCGAATGGAACGGAGCGGTGCTTGACCTGAAACGCGGCATCATCCGGAAAGAAGGTGTGGACGTCGAGCTGACGAAAAATGAGTTCTTCATTCTGGCCGTCCTCGTCGAAGCGAAAAACGAGATTGTTTCGCGCGACGACCTAATCCGAAAATTATGGGACGATGAGCGTTTCGTCAACGACAATACGCTCACGGTCAATGTCACCCGTCTCCGGCAGAAGCTGGCCGAACTCGGGCTCGGCGAAGCGATCCTGACGAAAAAAGGGCTCGGCTACGTGGCAGTCACATTATAGAAGGAGGGAATGGGATGTTTGTCCGCTATTTACAGGATATGAAGAGCTGGATCGCCTGCTTCCTCCTGCTGCTGCTTACTGTGGACGTGCTGCTGTGGATCGATCCGGGTCTGTCGGTGACGCTTTCTTCCGCGCTTTATCTGAACGGCCTGCTGCTCTTCGGTTTTGCCGTTTTCCTTTACTGGCGCTACCGGAAAGAAACGGTTTACGTGAAGCAATTGGAGAGTTTGCTCGAAGAGATGCCGGATGACTGGTACGAAGCGCTGCCGGAAGGGGTTTACCGGCGCGATGAAGCGGTGAATGAGATGCTCGTGGAGACGAGCAGGTCCCAGGCGGAGAAGGTGAATGAATTGCGGAGGGAAACGGTCGTGCAGGGCGATTATATCGCTGCCTGGGTGCACGAGGCGAAAGCGCCTTTGACCGCGATGAAATTGATATTGGACGCGAACAGGGAGCTGCCGGCGATGCGCCGTATTGATTCCGAGTGGCTGCGGCTGCATTTGCTCATCGACCAGCAATTATACATATCCCGGCTGCCGTCACTCGAAACGGATTATGCCCTGGAAGTGGTCGAAGTCAAAAGCGTCGTGTCTCCTGAAGTCCGCGAATTGATGGCCTGGTGCCGGGAGAAGAACATTGCGATCGAAATGGATGACCTTGATTCCAGTGTTACCACCGACCGCAAGTGGGCGCGTTTCGTCGTGCGGCAGATATTGACGAATGCCGTCAAATACACTGCGGAAGGCGGGACGATTACGATCACAGCAGCCGAAACGGAAGCGGGCCGAATTGTTCTGTCCATTTCCGATGAAGGGCCGGGCATCGCTCCGCACGACATGCCGCGCATTTTCGACAAAGGGTTCACGGGAAGCACGGGCCGCATCCAGAACGCAGCGACCGGCCTCGGGCTGTATTTGGCCAAAACGGTCTCTGAGCGGATCGGCATCCGGCTCGCTGCACATTCGGATCCGCCAGGCGGGACGACAATGGAAATGGTGTTTTCCCATTCCAATGAGTTTGACCGGATCCGCAAGTGACAAGATTGTCATGTTGGGCTCCCTGAATGTCATGTGAATCAAACGACCGGCCGCAAGGGGCGCGGTAAGATGAAGGCAATAGAAAACAGGGAGGCAATCATGATGAGAAAAATGAAGGCGCAGGAAACGACGGCTTTGCATGCACAGAACGTGCGCAAATCATTTGGTACGAGAAGCAACGTCCAGCAGGTGCTGAAAGGGATCGATCTGCGTGTGGAGGAAGGGGAGTTCATCGGCATCATGGGTCCGTCGGGGTCCGGCAAGACGACACTGCTCAATGTGCTTGCCACCATCGACCGCGCGACGGAAGGAACGATCCTGATCGGCGGCTCGGACATTTCAAAAATGCGCGATGCGAAAATGGCGGCGTTCCGGCGCAGCCAGCTCGGCTTCATTTTCCAGGATTACAACCTGCTTGATACATTGACAGTGAAAGAAAATATCCTTCTTCCCGTAACCCTCGGAAAGCGCGGCAACAAGAAGGCGGAGGACGAATTCCAGACGATCGCGGACAGCCTCGGCATTACGGAGCTTGCGGACAAATATCCGCATGAAATCTCCGGCGGCCAGAAACAGCGCACAGCCGCTGCACGCGCACTCATCAATCAGCCGTCCATGGTATTTGCGGACGAGCCGACAGGCGCGCTCGATTCGAAATCGGCTTCCTCGCTTCTCGGCAATCTGGCGGACGTCAACGAACAGCGCAGCGTGACGATCATGATGGTCACACACGATCCGCTCGCGTCGAGTTATTGCAGCCGTGTGGCCTTCCTGAAAGATGGCCAGATCTATTCAGAGCTATACAAAGGAGCAAAGACACGCCAGGCATTCTTCCAGGAGATCCTCAATGTCCAGGCCGTGCTCGGAGGTGACAGCGTTGACGCTCTTTGACCTTGTCCTCCGCAGCATGCGGAAAAACCTTAAACTGTATTATCTGTATTTCTTCGCATTGATTTCGAGCGTCGTGATGTATTTCGTCTTTGCGACGCTCCAGCATACACCTGTCATTGTGGAGCAGGGCGGCAATTCCATGACGACTTCGTTCCAGATTGCAGGCGTGCTTGTGCTGTTGATTGCGGGGATCTTCGTCGTGTATGCGAACGCGATTTTCCTGACACGGAGAAGCCAGGAAATCGGCCTCTTCCAGTTGATCGGACTCCAAAAGAACACGGTTGCAAAGATACTGGCGGCAGAAAACCTGCTGCTGGGAGCCGGGGCTCTCGTCATCGGGATTGCAGTCGGCCTTCTTGTGTCACGTGTCTTCCTGCTGCTGCTCCTCAAATTGATCGGACTTGAGACGATCATCGAATTGACGTTCTCCGCAACTGCGATCATCCAGACGATTGCGCTGTTTTTCGTCATTTTCCTCCTGACGACTATCCAGATGGTTTTCACCGTCTACCGAAGTTCGCTACTGGCATTGTTTTCGTCACAGAAAAAAGGGGAGCATCCGAAGCAGCCGTCCACAGCCAAATCGGCCGTCCTTGCATTGCTTGGGGCCGGCCTGATCGGCTTCTCTTACTGGCTGTCCACGCAAATGCTGAACGAACAGCTGTTTCTGAATATGTTCCTCGTGCTGGCGGCGATCATTCCGGGAACGTACCTGATTTTCCGGGTGACGATCAGCTGGGTGCTCTACAAAATCAGGAAACGCCATGACGGCCATCTGGGCCTTGTGAACAGCTTATCGCTGGCGCCGCTCATGCACCGGATGAAAGGCAACGCCAATTCATTGACAGCCATTACGATCCTGTCCGCCATGACGTTGACGATGATTGCCGTGTCATACTCCTATTATTATGCAACCGAAAAAGAAACTGGGGCGATGATGCCGTTCGACTTCATGTTCGAAGACGATGCGGCGGGAGCGGATGAGATCAGCCGGGAGCTTGAAGAGAGCGGCATCGCGTACGAACGTGGCATCATGGAGACGGTCGTAGCGGTCGGAGGGTTCGAGAACGGGGCATTGCCTGTATCGAGTTCCCCATACGACATGCGTCTGTCAGTCGTCAGTGACGAAGCCCTCCGCCAAGCGGGCATCGATATAGATGCACCTGCTTCAGGAACTGCGAGTTTCCACACGACTTCTTCCGCGTCTCTGTTCATCGATGCAGTTTCCCTGCCGGTCAATATCCATTTCAATGACGACAACGAGACGGCGGTTTCAGTCACTGAAGTCGGAGATGGCAATGTCATCAATTGGTCGTCGTTCACTTCGCAGCTTGTCGTGGATGAAGCGACTTACAGCCAATTGAAGGCTTCCCTTGCCGGAGAAGACGTCGCTCTTCAGCGGATCGACGGCTTCCATATCACGGACGAAGAACAGGTGGCAGCGGCTTCGGCGATCTATCAGCAGGGGAAATACACGTCGAGAGGGCCGCACGTCGATTATTATTCCTCCTATCAGGAAGCGCTTCAGGCGAACGGGATGCTGATTTTCATCGCCGGGTTCCTTGGACTTGTTTTCCTCATCTCGACGGGCAGCATCCTGTACTTCAAGCAGATGACAGAAGCGGAGCAGGAGAAGAAGAGCTACGAAACTCTCCGCCAGCTCGGGTTCTCAGTGGGCGAAATCATGCGCGGCATCATCCGCAAACAGCTTTTCGTCTTCGGACTGCCCCTCATAGTTGGCCTTGTCCATTCGCTGTTCGCCATCAACGTCGCATCGTATTTCTTCCAGACGGACATCGCGGTGCCGACAATCATCGCGCTCGCGGCCTATACACTGATCTATCTGATGTTCGCGTTCCTGACGGTCGGTTATTACCGCAAAGTGGTGAAAGCTGCACTGTAACAATCACCTGCGTTCAAAATGAACTTCATTTTGAGCGCAGGTTTTCTTATGTATTGAAGCACTTCTGTCAGTCAAAGGGATAAAGAGCGATATGGTATGATGACAAAAGGACAAATAGGAATGGGTTGAGAGGGGAAGCTGTATGGATCGACTTCGGAAGTTTCATGAAAAAAAGCCATTTGTGCCTTCGCGCAGCCGCTTGAATTTGAAAATGCGGATGATCGGCCTGATCGGCTTTCTAGTCATCTCCACTGTTTTTGTTATCGGTCTTTTCCTGCATTATTTTTTGACGGACACGCTCGAGAGCCAGCTGGGTGAGCAGGCATTGGGTGTAGCTGAAAGCATCGCACTTAATCCCGATATCGGAGCAGCTTTTGATGAAGAAGACCCATCGTCGGTTATTCAACCGCTTGTTGCACCGGTCTTGGAGGCAACCCGTGCTGAATTTATCGTCGTGGGTAATCGGGAGCAGATCCGGTATTCCCATCCCAACCCTGAGCAGATCGGTGAGCGGATGGTCGGGGAAGATAATGAACGTGCGCTTCTTAATGGTGAATCCTACGTTTCAGAAGCAGCTGGATCACTCGGCCGGTCGCTGCGGGCAAAAGTCCCGATTCGTTCAGACGGCGAAGTGATCGGCGTGGTATCTGTCGGTTTTCTTGCAGAAGATATCCAGGAACTAATCGGCGATTATAGCCAGGAAATTTGGCTGACACTCGCAGTCGTAGGCCTTGCTGCACTTTTAATGGCGATCGGAATCGCAAATTACATCAAACGGATTTTGTATGGCCTCGAACCCGAAGAAATTTCCCATCTTTTATTCCAAAGAGAAACGATTCTGCAATCGACGCTCGAAGGAATCATCGCGGTCAACGACAAGGGCGAAATTACGTTATTGAATGAAAGAGCACAAAGTCTGCTGTTGTTGGACAGATCTTCAGAAGTATCGTTGATCGGAAAACCGATTCGCGAAGTGTTGCCGAATTCGGATTTGGTGGAAATCCTGAAGACAAAAAAGAGTATGGACAATCAGGAGAAAGTGTATGGCAATAAAGAAGTGTATGTAAATTCACGTCCGATTTATTATGAAGGTGCGCTCGTCGGAGCAGTTTCGACATTCCGCAACAAAGATGAAATTGAACAACTGACCAAGGAATTGTCACAAGTTAAACAATACGCCAATGCACTGAGGGCACAGACCCATGAATTTTCAAATAAACTTTATACTATCTCGGGACTTCTGTATTTGGACAAAAAACAGGAAGTGTACGATTTCATCCAGATGGAGCAAGATACGCAGCAGGAGTGGATCCGGCGCTTGATCGATAAAGTGGCAGATCTTCTCGTCAGCGGAATTCTGATCGGGAAGATCAATCAGGCGAGTGAACAGCAAATCGAGTTGACAATCGATCCCGACAGTCGGCTTGAATTTCCTTTGTCTGACGTTCAGCGGGATGCACTGCTTTCAGCGATCGGGAACTTGGTGGATAACGCTATTGAATCGGTGAAAGAACAGCCGACCGACCAACGTTTCATTTCGCTCTATTTCACTGATATCGGCGAAGAGATAATTTTGGAGATTGATGATTCCGGAAAAGGCTTCTCGGGTGGTGAAGAAAGCCATCTGTTCGAGCAAGGCTTTTCGTCGAAGCAAGGAGTTGACCGTGGCTATGGCTTAAGTACGGTGAAACAGCTCGTGCTGCGAGCCGGCGGGGCTGTATATGTGGAAGAAAGTGACCTTGGCGGGGCATGCTTTGTAGTTTCCATGCCGAAGGAGGGAAGTAAATGACGTTGAAAGAATTGCACGTACTAATAATTGAAGATGATTTCCGGGTAGCGGAAATCAACCAGCAGCTCGTGGAACAAGTAGAGGGGTTCTATGTAGCCGCTATTGCCAAGACAGGGCAGGAAGCGTTGGCTTTTCTCGAAAAGGCAACGCTTCCTGATTTGGTGTTGCTCGATGTCTTTATCCCGGATCGGCACGGCCTCCAATTGCTTTGGGAAATCCGTGGCAAGTCCAAGCAGATAGGCATCATCATATTGTCAGCAGCGAACGAAACCGCAACAGTCGCAGAAGCACTGAACGGCGGAGTCTTCGATTACATCGTTAAACCGCCCGATTTCGGCAGAATCGAATCGGCGCTGCTCCGCTTTCGTGAACAGAAGAACCTGTTCACATCAAGAAAAACGTTGGAGCAAGCTGAAATTGATCGGCTCATCGGCGTCCGGAAAGCAGGAAGAACCACTGATGAATATCCGGAAGCACTGCCGAAAGGAATCGATCGTCTGACACTTCAAGACGTTATCGCCACTTTGCAGGAGGCAGGGGAAGGTGGTATTAATGCAATGGAGATGGGGAAGGCGGTCGGAGTCAGCCGCTCGACAGCCCGCCGTTATTTGGAGCACCTCGTAGCAGCAGGCGAAGCGAAAGCCCAATTGAATTACGGAGAAATCGGCCGGCCGGAACGCCGTTACATCCCATGGACAAAATGAACAAAAAGAGCAGAAAAACCATTAGTTCGTTAAATTGAATAAGCTTATTTCCCAAATCCTTTCATGTTAAATTGAAATCTATCATTTAACGGGGAAGGTTTTTTTCATGAACCGCATAGATTGTATGCGTTTTCATCGCCTTTTCCTTCAGTTTATTTTTTTACATTAGGGGGAAAGATTATGTTAAGTATTATCGGTTTGCTGACAATTGTCGCAATTGTCGCCCTTTTGATCAGCAATAAAATCACGCCAATCGTTGCACTAGTGCTCGTTCCGATCGTGGCAGCGTTTGTGGCAGGCTTCAGTTTTGCTGAAATCGGCGTATTCTTTAATGATGGCATCAGTGATGTAATGAGTGTCGTCATTATGTTCATCTTTGCCATTCTTTTCTTTGGCATCATGCAGGATGTGGGGTTGTTCGATCCGCTGATCAATAAAATGATTGAAGTGTCAAAAGGAAATGTCATCGCTGTCGCAGTCGGCACAGTTTTAATCGCTGCTGTCGCACAATTGGATGGCTCAGGCGCTTCTACTTTCCTTATTACGATTCCGGCTTTACTGCCGCTTTATAAACGGTTGAAAATGAATCCGTATCTGTTGCTGCTGCTCGTCGGTACGTCCGCGAGTATCATGAATATGCTGCCATGGGCAGGTCCACTTGGGCGAACTGCTGCTGTCCTGGGAATGGAGGTCACTGAACTTTGGCGTCCACTGATCAAGGTGCAGATCATCGGTCTTGTCTTGCTTGTAGGGCTCGCAGTCTTACTTGCCATCCGTGAAAAACGGTTGATTGCCAAACGAGGAGACTTCAATGAAAAGCTATTCGAAGACGCTGCAGCTCCAGTTGATGGAGCACAGGATGCGGCTTCTATGAAAGCGGCTGCTCTTCGCAGACCGAAACTATTATGGCTAAATACGCTTTTGGCACTTGCTGTCATCGGTGTACTTGTCTGGGGCATCGTTCCTGCCGGTTTCACGTTCATGATTGGTGTCAGTGTTGCATTACCGCTGAATTATCCGAATATGAAAGACCAGATGGAGCGAATCAAAGATCATGCTCCGAACGCTTTGCTTATGGCCGCCATCATCCTGGCAGCCGGCTCATTCCTTGGAATTTTGAATGGCACGTTGATGCTTGATTCGATCGCTACCGATCTGGTGACGATTTTACCGGCATTCGTTATTCCTTACCTTCACTTAATCATTGGGTTCTTCGGTGTTCCATTCGATTTACTGTTGAGCACCGATGCGTATTACTTTGCATTGTTCCCGATTGTTGAACAAGTTGCAGCAACTGCTGGAGTCGCTTCATTGTCCACAGCTTACGCGATGATCATCGGTAACATCATCGGAACGTTCGTTAGTCCATTCTCACCGGCACTTTGGCTGGCACTCGGACTGGCAGGCCTCGAAATGGGCCGTCACATCCGCTATTCGTTATTGATCATGTGGGGATTCAGCATTGTATTGTTAGTCATTTCCATCTTCATGGGCGTCATTTAAGATCTTTCCGTACCGCATCACTTGCAGAAGTGATACGGTGCGGTTTTTGATTGTTTTCCAGATGTGAAAACAAGTTCGAAATCAAAAGGTTGACTCTTTCAATTACCTGTGTTATATTTATCTCGAATCAAAGATAAATAAATCTTTTATTTTTTTAACCATATACCTCGAATCCGAGATTTATGGTTTTGCATTGAAGGAGGAAGAATGAAATGGGATTGCTCGATAAATTATTCGGCAAGCAAGCACCACAACATGAGGAGGAAATAACAATGGAAAAAATGAATATCGGTATTGTCTTAGGATCGACACGTGAGGGACGTTTGAGCCCACAAGTAGGGAACTGGGTAAAAGAGTTAGCTGACAAGCGTGGAGATGCGAACTACACGATCATCGACATCGCTGATTATAAATTGCCATTGCTGGGCGAAAACGGCGGAGATGCTTCGGGCGCAGCCGGCTGGTCAGAAGCAGTAGCAGCACAGGACGGCTTTGTCTTCGTCGTTCAGGAGTACAACCACTCCATCTCAGCTTCATTGAAAAACGCACTCGACTATCTGCGCGATGAGTGGGGCAATAAAGCAGCCGGAATCGTTTCTTACGGTTCAGTAGGCGGCGCGCGTGCAGCAGAACACTTGCGCGGCATCCTTGGAGAGCTGCAAGTTGCGGATGTACGTGTTCATCCGGCACTTTCACTGTTCACGGATTTCGAAAATGGTGCAGAATTGAAAGCAGCTCCAGTCCAAGCTGATTCCGTTAACCAAATGTTGGACCAGGTCATCCCTTGGGCGACTGCATTGAAAACAATCCGCAAATAAGAGACAAGCAAATGAAAAGGCTGGCCGCTACGATAAGCGGTCAGCCTTTTTTCGTACAGCGAAAGCAATTATTGCTTAACGCTTTTATTCTTATCTAATTTCTCTCTTAATTCTTTGCGCATCCACAGTTCCTTTTCCTTCAACCTTAAGTGGGCATCCGAGTATTCGGGCTTCACAGAACCGCTGCCGAGTCCTTCGTTGATCATCCGGTCGACATCCTTGAACCAATCATAAGCAGGGTATTTCTTTTCTTCCATGAAAAACTCCTCCTTTTTATTCGTTATACCATCTATATTCAGAATACAACAAAAAAACAGAAAAAACCTTGATTCAGCTCAAGTTTTCTCTTTTTCTCCAGATTTCCATGTTTTAATTATCAGAAAATTTATGCTATACTTTTGGAGAATAGAATGAATCGATCTAAACGGGAGGGGGAAAGGGATGGGAAGCAGCGCTAAAACAGTCAAATTGGAAATTGAACGAAGAGATCGGCCGGAAGATAAGCCATATTTTGAGAAGTTTGAACTGCCGTACAGGCAAAATATGAACGTCATATCTGCCTTGATGGAGATTCGCCGGAACCCAATCAATGTGGAAGGGAAGATGACGACGCCGGTCGCGTGGGATATGAATTGCCTCGAGGAAGTTTGTGGGGCTTGTTCGATGGTAATCAACGGCAAAGCACGCCAATCATGCACGGCACTTGTCGACCAGCTTGAGCAGCCGATCCGCCTGCAGCCAATGAAGACGTTCCCAGTTGTCCGTGACTTAATCGTCGACCGCAGTACAATGTTCGATACATTGAAGCGATTGAAAGCATGGATTCCAATCGATGGTACGTATGAGTTAGGGGAAGGTCCAAGGATGCCTGAACGAAAACGGCAGTGGGCATATGAATTGGCGAAGTGTATGACATGTGGAGTTTGTTTGGAAGCTTGTCCGAATGTCAATGACAAATCGGACTTTATCGGCGCAGCACCGATTTCTCAAGTGCGTTTGATGAATGCACATCCGACCGGGTCGATGAATCGCGATGAGCGGCTGAACTTGCTAATGGGACCTGGCGGTATCCAGCTTTGCGGCATGGCGCAGAACTGTGTGGAATCTTGTCCGAAAGGGATTCCGCTGACGACTTCGATTTCTTCGATGAACCGCGATACGACCATTCAAATGTTCCGGAACTTCTTCGGAAGTGATCATTCGGTCGGTTGAAGAACTTGTTTAGTAACTGCTGAAAACGGGCATTTGTAACGTAAAAGTGAGGGAGGAATCTGAGGTGCCAATTGAAAACAAGCCAGAAGAACAGTATACGAGCCGGACGGAGCGGGAAGCAATCGGTAGAAGGACTAATGCAGGCTTTGCACGTGTGGAACGGGTGGAAGTAGAGCAAGGCGCAAGTGATTTGCCGACCGGTCCAATCGGCCAGAAGTTGAGGGAAGAGGAAATCCGAAGACGTGTAGGTGAAGGGAATTTCGATACGGCAAAGGATGACCGCCAAACAAATTCGATCAATAGCTAGGAGTCAAAATAGCACGGCCGCTGAAGTAGATTAATCTTCAGCGGCCGTTTTTTGGCTGGTTTAATTTTTCATCAAAGCAGGTGCTAAAAACGACCAGATCAAACGAGCTTCTTCGGGTGAACGTGGCGTAATGATGGCAGAAAGCGGATACGGCAATACATCCAGCCGTCTTTCTACATACTTTTTGACGTATGGATTTTGCTCGACCGCTTCCTCGTATAATTCCTGCGTAGCACGTGAGTGGAGATCCTGCTCTCGTTGGATGAGCCACTTGAACCAGGAATAAAATGCATTGTCAGCGTAAGCGTCTTCGTAATGCGCGATTAAGCTTTCGGCTTCTTCGAATTTCCCGAGCACAATCAGTGATGAAATAGCCAAGTAACGAGCGCCTTGATGATCGCCAGGGTTAAGTTGCAGAAGCTTTTGGAACTCAGCGAATGCTTGCTGATGCTCTCTTTGTGCCCAGTAATGGACACCAAGCAAGAAAATTGCACGTAAATATGGCCGATTCGCGATGTAGAGCCAAGGTATATCCATTTCTTTTTCGTAATAGGCTTGCCCGTGTCGAATCGCTTCTTTCAGAAGTGCTTCTTTTTCCATGAAGTCCGTCTCGGCTTCAGCAGAAAGCAAGAATCCGTCCGTCAGTTGGGGAGCGAGCTGCTGAATTGCTTTGATACGGTCGCTGTCTCGATCATCACGGTTCATAGCGTATAGTTCATACGCCGTTAACTGCGCTTTTTCAGCATCAGACTTCGGTTCGTATGGTTTCGCATGATAGTATTCCATTTGGCGTTTCAGTGCAGACTCGCTTGTAATTGCCGCATTCTTCAAATGCATGAACAGCTGCCAGTTCTGCAGCTCATTCGTTTTCGGATTGGTACCGACTTCGAACGCATATGCAGCTTCTTTCTCCTGTCCGGCGATCACCTCATCATAAAATATGCGTAAAGTATCTGCGAAATCCTGGATGGCTTCCTGCTCGACTTCGAACTGTTCTGCCAACTGTTGGAGTGACCAGCCGAACTGCAAGAGGTTCTGTTCGATGCTGAACTGGATTGCTCCAGCTATTGCCGCTTCAGGAACGGACGGAAGCGGCTCGATGTGATGGAAGAATGTTTCGATCAGCTCATCACTTTTCAAGTCGTGTTCGATCATGAACAGTTCGAGCGACCGGACCGTTTCCAAGACATCTTCTGGAACTTCGTGTCTACTGCGGATTCCGCTGCTGAACATTTGATAAATCGGTATTAAGTTGCGGCGGTAAAATTCCTGCGATGAAGTCGTTTCGGAAGTGCTGTACATGTCTTTTAGTTTGCCGATTGTTTCTGTCTTCGTCTCAACCGTCACCGTGATACTGTTAAGCGTCATTAGGAAACGGTCGTTCATGCGCGCATCTGGTAAATAAAACCCGAGCGCAAGATTCCCGTTGTCGACTGGAAACGATTCGTTGACGTCGATTTCATAAACTTTTTCGGAGAGAAGATCGCGCATCTCTGCACGGTAGTTCGTAATCGAAAGGATTTCCCCGATAAGAAAAACGGGATCTATCCAAGAGCTGAGCACGCGCTGGATTTGTGTGCGTTCTTCACGTGCGACTTGTTGCTTGATGAAGTCATTCCAAACATCGACGTGCTCCGAGAAGAAAAACGTATCCCCGATGATTCCACCGGATTTTTCCTCTCCGTAAAGTGGGACAAGAAGGTTTTCCGTCTTATCTTTCCATGCAAGTAATTCCTTTTGTTCCGAAGGACGCGGGTGATTCTTGAAAAATGCTTGAAGAACTTTCTGTAGCGCAGTGTTCTGTTCTTGCATCAGCTGCTCCTGGGCTACATTCTTTTCACAGCATTTCTTGAACTTCTTGCCGCTGCCACAGTGACATGGGTCATTTCTGCCGATCGACTCGTGCGTTTCCCCATGAAGCCGGGTCATTTCGACGGCTCCTCAAGCAGCATGCGTTCCTCATCACGGCTATGTATCGCGTTGACGACAAGCAACGCATGGAATTGCTGCATCACTTCATATGTTAAACTTTCCTCGACAAGCATTTCTTTAATGTCCGCTACAATAATTCGAAGCAAATCGTGGTCGCGTGTCAATTTCACAACTGCTTCTTCCAGTGTTGGGTCTTGTTGAAGCATTTCCCGGTAAAAGCCGTCTTCTTCAGAGTCAGCGTGGCTGATGACACGTGTTTCCCAATATTCTACTAAGTGATCAGCTGCCTGTCGTGCGACTTCGAATTCCTTCGCCCGCAGCAAGTCTTCCATTTCCTGTGTTTTCGTAATGGCTCCTGTTAATCCTCCTTGATGGATTGCGTGGTGTGCATGGAGTTGGCGTAGTGATGGACCTGATGGCATAGTCGATCATCCTCTCGTTTTTTTTTCAGTATAGCACGCAGATTATCGTGAATTTCTGGGCTAGGAACATTCCTTAACCGAAACAGGGAATTCCCTGATAGGTGAAAACGGCTTAAAAGTCCATCATTTAAGTAACGCATATGGAAATACATAACGTTCGGCGGGAAAGGGGATGAGGGTTTATGAGAAAGTTGATCGTATTCTGTTCGGCGGTGTTGTTGCTGTCGTCATGCGACAAGACTTCTGCGGATTCTAGCGATGAGCTGTTCATCTCTTCAGCTTCCAGTTTGACGGACGTGATGCAGCAGGTGGAAACGGAATTCGAGCGGAAACATCCAGAAGTGGACCTCGTGTTCAACTTCGGCTCATCGAGCAAATTGCGGAACCAGATTCAACAAGGTGCTCCAGTCGATGTGTTCTTATCGGCGAGCGCTCAAGATATGAAGATACTGGAGGAAGAAGGGGCCATGAAGGACGGGTCAGTCCAAAGCTTTGCAGCGAACCGTCTCGTTTTGGCATCTTCTGGACCAATTGACGAGGGAGTTGAACTTTCCTCCCAAATTAAAAATTCTGAAGACATAATCGCGATCGGCGAACCGGAAAGTGTGCCGCTCGGATTTTATACGAAGCAATCACTAGAGCAACTCGGCATATGGGAAAGTCTCGATGGACGGATGATTTATGCGAAAGACGCACGGCAAGTGCTGAGCTACCTCGAAAGCGGCAATGCCGGCATGGGGATTCTTTATGCATCCGATGCCATCGGTTCCGACAGACTTGATACCGTCATCGATATCCCGGTAGGCAATGAACAGATTGTCTATCCAGCAGGCATATTAGCTGAAACAAAAAAGAGTAAAGCAGCTGAAGCGTTCCTGACGTTTTTGACGAGTGAACACGGAAGACAGCTGCTGGAGGACTTCGGCTTCGCTTCTAATGAAGGAGAGGATGACTGATGCCGTACGATGTATCCCCATTTTTCCTTTCATTAAAAGTTGCGGGCATTTCGACGTTTTTCGTCTTCATCACGTGCTTGCTTCTTGCACGGTTCATGGCAAAGAAGGAGTTCTTCGGGAAAAGTTTCGTCGAATCACTCATTTTATTACCTCTCGTATTGCCGCCGACGGTCATCGGCTTCGGCTTGATTTACTTGTTCGGCGTGAACGGCCCACTCGGTAGCTTGTTGGAGCAATGGTTTGGTGTACGCGTCGTGTTCACGTGGGGCGGAGCGGTCATCGCTTCGTTCGTCGTGTCGGTACCACTGATGTACCAAAGCACACTCGCAGCGTTTGAGCAAGTGGACCCGCGCTGGGAAAATGTCGCCCGGACGATGGGATTGTCGGAGTGGCGGATTTTTAGAACCATCACATTTCCACTCGCATGGCCAGGTATTTTTGCGGGATTGATCTTATCGTTCGCACGAGGAATCGGAGAGTTCGGTGCCACGTTGATGATTGCAGGCTATATCCCAGGACAGACAGAAACGGTACCACTCGCCATCTACTTTGCATATGAAGCCGGACAGATGGGAAAAGCGGCGTTTTGGGTGCTGATTATTTCTTCACTCGGGCTGGCAGGCATTTCGTGGCTGAATTATTGGCGGCGGAAAAATTCCGTCAGGCTGGGGAGGGAGTAAGGGATGTTACACGTGGATTTCAAGAAGCGGCTGGAACACTTCGAACTGACTGTAGAATTTGAACTTCGGCAAGAAATATTAGCATTGATCGGCTCGTCGGGATCAGGGAAAACGACCTTGCTCAATTGTCTCGCCGGCATCAATCAGCCGGATCAAGGAGAGATTTCCTTAGGCAGCAAACATTTTTATAAAGACGGGCAAAAACCTTTGAAAATCCAGAAGCGCAATGTGGGGTATTTGTTTCAGGACTACGCACTGTTCCCGCACTGGAACGTGGAGCGGAACATCTTGAGCGGCTTGTCTCGTAAAGCGGATTTAACACATGTGAAGGAATTGACGGAACTGCTCGGAATTAACGCGTTGCTCCAGAAATACCCGCACCAAATTTCCGGCGGGGAAAAGCAGCGTGTCGCACTGGCGCGGGCGCTCGCAGCGAAGCCGGACATCCTGTTATTGGACGAACCGTTTTCCGCACTGGACGACGAGACGCGGAGTCGCTGCCAAGGAGAACTGCTTCGTATTCACGAGGTTTGGCAGATCCCCGTGATTTTCGTGACGCACCGGAAGGCCGACGCGGAGACGCTCGCTGATCGTGTGATCCGGATCGAAAAAGGACAAATGACGGAACAGCAACGCACATAAGGAATCCCTCGCATCATGCCAATCTCCATGGTGCGAGGGTTTTTTTGTTTTGAATCAGGCAGCAACAAGGGTTTTTCAGAAGTTGAATAGGACATTCCCTAATGTGAACTGAACGGACGTAATTCCATAATGGAACTATACGAATGAGATGTCATTGATTCCCTTCAATATCGTTCATTCTGAAAAGGAGTGGTTGTTCGCGATGAAAAAAAGATATGGTTTTAATTTCTTTAAACCGGTAGAGAGCTATTCAGGCAGCTGGTCCATCCTTGAAGAGAAGAATCGGGATTGGGAGAACATGTATCGCCAAAGATGGTCTCACGACAAAGTAGTCCGCACGACACACGGGGTCAACTGTACAGGATCCTGTAGTTGGAAAGTATTCGTCAAGAACGGCATCATCACTTGGGAGAACCAGCAGATCGACTACCCTTCCTGCGGCCCGGATATGCCGGAATTCGAACCGCGCGGTTGTCCGCGCGGGGCAACATTTTCTTGGTATGAGTACAGCCCGCTTCGCGTGAAGTACCCATACATGCGTGGCCGACTATGGCGCTTATGGAAGGCAGCGCGACAAGCGCATCCGAATCCAGTGGTAGCGTGGGCAAGCATTGTGGAAGACCCGGAGAAAGCACAGTTCTACAAATCGGCTCGTGGGAAAGGCGGACACGTCCGAGTCAACTGGGAGGATGCGCTCGAACTGATCGCGGCTCAGCTGATTTATACAATCCAGAAGTATGGGCCGGACCGGATCGCCGGCTTCACACCAATTCCTGCGATGTCGATGATCAGCTATGCATCAGGCGCACGTTTCATTTCCTTGCTTGGTGGACAAATGTTGAGCTTCTACGATTGGTACGCGGATCTTCCGCCAGCTTCTCCGCAGATTTGGGGAGAGCAGACGGACGTTCCGGAATCATCGGACTGGTACAACGCCGGTTACTTGATGATGTGGGGCTCGAACGTTCCGTTAACGCGGACGCCGGATGCGCACTTCATGACGGAAGTTCGCTACAAAGGAACGAAAGTCGTTTCCGTCGCACCGGATTTCGCAGAGAACGTTAAGTTTGCGGACAACTGGCTTGCACCGCACCCAGGGACGGACGCAGCACTCGCACAGGCGATGACACACGTTATCCTGGACGAGTTTTACCAGCAGCGAAAAGAACCGATGTTCATCGATTATGCGAAGCAATATACGGATATGCCATTTATGATTTTGCTTGATCCGCATGAAGATTCCATGAAAGGCGGACGTTTCCTTCGCGCAAGCGACCTCGGTGATGCGTCACAGCACTCGGACTGGAAGCCGGTCATTTTCGATGAAGCAATCGACGCTTTAAAAGTCCCGAACGGCACTATGGGACAACGTTGGGAAGAAGATAAGAAATGGAACTTGATTCTTGAAAACGAAGATGGCACGAAAGTGGAGCCGGCATTGTCCGTCGAAGGACACGGAGAAGAATGGCTGGATATCGTCTTCCCGTATTTCGATAACAAAGGGAACGGGACGTTCAAACGGACGATTCCGGCGAAGAAAATCACATTGGCGGACGGCACAGAGCGTTATGCGGCGACAGTTTACGACTTGATGATGAGTCAGTACGGCGTCGCACGGACGGACAGCCCGTACAATGCCAAAGGCTACGACGATGCATCATCTCATTACACACCTGCTTGGCAAGAAGGCGTGACATCGGTAAAAGCGTCTGTCGTTACGCAGATTGCACGCGAATTCGCGCAAAACTCGCTTGATACAGGCGGCCGTTCGATGATCATCATGGGAGCGGGAATCAACCACTGGTTCAACAGTGACACGATTTACCGCGCGATTTTGAACCTCGTTGTCTTGACGGCTTCACAAGGTGTCAACGGCGGTGGATGGGCGCACTACGTCGGACAGGAAAAATGCCGTCCGATTGAAGGCTGGTCAACAATCGCATTCGCGAAAGACTGGCAAGGACCTGCTCGCCTTCAAAACGCGACATCGTTCTTCTATTTCGCGACAGAGCAATGGCGTTATGAAGAAGCTGGAACAGACAGCTTGAAATCACCGACGAGCGGGGAAGTCGCTTATCAGCACCCAGCGGATTATAACGTGCTCGCTGCACGTCTCGGCTGGCTGCCCTCTTATCCACAGTTCGATAAGAACAGCTTATTGTTCGCGGAAGAAGCTTCACGAGAAGGCAAGAAAACGAATAAGGAAATCATTGATCATGCAGTGGAGCAAGTGACGTCTCGTGAGACGAAATTCGCTGTGGAAGATCCGGGTGCACCGGAAAACTTCCCACGCTCACTATTCATCTGGCGTTCGAACTTAATCTCGAGTTCAGCAAAAGGTCAGGAATACTTCATGAAACACTTGCTTGGCACATCAAGCGGACTATTGGCAGAGCCGAACACGGATGCCAAACCTGAAGAAATTGTCTGGCGCGATGATGTCGAAGGGAAACTGGATCTCATGGTTGCACTTGATTTCCGGATGACATCGACACCGCTTTATGCAGACATCGTCTTACCAGCAGCTACTTGGTACGAGAAGACGGACTTGTCTTCGACGGATATGCACCCATTCGTCCACCCGTTCAATCCAGCGGTCAACCCACTTTGGGAATCCCGCTCCGACTGGGACATCTACAGCAAGCTAGCTGAGAAGTTCTCGGAAATGGCACGGACGGAATTACCAGGCGTCTACAAAGATGTCGTCATCACTCCGCTTGCTCATGACACGGTGAGTGAAATTTCACAACCGATGGGGCTCGTCAAGGATTGGACAAAAGGGGAAATCGAAGCGGAGCCAGGCAAAACAATGCCGAACTTCAGTATCGTCGAGCGTGATTATACGAAGATCCACGATAAATACATCTCGCTCGGACCAAACTTGGTTGTCGGCAAGACCGGCGCACACGGCGTCAGCTTCTCAGTAGCAGATGAGTATGAGGAATTGAAACAAATCAACGGAACGTTCTTCGATGAATCAATCAAGAACGGCTTACCGAAAATCCAGACAGCACGCCAAGTGGCAGATGCCATGCTGAACTTGTCTTCTGCAACTAACGGCCGCGTTTCGCAAAAAGCATACGCTGAAGCGGAAAAAGATACGGGTGTTGAGCTGAAGGATATCTCTGCAGACCGTGCAGCGGAGAAAATCACGTTCCAGAGCATTACTGTCCAACCGCGTGAAGTTATCCCGACACCGGTATTCTCGGGCTCCAATAAGATGGGACGTCGTTATTCACCATTCACGACAAACATTGAGCGGCTCGTGCCTTTCCGGACATTGACGGGAAGGCAGCACTTCTATATCGACCATGAGATTTTCCAGCAGTTTGGTGAAGCGTTGCCGGTGTACAAGCCGACATTGCCGCCGATGGTGTTCGGCCCGAACGATAAGGAAATTAAAGGCGGCGTGGATTCACTGGTATTGCGTTACTTGACGCCTCACGGCAAGTGGAACATCCACTCGACGTATCAGGATAACCAACACATGCTGACGCTGTTCCGCGGTGGACCAACCGTGTGGATCAACAACGATGATGCAGCAGACCATGACATCAATGACAACGACTGGCTGGAAGTGTACAACCGGAACGGTGTCGTTGCAGCACGTGCTGTCGTCAGTCACCGGATGCCACGCGGCACGATGTTTATGTACCATGCCCAGGATAAGCATATCAACGTACCAGGATCGGAAATCACAGATACGCGAGGCGGCAGTCACAATGCTCCGACGCGCATCCACTTGAAGCCGACGCAAATGGTCGGTGGTTACGCACAGCTGAGCTACGGATTCAATTACTACGGCCCGATCGGGAATCAGCGGGATGAATATGTCGCTGTAAGGAAGAAGAAGGAGGTTGACTGGCTTGAAGATTAAAGCGCAAGTAGCGATGGTGATGAACTTGGATAAATGCATCGGCTGTCATACGTGCAGTGTCACCTGTAAGACCACTTGGACCAACCGGAAAGGCGCAGAGTACATGTGGTTCAACAACGTGGAGACGAAGCCGGGCATTGGCTATCCGAAGCGTTGGGAAGATCAGGAGCTGTATAAAGGCGGCTGGCATCTCCGCAAAGGGAAGCTGGAGCTGAAGTCAGGGAACAAATTGTCGAAAATCGCACTCGGAAAAATCTTCTACAACCCGGATATGCCAGAAATGAAAGACTACTACGAGCCGTGGACGTATAACTACGAGCATTTGACGAATGTCGGAGAAACGGAGCACTCGCCAGTAGCACGTGCCCACTCGGCAGTAACAGGAGAGAAGATGGATCTGGAATGGGGCCCGAACTGGGAAGATGACTTGGCCGGTGCTCACATCACTGGTCCACTTGACCCGAACATCCAGAAAATCGAAGAGGAAATCAAATTCAATTTCGAGAAATCGTTCATGATTTATTTGCCGCGTCTTTGTGAACACTGCTTGAATCCAAGCTGTGTCGCATCATGTCCATCAGGCGCGATCTACAAGCGTGAAGAAGACGGCATTGTTTTAGTCGACCAAGAAGCATGCCGCGGCTGGCGTTACTGTATGACCGGCTGTCCGTATAAGAAAGTGTACTTCAACTGGCAGACGAACAAAGCGGAGAAATGTACATTCTGCTTCCCAAGAATCGAGTCAGGCCTTCCGACGGTCTGTTCGGAAACGTGTACGGGCCGAATCCGTTACCTTGGTGTCTTGTTATACGATGCGGACCGTGTACTGGAAGTAGCATCGACGCCAGACGAGAAAGACTTGTACCAGGCACAATGTGATTTGTTCATCGATCCATTCGATCCGGAAATGATCGAGCAAGCACGAAAAGATGGCATCACAGAAGACTGGATTGAAGCTGCACAAAATTCACCGGTCTACAAGCTTGCAATCGAGCACCAGCTGGCATTCCCGTTGCACCCGGAATACCGCACATTGCCGATGGTCTGGTATGTGCCGCCTCTTAGCCCGATCATGAACTATTTCGAAGGGAAAGATTCGATCAAGAACCCGGATATGATTTTTCCGGCGATCGAAGAAATGCGTACGCCAATTCAGTATTTGGCGAACATGCTGACGGCTGGCGATACGGAAACTGTCAAGAAATCCTTGCAGCGAATGGCGATGATGCGTTCATACATGCGTGCATTGTCATCAGGCAAGGAATTCGACAACAGCCGACTCGACCGCATCGGTATGACGCCGCACCAGACGGAGAAAATGTACCGTCTACTGGCAATCGCCAAATACGAAGACCGTTTCGTCATCCCGAGCACGCACCGTGAGAACCGTGTTAACCCTTACCGTGCACAAGGAATGGAAGGCTATGACAGCAGCGGCATGGGCGGCTGGGGTGATGATTCCGGAGGTGCATGTGACGGCTGTGGACCAGCAAGTCCGAGTCCGACAGGCACAGCATTGAAATCAGGAAAAGAAATATATGAAGAGAATTTCTACGGGGGGATCTGGCGTGATTAATTTGGAGAAACTATATGACCATAAACACTCTTTCGGGTTTTTCTCCTATCATCTGACTTACCCGGAAAAGCTGGATTTTCACCCGCAATTGATCGAAGACCATTTTGAAGAGGGACATCCTGCATATGAGCATGTCCAAACTTACTGGTCATTGATGCACGAGTACAGCTTGGATGAAATCCAGGAGATGTACACAAGCACATTCGATTTCCAGAAAGATAGTACGCTTTTCATGACGTATTTCAAGTTCGAAGACGCGAAAGAACGCGGGCAGATGCTCGCGAAATTAAAAGTTCTGTATGAAATGTTCGGACTCGAAATGCCGGACTCGGAACTGTCGGATTTCCTTCCGCTCATCTGCGAATTTCTTTACGCAGCTGAGTGGCTCGGGGATCCCCGGGCTCCGCAAAGCTTCAGCATGCTCGTCGCGGTACTAGAAGATGGCACGTTTCATTTGTTGAATTCACTCGAGAAGCATGGAAGCCCTTACTATCACTTAGTGAAAGGGCTGCGTGAAACGTTCAAGGCTTGCGTTGAACGGGAGGTTCAGGCCAATGGACATAGTTAATCAATTCTTATGGGTGATTTTCCCCTATATTTGCATCGCACTGTTCATATTCGGGCACATTTACAGATACCGCACGGATAAATTCCATTGGACTGCAAAATCCAGTGAATTTATCGAGAAGAAACAGCTGATGATCGGCAGTCTCTTGTTCCACCTCGGAATCATTCCGGTCGTCTTCGGTCATATCGGGGGCCTTGGTATCCCAAAATCGTGGATGCAGGCAATCGGAGTCAATGACCATCTGTACCATATCGGTGCAGTCTATATCGGTGGATTCTTCGGAGTCGTCACGTTAGTAGGGATGTTCATTTTGACATTCCGCCGTTTCTCCAAGAAGAACGTGCGCCAGTTGAGTTCGTTCTCGGATCTCGCCGTCAATTCGATTTTGTTGTTCATCGTTTTCATCGGAGTGTATGCGACATTCATTACAAATGCAGTGGTTCCGGATTTTGACTACCGGACGACAATCTCGGTCTGGTTCAGGGGCTTGTTCTACTTGAACCCGAACCCTGCGCTCATGTCGAATGTCCCGTTGACGTTCCAATTGCACGTATTGACTGCCTTCGCTATTTTCGCCTTGTGGCCATTCACTCGCTTAGTCCACGTATGGAGTGTCCCATTGAATTATGCTGGGAGAAGTTATATTCTATACAGAAGACATAAACATACGAAATGAAAAGAGGGGGTCCCCTCTTTTTATTTTCACTTAGGAGATATCTTAATGAGGAATTATGCGGATTACCAAACACAGATCGAACAACTACGCTCCGCTGCACAGTATGACTTCGTGGCCATTGCGCTTGTTGAGCCTGCAGAAAACCAATATGTCCTGAAATGGAAATACGGGGCTGGGAATTTGAATGACCGCTTCAAGAAAGTCGTTTTGAAATCCGGGAAAGGCATCGCTGGAATCGTCTACAAGACAGGCAAGCCGTTGCTGATCAAAAATGTATCGGGCTTCGAAGATCCGACAGGCCTGTTCAATTACCCGATCGTAACGTTCGAGAAATTGAGGAGTATCGGTGCGGTGCCTCTATGGCATAATGGCAGAGTTGCCGGCGTTCTACTGGCGGGCTTCAGGGATACGCACAAGATGACGGATGAAGAACTGGAGCTATTATGGAGAGCTGCTGACAAAGGGATCGGAAATTTGAACGGGAAGGATTTGATGCTGAGTTGATGTCAGCAAACAACGACCTGAAAATAGATTTGATGACGAAGCTGTTTGAAAACAGTACAGAAGCCATTTTTTTCTTCGACCGTGACGGGAAATCGATTTCGATGAATCCTGCAGCGGAAAAAATCGTCGATCCGGCCGTACGTAAACAGCTGAGAGAAGGCGCCGATGATGCGATTTGTAAAGCATGTCGGGGCTACACGAGCAGCACAGATCTTCAGACGTGTCTTGATTGCTATTTAAACAGTACCAAACCAACGGAATTCGCTTCTTTTCAAGTCTATTTGGATACAGAAGGAAAAGGCGTCATACCGTATGCGGCGACGTTCCATACGATCGATCCGGAGCAAGGCATTCGTGTCTTCATGCTACGGGATTTGACGCCTCAATTCGAAACACAGAAGAAACTGCATCAGAACTTGATGATGAAGCATGTCATCGAAGCGCAGGAAAGCGAACGGAAACGGATTTCGCGTGAACTGCATGACAGTGTCGCACAGGAATTGTTGAGCGCAGTCATCGAACTGCGTGCATTGAAGTATATTACCGCGAGCCAGGAGATCTTGAACAAGACCGACGAAACGAAAATGACGTTGACCCGTCTGCTCGATGATATCCGGAACTTATCTGTTGAACTGCGTCCCGCGGCACTTGATGATTTCGGACTGGAAGCGGCGTTTCGTTCGCATTTCAAGCGGACCGAGGAAAGCTTCGGCATTACCATCGAATTCAAGTCGGATATTGAAAAGAGGCGTTACAGTAACGAAATCGAAACGGTCTTTTACCGCGTCTGCCAGGAGGCGGTGCTGAATGCGATCAAGTATGCGGGCGTGGAGGAAGTGAACGTCTATTTATTCGAACGCGACAATGCTGTGCAATTGATCGTCCGTGATGAGGGGGAGGGTTTTATGATGGGCATGGAGCCGCTCGGAACCGGACTTGGCCTTTATGGCATGAAAGAACGGGCAGAGCTCGTGGATGGCCATGTCGGTATTTTTTCACAGCCGACGAAAGGGACGACTGTGCACTTACGCGTTCCAATGGGAAAGTGAGGGCGGAGAGAACATGAAAATTGTTATCGCGGACGATCATGCGATTGTCAGAAGTGGTTTTTCGATGATCTTGAACTATCAAGAGGATATGGAAGTGATCGGCCTGGCTGCAGATGGCATCGAAGCGTACCAGATGGTATCGAAGCACCAGCCTGATATTTTGTTGTTGGACTTGAGCATGCCTCCAGGAGAAAGCGGTTTGATTGCGACCGGCAAGATCAAAGAAGATTTTCCGGAGACGAAGATCCTGATTTTGACGATGCATGACGATGAGGAATATTTGTTCCATGTACTCAAGAACGGCGCATCCGGCTACATGCTGAAGAACGCGCCGGATGAGGAATTGCTGCTGGCAGTCCGGACAATCCATAGCGGAGGGACTTACATACATCCGAAGATGGCGACGTCCTTGGTCCGAGAATTCATCAGCAAGGACTCCAGCCAGAAGAACGCGGATCCATTCGAGCTGCTGACGAAACGGGAGATCGAAGTGTTGCCGCTGATTGCGAAAGGATACGGCAACAAGGAAATCGCCCAGAAGCTGTTCATCTCCGTCAAGACGGTCGAAGCCCATAAAGCGAAGATTATGGAGAAGCTGGAATTGAAGAGCCGCCCGGAAATCGTCGAATACGCCTTGAAGAAAAAGCTATTGAACTTCTAATGCAGGAAAGGAGATCCGAAATGGTGAAACAGACAGAGCTCCGATTCACGGAACCCGGCATGCGTCTGCTGGAAAACGAACATCGCTATTTGTCCTGCTTGATGGATGAATGGCACGCAATCGTTCTCGAATTCGAAAACGACGATATGACGTTGGAGGAAGGGCGCATCAAACTGAAGACGCTGCGCCAAAAGCTCTTTGAATTCATCGAACCGCTGAAGAATCATACTGACAAAGAAGAAGAGCATTTCTTCCCGGTATTAGGGACTTACATCGGCTTCGAGCAAGGACCACTTGTCGGAATTCAGGAAGAGCACCAGGAAATTGACGGCTATATCGGGCACTTTTTCCATCACACGCGGGATAACATCGACTTGATGTCATTGGAGGATCTGAGTGCAGTTGCAAAGGATGCTGGCGAAGCATTTGAGGTGCTGACGATTCATTTCGTCAAAGAAGAGACTGTGTTGTTCCCGATGGCAGAGAAATTGATGAAAGCCGCAGATCAAGATGCCTTGTACGAAAAAATGAATACCCTCATTACGTAAGTTGATGGAGCCGCTTCCTTGTGAAGCGGCTTTTTTGCGCGTTCTTTTAGCGGAAGCTGGAAAAATGGCTGACGGATCGCATGTTTAAGGGATTCCCCTTGCATGGTGAGGGGACTCCCTTATTAAAAAGGTTGTGTCGAAAGGATAAAATGAAGGCAGGGAATCAATAACTGAAATCGTAAAGAAAATTTTACGGAAAAGGTGATTTGGATGATTAAGAAAGTGCAATTACCGCTTCAAACGATGAACTTGGTCGTCGGTTTCATGGTGTGGGTCATCATTTCTTCGCTGATCCCATTCATCAGTGAAGATATTGCGATTCCGCCAGAGAGACTGGCCATCGTCACCGCTGTACCTGTCGTGCTCGGATCGATTCTTCGGATCCCGCTCGGTTATTACGCAAACGTCTTCGGTGCACGAATCATTTTTCTTGTCAGCTTCATCCTGCTTTTTTTCCCGGTGTTCTATTTGAGTGAGGCTTCCACGTTCAATGATTTGATCATCGGAGGCCTCTTCCTGGGAATCGGGGGAGCGGTATTTTCTGTCGGCGTAACGTCCTTGCCGAAGTATTATCCGAAAGAAAAGCACGGCCTCGTCAACGGAATATACGGGGCAGGGAATATCGGGACCGCCATCACGACATTCAGTGCACCGCTGATTGCGACGCAAATCGGTTGGTCTGCAACGATCAAGCTATTCCTGATCTTGCTCGTGTTGTTCGCCTTGCTGAACTTTTTCTTCGGTGACCGTCATGAAGAGAAAGTGAAAACCCCTATTTTTGAGCAGATCAAAGGCGTCTACAAAAATGAAAAGCTTTGGTTTTTCTCTTTGTTCTACTTCATCACGTTTGGCTCGTTTGTCGCATTCACGATCTATTTGCCGAACTTCCTTGTCAGCAACTACGGATTAGAGAAAGTCGACGCCGGCATGCGGACAGCCGGATTCATCGCACTCGCGACATTCTTGCGTCCGGTCGGTGGCTGGCTCGGTGATAAATTGCAGCCGTTAGTGCTGATGATGGGCACGTTCTTGATCTACACGATTGCAGCGATTGTCCTGGCTTTCTCACCGTCGATCGGTTTGTACACAGCAGGAAGTCTTGCCATCGCGATCAGCGCAGGAATCGGGAACGGTGTTATTTTCAAACTGGTGCCATTCTACTTCAATAAACAAGCAGGAATCGTCAACGGGATTGTCTCGATGATGGGTGGGCTCGGAGGGTTCTTCCCGCCGATTATGCTGTCGATTATCTTCTCGTTGACTGGACAGTATTCGATTGGGTTCATGTTGCTGTCCCAAGTGGCATTGGCGAGTTTCGTGCTTGTCGTCTGGATGTATTACCAAGACCGTCTGCAGCTTGCGGGTGAAGTATTCAACTCGACCGGCCAAGGGATTTTAGTGACAGACGTTTCCGGTCGGATCAAGACCGTCAATCCAGCATTCACAAAATTGACTGGCTTCGATATCGATGATGTCCTCGGCCAAAACCCGAGCATGATGAAATCAGGAAGACAGTCGAAAGAGTTTTACCAGAACATGTGGAAAGAAATAAAAGGGCAAGGTATGTGGCAAGGGGAAATTTGGAACGTCCGGAAAAACGGCGAAGAATATTTGCAGTGGTTGAATATCAGTGCCGTCCAGGACGATACAGGAGAAGTGGTTCGGTACGTAGGAACGTTCACGGATATTACGTCCGAGTTCGAAAGCCGTCAGTAATCGGGAGCAGGAAAGGAGGAGGTGCAGTTGAAAGAGCGTTATTCCCGTCAATTACTGTTTAAGCCGGTAGGGGAGAATGGCCAGCGGAAGTTGAGTGAGAGCGCGGTCGCCATCATCGGCTGCGGCGCACTCGGTTCTGCAATTGCCGAAACATTGACGCGTGCGGGTGTCGGAGAAATCCACCTCGTGGACCGGGACTATGTGGAACTGTCCAATCTTCAGCGGCAGCAGCTGTTCACAGAGGCGGATGCTTCTGAGATGATGCCGAAAGTGACGGCTGCCGAAGCACGGCTGAAAGCCATTCGGAGCGACTTGCGGTTATACACATACCTTGAACACCTAGGTGCACGTCTCATGGAAGAACTTACGGCGTCCTGCACACTCGTCATGGACGCGACCGATAATTTTGAAACGCGGTTGTTGATCAATGACGTCTCTGTAAAGCACGGCATTCCGTGGATTTACGGGGCGTGTGTCGGAAGTTCAGGCGTCGTGTTTCCGTTCATTCCAGGACGGACTTCCTGTTTCCGCTGCCTTCTACCTGTTTTGCCAGCAGTAAACGAAACGTGCGATACAGCGGGAATCATCCCGCCAGCTGTGCAAGTAACGGCAGCAATGCAATGCACAGAGGCTTTGAAGTGGTTAAGCGGGAACGAAGAAGCGATGCGGAAAAAAATCCATCACTTTGACTTATGGACGAACGCTCAAGTAGACATTGGTGTTTCCCGTATAAAGAACGGGCAATGTGAAACATGCGGTGACAGTCCTCGCTTTCCATCACTTGAAGACGCCTCAGCCAGCTCCTACGCAGTCTTATGCGGCAGGGAAGCGGTGCAAGTGCTACCGGATCCACAAAGAAAGATTTCACTCGGTGAAGCGGAAAAGGTGGGACACCGGTTAGGCGGTGGTGTGAGAAGTACCCCGCATTTCGTCGAACTGCAAGTGTTCGGGAAACGGGCGGTACTGTTCGCAGATGGACGTCTCATGATTCATGGCATCCGGAACGTTTCGGACGGCAGGAAATTTTATCATCAATTGTTCGGTTGAATGGGAGGGGGGCTGTGGATGTCGGAAGTGTTCGAGCTAGATAAAGAAATCCGCATTGCGGTGATGACGGTTAGTGACACGCGTACTCGTGAAACGGATACAGGTGGTGCGCTTGTCAGAGAGCTAGCGGTCGCACGCAACATGAAAATCGCTGCACAGACCATCGTGAAGGATGATGGAGGAGAAATTGAAGGTGTGATGCGTCAGTGGCTTGCTGATGTTGAAATCGATGCCATCATTTCAACCGGTGGGACAGGGATTGCGGGACGCGATATTTCGATCGAAGCGATCGCACCGTTTTATGATAAAGAGCTGCCGGGATTCGGTGAATTGTTCCGCTACTTGAGCTTCACGGAAGATATTGGGACGCGTGCATTATTAACCCGCGCTTCGGCAGGAGTGGCTAATGAAACAGCCATTTTCATCCTGCCAGGATCACGCGGAGCAGTGGAGCTTGCGATGGAGCGGCTTGTGTTGCCGGAACTACAGCACATCGTCTTCGAGCTGAAAAAGCACCATCAGTCGCGAGCGTAGTCTCCGGACTTGCCGCCAGTCTTCTCAAGCAGCA
This sequence comes from Planomicrobium sp. YIM 101495, assembly GCF_009707665.1. Lineage (GTDB taxonomy): Bacteria > Bacillota > Bacilli > Bacillales_A > Planococcaceae > Planococcus. The sequence goes on from NZ_WLZW01000001.1 coordinate 63,666, forward strand.
TCGTCGGTCCGACAATCATCTCTTTGCCCGCCGCTTTGCACATATCGTAAATCGTCAAGGCAGCAGCGGATGCGGCAGTCAGTGCTTCCATTTCCACACCGGTCGGCCCTTTCGTTTTGACCGTTGCATACAACAAGACTTCATAGTGGGAATTCGCTTCATCGACATTCCATTCGAATGAAATATCGACGCCACTAAGTGCAAGTGGGTGACACATCGGGATGATTTGCGCAGTGTTTTTGGCAGCCATGATACCCGCTACTTGTGCAACAGCGAAGACGTCCCCTTTTTTATTCGTACCGTCTTTAATTTGTGCGTAAATCGCTTCATTAATGAGTACAGCGGATTTGGCACGGGCAGTGCGCACCGTCTCATTCTTATCCGAGACATCGACCATCTTGGCCCGTCCTTGTTCGTTGAAGTGTGTCAGTTCAGACATTGCAATCATCCTTTCCGTTTCTTAATAGTTATTATATCAGGATTAATTGAGGAGTAGATATGAATGATGGAACAACGTAAGCCGATTCCGGTTTCAGAAGCAGTACGGAAAGTGGTGGAGCACGCCGGCAAACTCGGCCATGAGCGGGTCAAGCTGGAGGACAGCGATCAGCGCATCCTGGCAGAGCCGATTGTGGCAGGACATCCAGTCCCACCGTTCGATCGTTCACCTTATGACGGCTTTGCGATTATCGCGGCGAGCTCTGCTGGTGCTTCTGGCGACAATCGCATCACATATAAGATTGTCGACCAAATCGGAGCGGGAGCGGTGTCAGAGAAGAAGCTGAGTGGGAACGAGGCAGTACGTATCATGACCGGCGCACCACTTCCGGAAAATGCGGATGCGGTCGTCATGTTCGAGCAAACTGTGGAAGCGGAAGACTCTTTTACGATCCGGAAGTCGTTCGAACCTCTCGAAAACGTATCGCTGAAAGGTGAAGACGTGGCACAAGGGGAAACGGTGATTGAAAGTGGCAGCTCCATCCATCCAGGAACAGTGGCGCTTCTTGCGACGTTCGGCTATTCGACCGTGAAAGTTGCGAAGCAGCCGGTCGTCGGGATATTGTCTACCGGGACGGAATTGTTGGACGTCAGTGAGCCACTTGTCCCCGGGAAAATCCGCAATAGTAACGGTCCGATGATCGCGGCACAGCTGAAGCGGATGGGGATTTCCTGTAAAACATACGGGTTATCAGCAGATCAGCTGGATGAGAGCTTCGAGACTGTGAAACGAGCTGCTGCTGAAACTGATTGTCTCATTACGACAGGCGGCGTGTCGGTTGGCGATTTCGATTTTCTTCCAGCCATCTATGAACGTCTCGGTGCAAAAGTGCTGTTCAACAAAGTGGCGATGCGCCCTGGCAGCGTGACGACCGTTGCGGTTGCAGACGGGAAATTCCTCTTCGGTTTATCAGGGAATCCGTCCGCATGCTTTACCGGCTTCGAATTGTTCGTCCGTCCAGCGCTGCTAAAGATAATGGGAGCAGAAAACCTGTATTTGCCAAAGACGAGGGCAATCCTTTCAGAGGACTTCACGAAAGCGAATCCGTTCACTCGTTTCATCCGTGCGATATACGACGGTCGTAATGTCAGTCCTGCCGGTTTCAACAAGTCCAATGCGGTTGCGTCGATTGCGAAAGGGAATGCTTTGATCGTCTTACCGCCTGGAACGAGAGGATTCAAAAGCGGCGATGAGGTCGATGTGCTGCTCATCGGAGTAGAGGAAGGCAGTCCGACATGGACCATTTAAATATTTTACAGGTGGTTGGCTTCAAGAACAGCGGGAAAACAACGATGATTTCTCGCTTCATTGAATCTGCAACAGTGGCGGGAAAGACGGTCTCGGTGATTAAACATCACGGTCACGGCGGACAGCCGGATTTGCCGGATATGAACACGGATAGTATGCAGTTTTTGAACAAAGGAGCGGCGAGCTCGTTAGTGTACGGAGATGGTCTTGTCCAGCTTCATTTGCAGGAACAGGACGACTTGAAAAGATTCATCGACTTCTCGTTTCTCGCGGAGCCGGACGTGATTTTGATCGAAGGATTTAAAAGCGCACCGTATCCGAAAATTGTACTTGTGCGCGAAGCGGAAGATTGGGATCAACTGAAGGGGTTAGAGGCGATTCAGCTAATCGTCACGCACGAGGGAGTAAAACTCGAGAATATCGAAACAATACAGCGAAATGAACAAACAACAATCGACGTTTTTTTTGCTCGGTGGATGAAAGAGGTGCAGGATGAAAGCATTTAGCGTAGTGACGGAGCCGATCGAACCGCAAGTGTATGCCGATTACGTGCTGCGCCCTGAAGCGGGGGCAGTGACTCTCTTTACCGGGCATGTCCGTGAGTGGACGAAAGGCGTGCAAACTCTTTACTTGGCCTACGAGGCATATGTGCCGATGGCGGAGAAGAAGCTGGCGCGAATCGGACAGGAAATCGAAGAGAAGTGGGAAGGGACACGCGTGGCGATCGCGCACCGGATCGGGGAACTCCAAATCAGCGATATCGCGGTCGTTATCGCCGTTTCCTCTCCGCACCGAAAAGTCGCGTACGAAGCAAATGAATATGCAATCGAGCGGATCAAGGAAATCGTCCCGATTTGGAAAAAAGAAATTTGGAACGACGGAGAAGAATGGATCGGGGACCAGAAGAAAAAGCCAGGAGGGGAAACAGGATGATCGATGTTCATTATTTTGCAGGGTTGAAGGAACTGACCGGGCATGAAAAAGAAAGAGTGGACTGTTCCGGCCAGACGGTGGAACAATTGAAAGCACTGTTAGTGGACAAGTACCCGGGAATCGAAGGAAGATCGATCCAGGTCGCGGTGAATGAAGAATATGCCTTGCCTGGGGATGTATTGGCAGCGGGCGATGTCGTAGCACTCATTCCACCGGTCAGCGGTGGATGATGAAAACAGTTGGCATTTTGCTTGCGGGTGGCCTGTCGAGACGATTCGGTTCGCCGAAAGCATTCGCAGAACTTGCTGGGTCAACTTTTTACGAACGAGTCTACGAGGCACTGGATGCAGCGTGTGATCAAGTCGTCATCGTTTCCCGGAAAGAGTTGCTCGAACGTTTCTCGCAGCACCTTGACGTCATCGTGGATTTACCGGAAGTGAGGGGGCAAGGGCCGCTTGCAGGAATTTACTCCGCGATGATGCTGCGGCCGGCGGAGCGGTACATCGTACTGCCATGTGATATGCCGTTTATCGGAGTAGACGAAACGCTCGCTTTGATCAAGTTGGCCGGAGAAGCAAAAGGCATTGCAGCAGTCATGACACCGAATGAAAAGATCCCGTTGTTCAGCATTTGGAATGGTGATTACAGTGCGGAATTAAAAGACGCCATCGATGCAGGAAGCTTGGGCGTCTTCGGTTTTCTCGATAACATACAGATGGAATGGATCGATGCACATTCGATCAATAAGGAACTAGAAGTGTTCAGGAATGTCAATAGTAGGATCGATTAGAGAGGGAGGGCACAATCATGGGAAGACGACCATTGAACGACCGATTAGGCAGACCGATACGGGACTTGCGGATTTCCGTTACAGATCGCTGCAATTTCCGCTGCTCTTATTGCATGCCGAAAGAGGTGTTTGGCGATGATTATGCATTTTTGCCGAAACAGGAATTGCTCTCATTCGAGGAAATACATCGGCTGACCAGAATCTTCGTTTCAATGGGAGTCAAAAAGATCCGGCTGACAGGCGGAGAGCCGCTTTTGCGCCGTGGACTGCCGGAACTCGTGAGACAGATCCTCTCAGTTGAAGGTGTAGAAGATGTCGGACTGACGACAAATGGTGTGTTGTTGAAAAAGCATGGACCGGCCTTGTATGAAGCTGGGCTCCGGAGATTGAACATCAGCCTCGATGCACTGGATCCGGTACTTTTCGGCAAGCTGAACGGCAGGGATCTAGGATCGGATACGATCCTCGAAAACATCGATTTTGCGCTCAAACTCGGCTTTGAAATCAAAGTGAACATGGTCGTTCAAAAAGGGATCAATGAATCGGAGATCTTACCGATGGCTTCATATTTCAAAGAGCGTGGCATCACACTTCGATATATCGAATTCATGGATGTCGGGACCGATAACGGCTGGAGCTTCGAAAAAGTCGTAACGAAAAAGGAGATTTTCAATCTACTGCAGGCAGAATATGACTTGGAGCCGGTCGAAGAGGATTACTTCGGTGAGGTGGCAAAGCGCTACCGTTATACAGGGAGCGATGCACAAGTCGGCTTCATCACATCGGTTTCGGAATCATTCTGTTCATCCTGCACGCGTGCACGGCTGTCATCGGACGGCAAGTTTTACAATTGCCTGTTCGCGGTGGAAGGGTTCGATATCCGCCAGCTGATCCGGGACGGAGTGGATAATGAAGAATTGCTGGAAGCGATCAGCAGTGTCTGGGAAAGACGGGCAGACCGATATTCGGATGAACGGACAGAGCAGACCGCGAAGAACCGGAAGAAGATCGGCATGTCCTATATCGGAGGTTGACGTGCCTTGGAATCTTACCAAAACATAAATTGCCCCCCGATTGCTGGAATGGACCAGCAATCGGGGGGCAGTTTCTTGTGGTATTATGCTATATTTGAAAGAAGTAGAACAAAGGGGTGTTACGATGCAACTGACAATCAAGGCGACTGGCGAGAATGTAGAAATGCTTTCGTATCTGTTGGCTAAAAATCCGGCGAACTTGTATGAGCGAAGCCAAAAAGGCCACAAAGTACGGATGTTCTTCAGCCGGTTCACGAGTGACGAACTGGAAGCGACGATCTTCGTCACACCGGATCCGCTTGAACTCATGCAAAATAAGAACAATTCCTACGACATCACGCATTATATAAACGACCGCGAGTTTGCGGTCAGCAGTATTTTCCTGTCCCTCATCCGGTCATCACTTGGTACTGCGCTGAACGGTCAGCCGAAAGACGAATACATGAAGTGGGTGGATCACCGTTTTCCCTTCACGGTCGAATTCGGTCCGGTCTCGTCTTCGCTGACCGACGAGCAAGTGGCTGCGTTATTCGAACCGATGGGATACGAAGTCGGGTTCACGCGTCCAGAGCTTCATTATTCATTCGACTTGAAAGAAAAAAGCTCGGTCCGGATCATTGCATTGACGGGATTGCAGACGCTGCAACAAGTGCTGCGCCATCTTTTCGTGCTGATTCCTGTCATCGATAACTACAAACACTACTTCATCGACGAAAAAGAAATCGAGAAAATCGAACGATACGGAGAAGGCTGGCTGGAGGATCATCCGATGCGGGAAACGATCTATCGCCAGGCGCTCCGCTTCAAGGAAGTTTACAGCAAAGTCGAACAGGCGACAAAAGAAGAAATAGTGGAAGAAGCGGAAGAAGTACACGAGCCGAAAGTCCGTTTGAACGACTTGCGCTATGACAAAATCACGGGAATGGCTGAACAGTTGAAGCCGCGGAGCATCGTGGATTTCGGCTCCGGTGAAGGGAAGCTTTCTGTACGTCTCGGTTTCATCAACAGTGTGGAACAAGTGCTGGCAGTGGAGCCGTCAGAAGTGGAAACGTTGAAAGCGAGGGAGCGGTTTGCGAAAGTGAAAGACCGTGAAGGGTTCACTGAGCCGGAAACGATGTGGGGCTCGCTTTACTATACGGATGACCGGTTGATGGGGAAGGATTTGATCATCCTTTGTGAAGTGATCGAGCACATCGACGAACCACGGTTGCCGAAAGCGCTCGATACGATTCTCCACACGTATGCACCGAAGTCGTTGATTATCACGACACCGAACCGTGAGTACAACGAAGTGTATGGTCTCGGACCGGCTTACCGGCATCCTGACCACCGCTTTGAATGGACGCGTGAACAGTTCGAGCAGTGGTGTGCAGCACGTAACCACCAGGGACACTATGGCTTGGAGTTCCATGGAGTCGGTGAAGAACAGCAGCCATACGGATTTCCGACGCAAATGTGTGTGTTCAGAAGAAAGGCGGATGCGTGATGAAAATGGCCATACCACATGCAGGCATCGTCCTGCTCATCGGCCCGTCCAACAGCGGGAAGTCGACGTGGCTCAGGAAGCTTGTACAAACAGAAGAGATCTTACCGTCCGAAGTGGTGAGCTCGGATGATTTCCGCACGATGGTCTCAGACAATGATTTCATCGACTGGCGTGATCGGCCACAAGACGAAGCGGCGGGATTGAAAGATGCATACAGCAAAATATCGGAAGAAGCGTTCTTGATGCTCGATGCAGTCATCGAGGCAAGAGGCCGGCTCAACAAGCGGGTGTTCGTCGATGCGACCCATCTCCGTTCGGACGACCGCAAACGCTACATCGAACTTGCGAAGCGGCTGCACGTGCCGATCATCGCGATTGTCTTTGATGTACCGGAGCGGGACTTGCTCGACCGAGACGACAAGCGGGACAATCCGCGTGGAAGAAAACGCATCAAGCAGCAAGTGCAAGTTTTCCGCAACGAAAAGCGTTTCATCAAAAAGGAAGGATTCGCAGCGGTTTATGAGCTGAAGCAACCGGAAGAAACGGAACTTATCAAACGGACCAATCCGATCGAAATTGATCTGGAAGCAGGAATCGATGTTATCGGGGATGTTCATGGCTGTTTTGCGGAGCTTGTGGAACTGCTCGTGAAGCTAGGATACGAGGAGAACCGGGAAGGGTTGTATGTCCACCCTGAAGGCCGCAAGTTCGTTTCGGTCGGCGATATCATGAGCCGCGGACCGGAATCACTTCGCTCGATGCTGTTTTTCCAAAAGCATGTAGAAGCAGGAGTCGCATGGATGGTCGACAGCAACCATGGCTGGAAAATCGCAAGGTGGCTCGGCGGACGTCCGGTGGAACTTTCACACGGAGATGAGAAAGTGGAGCAGGAGTTCCTCGCGTATGAAGCGGAAGCAGGAAGTAGCCAGGCGGAACTATTAAAGGAGCAACTCGCACAATTTTTACTTGCGGCACCGTCTCATTATGTGTTCAAGAAGAACGGAGTGCCGGTGCTCGTCTGTACTCATGCCGGAATCAAGGATGAATGGATCGGCAAACAGTCGCCTGCGATCAGTGATTTTTGCCGGTACGGGGACACGGCAGGGTTCGATGAGAAAGGGAAGCCGGTGCGCAAAGATTGGACGATCGCGCACAGGAGCTCGACACTCATCGTCTGGGGACACGATCCGAAGCCGAAGCCGCTCGTCATCAATCAGACGATCAATATCGACCAAGGCGCGGTATTCGGGGGAGAATTGACCGCTTACCGTTACCCGGAGCGCACATTCGAATCGGTCAAAGCGGCGCAGGACTATTCGGGAGCATCTGACAACCCGCTCGTTGAATGGGAACGGAACCGGTTGAATCCGCCGAACATCGGCAAGTTCCTGAACGGCTATACGGTCACGACAGAAGAAGTTGGCGAAGTGTGGATCCATCCGGATACAGTGAAGCCGGCGGTCGATGCAGTGTCACACTCCACGCTGCCGCTCGAACAGCTTGCCTACATTCCACCAACGATGAGCCCGACACCGAAACCGTCTGCACTGGAAGGCTTCCTGGAACATCCGAGAGAGGCGATCGACTATTACCGGAGCAACGGTGTCGATAAAATGGTTGCCGAGAAAAAGCATATGGGCAGCCGTGCAATCTTGTTGCTGTTCAAAGACGAAGAGGCAGCTGAGAAACAGACGGGGATCCGTGCGTTTGGTGTGATTTACACGAGAACGGGCAGACGGTTCTTTGACGAAACGGCCGAGCATGAAGTGGTATCGCGTCTGCAAACAGAACTTCACCGGATCGGCTATTTCGAGAAGTACGAAACAGACTGGGTGTTGCTCGATGCGGAAATCATGCCGTGGAATTTGAAAGCACGCGAGCTGATCTCTTCACAGTACGCCCACGTCGCCGAAAACGCTGTCGCGGATCGGACGTTACTGAAGGCGAAACTCGAAGCGGGACTAGAACGGATTTCTGGATTGCAAGACTGGCTGGATGAGTACAGCAGCAAGCTTGAGAATGCCCGAACGTTCACGGAAGTATTCCAGAAGTATTGCTGGGATGTGGAGTCCGTCGGAGCGATTCAAATCGCGCCGTTCCATGTGCTTGCGCATAGCGACCGCACGTTCTTCGACAAGTCCCATGAATGGCATATGGAAATGAACCAGATGCTCGCTTCGGAATCGGAGCTGTTCGTCGAAACGGAATGGAAAGTGATCACAGACGAGGCGAGTGAGCAGGAGGTCATCGATTGGTGGCTCGCGGTGACGGAGGATGGCCACGAAGGAATCATCATCAAACCGGACCGTTTCATTGCAAAAGCAAGAGGCAAAACAATTCAGCCTGCGATTAAGGTGAGAGGCCGGAAGTATTTGAGTATCATTTACGGGATGGACTATTTGGAGCCGGCGAACTTGTCACGGTTGAAGAAGCGTAACACAGGAAAGAAACAGAAGATGGCATTGAAGGAGTTTGCGCTTGGTGTTGAAGGGGTTAGCCGGTTTGTTGGCGGCGAGTCACTCGAGCGTGTGCACGAGTGTGTGCTCGGCGTATTGGCGCTCGAATCCGACCCGGTCGATCCGCGGTTGTAATGCTGATATGAAGAGAGATGTGTGATTAAACACTTGCTCATGATTTCTAATATAAGTAAAAAAATAGAAACAGGTGGCGAAAATGGAGGTTTTCGTCACCTGTTTTTTCTGTTTTTTAGTTGTTAAGCAAGAACCGGATAGCCAAGTTTTTCGATTGTATCTTTTACATTTTCTTCGGCAATTTTGTCAGGGTCGAACGTTGCTTTCACTTTCGAGGAGTTGAACAGTACCTTCACTTCCTCGACCCCTTCCATTTTTCCGACCTTCCCTTCGATCTTCTTAATACATGTTGGACAAGTTAGAGGCTCAAGCTGGAATTTGACTGTTTTCATCTCGATCGCTCCTTTGTTTTTTCTATCTTAAGTATAGCTCCAGCTGCGATATGAATCCTTGACGTGGGTCAAGTTTCGATTGACATCAGACCTCACGACAGGAAAGAATTCCGCAGAAAGCGCTGGAACTTGATGGGCGTCAAGTTGTTATTTCCCGTAATGGATTAAGATGAAGGTAGAAAAGAAATAATAATCGGGAGTTGAGCGGAATGATCATGTTTATTCACAAACAAAAGAAGAAGATCACGTTCATTGCTGGGTTCTTGCTTGTCCTGGCACTGGTCCTGCATTTTACGGGCCATCATGACATGAGGCAGCTCGCACTGATCGTCGCGACGGTCATCGCAGGAATTCCAATCGCGATCAAAGCGTTCCAAGCGGCGCGCATGAGAGCCTTCAGTATTGAGCTGCTCGTGACGATCGCGGTCATCGGTGCGCTATTCATAGGTGAGTACGTCGAGTCAGCTGTCGTGACGTTCCTGTTCCTTTTCGGGGATTACCTTGAAGCGCGGACGCTCGAGAAAACGAGAAGTTCGCTACGGGAATTGGTGGACCTTGCACCACAGGAAGCGGTCGTTATCCGTGACGGGAAATCCTTCACAGTACCAGTCGAAGAAGTGGAAGAAGGAGATCGTGTCATCATCCGGACGGGTGGAAAAGTGCCGGTGGACGGACGCATTGTTACTGGTCAAGCATCACTGAACGAGGCAGCCATCACAGGTGAGTCAGTACCAGCTTTGAAAGAATCAGGCGACAAAGTTTTTAGTAGTACGATTCTCGACACGGGCTACATTGAAATCATCGCCGAGAAAGTCGGAGACGACACGACATTCGCGAAAATCATCGAACTTGTCGAAGAAGCGCAGGAATCGAAATCGAAAACAGAGAAGTTTTTAAATAAATTCGCCAACATCTATACGCCAGCAGTCGTCGTCTTGTCCGTACTCGTCTACATCCTGACACGCGACCTTCACTTGGCCATCACGTTCCTTGTTATCGCTTGTCCTGGAGCGCTAATCATCGGTGCACCGGTATCAAGTGTAGCTGGAATCGGGAACGGTGCGAAACACGGTGTCCTCGTCAAAGGGGGCGAAGTGATGGACCGTTTCGCGAACGTCGATACACTTGTTTTCGACAAGACAGGGACGCTGACGAAAGGGAAGCCGGAAGTGACAGATATTCACGTGTTCGGAAATTACGCTGAGCAGGAACTACTGGCTTGGGTTGCTGAGGCAGAGACAGCTTCCGAGCATCACCTTGGACAGACCATCGTCAAAGAAGCGAAGACACGTGGACTCGACTTCAATCATGATCCGGAAGACGTTAAAGTCATCAAAGGGAACGGACTCGCAGCGACGGTAGAAGGCCGCGTGCTCGTCATCGGTAACAAAAAATTGATGCAAGCGAAGAACATCATCATCCCCGCAGCGGTCGAGCAATATGCAATCGAGCGGGAAAAAGCGGGCAATACTGCAATCATCGCAGCGGTCGACGGGAAAGTTGCTGGTATCTTCTCCATCGCGGACCAGATCCGTGACGATGCAGTCGCAGCACTTGGCGAACTGCGGAAGAACGGCGTCAAGAAAATGATCATGCTGACGGGGGATAATAAACACACTGCAGAACTTGTCGCGACGAAGCTTGGCCTCGATGAATTCCACGCAGAATTGTTGCCGCAAGACAAAGTGGCATACGTCAAGCAGCTGAAAGAGCAAGGGCATGTCGTCGCCATGGCAGGAGACGGAGTCAATGATGCTCCGGCAATCGCGACAGCGGATATCGGTGTCGCAATGGGCGAAGGAGGCACCGACATTTCGATGGAAACAGCGGACGTCGTTTTGATGGCTGATAAATTGATGCAGTTCTCACACGCCTATTCACTATCGAAAGCAACAATTCTCAACATGAAGCAGAACACGGCATTCGCAGTCGGTACGGTGTTCATCCTATTGATCGGTGTCTTGATGGGGTCGATCCATCTCGCTTCCGGCATGTTCGTCCATGAAGCGAGTGTCCTGCTGGTCATCTTGAACGGCATGAGGCTCATGGGCTTCGGAAGAAAGAGTTCGTTGCTCGCACGGTCTGCACAGTCTGCTCTTGCATAACATCGTATGAACAAGGAGGAGAACGTTTTGAGAAAAGCGGTTTTTGGACTGGCGTCTTTGACTTGTCCATCGTGTATGAAGAAAATAGAGGACGCATTAACTGGCTGGGCAGGGATGGGAAGTGTCACCGTATTCTTCCATCTGGAGAAAGTCCGAGTGGAATTCGACGAGAACATCACGACTGCCGAAGAAATTGAACGTGTCATCGCAAGTCTCGGGTATCCGATCATCGGAACGAAAATTGCATAATCGATTAAGATGTACACACAATTCTGGATTGGTGTGTACATCTGTCGTTAGAAAGACTACAATCTAGGCAGAAGCAGTTTGGAAGGGGGACGCTGTGCGTGAAACAACCGGAAGCATGTAACCACGGATTCGGAGACGGCGGGAAAGCACTTCAGCTCTGTGTCTCAATCGTGCCGATATTCAATCACCTGGAGCCGGAAGAGATGGAGGAAGTCGTCAAGACGACGCGTCCGGTATCATTGAGGCGGGGGGACTTCCTCTACAGTGCCGGTGATGCATCCGACGCCTTGTCGATTATTCACCGAGGCAAAGTGAAAGTATACCGCTTAGCAGAGAACGGAAAAGAGCAGCTGATCCGCATTTTGGATGCAGGCGATTTTACAGGGGAGCTGGCGCTATTCACCGAAACGATCCACGATGCATATGCAGAAGCGATGGAGGAGACGGAGATCTGCAGCATCCAGCGTCCGGCCTTGCAGGAGCTCTTGACGAAGTATCCGAATATCTCGATGAAGATTTTGACGGAGTTCTCGAGGCGGCTGAACGAGGCGGAGAACCAGATGACGAGCTTCACGACGGAAGATGTCGAGACACGGATCGCCCTTTATTTAGCGGAACAGGTGGAAGCGAGCCGTTCGATGGAAATCCAGCTCAAGATGACGCGGAAGGATTTGGCATCTTATCTCGGGACGACACCCGAGACGATCAGCCGGAAACTCGCGAAGTTCGAAGACGAAGGATGGATCGTGCAGATGGGTCAGCGTACTATCCGTATCCTGGACTTGGATGCACTATTGCTTCTTTGAAATGAAAAAAAGCCCCGGACGATTTTTTCGTCCGGGGCTTGTCGTTGCTTAAAATGCTGCCGTCCAGCCAGCATCCGCCGTGATGACGGAGCCGTTGACGAAGCTAGAGTCGTCAGAAGCAAGGAACAAGGCAACTTGCGCCACTTCTTCGGGTTGTCCGACGCGTGGGATGACGCCTTGTGCGAGACGTGAACGCCCCATGCCGAATTCGTTGATGTTCTTCATGGACGCGCTGATGTTCGTTTCGACTGCTCCTGGAGCGATCGCGTTACACCGGATCCCTTTTTGTGCATACATATAGCCAGTATTTTTCGTCATGCCGACAACCGCATGTTTGGATGCACCATAAGCAGCTCCGGCATGTGCACCGTTCTGTCCGCCAGTTGATGCAATGTTGACGATGACGCCGTTGCCTTTTTCAAGGAAAATCGGGATTGCACGACGCATTGCGCGCATGACACCTTTCGTGTTGATGTCGAAAATTAAGTCCCATTTCTCATCCATAATGTCTGCCACCGGTTCGAAACCGTCCATGATTCCAGCATTGTTTACGAGAACATCAAGCGTGCCGTATTCGTTGATTGCTGCATCGATCATTGCGTCGATGTCTTCTTGCTTCGCAACGTTTGCTGATACTGCTGTCGCATTACCGCCACTGTTCTTGATGCTTTCAACAACTGCTTCAGCACCTTCTTTGTTCAAGTCCGCGACGATGACTTTCGCGCCTTCTTTCGCGTATAATTCCGCGATTGCTTTGCCCATTCCAGACGCTGCACCTGTGACGACTGCTACTTTGTTTTCCAATTTCATTGAAAAAACCTCCTCGTTTTATTGAACAACTGTATGTTAAAATTATAAAGCGTAGACTAGGTGTTTTACAATCACCAAAAATTCAGAAAGTGTACATTTAAGAACATATTCCGGATTTTTGTTCAGTAAAAGGAGGTGGGAATCGGATGGATTTACGTGTATTGAAAACAAAGGAAGCGTTGCGAAATGCGTTGCTCCTGCTTTTGAAGGAAAAGCAGCTCGGCGCAATTTCGGTAACTGAGATTTGCAAGGTGGCGATGGTGAACAGAGGAACGTTCTATTCGCATTACGGACGGGTGGAAGATTTGTTCGAGGAATATTTCAAGAAGATGATGGAGGATCTCGGAGCGTCTTACGAGGAACCGTATAAGCATATGGAGTTGTTGAAGGCGAAAGAGCTGAAGCCGAAATCAATTCGTATATTCCATCACATCGAGAAGTATCAGCCGTTTTATCGGATTGTCTTCTCGAAAGGCGCACCGCTGTCGTATTACTATTTGTTTTTTGACCATATCCAAACGTTAATGCAAGCCGATATGGAGAAGCGACACCGCGCGACGATTGATATCCCGATGGTGAGCGCCTATCAGGCGAATGCCATCGTCGGACTGGCAATCGAGTGGTACCGTCAGGATTTCCAGCAGACGGCGGAAGAGATGAATGAGACTTTCGTGCGGATTTTGCGCGGGGAAGAATAAAAAAACCAAGCAAGGCTGAGCACCGTGCTTGGATTTTCTGCTGGTTACTTTTTCTTTTCTACCGCGACGAGGAATGGCGGGGAATGTTGCTGATTGATGAAGCCGTATTGCAGGACGTCGAATGCCTGCTGCGGCAAGTTTTGCAAAAACGCCATCACCGCATCCCGTTCTTCGCTGCCACCTTCGTGACCGGAATAAATGACGATGAGGACGAGACCGCCAGTTTTCAACAAGTCGAGGCACTGCGAAATCGCCTCGAGCGTACTGTCCGGCTTCGTGATGATCGCGTGGTCACCTTTTGGCAAATAGCCGAGGTTGAAGACTGCTGCGGCAATCGGCTCAGTGACGTACTGCGTGATTTTTGAATGGCTGTCATGGACCAGCTCGACGTGCGTGTGTGCAGCAACTCGCTCAGCAGTCGCTTGGATCGCCTGCTCTTGTATATCGAACGCGTATACTTTTCCGGTCGGCCCTGTCAGTTGTGAAAGGAATAGCGTGTCGTGACCGTTCCCGGCAGTTCCGTCAATGACGTAATCTCCTTGTAATACGGCTTCTTCAAGCAAAGATTTTGTGAATGGCAATACTCGTTTCAAACTCATCCTTCGACACGCTCCTTGTAATTCTTTCCTTGCCAGCTCTCTCGGCGTTCAAGCTCCGCATCGATGCCATTTAGCACATCCCACTTGTTCGTGCTCCACATGGGTCCAATCATCAAGTCGATCGGGCCATCACCCGTAATGCGCTGGACGACCATTTCCGGTGGCAGCACTTCCAATTGATCAGCGACGAGGGAAATGTATTCCTCTTTCCCGAGAAATTCGACCATGCCTTTTTCATACTGCTTGACCATCGGCGTGCCTTTCAATAAATGAAGCAAGTGGATTTTGATGCCTTGTACGTCGAGCTTCGCGACTTCGCGTGCTGTCTCCATCATCATCTCCCGGTCTTCCAGCGGCAAGCCGTTGATGATGTGCGTACATACCTGAATCCCACGTTTGCGGAGCTTCGTCACACCTTCCACATACGCTTCGAAATCGTGCGCACGGTTGACGAGCAGCGCCGTCCGTTCGTGCACGGTCTGAAGCCCAAGCTCGACCCACAAATACGTCCGTTCGTTCAGCTCCGCCAAATAATCGATGACATCATCCGGCAAGCAATCTGGACGTGTGCCGATACTGAGGCCGATGACATTTTCCTGGTTGATCGCGGCTTCGAATTTTTCACGCAGTACTTCGACTGGTGCATGGGTATTCGTATAGGCCTGGAAGTAGGCGATGTATTTGCCGTCTTTCCATTTCTTATGCATTTTTGTTTTAATCGCTTCCATCTGGACCGGGATCGGATCGACGCGGTCGCCTGCAAAGTCGCCAGACCCAGCGACCGAGCAAAATGTGCAGCCACCGTATGCGACCGTGCCGTCCCGGTTCGGGCAGTCGAAGCCGGCATCCAGTGCAATCTTCATTACTTTATGGCCGAAGTGGTCGCGCAAATGGCGGTTCCATGTATAGTAGCGTTTGCCGTCTGAAGCGAAGGGCAAATGGGTCTCCATGTAAAAACAACTCCTCTGGTGTTTATTATATCAAATGTTGAGCGGAGGTAGAGCGGCTGATATTTATCCGACGAAGCAACAACACAACAAAACGTGGGCAAATGTTGATGGAAAGTTAAGAAAATTAAACCCATTTCAAAAATTGGACATCATCCACTATTTTTATTGTAAAAAAGGGAAGTTTCTCTTGTTGTTCAGTTGGAAAAGGAATACAATTTCCTATGGAATTTAGTGGATGAAGGAGAGTTTGCTGTGCCGAAACAAGTTTGGCTGCTTATTATTGGAATGTTGGTGAACGTCACGGGTAACTCGTTTCTCTGGCCGTTGACGACCATTTATATGAATGAACATCTGGGGAAATCGCTGACGGTAGCCGGCCTCGTTTTGATGGCAAACGCTGGAGCGGCAGTGGTCGGGAACTTGCTTGGCGGTGTCATGTTCGACAAAGTCGGCGGATATCGCTCGGTCCTGCTTGGCATCGTCGGGACAGTCTTCGCACTTGTCGGGCTGACGCTGTGGCATGAGTTCACGCCGTTCGTCATTTTTTACACAATCATCGGATTTAGCGGCGGGATTGTATTCCCAAGTATGTATGCGATGGTCGGTACAGTATGGCCAGAAGGTGGTCGGAAAGCGTTTAACGCCATCTATTTGGCGCAAAACGTCGGTGTCGCAATCGGGCCGGCAATGGCTGGATTTTTGGCAGCCTATAGCTTTGATCTTATTTTCACCGCGAACTTGGTGATGTACATCCTGTTTTTCTTCATTGCATTGTTCGGATTCAAATCGATGTCGATTTCGAGTTCGATTCAGACGTCGGTCATTCAGGAAGGAAAGAAAATCCGCAACCGCGCACCATTTTACGCATTGCTCATCGTCAGCATCGGTTATTTGCTGTGCTGGTTCGGGTATGTGCAATGGCAATCGACGATCTCTGCCTACACGCAGCAGATTGGAATTACCTTACCGCAATATAGCTTACTTTGGACATTGAACGGGTTATTGATCGTCATCGGCCAGCCGTTCATCCGGCCGATCGTCAAGCGCATTGAAGATAATTTGAAAGCACAGATGGTCATCGGGATCGTCATTATGATTATTTCATATATTGTCGTTGCATTCGCTGAGGAATTCAGCATGTTCGTCATCGCCATGGCAATTTTGACCATCGGGGAAATGTTCATTTGGCCAGCGGTACCGGCACTTGCCAACCAATTGGCACCAAAAGGACGCGAAGGTTTATACCAGGGGATCGTCAATAGTGTCGCAACGGGCGGCCGGATGATCGGACCGTTTTTCGGTGGGGTGCTGGTCGACTCATACGGGATGTCAGCGCTGTTCATCCTCGTCGCGATTTTACTCCTTGCAGCCATCGTTACGTCGGTACTTTACGACCGGCCGCTCGAGGCAGCGGAAGCAGCAAGAACAGCAGAACCAATCGAATCAATGTGATAGAAACCGGAGCCCCGGAAATTTGCCGAGCTCCGGTTTTTTCTATAGAATTGCGTTTACAGAAGGACTTTGTTTAAATTGAAGTGGAAGGTAAATGATAAGTTTGACAATTGTGCGAGGGGGAGTAGCAGATGAAACCGATTTATCAATCGGCAAAAGAGGCTGTAGAGCCGATCAAAGACGGCGCGACGATCATGGTAGGAGGATTCGGGTTGGTCGGAATTCCGGAACAGCTGATCTTGGCGCTAGTCGACAAAGGAGTTAAAGACTTAACCGTCATATCGAACAACTGTGGCGTTGACGAATGGGGTCTAGGCCTATTGCTGAAAAACAAACAGATCAAGAAAATGATCGGTTCGTACGTTGGCGAGAACAAAGAGT
This sequence comes from Planomicrobium sp. YIM 101495, assembly GCF_009707665.1. GTDB lineage: Bacteria > Bacillota > Bacilli > Bacillales_A > Planococcaceae > Planococcus. Next base: position 80,629 of record NZ_WLZW01000001.1, read on the forward strand.
TCGAACGCCAAGTACTAGCAGGTGAAATCGAAGTCGAGTTGACGCCGCAAGGCACATTGGCTGAGAAGATGCGTGCGGGTGGAGCAGGCATCCCGGCATTCTTCACTCCAGCTGGCGTTGGCACGACAGTCGCAGACGGCAAAGAAATCCGCGAATTCGATGGCAAAGAATACGTTCTTGAACATGCACTGACAGCGGACTTTGCACTTGTCCGTGCAGCGAAAGCGGACAAGATGGGGAACCTTGTCTACAACAAGACGGCGCAAAACTTCAACCCGCTCGCGGCAGCGGCAGGCAAAGTGACGATTGCGGAAGTCGAAGCGATCGTAGAAACCGGCGAACTGGATCCGCATCACGTACAAACTCCGAGCATTTACGTGCAAGGATTGCTTCAAGCGGACCAGGAAAAACGGATTGAGCGTTTGACAACACGCAGCTCTTAAGAAATGGGAGGGACCGAAATGGACAAGAAATTGCAGAGAGAACGAATTGCAAGACGTGCAGAAAAAGAAATCAAAGACGGGGACTATGTCAACCTTGGAATCGGCATGCCGACATTGGTAGCGAACTTCATCTCTGATAACAAGCAAGTCGTCTTGCAGTCAGAGAACGGACTGCTCGGCATCGGGCCATACCCGACAGAAGATGAAGTGGATCCGGATCTCATCAACGCCGGGAAAGAAACAGTGACGACGATTCCGGGATCCGCTTATTTCACGAGCGCAGAATCATTCGCGATGATCCGCGGCGGACATATCGACGTCGCAATCCTCGGCGGAATGGAAGTTGCAGAAAACGGCGACCTTGCGAACTGGATGATTCCAGGCAAGATGATCAAAGGAATGGGCGGCGCGATGGACTTGGTACATGGTGCGAAGAAAGTTATCGTCATCATGGACCACGTGTCAAAAGACGGCTCTCCGAAGATCAAGAAGCAATGTGACTTGCCACTAACAGGGAAAGGCGTCGTCAACAAGATCATCACAGAACGTGCAGTGATCGAAGTGACAGACAACGGCCTTGTTTTACTTGAAGTCTTCGAAGGATTCTCGGTTGAAGATGTCGTCAATTCGACGGATGCACCACTGAATACGGATAACGTCAAAGTCGCGTGAGCTATTGCCAAACGGCAGCTCCTCGGCTAAAATGAAAGTAATAGGCTGTGACCGTGAAGAGGAGCAGTAGGACACTTTCCGTTTTTTAGAGAGCTGGTATTGGTGGGAGCCGGCAAATGGAACGTTCGAACTCACCTCGGAGTCGTGTATGTGAACACAAGTAACATACACCGTTTTCCGCGTTAAGGAATCAAGTTGAGCGACATAGATCGCTAATTTGGGTGGCACCGCGGGCAAAAACCCGTCCCTTACGTTTTTTAAGGGACGGGTTTTTTATTTTGTCCGGAGCGGCTTCACGGAGAATCACGCCATTTCTAGGAGGAATGAACATGACATTCAAGCACAAAGACATCGAGAAAAAATGGCAGAAGCATTGGGAGGACAACAAAACATTCAAGCTGGAAACAGATTTCGACAAACCGAAATTTTATGCACTTGATATGTTCCCTTATCCATCCGGCGCGGGTCTGCACGTCGGTCACCCCGAAGGCTACACAGCGACAGATATCTTGAGCCGCATGAAACGCATGCAAGGATACGATGTCCTGCATCCGATGGGCTGGGACGCATTCGGCTTGCCGGCTGAACAATATGCGCTTGATACAGGGAATGACCCTGCGGAATTCACAGCGAAGAACATCGCGACGTTCAAACGCCAGATCCAAGAACTCGGATTTTCTTACGACTGGGATCGCGAAGTGAACACGACGGACCCATCTTACTACAAATGGACGCAATGGATTTTCATCCAGCTTTACAATAAAGGCCTTGCGTATGTGGACGAAGTGGCAGTCAACTGGTGTCCGGCACTCGGCACGGTATTGGCGAACGAAGAAGTGATCGACGGCTTGTCAGAGCGCGGTGGACATCCAGTCGAGCGCCGTCCGATGCGCCAGTGGGTTCTGCGCATTACAGAATATGCGGATCGCTTGCTTGAAGACTTGGAAGACCTTGACTGGCCGGAAAGCTTGAAAGACATGCAGCGGAACTGGATCGGGAAATCGCAAGGTGCCCAGCTCCGTTTTGAAATCGATGGCACGGAGCATTCGTTCGAAGCGTTCACGACACGTCCAGACACGATTTTCGGTGCGACGTATGCAGTGCTTGCACCGGAACATGCTCTAGTCGCAGACATCACAACAGCAGAACAGAAGGAAGCGGTCGAGCAGTACATCGATTCTGTCAAAACGAAGAGCGACCTCGAGCGAACAGATTTGGCGAAGTCCAAGACGGGAGTTTTCACAGGTGCATATGCATTGAATCCAGTGAACGGCGAGAAAATGCCGATCTGGATCGCTGACTACGTCCTTGCAACATACGGGACGGGTGCCATCATGGCAGTTCCTGCACATGACGAGCGGGACTACGAATTCGCGAAGCAATTTGATTTGCCGATCGTCGAAGTTGTTTCAGGCGGAAACATCGAAGAAGAAGCTTACGCTGGTGACGGCGAGCTCATCAACTCGGACTTCCTGAATGGCTTGAACAAAGAAGAAGCAATCGCTAAAGCGATCGAATGGTTCGAAAAAGAAGGAACTGGCGAGAAGAAAATCACGTACCGTCTGCGCGACTGGTTGTTCAGCCGTCAGCGGTACTGGGGCGAGCCGATTCCGATCATCCACTGGGAAGATGGGACGATGACACCGGTCGACGAAGCGGATCTGCCATTGATGTTGCCGATCACGGACGACATCAAGCCGAGCGGTACAGGCGAATCACCACTTGCGAACATCGCGGACTGGGTCAATGTCGTGCATCCTGAAACGGGATTGAGGGGCCGCCGCGAAACGAACACAATGCCGCAATGGGCGGGCAGCTGCTGGTACTACTTGCGCTACATTGACCCGAATAACGATGAAATGCTTGCTGATCCGGAGCTCTTGAAACACTGGCTGCCGGTCGACATCTATATCGGCGGAGCGGAACACGCGGTTCTTCACTTGTTGTATGCGCGATTCTGGCACAAAGTGTTGTACGATCTTGGCGTCGTCCCGACGAAAGAGCCATTCCAGAAATTGTTCAACCAAGGAATGATCCTTGGCGAAGGCAATGAGAAGATGTCCAAGTCGAAAGGCAACGTCGTCAACCCGGACCACATCATTGAAAGCCACGGAGCGGATACGCTGCGCTTGTATGAAATGTTCATGGGGCCGCTTGACGCTTCAATCGCTTGGTCGACAAACGGCTTGGAAGGCGCACGTCGTTTCTTGGACCGCATCTGGCGGTTGTTCATCGAAGACGACGCATTGAGCACGAAAGTTGTCGATGCGAACGATGGCAAGATGGAGAAAGTATTCCACCAGACCGTGAAGAAAGTGTCTGAGGATTTCGAAGCGCTGCGCTTCAACACAGCGATTTCGCAATTGATGGTCTTCATTAACGAAGGCTACAAGGCAGACACCATTCCGAAAGAATACGTCGAGAGCTTTGTAAAATTGCTTTCGCCGATCGCGCCACACGTAGCGGAAGAGCTATGGGAGAAACTTGGTCACTCAGAAACAGTCACGTACGAAGAGTGGCCGACGTACGATGAGTCGAAATTGGTCGACGATGTCGTAGAAGTGGTCGTTCAAGTGAACGGCAAAGTGCGGACGAAGATTTCCGTTGCGAAAGACATTACGAAAGAGGAACTGGAAGCAGCTGCGCTTGCGGATGAAACGATTCAGAAGGCGGCGGAAGGCAAACAGATCCGCAAAGTGATTGCGATTCCTGGGAAACTTGTGAACGTAGTTGTTGGATAACTGATAAGAGGGAGCCCTGGCTGGTTAGCTGGGGCTTTTTTTGACGGGAGAAGAGGGGGTATTTTGCTTCCGGATAGTATTTTCGGTTTGCGGATAGTATTTTGGTGATTCCGGCTAGTATTTCACGTCTCCGGATAGTATTTGGTCAATTCCGGATAGTAAATCGATTTTGAGGCCAGGAGAGGGAGCCGTCACAGTCGATTCCGGTGCCATAATCCCCAGGTTCCAGTTTCTACATGTGTTGTCCGATCGCGAACTCCTATCATCAACCACGAAAAAGAAACCGATCACGCACAATGCGCGACCGGCTTCATCGAACAAAATTTAATTAAACTTCTTTCGAGAATGCCGCAGCACTTCTCCCGGCAACGTTGCCCGTGACGAGTGCGGATGTAATATTGTAGCCACCTGTGTAGCCATGGATATCGAGGATTTCACCACAGAAGTACAGGCCGGCTTTTTTGCGGGATGCCATCGTTTTCGGCTCGATTTCCTTGATCGAAACACCGCCGCCAGTGACGAACGCCTTCTCGATCGACTGCGTGCCGTGAACGACCATTTCAAAGCCAGTGATTTCCCTGGCGAGCGCACGCACTTTTTCAGCAGGAAGCTCTGCTCCGATCGCCTGCGGATCGATGTCAGCACGTTCCATCAAGAACAGCAACCAGCGTTCTTGTGTGACCGAGCGCCAGACGTTCTTAACGGATTTTTTCGGTTCAGCTTTCATCATGGCGTGCAATTCCTGGAAAGCGGATTCCGCGTTCAAGTGCGGCAAGGAATTGATCCGCATCGTGACAGGCATTCCGCCATTTTTCTTCAGCTCCTTGACGACATACTGGCTGCAGCGGAGAACCGCAGGGCCACTGATGCCGAAGTGCGTGAAGAGCATGTCCATTTCGTGGGTGATGATCGGCTTGCCATTTTTCTTCAGCACCGAGACTGCCGCTCCGCGTAAAGCGAGGCCTTGGAGTTCACGGCTTTGGATGAACGGTTCTTTCGACAGCACAGGCACTTCGGTCGGATACAGTTCTGTCACCGTGTGGCCCGCGCGTTCCGCCCACGGATAGCCGTCGCCGGTCGAGCCGGTCTGCGGCACCGCTTTGCCGCCGACTGCGACAACGACGGCGATCGCTGTGAATTCTTCGCCGGTTTCAAGACGGACGCCTGTAATCCGCTCATCGTCCATCAATAATTTTTTGACAGGGGACTGGAGCATCACGGTCACGTTGAGGCGGTCCATTTCGTTGAACATTGCTTCTGCGACGTCTTGTGCACGGTCCGACACGGGGAACATGCGGCCGTGGTCTTCTTCCTTCAACGGCACACCGAGCCCTTCGAAAAAGTTAATGATGTCGTCGTTGTTGAAAACGGAGAACGGACTGTACAGGAAACGTCCGTTGCCCGGGATGTTTTTGACGATTTCTTCGAGTGGCAACCGGTTGGTCACGTTACAGCGGCCGCCACCGGAGATGACAAGTTTTTTCCCAAGTTTTTTCCCTTTTTCTATTAACAAAACTTTTTGGCCGTTCATTGCGGCCGCGATGGAAGCCATCAGCCCAGATGGACCGCCACCGATGATGATTACGTCATACATGAAAAAACACACTTTCTTTTTTCTTTTAGTATACAACAGACTGCGCTGTCCGTTGAGTAATTTCATTTATCGGTGTAAACTAGCGAGTAGATTGCTTTTTAATTGAACTTAGTCAGGAAGTGCGAAATGTCCACATTACTCAAAGGAACAGCTATTTTAACTCTAGGTTTGTTTTTGTCGAAAGTTTTGGGCGTTATTTACATTATTCCGTTTTATGGAATGGTCGGTGAAGAAAATATCGTTCTTTACCAATATGCCTATATTCCATATAACTTGATGCTTGCCGTGGCGATTTCCGGCGCGCCGCTTGCATTCTCGAAATACGTCGCCAAGTATAATTCGCTCGGCGATTACGAAACCGGGCGAAGGCTTTTGAAGTCCGGATTATTGACGATGATGGTGACCGGCTTTGCGTCTTTTCTTGCCCTGTACTTCCTGGCAGATGTCATTGCACAAATAACCATCGATCCGAAAGATGAAGTTTTCACAGTTGACGATGTCGCCGATGTCATCCGCTGGGTCAGCTTCGCATTGATCGTCGTGCCGTTCATGAGTTTGTGGCGTGGCTTTTTCCAAGGCTATAACTACATGATGCCAACCGCCGTATCTCAGCTGATCGAACAGATCGTCCGGATTGCGTTCCTGCTTGCAGGTGTGTATGCGGTCATCCACCTCATGGGAGGGACACCGAAATCAGCGATTCAGTTCGCGGTGCTGTCCGCTGCAATCGGTGCAGTCGGGGGCTTGCTCTCACTCGTTTACTTCTGGCGGAAGAAACAGCCGGAATACAATGAGCTGCGGCTGAACTCAGTCGAATCGTACAATGTGCGGTTACGCGATATGTATAAGGAAATCCTGACGTATGCGATTCCGATCGTCTTTCTTGGCGTCGCGAACCCGTTGTTCCAGCTTGTCGACATGCTGACGTTCAGCCGGGGGATGAGAGAAGCGGGCAATGCAGCCAACGCCAGCATCTATCTCGGGATGCTGAACATTTCTGCGCATAAGCTCGTCATGATCCCGGTTATGCTCGCGACCGGTTTCTCGATGGCGCTGATTCCGCTGATCACGAAGTATTACACGAAAAATGAGCATCGTCTGCTGACGCGGACATTGGATCAATCGTTCCAGATCATCCTGTTCTTGACCGTGCCGGCAGTGATCGGGATGGCTATGTTGTCCGATGAGTTATACCATGTGTTTTACGAAATCAGTGAAGTCGGCTCCGGTGTCCTGGCGTTCTACTTGCCGGCCGCGATCCTGTTCGCCTTGTTCCCGGTGACAGCATCCATCCTGCAGGGGATCAATCAGCAAAAGTGGATCATCCTGAACTTGCTGGTCGGTCTGCTGCTGAAATTGTCGCTCAACATTCCGCTTATCACCGCTTTCGAAACGTACGGTGCAATTCTTGCTACGGTCATCGGCTATTGTGCCGCAATCGGGATGAACATCGCCGTCATCATGGTGACGATGAACTACCGATCGAAACTGGTGGTCCGCAGAACGATCCTGATCATCCTATTGAATGGTGTTATGGCGCTTGCGGTGCTCGCAACGTTGTTCGCCATCGATTTCTTCATTCCGATGGATGCCAAGTGGCAGTCAATCATTCGGATCCTGATCGTTGGTGCGGTCGGTGGGGCAGTTTATGGCTATTTGAGTTTAAAAATCGGCATCGCACAAAAATTATTCGGCGAGCGGTTGACGAAAATCACACGGAAATTCGGTTTCTAGGGGGCGATGTTTAAGTGAGACTCGATAAATTTTTGTCTGATATGGCATTCGGTTCGCGCAAGGAAGTGAAAGTGCTGCTGAAATCCAAAGCAGTGGAAGTGAACGGCCATGTAGAGAAAGACCCGAAGCAGCACGTCGATCCGGACAAGGATACCGTCACAGTCAACGGCGAACCGGTCGTTTATCAGGAATTCATTTACTTGATGCTGCATAAACCGCCTGGTGTCGTCTCGGCGACGGAAGATACGCGTGACCCCACGGTGATTGACCTGCTCGGACCAACGGAACAGCATTTCAAGCCTTTCCCGGTCGGCAGGCTCGACAAAGATACGGAAGGCTTGCTGTTGCTGACGAACGATGGAAAGTTGGCGCATGAACTGTTGTCTCCGAAAAAAGATGTCGGCAAACGGTACTATGCCCAAATCAACGGCGTTGTGACGGAGGAAGACAGCGAAGCGTTCAAGCGCGGCGTCACACTCGACGACGGCTACGAAACGAAACCGGCGGAGCTGACCATCTTGAAGAGCGACGACATTTCCGAAATCGAACTCGTCATCACGGAAGGGAAGTTCCACCAAGTGAAGCGCATGTTCGAAAGCAGAGGAAAGCGCGTGACGTACTTGAAACGACTTTCGATGGGCAAGCTCAAACTCGACCCGGAATTGAAAATTGGTCATTACCGACCGTTGACGGAGGAGGAATTCGCAAGTCTCCGCCCGGCAAAACAATAAAGAACAAAAGCCTCCCCAATTGAATTGGAGAGGCTTTTGTTCTTCAGGAAAGGGGTTATGAGGGCATTTTGACTTTTTTCTTCGTCGTTGTCCATTTGCCGCGAGTTGGACTTTCTACCAAATCGTTAAAGGCTAACACATTCAAATCTCGTTGAATGGTGCGAGGAGTGATGCCGAATTCATCGACTAAATCTTGCGTACTAACAGTCCCATTATCCAGGATGTACTTGTACATATCTTTAATACGAATGAGCATGCGATCAGTTGTAGGTTTCAAAAGAGAACCACTCCTTCATCTTTTTTCCTAATAAGCAAAGACAAGCGGACGGGTTACCGATATGAATCACTCAGTTGAACAATGCCATTAGCCAGCTCCTTTTCCGGAATAATAAGTGTAGTCAGAATTTATGACAACTAAATTATAACGAAAGATTTCCGCGATGGCTATGATTTTTACTTAATTGAAAGAAGCTTAACACCATTTTTACAGAACGATTTCATTTATGAAGGGCTTTGATATGATCCGAAGCAGGGGGAAATTTGCGCTTTTTTCTGTTCATTTCGCTGAAACAGTGTACAATAGCGATATTGAAAAGGAGTGAACCGGATGAACTGGCAAGCAGAAGCAGAAAAGCGACGAGCGGAATTGACCGGGCAATTGCAGCGGTTGATCGCCATTCCGAGTGTGTTGAGCGAAGAGACGTCGGAACAGGCGCCGTTTGGGAAAGAAGTAAGACGTGCACTTGATTGGGTGCTCGAAGAAGGGGAACGCCAAGGATATCGCGTGAAGAATGTCGCGAATGTGGCAGGACATTTGGAAATCGGTGAAGGGAAAGAGCTTTTCGGAATCCTCGGACACGTGGACGTCGTACCAGCAGGAAGTGGCTGGAAGCATGATCCGTTCGGCGGCGCAATCGAAGGCAATAAATTGTTCGGACGCGGGGCGATCGACGACAAAGGGCCGACGATTGCGGCTTGGACTGCACTGAATATGGTCAAAGATTCAGGGCTGACGTTCGATAAGCGCGTGCGCTTGATCGTCGGAACGGATGAGGAAAGTGGTTTCCGCTGCGTCGAGAAGTATTTCCAGGAAGAAGAGATGCCGGGCGCAGCATTTGCACCGGATGCGGATTTTCCGCTCATCAATGCGGAAAAAGGCATTGCCGGCTTGAAATTCTCGGTCGATGAAATCGGTGCTGACGATGCACTCGTGTCTTTCCATTCCGGTGAACGGACGAACATGGTGCCGGACGTCGCCACGGCAGTTGTGGATAACAGCCGTGACTGGCAAGAAGCGTTTGCAGTGTTCCGTGATGTACAAGGACTGGAAGGCTCAATCGACGTGCAAGACGAAACGGCAACACTTGTCATCCGCGGCAAATCGGCGCACGCCATGGAGCCGGATGCAGGCGTTAATGCCGGCATCCATTTGGCCACGTTCCTGGCGCAACAGCTTGATGGCGCAGGTGGGGCATTCAGCCGCTTCATCGCCGACCATTTCTCCGGCGATTCACGCGGCCGTGCGCTCGGCTTGGCTTACGCCGACGAGGAATCCGGCGATACAACGTTGAACCTCGGCATCATGCGCTATGTGCGCGGAAGCCATGCATACGGCGAAGTAAGTTTGCGCTATTCGATCACCTATCCATTCGCGGACAAGCTCGAAGCGCTAAAAACAGCAGGCATCACGTATGAAATCACATCAAACTCGGAACCGCATTACGTCGACGGAGACGACCCGTTCGTCCGGACATTGCAAAAAGCTTACGAAGACAATACGGGTGAACGTGCGGAACTGCTGGCGATCGGCGGGGGGACATACGCCCGCGTGCTCGACAAAGGGGTGGCATTCGGTATGCTGTTCCCGGGAGAGCCGGACGTCGCGCACCAAGCAGACGAATTCGTGGACATCGATAATTTAGTGAAAGCAACAGCAATCTACGCACAGGCAATCAGCGAGTGGGCATGTAAAAAATGATGAAAGAGGGAATCGACATGGATTGGATTTTGTATAACGGTGACTTAATCAAGGAAGATGAATTGAAATTATCAAGAGAAGATCGCGCGTATCAATTCGGTGATGGCATCTACGAAGTAATCCGGATATACGGAGGCGACTTCTTCACAGCGGAAGAGCACATCGACCGCTTTTACGAAAGCGCAGAAAAAATCCGCATGGTATTCCCTTACACGAAAGACGTTTTCCACAAAATGCTCCATGAATTGGTTGAGCGGAACGAAGTGACAGACGGACAAGTATATGTGCAAGTGAGCCGTGGTGCATCAATGCGCCAGCACCACTTCCCAGAGCTTGCAGAACCGGTTCTAGTGGCTTCCACAAAGCCGCTTTCACGTCCGGTTGAGTGGATGAAAGCAGGCGTCAAGGCGAAGCTCATCGAAGACGTTCGCTGGCTGCGCTGTGACATCAAGAGCTTGAATCTCCTCGGCAACGTCCTGGCGAAACAGGAAGCGCATGAAGCAGGCTGCTTCGAAGCGATCCTGCACCGCGGCGACGTCGTGACGGAAGGTTCTTCTTCGAACATGTTCGGCATCAAAGGCGGAATCCTTTACACACACCCAGCAACGAACTTAATTTTGAATGGCATCACACGACGCGTCATCATGCAAATTTGTAAGGATTTGGACATCGAGCTTCAAGAAACGGCCTTCACAGTCGACCAGGCCCTGGCGATGGACGAGTTCTTCATGTGCTCGACTACAGCGGAAATCTTACCGGTCATCCAGATCGACGACACAGTGATCGGCAACGGTAAGCCGGGGAAAGTGACGAACCGGTTAATCGAAGCGTTCGAAGCGCGCATCGGCGTGTCCGTCAACGCATAATGGAACAATGACCGTTTTCCGCAGGAATGTCCGCGGAAAACGGTTTTTTCATGGTAAACTATGGAGAGGTGATAGAAATGGCAATCCATTATTTTATCGGCATTCCCGTCCCGCTTTCACTAGCAGAGCAATTGATCGAACAACGGGACGGCTGGAATCTTCAAGGCTTCAAGCGTTACCCGGAATCAGTGGACCTGCACTTGACACTGTCGTTCATCGGAGCGGCGGAACCGGATGAAGTGGAAGGAATGACCGAGCTCCTCGGGAACGTCACCGCGAGCCCGTTCACTTTGAAGATCAGTCGGACGGAAACATTCGGTCCGGCAGACAAGCCGCGCGTCGTTTTTGCCGCAGTAGAAGACAATCAGGCGCTAATGCAACTGCAGCGACAAGTGCTGGAGGCAATCGGACAGCTCCAATTCAAGCTGGATCCGAAGCCGTTCCATCCGCACATCACACTTGCCAACAAGCGGGCAGGCGATGAATCGTTGCCGGCAGTGATGCCGCTTGCATCGGTGCAATTCGAAGTAACCAAGTTTTGTCTGTACCGGATCGCGCCGCAACAGACGCCGCGGTACATAGAAGTCGCAGCGATTGCATTGGCATCACAAGTAAACCGTTGAGAGGAAGATCCCGAAGACGTGAAGACTATTTTTTTGATTAATCCTGTTGCCGGCAATGGCAAAGCGTTAAAGAAATGGCTGCATCTTAAAAGCCAGATCCGGTCCCCGCACGAAGTCATCCAAACGGAGAAGGCCGGACACGCAACTGAATTGGTCCAGCGTTTTGCGGATGAAGGCGAACGTGCACTCGTCGTCGGGATCGGAGGCGACGGGACGATGCGAGAAATCATCACAGCCGCTGCGGGGGTTGCGCATTTATCTGTCGGATTCGTCCCGGCAGGCTCAGGCAACGATTTCGCTCGTGGCTTCGCTTCGTTCAAACACGGAGCGGACATCGAACGTTATTTGGCACAGCAGACGGAACGACCGCATGACCTCGGCCAAGTCGGGGAAAATGACCCGATTGTATTCGTATCGAGTACGGGAATCGGGTTCGATGCGGAAGTGACTGCCCGCGTCAACAAGTCCCCGCTGAAAAAAGCCTTGAACCGCATCGGCATGGGGAAACTCGCCTACGCGCTACTCGTGGCGAATTCGCTGGTCAAGTTCCAGCCATTCACGCTGGAAGTGGCGGAAGCGGGGGAAGTCCGCCATTTTGAAGACGTCTGGCTCGCAACCATCAGTAACCAACCGTTCTTCGGCGGCGGAATGAAGCTGTCGCCGACTTCCAAGACCGATGACGGCAAATTGGAAATCACCGTCGTCCATGGCATCCGCCGATTGAAACTGCTGCTCGTTTTTGGTACGGTATTTACCGGAAGCCATCTCCGCCTTAAAGAAGTAGACCAATGGCACAGCGAGGCATTCCAACTGAAAACGGATGCAGCCGTCAGCCGCCACGCTGATGGTGATGCCGCAGGAACTACACCGCCAAACGATGCGGTTCTTTATACAACGAGCAAGAAGCGCTGGCTTCTCGCCCGTAATCAAACATAGAAAGAGGATTGACCATGAGAGCAAGATACAAACCGTGGGCTGCAGACTTGATCGCAGCCAATCCGGAGATCGTCATCCCGGAACCACAGCAACATAAAGGAAAATGGCACGAAGTATTCGACAACGACCGACCGATCCATATCGAAGTCGGATCAGGGAAAGGCCGTTTCATCAGTGGCATGGCCAAGATGAATCCAGACATCAACTACATCGGCATCGAATTGTTCGAAAGTGTCATCGTCAGCGCGCTCGAAAAAGTACTTGAAGAGGAAGAAGGCATCCCGAACTTACGCTTGTTGGAAGTGAATGGGGAAGCTTTGCAAGATTTCTTCGAAGCAGGGGAAGTCGGCCTTGTCTATTTGAACTTCTCGGATCCTTGGCCAAAAACGCGCCACGCGAAACGCCGCCTTACGAACGAACGCTTCTTGAAGCTGTATGAATCGATTTTGCCGGTCAACGGCGAAATCCATTTCAAGACGGACAACCGCGGACTTTTCGAGTACAGCTTGAAAAGTATTTCGGAATACGGCATGCTATTGACAGATGTTTCACTTGATTTGCACGCAGAAGAGCCGGAGTGGAACATCATGACTGAGTACGAAGAGAAATTCTCAAGCCTTGGTCAGCCGATTTACCATCTCGAAAGTCGTTTTCAAAAATAAATCCACAAAGGGGGACTTGAAATGGATACGATGAAACTCAATGATCTACAACTGACATGGCTCGACGGGGGAACGACGATGTTAGACGGCGGGACGATGTTCGGTGTTGTACCGAAAGTCGTCTGGTCGAAACGTTATCCAGTCAACGAAAAAAACCAGATCGAACTGCCGACACACCCGATTCTGATCGACACTGGCAAAGAAAAGCTGCTGATCGACACAGGACTCGGTGACGGCAAGCTGGACGAACGCCAGCTGCGCAACCTTGGCGTTTCATCACAGTCGCGTCTTGAGAGCCAGTTGGAAGAGCTCGGTTTGACTGCAGCCGACATCGATCACGTTCTCATGACACACTTGCACGGTGACCATGCGGCAGGACTGACGAAATGGCAAGGTGAAGGACTCGTATCGGTCTTTCCGAACGCAGTGATTCACACGTCAGCTATCGAGTGGGACGAAATGCAGCACCCGAACATCCGGTCACGCAATACATACTGGAAAGAAAACTGGGAGCCAGTCGCAAGCCAAGTTCAAACGTTCGAAGGCGAGACAGAAATCGTCCCGGGTATCCGAATGATCCACACGGGTGGTCACTCGAACGGCCACTCCGTCGTCAAAATGACTTCCGGTGATGAAACAATCCTTCACATGGGCGATATCATGCCTACGCATGCACACCAGAACCCGCTGTGGGTCTTGGCATTTGACGACTATCCGATGGATTCGATCTATGCGAAAGAAAAGCTGATGGAAGAAGCGCTCGCAGGAGGCTACTACTTCACGTTCTATCACGACGCCTACTACCGCTATCTGAAATGGAGCGCCGATGGCAAAGAAATCATCGACGCGCTGCAGTATAAGGATAAAGAGTAATAAGATGAAAATGAGCCTATCCCAATAGCTTTTATGGGGATAAGCTCATTTTTTTTAGAGTTTTCTATGGGAGTGGAGGGGATTAAATGGGAAGTCGCTTGCGGCTTAAGGACATGGCTCCCCCGGTAAGCTGAGCTGAGAACCGCTCATCTTACCACTCCGCCATGTCCAGGCCAGCCACTTCGCTGAGGGTGTGGGAGAAATGGTAGTGAAATGGAGTTTTCATTTTATTCTAATGTTGGTATTGAGTTGAATGTTTGGGCGGCTGACTGCGTAGGCCGCCCGGGTTCTAATCTAGTGAGTGTAAAAGAAAGAGCGGGTGTCGCATGGGAATCCGCTTCGTCGCTTCGGACAGGGCTCCCGGAAGAAGCCAAGCTGAAGAACGCTTGTCTTACCCTCCGCCCAGTCCAAACCAGCCACTCCGCTGTGGATGTGGGAGAAATAGTGATGAAATGCCATTTTCATTTCTTTCTACTGTTGATGTTGAGTTGAATGTTCGGGCGGCTGACTGCGTAGGCCGCCACTCTCAGTTGATTTTGTGTTTAATAGTTATCGGGAGCGTAGCAATATTGATTCCTTCTTATCCAGCATCGCGTTGCAGCTGAAAATTGGTGAAGTTTGACTAGATGATTACGAGATACGACTATGCCAACTTGCTCATTATCGAGTGCAAAAACATCTGATTCACGATTAAATTTAAGATGACAAACCTCCTGAGCTTGCCGGCTACTATCCGACACCTTCTAGTAGAAAGCGACATAAGCAGCTTATGCAGGAATCATCCCAATCACTGAAATTCTACAAAAGCTCCGATTCTCGAACGAGCTGAGCCGAAATGGAAGAGTGAGCGTGCCGGAGGAGTCAAGCTAACCCGAGACCCCGCAGGTTGCAAAGCGGCCGAGGAGGCTCGGGTCAGCGCCTCCAGCTCGTGAAACTCTGGAATGCAGGTCAGCAGGATTCTGATTTCGACAATCCCCAAGAAAGTGGGTTCGAAATGATCACAAAATAAAAAAAGCCGCTGCAAACGCAACATGCGTATTTGCAGCAGCTGGACAGCCATTACACTTTATTGATTTCCACAATCGCCCCAGTATAAGCATCTGCAGCAAATTCGAATTGCTGGAGCTCATCATCCTTGTGGCGACTGATTCCGCCTTTGTAGACGTCTGTCGAAATTGCATAGCGGTTGAAAGGCTCGGCTTTCATGTAGATCCAAGAACCGTCAATCGGTCCCTCTTCCTTGAACGCATTCTTGACCGATTCCAAAACATCATCAGCAGGATAAAGCGTTTGACGGCGATCATTCACTTCTTTGATCAAATAAGCAGCAGCTGCTCCTGTCACAAATCCGATTAACAAATCACGATTTTTCACTGGCCATTCCTCCTCTGTCGATTGCCCCAATTGTAACATAAATGAAAGAGCCAACGCATCTGGGAGCCTTTCGCCGAACTTTTCTTTCGTTAAGCGAAATAATAGTGGCAATTTACTGATAAAAGCTCTAAACTGGAAAAAGAGATTGTTTAGAGGGGGATATTGAAAATGAATCAAGAAACATTGCAGATGTTCAAGACGTTGACGGAACTGCCTGGTGCACCGGGGAACGAGCACGAGGTCCGCAAGTATATGAGAACTGAGCTGGAGAAAGTTTCCGATCGTATCATCCAGGACAATTTAGGAAGTATTTTCGGTGTGCGTGACGGCGCAGCAGACGGCCCGCGCATCATGGTTGCCGGCCATATGGACGAAGTCGGCTTCATGGTTACACAAATCACAGACAACGGCATGATCCGTTTCCAGACACTTGGGGGCTGGTGGAACCAAGTTATGCTTGCGACGCGGGTGGAGATCATTGTCGGCGACAAGAAGATTCCAGGAGTCATCGGCTCGATCCCACCTCATCTATTGAGCGATGAAGACCGCAAGAAGCCGATGGAAATCAAGAACATGTTGATCGATATCGGTGCGGATAGCAAAGAAGACGCACAGGAAATCGGTATTCGTCCAGGGCAGCAGATCGTCCCGTTCAGCCCGTTCACACCGATGGCCAACGACAAGAAAATCATGGCGAAAGCTTGGGACAACCGTTATGGCTGTGGTCTTGCAATCGAACTGTTGAAAGAATTGAAAGACGAGAAATTGCCGAACCAATTGTTCTCTGGCGCTACGGTTATGGAAGAAGTCGGCCTGCGCGGTGCACAAACGGCAGCGCATATGATCGATCCGGATCTTTTCTTCGCACTTGATGCGAGCCCGGCGAACGATGCGAACGGCAATAAAAATGAATTCGGCCAGCTTGGCAAAGGGACGCTGATGCGCATCCTCGACCGCAGCATGGTAACACACCGCGGCATGCGCGAATTCGTTTTGGATACAGCTGAATCAAACAACATCCCATATCAATACTTCGTTTCACAAGGCGGAACAGACGCAGGGAACGTCCACACATCGAACGAAGGTGTACCGAGCTCAGTTATCGGAATTTGTTCGCGATACATCCACACATCTGCTTCGATTATTCATACAGATGACTATGCGGCTGCGAAAGAACTGATCGTCAAGCTTGTGAAAGCAGCCGACCGAGCGACAGTTGAAACGATCAAACAAAACGGTTAAAAAAAGTGCCTTCGGGCTCTTTTTTTTGAAGAAAATTTACGCAACCGAAAAAGGGGACACGTTATGCACAACATCAAACTAGCGGTAGCATCGTTGAACAAAGCGAAGGTCGGTGCCGTCGCAGCAGTTATCGAGAAGCTCGAATGGGATACCGATATCCAACCAATGAATGTCGAATCCGGCGTTTCTGCTCAGCCGATGACACTGGAGGAGACGAAGAGGGGAGCGGTCAACCGCGCACAGAACGCCTTACAGGGAGATCGTGACATGGCAATCGGTCTTGAGGGCGGTGTCTTCATGATGGAAGATGGCATGTACCTTTGTAACTGGGGCGCACTCGCAACATCCGATGGCCGCGTCTTTACAGCAGCAGGTGCACAAATTCCGCTTCCGAAAAGCATCTCCGCTGAACTGTTGCGGGGCAGGGAACTCGGTCCGGTGATGGACATTTATGCGAATGAATCCGGCATCCGGAACCATAAAGGCGCGATCGGAGTTTTAACGAATGGCATGATGAATCGGGACGAAATGTTCGACCATCTCGTCACTTTATTGATCGGGCAATATGTGCGCGACAGCGATTAAGTTGCAACTCCACTTAAACACTATTAAAATAAAGCATAGTATAGTGAGGGAGGAATTCATTTGCCTCGAAGATTAGGAATGATCATACTGTTGGCATCAGCCGGTTTTTTGGCCGCATGCGGTGCAACGATGGAAGAACGTGTACAAGAAGGAATCGATGATACGCGGGCAGCGTTTGAAGCTGAGCCGGAAAATGCGAATGAGACTGCTGACCGGACAGAATTTTATTTGCCTGGCGAGTATACTGTAGAAGACCCTTCCGATGAAAATAATATTATCGTGACCGAAGGCGGTGACTCGTTCGTCTTGTTCGTCAACCCGAACGAAGCACCCGATAGTCAATTGTTTTATGAGCTGCAACAGCCTCTTGCGGAGGAGTGGATAGCGAACGAAACGTTCCAGGAAAATGAACGGTTCGGCTTCGTGACGGTCCGTGAAGTGGCGGAAGACCGTTTCGAAATCGTAGCAAGTGCTGGTGGTGTGAAAATGACGACATTATCGGAGGAATCCGATGTGGCGGACAACATGGAATGGATGATGAAGACGGTCCGTTCCGTCGATACTGGAAATTAGGAGCTGAGACTGATGAGAGAGCTACAATCAATCGAGGAATTCAAGCAACTGGCAGACAATGAACCGGTCATCTTCATGTTCACAGCCGGCTGGTGTCCGGATTGCTGCGTGATCGACCCGATCATGCCGGAAGTGGAAGAGAAATTCAGCACGTATACATTCGTTTCCGTCGACCGTGATCAGTTCATCGATCTGTGTGTCGAACAGGAAATCTACGGAATCCCGAGTTTCCTCGGTTTCCGGGACGGCAAGGAAGTCGGCCGTTTCGTCAGTAAAGACCGCAAGACGCAGCAAGAAATCGAATCGTTTATCAACAACCTGTCAGAATAAAAAATCCGAACGGTTCACCCCCAGGGGAGAGCCGTTTGTTTGTGGAAAGGCGGAAAGAAATGAAATCATCTGAATTGATTGGTATATTGAAAAGCCGCATGCCGGGCGAAGAAATCCGTTGGAGCTTCGACCGCGAGAAGGATTCATTACGTATTGAGCATACTGGAATCGGCCAAGGGATGACACTTGGCATCCCGCAAGTCATCAACCGTTACAAAGCAAAAGGTGACGCAGCGATCGACGAGGTCGTCTACACGATCAGCGAGACGTTCAAAGCGATGGAGCTTGAGGAGAGCGGGGCAATTGCAGAGAGCGATCAAATCTTCCCGGTCATCCGTTCGACGTCGTTCCCGGAAGAGTCGCGTGAAGGCATCCGTTTCGTGACAATGGACCATACTGCGGAGACGCGTGTCTATTTTGCCCTTGACATTGGCAATACGTATCGCTTAATTGACGAAAATATGTTAAATTCATTAAGTCTTACTGAAGCACAGCTGCAGGAGATGGCGAAATTCCAAGCAAGAAAATTGTCGACTTCGGTGAAACAGGATGAAGTTGCAGGGAATATCTTCTATTTTTTGAATGAAAATGATGGCTATGACGCTTCCCGCATTTTGAACGAAGCGTTCTTAAAAGAAATGAAAGAAAAGATCCAAGGGGATATGACGGTTTCGGTGCCGCACCAAGATGTGCTGATTATCGGCGATATCCGCAATGAAACAGGTTATGATGTATTGGCCCAGATGGCAATGCACTTCTTCACAAATGGGAAAGTCCCGATTACATCACTGTCATTCGTCTACGAAGACGGTGTGCTTGATCCGATCTTCATCATGGCTAAAAACAGACGCGAGCAGGAGGAAAAATAAAAATGAATGTTTTCTACAATACAAAAGGTATCGGTGATACGCTACTCGTTCGTTTACAAATGGAAACACCAGAGAAAATCACACCGGAAACATTCGGTGATATCACGCTGATTAAAGATGCAGAAGGGCAAGTGGCAGGCTTTAACTTGTTCAACGCTTCAACTTATTCGGATGCGTTGAAAGAAGACACTGCAGTTGAACTGAACGAGCAGCTTGTAACAGACCTTCAAAATGCACTGGAGAAGAATGGTGTCAGTTTGACATTGGAAGTGGATTTGACACCGAAATTCGTCATCGGATTCGTAGAGTCAAAAGAAAAACACCCGAATGCTGACAAACTGAACGTTTGCCAAGTAGTTGTTGGGGAAGAAACATTGCAAATCGTCTGTGGTGCTCCGAACGTCGAGCAAGGACAAAAAGTGGTCGTGGCGAAAGTCGGCGCTGTTATGCCTTCAGGGATGCTCATCAAAGACGCAGAACTGCGCGGTGTTCCTTCAAGCGGCATGATCTGTTCAGCAAAAGAACTGGCATTACCGGATGCTCCAGAGCAAAAAGGGATTCTTGTTTTGCCTGAAGACACTGAAGTCGGTGCAGCATTCGAAGTGAAGGCGTGACGAGTGATGAGCTGGTTTAAAAACTTATGGAGCCGTGTATTCGATTCGGATGATGACGAAGCCCGGTTGGAAGATGCCCGGAAACAGCCGCAACCAAAGACCGCACGATCTGCACCTTTCCGATTTCCGCTCATACCGGATGAAGATAAGCAGGCATTTCTAGCAGGGGAACCAGACGAACAAGAAATCCAGGATGTACGCCCGACCGCCCGGATCGAACCATCGATGAAGCGGACTGAATTGCGTGCAGCTGATCGCGACCGTTTTCGGGACCAGGATATCATCACACCGGTGACACCGGTACGGAATCCGCGTCCTATCCGAGAAGTGAGCAGAACCGCACCGCTTCCGAAGCGGACGGAATTGAAAGACAAGCCGGGATCATCCCGGCGGTTCGAGCCGACTCGGGTGCCTTCCCCTGTCTACGGATTCCAGGAGCAGCGTCCGTTACCGATCGAGCAATTGCTTGATCAGAAAGAGACAGCAACAGGGCCGGAGACGACGACGGAAATCTTGAAGTCGGATCAGCATGAAAAAGTCGGCAAAGACCGGACTGGCATGGAAACCTTCATCAGCGATGTCGCACTGACTCCCTCTGCAGCACAGCAGGCGGAGCGGGTGCGGATGGAGCTGAAAGGATTGCGCTACGTCCAGCCGGAAGAAAAAGTCGTCGCACCACCAGTACAAGAGAAAATCACAATGCCCGAAGAGATAGCCCAGCCGGAAGTAGTAGCTGAACCTGTTGCTGAACCTGTAACACCCGTGATTACCGCCGAACCACAAAGCACTGAAGAACCAATTGAAATAGCAGAACCGATCGAGAAGCCGGCAGTCGCCGAAGCTTATGTTTCACATGCGCCGCCAGCTCCGACGAAAATCGAAGTGCCGGAACAGCTTGAGGAACCGATCACAGAAGAGCCGGAAGAAACACCACAAGCAGTAGAAGTGGTCGAAGAACCGGTCCTTGTCCCTGCACCTGTAGCTGAAAAAGTTGCAGAGCCTGAAGTGAAGAAACCGTCGACGGAGAGGAAAGTGCCGTTCAACGTCTTAATGCTGAAGTCGGACAAACAAAAAATGCAACAGCGTCCGGTTGGAAAACCGGTGTTGCCGAAAGCGGTCCAAGAAGTGAAAGCGCCGGAACTTGTCGTCCAGCAGCCTGAAGTGGTTGCAATAGAAGAGACATCTGCGCCGGAAGTCGAAGTACCGCAGACAGAGATTGTCAAAACGGCTGAGCCTGTCGCCGCTTATTTCTTGCCTGAAAAAGATTCATTGCGTCCACCTGAGAACGATTTGATCGATACGGAGTGGATGGAAGAGCAGGGAGACCGCCTAGTCGAGGCGCTCTCGCATTTCCACATCAATGCGGAGATTACGTCAATCGTACAAGGCCCCGCCGTCACACAATTTGAATTGACCGTTGCCCACGGCGTGAAAGTCAGCAAGATCCGCAACTTGGCGGATGACTTGAAGCTAGCCCTGGCAGCACGTGATATCCGTATCCAAGCACCGATTCCTGGGAAGAGCTCAATCGGCATCGAAATTCCTAACCGCAAATCGCGCCCGGTACGTATTTCTGAAATTATCGGCAGTGATGTATTCACCTCATCCGATTCACCTTTGGAAGCGGCACTTGGCCTTGATTTGACAGGGAAACCTGTGAGTGTCGACTTGCGGAAAATGCCACATGGCTTGATTGCCGGTGCAACAGGTTCCGGAAAATCGGTGTGCATTAATTCAATTCTCGTCAGTTTGCTATTTAAATCGACACCACGTGATTTGAAATTATTGCTGATCGATCCGAAAATGGTCGAACTTGCACCGTATAATCATATTCCGCATTTGCTGAGTCCAGTCATCACGGACGTGAAAGCAGCGACCGCTTCCTTGAAATGGGCAGTCGAAGAAATGGAGCGTCGCTATCAGTTGTTCGCCCACACAGGCGTCCGCGATATCGCGCGTTATAATAAGATGGTTGCCTCTAAAGGACAACCAGCACAGCACTTGCCGCACATCCTCATCATTATTGATGAGTTGGCGGATCTCATGATGGCCGCGCCGTCTGATGTCGAAGAATCGATTTGCCGCATCGCCCAAAAAGCGCGTGCTTGCGGAATCCACTTGGTCATCGCCACACAGCGTCCATCCGTGGATGTCATTACCGGCTTGATCAAATCGAACATCCCGACACGCATCGCCTTCTCTGTATCGTCCCAAGTGGACAGCCGGACAATCCTGGATTCCCAAGGAGCAGAACGTCTTCTCGGGAAAGGGGACATGCTATATTTAGGAAATGGCATGTCAGCACCGGTCCGGATCCAAGGAACATTCGTCACAGATGAAGAAATCGAAGACGTCATCGCGCATGTCCGGAAGCAAGGTGAACCGGAATACATCTTCAAAGAAGAGGAATTGATCCGCTCGAGCTACATGGCTGAAGAGCAAGATGAACTGTTCGAGGAAGCGTGCCGACTCATCGTTACACAAAGCACGGCTTCTACATCGATGCTGCAACGTCACTTCCGGATCGGTTATAACCGCGCAGCGAGACTTATGGATATGATCGAGGAGCAGGGAGTCATTTCGGTCCAAAATGGCAGCAAACCGAGGACTGTTCTGATGACAAAAGAGGACATGGAAGAAGTGTTCCAGTAAAAGGTGCTCATCATCATCAAGATTTTAGCTACCAAATAGCAGAAAAGTTATGATATAATCAACTGATTAACAATTAGAAGGTAGCAGCTTGGATAAAGCAGCATACATAGAAGCTGGTTATCCAACTTCCACAGGGGGTACGTTTATGAATACAATGCATTTTACCGGCATCAAAGGCTCCGGGATGAGTCCGCTTGCTCAAATTATGCATGATATGGGAAAGTACGTGCAGGGATCTGACATCGACCAGCACTTTTTCACTGAAGATCGTTTAAGAGAACGCGGAATCGAAATCTTGCCGTTCGATCCGGAAAATATCAAAGAAAATATGACCATTATTGCAGGCAATGCATTCCCGGACGACCATCCGGAATTGTTGCGCGCGAAAGAACTTGGTGCTACAATCATCCGTTATCACACATTCCTTGGCGATTTACTGAAGCAATTTGTCTCGGTCGCTATTACAGGCGCCCACGGGAAAACGTCGACGACAGGATTGATGGCGCACGTCTTGGCAGGCTTCAAACCGGTTTCTTACTTGATCGGTGACGGCACTGGATACGGTCAGGAATCCTCGCACTTCTTCGTATTGGAAGCGTGTGAGTACCGCCGTCATTTCCTTGCATATCATCCCGACTATGCCATCATGACGAATATCGATTTCGATCATCCCGATTATTTCGGCGGAATCGACGATGTCTTCCAGGCATTCGAGGAAATGGCACAGCAAGTGAAAAAATGCATCATTGCTTGCGGTGATGATGCTTATTTGCAACGCATCCAAGCACCGGTGCCGGTCGTCTATTACGGCTTCGGTCCGGAGAATGATTTCCAGGCGCGCAATATCGTCAAGACTCCAGAAGGCACGACGTTCGACGTGGTCGTGCGTAATGAGTTCTTCCATACATTTACTCTGCCGATGTACGGGGACCATGCGATTTTGAATGCACTCGGTGTCATTTCATTGTGCCATTACGAGAACATCTCGGCAGACATCATCCAGCGCCAATTCGACAGCTACGAAGGCGTTAAACGCCGCTTTACGGAAACGATCGTCGGAAGCCGTGTATTAATCGACGATTATGCACACCATCCTACCGAAATCAGTGCGACTCTTCAGTCTGCCCGCCAGAAGTTCCCGGATCGTGAAGTGATTGCGGTTTTCCAGCCGCATACATTCTCGCGGACGGAAACATTCCTCCAGGAGTTCGCGGACAGCCTTGACGGAGCCGACAAGGTTTATCTATGCGATATTTTCGGATCGGCACGCGAGCAAAAAGGCGAGCTGACAATCCAGGACCTAGCCGACAAAATCGACGGTGTTAAATTGATTGAAGTGGGAGACCTGTCTCCACTCATGGATCACGAAGATGCAGTCTTCCTATTCATGGGTGCAGGAGATGTGACGAAATTCCACGAAGAATTTGAACGCCTGCTAAAAATGCAGGAAACAGTGTAACATGTGAAAGGCAGTTGCCAAAGGAAGAATACTCCTTTTGGCAACTGCTTTTTTGCGTATTCCCCGCGGATTATAGAATGTTCCGTCTATCTCGAAAAGGAGAGAAAGTTAAAGGATTTCTAGAAGACATGTCGAATAAGAACTTGAACCGGCAAAGTTTACTGTTCGAGAAGGAGGGGTAAAAGAGAGTAGAACAATTTATTCACTTTTCAAAGGAGGAATTAATATGGATTGGTCGATACTGCTCTACATAGCTGCAATTGTGGCTGCGATCGGGTTCCTTGTCCTATGTATTGCATTGGCAATGACCTTGAACTCATTGAAGAACATTCTAAAAGAGGTTTCAGGAACGGTGGCAGGCTTGGAGAACCAATTGCAAGGCATTACGCTTGAAACGACGAACCTCCTGCATAAGACGAATTCCCTAGCAGAAGACGTGCAAGACAAATCACAGAAACTGAACGGTCTTGTAGACGCTGTGAAAGGAATCGGCAACTCGGTGACGGACTTGAACTCATCAGTACGCCGCGTCACTTCTTCCGTGTCGACTTCGGTCGAACAGAACGAAGATAAGATTGCACAGGTTGTTCAATGGAGCAACGTCGTTCTTGGCATCCGCGACAAGTGGAAAGAGCGTAAAGTATACGAAGCACGTGCTCAAGCACCATATGAGCCAGTACCGGGCCAAAAGCGCCTACCGCATAACCAATAAAAAAACCGATATTCAAAAACACTCTGGAGGGATTCACAATGGGAAACTACGACAAACCGAACTACAACGAAAACACGTACAATAAAGACTACTACTCTCAGAGCGGTGCAAACTACCAGCACAGCGACTACACGCCACAATCCTACGGCATGTACAACCGCTACGATGACCTTTATGATTTCGAAGAAGAGTCAGCATCAAAAGACTTCATCATCGGTGCGCTGATCGGGGGAATCCTCGGGGCAGCAGCGGCATTGTTCCTAGCTCCAAAATCAGGCAAGGAACTGCGCACGGACTTGAATACGCAAGCAACGATGCTGAAAGAGAAATCAAGCGAATATACGGACATCGCAAAAGAGAAATCCGGCGGCTTGAAGCAGCAGGTGATGGAGCAATCGACGAAAGTAGTCGACAAAGTGAAAAACATGAAAGGTGGTTCTTCACCGATGGACGATGGCACAGCATCTTCCGAAGGAGAGGAATCGATCGAAATGCTGGACACAGTCCAAAACACGATCGAAAAAGCTGAGTCTACTGGACAAGATGCATTCACTTCCACTGCGAACGCCTTGAAAGAAGCAGTCGAAGAAGTGAAGGAAGAAAATAAAGAAGAAATGAAAAACAACAAAAACGTTTAATAGCTGGGAGCGAATGGAATGGACAACTTGATTCGCGTACAGAGCCTGGAAGAGCTGAAACAGGCCACAGCCGATACACAGCACTTCTGGCTGTTCAAACATAGCAGCACATGCCCGGTATCTGCCGCGGCATGGAATGAATTCAACGAGTATGCTTCACTGCATCCGAATCAGAAATTCTTATTTTTGGTGGTACAGGAAGATCGACAACTATCGAATGAAATCGAGCGTATTACCGAAGTGAAGCATGAGTCACCCCAGCTGTTCCACTTTGCGAGTATGCAGGTGGATTGGCATGAATCTCATGACAATATCAAGAGCAAGGCGATGCAGGCATTTATTGCATGAGCCGAGCAAAAAGGAAATCGGAGCGGCGAGTTGCTGCTTCGGTTTTCTTTTTGTTTTGCGGCTGACTGCGCAGGCCACCGGGGTTCTGATTTGGTGAGTGGAGGAGTGATTTGGGTGTCGCATGGGAATCCGCTTCGTCGCTTCGGACAGGGCTCCCGGAAGAAGCCCAGTCCAAACCACCTCCTCCGCTAGGTGTTGTGGGAGAAGTGGGAGTGAGGTGGAGCTTTCATTTTATTCTAATGTTGGTATTGAGTTGAATGTTTGGGCGGCTGACTCCGTAGGCCGCCCGGGTTCTAATCTAGTGAGTGTAAAAGAAAGAGCGAGTGTCGCATGGGATCCGCTTCGTCGCTTCGGACAGGGCTCCCGGAAGAAGCCAAGCTGAAGAACGCTTGTCTCCTTCCTCCGCCCAGTCCAAACCACCTTCTCCGCTGGGTGTTGTGGGAGAAGTGGGAGTGAGGTGGAGTTTTCATTTTATTCTAATGTTGGTATTGAGTTGAATATTTGGGCGGCTGACTTCGTAGGCCGCCACTTTCAGATGATTTTGTGTGTAAAAGTTATCGGGAGCGTAGCATTATTGATCCCTTCTTATCCAGCATCGTATTGCAGCTGAAAATTGATTGGGGTTGACTATATGATCACGCGATACAACTTTGCCAACTTGAAGTATGATAAACTTCTTGAACTTGCCCGCTAATACTTGTCACCTTCTGATAGGACTAGAAGAAGGCACGGTATGCAGGGATCATCCCACTCCATAAAATTTTATGAAACTCCCGTTATCGAACGAGCTAAGCTGGAATGGAAGAGTGAGCGTGCCGGAGGAGTCAAGCTAATCCGAGACCCCGCAGGTTGCAAAGCGGCCGAGGAGGCTCGGGTCAGCGCCTCCAACTCGCGATCTCTGGAATGCAAGTCAGTCGAACTCCATATATTAATATCCTTTTTTCAATCTAACAGGTCAACCGGAAACAAACTTAGTAATTCTTCTTAAATTCCGACTACTACCCCCAATCCCTTATTACCGATTTTTAATCAATAATCACAACTTTCTACCTAATAAAATACTTTCGCGCGTTGAAGCACTAAAACTTTCTTCGTGACTTTCGGAAATCCATTGCATATAATAGGTCTTATACGTTAAGATGATTCAAATACATGTGATAGTGAAAGGAGAAGCAATTTTATGAGCCCACTAGATTTAGAGCAACTTAGAGAGCAAGTCGACGCAGTTAATCTTCAGATTCTCGGTCTTATCAACGAACGCGCGAAAGTCATCCAGGAGATCGGTAAGATCAAGGAAAAGCAGGGGGTAAATCGCTTCGACCCATTGCGTGAACGTCACATGCTGGATTTACTGAAAGAGAACAATATAGGTCCACTTGATCAGAAGACAGTCGACCATATTTTCAAAGAGATCTTTAAATCGGCACTTGATATGCAAGAAGAGGATCAACGCAAAGCACTTCTTGTTTCCCGTAAACGGAAATCGGAAGATACGATCATCACGATCAACGGCGAGCGGATCGGTGATGGCACGCCATCATTCATCTTCGGTCCATGTGCTGTAGAATCACAGGATCAAGTATCACAAGTCGCAGCAGCGATCGGCGGAAAAGGTCTGAACTTGATCCGTGGAGGAGCTTACAAGCCACGTACATCGCCTTACGATTTCCAAGGACTTGGACTTGAAGGCCTGAAAATGTTGAAGAGTGCAGCAGCAGCCCACAACCTTGCAGTCGTATCGGAAATCGTTACGCCATCACATTTGGAAGAAGCTTTGGACTACGTGGATGTCGTACAGATCGGTGCGCGTAACATGCAGAACTTCGAATTGCTTAAAGCAGTCGGGGATATCGGAAAACCGGTCCTCCTGAAACGCGGAATGTCAGCGACGATCGACGAATTCGTCAACGCAGCTGAGTACATCATCGCTTCAGGGAACGATCAGATCATCCTTTGTGAACGCGGAATTCGCACATACGAAAAAGCGACGCGCAACACATTGGACATTTCAGCAGTGCCAATCCTTAAACAAGAGACACATCTTCCAGTATTCGTCGATGTGACGCACTCGACTGGTCGTCGTGACCTCTTGTTGCCAGCAGCGAAAGCGGCGATTGCAATCGGAGCTGATGGCGTCATGGCAGAAGTGCACCCGGATCCGGCGGTTGCGTTGTCTGATGCACAGCAGCAGATGGACCTTCCACAATTCGATGCATACTACGATGCGTTGATGACATTCATGAAACAATACGAACTAAAATCATAATTCATTGAAAAACCGGATTCTTTCCGGTTTTTTTTAATTATTGATTGAACGCGTCCAACTATCGTATGATTAAGGGAGAAGTGGAAAGGAGGCGCATCATGACCGTAACAATTTATGATGTTGCACGGGAAGCGAACGTATCGATGGCAACGGTGTCAAGGGTTGTAAACGGCAACCAGAACGTCAAGCCAGCAACGAGGAAGAAAGTATTGAAAGTGATTGAAGATTTAGGTTACCGTCCGAACGCAGTGGCACGAGGATTGGCGAGCAAGAAAACGACAACGGTCGGCGTCATCATTCCCGATATCTCAAATAGCATGTTTGCGGAGCTTGCACGTGGAATCGAGGACATCGCGACGATGTACCGCTACAACATCATTTTGTCCAACTCGGATCAGAACGAGAACAAGGAATTGCAGCTGCTCGAGACAATGCTCGGCAAGCAAGTGGACGGAATTGTCTTCATGAGTGACATGCTGTCTGATGAGTTGCTGACGGAGATGAAACGCTCACGGACGCCGATCGTTCTGGCGGGATCTCTTGAGGAGAGTGGAGAGCTTGCATCTGTTAATATCGACTATTACGGCGCAGCTTATGAAGCGGTTAAGAAACTAACAGCAAATGGTCATAAGAAAATCGCTTATTTCTCAGGCCCGCTAAAATCAAAGGTCAATAAAACACATAAGCTGAAAGCATATCAGCAAGCTTTGCTTGATGCAGGCATCGAATTCGATCCGCGCTACGTCATTGAAACAGACAACTCGTACGATGATGCGGTCGAAGCAGTGCGTTCCCTGCACAAGATGGACCTGATTCCGACAGCTTACTTCGTCAACAACGATGAAATGTCGATCGGCGTCATTCATACAGTCGAAGAGGACGGACAGTCGGTTCCGGCACAAGTGGAGATCATCAGTTATGAGAACTCCAAACTTGCGCGGATGGCACGTCCGATGCTGACGTCAGTCGCATTGCCGCTTTATGATATCGGTGCTGTTTCGATGCGTCTTTTGACGAAGTACATGAACAATGAAGAAATCGAAGAGAAGCAAGTGATCTTGCCATATCGGATCGAAGAACGGCAAACGACCAAGCAATAATATATTGAGCAAAAAAGAGTTGCTCCGGAATGTCGTCAAAACGACTCCCGGAACAGCTCTTTTGTTATTTGTTTCGAATGATATAAAGTGCTTTCTCCATCATTTGTGCATTCTTATCGGTGATTTCAGCTTTACGTGGAATCGGTTTGTACAGCCCGTCCGGATCATCCCAAGTGCCGATCAATTCGACAGGGGACTCGGGCTGCCATTTGTCGAGCCAGTTTTGTGGAAGAGGGCCTTCCGGAAGAGGGACATTGTTCATCTCCATCCAGATCAAGGACCAGGCACGCGGAACGACACGCCAAATATCGTAGCCACCGCCGCCGACGGCAATCCACTTTCCGTCACAAAACTCATGGGCAAGTTCATGGGCGATTTTCGGGATCTCCCGGTAAATCTTCATCGTCGAAGACAAGTGCGTCAGCGGATCGAGATAATGAGCATCCGCGCCGTTCTGACTGAGTATTACATCGGGTTTGAAAAATTCGACAATTTCGCGCATGGAGGTGCGATAAATATCCAAGAACGATTCATCTTCCGTGAACGCATCGATCGGGAAGTTGAAGGAAGTGCCGTAGCCTTGCCCATTGCCACGCTCGTTGATGTTCCCGGTGCCTGGGAAGAGGTAACGGCCGGTTTCATGGATGGAGACCGTACAGACGTCCGGATCGTCGTAGAAGCACCACTGCACGCCGTCTCCGTGATGGGCATCTGTATCGATGTACAACACGCGCGCGCCGTATTTCTGTTTGATGTAGTTGATCGCGACGGAACTGTCGTTGTAAATGCAGAATCCCGAAGCTTTCCCGCGGAATCCGTGATGAAGGCCGCCGCCAAGGTTCAGTGCATGCTGAGCTTTTCCTTCCATCACGTAATCAGCGGCAGTCAAAGTCCCACCGACAAGCCGCGCGCTCGCTTCGTGCATGTTTTCGAAAATCGGTGTATCTTCCGTACCGATGCCGAACCCTTCGCCAGCTTCCGGAGACAATTCACCACGGCTCGCTTTTTTGACGGCTTCGATGTAGCGTGGATCGTGTGCGAGCATCAGCTCTTCATCCGTTGCGATCCGTGCAGGCACGACCGAAGCAGCATCGAGTGCGTTCATTTCACGCAACAAGTCGATTGTCAGCAGCAATCTTTTTTGATTGAATGGATGCGTCTCAGAGAACCGATACCCCAATTGGTCATCTGAGAAGACAAACACCGCATGCTTCATGGACGCATGTGAGGGTTTTGCGGCCAAAGCACGTCATACCCCTCTTCTCGCAACTGTTCAGTGATGGTGAATGGATTCATGGTTTGGACGCGGAATGTCAAAATCTTGTTCCGATTGTCCTCTTTGTCGGGGTAAACGAGAACGCTCAATACGTTCACCTTATGTTGGTGGAACACTTTCGTCACTTCATACAGTTCACCGGCGCGGTTCGGAACGCGCAGCTCGATCTGAGAGCCTGGCTGATGTGCGCCCGTCAGTTCGATATACGCGTATAGAAGATCTGTTTCGGTCAGGAAGCCGACCAGCTTGTCGTTGCTGACGATCGGCATGCAACCGATTTGCTGGTCATGGAAGATGGCTGCAATTTCTTCAACGAACTCCATCGGATGGGCAGTCACAGGATTTTTCGTCATGATTTCTTCTACCGGTGTCGAATACGCATCGGAGGAATCGGCTGATGTAAAGCGGGAAGGTAATGCTTCTTTCAAGTCGCGGTCGGTAATGACGCCGATGACTTTTTCCCCTTCGACGACCGGTGCATGACGAATCTTTTTCGCTTCGAACAAGTCGAGCACGTCTTTTGCAGTCTGTTTGCGGTTGACGGTATGGACTTCTGTTTTCATGATTTCTTCAAGCAGCAAAATACTCACCCCTTCAGTGGATTCAATACATATAACGGTTCATAAAGCGCAATTGGTCAAATTTCTGGATGGATTCTGCGTCGACGCGTGAGCCGATCCGTGCCATCAGGCAGTTTGCCGGATGCGAGCTGATTTCAGGGTCGTCCGTCGCGAAATATTCGAGGCCGCCGTTTTGCATCATCTTCTCCATGATCTTCCGGTATTCCCAGACGTTCAAACCGGTGCCTTTCAAATCCCAGTGCCAATAATATTCGGTCGTGATCACGATGAAATCGTTGTATTCATCTGCGCTCATCGATAATTTCAATAATGATTTCCCGACGCCGCTCCCACGATATTCCGGAATGACTTCGATGGCGCCGAGTTCGATCAAGTTGTCCATTTTCCCTTCAGACCAGCGTTCGAGCGGATCAGGGTAGAGAAACGTCACATAGCCGACGATCAACTGGTCTCTGCGTGCTACATAAATGCGGCCATCCGGCAAGCCGGCGATTTCAGCAATCGCTTTGTGTTGCTGAGGTGCAGGTCTGAATGCGATCAAGTCTTCGTGAAAGTCCATCGCCGTAAGTGTTTCCGGAGAAAGGGGCCCTTCGAGGACGAGGGGGCCACTTTTCGTTTCGAGGTCCAGCGATAAATATTCTTTTACATGCTCCATTAATACACCGCCTCTTCATCACAATTACCTCTATTATACACAATTCATCCCGAAAGTTTTAAGTGGAAAGTAGGAAGAAATAATTATATTCTAAAAAGTTGAAATAATTCGCGTTTTCCAGACAAAATATTGTAATATATAAATAGAGAAATCAGAAAGGGTGATTGGATGAGTTCAACAACATTGCAACCGAGCGAAGGGGATCATCAATTACATAACTATGAGGAACTTGCTTCGAACTTTGACTGGTCTGAAGTAGAGAAGGCGTTCAGCTGGTATGAGACCGGCAAAGTCAATATGGCTTACGAGGCGATCGACCGCCACGCCGAGTCCAACCGCAAAAATAAAGTAGCTCTTTATTATAAAGACGATAAACGGCAAGAAGAGTATACATTCCAGGATATGAAGGAAATGACGAATAAGGCAGCGAATGTGCTGGATGCTCACACGGATTTCGAGAAGGGTGACCGGATCTTCATTTTCATGCCGCGTTCACCGGAATTGTATTTCATGATGTTCGGCGCTTTGAAGAAAGGGCTGATTGTCGGTCCGTTGTTCGAGGCATTCATGGAAGGGGCGGTATATGACCGTCTCGACGACAGTGATGCTAAAGCGATCATCACCACACCGGATTTGGTCGGGCGCGTGCCGTTCGACCGGCTGCCGAAGCTGAAGACGATCTATTTGATCGGGGAAGACATTCAAGAGAATGAGCATACGGTGGATGTCTTGAAAGCGCTGGACACCGCTTCCGGCTCGTTTGAGATCGAATGGCTCGATAAAGAAGATGGTTTGGTGCTGCATTATACGTCCGGTTCGACTGGCCGTCCTAAAGGGGTCTTGCATGCGCAATACGCGATGGTGCAGCAGTACCAGACAGGCAAGTGGGTGATGGATTTTACGGAGGATGATATTTATTGGTGTACAGCCGACCCAGGTTGGGTGACCGGCACAGCCTACGGGGTCTTCTCGCCATGGCTGAACGGTGTGACCACATTGATCGTCGGTGGCCGATTCTCTCCGGATGCTTGGTACAAAGCGATTGAGGAATACAAAGTCACAATCTGGTACAGTGCGCCGACCGCCTTCCGGATGCTGATGGGAGCGGGCGATGCAATCGTCGAATCACACGACTTATCGAGCTTGCGCCACGTGCTGTCCGTCGGTGAGCCACTGAACCCTGAAGTCGTCAAGTGGGGAGCGGAAGTGTTCGACAAGCGCATCCATGATACGTGGTGGATGACGGAGACGGGTGCCCAGGTCATCTGTAACTATCCTGCACTCGCGATTAAGCCGGGCTCGATGGGCAAACCGGTGCCGGGCATCCATGCGACGATCGTCGATGATCAAGGCAAAGAACTGCCGCCGAACCAGATGGGGAATCTGGCGATCAAAAAAGGCTGGCCAGCGATGATGCGCCAAATCTGGAACAACCCGCAAAAATACGACTCTTACTTCCTGAAGGATGAATGGTACGTTTCAGGGGATTCGGCATACAAGGATGAAGATGGCTACTTCTGGTTTCAAGGCCGTGTCGATGATGTCATCATGACGTCGGGTGAGCGCGTGGGACCATTCGAAGTCGAGAGCAAATTACTTGAGCATCCCGCAGTTGCCGAAGCAGGAGTCATCGGGAAACCGGACCCGGTGCGAGGTGAGATCATCAAGGCTTTCGTCGCACTGAATGAAGGATATGAACCTTCGGAGGAATTGACGGAAGACATTCGCCAATTCGTAAAGAAAGGACTGGCGGCACATGCGGCACCGCGGGAGATCGAATTCAAGGACAAACTGCCGAAGACGAGGAGCGGCAAGATCATGCGCCGCGTGTTGAAAGCATGGGAGCTGGATCTGCCAGCCGGTGATTTATCGACGATGGAAGACTAAAAAAACGCACCGCTGAATGTCAGCGGTGCGTTTTTTTTAGTGCATATTATTCTTCATCTTCTTCCGGTGGTGTGTCGCCGTCGCCTTCTTCCGGTTCATCGGGCTCATCCGGTGCTGGCGTGTCTCCTTCCGGTTCATCTTCCACAGGCTCATCATTTGAGTCGCCGTCGCTTCCGCCAGATCCTCCGCTTCCTCCACTTTCAGCTGGTGGTGGAGAAGCCGGTTCGCTTGATGCGCTTGTCACCGTATTGGAAAGAGGGGACTGCTGGCCAGTAATGTCGACTGCAACAACGAAATAGCTTCCAGCACTAGGAATTCTGAAGGAATTGCTCCGTGCTTCCGAAATGGATGCGACGAGTGAATTGCCGCCGCCTGTCCGGTACACACGGTAGCCGACAACGTCATTTGAAGCAGAGTTGCTCCAGGTCAGTGTTCTGCCATTTAATGACGCCTGTACCCCTGCTGGTGCCACGCCGTCATGGCTCAGCGCTGCTGAAGACACGACGCGGGAGAAGCTGGAGTTGGCAGGGAAGAGCTTGGACGGGTCTCCGCCATAAGGGCTGAGCATCCGTTCGACAAATGCGCTTGATACACCAGCACCGCCGCTCACGATGAATTCGGAAGGTGTGCTGTCGAGCGCTGCGTAACGTGCGCCATTGACAGTAACGTAAGAACCGCTCGTCAAACTGTCATCGGCTTTTGTTGGAACCATAGCATTAGCGTTGAACAGATCGGACATAACCAGTCCTGCACCCGTACACGCGCCGCCTGGAGCAAGTCCTGAAATTCCACAGAAGGAACGCGTCACGACACCATCTGGAGCTTGGAATCTGGAGCCTGCATTGACCAATTCAGGATCGTGTTGCTGAGTTGTGTTCATCAAACGTGCCCATAGTTGGTTGACACGGGTTGATGGGTGGCCGTACTGGTTGCTCGCGATACTCATCTTGAATTTCTCGCGATCATAGCCGAGCCAGACACCCATTGTGATATTTGGGTTATAGCCGACAATCCAAACGTCGGTAGAATCCTGGGTCGTCCCTGTTTTCCCGGCAAAATCTCCGCCGAATGCCAGGAGATTCTTCGCGCGGTTCGCAGTTCCGCGTGGTGTGTTGTAAACATCACGCAGCATATCAGTCAGAATGTATGCAGTTTGAGGTGAGAACACCTCTGTTTTTGTCTGCGGGTTTTCGTAGACGACTTTGCCTTCCGCGTCTTCGATCCGATCAATCATCGTCGATTCGATCGAAGTCCCGCCATTGGCGATCATTGCGTAAGCGTGTGTCAGTTCTTCAACTGAAGCTTCTGCACCACCACCTAGTGCGGAAGAAGGGTAATCGTTATACGCTTCTTCGATTCGTGAAAAGCCGGTTTTCTTCATGAACTGGATCGGCATTTGATTGCGGATGTCCGCAAGTAACCGGACAGCAGGCAAGTTTTGTGATTCAGCTAATGCCTTGCGTGCCGGCATGATGCCTTGTTCACTCGAGTTGATGTAGTTCACAGGGCTGTAGATCGTACCACCGACAGGCAGTTCGAACTTGACATCGACGACCGGAGAACCGGCGCCGATTCGGCCGAATTCGATCGCTGGACCATAGACAAGAAGCGGTTTGATGGTTGACCCGATGGAACGGAATCCTTGCGTCGCGTGGTTCATGTTTTCGATGGCGTAATCACGTCCACCGATGAAGCTCAAGATCCGGCCCGTTTTGTTCTCGATGGTCATTGATCCGACCTGGACAGGGAACTCTTTATCGACTTCTTCGCCATCTTCATTCAGCACACGGTCGATCGCTGTTCTCCCATAGTTATCGAAAGAGGATTTCGCGGCATCCTGTGCCAAGTAAAGGTCTTTATCGATCGATGAATGGATCCGGTAACCATTGGAACGGACTGCGCGGTCCGCAAGAATCGCATATTCCTCGAACAATTTATCGTTTTCTTCCAATGTTACTGGATCGATGCCGTTCTGTTCGGCAAGCACATCCATGACGATGCGCGTCGCACGACGTTCCAGCTCAGCTGTGACAAATGGGAATTCTTCATAAGCACGTGGAACCTTCCCGCGGAAATCTTGTGTGATATCATAAGCGACCGCTTCTTCGTACTCCGCTTCCGTAATGTACTCGGTTTCTTTCATCCGGTACAGGACGGTGTGCATCCGGGAAATACCCGGCTCCAGGCCTTCCGCATCTTTCAAACTGCCGTCATTCGTGAATGGGGTGTAGCGGAACGGCGCTTGCGGAATACCTGCGATGAACGCAGCTTGCGGCAACGTCAATTCACTTGCTGAAACGTTGAAAATTCCGTTTGCTGCCGTTTCGATACCAGCGATGTTGCTGCCTGACGAATTCCGGCCGTAAGGAATAATGTTCAAATACGCTTCAAGAATGTCTTCTTTTTCCATAAAGTGTTCCAGGCGCATCGCGAGCAGTAACTCTTTCGCTTTCCGCTCGTAGGACACTTCGTTCGTCAAGATTTGGTTCTTGATCAATTGCTGCGTCAATGTCGATCCACCAGTTTGCGTGGAGGAGTTCGAAACGTCTTGCAGTAATCCACGAAGGACCGCTTTTGGAACGATTCCTTCATGCTCAAGGAAATATTCATCTTCCGTCGCAAAAACCGCGTTGATCGCATTTTCTGAAACGTTCTCTAGTTTCGTCTCCTCGCGATCAAGATCGGTCCGGAGCTTCCCGAGGTATACGCCATCAGCGAAGAATAGTTCTGAAGTTTCTTCGTAGCTGTAAATTTCGCTGAGCATGGCGTCTTTCGTCCGCAGCTCTTCGTCATTGACGAGCGATGCGAAGTACCCTGCACCAACCGACATGCCGAACACGCCGCCAGCTACCAAGATGACAACTAGTAATAAACCTAAATTCCAAAGTACACTGCCAGTGATGCTCAGACGCTGCGCCCATTTCGCAGACGTCCATTTATTGAACGACTGATCGATTTCCCGCAGTCGCGTTTTAAGATTTTTTTGCACTTCATCAGCCTCCTAAAATCATGCTTTATTATAGCATATCCCGTTATTCACGACGAAAAATATTGACAACTGTCAAAAATAAAGTAGACTTACATATATATTTCATATTTCAAACGTTGAAAAGTCCGAAGTAGGGCATGCGATTTTTGTCAAGAGAGCCGGTGGGTGGTGCGAACCGGTCAAAACGCAATGGCTGAATTACAGACTTGGAGTTTACGGAAGTGTCCCGTTCGGCACAGACGAGTCGGGAGGGCGATCCTCCAAGCTGGGTGGTACCGCGCATATAGCGCCCCTGCATGAATATTTTCATGCAGGGGCGCTTTTTTTATTGCTGCGGGGACGATGTTTGACAATTCAAAGGAGGAACTTGAAAATGGCGAATGAATTATTGGATGACTTGAAATGGCGCGGCTTGCTGTACCAGCAGACGGACGAGGAAGGCATGCGTAAATTGTTGGACGAACAGAAGATCTCCTTGTACTGCGGTGTCGATCCGACAGCTGACAGCATGCACATCGGACACATCGTTCCATTATTGACACTGCGCCGTTTCCAACAGCACGGCCATCAGCCGATCCTGCTTGTCGGAGGCGCAACGGGAATGATCGGGGATCCGTCCGGACGTAACGAAGAACGTCAATTGCAGACAGTCGAACAGATCGACCGGAACGTCGAAGCCATCAAAGTGCAGATGCAGCAGATTTTCGATTTCAATGCGGAAAATGGTGCGCAGATGGTCAACAACCGCGACTGGATCGGCAGCATGAGCATCATCGAGTTCCTGCGTGATTTCGGGAAATTGATCTCCGTCAACTACATGCTGGCAAAAGATTCTGTGGCATCACGTCTGGAAGGTGGGATCTCCTTCACAGAGTTCTCGTACACGCTGATCCAGGCGATCGACTTCAACCACCTATACGACAACTACAACTGCCGTGTGCAAATCGGTGGATCGGACCAATGGGGAAACATCACATCTGGCCTAGAAGTCATCCGTAAAAACCACGAAGAAGAAACAAAAGCATTCGGCATCACGATTCCTTTAGTGACAAAAGCAGATGGTACGAAATTCGGCAAGACGGCCGGCGGTTCAGTTTGGCTCGATGCGAAGAAAACATCGCCATACGAGTTTTATCAGTTCTGGATCAACACTGCGGATGCAGATGTCATCAAGTACTTGAAGATCTTCACGTTCCTAGAGCGTGAAACAATCGAGAAGCTAGAACAATCTGTCGAGACGGAAGCACATCTGCGGACTGCACAAAAAGCACTTGCAGAAGAAATGACACGCCTGATCCACGGTGAAGGGGCACTTGAAGATGCACAGCGCATCACAAAAGCATTGTTCAGCGGCGACTTGAAGGCTTTGTCGTCGGAAGAAATGAAAGCTGCGTTCAAAGATGTACCTTCAGTTGAGCTTGCGAAAGAGCCGGCGAACATCGTCGACTTGCTTGTCGAAGCAGGAATCTCTCCTTCGAAACGACAAGCACGTGAAGACGTCACGAATGGCGCTATTTCGATCAACGGTGAAAAAGTGACGGACCTTGAACACATCGTGGACATCGCTGACCGCCTTGATGACGAATTCGCGATTTTCCGCCGCGGCAAGAAGAAGTACCACATGATTCAGTTCAACTGAAACATACCGTCCCGCTAAGCTGCCAGCGGGGCGGTTTTATTTTGCGTTCGCTGGAGCGATTGTGGCGGATGTTTAACACGTAATACGAAGGGAAAAAGATGAATGTGCAAAGAAATTCTTGAGGAGGCGTTAAGAATGGCAAGAGTAGTCGGTTCGTACGGAACGGAAAGAGAAGCGATCGAAGTGATTGAAGATTTGAAACGCCAAGGATATGCAAGTGAAGATATTTCGGTTTTGAGCAAAGATAAACGGGAAAGCGAAGCTATTTCGGAAGAAACGAATACGAATGTCGGGGAAGGTGCAGCAGCTGGTGCTCTTACCGGCGGCGCACTCGGCGGAGTCGGTGGTGTGCTTGCAGGAATCGGTGCGCTGGCCATACCAGGCATCGGCCCGATCGTCGCAGCAGGTCCGATCGTCGCTGGATTGACAGGCGCAGCAGCCGGAGCAGGGATTGGTGGACTTGCTGGTGCATTGATCGGTATGGGCATTCCGGAGGATGAAGCGGAAAGATACGAAAGAAGCTTCAATGAAGGAGAAATCCTGGTTCTCGTCGATGATGACCGGGCTGACTTGGCCGGCCGTCACGAAGGGGAACATCGCTTGTCTGATGACGGTTTGCTTGGCAAAGGCGGTCCGAATAATCAAGATCCGCTGAGTGGCGACAATACGGACCCGCTGAATAGAAGAGGATTCTAACAAAAGAAGGGGATGTCCCCTTCTTTTTATAGGACTAAAAGCTCCGGACAGTATTTTCGAAATGCGGACAGTAAATGAGTGATTCCGGACAGTGTTTTTCCCGATCCGGACAGTATTTGAAAATAGTGGAAATTAAAAGACCTCGAAAAGCGCTATCTAATGCGTTTCGAGGTCTTTTTAAAAAGCGTTTCACTAAACTCCACAACAATTCACGTTCAAAGCCAGCTTCAGGTCGCTGATTTCACTTGCAAAAAAGAAGGAAGTTCAATATCGCTGTAGAGTTCGGGATGGAGCAGCTGGCCGAGTTTGATCGCGCCTTCGAGTAGACGCGGCGAAGGACGGCAATACAATTCTTCTTCCATTATATGAATGGCATCTTGCGCTTTCATGCCAGTGAAACCATCACGCTTCCGCACGAGTGCGGGTTTCACTTTCGAAGTCATGATGCCGACCCACGCGAGCAAGATGGCGTCAGGGTCAATGTCGATCACTTCTTGCCACTCGGCTTGATAATTCGCAGTATCCTTGTCACCGAAGCAATTCCGTGCACCGGTCAGTTCGCTGATCTCAGTCAGCCAGTTCGTACCGCCGGGAGAGAAAATCGGCTTGGGCCACCATTCCCAGTAGACGAGCTTCGGTTGTTCGACTTTCGCCGTACGCTCACGCAAGTTTTTGATCGTCTGCTCGTACTCTGCGAGGATGGAAGATGCATCCATCCCGATCGCTTTTGCGACAGTGCGCAGATCCTCAGCGATGTCCGTCAAACTTTGTGGATCGAGGACGAGGTGGGGAATGTTACGCTCCATCAGCGCCTCGACATTCCGTTCCATTCCAGGGACGCTAAGTGAAGCGAGGACGAGATCCGGATGAAGCGCCTCAAGCTTGTCCATGTCGATGTTCAAATCGGGACCGAGTTTCGGGAGGCCGTGGACAGATGCGGGCCAGTCCGAGAAATCATCGACGCCGACAAGCAAGTGCTCGGCGCCGAGAAATGCAAGTAATTCCGTATTGCTTGGGCAAATAGAAATGATGCGCATGCATTCCAACTCCTTTTCACCATCGTACCATTGTGGGAAATACTCTACCACCCCCGAGAAGTTTTGAAAAGACAAAAAAACCGCCACCAGCCATCCGGAAAACCGGGGAGGCTGGAGCGGTTTTTTCGATCAGCGAGAGATCAGCGAGAGTAGAACTCAACGATAAGCTGTTCGCTGATTTCAGCAGACAATTCGCCGCGCTCTGGGTAGCGTACGAGTGTACCTGTTTTAGAATCAGCATCGAAAGATACATATTCTGGTACGAAGTTAGTCACTTCGATTGCTTCATTGATGATGTCCAAGTTGTTTGAACGTTCACGCATAGTGATCGTTTGACCTGGTTTCACACTGAATGAAGGGATGTCAACGCGTTTGCCGTCAACAAGGATGTGACCATGGTTTACCAATTGACGAGCTTGGCGACGAGTGCGCGCAAGACCCAAACGGTAAACAACGTTGTCAAGGCGAGCTTCAAGTAAGATCATGAAGTTCTCACCGTGTTTACCAGGCATTTTGCCTGCTTTGTTGAACAATGTTTTGAACTGACGCTCAGTTACGCCGTACATGAAACGTAGCTTTTGCTTTTCTTGCAACTGCAAACCGTATTCAGATACTTTACGACGTTGGTTAGCACCGTGCTGACCTGGAGCGTAAGGGCGTTTTTCTAATTCTTTACCTGTGCCTGTCAGGGAGATACCTAGACGGCGGGATAGTTTCCAAGATGGACCTGTGTAACGAGACATGGATGTCTCCTCCTCTATTGTTGGTTTTTGTTTGTAAAATAAAAAACCAGATGTATTCACGCGACCGCCATTTCATTTTCATGCACCTTCGCCCAGCAGCCTAGGGTTACACGATGCACCTCTACACGGAATCACTTCCCTGCAAGGAACAAAATGGACTTCTCCGCACATACAACTGCTGCGATTATTTTACACAAAGAATAGTATAACCTGACACCTTCAGCTCTGTCAATGAAAACAAAGCTTTCCCTTTTCTTTTAAGGATAATCGATGTAGAATGGGAAGTGATAGAAATGTAAGCGCTTTCTAACATAGTTGAGGGGTGTAAGATCAATGAAAAAGCATTCGAACCATTTGGAAACAACCATTATTCATCACGGGTATGACAGCTCAGAGCACCATGATAGTTTAGCGGCACCGTTATACCAGACGTCGACGTATTCATTCGCGGATGCAGCCGAAGGGGAACGGCGCTTTGCGGGAGAAGTGGAAGGAAACATTTATTCACGACTCGGGAATCCGACTGTGCGTATTCTTGAGCAGCGGATGGCTGCAGTAGAACGCGGGGCGGGGGCTCTTGCATTCGGTTCCGGGATGGCAGCGGTCAGCGCAATCTTAATCTATTTGACGAAGGCGGGAGATCATGTCCTTTGTTCACGAGGGATTTATGGCTGTACGTTCGGCCTGCTTGGGATTATGGAAGAGAAGTACGGCATTACGCATAATTTGATCAGCATGACGACAGAGGAAGAAATCGAGCAGCACATCCGGCCAGAGACGGTGTGTCTATACGTAGAGACGCCGATCAACCCTACGATGGAACTTGTTAATTTAGAAGCGGTGGCACGTGTCGCTGCGAAGCACAACATCAAAGTGGTTGTGGATAATACGTTCAGCTCGCCTTACTTGCAGAATCCGCTTGAGCAAGGGGCGGATTACGTATTGCATAGTGCGACGAAATACTTGAACGGCCATGGGGATGTCATTGGTGGCGTTCTTGTCGGCAGTGACTGGGAAGATATGCAGAGCTTGCGCATGACGGTCCAAAAGGATATCGGCGGCATCATGTCGCCATTTGATGCATGGCTATTGTTGCGCGGAATGAAGACACTTCATATTAGGATGGATCGCCACGTAGCGAATGCGGAGAAAGTGCTTGCGTTCCTGAAAGGTCAAGATGCAGTGAAGTCGATTTATTACCCAACGGACGAGAATCACCCGCAGCATGACATCGCAATCAAGCAAATGCGTGCAGGCGGAGGTTTGATCTCCTTCGAGCTTGAAGGCGGGAAGGCGCAGGCGCAAAACTTCATGGACGCGCTGTCACTCGTCAAGATTGCTGTTAGTCTCGGAGATGCGGAAACGCTCATCCAGCATCCGGCTTCGATGACGCATGCGGTGGTTCCACAGGAAGAGCGGGAATCGATGGGCATCACGGATTCGTTGCTGCGCTTGTCGGTCGGACTGGAACATACGGATGACATCATCGCCGACCTTGAGCAGGCATTTGCGAAGCTCGGTTCGGAATTACAAGAAATCTAAAAAAGCTGGGCCGGACTCCGCCTTCAATAGGCAGAATTCCGGTCCAGCTTTTCACTTTTT
Source organism: Planomicrobium sp. YIM 101495 (assembly GCF_009707665.1). Lineage (GTDB taxonomy): Bacteria > Bacillota > Bacilli > Bacillales_A > Planococcaceae > Planococcus. The sequence goes on from NZ_WLZW01000001.1 coordinate 122,349, forward strand.
TTATAGATGCTTCATCAAGACTGCCGCAAATTGTTCGAGACCTTCTTGATCTTCGTGTGTAAAGCGGCTCAGTTCAGGGCTGTCGATATCGAGCACACCGATGACTTCGCCGTCTTTTTCGAGCGGGATGACGATCTCGGAGCGGGACGCAGGATCACATGCGATATGGCCTGGGAACGCATGGACGTCTTGGACGAGCAATGTCTTGTTCTTCGAGACTGCCGTTCCGCAAACTCCTTTGCCGACTTTGATCCGGACACACGCTGTTTTTCCCTGGAATGGACCGAGGACGAGCTCGCCATCTTCCATTAAATAAAACCCGACCCAGTTGATGCGTTCGAGGAATTCATTGAGTAAAGCAGAAGCGTTGCTTAAATTGGCGATTCGGTTTGGTTCGCCTTCGAGTAACGCATCCAATTGCTTGCTGAGCATTGCATATTGTTCTTGGCGGGTACCGCTATAGTCTGTTTGTGTATACATGTTTACTTACCCCCTGAAATTTAGATCGTATCTCTACCGTCAGTATAGAATTGTTCGTATCGCTGGTGCAAGCCCGACACACTATGTGCATCAGATCCGAAGACGAGTGGAATGCCGAGACGACGGGCTTGTTCAATGAAATGAAATGGTGGATAAGGCTCGCGGCAATCCGGTTTCGCGAGTCCGGCACTGTTGACATCGAGTTCAAGGCCAGCTGATTTAATCTTTTTCAAAACAGCTATGATTGCTTCGTTGTCATCGATTTTTTCGCCGTGCGCATACTGGAATTTATGGATCAACGTCGGATGACCGATCCGCTTCGGCTTGTAGGGGCCAAGGTTTGCTGCAATGGAAGCTTCAACCGCTTTGTAATAAAGCTGATATGCCGCTTCGACAGAGCCAGTTTCATGTGCCAGTTCCATGAATACGTCCGCGCTGTAATCGGCACAGAATATCTTGTCGTTCGCTTGAAGGAAGTGGACGGACAAGATGGCGTCGTCGAGTTCCGGTCCGAACTCATTCAAGAACGCCGTCGTCCTATCTTCATAGCCAGCAATAAAGTCGACTTCGAGGCCGACCCGGATGCGGATGCGGTCCTTGTATTCCTCTTTGATGCGCTTGACTTCATCCAAGTAAGGACGCAGCTGAGCGGCTGTCATTCCGCTGTCCTTCAACGGTGTCGGGTCCGTGAAGGAAGAGGGAAGGGGAGCGTGTTCCGTGAATGTCACATCAGTAAATCCGGTTTTTATGGCTTTCTCGACGTATGAACGGAGAGGGTCTGTCGTGCCATGTGGGCAATAAGGTGTATGGATATGACCATCTCTTTTCATGAATGCAGCACCTTTCTTTCAAGGAAATGGCGCACTTGACTTCGCTCGCCGCGAAACATTCAAGCACGCGTTACATTACAAAATGATTGCAAGAAAAATATTTAGCGCTTTTTGCTGGATTAGGTAACATAAGCTTATAGATACATGGTAAAATGAATAGTATCCAGCTAATAAGTTGGAATTAATAGTTTTTGTCAATGGTTTTCGAACAACTAACGGACATTCCAAAGTAGCTGGTTTATAATGACATAAGCACTCAACCGAGTGGTTAAATTACTACATAAGCGATGGAAATGTAATGGGGAACAGGAGGCTATATGGCTTATTATGGAGTATATCATCATAGCAGTCATCATTCTAATAGCGGCAATTATTACGGTCTTTTTGTTTCGGAAAAAACACAATGCCGAAATTGAGCGCTTAGAACAACTGAAATTGCAAATACAGAACAAACCGATTCTTGAAGAACTGACGAAAGTGAAACAACTGAATATGAACGGCCAGACGGAAGAGATGTTCGAGCGCTGGCGCGCGAAATGGACAGAAGTGATGGACATACATATCCCGAAAGTCGATGCTTCCTTATTCGACGCAGAAGATGCAATCGACCGCCTGCGGTTCCGGAAAGCTTCGGCGATCGAGAAGCAGATCGAAAAAGACATCGAAGAGTGCGACAAGGAAATGACGAAGATCCTGAACGAACTGGAAGAACTGATCGGCAGTGAAGAGAAGAATCGCACGGAAATGGATGTATTGAAAGAACAATACAAACTTGCGCGCAAAAAACTTCTTGCCCATCAATACTCATTCGGCGTCGCTGCAGAGCCGCTGGAAAAACGTCTTGAATCATTCGCTCCCGCTTTCAAGGAATATGATGAACTGACGGATCAAGGCAACTATTTGGCTGCCCGCGAAATCGTCATCGGTCTACTCGGTCAAGGAACGGAAACGTTCACATTGATCGAAGAAGTTCCAACATTGCTTTCTGAGATCCAATCGAAGATCCCAGCGAGCATCAACGAGCTGAAAAGCGGCCAACGTGAGATGGAAGAACAGACCTATTACTTGGGGCACCTTGAACTGACAGGGAAGCTCGACGCAATGGAAGCGGAACTTGCGGAATTGAAAGTGCAAGTATCCGAGATGAATACCGCTCCGGTGAAAGTGCGGATCCAGGAAATGAAAGATGAAATCGAATCATTCTACGATCTTCTTGAGGATGAAGTGGAAGCGAAGCATTTCGTGGAAGCTCATCAAGAAGAGACGGCAATGCAATTGGAACAAGCGATTGCGGATGCGAAAGAAATTTCAGCTGAAGCTGCACTTGTTCAACGCACATACAAGCTCCCTGAGCAGGAAGCAGCGATTCCGAAAGATCTGCAAAGTCAATTGGAGAAAATGTACCAGCGTTTCGAATTGCTGCATTCGCGTACAGAAGAGCAGCAGTCTGCGTATTCCGGATTGTCGGAGGAATTGGAAGATGTCCGTGCAGAGCTGTTGAAAGTACAAGGAGCACAGGCGGCGTTTTCACAATCGCTGCGTGATCTGCGTGTCGAAGAGAACGGTGCGAGAAGCCGTGTCGAGGAATTGAAGCGTCAATTGATCGACACGGACCGGATTTTGCACAAAGCGAATATCCCGGGGATCCCGGAAGAACTTGACGCACGCTTTGAAGAAGCGGAAGAGGATTTATTCGTCGTCATCAAAGCGTTGAACGAAGTCCCGTTGAACATGAAGCAAGTGAGCCAGCATTTGGCCAAAGCGGAAATGAGCATCGAAGAAGTCGCGAAACGGACAGACGAAACGATCGAGAACGTGGAACTTGTCGAACGGATCATCCAATACGGGAACCGTTACCGGAAAGCAGACCAGCAATTGGACGGCAAACTGAAGGAAGCGGAAGAATCGTTCAGACAACTCCGATATGCGAAGGCGCTTGAAGAAGCGGCGACAGCAGTCGAAGATTTCGAACCAGGCTCGATGAAGCGCATTGAAGTACTTTCAAAAGAAGAAGCGTGGCGCATGTAATAGATTGACGAAAACCATCAGCGTTCTGCTGATGGTTTTCTTTTCGGAGGGAAACAGATGATCTACTTGGACAATAGTGCAACGACGAAGCCGCGGGAAGAAGTGCTGGAGACTTTTGTAAAAGCGAGTGCACAATTTTATGCAAATCCGGCATCCCTTCATACATTGGGGAACGCAGCGGAAGACTTGCTGGAGAGTGCACGCCGGCAAATCGCCGGGTCCTTACAGATGGACACCGTTTATTTCACTTCCGGTGGAACGGAAGCGAATAATTTGGCATTGTTCGGTGTCGCGCACACTTATGCACACCGTGGCAAGCACATCATCACGTGTGTCACGGAGCATCCAGCTGTGTTGAATACAGCACTAGCACTGGAGCGGCAAGGCTTTGAAATCACCCGGCTGCCGGTAGACGAAGGTGGCCACATCAGTTTGGAAGACTTGCAGCAAGCATTGCGACCGGATACGATTCTCGTCAGCCTGATGCATGTCAATAACGAGATCGGGACCATCCATCCAATAGCGGAAGTCAGTCGGCTGCTTGCCGGCAAGCGTATTTTCCTTCATGTGGACGCGGTGCAAAGTGCCGGGAAATTAGCGCTTCCTGCAGATGCGATGCCGGATTTGCTGACTGTGTCTGCCCACAAACTGCACGGGTTGAAAGGAAGCGGCATTTTGGCGACCAACAACGTCGAGCTCGCGCCGGTTCTTCATGGTGGTGGACAGGAAAGCGGTGTGCGGAGTGGGACGGTATCAGTGCCGCATGCTGCTGCTTTTGCGAAAGCGTTGAGGTTGGCAACACCATCGCCGGATCAAAGGGCTTGGAACAATGACCTGCGAACGTTCCTTTCAACATTTGAACGCGTGAAAATCGTTTCACCACAAGGGGCAGCACCGCATATTTTGGCGGTTGCTGTAAGAGGTGTAAAAGGGGAAGTAATCGTCTCCGGTTTGCAGCAGCAAGGCGTCGTCGTCTCGACTTCCAGCGCCTGTTCGTCGAAGAACACGAAGACAAGCCATGTAATCGAAGCAATCAGACTTCCGCAACCTTACCGCAACGGCGTCATCCGGATCAGTTTCGGAGATTTTACAAATCGCACGGACATTGATAAATTTAAACAGGCATTCCAGAATGTTTATGAAGTGATCAAAGGAGTTTAAATAGATGAAAACAAATCAAGTATTGATCCGTTACGGAGAATTATCGACGAAAGGGAAGAACAGAAAGTCGTTCATCTCGCATCTCCGAGAAAACATCCGGCAAACGTTGTCCGATCTTTCTTCTTTCAAGATCCGCGCTGAACGTGACCGGATGTTTATCTTCTGTGAAAATGAGCGGGAGATGGAAGAAATCATCGTCCGCCTGCCGTCCGTCTTCGGGATCCAATCGTTCAGCCCGGTCATCGAATGCGGGCATGAGCCGGAGCAGCTCAAGGTGACAGCGAAGGAAGTCATCAGCAAGCTAGATACGGAAGGCAAATCTTTCAAAGTGACCGTTAAGCGTCCGTACAAAGCATACCCGTTGGAGAAGCTCGAGATCATGAAAGAAATCGGTTCGCATGTTCTCCGCAATTTTCCGGAGCTTCACGTGCAGATGCAAAAACCGGATATTGAATTGAAGGTCGAGATCCGTGAAGAAGCGGCATATTTGATGGCTGAAGTCATCCAAGGTGCGGGTGGTTTGCCGGTCGGTGCTGGCGGCAAAGCGCTCCTCATGCTTTCGGGTGGCATCGACAGTCCGGTGGCAGGCTACTACATGCTGAAGCGTGGGGTCCGTCTCGAACTCATCCACTTTTTCAGTCCGCCATATACGAACGAGCGAGCGAAAGAGAAAGTGTTTGATTTAGCAGAACGCTTGAGCCGTTACGGCGCATCCATCAAGCTTCACATCATCCCGTTCACGGAACTTCAGCAGCAAGTGCACAAGCAGATGCCGGAGAATATCACGATGACATCTACACGACGCATGATGCTTCGGATCGCGGAGCGTGTCATGAAAGAGGTCGATGCCAAAGCGATCATTAACGGGGAAAGTCTCGGTCAAGTTGCGAGCCAGACAATCGACAGCATGCACGCGATCAATGCGGTCACGTCGGCACCGATCTTACGTCCACTCGTCGCGATGGATAAGCTGGAGATCATCGACGTCGCGCAAAAAATCGACACGTACGATATTTCGATCCGTCCATATGAAGATTGTTGTACGATTTTCACGCCTGCCAATCCGAAGACGAAACCGAAGCTTGAGAAGGTCGAGCATTATGAAAGCTACCTCGATTTCGATTCGCTAATCGAAGAATGCGTTGCGCAGCGTGAAGTCATTAAATTCCCGCGTGTCGACAAGAAAGAATTCGAAGATTTACTTTGAAAAGTGCGAGCAGCGCATCCAAGGCAGTGAACCTTGGATGCGCTGTTTTTTTGATTTTGCAACCAATTGCTCCTGCATCGCTTCGCTGCTTCGTCGCAGAAGTAGTAGCCAGACTGCCTCTGGCTACTACAACCAATTGCTCCTGCATCGCTTCGCTGCTTCGTCGCAGAAGTAGTAGCCAGACTGCCTCTGGCTACTACTTTGCAACGATCCCCCCAACCTAACAAACACCTTCACCCAGCAAGGCGTTCTGTCATTTTTGTAAAATTATTCTGAATAATAATTTTAAACAAACTTTATTGAGGTATAATAATAATTGGAGTATTTACAACAAAGGAGAGATTCAGATGACTACACAAAATTTGCATGCACCAGAATCGTATAACTTGGTCGAGGAAATCGAGCGTTATGCCACCGGGGAAGGCAAACTTGCAATTCACTGGGAGAACGATCAAGGGGACCAGAAAGAGATTACCTATGACGAGCTGATCAAGCGAGCGAACCGTGCTGCGAACAGCTTCGAAAAAGTGGGATTGAAAAAAGGCGATATCGTCCTGGTCATGGTACCGCGACTTGTCGAAGCATACGTTACATATATCGGCGCATTGAAAGCTGGATTAGTCGTAATTCCGAGCTCTGAAATGCTGCGTGCGAAAGATATTTCTTACCGATTGACGCATAGTGATGCGAAAGCTGTCATTGCGTATGAGCCATTCGTGGATCAGTTCGAAGGGGTAGCCGAACTGGACAACGTTGTGAAATTCGTCATCGGGAAAGCTGGAGAAACTTGGGTTTCCTTGACTGATGAAATCGAACAAGCTTCTGATGTCTATAAAGACCCTGGCACGAAGAGCAGTGACATGGCGTTCCTTTCATACACGTCTGGGACCACAGGCAATCCGAAAGGTGCAGTACATAGCCACGGCTGGGCATATGCGCATCTTCGCACATCAGCTGAACATTGGTTAGGGGCAACTGAAGGAGACCTTGTTTGGGCAACTGCAAGTCCAGGCTGGCAGAAGTGGATCTGGAGTCCGTTCCTTGCAACACTTGGAAGCGGCGCGACTGGGTTCGTCTACAACGGCAAGTTCGACGCGACAGTTTACTTGGAGCTTTTGCAAGAGCGTAAAATCAATGTTCTTTGCTGTACGCCGACAGAATACCGGATCATGGCGAAACAGCCGGACCTTGGTTCATACGACTTGTCATCACTTCACAGTGCAGTTTCAGCAGGCGAGCCGCTGAACGGTGAAGTCATCAATGTCTTCCAGGACAAATTCGGCTTGGAAGTACGCGATGGTTATGGCCAGACAGAGAACACTCTTCTGGTCGGTGTCATGAAGGGCATGGAGTCCCGTGCAGGTTCGATGGGGAAACCGACACCGGGGAACCGTGTCGAGATCGTCAACGAATTCGGCGAGCCAGCTGAAGTCGGTGAAGTAGGGGATATCGCAGTTCACGTCGAAACAGCTGCGCTGTTCAAAGAATACTTCAAAGACGAAGAGCGGACGAAAATGCAGTACCGTGGCGATTACTACATTACGGGCGATAAAGCAGCTAAAGATGAAGACGGCTACTTCTGGTTTGAAGGCCGCGGCGATGACATCATCATTTCTTCTGGCTACACAATTGGGCCGTTCGAAGTTGAAGATGCACTCGTCAAGCACCCAGCGGTACAAGAGTGTGCGGTTGTCGGTTCACCAGATGAAATCCGTGGTGCAATTGTCAAAGCATTCGTCGTTCTAGTCGAAGGACAGGAAGGAACGGAAGAATTAGTGAAGGACCTTCAAAACCACGTGAAAGAAATGACAGCACCATACAAATATCCACGTTCAATCGAATTCCGCACAGAACTGCCGAAGACGGCTTCTGGTAAGATTCGCCGCGTGGAGTTGCGCAAAGCAGAACAACAAAAGAAATGACTTTCCGGAAACTGTGTGTCATCCCGTAAATGGGATATGCACAGTTTTCATTTATATCGAAATGGATTCAAATGGGCTATAGTGTAATAAAGCGAAAGTAAAATACACGACGATTGGTGCGATCACGATGACAGATGAAAAAAGAGGGATAGTTCTTACCGTTTTTACGTACATGATCTGGGGGATGCTGCCGATTTTTTGGAAGCAAGTCGAACACGTCCCGGCAGATGAATTACTGGCAGCACGTATTGTCTTTGCCTTCATCCTGACTGTGCTGCTCATCATCACGCTCGGTGGCGGGAAGCAGTGGATCGCGGATATCAAATCATTGTGGCGCGACAAGAAGAAGTTCTTCACGCTGATGCTGGCGTCGCTCTTCATCTCGGGCAACTGGTTCCTCTACATATATGCTGTCACGAATGATCACATCGTCGAGACGAGTCTCGGCTACTACATCAACCCTCTCATTTCGATGCTGATCGGGGCGATTGTCTTGAAGGAAAAACTATCGCCGTCGATCAAAATTTCCTTCGTCCTTGCGGCAGTCGGCGTGACGATTTTGACCATCTCGTATGGATCCTTGCCATGGCTCGCAATCGGGATGGCTACTACTTTCGCGACCTATGGCTACATCAAGAAAACGATCCAGCTCAACGCCTTGCGTGGGTTGGCGATCGAGACGCTATTTGTCCTGCCGGTTGCACTCGGCTATTACGTCTATTTGTTCGTGGATGGCCGCGCCGCCATCGGACATACCGGCTTATCGACCGATTTTATGCTGATTATCAGTGGAGCGGCGACAGCACTGCCGCTATGGCTCTTCGCAATTGCGGCACCGCTCATCCCTTTGTATGTCGTCGGCTTCCTGCAGTACATCGCGCCGACATTGATGCTCGTCATCGGTGTCTTCCTTTACGGAGAAGCATTCGGCGCAATCGACTTGCTGTCCTTCTCACTGATCTGGGCCGCTTTGGTCTTATTTACAGGGACGAAAGTGGTGGAAGCGCGGAAGAGGTACAAGGACAAAAGATCGACTTTACGCTGAAAATGATGGAATGACGAAACGTTTTATCATGTAGGTCGTATAAGTTACAGTAGAGAGAGAAGGAGGAATGGAAAATGAATATGAAACGTTGGATTGCATTAGGAGCAGCAGCATTGGTTTTGTTCATCTCGATCGCTGTCAGTTCTGCGTATGCGATTTTTCAAGCAACCTTATCGACGAGCTTTGATGACATGTTAATGGCGACGGATACGGAGCTCGGTGAAAATATCATCGAGAGCGGGGATCTGAACAACCGGATCGCCGTGCTGAATGTGGATGGCGTCATCCAGGACACAGGAAGTACTTCGCCGTTCTTCGGAACTGTTGGCTATGACCATAAACTGTTCATGGAACAACTGGAGCAGATCCGGAACGACGATACGATCAAAGGTGTCGTATTGAAAGTCAATTCGCCAGGTGGCGGAGTCGTGGAATCAGCACAGATTTACGATAAGATCATCGAAATTCAAGAAGAGACGGAAAAAGCATTCTATGTCTCGATGGGATCGATGGCAGCTTCCGGTGGGTATTACATAGCTGCTCCGGCCGATAAGATTTTCGTCAGCGAAGAGACATTGACAGGTTCGATCGGCGTCATCATGGAGAGCGTCAATTACGGCGAGTTGGCTGAACGTTACGGAATCGACTTCGTGACGATCAAATCCGGTCCGTACAAAGATATTTTAAGCCCTTCACGTGAAATGACAGATGATGAACGCGCATTGCTCCAGGAAATGTTGGACAGCTCGTATGAAGCGTTCGTCGATGTCATCGAAGCAGGACGTGGAATGTCCGAGGAGCAAGTGAAGACGTTCGCGGATGGCCGCATCATGAACGGTCGCCAAGCAGTCGATCAAGGACTGGCGGATGACTTCGGTTATGCAGAAGATACGATTGCAGCGATCAAAACGGATCTAGGTGTCGAGAATGCGACTGTATTCGAATACGGCATCGGCGACAGCTGGGGATCATTGTTCTCAGCGAAAGCAGGTTCATTGTTCGGAGCGAGTGCGGAAGAACAAGCCATTGCGAAACTATTGGCAGATTACAGCGCACCACGCATGATGTATATTTACGGTGAGAAATAAGGAGGGACGATCATGGCAGAAGATGTACACAATGAAGGACAGGAACGTGTGACATTGGAAAAAGAACGCCACGTCACTCCGCAGTATTCGGAAACCATCGCGTATGAACGCAAGCCTGCAGGATTTTGGGTGCGTTTTTGGGCGTACTTGCTGGACGTTGCAGTCATCTGGGGCATCACCTCGATCTTGTTGAAGCCGGTGTTCGGCATACTCGGCATGGAGACGGGCGGAACGGAATGGTACGCACCATACGCGATTTTGTCAGCCATTCTGTTCTACAGCTATTTCGTCTTGATGACGAAGTTTTTCCGTCAGACACTCGGCAAGATGGTGATGGGGATCCAAGTCGTTTCACTGAAGCAGGAAAAGCTGACATGGGGCACATTGCTGTTCCGCGAATGGATCGGCCGCTTTTTGTCAGTGACGATTTTGCCACTATATTGGCTTGTCGGTTTTACACCGCTGAAGCAAGGTGTCCATGACTTTATCGCGGATACAACGGTCATTCATGAAGCCTCTTACCGCGAGCGCAAGGTACGTGTGGAAAGTGTTGGGCGGAATGAGTTGCAACAAACAGAGGCATTCGATTAAAATGAAGGAACAATGAGTAGGAGGCGTTCTATTTTGGTACAGATCACATTTATGGGGAATCCGGTTACTTTACCAGGTTCAGAAGTGAAAGTCGGAGACACTGCACCAGACTTCACAGTACTATCGAATGATTTGAAGGCAGTGACATTGGAAAGCAGCGCAGACAAAGTTCGTTTGATTAGCGTCGTACCTTCACTTGATACGGGCGTCTGTTCAAAACAAACTGCCCGTTTCAATGAAGAAGCGGAAAAATTCGGCGACAACGTCGAAGTGCTGACAATTTCAGCTGACCTTCCATTCGCACAGAAACGTTGGTTGGAAAGCAACAATGCTAAGAAAATGAACACACTATCTGATCATCGCGATCTTTCTTTCGGGGAAGCTTACGGCGTATCAATGAAAGAACTTCGCCTACTTGCGCGTTCGATCTTCGTCATCGATCCAGAGGACAAAGTGACATACGTTGAATATGTCTCTGAAGGAACGGATCATCCGGATTACGACGGAGCAATCAATGCCGTCAAACAACTAACAAATGAATAATACAGAAAACCCACTCAAGCAGAGTGGGTTTCCTTGTTGAGGTGGAATATCAATGAACAGCGAAATGGAAAAATTATTTTATTGGCTTGAAAGTGAAACAACGAACATCCAGCAGCAGGAAGACCTTTCCTATTTGGAAAGCTTGCTTGCTGCAACAGACAAATGGCTCGACGGCGACCTGCGTCCAGAAGGAACACCTTCGAAAGAGGATATCCGGAAAGCAATTCAGCTCACGGTTCTAAAGGGCATGCAGGAAAACGTCCAGCCACATCACCAAATGACACCGGATGCACTCGGCTTATTGATCGGATATCTAGTCGACTTGTTCGTGAAAGAAGAGGCAATCTCCATCCTGGACCCGGCAGTCGGAACAGGGAACCTTCTACTGACAGTCATGAATCACCTCGGCGATCGGACGAGAGCGGCAGGCGTCGAAATCGATGATCTGCTGATTCGTCTGGCAGCGAATACTGGGAATTTGGTCGAACAGCCGGTGATGTTCTATTTGCAGGATGCATTGCAGCCACTCCTGATCGATCCGGTCGATGCAGTCGTCTCGGATCTGCCAGTCGGCTATTATCCGCATGATGACCATGCAGCTGAATTCGAGCTGAAAGGAGAGGAAGGGATGTCTTATGCACATCACCTATTCATTGAGCAATCGTTGAAGCATACAAAAGAAGGCGGCTATTTGTTCTTCGTCGTCCCGCAAGCGTTATTCGAATCTCCGCAAGCACCGCAGCTCCATTCTTTCTTGAAGGCGAATGCGCACATCCAGTCCGTAATGGAATTGCCTTCGAATTTGTTCAAGAATGCTGGACACGCAAAAGGCATCCTTGTTTTGCAGAAGAAAAAAGAAGGACTTCGCGCACCGAAGGAAGTCCTTCTTGCGAAAGTGCCGAACATGTCCCAACCACAGTCAATGTCCAAGTTTTTCATGCAAGTGAACGCATGGTTCAAAGACAATAAATGATGGTTCCCAGCGCCCATTCCGTAAATCGGATGGGCGTTAATTAATTTTACGGAGCAATTGTGGTAAACTATTGTAGCAATCTAAATAGAAGTGAGATGATTTTTTTGAAAAACGAACAAACATTTCTTCCGGTCCTGCTTGGGTCGGATATGAACGCATATGGGATGGCGCGTGCATTCCATGAGGCATACGGCATCGAGCCACTCATCCTTGGAAGAGCCAGCCTGACCGCTACACAGGACAGCAGCATCCTCGAGTTCCGTGCAATCCCGGACTTGACGGACGAAGACAGATTCGTTCCTGCGCTCATGGAAGTGGCGAAGGAATTTTCTCATCTGAAACTATTGCTCCTTGCATGCGGGGATGATTATGCAAAACTCATCATTAAAAATAAACCTCAGCTGACATCGTATTTTGCAGTTCCGTATATAGATGAAGAGCTGATGAACCGAATTGTCCTGAAAGAGAACTTTTACGAGATCTGTGAACAGTATGGCTTCAGTTATCCGAAAACGACGATCTGCACGTATGAAAACCATCGTGAATTCGATCCAGATTTCGCTTACCCGATTATCATCAAAGCGTCCAACTCAGTCGCTTATTGGGCATGCTCATTCCCAGGGAAGAAAAAAGTGTTCGTCGCACACGACCCAGCAGAGAAGGCGGCAATCTTGGATGCAATCTATAAGTCGAGCTACAAAGACAACTTGACAGTCCAGGAGTTCATCCCTGGTGATGACTCGTACATGCGCGTACTGAATTCGTATGTCGGCAAAGACGGCAAAGTGAAGCTGATGTCACTTGGTAACCCGATCCTCGAAGAACACACACCGGAAGGCATCGGAAGTTATGCAGCGATCATCAACACATTCGATGAAAAGCTGATGGACAAAGTTCGTCACTTCCTCGAAGACATCGGCTACACAGGCTTCGCGAACTTCGATATGAAGTATGATGCGCGTGACAATGAATACAAGCTGTTCGAAATCAACTTGCGTAACGGCCGCAGCTCGTACTACGTGACTGCTGGTGGCTCGAACTTGATGAAATACGTCACGGACGACCACATCTTCAACGTTGACCAGCCGCTTCATTACGCGAAAGAAAAGCACCTTTGGACAATCATTCCAAACGGTGTCCTGTTCAAGTACGCACAAAATGAGGTGCTGTTGAATCAAGCGAAGCAATTGATCAAGCAAGGAAAAGTGACCAACTCGTTGTTCTATAAGAAGGATATGAATCCGAAACGATGGATCAAATTGACGCTCAATAACTTGAACTACTATCGGAAGTACAAAAAATACTTCAACAACAAAGGGTTGTCCTGATCGATGGAGAAGAAGATTTTAGGAATCCTCGGCGGTGTCGGTCCGTTGGCGACGATGATGATCGGTGAGATGATCGTCCGGTTGACGAAAGCGCAGAAGGATCAAGAACATATCCATACCATCATCACGAACAACACGTCCATTCCCGACCGCACTGCATACATCCTCGGGAAGTCTGAAGAAAATGCGGTACCGGTCATGGTCGAGGACACGAAACGTCTTGCAGCGGCTGGTGCGGATCTGATCATCATCCCTTGCAACACAGCACACACATTTTATGATGAGCTTTCTGATGGTTCGCCGATTCCGATTTTGCACATGATCCATGAAACAGCTGCGCGTGCAGCAAAGGATGGGGCGAAGAAAATCGGGATTCTCGCGACAAGCGGGACGATTCAGTCGAAAGTGTATCAAGAAGCATGCCGTGCACACGGTTTGGAAGTCGTATTACCGGATGCAGACGTGCAGAACAAAGTGATGGCAGTCATTTATGAACAGATCAAAGCGGGCGAACCTGTAGATCTTGCGATGTGGAACGACGTCGAGCAGTTCATGACCGCAAATGGCTGTGACCGCGTTATTCTCGGCTGCACGGAGCTTTCGATCGTCAAACGCGAACTCGGTCTTGGCGACTTGTATTTGGATTCCTTGACGGTGCTTGCCGAACAGGCGATTCTTGCATGTGGCTATGAATTGAAAGGGCAGTGACTGCTGACCAGAGAAGTGGAGGAGAAGGCATGGAGAAAGCTGCGACGCAGCCGAAGCTATTCGGCATTGGCTTATTGAATTCGATGATGCTCGGCTTGCCGTTTCTCGTGTTCATTTATCTATTCCTGAATTACGAGAGCGGCAATAAGCTCCAGTGGATATATGGCGGCCTCGCCTTAGTCGTTTATATATTTGTGCCGGTCATGAAGCCGTTCAAGGAAGAGCGGAACAAAGGTCTCAGCAGGAAATGGTTTTTGCTCGGCAGCGTCCTGGGTACAACGATGATCGTCGCATTACTTTGGGCACTAGCTTGATAATTTTATTATGTTAACCAAGACTATTCTTCTTAATTGAAAAAGGGGAATGGTCTTTTTTGTTGAAACGCAGGAATCCAAATTGAAGGAACAAAGGAGTGAGTGTTGAATTATATTAAAGCACAGAGGGGGATGAGGACTTGAAAGTATTGTTGTATATTGTCGTTTTTTCGATGATTGGTTTTATCATCCTGCAGGAGCTGGGCATCATGCTGGGTGCAATTTGCGGGATTTTAATGGCATTCGGGTATTCGAACGAACGGAGACTTAATCTTCTGGAAAAACGGATGGAAGAAATGCGCCATGCGCGAGATGTAGAATAACAATAAAAAAAGCAGCTTGCCAAGTAGATAGCAAGCTGTTTTTCGTTTTTTTCGATTAAAGCTGTTTGAATGAATCGGATGCTTGGCCCTGCACGTCCTCTTCAGTCCGCACAACGAGTACGTCACAATTTGCGGAACGGACGATGTGTTCAGAAACACTACCGATCAAGAAGCGCTCGACCGCGTTAAGGCCAGTCGCACCACAAATGATCAAGTCGGCATGGACTTTCTTGGACAAATCGCGGGAAATCATCGATTTAGGAGAACCGTAGTCAACGACGATGTTGATGTTTTCAACACCTGCCGCTTCCGCCTCTTTCTTGTAACCATTCAAGAGCTCTTCCGCGAAAGCTTGTGCGCGGTCCGCGATCGACCGGTCGTATGCTTCGATTGCTGCGAATGAACGTGTATCGATAATATTAGCCAGGTTCAACGACGCGTTGTTCCGTTTTGCGATCCCGATCGACTTCTTGAACGCCCACTCCGCTTCTTTGGAACCGTCAACTGCTACGAGAATATTCGAATACTGTAATGTCATTTTGCATTCCTCCTTTGATTAATGAACTATTTCTTCAGTAGTGAAGTGAATCCCTGCTAATATTCCCGGAAAACTTTACAAATCTGTGAATTCTTTTATTTAAGGCAGAATTTCGAGTTTTATCGTTTTCTGAAAAGACAATTAACTATACCGGACATTGTAATATCTGATAGAATTGATATGCTTGAATAATTAGAAATATTGCTTTCCGCCAATTGGCGTCCATTACATTTAACGGAGGGTTTTGCAATGCGTATCGGTGTACCTACAGAAGTGAAGAACAATGAAAATCGTGTGGCGATGACACCAGCTGGCGTCGTCAATCTTAAACAGAACGGCCATGAAGTGTTCATCCAGTCCGGAGCAGGAATCGGCTCCAATTTCATGGATGAAGACTACGAAGCAGCAGGTGCACAGATCGTTGCAACTGCCGAAGAAGCTTGGGCTCAGGAAATGATCATGAAAGTGAAAGAGCCGATCCAGTCCGAATACGGGTATTTCCATGAAGGCATGATCCTGTTCACTTATCTACACCTGGCTCCTGAACTGGAATTGACGCAAGCGATGCTCGATGCAAAAGTTGTCGGAATCGCTTACGAAACAGTTCAACTCCCAAACAATACATTGCCATTGTTGACACCCATGTCTGAAGTGGCTGGCAGAATGTCTACGCAGATCGGTGCACAATTCCTTGAAAAGATCCACGGCGGGGCAGGCGTTCTACTAAGTGGCATCCCAGGCGTCAGCCGCGGGAAAGTAACAGTCGTCGGTGGCGGCGTAGCAGGAACGAATGCAGCGAAAATCGCTGTCGGCATGGGAGCGGATGTAACGGTTCTTGACTTGAACCCGGATCGCCTGCGTCAGTTGGACGATCTATTCGGCAAGAGTGTTCAGACACTCATCTCGAACCCGTTGAACATCGCGGAATCTGTGAAGAACTCTGATCTCGTCATCGGAGCGGTCCTGATTCCGGGTGCAAAAGCGCCGAAGCTTGTATCGGAAGAAATGGTCAAATCGATGAAACCAGGTTCAGTCGTTGTCGACATCGCAATCGACCAAGGCGGGATCTTCGAAACGAGCGACCGCATCACGACACACGATAACCCGACATATAAAAAACATGATGTGGTCCATTATGCAGTCGCAAACATGCCGGGTGCAGTGCCACGTACATCGACGATCGGTTTGACGAACGTCACAGTTCCTTACGCTGTCCAAATCGCGAACAAAGGCTACAAGCAAGCGATCCAAGACAACGAAGCATTGAAAAAAGGTGTCAACACATTGGAAGGCTACGTCACGTACAAAGCGGTGGCAGACGACCAAGGACGCGAATACAAATCAGTGGATGAGCTATTGGCTTGATCTCATAGAAAAAAGCAGCAGGCATCGTGCCGCTGCTTTTTTGCGTATTATGAAATGATGCGCATCTCTTTCGGATAGTTTGTCAACACTTCGTAACCATCAGCTGTAACTGCCACATCGTCTTCGATGCGGACGCCGACTTCACCCGGAATATAAATGCCCGGCTCTATCGTGAAGACCATGCCAGCTTCCATCGGCATGTCGTTTGCGCCGTGGATGGATGGGAATTCGTGGACGGATACGCCGAGTCCGTGGCCAAGGCGGTGGGTGAAGAACTCACCGAAGCCAGCTTCTTCGATTACGTCGCGTGCGATACGGTCCAGGTCAGAGGCTTTGATGCCAGGTTTAACGGCTTCAAGCGCTGTTTGTTCAGCACGCAGAACCGTTTCGTACACTTCACGCTGCTTGTCACCCGGTTCACCGAACACAAGTGTGCGCGTGATGTCCGAGCAGTATCCTTTATGGACAACGCCGAGGTCAAGCAAGACAAAATCACCGAGTGCGAAAGGTCTGCTGCCAGTCGATCCATGCGGGGATGCTGCTTTCTCGCCGCCTAAGATCGTCGTCTCGAATGACATTTGCTTGATGCCGCGCTCTTTCAATGCCGATTCGACAATCGTCATCAGTTCAAGCTCCGTCATGCCTTCTTTCAAGTTCGCTGCAGCTATTTCGATCGCATAGTCTGCGAACTGTGCCGCTTCACGCAAAATGACCAGTTCCGCCTCGTCTTTGATGACGCGCATTGTGTTCATTTGATCGTCAAGCGAGTGGAACGTCGGTGCATTGAAGCGTTCTTGCAGTGCTTCGTAACGATCCACTGTCAGATGGTTCTTCTCGATGCCAAGCGTGCCGATTTCGCCGACTTTTTCTTGAACCTTTTCACGAAGCAATTCCATAGAATCTTGCGTGTCTTCGTGTCCGACCATTTCATAAGCCCATCCAGCGGCTTTCGCATCGGGCATTTCCATTTTCGGACAGATCAAGAATGGTTCAGCATCTTTGAAAATCATGATGCCCAGCAAGCGCTCGTGCGGGTTGCTGCGGAAACCGCTGACGTAAAAGACGTTGTCGGGGTTCGTGATGAATGCTGCGTCCACCTGTGCAGTTTGTAAATACTGTTGCAGTTGCTCGATTTTATTCATATATGATCTTCCTCCTCTACTCCATAAGCATAACAAAAATGAGAGCGGTTGAGTAATTGCCAGCCATTCCGATTATTCTGTATAATGTGGGTATAGGTTGGACTAGGGTGTTGGGGGAGATGGATATCGCGAGTTAAATCGCTTGCGGCTTAAGGACATGGCTCCCGGGATAAGCTGAGCTAGACGCAGACCAAATGTAATTTGGAATGTGTCTCTGCGACCGTAGCGCAAAGCGCTATGAGAGCACAGGAAGCTCACCTTATCCCTCCGCCATGTCCAGGCCAGCCACTTCGCTGGGAGGGGGGTTAATTGTTAGAGAGTGTCATCAGCATTTCATTCTATTGTTGGTATTGAGTTGAATGTCTGGGCGGCTGACTGCGTAGGCCGCTGAGTTCTAATTTTGGAGAGAGAAAAGTAAGTGGGAGAGGCCAGTTTTTGTCGAGTTAATACTTCGGCACCGAATCAAGCTTGAAAATGTGCGAGATACGACTTGTTGGTCATGAGATACGACCTCATGCTCCTGAGGTACGACTTTGCCAACTCGAGATACGATATGCATCATCGACTCGCTCATTTTCAAGAGTGAAAAAATCTGAGTCGCGACTAAATCCAGAATTAGCATGAAAGCTGAAATCACTCACTAATACCTGACTCCAAATCACTAGCATTCCATACAACATCCTGTTATCGAAGGAGCTGAGCCGGAATGGAAGAGTGAGCACGTTGGAGGAGGAAAGCTAAGACGAGACCCCGCAGGTTGCGATAGCGACCGAGGAGGCTCGGCTCAGCGCCTCTAATGTGTGAAACTCTGGAATGCGGGTCAGCCGGACTCCGACAAAGTCCATCCTCACAAAAACTCAAGAATGCAGGTCAGACGGTCTCTAATTATTTATTACACCAATCACTCTAGTTCGATGCACCATCAAATACTATTCAAGATAAATTGAAGGAGGTACTCACATGCAAATTTCTTATCATGGACATTCAGTTGTGAAAATCAAGACAGGCTCGTACACGATATTGATCGATCCGTTCATCAATGGGAATGGTTTGACAGACTTGAAAGTGGAAGAAGAGGCACCGGACGCAATCCTGTTGACACATGCGCATAATGACCACGTCGGTGATACGGTGGAGCTGGCGAAGAGGAGGGATGCGGTAGTGGTGGCGCCCGTGGAGCTTGCCAATTATCTTGGAAGCTTCGGCTTGGATGTGGTGCCGATGAATCTAGGTGGGGCGAAGAAGTTCGATTTCGGAACTGTCAAGTTCACGAAAGCCTTCCACAGCTCATCTTATACGACAGATTCAGGTGATGTAATATATGGCGGCATGCCGGCAGGAATCTTGTTCAAGGCGGAAGGGAAAACCCTTTACCATGCAGGGGATACGGAATTGTTCGGAGATATGGAATTGATCGGTAAGCGCAATGATATCGATGTTGCATTCGTGCCGATCGGCGACCACTTCACGATGGGTCCGGAAGATGCGGCGTATGCGTTGGAGTTGCTGCAGCCGAAGCTGGGCGTGCCGATGCATTACAATACGTTCCCGCCGATCAAGCAAGATCCAGAAGTTTTCAAGAAATTGGTTACAGCGTGTGAGGTGAGGGTCCTGCAGCCAGGTGAAACAATCGAATGAACGGGGAATCCGGAAAGCTGGGGCTTTCTGGATTTTTTTATTCGCCGACACAGATGGACATCCGTTATCGGCCGGCATGTGATACACTGAAATTAAGAGGATAGTATGAGGAAAAGGTGAAAATATGACGACCAAACATGAACTCATTCTTGCGTATATCGAAGAATTGGAAGTGGGAGAGAAAATCTCCGTTCGGCGCATCGCGAAAGAGCTGAGCGTCAGTGAAGGGACGGCTTACCGAGCAATTAAAGAAGCGGAGACACGGCGTCTTGTGTCGACGATCGAACGGGTCGGGACCATTCGGATCGAACGGAAGAAGAAAGAAAATATCGAGCGGCTGACTTATGCGGAAATCGTCAATATCGTCGATGGGCAAGTGTTTGGTGGTAAAGGCGGCTTGCATAAATCGCTGACGAAGTTCGTCATCGGCGCGATGCAGTTGGAGGATATGATGCGCTACACGGCAGCGGGGAATTTACTGATTGTCGGGAACCGGTACAAAGCGCACGAATATGCATTGCGGGCAGGAGCGGCCGTCTTGATCACAGGCGGATTCGATTGTTCCGATGAAGTGCGGAAGCTCGCGGACGAGTATGAATTGCCTGTGATCTCGACAAGCTATGATACGTTCACTGTAGCAACGATGATCAACCGGGCGATTTATGATCAGTTGATCAAAAAAGAGATCCTCTTGATCGAGGATATTTTCATTCCGATCGAACAAACGCATTATCTTCATCAGAAGGACCCGGTAAGCCGTTATAGGGAATTGAATCGCGAGACCGGCCATGGAGGCTTCCCAGTCGTGGATGACCAGAAGAAATTGATCGGTATCGTCACATCTCGGGATGTACTCGGCAAAGAAAATCACGAAACGATCGATAAAATGATGACGAAAGATCCGATCACCGTGGCATTCAAGACAAGTGTCGCAGCCGCTGGACATCGGATGATCTGGGAAGGCATCGACTTGTTGCCGGTTAGTGACGAGCAAGGCTTTCTGCGAGGAGTCATCAGCCGGCAAGATGTCTTGAAGGCGATCCAGACCGCACAGCGTCAACCGCAGCAAGGCGAGACCATCGATGACATCATCAAGACCCAGCTGAACCAACAAGGCAATGATCCGATGACGATGGAATTCAAAGTGACGCCGCAGATGACCAATGCATACGGCTCCATTTCGAACGGTGCTTACACGGCGATCCTTGAGGAAAGCGCGAGTCGTGGCTTGAAGCGGAACAATCGGAAAGACGCAGCGCTCGAGAACTTCACGGTATATTTCCTGAAGCCGGTCCAAATGGATTCGATTGTCACGATCAAATCAAATATATTGGACATCACGAGGAAATCGGCGAAAGTCGAAGTTGAAGTGGCGGAAGGGAACAACATTGTCGGAAAAGCCATGCTGACATTCCAGTTGCTTGACCGGTGAATGCACAGGAACTAAAAAAACTCTCCGGGAAGGGAGAGTTCAGGCATTGAGTTCGGCTTCTTCTTCCACGAACGAGTGGTAGTGCTTAGCCGCTTTGTAGTTGTAGATGATGAGTGCTCCGCCGAGGATGATGAAAATGCCGGCGATGATGTAAGTGAGCATCGTTTGGAACAAGAAAATCTGGTTGATGCCGAAGAATAAGACGAAGCTGCCGAGTGCCAGCGAAGCGATCGATGCATACCATTTCCGGCGGATCGGCAGTGCCGTACGGAATTGTTTTGTTTTATAATAAAGATAAGCGACAAGCGACAACACGATCAAACCTGCAAAAACTAACATGAATAAAGGACCTCCTGTAACGCAAACTTTCTTCCATTGTACTGAGAATCGGAAAGAAATGCGAATGGAAATCCTTTTGAATCGGAGGAGTATTCAATGCACAGTCAAATCATTGACACAATTAAACAAGCAGAAACGATCATTATCCACCGCCATGTCCGGCCGGATCCGGATGCATATGGCTCGCAATTAGGATTGAAAGCCCTGTTGGAACAAGCTTATCCGGAAAAGCGGATTCTCGCTGCCGGAACACACGAACCGACGATGGATTTCATGGCAGGACCGGATAAGGTGGAAGATACCGATTTCGAGGGAGCACTTGTCATCGTGACGGATACGGCGAACCAGGAACGAGTCGATGATCAGCGCTACAAGAACGGGTCTGGCTTGATCAAGATCGACCATCACCCGAACGACGACCCATATGGAGATATTACATTAGTCGATACAGGTGCATCATCCGCATCGGAAATGATTTTCGAACTATATACATATGGCGCTGAGCACGCAGGATGGAAGCTTACAGAGAAGGCTGCCCGATTCCTATATGCGGGGATTGTCGGAGACACGGGGAGATTCATCTATCCGAGCACGACACAGCGTACGTTCGAGGTCGCATCCGAATTGATCCGTTTCGATTTCGACCGGGAAGAACTTTATGATGGCATGTACGAGAAAGAGCGTAACTTGCTGAATTTGCAAGGGTACATTTACCAAGAATTCCAGCTGGAAGAGAACGGCGCTGCGTATATCCGGATCCCGTCTTCAGTTCTGAAGAAATTCAATGTGACGCCATCTGAAACGTCATTACTCGTTTCATCACTTGGTGATGTGAAAGGGATGCGTGCATGGGTCATGTTCATCGAAGAAGAAACGGAAATCCGCGTGCGATTCCGTTCGAAAGGACCGATTATCAATACACTTGCGAAAGAATATGGTGGCGGTGGGCATCCGCTCGCTGCAGGGGCATCCGTACATTCGTGGGACGAAGCGGATGTAATCGTCGAAAAATTAATTGCACTATGTGATAACGACTAAAAGTAAAGGGGGGATTGGAGTGGCGAAGGTTTATCCGTATATAAGCACGTCAGCCGATTTGCTAAAAAGCACGGTACGCCTTAACCAGCTGTTCCCGCTTTTAAAACAGCAAGGCGCTGTCTCGGCAGCGATTGTGAATACGACATTATACGGCGTACTTCCGTTCTGGGAAGCATGTAAGCAGGCCGGCATCCACGGGGTGATCGGCTTTTCTTCATTTATCGACTTCGAAGCACAGCACTTGCCCGTCACGTTTTATGCAAAGACCCAGCAAGGGTATGAAAACTTGTTGAAGATATCAAGTGCACTTGGCACACGCGACCGGAAATCCATCCCACAAGCATGGTTGAAAGCATACGCGGAAGGGCTTTATTGTCTCGTACCGAACAAAGCGGTCTGGACAGCTGAAGGCCGGGAAGATGCATTCGCCTTTTTGAAATCGGTGTTCGGCGATTTAGTGTTAGGTGCGGTCGAACGCCCTGGTGGAGTCAAAACAGGCCATGAAGAATTATTCATCGAGCGGTGTGAACATACGGGCATGCCTATCATGGCAATCCACGAAGTGCGTTACTTGAAAAAAGAAGATGCTTTTGCGCTGGAAGTCGCTTCGGCAATTTCACAAGGTGTGAAGCTTGGTGATCCGGAGTGGCAAACTCCCCCGCATACAGATGCATACGTTCCAGAGCCAGGTGAATTTGAAGACTGGTTCCAGGACCAGCCACAGTGGATTGGGCAGACGGAGCAAGTACTTGCGAGTTGTCACGTAACGATTCAAGTGGATCAGAAATTGTTGCCGATATTTCCGCTTCCTGAAGGAGTGGATCACGGGCGCTATTTACGCGAGCGTTGTGAACAAGGGTTGAAAGAGCGCGTACCGGAAGCAGGACAAGCGTATATGGAACGGCTCGGATACGAACTCGGCGTGATTGACGAGATGGGCTATAACGATTATTTCTTGATTGTCTCGGATTTCATGGCGTTCGCCAGAAGCCGCGACATTTTGACGGGGCCAGGGCGGGGGTCTTCCGCGTCGTCTCTCGTCGCATATGTCTTGCGGATCACGGACGTGGACCCGCTCCATCATGGTTTATTGTTCGAACGATTCTTGAACCCGGAACGGATCACGTTACCGGATATCGACATTGACTTCGCCGACCACCGAAGACATGAAGTGGTCGAATATGTCGCGCAGAAATACGGCCAGGATTATACTGCGCAGATCATTACGTTCGGTACGCTGTCTGCGAAAGCTGTCGCGCGTGACACCGCCCGCGTTTTCGGCTTCGAAAAGGAAGAGCTCGATGCCATTTCGAAGTTAATTCCAGGACGTCTCGGCATTCAGCTGAAGCAAGCGTTTCACGAAGAGCCGCGTTTCAAGGAGTGGGTCATGGCGAGTGACATCCGTAAGAAGTGGCTGAAGACGGCAACCCAGCTTGAAGGACTGCCGCGCCATGCTTCGACGCACGCGGCGGGAGTCATCTTGAGTCCGGTGCCGCTTGTCCGTCACGTTCCGATTGAGACGGGAAGCGAAGGCGTTTATTTGACGCAATGGCCGATGAAGGAACTGGAAGCGATCGGCTTGTTAAAAATGGATTTTCTCGGACTCCGGAATTTGACGATTCTCGACAAAATCCGTTTCTTGGTGAAGAAAGACACAGGGCATCAGATTGATTACCGGGCGCTGCCTCTCGATGACCAAGCGACTTACGAGCTGCTTGCCAAAGGGGAGACGCTTGGCGTGTTCCAGTTGGAGTCGGAAGGGATGCGAAAAGCGCTTCGGCAGATCAAGCCGACGATGTTCGGTGATATTGTCGCAGTGAATGCACTTTACCGTCCGGGTCCGATGGAATTCATTCCACTTTATGCGCGGCGGAAGCACGGCCAGGAACGGGTCGATTACAGCCATCCAGACCTCGAACCGATTTTGAAAGAGACGTACGGCGTTATCGTCTATCAGGAGCAAATCATGCAGATTGCCTCTAAGATGGCCGGCTTCTCACTCGGTGCAGCCGATCTATTGAGACGCGCTGTTTCGAAAAAGGAGCGACACATTCTCGACCAAGAGCGAAAGCACTTTGTCGATGGTGCAAGGACGAAAGGATACGGCGAGACCTCGGCACAAGCCGTCTATGACTTGATTGTCCGGTTCGCCGACTATGGCTTCGCCAAAAGCCACGCGGTCGCTTATAGTATGATCAGTTATCAGCTAGCGTTTATGAAAGCGAATTACCCGGTCCACTTTTACGCTGCACTGCTCGCGAGTCACTCCGGAAACAATGACAAGACGAATCAGTTTTTTCAGGAGCTGAAAGATCGGGGCATCCGCATATTGCCGCCGTCGATCCAATCGGAAGTCGGTGCGTATTCTGTCGAGAGCGGGAATTTGCGCATCGGGCTTTATGCTGTCAAAGGGGTGCCAGGCAGTACAGTTCGCGCCATTACAGAAGCGCGGAAAGATGGAGAGTTCACGAGCATTTACGACATCGCAGCGCGCATCTCGGCGATCCATTTTTCCCGTAAGACGATCGAACCGCTCATTAAGGCAGGTGCCCTCGATGCCTTCGGGAAAGATCGTGGTGTCTTACTGTCTTCTTTGGACGGAGCGGTCAAGCATGCGGAACTTGTCCGGCCGAACGAAGAGCCTGGATTGTTCGATGATTCAGGGTTCTCTTTCCTTAAGCCGAAGTACGCTGAAGCATCGCCGATTCCAGAAGAACTGAAACTTGATTACGAAAAAGAATCGCTCGGCTTTTACGTTTCCACACATCCGGTGGAGCGGGAGAAGAAAATCCGTGGCAATGCATTCGCCGACCTGAAAGACATTCGGAGCATGCGGCACCAGCAGCAAGTGAAAGTGCTCGGTATGGTCGAAGAAATCAAGCGGATCCGGACGAAGAAAGGGGACGCAATGGCGTTTCTTACGCTGCAAGATGATTCGGCGGCATGTTCGCTCACGCTGTTCCCGAAAGAATATGCCGCATTCAGTTCTTTATTAGAAGAGCACAGGATTCTGGAAGTCGAGGGCACCGTCGAAAACAGGCAAGGAAAAATAGCAATCCAAGTGAAAGACATGAAAAAATGAGAACATCACTTCTATAATCGAGAGCCCTTCCGGCGAGTCATATCCGAAGACTTGTCCGGGAGGGTTCTTTTTTATATGCACGAAAATCATCGAACCTTTGTAAATAAGACGGAAGGCAAGGCAAATCAGACAAAATTGCACTTTTTTCTTTACATTCCTCCCGTTTTTTACTAATGTATAGAAAGTAGGTGGTCTGACCACTTTCAAATAAATGGTAAATGAGGGGCCGCGATGAATCAGCCCAAACGTTATTTGGACATTGTGCGCGATATCCGCGACATGATCCGGAATGACAAAATTAGAGTGGGTGATCGGATTCCATCCGAGCGTGAATTAGCGGAGCGTCTGCAAGTCGGGCGTTCGACGATACGGGAAGCACTCAGGAGTTTAGAGCTGCTTGGTCTGATCGAAACACGCAGAGGAGAAGGGACCTTCCTTTCAAACCACCGCAACCATCAACTCGTCGAGACACTTTCGACATTCATCCTTCAAGACAACCAATCGATCCGCGACGTAGAAGAAACGCGGTTGATGCACGAATTGTGGGCGATCAAGAACGTCTGCCGTCATGAGTCACTCGGGAATCTGCGTGTCTGGGACAGTTTCCGGCAACGGTTGATCGGTGAGAACCGATTCCAGCGGGAAGACTTCGTCAAGGAATTGATGGTGCTTTCGGGGAACAGGTTATCATTGAAGATCTGGATGCTGCTTGAGCAATTCGACGGCAAACCATTCCAAGGAATTGTGGGACAACAGGAAAAAGAAATGTTGCTCGGGATTCTTGGAGCAATTGAGAAGCAAGAGGAAGAGCAAGCGATCCAAGGCTATATGGCCTGGTGTGATTTTCTGCGAAAAGGGAGCGAAGAACGAAATGGCGATCATCCGTGAATTATTTAAAAATAAACGACTGAAAAAAGAGACGACGATTCCGACACAAGCTGCGAAAGATGTACCGGAAGGCATCATGACGAAATGTCCGGAATGTAAAGAGATTACGTTGACGAAAGAATTGATGACGGCGCACAAAGTATGTCCTAAATGCGATCATCACTTCAAAATGACAGCGTTCGAGCGTGTGGAATGCTTAATGGATACAGGAACATTCGAATCGATGGATGACCACCTGCAATCAGCGAATCCGCTCAGCTTTCCGGGATATACTGAAAAAGTGCAGAGCGACAGTGCGAAAACAGGCTTAAACGAAGCGGTACTCACAGGAATCGGAACATTGAAAGGGCAGGAAGTCGCTGTCGCGATCATGGACTCCCATTTCCGGATGGGCTCGATGGGCTCGGTCGTCGGTGAGAAAATCACGCGTGCGATTGAAGCGGCGACAGACAGAGGCGTCCCGTTCATCATCTTCACGGCGAGTGGCGGAGCGCGCATGCAAGAAGGTGTCTTGTCACTCATGCAGATGGCAAAGACGAGCGTCGCTTTGAAGCGCCACAGCAATGCAGGGCTTCTTTTTATCTCGATCATGACGCACCCGACGACGGGCGGCGTATCTGCAAGTTTCGCATCAGTCGGTGATATCAACTTGGCGGAACCGAAGGCGTTGATCGGCTTTGCTGGTAGACGCGTCATCGAGCAGACCGTGAGGGAAAAACTGCCGGAAAACTTCCAGACAGCGGAATTCCTGCTGGATCATGGACAGCTTGATGCAGTCATTCACCGGAAAGATATGCGCGACAGACTATCTTCCATCGTAAAATTGCACGCGAAGGGAGTAGAGAATCGTGGCTAAAACGACCATCAAACATTTATCTTTCGAGGAACCACTACTGGAACTGAGGAAAAAAATCGATGAACTGAAAGAATATACAGCGACAGCTGATGTCGATTTGACAGAAGAGATCACGAGTCTTGAAGGGCGTCTGGAGAAGCTCGAAAAAGAAACGTATGAAAACATGAAGCCGTGGGACCGTGTCCAAGTGGCCCGTCATCCGAAAAGACCGACGACGCTCGACTACATCCCGCTTCTATTCGGCGACTTCCTTGAACTGCACGGCGATCGGCAGTTCGGCGATGATCAGGCGATTGTTGGCGGTATCGCTTCGTTTAAAGGCAGACCGGTTACTGTCATCGGCCATCAGCGCGGCAGGGATACGAAGGAAAACGTCCGCCGCAACTTCGGGATGCCACATCCAGAAGGTTACCGTAAAGCGTTGCGTCTGATGGAACAGGCGGAGAAGTTCAACCGTCCGATCATCTGTTTGATCGATACGAAAGGTGCATATCCGGGGAAAGCGGCTGAAGAGCGCGGCCAAAGTGAGGCGATCGCGCGGAACTTGGTCGAGATGGCCGGTTTCACTGTTCCGATCATCTCCATCGTCATTGGCGAAGGCGGAAGTGGCGGAGCGTTGGCACTTGGTGTCGGGAACCACATTTTGATGCTCGAAAACTCGACTTTTTCGGTCATTTCACCGGAAGGCGCAGCATCGATTCTTTGGAAAGATGCGGCACTTGCACAAACTGCGGCTGAAGCGATGAAGATCACGGCAAGCGACTTGCTTGAGCTTGGAATCATCGAGCGGATCATTCCGGAAGTGCGCGGTGGTGCGCATCATGATGAGGTGCAACAAGCACGGTTTATCGAAGAAGCGATCGAACAGTCTTTGGTGGAACTTGGCGGGATGAATGGGGATGAATTGGTCGCGCAACGTTACGACAAATTCAAAGCCATTGGTGTTTATGGAGAGTGAACAGCGAAAAGCTGCTTCACTCTTCTTTTTTAGCGTTCGGACAGTGATTCCAAACTGACATCGGTCCCCGAACGTGGTAAGGTAAATCAAGGATAGCAATGGCAGGAGGTAGTGTGATGAAGCGAATTGGAGTATTAACGAGTGGCGGAGATGCGCCAGGAATGAATGCGGCCATCCGTGCAGTCGTGCGGAAAGGGATTTACCACGAACTTGAGGTGGCAGGAGTCTATAGCGGCTACCAAGGATTGATCGAAGGAAAGATCGAGAAGCTGGAGGCAGGGGACGTCGGGGACATCATCCAAAGAGGCGGAACAAAGCTGTATTCAGCCCGCTGTCCGGAATTCAAGACGTCGGAAGGACGTGAGAAGGCAGTCCGGAATTTGAAGGAACATGGCATTGAAGGGCTTGTCGTCATCGGTGGGGATGGCTCCTACCGCGGAGCAATGGAGCTGACGAAGCTTGGCATCCCATGCATCGGCGTGCCAGGCACGATCGATAATGACATTCCAGGTACGGACTACACGCTCGGCTTCGATACGGCATTGAACACCGTCATCGAAGCGATCGACAAAATCCGCGATACGGCGACGAGCCATGAACGGACGTTCGTCGTCGAAGTAATGGGGCGTGATGCAGGAGACCTTGCCTTGTGGGCAGGTCTTGCAGGCGGAGCGGAAAGTATTTTGATTCCGGAGGAGCCTTATCAGCTCGATGACATGATTGCACGCCTTGAAAAAGGGAAGAAGCGTGGCAAGAAGCATAGTATCATCATCGTCGCTGAAGGTGTGACGGATGGGAATACACTGGCGCGGGAAATCGCCGATAAGGCGGGAGTCGAGACGCGCGTTTCGGTTCTTGGCCATATCCAGCGCGGTGGCTCACCGACCGCACGTGACCGCGTGCTCGGCAGTCTGTTCGGCGCTCGAGCGGTGGAAGTTTTGATGGCTGGCGGCAAAGGCCGTGCCATTGGCATGAGAAATCACCAGGTGGTAGACTATGATATGACACAAGCTTTCACCGAATCTCATGAAACGGATATGAGCTTATATACACTATCTAAAGAATTATCAATTTAATAGCTAAATGGAGTGAGATCATTGAGAAAAACTAAAATCGTTTGTACAATCGGTCCGGCAAGTGAATCACCGGAAAAATTGGAAGCACTGATTCTGGCGGGCATGAACGTTGCACGCCTGAACTTTTCGCATGGTGACCACGAGGAGCATGCTGCGCGCATCAAGAACATCAAGGAAGTAGCAGCGAAGCTCGGCAAGACGATCGGGATCCTGCTGGATACGAAAGGTCCGGAAATCCGTACGCACAAAATGGAGAACGACGAGATCGAACTCGAAACAGGACAGGAAATCGCAATTTCCATGACAGAAGTGCTTGGAACCGCTGAGAAATTTTCAATCACTTATGATCGTCTGATTGAAGATGTCAAAGAAGACTCCGTCATCTTGCTTGACGACGGATTGATCGAACTGCGTGTTACGTCAATCGACAAAGCGCATAGCTTGATCCATACAGTCGTTGAAAACGCTGGTACATTGAAGACGAAAAAAGGCGTAAACGTTCCTGGTGTTTCTGTCCAATTGCCAGGGATTACGGAAAAAGATGCGCAAGATATCCTTTTCGGAATCGAACAAGGCGTCGATTTCATCGCAGCATCATTCGTCCGACGTTCTTCCGACGTTTTGGAAATCCGCGGATTGCTTGAGAAAAACGGTGGCAAACACATCCAGATCATCCCGAAAATCGAGAACGGTGAAGGAGTCGACAACATCGACGAAATCCTTCTTGTTTCAGACGGCTTGATGGTTGCGCGTGGAGATCTTGGTGTAGAGATCCCTGCGGAAGAAGTACCGATCGTCCAGAAGAAACTCATCGAGAAATGTAACAGCCAAGGGAAGCCTGTCATCACTGCGACGCAGATGCTTGATTCGATGCAGCGCAACCCACGCCCGACGCGCGCGGAAGCAAGTGACGTGGCGAATGCTATCTTCGACGGCACGGATGCGATCATGCTTTCAGGTGAGACTGCAGCGGGACTATATCCTGTAGAATCAGTCGAAACGATGGACCGCATCGCAATGACGACGGAAGAAGCATTGAACTACAAACAAATCGTTTCTACTAGAAGAAAAGAAAAAGAGTCGAATATGACGGAAGCGATCGGTCAAGCGGTCTCTTATACAGCGCTCAACTTGCAAGTGAAGGCGATCATCGCTCCGACAGAAAGTGGCTATACAGCGAAAATGATTGCGAAATACCGCCCAGGCGTTTCCATCATCGGCGTCACTTCAAGCGAGGTATCTGCACGTAAATTGTCACTTGTTTGGGGCGTACAGCCAATCGTTGGGAACAAAGTGGAATCTACGGATGAACTACTTGAATCAGCTGTGGAAGAAAGCTTGAACCACGGTTACGTGAACTACGGCGACCTTGTTGTTATCACTGCAGGTGTCCCAGTTGGACAAGCAGGCACAACGAACTTGATGAAAGTGCATTTGATCGGTGATGTTCTTGCGAAAGGGCAAGGCATCGGAAAATCATTGGCACGCGGTAAGACACTGGTCGTAGGTAGCGGAGATGAAGTTTCTCCAGAAGATGCACAAGGCCGCATCCTCGTCACGATCGGTTCGACGAAGGAAATGATGCCAGCGATCGAGAATTGTGCTGCGATCATCACGGAAGAAGGCGGATTGACAAGCCACGCAGCTGTCGTAGGTCTTAGCCTTGGCATTCCAGTGATCGTCGGTGTTGACAATGCAACAACGATCATCGAAGACGATTACGAAGTAACGATGGATTCCGAATCGGGATTCATCTACCATAGCCGTGCGAGTGTTCTCTAAACCCGAAGAAATGGGGAGTTATAGTGAAATGGCTTTTAGTGCTGATTATCGCTGCACCAATCGTTGAACTTGGTCTTTTGATTTGGGCGGGGACGGAAATCGGCCTGTTCCCGACGCTCGGGCTATTACTAGCAATCGGGCTCGTCGGGGCATACCTGGCACGACGCCAAGGGCTGAAAACTTACCGGGACATCCAGGAAAGTTTGAGCCGCGGCGAACAGCCGGCGGAGCAGTTAGTGAAAGGGATCTTCATCGTCATCGGGGGATTGCTTCTCCTGTTGCCTGGTTTCCTTTCGGATCTGGTCGCCTTGACGCTATTTTTCCAACCGACCCAAAAGATCTATCGGCCATTAATTAACAGATGGTTCCAGAAAAGAACAAAGAATGCTCGGATTATTGTACAATAATCCGAGTTTTTTTCTTGGAAAAGTGGAAATTTCACAAAAACAAGCGTTTTCATTCACAAAACACTCATGATTGATTATAATGGCATAGTAAGAGTTATGTGCAGAATAAAATTGCCGATAACCCATCATCTGTTTTCGACAGTTTGGTGAATTTTAAATTGCAGAAGGAGCGATATCAATGACCGCATCAAAAGGTTTAGAGGGTGTAGTTGCAACCCAATCCGCTATCAGTTCCATTATTGATGACACGCTTACATACGTGGGCTACGACATCGATGACTTGGCGAACAATGCGAGTTTCGAAGAGGTCGTATATTTGCTTTGGCACCAGCGTCTGCCTAAAGCTGACGAACTGGCAGAACTGAAGCAACAATTGGCTGACAACATGTCAGTTCCACAGGAAGTATTGAACCACTTCAAAACATATGACATCCAATCAGTCCACCCGATGGCAGCGCTTCGCACGGCTGTATCCATGCTTGGTCTATTCGATGAAGAAGCGGAAGAAATGAACCCGGAAGCAAACTACCGTAAAGCAATTCGCCTACAAGCGAAGATCTCTACAGTCGTTACTGCTTTCGCGCGCATCCGCAAAGGCGAAGAGCCAGTATCACCGAAGAGCGATCTTAGCTATGCTGCAAACTTCCTTTACATGCTTTCTGGCAACATGCCTGAAGACATCGAAGTAGAAGCTTTCAACAAAGCACTTGTTCTTCATGCTGACCACGAATTGAATGCTTCGACATTCACTGCACGTGTAGCAGTAGCGACTCTTTCTGACGTATACTCAGGATTGACGGCGGCTATCGGTGCATTGAAAGGTCCACTTCACGGCGGTGCGAACGAGCAAGTCATGAAGATGCTTACAGAAATCGGCTCGGTAGACAAAGTCGACGAAGTAATCAATGAGAAATTGGCGAACAAAGAGAAAATCATGGGCTTCGGACACCGCGTTTACCGCAAAGGTGATCCGCGTGCAAAACACTTGCGCGAAATGTCCCAGAAATTGACAGAGATTCGCGGCGAAGAAAAATGGTATGATATGTCCGTACGCATCGAAGAAATCGTCACTGGCCAGAAGAACCTTCCGCCAAACGTCGACTTCTACTCGGCATCGGTTTACCATTCATTGAACATCGACCACGACCTGTTCACGCCGATCTTCGCGGTATCACGTACTTCAGGCTGGCTTGCTCACATTCTTGAGCAATATTCAAACAACCGCCTGATCCGTCCACGCGCTGAGTACATCGGCCCGGACATGCAGAAATACGTTCCAGTAGAAGAAAGATAAGAAAGAAAAGCGAAGGCTGCCGTTCAGCCCCGACAAGCGCTGGAGTCTTTGCGCATGATGGCGTTTTTCCGCCATCGTGTGTACAGACGAAGCGACTCAAGGGGTTGGCAGCCGGAGTCTGGACAACGAAAAGCGGTAACGATTATTGAAAATGCAAAGTCATGGGGCTCGCTTGCTGCGAAGCCCTATGCCTTTGACCACAGGAGGAAATTACAAATGACTAACGGCGAAAAAGTAGCATTGGAAAACGGTGTTTTGAACGTTCCTAACAACGCAATCATTCCTTTCATCATCGGTGACGGAACTGGCCCGGATATCTGGAACGCAGCTTCACGCGTTTTAGAAGAAGCAGTGAAAAAAGCTTACAACGGCGAGAAATCAATCGTATGGAAAGAAGTCTTGGCTGGTCAAAAAGCATTCGATGAAACTGGAGAATGGCTTCCAAAAGAAACGCTTGACGTGATCCGTGAGTACTTGATCGCGATCAAAGGACCTCTTACAACGCCAATCGGTGGCGGTATCCGTTCATTGAACGTAGCACTACGCCAAGAATTGGACCTTTACACTTGCTTGCGTCCAGTACGTTACTTCACTGGTGTTCCTTCACCGGTTAAACGTCCTGAAGACACGGACATGGTCATTTTCCGTGAGAACACTGAAGATATCTATGCTGGTATCGAATACGCGAAAGGTTCTGATGAAGTTCAGAAACTTGTTTCATTCCTACAGAACGAAATGGGCGTAGACAAAATCCGCTTCCCTGAAACTTCAGGTATCGGAATCAAGCCAGTTTCTGAAGAAGGAACAAAACGTCTAGTACGCGCTGCAATCAACTATGCGTTGAATGAAGGCCGCGAGTCGGTAACACTGGTTCACAAAGGAAACATCATGAAGTTCACTGAAGGAGCTTTCAAAAACTGGGGCTACGAAGTGGCTGAACAAGAATTCGGCGACAAAGTCTTCACTTGGAACGAATACGATAAGGTCAAAGATGAGCAAGGAACTGACGCTGCAAACAAAGCACAAGAAGACGCTTTGGCTTCTGGCAAGATTCTGATCAAAGACTCGATCGCTGATATCTTCCTACAGCAGATCTTGACACGTCCAAGCGAGTTCGACGTTGTTGCAACAATGAACTTGAACGGCGACTACATCTCTGATGCACTTGCTGCACAAGTCGGCGGCATCGGTATCGCACCAGGCGCGAACATCAACTATGACACAGGACATGCAATCTTCGAAGCGACTCATGGTACTGCTCCGAAATACGCTGGCCTTGACAAAGTTAACCCATCTTCAGTCATCCTTTCAGGTGTCTTGATGCTTGATCACCTTGGCTGGAGCGAAGCAGGTAAATTGATCACTGCTTCTATGGAAAAAACGATCGCTTCTAAAGTTGTAACTTATGACTTCGCCCGTCTGATGGACGGCGCTAAAGAAGTTAAAGCTTCTGAGTTCGCTGACGAATTGATCAAAAACCTATAATCCAATCTTACAGGGCAGCCCCGAAAGTCATGATCTATGACTTTTAGGGGCTGCCCTTTTGCGACTGCAGATTCCTTTAGGCATATGATGAGAACTCATCATCTACGTAAGCATTCATTCCATTAGCTCTAGCCGGGACCAATGGGAAAAAGCCTAACGCTCCATATACTTTTTGAAAAATTATTGCTACTATAAAAGTATCATGTAATAGGAGGGAATCGATTTGCAGCTCGGGAAAAAGAGGAAGCTCGGCCGACGCATCGAGGAATTGGAAGTCGGCGAGACATTTGAATTGACCGAAAAGATGGAAGATCGTGATTTACTTCTTTATCTTGGCTTGACGAACGATAATAATCCTTTGTACATCCAGCATGATTATGCGGCACAGACACCGTTCGAGAAACCGATTGTCCCGCATGCCATGCTGACAGGCATTCTAACTTCAGCCATCTCCAAACATCTGCCCGGACCAGGATCTTACATAAAAGGGCAGCAATTGACGTTTCATGCACCTGTCTTTCACGATGATACGATCGAGTGCTCGCTGCGGATCGAAGAAATCCGGGAAGAACAGAGAGAAGTAAATATCCACGTCCTAGCGAGACTTACTGACGGGACGATCGTGCTGGAAGGTGAAATGGCAGTCAATCCGCCATTCACCAATGAAATTACGGACGGATCTATGAAAGAATAAGTGTTGATTGTTTGGAAGGGGTTCCAAACTGAATGTGGAGGAACGTATATGTCTAAGAAAATTTTGATTGTTGAAGATGAGCATTCGATTGCAACATTATTATCCTATAATCTGGTCCAGGCCGGATTCGAAACAGCTGTCGCGAATGATGGCCGCAAAGGATATGATCTGGCAGTGTCCGAGAACTTCGATCTGATCGTACTTGACTTAATGCTGCCCGAGATGGACGGAGTGGAAGTATGCAAGACACTTCGCCAAAACAAAGTGAACACACCGATCATCATGCTGACAGCGAAGGATGATGAATTCGATAAAGTGCTCGGGCTTGAGCTCGGTGCGGATGATTATATGACGAAGCCATTCAGCCCGCGAGAAGTTGTCGCGCGTATTAAGGCGGTACTTCGCCGTTCCGAGACGACGAAAGTACAACAAGACGATGCATCCGCTTCATTTATTTCAGGAAAATTGGAAGTGTATCCGGACCGTTTCGAAGCGTTCCTGAGAGGAGAGCCGCTCGAGTTCACTCCGAAGGAATTTGAACTGCTCGTCTATCTGATGGAAAACAAGAACCGCGTGTTGACGCGTGATCAATTATTGAGTGCGGTTTGGAAGTACGATTTCGCCGGAGACACGCGGATCGTCGACGTGCACATCAGCCACTTGCGTGAAAAAATCGAAGAAAATAGCCGCAAACCGATCTTCATCAAAACGATCCGTGGCCTCGGTTATAAATTCGAAGAGCCGAAAGCCGGATGAAAGCATTCCGCCACCGTCTTCTCCTTTCACAACTATTTTGGACGGGCGCGCTGCTCGCTGTCCTACTCATCGTAGTCGGACAGCTTTTTTCCATTTACGGGAAGCCTGGATACATGGGGGAGGTCTGGCTGATCCTCATCATCGTGTTCAGTGTGGCCCTGGTCATAACCGCCTTCTTCGCTCATCGCATCATCCGCACGCACGCGTTGCCGATCGAGAACGTTACGGAGACAGCACTTGAACTTGCGAAAGGGAATTACCAGGCGCGTGCATTCGAGAACAGTTCAGGTGCTTCAATTGAACTGAGTACGTCAATCAATATACTGGCGAGGAACTTACAGGAAATCGCAGCGATCCGCGAAATGGAGCAGGAACGTTTGAAGACGCTGATCGAAAATATGGGAAGCGGTTTGATCATGATCGGACGGCAAGGTTCAATCACACTTGTCAACGAGCCGTTCCTGAAAGAATTCAAAGTGAAAGAAGCGGATGTCTATCAGCAGTTTTACAAAGAATTGCCTGTTCCGGAAGAGCTTCAGCAATTCTTCGAGGAAGTGTTCATGACGGAAGAACCGGCGAGACAGCAAGTGGAAATCACCCAAGGCATCGTTACGAAGCACTTGAACGTCTACGGCGCACCGGTCATCGGTTCTCATGAACGTTGGCTCGGGATCGTCATCGTCTTGCATGACATTACGGAGCTGAAGCGTTTGGAGCAGGTCCGCAAAGATTTTGTCGCGAACGTCTCACATGAGCTGAGAACACCGATTACATCGATCAAAGGGTTTACGGAGACGCTGCTGGACGGTGCCTATCATGACGAAACGTCGCTTCTCTCGTTCCTGGAAATCATCCAGAACGAAAGTAACCGTCTGGAAGTGCTGGTGAAAGATTTACTTGAGCTATCGAAGATTGAACAGAGCGGCTATCAAGTAAACGTGAAGCCGCTCAAGATGGAGACAGTCATTTTACAGGCGATCGAAAGTGTCTGCTTTCGTCTGCAAGACAAAGAGATTGCACTGAAAACTGAGCTCTCACCGGTCAAAGTGACGGGAGACGATAACCGGCTCGTCCAAGTCATGATCAACTTGCTGATCAATGCTGCGACGTATTCCCCTGAACAGACAACGATTACAATTCGGTTGTATAAAAATGACAGCGATGCCATCATTGAAGTGGAAGATGAAGGAATCGGCATTGAAGCGTCCGAAATCGGGAGACTGTTCGAACGGTTCTACCGGGTCGACCGGGCGCGTAGCCGGAATTCCGGTGGTACCGGGCTCGGCTTATCGATCGTCAAGCATATCGTCGAATTGCATCAAGGGAATATCGAAGTCGAAAGTGAAGTCGGGAAAGGGACGAAATTCATCTTGTCATTACCGCTTGCAGAATACTAAAACGAATCTTTACATCTCGTTAACATGTTCTTCATAATCGGTTGCTATAGTGTAGTAGAACCCCTTTCAACTTCATATATGGAAAAAGAGTCCTCCCCGGGCTCTTTTTCTATTTTGTGAAACTATTTCACGATTGTTCCGTATAACTACTATACATAGAAAAAGGGGGAACTAATTATGAGTACAAAACGTGTATGGAGCATCATCGGCTTGTCCGTCGCAGGCATCTTGCTGCTGATCGCAGTCTTCACCTCCTGGTATACCGTGGATGAGTCGGAACAAGCGGTCATCATCACATTCGGTGTCGCCAACGAGACCGTGACGGAGTCCGGACTGCATTTTAAACTGCCGTGGCCGATCCAAAAAGCGGAAGTGTTATCGAAAGAGACGTACAGTTTGCAATTCGGCTATGATAAAACGGTAGACGGAGAAATCACCGGCTATGACAAAGAGACGAAGATGATCACTGGAGATGAGAATATCGTCCTTGCTGACTTGGTCGTCCAGTGGAAAATTGCAGATCCCATCAAATACTTGTTCAACGCTGAAAACCCGGAAGAAATTCTTCATGACGCAACTTCTGCATCGATCCGCTCGATCGTTGGCAACTCGCTGATCGACGACGCATTGACTTCCGGAAAAGCGGAAATAGAAATGGAGACACGGGACTTGCTTGCGAGCCTTATCGAGAAGTATGATATCGGGATTTCCATCTCGACCGTGCAGCTGCAAGACGTAGAACTGCCAAACGAAGAAGTACGTGCAGCGTTCACGAACGTGACGGATGCACGGGAGACGATGAATACGAAAATCAACGAAGCACGTAAATACGAAAACGAGAAGCGGAACGGAGCACTCGGTGAACAATCGGCGATCCAGTCACGGGCAGAAGGGCAAAAAGTGGCACGTACTGAACAAGCGCGCGGAGATGTCGCCTTGTTCAACGAATTGTATAAGGAGTACACAGCAAGCCCCGAAGTAACGCGCCAGCGACTTGTCATGGAGACGCTCGAGGCTGTGCTCCCGAACGCGAAAATCTACATCATGAACGACGAGGGCGGGACGATGAAGTACTTGCCGCTCGAAGGGTTGAATACAACACCGGTTCCACCGGTCACTGAAGAAGAAGGGGGTGGCAACTGATGGATCCGAACAAACCGAATGACAATATGAAGAGTTTTGATGCCTTTAATCGCCCCGCCAAGCCCAAAAAGGTTAAAAGAGAAAAAGAGCCGATCAACTTCAAGAAGTATTGGAAGATGATTACGGGTTTGGCGGTCCTTCTGATTGCTGCAATTCTTGTACTTGTCAATATTTATGTCGTGAAAGAAAATGAATACCGGGTCGTCCGCCAGTTTGGGGAAGTCGTGAAGATCCAGGAACAGCCGGGAATCAAGATGAAAGTCCCGTTCATCCAAAGCACGACAACGATTCCGAAATACCAGATGACATACGATGTATCCGAAGCGGAAATCAACACGCGTGATAAGAAGCGGATCATCATCGATAACTATGCTGTTTGGCGTGTAACAGACCCATTGAAACTGATCACGAACGCTGTGACGCTTGTCAATGCGGAATCGCGGATGGAAGAATTCGTATACTCAGTCGTCCGGACGGAACTTGGTCAGATGAACTATGATGAAATCATCAACGATGAAAAATCTTCCCGTGGTAGCTTGAACGAAACGGTCACTGAGAAAGTGAATGACCTTTTGAAAAATGCTGAGTACGGCATCGAAGTAGTGGATGTCCGCATCCGTCGTACGGACTTGCCACCGGAAAACGAACAATCGGTCTACACACGGATGGTTTCCGAGCGTGAATCGACTGCACAGGATTACTTGTCCCAAGGAGATGCGCGGAAGTTGGAAATCGAAGCGCAAGCTGACCGTGAAGCACAGGAAGTGATTGCGACTGCTAAAAAAGACGCAGCACTCATCCAAGCTGAAGGGGAAGCGGAAGCAGCCAAGATTTATAACGATGCCTTCTCGAAAGACCCGGAGTTTTACGCATTATACCGTTCACTCGAATCTTATCGTAAGACGATCAACGACGAAACGATGATCATCATTCCATCAGACTCGCCATATGCACGAATTTTGTCTGGATATATCGAGTAATCGAGGCCGTCATTTCTATTCCATTTGCCTGCATGGTAAAATGAATGGAATGACGGTTTTTTAATTTGGCTGAAAGGTTCCCACTAAACTCGTGGGAAATGACGGATTCAGCTTTCATAAAAGAAAGGGGTCATATTGTGGCGAAGAAAATTTTATTGTTGGACGGAAACAGTTTGGCATACCGCGCGTTTTTCGCGTTGCCGCTCCTAACGAACGATCACGGAATCCATACGAACGCAGTTTACGGATTCACGATGATGCTCCAAAAAGTGCTGGACGAGGAACAGCCGACACATATGCTTGTCGCATTCGATGCGGGCAAGACCACGTTCCGTCACGAGACATTCAAGGAATATAAAGGAGGGCGCCAAAAGACGCCACCAGAACTTTCCGAGCAATTTCCATACTTGCGTAAGCTGATCGATGCTTACCGCATCCAGCGATACGAATTACCGAACTACGAGGCGGATGACATCATCGGCACGCTCGCACTCGAAGCTGAGAAGGCGGGAGACGAAGTAATCGTCATATCAGGAGACAAGGACTTGACGCAGCTTGCTTCGCCGACGACGACGGTCTACATCACACGTAAAGGAATCACTGATATCGAAAAATACACAGTGGGGCATATCGAAGAAAAATATGGATTAACGCCGCTGCAGATCATCGACATGAAAGGGCTCATGGGGGATGCATCGGATAACATTCCGGGCGTACCTGGAGTTGGAGAGAAAACGGCGATTAAACTGCTGAAAGCGCACGGCTCGGTCGAAGGTGTGTACGAAGCGATCGACCAGCAAAAAGGCAAATTGAAAGAAAAGCTTGTGGAAAACGAGCAGCTGGCTTACATATCTAAGCAGCTTGCGACAATCGAACGTCAAGCACCGATCGAAGTTTCAGTAGGAGAGCTTTCCTACGATGGTCCGGATATGGACGCTCTCGTAGAAGTTTGGCGCGAATTGGCATTCAAGACTTTGCTTGAGAAGCTGGAGTATACGGAAGAAGAAACCGTGAAAGAAGACCTGGCATTCGATGTGTTGACGGAGATTGGACCAGAAATCCTGGAAGATGAGATGGCTGTCCATTTGGAGATGTTCGATGAGCAATATCATACGAGCGAT
Source organism: Planomicrobium sp. YIM 101495 (assembly GCF_009707665.1). Classification (GTDB taxonomy): domain Bacteria; phylum Bacillota; class Bacilli; order Bacillales_A; family Planococcaceae; genus Planococcus. The sequence goes on from NZ_WLZW01000001.1 coordinate 162,301, forward strand.
ATGCTCGGCATTTCGCTCGCGACAGCGGACCATGTATACGTTGTATCGATGGAGGCGGCACTTGCATCCGTTGCGTTCAAAGAATGGCTGGAAGATGACAGCAAGAAGAAGTTCATGTTCGACTCGAAAGCCTCCACTGCAGCGTTCTTGCGTTGTGGTATCGAATTGCGCGGCGTCCATTTCGACTTGATGCTTGCTGCATATATCAACAATCCGTCGCTCACTTCGGCAGACCTTGCAGGCATCGTTAAAGAATACTCGAGTGCAGAAGTTGCTGCGAACGAACAGGTTTACGGGAAAGGTGCGAAGAAGGCAGTGCCGGAGTTGGGTGTGCTTCATGAGCACTTGGCGCGGAAAGCTGAGACGATCTGGAAAGTCCGACCGCTCGTTTCCGAAAAACTGCATGCTAATGCACAATTCGATCTGTACGATAAACTGGAATTGCCGCTCGCCTCCGTTCTCGGCCAGATGGAATCAATCGGTGTCAGTGTCGACCGTGAACAATTGACAGTGATGGGGCAGGAGCTGTCTGGCAAACTTGCCGGCATCGAAGCAGAAATCCATGAACTTGCCGGCGCACCGTTCAACATCAATTCACCGAAGCAGCTGGGTGTCGTGCTGTTCGAGCAGCTTGGTTTACCGGTCTTGAAGAAGACGAAAACAGGATACTCGACAGCAGCGGATGTACTGGACAAATTGGAAGGAAAGCACCCGATTATTTCTCACATCTTGCTTTACCGCCAACTCGGCAAATTACTGTCGACATATATTGAGGGGCTACTCAAGGAAATCCACGAGGACGGTAAAGTGCATACACGTTTCCAGCAGGCACTTACGACGACTGGCCGACTCAGTTCCATCAACCCGAACTTGCAAAACATCCCGATCCGTATCGAGGAAGGTCGGAAGATCCGCAAGGCGTTCGTTCCTTCCGAGCCAGGTTGGGTACTTGTCGCAGCGGACTATTCGCAGATTGAGCTGCGTGTTCTTGCACACATTTCGCAAGACCAGCGCTTGATTCAGGCATTCAAGGAAGACCGCGACATCCACACGACGACAGCGAGCGACGTTTTCCATGTCGAGGAGTCGGAAGTGACGTCAGACATGCGCCGTGCTGCGAAAGCCGTCAACTTTGGAATCGTTTACGGCATCAGTGACTACGGCTTGTCCCAAAGCTTGAACATCACGCGGAAGGAAGCGGCATCGTTCATCGACCGCTATTTGGCGAGTTTTGAAGGAGTAAAGCAATACATGTCAGATATCATCGACACGGCGAAGAAGGAAGGCTTCGTGACGACGCTCATGAATCGTCGCCGCTACTTGCCGGACATCACATCATCGAACTTCAACTTGCGCGGCTTTGCGGAGCGGACAGCGATGAACACGCCGATCCAAGGAAGTGCCGCTGACATCATCAAAAAAGCGATGATCGACATGGACGAAGCGATTGAAGAGCAGGGGCTCAAAACGCGGATGCTTCTGCAAGTGCACGATGAACTGATATTTGAAACACCGGCAGACGAGCTGGATCGTCTTTTGAAGCTCGTACCGGAAATCATGGAAAACGCAGTAAAACTGGACGTACCACTGAAAGTCGATATCGCATCGGGCGACAGCTGGTACGACACGAAATAGAAGGAGTGACAGCAAGTGCCAGAATTACCGGAAGTCGAAGGAGTCGTCCGGCAGATCCGGCCGGCTGCTTTGAATCGAACCATCCGCTCCATACACGTTTCTGACGTTATCCGTCTGTCAAAGGCGAATGGAAAAGAAGCCATCATCAAAGTGACGGATGTTGAAGACTTCATCGAGCGCCTGACGGATGCAGAAATTCTCCAAGTGGAGCGAAGAAGCAAATATATTTATTTCACAATGCATAAAGACCAGTCGTTTCTCCTGGTCAATCATCTTGGCATGTCGGGTGCATGGTTCCATGTGAATGAACTGGCGGGCATCACGGAAGATAAATTCCGCCGCCACGCACACGTCACGTTCGAGTTGGATGATGATTCACTTCTTGTGTTCTCCGACATCCGCCGTTTCGGCGAGATGCGGTTGCTGGAGGATGAATCAGGGTTCCCGCCACTTCTATTGATGGCGCCGGAACCATTCGAACCGCTTGCGCTCAGCCATTTCCTCGATTTGGCCGAAAGCAGTCGCTTCAAGGACAAGCCGATCAAGGAAGTCATCATGGACGGGCAAGTGATCTCGGGCTGTGGCAATATTTATGCCACGGAAGCGTTGTTCGCGATGAAAATCCATCCGAACCGTGCGGCGTCCCGCATCAGCCGGAAGCGCAAAGTAGAACTGTTCGAGAAGATCGTCGCCATTCTGCTAGAAAGCATTGAAGCGGGAGGCAGTACCATCTCAGATTACCGTGATATCAACGGCGAATCGGGAAGTATGCAAAACCGCTTCGGAATGTATGGGAAAAAACAGTGTACGGCATGCGGTACGCCGACCAAGTCGTTGAAAATCGGCGGACGGACTTCAGTGTATTGCCCTGCGTGCCAGAAATGAGGGAGTAATATGATCATCGGATTGACGGGGAGTATCGCCAGCGGAAAAAGTACCGTCTCGGCGATGCTAGTAGAGAAGGAATATCCAATCGTGGACGCGGACCTTGTCGCGCGTCAAGTTGTCCAAGCAGGAACGGAGACGCTCGCGGAAATCGTTGCCACTTTCGGTGAACAAGCTCTCCGAAAGGACGGAACGATGAACCGGGAACGTGTCGGAGAAATTATATTCAACGATCCTGTCAGCCGAAAGAAGCTGAACGATATCATCCATCCAGCAATTCGGAGAGAAATGCTTAGGCAGCGGGATGCTCTCCTCGCCGAAGGCCATCCAGTCGTCATCATGGATATCCCGCTCCTGTTCGAAAGCAAGTTGCAGCACTTCGTGGATAAAGTGCTTGTCGTTTCGGTCACGGACGAAAATCAGCTGCGTCGACTTATGGAGCGCAACCAATTTCCGGAAAAAGAAGCACGTGCGCGCATCGCCTCACAATTGCCGATGTCGGTGAAAGAGCAAGGGGCTGACGCAGTCATCTACAACAACGGTTCATTGGCAGAGACGAAAGGCCAATTGGAACGGATTTTGGAAATGTGGCATGCTTTGCCGAGAAAAGAGCGATAAAAACACATTTCATGTTCCTTAAAAGAGATAATGTGTTATACTATATAACGGATTGACCAATAAGTATAACTCATTTAACTGGAGGACTTTTAAATATGACTACTTCTATTGCGATTAATGGATTTGGCCGTATCGGCCGAATGGTTTTCAGACAAGCGATCTTGATGGACGATGTAACGATTGCAGCAGTAAATGCAAGTTACCCTGCCGAAACTTTGGCTCACTTGATAAAGTATGACACAAACCACGGGACCTTCGCTGCGGATGTTTCATCTGAAGAAGGCGTCATCATCGTGAACGGTAAACGCGTTCAGCTCGTGAACGAACGCGATCCAGCCAAATTGCCATGGAGCGAAATGGGCGTGGATATCGTAATCGAAGCAACTGGCAAGTTCAATGCGCGCGACAAAGCGGCATTGCACCTTGAAGCAGGGGCGAAGAAAGTCATTTTGACTGCTCCAGGTAAAAATGAAGATATCACGATCGTCATGGGCGTCAACGAAGACAAGCTGGATGTCCAGCGCCATGACGTCATTTCGAACGCAAGCTGCACGACGAACTGCCTTGCACCTGTTGTGAAAGTACTGAACGATCGTTTCGGTATCGAAAACGGCTTGATGACGACAGTTCATGCTTATACGAATGACCAGAAGAACTTGGATAACCCGCATAAAGACTTGCGCCGCGCACGTGCTTGCGCACAATCGATCATTCCGACATCGACTGGAGCTGCAAAAGCGCTATCACTTGTGCTTCCAGAGCTTGAAGGGAAGCTTCACGGAATGGCACTTCGCGTTCCGACACCGAACGTCTCACTCGTTGATCTTGTCGTCGACTTGAAACAGGACGTGACAGTGGAAGAAGTGAACGCTGCATTCGTCGATGCTTCGAAAGGCTCGATGGAAGGTGTACTTGAACTGACGATGGAGCCGCTCGTATCGATCGACTTCAACTCGAATGCTAGCTCGGCAATCGTCGACGGTCTATCCACGCTTGTCATGGGCAGCCGCAAAGTGAAAGTCCTTGCTTGGTATGACAACGAGTGGGGCTACTCTGCACGCGTTGTCGACTTGATGCAAAAAGTCGCTTCCGGACTGAAAGCGGAAATCGCATAAGAACAATACTAGCTCCAGCTTCCTCTTTGGCGGCTGGTTTTTTGATGTCTGAAAAAGCGATGGAATACATGAGTTTTTTACAGAAAAGAGCTTGTTGAGCGGAGAAACGTTGATATGACAGGAAAAGGAGGTGTGCGTTAAAGTTAACAAAAAGTATTGTTAAAATATATTTATTGCTTTTGAACAAAAATCATTTTATACTATGAAACGTAGCTGATCGAAAAACGCTAGCTCATTCATCGAAAGAGCGCACTCAGTAGTAGGATCGCTATTTTGGCTGCTTAAAGGGTTGGGACCTCTTTGGACTAACTTTCCCCCGTGGCGGTCAACTTTGGATATTTTGCATTTTCACAAAATCACTCAAAGGGGGAAACAAACCATGGAAACGATGGGACGGCACGTAATTGCAGAATTATGGCAGTGTGACTTTGACAAATTGAACGATATCGAATTTATCGAACAGACTTTTGTTGATGCTGCACTGAAATCAGGGGCGGAAATCCGCGAGGTGGCATTCCACAAATTTGCACCTCAGGGCGTAAGCGGAGTGGTCATCATCTCGGAATCGCACTTGACAATCCACAGCTTCCCGGAACACGGCTACGCAAGTATCGACGTTTACACTTGCGGTGATTTGGATCCGACAATCGCAGCGAACTATATCGCTGAAGCGCTTGGGTCACAAACACGAGAGCTCGTCGAAGTGCCGCGTGGCATGGGGCCGGTAGCGGTTGGACAGGCAAAAGCAGTAGCTGCAGTCTGATAGAATAGTTTAAATAACGGAAGCAGGGGACAAATCCTCTGCTTTTTCTATTTTCATGGGGAAATTTTGTTATACTGTAGTTTAAGAAGAAGTCTATGTTGAATTTTATACAAGTCTGGAAGAACGCGCTCCAGGCGGACGCTTTCCGCGGGAGCAGCGAAGATGTTGAACGAAGGTGGCTCAGTCAACATCTTTGATACGAAGCTAGCGAAGCGATGCAGGAGCACATCTTTGCCCTTCGCCGCTTTCCGCTCTTTCTTCTTCTTGGAGTGTGGTGGCACCAGATATCACTCCTCATCATTATCTACGAAAAGATATGGAGTAAAACAGCGGAGACTCCTGTGGAATAGCTCGGCGCGAGGCCACTGGACGCGGAGCTATTTTACGGAATATCGGGCAAAATATTAAGTTCAACTTAATTATAGATATAGAAACATTCAATTTTTCCATCACTAGTATAAGTTTGAGGAGAGGTATACATGAAATGTCCGGCATGCCAGCATAATGGAACGCGCGTCGTGGATTCGCGGCCAGTGGACGAAATGAAATCAATCAGAAGACGCAGGGAGTGTGAATCTTGCGGCTATCGTTACACGACATTCGAGAAAGTGGAAGAAATGCCGCTGATCGTCGTCAAGAAAGACAGTTCGCGTGAAGAGTTCAGCCGCGAAAAAGTGCTGCGGGGTCTCATCCGTGCATGTGAGAAGCGTCCAGTTCCGTTGGAAGAATTGGAGAGAGTCGTATTCGATATCGAGACCGTGCTACGTCGTGCTGGAAATGCGGAAGTGAAATCCGAGGAAGTCGGAGAGCTTGTGATGGAACGTCTCGCTTTGATCGATGAAGTGGCGTATGTTCGCTTTGCCTCCGTTTACCGCCAGTTCAAAGACATCACGGTCTTTATCGATGAATTGAAAGACTTATTGGAGAAAAATGCGGACCAGCGAAAAACTTTGTGAGGCGATAAACGATGACAACTGCATTTTATAAAGAGTTGAAGGCGATGGATATTTACAAGACAACCATGCCTTATCCATTTTCCGATTTTGATCGTCAATTGCTGACACTCTTGTATCAGCCGATGATTGGGTCCGAAGCGGTCTCGCTGTATTTGACGCTTTGGGCGGACGGAGAAGCAGGAGAGCAGGAAGCGACGCATTATCAGTTGATGAGTTTACTTGGGCTGCCGATTTCCCGCATATTCGAAGCGCGCATCCAGCTTGAAGCGATCGGGCTTTTGAAAACGTTCCGCAGAAGTGGAGAAGTGCGGACATTCCTTTATGAACTGCAGCCACCGCTCGACCCGAAAACGTTCTTTGCGGATCCGCTCCTGTCGATGTTCTTATTCAGTAAAATCGACAATACGGCGTACCGCAAGCTTCGCGACCGTTTTGTGCGACCAGTGGAGGCGATGACGGATTTCGAGGATGTGTCACGCACGTTCACGGACATTTTCCTGCCGGTCCATGCGAAAGCGGGGTACCCGGAACCGATCACGAATTTGCGGGAACGTTCACGGAAAGGGTATGAGGCGGATCACGATTTCGACTTCTCGCTTCTTTTGAACGGATTGTCGGAGCAGTTAGTTCCGCGCCGCGTGATGACGGCTTCGATGAAAGCGATCATTGCGAAACTTGCCTTCCTCTATGGTTGGGGGCCGCTCGATATGCAAAAAGTGGTTCTGCTCGCACTGGACGAGGAAAACAAAATGACCGAAGAGGCGCTGAAGAAAGCCGCTTCGGAATATTATAAAATTACGGTATCTGTCACCGCTCCTAAGCTGACGCCTGTCTACCGGGCAGAGCAGCCGAAAGAAGAGGAGCAGGCGCTACCTGAGACGAAACAAGACGAGCTTGTCGAGTATCTCGAATCGACGCCGCCAGTCCAAGTGCTGCGTGACATTGCGGACGGCAAAGAACCGCTATCCGGTGACATCCAGCTGGCCAATCAATTGGTCATGAATCACGGGATGAACGCGGGTGTGGTTAATGTCCTGTTGCAATACGTCATGCTCCGGACTGATATGAAGCTGACGAAAAGCTTTGCTGAGAAAATCGCTTCGCACTGGATCCGTAAGAAAGTGACCACAGCTAAAGAAGCAATGGAATTGGCACGGACCGAACACGATGAATACATGAAGTGGAAAACGGAAGGCCCGGCACCTTCGAAAAGCTCAGGTGGATCGAAGCGCAAGCCGGTGCGTGAAGAGAAATTACCGGAATGGTTCTATAAGAAAGAAGAACAACCGAAACCAGCCGACAAAGCAGCTGATGAAAGTTTTGAATTAGAGAAACAGAAATTGCTCGCTTCGTTGGCGATGAAGAAAGGGAAGGGTGAGTAAATGGAACCGATTCGTGAAACAATGAAACGTGTTGTGAACGCACCTTCTTTTTCGGAACGCTACGACGCTATGCGGAAAGAAGTGCTGGAGCAGCCAGGAGTCCAAGAATTCATTGACGCCCATGCGAATGAAATCAACACGGAAATCGTTGACCGTGGCTTGGTGAAGTTATACGAATACACGGATCAGTCGCATGACTGCAACAAATGTCCAGACTTAGGCGACTGCATCAACCACTTGAAAGGCTTCGAGCCGAATCTTGTGCTTGAGCGCGGAACGATCGGCATCGCTTATACGAAATGCCGGTTGAAGACGGAGCATGACAACAGACGTCGCGCATCGTCGATGATCCATAGCATGTTCATGCCGAAGGAAGTGCAAGAAGCGACGCTTGCCGGCTTCGAGCCGGAAGATAGCCGGATGGCTGCACTGCGCGCAGTCGGCACCTTCCTCGGATCGACGAGCGGACCGAACGACTTGCCGGAGAAAGGGTTGTATTTATACGGCCAATTTGGAATCGGGAAATCCTACTTGCTTAGTGCAGTCGCGAATGAACTTGCCGAAATGAACATCAAGACCGTGCTCGTCTTCGTGCCGGAATTCATGCGTGAAATGAAGCAGTCGATCGCAGACCATACGTTGCAGGAAAAAATCGACTACGTCAAACAAGCGGACGTCCTCATGCTCGACGACCTCGGTGCAGAGGCGATGTCTTCCTGGACCCGCGATGACGTACTCGGCACTATCCTGCACTACCGTATGGCGGAACGGAAGCCGACATTCATCTCTTCCAACTTCAGCTACGACGAACTGCAGCACCATTTGACATACTCGCAGCGCGGGGAGAAGGAAGACTTGAAAGCCGCACGCATCATGGAACGCGTTCGTGCATTGACCACCCCGGTGAAATTGAACGGCCGTAACCGGAGAACGTGATTCTTCATTTGTGCATATTTTTAGTGCGGTATCCTATTGCCTTTTCAAATGTTTAGCAGTATAGTAATAACAATCAGATTTTATGTAAATGCGTTGACAAGGACACGGGTGTCATTTATCGGCTCACAGAGAGAGAAGCCTAGGCTGCAAGCTTCTTAGCACGAGACGTCACTCACCACCTTCGAGCAGCAATTGTGAACCTCGAGTAGCAATTGCCGGTCCAGGCCCGTTAGCCGATGCAGAGCTTCGCTTTCGCCACCTTTCGGCAAAAGCAGAAGAAGGGTGGAACCACGAACATTAGCTTCGTCCCTTTGGGATGGGGCTTTTTTGTGTTTTTATATAGAAAAGCGGAAGCGGCTGTTCAGCTCTGACCGGCATAAGACGGACCAGCGAAGCGGCGGTTTTTGCCGCGCAGCTGGGCTGGCTTATGACCCGAAGAGCTAGCCGCTGGAGTTTGGACAATAAGAAAAGCGGAAGCGGCTGTTCAGACCCGACAAGCGCTGGAGTCTTTGCGAATGATGGCGTCCTTCAGCCATCAGACGTAAAGACGAAGCGTCTCGAGGGTCTGGCCGCTGGAGTCTGGACAATAAGAAAAGCGGAAGCGGCTGTCCTGCAAAAATTAAACGCAAATTAAAAGGAGAGAGTTACGATGGCAGACAAAATTCAACTTCAATTTCCTGACGGAGCAGTTAAGGAATTCGAACAAGGCACAACAACTGAAGATGTAGCACAATCAATCAGCCCAGGACTTCGCAAAAAAGCGCTAGCCGGAAAATGGGGAGGCCAGCTTGTCGATTTGAAAGCGGCATTGCCGGGTGACGGAGAAATCGCAATCATCACACCGGAATCGGACGAAGCGCTTGAAATCTTACGCCACAGTACAGCCCACCTATTGGCACAAGCAGTCAAACGCCTGTATCCGGATGCGAAACTAGGTGTTGGCCCGGTCATCGAAAATGGTTTCTACTACGACATCGATTCCGATACACCGATTACGTCGGAAGACCTTCCAGCAATCGAAAAAGAAATGAAACGCATCATTGGTGAGAACTTGGAAATCCGCCGTGTAGACGTTTCACGTGCAGAAGCACAACAACGTTTTGTAGAAATCGAAGATCCATACAAATTGGAATTGCTGGGAGCAATCCCGGAAGACGAACAAGTCTCGATCTACGAGCAAGGTGAATTCTTCGACTTGTGCCGCGGCATTCACGTACCAGCGACAGGGAAATTGAAAGAGTTCAAGTTGCTGAGTGTTGCCGGGGCATACTGGCGCGGGAACAGCGACAACAAAATGCTTCAACGGATCTACGGAACGGCTTTCTTCAAAAAAGAAGATTTGAAAGCACACCTTGAGATGCTGGAAGAAGCGAAAGAGCGCGATCACCGTAAAATAGGGAAAGAACTGAGCTTGTTCATGAACTCGCAAAAAGTCGGACAAGGTCTCCCAATGTGGCTTCCAAAAGGTGCGACGATCCGCCGCATCATCGAGCGCTACATCGTCGATAAAGAAGAGCGTCTAGGCTACGACCACGTTTACACACCAGTACTTGGCAGCGTTGACTTGTACAAAACAAGTGGTCACTGGGATCATTACCAGGACGACATGTTCCCTGTTATGAGTATGGATAACGAAGACCTGGTGCTACGCCCGATGAACTGCCCGCATCACATGATGATTTTCAAACAAGGCATTCACTCGTACCGTCAACTGCCTGTCCGAATCGCAGAACTTGGCACAATGCACCGTTATGAAATGTCCGGCGCATTATCTGGACTTCAGCGTGTACGCGGTATGACTTTGAACGATGCACACTTGTTCGTTCGCCCTGACCAGATCAAAGAAGAATTCAAACGCGTCGTCAACTTGATCATTGAAGTATACAAAGACTTCGATCTCGAAAACTATTCGTTCCGCTTGTCATACCGCGACCCGGCAGATACAGAAAAGTATTTCGATGACGATGCAATGTGGGAACGCGCCCAATCGATGCTGAAAGAAGCGATGGACGAGCTGGGCTTGCCATACACAGAAGCAATCGGGGAAGCAGCATTTTACGGACCGAAAGTCGACGTGCAAGTGAAAACTGCACTTGGCAAAGAGGAGACATTGTCGACAGTACAACTCGACTTCCTTCTACCTGAGCGTTTTGACCTGACATACGTCGGAGAAGACGGCAAGCAGCACCGCCCAGTCGTTATCCACCGCGGTGTCGTTTCGACAATGGAACGTTTCGTTGCATTCCTGACGGAAGAATACAAAGGGGCATTCCCGACATGGCTGGCGCCGATCCAAGTGGAAGTAATCCCGGTTTCACTGGACGTACATGGCGATTATGCGAAGAAGGTACAAGAGCAGCTGCAGTCACACAAATTGCGTGTCGACATCGACGAGCGCGATGAGAAGCTTGGCTACAAAATCCGTGAAGCACAGATCCAGAAGATTCCGTATACACTCGTACTCGGCGACAAGGAAATGGAAGACGGCTCAGTGAACGTACGTAAATACAGCGAGAAGAACTCTGAAAGCATGTCGTATGAAGCATTCCTGGAGATGATCAAAGGCGAATTGCGCTAAGGTGTTGACATGTCCATATGGGCATGGTATTATAAGTAAGGTTATAGAATACTTAATATGTGCAAGCAGGAGCGCCCGCTTCTCACCTGATCAACCGGTTGTTGGCAGGTAGACACGAATTGACTTTTTCACGCGTAAGCGTGCTGTCATATTTGGCGGGTGGACAACTGTGTCCATCCGCTTTTATTTTTGAGTCGGAACCTGTTAACCGGTTGTCCGGTTCCCACATTTAAGATATTCGCGACACTATCCGGAGGTGGATTAATATTAGCAAAGACATTAATGTAAACGAAGGGATTCGTGCACGTGAATTGCGGGTTATTGATCAGAACGGCGATCAGCTCGGTATCAAAACACGAAACGAAGCGCTGGAACTTGCAACGCGTGTCAACTTGGATCTTGTTCTCGTGGCTCCACAGGCTAAGCCGCCTGTCGCACGCATTATGGACTACGGCAAATTCAAGTTCGAGCAACAGAAGAAGGACCGTGAAATCCGTAAGAACCAAAAAGTCATTATCGTGAAAGAGGTTCGTTTGAGCCCTGGAATCGATGATCATGACTTTGACACGAAGCTTCGCAATGCGATCAAGTTCCTTGAAAAAGGGGACAAAGTGAAAGCTTCAATCCGTTTCAAAGGCCGTGCGATCACGCACAAAGAAATCGGTCAACGCGTTCTTGAGCGCTTCGCAGAAGCATGTAAAGACGTAGCGACGGTTGAACAGCGCCCTAAAATGGATGGCCGCAGCATGTTCTTGATGCTTGCACCGATCAACGAAAAAGAATAATCAGCAAAACTGTTTAGGAGGAATTTGACATGCCGAAAATGAAAAGCCACCGCGGCGCGATGAAGCGTTTCAAAAAAACAGGAACTGGTAAAGTGAAACGCAACCGTTCGCACACTAGCCACTTGTTCGCAAACAAATCGACAAAACAGAAACGCCACTTGCGTAAAGGCAAATTGGTCTCTGCAGGCGATTTGAAACGCATCAAAACTTTGATCTACAACATGAAATAAGAAAAGCGGAAACGGCCGTTCAGCTCCGGCAGACTTAAGATGAACTTCCGAAGCGGCGCTTTTTGCCGCACAGGAAGGGCAGCTTAAGTCCGAGGAGATGGCCGTTGGAGTCTGGACAGTAAGAAAAGCGGAAACGGCCGTTCAGCTCCGGCAGACTTAAGATGAACTTCCGAAGCAGCGCTTTTTGCCGCACAGGAAGGGTAGCTTAAGTCCGAGGAGTTGGCCGTTGGAGTCTGGACAGTAAGAAAAGCGGAAACGACCGTTCAGTTCTGAGCGACTGATGAATTGAGTGGTCAGCCGCCAGATATGAAACAAGAAACAAAAAATCGAATTCTTTATATTCAAGCAGGAGGTAATGAATTATGCCACGCGTAAAAGGTGGATCAGTGACGCGCCAGCGTCGTAAAAAAGTAATTAAATTAGCTAAAGGTTACTACGGTTCGAAGCACATTCTTTTCAAAGTAGCTAACCAACAAGTGATGAAGTCTGGTAACTATGCTTACCGTGACCGTCGCAACAAAAAACGTGACTTCCGTAAACTATGGATCACACGCATCAACGCAGCAGCTCGTATGAACGACATCTCTTACAGCCGTCTAATGCACGGTCTTAAAGTTGCCGGCATCGACATCAACCGCAAAATGCTTGCAGAAATCGCAGTAAGCGACGCAGCAGCATTTACAGCTTTAGCTGACCAAGCGAAAAAAGCAGTTGCTAAATAAGTGATCTTAAGAAGTTGACGGCTTGCCGTCAGCTTTTTTTATCTTAAGGAAGAGAGTGCTTGTCCTATGATAATCTTAATTATTGCTTGGCTCATGCTTATGTCGATTGCTTCATTCTTACTGATGGGCATCGATAAACAACGAGCGAAAAGCGGTGCTTACCGCATTTCGGAGAAGACGCTGTGGCTGTCAGCAATTGCAGGTGGGGGACTCGGTGCGTGGATCGGGATGAACCATTTCCGGCACAAGACGAAGCACACTAACTTCCGGATCGGCTTGCCGCTTGTCACATTACTGCAACTTGCGCTGATTGCTTATTTGTACATAGAAAAGCTGAACTGAGGCGTCTCAGTTCAGCTTTCTTTTTTCATCAATTTTTCGATCGGGTTTTGCCAGTCGATTTGTGCATCCGGGTAATTCATGTGGATCTCCTTCTCGAGAAACAAGAAATCTTCGCGTGAGAACCCTTGCAGTTGATCTGGATTTTCCACCCAGACGAAGATGGAGACGACTTCGAACGACTCTTCGGTTGTGCCTAAATACTTTTCACCTTCGAATAGAACGCCGCGCAGTGTGATGAAAAAGTTTTTGCGGACGTTTGAGACGTCGTCATAAAAATAATACGAGCTGGCTTCGATGGCAGCATCCAGTTTGCGCTTCGGGTCAAAAATGAACCGGATCAAGCGATAAAATAAATAAATGACGAGTGCGATAACGAGTAAACGAATGATAAAGGCCATGTGAACTCCCCCTATTCCCATGATTCAAGTATATAATACGGATGACTGACCAAATAGTTTCGAATTAAAAGGATTTAATTAAAAAAAGTTGGAGGAATGTAGATGATACCGAAAATGAAAGTGAAACGATTACATGAAGACGCACAGCTTCCTTACCGTGCGCACCCAGGAGACGCCGGTCTAGACGTGTTTTCAATCGAAGAAAAAATGATTTTGCCAGGGGAAGTGGGGCTTGTCGGTACAGGTATCGCGCTGGAGCTGCCGGAAGGAACCGAAGCACAGATGCGCCCACGCAGTGGGTTGGCTTTGAAGCATGCGGTGACGCTGCTCAATTCACCTGGAACGATCGATGAAGGATACCGAGGGGAAATCAAGATCATCATGATTAACCACGGCAAAGAGCCATTCACGGTCGAAAAAGGGATGCGGATCGCACAAATGGTCGTTGCTCCGGTCATGCGGATAGAAGTTTTGGAAACGGTGGAAATGACAGATTCAGAACGGAGCGCAGGCGGTTTCGGATCATCCGGAATGGCTTGAGAGGAGACACACTTTTTCAAGTTTTTTGATAATGGAGGGTGTTTCATTTATAATGGGTGAGTAACCCAATTTAGGAGGCTAACTAATGAAAAAACTCGACGAAACACTAACCATGCTGAAAGATTTGACGGATGCAAACGGTATCCCTGGAAACGAACGTCAGTCACGTGAAGTGATGAAAAAATACATAAGTCCATTCGCGGATTCCATCGAAACGGACGGTCTGGGCAGTCTGATCGCTAAAAAAGAAGGCGACGCGAACGGACCGAAAATCATGGTCGCGGGCCACTTGGACGAAATCGGCTTCATGATCACACAAATCGACGACAAAGGATTCCTGAAATTCCAGACAGTCGGCGGCTGGTGGAACCAAGTAATGCTTGCTCAGCGCGTGACGGTCACAACGCGTAAAGGCGAGGAAATCACAGGTGTCATCGGTTCGAAACCGCCACATATCCTATCACCGGAAGCACGCAAGAAGCCGGTCGAAATCAAAGACATGTTCATCGACATCGGTGCATCTTCTGCTGATGAAGCGAAAGAGTGGGGCATCACACCGGGCGACATGGTCACGCCGTACTTCGAATTCCAAGTGATGAAGAACGACAAGATGCTTCTTGCAAAAGCATGGGATAACCGCATAGGCTGCGCAATCGCAATCGATGTGTTGAAAGCATTGAAAGACACGGATCACCCGAACGTCGTTTATGGCGTCGGAACAGTCCAAGAAGAAGTCGGTTTGCGCGGTGCGAAAACAGCAACTGCTAAAATCCAGCCAGACATCGGTTTCGCTGTGGACGTAGGCATCGCTGGTGACACACCAGGCATTACATCAAAAGAATCAACGAGCAAAATGGGCGATGGCCCGCAAATCCTTGTCTACGATGCTTCGATGATCTCACACCGCGGCTTGCGTGAACTTGTCCTTGATACTGCGGACGAATCCGGCATCCCGTACCAGTTCGAAGCGATCGCAGGCGGCGGCACGGACGCGGGCTCGATCCACTTGACGGCGAACGGCGTGCCAGCACTCGCAATCGGCGTCGCAACACGCTACATCCACTCGCACGCAGGCATCTTGCACCGCGACGACTACGAAAACGCTGTGAAACTGATCGTCGAAGTCATCAAGAAACTCGACAAAGACACAGTCGCACGCATCACATTTGAATAATCAGTGTTTGGTGATGGACCCCCCGCCGGTTTTGGTGGGGGTTTTTGTGTTTCGCGGCGAATTGGAGAGATTTTTCCGGTTCTGCAACCAAGTGGACGGATACTGCAACCAAATCGATTATTCTGCAACGAAGTGGACAAATACTGCAACCAACCCCCGCCACCGCCAAAAAAATGACGAAATCACATGAACAACCTCCATTTAATGCTTTCAATAATGTAAAGTGTGTTTATAAGAAGAAGGGGAGGCTACAACATGATCTACGAATACTTTCTTGTCTTTCTCGGAGCCGCTATCCCGTGGCTGGAGATTGCACTCGTCATCCCGCTCGGCATTGTCTGGGGACTGTCACCGTTTTGGGTGATGTTCTGGGCGTTTGTCGGAAACATGCTGACGGTGCTGGCGCTGATTATCGGATTCGACCGATTCCGGACGTGGTACGAGAAGCGGCAGCGAGCAAAAGGAAAAGAAACAAACAGGAAGAATGACCGGGCAAAAAATATATGGAACAAGTACGGGTTGCCAGGGCTCGCGATGCTCGGACCGGTCCTCATCGGAACGCACATTGCAGCGTTCATCGGTATGACGCTTGGTGCGTCGAAACGCAACACGACGGTATGGATGACGATCTCCATCGGGGCGTGGACACTCGCTTTCGGCATCCTTACGGCACTTGGCTTCGATTTTTTCACACAAGATCGCTAAAACCACACAGTCCGATGTGCTATACTTAAAGCAATCTGAAACAGAAGGCGTGAACTAATGATGAAACGAATCGAATCGGCACAAAACTCACTCGTCAAGCACTGGAAGAAGCTTGGCAACACACGGAAAGAACGTGACAAATTCAGCGAATTTATGGTGGAAGGCTTCCACCTTGTAGAAGAAGCATTGAAGAAAAAAGACTTGGTCAAAGCATTGATCGTCCGCGAAGGCACAGACATTCCGCAAGAATGGGACGTTGACGATGTCGTCTTTTACGACGTATCAGCAGCTGTTGCGAAAGAACTTGCGGAAACAGAACACACACAAGGCGTATTCGCGCATTGCACGCAGCCGGAATTCACAGAAGAAGCGCAGGAATGGACAAGCTTGCTGCTGATCGATGCAGTGCAAGATCCAGGTAACATCGGCACGATGATCCGCACAGCTTCAGCGGCTGGCATCGATGCAGTCGTCCTCGGAAAAGGCTCAGCGGATGCGTTCAATCCGAAGACGGTCCGTTCTGCACAAGGCTCGCATTTTCAAATCCCTGTCGTCAAAGGGGACTTGGAAGAATGGGTCGGTCATCTGAACGAACGGAACATCCCAATTTACGGCACAGCACTACAGGATGCAATTCCAGTTCACGAAGTGGAAGCGCAAGAGCAATTTGCGCTGATCGTCGGCAATGAAGGAAGCGGCGTCGCTCCGGAATTGTTGCAGGCGACTGCACAAAACTTGATGGTTCCACTGTATGGCTCTGCGGAGTCGTTAAATGTGTCCGTTGCGACGGGTATTTTACTTTATAGTCTGGTTTCCAAAAAGTGAAGTTGATTCATCTGCGAAATTTTCGTATAATGGATGAGTAAATAACAATAGCATTGACCGGGAAGAGTCCAATGTACGGTTTGCATCGAAGGGAGTCTGCAGCTTGACTGAAACTGTGGATATGTAAATGCATTGCACGTTCACCCCGCGAGCTGCCGTCAGGACCAGCATCAGCTGTAAAGACGCGCCGGTGAAAGCCGTTAAACCGTTTAAGAGATCGTGCATCCGTGCGCGATAATCAGGGTGGTACCGCGAATAATGCCTCGTCCCTTTTCAGGGATGGGGCTTTTTTATGTTGAGGAGGAGAAGGAATGGAACAGCAATTGCAAGGATTGAAAGCTGAAGCGCTTGAGAAAATCGCTGCTGCAGCAAATGTGAAACAATTGAACGAAGTGCGTGTTGCCTATCTCGGCAAAAAAGGGCCGATCACGGATCTGTTGAAAGGCATGGGGAAACTACCGGCAGAAGAACGTCCTAAAATGGGGGCGCTTGTCAACGTCGTCCGTGAAGAGGTAACGACTGAACTTGAATCTCGCATGGCGATCCTGGAAGAACAGGCAACGCGTGAAAAGCTTCAAAAAGAAACGATCGACATCACGTTGCCGGGCCGTCCGGTCAATGTAGGGAATGCACATCCACTGACACGCGTGGTCGAAGAAATCGAAGACTTGTTCTTGTCGATGGGCTATGAAATCGCAGAAGGTCCGGAAGTCGAGAAGGACTATTACAACTTCGAAGCGCTGAACTTGCCGAAAGGCCACCCGGCACGCGACATGCAGGATTCCTTCTACATCACCGATGACGTCTTGCTGCGCACGCACACGTCACCCGTCCAAGCACGTACGATGATCGAGAAGAAAGGCCAGCCTTTCAAGATCATCTGCCCTGGGAAAGTGTACCGCCGCGACAGTGATGACGCGACGCACTCACACCAGTTCACACAGATCGAAGGACTTGTGGTCGGAGAAGATATCCGGATGAGCGATTTGAAAGGGACACTGTCCTTGTTCGCGAAGAAAATGTTCGGAGACGACCGCGAAATCCGTCTGCGCCCGAGCTTCTTCCCGTTCACAGAACCGTCTGTCGAAATGGATATTTCCTGCTTTAAATGTGGCGGCGAAGGCTGTAACGTTTGTAAAAAGACTGGCTGGATCGAGATTCTCGGTGCAGGAATGGTTCACCCGAACGTTCTCGAAATGGCCGGATACGATTCCAAGCGCCTGACTGGTTTCGCTTTCGGGATGGGTCCGGAGCGGATCGCGATGTTGAAATACGGCGTAGAAGACATCCGTCATTTCTACACGAACGACACACGCTTTTTACAGCAATTTCTGAGAACTGAACTTTAAGGAGGAACCATAAATGCTCGTATCGATCAATTGGCTGAAAGACTATGTAAACGTGCAAGACCAGGCACCAGCAGAACTTGCGGAACGGATCACACGTGCCGGCATCGAAGTGGACGCAGTGATCGACCGCGCCGAAGGACTATCGAACATCGTCGTCGGTTATGTCGAATCTTGTGAGAAACATCCGGAAGCGGACAAATTGTCCATCTGCCAAGTAAACGTCGGAGAAACCGTCGACCAGATCATCTGCGGCGCACCGAATATCGCGGCAGGCCAGAAAGTCATCGTCGCGCGTCCAGGTGCAACACTGCCAGGCGGCATGAAAATCAAGAAAGCGAAATTGCGCGGCGAAGTTTCAAACGGTATGATCTGCTCGCTTCAAGAACTCGGCATCGAAGGCAAACTTGTCCCGAAAGCATACGCTGAAGGAATCTACGTCTTGCCGGAAGACGCAGAAGTCGGTTCGGATGTCATCGAGAACTTCTATTTGAACGACACGGTCCTTGAGTTCGACTTGACGCCGAACCGCGCAGACGCAATGAGCATGCTTGGTGTTGCTTACGAAGTCGGCGCGATTTTGGAAGAGGAGGTCACGTATCCGAAAACGGATTACACAGAAGCGAACGATGAAGCGGGGTCCATGCTGACATTGCAAGTCGATGCAAAAGAAGCGAACCCGCTTTACGTCGCAAAAGTTGTGCGCAACGTCGAAGTGAAAGAATCCCCGATGTGGCTGCAGCAGCGTCTTATGGCTGCAGGCGTACGTCCGCACAACAACGTCGTCGATGTGACGAACTATGTGCTGATGGAGTACGGCCAGCCGCTTCACGCATTCGACTATGACAAGCTTGGTACAGGCAACATTATTGTCCGCCATGCAACGGACGGCGAGAAAATCACGACACTCGATAACACGGAGCGCACACTGTCTGCACATCACTTAGTGATCACGAACGGGGAAGAGCCGGTCGCACTTGCTGGTGTTATGGGCGGAGCGAACTCAGAAGTAGACGCTTCGACGAAAACGATCGTCATCGAGTCGGCTTATTTCGCGGCTGGCTCTGTCCGTCAAACATCGAAAGATCATCACCTGCGCAGTGATGCAAGCAGCCGTTACGAAAAAGGGGTCGACCCGAACCGTGTCATCCCTGCTGCAGAACGTGCAGCGGCTTTGCTCGCTGAATTGGCAGGCGGAGAAGTGCTTGCTGGTTCACTGATTGTCGACGAATTGAACCGCGACGAAAAAATCGTCAAAGTGTCACCGGACTTCATCAACAGCCGTCTCGGCATGAAAATCCCGTTTGAAGACATGCTCGACATTTTGAAACGCCTGAAATTCAACACGGAAGCAGTGAACGGACAGCTGGTCATTTCGGTTCCAACACGCCGCCAGGACATCACGATTCCTGAAGACGTCGTCGAAGAAATTGCGCGTCTGTATGGCTACGATGAAATTCCAGCGACGTTGCCGGAAACAGAAGGCAAACTAGGTGGCTTGACACCATATCAGCAGAAGCGACGCATCACGCGTGCATTCCTGGAAGGTGCAGGTCTTCTGCAAGCAACCACTTACTCGTTGACATCAGAAAGCTCCGCAACCCGTTTCGCGCTTGCAGAAACGGACACGACGCGCCTTCTGATGCCGATGAGTGAAGAACGCAGTACATTGCGCCAAAGCTTGCTTCCACATTTGCTGGAAGCAGTCACATACAACACGGCGCGCCGGATCGATTCGGTCGCATTGTATGAAGTTGGTTCTGTGTTCCTGAAAGGCGAAGACGAACTGCTGAACGAAGAAGAGCACTTGGCGATCGCGATGACTGGTTTGTGGACAGATCACAGCTGGCAGGGCGAGAAGAAAGAAGTCGATTTCTTCGTCATGAAAGGCATCATCGAAGGGCTTGGCGACAAGCTCGGCGTGGAATTGTCTTTCGAGCGGGGGGAATTCGACGGCATGCACCCAGGCCGCACAGCCCAAATCATGCTGGATGGCCGCCGCATCGGAGTCTTCGGCCAACTTCACCCGGACGAACAAAAAGAACGCGATCTGAAAACAACAATCGCCCTTGAATTGAACATTGCTGAATTATTCTCGGTTGAAAACGAAGCACTCGTCTACACACCAGTGCCGCGTTACCCATCGATCACGCGTGATATCGCGCTTGTCCTGTCGAACATCGTGGAAGCCGGAACGATCGAAGCAGTCATCCGGAACGCCGGAGGCAAATTGCTGAAAGATGTCCAAGTCTTCGACGTGTACGAAGGCAGCAACATGGAAGAAGGCAAGAAATCCGTTGCCTTCACGCTGAACTACTTCGATCCGGAGAAGACATTGACGGATGAAGAAGTAACGGCTGTGCACGAAGGAGTGCTTGCTGCTTTGCGTGAAGCTGGAGCGGAATTGAGAAGTTAAATGAATTTGAGGAGCAGAATCTTTATGATTCTGCTTTTTTTATTGCAAATAAGATTAACGACTAGAAAATTATGCTTTGCAAAGTAACAAGTAACTAGTTTTTTGATCAATATATGGTAAAATTGTATCAAAAGATTCGGAGTGTCTGATTTGAAAAGAGGGTGTGGAAAGCATGAGGAATTATGTTAAAAATGATAAAGGGCTGACATTAGTCGAAGTTCTGGCATCAACGGTCTTGATCACACTTCTCCTGGTTACATTCATGATGATGTTCGCACAGGCATCAAAAAGTAATGTCGCTTCAGAAACCATTATAGACAGCACTTATATAGCGCAATCTGAGATGGAGCAGGTTTATGCGCTGAGTAAAAAAAATGTTCCGGTAGATAAAGTAACTGCTTTATCCAGTAAATATGGCAGTTCTGTTTCCAAAACAATCAGTGGAACAAAATGGCAGGAATATAGTAAAATTGATGATACTTCTGGAAATACAATAAAAATCCGTCTTGAGGATACTCCTGCTGCAATGAAAATGACACGGATTGTAATCGAAGTATACGAAGGTACAAAGACAAATCCGAGCGCAAAAATGGAAAACGTCCTCATCTGGGAGGTCGTTTCTCCATGAATAAATATATTTGTAATAATAAAGGAATTACATTGGTGGAACTACTGGCGGTTCTTGTCATTGGAAGTATCGTAATGGTCTTGATCATGGGCATATTCTCTAACGGTCAAAAGCAGTACAGCATCCAGACGACTCATGCAGAACAGCTCGCTGATGTGCGGTATACAGCGAAAGTAATTACAAAAGAAATACGGCAAGCGGAGAGAATCAAGTGGACTGGAACGACAATGACGATCGGAAATGAATCGCCAATCGTGATGACTATTGGAAGTGATGTCATACTGAAAGGCGGCCAGCCATTTATAACCCATACGAAAATTACCGGGCTAAGGTTGGATGGCAGTATAATCACGCTCACAATGGAAAGTACGAGTGAAGAGATGAATAAGAAAAAGACCATTGAAACGCAAATCTATATTAGAGAAGGTGTCGTCATTGAATAGATTGCAAGGAGTCAAACGAATTTTACGTAACCAAAATGGATACTCGCTCGCAATCGTTTTAATGGTGCTCCTCGTATTCTCTGTATTAGGGATGAGCGTCATGGCCATGTCGATGAACTCAGTGAAGATGTCGGCAGGGGAGAGAGAGGATCAGGCTGTATTTTATATTGCGGAAAGTGGAGCGGCAATGGTGTTGTCAGAAATAGAAGAGAAAGTGAAAAGCTTGTCGGAATCAGCAAGTATTAAAAATGAATCTGGATTTTTCTCAGAGTTAGACTCACAAATTCTCTCTACTACGATTATTGATTCATTTGAAAATAATCAAAATGAACAACCTACTGCATCGGTTCAAGTGTTATCAGATGAAGACGTTAGTGACTTAATGACAAAAGAGTATCGTATCGTATCTAAAGGAAAGATAGGAAACCGAGATAGAAGTGTTGAAACTAGTTTCCAAATTAGCTATGTAAAAGGTGAAGGAATCACTATTCCCACAGGAATGGCTGTATTCTCAAGTAAGAGAATGGAGTTAAATAACGGGGAAATTAGAGGAGATATTATACTAAACTCTTCAAGTAAAAATGAAATTATCGTGACCGGAAATCCCACTATTTATGGAGATATAAAAATCCCTAATGGAAATTCAAATGTCTTTAGCGCACCAGATTGGTGGATTGATCAGAAAGCTCCAAAAATAATTAAGCATAATGAATTTATTGAATTCGCTTTACCACCTTTCCCAGACGTATTTCCTACAAATTATAATGTTATTCCTGATAGATCGGTTAATGAACATAAACTAATTTCTAACGGAAATATTAATGTTACAAATTATAATGTAGCTAATACAACAATCAGTCTACCTAATAACTTTGAAATTAACGATATTTTATTTAGTGGAAATAGAAAATTGACTTTCGATGTTGGAAACAAAGACATTTCTATTGTGGTAAATAGAATCGAAGGCGGCGGTCATTTATCTGTTAAGGGTACAGGAACACTCACCATTTATTTGAAGGATAATATAAACTTACACGGACATTTGAATCAAGGAAGAAAGGATAATCTTTTTCTATATATAGGTCCATCGAATAATTCATTAAATCCAAAAACAATTAAAAGCTCTGACTATGCAGAATTTAATGCAGCAATCTACGCTAAAGATGCAAATATAGAGTTGTTAGGTTCAGCAGCCATAAACGGTCATGTCATGACTGGGGGTAAAAGAGTTTCGGTGAGTGGTGATACAAGTGCTACAGGTAACGGGACGGTTATTTACGCACCAAATGCTCACGTTAACTTATCTGGTAGTGGCAAACTATATGGATCCATTATATCTGATTCTTTTCTTATCAGTGGAGGCGGAAAGGTTGAAGGCCGCAGTGTAGATTTAGAAGATATTCCATTTTTTCAAAATGGGACTAACTCAACGGGTACAGCAGTACTGAAGAAGAATTTAATTATTGAGACTTCGAATTAATGAATCAAAATAGTATTTAAAATTTAAGCAGATGATTTAAAAAGGCTTGAGAAGAATCTCAAGCCTTTTTATTCTAGTTTCGCCGCTTCTCAACCAACCCCCGCGCCTTCCCCAAATTCGCAAAATGCACCTTCGCCAGCCCGCTCAAAGATTCTTCTCCATGCTTCATCAAAATCTTCGCCGCGG
Organism: Planomicrobium sp. YIM 101495; assembly: GCF_009707665.1. Classification (GTDB taxonomy): domain Bacteria; phylum Bacillota; class Bacilli; order Bacillales_A; family Planococcaceae; genus Planococcus. The sequence continues at coordinate 185,389 of NZ_WLZW01000001.1, forward strand.
CTTCATCGACAATTTTCCCAGCACCTTTTGGCAACTTGACACCGGCAAGCCCACTCAGTCGGTCCATTTCTTCCAAGAACGCGACCCGCGCGAGGATCGAAGCACATGCCACAGAGACGTGCAGCCCTTCTGCTTTCGTGGAGAACAAAACGTTCTCACGGACAATTTCTTTTTCACCCGCAATATGCCGGTAATAAACCCCGCGCTCGGCGAATTGGTCGATCAGGATGGCGTCCGGCCGTGCAGGTTCGATTTTGCGCAGGACGTGTTTGAGTGCCTGGTTGTGGAGCAATGCTTTCATTTTGCCTTGGGACCAGCCCTGGCTTTGGACTTTGTTATATTTGTCGTTCGGCAAGACGAGGACGCTGTGGGCGAATGCGGCTTTCAGGTCCGGTGCCATGATGCGCATGGCGTCGTCCGAAAGGAGCTTGGAGTCTTTGACGCCGAGTTCGTGTGCGAGTGCGACACCGTCTGCCGGGACGTAGCATGCGGCAACGGTGATCGGGCCCAAAAAATCGCCGGTTCCGGTTTCGTCGGAGCCGAGGACGGATTTAGCTGCGAGGTCTTTTGGCAACACGTCCCCTTTTGCAGCGGCGACGACGGCTTTCTCCGCTTGTCCCCATTTGGCGGATTCACGGACGGCGTCCGCTCCTTGAAACATGACTTTTCCGGAGCTGTAGACAGTGATGACCGTGCCGCCGGTTTTGGCGGTGAAGCGGACGTATTGCGCTTTTTTTGCGAGCTTGTCTTTGGCATAGTGCTGCTCGATCTGGCGCAGTTTTTCTTCTGGAAGTTTCAAAACGATGTTGGACATACGATCGCCTCTTTCTTTGAATTCACAAGGAACTCGGTTTCATGGTATGATGTTTTTAGAGTTTTACTTGTGTTGGTTTAATAAGGAATGTTCAGGTCGCACTTGCGCCTGGACCATAGCGGCAGGGGGGATGGAGCAATGTCGGATCAGTCAAAAATTCGCACGACAGTCGAGATCTATGGGAATAGCTATCACATGGTCGGGACAGAGACTCCTGGACACATGCGGCTCGTCGCCTCGATGGTGGATGAGAAGATGCGCGAGATCAATGCGAAGAATCCATCTCTCGATACTGCGCGGCTATCGGTACTGACTGCAGTCAATACGGTACATGATTATCTTAAACTGAAAGAGCAAGTAGAGCAATTGGAAGCAGAACTCCGTAAATTGAAGGGTTGAATGAAATGTTGGATCTGATTTTGTTAATTGTATTTGTAATTGGAATGATCGTCGGCGCGCGGCGTGGGTTGATTGTTCAGCTGCTCCATATGATCGGATTCATTGTTGCGCTTGTTGTCGCTTACCGCTACTATAAGCCGCTCGCGGAGTATTTCGTCCTTTGGATCCCGTATCCGGCAGTCACGGATAATGCTACACTGACCATTGCGATCGAGCAATTGAACCTTGACCAGACGTTCTATCATTTATTGGCGTTCGCCCTTATCTTTTTTGCGGTCAAGTTTGCCTTGCAGCTCATCGCGGCAATGTTCGATTTCGTGAAATATTTCCCGCTTCTTGGGATCGTCAGCTCTATACTGGGTGCAGTGCTTGGCTTTGTTGAAGTGTATATTCTTTCGTTCATCATCCTGTATGTATTGGCCTTGCTGCCGATCGAATCGATCCAGACATTCCTGGACAATTCAGTGATCGTCGGCTTGATGCTCGAGCATACGCCTTACTTCTCCGAGAAAGTGAAGGAATGGTGGTATATTTATAATTAATGCGGAACTTCTCTCGTTACTGGGGGAAGTTTTTTTCAAGTCAAAACATGGAGGTTATTTGCATGAATAAAAAAATGGTCATCAAACACCTTGAGAAAATAGCGATGTATATGGAATTGAAAGGCGAGAATCCGTTCAAAGTTTCCGCGTTCCGAAAAGCCGCGCAGGCATTGGAACTGGATAACCGGAGCATGGACGAGATCGGCGAAGTGACGAAGCTGAAAGGCATCGGCAAAGGCACCGGCGAAATCATCACGGAATTCGTGGATACGGGTCGTTCAGAAGTGCTCGAAGAACTGCAGGAGCAAGTGCCGAAAGGGCTTGTGCCATTAATGAAAATTCCGGGAATGGGCGGGAAGAAAATTGCCAAGTTGTACAAGGAGCTTGGCATCGACTCGGCGGAATCGTTGCAGCAGGCATGTCTTGAGCACCGCGTCCAAAAACTTGCAGGCTTCGGCCCGAAATCGGAAGAGAAAATTTTGACGGAGCTTCTGGCATTCGAGTCGCGTCCAGGGCGTCATCCGATCTGGAAGACGGAAGAGACAGTCGCTTTCATCGAAGGGATTCTTGCGGAGATTTCAGAAGTCGACCGTTTCTCGGTGGCAGGCAGTTTCCGCCGGACGAAAGAAACGAGCAAAGATTTGGATTTCATCATCGCGACTACTGCTGTCGAGGCAGTCAAGGAGCAATTGCTTGGTGCATTGCCGATCGAGAAGACCATCGCTTCAGGCGATACGAAAGTGTCTGTGACTTTGGAATTCGACGAAGCGATCGATGTGGACTTCCGTCTTGTGGAACCTGCAGCGTTCATCACCGCGCTGCACCACTTCACCGGCTCGAAAGACCACAACGTCAAAATGCGTCAATTGGCGAAGTCACAAGGCAAAAAAATCAGTGAATACGGCGTCGAGCAGCCAGACGGGACCTTGAAGACGTTCGAGTCGGAAGAAGACTTCTATGCTTCGTTTGGCCTACCGTATTTCCCACCGTCTGTCCGTGAAACCGGACAAGAACTGGACCGCGCCGATGCGCTGCCGGATCTCGTGACATTGGAAGACATTCGCAGCGATCTCCACATGCACACGACGTGGTCGGATGGTGCGCATTCCTTGCCGGAGATGGTGGAAGCGTGCCGGGCAAAAGGATATGAATACATGGTCATCACCGACCATTCCCATTATTTGAAAGTGGCGAACGGCTTGTCTCCGGAGCGTCTCATCGAACAGAACAAGGAAATCCGTGCATTGAACCGAGCGACAGAAGGCATTGAAGTGTTGTCGGGCACAGAGATGGATATCTTACCGGACGGCACGTTGGATTTCGATGATGAACTGCTGAGCCAATTGGACTTTGTCATCGCGAGCATTCACTCAAGTTTCAGCCAGCCGCGCGAGAAAATCATGGAGCGGCTGCTGACGGCGATGAAAAACCCGCACGTCGACATGATCGCCCATCCGACCGGCCGCATCGTTGGTCAACGGAACGGCTATGACCCGGACGTCGAACAGCTGCTCGACTGGGCGGCGGAATATGGCAAGATCGTCGAGTTGAACGCGAGCCCGTACCGACTGGACTTGGCTGTGGAGTATTTGGAAATGGCGCAGGAAAAAGGCGTGCCGGTCGCGATCAATACGGATGCGCACTCGATCGAAGGACTCGAAGTGATGGAAATCGGTGTCAAACATGCCCAAAAGGCGTGGTTGCGCAAAGAGAATGTCGTCAACACGTGGACACTCGCGCAATGGAAAGAATTTCTTAGAAAATAGGAGGTGTCCGAATGATTGCACAACGCACATTGCGAACACTTGAATTTCATAAAATCCGGGAAGAAATCTCCCGTTTCTGTACATCCGCCCTCGGGAAGGCAAAAGTCGAGGAGCTTGTCCCTTCGACGGACTTCATGGAAGTGGTCCGCTTATTAGAGGAAATGGACGAAGCCGCACAAATGCTGCGGGTGAAAAATAATGTGCCGATGGGCGGGATTTCCGATATCCGACCGCATGCAAGACGTGCTCAGATCGGCGGTGCCTTGAGCCCCGTCGAACTGATGGAAGTGTCTTCGACAATCCGTGCGAGCCGTGTCTTACGCCAATTTATTGAAGAAATGAACGAAGAGGAAGAGCTGACCACCCCGCATTTCCTCGAGAAGAAAGAATTATTGCCGATCTTGACGGCACTTGAGAAAGAAATCAATGCATGTATCGACGATAATGGCGGTGTGTTGGACAGTGCAAGCGCGGCACTCCGGACGATCCGTCAGCAACTGCGCACGCAGGAAAGCCGTGTGCGCGAACGTTTGGAAGGATTGGTCAGAGGCCGTAATGCTGCGAAAATGTTGTCGGACTCGATCATCACCATCCGCAACGACCGTTTCGTCATTCCAGTCAAACAAGAGTACCGGGGCCATTACGGCGGGATTGTCCATGATTCTTCTTCATCAGGCCAAACGCTATTCATCGAGCCGGACTCCGTCGTCCAGCTAAACAACGAAGTCCGCCGGCAGCGCATGCGTGAAAAAGAAGAAATCGACCGGATTCTGCAAGTGCTTTCGGCAGGGGTACAAGAAGTAGCGCACGAATGTTTCGTGCTCGTCGACGTCTTGGCGGATATCGATTTGATCTTAGCGAAAGCGAAATACGGCGCAGCGAACCGCTGTTCGACGCCGACCATGAACGCAGAAGGGCACATCAACTTGAAACGTGCGCGCCATCCACTCATCCCGATCGATGAAGTCGTTCCGAACTCGATTGCATTCGGCGATGAGATCACCGCGATTGTTATCACCGGGCCGAACACCGGCGGGAAGACGGTCACACTTAAGACAGTCGGACTGTCGACGCTGATGGCACAGGCAGGTATCCCAGTGCCCGCACTCGAAGGTTCGGAACTTGCCGTGTTCGACCAGATCTTTGCCGACATCGGAGACGAGCAATCCATCGAGCAAAGCTTGAGTACATTCTCATCTCACATGGTGAACATTGTCGATATCTTAGGGAAGTTCGATGAGCACTCGCTCGTCATTTTCGACGAGCTCGGAGCCGGAACCGATCCGCAGGAAGGAGCGGCACTCGCGATTTCATTGTTGGATGAAGTACATGGCCGCGGCGCACGTGTCCTTGCGACGACGCACTATCCGGAACTGAAAGCATACGGCTTCAACCGTCCGGGCGTGGCGAATGCCAGCGTGGAATTCGACGTCGAGACATTGAGCCCAACATATAAGTTACTGATTGGTGTCCCGGGTCGCAGTAACGCATTCGAAATTTCGAAGCGTCTCGGGTTGCCTGAGCACATCATCAGTCACGCGAAGAGCTTCACAGGCTCCGATAGCCGTGCGGTCGATTCAATGATCGCCTCGCTCGAAGCAAGCCGCAGACAAGCGGAACGAGACGCAGAAACTGCGCAAAAAGAACTGCAAGATGCGGAAGAGTTGAAACAGCGCTTAGCTTCCGAACTCGCGCAGTACGAACAGCAAAAAGACAAGCTGGATGAAAAGGCGAAAGAAAAAGCCCGCAAAATTGTCGACAATGCACGTACGGAAGCAGAACAAGTAATCAAAGAGCTTCGCCAAATGCAGCTCAACCAGGCTGGAAGCGTAAAAGAGCATCAACTGATCGAAGCGAAGAAACGGTTGGAAGGCGCTGCACCGGAAAACCGCGTCTTGCAACGGGCAGCAAAAGCGAAACAAATCGCACCGCTCGCTGCAGGAGACGAAGTGAAAGTCATTTCCTTTGGCCAAAAAGGCACGTTAGTGGAAAAAGTGTCAGACACCGAATGGATCGTCCAAATGGGCATCATCAAGATGAAGCTGCCGGAATCTGACTTGAACTTCGTCAAACCCGAAAAACAAAAAGAGCCACGCACGATGGCAACACTCAAAAACCGGGACAGCCACGTCAAACTGGAACTGGATTTGCGCGGCGAACGATACGAAGATGCCATCATGCGTGTTGAAAAATACATTGATGATGCGTTATTATCGAATTACCATCAAGTTTCGATCATCCATGGCAAAGGAACCGGCGCCTTGCGGCAAGGGGTCCAGCAATATTTGAAAAAACACTCACGTGTCAAAAGCTACCGTTTCGGTGAAGCGGGTGAAGGTGGCTCGGGCGTAACAATCGCTGAGCTGAAGTGAATGTGAAGGGGAATGGAAAATGACAACTAACGGTTTTTGGAGCCACCCACTCGTGGAAACAGCCGGCTACTTCAGCGTAGTCGTGCTATGCCTCGTCGTTTCCATGGTGCTGTTTGAACTCGTGACGAAGTACAACAACTGGGAAGAAATCAAAAAAGGGAACTTAGCCGTCGCGATGGCGACCGGCGGCAAAATTTTCGGCGTCACGAATATTTTCCATTACTCGATCCGGCAGCACAACAGCTTGTTCGAGATGCTCGGATGGGGCCTTTATGGCTTTGTCCTGCTCATCTTCGCATACTTGCTGTTTGAATTCCTGACACCGAAATTCAAAGTCGACGAAGAAATCGAGAACGACAACCGTTCGATCGGCTTCATCTCGTTGACCATTTCGGTCGGACTGTCGTTTGTCATCGGGGCAAGTATTACTTAGGAGCTGGAATGTATGGAAAACCTGATCAAGATTTTGTTTGTCTGCTGCGTACTGTTCGTACTCGTAGGCGTCGTATTTCTATTTCTCATCTGATCTGAAGCAAGGATCGAAGCGAGAGACACCGGGAATGTCCGGTGCCTTTCGCTTTTTTCAATTTGGAAGATCCAAGCGTAGCAGCCATCATCGCATTCTCACAGAAGGTGTCGGGTGGCAGATTGGGATTTAGTTGCGACTCAGGTTTTTCCCACTTGATATAAGTGAGCAGAAGAATAAATGTCTTATCTAGAGCTAGTATGAGTGGTGTTTTCCCATTTGTGCGATTCCATCACATAACAGGAAAAATTACGCCTATTTTTACACTCCTGACGAAAAAAGAGTCTTCCACGCGACGCTCGATCTCACTTCTCAACTCACACCTTCAGAACCACAGCGGCCTACGCAGTGAGCCGCCAAACAATTATGAAACACCATCATCAAAAAGAAACACCAGCTGCCGACTCACACTTCCTCATACACACCCCAGCGAAGTGGCTGGCTCGGACATGGCGGAGTGGTAAGATGAGCGGTCCACAGCTCGGCTTACCGCGGGAGCCATGTCCTTAAGCGGCGAGCGATTACACATGAAATCCTCGTCGCAAACACAAATGCAATGCTTATTTTCAAAAGCTTTATACATTTTTGCATAAAATGTTGAAAGCGCTGTCAAATATCTTTATAATAAAAAGTAGGAATATTCACACGATTCTAAAGGAGGATAAATAGAATGAATGAGAAGCCATGGCTCGAACAGTATCCCCCTGAAATCCCACATTCCTTGAACTATGGGGAGAAAGCCATCCAGGAATATTTGACCGATTCGTATCATGAATGGCCGGATAAGATCGCCATCCATTTCATGGGCAAGGAGCTGACCTACAAGGAATTGTATGAATCCGCCATGAAGATGGGGAATTATTTGCAGACGCTCGGCATCAAGAAGGGCGACCGTGTATCGATCATGCTGCCGAACTGCCCGCAGGCTGTCATTTCCTTTTACGGGATCCTGTATGCAGGTGGCGTCGTTGTCATGACAAATCCGCTATACACAGAGCGGGAGCTTGAATACCAGCTGAAGGATTCTGGCGCAAAGGCGATCATTTCGATGGATATTTTGTATCCGCGCATCACTAAAATTTCCGCGAATACAGACGTCGAGAATGTCATCATCACCGGAATCAAGGAATACTTGCCATTTCCCGCGAACAAGCTCTATCCGTTCATTCAGAAGAAGCAATACGGCATCACCGTAAAAGTTGAGCACCGCGGAATGAATCACCTGTTTCCGGAAATCATGAAGGTGACAGAGCCGAAAATCGATGCACCGCCGTTCGACTTCAACGAAGACTTGGCACTGCTCCAATACACAGGAGGTACGACAGGCTCACCGAAAGGCGTAATGCTGACGCATAAGAACTTGATTGCGAATGCCTCGATGTGTGAAAGCTGGCTGTATAAGAACAAACCTGGACAAGAGGCATCACTCGGCATCATTCCACTTTTCCATGTGTATGGTTTGACGACGGTCCTCATTTTTTCTGTCATGCAAGGAAATCGGATGATCCTTATGCCGAAATTCGATCCTGAAAAAACGTTGAAGACCATCCAAAAGCAAAAGCCGACGCTGTTCCCGGGTGCGCCGACCTTGTATATCGGCTTAATGAATCATCCTGATATTCAAAAATACGACCTTTCATCGATCGAGACCTGCCTCAGCGGTTCCGCGCCACTGCCTACAGAGGTACAAGAAAAATTCGAGGAAATGACCGGCGGGAAAGTGGTCGAAGGCTATGGTTTGACCGAGACGAGTCCGGTGACGCATTCTGGCCTGATCTGGGGTGAACGTGTGAAAGGCTCAGTTGGTCTTCCTTATCCGGACACAGACTGTAAAATATTCCGGCCGGGAACGACCGAAGAAGTGCCGATTGGAGAAATCGGGGAAATCGCCATCCAAGGCCCGCAAGTGATGCAAGGTTATTGGCAAAACCCTGAAGCGACTGCAGCAACACTCGTCGATGGTTGGTTGCTGACTGGAGACCTTGGACATATGGACGAGCGCGGAAATTTCTTCATCGTCGACCGTAAGAAAGATATGATTATTGCAGGTGGATTCAATATTTATCCGAGAGAAGTTGAAGAAGTCCTATATGAACACGATGCGATCCAAGAATGTGTCGTTGCTGGTGTACCGGACCCTTACCGAGGAGAAACAGTAAAAGCCTACATCGTTTTGAAAGAAGATCACCACGTGACAGAAGAAGAGTTGGATAAGTTCTGTCGAGAGAATATGGCATCGTTCAAGATTCCACGTATTTACGAATTCCGTGATGAATTACCGAAGACTGCAGTAGGGAAAATCTTGCGTCGTTCTCTCGTAGAGGAAGAAAAAGCGAAACAAGACGAAGCGGTTCCATCGTAAAATCGTTGCTGTACAACGATTCGTAAGAACGATAAGATAGAAGAACTAACAGGAGTTATGCTTGACACAATATTCAATACACTTTAATATGAAAATGTGAATGAATCGCCATTCATATTTTCATATTTTTTTATGGGTGGTGAGGAAACTGAAGAAGGATAAGCCGAAATATAAACAAATCGTGGATGCGGCCGTCATTGTCATTGCAGAGAACGGCTATCATCAAGCGCAAGTCTCGAAGATCGCGAAGCAAGCGGGAGTCGCGGACGGAACAATTTACTTGTATTTCAAGAACAAAGAGGACATCCTCATTTCCGTTTTCCAGGAAAAGATGAGCATATTTGTGGACTATTTGGAATCGGTGCTGAAGGAAGACCGGCCAGCTTCCGACAAGCTTGGCTTGATGATCGAGAACCATTTTACCATTTTGGCGAACGACAAACATTTGTCGATCGTCACTCAATTGGAGCTCCGACAATCAAGCCATCAGCTGCGTATGAAGATCAATGGTGTCTTGAAAGGGTACTTGATCTTGCTCGACGATATTTTGCGGGACGGGATTGAGAACGGAGAATTCGATAAGGAAATGGATATTCGTTTAGCTCGGCAGATGGTTTTTGGTACAATGGATGAGACCATCACCACTTGGGTGATGAATGACCATAAATATGACTTGGTCAGTCTTGCGCCGAGAGTTCATCATTTGTTGATGAAAGGGATGCGGGCTTAAGAGAGGAGCAGGAAGATGGAATTTATTTCATGGAAGAAAGAAGACGGCGTTGCAATCGCGACGATCAATCGTCCACCAGCGAACGCACTATCACGTGGCTTGATCATGGAAGTGAACGAACTTCTGGATGCAGTCGAAAACGACAGCGACGTGCGGGCCATCGTTCTTCACGGAGAAGGCAGGTTTTTCTCTGCTGGAGCGGACATCAAGGAATTCACACAAATCACGACAGGCGAAGAATTTTCGGAATTGGCAGCAAGCGGGCAAGAAATCTTTGAACGTGTCGAAACGTTCCAAAAGCCTGTCATTGCAGCGATTCACGGAGCGGCTCTCGGAGGCGGTCTGGAGCTTGCGATGAGCTGTCACATGCGCTTTGTCACTGAAAATGCTAAACTTGGATTGCCGGAACTTCAATTAGGTTTGATTCCTGGCTTTGCGGGTACACAGCGACTTCCACGTTACGTCGGTGTCGCGAAGGCTGCAGAAATGCTGTTGACGAGCGATCCGATCAGCGGGAAAGAAGCAGTGGAATTCGGATTGGCGAACCGTGCTTATGCGGAAGAAGAGCTACTTTCGCAAACGCTTGCAATTGCGAAGAAGATTGCGAAAAAGAGCCCGATCTCAGTGAAAGCTGCAATCGATATGCTCCAGTTCGCGAAAAACGCATCTTACTACGATGGCGTCAAAGCGGAAGCGGACTCATTCGGTACGGTATTTGTCTCTGAAGACGCAAAAGAAGGTATTCAAGCATTTTTGGAAAAACGGGAAGCACACTTTAAAGGGAAATAATATTCGGGAGGTTTACGTTCATGAACATTTATGTATTGGTTAAACGTACGTTCGACACAGAAGAAAAGCTTGTCATTTCCGGTGGTAGCATTCAGGAGGACGGCGCAGAATTCATCATCAACCCATACGATGAATATGCAATTGAAGAAGCAATCACAGTCCGCGACGCTCACGGCGGCGAAGTGACAGTCGTAACAATTGGTGGCGAAGAAGCAGAAAAGCAGCTTCGCACGGCACTTGCAATGGGTGCTGACAAAGCAGTCCTGATCAACACAGAAGATGATCTTGATGAAATGGACCATTCAGCAGCGGCATACATACTGGCTGAATACCTGAAAGATAAAGATGCAGACTTGATTCTTGGTGGTAACGTAGCAATCGACGGCGGCTCTGGCCAAGTCGGACCACGTGTTGCAGACTTACTGGACATCAACTACATCACGACAATCACAAGCTTGGAAATCGACGGCGACACAGTGAAAATCGTACGCGACGTCGAAGGGGATGCTGAAGAGCTTGAGACTTCACTTCCACTACTGGTAACAGCTCAGCAAGGCTTGAACGAGCCACGTTATCCGTCTCTTCCAGGAATCATGAAAGCGAAGAAAAAACCGCTTGAAGAACTGGAATTGGACGACTTGGACATCGAAGAAGACGATTGCGAGCCGAAGATCGAGACAGTCGAAATCTTCATGCCACCTGCTAAAGCTGCAGGCCGCGTACTGGAAGGCGACATCAAAGACCAAGTTACGGAATTGGTCGGGTTGCTGCGTTCAGAAGCGAAAGTCATTTAATCTAACGAAAAGCGGAAGCTGCCGTTCGAATTTAAACGGACGCTGGACGATACACAATCGGTACAATCTTTACATCTTACTTAGGGGGTAACAGACCATGTCGAAAAAAGTACTAGTATTAGGCGAAGCGCGCGAAGGAGCTTTGCGTAACGTTTCCTTCGAAGCGATTGCAGCTGCGAAGAAAATCTCAGGTGGCGGCGAAGTCGTCAGCGTATTGGTCGGGGACGAAGTAGGCTCATATACGCAAGAATTAATCAACTACGGAGCGGACCGCGTCTTGACAGTCGAGCATCCGCACTTGAAAACATACACTTCTGACGGTTATGGACAAGCGTTCATGGCAGTCGTGGAACAAGAAAACCCGGAAGCGATCGTCTTCGGACACACGGCAATCGGGAAAGACTTGGCTCCAAAAATCGCTTCTAAATTGCAGAGCGGACTTGTTTCAGACGTAACGGATATCGAAGGCGAAGGCGACGACGCAGTATTCGTACGCCCGATCTATTCCGGTAAAGCGTTCGAAAAAGTGAAAATCAAAGAAGGCATCACGTTCGTGACAGTTCGCCCGAACAACATCGCACCTCTTGCAAAAGAAGAGCGTTCCGGCGACGTTTCAGCAGTGACTGCAGACATCAAGAATTTGCGCACAATCATCAAAGAAGTTGTTCGCAAATCTTCTGAAGGTGTCGATCTTTCGGAAGCGAAAGTTGTCATCGCTGGTGGACGCGGCGTGAAGAGCGAAGAAGGATTCCAACCACTTCAAGAATTGGCAGACCTTCTTGGCGGAGCAGTCGGAGCATCCCGCGGAGCTTGTGACGCGGACTACTGTGACTACTCACTTCAAATCGGCCAAACTGGTAAAGTGGTAACACCGGACCTTTATATCGCTGCAGGTATTTCGGGCGCAATCCAGCACCTTGCTGGGATGTCCAACTCGAAAGTCATCGTTGCGATCAACAAAGATCCAGAAGCGAACATCTTCAAAGTTGCTGACTACGGTATCGTAGGCGACTTGTTCGAAGTTATCCCAATGCTGACAGAAGAATTCAAAAAAGTAATGTAAGATGATACAGCCCGTCGCAGCCGGTTCTCCTGGCTGTGACGGGTTTTTTATTTTGGGGGAGGATGGTTGGCAGGCGGAAATTATGGCTAGTGCGGATGAAAATGCGGCTAATGCGGAATAAAATCGAGTTACTGCGGATGAAACGACTGCTAATGCGGATTAAAATCCGGCTAGTGCGGATGAAAAGCGAATTAGTGCGGAATAAGACAGGCAGCCGTGTCCGGAGCGTGCCTCTTTTCCACTAGCTCATTTCCCCGCCAAGGGGCATAGCGAAGCGTGCCCCCGAACAACCTCCACGACACCGAATACAGAACACATCAAAATGCCACTCTCCAACAATTCACCCCATCTCCAGCGCCGAAGCGTGAGGACTGGGCGGAGGAAGAAGACAAGTGATCTTCTTGGCTTCTTCCGGGAGCCATGTCCTGAGCGACAAGCGGTCGACCTGCACGACACCCACATCTTCTTCCACTAACTCAATTCAACGCCGAGGGGCATAGCGAAGCGTGGCCCCCGAACAACCTACGCGACACCGAATACAGAACACATCAAAATTCCACTCTCCAACAATTCACCCCATCTCCAGCGCCGAAGCGTGAGGACTGGGCGGAGGAAGAAGACAAGCGATCTTCTTGGCTTCTTCCAGGAGCCATGTCCTGAGCGACAAGCGGCCGTCCTGCACGACACCTACGTCTTCTTCCCAATGTCATGTCCCGAGCGCTAAGCAGCCACTTCACCACTCTCCACTTCCACCCACGCCAGTTTACAAGCCCCGACCCCCGGGTAAACTACTGACAGGCAGAAAAATAGCAGCCGAAAAACGTGCATGCTATAATCGGTACAGAACACGTAATCACTATCACCTTGAAGGAGGAATTTATAAAATGGCAATTGTACATGGAACAGATCAGAACTTCAAACAAGAAATCGCGGAAGGCCTTGTATTGGTCGACTTTTGGGCAACTTGGTGTGGACCTTGTAAAATGATCGCACCGGTTCTAGAGGAATTGGATGCTGAGATGAGCGACAAAGTGAAAATCGTAAAAGTGGATGTTGATGAGAACCAAGGAACAGCATCTGACTACGGTATCATGTCCATCCCAACACTTCTTTTGATGAAAGATGGCGAAACAGTTGATAAAGTTGTCGGTTTCCGTCCGAAAGAAGCTCTTGCGGAATTGGTGAACCAGCACGCATAATTCTAAACCGGGCCCAGTCGATGGTGCCTGGTTTTTTAATAGGGTGAGAGTATGGCAAAAGAGATGATCCAACATAAGCTCGCGGTCTTGCCGGACCAGCCGGGCTGTTATTTGATGAAAGATCGGCAAAACACCATCATTTACGTCGGCAAGGCGAAGGTGTTAAAGAACCGTGTGCGTTCCTATTTCACCGGAAGCCACGACGCGAAGACGCAGCGCCTTGTCAACGAAATCGAGGACTTCGAATACATCGTCACGAGTTCCGACAAGGAAGCGTTGATCCTTGAGCTGAACTTGATCAAGAAGTATGATCCGAAATACAACATCATGTTGAAAGACGATAAGACATACCCATATTTGAAAATTACGGGCGAACGCCATCCGAAGCTGATCATCACGCGCCAAGTGAAAAAAGACAAAGGCAAATACTTCGGACCTTATCCGAATGCGTATGCGGCGAGTGAAACAAAGAAATTGCTCGATCGGCTTTATCCGCTCCGCAAATGTCATACGATGCCTGATCGCGTCTGCTTGTATTATCACCTCGGGCAATGCTTGGCACCTTGTGTCAAAACGGTCGAGAAGGAAACATACCAGGAAATGATCGATGGCATCACGAAATTCCTGAATGGCGGCTTCCGTGAAGTGAAAGCGCAGCTTGTCGAGAGGATGTCCGAAGCGGCGGAGAACCTCGAGTTCGAGCGCGCCAAGGAATACCGGGACCAGATCACGCACATCGAAGCCGTGATGGAAAAGCAGAAGATGGCGATGAACGATTTCACGAACCGCGATGTCTTCGGCTATGCGGTGGACAAAGGCTGGATGTGTGTCCAAGTGTTTTTTGTCCGACAAGGCAAGCTGATCGAACGGGATGTATCATTGTTCCCGCTTTACCGGGATCCACAAGAGGAGTTCATGACGTTCCTCGGCCAGTTTTATGAAAAAACACATCACGTCAAACCGAACGAAGTGCTCCTCCCGGAAGGTGTCGACAGCGAGCTGGTGAAAGATTGGCTCGGCATCCGTACGCTCGTCCCACAGCGTGGCAAGAAGAAGGATTTGGTCGCACTCGCTAAGAAAAACGCAGAAATTGCGATACGCGAGAAATTCTCGTTGCTTGAGCGGCAGGAAGAACGGACGATCGGTGCGTGCGAACAGCTTGGCGAAGCGATGAACATCGCGACACCACTGCGCATCGAAGCGTTCGACAACTCTCACATCCAAGGGGCCGACGCGGTTTCCGCCATGGTCACATTCCTGGACGGCAAGCCGTCAAAGAAAGATTACCGTAAGTACAAGACGCGCAATGCCTCGAAGCCGGATGACTACGCGGCGATGCGGGAAGTGATCCGCCGCCGTTATTCACGTGTGTTGAAAGATGATTTGCCGCTGCCGGATTTGATCTTGATCGACGGCGGTAAAGGGCAGATCGAATCCGCACGTGAAGTGGTCGAAGATGAGCTTGGCCTGGACATCCCGATTGCAGGCCTCGCCAAAAACGACAAGCACCAGACAGCGACGCTTCTATACGGAACGCCACCTGAACCGGTGCCACTCAAACGGACAAGTGAAGGCTTCTATTTGTTGCAGCGTATCCAAGACGAAGTGCACCGTTTCGTCATTACCTTCCACCGACAGTTGAGAGGCAAGAATTCCTTCATCTCGGCGCTGGATGGCATCGAAGGAATCGGACCAAAGCGCAAACAGCAACTATTGAAGCATTTTGGCTCCGTCAAAAAAATCAAGGTCGCGACACAAGAAGAATTGCGCGAAGCAGGACTGCCGGAAAAACTGGCAGCAATCCTTTTTGCACACTTTGCAGAAGAACCATTGCAAAGTAGCGAGTGACATGCTATTGTGAAAACATAATTAAATCACTTTTAAAAAGTGGTGATAGAGGAGCGAACGTCATCAGTATTTGTCCGGAGATGTGCAACATCTGCGAAGGGCAAGGAAAGGGGCGGTCGCCGAAGTGTATGTGACATTGCAATCACATGTGCTGGTTCTGCATTTAAGAAATGCAGGGCTGTCAGAGGAAATCTCTGGAGGGCTATCTCACATGGACGTTTTTTCGGACATGAGGAAGAGGTAGTTTGCTGCTTGCAGCGGGCTGCCTCTTTTTTCTGTTCAAGCAAAAGTTTCAGTTTTGCCGTTCGTGTCTGAAGCTACAAACATATCGGGAGTGGAGAGCATGACAACGGTAGTGATGAAGTTCGGCGGCACATCTGTCGCTACACCAGAAAAGATCATCGAAGTCGCAAAACGCGCTATTGCGGAGAAAGAGAAAGGGAATCGTGTCGTCATCGTCGTGTCGGCGATGGGGAAGACGACGGATACGCTATTGGAACTGGCAGCGGAAATTTCACCGGAGCCGCCGAAACGCGAGATGGATATGCTGCTCGCTACGGGAGAGCAAGTGACGATTTCACTTCTTGCAATGGCGTTCCGCTCGCTCGGCGAGAAGGCGCTGTCGTTCACAGGCTGGCAAGCAGGAATCGAAACAGAAGCAGTCCCACGCAATGCGCGCATCGAACAAATCCACACGGAGCGTTTGGAGCAGGCGCTTTCCGAAGGGTTCTGCTGTGTCGTGGCAGGTTTTCAAGGAGTCGACGCGACCGGCAACATCACGACGCTCGGCCGTGGAAGTTCGGACACGACGGCAGTCGCGCTTGCCGCAGCACTTGGCGCCGCAAAGTGTGAAATTTTCACGGATGTCGATGGTGTATACACGGCGGATCCGCGCTACATCCAAGGGGCGAGGAAGCTCCAGCAGATTTCGTACGACGAGATGCTCGAGCTGGCAAATCTAGGGGCAGGAGTCTTACATCCGCGTGCCGTCGAGTTCGCAAAGAACAATCAAACGCCGCTATGGGTCCGTCCGAGCTTTTCGGATGCGCCTGGAACGGTCATTCAGGAGATGATTACTGTGGAGAAGAATTTGATCGTCAGAGGTGTTGCATGCGAAAAAGGAATTGCGCGCGTGTCGGTCCGTTATGAGAAACCATTCAATGGCTCGCTCGCACGAATTTTCACTGCGCTGGCAGAAGAAGGAATCGACGTCGACATCATCGTCCAAAGCATCAGTCAAGAAACGCCACCGTCCGTGTCATTTTCCATCAAGGAAGATCAGGCGATGCAAGTGTACCGTGTGCTCGATCAACAGCAAGCGGAGATCGGCTTCACGGCACGCGATGTGGAAAAGGGCCTGGCGAAAGTGTCGATCGTCGGCTCCGGCATGATTTCGAACCCGGGTGTCGCCGCAAAAATGTTCGATATTCTCCGGATGGAAGACATTCCGGTCCATATGGTCAGCACGTCCGAGATCAAAGTGTCGGTCGTTGTGCCTGAAGGGAAGATGACCGATGCAGCAAATGCGCTGCACGCGGGATTCGGACTGATTTGAATGTAAATACAAAGAGCCGACCACATCATCACGATGCGGCCGGCATTCTTTTTAGGATTTACACTCTTTCTTTACTGTCAGATTTCAACGTAATCCACACCTGGCTTTTCTTCGCCTGGACTTCGACGTATGCTTCTGTGAGGACTCCGTCAATCGCTTGTTTTTGCTGGGCGAGGAAGCCGGCTTCGAGTGTGAAGCAGCGGCCTTCCGTCTTCGGTGCGCTCAGAACGTAGATTGTTTCGCTTTTCTTCATCTTCTCCACGGACAGTTCGCCGAAGTGGGCGCGCTGGAAAAATGCTGGCGCTTCGTCCATCAGTTCGAGTGGATGCTTGCGGGCGAGTGATTTACCCGCCCAGTAAAGGATGTCGTGCGTGTGTTCGCCGAGGATCTCGCCGAGCACATCTTCGCGGATCAAATCATACGAGAAAGTTTCGGTTTCTGTGACAGACATATGCGACCTGCTTTCATAAGAATTAATATTATTTTGGAATCGTAATAAAAAGCGTCATGTTGCCTTGACGCTCCCAAAGGGGGGGAGTACAATAAATATGTCTTATTATTGTATCATGATGATAGGTTCAGTCAACGGATGCTTGCAGAGATGCAGGCATTATTGATGCCTACTAAAACAGATAGGGGGGTAAAATTTTGAATACGAATCGTGAATTTTTGATGCGCAGACTCCATTCTTTACTCGGAATCATTCCGATCGGGCTATTTTTGACCCAGCACTTGATTGTTAACCATTTTGCTACACAGGGTGTAGAGGAGTTTAACAGAGCAGCAGATTTCATGGCAAATCTACCTTTTGTCATTTTCCTTGAAATCTTCGTGATTTACTTGCCGATCTTATACCATGCGCTGTATGGCTTATACATAGCTTTCACAGCGAAAAACAATCCGGGCCATTATAGCTATTTGCGTAACATCTTGTTCGTGCTTCAGCGTTACACTGGGGTTTTCCTCGTAGTGTTCATCGCATGGCACGTTTTCGA
This sequence comes from Planomicrobium sp. YIM 101495, assembly GCF_009707665.1. Classification (GTDB taxonomy): domain Bacteria; phylum Bacillota; class Bacilli; order Bacillales_A; family Planococcaceae; genus Planococcus. The sequence continues at coordinate 203,143 of NZ_WLZW01000001.1, forward strand.
AACACGCTTCCAAGTAGCAATCGGTGCGGATGAAGCAGACTTCAACATGATGGCCGAGATCTTGTCGAACCCATTCATGCTTGTTTTCTACATCGTCGGTGTGTTGACAGCGACTTTCCACTTGGCGAACGGCCTATGGTCATTCCTAGTCACGTGGGGAATCACACAGTCGGCAAAGTCTCAACGATATACAACTTATTTCACACTTCTAGTATTTATCGTACTTTCAGTGATCGGTATCAGAGCATTGCTTGCATTCGTGTAAGCGTGCAGGCAGCAAGCGTGAATTAAAAGAGGAGTGAATAGCGAAATGGCGAAAGGCAATATGATTATCGTCGGAGGCGGACTCGCAGGCTTAATGGCAGCGATCAAGGGCGCCGAATCAGGCGTTCCCGTCGATTTATTTTCAATCGTTCCAGTGAAACGTTCCCACTCTGTGTGTGCGCAAGGCGGGATCAACGGAGCGGTTAATACAAAAGGTGAAGGGGATTCCCCTGCAATTCACTTGGATGACACTGTTTACGGCGGTGACTTCCTAGCGAACCAAAAACCGGTTAAAGCAATGACAGACGCTGCTCCGGGAATCATCAACCTTCTTGACCGGATGGGCGTCATGTTCAACCGTACACCTGAAGGATTGCTTGACTTCCGCCGGTTCGGTGGAACAATGCACCACAGAACGGCATTCGCTGGCGCAACAACTGGTCAGCAACTTCTGTATGCACTTGACGAGCAAGTACGCCGTCAGGAAGCGAACGGCCTCGTCACGAAATACGAAGGCTGGGAATTCCTTGGCCTCGTACTGGACGACAACGGTGTCGCAAGAGGGATCACAGCACAGAACTTGACGACAATGGAAATCCGCGCATTCCGCGGTGACGCTGTCATCATGGCTACTGGTGGACCGGGGATCATCTTCGGTAAATCGACAAACTCGATTATCAACACCGGTTCTGCTGCTTCGATCGTTTATCAGCAAGGTGCATACTATGCGAACGGTGAGTTCATCCAAATCCACCCGACAGCGATTCCAGGGGACGACAAGCTGCGTCTCATGTCTGAATCAGCGCGTGGGGAAGGCGGACGTATCTGGACGTACAAAGACGGCAAACCTTGGTATTTCCTTGAAGAGAAATATCCGAAGTACGGAAACCTTGTACCACGTGATATCGCGACACGTGAAATTTTCGATGTGTGTGTCAACCAGAAGCTTGGCATCAATGGGGAGAACATGGTCTACCTTGACCTTTCCCACAAAGATCCGAAAGAATTGGACATCAAACTCGGTGGCATCATTGAGATTTATGAAAAATTCACTGGGGACGACCCACGTAAAGTACCGATGAAGATCTTCCCGGCAGTTCACTATTCAATGGGTGGCCTATGGGTCGACGATCATCAAATGACAAGCATCCCTGGCGTACTTGCTGCAGGTGAGTGTGATTATTCACAGCACGGCGCGAACCGTCTTGGAGCGAACTCATTGCTTTCAGCGATCTTCGGCGGAATGGTTGCAGGACCATACGCGAAAGAATATATCAATGGCCTTGATGTGTTGGCAGAAGATCTTCCTTCAGACATCTTCGACCGCGCTGTCGCGGAAGAAGAGCGGAAATGGGAAGAGATCCTTGCGCTTAACGGTACGGAAAATGCGTACGTTCTTCACAAAGAGCTTGGTGAGTGGATGACAGACAACGTAACAGTTGTCCGTTATAACGACCGCCTTCAGAAGACGGATGAGAAGATCCAGGAATTGCTGCGCCGCTACGAAGATATCAACATCATCGACACGCAGCGTTGGAGCAACCAAGGAGCTATGTTCACACGTCAACTGAAAAATATGCTACATTTAGCACGGGTAATCACTATCGGTGCACTGAAACGTAACGAAAGCCGTGGGGCTCACTATAAACCGGATTTCCCAGAACGTAACGACGAAGAATTCTTGAAGACAACAATGGCGAAATTCAATGGCTATGATGAACCGATCTTCCACTACGAAGAAGTCGACACATCGTTGGTTGAACCACGCAAACGTGATTATACTTCAAACTAAGAGGAAGGAGCTAACACGCAATGGCCGAAGCAGCAAAAACGGTTACTCTAAAAGTAGAACGCCGGAATTCCACTGACGAAACGTCATATTGGGAAGAGTTCGAACTTCCTTACCGCCCGAATATGAACGTGATTTCCGCTTTGATGGAAATCCGTCGGAACCCAGTCAATAAAGAAGGTAAAAAAACGACGCCGATCACTTGGGACATGAACTGTCTTGAGGAAGTTTGTGGCGCTTGTTCAATGGTCATCAACGGCAAAGCACGCCAGTCTTGTACGGCACTTGTCGACCAATTGGAACAGCCGATCACACTTCAACCGATGAAAACATTCCCTGTTGTCCGCGATTTGATCGTAGATCGCAGCCGCATGTTCGATTCGTTGAAGAAAGTGAAAGCTTGGATCCCGGTCGATGGCACGTACGAATTGGGCGAAGGCCCACGTATGCCAGAACGCAAACGCCAATGGGCTTACGAGCTTTCCAAATGTATGACTTGTGGTGTATGTCTTGAAGCATGCCCGAACGTCAACGACAAATCCGATTTCATCGGTCCAGCTCCGCTTTCACAAGTTCGCTTGATGAACGCACACCCGACTGGCTCAATGAACCGTGATGAGCGTCTGAACGCAATCATGGGCGAAGGCGGACTTGCCAGCTGTGGTAACTCACAGAACTGTGTAGAGTCTTGCCCGAAAGGCATTCCATTGACAACATCGATCGCAGCATTGAACCGTGAAACAACAGTTCAAATGTTCCGCAACTTCTTCGGAAGCGATCACGCAGTTTAATTACATCTGATGAGTGGCACTGCCATCGTCAGCCGGGCCGCCTTAGCGAAAACGATCCGTTTTCGTCGAGGCGGCTCTTTTCATTGCAAAAAAGCAATTTCGGGTCAGGTTTGCTATACTAAAAACAAAGGGCTTAAGAGGAGGATATTCATGAGACAAAATTATATTGACGACTGGGAACGCTGGCAAGAGGAATTCAGTTTTTCTATTCCTGTGCACGTCCGTTTTTCGGACACGGATATGAACGGCCACTTGAGCAACACGGTGGCAGCGGTTTACTTTGAATATGCACGCATCGAATTCATCAAGCACCTCGGTGTCGGTGGAGATTGGTTATCCACAGACAGTGATGTCATGGCGGTAATCGCAGATCTGCAAGTCGACTTCATGCGTCAAGTGTACTTCGACGAGCAATTGACGATTCATGTGAAAGTCGAATCGATCGGTAAGTCTTCAGCAGATGTCCACTATTTGGCGGTCAATGAAAAAGGTGAAGCATGCTTGACCGCAAGAAGTGCGCTCGTGCAAGCATCGAAGTCGACAGGGAGATCCGTCGCATGGTCTGAGAAAGAACGCAGCTTACTTGGCCACGGGACATTCGAGAAGGCGAATACCCGGTAAGTACTTGTTAGCTAAGTGCAAAAACGGCACTATTAGAAGTAGAAGACTACGGAGAAGGAGTTGGCTGCATGGAAGAGCAGATGAATACAGGAAGCCACGACCCGAAGCACGTGGCGTTCATGGAGAAGGAATTGCGTTATGTTTCCGGTATCATCAAACAAAAAGGCCGGGAAATTCTCAACGATTACCGCATCACACCGCCGCAATTCGTCGCCTTGCAGTGGCTATTCGAGCACGGGGAAATGACGATCGGTGAACTATCGAACAAAATGTATCTGGCATTCAGCACGACGACGGACCTCGTCGACCGAATGGAGAAGAACAAGCTGGTGGTACGCGTCCGCGAGGAACAGGATCGCCGTGTCGTCCGCATCAAGCTGCTTCAAGAAGGCGAACGGATCATCGAAGAAGTGATTATCAAGCGCCAAGACTACTTGAACAATGTCCTGTCCAATTTCTCGAGTGAGGAAGTTGTACAATTTTCGGACCTGATGGAAAAATTACATACGAATATGAAGTGAGCGGGGCGATGGCAATGAATGCGCCAATCGGTGTGATCGATTCCGGAGTGGGTGGCTTGACCGTCGCGAAGGCGATCATGGAACTGCTACCGGAAGAACAAATTTACTATATCGGCGACAACGCCCGCTGCCCGTACGGCCCAAGACCGCTGAAGCAAGTCCGCGTCTACACGTGGCAAATGGCGGAAGCACTCGTCGAGAAGAATATCAAGCTGCTCGTCATCGCCTGCAATACGGCGACGGCTGCGGCGCTCGACTTCTTGCAGCGTCAACTTCCGATCCCGGTGATCGGCGTCATCTCGCCGGGTGCACGTGCTGCCGTCAATGCATCCGCGACGAATGAGATTGCGGTGCTTGGTACGCTCGGCACGGTGAAGAGTGGTGCATATGAACAGGCGATCAAGTCGCTCGTGTCGTCCGCACATGTTGTGCAATTGGCCTGTCCCCGTTTTGTACCACTCGTGGAAAGTGGTGAGTACAAAGGAGACTTCGCGAAGCGTCTTGTTGAAGAGACACTTAGTCAACTTGAGACGAAGTCATTTGATACGGCAATTCTCGGCTGTACACACTATCCGCTGCTGCAAGGGTTCATCGAAGAAGCACTCGGGCCGAATGTGCACGTATTATCTTCCGCTGAAGAGACGGCGAAGGAAGTGCAGGAGCGTTTGACGTTCAAGAGGAATTTGGCGGAACGGAAGAACAGACCGGAACACCGCTTCTATACAACGGGATCGACTGTCATATTCAAAGAAATTATCCAGGAATGGCTCGGAATCGAACAACCATTGATCGAGCCAATTCGATTTCAGGAGGAATTATGAACAGTGTGAATCAGATGGAGGAATTCGATGGAAAGATTTGATGGAAGAAAGATTGATGAAATGCGTCCGGTCCAATTGGATACGGAATATTTGATTCACCCGGAAGGTTCGGTATTGATTACAGTGGGGAACACAAAAGTGATTTGTACCGCGACAATCGAAGACCGTGTACCTCCGTTTTTGCGTGGACAGAATAAAGGCTGGGTGACAGCTGAGTATTCAATGCTGCCACGTGCAACGAACAGCCGCAACCAGCGTGAAGCGTCACGCGGGAAAATCGGCGGAAGAACAATGGAGATTCAGCGGCTGATCGGACGTGCACTTCGTTCTGTCGTAGATCTTGAGAAGCTCGGCGAACGAACACTTTGGATTGACTGTGACGTTATCCAAGCGGACGGCGGGACACGTACTGCATCGATTACAGGCGCTTTCGTCGCAATGGCGATGGCTGTCGGTAAACTGGATCTGCCAGTATTCCCGATCACCGATTATTTGGCAGCAGTAAGTGTCGGCAAGACGGCTGAGCAGGGAGTCGTGCTCGACTTGAACTATGTGGAGGATTCTGCAGCAGATGTCGATATGAACCTTGTCATGACGGGTGCTGGACACTTCGTCGAATTGCAAGGAACGGGTGAGGAAGCGGTCTTCACACGTGCTGAGCTGAACGACTTGCTGGACCTTGGAGAAATCGGCGTGCGCCGTCTCTTCGAACTACAGCGTGATGCGCTAGGCGATTTGGCACTTCGAATCGGCGAAGAAGGGAATTCGAATCTATGAAGCAGATTATCATCGCAACACAGAACAAAGGAAAAGCGAAAGATTTTGAAGCACTTTTCGGACCACTTGGTTATGAGATCTTGACGCTCCAAGATATCGACAAGGAGCTGGATATCGAAGAAACGGGTGTGACATTCGAGGAAAATGCCATCCTGAAGGCGGAAGGCGTTGCACAGATTCTAGGGAAGCCGGTCATTGCAGATGACAGCGGACTTGAGATCGACGCACTCGGTGGTGAGCCTGGAGTCTATTCAGCGCGCTATGCAGGCGGCGAGAAGAGCGACGAAGCGAATATCGATAAAGTCCTCGAGAAACTGGCTGGCATCCCGTCAGCGCAGCGTACAGCTCGTTTTCGCTGTGTGCTGGCTGTTGCAATGCCGGGAATGGAGACAAAAACATTTTCGGGTTCTTGCGAAGGGATGATCCTTGATGCGCGCAAGGGTACGAACGGCTTCGGGTACGATCCGATTTTCTTCGTGCCGCGCATGGACCGCGCAATGGCGGAGCTGGCTCCAGAAGAAAAAGGGGCGATTTCCCACCGCGGGAATGCACTCCGTGAACTGCAGCAAAACATGCCGGAAGCCCTCGCGTAAATTCAATAGATAATTTTTTTGAAATAGCATTGACTTTTACCGGAATGATTTCTATAATTAAAATTGTCTTTCTGAGACGAAACGCACACGCGACCGAGCTTTCGGGAGCATGCGCAAGTCGATAAGAAAGCCTTGTCTCAGTAGCTCAGCTGGATAGAGCAACGCCCTTCTAAGGCGTCGGTCGCAGGTTCGAATCCTGCCTGGGACGTACAAAGAAATGAACGGAAACAGAGAAATCCCGCAAACGATGAAAAACATCGTTTGCGGGATTTTTTATTTATTGAGTGCTGGGAAAAGGAACGCACTTGACGTGTTTTCTTTCAGGGCAGAAAGGCAATGCCATAAAAAGATTCAGACGATAAGAAAAATATGGAAATCTGCTTATCAAACAGCTTATACTAAGGCTATCGACTAATTATTCTGAAGGAGAAGAAAATGATGAAAAAACCTTTTAAGCTTGTGGCAGGATTGCTATTGCTATCCTCCGTACCGCCGGCTGCTGTTTTGGCAGAAGCACCGGATCTTGAAAATGAAAAGAAATTGGAAATGCTTTCAACGAGCGCTGCTGAATTGCCGCCGCTGGATTTAGAGGAAGGTTATACGGATTTCACGGATGCGATGGGGACGCGTTATGCGCACGCTGTCTGGTTTATGGTGACAAACGGGTTTGCACAAGGGAAGACGCCGACGTATTTCGGTGTGCATGAGCCGATTACACGAGTGGATGCAGCGGTGATTTTAGAGAACTATGCTCCTCTTTTTGATGTTTCTTCAAAAGAGTCTCCATTCACCGATGTTCCAGAACGGGCTCAAAAAGCAGTAAATACATTGTATTGGTACGGCATCGTTAATGGTAAGAGTCATACGCGGTTTGACTCCTATTCGAATATTACACGCGGTGAAGCTGCCATTATGTTGTATATAGCACACGAAACGGATCTTCAGGATGTTGAATTGGACGAAGCGGCGGCTTTTTCAGATGTTTCAGCCCGTTACCGCCATTCTGTAAAAGTCCTTACTGCTGCAGGAATCATTAAAGGAAAGAGTGATGGAAGATTTGGGACGAATGAGCTTTTGACGAGAGGGCAATTGGCTTTGATTCTCGAACGGATCTCAGAATTTAATGCACAGCTCGGTGAAAAGGATAGTGCGGATTATCCGATCGAAGATCAAGGCATATCAATTTCAACGGATAAAGCATCATATGATCTATCAGTTGACCGATATTTTATGATAATCCTAGAAAATAAAGCGGATTACGCATTCAGTCATCATCCGAAATTCACGATGCAAAAGAAGGTGGATGGAGAATGGCATGAAGTTCCTTATCTTGGCGAGCTAGTTTATAATACTGGTTTTGGCTGGGTGGGACCGAACGAGAAGTATGAAGAACCTCAAGGTTTGGATAGGATGAGTTTTAGAGCTCCTCTGAAGAGTGGTGATTACCGGATTGTTCAGACTCTTTTCTCTTCTGAGGCTGAAATAATCGTTAAGATAGCTGCGCAATTCGAGATTGTAGAATAAGCGGGTTCCGGATTTCTCTTCCAAGTTGAAAGAGTCAAAGGGATTTAAGAATACTTCTTCCGATTCCGGGTAAACAGATAGGGAGTGCAATTGCACAATCCCAGAATCATATCCGAAAGGAAGAGATCTAATGGCTAACACACAACCGAACAAACACGAATCAATCGAATTGATCAAAGACTTGATCGGCGATATCGAGACGGCGATGCTGACGACCCATGCAGGGGAGCGGCTCGTGTCGCGTCCGATGCAGACGCAGGATATCGAATTTGACGGGGATCTTTGGTTCTTGACGGAAAAGGACACGGAAAAATACCTTGAAATTTTGGCGAATCCGGAAGTCAATGTGGCATACGTCGGGAAATCATATGTGTCGGTGAGCGGAACAGCACAGCCGATCGAAGACTTGGAGAAGAAAAAGAAATTATGGAACAAAGCATATGAAAAAATGCTGAACACGACATACGATGATCCGAACGTCATTTTGCTGAAAATCGATACGCACAGCGCCGAGTATTGGGAAACCGGGAACACGACGAAAGCGGTCAAATCGTTCCTTAAGAATATTGTCGGCAACGAAAGTGCGGACAATGGATCGAGCGACATGAACGACACCGTCGATCTTGACAATCCAGCACGCTGAATCACTTCAAAATGAATCGGATGGACCGTGGTTGCCGAAATTAAACTCGGCATCTGCGGTCTTTTATCTTGCCATTAAGAAACTATTCAGTCATTCATCCGTATAATGGACTAACGGAGGTGGTAAAAATGCCGGTATGCGAAAACTGTCAATATGAATGGACTTGGAAACAGTCGATGAGAAGCATGGCAACGCTTGGACATGGCTATGAATGCCAGAACTGTTCCGCAAAACAATTTCCCACAAAACGAGCACGGACGCGTCATTTCCTAGTCACGATGCTGATTCCTCTATTCCTTATGTTCCAAGTATTCACCGATTTCTCGCCAGCCATCGTTATGGCAGCAACACTCGTTCTTGGACTGATTCTCATTTTGATCATTCCATTTTATACTGAGGTCCAAAATGAAGACGAACCGCTCTGGTAAAACTCCCTTTAGCCAACTGCGGCTGGAGGACTATTTTTTGTCGAAAAAGTGAATACAGTGAAAATAAATGAACGAAAAACATGAACTCGGGTTCATGTTATTTACCGAATCGTGTTATTCTATAATCAGAGGTGAGAATATGGCTAGCACCGGACACGAAATGCTTTGCGGCCAGTTTCCTGCGGTACCGAAACAGAAACGTTCACAGGAAAAGCGCCAAGCATTGCTTAAAAGTGGCCAGATTTTGTTCAGTGAAAAAGGGTATGAACATACGACTGCGAAGGAAATTGCCGCCCACGCCCATGTGGCGATCGGGACCTTTTACCGCTATTTCTCCGATAAACGGCAACTGCTCATGGTCTTGATCGAAAACAAACTGTCGATCATGATGCTGCCGGACTTTGAATGGGAGAAAGGCGAATTGGAACAACTGCTCGTGAACCGTTTGGAACGACATTACGGCAACGAGTCGTTCAAAGGGTTCCAGACATTGTTGCCGGAACTTGCGCACAGCGACCCGGAATTCGCCGAGCTGCTGGGGCAAGCGAAAGCCCGGATGCATTCGAATATGCTCCAATTTTTACGCAATTTGAAAACAGAAGCACGGGTATGGCCCGATCTGGATATCGAAATGATGGCTTTTGGCCTGTCAGCATTGCTCGAACGTTTTCATCAGTCGAAGCTTGCGGGAGATGATATCGAGTACCGGGAATTTGCAAAACTTTTTTGCCGAATGATTTTCCCTCCGAATGATAAGGCCAAGTGAGTATTTTAGAAATACAAATCGAAAGGACAAGTGATTTGATGAAAAAATTGTACACTTCGACCAGTTCATCCTCCTGTCGGAAAGCCATGGCCTGGCTGGACGCTTACGACATTCCATACGTAGAAAAAAATATCTCCAACTCTCCGATCACCGTAGAAGAAATCCAGGATATCCTTTCATTGACAAACGATGGCACGGAAGAAATTCTATCAACCAAAGCCAGTGCAAGAAAAAACCTCAACATCGATTTGGAAGCGGTCTCGCTGAACCAATTTTACGAAATCGTCCAAAGCAATCCCGCAATCCTGCGTTTACCGATCATTCACGATGACAAACGTCTGCAAGTCGGGTACAACGACGACGAAATCCGCCAATTCCTCCCACGCTGGCTTCGTGCGAGCGAATACAAGAAGCTTCTGAACCTTGGTGGGATTTGAATTTTTTTACACAAATATTTATGGAGGAAATCCCTCTTTCCACTACATGAAAATGGCAGAGGGAAAGATATGGAGTAAAAAAGCGGAGACTCTGGTGGAAGCAGCAAACGAGTCGGCCAGCCGATTCATTTGCATAGAGTGTCGAAACCATCCAGGCTCAAGTAGTGAGGATAGGTCAGCTCGGTGCGAGCCTACTAGACGCGGAGCTTTTTTATGCAGTACCTTACAAACCCGAATAATCGCACTTAACCGCTCTCCATCAACCCAGGCGAACGGTTTTTTTCTATCTATAGGACAAGACGTATTTTCGCCATTAAATGTCTATGGTATGATGACAAGTAATGGGGTGGTTGAATGGGGAAGAAGCACAGACAATTGAAGAAGAAAGGCAATTTGATCGTATTCCCGAATACATTGGAGCGGCTCTTGGCTGAGGGGATGCAATTACTGAAAGAAGGGCACTACAGGGAAGCCGAGAATGCGTTCAGACAAGTGCTGGACTTTGAACCGGAAGATGCTGCGGCACTCGGGGCGTACGCCTACAGTTTATTCGAGCTGGAAGATTACGAAGCCGCGCTCGAAGCGTGCGAACAACTTTTGAAAGTCGGTCCGATCCGCTATTTGGAGACGATGGAGCTATACATAAGCATCTTAATGCAACTTAGACGATACAACGAAGCTGAAATGACCATCCAGGCATTGATCGGCGAAGATATTTTACCGCGGGAGCGGCTGGAGCAGTTTGAACAGCTCCGCGCCTTGAACGAACGTATCGTAGAACAGACGCCTTCCAATATCGATCTAACACCGTTCAAACCGGAAACGTTCATCAAACTTCCGCCTGCCGAGCAGGAAAGTCTGATTCTGGACTTGCCGTCATCCGCATATGCAGCGGCCAAAACAGAACTGCTTGCGATCGCAGGACATCCCGAGGCGGATATGCTTACGAAAACATACATATTATTCATGCTGCACCAAGAAGAAGTATCTGCCGAAGTGGAAATCCGTAAATTCCATTACACGGGAATCGTCAACACGCTGGACTTGCCGGATCCAGTCCATAATGACCGTCTGCGTGAGATCCGCAAATTGTTTGCGGACAAGCTGGAAAAAGATCCGTCCCGGCTGGATATCGTGCTGGAGCTGTTCGACCGGCACGTATACCTCATCTACCCGTTCCTGTTCGAAGAATTTAGCACTGATGAGATCGCATATGCATATGTTAATTTCGTGGAGCAATTGTTCTCGGAAGATGTAGGAGAAGCGCCGTCTGACAGTCTGGAAGATTTCATTGCAAAAGCTGAACGATGGTTTGAAGCGCGAAACAATCTGAAATAGTTGAACCTCATGACACATGTGATATAATATGGGAGTTGTCAAAATCGGTTCAGAATCAATAATGACAAGGTAAAAAAATGTTTGGAGGGCTATATATGTCAGCAAAATGGGAAAAACAAGAAGGCAATAAAGGCACATTGACAGTAGAAGTGTCAGAAGAAACGTTCAATCAAGGATTGGACAAAGCGTTCAAGAAAGTTGTTAAAGAAATCAACGTACCAGGTTTCCGCAAAGGGAAAATGCCTCGTCCGATGTTCGAAAAACGCTTTGGTGTAGAATCACTTTACCAAGACGCGATCGATTTCATCCTTCCAGATGCATATGCGAACGCTGTGGAAGAAGCAGGCTTGAACCCTGTAGATAGCCCGGAAATCAACATCGAAACAATCGAAAAAGGTCAACCACTTGTTTTCACTGCGATCGTTACAGTAAAACCTGAAGTTGAGCTTGGCGAATACAAAGGTCTTGAAGTATCGAAAGAAGATGCTGAAGTGACTGACGAAGAAATCGAAGAGCAATTGAAGCAAAGCCAAGAGCGTTTCGCTGAATTGGCAGTGAAAGAAGACGGCACGATCGAAAACGGAGACACTGCTGTAATCGACTTTGAAGGATTCATGGACGGCGAAGCTTTCGACGGCGGCGCTGGCTCTGACTACTCACTCGAAATCGGCTCGAACTCGTTCATCCCAGGCTTCGAAGAGCAATTGGTCGGCGTTAAAGCTGGCGAAGAGAAAGAAGTAGAAGTGAACTTCCCTGAAGAATATCACGCTGCTGAACTTGCTGGTAAACCAGCTGTCTTCAAAGTGAAAGTAAACGAAGTGAAAGTGAAAGAACTTCCAGAGATGGACGATGCTTTCGCTAAAGAAATCGACGAAGAAGTTGCAACACTTGACGAGCTTCGCACAAAAATGAAAGAAGCGGCAGCAGCTGAAAAAGCAGCTGCAACAGACGCAGCTTTCCGTGACGAGCTAGTTCAAAAAGCTGCTGAAAACGCAACAATCGATCTTCCGCATGCAATGATCCACACTGAAATGGACCGCATGATGCAAGAATTCGAGCAGCGTCTAACGCAACAAGGCATGAACCTTGACCTTTACTACCAATTCTCAGGCCAGGACGAAGAAGCTCTTCGCGCACAAATGCACGACGATGCTGAAACGCGCGTACGTGTGTCATTGACACTTGAAGCGATCGCAGCTGCTGAAAACTTGGAAGTGACTGCTGAAGACATCGACGCTGAACTTGCGAAAATGGCTGAGCAATTCAACATGGACGTTGAGCAAATCAAAACTGCTTTGGGCGGTACTGAAATGTTGGAAAACGATATCCGCATGCAAAACACTGTGGAATTCCTCGTGGAGAACGCAAAAGTCTCTGAGTAATTTGAAGTGAACGAAGAGGGAGTGCAGAAGTTGCTGTCCCGACCTTAAATGCAAGAACAAGAAAACAAGGTGCCATAGTGTACCTTGTTTTCTCTACATAACGAGAGATTGAGCTCAAACATATCCGGACAATCGGCCCCGGAAAAAAACGGCCACCGAATCTAATTAGTTGCTAGCGATGCAAGAATCTTGTAAGATATTGGCTTGAATAGGGGTGAATACATTGTTCAAATTTAACGATGAAAAAGATCATCTAAAATGTTCTTTTTGTGGGAAGCCACAAGAACAAGTGAGAAAACTGGTCGCTGGGCCAGGTGTTTATATATGTGACGAATGTATCGAACTCTGTACGGAGATCGTAGAGGAAGAGCTGGGTACGGAAGAAAGTGAATTCGAGTTCAAAGAAGTGCCGAAACCGAAGGAGATCCTTGATATCCTGAACGGTTATGTCATCGGCCAGGACCGCGCGAAGAAATCATTGGCAGTAGCGGTGTATAACCACTACAAACGCGTCAATGCAGACAGCAAAGTCGACGATGTCGAGCTTTCGAAATCGAATATCGTCTTGATTGGACCTACAGGAAGCGGGAAGACGTTGCTTGCACAGACGCTTGCACGTATTTTGAATGTACCATTCGCAATCGCGGATGCAACTTCGCTTACTGAAGCCGGCTATGTCGGGGAAGACGTCGAGAACATCCTGCTGAAATTGATCCAAGCTGCAGACTACGATGTCGAGCGTGCTGAAAAAGGCATCATCTACATTGATGAGATCGATAAAGTTGCACGTAAATCCGAGAACCCGTCCATTACACGTGACGTATCGGGTGAAGGTGTACAACAAGCCCTTCTGAAAATTTTGGAAGGCACGACCGCAAGTGTTCCACCGCAAGGCGGACGCAAGCATCCACATCAAGAGTTCATCCAGATCGATACGACGAATGTCTTGTTCATCGTCGGCGGTGCATTCGATGGTGTAGAACAGATCATCAAACGCCGTCTCGGCAACAAAGTGATTGGTTTCGGAGCGGATCCGAACAAGGAAGAGTTGGATGAACAATCCCTTCTTAGCCAATTGATTCCGGAAGACTTGCTGAAATTCGGCTTGATTCCAGAATTCATCGGGCGTCTGCCAGTATTGGCAAGCCTTGAGCAGTTGGATGAGAATGCACTTGTGCAGATCTTGACTGAACCGAAAAACGCATTGATCAAACAATACCAGAAGATGTTGGAGATGGATGGCGTCGAATTGTCGTTCGAGGAAGAAGCACTCGTAGAAATTGCGAAGCTTGCGATCGAACGCAAGACAGGTGCACGTGGCCTACGTTCCATCATCGAGAACATCATGCTCGAAGTAATGTTCGATCTGCCGTCACGTGAAGATATTGTCGAATGTATCATTACGAAAGAAACGGTCGTCGACAACGTCCAGCCGAAGCTCATCATGGAAGATGGCTCTGAATACGATGGCAATAACGAGAAAACTTCCGCATAACTACGGATAATAGAGGCTGACTCTGATTGTGCTGATGCGCGCGGTCAGGGCCAGCCTTTTTTAGACTTATGAAGCGGGTGCTCCGATGAACATCAATAATTAGAATTCCGGAGGTTGAACACTTATGGCGAAACGCAAAACGACGAAGAATGTCCCTCTACTTCCTTTGAGAGGTTTGCTCGTATTCCCATCAATGATGCTCCATATCGATGTCGGCCGTGAACGTTCGGTTGCAGCGTTGGAACAAGCATTATTGGAGGATAGTATTGTATTCCTCGCTTCCCAGAAAGAAATGACGATGGAGAAGCCGCAGGAAAAAGATCTCTACAAAATAGGTACACTTGCGCAAGTGAAACAAATGGTGAAATTGCCGAATGGCACGATCCGCGTCCTCGTGGAAGGACTCGAGCGCGGACAGTTCAAGAGCTTCGTAAGCAACGATGCATACGACACGGTGGAAGCGGCGTCCTACCCGGATTACAGCGAACGCGATGCTGAGCAGGATGCGTTGATGCGCATGCTACTCGAGCATTTCGAAAGCTATTCGAAAACATCGAAGAAAATCTCGAAAGAAACGGTCTCAACGCTATCCGATATCCAGGAGCCGGGTCGTCTTGCGGATATGGTCGCAAGCCACATGCCACTGAAAATCGCTGGTAAGCAAGAAGTACTCGAAACATTCGATGTCACGAAACGTCTCGAGATGCTTTTGGCACGCCTTCATAACGAACAGGAAGTCGCAGATCTCGAAAAACGCATCAGCGAACGCGTGAAAAAAGCGATGGAACAGACGCAGAAGGAATTTTACTTGCGCGAGCAGATGAAAGCGATCCAGACTGAACTTGGCGACAAGGACGGCAAAACCGGTGAAGTTTCTGACCTGAAGAAACGCATTAAAGCAGCCGGTATGCCGGAATCGACGGAAGAAGCGGCGATGAAAGAATTGGACCGTTACGAGAAGTTGCCTGCAGCTGCAGCAGAGAGCGGCATTATCCGCAACTACATCGAATGGCTCGTAACGATCCCTTGGAATGAGGCGACAGATGACCGCCTTGACATTAAATTTGCCGCGAAAGTTTTGAACCGTGATCATGACGGTTTAGAAAGCGTGAAAGAACGCGTCCTCGAATATTTGGCAGTGCAACAAATGACCAATTCCTTGCGCGGCCCGATTCTTTGCCTGGCAGGACCTCCTGGCGTCGGGAAGACGTCACTCGCGAAATCGATCGCAGAGTCACTCGGGCGTAACTTTGTCCGCATTTCACTCGGTGGTGTGCGCGATGAGTCGGAAATCCGCGGTCACCGGAGAACGTATGTCGGAGCGATGCCAGGACGGATCATTCAAGGAATGAAGCGCGGTGGCACAGTGAACCCTGTATTCTTGCTGGATGAAATCGACAAGATGTCGAATGACTTCCGCGGAGATCCTTCGTCTGCGATGCTCGAGGTACTCGATCCGGAACAGAACAACTCGTTCAGCGACCATTATATTGAAGAAACATACGACCTTTCGAACGTTTTGTTCATCGCGACCGCGAACGATCTTGGGGCGATTCCAGGACCACTGCGTGACCGCATGGAAATTATTTCGATCGCAGGTTATACGGAGCAGGAAAAGCAGCAGATTGCGAAAAACCATTTGGCACCGAAACAATTGAAAGCACACGGTTTGACGAAGTCGCAGCTGCAATTCAAAGACGAAGCGCTTATGCTGATCGTCCGGAAATATACGCGAGAAGCGGGTGTAAGAAACCTCGAACGCCAAATCGCAGCTGTATGCCGGAAAGTGACGAAGCAGCTCGTTTCCGGTGAAAAGGACAAAGTGGTCGTCGGCGTCAAAGCAGTCGAACAATACCTTGGTAAGCCGATGTTCCGTTACGGAATAGCTGAAACGGAAAACCAGATCGGTGTGGCGACGGGTCTTGCATACACGACGGTCGGTGGCGATACGCTGCAGATTGAAGTTTCGCTTTCTGCAGGGAAAGGGAAACTGCAGTTGACCGGGAAACTTGGCGACGTTATGAAAGAGTCGGCACAGACGGCCTTGTCCTATGTGCGGGCGAATGCGGAGGAGCTCGGCATCGATCCGACGTTCCACGAGTCTCAAGACATCCACATCCACGTACCGGAAGGCGCTGTCCCGAAAGACGGTCCGTCTGCAGGAATCGCGATTGCGACTGCACTCGTATCAGCTCTCAGCAAACGGCCGATCCGGCGTGAAGTTGGCATGACCGGAGAAATCACACTGCGCGGCCGGGTCCTACCGATCGGCGGCGTGAAAGAAAAAACATTGAGTGCCCACAGAGCGGGACTCCGCACGATTATCTTGCCGAAGGAGAATGAGCGCGACATCGAGGATATCCCGGAATCGGTCCGGGCAGAATTGACGTTCAAACTTGTTTCGGAAGCGGACGAAGCGTTGGCAGTGGCATTGGAAGAGGCGAAGCAATGAAAGTTCACAATGTAGAAATGGTCATCAGTGCCGTGCGTCCGGAGCAATATCCGGAAGGCGGTTTGCCGGAGTTCGCGCTGGCTGGCCGATCGAATGTCGGCAAATCATCGTTCATCAACCGGATGATCGGCCGCAAGAGCATGGCACGCATTTCCTCAAAACCAGGGAAGACGCAAACACTGAACTTCTATAAAATCGAAGAGCAGCTGTTTTTCGTCGACGTCCCGGGTTACGGGTATGCGAAAGTATCAAAGACCGAGCGGGAAGCATGGGGCAAGATGATCGAGCGGTATATCACGGGGCGCGAGGAATTGCGTGCCGTCGTCCAGATCATCGACCTCCGCCATCCGCCGACGCAAGATGACATCATGATGTATGATTTCATGAAGCACTATGAAATTCCGTGCATCATCATCGCGACGAAAGCGGATAAGATTCCCAAAGGCAAATGGGACAAGCACAAGAAAATCGTCCGCGAAACACTGGAGATGGAGAAAAGTGATCCGTTAATCGTCTTCTCATCAGAGAGTGGTCTTGGACAAGAAGCCGTCTGGAAAGAAATCGAAAGCCGGATGGCAGAGTGAGAGGGGAAGCGCAGCTGAGGCTGCGCTTTTTTTGTGGGTGGAAAGACTTTGCAACGAAATCGGTTATTCTGCAACGAAGTTAGCTGAAACTAAAATCAATTGCTCCTGCATCGCTTCGCTGCTTCGTCGTAGAAGCAGTGGCCAGAATGCTTCTGGCCACTGCTTTGCAACCAACACCCTAAATTCTGCAACAAACCGAAACCGAATCCAACACCAACACCAACACCCAAACTTTTATACACTAATTCTCGCACAATTCCGTCTTAATGCATTATCCTTGTTGTCGGCAAAAGGCTTTGCTACACTTAATTTATAATGATTATAAAGTGAGAATAGTTTCATGGCATGTTCACAAATTGCCGCGTTTACATGTTGGCGTTGGTGGTATAATGAAGGCATGAAATATTGAACGGGAAAGGTGTTTTGGATCCATGCATACATTAGTTGTTGGGGTGAATTACCGCTCGGCTCCGGTGGAAATCCGCGAGAAGCTGTCATTTATCGAACATGAACTTCCTCAGGCGATGCAAGCGCTGAAGGAACAAAAAAGCATATTGGAGAACGTCATCGTCTCGACGTGTAACCGCACGGAGATCTATGCAGTGGTCGATCAGCTGCACACGGGGCGTTACTACGTGAAGCACTTCTTGGCGGAGTATTTCGGGATTCCGGAAGAGGCATTCTCACAATACTTATTCGTTCATGAGAAGGAGGAGGCAGTCGACCACCTGTTCCGCGTGACGGCAGGGATCGACTCGATGGTGCTTGGCGAAACACAGATCCTTGGACAAGTGAGAACGAGTTTCCTGGCCGGCCAGGACAACGGAACGACTGGAACGGTCTTCAACCAATTGTTCAAGCAGGCGATCACATTGGCGAAACGCGCACATTCCGAAACAGCGATCGGTGAAAATGCCGTATCGGTTTCTTATGCTGCGGTGGAGCTTGGCAAGAAGATCTTCGGATCACTGAAAAACAAACACGTCGTCATTCTCGGCGCAGGGAAGATGGGCGAACTCGCCATCAAGAACCTGCAGGGAAGCGGCGCGAATAAAATTACGGTCATCAACCGAACGTTCGAAAACGCGCAAACACTGGCAGACAAATTCGACGGCAATGCAAAGCCAATGAGCGAATTACAGTGTGCGCTACTTGAAGCGGACATTTTGATTTCATCCACTGCATCTACGGAATACATCGTTGATTTGGAGCTGATGCAGTTCGTAGAGAAATTGCGTAAAGGCAAACCGCTTTTCATGGTCGACATCGCTGTGCCGCGTGATCTCGATCCGCGCATCGGTGATTTGCCGAATGTCTTCCTGTATGACATCGATGACATGCAGGGAATCGTGGAAGCGAACTTGGCGGAACGTGAGCAGGCAGCGAAAGAAATCGGCAAGATGATCGATCATGAAAAAGAAGAATTCAATGATTGGCTGACGACGCTTGGTGTCGTCCCTGTCATCTCGGCGCTGCGCAAGAAAGCTTTGGCGATCCAGTCCGAAACGATGGCGAGCATCGAGAACAAGATGCCGGATTTGACGGACCGTGAACGCAAAGTCTTGAACAAGCATACGAAATCGATCATCAACCAATTGCTGAAAGAACCCATCCTTCAGGCGAAGGAAATGGCAGGCACTAAAGAAGCTGCAGAGCAACTGGCTTTGTTCCAGCGCATTTTCGGCATTGAAGAAGCGGCTGAAGCAGAAGCGGACCAGATGCACGCAGTGAAAATGAGCAAGAAGAATGAAGCTGTCGAAGAACCGACGAATAAACCAGCAACCGGCTATTCATTTTAACCGTTTTGAACAAGGCGTTTTCGGATCTATGTGATAAACTGTAGAGACGAAGCGCTTTTAATTTTGAACAATGAAGAGGGAAGCAAATGGCAGATCTCACAATGTCGAGGCTGCATGAAGCAATGGTTATCGTGTATGCGATCAGCCTCGTGTTCTATTTTATCGATTACTTATATAAACAGAAAGGAGCGGCCCGCGTGGCGCTTGTGCTGCTCGGTGGCGTATGGCTCATGCAGACCGCTTTTCTTGGCGGTTACATTTTAGAGACGGGCAGATTCCCGATTCTGACCTTGTTCGAGGGAATCTATTTCTACGCCTGGCTGCTTGTGACGCTGTCGCTCATCTTGCGGATCTTCTTCCATTTTGATTTTGCCGTGTTCTTGCTGAACATGATCGGCTTCATCTTCATGACGATCCACACGTTCGCACCGGTCCAGATCGAACGGTCACCGGTCGGGGAAGCACTCGTCTCGGAACTGCTCTTCATCCACATTACGTTCGCAATCCTGTCGTATGTGGCGTTTTCCTTGTCTTTCGTCTTCGCGGCGCTGCACATGATCTTGTACAGGCTGCTGAAGAAGAAGAAATGGACGAAGCAGTGGAGCAGTCTTCCATCGCTGAGCCAGGCCGAGTCAGGGATGACCATGTCGATCATGGTCGGCATCCCGCTGCTCTTCGTTTCACTCGTGCTCGGGTTCCAGTGGGCGGTCATTTCGCTTGATGTGTTCTCGCCTTTCGATTTCAAGATCGTCGGGTCGGTCATCCTGTTGATCGTCTATAGCTGGATCCTGTGGCGGCACCGCAAGCATGCGCTGCAAGGCACTTCGTTCGCACTCGCGAATATATACGCATTTTTATTGCTGCTGATCAATTTCTTCCTCGGAAGCCGTTTGTCGGACTTCCATTTTTGGTACTAGAGAAAGGGGATTCCCATGAGAAAAATCATCGTCGGATCAAGAAGAAGTAATTTGGCATTAACACAAACAAACCAATTTATCGAAAAAATGAAAGCTGCAGGCGCACCTTTCGAGTTTGAAGTGAAAGAGATCGTGACGAAAGGTGACCAGATTCTTGATGTCATGCTTTCAAAAGTCGGCGGGAAAGGTCTGTTCGTTAAAGAGATCCAAAAAGCGCTTTACGACAAAGAAATCGACTTCGCTGTACACTCCATGAAGGATATGCCAGCTGTTATGCCGGAAGGGCTGACAATCGGCTGTATTCCGAAACGTGAAGACCCGCGTGATGCGTTCATCTCGAACGGCCACGTGAAATTCATGGACCTGCCAGTTGGTGCAGTTGTCGGGACAAGCAGCCTTCGCCGCAGCTCGCAGCTATTGATGCTGCGTCCGGATATCGAAATCCAGTGGATCCGCGGCAACATCGACACACGCTTGAAGAAACTTGAGACAGAAGGCTTCGATGCGATCTTGCTGGCAGCAGCCGGCTTGAAGCGTATGGGCTGGAATGATGACATCGTGACGGAATTCCTTTCTGTCGAAGATTGCCTGCCAGCGATCGGCCAAGGCGCACTTGCGATCGAATGTCGCTCGGATGACGCGGAACTGCTTGCTGAACTGGCGAAAATGAACGACGAAGCGACGGCGCAGGCTGTTATTGCTGAGCGTAAATTCCTTGCGGATATGGACGGTAGCTGCCAAGTGCCGATCGCAGGCTACGCAACGGTTGAAAATGACGAGATTTCCTTCACAGGATTGATTGCATCACCGGACGCTGACGAAGTATACAAAGAATCGGTTGTTGCAAAAGATGCGATTGAAGCAGGGCGTATCGTTGCAGACCGCATCCGCGAACAAGGCGGCTATGATTTGATCCAAAAAGTAAAAGCTGAGAACAATGCTTAATCCCGATAAACAGCTTGCCGGAAAAACGCTTGTCTTCACCGGGTCGACGGCACCTGTAGAAGCGATTCAACTGGCTCGTTTGCACGGTGCTGAAACAGCGCACATTCCATTGATCGAAACAAAAGCGATTGTGGATAGAAAGCCGCCGAAGCTTTCCTCCTATGACTGGCTTATTTTCACGAGCCGCATGGGAGCGGAAGTGTTCGGAGACCTCGGCCTGAACACGACTGCGCGTATCGCTGCAGTCGGAGAACGGACAGCAGAAGCGCTTGAAAGGTACGGACTCCATGCTGATTTCATCCCGACACGCTACAGTGCGGATACGTTCGTCGTGGAATTCCCACCGCTTGCGGGTGATTCGAAATGTTTGTTCGTCAAAGGAGCTTTGGCGAAGAACACAATCGCGTCGATGAAGCTGCGGGTGGATGAATGGGTCGTTTACGATACCGTACCGGTGCATGACAACGCCCGGAAGGTGAAGGAACTTTCCGGTGCCATCGTCATCTTTGCGAGCCCATCTGCTGTCGAGGTCTTTTGTGATGGTGGCGGGGACTGGGAAGGCATCGAAACGGCGGCAATCGGCCACATAACGGAGCAGGCGGTTGTCCATCACGGAGGCAAGCCTGCTTTTGTTCCTGTAAAATACACATACGAAGAAGTAGTTCGAGAAATCGTGAAAGGATGTAGTGAACATGAATAATTTGAATTTCAGCCGTCACCGCCGTCTGCGCGCGTCCGGTAACTTACGTTCGATGGTACGCGAAACGACTTTGCAGAAAGAGGATTTCATCTATCCGTTGTTCGTTGTTGAAGGCGAGAATGTGAAAACCGAAATCTCTTCGATGCCAGGTGTTTTCCACTTTTCCTTGGACCGTCTGGGAGAAGAGCTTGATGAAGTCGTTTCACTCGGCATTCCGTCGGTCATCCTGTTCGGTGTGCCTGACCATAAAGACGAAGTCGGCACACAAGCTTATCATTCACACGGCATCACGCAAGAAGCGATCCGTTTTGCAAAAGATCGCCATCCTGACCTCGTCGTCATTGCGGATACGTGCCTTTGCCAGTACACAGATCACGGCCACTGCGGCATCATCCGTAACGGCGAGATCATGAATGACGAGACACTTGAACTCCTGGCGAAAACTGCCGTATCCCAAGCGGAAGCAGGCGCTGACATCATCGCTCCATCGAACATGATGGACGGCTTTGTCGCAGCCATTCGCCAAGGACTGGACGAAGCTGGCTACACGAACACACCGATCATGAGCTACGGCGTGAAATATGCATCCGCTTATTACGGGCCGTTCCGTGAAGCAGCACACTCGACGCCGCAATTCGGCGATCGCCAGACGTACCAGATGGATCCTGCGAACCGCATGGAAGCTTTGCGCGAGGCGGCATCCGATATTGAAGAAAGTGCAGATTTCATGATCATCAAACCGGCGTTGTCTTATCTGGACATCATCCGTGAAGTGCGCGACCGCCACAATATTCCGATCGTTGCATACAACGTGTCAGGCGAATACGCGATGGTCAAAGCGGCTGCGCTCAACGGCTGGGTCGATGAGAAGAAAATCGTTCTTGAAACATTACTGAGCATGAAGCGCGCTGGAGCGGATATCGTCATGACGTATCACGCGAAAGACGCTGCACGCTGGCTGGAGGAGAAGTAAATGGGATACGAATTGTCGAAGCAAGCATTCACTGAAGCACAGGATTTGATGCCAGGCGGCGTCAACTCACCGGTACGTGCATTCAAATCGGTCAACATGGATCCGATCTTCATGGCGTCCGGGAACGGCGCAACAATCACGGACATCGATGGCAACACATACATCGACTACGTACTTTCCTGGGGCCCTCTGATCCTCGGCCACACACACCCGGAAGTCGTCAAAGCGATCCAGGAAACAGCTGTTTCCGGAACGAGCTTCGGTGCACCGACTTTACTCGAAAACGAATTGGCGAAATTGGTCATCGACCGCGTGCCATCGATCGAAATGATCCGCATGGTGTCATCGGGTACGGAAGCGACGATGAGCGCACTGCGCGTTGCACGCGGCTACACGGGCCGTCACAAGATCTTGAAATTCGAAGGCTGCTACCACGGCCACGGCGACAGCTTGTTGATCAAAGCAGGTTCTGGTGTTGCAACACTCGGCTTGCCGGACTCACCAGGCGTTCCGCCATCGATCGCACAAAACACGATTACGGTCGCTTACAACGATCTTGAGAGCGTCCGCGAAGTGTTCCGCCAGTACGGCGCAGACTTGGCAGCAGTCATCGTCGAGCCGGTTGCAGGAAACATGGGCGTCGTTCCACCGAAAGAAGGCTTCTTGCAAGAATTGCGTAACTTGACGCAGGACAACGGTACAGTCTTGATCTTCGATGAAGTCATGACGGGCTTCCGTGTCGACTACAACTGTGCACAAGGCCACTTCGGCGTGACGCCTGATTTGACATGTCTCGGGAAAGTGATCGGCGGGGGACTTCCTGTCGGCGCATTCGGCGGAAAACGCGAAATCATGGCGCACGTTGCACCGAGCGGCCCGATTTACCAGGCCGGTACTTTGTCAGGGAACCCGCTCGCGATGCGTGCAGGTCTTGAAACATTGTCCCGCTTGAACGAAGGATCTTACGAGACATTCAAGGAGCGCGCGGACCAGCTTGAAAAAGGCTTCCGCGAAGCAGCAGAGAAATATAATATTCCGCACACGGTCAACCGCGCCGGTTCGATGATCGGTTTCTTCTTCACGAATGAAGAAGTGGTCGACTTCGAGACTGCGAAGACGTCCGATACGGAACTGTTTGCGGATTACTACCGTTTGATGGCTGAAGAAGGCATTTTCTTGCCGCCATCCCAGTTCGAGGGCATGTTCCTATCGACTGCGCATACGGAAGAGCACATCGCCGAAACTGTGGCAGCATTCCACACGGTATTCGCGAAGCTTGCACGATAAGAAACATGGCCGGAGCTCTCGTCACGATGAAGAGCTCCGGCTTTTTTCTAAGGTAAGAAAAAAACTTGAGCTCGCGCTGGATATTGAGTACAATAGAAGCAATCAGATAAAAATGCGTTGATGAGGATAGTAGCAGACGAACTTTTTGCAGAGAGGAAGCCGCTTTGGTGAAAGGCTTTCAAAGGACGTTTCGTGAATGTCACCTCGGAGCAGCATCCGTGAACTCGAGTAGCGGACGCCGGAATCCAATTCCGTTATTCAAGTTGAGAGCCGGGCGCAATTCTGCCCGTGCATAAAGGTGGTACCGCGAACAACTCCTTCGTCCTTTACAGACAGAGGGGTTTTTTTGTTGCCATTTTTATGAATCCAAAGGAGGAATCGCTATGAGTGAACAAATGTCGACGAAGTATGATCCGCAATCGATTGAGAAAGGCCGTTATGACTGGTGGATCGAACAGAAGTTTTTCGAAGCACAGCCGGATAGTGGGAAAACACCGTATACAATCGTGATTCCGCCGCCGAACGTTACGGGCCGCTTACACCTTGGCCACGCATGGGATACGACGTTGCAGGACATCATGACGCGGATGAAGCGTATGCAAGGGTTCGATGCGCTTTGGCTTCCGGGAATGGACCACGCCGGAATTGCGACACAAGCGAAAGTCGAAGGCAAGCTGAAAGAGGAAGGCCGCACGCGCTATGACCTTGGCCGGGAGCAGTTCTTGAAGGAATCGTGGAAATGGAAAGACGAATACGCAGGACACATCCGTGAGCAATGGTCGAAACTCGGCCTTGGTCTCGACTACTCCCGCGAGCGGTTCACACTCGATGAAGGCTTATCTTCAGCGGTGCGTGAAGTATTCGTGAAATTGTATGAGAAGAAATTGATCTACCGCGGCAAGTACATCATCAACTGGGATCCGGCAACGAAAACAGCGATCTCGGACATCGAAGTGATCTACAAGGATGTACAAGGTGCGTTTTACCACATGCGCTATCCGCTTGCGGATGGTTCCGGCCACATCGAAATCGCGACGACACGTCCGGAGACGATGCTCGGGGATACGGCAGTAGCGGTTCATCCGAAAGATGAGCGCTACAAGCACTTGATCGGGAAGAAACTGATCCTGCCAATCGTTGGACGTGAAATCGAGATCGTAGCAGATGATTACGTTGATCGTGAATTCGGAAGCGGCGCTGTGAAAATCACACCAGCACATGACCCGAACGACTTTGAGATTGGCAACCGTCACGGATTGGAACGTGTGCTGATCATGAACGAAGACGGTTCGATGAACGAAAATGCCGGCAAATATGAAGGTATGGACCGTTTTGAATGTCGTAAAGCGATCGTCAAAGATCTGCAGGACATGGACGTGCTGTTCAAGATCGAAGAGCATTTGCACTCAGTCGGTCACTCTGAGCGAAGCGGCGCAGTTGTCGAGCCTTACTTGTCGACACAGTGGTTCGTAGACATGAAGCCGCTTGCTGAGCAGGCAGTTGCATTGCAGCGCGGGGAAGACAGTGTCAACTTCGTGCCGGAGCGGTTTGAGAAGACATACTTGCACTGGATGGAAAACATCCGCGACTGGTGTATTTCCCGTCAGCTTTGGTGGGGACATCAGATTCCGGCTTGGTACCATAACGAAACAGGCGAAATCTACGTGGGCCATGAAGCACCTAGCGACTCAGAAAACTGGACACAGGATGAAGACGTGCTCGATACGTGGTTCTCATCTGCCCTATGGCCGTTCTCTACACTTGGCTGGCCAGCTGAATCCGATGAGTTGAAGCGTTATTACCCGACCGATGCACTCGTGACGGGTTATGACATCATCAACTTTTGGGTGTCGCGCATGATTTT
Organism: Planomicrobium sp. YIM 101495; assembly: GCF_009707665.1. GTDB lineage: Bacteria > Bacillota > Bacilli > Bacillales_A > Planococcaceae > Planococcus. The sequence continues at coordinate 228,854 of NZ_WLZW01000001.1, forward strand.
CCAGGCGCTTGAGTTCACGGAAGAAAAACCGTTCCAGGACGTGTTGATCCACGGTCTCGTACGTGATGCAGAAGGCCGCAAAATGTCGAAATCACTTGGTAACGGCGTCGACCCGATGGATGTCATCGAACAGTACGGTGCGGATTCGCTTCGCTACTTCCTGGCGACAGCTTCGAGCCCGGGACAAGATCTTCGCTTCTCGATGGAAAAGGTCGAGTCGGTGTGGAACTTTGCCAACAAAATCTGGAACGCTTCACGCTTTGCATTGATGAATATGGAAGGCATGACGTATGAAGAAATCGATTTGTCCGGCAAACGTTCGGTTGCCGATTCTTGGATCCTGACACGTTTGAACGAAACGATCGAAGACGTGACGGCGCTTGCCGAGAAATACGAATTCGGCGAAGTGGGCCGGACGTTGTACAACTTCATCTGGGATGACTTCTGTGACTGGTACATCGAGATGGCGAAGCTGCCATTGTACGGAGAAGACGAAGCTGCGAAAGCGATGACGCGTTCGGTCTTGGCATATGTACTCGACAACACGATGCGCTTGCTTCACCCGTTCATGCCGTTCATCACAGAAGAGATCTGGCAGAACTTGCCGCATGAAGGCGAGTCGATTACGATTGCTGCATGGCCAACTGTTGACGCTTCACTGAGCAACGAGAAACAAGCAAACAGCATGAAACTGCTTGTTGACATCATCACTGCAGTTCGTTCGATCCGTGCGGAAGTACAAACACCGATGAGCAAAAAAGTGCCGATGACGATTTCGGCAAGAGATGAAGCGGTGCTTGCGACACTCGAAGCGAACGCATCGTACATCGAACGTTTCTGTAATCCGGAGACGCTGACGATCGGCTTGTCCATTCAAGCACCTGAAAAGTCGATGTCTGCAGTCGTTTCCGGAGCGGAATTGTTCATGCCGCTTGAAGGCTTGATCGACGTGGAAGCGGAACTTGCACGACTCAACAAAGAACTTGAGAAATGGGCGAAAGAAGTGAAACTCGTCCAAGGCAAACTGTCGAACGAACGTTTCGTTTCAAAAGCACCGGAAGCGGTGGTCGCGGAAGAGCGCAAGAAAGAAGCGGACTACCTCGAAAAACACGCGACGGTCGAGAAACGCATGGAAGAATTGAAGAACCTTTAAGGGATTTAGATGCCTGCCGGCTTTTGCCGGCGGGTTTTGTTTTGGTTTGGCCGTATTTCTGCCTAGTGCGGATGAAATTGAAGTTAGTGCGGATGAAATGTCTGCCAGTGCGGATGAACGGCTGGCTAGTGCGGAACAAAGTACGGTTAGTGCGGATTAAAAAATCACACACAAAAAAAGACGGCTCACAACCAGCCGTCTTTCCCTTCGTTTTGCCGCACGAGCAGCTCGGCGATATTCGTTTCATGTGTCGTGTAAAAAGCCCGGGCGCCGACGGGGTCTTCGATTTCGTTGAACAAGTGGCGGCCGTCCGGCAATAGGAGAAAGTCGATGCCGATGTAATCGCTCTTCAAAGCGCGTGCAATCTTCAGTGCCTGCTGCTCCTGTTCGGTGCTCAACTGGAACTTCTCCGCCGTGCCGCCGAGTGCGATGTTGGCTTTGAAGGAATCGGCCGGAACGCGTTTAACAGCGCCGACGACCTCGTCACCGATCACATAAATGCGGACATCCGCGGTGTGTTCGACGACCGGCTGAAAAATCAACCCTGCAGTTTCAGAAGGCACGCCGCTTTCCGATTCGATGATCTCGACTTGCGCACCGCCGTGTCCATCCACCGTCTTCATGACGCATGGGAAGGAAGACGTGCGCCGGGAAGTCGGAATCGCCGGGACGCCGAGCAGCAGAAATAATTGGAACGCCTGCCATTTGTCATTAGCGATCCGATTCACTTCCGCCCGGTTGATGAGCTGGATGCCGCGGTCTTCGAGGAAGCGTGCAGCTTCCGGGCGTCTCGCGCGAAATAGCACGCGCTTTCCAGCAGCACGCTCCGCAAACTCAGCCAGTGCCGCTTCGCTCCAATCTTCCAGCGTCTCCAAGGTGATATCGCCAAACCGAGCGAGTTCAGCGATGAATGCCTTGTTCCGTTCAGCGGCACTTTTTTCGTATAAAACAATCATGACAATTCTTCCAATATGAAGTCGATCATGGCGTCGCCGACATTGACCCCGGTGACATTCAACAAATTACGGATGTGCGCAGCGGCATTCACTTCACAGACGTGCGGACCATTTTTACCGAACAGTAAGTCCACACCGGCAAACTTCGCACCAACCGCTTCAGCTGCCGCAAGCGCGAGCTTTGCTTGTTCGTCAGTCAATTCAACAGGAGCGGCTGTGCCACCATTCGTGATATTCGCACGGAAGTCCGTTTCTGACACGCGCTTCATCGCAGCAATGACTTTACCACCGACGATGTTGACACGGATGTCACGGCCACGGCTTTCTGCGATGAATTCCTGGAAGACGAAATCGACACCGCGCAGCGCATCCGTCTTCTCATAAAACTGTTCTTCGGTCTCGATCAAGTATACTTTCATGCCGAACGAGCCGTGGCCTTCCTTGATGATCATCGGGAGGCCGAAACTCTGGAGCACCCGTTCGAAATAACCGGAATCCTTGATGGAGAATTTCGGATACACTTTCGGTGCGACAATCGTCCGTGGCATCGGAATATCAGCTTCCGATAGCCGGATGTATTGGTGCGCTTTGTTGTCGCAAAGTGCGATGACGGACGGATCGTTGTAGACCGGGACGCCGCGACTCTTCAAGAACTCACCGAGCAGGATGTCCTTGTCCAGCAGAACGACGAAACCAGGAAGTTCGCCGACGCCCATAGAAGTATCCATCAGCACTTCATAATTTTTCTTTAATAGGGCAGTGATGCCACGGCGCTCCGCCGCTTCTGCCACAAGACGGGCCTGATCGGCGAACTTGTCCGACTCGAGGCTGCCGTTATAAATGATCCAACAATTCACAATTGCCACCTTGCCTTCATGTTATAATTTAATAAAGTGTATCACGACTCGGAAGAAAGCAGGTAATTGAAATGATCAAGGGTTTGGAACAGTATAAGGAAAGATGGAATTTGATGAGCGAAAGCGCTGTGAAACCGGGGCTGAACGCAATCGAAGAGGCAATGAAAGAACTCGAAGATCCACATTTGGCGACGAAGACCGTGCATATCGCCGGAACGAACGGCAAAGGTTCGACAGCAGCGATGCTTGCAAATATTTTGAAGAAGCATGGCAAATTTGTCGGTACGTTTTACTCGCCGGGTATCCACGATCTGCATGATCAAATCCAGATCGATGGCAACAATATTACGGAACAAAGTATGGATGAGATCATGCAGCAGCTTGCGAAGATCAATACAAAGCTGACGGATTTCGAACTGTTGACGGCAGCAGCTTTCCTGGCGTTCCGGAATCACAGAGTCGACTTCGCGATCATCGAGGCAGGGATGGGCGGCCGGTTCGATTCGACGAATGTCATCCGACCGGAAGTGAGTATCATTCCTTCGGTCGCAATCGAGCATGCTGATTTCCTTGGCTCGACCTTAAAGGAAATTGCCTGGCATAAAGGCGGCATCATCAAGAAGTGGCAGCCGGTCATCATCGGAGCATTGCCGGAAGAAGCGGAGAACGTCATCCGCGACATTGCAAACACTCTTCACTCCGATTTGATCCAGCCTCGGAAGCTCGAGGCAACTTCGCTTTCGCTGAAAGGAGAGCACCAGCGTCAAAACGCCGCGCTTGCCATCGCTGCTGCTGAAGAGGTGTTGAAACTCGAGTATCACCCGGTCACAGCACACATAGCGCTCGTAGAAACGGTACTGCCATTCCGATTCGAAGAACGGTATCCCGGCTTGATTTTGGACGGCGCGCACAATGAAGCGAGCACAGATGCGCTTGTCCAGACCGTCAAAACGGAATATTCCGACGAGAACTTCCGTGTGGTGGTCGGGATATTAAAGGATAAAGATTACGGGACAGTTCTACAAAAACTGGAAAGCATTGCAGATGAGGCGGTATTCGTCGATTTTGACAATGAAAGAGCTCTTGATGCAAGGGTATTATTTGAAAAATGTAACATTTCATCAAAGACTTTAATATCCCAGTATGATATATTACCTTTAACGAAAAATAAAAAGAAGACGATAGTCACGGGTTCGCTTTATTTATTGAGCTCATTGACTGATGAGAAATCCGAATTTTTACAAAATTATCAACTCAACGCTTGAATTTTACCAACAGTTCACCTCCAACGCATGGACGCTGCTTGCCAAATAGGTCGCTGAAGAAGGGAAGTAATCGAAGTGGAAAGCACGAATAGAAGAAAAATCATAGTATGGATGCTATGGGCATCGATTGCGCTTCCTGGCCTGATCTGGGCTTCAGTGAACTTGCCGGAGAAACTGCTTTCCTGGGAATTGCTCGCGTTCTTCGTTCTCGCGGTGATCGTTGCGTTCTTCCCGCTGTCGATCAACGGAACGATGATGTACTGCGTCCAAGGGGTCACGGTTGCCGTATTCTTAAAATACGGACTGTCGACGGAAATTTTACTGACGCAAATCGTTTCCCTCGTCTTGCTTGTCCGGAATCAAAGTAGCCAGGCCCTGTCTGTCCGGCTGCCATTCAATTCGCTCATGTTCTTCGTCACATCGGTCATTTCTGGGCTTTTTTATTTTGCTGTCGGCGGGGAGACGGGCTCGACCAACTTGCTCCACATCGTCTTCTTCGGCTTGGTTTATCAGATCGTCAATGTCCTGATCAACCACTTGTTCCTTTATTTCGACGATCTCATCATGCGACAGAAAGTCAGCTTCTTCTCGGTCGATACGATTTGGGATTTCACCATTTCCTTCACCATCTTTCCGTTCGCGATCATGCTGTACTTGACGAACGCGGTGATCGGGCTGCCGGCGCTCCTGCTGCTCGGCATACCGTTCCTCGTCATCGCCATTTTATTGCGGATGTACAGCTCCTCGGAAATCATCAACGCCGACCTTCAGAAGACAGCGCACATCGGCCACCAGTTAGCTGAGCAATTATCACAATACGAAGTGCTCGATCAGTTCGTCTACCATGTAGCGGAATTGTTCAAAGCGGATTATACGTATATCATCGACTACCGAAAAGGGGAATTGCTGATGCTGCGAATGTTCGAAAACGGCGAAATTGTCGAGAAAGACATTATCCCGGTCCAGTACGATCGCGGCATTTCAGGGAAAGTGATCGAAGGCGGTAAACCGCTGTTCTTCGTCAAAAAAAATGACTGGGAGCATCTCGAGAGCTGGTACATGCCGGACGATGTGGAAAGCATCATGGCATCGCCAATTGCGCGCAACAACCGCATTGAAGGAGTGCTGCTCATCGCGTCCCGTAGAAAATACGCCTATACGAGCCACCAGATGCAAATCATGGATTTGTTGAGCACCTATTTCGCCGTGTCGCTCGAGAAGGCCGCGTACTTCGAGAAAGCCGTGGCGCAAAGCGAACGTTGTGGATTGACGAAGCTGTACAATTATCGCTATTTGAACGAAACACTGGAAAAGAGCATGGCGAAGTTGAACAGAGGGGAATTGAAGTCGCTGTCGTTGATCATGATGGACATCGACCATTTTAAGAAGATTAACGATACATATGGCCATCAAAGCGGGAATGATATTCTCGTGAAGCTTGCCGATATCCTGCGGGGGACGACCGAAGGGAAAGGCACGATTGCACGGTACGGCGGGGAGGAGTTCGTCGTGTTGTTGCCGAATTACAGCAAGGATGAGGCATTCGCCCTTGCAGAATCGATCCGCGGGACGATCGAGCAGCACCTGTTCCTGATCGAAAATGATCTGGATACGAATCGCAGTGCGATCGGCGTACATATTACATTGAGTGTCGGTGTCTCATCTGCACCAGACGACAGTGATGAGAGCATGAGTCTCATCCGTAATGCGGACCGAGCGCTCTACATCGGCGCCAAGCAAAAAGGGCGGAACAAGGTCGCGGCATATGTAAAATGAAATAAGACAGTGGAAGAAACGGTATTGCCGAATTCTTCCACTGTTTTTTATTAAGGTTCGTATCTCCGGTCAAGTTCGATAGGAGGGGAGACGTTATCGATCCACGGCTCTGTCACGATGTCCAGTTCGGAATAAGTCTTGATGACATCCAAATCATAGATGATCTGCAGGCGCGACCGGTCTTTCGGAAGCCGCTCCTGTTCGCGTTTCGTCTGGTAGCGGCTATTCGAGGCGCTGCCGCGCACTGCGTTCAAGATGATTTTCCGGGCAGAAATCCCGCCGTTGATTTTGATGTTCGAACCAACCCCGTAGATTTCCAACGTCTGCTCACTGTAGAAATATCCTTTGAATTCACTGGGAGTCGGCAGATCGACCGAGTTGTTGGATAAATTGATATTGCCTTTAGCGAAAATGATCAAGGAACCGGTCCGGTTGTTGTATGGAATGCCGTATATTTGCGATTGGGTGATTGTCACGTCTCCATCGACATACAAGATGACGTCGCTTTCCAGATATGCGTTTTCGATGATGACGTCATTTTCGACGTAAATGGTCCCTGCAATCCGTGAAGGCCTTGACCGAGTAGAGTCTCTGATTTCAAGGTTTCCTTTGACGAAAGCCCCTTTATTAAATGAAGTAGCCGTTGAATTGAAAACCAGATTGCCGGAAGTCCCGAACTTCCCGTTGAATGTATTGTTACCGGTACCAGTGAATGTTCCATCATAATTATCACTGCAAAAGATAAGCAAGATACAGGAACGGTACATGAGGTACGTATCGCCCGAGCGGCTCACCCCGCTGAATTGCTGATTCCTCCCTGTATCATATTTGTTGCTATTGCTTTCCGTCAGCCACAAGGTCCTATTCTTCTCATCAAAATTGATCGGTGTGATCTCAACGCTGCTGGTGATTTCACGCGGAGGCGTACTCCCGAAAAAGATGCGGCCGGGATCGCTCACTTGTTCGTAATAGCTCCGATTGTTCAAATCCGTTCCGTTAATATGCCGGATATAATTGAATCCGCTGCTGTAGCCGTTGAATGCATGTTTGAAGTTGTACATATTGCCTTCTACCGCAATTTTTCCAGCACCTCGCGAATCGAAGGCGGACAACTCTGGATAGACACTGTCGACAGAGTAATCATAATCACGGCTGCCGCTGTACGATCTCCAGACGCCGCGCTCGGAAGAGACCAGGTTGCCGTCGACTTTGATGTCACCGTCGATGCGGGAACCTCCATTCAAGATGAGATTGCCTTCTCCAGGAATCGGAGGGAATCTTCCTGAATTCCGGTTGGCTGGCGCTTTGAAGGCCCCGACTGCGTAATTCAGCACTTCCGGATATTGTGTAGCTCCGAGATTGAAAGTGGAATACAGTTCGTTTTCCGACTGACCGGATTTACCGGTGCTTTTGAATGTGATATTTTTCCGTAACGCCTGATGCCTCGAACCGAGCTGGACGAGACTGTCTGGATCGTCTTCCACTTGGTGGATGCATACCGTGTAGCTGGTACCGGTGTTCCCGCTTGCGCTTTCGGAAATCGGGCTTCTGCCGCAGCGGTAATTGTTCAGAATACGGTCGAACTGTGACAGGAAGACCTCGGCGGACATGCCTTCATCTTCCGTCAGCAGTGCATCTAGCTGTTCTGTGATTTCCGTCGTGATTCGTGTGATTCCCATGGATGCCAGATCATTCGACTGGACGATCTCTTCACGGGTGTCGTTGCGCGTCACGCCATTCAAAGTCATTGCCATCAGGCTGGCGCCAAGAATTGCAAACAGGACGATGATCAGCAGAGTAATCAATAAAGAGTAGCCGTTCTCGTTGTGTAACCTTTTCATCATTCTCCACCACCCGCTTCATCAGCCGAAATGACATTGATTGTATTGACGAATTCCATTTGCCGGTCTTCTCCGCGATATTCAGTCGACAGCACGAATTTCACGGTATAACGGATGCCGTCTTCCGTACTGATGGAATTATTGATGATGGAATCTGCCGGCCTGTTCGGGACAAGGATGACATCGTCGTTGTAAAAGCGGATTTCTTCGTTGCGGGCGATCGCCACATCAGTGGAGGCGGAGCCGCGTTGGAAACCGATGAAATAACTGTCACCGGAATCTTCTTTCGTCACACGGACACAAGAACCTGGAGCACCATTCATGCATGCCGGAGATTCTTCCAGTTCATCCGATTTCAAGACAAAGAGCTCCCGGACGAAATTGGCCATGATGAGATCGGCTTCGTCACGCAATTTCGTTTCGGCCTGCACCCGTTCATAATTTGCATAGCCTTGGAAAAGCACCGCGTAAGCAAGTGTCCCCACCATGCCGACAATTGCGAGAGTAGCGATCAATTCGACTAATGTGATGCCTCGCTGGTTAGTCATAAGGAACATATCCTTCCACTGAGCTGGACATATTTGAATCGACTGGACTCACTGTCACGATTACATTCAATAGATCCAAGCCCCCCGAGTCGCTGACATCCAGTCGCACTTCATATTCCGAGCCATTCATTTCGTGTAACGGCACAGCTATTCCGCGGCTCGTTTCAGTCAATGGATAAGGGGAGAAGAATTCTTCAGGATTAATTTGCGCGCGTTCCAAATAGGAGTCGGCGAGATTGATCACGACCAGTTTTTCGCTATTTGTGACGGCGAGCCGGTTTGTGCTAGTGAAAAGCGCCATGAAGCCCATTAATATCAAAGATATGAGGACGAGCGATGCCAAAACTTCAACCAATGTAAAGCCTTTTTCGTTTTTCATAAGTCACCTCGATGATCAATGATTTCAATTTCTGACACGATTGAGTCGGAAATGAAATATTATTTTAATATATACCCGAACATTATTCTAATTAACTGGCAAAGTATGATAATCTAAAACTAGAAGCTTTACTTCTTTTGACAGTTTAAAAGGTGATAATGATGGAATACTTACAAGTAGACCATTCGAAATATTCGTAATAGAAACAGGAGGGTCTCCATGGTCCAATTATTAGTCCTAATCATTCTTGGCGTTCTCGCACTCGTTCTAGCATACTTCTTGTTCCGGGAAATTCCGTTATTTAAAAAGATGGCAATCGTTGGCGGCGGATTTTTGGCTGCGCTCGTCGGTGTCGTTTTGCAGCCGAGCCAGCCGCTCTATCTGGCGCTTCTCGGCACACTTGCAGTTGTCATATTCGTAACACTCATATACACGAAACGCCAAGAGAAAATCCAGCAACAATATGCAGAATTGGCGGAACAAAACCGGACGAACCGGACGCAAGGGAACGGACCTTCCAACGATGCGGTCATGCCGGAACCTCCTGTTACAGAAACAAACGAACCGTCACCGAAAATCACGGGCATGGAATCGATCGACCCGAACAGAAAGGAGCAGTAAGCGAAGATGGATAATAAACAATTTGGCATCAGTTTCATGTGGATCGCGCTTGCTGCTTTACTGTTCTTCGGGGCGGCAAACGGCGGGGCCTATGCAGTCGACCGTTGGCTGTTCCCGACTGAACGGTTCGGCGAGAATACATACATCGGAACGACGGACGTTTCCGAGATGGAAAAAGAAGAAGTCCAAACGTTATTTGCTGGACGTGTTGATTCTTGGCGTGCGGAAAGTGAGCTCTTGGTCACGTACCAGGATGTCACCGCCGATTATCCGCTGCAGCAAGTGCAAATCCTTTTGGATGAGACAGTCGATCGTGCTGAAACAGGAACGCAGAACGGCTTTGTATTCCATTTAAGTGAGCCGGTGACACGGAATTTCTTATCCGCTCAATTCCCGGTGGCAGAGTTCACGGAAGAAAACGTGGCGATGATCCACGCCGAATTGGAACGTGCACTGAGTGATGGCAAGCGCCGGACGGAAGTGCGGATTACGGACGAACTGGCAGGCCTTCCACAAGAAGTGATGGGGGAGTTGTCGTTTGCTCATTCCTTGATCAACCCAGGCGCATATGAGCTCGTCCAGACGCTGATCAACGTACCGGTTGCACCAGGTGCAACGTTTTCGTTGATCGACTTCATGAGCGAATTGACGTTTACGGAAGTGACGGACACCGAATTGACGGAAATCGCATCCGCTTTATACGGAGCAGCACTTGATACGAACTTGGTCATCGAAAAACGCAGCATCGGAACAACGATTCCGGACCGGATTCCGCTCGGGAAAGAAGCGGCGGTCAATCGGGAGCTTGGCATCGATCTCGCCTTCACCAATCCGAACACGACAACGGTCTACTTGGCCGTTGAGCTCCAGAACAATCTGATCCGCGGCATGGTCAGCGGGCAGCCGCTCGTCCATGACTATTCGGCACTTGTCAGTGAGCGGGAGTCAGTGGAGCCGAGACTGATCAAGCAATTCAGCTCGTTCGTCCGGAGTGGGTCTCGTATTGAAGAGCGTGGCGAAGCGGGTGTCAGAGTACAAGTGACCCGCGTTGCGCTATTTGAAGGGGAGGAAGTCGCGATGGAAGACATCTCGACGGACTTCTACGCACCGATCCACCGTGTCGAACTGTTCCCGCTTGCGCAGCAGGAAGAGGAAGAGATACCGGCAGATCCGGCGAACGGCACCATCACGGTCCCGATCGACCCGAACGATCCAAGTAAAGGAACAATCACGATTCCATATGATCCGGATAACCCGACGATCCCCGGTACGAACACACCGATCAATGGCAATAATCCGGGCGGATCGACGGGTGGCGGTTCGGGATCAGGGTCCGGCAATGGTTCAGGCACGAACCCAGGCACCGGCTCGGGCAATGGCTCTGGCTCGGGATCTGGAAGTGGTTCTGGGTCTGGATCAGGGAATGGTTCAGGATCTGGCTCTGGTAGCGGCTCCGGTTCAGGCTCCGGCAACGGGAACAACAACAGTCCCGGCAATGGCTCCACACCTGGAGGCTCCAATTCCGGCAACGGCAATTCGAATGCACCAGGCTCAGGCAATAATGGTACGCCTTCTTACGACAAAGGCGGCAACCGCGTCGATCGCGATTAATGAATCAACTATAAGGAGGGATTGCTGTGGCTATTGTCCGCAGACGACTCGGGGATATTCTGATCGAACAAGGCTTGCTGACGGATGAAGATCTTCAGCACACCTTGAAGGAAAAGAAACCGGAACAGAAATTGGGGGACGCCCTCCTGCAACGGGGGCTCATCACCGAGCAGCAGCTCATCGAAACGCTTGAAGTCCAGCTCGGCATCCCGCACGTCACACTGTTCCGGTATCCGTTCGATCCGAACCTCTTCAATGTCGTGCCGAAAGATTTTGCGAAGCGCAACATGCTCGTCCCGCTGAAGACAGAAGGTGACCGGCTGTATGTCGCGATGGCTGACCCGATGGACTTCATCACGATTGATGATCTCCGGCTGACGACCGGTTTCCAAATCGAACCGGCGATCGCTTCGAACGATGATATTTTACGCACCATCGCGAAGTATTACGACGAGGAATCATATGATGAGCTGCTGAGTGATTTGCCGCAAGTGACCGAACAGCAGCAAGAAGAATTGACGGACTTGGACGCACCGATCGTCCGGCTTGTCAATCAGCTGTTGTCGAATGCCATTTCCCAGCGCGCGAGTGATATCCACTTCGATCCGCAGGAAGGGCGCATTCTCGTCCGGTACCGGATCGATGGAACGCTCCGCACCGTCCGGACACTACCGAAGATCATGCAGGCGATGATCACGGCGCGTATTAAGATCATGGCGAACTTGGACATTACGGAAAATCGTTTGCCACAAGATGGACGTATCAAGACGACCGTCGATTTCCGGCCGATTGATCTGCGGGTGTCGTCACTGCCGACCGTCTTCGGGGAGAAAATCGTTATGCGGATCCTCGACTTGAGCAACAACTTGACGGACATCAACAAGCTCGGCTTCAACGACATCAACATGGAACGGTTCATGAAGGAAATCCAGAAACCGAATGGCATCGTCCTCATTTCGGGTCCGACAGGTTCAGGGAAATCGTCCACGTTGTATGCTGCGATGAATCGGCTGAATAGTGAAGAAGTCAACATCATCACCGTCGAAGATCCGGTCGAGTACCAGCTTGAAGGCATCAACCAGATCCAAGTGAACACCAATGTCGGCTTGACGTTCGCCGCCGGTCTCCGCTCGATTTTGCGACAAGACCCGGACATCGTCATGGTCGGGGAAATCCGGGACAAGGAAACGGCGGAAATCTCTATCCGTGCTTCCTTGACCGGTCACCTTGTCTTGTCGACAATCCACACGAACGACTCGGTCGCGTCCGTCACGCGTCTCATGGACATGGGCGTGGAGCCGTTCCTTGTTACTGCTTCTCTGAATGCCGTCGTCGCACAGCGGCTTGTCCGCAGAACGTGCCGGGATTGCCGTGAAATCGAACAGGCGACCGAAGCGGAGCGGGAGATTTTCCGCAAACGCGGGATGGACATCGACATCATCTCACGTGGCAAAGGCTGTTCGCAGTGCAATATGACTGGCTACCGCGGCCGGATGGCAATCCACGAAGTGTTGGTCGTCGATGAAGAGATGAAGACCATCATCAACCGCGGCGGCACGTCGAAAGAAATCCGGGAAGTCGCCATCCGTAACGATACGATTTTCCTCATTGATGATGGATTAATGAAAGTGAAGGAGGGCATGACAACGCCGGAAGAAGTTCTGCGCGTTGCCATGGTTGAATAATATGCCTACTACGTATATCGATAAAGTATTGACGGCTGCCAGAGAACTCAATGTCTCGGATATTCACTTTACGGTCGGCATCCCGCCGATCTTCCGGATGCACGGGACGCTCCGGCGATATGGGGACGAGGATTTGACCCCGGAAACATCCCGGGACATCGCCAAAGCGCTCATGCCCGAGAAGCTTTGGATCGACTTCGAAGAACGCGGCGAGATGGACTATTCGTATGAAATCGAAGGCGTTGCCCGGTTCCGTGTCAACACGTTCCAGCAACGAGGTGCGATTTCCCACGCGTTCCGGACCATCCCGACGAAAATCCCGACAGTCGATGAATTGAACATGCCTGCGACACTCAAGAAACTCGCCGAGACGCATCAAGGCATGATTCTCGTCACTGGACCGACAGGCTCGGGGAAATCGACGACGCTTGCGGCGATGATCCGCCACATCAACGAAACGATGACAAAGCACATCATCACGCTGGAAGACCCGATCGAGTATATGCATAACCACAACGCATCCGTCATTGACCAGCGTGAAGTCGGCTTTGATACCGGATCATTTGCAAACGGTCTGCGTGCAGCGCTCCGGCAAGACCCCGACGTCATTCTTGTCGGGGAGATGCGCGATTTGGAGACCATTACGACTGCAATCACGGCGGCAGAAACCGGTCACCTTGTCATGGCGACACTGCACACGTCGAGTGCCGCATCGACGATCGAACGGATCATCGACGTCTTCCCGGCCGAACAGCAGTCCCAAATTCGGACTCAGCTCGGCGGCGTCTTGAAAGCAGTCATTTCACAGCGCTTGCTGCCGACAGCAGATGGCAAAGGACGCGTCGCTGCGACCGAGATCCTCATCAACAATGCGGCCGTGGCCAACTTAATCCGGACGGAAAAAGTGCACCAAATTCCGAACGTCATCTTGACCAATCGCGCAGCCGGCATGCATATGATGTCGACGACGGTGCAAGAGCTACTGACGCGAGGCAGAATTTCACGCCAGACGGCACTGCCTTTCTTGGAAGGGGAAGAATAACATGGCCCGTTTCCGTTACGAAGGGCGTGACCGGAAGAAAATCCGCTCCGGCGTCATTACCGCAACCAACCAGCGCGGGGCCATCGAGAAGCTGCGGGAAGAAGGCATCCGTGTCACGAACATCCTGCAGCTGGAAGAAACAACGCTGCAAAAAGACATCCAGATCGGCAATCCGGTCAAGCGGGAGCAGTTCATCATGTTCCTGCGCCAGTTTTCTACACTGATGCGGGCAGGTGTGACGATTGTCGACGCCGTCCACATCCTGTCCCAGCAAGTGGAATCCAAACCGCTCCAGAAAGTGCTCGTCCAAGTGGATGATGAATTGCGGAAAGGGAATTCGCTGTCGTCAGCACTTGCCGAGCACCCGAAAATTTTCGAACCGCTCACCGTCAACTTGATCCACGCGGGGGAACTTTCCGGGAACATCGACGAGTCGCTCGACCGTTTGGCGACTTATTACGAAAAAGCGTATCAGACGCGGCAAAAAGTGGTCTCCGCCATGACATACCCGGCAGTTGTCGGCGTGCTCGCAATCGGCGTCGTCATCTTCCTGTTGTCGTCCATCGTCCCGATGTTCGTCGACATGTTCGCGAGCTTCGGCGGGGAATTGCCGCTCATCACGCAATTCGTCATGGCCGCCAGCGAATTCGTTCAGCAATATTGGTACTTGCTCCTATTGATTGTTGCGATCATCGGCATCGTCTTTTGGATGCTCCGGCGCGACCCGAAAGGACGTTACTTCCTTGATACAGTGCTCTTGCGGATGCCGATCTTCGGCAAGATCTTCAAGAAATCCGCACTCGCCCGGATGACCCGAACGCTTTCTTCGCTGTTCTCGAGTTCTGTTCCGATTCTTCAGGCGCTGACAATGGTCGAGCGCGTCGTCGGCAACGAAGTCATCGCGAAAGTCGTCATCGAAGCACGAGACTCCTTGCAGCGCGGTGGATCACTGACCGAACCGATGCGGAATCACTGGGCATTTCCTCCGCTCATCGGGCATATGATCTCGATTGGCGAGAAAACCGGTTCACTCGATCACATGCTGTCGAAAGTTGCCGAGTTCTACGAGAAAGAAGTGGAAGCGGAGACGGACCGGCTGAAAGCGTTGATCGAACCGATGATGATCGTTTTCCTTGCCGTTCTTGTGGGGACTATAGTCCTCGCAATCATGATGCCGATGTTCGGCATGTTTGAGAATATAGACAATATGTAATGTTAAATAATAACTATCTACGAAAAATATTCACAATTTCAATGGAAAAATGTTTGTATCACCTAGGAAAAAGGCTATAATAAGAGTGTACCGAAGGGGTACAACACTATAAGAAAACGGGAGGTCATTTGAGTGAGAAAATTCATTCAGAACAAATTAAAAGAACAAAAAGGCTTAACGCTGATCGAGCTTCTAGCAGTTATCGTTATCCTAGCGATCATCGCGGCCATCGCGATTCCGGCGATCGGGAACATTATTGAGAATAGCCGTAATGGAGCGGTGAAATCCGATTACCAAAACGCTTTAGCAGCTGCGAATATCTATTTCACTGAAAACCCAGGAGCAGATGGCGCCACTGTAGATGTAAATGTATTAGCAGGAACTGCGGCGGATACTACAACATCTTATTTGGAAGATCAAGGATCACTAGCTGATGATGTAACAATTACAAAAGCACAAGCGGGCAATACTATTGATGGTACAGCAACTGCTAATGGTACCACCTATACAGTAAGTGGATTAACAAATTCGGAATTAGGTGCTATTCCAAATAGTGATTTTAATGATGAGCAAGATATTACTCCAGCATACGCTGCAACATTTGCTGACTGATTTCTAGTTTAATGAAATAATGTACAGGAGCTGAAAACATGGCCTTATCGTTTTTATCGAGAAAAGCGCGTGTGGTGACGGTGACGATTGAAGAAGACGCGATTCGTCACGTCGAATTGAAGTCGGCATCACCGCTCGCCTTGAACTGTGCGGAGGAGATGGATCTTCCGGAAGGAATTATTGAAGACGGGAAGATCGTCGACGCCGAAGCGCTTGGCTCGATTCTCGATAAGGCTGTCAATCAGTGGGGAATCTCCAGGAAGTCGGTCCGTTTCCTCGCCCCCGACGAATTTGTGATTATCCGCAAAACGCCTTATCCCGAAGACATCGAACCGGATGAGCTGAAAGGCCATTTCTTCATCGAGATGGGCTCGACGCTGTATCTGCCATTCGATGATCCTGTCTTTGACGTGGTGCCGCACACCACGAACAAAGAGGAAACGGAAGCGATCATCATCGCCTCCAAGGAATCGGTCGTCCGTGATTACGAACGGGCACTGGAAGAAGCGAAGCTCAAGCCGGTCGTCGCCGATGTGGCGCCGCTCGCACTTTACCGGCTCGGCCATCTGCAGCACGATTTCACGCCGGATGAGCACATCATGCTGATCGATGTGCAGTTTACCAAAATGACCGTCTCGATTTTCCATGAGCATTATCCGCTCTTCATGCGCTCGGTGGACTTCGAACTGCTGATGGGCGCCGGACAAAACGATGAAGATGCCATTACATCGTTCATCGAAACGGAAGCGGAGAAACTGGCGAATTTTTACCGGTATAATATGAACAATGGGGATCAGGGAATTACATGCGTCATCTGCAGCGGGGAATTCTCCGACTGGCTCCGTTTCCAGAGCCGTTTGGAAAGCCGTTTCGGGGTGTCGGTCATGCCGCTGGTCACTCAAGACATTCCGTCCAATAATGCCGCGCGCGTGACGGGACGATTCAACCGCGCGATCGGTCTTGCGCTGAAAGAGGTGTAACGATGCTCGTAGATATTAATTTATTGCCGCAAAAAGAGCGGGACCGTCCCGCCTTCCTTCTTGCGGCGATTTCCATTATCGTGCTTGGCCTCATCATCTGGCTTGTTTTGTTCCTGCTGGCAGGTGCGGAGGAATCCGAGCGTGCTGACCTCAATGCACAAGCAGCCGAAATTTCGGCCCAGCAAGCGGCACTGCGTGAACAATTGGACGCAACGACCGGCTTGAACGAAGAACAACAACTGCAGGCGACTGTCACTTGGGCGGAAAGCTATGAATTCGATACCGTCCCGTTGATGGAGGAGCTTGTCCTGTTGCTTCCGGAACGCGGATTTTTTGATACATTTTCTTACATAGAACCGAACGCAGCTACATTGACCGTCCAGTTCGACGAAGTGCGCGATGCCTCGTTCTACTTGGCGCATCTGAAAGAAAGCCCGTTGATCGCTTCGGTGACACTTGATACGATCGTCACCGAAGAGCTTGAAACACTCGCCGAAGAAGAAAACACGATCGTCCTGCCTGAAACGGCGATTCCACGCTATCTTGCAACTTACAGCATCGCATTCATCGACAACCGGATTCCGGCTGAAGGAATGGCGGAAGAAGGCGAGCTGCCGGTGGAAGAGACGCCTGTTGAAGAAACACCGGCAGAAGACACCGATGTGGACGTCAATGTCGATGTCGACACCGACACAGCGCCTGAAGATGACGAGACAGGAGGCGTTGACCAATGACGAGTTTGACGAAGCGTCAAAAAGAAGGCGCACTGATTGTCCTGGCATCCCTATTCCTCCTGGCGATCGTCGCTTATTCATACTTCATGCTTTACGCACCTGCACGGGACGCGCGCGAACAAGCAGAAAATCTCCTGCGGTCGGAACGTGAAGTGTACATGGCACTTGAAAACCAATTGAAGGAAACACCTGAAGGCGACCGTGTGCCGACGAGTGAACTGCAGCAACGCGTCGCCATCGAACCGTTGACGGACTTGATCCTGCTGCAAATCGAACAAGCGGAATTGATTTCCGGGACGACCGTGAAATCCGTGACATTCTCCGAAGGACCATTTGAACTGCTCCAGCCGGTCGAAGGCGTGGAAAACCTCCAGGAAGTGCTGACATCGATCCAAGTCGATGCACTGGACTACCCGAGTTTGAATGCATTTCTGACGGAAATCGAAGCGATGAAACGCATCATGATCATCGACTCAATCGACTTCACCGGTCCTGAAGAATTGACACAGGCCGACCAGGAAGCGGACGTCATCACAGTCAACTTAAACTTCTCTGCATTTTACCGGCCGGATCTCGTCGCTTTAAGCGATACATTGCCGAAAGTCGATGCGCCGGCACCGGTCCGCAAAACCAATCCGCTCGCACAAAATGACGGACTGGAATATGCGGAAGAAGAGGAAGAGGAAACACCGGTAGCGGATATCGACGTCAACGTCAACATCGATCCGGATGATGCGGCAGCTGCCACGTCACCGAATCCGAACGTCGCCGGTGCCCGCACTGCGATTATCCACGAAGTGCAGCCGAATGAAACATTGTATTCGATCGCACGGAAGTATTACGGCAGCCAAGACGGTGAAAAGCTCATCCGGGAAGCGAACAGCATCCGCGGCTGGACCATCTACGCCGGAGAAAACTTGATCATCCCGGAACGGCCTTAAAGAGAAATCATTGCGATTTCTCTTTTTCTCTACGACAGAACGAATTTTTACCATCAAATCGACGTAAAGAGGGGTAACATGACGATTTTATACACGATTTTCTTCTTCATTTACGGCTTAGTGTTTGGCTCATTCTTTAACGTCGTAGGCTTACGCGTGCCGAAAAACGAGTCTATCACACACCCGCCGTCGCACTGCACGACATGCGACAGACGGCTGACCGCACTCGACCTCATCCCGGTATTTTCGTACTTGTTCCTGAAAGGGCGCTGCCGCACGTGCGGGCAAAAGATCCACTGGGTGTACCCGCTGATGGAACTGATCACGGGAATCCTATTCGCACTTGCATACTGGCAGCTCGGCTTCACTTGGGAACTGGTCGTTGCAATCATCTTCGTCTCGCTGCTCGTTATCATCACCGTGTCGGACATCGCCTACATGCTCATTCCAGACAAAGTACTGTTGCCGGTCGGGGCGGTCTTATTGATCTTGCGCTTCCTTATTCCGCTCGACCCGTGGTGGGACGCGCTGCTCGGGGCGGTCATCGGATTCGGTGTCTTGCTGTTGATTGCCATCGTCTCGAAAGGGGGCATGGGTGGCGGGGACATCAAGCTGTTTCTCGTCATCGGTCTGGTCCTCGGGTTCGCTGGTACGTTGCTGACGTTGTTCCTGTCATCATTCATCGGCACGGTTGCCGGCATCATCATGCTGCGCATCAAAAAACAAGGACGCAAAACACCGGTCCCATTCGGCCCATCGATTGCACTCGCCGCCATTGTTGTCTACTTCTGGGGCGAAGCGATGCTCGGCTGGTATTTCGACTTCCTCACATAAAAAACAAGCAGCCCGGACATTTGCCCGAGCTGCTTGTTTTTTGGATTAAGGTTTGTAGAACACTGGTGAACCAGGACCGAGATCGAGTCCTAGCAGCATCCAGACGATCAACATGAGCGTCCAGAAGATCATGAAGAAGATCGAGTACGGGAACATGACCGAAATCATTGTTCCGATGCCCATTTTCTTGTCATACTTCTGGGCGAACGTAATGATGATCGCGAAGTAAGTCATGAGCGGTGTGATGATGTTCGTCGACGAATCAGCGACGCGGTAGGCCATCTGCGTGAATTCAGGCGAATAGCCGAGTTGCATCATAATCGGGACGAAGACGGTTGCCATCATCGCCCATTTCGCAGAAGCGGAACCGATGAACAAGTTGATGATCCCTGTGACGATGACAAAGCCGATGATCAGCGGAATACCGGTCAAGCTCAGTGACTGGAGCGCTTCCGCACCGTATACGCCGATGACCATGCCCATGTTCGATTCTGTGAAGTAAGCGACGAACTGTCCAGCAGTGAACGCAAGGACGATGAACATGCCCATCGCCGCCATCGTTTCCGATAAGTGCGATGCGACGTCTTTGTCGTTCTTGATGTCTTTCGTGACGATCCCATACACCAAACCAGGGATGAAGAACAGGATCGTGATGATCGGCACGAGCGAGCTCATGAACGGCGATTGGACAATGCCGCCATCTGCTGCGCGCAGGATGCCGTTCTCCGGAACAATCAACATAGCGACTGCAACGCTCGCAAGGACGATGGAAACAGTGGACCAAATGAGTCCTTTTTTCTCCATCGACGTCAAGCCGGACAGTTCTTCACGGAATTCACCTTTGTATTCGCCAAGACGCGGCTCGACGATTTTTTCCGTAACGAACGTACCGACAAGCGTCAGCAAGAAGACAGAAACGATGATGAAGTAGTAGTTCATTGCGACGTTCATGCCTTCCGCATATGCCGGGTCGATGATTGCCGCAGCTGCAATCGTCATTTCCCCGAGCATCGCATCAGTGGCGGACAGCAGCAAGTTGGCACTGAACCCTCCGGATACACCGGCGAATGCAGCAGCAATACCTGCAAGCGGGTGACGCCCGATCGCTGCGAAGATCACTGCGCCGAGCGGAGGCAGGACAACATAACCGGCGTCGGATGCGACACTCGACATGATCCCTGCAAAGACCAGCCCGGCAGTGATCAGGAATTTCGGAACGGACAGGACGAATGCGCGAAGAACTGCGCTGATCAACCCAGTCCGTTCTGCGAGTCCGATACCCAGCATCGTGACAAGCACAACGCCGAGCGGTGCGAAGCCGATGAAGTTATCGACCATGCTGTCGAATATGTACTGGATGCCTTCAACACTCAATAAGTTTTTTACTTCCACCATTTCGCCTTCTTGCCCCGGATGTTCGACCGAGATGTCGAAACTTGAGACAATGGCCGATAGAATCAGCACGGCAAGTGCAAGCAATGCAAACAAAGTAACGGGATGCGGCAATTTATTGCCGATCGTTTCAATGCTGTCCAAAGATTTTTGGAACAAGCCTTTTCTTTTCGTTTTCAATTTTGAACGGAACTCCTCTCCATAGCGAAAATATATATTTTCTGAAAATTAAAAGACAAGGACCATTATATAATCTTTTAAATCGAGATGAAAGCGATTTTCCGAAGTGCCAATTGCAATATAAGGGCTAATTTTCCGTCTAATAAAATTACGAAAATAAATTTTTGGATCGAAGAGGGCAGCCGCTTTTTCTGAAATACTGCTCCAAAAAAGATTTTTAGACATCGCTAGGAAGCCAAAAATTATTTTTCCGAAATGGTGAAAATTTTCACCCATACCAAAATCATGTATGATGCACTTACAAAGGAGGCGTCACTGGAATGGAATTTAACGCACACGAGCGGATCGTCCTCGCATCCGCTTCGCCAAGGAGAAAACAGTTGCTGGAAAGTATCGGAATCCCGTTTTCTGTCGAGCCGGCAGTGAACGATGAGCCGCCCGTCGAACGATTCGGGAGTCCACTTGAATATGTCGAAGAATGCGCTCGCCAAAAAGCACAGGAAGTCGCACAAAAACATCCGGATGCCGCAGTGGTCGGCTCTGACACGGCAGTCGTCGCTGGTGGAGAAGTCCTGTTGAAGCCGAGAAGTAAAGAACAGGCGGTCCGCTCGCTCCAGAAACTGTCCGGCACGACGCACCAAGTGATCACCGCCGTCTCAATCATGCACGGCGAAAAAGACTTGTCGTTCACCGAAACGACGGATGTGACATTTTTCGACTTGAAGGAAGAATGGATCGACGCCTACACGAACACGGAAGACCCATACGACAAAGCCGGGGCATACGGGATCCAGACTGCATCGATGTTGTTCGTCAAAGAGATCAAGGGAGATTACAACACCGTCGTCGGATTGCCGATTGCCCGGCTGACGCATACACTGTCGGATGCCGGCATCATTTCCTTGAAAGGGGAGCGGGGCGATGATCGTTGACAACTTGGTAGAGAAGAATTTGATGATCCGCGATCTCCACACGGCGGACCGGCCGCGGGAGCGCTTATTGAATCAAGGGGCTGCAGCGCTGTCGAACCAGGAGTTGCTTGCGATCCTGCTGCGGACAGGGACCAAGGAAGAGTCGGTGCTGCATCTTGCGAACCGTGTGCTCATCCATTTCGAGCAGATCCAGCAGCTGAAGGATGCGACGATCGAAGAGATGACAACCATCAAAGGGATCGGGCAGGCGAAAGCCATCCACCTGCTCGCAGCGGCAGAACTCGGCAAGCGGCTCAGTTCCAAACAGACGGAAGCGCGCTTTACGATCCGTTCGCCGAAAGACGCAGCGGATTATTTGATGGCGGACATGGCTTCACTGAGACAAGAGCACTTCGTCGTCCTATTCTTGAATATCAAAAACCAGATCCTCCACCGGCAGACGATATTTGTCGGCAGCCTGAACGCCTCGATCGTCCATCCGCGTGAAATTTTCCGGGAAGCCGTCAGACGCTCCGCTGCCTCGATCATTTGCGCCCATAACCATCCGTCCGGCAACCCCTTAAACATAGTATCCTAAACTAGAGTACTCTAAGTACTCGAAGTTTAGGATTTTTTAATTACAGTGCTTTAACTATTAAATATATAAGGGTATTATTAATAGTAGTTAAAGTATTTAAAGGTGGTGGAAAGATGAAGGTTCAGAAAGTAATTGTGGAGGAAAAATCATATCCGTTATACATACTGCTAGATAAAGAATTTGAAGTGATAGAACCGGTTAAGCGATTTATAAAGTACTTGGATAATACGGGCAAAGCTCCAAATACCATTAAAACATATTGTTATCATCTCAAGCTGTTTTATGAATTTATGAGCCAAAGTAGAATCGAATTAGGAGATTTACAATTTGAGGATTTAGCAAACTTTGTAGGATGGTTAAGAAATCCAGCAGGGCATTTAAAGGTAATAGATATACAACCAAAGAAGGCTAAAAGAGAGGAAACATCAGTTAATTCCATACTTAACGCTGTAACTAGTTTCTTAGAGTATTTAAATCGCACAGAAAATTTTAAAGCTATAGATATGTCTAAAGAAGCAAGAGGAAGAAACTTTAAGGGGTTTCTTCACCATATTTCTAAAGGTAGATCCTATAAAAAAAATATTTTAAAGCTTAGGGTCAAAAAGAAACTTGTACAAGTATTAGAACATGGACAAGTCAAAGCAATAATTGAGGCATGTCATACCAAAAGAGATAAGTTACTTATTATGCTTATGTATGAAGGGGGACTTCGGATAGGAGAAGCATTATCCCTTCGTATTGAAGATATTTCAACATGGGATAACCAGATTAACATCAGGCCAAGAGATCATAATGAAAATGGAGCTTATATTAAACTTAAAAAAGAAAGAACTATTGATGTAAGTAAGGAATTAATGGCATTATATACCGATTACTTAGTACATGAATATGGGGAAGATTTAGATCATGATTATATATTTATTAATCTTAAAGATTCTTATTTTGGCCACCCTCTAAAATATCAAAGTGTATTAGACTTAATAAGAAGACTAGGAAAACGGACAGGGATTACTTTCACTGCCCATATATTACGTCATACGCATGCCACAGAGCTTATTAGAAGTGGATGGGATGCTGCATATGTACAAAAAAGATTAGGGCATGCCCATGTACAAACAACACTTGATACGTATGTTCATCTTTCTGATCAAGATATGAAGAATGAATATAAAAAGTATCTTCAAGGGAGAGAAACATGACAATGAAATTTCCAAGTGTAGCAACTAATCGAAAGCTTATCGCTAGTACAGAGATTAATAAAAAAATAGCTAATATGACAAGTGTTTTAAAAGGTTATTGGGCAGCAGATAGATGGGATATAAGAATTTGTCCGCATCCTAGTGCAATTGAGTTAAGTAAGAATCCGTCACTAAGAAATCGTTGGGTAAATTTCGATAAGGTGGAAAATGTCTGGTTGAAAACAGAATTAAAATATTTTTATTACCTTCACTTGAATAATGGAGCTTGGAATGCAAAATCCGTTTGGATTAGAAAGGGAACAGTGATAAGCCGGATGATGGGATTTTTAAATTTAAAATATCCTAATATTACATCGATAACCGAAGTGCCTATAAAAAAAGCTTTGACAGAATACCGGACCTACTTAACAGAACAAAAAGTAAAAACTACGACTACTAATTACAAACTTGATGTAAATCAGCAGAAAGTTACTGTACATGCGAATTCCTATTACGTTACTCATCTTAAGCAGTTTATGGAATTCTATGAGGACTTCTATTTTGATGGGGAAGAATGGGAAAAAGATGTTTGGAATCGAAGAAAATTATCATTACCGGAAGATAAGGTAAACCCAACATCCTACGAATATACGATCAACTTTAAGGGTTTTAAGAATAATTATTTTAAAGAAATAGTTAAGCGATATTGTAAACTAATGTTAAACACAGCTAGCTTTTCTCACGTAGTAGATATAGCTTCAAAATTAAAAGAATTTTTTAATTTCATGAACAAAAATTGTGAAGGTATACAAAGGATTCATCAATTAACTAGAAATGAAATTGAGCAATATTTTAATTATATTAATTTAAAAGGTTTAAAACCCAGTACTGTAACTGGACGAATATCTACTTTAGACGTTTTTTTTACTACAATTCAAAGATATGACTGGAAGGATACACCTTCTAAGATCCTTATCTTTCAAGAAGATTACCCTAAAGTGCCGAAGGCACTACCACGTTATATTGATGAACATATACTTGAACAATTAAATGGGAAATTAGATAAATTGGAACCTTATATTGCTACAATGGTTATGGTACTTCAAGAATGCGGGATGCGTATCAGTGAACTTTGTACATTGAAAAAAGGGAGCGTCATAACCGATAAAGAAGGGGATTGCTTTTTAAAGTATTATCAGTGGAAAATGAAGAAAGAGCATATCATTCCTATTTCTAAAGAAATTGCTGCATTGATATTAGTTCAAGAGCAAAGGGTGGCTGATGAACTCGATGATGGATGTGTATATGTGTTTCCCCGAAAAGATTGCTCACCATTGAAACAAGATACCTTTAGGGTTAAATTAAATGAACTAGCTTATGAAGAAAAGATAACGGACAGCAACGGAGAAATTTTTCGTTTTCATGCTCATGCCTTTCGGCATACAGTTGGCACTAGAATGATAAATAACGGAGTGCCACAACATATTGTCCAGAAGTTCTTGGGTCACGAATCACCGGAAATGACGGCAAGATATGCACATATTTTTGATGAAACCCTAAAGAAGGAATTTACGAAATTTAAGGAAACCTTAGTAACGAATAACGGTAGCATTCTGGATTTAAGTGAGGAAAATACTGAAGCTGACAATACAGATCTTCAATGGTTTAAAAAGAATATCAATGCACAGGCACTTCCTAATGGCTATTGTCGGTTACCAGTAATTGCAGGACCATGTCCTCACGCAAATGCATGTTTAGATTGTACGAATTTCTGTACAAGTAAACAATTTCTTACTGAACATGAAGAGCACTTAGAGCGAACTAAAGAAATACTAAATAGGGCTAAACAAAACCAATGGCAGCGTCAGGTTGAAACCAATGAACGTGTTAAAAATAGATTAGAACAGATTATTCATTCGTTAAAGGAGACGAATTAAAATGATTAGAAAAGGTAACACAACTGCCATAGTTCAGCTAGCTAAAGACAAGTCGGAGAAAACAAGAATTAGGGTTGAAAAGACAATTTCAGAGATGGCATTGAAAGAAGAGAAGATTAATTTTAATTCCGTTGCACAAAAAGCAAATGTTTCAAAGTCATGGCTTTACAAACAAAAAGATATTAGAACTAGAGTGGAGACATTAAGAGGGATGCAGATAAGTGAGTTAACCCCCCGTAAACCTAGTAAAAGCCCTCGTTCAGAGGACGTATTAATAAAAACCTTAAAAAGCCGTATAAAGGCGTTAGAAGAAGAGAATGAACGGTTAAAGGATCAAGTTCAAAAATTACATGGCAAGCTGTTTTAGCAGATTTGTGTTTCTTGGAATTTATTGGGCACTTTGAATTGGCTACCTAAAATGAAATCGCTAAAACCTTCAATAACTTCAATAGCCCATTTCCCTAAATGTGTTAAGGGGAAATGGGCTTTCTTCTAGTATTGTTGGCATGATCGCAGAAGTGTTTTATGCTCTTAAATAATACTTTTTAATATATTGCAAATACTCATTAGCACTTTTCTGTATCTCTTCGCCCTTCATATCCGAATTAGCACCGTAAAGTACAAACTCTGGTACATATTCAGCATGAATCTATGCACATAAAGATTTGAATGGTGTTAACATCTGGGTTAATGTATGCTTGTTTTTACCCATACTTGTAAATTCACCTTTTTTTACGCCAGCTGATATAGCTAATCCTAATTTTCGATTATAAAATATTCTTTTACCCTTTGATCCGTAAGCCCATCCATATATAATCACTTCATCGATCCATTTTTTTAATAATGAAGGAGAACTATACCAATATAATGGAAATTGAAAAATAATATTATCATGATTTTCAACTAATTCCTGCTCTCTTTTTACATTTATAATAAAATCAGGATACTCTCTATAAAGATCATGAATGGTAATTTCGTTTGAATAAGACGCTGCTTTTTCTACCCAAACTTTATTGATTCGAGAATTTGGCATATCTGGGTGAGAAACGATCACCAATGTTTTCATTGTTTCATCCTTAACATACTCAACTTTCGCACCAATAAAACAGTGTACGAAAGTTGAGTTACTTAAAAGTATTCTATTCTAAGAAATTCAAATTTGCGTGATTCCTAAGCTATTTATTTACAGCTTAAACTATAGAAGATGAACTAAACAATAACTAATCTTTACATAACTAAGTTATTACCCACGCTTTTTTAAACCTAATCCAGCTATTAAGGCAATGAGTATTGCCCCTGTAGCTGCAAGGAACGCATCTGAGTAGGACATAGCGTCCAATATATATAATGGATTTATCGGCTCAGTAGCATCACGTCGAGCGGATAATAATGCTCCAATCATACCTGCTCCAGTTCCTGCTCCAAGGTACAAAGCACCTTGGAAAATCCCCATTCCGACACCAACCTTGTCTGCATCGAGTGCACTTACTGCGGCGTTATTTGCGGGAGAATTCGTGAATGCAAAAGCAATCCCTACTCCGAGGACCCCCACGGAAACTAACAGAGGTGAAGCACCAGATGCATAGGTGGACAAGAATAAGGTAGACAGCCCCATCAGAGTCATCCCAGTAATTATCAGACGTTTATCCCCAAATCGATCAGAAAGACGGCCAACGAAGGGAGATAAGATTGCAACAGCCACACCACCTGGCAACAATATCATTCCAGCCTGTCCAGAAGAGAGTCCATTCACCTCAACGACTAGTAATGGGACGAACACAAGAACAGCGAAATAAGCAAACATCGAAAAAAATGCAATTATGACCGTATTGACATAATCCTTGTTATTGAACAGGACAGGTGGTACAAATGGATTTTCTGCGGTAACAATTCTCCAAATAAATCCCACCAAAGCTACAACAGAACCAATTAGGCTAGTTAACGATGAGAACGAAGAAAAACCAGAAGTTTCTCCTTGAGTGATGCCAAAAAGGAGTAATCCTACTGTGAGGCCGAGGAATAAACCACCAATGAAATCAAAGTTCTTATTGCTTCCTACGGATTCTGCCGGTTTAATTGTCGGTAACGCGTAGTAGGCACCAATAACAATCATAATGGCTAACAAAAATGTGAACCAAAACAAGGCATTCCACCCTAAATATTGACCAACTACTCCACCAAATATTGGACCAGCAGCAGTTCCAACACCAATACTTCCTGCGATAATTCCCAAAGCTCCCCCACGTTTTCCTTGTGGGAAAACCTTCGAAATTGCAATGACTGATAGAACTGGAATTGCGGACATCCCAGCACCCTGAACCATTCTTCCCAAAACCAACAATGGGAGGTTCGGGGCAATTGCACATAAAAGACTACCACTTGCCAGAATCATAATGGCAAAGATATATAGCTTTCGTAACTCAAAAAAGTCTGAGATTCGACCATAAATCGGAACTCCAATCGCAAGAACAAGTGCAATACCACTAACTATCCAACTCACTTGAGATTTCGAAGCTTCTAAATCTTTGCTTATTAGTGGAAGTACGGGATTGACTAAATCAACCGTAATTGCAGCTACAAGTACAGATAGGGAGAGTACCATCATTAAAAGCCTAGTAGAACCCCTTTTTTCAGATTGAATCATTTCTTTAGATTTACTATCCTTTTTCATTTTATTTCCTCCTAAAATATATTGTGATTTTAGGAGGCTAAATCCACTGCTTTCACCATAAACCTCACCTCATATCTATTTATATTGTAAAACCAAATCAACGAACTCACCATATTTCTACAGCATGATTAAAGATTCGGTTCTCCAAACTAACTGAACTGATCAAACAAAAAAAAGGCACCAGTTTAACAACCGGTGCCTAATCATTCGTATGCATTTTTACAAATGCAATAGATTCATAAATTTTTGCCCATTATATAAAAGGAGGCAAAAAGTTTTCCGGTAGTGTTTCCATTTTTTGTTTTTGTGAAAAAGGACATACTGATCCCGTTGTACCTAAATCCCCTGAAACTTTTACATGCTTTCTAAACTCGACATTAATGAAATCAATTCCCATTACTTTTTGCCTCCTTTCTCATATTGTGATAATAACACAATAATAATTGATGAAAAAGAAATAATCAACCCTACTTTTTTGAAAACCAATTTAAAGCTTTACTACTTTTACTTACATAATAAAGGCAGGTGCAGTATAAACTTTTTTAAATAGGTCTTCTTTAACGAGCAGGTAGCGTCAGTTAAAGTAGATAATTTAAGATCGAAATCATATTATAGATATTCCGAAATTGGGCGTGATTGTTGCAGGTCAAAAGCTTAATTCCTCGATAAAATAAAAAGGAATTAGTTTTTTTATTTGTGGTACATTCTTCTGACCGTAATCAATTGTCATCTAATAATTACATTGTATTTTTTCATTTGATTTAACACGTTAAATATATGTTCTTAAAGTAAAAACATTGATGTTAATGGATTTTTAGTAATTTACTCTTGATAAAATTGTGCACCTTCAGCGGAAGACATCGGTGTGACGCAGCGGTTGATGGAAGCGGGCTCGATTGTCGGCATCGAATTGCTCGACCACTTGATCATCGGCGACCATCAATTCATCTCCTTGAATGAAAAAGGTTATATGGGAGAATAGACGAAAACACACTGGGAGTTCCGGCTGGTTCACTGCGCAAGTGGGAACTGGCGGAACTGCCTTTTTTTCTGCTGACGTTTCTTTTTTCCTGGCACTCCATGTAAGGCTGTTCCTTTTTTCCTTTTTCCGCTATAATCAAAGGTATTGTGTAAAGTTCACAGCAAACTGGCAAAACGGAAGGGAAGAAGTAATGTGTTTGGAATCGGATCAAAAGATGTAGGAATAGATTTAGGGACAGCGAATACACTTGTATTCATCAAAAATAAAGGGATTGTTCTGCGTGAGCCTTCAGTAGTCGCGAAGAATACTTCGACTGGCGAGATCGTTGCAGTCGGGAACGACGCCCGCAATATGATTGGCCGTACACCTGGTTCAATCGTGGCGATCCGTCCGATGCGTGATGGTGTCATCGCGGATTACGATACGACAACTGCGATGATCCAATACTATTTGAAGGAAGCGATGAAAGCTTCCGGCGGCACGTGGAAAAAACCGAACGTCATGATCTGTGTGCCTTTCGGGATCACGTCTGTTGAACAGCGTGCAATCATCGATGCATCCAGACAAGCTGGCGCTCGTGAAGCATTCACGATCGAAGAGCCGTTCGCAGCTGCGATCGGCGCGAACTTGCCGGTATGGGAACCTACAGGCAGCATGGTCGTCGATATTGGAGGCGGCACAACGGAAGTCGCAGTCATCTCTCTTGGCGGCATCGTCACGAGCGAATCGGTCCGTGTGGCCGGCGACTCGATGGATCAGGCAATCATCCAATACATCCGCAAAACGTACAATTTGACGATCGGTGAACGAACTGCCGAAGCGATCAAGATGGAAGTCGGTGCAGCACGTGTGACGACGGATGCTGAGAAGAAAGCGAAAATGGACATCCGTGGCCGTGATCTTTTGACAGGCTTGCCGAAAACGATCGAAATCACGGCAGAAGAAATCGCAGAAGCTTTGAAGGAATCCGTTTTCGCCATTATCGATGGCGTCAAGAAAACGCTTGAAACGACTCCACCGGAATTGTCGGCTGATGTCATGGAACGCGGCATCGTCTTGACAGGAGGCGGAGCGCTTCTGAAGAACCTCGATAAAGTGATCGCTGATGTCACTCAAATCCCGGTCATCATCGCTGATGAGCCACTTGATTGCGTCGCGATCGGTACTGGGAAAGCATTGGATAATATCGACCAGATCCGCCGCCAGCAATCACAGAAATAAAGGAGGATTGCCGGCATGCCACATTTTTTTTCGAACAAGCGGCTGATTTTACTGATGCTCGGCGTCATCCTGCTCGTCGGCTTGATTTTCTTTTCTCTGAGTAACCGTGACAATGTCAATTTCCCGGAGAGGGTCGTCAAGGATGTAGTAGGAGCGGGACAATCGGTGTTTTCGAAGCCTGCTCACTTTGTGACGGGCATTTTCGATAATATCGACGGACTGCTGAACACGTATACGGAAAACAAACAACTGAAAAACCGCTTGGACGAGTTTGCGACGGTGCAGGCGGAAGTGACCAGTCTGCGTACCGAAAACGAAGAATTGAAAGAGATCATCGGGAAAGAAGAATCTCTTCGCGATTACAATCCGATCCAGGCGTCCGTCATTGCCCGGAACCCGGATCAGTGGGAAGAGAAAATCATTCTTGATAAAGGGTCGAACAGCGGCGTGAAAGAGAACATGGCCGTCATGACGGCGAAAGGCTTGATCGGGAAAGTCATCTTGACGACACCGCTCACTGCCACTGTCGAACTGGTCTCCACCCAAAATCCGAATTACCGCGTCTCGGCGATGGTCATCGGGGGAGGAAAAAATGTTTTCGGATTGATCGAAGGCTATGATGCGGACCGCAAAGAATTGTTGTTGAAACGCATCGATGCCGACATCGACATCAAGGAAGGCCAACAAGTCGTATCGAGTGGCCTCGGCGGGATTTTCCCGCAAGGCCTTGTCATCGGTGAAATCACTGAAGTCGCGATCGACGAGTTCGGTCTGACGAAACAGGCGTTTGTGCGCCCGGCAGCGGATTTCACGCTGTTAAGCCACGTGATGGTCGCTGATCGCACGCTGCCGGAGACGGAAGGCGACGACAGTGAAAACGGCGAGGATGGTGAATCGTAATGATGCGCTTTTTCTTGCCGTTCATCGGCTTGATCCTGTTTTTCCTGGAACCGGTTTTCGGTCTGTTGTCACCTCTTCAATTCGGGGGAGAAGCTTACACGATCGTCCCGCGGTTCCTCTTAATGTATTTGATTTTCGTCGCGATTTATTACGACCGTAAACACGCGATGTATTACGGTTTATTTTTCGGACTCTTGTATGATGTGTTTTTCATTGATATTATTGGGTTATACTCATTTCTTTATCCGGCAATCGCACTAGTTGCGGGTTCAGTCGTACGGAGCATCCACAAAAACCTTGCAGTAGCAACGGGACTGGCGCTGATTTTGACAGCGCTATTCGAATTTGTGCTGTATCAGTTTTTCCTGTTGATCTCCTTGACTTCCTTGCCGGTCGATTTCTTCCTGGTCCACCGATTAATGCCGACCATCATCGCCAACTCGATTTTCCTGATCATGCTTGGATGGACATTCAAGCTGGCGATCAATGCACGGCTCCTTGAACGGGATCGACGGCTCGGGACATCATAATGAAAGCGCAGGTGACGCATGTTTGAAGAATCTTGTCTACATTAAAGGAACGAAGCATGGGCTTGTTTTGCAACTAGACGAACAATGCGCCTATGCAGACCTCCTGACAGAACTCGAAGCAAAGGTGTCGGATCCTGCGCTTGACGGCAGTGCCGAAATTCAGATCAATCTGGGGCACCGTTACTTGACTGAAACGGAAATGAAGGATCTTGTTTCCTTGATCGAAGAAAAATCACATTTACGCGTCACGAAAATTCGAAGTGATGTCATCACGGTCGAAGAAAGTGACCGGCGCCTCCGCGAACAGCAGTCGGAGACGTACGTCGGAATCGTCCGTTCGGGCCAAGTCG
Organism: Planomicrobium sp. YIM 101495; assembly: GCF_009707665.1. Classification (GTDB taxonomy): domain Bacteria; phylum Bacillota; class Bacilli; order Bacillales_A; family Planococcaceae; genus Planococcus. The sequence goes on from NZ_WLZW01000001.1 coordinate 260,752, forward strand.
TCCGGGCAGAAGGCGATCTCGTCGTCGTCGGCGACATCAACCCGAACGGCCGGGTTGTAGCGGATGGCAATATATATGTTCTAGGCAGGCTGAAAGGTATTGCCCACGCAGGTGCTAGCGGGAACAAAGAAGCAGTCATCGCCGCATCGTGGATGGAAGCGACTCACTTGATGATCGCAGACCAGCTCGAATCGATGACGGATGAACTGCAAGTGTTATCCGAACAGCCTGAGATGGAATGTGCGTATTTACATACAAACGGGAAGATCATTATCGACCGTTTGCAGGAACTGCGTTATATACGGCCTCAAATCTCAACGTTTAAAGGAGGAAGCTGATGTGGGAGAAGCAATAGTCATTACATCTGGTAAAGGAGGCGTCGGTAAGACGACGACCACTGCCAATCTCGGAACTGCATTGGCTCTTCAAGGTAAGAAAGTATGTTTGATCGATACCGATATCGGATTGCGTAACTTGGATGTCATTCTCGGCCTTGAGAACCGCATCATCTATGATTTGATCGATGTCCTGGAAGGCCGCTGCAAAGTGCACCAGGCGCTCGTGAAGGATAAGCGTTTCGATGATATGCTTTATTTGCTGCCGGCTGCCCAGACGGCCGACAAGAACGACGTCAATCCGGAAGACATGAAAGAACTTGTCTTGAAGTTGAAAGAAGACTACGATTTCGTTTTGATCGATTGTCCTGCGGGAATCGAGCAAGGGTACAAAAATGCCGTTGCCGGTGCCGACAAGGCGATCGTCGTGACGACGCCGGAAATTTCGGCAGTGCGCGATGCCGATCGGATCATCGGTCTTCTCGAGCTCGAGGAAAACATCGAGCCGCCGAAACTGATCATCAACCGGATCCGGAAGCATCTTGTCGACAAAGGCGAAGCATTCGATGTCCAGGACATCACAAGCCACTTGTCGATCGACCTGCTCGGCATCGTCGCGGATGATGAGAACGTCATTTCTTCATCGAACAAAGGCGAACCGGTCGTCATGGACCCGAACAACCGTGCAGCACTCGGCTACCGCAACATCGCGCGCCGTCTGCTTGGCGAATCGGTGCCGCTCATGACGATGGAAAAGCCGAACCAAGGCATGTTTGCTAAAATCAAATCAATTTTTGCTAAGTAAGCTGAACCCCCGCATGGAAATGCGGGGGTTTTTTGAAACTTTCAGAAGGTGTCCATTGAACGAACAATTGCTCGCTCAAATGATTTTGCTGGAACGATTGCCGAAGAGTCATGGGGCTTGGCAGCCCGCAGCCGCTGACCTAAAGAATGCCCTCGCCGGTGCTAGAGGGGAAAGTAGGGTTTTGTCACTGTTGAGACGGGAGCTTGTATTAGAGGGACAACCGGTAATTTTGACTGATTTGCACGTGCCGTATGGCCAGGGAAGTGCTCAAATTGATTTGCTTGTGGTGCATCAATCATTCATCTGTGTACTTGAAGTGAAAAACATGAAAGGCGATTTTTACTTTGATTCCTCGCATCATCAGTTCCACCGGATGGTCGATGGACGCATGGAAGGCATGAAAAATCCTGAATCCCAATTGCACCGGGCTGTGACGATGCCCATGAAGTGACGCTCCAGGAATATGCCGTTTTGTTCGGGGAAGAGCTGCCGACGAAGTTTGCTTACCGCTTGCTCGGCGTGGAAGACAAGTATTTATTGTATCGTTTGCTTGAATAATCTGCGCTGCAGGGGGAGTGAGCGCGGAAAACGGTGGATTGTGCCACGGCACGAGCTGGTGGAAGCATATTTTAAGCCAATTTGGCGCTGAACGCACCTCGTTGCGATTGTTTCGCACCTCACGGCCACTTTATCACACCTCAACACAATTTCTCCGCACCCCGGCCGCAGACTCCATGAGAACTCTTGAAAAATAGTTGACGCACACACTGCCCACGTGGTATTATTTTAATGTTATGTTTGTAGCGCACCTGTGCTACAACCGCTCGAGACAGGTATCCAAGCATTCGCTCCGGCGATCACCTGATGAGGCGAGTCTTAGTCTAAGAGGAGGTGCAAGATATGTACGCAATTATTGAAACTGGTGGAAAACAAATCAAAGTTGAAGCTGGCCAAGAGATCTACGTTGAGAAATTGAACGTTGAAGCTGGCGAGACAGTAACATTTGACAAAGTTCTATTCGTAGGTGGAGATGACACAAAAGTGGGCGTTCCTTTCGTTGAAGGAGCTACTGTAACTGCTAAAGTTGAAAAACAAGGCAAACAGAAAAAAATCACTGTCTTCAAATACAAAGCGAAAAAGAACTATCGCAAAAAACAAGGTCACCGTCAGCCATACACGAAATTGACTGTTGACGCGATCAACCTGTAAGCGATGATTCAAGTTATTATCGACCAAAAAGAGGAACGCATCGTTTCTTTTGAAATGTCGGGCCATGCGAATTTTGACGAATATGGTTCAGACATCGTTTGTGCCGGCGCTTCGGCGGTATCCTTCGGGGCCGTCAATGCCATCATGGAATTGACGAAGACCGAGCCGGTGATCGAACAGGCGGACAGTGGCTTCTTGAAAGTCGTATTCCCTGAGCTCGAGAACGAAGAAACGGACGCACAAGTTCAATTGCTCGTCCGAGCGATGATCGTTTCATTAAAAACGATTGAACAAAGTTATCAGGATTACATGACGATAAGCTTTCTAACGTAGGAGGTGGAATATATGTTGAAATTGGATCTTCAGTTTTTCGCATCCAAAAAGGGTGTTGGTTCTACACGTAACGGTCGTGACTCAGAATCAAAACGCCTTGGTGCTAAACGTGCTGATGGACAGCTAGTTTCAGGTGGATCAATTTTGTACCGTCAACGCGGAACAAAAATCTATCCAGGTGAAAACGTTGGACGTGGCGGAGACGATACACTTTTCGCGAAAGTCGACGGAATCGTACGCTTCGAGCGTTACGGTCGTGACCGTAAAAAAGTGAGCGTTTACCCAGTAGCACAAGAAGCTTAATATTTGTGAAGGAGCTGCGACGCGCAGCTCCTTTTCTTTTTCGGAACTGTCCATCCCAGCAGGTCGGATGTGTAATTCGGGCCGTAAATTGATATACTGAAAAAGGAACAGGAATGGAGCGGGCACGATGAAACGGTTTTACAGCACGGCAGATCTCTTGAGGCAAGCACGACATGATCATTTGAATGATCTGCAGCTCGTGAAACTGTATCTCGCTCTTGGCAAGCCAGAACGCGTTACAGCGCTCATTCAAGCTGCCGGGAGACAAGCGGACGTGTGGAGAAGGCTGTCCGCTTTGAACTTGCCGAAGACGGAAGAATGGTTATTGCTGGCCGAATGGCGTTTTCCGGAGTTGAAGATCACGGTGGAATGCATTGCTTCTGCAGCGCCCAAAGAGATGGACGGGGCGATTTCGGAAATTGCGGAAAGCGTCATGACCAAGATTCGCGAAAACTTAGAGAAAGCGGATGGATGTGCTTGCACGATCCGCCTGTCCAATGAGCAAGGTGATTTCCGGCTGGCGTTTTCGGCGGAAGGTGTCCGGGGCATCGGCGAGTTGCCGGAAGTTCCGGGCATCGGGTTAAAGATTGAGGAAGAGGGCAAGTTGCTGTTAATCGAAGCAACGGTCCAGATGGAGGGATAGTATGTTTGTAGATCACGTAAAAGTATACGTTAGAGGTGGAGACGGCGGAGATGGTATGGTTGCTTTCCGACGTGAAAAGTATGTACCGAACGGCGGACCTGCCGGCGGTGACGGTGGGAAAGGTGCGAACGTCGTCTTTGAAGTGGACGAAGGGCTGCGTACGTTGATGGACTTCCGTTACAAACGGATTTTCAAGGCGGATCGCGGAACGCACGGCATGAGTAAGAACCAACACGGAGCAAAAGCGGTGGACTTGGTCATTCCGGTACCACCTGGCACAGTCGTCAAAGACGAGGAGACAGGTGAAACGATCGCGGACTTGGTGGAACATGGCCAGACAGCGATCATCGCACGCGGTGGGCGCGGCGGACGTGGCAACTCACGTTTTGCGACACCGCAAAACCCGGCTCCGGAGCTTTCCGAAAAAGGCGAACCGGGCATGGAGCGTCAAATCATCCTTGAGTTGAAAGTGTTGGCGGATGTCGGACTTGTCGGATTCCCGAGTGTCGGAAAATCCACATTGCTGTCAGTCGTATCGGCTGCAAAACCGAAAATCGCCGCTTATCACTTCACGACAATCGTCCCGAACTTGGGCATGGTCGAAACGGAAGATCAGCGCAGCTTCGTCATGGCCGACCTCCCTGGATTGATCGAAGGCGCGAGCGAAGGTGTCGGCCTTGGTCATCAATTCCTACGCCACATCGAGCGTACACGCGTCATCGTGCACGTCATCGATATGTCCGGCATGGAAGGACGCGTTCCTTACGAGGATTATGTTACGATCAATGAAGAATTGAAACAATACAATATGCGTTTGACGGAACGTCCGCAATTGATCGTCGCGAACAAGATGGATATGCCGGATGCGGAAGAGAATTTGAAAGAATTCCAAGCGAAATTACCGGAAGGGACGAAAGTATTCCCGATCTCTGCAATTTCCCGCCAAGGGCTGTCCAACTTGTTGTTCGAAATTGCCGACTTGCTGGAAGTGACGCCTGAATTCCCGTTGATCGACGAAGAGGAAGAAACGGAATCCGAAAACACAGTTCTGTACAAGCACGAAGCACAAGGAGACGAGTTCACGATCACACGTGCGGATGACGGTGCATACATCTTGTCCGGCTACGCAATCGAGCGTCTGTTCAAGATGACGGACTTCTCACGTGAAGATTCGATCCGCCGCTTCGCGCGCCAAATGCGCGGTATGGGCATTGATGATGCATTGCGTGAAAAAGGTGTGGAACACGGCGATACGATTCGCCTGCTTGAATTCGAATTCGAATTTGTTGATTGATGCGGAGGGGATGGCATGAAAGACATTTCTAACCAGCGTTTTTATCTAGTGCGGGAAGATGTTTTGACAGAAGCGATGCAAAAGACATTGGAAGTGAAGAAGCTCGTGCAGCGCGACAAAATTTCAATTTTGGAAGCATCCAATCGTACCGGCTTATCACGAAGTGCATTTTACAAATACCGCGATGCTGTTTTCCCGTTCCACTCGGTCGTCAAAGAGCGGATCTTGACGGTCTTCCTCCAATTGGAAGACCGGACGGGGACGCTTGCGACGCTGCTGAGTGAAGTGGCTTCAGCGCGCTGTAATATTTTGACGATCCACCAGACCATCCCGATCCAAGGGCGGGCGAACGTTACATTGTCACTCGATGTGACGGCGATGGAACAAGACTTGGAAGGTTTCCTGCAGCAGTTGAAGAAACTCGATTTCGTCGATTCTGCAGACATCGTTTCGAGCGGAGCATCTTAATGTAAACGGGGGAGAAAAGATGGAACAGCAGCACCGCATTTCTTATTTGGGACCGAAAGCATCATTTACGCATTTAGCAGCGTTATCTGTATTTCCGGAGAGTGAACTCCTGCCGTTCGTAAGTATTCCAGAATGTATCGAAGCAGTGGCGGAAGGGAAGGTCGACTATGCGGTCGTCCCGCTCGAGAACGCGCTGGAAGGATCAGTACCGCTGACAGTGGACTATTTGTTCCACGAAGTGCAGTTGTTCGTGACGGCGGAAGTGCTGTCGCCGATCCGTCAGCACCTTCTCGTCCATCCGGATAATGCCGGGTCCGATTCGTTTGAAGCGATCTACTCGCATCCACATGCATTGGCCCAGTGCCATAAATTTCTATACTACACATATAAAAGCACGCCGCTCCAGCCCTACAGCTCGACATCTGCTGCGGCGAAAATGGTGTCGGAGCTGCCGGAACGGAACATCGCAGCGATTGCGAACAGTTTCTCAGCCGAGCAGTACGGGCTTGAAGTGAAGCACGCGGACATCCACGACTTCCATTTCAACCATACACGCTTCTATGTGTTGTCGAAGGTCAACCACCATTTGAAAAAACCGGGTGACGACGTACAAGTGAAGACGACGCTCATGATCTCACCGCCAGAAGACGATCGTTCTGGTGTTTTGCACCGCGTATTGTCGGTCTTCGCCTGGAGACAGCTGAACTTGAGCAAGATCGAATCGCGTCCATTGAAAACTGGTCTCGGCGACTACTTCTTCATCGCTGATGTATTGGAAGACGAAGATGCACCGATGATGCGTGGTGCATTTGAAGAGCTCGCAGCACTCGGCTGCACCGTGAAGACGCTAGGTTCGTATTATACGTATCGAAGTGAATGACAGAATCCCGCAGCAGGGTGCTGCGGGATTTTTGAGTGGAGCGGAGTTGGCGGAAGGGGGTGGAGAAACAGATGAAAGTGCTCCTGCTTCTGCATCGCTTCGCTAGCTTCGAAGCATGAAAAACTGTTGGATCGCTCCGCTGCCTCGTCGCAGAAGTAGTCGCCAGACTGCCTACAACCAAATCGAAACAAACAACAAAAAGAGACCGTTTTCGCAAGCGAAAATGGCCCCCTTATCAATTCATTCGTCGCCTTTCAGTAATAACCCATTCACTCGCAGCACTTCTTCCGCGGTATCGAGCACGGCTTCGCTGTCGGCAGTGATGGTGTGGAGATGCGTGCCATCCGTCAGCTCAAGCAAGTACGTTGCGCCGGTCGTGCGGATGCGCTCCATGAATGCTTCGACTTCGCGCGCACTCGAGACGTGGACGCCGGCTGTCAATTCGCCGTATACCGGGTGCTCGACCGAGACGTCTTTCACCGAGACGCCTTCACCGACGAGGAGCAGCAGCTCGCGCTCAGTTTCGTCTGGTGAGTGGCGGCAGGCGATGCGCCGGCTCACTTGGCTGCTTTCCTTCTGTTCGTTGAAGTAGAGGTAGCCTTGGCTCGTTGCGAGAATCGGTTCGCCCTTCGCCTTCAGCAAGGTCATGTCACTGACGATGACTTGGCGTGACACACCCGCTTTTGCAGCGAGTTCGGCACCAGTGATCGGACCGCCAGCTGTTTTCAACGTTTCGAGCAAAATGGAACGGCGTTGTTCACCGTAAAGTTTTTTCATGAATAGATCCTCCGTTTCAAAAACGACTTCTATGTAACCAGTTTACCACGGAGTCCGCCGGTACGGGTTTTTTTCGTCAAAGGGGTTGGAATATGCTATAATCATGTAGTTATGAAGGAGCGGAATGTACATGTATGATTACATAAAAGGGAACGTCACACGTGTCACGCCGGAGTATCTTGTTGTGGAACAGCAAGGCATCGGCTGGCAGATTTTTGCGCCAAACCCGTATTCATTCGGGGACGGCGAAATCCAGGTGTTCACCCACCACCATGTGAGGGAAGATGCGGCACTGTTATTCGGCTTTCCGACACTCGAACAGCGGGAATTGTTCCGGAAGCTCATCTCGGTATCCGGGATCGGGCCTAAAGGTGCGCTTGCAATTTTAGCAAGCGGACAGCCGCAATACGTCGTGGAAGCGATCGAAGCGGAAGATGAGAAGTACTTGATCAAATTCCCTGGCGTCGGCAAGAAGACAGCACGCCAGATCATCCTTGACTTGAAAGGCAAGCTGAACGAGTTCTTCGGAGAGCTGCCTGTCGAAGCCCAACTGGGGGATACGTTGTTTTCTGGTGATGCAGTGGAGCTCGAAGAAGCGATGCTGGCACTGGCTGCACTTGGTTACTCCGAGCGCGAAATCACGAAAGTGAAACCGAAATTGAAAGATCTTGATTTGGATACAGAAGGATATATGAAACGGGCGCTTCAGCTGTTGCTGAAGCAGTCGTAAGGAAAGGAGGACATGGGCATGGAAGAACGGGTGATCGGGAGCGAAGCGTCGGACTTCGATGAACGCTTCGAGCAATCGCTGCGTCCGCAGTGGCTGTCGCAATACATCGGCCAGGACAAAGTGAAACACAATTTGGAGATCTTCATCCAGGCAGCGAAAATGCGCGAGGAAAGCCTTGACCATGTGCTGCTTTACGGTCCTCCAGGTCTAGGGAAAACGACGCTCGCCGCTGTTATTGCGAACGAAATGGGCGTCGGCTTCAAGACGACAAGCGGTCCGGCAATCGAGCGTCCGGGTGACCTGGCGGCGATCGTTTCGTCGCTTGAACCAGGAGATGTGCTTTTCATCGATGAAATCCACCGGCTGCACCGTTCGATCGAAGAAGTGCTCTATCCGGCAATGGAAGATTTCTGCTTGGACATCGTCGTCGGCAAAGGACCAGGTGCGCGTTCGGTGCGTCTCGACTTGCCGCCGTTCACATTGATTGGGGCGACGACGCGTTCAGGTGCATTGTCTGCACCGCTCCGTGACCGCTTCGGTGTGTTGTCCCGTCTCGATTATTACGACACGGAAGCGCTGACAGATATTGTCGTCCGGAGCGCTTCGCTGTTCGAAGCGGACATCGATGCACTGGCAGCGGTGGAAATCGCACGCCGTTCCAGAGGGACACCGCGTATCGCGAACCGCCTATTGAAACGCGTGCGCGACTTTGCACAAGTGCGCGGCAATGGGTCGATTACGATGGACATTGCGGAAGAAGCGCTTGAAATGCTGCAAGTCGACCCACTCGGTCTTGACCACATCGATCATAAGTTGATAATGGGCATGATTACGCGGTTCCGCGGTGGTCCGGTCGGGCTCGATACGATTGCGGCAAGCATCGGAGAAGAGTCGATGACGATTGAAGATGTGTACGAACCTTATTTGCTGCAGATCGGTTTTATCCAGCGCACACCGCGCGGACGGGTCGTCACGCATACAGCATACGAACATTTCGATCTGCCGATGCCTGAATGATATTCTAAGAAAAAGAAGGTTGTAAATACATGAATGTAGCTGATTTTGATTTTCACCTGCCAGAAGGATTAATTGCACAAACACCGCTTGAAGACCGGACAAGCTCACGCTTACTGGTCATGAACAAAGAGACCGGCGCGACTGAGCACCGCCACTTCCGCGACATCATCGAATACCTCGAAGCCGGCGACACGCTCGTCTTGAACGATACACGCGTCTTACCGGCGCGCATGATGGGTGTCAAAGAAGACACTGGCGCTCACATCGAAGTGCTGCTGTTGAAACAGATCGAAGACGATGTATGGGAAACACTCGTCAAACCAGCCAAGAAAGTGAAAGTCGGCACAGTTGTTTCATTTGGTGACGGATTATTGAAAGCTGAGTGTACCGGAATCCTGGATCACGGCGGCCGTCATTTCAAAATGATTTATGACGGCATCTTCTACGAAATTTTGGATGAGCTCGGGGAAATGCCGCTACCTCCATATATCCGTGAGAAGTTGGACGACCAGGACCGTTACCAGACCGTTTTTGCAAAAGAGCGGGGAAGCGCTGCAGCACCGACCGCCGGGCTTCATTTCACAGAAACGCTTTTGGAGGAGATCCGCGCGAAAGGTGTTGGGATCGCATTCATCACACTTCACGTCGGCCTTGGTACATTCCGTCCAGTTTCTGTCGATTCGATCGACGACCACGAAATGCATTCCGAGTTTTACCGCATTACACAAGAGACGGCAGACTTGCTGAATAACACGAAAGAACGGGGCGGACGCGTCATTTCGGTCGGAACGACATCGACGCGGACACTCGAAACCGTCGCGAAGAAATTCGGCGGCAAACTGCAGGAGGACAGCGGCTGGACAGACATCTTCATTTTCCCAGGCTATGAATGGGCGTGTGTCGATGGCTTGATCACGAACTTCCACTTGCCGAAGTCAACGCTCGTCATGCTTGTCAGTGCCTTATCATCACGCGAATCCATTATGAATGCCTATCACGAAGCGGTGGAGCTGGAATATCGTTTCTTCAGCTTCGGCGATGCGATGTTCATCCAACCACCGACTAAAGGAGAATATGAATGACTACACCAGCAGTAACTTATGAACATATCAAAACGTGCAAGCAGACCGGCGCGCGCCTCGGCATCGTCCACACGCCGCATGGCTCATTCGAAACACCGGCATTCATGCCAGTCGGAACTCAAGCGACTGTCAAAACGATGTCACCAGAAGAATTGATTAACATGGAAGCGGGCATCATCTTGAGCAACACGTACCACCTCTGGTTGCGTCCAGGGAACGACGTCATCAAAGAAGCGGGCGGCTTGCACAAATTCATGAACTGGGATCGTCCGATCTTGACGGATTCCGGCGGCTTCCAAGTGTTCTCACTGAGTGAATTCCGTAACATCAAAGAAGAAGGCGTTCATTTCCGTAACCACATGAACGGCGACAAATTGTTCTTGAGCCCGGAAAAAGCGATGGAGATCCAGAACGACCTCGGTTCGGACATCATGATGGCGTTCGACGAGTGCCCGCCTTATCCGGCGACGGAAGAGTACATGCGCTCGAGTGTGGAACGCACGTCGCGCTGGGCTGAACGTTGCTTGCAGGCACATGCGCGCCCGCAGGACCAAGCATTGTTCGGCATCATCCAGGGCGGCGAGTTCGAAGCGCTCCGCCAACAAAGCGCACGCGACCTTGTTTCACTCGATTTCCCGGGATATGCAATCGGCGGATTGTCCGTCGGCGAGCCGAAAGATGTCATGAACCGTGTGCTTGAATTCACGACGCCGCTGATGCCGGCAGACAAGCCTCGTTACTTGATGGGTGTCGGCTCACCGGACTCCTTGATTGACGGCGCAATCCGCGGTGTCGACATGTTCGACTGTGTATTGCCGACACGTATCGCACGTAACGGCACATTGATGACGAGTAAAGGCCGCGTCAACATTAAAAACGCTGTACACAAACGCGATTTCGGCCCCATCGACGAAGGATGTGATTGCTACACATGCACGAATTACTCGCGTGCGTATGTCCATCATCTACTTCGTACAGATGAGACGTTCGGAATCAGACTTACCAGTTATCATAATCTTCGTTTTCTGTTAAACTTAATGAAACAGGTGCGACAAGCGATTCGTGAGGACCGCCTGGGTGACTTCCGGGAAGAATTTTTCGAAGCTTATGGTTTCAATAAGCCGAATGCTAAAAACTTCTAAGGAAAATAAGAGAGAGAAAGATAGCGAAAGGGGGAAATTGAAAGAATGGATACAATTATTGCGTTATCGCCGTTATTACTGATGTTCTTGCTGATGTGGTTCTTCATCATCCGTCCAGCACAGAAGCGTCAGAAAGCGACTTCACAAATGCAGTCGGATCTTCGTCGCGGGGACCGCGTCGTCACGATTGGTGGCTTGCACGGACAAGTGGACGCGGTTGACGATTCGACAATCTACTTGACTGTTTCCGATGGCACGCGCATGCAGTTCGAGCGCCAAGCGATCGCACGCGTAGTAGATGCAGCGAAATCGACAATCTAAATGAAAAGGTCGCCTTCGTCTCGGAGGCGGTTTTTTTTGAAGCAAGATCACAAAATAGTTTGATAACCCATAAGCCAGCAATCATTATGGAATCAACGTGAAGCGAAAGAAGGGAATCCCGTGCATAAATTTACCGATCAATTCGACATCGTCCTGCCTGTGCTCCAGAGCAAGTGCAGTGAGTTCCGCTTTTTTGAGTATGATACAGTCACGCCGGAGGATGTCTGGCAGTATTGCATCAAGAAGAAGTGGAAGAAAAAAGATATCGGTGATATGCGCTTGCATGAAATGGTTAATGATATTCTCGCTTTGTCTCCTGCGGATTATTTGACGTACCATCAGATCGAAGGCTTCAAAGGCGATCAGTGGTTCTCAGCAGAAGGCGCGAAAGAGCTGGAGTTATTGCTTCGGCCATCTCCGAAAAAGCCGGATTCGATTTGACACCGGCGAGGAGCTGTTTCATAATGAAATTGCTGTGTTTTGAATTTGAGGGGGAACTATACATATGAAAGCAAGAGGTCGCATCATCGCCTTTTTCCTACTGGTCATCGCACTACTGGGAATGGTCGGGACGACAAGTTTACCGATCGCGAATAACATCAAGCTCGGACTGGACCTGCAAGGCGGATTCGAAGTGCTTTACGAAGCGGAAGCGCTGAATGAAGGGCAGGAAATCAACGAAGACGTCCTATCGGATACGACAGATGCACTGATGAGCCGGATCAACGTGCTCGGCGTCAGTGAGCCGAGCATCCAGATCGAAGGCAACAACCGCATCCGCGTCCAGTTAGCGGGAGTTGAAGATCAGGCGACTGCACGTGAATTGCTATCGACAGAAGCCAATCTGACATTCCGCGATGCGAACGACAACATCATGCTTGCGGGTAACGACTTGAAACAAGGTGGAGCGAATGGCAGCTTCGGCGAAACCGGCCAGCCGATCGTCACACTGGAATTGAATGATGCCGGCAAGTTCGCGGAAGTGACGCAACAGATCGCTTCCATGCCAGCACCAGACAACGTCCTTGTCATCTGGCTGGACTTTGAGGAAGGCGTCGATTCCTATAAGGAAGAACGCATGAAGCCGGATCCGAAATTCGTTTCGGCACCGAGTGTACGGAACCGTATCAATTCGCAAACGGTAGAAATCTCCGGATCGTTTACAGTGGAGGAAACACAGCAGCTTGCTGGAATTTTGAATGCCGGTGCACTGCCTGTAAAACTCGAGGAAATCTATTCGACATCTGTCGGTGCTCAGTTCGGTGAACAAGCACTCGACCAGACAGTGAGAGCGGCATTCATCGGGGTTGGCCTGATCTTACTGTTCATGGTCATTTACTACCGTTTGCCAGGCGTCATCGCACTCGTTACTTTGACTGTTTACACCTATCTGATTCTGCTTGTCTTCGAAATGATCGGCGGCGTCCTGACATTGCCAGGGATTGCAGCAATCATGCTTGGGGTCGGGATGGCAGTCGATGCCAACATCATTACGTACGAACGGATCCGGGAGGAAATCAAGATCGGCAAGTCGGTCAAAGACGCCTTCAAGGCAGGAGCAGCATCTTCGTTCTCTGCAATTCTTGATGCCAACGTCACGACAATGATCGCAGCGATCGTCTTGTTCATCTTTGGAACGAGTTCTGTACAAGGGTTTGCGACACTCTTGATCATTTCGATCCTGGTGTCATTCCTGACAGCAGTCTGGGGCTCACGCCTGCTGCTCGGTCTATGGGTCAACAGCGGCTTGCTTGACGGAAAAACCGGTTTGTTCGGCATACGGAAAAAAGATATTTATCCGGAAGAAGATGGCTTGGAGCTGACGGACTTGCCAACACGCTTCGACCGACTTAACTTCGCAGGGCATCGGAACAAATTCTTCATCGCTTCAGCGGTGTTGATCATTGCCGGGATGGCGGTCATCGGGATTTTCCGCCTGAACCTCGGCATCGATTTTGCAAGTGGTACACGTGTGGAAATCACATCCGAAAATGCGTTGTCCCAGCAGGAAGTGGAACAATTCCTTGAAGAGCAAGGCTATGCAGCCGATGTCGTCATTTCAGGCGATGCCGGTAATATCGCGGTCAGCCGCTATGCAGAGGAATTCAGCCAAGAAGAAGTCAACGCGCTGAAGCAGGAAGTCATGGAAGCTTACGGCGCTGAGCCGAACGTTTCAACAGTATCTTCCAAAGTCGGACGCGAGCTTGCGCAAAATGCGATTTATGCATTGTTGCTTGCATCAATTGGAATCATCATTTACGTCGCCTTCCGCTTTGAATGGCGCATGGGTGTCGCATCGATTGTCGGGCTTGTACATGATGCCTTCATTATCGTCGCTATCTTCAGTTTGTTGCGGCTGGAAGTCGATATCACCTTCATTGCGGCTGTCCTGACCATCGTCGGGTATTCAATCAACGATACGATCGTCACCTTTGACCGGATCCGCGAGAACTTGCGGCGCATGAAGAAAGTCGAAGATGTCGGCCAGCTGGAAAGCATCGTCAATACTTCTCTGCGCCAGACGTTGACGCGTTCTGTCAACACGGTCCTAACCGTCATCTTCGTGGTTGTTGCACTTATTTTCTTCGGTGCACCTTCCATTACGAACTTCTCGATCGCACTCTTGATCGGTCTTCTTGCAGGAACGTATTCTTCAGTCTTCATTGCTGCACAGCTTTGGTTGGTCCTGAAGAAACGTCAATTGAACAAAAAAGGCCCGATTGACATCGAGAAAATCGAAGAACAAACTAAGTGGGGTTCTGACGAGCCTGTCGTATAAGTTTATAAAGGAAATGGAACTGGGTATAGTTAAAATGACCTTGTTCCATTTTTTTATTTACGAAAGGGGAGATGGACGAATGAAAATGCAATGGCTCATTTTACTTGGACTTTTATTTTCAGTTATCATCGCAATTTTTGCGGTCGCCAATGTTGACTCTGTACCAGTCAATTACTTATTCGGCGAAGCGGAGTTGCCACTGATTCTAGTCATTCTTGGTTCGGCGCTTCTCGGATTCTTGCTGAGTGGTGTATTTGCTTTAGGGCGCTTGTACGGCTTGCGCTGGAAAGTGAAGGCGCTTGAGAAAGAGATTACAGTCAAAGAAACCTTGATTGCGACGCAGCAGAACGAAATCAGCGAGTACCAGAAAGCGGGCGTCGACCCGGATCCGGTGGTTATTACGTCGGATTCGGCTGATGATGGGCTGAATGGTGAAGAGCGGAAGATTTGACGGATGTAAAAGTGGGCAGGAGTCGGTAAGTGCGGCTTCTGTTTTTTTGTTTCGTGGAGTGTAAGAGTGAGAGCCGAAGAGAGGGGGTGTGGACAAACAGTGCTCCTGCATCGCTTCGCTGCTTCGTCGCAGAAACATCGACCGGACTTCCTCCGGCCAATGTTCCTGCGCCGTCGCTTCGGACAAGGCTCCCGGAAGAAGCCAAGCTGAAGGACGCTCGTCTTCTTCCTCCGCCCAGTCCAAACCATCTCCTTCGCTTTGTGTGGGAGAAGTGGAGGTAAGATGGAATGTTCATTTCATTCTATTGCTGGTGTTGAGTTAAATGTCTGGGCGGCTGACTGCGTAGGCCGCTGTGGTTTTGATGTTGAAGGAGGAAAAGTGAATGGGAGAGACAAATTTTTGTCGGATTACGACTTTGCCGGCTTGAGGTACGATATGCATCATCGACTCGCTCATTTTCAAGAGTGGAAAATCTGAGTCGCGACTAAATCCAGAATCAGCACGAAAATTGCAATTCTCACCAATTAGCCGGCACCTTCTGTGAGAATGCGACGATGGCTGCTACGCCTGGATCATCCAAATTCCCAGCATTCTACACCTCTCTCGTTCTCGAACGAGCTGAGCCGGAATGGAAGAGTGAATGTGCCGGAGTATCAGAGGGAATCCGAGACCTCACAGGTTGCGCAAGCAACCGAGGAGGCTCGGGTTTGCTCCTCCAGCACGTGAAACTCTGGAATGCAGGTCAGCCGATTTCTAGTTCATCTCGCACATGAGACATCAACTCAGTTATACTCAACCATAACTGAACTCGCCTCTCCGAAATGTAGGCAGCTGATACCCGGATGTTATCTCAAAACACCGTATATGTTTATATCCCGCCCGGATGCTGTATAATGTTCAATTGAGGAAGTGACTAAACATGATTGAATCAAAAAAGCGATGGCGTTTAGCTGCGCCGGACAATGAACTTGTCGAAACATTGCAGAAAGCATGCGCGATCCCGTCTGTGGTTGCCAAAATTTTAGTTGCACGTGGCATTGAAACTGCTGAAGAAGCGGACGCATTGCTTGCAGTGGGTGAAGGAACTTTACATAATCCTTTTATGATGAAAGATATGGATCGAGCGGTCGAACGGATCCGCACTGCAATCGAGCAGGAAGAAAAGATTCTTGTGTACGGCGATTATGATGCCGATGGTGTGACGAGTACGACTGTGATGATGACGGTGCTGGAAGACTTGGGAGCGGATGCTTATTTCAAGATTCCGAACCGCTTCCGTCATGGTTACGGCCCGCACGTTGAACTTTTCGAAGAAGCGTTCAATGAGGGCACGAAGCTGATCGTCACGGTTGATAATGGCATTTCAGCGGTTGAGCAAGTCGATTTCGCAAACAAACTTGGGATGGATGTCATCATCACGGATCACCACGACATTGGGGACGTAATGCCGAATGCACTGGCGGTTGTCCACCCACGTCATCCTGAAGGGAATTATCCGTTCGGAGAGCTTGCCGGGGTTGGTGTTGCGTTCAAAATGGCCCAAGCGCTTTATGAGGATGAGCCGGACCATCTTTATGAGCTCGCAGCAATCGGCACGATCGCCGACCTTGTGCCGCTTCATGATGAAAATCGCCTGCTCGTCAAACGGGGATTGGAAGCGTTGCGTTCCACGCCGCGTCCGGCGATCCATGCGCTGTCGGAAGTATCCGGTACGAAACAGCATGAAATCACGGAAGAGTCGATTGGTTTCCAGTTCGGTCCGCGGATCAATGCGATCGGCCGTCTGCAAGATGCAGGGCCAGCTGTTGATCTGTTTATGACAGAGAATCCGGCGCGTGCGCGTGAACTTGCGTCAGCGCTTGATGTCTTGAACAAAGAACGGCAAGCAATCGTCAAACAGATTGCAGATGAAGCGGTATCCCAAGTGGAGCAGGCGTATCCAGATGGACCACCGCATGTGATTGTTGTGTCACAGGAAGGCTGGAACCCTGGAGTTGTCGGCATCGTTGCGTCGAAGATTACAGAGCAATTTTACCGTCCGACGATTGTTTTGTCTCTTGATCATGAGACTGGTAAGGCGAAAGGTTCAGCGCGGAGTATTGAAGGCTTTAACTTGTACGCAGAGCTTGCAAAGAACCGCGACATTCTTCCGCATTTCGGTGGCCACCCTATGGCTGCGGGGATGACGCTTGAGGCGGCTGACGTCGAACAGCTGACGGCTCGCTTGAATGAGCAAGCAGAAGCTGGTTTGACAGCGGAGCAGCTCATTCCGGTCGTGCAAATTGATATTCCAGTGAAGATGGACGAAATTTCTGTGGAAACGATTGAATCGATCCGCAGGCTGGCACCATTCGGCATGGGCTTTGCGAAGCCGAAGTTTTATTTAACAGGTGTAAAAGTGACGTCGATCCGAAAAATTGGTGCTGCCCAAAACCATTTGAAGATGGAATTGACGGATGGTGTCTCTTCAGTTGATGCGGTCGGATTCGGAAAAGGGCCGATTGGGGACGAGTTGACGCCGGACGTGAAGATCGATGTGATCGGTGATTTGCAGGTCAATGAGTGGAAAGGCAATAAAAAGCCCCAATTGATGTTGGAAGACATCCGAACAGATGAATGGCAGTTGTTCGATATTCGTGGCATTCGTCAAGTGGCACGATGGGCTTCGACGATTCCAGAGAAACACCAACTTTATCTTGCCTTCAGAGATGAAACGCCGGCCGTATTCCATTCGCTACTGACGCATCCTGTACGTCTTGCGAAAGACTTGGATCAGTTTGAAACACCGATTGATCACTTAGTACTGCTTGATTTGCCAGAGTCTGAGACGCAGCTGGAAGAGGTCCTGACATATTTGAAGCCCAAGCGCATCTATGCCCATTTCTACACGAAGGAATCGCATTACTTCGAGCAGATTCCGACACGTGAGCAATTTGGCTGGCTGTTTTCGTTTATCAAACAGCGTGGATCGTTCGACTTCAAAAAAGATGGAGATGCGCTCGCCAAACATAAAGGGTGGAGCCAAGAGACTTTATTCTTCATGTTGCAGGTGTTTTTTGAACTTGATTTTGTTACACTTAAAAATGGACTGACGGAAATCGCTGAAACTCCAAGCAAGCGGAACTTGTCCGAAGCCCCTGCGTACAGTGCGCGGGAAGCACGGATGGCATTGGAACAGAAGCTATTATATGCATCCTATAGAGATTTAAAACAGTGGTTTGATACACGGGTATCAGCCAAGGAGGAAGAAAAGATATGGATTTGAAGAACTATGTAACGATTGTAGAAGATTGGCCGAAACCAGGCATCCGTTTCAAAGACATCACGTCCATCATGGACGACGGAAAAGCGTACAAGTATGCGACTGACCAAATCGTCGCTTATGCAAAAACGGTTGGAGCGGAAGTTATCGTCGGACCGGAAGCACGCGGCTTCATCATCGGTTGCCCAGTTGCTTATGCGCTGGAAATCGGATTTGCACCTGTTCGCAAAGAAGGAAAGTTGCCACGCGAAGTCATCCGTGCGGAATACGGCCTTGAATACGGCAAAGATGTCTTGACGATGCACAAAGATGCGATCAAACCTGGTCAACGCGTTTTGATCACAGATGACCTTCTTGCAACTGGTGGTACAATCGGTGCAACGATCAAGCTTGTCGAGCAATTGGGCGGCATCGTGGTCGGCTGTGCATTCTTGATCGAATTGACATACCTTGACGGACGTGACCAGATGGTTGGTTATGATGTCCATACACTCATCTCATACTGACATCCTGTAGTCTCCCTGCAACCTATTTGCAGGGAGATTTTTGATTTTCGGGAAAATAGCTGCAATTCGTCCCTGACAGTGGAAGATCCATCGGAATTTCTTGAAGAGACGCAGAAACATGGCTAGGTTACGGAACACTGCATCTGTAGTTTATAATAGAGGAACCAACGACTAAAGGGAGGCAACGGGCATGGAATTGACGAAGTATCATGATCCCGGGAAGAACCGGGAGCTGCTCGCCGCGATTTTTCAAGGGGAGCCTTCGCTCGCTGAGGTGACAGCGGAGACGGATGCATTGTTCGAAGGAATCCGGACAGGCGTCGCAGAACAGACGCCCTACGCGAAAAGAACATTGATTGAACGTTCCTGGGCAAAATTCGGGACGACTTACGAAGTAGCGGATGCTGATCACCTATGTGCCAAAGTTGAAGGAGATGACTGGTATCCAGTGTGGAAGCCACTCCTCGATGCGGAATACGACAAGCTGCTTGCGATAACGACCGAAGTACGTGATGTGACACATTACGGAGCGGTGGGCGATGGAGTGACGGACTGCACAAAAGCGTTCATCAAAGCGTTTGGCAACGGCAATGTACACGTTCATGTGCCACCCGGAATTTTTCTGGTGGATGGGCTGCGTGTGCCGTCGTGGACACGTTTGACGGGATGTGGAAAAGGAAGGACGGTCATCCGGCTGGACGATTCGGCTCCGAGAAGACGAAGGCTCTTGACGAACCGGAATCATGCTAAAGGAAACAGCCACATTTCGGTGGAGCGGATCGGCCTTGACTGGAATGTAGGCCGTTTGCCGGAGACGATGAAGACAAAAGGCATTGGCAATGCATCGAGCTGTCTGACGTATGCGAACGTCCAATTCGGCTGGGTCAAAGAAGTCGTCGGCATCGACCCAGGACTTCATTGCTTCGATCTTACGTCACCGCTTTATAATTACGGCGGAGACGGCATGCGGGCGCGTAAAGGGTGCCAGTACATATGGCTCGACCGTGTCAGTGGATACGGATTCGGCGATGATGGCGTGACGACGCATCATAGTGATCACTTGTTCATTTCGAATAGCCATTTTTGTGATCCGAGTGGGCGCTCGCACGCGAAAGGCGCGGCGAATTCGAACGGCATAGAAGTGGATGACGGCTCACGTTTCGTCTGGCTGCTGAACAATTCCACCACCCGGTGTTTTGGCGGGGTGGAAATCAAAGCGCACAAGGAGTCATCCGCTGCGAGCGGCGTCTTCATTTCCGGCCATTTGTCGGTCAACGATAACCGCTCCTTCAACTTCCGGCACATCGGTCATCACCGTGCGGGAGAAGAAATCTCATGTTCTGCCTATCACATAAAGGCGCAGCGACTTATTGCGGTAGCACCGATCAGGACTGCTTTGTACGAGAGGTCGACACCACGTGCGCTCGTCATTTCCGGCTACACGAATGTCGCAGTCAACCGTTTTCTGTTCGCCGGAGATCCGGCTTACGATTACGACAACGATCCAGCGGCAGCCGTCCAATTCCGGGCACGGCATGTCGCTATCGCTAATGGCTTATTCACAGGTTTCCGGACTGCGTCGTTCGATCTGTCAGTTGCTGGTGGGAAGAATGCGGCGACATCGGTCCACGTGGACAAGATCGAAAGCGTCGATTCGGCTCCTGTGCCGCTCAAAATGACAAATTTGTGACCGGACGGTGAAGCTTTTTCTTTAGAGAAAAGGTAAGCGCTTCCGTACTTTGCAATTTTGTCGGTATTTTCATATAATAAAGAGATATAATCTGATATTGATAAAAAGAAGACAAGGTGGGCGAATATGGCGAATATTACAGTGAGAACAGCTGAAGATGTGTTTGAAATGGTTGCTTCATACATGAATGAAGAGCATGTTGAAACCATCCGCAAGGCATATCACATAGCCTACGACGCTCATATGGGGCAGTTCCGTAAGTCCGGAGAGCCTTATATAATCCATCCCGTACAAGTGGCGAGCATCCTCGCAGAGCTGCAAATGGATCCGGCAACGGTAGCGGCAGGCTTTCTTCACGATGTCGTCGAGGACACCGACGTCAGCCGGGAAGATCTCGTCCGGGACTTCAACGAAGAGACGGCCATGCTCGTAGATGGCGTAACAAAACTGAGTAAAATCGAATACAAATCAAAAGAAGAGCAACAGGCAGAGAACCACCGGAAGATGTTTGTGGCAATGGCTGAAGACATTCGTGTGATCTTGATCAAGTTGGCTGACCGGCTGCACAACTTGCGGACGCTCAAATACCAGACTGTTGAAAAGCAGCGCATAAAAGCGAGTGAAACACTGGAAATTTTTGCGCCGATTGCGCACCGTCTCGGGATCAATACGATCAAGTGGGAGCTTGAAGATACAGCACTCCGTTATTTGAATCCGCAGCAATATTACCGCATCGTCAATTTGATGAAGAAAAAGCGGGCCGAGCGCGAAGCGTATCTGAACGATGTCATCGATGAGATCCAGAAGCAGTTGGACGATGTGGATATCACGGCAAATTTATACGGTAGGCCAAAACATATTTACAGCATCTATAAAAAAATGGTGCTGCAGAACAAGCAATTCAACGAAATCTATGATCTGCTGGCGGTCCGGATTACTGTGCCTAGTATCAAGGACTGTTACGCAGTACTTGGAATCATCCATTCGACTTGGAAGCCGATGCCTGGTCGTTTCAAAGACTACATCGCGATGCCGAAGCAGAACTTGTACCAATCGCTCCATACGACGGTCATCGGGCCACAAGGGGACCCGCTTGAAGTGCAGATCCGTACGGATGAAATGCACAGGATCGCCGAGTATGGGGTCGCGGCACACTGGGCTTACAAAGAAGGCAAGACGATCGATAAGCCGAACAATACCGTCGATTCACGCCTTAGCTGGTTCCGTGAGATCCTCGACTTCCAGAACGCGTCCGATAACGCGGAAGAATTCATGGAATCATTGAAATTCGACCTATTCTCAGACATGGTGTACGTATTCTCGCCAAAAGGGGATGTCGTTGAACTTCCGGCAGGCTCTGTCCCGATCGACTTTGCTTACCGCGTCCACTCAGAAGTCGGGAACAAAACGATCGGTGCGAAAGTGAACGGCAAGATGGTTCCGCTCGATCATGAACTAAAGACCGGCGACATCGTCGAAATCTTGACGTCCAAGCAGACGGCAGGACCAAGCCGGGACTGGCTGAAGATCGCCAAGTCGACGCAGGCCAAGAATAAGATCAAGCAATATTTCAAGAAGGCCCTGCGTGAAGACAACGTGTCTAAAGGAAAAGAATTGATCGAAAAGGAAATCAAAGCGCAGGAATTCATGCTGAAAGATATTTTGTCTCCGGCAAACATCAAGCGCGTCATCGAAAAATATAACTTTGCAGGAGAAGAAGACATGTATGCCGCAGTCGGGTTCAACGGCATCTCGGCACAGCAAGTCGTCAACCGTCTAGCGGAGAAGTTGCGGAAAGAACGCGAACAGGAAGAGAGCATCGAAAAAGTGACAGCAGAGAAGAAATTCTCTACACCGCCGAAATATACAGAAACCGGTGTACTTGTCAGAGGCATCGACAACATGATGATCCGCCTGTCCCGGTGCTGTAATCCGGTACCTGGGGACGCCATCATCGGCTTTATCACAAAAGGACGGGGCGTTTCCGTCCACCGTGCTGATTGTCCGAACGTCAATGCGGATGAATCGGATCGCCTGATCGCAGTCGAGTGGGAAAATGCAGGCTTGCCTGAAAACAAATCCTACCAGATCGATATCGAAGTGGAAGCGTATGATCGTGCCGGCTTGATCAACGAAGTGATGCACATGGTCAGCGAGACCAAGACGATGATCAGTGCAGTCAGTGGCCGTGCAGATAACAACAAAATCGCGACCATCAATATGACGATCATGATTCCGCACATCAAACACTTGAACCGCGTAGTCGAGCGGGTCAAACAAATACCGGACGTCTACTCGGTCGTCCGTGTCACGAATTGAGGGTGCTTTATGCGCATTGTCCTACAACGATCCAAACAGGCATCGGTCACGGTTGAAGGCGAAGTGACGGGTGCGATCGAGTCAGGCTTCGTCCTGCTCGTCGGCATCACACACGACGACACGAAAGCTGATGTCGAATATGCGGCGAATAAAATCGCCGGATTGCGTTTGTTCGAAGATGAGGAAGGCAAGATGAACCGTTCGATCGATGAAGTGGGTGGTGCGATCCTTTCCATCTCCCAGTTCACTTTGTACGGAGATATCCGCAAGGGCCGCCGTCCGAGCTTTATCGAAGCGGCGCGTCCCGAAGTAGCGGAACCGTTATGGAACCAATTCAATGAAGCGTTGCGGAGTCGTAACCTTCAAGTTGAAACGGGTGTTTTCGGAGCCATGATGGACGTACAGCTCATTAATGACGGTCCTGTGACGCTTGTCGTAGAATCCAAAAAATGAATAAAACTGCCCGGAATAACTGTTTCTTCCGGGCAGTTTTATTGTGAGGAAAAGGAACCGAATGGCACAGTGCGCTTTTGAAAAACAATGAATAAGGACTGCCCTGAGAAGTCATGACTCATGACCTTCGGGGCAGTCCTTGTTTTGTCACTGTCATTATTTAGGAGGAATGGTCAATCCAATTGGGCATCGAAGTAATCGATAATGCCTTCATATAATCCGAGTGCTGCTTGTTCGCGGAAATGGCTAGTGGAAACGACACGTTCTTCCGCGTAGTTGCTCAAAAATCCAAGTTCTACGAGAATGGCAGGCTGTCTGTTTTCACGAAGCACTAAATAATTTCCGGGTTGTGTGCCGCGGTCACGGAGCGATAATTTCTGGCCAAGTCCGTGATTGACGTAAGCAGCTAATTCTTCCTGGTAATCGTGCATGTAGTAGGAAGTGAAGCCGGAGACGCTGCGATCTTCGGTCGAATCGTAGTGGATGCTGATGAATGCATCCGCACCGGCTTGATGGCCGATCGATACGCGTTTACGAAGGTCGACGTAAACATCCGACTGACGTGTCAGTAATACGTTCGCACCTGCTGCACGCAAGTGGTGGGAAAGGATCTCGGCAGTTTTCAGCGTCAATCCTTTCTCAGCTGTTTGGCGGACGCCGACTGTCCCGCCGTCATTGCCGCCGTGGCCAGGGTCGAGAACGATCGTCAAACCGTTCAATGTCCCTCGTTGGCGGTCGACATTTTTTTTCTCGACTAGCTGCTCCGAACTTTCGCCATCGGTTACGACCCATCCGGCAACGTAGCCGGTGCGGCCGTTTGGCAGACGAACTTCATACCAGTCCGAAGTGGAACCGGCGACCTGCAGGACGGTCCCGGCATCAAGACGCGCCAGGACAGCAGATGAAGTGGAAGCATCCACACGAATATTGGTGCCGTCGCTCGTGACGGTCACTGAGCCAGTCTCATCTGATGAAACGGCTGTTGCGTCTTGGCTGGACAAGTGTCCGTAAAACGAATAGACCCAGCCGCTTTCGGAATCATTCAGTGAAATTTTCACCCAGTTGCCGGACATTTCAAGGACGGGATAAACTTCCGCTTTCCGAACGGTGCCGATTTTCTTCGAATTCAGATCAGGTTCGGTGCGGACATTCAGTCCAGAGACCGCGATTTCAAAAGAAGAAGCCGCTGCTGCACTTTCGGAATTTGTTTGTGCCGGTGCGTTGCTGTCTGAAATGCTTATGTATTGTGTGGAAACAAATCCTTGTGTGTTGCGGAAATTGACTTCCGCCCAGTCACCGTTGAATGAAATCAAGTCTGCCTGTTCGCCTGCATTCATCTGCGTCAGTACAGATGCATTGAGGTCAGGCTGCGTGCGAACGTTCAGTCGGTTTACAGAAGACACGGCTGTCTGGCCTTTCTGTGCAGTCTGTTCTGCTTCAGCTGTTGTCAGCCAGGAAGCGACCCAGCCGCTGCCATCTCGTGTATCCAAGTGGATCCAGTCACCGCTTCGGGAAAGTACTGCACCGGTATCGCCTTTCTTCAGCGAGCTGATGACGGAATAGGACAGACCCGGGCCGGAACGCATGTTCACGGAGTTCTCCGAGATCTCTACTGTTCCACTTTCTGCATGGACGATCGGGTCTTTCTGGAATGGAATGGCTGTTGAAGAAAAAAGTAAAACAATCATGAGTGCTGCCAGCCATTTATGCTTCATTGGACACCTCCTTGAGATTTGCATGGTCTTATTATCTGAAAAACAAACGCGTTTGTCAAAAAAGGTTGACAAAGGACTGCGCAGTTCATTAAGATTATCATTATTATAGTTCAAACAATTTTAATGCTGATGACGAAGAAAGTAATCGTATTCGGGACTGAAAAGAGAGGGAAAGCCTTGGGCTGAAAGCTTTCCTGCAGAACGGTGTGATGAAAAACACTTAAGAGGCTTCTTTCTGAAAAGTTTCGCGAAAAACTTATTAGGAAAGGACGGACCCCGGCCGTTATCCGGACAAAGAGGATGTCGTGAAGTTTTTTTGGCATCAACTAGGGTGGAACCGCGGAAGCTAGCTAGCTCTCGTCCCTTGCATAGCGCAAGGGCGAGGGCTTTTTTATTTGGAAAAAATGAGGAGTGAAGGAAATGGGGATTCAAGCGCCACGCGGCACGAATGATATTTTGCCGGAAGCAGCAGCGAAATGGCAGGAAGTCGAGCAGAAGATGTACGACATTTGCCGTTTGTATCAATATAAGGAAATCCGTACACCAATTTTCGAGAATACGGAATTGTTCCAGCGCGGTGTCGGGGATACGACAGACATCGTCCAAAAAGAGATGTACACATTCGAGGACCGTGGAGGCCGTTCGATCACGTTGCGCCCTGAAGGAACAGCGCCGGTCGTCCGTTCCTACGTCCAGCACAAATTGTTCGGCGAGCCGGATCAGCCGGTGAAATTATTCTACACGGGTCCGATGTTCCGTTACGAACGTCCACAAGCTGGCCGCATGCGCCAGTTCGTCCAGTTCGGCGTCGAAGCGATCGGCTCGAAAGATCCAGCGATCGATGCGGAAGTCATTGCACTCTCAATGGAAATTTACCGTTCTGCAGGACTGAAGAGCTTACGTCTCGTCATCAACTCGCTTGGTGACACAGAGAGCCGCAGCGCACACAAAGAAGCGTTGATCAAACACTTTGCGCCGCGTATCGATGAGTTCTGTGAAGATTGCCAAGTGCGTCTTGAGAAGAACCCGCTGCGCATCCTGGACTGCAAAAAAGACCGCGACCACGAGTTGATGGCGACGGCTCCATCACTTGCTGATTACTTGAACGAAGAATCAAAAGCATATTACGACAAAGTGAAAGCGTACTTGAACATTTTGGACATCGAGTTTGTCGAAGATGCGAACTTGGTACGCGGACTTGATTACTATAACCACACAGCATTCGAAATCATGAGCGATGCAGAAGGGTTCGGCGCCATCACGACACTTGCGGGCGGCGGACGCTACAACGGCCTCGTGGAAGATTTGGGTGGACCCGAATCTCCAGGGATCGGCTTTGCGATGAGCATCGAACGTCTCTTGCTTGCACTTGAGATGGAGAAGGTTCAAGTCGGTCAACAAGATACGCTCGGCGCTTATGTCATCGCGATGGATGAGTCGGCGAAAGAGCAGGCGGTCCGCACTGTCAAGCAACTGCGTAAAGCTGGCATCTCGGCTGATATGGATTACACGGGCCGCAAGCTGAAAGCGCAGATGAAATCAGCTGACCGCAAACAAGCCGCGTTCGTCATCATCATCGGCGAGAGTGAATTGCAGAGCGGGAAAGCAGCACTGAAAGAAATGGCGACAGGTGAACAAATGGAAGTGTCATTTGAAGAAATGGCGGAAGCGATCCAATCGAAACGGCAGAAGGAGGAAAAATGATGTCTAGAACGCATTATTGTGGAGAAGTGAACGAAACGTTGGTTGGGCAGCGCGTCAGTTTGAAAGGTTGGGTGCAGAAGCGTCGTGACCTTGGGGGATTGATCTTTGTCGACGTCCGCGACCGGAGCGGTTTGGTACAAATCGTCTTCAACCCGGAAATCTCAGAACAAGCGACACAGATTGGCGAGAAATTGCGCAACGAATTCGTTGTTCACATCGAAGGATTGGTTGTTGAGCGGCAAGAAGGCCAGCAAAACGCTTCCATGAAAACAGGGAAAGTTGAAATTCAAGTGACAAACGCTGAAATCATCAACGCAGCGAAAAACCCGTTGTTCGCAATCGAGAACGATTCGGATGTGTCGGAAGACTTGCGCTTGAAATACCGTTACTTGGACTTGCGTCGTCCGGTAATGTTCGAAACGATGAAAATGCGTTCCGATATCACGAAAGCAATCCGTGATTTCCTTGACCAGGAAGGCTTCCTTGAAGTGGAAACGCCAATTTTGACGAAGTCTACACCTGAAGGGGCACGTGACTATCTTGTGCCGAGCCGCGTACACGACGGAGAGTTTTATGCACTTCCACAATCGCCACAGCTATTCAAGCAGTTGCTGATGGTGTCTGGTTTCGATAAATACTTCCAGATCGCACGTTGTTTCCGTGATGAAGATTTGCGTGCAGACCGCCAGCCGGAATTCACGCAAATCGATATGGAGATGAGTTTCATGTCGATGGACGAAATCATCGAGATGAACGAACGCTTGATGGTCCGTTTGATGAAACAAATTAAAGGCATCGATGTCGAGCCAAAATTCCAGCGCATGAGCTACATGGAAGCGATGGGACGTTACGGTTCGGACAAGCCGGACGTCCGTTTCGGCCTCGAGCTGATCGATGTGTCGGAGCTTGTGAAAGATTCTTCTTTCAAAGTGTTCTCTGGCGCAATCGAAAACGGCGGTCAAGTGAAATTGATCAACGTCAAAGGCGAAGCTGCGAAATACTCGCGTAAAGACATCGACGCACTTGGCGAATTCGCTGCGCGTTACGGAGCGAAAGGTCTTGCTTGGCTGAAAGTCGAAGAAGGAGGCGTCAAAGGCCCGATCGCGAAATTCTTCGAAGGGCATGCGGATGACTTGCTACAACATGCTGATGCAGAAGCGGGAGACCTTCTTCTGTTCGTCGCTGATAAAAAATCAGTTGTTGCAGATGCACTCGGTGCTTTGCGTTTGAAATTCGGTAAAGACCTTGGCTTGATCGATAACTCTGTCTTCAAGTTCCTTTGGATTACAGACTGGCCGCTTCTTGAGTACGATGAAAAAGCAGGACGTTACTCTGCAGCGCACCACCCGTTCACAATGCCATTCGAGGAAGATATCGATAAATTGTTGACTGAGCCACAAAATGTCCGCGCGCAAGCATATGACCTTGTGCTCAATGGCTACGAGCTTGGCGGAGGATCTTCACGTATTTACAAACGTGAAATCCAAGAGAAAATGTTCCAAGCGCTTGGATTCTCGAAAGAAGAAGCACAAGCCCAATTCGGTTTCTTGATGGAAGCATTCGAATTCGGTACACCGCCGCATGGAGGCATTGCATTCGGTCTAGATCGCTTAGTGATGCTGTTTGCGGGTCGTACGAACTTGCGCGATACGATCGCGTTCCCGAAAACGGCAAGTGCGAGCGACTTGTTGATGTCTGCACCGAGCGGCGTATCCCAGGACCAGTTGGAAGAATTGAGTCTATCGGTCAGTATTCAGAATAATTCGAAAGCATCAGAGTAAAACCCTTGTACAAACTCTGACTGTGTGCTAACATATTAATTAATAAGAATCCTGATGTGTTCGTTTTTAGCAATTCAGTTTTGACCCAACATATTGTCGTAGGGAGACTGAATTTCATCATGGCTAACAGGCCTTCTCGGAGGAAGTTATAAGTGATGGAGAGGTCACCCACCTGCTTAAAGCGGGTTCAAAGCGATGCGCACCACAAAAGACGGCACGCTTGGGATTCTTTTACTTAACAACTATCAAACCCTTCGCATCTATTGTCGAAGGGTTTTTCTTTCGTTATAATCGAAAGGATTCTAATGAAACTGAAGGGCAGGGCCACGTATGTTACATCAATTTTCACGAAATGAATTAGCGGTAGGGAAAGAAGGAGTCGACATGATCCGCGGCAAGACCGTTGCGATTCTCGGCGTTGGAGGAGTCGGTTCATTCGCTGCAGAAGCATGTGCACGGAGCGGAGTCGGCCGCATCATCCTCGTCGATAAAGACGATGTCGATATCACGAACATCAATCGTCAGCTTGTTGCGAACCTTTCAACGATCGGCCAATCGAAGGCTGAAGTCATGAAACGCCGCATTGCGGACATCAACACAGAATGTGAAGTAATCTCACTCCACATGTTCTACACGGAAGAAACGTGCGAAGAATTTTTCAGCTACAAGCCGGATTATGTCATCGACGCTTCCGATACGATGATCTACAAAGTACATTTAATGATCGAATGTTATAGACGCGGTGTGAAAATCATCGCAAGCATGGGTGCTGCGAACAAGACAGATCCAACACGTTTCCAGATCGCAGACTTCTCGAAGACGCACACGGATCCACTTGCGAAAGTCATCCGTAAGAAATTGCGTGCGGCCGGTATCCGCAAAGGCATCCCGGTCGTCTTCTCGGACGAGAGCCCGATTGTCGTCCGTGAAGACGTCGTCGAAACGGTCGGAAAACCGGAAGCCGCGATCCGAAAAGCACAAATGCCACCAGCTTCAAATGCTTTCACACCGTCAACTGTCGGCTTGATCTGCGCGAGCTGGGTCATTAACGACATCACGAAAGATATCCATATCGAACGCGTTCGGAAGTGATGGTTGTCGCGTGAGTGCGATGGGTGAATGCCGCTTAAACTTTGATGAACGCCAGTTAAATGTGGATGAATCCAAGTTAAACTTCAGCGAACGCCATTTATCGGCCCATTGAAATGCCGGATGCCCGGTTATCCGCCGCGGATCCCCGGTTAAAATGCACAACCAACCAAAAAAAGCCCGTCCCACCCAACAAATCTCGGGTGCGACGGACTTTTTTCATTTCTTCTTTTTCCGGAACGATTTCAATTTCTCGTAGATCCCGGCAAATTTCTTCTCTTCACCAGCCACAACCGGTTTGTAAAACTCGAGTGACTTGATTTCATCCGGCAAGTACGTTTGGTCGACCCATCCACCGAATGTGCCGATCGGAGTATCGTGTGGATAGAGATAGCCGCCGTGTCCGAGCTCAGCGCTCCCTGCATAGTGCGTATCGCGCAAATGGAGAGGGATGTCCCCGGTTTGGCCTTTATGGATAGCGGCTGTCGCTGCGTCAATTGCGCGGTACGCAGAGTTCGATTTCTCTGACAAGCACATTTCTGCAACGGCTTGAGCGAGCGGGATACGCGCTTCTGGCATGCCGAGTCGATCAGCTGCCTGGCATGCGGCAAGGACGTGGCCGCCGAGCGCAGGATTCGCGAGTCCGATGTCTTCATATGCCATGACGAGTAAGCGTCGTGTCACAGCAGTCAAATCTCCGTTTTCTAGCAAATGCGCCAAGTAGAACATGGCTGCGTTGATGTCACTGCCGCGCACTGATTTTTGGAGTGCGGAGAGGAGGTTGTAAAAGTGTGAGCCTTTCTTGTCCGATACGAGGCCGATTCGCTTGATCATCTGCTCAATCATCGAGTCTTCAATGATGTAAGTGCCGTCACGTTCGTCCGATGCGATGACAATTGATTCGAGCATCGTCAACGCTTTTCGGGCGTCACCATTCGATCCTTCTGCGATGCGCTGGATTTGCTGCTCGGAGATCTCGATTGATTCCTTGCCGAGTCCGCGCTGTTCATCCGTTACAGCCGTCGTCAAAAGTTTCGTGACATCTTCTGTCGCCAGCCGCTTCAGTTGTTTGATTTCACCACAGCGGGAGCGGATAGCCGGGTTGACGTCATGGAACGGATTTTCCGTCGTTGCACCGATCAAGACGATCGCGCCGTTTTCCACGTGCGGCAGCAGTGCGTCTTGCTGTAATTTATTGAAACGGTGGATCTCATCGAGGAACAATAATACTTTCCCTGTGATCCGACTTTCATTAACAACTTCCTCGATATCTTTCTTTCCTGAAGTCGTTGCGTTCAAGGCGATGAACGGGAGAGAAGAGGTCCCAGCGATTGCATAGGCGATGGACGTCTTGCCGATTCCGGGCTCGCCGTACAGCAGCATGGAAGGAACATGCCCGTTCGTGATCATTTTGTAAAGCGCGGTATCCGGGCCGATCACATCACGCTGCCCGACGATTTCATCGATGTTGCGCGGGCGCATCCGGTACGCCAAAGGTTCGTTATGCATAAATGGATCCCTCCGTACATTTGTTCTTTCATCATGGAATTCAGTATATCGTTTTGCTTGCCGAAAGTCATGACAAGTCCATTCTGCGGCGGATATGCTATACTGTTTGAAGTGGAAAAATGTCTAGAGGTGTACTATGAAAATATCGACGAAAGGCCGTTACGGCTTGACTATAATGATTGAATTGGCAAAACAATACGGGGAAGGCCCGGTACCGCTCCGCAAGATTGCAGCAGATAACGAATTGTCCGAAGCGTACCTTGAGCAGCTTGTTGCGCCACTCCGGAATTCAGGACTTGTGCGGAGTGTCCGCGGTGCTTACGGCGGCTATATGCTGACGCGTAAACCGAGCGAAATTTCTGCAGGCGATGTCATCCGAATTCTTGAAGGACCGATCCAGCCGGTCGAAGGAATCGAAGAGGAGAAACAGCCTCAGCGCCAGTTGTGGGCGAGAATCCGCGATGCAGTAAAAAATGTGCTCGACACGACGACATTGGAAGACCTCGCCAATTACGGCAATGAAGAAACCGAACATTACATGTTCTACATCTGAACGTAAAAGTAAGGAGTTAACACGATGAACAGAATTTATTTGGACCACGCAGCCACGTCGCCGATACACCCGGATGTGCTCGAAACATTCAGCGCGGCACTGGCTGAGTTTTACGGCAACCCGTCGAGCATTCACGGGACGGGACGGGACGCACGCCGTATGCTTGACCAGGCGCGCAGAACGCTCGCTTCAAGCATCAATGCGGACGATACGGAAATCATCTTTACAAGTGGCGGCACGGAAGCGGACAATTTGGCCATTTTCGGAACGGTCGCACAGCATGGAGGAAAACACATCATCACGACAGCAATCGAACATCACGCCGTCCTTCACGCTGTCCAGAAGCTCGAGCAGCAAGGATACGAAGTGACATACTTGCCAGTCGATGAACAAGCGCGCGTGAAAGTCGAAGATGTCAAAGCGGCTCTTCGGGAAGACACGGCACTTGTCAGCATTATGCTCGGAAATAACGAAGTCGGCACAATTCAGCCGGTCAAAGAAATAGGGGAGCTGTTGAAAGACACAGAGACGATTTTCCATACAGATGCAGTGCAGGCTTATGGCTTGATCGACATCGATGTGGAAGAGCTGCAAGTGGACTTGCTGTCGGTTTCCGCTCATAAATTGAACGGCCCGAAAGGTATCGGCTTCTTGTACCAACGAAAAGGTACGCCTCTCACACCGCTTCTTTTCGGCGGAGAGCAGGAGCGGAAACGCCGTGCAGGTACAGAAAACGTTCCGGCGATTTTGGCATTCGCGAAAGCAGTGGAAATCGCAGGACAAGAACAACAGACGAAAACAGCGCTTTACGAAAGCTACAAAGAGCGGTTCCGTTCCGTCCTTCATGAACATGGCGTGGCATTCAAGGAGAACGGTGCGGATACATTGCCGCACGTCTTTAACATCAGTATCCCGAACATCGACATCGAATCGTTCCTCGTCAACTTGGACCTTGCAGGCGTTTCCGCTTCCAGCGGATCCGCTTGTACAGCAGGCTCGATCGATCCATCGCACGTGCTTGTCGCGATGTACGGCGAGGACGCAGAAGAGCTGCGGAACTCGATCCGTTTCAGCTTCGGTCTTGGACTGACAAAGGAACTGGTTGGAAAAGCCGCGGAACAAACAGCGGATATTACGAAGCGCTTGGCGCAATAACTATAGAGGTGAACAAACATGACAACAAAAACACCGGCAGAAACTCGGGTGGTCGTCGGCATGTCCGGCGGCGTCGATTCGTCTGTCGCAGCACATTTATTGAAAGAACAAGGATATGACGTCATCGGCATCTTCATGAAAAACTGGGATGACACGGATGAGAACGGCGTCTGTACCGCAACGGACGACTACGAAGACGTCATCCGCGTCTGTAACCAGATCGGGATCCCGTATTACGCAGTCAACTTCGAAAAGCAGTACTGGGACAAAGTGTTCACGTATTTCCTGGACGAGTACCGTGCAGGGCGTACGCCGAACCCGGATGTTATGTGTAACAAAGAAATCAAATTCAAAGCATTTCTTGAGCACGCGCTAAGCTTAGGTGCGGATTATTTGGCGACAGGCCACTATGCACAGGCAGTCCATACCGAAGGCGGTGAAACGAAAATGCTGCGCGGTCATGACGACAACAAAGACCAAACGTATTTCCTGAACCAGCTGAACCAAGAGCAATTGACGAAAGTCATGTTCCCGATCGGCCATATGGATAAGAAACGTGTGCGTGAAATCGCACTTGAAGCAGGACTTGCGACAGCGACGAAAAAAGATTCCACAGGCATCTGTTTTATCGGCGAACGGAATTTCAAGGAATTCCTCGGCCAATACTTACCGGCACAGCCTGGGTCGATGGAAACGCTTGATGGCGTCAAAAAAGGCACGCACGACGGCTTGATGTACTACACAATCGGTCAGCGTCAAGGCCTTGGCATCGGCGGAGCGGGCGACCCGTGGTTCGTCATCGGGAAAGATCTCGAGAAGAACGTTTTGTATGTCGGTCAAAACATCAACCACGATGCACTATATTCACACAGCTTGACGGCAGTTGACTTGAGCTTCACGTCTGACACACCGCCAACTGGTACGTTCCACTGTACAGCGAAATTCCGCTACCGCCAGCAAGACACAGGCGTCACAGTGGAAATGAAAGACGGACATGCAGTGGTGACGTTTGACGAGCCAGTACGTGCAATCACGCCAGGCCAAGCAGTCGTCTTCTATGACGGCAAAGAATGCCTCGGCGGCGGGACGATCGATCACGTATTCAAAAATGGCGCGCGTCTGGAGTACGTCGGTTAATGGGAGAGCTTGACATGAACTACAACGAAATCGGAATCAAGAAATTGCAAGAAGGCAAGATGGAAGAAGCGCTCCAAGCATTCGGGAAGGCGATTGACGAAAACCCGGAAGACGCACTTGGTTTCATCAACTTCGGTCACATTTTGACGGAAGTGAATGATATCGAAAGTGCGGAGCGGGCGTTCCAAAAAGCGATTACACTCGATGAGACGTCAGCGACTGCTTACTACGGTCTAGCGAATCTGTATTTCAATGCGGAGCGTTTTACGGAAGCGGCGAAAATCTATGAAAAAGCGATCCATCACGGACTGGAAGGCGGCGATGCACACTTGATGCTTGCCAGATGCTTCAACCGGATGGATCAGCATAAGCTAGCACTGCCATATTACCAGCGTGCAGTAGAAATCAACGACAACGACGAGCAGGCGCACCTCGAATTCGGTATTGCACTTGCGACGCTCGAACTGTTTGAGCTAGCACAGCCACAGCTTGAAAAAGCAGTAGAATTGATGCCGGAATCATCTGATGGCCACTATAACCTCGGCGTCTTATACGCCGTTTCGACGGACCGGACGGAAGATGCCCTGCATCACTTGAAGAAGGCGTATACGCTAGATGAAAACAATTTCATGGCACGCGACGTGTACAACATGGTCGCTTCAGGCCTCGAAAACGGACAATGACCCCTTAAGGAGACGATGGACATGACCAGGCAAATTGATTTATTCCAACAGGAAAGCCAATTTATATTGGGGCGTCCCATCGTCTCCATTTTTCATAACCCCGACAATTTATTCTCCATCGCAAAAGTGAAAATCCAGGAAACGAATGCGCACTATAGCGACAAGGAAATCATCGTTTCCGGCTATTTTCCGCCACTCGTTTTGGAAGAGACATATCGCTTCACTGGCGTGGTGAAAAACCATCCGCGTTATGGCGTGCAGTTCCAAGTGGAGACGTTCAAGAAAGAAGTGCCTGGCACTGAACAAGGCATCATCCATTATTTATCGAGTGATATGTTCCACGGCATCGGACGAAAGACGGCGGAGACGATTGTCGCGCAGCTTGGGAACGATGCGATCCGGAAAATCCTTGATGATCCGGAAGCGCTCGATGACATTCCGCGATTGTCGGATGAGAAGAAAGATACGATCCGTTCGACGCTGCAGCTGAACCTTGGACTGGAGCGGGTTATGATTCAGTTAAATGACTGGGGCTTCGGTCCCCAGATCGGCATGCGTATTTACCAGGCGTACCGTGAAGAGACGATCGACGTCTTGACAAAAAACCCGTTCCGCCTAATCGAAGAGATCGAAGGCGTCGGCTTCCACCGTGCGGATGAACTCGGTGCCAAGCTCGGCATCACCGGGAGCCATCCCGACCGGGTGAAAGCATCGATTTTGTATTTGTTGAACCAAGCGTCCTTGTCGGATGGCCACGTGTATTTGGATGCCAAGGAACTTATCCCGCTCGTCAAACGAATGCTCGAAGCGAGCCAGCGTGAGGAAATCCCGGTCGACGTGATTTCAAAAGCGATGATCGAATTGAACGAAGAAGGCAAAGTGGCGGGGGAACAGACACGCCTTTATTTGCCGTCTCTTTATTATTCGGAAATCGGCATCGCGACAAAGCTGGAGACGTTAATTGCTTCCCAGGAAAAACGCGAACGGTTCCCGGCATCCGAAGTGCGTTCTGCACTCGGCGAAGCGGAAGAACGTCTCGGAGTCAACTATGCGGAAACGCAAATCGAAGCGATCGATCAAGCAATCAACTCGTCGGTCATGATTTTGACGGGCGGACCGGGTACAGGGAAGACGACGGTCGTCCGCGGCCTCGTGGAAATTTATGCGGAGTTGCACGGTTTGTCGCTTGATCCGAAGGACTATGCGAAGAAAAAAGAACCGTTCCCGATCATTTTGGCTGCGCCGACTGGACGCGCAGCGAAACGGCTGAGCGAATCAACCGAACTGCCGGCAATGACCATTCACCGTTTGCTCGGCTTCAACGGTCAGGAAAAAGAGGAAGAGACCGAGAAAGAAATCGAAGGACGCTTGATCATCATCGATGAAATGTCGATGGTCGATACATGGATTGCCCACCAGTTGTTGAAAGCTGTACCGGAAGATGTCCAGCTGATATTCGTCGGTGACCAAGATCAGCTGCCACCAGTCGGGCCGGGGCAAGTGCTGCGTGATTTGCTCGAATCTGGCCGTGTGCCGACTGTCGAACTGACGCAGATTTACCGCCAATCATCGGGCTCTTCGATCATTGAACTTGCCCACCAGATGAAAGACGGCAAGCTGCCTGCAGACATCACGGGGAAAACGGCGGACCGCTCATTCATCCAAGCCTCTGCCGACCAAATTCCGTTTGTCGTGGAGAAAGTCATCAAAAGCGCCATGGCAAAAGGCCAGAAGATCAAAGACATCCAAGTGCTCGCCCCGATGTACAAAGGACCAGCAGGAATCGATGCACTCAATAAGAAGATCCAACAAATGGTCAATCCGAATGATGACGGCAAGCGGAAAGAGCTCGTGTTCGGCGACGTCACATATCGCATTGGCGACAAAGTGCTCCAGCTCGTCAACCAGCCGGAGAGTAACGTCTTCAACGGGGATATGGGTGAAGTCGTCGCGATTCTGAAAGCGAAAGAGACGGTCGAGAAGCAGGATCTTCTCGTCGTGTCGTTCGAAGGCATCGAAGTGACGTACGAGCGGA
Source organism: Planomicrobium sp. YIM 101495 (assembly GCF_009707665.1). Taxonomy (GTDB): domain Bacteria; phylum Bacillota; class Bacilli; order Bacillales_A; family Planococcaceae; genus Planococcus. Next base: position 296,912 of record NZ_WLZW01000001.1, read on the forward strand.
GCGACTTGAACCAATTGACGCTTGCTTATTGTTGCTCGATTCATAAATCGCAAGGATCAGAGTTCCAAACAGTCATCATGCCGGTCGTTCGCGGCTATTCGAAGATGTTGCGGCGCAATTTGCTGTATACAGGCATTACAAGGAGCCGTGATTTCCTAATTCTGCTCGGAGATCCAGCTGTCTTCCGTTTCGGCGTGGAGCGGACGGACGACGAGGCCCGCATGACGACGCTAAAGGACCGGCTCACGGGCCTCGTGGCGTCTGAAGGGGATGACGAAGATATTCCGGATGCGACAGGCGCTGCGTCACTGACAGCGGAGAACATTCACGCCATTCATCCACTCATTGGCATGAAAGGCATCTCTCCGCAGCAATTTATGGAATGATCGAACTCCCGCTTATTGACATTGGTCACGAGATTCTTTACAATTTGAATTATATATTTGCAAAACGATGATGGAGACCCGACAAAATCAACGCGTCCAGAAAGAAGTCCCTCGGCTGAAAGGACTTTCGCAAGCGATTTTCGATTGCTACTCCTGAGTGCAGCTAATCCCTGCCGTCAAGCCGCGTTAAGGCATTCTTGAGAGACATGGCACATTGCGGCCGTGTAACTAGGGTGGTACCGCGAACAATAGCCTTCGTCCCTTTTTTATGGGGATGGGGGCTTTTTCTATTGTTTTGGCGTTACCTGCACGAGAATGCCGACAGCCACAGCTTGCCGAACCGATCACTTCACGTAAATTCAAGGAGGAGAACTGAACATGGAACAAAAAACAGGCGCACAAATAAGAAAAATGTATTTGGACTTCTTTAAAGAAAAAGGACACGACCAGGAGCCGAGCGCATCACTCGTACCGTTCGAGGATCCGTCTTTGCTTTGGATCAACAGTGGAGTTGCGACGTTGAAGAAATACTTCGATGGCCGCGTCATCCCGAAAAACCCGCGGATCGTTAACGCACAAAAATCAATTCGTACGAACGATATCGAAAACGTTGGGAAGACAGCACGTCACCATACGTTCTTCGAAATGCTCGGGAACTTCTCGATCGGTGAATACTTCAAGAAAGAAGCAATTCACTGGGCATGGGAATTCTTGACGGACAAAAAATGGATCGGCTTCGATCCGGAGAAATTGTCGATCACAGTACATCCGGAAGACGAAGAAGCTTACGGCATCTGGCTGAATGAAGTCGGCGTGCCGGCTGAACGCATCATCCGTTTAGAAGGCAACTTCTGGGATATCGGGGAAGGCCCGAGTGGACCGAACTCGGAAATTTTCTACGACCGCGGCGAAAGTTACGGAAATGATCCATCTGATCCGGAATTATACCCGGGCGGCGAGAACGAGCGTTACTTGGAAATCTGGAACTTGGTATTCTCTCAGTTCAACCACAACCCGGATCACACATACACGCCGCTGCCAAAACAAAACATCGATACAGGAATGGGCCTTGAGCGGATCGTTTCAGTAGTCCAAGACGTACCAACAAACTACGATACAGACCTATTCACACCGATCATCCAGAAAACAGCGGACATTTCTGGTAAACAATATGGCGTGACAGAAGAGCAGGACATGGCATTCAAAGTTATCGCGGACCACGTGCGCACAGTCGCATTCGCAGTAAGTGACGGAGCATTGCCATCGAACGAAGGCCGTGGCTACGTATTGCGACGACTTCTGCGTCGTGCTGTTCGTTACGGCAAGAATCTCGGCATCGACAAGCCGTTCATGTACGAGCTTGTACCGGTCGTCGGGGAAATCATGGAAGACTTCTATCCGGAAGTGAAAGAAAACGAAGCGTTCATCAGCCGTGTGATCAAGCTGGAGGAAGAACGTTTCCACGAAACTTTGACGGAAGGACTGTCGATGCTGAACGGCGTCATTGCCGAGCAGAAAGAGGCAGGCAAAACGACAATTCCTGGTGCGCAAGCATTCCGTTTATACGACACATACGGTTTCCCAGTGGAATTGACGGAGGAGTATGCAGAAGAGCAAGGCATGGACTTGGATCACGAAGGCTTTGAAGCGGCAATGAACGAACAGCGAGAACGCGCGCGGAATGCACGTCAAAACGTTGATTCTATGCAGATTCAGTCAGAAGTGCTTGGCAGCATAACTGAAGACAGCGAATTCATCGGCTACGACCGCACAGTTTCTGAGGCAGTCGTAACGCACATCATCCGCGACGGTGAGCTTGTCGATGGAGCGCATGAAGGGGAAGAAGTACAAGTCATTCTTGACCGTACACCGTTCTATGCGGAAAGTGGCGGGCAGATCGCTGATCACGGAACGCTTGCGAACGATTCTGTTCAAGCGGAAGTGCTGGATGTCAAGAAAGCACCGAACGGCCAAAACTTGCATTCAGTCCGCATCACGAGCGGAGAATTGACAAAAGGCGAAGTCGCAGCAACAGTGAACGCGGCTGAACGTCGTCACACGGTGAAAAACCATACTGCGACACACCTTCTTCACCAAGCATTGAAAGATGTTTTAGGCACGCACGTCAATCAGGCGGGTTCTTATGTTGGGCCGGATCGTCTCCGCTTCGACTTCTCGCACTTCGGTTCAGTGACGAAAGAAGAGCTGCAGCAGATCGAAAAGATCGTCAATGAAAAAATATGGTCTGGCATCGACGTTAAGACAGGCTACCATAGCTTGCAGGACGCGAAAAATATGGGTGCAATGGCACTCTTCGGTGAGAAATACGGTGATGTTGTACGCGTTGTTGAAATCGCGGACTTCTCGCTGGAGCTTTGTGGTGGCGTACACGTCGCGAACACGGCACAGATCGGCTTGTTCAAGATTGTTTCGGAAAGTGGTATCGGGGCGGGGATCCGCCGCATCGAGGCAGTGACTGGTAAAGGTGCTTACGAAAGCCTGAAAGTGAGTGAAGAAACACTCGAACTGGCAGCTTCACAGATGAAGTCATCGACGAAAGACATCGTCCAGAAAATCCAAGCCCTTCAGGCGGACTTGAAAGCGTCACAACGAGAGAATGAATCCTTGCTTGCAAAAATGGCGAATGCACAGTCTGGTGAAATCATGGATGCAGCACAGCAAGTGAACGGAGTAACGGTCTTGTCTGCTCGTGTTGAAGCGAAAGATAACAACCAATTGCGCAGCATGATGGATGACTTGAAACAGAAGATGAGTGGAGCTGTCATCGTTCTCGGGGCTGTCGCGGACGATAAAGTCATGCTTGTGGCTGGTGTCACAAAAGATTTGGCAGGCGGGAACCATCATGCGGGGCAAATCGTCAAACACGTAGCGGAACTGTGTGGAGGCAAGGGTGGCGGACGTCCGGACATGGCGATGGCAGGAGCCAAAAACCCTGAAAAACTTGATGAAGCACTCGCTTCCGTTTATGATTTAGTTAAATCAGTTTAACCGCGGAACATTTTAGGTTATACTGTTCTAAGATACTGGAACGAAAATCCGAAAGCGAGGTGCTTGTCGTGAGTTCATTCGATCAGACTATGAAGTTTAATCCTTCTGATGAATCAATGGAACGTGAAGTGAAGCATGTGATGCTTCATGTGCACAGTGCCCTTGAAGAGAAAGGCTATAATCCGATCAATCAGATTGTCGGCTATTTATTGTCAGGGGATCCGGCGTATATTCCTCGCCATGAGGATGCCAGGAATATGGTCCGTAAATTGGAACGGGACGAAATTCTGGAGGAACTGGTGAAGTTTTATATCAAAAAAAGTAATGAGGACACAAAATGAGAATTATGGGTTTGGACGTCGGCTCGAAAACCGTCGGCGTAGCAATCAGTGATGCGCTTGGATGGACGGCTCAAGGCATCGAGACGATCAAGATTGCCGAAGACCAGGAACAGTTCGGTTTCGACCGCCTTGAGGAACTGATCAAGGAATACGAAGTTTCCGAGATCGTCATCGGCTATCCGAAGAACATGAACAATACGATCGGACCGCGCGCAGAAGCTTCAGAGCGCTATGCGGAAGGGCTGAAGGAGAAATTCTCCCTGCCTGTCAAGCTATGGGACGAACGATTGACCACGATGGCGGCTGAGAAGATGCTCATTTCTGCAGATGTCAGCCGGAAGAACCGCAAAAAAGTGATCGACAAGATGGCTGCGACAATGATCTTGCAAGGCTATCTTGATTTTAAAAAAATATGAGGTGACGACAATGGAACACGGACAAGAACATATCACAGTCGTGGATGAAAACGGCAACGAGGAACTATACGAAGTACTATTCACATTTGACTCGGAGGACTTCGACAAGTCGTACGTACTTTACTACCCACTTGGGGCGGAAGAGGACGATGAAGGCGAAATCGAAATCCAGGCATCATCATTCACTGAGAAGGAAGATGCTGAAGGCAAGATTTCAGGTGGAGAGCTGCGCCCGATCGAAACCGACGAAGAATGGGATATGATCGAAGAGATGCTCAATACTTTCCTTGAACAAGAAGAAGAAAACGAAGAGTTGTAAGGAAATGAAGGGGAAGGGCGGAATTGAACGTTGATTCCGTCTTTTTCTTTTGCCGAATAGAGAATTTTTTTGGCCGAAGGGGGAGAACCGGTGAAATCGAAGAAAGATATTATGTTCGACCGGATGAAAGAACGGAAGAAGCAAGTGAAAACAGTTCGCCGTATCGTTTTTGTGATTGCATTGGTGCTGCTTCTTGCACTTGCTGGACTTGGATACTGGGGATACAACTATGTGAAGGAAGCGCTACAGCCGATGGATGCCGAATCTGAAGAAACGGTCACGGTCGAAGTACCGATCGGTTCAGGCATTTCGAGTATCTCCCAATTGCTTGAAGACAATGGGCTAGTAAAAGATGCACGGATTTATGAGTATTACGTGAAATTCAATAACCAATCCGATTTCCAGGCCGGCACATACGATTTGACGCCGTCCATGACATTGGACGAAATCACGGAAAGCTTGAAAACCGGAAAAGTCTATCACGAGCCGGTCTTCTCGATAACCGTTCCGGAAGGCTTGCACCTGGAAGAGATCGCTTCACGCGTCATTGCGGAGAAGACGAACTACACGGCAGAGCAATTCATGGAACTGATCCAGAGCGACGCGTTCATCGACGAGATGATGGCGAAGTATCCGACATTGCTGACCGATGAAATCAAAGGCGAGAATATCCGCTATGCACTCGAAGGATACTTATTCCCTGCGACGTATCCATTTTATGAAGAAAACCCACCGCTCGCACACATCGCGGAAGAAATGATCCGTGCGATGGATGCGAACATCCTGCCACTTCTTCCGGCATTGGAAGAGCAAGAGCGCACGGTTCACTGGCTGCTGACGTTCTCATCCCTTCTAGAAGAAGAGGCGACAAGTAAGTCAGACCGTGAAGCAATCGCAAGTGTATTCTACAACCGGTTGAACGACGGAATGAAGCTACAGACTGACCCGACTGTCATCTATGCACAAGGCGAACATAAGGAACGTCTACTGTTCTCGGACTATGAGTTCGATCATCCGTACAACACGTACGTGACACCGGCACTGCCACCAGGACCGATTGCAGGGGCAGGGAGAGCATCGCTCGAAGCTGCACTCGACCCAGCGACAACCGACTATTTCTACTTCCTTGCCGACTCGGAAGGAACGAACCATTTCTCGAAAACGTATGAAGAGCATTTGGAGAAATCAGCACAATATATCGGCAATTAATTGAACGGTGAAGGAAGCATCTCGCTTTCCTTCCCGTTCTATGTTATTATTACTTGGATTTTTTTAATTGAAGGAGCTAACCTCATGAACCACGAAGCGGTAGACTCGACATTGTCCGCGATGAAAGAGAACGCGCGGCTGAACCATGTCCCGATCATGGAAGATGAAGGCATGGCGCAGCTGCTCCAATTGCTGGAACAACAGAAGCCTGTGCGGATCTTGGAGATCGGCTCGGCAATCGGTTATTCTGCGATGCGGATGGCAATCGGATTGCCGGAAGCTGTCATCGATACAGTGGAACGTGACGAAAAACGTTACGAGGATGCTGTGCAATTCATCCGCCAGGCAGGAATGGAAGACCGCATCCGGATCTTCCACGCAGATGCGCTGGAATTCGATACGGAATCGCTTTCCGGAAGTTATGATGCGATTTTCATCGATGCCGCCAAAGGGCAATATGAACGGTTCTTCGAGAAATACGAAAAACTGATCGACTCTGGTGGGACTATTTACTGCGATAATATGCATCTGAACGGTTCAATCGAAATTCCGATCGAGCAAGTGCCGAAAAGGAACCGAACCATGGTCCGGAATCTGCGGAAATTCCGCGCAAACATGTTGGAACATCCGGCGTATCACACGGTCCTTCACGATACAGGAGACGGCCTGATGGTCTGTACGAAAAAATAAATGGAAAATGCAAGGAGCAAAACCCAATGTCTAAAAATCGTCCGGTTGTAATCGGAATTGCTGGCGGATCCGGATCCGGAAAAACCAGCGTTACGAATTCCATCTATGAAGTATTCAAAGAAAATTCCGTTGTTGTAATCGAACAGGATTATTACTACAAAGATCAAAGCCACTTGGAGTTCGAGGAACGGCTTGAGACGAACTACGACCATCCGCTTGCATTCGATACGGATCTCTTGATCTCACACGTGAACGAGCTGTTGGAACGCAACGCGATCGAAAAGCCGGTCTACAATTACGCATTGCATACACGCAGTGAAGAGACGATCATCATCGAGCCGAAAGACGTCATCATCCTGGAAGGAATCCTTGTCCTTGAAGATGAGCGTCTGCGCAACTTGATGGACATCAAATTATTCGTCGATACGGATGCGGATCTGCGCATCATCCGACGCATGATGCGTGACATCAATGAACGTGGACGCACAATCGATTCCGTCATCGAACAATATATGACTGTCGTCCGCCCGATGCACAACCAATTCATCGAACCGACGAAACGCTATGCGGACGTCATCATTCCTGAAGGCGGCCAGAACGAAGTCGCAATTGATTTAATGGTTACAAAAATTAAAACAATTCTTGAATGAATTGAAAGAGTGTAATATGATGAGACAAGACTGGCGATATGCTCGCAGCATAAGAGTCAGCATTTGAAGGAGTGGGGAAAATTGGCTAACGAAAAACAATTTCCAATGACCGCTGCTGGAAAGCAGAAATTGGAGGAAGAACTCGATTATCTAAAAACCGTCAAACGTAAAGAAGTCGTAGAGCGGATTAAAATAGCGCGTAGCTTTGGAGACCTTTCCGAGAACTCGGAATACGATTCAGCGAAAGAAGACCAGGCATTCGTCGAAGGCCGCATTTCGACATTAGAAGGGATGATCCGCAATGCTGTGATCATCAAAGAAGACGATATGGGCAACGGCATCGTCCAACTCGGGAACACGGTATCATTCGTGGAAGTTCCGGACGGCGATGAAGAAGAGTACACAATTGTCGGTTCTGCAGAAGCGGATCCGCTGGAAGGCCGCATCTCGAACGATTCACCGATCGCGAAGAGCATGCTCGGCAAAACTGTAGGCGACAAAGTGAAAGTATTGACACCAGGCGGCGAAATGGAAATAAAAATCATTTCAATTTCATGACAAAAACAGCCATTCTTTAGGACGGAATGGCTGTTTTCGTTCGGAATGCAACATTCTTTTTGATAAAACGTCAAATTTGTTATACATTTTAATGGTAAAATGGATTTGAAGGGGAGGTTTTTTCAATGGCTAATGAATCACAACGGTATCCCTCTCGTTTAAACAAAAAGAACCGGTCTAATTCTATTTTGAATATGATGATTGGCCTTGTCTTTACGTTGATCTTGATTGTAGGCGCATTTATTTTCCTGGGCGGCGACGACGGTGACAAGGAGCAAGCGAATGAGAGTGTAACGGTCGCGAATGGCACCGAGGATGAAACTTCGGATGACGGCGGAGACAACGGCGGCAGCTCAGGCAATGGAGCTGCAGCGGGTGATAAAAAGGAAGAAAATGATCCTGAAACGGATGAATCGAACAATGAAAATGACGATGGAACAGATAACGGTGAAGAAGAAGAAGGGTCTGTGACGATCGAAGGATCAGTCACTTACGAAGAATCTTCAGATCCGATCGTCAAGGAAACGGTCATCAACACAGGGTGGAAGCCGATCGGAACGGAGCAGACGGGTGAACATGTATCTGTTTATGATCAGAGTTCGGTGGACTGGCAGGAAAAGATCGATGCCATTTCCTATGCAACGGGCTTGGGACAAGATAATATGTTTATCATGATGATTCAAAACGGCGGCGGTCCGCAGAAATCGATCGGCACCGTCACTTCCAAGGACAAGGAAGAGAAATACCGTGTCTACTTGGAATGGGTCGATGGCGAAGGATGGAAACCGATCAAGATGGATATCTTGAATACGATTGAAGGCGCCTATTAACGGGCGTCTTTTTAAAATGATTGAAGAGTCGAAAGGGAGTGCTACCATGAAAATCGGAGTTATCGGAGCAATGGAAGAAGAAGTTGAACTACTGCGTGCCAGTTTGGAAAATGTCAAGACGACGACAATCGCAAACAGTGAATTCACGGAAGGCATTTACCGCGGACAGGAAGTCGTCCTTTTGAAAAGCGGCATCGGTAAAGTCAATGCGGGAATGTCGACAACGATCCTGTTGCACCAGTTCAAGCCAGACATGGTCATCAACACGGGTTCAGCGGGAGGATTCGATCCGGAGCTTGAAGTCGGTTCCATCATCATTTCTGACGAAGTGCGCCACCATGATGTGGACGCGACGATCTTCGGCTACGAAATGGGACAAGTGCCACAAATGCCGCCAGCATTCAAATCCGACCCAGCGTTGATGGAAATAGCCAAACAAGCGGTGACGGAAATCGGTAATCATACATACGGTGTCGGCTTGATCGCGACGGGAGATTCGTTTATGAATGATGCTGAACGCGTCGAAACGGTCCGCCAGTTTTTCCCGGCGATGAAGGCGGCAGAAATGGAAGCGGCAGCGGTCGCACAAGTGTGCCATCAGTTCGAAACACCGTTCGTCGTCATCCGAGCGCTATCAGATATTGCGGGTAAACAATCGGAGCTGTCATTCGACGAATTCCTTCCGCTTGCAGCAAAACACTCAACAGAAATCGTCTTGAACGTGGTGGATCGCATTTCTTCACAAAAGTGACATGGTTGACTGAAAAATACGAAACCGAAAGCTGTACCCACATGCTACACTTTACCTATAAAATGCGTAAGGGGGCAGTTCTTATGTTACTTGTAATGGCATTCGGCATGATCGCGGCAACTGCGTTAACAGCAATAATCTCAGCAGAATTGAACGTCTAAAGGAAGGCAAGAAATAGAAGCGCCCAAATCAGAACAGGTGGAGAAAAACGCTTGGTTTTTCTCAGCCTGTTTTTGATTTTTTCTGACGAATTCGCACGTGTTGCTACTGACAGGCCCTCTAGCGGGTCGCGGAGTGGAATGCGAAGCGAAATTACATCCGAATCAGGAGTGCAGTGTCTAAATATGTTATAATCTTAACCATTGAGTACGGAGAAACAGGAGTTGTTAAGCATGTATAAAAAATTCATCCCGAGTGAATACAAAAAAACGATCTTCGATATCACACCGGAGGACTTGAAAGCGCGTGGCATCCGTGGCATCATTACGGATCTCGATAATACGCTTGTCGAATGGGACCGCCCGGACGCGACACCGAAGCTGATCGAATGGCTTGCATCGATGAAACAATCCGGCATCAAAGTCGTCATTGTCTCGAACAACAACGAGATGCGTGTGAAGAGCTTCTCGGATCCACTCGGTATTCCATTCATCTTCCAAGCGCGCAAGCCGATGGGCAAGGCGTTCAGAAGAGCGATCAAAGTACTTGATTTGCAGCGTAAGCAGATTGTCGTCATCGGGGATCAAATGCTGACGGATATTTTCGGGGGCAACCGCAACAAGCTGCACACGATCCTAGTCTTGCCAGTTGCGAAATCGGACGGATTCGTCACGAAGTTCAATCGCATGGTCGAGCGCAGAATCATGAAGAAATTGAAACAACAAGGTCAAGTGACATGGGAGGAAAAAAATTGAGCGAACAATTGTATTGTATCGGCTGTGGCGTTGAAATCCAGACGGAAAAACCAGGGGAGATCGGTTATACACCAGCATCGTCTTTGGAAAAAGAAGAAATCATCTGCCAACGCTGCTTCCGATTGAAAAACTATAACGAACTACAGCCGGTATCACTGACGGACGATGACTTCCTCAGAATCTTGAACGGTCTTGGCGAACGTCGCGGCTTGATTGTGAAAATCGTCGACATCTTTGACTTCAATGGAAGCTGGTTACCAGGCCTTCACCGTTTTGTCGGAGACAACGACATTTTACTTATCGCGAACAAAGTCGACTTGCTGCCGAAATCGGTGAAGCCGGCGAAATTGATCCGCTGGATGAAGCAGGAAGCGAACAAACAAGGCTTGAAGCCAATTGACATTTTGACGGTCAGCGCACATAAGGGAAATGGTGTCGAAGAAGCGATGCAAGCGATCGAGCACTTCCGCAAAGGCCAGGACGTCTTCGTAGTCGGATCGACGAACGTCGGGAAATCGACATTCATCAACCGCATCATCAAGCAAGCGACAGGACAAGGGGAAGTCATCACGACTTCACATTTCCCTGGAACGACACTTGATATGATCGGCATTCCACTCGACGACGAGCGTTCCATGTACGATACACCAGGTATCATCAACCATCATCAGCTGGCGCATTATTTGCATGGTTCGGACTTGAAGGCGATCATGCCGAAAAAAGAAATCAAACCACGCGTCTTCCAGTTGAACGCAGAACAAACATTGTTCATCGGCGGCTTGGCACGTTTCGATTTCATCAAAGGCGACCGTTCGTCCTTCACGGTATACGCATCGAACGAACTGGCAATCCATCGTACAAAGCTGGAGAAAGCGGACGACCTTTATGCAGAACATAAAGGCGTGATGCTGGCACCACCGTCTGAAGCGTCAATGGCAGACTTTCCGGAGTTAGTACGTCATGAATTCCGGGTAAAAGATGCTAAGACGGATATCGTCTATTCGGGACTTGGCTGGATCACGGTCCAGCATCCGAATGTAACCATCGCAGCATATGCATCAAGAGGCGTAGAAGTATTCGTTCGACCATCATTAATCTAGGAGCTGTTTTCCGTGAAAAAATGGTACGCGGTAATTGGCGATCCGATCGCCCACTCTCTTTCACCTTACATGCATGATGCGTGGTTCCAGGAATCAAGTATCGACGCAAGCTATATTCCGGTGCATCTGGAGCCGTCTGAACTGGAAGACGGCTTTCATGCCTTGAAGAAAATAGGGGTCAGCGGCTTTAACGTGACGCTCCCTCATAAACAAGCGATCATTCCGTTTTTAGACGGACTGGACGACACTGCACGGACGATGAACGCAGTGAATACAGTCGTTATGAAAGACGGCAAATCGTACGGTTACAATACGGATGGTGACGGCTTCGTGCAGTCGCTGTTCGCACTTCCAGTCGACCGGGAGCAGCCGCTACTGGTGATCGGTGCAGGCGGAGCGGCACGTGGCATCGTCCACGCCCTTCACCGCGCAGGATTCACGCGTCTAACAGTGACGAACCGGACATTTAGACGAGCAGAAGAGCTGGCTGGGGAAGTCGGAGCGGAAGTGATGACCATCTCGCAGGCAGAAGCGGAGCTTGGAACGTTCCACACGATTGTTCAGACGACTTCAGTCGGCTTATCGGACAACGAATCGTTGCCGCTATCGGTCGAATGGTTAAAACCAGGGACAGTCGTCGCGGATATCGTTTACAATCCACTCGTCACACCGCTTTTGAAAGTAGCGTCAGACAAGGGATGCAAGACAATTAATGGCGTCGGGATGTTCGTCCATCAAGGGGCAATCGCCTTCGAGAAGTGGACAGGAAAAACTCCGAATCAAGAAGCAATGATTGATTCAATTACTCAGAAATTAGGTGGCAATAATGTTAACAGGTAAACAAAAACGTTTTTTGCGCAGTGAAGCGCATCATCTAGATCCGATTTTCCAAGTCGGCAAAGGCGGCGTCAATGAACACATGGTCGTTCAGATTGGCGAAGCACTTGAAAAGCGTGAACTATTGAAAGTCAGCATCCTCTCGAACAACGAAGATGACAAGCATGAAGTAGCGGAAGCACTGGCAAAAGGTGCAAAAGCTGAGCTCGTTCAATTAATCGGGCACACGGTCGTTCTTTACAAAGAATCGATCAACAACAAACGAATTGAATTACCGGTCAAGCGATGAGACGAGTCGGGATATTGGGAGGGACATTCAACCCGCCTCATATCGGTCATCTCGTGATGGCCAATGAAGCATTTCACGCAGCCCGACTGGATGAAGTACGTTTCATGCCGAATTTCATAGCACCACATAAAGAAGTATCCGGCGGCTCTGCTGTGCAACGATTGGAAATGGTCAAGCTGGCAATTGCGGATCACCCGTCATTTGCGATCGAGCCGATCGAAATCGATCAAGGCGGCGTATCCTACTCCGTCGAGACGATGACGCGGCTCATCGAACGCGAACCGGATACCGAATTCCATTTCATCATCGGTGGCGATATGGTGGCGGGTCTCAAAGACTGGCACCGTATCGACGAGCTTTGTGAGATGGTCCGCTTCATCGGGGTGAGCCGCCCTGGCTACGAAGCGATCACCGAATATCCGGTGAACTTTATCCAGTCGCCGGAAATCCACCTGTCGTCGACATTGCTCAGAGAACGTGCAGCGAACGGCGCGACGATGAAATATCTCGTACCTGACGCTGTCGAATCGTATATCCGGAAGGAGCATTTATATGGACCAAACAGTGATGTTACAGAAAGTTAAGGTGAGACTGCCTGAAAACCGCTATAGTCATGTAATTGGTGTCATTGAAACTGCAACGGTACTCGCGAAGGAATTCGGTGTATCCGAAGAAAAAGCGAAGATCGCGGCGATTTTGCACGATGTGGCGAAGTTCTCCGACAGGGACTGGATGAAATCCATCATCGAACAGGAAAACATGGATCCGCGTCTGCTTGAGGCACATACGGAGCTTTGGCATGCTCCGGTCGGTGCTTATGTAGCCAAGAAGGAATTCGGCATCACGGATGAAGAAATCCTTGACGCCATCCGCTACCATACGACGGGACGTGCCGGGATGACGGATCTTGAGAAAGTGATTTACATTGCGGATATGGTTGAACCGAACCGCAAATTCAGTGGAGTTGAACAGCTGCGCAGCAAGAAGGAGGAAGGAATCGATGAGATGATGCGCGCATGCATCAACCACTCGATCGCATTCCTGGAGTCCAAGGGCCAGCCGGTATTTCCGGACTCGCTCGCATGCGCTGCTGATTATGAAAAGTAGAGAGGAAGATCGATAGTATGACACAATCAACATTACTTGAAGTCGCATTCAAAGCGGCAGACGATAAAAACGCGGAGGACATCGCGGTATTGAACATGGAAGGCATTTCCCTTCTAGCAGATTACTTCGTAATCTGTAGCGGAAGCTCAGATCGCCAAGTACAAGCGATCGCACGTGAAGTTATGGAGAAAGCAAACGAAGCAGGCAACGAAGTGAAAAGCGTCGAAGGCTTTGACTCAGCTCGCTGGATCCTTGTAGACCTTGGCGATGTAGTTGTCCACGTCTTCCACAAAGACGAGCGTTCATACTACAACTTGGAGCGTCTATGGCGCGAAGCTCCTGAAATGGAGCTATGAGATACGGCAAATTCGCCTCCATCTATGATCAATTGATGGAAGATATCCCATACGACAAATACGCTGAATGGGTCTGTTCCCATATCAAACAGGGCCGCGTGCTCGACCTTGCATGCGGGACAGGCGTGCTGTCGCAATTGCTGGCAGAGCTTGGCTTTGAAGTGACAGCTGCGGATTTATCGGACGAGATGCTTGTCATGGCCAATAGCCGTTTCGAAGAGGCTGGCCAGCGCATCCCCGTCCTGCAACTGTCCATGGATGACCTGGAAGGCTTAAGCGGCTTCGACGCTGTGACGATCGCCATCGATTCATTGAATTATCTCGAAGAGGAAGAGCAAGTCCAGGAGACGTTCCGGCAAGCATACGCCGCACTGAATCCGGGCGGGTGGCTTCTATTCGATGTCCATTCCATTTATAAAACCGATGTCGTCTACATGGACAGCCCGTTCGTTTACGACGGGGAAGATATCGCCTACATTTGGCATACGGAACCGGGTGAATATGCACATAGTGTATTTCATGACTTAACATTCTTCATGCGTTCGGGGAATCTGTTCGAACGCTTTGAAGAATCACATGAACAACGTACATTCGCTCCGGATCAGTACAAAGAATGGCTCGAGCAGGCAGGGTTCGAATTGGAAGCGGTAACTGCCGACTTCACGGACGCTGCACCTGTTGATGAGAGCGAACGTATTTTCTTCAGTGCACGAAAACGATGAAAGAAAGCCGTCCCAAAAGCGGATAAATTGCTTTTGGCGCGGTTTTTTTAGTGTGTGTTTCCAGCAAATTGGATGTACTGTGCGATTTGAGGCGAATTCTGTCCGATCCTAATTTCGTTACGAATTGGAAAAAATGATGGACACCTGCACTTAATTATCTTATAATTCATTCAACTCCATTTCATTACTTCCTTCGATTTAAGGAGGGACTCACCTGAACTTCACAGAACTTCGCTCAAAAGCCGGCTGGTTAATTTTGCCGGCGGTCGTTGGTGGCGGCTTGCTCGTCTATTCCTTAACGGGAGAAGAGCCGGCTGCGGTTACAGAAGTGCCATTCGATTTACCCCAAGCTGAATCCCCTCAGCCTGAACAACCTCAAGTAGAATTAATTCCGGAGATGGTCATGATCGACCTGAAAGGACAAGTGGCAGCGCCTGGCGTCTATGAATTGCCGGCGGGTTCCAGAATGACCGATGCCATCGACGCGGCCGGCGGTTTGTTGAAAGACGCCGAAAGTCGCGCAATCAACCTTGCCATGAAATTGCAGGACGAGATGACTGTCTACATTCCGAAAGTCGGAGAGGAAACGGTCGATTTGCCGAAAGTGGAAGCGGTCTCCACACCCGGCGCAGTTGCTTCTGAAGGTCTGATCAACATCAATACGGCGACAGCGGCAGATCTCGAACAGCTCCCAGGGATCGGTCCATCCAAAGCCGCCGCCATCATCGCACACCGCGAAGAGAACGGCGATTTTCCTGCAGTGGAATCGTTGACGGATGTGACCGGGATCGGCGACAAGACATTTGAAGCGCTGAAAGATTCCATTACCACGAAGTAGCGGTTGACGGCACGGACAGCTTTGCTAAACTTAGAAGAAAAGAGCAGGGGGCAATGAAATGGAGCGAATAACTTGGGATCAATTTTTCATGGCGCAAAGCCATTTACTCGCACTTCGGAGTACGTGTACAAGACTTGCGGTCGGTGCAACAATCGTACGTGACCGACGAATCATCGCGGGAGGCTACAACGGTTCGATTTCGGGCGGTGATCATTGTATCGACAAAGGCTGCTACGTTGTGGACGGGCATTGTGTGCGGACGGTCCATGCGGAAATGAACGCGCTTCTTCAGTGTGCCAAATACGGGACACAAGCAGGTGACGCGGACCTATACGTCACACATTTCCCGTGTCTACAATGTACAAAATCGATCATCCAGGGCGGCATTACGCGTCTATATTACGCTGCAGATTACCGCAACCACCCTTACGCCATCGAATTGTTGGAACAAGCGGGCGTCGAAGTGGTTCACGTGCCGTTTGACGAACGAAAAATCGATTTCCTGAGCGATGAAAAAACTGCTTTGTACTTGGAGATGCTCGAGAAGCTGCGCGAAAAAGGCGGAAGTGAAGAAGAATTGGCCTATTTTAGCGGGCGGGTGGAAGAGCTATACGGAAACCATTCAACGTAACGACATCAGTTTACTTATATCTTGCTATTACAATTGCACTTGCAACGTATGCAGCACATGAATCGAAGGTAGTCCTGACATTCATGGTGCTGCTTTTTATTTGGATTGCGTGGAAACGAGAACAGCCGGCCACGCATCTTTTGATCGGGATTTGCTGCATCGCTGTGTTCCTGCTGCAAGAAGCGCGTGAGCCGGCACCTCATCCGATGGAAGGGACGTACAGCGGCACACTCGAATTCCTCGCCAGCCCCAAACTGGACGGCGATCGGTTACGTGGGTTCGCCATGACGGAGGACGGTCTGAAAGTTTACGCAAATTACAAAATTCCACGTGCGGAGGAAAAGGACTGGCTAGACGCCAATCTTTCCGCGACCCGGTTTATAGTCAACGGTGCGTTCGAATGGCCAACTCCGCCAGCACACCGGTATGCGTTTGATATGAGCGATTATTTGAAGAAAAACGGCGCTTCGGCCATGCTCTCCGTATCGCGCATCAATTCTGTGGAACGAATCGATTCGTTCATGATCAAACTGGCAGCGCAACGTGAACGCATCAGTGCGCACATCCGACATACTTTCCCAGAATCCCTCGCAGCAGAGGCAGAAGCACTGCTCATCGGAGAGCGGGAACTGATGACGCTCGAACAGCAGCGAACATACCAAACACTCGGCATCACGCATCTATTCGCCATCTCAGGACTGCACGTCGGCATCACGGCAGGACTCGTCTATTTCTTATTGATCCGCTTGCGTGTCCGAAAAGAACCGGCACTCGTCGTCATGATCATCCTGTTGCCGCTGTATGCTATTTTAGTCGGCGGGGCACCGTCCGTCTGGCGCGCAGTTGGTATGGCTGTGGCGGTCTTTTCCTGCCGGCTGATTAAGGTTCGCATTCCTGTTTCACAAATTTTGCTCATCTGTTTCATCGTTGCGATCCTTTGGAATCCGTACACCATTCACAACATCGGATTCCAGCTTTCTTACGGTGCCACATTCGGCATCATTTACTCGATGAAATTCCTGGCTGCCTCCGACTCGAATTTGAAAACAGGCTTCTACATCACGTTCATATCGCAGATGACGCTTTATCCGTTGCTGCTTCTACACTTTTATGAAATTTCCTTATCGGCCTTTCTTGTCAACAGCTTGTTCGTGCCGTTGTATACAATTGTCATTCTGCCGGTGAACTTCATATTGCTTGCATTGTCTGCTGGCGCACCAGCTGTGAGTGGATGGGCATTTGCACTTTATGAACCGCTGCGGGCACTGTTGGAAAAATTCATGGAATGGCTTGCGTCGTGGCCGTATCAATTATGGAATCCAGGAAAACCGGAGTTATGGCTGGCTACCCTCATGTTTGCTTCAGTCTTTCTGTTTTATTGCCTAGCGGAAAAACGGCTCCATCCACGCTACATGGTGATAATACTCATTCCTGTATTGTTCGCAAGCTTGCTGCCTTACGCAGATAATGCGCTAAAAGTGACGTTCCTGGACGTCGGGCAAGGAGATAGCGCCATCATCGAGCTGCCGAACCGGAAAGCGGTATACGTCATCGATACGGGCGGGGTCTTGCGATTCGAAGGAGAAATTTTTCAAGAAAGACGACAAGTATACGAAGTCGGCAGGCAAGTGGTCGTCCCTTACTTGAAAGGGAACGGCATCTCGGGCATTGAGACACTCATCCTGTCCCACCCGGACGCGGATCATGCCGAAGGGGCGGAAGAAGTGCTTGAGCTGATCCGGACGAAAGAAATTCACGCGACACCTGGTACATTGGAAAATGAAGCCATGAAAGATATTATCCCTCATACGAGTCGCGCAGAACTTCATTTTCCTGGGGCCGGCTCTTCGTGGAGTAAAGGCGACGTAGACTTCCTGTATTTATCACCGACAGATTGGGAGTACGAAGGAAATGATGATTCGCTCGTCCTGCTCATGCAGCAAGATGACTTCAGCATCGTGTTCACGGGAGATTTGGAGCAGGAGGGCGAACGCGGGATCCTAACGGAGTATGGTCATCTTCTCGATGATGTCGCGGTCTTGAAAGTTGGACATCACGGCAGTAAAACATCCAGCGGGCAATCATTTCTAGAAGCACTCTCACCAGCAATATCCGTCTTCTCGACAGGTATCGACAACCGCTACAATCATCCGAGCCCAGAAGTCGTCGAACGTTTCCAAGCACTCTCGCTGCCCACCTTGAACACGGCCGACAACGGCACGATTGAAATCAAATACAAGGATGGCCAAATGTATGTGGAAACGAGCAGGTAAGGTTTGTGATTCATAGAGAAAGTTGGGTGTTTCATAGAAAGTCGCTTGTGGCTTAAGGACATGGCTCCCGAGGTAAGCTGAGCTAGACGCATCATAAATGGAGTTTGGGATGCGTCTCTGTGACCGTAGCGCAAAGCGCTATGAGAGCACGGGAACGCTCAACTTATTACTCCGCTATGTCAATGCGAGCCGCTTCCCTGGGATGGGGTTAATTGTTAGAGAGTGTCATCAGCATTTCTTTCTATTGTTAGGATAGAGATAAATTTTGGGGCGGCTGACTGTTTAAGCCGCTGAGGCTCTTTTTTAAGATTGAAGAGTGAGAGTGGGTATTGGATGAGAAATCTCTTTTTTGTCAGGGTTGCAAAAATAGGCGTAGTTTTTAGCTCTATTTTCAAGTGCGAAAAAACCTGCATCGCTGCGCTAGCTTCGCGACAAAGACATTGACCGATTTCATTCGGTCAACGTCTTCACGGCGATAAAATGCGAGAATAAAAGATTGTCGGTTCGGCTCGTTCGCATTATGATGAATGGAGAGAGGGAGGAATGATTTATGGCAACGGTCTGGCACGGAGGTACGATCTACACGATGGCGAATGAGGGCGAAACGGTGCAAGCGATGCTCGTCGATGAAGGTGTAATCAAAGGATTCGGTACATATGAAGAGTTGAAACAACAAGCAACTGTAGAAATCGATCTGCAAGGGAAGGCGGTCTATCCAGGATTTGTCGATAGCCATCTGCACATGATCGGACACGGCGAGAAATTGATGCGCGTGGATTTATCCAAAATTGATTCTTCCGAAGACATGCGGGAGCAGCTCGTTTTGCTGGCAGAAGATTTGAACGAAGACGAATGGCTGATCGGGGAAGGCTGGAATGAAAATAATTTCCCTGACCGCAAGATATTCCACCGATTGGAACTTGATGAAATTTCACATAATCCAATGCTGTTGAAACGGGTATGTCGGCATGCAATCCTTGCAAACTCAACAGCGCTCGCACTTGCAGGAATTACAAAAGATACACCGGATCCTAAAGGTGGCGTGATCGTACGTGACAAAGAAGGCGAGCCGACAGGGTATCTGCTTGATGCTGCACAAGAGCTTGTGGCAGTACATGTGCCGCCAGTCAGCGTCGACTATTTGACGAGAGCGCTACGCGTCAGCGTGGATAACTTACTGTCGCTTGGTTTGACGGGTGGACATACGGAGGATATGGCGTATTACGGGCATTTTTCTAAACCACTTCAGGCATTTAAAAATGTTGTCGGGAATGAAATTAAGTTCCGTGCGCATTTGCTCCGTCATCATCAGGCGTTCGAAGAGATGATGGAGACTGCGACGTATGCGGAGCCATTTGTCGATCCAGGTCCGATGAAGATCTTCGGAGACGGCTCGATTGGAGGACGTACAGCGTGGTTGAGCAAGCCGTATAACGACGACCCTTCAACAGATGGCGTCGCGATTCATTCGGACGAAGCATTGAAGGACCTCGTCGCGACAGCACGAAAACAAAGGGAAGCAATCGCAATCCATGTCATCGGTGACAAGGCTCTCGAACAAGCACTGGATGCGATCGAATTGCACCCAGTACCGGCAGGGAAACGAGATCGCCTCATCCATACGGTTGTCGTCAGAGAAGACCTCGTCGAGCGCATGAAGAAGTTGCCGGTCGTCCTTGATCTTCAGCCGAGCTTCGTCACGTCTGATTTCCCGTGGGTCGTCGAGCGGCTCGGGGAAGAGCGCTTGGAATGGGCCTATGCTTGGAAGAAGCTTCTCGACGCTGGCATCATCTGTTCTGGCGGTTCAGATGCACCGATCGAAGAAGTGAATCCACTGCTCGGCATGTACAATGCAGTCACAAGGCGCAATCCGGGGGAAATGCATGAAGGTTTCATGCCGGAAGAAAAATTGTCTCGTTTCGAAGCAATTCGCCTATATACGGTCGGAAGTGCTGAAGCGATTTGTAAAGAAGATGTGCGAGGGAAAATCAAGGAAGGTTTCGACGCAGATTTCACGGTAGTAGACCGCGATTTATTCGAAGGAGCGCCTGAACAATTCCTTGAAGCACAAATCGAAATGACGGTTGTAGCCGGTGAAATCATGTATAATCGTGTGGGATAAAGGAGTGGAAACAATGTCTATCGAAACAACTAAGCAAATGGAATTGCTCGAACGTGCCCAAAAGGCAGGCATCGATTTGAACAGTCCGAAAGCGTTCGTCACGTACTTGTTGCAACAAGGCGAAAAAGGATCTGTGCTGTCATTCTACAAGCCGAACAGCGTGGAATTTGATCTTGAAAAGTTCAATGAGCTTGTTGCGAAACTGACGAAAGCATAAAAAATTCATAAGAAAACGGAGAAAAGGAAGTTCCTTCTCTCCGTTTTTTTTGATTTCTAATTCCGGCCGCCAAGCAGATCGAACAATCCGCTGGCAGCACTGCCTTCACCTTGTGAACGTCCACCAGGTGTTTGCGGTGCAGCTGCAAAGACGCGGCTTGCCAGACGGGAAAACGGCAATGACTGGATCCAGACAGTGCCAGGACCAGTCAGTGTCGCAAAGAACAATCCTTCGCCTCCAAATAACGCGGTCTTGATGCCAGGAACCGCTTCGATGTTATACGTGACATCCGCAGTCATGGCGACAAGACACCCGGTGTCGACACGCAGCACTTCTCCTTTTTGCAGGCCTTTCCGGTGGATCGTCCCACCTGCGTGAACAAATGCCATGCCGTCGCCTTCAAGCTTTTGCATGATGAACCCTTCACCGCCAAAGAATCCAGCTCCTAAACGACGCTGGAATTCAATGCCGACTGAAACACCTTTCGCAGCAGCGAGGAATGCATCCTTTTGGCAAATGACTTTTCCACCGAGTCGGCTCAAGTCCATCGGAATGATTTTTCCTGGATAAGGGGAGGCGAAGTAGACGTGCTGCTTGCCGACGCCGTGATTCGTAAACGTCGTCATGAACAAACTTTCACCTGTCAGGACCCGTTTACCGGCTCCCATTAATTTGCCCATCAGTCCGCCGCTAGCGGATGAAGCTGAACCGTCCCCAAAAATCGTTTCCATCCGAATGCCGTCTTCCATCATCATCAACGCACCGGCTTCTGCGACGACCGTCTCCTGAGGGTCCAGTTCCACTTCCACGAACTGCATATCGTCCCCAAAAAGCTTGTAATCAATCTCATGGTTATTCATGCGTGTTCCTCCTTGGGTTTTTATATTCATTATACTTCTTATACGCAAAGCGGGGTGGGAAGTTTCAGATAGTTTGGAGATTGTGGGGAGGTTGTATTTTGAGAAGAGAGGGATGTCACATAGGAATCCGCTTCGTCGCTTCGGACAGGGCTCCCGGAAGAAGCCAAGCTGAAGAACGCTTGTCTCCTTCCTCCGCCCAGTCCAAACCACCTCCTCCGCTGGGTGTTGTGGGAGAAGTGGGAGTGAGGTGGAGCTTTCATTTTATTCTAATGTTGGTATTGAGTTGAATATTTGGGCGGCTGACTGCGTAGGCCGAGACTTTCAGATGATTTTGTGTGTAAAAGTTATCGGGAGCGTAGCATTATTGATCCCTTCTTATCCAGCATCGTATTGCAGCTGAAAATTGATGGGGGTTGACTATATGATCACGTGATACGACTTTGCCAACTTGAAGTACGATAAACTTCCTGAATTTGCCCGCTAATACTTGTCACCTTCTGATAGGACTAGAAGAAGGCACGGTATGCAGGGATCATCCCACTCCATAAAATTTTATGAAACTCCCGTTATCGAACGAGCTGAGCTGGAATGCAGGTCAGCTGGTCCTTAATTTGTCCATCTCCGCGCAAGATGCAGCTTCCGCATCCGCATAAAAAGATCATGCGGATCAAGAAATCACATACCGAAAATTCCGAAAATATGATATAATCCTTAGAAAGTACGTTAAATGGAGGACCTGCTATGCAAATCGCTTTATTGCTCATTATCATCGCAACGGCTGTATTTGTCGGCTTCGCTTCAAAGAAATTTTATGACAAGCCGCAGATCGTCAACTTTTCCATCGCATTGCTTATGATTCTTATTGTCATTCAAACATTGCTCATGCAACCGATTACGACGCTCGGTTACACGGCCATCGCGTTTTGTTCCATTGCCTTCATCATTCAGTTGATTCTTGGCATCCGCAATTCCAGAACGAGTGGAAACGTACAGGCTTGAGAGCTGGAAATTAAGAGGTTCTAATAGTAAAAAGCGAGGTACCAGAGTGGTCCTCGCTTTTTTATTCACAGATTAGCGATTGCTTTGTCGATCGGTGTGTCACCTGAGACGATGTCGAACGTTTGCTTGATGGTCTTGTCCTGCTGGAGGACGGAGAGCAATACACGTGCAACGTCTTCTCGTGGAATGGCTCCGGCTTCAAGTTCTTTTGCGAGTGCAATGTTTCCGTTACCGGCTTCGTCTGTCAGAAGTCCGGGGCGGACGATTGTGTAGTCCAGGCTACTTGCACGTAGGAGACGGTCTGCATGATGTTTCGCGACGTAGTAAGGTGCCATGGACTCGCTCCACGTTTCCCGTTTGTCCGCGTTGATCGCACTGACCATGATGAAGCGTTTGACTTTCATTTGTTCAGCTGCTTCAACCGCTTTCGCTGCACCGTCGAGGTCGATCAGTAACGTTTTGTCAGCTCCGGTCGCTGCACCACTTCCTGCAGTGAAGACGACAGCGTCGCAGTCCTTCATCGCTTCTGCGATATCAGAGACGTTCCCTTCAAGGCTTGTCAAAACAGATGCTGCACCGAGGTCGTCGAAGAAGCTGATCTGTTCCTGTTTTCTGACCATCGCTTTCGGAGTGAAAGCATCATTCTCTACAAGCAACTTGGTGAAAAGTTTCCCGATTTTCCCATTTGCGCCGATAATTAATACGTTCATTTGATCTCCTCCTTCTCCATACTGTAACGAAGAAAAAATCGGAAGTAAAACAAGCTGTTTTCTAAATATGCGAATTATTTCTAAATTGCCGAATAAATTGGGTATAATGGATTCATACATAATCGAAAAGGCAGACAGATCAATTCCGACATGCTGGCATCCAGTTCATTCGTTGGGAAGCCGGAAGTCAAAAGGAGGAGAAGTCCGTTGGAACCGAGAAGTGCCAAGAAAAAGAACCCGTACAATAAAGCATCCCGGTTGTCACCCGCGCTGATTGATGAGCGGTTGGACAAGCCGGCAAGCTCTTTTTGGGATGGCCTGGTCAATCTGTTTCTATTTTTACTTGGAGGCGTCATCTTGTGTGCGATGCTTTACGGAATTTTGATGTTTACATAGGTTTGCACCAGCTGGAAATGGTATGCTAGAAGAATCCTTTTCAGTGAATGGAGGAGGTAGCAGATGCCTTTATTGAAAGAAGTGAAAGAGGAGGAGGAAATCCGGAAAAAGAGGAACTTGGTGCGGGTCATCACGTGGATGGCGGTGGCTGTCGCGTTAGTCATCATTTGGTACGTGATGTGACGGTCGTTTTGAGAAGCTTGCGAGCGCAGGCTTCTCTTTTATTGCATAAAAAAAAGGAATCACTAAAGATTCCTCTTACTTGTTATCGGCGTGGTGCATTACCGTTCGCACTTCGGTTTTTAAACGTGTTATATAAATTATAGAGCGTAAAGACAAGTGCAAGTGTCACGATGACGATCGAGATGACCGGATAAGTGGAGAATCCGTTTTCCGAAATCTCACGCACTCGTCCGATTAAGATGATCGGTGCAATGACTACGATGAAGATGTCCAAGGCCGTACCTACTTTTGATCGCATAAAATTCCTCCTGAATGTGCTGTTGTTTTCAGTCTAGCAGAAGGGCGTCCGTCCGTCTTCTTTGAAAGTCACATCGGACAGAAATTATTTGTGTTTCCGGAGTTCCGTCCGTGCGAGTGCATCTGCGGCACGATTTTGCGAATCCGGAATCCATTTGATAAAGCAATAGTCGAACGTGTCGGCGAGTTTCAACGCTTCTTCCAGGAGCGGTTTGAAGACGGGGTTTTTCGTGAATCCTTTATCGAATGCGTCCGTCACCACTTTGGAGTCCGACTTAATGGACAGCATGCCGCTCGACAAGTCGGCTGCAAGCTGCAATCCTTTGACGAGGGCCGTGAACTCGGCTTCATGGTTGTCCATTTCGCCGACGTATTCACTGGTCTGTATATGGTGGTCTTCGCCTTTTAGGAAAACACCGATCGCACTGACTTTCGGGGAACCGGCAGTCGCTGCGTCGACAAACAATTCAATCATAGGGATTCCTTCTTTTCATCAAGTGGTGTGATGCGTTTCGCTAAATAGCCGAACGGTGTATCCATGAATGAGATGATGACTTTCAAGACATATGTACTGATGAAAATTTGGAACCAAATATCGAGCGAATAGACGCCGTAAAAAGCGATTCCGGTAAAAATCAGTGTGTCGAGCAATTGACTGAGCACAGCCGATCCGTTGTTGCGAATCCAGAATTGCCGATCGGACGGAAAGATTTTTTTGATGAAAGAGAAAATGATGACATCCAAGTGCTGGCTCGTCAAATACGCGATCATCGAAGCAATGGCGATTTGTGGAACAAGACCGAAGAGCGTCTCAAGCGATCCTTGTGCAAAATCGCTTTCGCCTGGAATGAATTTTACCCCGAATTGCATCGTCAAGACTAGGACGAGCAGGGAAGAGAAGCCAAGCCATACCGCTTTTTGCGCTTGTTTCTTTCCGTATTTCTCATTCAGGATGTCGGTAGCAAGAAATGTAGATGCATAAAGACTGTTGCCGAGTGTGGCAGTCAGCCCGATGACTTCGATTGTTTTCGTCACTTGGATATTCGCGATGATCGATGCGATCGCTACCCACGCGAATAGCCCAGTTTTGCCGAAGAGCTTATACATCGTAAGCAACATGGCAAAGTTGAACAGGATAAAAATGAGTCCTAAAATTTCGTTGAACAAAAAGATTCCTCCTTAGTTTTGGTAAAGCGGGAGTTTTCGAACCGCTGTACATAAAAATTGCCCTCTGATAGTATAGCCATTGTTGCAAAAAAAGACAACGGAGGAGTAGAATGGACGAATGGCGATTAATTAAGGGGTGAAGGCATGAACAAATTGACAGTGATCAAGGAAATCGATGAAACGATGGAGCGATACTGTGAAAGCTGTTTCATCAGGAAGCAAATCCGGAAAGAACAGGGGAAGACTGCTGCTCACCGCTTTTGTATCAGCTCTTGTACGATCGGCTCCCAACTGCAGTTTCTCGGCAATGAATTGAATAAAATTGGTGTAGACCATAAAGTATGAAAAAAAACACTTTTGATTCTGTCGAATCAAAAGTGTTTTTTGTATAGAGAGCCGCCAAAAAATAGGCCGCTTCCTGACCAGTATGTGGGCCGAGAGCAACCTGAAAGAATGGAAAAGTTCAGCATGCTGAATGGAAGGATCAGCTTTCGCTTTCAATTTCGATTACGTTTGCGGCTTGCGGGCCACGATTTCCATCGATGATCTCGAAGGAGACAGTCTTCCCCTCTTGCAAGGTACGGAAGCCGTCACCTTGAATGCCTGTGAAATGGACGAACACATCATCGCCATTGTTGCATTCGATGAAGCCATAACCTTTTTCAGAGTTGAACCATTTAACCGTTCCAAGCTGCATGAGCGTTCCCCCTATTCAATGATTGCATATGGCCGCCAATTGCATAGCGATTGGGTACAATATACCGTAAATTGTCGGAATCGTCAATAAACATATAGAAATTTACATAACATAATTATGTAAACAAAAAGAATGCATTAGCTGAAGTATGTCGCTGTTTGTGCTATCCTTTGATGGAGACTATATAGAACGGACGGAGATTTATGAGCCATTTGAATGTCAGCAATCTAACGAAAACAGTAGGGGACAAGACACTCTTTGAAAAAATCGGTTTTAATTTATACCCAGGTGAACGCGCTGGACTGATCGGAGTGAACGGGACAGGGAAGTCGACGTTGATGTCGATTCTTGCGGGAGAACTCGATGCAGATAGCGCGACGATGGATCACCCGAAAAAATACACGATCACGTATTTGAAGCAAGAGCCGGAGTTTGATGAAGAAGCGACTGTACTTGAAACGGTCTTCTCAGGTGACTCACCGGTCCTTGCCTTGAACCGATCATACGAGCAGGCATTGAAGAACATGATGGTGGATTCCTCATCGGTCGAGCTGCAGGATGAACTCATGAAGATTCAGGAAGGCATGGAGCGCGAGCAGGCGTGGGACTTGAACGCTTTGGCGAAGACTGCCTTGACGAAGCTTGGCATCGATCAATACGATCAAGTGATCAGCGAGCTTTCTGGTGGCCAGCGTAAGCGTGTCGCACTGGCGAAAGCACTGATTGAACCGGCGGACTTGATCCTACTGGATGAGCCGACTAACCATCTTGATGCGGAATCGACAGAGTGGCTGCAGGAGCAATTGCTGCGCATGGATAGTGCGATGCTTTTCGTGACGCACGACCGTTACTTCCTTGATGCCGTTTCGACACACATCTTCGAATTGGCCGACAAGACCCTTTACAGCCATAAAGGGAACTACGGGGATTATATTGAAGCAAGAGCTGTCCGGGAAGAGATGCAAGCTTCTACACAGCAAAAACAGCAAAACCGTTTCCGCGCTGAACTGAAGTGGATCAGAAGAGGTGCGAAAGCGCGCTCGACGAAACAAAAAGCCCGCATCCAACGCTTCGAGCAGTTGCAGGATGACGTCCAACAGGAAAACGATGGCACGTCATTGGAGCTGTCGATGACAAGCACTCGGCTTGGTAAGAAAGTCGTCGAAGGGGAAAATGTCGCGTTCCATTACACGAACCGCGAAATCATCCGGTCATTCGACTTCTTGCTACAAGGCGGAGACCGAATCGGGATTGTCGGCGCGAACGGTGCCGGCAAATCGACACTGATCCGCTTGATCGCAGGTGAACTCCAACCGACATCCGGCTTGATCGAATACGGCTCTACAGTGAAGATTGCCCATTTCACACAGCACTTACCAGAAATGGACGAGCGACAGCGCATGATCGAATGGATTCAAGAAACATCGAACGACTTCGAAGCGCAAAAAGGTGTGCGGATGTCCGCAAGTCAAATGCTCGAACGTTTCTTATTCCCGTCTAGCAGTCACGGGACAGTCATCGGCAAATTGTCCGGTGGAGAGCGCAAACGCCTTTATTTATTGAAACTGTTGATGGAGCAGCCGAACTTACTATTACTCGATGAGCCAACGAACGACCTGGACATCCAAACGTTGTCGGTATTGGAGAGCTTCCTGGAAGAATTCCCTGGCGTCGTCATCACGATTTCCCACGACCGTTTCTTCCTGGACCGCATCGCGCGGAAAATCTGGTCGATCGGGCAAGGCGAAGTCGAAGAATATCTCGGTCTGTACACGGACTTCATGAAAGAACAGAAGAAACAGCCGGAACAGAAGTTTGAAAAGCGTGAGTCTGAGCAAAAGACTGCGCCTAAAAAAGAGAAGAAAAAAATGACCTTTAAAGAACAGAAGGAATATGAAACGATTTTAGACGATATTTCTTCATTGGAACAACAAATCGAAGACATCGAAACTGAAATTGAACAAGCGGGTGCAAATTACGACAAGCTGCGCACGCTGACCGAGCAATCTGAAGCACTGGCCAAGGCATATGAAGAAAAGGTTGATCGCTGGAGCTATTTGCAGGAAATTGCCGAGTCATGACCTACTAATCGCTGGAGGGATTCACTTGAAAATCATTACAATCGAACCAACACCAAGTCCGAACACAATGAAAATTGTCATCGATCAAGAATTACCATTTGGCAAAAGTCATAACTATTCGAAAGACAAACTAGAAGGCGCACCAGCTGAAATTTTGAAGCTGCTCGAAATCCAAGGAGTAAAAGGTGTTTACCACGTAGCCGATTTCCTTGCGCTTGAGCGCATTGCAAAATTCGACTGGGAGCCGATTCTCGGAGAAGCACGAAAAGTCTTTGGTGAAGAAGGTGGAGCGGCTGGCCAGGAATTCGAAGCTGACGAACACTTCGGGGAAGTTTATGTCCATGTACAAGAATTCAAAGGCATTCCGCTGCAAGTGAAAGTATTCGACTCTGGGGGAGAAGAACGATTCGGCTTGCCGGAACGTTTCTCAATCGCGATGAGCAAAGTGCTCGACCCGACGGAAGAAAACTATTTGCTGCAGCGCAAATGGGCTGATTACGGTGTGCGCTACGGCGATAAGAAAGAAATTGGCCAAAGTGTCATCGAAGAAATCGAAGCGGCTTACCCGGATGAGCGTCTCGACACATTGACGACTCCACAAGAACAAAGTGAAACAGAAGCTGCATCACGCGGCAGAAAGGTCAGCCTCGCTGAATTCCAAGCGGCAGTGGACTGGGAAACACGCTTCCAACTGCTTGATCAAATGATTGAAGCAGACGAAAGCGACCTTGAGCTACTCGGAGCGGCTTTGGAAGACGAAAAAATGTCCATCCGCCGACAAGCTGCCATTTACCTCGGCGACGTCGACGACAAAGCTGCTGTACCATACGTGGAAAAAGCGATGAAAGACAAGAGCTGGGCGGTCCGCCGTACAGCTGGTGACACGATCAGTGACCTCGGTTTCGAAGAATTCGAACCGATCATGATTGACACATTGCAAGATAAAAACAAACTCGTCCGTTGGCGTGCAGCCATGTTCTTGTATGAAACAGGAACAGAAGCGAGCCTTCCAGCATTGAAAGACGCGGAAAACGATTCGGAATTCGAGGTCAAGCTGCAAATCAAGATGGCCATCGCCCGCATCGAACAAGGCGAAGACGCCAAAGGCTCTGTCTGGAAACAAATGACCGAAGCGAGACAAGCTATCAAAGACCAATCATGAACTGAAAACTGAT
Organism: Planomicrobium sp. YIM 101495; assembly: GCF_009707665.1. Classification (GTDB taxonomy): domain Bacteria; phylum Bacillota; class Bacilli; order Bacillales_A; family Planococcaceae; genus Planococcus. The sequence continues at coordinate 326,042 of NZ_WLZW01000001.1, forward strand.
TATGCTAGCGCCCGCAAGAAGTTTGTGGGCGTTTTTCTATTTATAATCGATGAGTGGCTGAGCTGCATTCTTCCCGCGGGTACGGTCATAATTAAAGATCGGCTGACCTGCATTTCAGAGTTTCGCGAGTTGGAGGCGCTGTGCCGAGCCTCCTCGATCGCTTCGCAAACTGCGGGGTCTCGACATAGCTTTAACCCTCCGACACGCTCACTTTTCCATTCCGGCTCAGGCTCGTTCGAGAACGGGAGAGGTGTAGCTTGCTGGAGATTTGGTTGATCCAGGCGTAGTAGCCATCGTCGCATTCGATCAGAAGGTGTCAGATATTTGTGAGTGATTTCAGGTTTCATGCTGATTTTGGATTTAGTCGCGACTCAACATAAACTAATCTCGACTCAGATTTTCACTCTTGAAAATGAGCGAGCAGAAGAATAAATATCGTACCTCGAGCTGGCATGAGTAGTGCTTTTCAATTTGTGCGATTCCGTCACTTAACGGTAAAAATTCCTCTTATCTGAAAGCAATGAGCAAAATGAGCGCTGATAAGGGTAAAAAAAATACCCCTATTGGCTCCGTAGATGGAAAATCGAACGACTTTCCAATGTATAACGGTAAAAATTCCTGTTATTGAAGCTGGAAATGCCACATTTTGCGGAATAGGGGTAAAAACTACTCCTATTTTGCACTCCTGTCGAAAAAGAGATCTCTCATGCGTCACTCGCTCTCACTATTCAACTCTCAAAAAAAGAATCCCAGCGGCCTACGCAGTCAGCCGCCAAACAAGTACGAAACACCATAATTAGAATGTAACGCTCGCAATCACTACGCCACCATTTCTCCAGCAACACCCAGCGAAGTGGCTGGCCTGGACATGGCGGAGGGATAAGATGAGCGGTTCCTAGCTCAGCTTATCCCGGGAGCCCTGTTCGAAGCCGCAAGCGAATTTCCATGCGCCACCCGATTTCACTTTTTCACTCTCCAAAATTAGAACCACAGCGACTTATGCAGTCAGCCGACTTCCGGGAGCCCTGTCCGAAGCGACGCAGCGGATCCTACAGAGACACCCGATTTCTAGTTCAAATCAAACAATTTCCCCGCCCCTGGTTTTCAAAAACATGAAAAGAGGAATAGGACTGGACCCCCCCTACGGAAAGGAAGTGTTCAACATGAATGAAACCATCTACGCAATTGAACTTTTGCACCAAGGCAAATACGATTCTTGGGAATTTTCATCCGAACAAGCACGCGACACCTTCTACGAAAAAACAAAGAACCATTTTGACGGAAGGGAAATCGCAAACAAAGAAACGGCAGACGATAAGGAAATCGTCCAGCTGTCTGCCACAAATCTCAACAAAGAACTAGGCAGCGGCGAAGGCAGGCCAGTGCCATATGAATGGTACGAAGCGGCAGCTTTTGAAGACATGCATGCCTTTATCGTCGAGCAGTACAAAGCCAAATAATCAAATTTCCATGACACATGCATCCCATTCGAACTAGCGGGTGCATGTTTTCGTTTAGTAAGATGAATCCTCGAGTGGCTCTCCGTCGTCCTGCTGAGTAGAACGAATGAAAGCTGGAGGGGTAAATATGAGAAATAAGATCGTCATCGCAGGAGGTACCGGTTTTATCGGTGAATATTTGAAAGAACAGTTCGAGCGTTCTGCCTATGAAGTTCTCATCGTTTCAAGGCGGAAAGGCCACGTGCAATGGAACGATCCGATCGGCTTGCGGGATGCGGTCGACGGTGCGGAAATGTTGATTAATCTAGCGGGGAAATCGGTCAATTGCCGCTATACAACTGAAAACAAGCGGGAGATTTATAATTCGCGTACGGAAACGACGGAGAAGCTTGGCTTCGCAGTCCAGGCGAGTGCACGTCCACCTGCGCTTTGGATCAATGCGTCGACTGCCACGATTTATCGGCATGCGGAAGATCGGCCAATGACAGAAAGTGAAGGGGAGATCGGTACAGGATTCTCTGTCGATGTCGGGAAAGCGTGGGAAGATTTCTTTTTTGGTTTCCAGTTGCCGCATACAAGAAAAGCGGCACTGCGCATTTCAATCGTGCTCGGCAGTCGAGGCGGCGTCATGGTTCCGTACCAGAGATTGGTGAAGTTCGGACTCGGTGGCAAACAAGGGAACGGCAAGCAAATGTTCAGCTGGATCCATATTGATGATTTGTATCGTATGATCTTATTCTTGCAAGAGCAAAACCATTTGAACGGCGTCTTTAACTGTGCAGCGCCACAAGCGGTGACAAACAAACAATTCATGAAAGAGCTTCGGAACCAGATGAAACGCCCGATCGGCATGCCTGCGACATCCTGGATGCTCGAAGTCGGTGCCGTCATGATCGGGACGGAGACTGAATTGCTGCTGAAAAGTCGTTGGGTAGCGCCGGAACGGATGATCAACGCAGGATTCCAATTCCGCTATCCGAAACTTTCGGATGCACTGGCGGAAATCACGAAAAAATAATCGATAATAAAACCTTCGAAGCGTGAAAACCTCATTGCGTTCGGAGGTTTTTTCTTATTCTGCAACTAAGTTAGCAGATACTACAACCAAGTGCTCCTGCTTCTGCATCGCTTCGCTGCTTCGTCGCAGAAGTAGTGGGCAGACTGTCTCTGCCTATTACTTTGCAACCAAATTCGAAATTCTACAACCAAGTGCTCCTGCTTCTGCATGGCTTCGCTGCTTCGTCGCAGAAGTAGTGGCCAGACTGTCTCTGCCTACTACTTCGCAACCAACCACCCCGATTCTACAAAAAACCTATCTCCGCAAACAACGGACATGAAACAAATCGCCCTTTGCGTTAGAATGGAAATGGGAGATGAATAAAATTCAAGCAATAACGATAAACTACAGAAAGAGGGAGAAAATATGAATGCTTACGATGAGTATATGAAGGGCATCGTCACACCGATGCGCAAAGAGTTGACAGACAATGGGTTTACGGAATTGACGACTGCAGAGGCTGTGAATGAACATATGGCTGAGGCGGAAGGGACGAGCCTTGTTGTTATCAACTCGGTTTGTGGTTGTGCGGCTGGACTTGCACGCCCTGCTGTTATCGAGGCATTGGAGACGGCGGACGTGAAGCCGGATCACCTTGTGACGGTATTCGCTGGACAGGACAAAGAAGCGACGGCACAAATGCGGAATTATTTCGAGGAAGTGCCGCCATCCTCACCATCTCTTGCGATTCTAAAAGGCGGCCAGCTTGCTTATTTTATTCCGCGTGAAAAGATTGAAGACCACGACGTGGAAGAGATCCGCGACGAATTGGCGCAGGCGCTGACACAAGTAGTTGCAGAGTGAAGACGGTCGTAACAACTGCTTACCGCCCGACGACAAAAACCATTGAGGAAGCTGCGCGTATCGCGGACTTGCTCGGATGTACTGCAGTGGAGCGGCGGAAGCGGACGATCGAACAGATTCAGGAAATGGAGCAGGCGGACGTTGTCGTTGCTGCGAAGAAGCGGTTGGAATATTATCCGGTCGGTACGTCCGATCCGTTTTTCTTCCATCCGAGTTCTGCCGCTTTTCGGACGAAGCGGCAGCCGGAGGAAGACCCCTTTCTTGAAGCAACCGGACTCTCGGAAGGAGATTCCTTGCTCGACTGCACGCTCGGAATAGCATCAGATGCCATCATGGCTGCGGTGATGGCTGGAAGCGCCGGACGAGTGGTCGGCTGTGAAAGTCAGCCGGTCATCGGACTCGTCGTCAAAGAGGGTTTGCAGCGCTACGAAGAAGTGCCGCGGCTATGTGAAGCGATGCAGCGGATCGAAGTCGTTCTAAGTGATGCAGTTACATATTTGCAGAACTGTGCGGACGGATCATTCGATATCGTCTACATGGATCCGATGTTTTCTGAAGCGATTGGGGAGTCGTCGAACTTCACACCGATCCGTCAAGCTGCTGTCCACGGAGGGCTGACGGAGGAGTGGGTCACACAGGCGAAGCGGGTTGCGAAGCGAAGAGTCGTTTTGAAAGCGCATTTCCGTTCAACGGATTTCGAGGAGTTCGGATTTGAACGCAAGATCAGGCCGAATACGAAATTCCATTTTGGCGTCATCCATTTGGAGCGCGGGAATGTGTCGGAACGTTGAACGATTGAAGCTTCTTTAATCCAAAAGAGAAAAGGACTGCCCTGAGAGAAATGAAATAAATCTCGCGGGGCAGTCCTTTTTTAAGTTCGTCTGATTAGTCAGTTATGCTGAGGGAAGTCAAATACCCAAGCATTAACAATAGGCCGAGGCCCATCAACCATGATGCATCCATGAAAAAATTCCTCCTTTTTTTCAAAAAACAAACCCTATTGCTATAGCTTTATTGTACAATGAATGGAGAAAAGAAGAAACCTTAATCATTACAATTCGTCAAAATGATAGACCTAATACATAAGATGAAGGTGATTACATTGAAAAAATGGTGGCAAAAGTCGATTATTGCACTTGTAGCAGTCGTCACACTCGGTGCGATTTCACCCAATCATGAAATTTGGGAAACATTACGGGACGATAAAGATCAGCCGAAGTCTTACGCTGAAGAAGAGCGGCAACAAGTTGTCTATGACCTTGTCGATCCGAGTGAAGTGTATTACCAAGACCGTTTCATCTTGGAGAACGTCCGGAAAACAGCTGAAGAGCAAGCTTACCTGAAGTTCGGTTCGCGCATCGGCCCTGTTATCCAGGGCGAATTCGATTCGGTCATTATGCCGAATATCCAGCGTGCGATTGATTTGCACCTTGGAGAGTTGCCAGCGGAATCGTTGAACCGTCTCGCAATCTCTGAAAAACCTGCGGGCGATTATTCGGAGAAAATCTTCCACATTTACGATTCGGAAACGAATAAGGATGCGATCCGCTTCCACGTGCGAACGGAGAAAAAGCCGCAGGAAGGGTTTTTCTTCAACTTCCATTACCATCTGGCGGAGGATGATTTCCAGCGGCATATCGAACTTGGCGATATTTACTGGTCGAAAAACACACCACCGAAGTGGCTATCATGAAATTTTCGAACCACCCGCGGCTAATCGCCGATCGGGTGGTTTTTTGTATCATGTATGAGATGCTAAATCCCTTGGAATATGCGAAAATAGCTTTATGAAGACGAATCCGCCTGCTGGATTTTGAAAAGGCAGGTTTCGGGTATAGTGAGTATGGAAAGAAACAGGAGGAGACGAGCAATGAAACAATATTTAGATCTTTGCCGCCATGTTTTGGAGAATGGAGCGCGCAAGGAAGATCGTACTAGGACCGGGACGATGAGTGTCTTCGGCCACCAAATGCGATTTGATCTCCAAGAAGGGTTTCCTCTGATGACGACGAAGAAGACAGCATTCCGGCTGATCGCATCTGAGCTACTTTGGTTTATTAAAGGTGATACGAATATACGGACGCTTCTAGAAGCAAACAACCACATTTGGGATGAGTGGGCTTTTGAGAAATGGGTGTCGGGCGAAGGGTACGACGGGCCAGACATGACGGATTTCGGCAAGCGCTCCCAAATGGATCCGGAATTCGCTACACAATATAAAGAACAGATGGCGTATTTCCGTGAACGTGTATTAAGTGATGATGCATTCGCTGGAAAATACGGGGATCTCGGTCCGGTTTACGGAGAGCAATGGCGATCATGGCCGACAACGAGCGGCGGTTCGATCGATCAGCTGAAGAACGTCATCGAATCGATTCGGAACTCGCCGGATTCAAGACGCCACATCGTGACGGCTTGGAACCCAGAGTTCATCAGCCAGCAAGCGCTGCCACCGTGCCATACGCTGTTCCAGTTTTACGTGGCAGATGGACGGCTGTCTTGCCAGTTGTACCAGCGCAGCGCAGACGTGTTCCTTGGCATGCCGTTCAACATCGCATCATATGCATTGTTGACGCACATGATCGCGCGTGAATGTGGTCTCGAAGTGGGGGAATTCATCCACACGACGGGCGATACGCACTTATACATGAACCACCTCGAACAAGTGAATGAGCAATTAAGTCGTGACCCGAGAACACTTCCTAAGCTTGTGTTCAAGGAAGGGGCACCATCAATCTTTGAAATGGAACTGACAGATCTCGGCATCGAGGGATATGATCCACATCCGAGAATATCCGCACCAGTTGCTGTGTAAGGGGGAATTTGATGATTTCGTTATTAGTCGCACATGATAGGGAGTATGTAATAGGGAAAGACAATGAATTACCTTGGCACATCCCGGAAGACCTCGCTTATTTCAAGCGGCAGACGATGGGCAAAGCGATGGTGATGGGGCGAAAAACGTTCGAGTCCATCGGCAGACCGTTGCCAGGCAGGAAAAACATCGTCTTGACTGGAAACAGAGAGTATCACCAAGAAGGGGTCGAAATCGTCCACGATCTGGACGAAGCAATCCGGCTTGCGGGAGAACATCATGAAGAAGTGATGATTATCGGAGGCGAACAGATCTTCCGGGCGACATTGCCGCTTGCAGACCGTTTATACATCACATACATCGACCATGATTTCGAAGGGGATACGTTCTTCCCGGAATACGGGAAGGGATGGAAACGCGTGTCAGAAACCGAAGAATACGTCTCCTCTGGAATTCCTTATCGGTATCAAGTGTATGAGCGCAGCGACGCTAATGTTTAAGTCGATCCGTACATTTTCATTCTTATTTGGATATTTGCCTGCCGCAGCGATGAATTTGAAGCGCTTCAAAGCAAGGAAAGCTGAGTTATCAACGGAAGAGTATGCAAAGCTCGTCCATACCGAGCCACAGAAATGGTCGAGAGGCATTATGCAAAGAGCAGGGAGCACGGTTGATTTACGGGGCGCTGAACTGTTGCCAGACGGACCGGTGCTGCTTGTTTCGAATCATGAAGGCAACTTCGACATTCCCGCCCTGCTCAGCTCGATAGAGAAGCCATTTGCTTTTATTTCCAAAGTAGAAGTGAAGAAGCTCCCAATCATCCCGACGTACATGGAGGAAATGAATTGTGTCTTCCTAGACCGGACGGACCGGCGGAGTGCCTTTAAGTCGATCGAGGATACAGTCGAAAAGTTAACGGCTGGCCAGTCGATCCTCATTTTTCCGGAAGGCTCCAGAAGTAAAGGACAAGGGCTCGGGGATTTCAAGTCCGGCTTCACGCGCATCGCGAAAGGAGCGGCAGTCCCGGTTGTCCCGATTGCGATTTCCGGCACATCGGAAATCATGGAGAAAAATGGAAATAAGATTAGACCAGCACGTGTGCACGTTGAAATACTCGAACCGATCCTTCCCGAACAAGTCGCTGATATGGACGCTAAACAATTGATTGGTACAGTCCGCGAAGAAATCGAGAAGGCACTCGAACAAATACAATTGTTGATGGAAGAAAGGAAGGTGGATTGAATGGCAGCGATTCGCATCGTTACGGATTCTACATCCGATTTGACGAAGGACATCATCGAAAAACATAATATTACCGTAGTTCCGCTTAATATTCAGATCAAAGGGAAAACATACTTGGACCGGGTAGACCTTGAACCGCGTTCTTTCTTGGAGCTGATGAAGAAGAGTCCGGAATTACCGAAAAGCTCACAGCCTGCACCAGGGATTTTCAAGGAAATCTATGACGAGCTAGGCAAGAACGGCGATCAGGTCCTGTCGATCCATATGACAGGCGGTATGAGTGGGACAGTAGAGTCTGCACAAGCAGCTGCTGAACTGGCAGATGCAGACGTGACCGTCATCGACTCACGCTACATTTCACATGCATTGACATTCCAAGTGCTGGAAGCTGTTGAACTGGCGGAGCAAGGAAAGTCGATGGACGAAATTGTAAAGCGACTTGAAAAAGTGAGACAGAATACGAAATTGTACGTCGTTCTTGATACACTCGATAATATGGTCAAAGGTGGACGGATCGGAAAAGGGCGTGCCATGGTCGGATCATTCTTGAAGATCAAACCGATCGCATCGCTTGATGATGGTTCCTATACACCTGTCGCGAAAGCGAGAAGCTACAAACAAGTTGTTCAATTCTTGATGGACGATTTCCTGAAACGTACTTCAGGGAAAGTTGTAAAAGGCATTGGGATCGCCCATGCAGGCGCTCATCAAATGGGAGATCCTTTATATGCACAATTGAAGGAAGCAGGCCATGACAATATCAAGATGGATTACACTACGCCTATCATTTCCACGCACACCGGCCCTGGTGCAATCGGCTTCATGTTCTATACGGATTAATAAGGAGGAACGACTTTTGAAACGCATCCTGTTTCTTATTGCCTCCATCGCCTTCTTAGCAGCAGGATGCAGTCCGGCATTTATTTTTGGAACAGACGAGGCTGAGCCTCGTCTTTCGCCTTCCTTCGAAGAATACGTCGTTCCGCCAAATTTTGTTCCGCGAACAATTATCATGACTGCCCTTGGTGACTCGCTCACACAAGGTGTCGGGGATGAGGAACAGTTGGGTGGATATGTCGGAAGGCTCGCTGCTGATATGGAAGAGTGGGACGGAGTAGAAGACGTGATCATCGAAAATACGGCGAAACGTGGAAGGCGAAGTGATCAATTGCTCAAATTGTTCGAGGAAGGGGAAGTGGACGCACCTGTTGCGGAAGCGGACATCCTCGTCATGACGATGGGTGGCAATGATTTGATGAAAATCGTCAAACGCGATTTGTTTTCACTTGATGAACAAGACTTTTACGACGAATTGGAGTTGTATGAAGAGCGTCTGCAGGAAGTCTTCGACTCGATCAGAGCGTTGAATCCGACTGCACCGCTCATTGTCATAGGTATCTACAATCCCTTCTCTCTATTGACGGATGAAGTGAATGAATTCGACGAAATTTTAACGGCTTATAATGATTCGGTGGAAGAGCTCGCTGTGAATGATCCACAAGCATGTTTCGTTCCGGTTGCGGATCTGTTTGTCGGCAACGAATCACTTGTTTACCATACAGATTTCTTCCACCCGAACAGTAACGGCTACGACACGATGACAGAACGGGTCATCGAACGGATGGAAGAATGTGGATTCCATCAACCTGAATAAAGAGGAGAGTGGCACATGAAATTTTGGAAGTTCGCTTTTTTTGCGTTGCTTGCGCTGAACTTGCTCGCTGTAATCGGCGTCGCCATTCTCGCCTTGACGCCAGCGAAGGATCACTCGCTTGAATCCTTAGTTTCTTCAGAGGAAGGCGAGGGGAATTCGGTCGTCGTACAAACGACAAAGGCAGATTTCGAAGGCATCGCGAACACATATATCGAGCAGGAGATGGCCGATCAGCCGATCCCGCTCCAATTATCGCTCGACGACGATGTCAGTTTGTCGACAGAGATTCAAGTCTTTTCATTGAGTTTGCCAATCCAGTTACGTTTTGAACCATACGTTCAGGAAGACGGCAATTTACTGCTTGTGCAAGAATCTGTCGGAGTCGGCTTGTTGGATATTCCGCCGGCGGATGCGTTAAAATTATTGAGAGACTCCGTATCGTTACCGGATTTCATGGAAGTCCGACCAGAAGATGAGACGGTGCTGCTGAAGTTGTCGGAAATTCCGATCGGCAGCGGCATCGTCGTGCGTGCTGAATCATTCGATCTTGAGAATGATGATATCCGGCTTCGTGTATCATTCCGTTAAACGGGGAATAAAAGCTCCATGAAAGGAAGTGGGCAGATGGCATTGGCAAAAGCGACATTTGCAGGTGGTTGTTTCTGGTGCATGGTCAAGCCGTTCGATAGCTTGCCTGGCATCGAAGCGGTCGTCAGCGGATACACCGGCGGGGATTTACCGAATCCTACCTATGAGCAAGTATGTACGAACAAGACCGGTCACATGGAAGCGGTCCAGATCACATACGATCCGGACATCTTTCCGTATGAACAGCTGCTGGATGTATATTGGTCCCAAATTGACCCGACTGATGGCGGCGGGCAATTTTTCGATCGCGGGGAATCGTACGGAACCGCTATTTTCTATCACGATGAAGAACAGCGGCTCGCTGCTGAACTATCGAAGAAGAAGTTGGCGGACTCCGGCAAGTTCAATCAGCCGATCACGGTGAAGATCTTGGAAGCGAAACCGTTTTACGAAGCGGAAACATATCATCAGGATTACTACAAGAAAAATCCGGCTCACTATAACCGATATTCTGTCGGTTCGGGCCGCGCTGCATTCATTGAAAGAAATTGGGGTGGAGAGGCATGAAGAAAGAAGAATTGAAACAGACGTTGACACCGATGCAGTATCACGTGACACAGGAAAGCGGCACAGAACCACCGTTCCGTAACGAATTCGATGCGCATTTCGAGGATGGTATTTATGTGGATATCGTATCCGGCAAGCCATTGTTCAGCTCGAAGGATAAGTTCGATGCACATTGTGGTTGGCCGTCATTTTCCAAGCCGATCGAATCGGAGGAAGTGACCGAGCACTTTGACGATAGCCACGGCATGAGACGTACGGAAGTCCGTTCTTCCACGGCTGACAGCCATCTTGGGCACTTGTTCCCGGACGGTCCATCAGAACTTGGTGGCTTACGCTACTGCATCAACTCAGCAGCACTTCGTTTCGTTCCGAAAGCGGACTTGGAAGCGGAAGGCTATACGGAATACAAGGCGTTATTCGAATAACAGAGGCAAGCCCGGTCATTTGGCCGGGCTTTGTTGTTCGCGACTCAATCGTAAGGGAGGAAAGCCGGAAGCGGGCATATAGTTTGCTTGCGCTTCCGCAAGGACGATGAAAAAATCCTTTTATCATTTTGCACAAATACATCGGGGAAAAATGCACGCCGATGAATTTTCACGATTCGGCGATGCGGTCTTTTTAGATCACAGCTTCCCGAAAACATCCTCCGACTTCGATGACCTGTCACGGTATATCGAGGAAAAGGCTCATCCACATATGACAGCGGCCGTCTTTGATCAATTATGGGAAGAATATGTGCGTACGTGAGGCTCTTCGTTGCACTGCGTAAGAAAAACCAGTATGATTAGTACGAAATATTATTTGAAACGAGGTTTTTATCAATGAGTGTTCACATCAATGCAAAAAAAGGCGAAATCGCTGACACGATCTTACTTCCAGGAGATCCGCTTCGCGCGAAGTACATCGCAGAAACGTTCTTGGAAGATGTCACAATGTATAACGAAGTACGTAACATGTTCGGTTATACAGGGACTTACAAAGGCAAGCGCATTTCTGTTCAAGGAACAGGCATGGGTGTTCCATCTATCTCAATTTACATCACAGAATTGATGCAGGAATACGACGTACAGAAATTGATCCGCGTCGGTACTTGTGGTTCGATCCACGCAGACGTAAAAGTACGCGATGTTATTATCGCACAAGGCGCTTCTACGGATTCGAAAATGAACGAAATCATTTTTGGGGGAATCGACTATGCACCACTTGCAGACTTCGACCTTTTGCTGAAAGCGTATAACGCTGGGAAAGAAAAAGGCTTGAACTTGCGCGTAGGTAACGTGTTCACAGAAGATGTTTTCTACAACGAATTCGCTGAACACGAAAAATGGGCGCAATATGGCGTACTTGGTCTTGAAATGGAAACAGCTGCACTTTACACACTAGCTGCGAAATTCGGACGTAAAGCATTGTCTGTCCTGACAGTAAGTGACCACCTTCTTACAGGTGAAGTAACTTCTGCTGAGGAACGTCAAATCACATTCAATGATATGATCGTTGTTGCACTTGACGCTGCGATCCAAGAATAAGGTAAGATAAGAAAAGGCTGTGTACGCAGTCTTTTTCTTTAATCACATTTGTGAAAAAGGCTTGAATGAAAGTGGTGAAAGCGAATGGATGAAAAGCGTCCTGATGAACAGCAAGAACAAACTCCGCCGACACAAGAGCAACCGGCGCATTTTGTCCAAATGAAGACCTTTTCCTTCATTATGCTGATATTCTCGGTCATCTTGCTAACTGCTGCTATCACCGTGTTCGCCTTAACATTCGGCGACGACCGTGCAGTGGAAGTAAGTTCACCGGAGCGACAGGAGTTCCAGAAGCTGTACTCAGCGTATGATCAACTCCAACGTGAATATTTCGAAGATGTGGAAAGTGAACAATTGATCAACGGCGCAATCAACGGCATGGTCGACTCACTTGGCGACCCATATTCTGATTACATGAACGAACAGGAAGCATCACAATTTCTAGAAGGAGTTTCTGCGAGTTTCCAAGGAATCGGTGCAGAAGTCCAGGAGCGTAACGGTTATGTGACGGTTGTCTCTCCAATCAAGAATTCGCCTGCTGAAAAAGCAGGCGTGATGCCGAATGACCAAATCATCGCTGTTGATGGTGAAAGCATTCAAGGCTTCAGTGCTTCAGAAGCGGTCATCTTGATCCGCGGTGAAAAAGGCACGGAAGTTACATTGACGATCCAACGCGGTGAAAACAGTGAGCCGATCGAAATTACCATTGTCCGCGATGAAATTCCGATCGAAACGGTTTACGCGGAAATGATCGGTGACGGTGTTGGCCACATTCAGATTACGAGCTTCTCGGAGCAGACATTCGATGAACTGATGAAGGCGATTGCTGACCTTGAAGATGAAGGCATGAAAGCAATGGTCATGGACGTTCGACAAAACCCAGGCGGTCTCTTGACTGCAGCGCTCGATATCTCGAACTTGTTCATCGAAGAAGGCAAGGAAATGTTCGAAGTCCAAAGTAAAGGTGGCACGCCGGAAGTCTACATGGCGACACCCGGAAGCAAAGTCAAAATCCCGGTCACATTGCTGATCGATGGAGGCAGTGCATCCGCTTCGGAAATTCTTGCAGGAGCGATGAGCGAATCGGCTGATATCAAACTTGTCGGTGAGAAGACGTTCGGTAAAGGAACAGTCCAGACTGCCAATGATATGGTGGACGGCTCGAACTTGAAATTCACAACGGCTAAATGGCTGACGCCTGACGGTAACTGGATCCATGAAGAAGGAATCAAACCTGATGTCGAAGTCGCTTATCCGGATTATATGTTCTTGAGCATTTTGGATACTTCACTCGAAATGAAACAAGGCGCACTTTCTGCACAAGTACGGACAGCTGAGCAAATGCTCGAAGCTGTCGGCTATGAAGTCGGGGAAGTCGATGGTTCATTCGATGAAGCGATGACAGAAGCGGTTAAGAAATTCCAGGAAGACAACGACCTGGAAGTGAACGGGATCCTGACAGGAGATACATCTTATGCAGTAATGGATGCACTTCGTCTGAAGCTCGAAGAAGATGACCAAATGCTTCTGGAAGCCAAAAAGATTGTAATGGAACAAGCGGGTATCACAGCGGAACAACCAGCGGATGAGGAAGCTTCCGAGGAAGAATCTGAAGAAGACGCTAAGTGATCTAGCTGAGCCATGAGAAAAGGACCCAATTGCGGGTCCTTTTTTCTTCAATCTGCGTGAATTGGAATGAATGCAAGGAGAAAGGGTGTACAATTTTGGTTGATGTATATTTGATCAGTGGCTTCCTGGGGAGCGGCAAGACGACGTTATTGAAACGACTTTTGATGCAAGTAAAAGAACAAGGGCTGAAACCGGCTGTCTTCATGAACGAAGTCGGGGCGTTAAATATCGATTCGCAGGAAGTGGAAGATGATGTCCCGATGAAGGAACTGCTGGACGGCTGTATTTGCTGTACGGGCTCTGAGAAGTCGGAAGCGCAGATCCAGACACTGCTCGCCGGACCGGCGTTCGATGTCTTGATCATCGAGACGACAGGAGCAGCACATCCAGTTGAAGCGATGGAAGCGATCTTTTCCCCGTTGTTTGCCGAGAAGCTGAACTTCAAAGGGATCGTCACAGTCGCTGATAGCAAACGATGGACGGCGAGAAATACGATGTCTCCGCAAATCCGTTCACTGTTTCTTGAGCAGATCCGCCATGCTGACCTTTTGCTTGCGAACAAGATGGACTTGTTGAGCGAATCGGAGCAGGCACAAGTCATTTTTGAAATGCAATCACTGAACCCGAAGGCGCGTATCGTCCAGACGGTCCAGTCGAAAGTCGGTTTTGCAGAACTGCAGAAACTGACCGCAAGCGAGAAGAGGCAATCCGAGTCGTTACCGCTCAGCAAGCTGAACTTGAAAGCGGAAGTCATCACGTTCACAGCCCCTGTGAAGCGTGAACGTTTCGAGGAATGGGTCAAGTCGCTGCCGGATGATGTATACCGCATCAAAGGATACGTGCCGCTGGAGGGCAATAAATATCCGCACGCATTCCAGTATGCTTACGGAATGATCCAGTGGCTGCCGGAATACATGAAGATGCCGCCGCAGATCGTGGTCATCGGCGAGCACCCGGAGCAGGTCGGACGTCCATGATCGAGGCGTACCGGAAATTATGGCAAGACCGCGCATCTGTCATGGCAATCGAATCACAGGAGCAATTGGATGCGCATATCCGCGCCGAGTTGGCAGATGAACTGACGCATCCAAGGCTTCGCCGTACGAAAGCGGAAAAGCTGGCGATTGCGCTGGAACGGATCGCCCAGTCGGATCTGACCGAAGTGGAAAAGCAGGAACTTCGCGTACGATATGAGAAACTTGCTCTGTAAGTTGGACTAAAGAATTAGCGTTTTAGCAATTTGGAAGAATTCGCTCCAGGATGAAAAGATATGGAGTAAAACAGCGGAGACTCCTGTGGGATAGCGCAGTGCCGAGATCCACTATGGAGAGCGAAGCGATACAGAGTTAGCTCGATGCAAGCCCACTGGACGCGGAGCTGTTTTATGGAATATCTATAAAGTATTAAGTTCTACTTCTATAGTGAAAATTGAAGAAACGAAAGGCCGTGGGAAATGATGCATTTCCCACGGCCTTGTTTTATATATGACGCATTTTCTTTTGCACCATCAGCAGACGGATCGACAGCGTGATGGCACCGGCGGTCAGTCCGAGAATGAGACCGATCCAATACGCAAATGGTCCGATGCCGGTCATGCGATCAAGTAAAATACCGCTAGGCAAGCCGATGACCCAATACGAAATCAGCGCCATGACGAATGTGACGTTGACGTCCTTATAGCCGCGAAGTGCACCTTGGACAGGGGCTTGAATCGCATCGGACACTTGGAACAGTGCTGCGAAGACAAGGAATGCCATCGCGAGTTCAATGACCTCAGGATCTGATGAGTAAAGAAGCGCGATCTTTTCCCTGAATACGTAAAGCAGAATTGCGGAGATGGTGCTTGTAATGACCGCTGAAGCGACGGCGAGCCAGCTATAAACTTTGGCGTCCTGGAACCGCTTCGCCCCGATCTCGTAGCCGACGAGGATCGTTGCGCCCATCGAGATGGAAAGTGGAAGCATATACAAAAGTGCCGTAAAATTCATTGCGATCTGGTGGGCAGAGATGGTCACGGTTCCGTATACACTCAGCATCAACGTGACAGCAGAGAAAATACTTGTCTCCGCAAAGATGGAGATGCCGATCGGAACTCCGATGCGGGCGATACCAAGCCAGTGCTTGAGGGAAGGCTTCGCCCAGTCGCGGAGAATCCGGAAGTTCGCGAATGGCGGCTGTTTCCAGACGATGCCGACCGCGATGAATAGGACAACCCAATATGTCAAAGCGGAAGCGATCGCTGCACCTGCACCACCGAGTTCAGGAAAGCCCAAATTCCCGAAGATGAATAAATAATTGAGTAAGATGTTAATCGGTGCCGATACGAGTGCGATCAACATCGTTACGCGTGTAGAACCGAGCGCATCCATGTAATAGCGCAGCACTTGGTAAATGAATAATGGAAGAAGGCCGAAGCTTAAGTAGAAAATGTAATCGCTCGCCACCTGTTCGACCGCAGGTTCCAATGAGATGAGCCCGAGAACGGAATCCATTCCGAAATAAAAGGCGACGAAAATGATGACCGCGATAAACGCAGAGAGGTATATCCCTTGCTGGACGGCGCTCTTTACATCGTCTTTTTTCTTCGCGCCGATCAATTGTGCTACAATTGGAGTGATGGACATCAAGATACCGGCGAGTCCGATATAGACGGGTGTCCAAAATGAAGAACCGATCGAAACGCCGGCAAGATCTTCTGTGCTGTAGCGTGCAGTCATGTAAATGTCGAAAAATGTGATCAAATACATGGCGATCTGCGTGATTAAAATGGGGAAGATGATTTTGAACATCATTTTCAGTTTTTCTTGTTTCGTCGCAGTTTCGTGCAATTCGGTACCTCCTGAATAGACAAATTAAAAACAGTATAGCACACCCGGCGGGAGCAATCGCCGTGATTCTTAGATGGAAAGTGAGAACGATTTATGACAAACAGAACAATCGTATTGACCGGAGGAGGAACGGCGGGGCATGTTTCGCTGAACCAGGCAATCATTCCGGAACTAATGAAGAAGCAATTGAACATTGAATACATCGGTTCCAAAGAAGGAATCGAGAAAGAACTGATCGAAGGGGCATACGATGCAGTCCCGTATCATGCCATTTCAAGCGGGAAGTTAAGACGCTATGCATCAATAAAGAACTTCACGGATCCGTTCCGTGTCGGCCTTGGTTTTTTCCAGGCGCGTAAAATCTTGAAGAAGACCAAGCCGGTCGCAGTCTTTTCAAAAGGGGGTTTCGTCTCGGTTCCTGTCGTCATGGCAGCGCGCACGTTGAAGCTGCCGGTCGTCATCCACGAGTCGGATGTCACACCAGGACTTGCGAATAAACTGGCACTGCCGTTTGCGAGTCAGATCTTCACGGTGTTCAAAGAGACACTGAAGTATGTGCCTGCAGACAAATCGACTTGCACTGGAGCAGTCATCCGGACGGAACTGCTCCAAGGCTCCAAGGAATATGCACGTGAGCTGTGCGACTTTCAAGAAGACCTGCCCGTCCTGCTTGTCATGGGAGGAAGCCAAGGGTCAGTCATCATCAACATGGCAATCCGCAACAATTTGGCGACATTGACGGAGCGCTTCAATGTCATTCACCTAACAGGGAAAGGCAACAGTGAACCGTCTTTGGTGGACCACCCACGATACCGCCAGTTCGAGTATGTGACGGATGAATTGACGCACTTACTGCATTTCTCGGATTTCATCGTCTCGCGCGCGGGTTCCAACTCGATCTTCGAATTTCTGGCACTGAAGAAGCCGATGCTGCTCATCCCGCTATCCAAGCTGCAAAGTCGAGGAGACCAGCTGCTCAACGCAGATCTGTTCAAGCGCCAAGGCTTCGCGCATGTTCTAGAGGAAGAAGAACTGACGCCGGAACGGTTCATGACCGCAATCGGCAACTTGCAAGCTGAGGAAGACATTCTCGTCGAAAACATGAGCAATGCAGAAATGCCGAAAACAGCTGAGAAGATGACAGAGCTTATTTTGCAGTATTCGAATTTGTAAGACCCAATCTAAGTAGAAGAGGGTGAGTCGGTGGAGTATTCGTTATTGAAAGTACATGGTTCAAAAAACACGTTTTATTTGCTCGAAGCAGAGGATCGCGACTGGAGCGCTCTTGCAATGCAAGTATGTGCATTGGATGCGGATGCGGACGGCTTGTTGGTCGTTTCTCCTTCAAAGGATCACGACGCGAAAATGCGCGTCTTCAACCGTGACGGCTCCGAAGCATCGATGTGCGGCAACGGGCTACGCTGTGTGGCACGGTATGTGTGTGAACGTGACGAGGTGAACAGTGCTGTCATTGAAACGATGAAGGCAGCTTTACATGTTCGGAAAGAACAGGAACTGGGTGAAGGCATCCCGACGTACGCAGTCGAGATTTCACCTGTGCTGTTCAATTTGTCGGCACTACCAATGCGTTTTGACGATAAAGAGGAGCTGCAGGGTGAACGGTTGCCATTTATGGAAGACGACATCGCATTTACAGCAGTCGCTGTGCCTAATCCGCACTTGATTGGCATTGTTTCACCGGAATATCAATCATCCTCCGCACATCAGGAGGAATGGGCATCCTATTTCAACGGGGACAACCCATATTTTCTTGACGGAGTGAATGTCAGTTACGTGACACCTGTGGAAGACGGGATCTTCGTCCGGACATTCGAGCGCGGCGTCGGCTTCACGAATGCATGTGGAACAGCGATGACCGCTTCCGCACTTGTTTCGGTATTGACCGGACATGCGGATTTTGGGGAAGTGACTGTCTACAATCCAGGGGGCATGGTGAAGTGTACCGTTCGTGAAGAAGGCGATTCATTCGCACTTGAGCTGAAAGGGAATGCGACATTCCTGTCAGCACACGTTTTCGAATGGAGTGAAGAAAATGGAAGTGGGAAATTTTTGCGGGAAGAAATGCGTGGAGAACAAGAAAAATACGACCATTTCAGCGAAGAAGTGATAAAAAGATCGCGCGAATTATTTGTTAAATGACGGCTTCGGCTGTCTTTTGACCGATGAAAACGCTTACCTTCGAAACGCCTGATTTTTATAATGAAAAACCATTGTTTTTTTTCTTGGAAGTAGTAAGATTGATATGGAAATTCGTTCTCCCCGTTCAGCCCACTATGCTTTATGTATGCAGCGAAGAGTGCTAAAATAAGGGAGATTAAATAATTATAAAGTGACTGCCTAGAGGCAAACTAGTGGAGGTAATTTTTAAATGGCTAGCAACTATTCAGATGCAACGTCTCCTTGGGGTAAAATTACGGGTCCCAACCTTGGATACGTAATGGAAAT
Source organism: Planomicrobium sp. YIM 101495 (assembly GCF_009707665.1). Classification (GTDB taxonomy): domain Bacteria; phylum Bacillota; class Bacilli; order Bacillales_A; family Planococcaceae; genus Planococcus. The sequence continues at coordinate 344,678 of NZ_WLZW01000001.1, forward strand.
GTACGATCTCTACAAAGAATCTCCTGAACTGCTCGACCCTGAATTCGTCGAATTGTTCGAACAATACGGACCGCCTATGGAAGAGGCTGTACAGCCAGCCGTAAGCGCAGATGTAGAACCGAACCAATTTGCAAAAGTTCTTGGTGCGATCCAGCTTGCTGATGCGATTCGTGCACAAGGACACCTAGCATCGGATATTTATCCGTTGAATGATCGTGAGAAAGATACTTCACGTTTGGAACTATCAGCTCATGGATTGACAGAGCAAGATTTGAAAGCGGTGCCGGTTTCATTGCTGCTTGCAGATGCACCGAAAAACGTTACGGATGGTCTGGAAGCGATCAACTATTTGAAGGCCCTTTACACGGACAAGATCGCTTATGAATTCTCCCATGTGGTCAATGTCGAAGAGCGCAACTGGCTCCAGACGAAGATTGAAGCGGGCGATATGCAGCCATCATTTGATGTGGACAAGAAAAAGGCTTTATTGGACACATTGACGAAAGTCGAAGGATTCGAGAAGTTCATCCACCGCACATTCGTCGGCCAGAAACGTTTTTCCATCGAAGGTGTCGACACGCTTGTGACATTGATGGACGAACTCGTTCAACTGTCTGAAAAGAACGGAACAGAGAAAATTTTGATCGGGATGGCGCATCGCGGTCGTTTAAATGTGCTTACGCATATTTTACGCAAGCCGTACGAGATGATGTTCGCTGGCTTTGCTCACATCGGTGACGAAGCATTCCTGCCGAAAGATGGCTCTCTGGAAATCACGAAAGGCTGGTTCGGCGATGTGAAGTACCACATGGGTGCTTCGTTGACGTCGGCAGCGGGTACGAACATTAAGCTTGCTTATAACCCGTCCCACCTTGAAGTCGTTTCCCCGATCGTCACAGGTCAAACACGTGCGGCTCAGGAGACAGTTGATGAAAAAGGACAACCGAAACTTGATACGGAGAAAGCATTCTCGATTCTTGTACATGGTGATGCAGCATTCCCAGGACAAGGAATTGTCACAGAAACATTGAACTTCAGCCGTGTCGATGGATACCGCACCGGCGGATCGATCCATATCATCGCGAACAACATGATCGGGTTCACGACTGAACAGTACGATTCCCGTTCAACTCATTATTCTTCCGACCCTGCAAAAGGATTCGAAGTTCCAGTCATTCACGTGAATGCGGATCATCCGGAAGAAGTTGCCGCAGTTGCACAATTGGCATTCGAATATCGCTCGAAGTTCGGCAAGGACATTTTGATCGACTTGATCGGATACCGCCGCTATGGTCATAACGAAATGGACGAGCCACTCGTGACGAATCCACTGATGTACCACCGTATCCACAAACACCCGACAGTCCGCGAACTTTACGGTAAGCAACTGGCGGAACAGAACGTACTGACAACTGACGAGGTTTCGGAACTTGATGACAAGGTCCAGAAGATGATGCAGCAGTCATATGATTTCGTCAAAGAGAACCGCTCGGACGACGAAGGCAAAATAATGATTCCGGAAGGCGTCGTGAACGGCTATCCAGAAGTTCCGACCGGAGTTTCAAAAGACAGCTTGATCCGCCTGAACGAGGAATTGCTGCAATGGCCATCTGAATTCAGCGCATTCAAGAAGCTTGCACGCATCTTGAAGCGCCGCGAAGATCCGTTCAACGGCAAAGGCAAAATCGACTGGGCACACGCTGAAACGCTTGCGTTCGGTACGATTCTGCAGGACGGCTATCCGGTCCGCATTACGGGACAGGATGCTCAGCGTGGAACGTTTGCACATCGCCACATCGTCTTGCACGATGATCAAGATGGCAGTGAATTGATCCCGCTTCATCACATCTCGGATGCAAAAGCGTCATTCTCGATCTATAACAGCCCATTGAGCGAAGCATCCGTGCTTGGTTTCGAATACGGCTACAATGTCGAGAACGAACGAGCGCTTGTCCTGTGGGAAGCACAGTACGGGGATTTTGCGAACATGGCACAAGTAATGTTCGATAACTTCATTTCTTCTTCACGTTCGAAATGGGGACAGAAATCAGGTCTTGTTATGCTTCTGCCACACGGTTATGAAGGACAAGGACCAGAGCACTCAAGTGCCCGCCTGGAGCGTTTCCTTCAGAACTCGGCCGAAAACAACTGGACTGTAGCCAACCTTTCAAGCGCGGCTAACTACTTCCACCTACTTCGTCGTCAGGCGAAAATGCTGGAAGAAGATTCGATCCGTCCGTTGGTGCTTGTGTCACCTAAATCATTGCTTCGCCACCCGCTTGTCGGCGCTGAAGTGGAAGATTTGACTGAAGGCAGCTTCCAGACGATCATCGAACAGCCAGGCCTTGGCAAGTCGAAGAAAAAAGTCGAACGCATCTTGTTTGCAAGTGGTAAGATGGCCATCGATTTGGCAGAGCGCGTGAAAGATGGCGAAGGCTTCGATTCGCTTCACATCGTACGCGTCGAACAGTTGTACCCATTCCCATCTGAGAAGATTGCGGAAGTCGTGGGGCGCTATCCGAATGCGAAAGAGCTTGCTTGGGTTCAAGAAGAGCCAATGAACATGGGATCTTGGACGTTTGCAGATCCTTACTTGCGTGAAATTGCTGGTGACAAGCAAGAAGTCACTTACTACGGTCGCGTGAAGCGCCAAAGCCCTGCAGAGGGAGACGGCGAGTCGCACAAAGTAGAACAGACACGCATCCTTGATGAAGCGTTGAAACAAGCTGAATAAATGAATGAGGAAAGAGCGTGCTGCTGCGGCAGCCGCTGCTTCTTTATGACATAAAGCAAATTGTAAATGTGTGAAATCCTAAGGAGGAATTTTTGTGGCAGAAATCAAAGTACCAGAACTAGCAGAATCGATTACAGAAGGAACGATTGCCCAGTGGCTGAAACAGCCAGGCGACACAGTTGAAAAAGGCGAATTCATCGTTGAGCTGGAAACGGACAAAGTAAACGTTGAAGTCATTTCTGAAGAAGCGGGTGTCGTGCAAGAATTGATGGCAGCTGAAGGCGATACTGTCGAAGTCGGCCAAGTGATCGCAATCGTAGGAGCTGCTTCCGGAGCAGCTGCAACACCGGCACCAGCTGCAGAAGAGTCAGCGAAACCAGCTGCACCTGAAGCACCGGCAGCACCAGCAGAGCAAGCAGCACCAGAAGCAGAAGAAACTTCCTCTGACCGCACAATTGCTAGCCCGGCAGCACGCAAATTGGCTCGCGAAAAAGGCATCGATCTGGCTGCAATTTCACCTGTTGATCCAATGGGCCGCGTACGTGTGCAAGACGTTGAAGCACATGCATCGAAACCGGCTGCAAGCGCTCCGGCTGCGAAACCGGCAGCACCAAAAGCAGCGACACCTTCTTCTGACGAAGAGAGCGGTCGCGTAGTTCGAGAGAAAATGTCACGTCGTCGCCAAACAATCGCTAAACGTCTTTTGGAAGTTCGCCAAAACACGGCGATGCTGACAACATTCAACGAAATCGATATGACGAACGTCATGGCACTTCGCAGCCGCAAGAAAGACAAATTCCAACAGGATCACGACGGAACACGTCTTGGCTTCATGTCATTCTTCACAAAAGCTGTAACTGCAGCGCTTAAGAAATATCCTTATGTAAACGCTGAATTGGACGGCACTGACCTTCTTTTGAAACAGTTCTATGATGTAGGAATCGCAGTTTCAACTGAAGAAGGACTCGTAGTTCCGATCGTTCGCGATACAGACAAGAAAAACTTCGCTGAAATCGAAGCAAGCATTGCTGATCTTGCGAAAAAAGCGCGCGATAAGAAGCTTTCAATCGCTGACATGTCTGGCGGTTCTTTCACAATCACAAACGGCGGCGTATTCGGTTCATTGATGTCTACACCAATCTTGAACGGTACACAAGTCGGGATCCTTGGCATGCATACGATCCAAAAACGTCCGGTAGCAATCGGCGATTCAATCGAAATCCGCCCAATGATGTACGTAGCACTTTCATACGACCACCGCGTCATCGACGGAAGCGATTCAGTCGGCTTCCTGAAAATGATCAAAGAATTGATCGAAAACCCGGAAGATCTATTGCTTGAGTCTTAATCAAAAGTGAAACCAATTGCCGGTCCGCTAGTTGTTGCGGTCCGGTTTTTTTATTTTCTGTGTGATGATTTCCAGTTAATCGGCATTACTGTCCGATTTGGATGGAATACTGTCCGCAGCAAAAACTCCTATCAAACCAGCTTTGAATTCCAGTGGTAATTGCTTTAAACTGAGGAAGACGGTCCGCGCATATTAGCCGGGCTACACAACATATATACGTACAATCCAAAGGAGGTCAACCCAAATGATCCATACAGAATGGCAAACAAAAGAAACGACACGTGAAGTGACATGCAACCATACCGATGCGGCAAAATTCCTTGTGTCGAACGTCTTGACGCCTGGGAAATCATATCCGGTCATTAACGAAACTGAGGAATTCATTTTCGTTGTTGACAACACAGGTAAAGTTGGCGGCTTTTACAAAACATATTTCGAGTAAGTATTCAATAGGAACAAATCTAAAAGGCCGATGACCATAATCGGCCTTTTCTTTGAAGGAAGGTTTTGTAGTGGAGATCGTGAAGCAGGAAATGAAAAAGAGAGAAGCACGCGAACACGGTGAATTCGAGCAATTGATCGGAACAGGTGGCTATGTCGCACCAAAAAAGCATGCGTGGGAAGATTTATTGACGGCATTCGTATTGCGTAAGCCTGTTCTTTTGAAAGGCCCGACTGGTGCAGGGAAGACGAAGCTCGCAGAAAGCGTCTCAGCACTGTTTAACCAGCCGATGCAAAGCGTCAACTGCTCCGTCGACTTGGATGCGGAAGCACTCCTTGGCTTTAAGACGCTCGTCCAGCGAGACGGGAAGTCGGAGATCGAGTTCATCGACGGTCCGGTTATTACGGCGATGAAGCAAGGGCACATTCTCTACATCGACGAAATCAATATGGCGCGTCCTGAAACGCTGCCGATCCTGCATTCGGTGCTCGATTACCGGCGCATGATGACGAATCCATTCACGGGTGAATTCATCCGTGCACATGAAGATTTCGGCGTTATCGCAGCGATCAACGAAGGCTATATCGGAACAGCACCGATGAACGAAGCATTAAAAAACCGGTTCGTTGCGTTTCCGATCGGTTATTTGTCCGGTGAAGAATTGAAAGCGCTATGGAACCGGGAATTTCCGGATGCAGCACCCGAAATGGTCCGGTGGATGCTGTCGCTTGCAGCTGAATTGCAGACACAAGTATGGAACGGCCTCCTGTCAGAAGAAGCGGCTTCGATCCGCAGCTTGCTCGATGCCACAGCACTTGCACAATACATGGATCCGATGCGCGCGATTCGTTATGCCATCGCGGAGAAGCTAGAGGATGAAAGCGAACGTCAATTATTGCTCGATTTAGCACAAACGTTAGGCAAGTAGGTGAGGTGGACGAATGGCTTCTGTCAACCGATTTATCCAATTCAATAACGAGACGGTCAATACGCGAACTCTATTAAGGCTTGAACGGCTGGCCCGTGCGTTAGCCGGAGCGCCTTATTTGAAAATGACGACACGGAAATTGATTGAATTCCGTCCGTCAGAATCGGCCATTTCGCTATCAGTATTCTGGCGACACCGTCAAGAAAATATCGAGATGAACGGGTACTTGTCCGATGTTTATTTGTTGAGCGCTGGGTATTGGCGTCATTTCGATTTTGCTGCGTACTTGCGATGGGCGACTGAACGTACCCGACTGCCTTCGTTACGTATGCAATTGCTGCTTTGTGCAGAGGAGTTCCGTTTGTCTGAACGGATCATGAAAGAACGACCAGGGACGCAGGAAGCATTTCGTGTACGAGAAAACGTCTACCGCGACTTTCATGAAACGCAATATGAACAAAACCGCCAAAAAGGCTTTCATGCCGATGCGTTTTTGAACGCCGCTTATTTGACGCTGCACGGCACACAAAAAACATTGGAAGACCCGCAGCTCGTCTTGCACCTATGGACAGAATTGTTCGATGCACGGACGACTGCAGATAGTATGCGCGTCATCGATCGGATTGTCGTACGACTCGAGCACCTTTTAGAAAAAGACATGGTGCACGACTTGTATACGTTCGGTGAGAATCCTGACAAGGCGCCACCAGTCCATGAGCACGAAGGGGCTAGGGAATCCGAAGTGGGCAGCGATGAGAAAATCGAGACGATCGAGGAGTGGTTCCAGTCGTGGCACCGTGAGACAGAAGAAACGGATGCGTCAGCGATGGAGTATGAATTGAACGAAGGCAAGTCGATGATCGCTGAAGGGGGAAGGGAAGAAGCGGGAGCACTCGAAGAAGAGCTGCAGACCGCAAAAGGGCGTTCCGACGGAGATCATCTTGCTGACAATGAAACAGAAGACCGACGAACGAACAATGCACCGAAACCCGCGAAAGGCAAATATGGACGCGCTAATGAAGGAGTTGAATTCACAGAGAAGCGGCTTATCGCAGCGTCACACGACCTCAGGAAAATAGAGCAGTGGCGGATAGAGCAGGCACCGTACGTCAAAGCGCTCCTGAAAGAGCTCAGAAAACGCATCGAACAAAGACGGGAACAGCCACGCGCACTCAGTGCCGGAAGGTTATCCAAAAATCTGCTTCCACTGATCGTTGATGAACGACCGAAACCGTTTTACCGGAAAATGTCTCCATCGAAAAACTTGGATGCAGTGTTCAGCTTGCTCGTCGATGGTTCCGCATCGATGGTCGATAAATTAGAAGAGACGAAACAGGCAGTCTTGCTGTTTCATGATGTCCTGCGCGGACTCGGCATCCCGCATGAAATCGTTTTGTTCTACGAAGATGCATACGAAGCGGAAGAAGCACGACAGCCGAACTACTTCGAATGGGTTCACAAGTTCGAGGATAGCCAGCGCGATGCAGCGAGCTCCATCGATTCGATCGAAGCGCACGAAGACAACCGTGATGGCTTCGCGATTCGCTGGATGACGGAACGAATGCTGAGACGCAGTGAAAAGCACCGTTTCCTTCTTATGTTTTCAGACGGGGAGCCGTCCGCCTATAATTATGCAGATAATGGGATCCTCGATACAGCAGAGGCAGTCGATGAAGCCGAGAAAGCGGGCGTCACATTGCTCCATCTCTTCTTATCTGATTCCGTACCAGGTGAAGACCAGCAGCGGTTATTCCGCATGATGTATGGCAATCGCTCCGTGACCGCGGATTCGTTCGACCGGTTCACTGAGCAGACGCTTCATCTGCTTAGAAGAACGTTGCACATCATTGTCCAGTCTGGCTGAACGAAGAAAACCGTCCGAACTGATCGGGGGATTTCCCTGATCAGTTCGGACGGTTTATTTAATTATGCATTGCCGCCTTCGCGGTCGTCACGCAATGTGAGCAAACGTTGTTTCAATTCTTCTTCCATACGACCGATTTCCAGCTCGGCGGACTTGCGGTTGCGTCGTCCTTCAGCCTGGATTTTCAATGTTTCTTCGATCGTTTCCAGCAAGTTTTCCTGTGTCTGCTTCAACGTTTCGATTTCTACGAGGCCGCGTTCGTTTTCACGCGCCGTTTCGATCGAGTTCATTTTCAGCATTTCGGAGTTTTTCAGCAATAGATCGTTCGTCGTTGCGGTCACTTGCTTTTGCGCTTGAACTGCCTGTGTTTGGCGATTGAGCGTCAAGGCGATCGCAATTTGGTTTTTCCAAAGGGGAATGGACGTCATGATCGATGCTTGAATCTTTTCTGCAAGCGTCTGGTTCGTCTGTTGGATCATCCGGATTTGTGGTGCACTCTGGATTGTGATCTGACGAGACAGCTGCAAGTCGTACAAGCGTTTTTCGAGACGGTCCAAAAACTGAACCATGTCGTTCACTTCCTGGTAAGCCATCTGATCCTGAGAGGATTCCGCTTTTTTGCGAAGCTCAGGGATCGTTTCGTTTAGAATCTCATCGCGCTTCAGTTCAGCAGCGGCGATGTAGACGTTGAGTGCTTGGAAATATGTCTTGTTCTGGTCGTATAGTTGTTCAAGCATTTGAACATCGTCAAGAAGGCCACGCTTCGAATGCTCGAGCTGGATGCTGATACGATCCACTTGTGTACTGATCTTCTGATACTTCGTCATCATTTCCTGGACGGAAGCTTTCGCTTTATTAAATAGTCTGCGAATGCCTGGCTTCTTGTCATTCGACAATTCCTCCGGGCTCAATTCACGCAGCTTCTTCATCAAGTCATTCAAGACGTCTCCAACTGGTCCGATATCCTTTGATTGAACATGGTCGAGCATTTTGTGGGAGAACTGGCTCAATTGGTTTTGTGCGTTAGCACCGTAAGTTAAGATTGCTTCATAGTTGCCGGCAGGGATTTGCTTTGCCAAGTCTTTCGCTTTTTGCTGCTCCTCATCACTCAGCCGGTCGAGCAAAGCGGTCGGCTTCGCTTCTTGTTGTGCGTTGACCGGTGCTTTTTCGAGTTCAAGGCCGAAAGGGGAATCGAGCAAACTATCCAAGTCACTTGTAGTCGATTTGTTTTCGTTCATCAGGCACGTCTCCTTTATCATCCGTAGTCGGGGCATTCAATAATGGTTTGCGTTTCGATTGTTCGACAGAAAGGCGGGCATAGTCCAGCTCCATCTGCAATTGTTCGACATCTGTCGCCAACACGCGCTTCAAATCTTCTTCAAGCACGACTTTCATCGCTTGAAGCATCTCCCGTGTATCTTGCAAGGCGATTTTGATTTCCTTGTCCTTGACGGGCTGTCCGACAAGAAGTGAATATTTTTCAGTGAGTTCGACTGCTGTATCGAGATGGGAATAAAAGAATCGTTCCACTTGGTAAAACTTCCGTGGATTTTCCTGTACGATTGCAATGATCTTATTCGCGATGCGGGAAATCTCAATCAATTGCTTGAAAGAAGAAATCGAGCGGACGCGGTAATAAAATCCTTGCAAGTGCTTTACTTTCGCTTTCGCATCTTTCAATTGTTGCTTGACCCCTTTGAATTCCGATCGAGTCATGCCAAGCTGTTTGGAATTCGAAGAAATTTGCACTTGTTTGATGGTTGTATTGCTTGCGATATAAGTCCCTGCGGCAACTGCGCCGGATGCGAGCAATCCGATCTCAGCTCCCAGATAGAGGACGGGGAACATGACGGTCATGAGCGGCAGGCTGACAGATTGCCGCTTGATGAAATTTTCAATTGGCTTCATCCCGTAAGCCTCCTTAATATATATGATACTACTAGTTCTAATACGTTTCAGTAGCCGAAAGGTTTCGTTCGGCTGGATGCCGTTAGTAAAAAGTTGGGAGATTCTCTAAAATGATGCTTCTCTACCACACAGCATTGCTTCTTCTCCTTCTTATTTTACGGGAAAGGGAAGGGCTTTACAAACTTGCCGAATCAAGCGTCCAGGTGGACAAGAAGAGGAATATTTGGCACAATGTATAGTAGAGAACGGAGTGATCATCATGTATGAAGTCATCTATATGAAAGCGGATTACGAGCCTTGGTGGCAGTTCGATGGATGGGAAGAGGAAGTCATCGAACGTTGTGAATTCGCAGATCTAGCGGCGGCGACTGCCCATTTCGATAACTTGAGAAAACAGTACACGCAGAAATATCCGAAGGTCGCAGCGAAGGACGGCAAGTTCCTTGCATTCTGGTCTCATGATGAAAAAGAGTATTGTGAAGCGTGCGAAGAAAATCTGCAAATGTATCATGGGCTGTTTATTATGAATAATGGGAATGTAGAGAAATGTTTTTAATTTATCCTTAAATTGATTTGATTTTTAGTTAGAAGTTGTTATAATAGATTCAATCGAAAAAATAATCTAGACCGAAGAGCTATTCACCTATCCAAAAAAGTGATCAGCACGTATGGTACTTTTTTGAATATGTGAATTTTTTTCGATTCCATATTGAAATTTTTTATTATTCTAGGAGGTTTTTTACATGCAAGAAGGAACAGTAAAATGGTTTAACTCAGAAAAAGGTTTCGGTTTCATCGAAGTTGAAGGCGGAGACGACGTATTCGTACACTTCTCAGCTATTCAAGGCGAAGGCTTCAAAACACTTGACGAAGGTCAAAGAGTTGAGTTTGAAGTAGAGGAAGGCAACCGCGGACCTCAAGCTACTAACGTAGTGAAACTATAATTTTCAAGGGTGTCCTTATGGGCACCTTTTTTTTGTGCGGAAAATCCATCACATCTCTTCGCATCGCCGGTTTATCGCCATGGGGTTTCAGGGTAAAGAAAGGCATGAATGAAATAGGGGGGCTTGGAAATGGAAGGAACAGTGAAGTGGTATGACGAAGATAAAGGATATGGACGAATCGAAGGAGAGAATGGAGAAGAGTTTTTCATCGAAGCGATCAATATCGATGTAGTGGGACTCCGTTCCCTTCGGACTGGTCAGCGTGTCAAGTTCACCGTCGTCGATGGAAATCCGAAGAGGGAACGAATCGCAACGAATTTGACGTTGGTGTTCTGATTCGAACAAATGAAAAAGAGCGCAAGCGGATGAACCGTTTGCGCTCTTTTTTCTGTTCAATAGACTTCCGTGCTCAAGTAGTGGACGGATACTTTCAAGTTGCCGTTCATTTGGCGCAGCTCGTCCATGAGCTGTTTGTCTTTCACGCCATCTTTGTTCTGGATGATGTAGACGAGCTGAATCATCGTGCCGAGATTGGTCGTCTCGATCGACCGCAAGTCGAATGATTTCAAGTGGTGGGCAAGAATCTTGTCGAATGCATTCTCGTCGTGCAGATTTTCAGGAACGGTGATGGTCAGGCGTTTTTTTGTAGACGCTTGCTTCCCGAAGTCCGTGACATACAGGAAAATGATGATGATCGACAAGGCGACTGTGAACAGCACGGCCAAATAATAGAATCCAAGACCACACGTAATGCCGGCAGCCATTCCAAAAAAGATAAAGGCAATGTCTTTCGGGTCGCTCATGGCGCTTCGGAAGCGGATGATCGAAAATGCGCCGACGAGACCGAAAGCGACAGCGACGTTGTTGCCGATGACGATCATGACGACCGAAACGGTCACACCCATGATGATGATCGTTTGCACGAATGATTGCGAATAGCGAGCGCCTGTATGTGTTTTCTTGTAGAGGAATGCGATGACGAGTGTACAAACGAAGCTGAGAAGAATCGCGAGAAACGCTTCCAGAATCGTCAAGCGGCTCGTCGCGTCAGCCAATGATTTCAAGTCTGTTAAAAAGATATCCATTTACATTACCATGTCCTTTTCCGTAGAGATTTGTCCAGAAAGTGCTCGGTCGGCCATCAATTCGACGCTTGTACAAAATTTCGAGACGCTTTGCTTCGAGCAGCCGTGTTCACTGAGAAGACGGGACAACCAAAACGGCACAGTCTCGGAAACTTTCACTTCGAGGACGACATTGTCCCGATCGATGAAGTGCTGTCCTTCAGGTCCATTCTCGATGCGGAGGTCGTCAGTGCGGCACATCAGATTGTAGTCGAATGTGACGCGCAAGTCAGGTTCATCGATACCGGAGAACGCTTGGCGGTCATAGCTGACGACCAACTCCGGCCGCAAGTCGTAAAGGGACTTGAAATGCATTGCTTCTTTCAGGATCTGCTCATTGGATGCAAGCCACTTGCGTTGTTCCCAATCTTCGCCGGCTGCGTTGAGCAGTTCATATGCTTCGTTGAGGGGAAGCGCTGTCCGCCGCTTATTGACGACGTTCTTGAACTTCTGCTTCACTTCGATGAACGCCGTGCTCGTCTCATCTGCCTGATCGTAGATGCGCAGGCGTAACTTTTGCCGGAATCGCAGTTTATTCCTTGTTTCATAGTAAATCTTGGAATCATCGGAATCGTAATAGAGCGAGACGATGTTATACTTCCCTTCAGTGCCATATGCGTCATATTTCATCTTTTCCAACAGATGTTCACGGAGACTTATGTATTGTTCGAATGAAATCAAGTATTTCAATTCGTAACGTTTAAAGACTTCTTTGACCAATGGGGCTGCCTCCTTCGGTATGTATTGCAAATATTATTGCAGCCATGTTAATTGGCATATTATTATATAGTATACTAATGGGGAAGCGCTTTGACAATCGGCCATCATCATCTAGAACACAGGAGGAACTATGAAATTCATCTATTCGTTGATCGCAATCATTTTACTTTTAGGCGCAGGCGCGCTTTTTTATACAATCGGAAGGGAAGGGCAGGAACTGGATCCTGCACTGGAGTCCGTGCTGGAAGAACAATACGGCATCACACCAGGTTCATTCACTCCGGACAAAGTGCGTGCAATCACCGAGCTCGACATCTCAGGACGCGGCATCCGCCGAATGGATGGCATCGAACATTTCCATTCTTTGCAAAAGCTCGATGCCAGCCATAATATGATTGAAAATGCACCGGAACTGGAAGGGTTAGGAAAACTGGAGTCCGTTGATTTAAGTTTCAATCTGCTGAAGACAATTTCATTCAAGAGTCCTCACCTTCACACTATCGACCTCGAAAGAAATCTGCTGGGAACTGGAGCGTTCGTGAAAGGCTTGACGGCACTTCGCGAATTGAATCTGCGCGACAATGATTTGACCGAACTGTCGTCGCTTACGGTTGCCAAAACATTGACGCACTTAAACTTGCGTGGCAATCGGATCACCGACATCAAGCCGCTCAGTGAACTAGGCAACTTGGTTGATTTGAACTTGCGAAATAATGAAATCACCGATTATCGTCACTTGGATAAGCTACCGACGTTGAACGAGCGTCTTTACATTGCAGGGAATCCAGGGATAGATTATACGGAACTTGCACGTTTGTCCGAAATGGTGCGGGATGTGGACTTTGAAATCCGCTGGAAACAGCCGACTGTCAATCTCGAAAGTGGTTTCATCGGCGACGGTGCGATCGTTGAACTGTCTACGGATGTGGAAGGAGCCTGGATTTTCTACACACTCGATGGTTCGGAACCTACTGCATCGGCGACGAAATATGAAGGACCGATTGCGATAAATGCAGAAACCATTCGGCAAGTTCCGATCATCGCGAATACAAAAACTTCGATTTACCGTGAGGCGTTCTCATTGAAGCCGGAGCAAGTGAAAAAAGCGGCGGTGTTGCGGGCGAATGTTTACTATAGAGGCCAGTTTAGTCCCACAGTCACGCATACCTACTTCCTGGAGGAGAATGCAACAAAATTACCGATTATTTCCTTGTCATTGGACAACGACGATCTGTTCGATTCGAAGCGAGGGATCTACGTTCCAGGTGATTTTTACCGCGCCACGAACTTCTCAAGCGAAGGGAATTATTTTCAGCGCGGAAGGGACTGGGAGCGAAAAGCGAGCTTGGAGTGGTTCGAGCAAGGGGAACGTGTTTTCCAGCAAGATGTCGGCGTCCGTATCCACGGAGGTTACAGCCGTTCATTGCCCCAAAAAAGCTTGCGCGTGTATGCACGCGATGAATTCGGTGCAGCCTCTTTGAACTTCCCGTTCTTCGGAGAGGACAAGCGGGACCAGTTTGACCGAATCCTTCTCCGTAATGCAGGAAATGACCATGCAGGTGCATTTTTCCGTGATGCCCTCATGCATCACCTCGTAGAAGACGGTCCGGTCGAAACGATGGATGCAGCGCCGGCAATCGTTCTATTGAACGGGGAATATTGGGGAATCCACAATGTACGCGATAGTTACTCGGCGGAATGGTTTGAAACACGTTACAATGTGCCTGCAGGGGATGTTGTGATCATTGAGACGGACAAGCTAGCGGAGGAAGGGTTTGCGGTCGATGAAGGCGAAGCGGCAGACCTTGGATCGTTCATGGAACTGTTCGACGAGACGAAGGAAAACGCGCGCATCGATTATTTGGCACAACGGATGGATATCGACAACTATTTGCATTACCTCGCGTACCAAGTGTATTTTGCGAACACAGACTCATTCGGTAATAACACAGCAGTTTGGCGGAAACAGGGCGCAGTGCACGAGGGGGCGCCGGCAGGGCACGACGGCAAATGGCGCTGGCTCTTATACGATACCGATCAAGGCTTCGGGGGGAATCCGAATCTTATCGATGGCTATGCACACGATACGTTAGCTTGGGCGTTGGAAGACAAGCCGCAAAACCGGTTGACGCGCGATTTGTTGGCGGACGAAGAAACCCGCGCACGATTCATTGAAATCATGCAAGCTCTTCTTTTGGATGAATTTAACACAGAGCGTGTAATCGAAGAAATCGACCGGATGGAAACGGCAATTGCCGAAGAAATGCCAAAGCATATCACACGCTGGCAGGCACCTGCGGACATTGCAACTTGGCGCACGGAAGTTGAGGCGTTACGGGAGTTTGCTGAGAAACGGCCTTCCTATATCTTAGAGCAGTTGGAGGCACTAGAGAGAGAAAATTGAGTGCAAACGTTTCGTGGAGACGCACAATCGGGTATGGAAGGAAAAATAGATCGGATAGGTGGAGTGCTTATGCCAGAGAAATATTTGAACAAACCATTACCGTCAGAGAAAAAACAGCAAGACTTCTATAAAAATCTGCGCAGCAAAGTTGATACATGGGCAGACAAAAAAGGCGGTATTTTAGGCAAACTCGGGAAGTATGTCTTGCTTGCGCCAGACTTGTTCTACTTGCTTGCGAAACTATTGACAGACGACCGGATTGATAAGAAAAACAAGGCGACGGTGGGAGCAGGTCTGCTTTATTTCATCGCGCCTCTTGATTTCTTGCCGGAAATGCTCGTCGGTGCTGGAGGCTTCGTCGATGACGTCGTCGTAGCCGTCTTCGTCATCAACACGTTGCTGAATAAATTCCCGGTCGAATTGATCGAAGAACACTGGGCAGGGGATGACGAACTGTTGAGTGTCATCCGCGGTGTTGCAAATTCTGGCAACCAATTCGTCTCGAAACTTCCAGCCGGACGTCTCGTTAAGAAATTCATGAAATAGGAATGGTTGATGAATACGAAAAAGAGGAATCTGTGATGTCATGTAGACATCGCAGATTCCTCTTTTGATTTTTATTTGTAACCTTGTTGATCTTTCCACTCAAGGAACTCATCATACGTCAATTGCTTGTCAAGAATTGAACCGTCTTCACGGATCTCGATTACGCGGTTTGCAATCGTCTGGATGAACTGATGGTCATGTGATGTGAAGACCATCGCGCCTTTGAATGCGATCAAGCCGTTGTTCAATGCTTGGATGGACTCAAGGTCCAAATGGTTCGTTGGCTCATCAAGCAATAATACGTTCGCGTGCGAGAGCATCATTTTCGACAGCATACAACGAACTTTCTCTCCACCGGAAAGAACGGAAGGTTTTTTCTTCACTTCTTCACCAGAGAACAGCATACGGCCGAGGAAGCCACGTAAGAACGTTTCGCTCTCGTCGTCTGGAGAGTACTGGCGCAGCCAATCTACTAGAGATGGCTCGCTTCCTTCGAAGTACTCGCTGTTATCGATCGGCAAGTATGCACGAGTCGTTGTAACACCCCAGCGTACAGAACCTGTCGCTGGATCATCTTCGCCAGCCAAAACGCGCAGCAAAGCAGATTTCGCGAGAGGATCACCAAGAAGGATGATTTTATCTTCTTTGTTCATTGAGAAGTTGATATTTTTCAGCAGCTCTTCACCATCAACCGTTTGGCTAACATCTTGAAGCGTTACGACATCGTTCCCGATTTCGCGGCCAATTTGGAAGTTAACGTAAGGATACTTGCGAGAAGATGGACGGATGTCATCAAGTTCGATCTTATCAAGCATCTTCTTACGGGAAGTAGCCTGCTTAGATTTAGAGGCGTTCGCAGAGAACCGGGCGATAAATGCTTGGAGCTCTTTGATTTTCTCTTCTTTTTTCGAGTTTTGGTCAGCTGCCATACGTGAAGCCAATTGACTTGATTCATACCAGAAGTCGTAATTTCCTACATATAGCTGGATTTTTGCGAAGTCAAGGTCGGCAATGTGTGTACAAACTTTGTTCAAGAAGTGACGGTCATGCGAAACGACGATGACTGTGTTCTCGAAGTTGATTAGGAATTCTTCCAGCCACTGAATTGCTTTTAGGTCAAGGTGGTTAGTAGGCTCATCCAGAAGAAGTACATCCGGTTTGCCGAATAGTGCCTGTGCAAGCAATACTTTTACTTTGTCTGAACCGGAAAGCTCAGCCATCTTCTTGTCATGAAGTGCATCGGTAATTCCGAGACCTTGCAGGAGAATCGCTGCTTCAGACTCTGCTTCCCAACCGTTCAGCTCAGCGAATTCGCCTTCAAGTTCAGCTGCGCGCATGCCATCTTCATCGCTGAAATCTTCCTTCATGTAAATAGCATTTTTCTCACTCATCACTTGATAAAGCTTTTTATGGCCCATGATGACGGTCTCGAGTACCGGGAATTCTTCATATTCGAAGTGATCCTGTTTAAGGACTGCAAGACGCTCGTCTTTGCCCATTGATACAGTCCCAGTTTGGGATTCCAATTCACCAGAAAGGATTTTGATGAACGTTGATTTACCGGCACCATTGGCACCAATCAGTCCGTAGCAATTCCCTGGATTAAATTGAATATTCACTTCATCGAACAATTTTCTGTCGCCAAAACGTAGACTTACATTATTAACTGCGATCATTTTTTATACGTACCTCCTAAATTTCACAATGAGAATAGTATACCACGAATCGCTCCGGAACAGATAGCAATCGAAGGCGAACTGCGCTAAACTATTATCGTGATTCTAGAGCGTTCGGGTACGCCTGTTCTTATAAGCGTCCAGGAGACCGAGCTCCTTGTTCAACAAATATTCCATCCTTACATAATCACGGCGTTCCGGAACATGATCTTTCGTAACGCCTTGCATCGAAAAGATGAAGTAATAACCGCCGATTTGCCGGAACCGCACAACAATATGTGGGAAATCATCAAAAATCGCTTTAATATTATATCTTTTAGCGTAACTCCAGTTTACGAGTTTCATCGAATTAACCCGCCTTTCACTTCAATTGTAGTAAAAATTTGCGGGGAACACAAGTTTGGGAAAGAAGGTTGCTTAATGAGAGAACAGAAGAAGTGGGCACTTCCTTTCATGGTCATTTCCATCTTCATCATTTCGTTGAACTTAAGGCCAGCGATTTCATCCATCGGTCCATTGCTCGACACGATCAGGGATGATTTAATTTTAACGAATAGCCAAGTGAGTTTGTTGACGAGTATTCCTGTATTTTGTATGGGATTATTCGCTTCTCTCGCAGTGCCATTTAATCGCTCCTTTGGATTGAAGAAATCAGTTTACGTACTGATTACGCTCATCGGATTATTCACGGCGCTCCGTTGGTTCAATCCGAATTTCTGGACACTTGCCATCAGCGCATTCTTTATCGGCACAGCAATCGCCATCATCGGCCCGCTTCTATCTGCGACGATCAAGAAGAACTTTCCACAGCGTGCGACGCAGCTGATTAGTGTCTATTCCTTCGGGATGGGGCTAGGGGCAGCACTTGCATCGGGTTTGACTGGCGTTTTTTACGCAGTTTTCGATTGGCCGTTTGCTTTAGCTGCGTGGAGCCTGCTCGCAGTACTCGCGCTCGTCGTATGGAAATTCACGAAGTTTCCGGAACAGGATTTACAAGTAAAGAACACAACCGGTCGTAAAATCGCCTCTCCTTGGAAAGACTTCAAAGCATGGCTCATGCTGATCTTTTTCGGATTACAGTCCTCCCTTTTCTTTTCCTTTATTACATGGCTTGCTCCGATGGCGATCGAAAAAGGCTTCAGCTTATTGGAAGCGGGAACGATTTTGACCGTCATGACGACTGTCCAACTCGTAGTCAATCTATCGCTGCCTGGACTGCTCGCCAAATGGAAAAACCGGACTGGTTGGATTTTATTCGGTATTGTTTCAAGTTTGACCGGCGTATTGTTATTGATGGTCCCAGGAACCGCTACAATTTACCCCGCAGCCGTTCTGGTTGGTATATCTCTCGGGATGCTTTTCCCATTAGCGCTACTGATGCCGATTGATGCTGCTGAATCTGCAGAAGAAGTGAACAGCTGGACTTCGATGATCCAGTCGGGAGGATATTTGTTTTCCGCATTGATTCCGCTTGCAATTGGAATGGTTTATGACGTGACTGGGAATCATTTTTATACTAATTTCATATTCATAGTTATTTTATCCTTCATGATTCTCATTACTTTACTTCTTAAGAATAGGTAAATAACTACAAAAAAGAACACTCAAAGAGTGTTCTTTTTCTCATATTACAAATGATTCTTTTAAATGACGTTTTTAAAAGTTTGAAGTAAATATAATAGGCAAATATAAAACAGAATACAAATTATTTGAAATTTTCTTCGGTCAGTAATTCTTAATATACATATATCTTATAAAGAATTCTTACCGATCATTCATATTTGTATCATGATATTTCTTAAAATGGAGGTTATAGAAATATGCCGAAGAATTATGCAAAATCTTATCGTCAGTTTGTCGCAGTGGCAGCTTCCACAACATTAGTCGCCACAGCTTTGGTACCAGCACAAACAGCTCAAGCGCAAGAAAACCAAACTCCTTTTACGGATGTTGGTGAAAGATATTTAGAAGCGGTCGGTTATTTAGCTAGCAATGGCATTACCAGTGGAATAAATGATACCCAATTTGGCACATATCATAACATACTGCGGGTTGATGCTGCTGTGCTATTGGCAAATGCTCTGGATATGGAAATTGACATGACTGCGGTTTCATCTTTCACGGATGTTCCTGATCGTGCGCAGCCTCATTTAGCAGCTCTGCAACAATTGGAGATTGTTTTCGGTAAAACAGGTACTTCATTTGATTCTTATAACAATATTACAAGAGGCGAAGTTGCCTTGATCATCGCAGAAGCGTTTGAATTGGAAGGGGATCCTTCTAATCTGACATTCACGGATGTTTCGGACCGCTATGAGCAGGCCGTTGCGGCTTTGCTCGATAATGGCGTGACACAAGGTAAAACGGAAAGTTCATTTGGGACGCATGACCCGATCACCAGAGGGGAATATGCGATTTTCCTATATAAAGCATTAGAAGCAATCGGCGCGATACCTGGCGATCCGGGAGACCCAGGTGACCCGGGCGATCCGGGAGACCCAGGAGATCCAGGTGATCCAGGCGATCCGGGAGACCCAGGAGATCCAGGTGACCCAGGTGATCCAGGCGATCCGGGAGACCCAGGTGACCCAGGCGATCCGGGCGATCCGGGAGACCCAGGCGATCCGGGAGATCCGGGAGACCCAGGTGACCCGGGCGATCCAGGTGACCCAGGCCCGATAGCTCCAGAAGCTCCATATGTAACAGCGGATGATGAAAACAATGTTCTCGTCGGCGCAGATGAAACGATGGAATATTCGAATGACGAAGGAATAATATGGACTGATTATGATCCTTCAAACCCTCCAGTTTTTGAAGGAGATCAAACTGTCCAAGTGCGCTATTCAAGAGACGGTGATACTCCGCCTAGCCGTGTAAGAACGGTCGAATTTACTGCGAACACGCCAGGTGATCCAGATTTAGAGGCGCCTGAAGCACCATCTGTAAATCCGGTTGACAGCGACGACACAGTCGTGACTGGTACAGCGGAGGCTGGATCCACGGTGACAGCAACAGTTGATGGTTCGGTAATCGGAAGTGGAACTGCCGGAGAAGACGGCATATATACAATCGAAATCGCTCCGCAAGCTGTGGGTACGGTGATTGAAGTGACGGCGACAGACCAGGCTGGCAATGAAAGTGATCCAGCAAGCGTGACGGTGACGGAAGCGCCAGATACAGTCGCGCCTGAAGCGCCAGTAGTCAACGACGTTGACAGCGACGATACAGTAGTCACAGGCGAAGGGGAACCAGGAGCCGAAGTTGTCGTAACAATCGGTGAAGAGGAATACACGGGAGTAGTCGGCGAAGACGGCACATTCGAAGTGGAGATTCCAGCACAGGAAGCTGGTACGGAGATTGAAGTCGTGCTGATAGATGAAGCAGGGAACGAAAGTGACCCGACTGTTGTAACGGTCATTGAAGCACCGGATACAGAAGCACCAGGTGCGCCAGCCGTAGATCCGATCGACAGTGACGATGTGGCAATCACAGGAACAGCCGAAGCAGGTTCCACAGTGACAGCGACAGTTGAAGGTACGGAAATTGGCACAGCAGTAGCTAGCGAAGATGGCACGTACACGATCGAAATTACACCACAAGCTGCGGGCACAGTAATTAACGTAACCGCTGAAGACGAAGCAGGCAATGTAAGTGAGCCGACACCAGTCACGGTCACGGAAGCCCCTGACACAGTTGCGCCGGAAGCCCCGGTGGTCAATGACGTTGATAGCGACGATACAGTAGTCACAGGCGAAGGCGAACCCGGAGCCGAAGTTGTCGTGACAATCGATGAAGAGGAATACACGGGAGTAGTCGGCGAAGACGGCACATTCGAAGTGGAGATTCCAGCACAGGAAGCTGGTACGGAGATTGAAGTCGTGCTGATAGATGAAGCAGGGAACGAAAGTGACCCGACTGTCGTAACGGTCATTGAAGCGCCAGATACAGAAGCACCAGGTGCACCAGCCGTAGATCCAGTTGACAGTGACGATGTAGCAATCACAGGAACAGCCGAAGCTGGTTCCACAGTGACAGCGACAGTCGATGGTACAGAAATCGGTACAGCAGTAGCTGACGAGGATGGAGCTTATACAATTACAATCGCTCCGCAGCCAGCAGGTACAGTAATTACCGTTACCGCTGAAGACGAAGCGGGCAACGTAAGTGAGCCGACACCAGTGACAGTAACGGAAGCACCGGATACAGTTGCGCCGGAAGCGCCAGTAGTCAACGACGTTGATAGCGACGATACCGTTGTGACAGGCGAAGGCGAACCAGGATCTGAAGTTGTCGTGACAATCGGTGAAGAGGAATACACGGGAGTAGTCGGCGAAGACGGTACATTCGAAGTGGAAATTCCAGCACAGGAAGCTGGGACGGAGATTGAAGTCGTGCTGATAGATGAAGCAGGGAACGAAAGTGACCCAACTGTTGTAACGGTCATTGAAGCGCCGGACACAGTTGCACCTGAAGCACCGATAGTCAACGAAGTTGATAGCGACGATACGGTTGTGACAGGCGAAGGCGAACCGGGAGCCGAAGTTGTCGTGACAATCGGTGAAGAGGAATACACGGGAGTAGTCGGCGAAGACGGCACATTCGAAGTAGAGATTCCAGCACAGGAAGCTGGTACGGAGATTGAAGTCGTGCTGATAGATGAAGCAGGGAACGAAAGTGACCCGACTGTTGTAACGGTTATTGAAGCACCTGATGAAACAGCACCAGTTGCGCCAATCGTAGATCCGGTCGACAGTGACGATGTGGCAATTACAGGAACAGCTGAAGCAGGTTCGACAGTGACAGCGACAGTCGATGGTACGGAAATCGGCACAGCAGTAGCTGACGAAGATGGAGCTTATACAATTACGATCGCTCCGCAAGCTGCGGGCACAGTAATTAACGTAACCGCTGAAGATGAAGCGGGCAACGTAAGTGAGCCGACACCAGTGACGGTCACGGAAGCCCCTGACACAGTTGCGCCGGAAGCGCCGGTAGTGAATGACGTTGATAGCGACGACACTGTTGTGACAGGTGAAGGGGAACCAGGCTCTGAAGTTGTCGTGACAATCGGTGAAGAGGAATACACGGGTGTAGTCGGTGAAGACGGCACATTCGAAGTGGAGATTCCAGAACAGGAAGCCGGCACGGAGATTGAAGTCGTGCTTATAGATGAAGCAGGCAACGAAAGTGACCCAACTATTGTAACGGTCATTGAAGCGCCAGATACAGAAGCACCAGTTGCGCCTGCCGTAGATCCGGTCGACAGTGACGATGTGGCAATCACAGGAACAGCCGAAGCTGGTTCGACAGTGACAGCGACAGTCGATGGTACGGAAATCGGCACAGCAGTAGCTGACGAAGATGGAGCTTATACAATTACAATCGCTCCGCAAACTGCGGGCACGGTGATTAATGTTACCGCTGAAGATGAGGCTGGAAATGTAAGTGAGCCGACATCAGTGACAGTAACGGAAGCACCAGACGAAACAGCACCGGAAGCACCAGCCGTAGATCCAGTTGACAGTGACGATGTGGCAATCACAGGAACAGCCGAAGCAGGTTCGACAGTGACAGCGACAGTTGATGGTACGGAAATCGGTACGGCAGTAGTTAGCGAAGACGGCACATATTCTATCGAAATTACGCCGCAAGCTGAAGGCACGGTGATCGACGTAACGGCGACAGACGAAGCAGGCAATGAAAGTACGCCTACACCAGTGACGGTAACGGAAGCGCCAGACACAATCGCACCGGAAGCGCCGGAAGTCGATGACGTTGACAGCGACGACACCGAGATTACTGGCACAGCAGAAGCTGGATCCACGGTTACAGCATCAGTGGATGGTACGGAAATTGGTACAGCAGTAGCTGGTGAAGATGGCACATACTCCATCGGTATAGCCCCGCAGCCAGTAGGCACGGTGATTAACGTAACTGCTGAAGATGAAGCAGGCAATGAAAGTACGCCTACACCAGTGACGGTCACGGAAGCACCGGACACAATCGCACCGGAAGCACCGGAAGTCGATGACGTTGACAGCGACGATACTGTGGTCACAGGCGAAGGGGAACCAGGATCTGAAGTCATCGTGACAATCGGCGAGGATGAATATACTGGTGAAGTCGGCGAAGACGGCAGGTTCGAAGTAACGATTCCAGTACAAGATCAAGGAACCGAAATCGAAGTCGTCCTTGTGGATGACGCCGGGAATGAAAGTGATCCGACTATTATTACCGTCATTGAAGCACCAGATACAATCGCACCAGAAGCGCCGGTCGTAGATCCAATTGACAGTGACGACGCAGTAATCACAGGAACAGCAGAAGCTGGCTCGACAGTGACGGCGTCAGTAGATGGTACGGAAATTGGCACAGCAATAGCAGGTGAAGATGGGGCTTATACGATTACAATCGCTCCACAAGCTGAAGGCACAGTGATTGACGTAACAGCAACCGACGAAGCAGGCAACGAAAGTACGCCTACACCGGTGACGGTAACGGAAGCGCCGGACACAATCGCACCGGAAGCGCCGGAAGTCGATGACGTTGACAGCGACGACACTGTTCTTACTGGCACAGCAGAAGCAGGCTCGACAGTGACTGCAACGGTTGATGGTGTAGAAATCGGAAGTGGAACTGCCGAAGAAGACGGCACGTACACGATCGAGATCACACCACAAGCTGTGGATACGGTAATTGAAGTAACGGCGACGGATGAAGCAGGCAATGAAAGTGCGCCTACAACAGTAACCGTGACGCCAGTAGAACTTCCTGACCGAACTGATTTGGAAGAGCTGGTTGATCAACTGACAACTGACCTAAATGAAGATTTCTTTACTGAAGATTCATGGGCTGTATTCGAAGACGCTTTAACTGCTGCAAATGATGTACTCGCAGATTCTGGTGCAACAGATGAAGAAATCGCCCAAGCATATGATGACTTAGTTGCTGCATATGAAGGTTTAGTCTATATCGGTATTCCTTACCGAATTGATGGCGAGAATCCTGAAAGCCAAGTAATTCTTACCTTCACAAAAGGTGTTTCTCCGAATCAGACAATAGACATTGTGGACGGTACGCTGCCTAGTGCAACTGCAACTGTAACTGACAATGGTAGAACGCTAACTGTTTCTACACCTGTAGCTGCAGAGGAAGGTGATTTCTTAGAATTCGAATTGCCGGTCGGTGGCAAGCCAGTAGCTACTACTTTAACCTTTGTAGATGGTGGCTGGGTTGTTGAAACTGATCCGGAAGATGTGTTCATTTTAGGAGGTTCTGATGAGCCAGGAGCAGTAATCGATCTTTCGTTGCTTGGTGGAGGTAGCCCGATAATAGACGGAGAAATCAATTTGGATCAATTATTGAACAATCCAAACTTGATTCGACTTTCAGCTTTGGCTGAAGCTGGTTTCGTTGCTGGTGACGTCCTGACGTTAGGAATTCCTGGTTTCGAATTACTGAATGTAACACTTACTGAAGAAGATATTGCAAGAGGGTTTATCGATTTGGGAATTAGCACCGATATTTTAAGTCAATTGACTGAGGGATCCGATCTAAATCTAGAACTCCTTGTCACAAGAGATGCGATTGAACTTGTCAATGAAACACTTGGGTTATTACCTTTACCAGATGCTTTACTAAATCCAGTGACCGAATCATTAACTGGTATTGGCAATGAATTAGCTTATATTTTAACTGGCTCACAAGAATTGAGAGTTCAACTACCGGTTATTGGTAGCAACGCTGTTGAAGTAGGGGATATCATTTACTTTGAAGTAGTTAGGAAATCGAATTTACTTCCTGATGACAGGGGCACAACGAATCAATATATAATTACGCAACAAGATATAGCCAATGGATATGTAGACTATGAATTTGATAGTCCGAATCTAATATTCCGCCTTCTAACAGGTGCACTGCTTGGAGCCGACCTGGAAATTACACCAATCCTTGTCGATGGAAGTGAAGGAGGCAATAGAGGAGAAACACAGACTGTCCCGATCAGCGCAGGGTTAGTTGGAATTATCCTTGACTTGCTTGGCGACATCCTATTCCCTTAAGGATGAAAAACTAAATTTAAAAACAAGCCAGCCGGAAACTCCCCGGCTGGCTTGTTACTTATTCTTATTAAATTTTCCGTTCTCGATGTCTGTATGAACTTCGGCTTTTCAGCCAATTCGGGTGCTTGATCATGAGGTCCGATAAGAAAAAAGAAATGATCGGAAATAAGATGGCCCAGAAAAGGACCATTGAGAATGTAAGATCAATGTCGGGTACAGCATAAGTGAAATACCAATAATTAAATCCCAGTGCCAGAATCAATGAAGTGACTGGCCCCACGAATACTTTTTTACTGAGGACAGCAAAAAGCACACCCAATCCAATACAGGCAACTGGAACTACCACTAATTGCATGAGCATCAAATCCATGCTCTTGATAAATTCCAAGTTATTTACCTCCCTTGGATGGTCTCTTTTTAGTATTTTACTAGATTTTTTTTATGTGTCAATGATTTGTTACATTTTGATTACAAAAATATCATTTTGGATTACTGAAGGAGGGGTATATTGATGAGAGGATATTAATGCTATTTATCGTATTTTAAGGTACACTATTACAAATATAAAAAAATGATCAAGGGGTTAATTTCATGTCGCTTACATTCGATCTTCTCATTAATGCGTGTATTGCATTTTCAGGATTCTATGTAATTGCGCGCATTCTGCAACTGAAAAGGGCGAGGCTCTTCACCAAAATCTTCTCCGGTGTACTGGGTGGGGTTCTTGGTTATTTGCTGATGGAATTGACGATACCTCTTGAAAATTCGGTAATTCTCGATTTGCGTCACTTGCCGGTCTTGTTGTTCGCCATCTACGGCCTTCATCTTCCGCTCTTGATTTCCACCGTGATCATTGCGAGCATGCGCTTTGTTTTCGGCATCACTGATGCAGCCGTCGTTGCGTTCACAGGTATGATGCTGCTCGGATTTCTGTTATACCAAGCTGTGAAATTAATGAAGAAATACAATATTCCTTGGTGGATCAAAATTGGGATTTTGAATGTTATCGCACTCTTAGTAAGTGTAGGGGTCTTGATTATAAACCTTTACAATCATCCTATGCTCTGGAAAGTGCTTCCGGTATTCGTTCTGGTCGCGCTGATTGCAGGACTCATCTGTTCAGTGATGACAGCTGATTTGATTGCGCTGCATGATCTCCAGGCGTTGCATGAACAATCGAGCAACACCGACTTTTTGACAGGCATAGGAAATACCCGCTTTTGGGATGGGGAACTGAACATCGTGCAAAGAAAGGGCATCAAACAATCCATCGGGGTCATGTTGTTCGACATCGATCACTTCAAGTCCGTGAATGATATACATGGTCACGATAACGGGGATAACATTTTGCGGGAATTTGCGCGTATCCTCAACGAACACACAGAAAACGGCGACCTTCTCGCACGCATCGGGGGTGAAGAGTTTGTCATGCTCGTACAGGACAAGTCGCTCACCCAAGTCGAAGAACAGGCAGAAGCGATCCGGAAAGCTGTGGAAAGTCATAAATTCCTGTTGAAGGGCGGATCATCGCTCTTCATCACCGTGTCCATTGGTGTTCATTACGAACGAGCGGGGAACAGTAAGCTGAATATAAATGATGCAAAATTTAAAGCGGACAAAGCGATGTATGAGGCGAAAAACAGCGGCCGAAATCGCGTTAGGATCTCGACGACACAAAAAGAAAGGCGTATCCAATAGCGGATACGCCTTGTTCGTTTTTAAGAAAATCAGGTTGTTTGTTTTTTCCATTTGTCTTCGATGAACTCGTCTCGACCGGATTTCGCACGGTCTTCCAAATATTCATCTGGACTTTTCTTATAGAAATCCTGGTGATACTCTTCTGCAACATAAAATGCAGTCGCTGCCAGGATTTCCGTCACAACAGGCTTGTTGAAACGGCCGCTGTTGTCGAGGTCAACTTTCGATGCTTCGGCAAGTGCACGCTGCTGCTCGTCATGCACGAAAATAGCAGAGCGGTATTGCGATCCGCGGTCTTGGAATTGGCCTTTGTTATCAGTTGGATCGATTTGCTGCCAGAAAATCTCAAGGAGTTTTTCGTAAGGGAATATGCTCGGATCGAATGTGATTTCTACAGCTTCTAAATGACCTGTGCTACCGGTTTTCACTTCTTCATATGTCGGGTTTTCTGTGCTGCCGCCTATGTATCCGGAGACAACGCGCTCGATTCCATCAAATTGATCGAACGGCTTAACCATACACCAAAAACAGCCGCCGGCGAATGTCGCTTTTTGTGTCAATTATGCCAACTCCTTCTCTACCTTATAATAGGATTTTATCAGCTAGGCTGTTTAACGACAACTGGATTGCTTATAATAGAAGGAGTTGAAACCTCTGTGCATGAATAGGCGTCAAAAGGAATTAGTGACATCAAGAAAGGAATGGATTTTCGATGGAAGAAGAATTACAGACAGGAAGAAGAGAAAGAAGGAAGAAAAAACGTTCGCGCAGACGTAAGCTCTTTCTACTGTTCCTGCTGGTTGTGCTAATTGCAGGAATTTATACGATATTCCAATATGTGAGCGGCTACTTATCCGCAGATAGTGAAGAACTGACGACCGGTTCGTTCGACGCGGATCCGGCTCACCCTGATTATGAAAATATTCTTGTGCTCGGAGTCGATGCGCGCAATGAAGGTCCATCTCGTACAGATACGATGATCCTCGTTAGCCATAATAAAAAGACCGATGAAGTGAAGCTCACTTCATTCATGCGTGATATTTATGCAGACATTCCGGATTATCAGTCGTACAAGCTGAATACAGCATTTTACCTCGGAGGCGTCGACTTGTTAGCGGATACGCTCCGTCATATGTTCGGCGTGAAGATCCATCATTATGCAATGGTTGATTTCCAGAACTTCGAGCAGATCGTCGATATTGCAGCGCCGAATGGTGTGGAAATTGATGTCGAGAAGGCTATGTCCGAGAAAATCGGCGTATCGCTTGAGCCAGGTGTTCAAGACTTGAACGGGAAAGAATTGCTCGGCTATGCGCGGTTCCGTGCGGACAATGAAGGAGACTTTGGCCGTGTGCGCCGTCAGCAACAAGTAATCACCGCTATGAAAGATGAACTGATTTCCGTTTCGGCGATTCCAAAATTGCCGAAACTCGCAGGAGCGGTGCAAGGCTATATGGAAACGGATATGAAGATGGGCGAGCAAGTGAAGCTCGCAGCGGAAGTTGCATTGTTCGGCGGCGGAGAGTTCGAGCGGATGACGGTGCCGATCGAGGATGGCTACAATTATGCCACTTATCCGCAAGCAGGCTCTGTTCTCGAAATCGATCTCGAAGCGAATCGAAATGCTTTGGAAGAATTTTTGGGACAGGAACTCGATTGACTGAATAGTTCGTGATAGAATATTTACAAGGAAGCTGTTGAAAGTAGGGAAGAACGTGGAGCCGGAAAAAGAGAAGACATCATTTTTTTCAACAAATTTCATCCGCTTTTTAGGTGGACAAAACCTTTTGTTTTCACTGTTAGCATTGCTGTTGCTTGGCTCGGTCATTTTCATTTATGACCAAGTTTCATTTATTTTCGAGCCCTTGAGTGTCTTCATGAAGACGGTTGTTCTTCCAGTCGTTCTTGCGCTGATCCTGTTTTATTTGCTGCGGCCGGTGCTGCGGTTGCTGGAAAATTTCAAGATTCCACGGATTTGGGGCATCTTGATCATTTTCCTTGGCGTCAGCGGGCTCATCACATTGCTGATCGTGCTCGTCTTCCCATTTTTGAGGGATCAATTCCAGAATCTGATCCAGGAATTTCCGGATTATTTCATGCAATTGATTACAAACATTGATACATTTCTCAGAGAATCGTTCATTGGAGAGTATTATGTGGGATCCAGTTTTAATGTCAATCAACTGATTGAAACCTTGCCGGAAAATCTCGGCCAGACGATCCAAAACACGGCGACGAGCTTGATCACTGGCATAACCGGATTTATCTCGACCGTGACAGGGGTAGTTTTATCAGTAGTCATTGTGCCGTTTATCTTGTTTTACTTATTAAAGGATGGCGACAAATTGCCGGCGTATTTCATCAAGTTGCTGCCACCGCGTTTCCGTAATGATACGCGTGAAGTTCTTCATGAAGCGGATCGCCAGCTCGGTGCTTATATTCAAGGTCAGCTGATTGTCGCATTCTGTATCGGGGTCATGATCTACATCGGATTCCTGATCATCGGCATGAAGTACGCCCTGCTGCTTGGTGTTCTAGCAATGGTGACGAGTGTGGTTCCATATCTCGGGCCAGCGATCGCCATTACGCCTGCAGTCATCATCGCAATCGTCACTTCACCGTTCATGATCGTCAAACTGGCGATTGTGTGGACGGTCGTGCAACTTGTGGAAGGGAACTTGATTTCCCCGCAAGTGATGGGGAAAACAATGTATATCCATCCGGTGACGATCATCTTCGTGTTGTTGACGGCGGGTTCGCTGTTCGGTATTGCAGGGGTCATCCTCGGAATCCCAATGTATGCGTTATTACGCGTGGTCGTTTCCCACTTCTACAAGCTCTTCAAACGGCGATACAATAAACATGAAAACAATTTGGACAATCAATACGATTATACGGAACTGCATTAATGGTTGCACGAACTCTTAGGAAGGTGGAAGAACGATGAGATTCAAAGAATTTTCATCCTCAGTAAAGATCGGTTCACTACAAGTGGAGACAATCATCGAAAGGCCAAGCCTCGAAGAAGGGGAAACATTGAACGGAACTTTATACTTGGAAGACGGGGAAGATGAAAAGGAAATCGACTGGATCGAGTTGAAAGTATTACGATTAGTCGGATTGGAAGGACAGGAACTGGAGACGGTCATCGGCAAGCAATCGCTTGAGTTTGCGGGAGCGGACAAGTCGAAGAAATCAGTGATGCACCAATTCGAGATCATTCCGGATGAACGGTGGAGCGAAGAAAGTGAATCAGCAAGACTCGTCTTGCGCACGTCCGTCTTCTTAATGAACGGGGAACAAGCCGAGTCTGAAGACGGTTTTACTTACACAACGTACGAATCATGAAATAATTTGAACACCAACTTTAATGTTGGTGTTTTTTTATGGAGATGTATCTCCCAATTATTGATTAAGTATGTAATTACATAAGGGATTTTAATGAAAAATCAAAAACAGTCACCAAAAAGGAGTAAATAGGAGGAGGTAACCGACGTTGAAAGGATGATAACTTAGATTCGATTGTATATAACTGGTGTCCGTATTGATTTAACTGTTATTCGTGAATAAATACATCGATAAATACAACGGGGAATACAAAGTTATCATGGTGAAACCATGGAAATCTAACAGATAAAAATAAGTTCATTAAAATGCCAAATTACCCTGAATTCAAGTATTTATAATTGAATGAATATGCTACTATTTGTTTTGTTATTAACTATTTTTGAAGGGAAGAAGGGTATGAACAAATCTGCAATACAATCCAACAGGGAGATGCTTTATTTCGTCCTAAGCATCATCTTCAGTGTAGTCGTCTACATTTTGGCGGCTATCTCGATCATCGGTATCGCAATTGCACTTATCATTTTCACGGTTTTACTGATGACGAATGCGCTCATGCTCGGTTCGATCCGCGGCAATGGCATTCGCATACACGAAGGGCAGTTCCCGGATGTATACGAACGCGTGCAAAGCTTATCAAAAGAAATGGGATTGAAGAAAGTGCCGGATGTTTTCATTATCCAATCAGAAGGCGCTCTCAACGCATTTGCGACACGATTTTTTGGTCGTGATATGGTCGTTCTTTATTCAGAAGTATTCGAACTGGCACGTGAACAGGGAAATGCGGAATTGGATTTCATCATCGCGCATGAACTGGCTCATGTGAAGCGCCGCCATGTATGGAAAAACCTGCTGATCGCTCCAGCAGGATTCGTTCCATTTTTAGCACAGGCATACAGTCGTTCATGTGAATATACATGCGACCGCCATGCAGCATATACGATCCAGGATCCTGCTGCTGCAAAACGCGCATTGACCCTGCTCGGCGTCGGGAAAGTGCTTTACAATGAAGTGAATGAAAATGCCTACCGTGAACAAATCAGATCGGAATCGAATGCTTTCATTTGGTTCAGCGAAGTCCTGTCCACGCATCCGCGTCTGCCAAAACGGATCCAGGCGATCAATGAATTTTCACATGGCGACGGAATCGTCTACCAGCCGAATCACGGGAAAGCGATTCTAGGCGCAGGATTGATCTTCGGCGGCATATTTGCAGTCTACATCGCATCCGTCGCATTGTTCGCTGGCGGCAGTTTTGTCTTTGCACAATTGATTCCAAGTTCACTTGCTTCAAGTTTTGAGGAAGATCTTTACTATGAGGATGACGTATACTTTTCGGGACAGACGGACTTAATGGTTGCTGCGAACGAAGGAAATCTGGCTGAAGTCGAAAGTCTGATCGAAGGCGGCGCCGACATCTATGCACGCGACTCGGAAGGAACAGACGCATTAATGTACTCGATTTATTCCGGAGATCTTCCCACAATCGATTATCTGATCAGCCAAGGTGCGGATGTCAACACAGTGGACGACTACTCCACGGCAATAGGAACAGCCGTGAATCATGGTCAATACGAAGCTGCTTTATTGCTGATTGAAAATGGGGCGGACCCGAAACAGGAAGGACCCGACGGCTTAAATGCGATGGATCTCATGAGTTCAGCATCTGAAGCAGAATTCATCGAAGCATTACAGGCGGGCGGATATTAAAAACGTTTTGGTGCCAGACACTTTTGTGTCTGGCACTTTTTTAACTCTCTTTATTGACTCAGACAATTATTTGGTTTGCTATATTCACCGCCTGGCCATTGCCGTTCGTTTTCGCGTACAGCACCGAGTAGGCTTTTTCTTCTGTTTTCGAGAGCATTGAAACTTTCGAGAATTTGCGCAGTTGGCAGGACTGGCAAGCCTTGTTCACGCAGTTCTGCGAGATCAGGCAATGGAGGTGCTTCATCCGCTGGACTCGTATAAGCGTTTTTCTGGATGTTCAAATAGCTTTCGACGCTGGAGCGGGCTGATTTTAATAGCAGTTTATTTGGGCGGTACTCTTTCTGGATGCCGAACGAGAGCATAGTGAGTGTTTCGTCGAGGATGGCAATCGATAGCGGCAATGATTCCTGGTCTTGGTCGGAGAAGTAGAAGTGCAGTACCGGGTAGGCATTATGCTGCGCTGTAATGATATTCAACTGTGACGAGAACGAGTTCAGCAATAAGTCCACATCATGAAAATCGTTGCCGTTCCAAGCGTTTCTTACCAACTCTGAAGGTGATGTGGCCAGGCCGCTGATGCTCTTGGCCAGTGCGCGTTTTTGTGTCAACGCACCGAGGACAGACAGCACGTATGTGACTCCGATAGTAATGAAAATCAGCCCGCTTGCTGCAGCAGTGACGGAGAGGAACTGCCAGATCCCTTCTTTCGGACTGTAATCACCATTTCCCAGCGTAAACAACAAATAACCCGTATAATAAATCCTTTCTGACCAGCTGATCGGCTCATTGTCAGCCGTATCGGCGAAAGCGGTCATATCAGATGCAAAGATAAGCAGCCAGCCAGTCCACATCGAGAGAATCCAAAATAACAGCGTGCCGACTATAATGACCGGTCCGGCAAGACTCATGATCTCTTTGCGCCCGCGGCTAAGAACTCTTACGGTTTTCCATAAACCGTTTGTCAGTCGACTCGTTACAAAACCGCCGCTCCCGTTCGGCCAAAGAGTCGTCCAGATGAAATCGATAATGCCGCCACATAAAATAGTTATTCCTAGAACTAGAAAAACAACGGACATGAATACGCACCTCCCGTTTCTTTCGTTCAATGATAGAGGAAATGGGCTATTAGAACAAGGTGCCAGACACTCAGGTGTCTGGCACCTTTCCAGATCGGCGAGACTCGTGTAAACTGGATAAGGCTAAATTAGATTAAAGATGATTGAAAGAGCTTTGGATGGGGATTACGATTTCCGTCCCGCAAGGAAAGGGTTGTACGTTAAAATGGAAGAGAATTTTTGGCGTGATTTGCCGCGGCCGTTTTTTGTATTGGCGCCGATGGACGATGTCACGAATGTGGTTTTCCGGAAAGTGGTGGCGAAAGCGGCCCGTCCGGATGTGTTTTTCACGGAGTTTACGAATACCGAAAGTTATTGCAACCCGGATGCTGTTTTCGATGTCCGCGGCCGTTTGACGTATGCGGAAGATGAGCAGCCGATTGTTGCACATATATGGGGCAATAAACCCGAGCAGTTCCGGGAAATGAGTCTCGGCATGGCGAAGGAAGGGTTCAAAGGCATCGACATCAACATGGGATGTCCAGTGCCGAACGTCGCGACGAAAGGGAAAGGGAGCGGCTTGATTCGCTTTCCTGACAATGCGGCAGAAGTGATCCAAGCAGCAAAAGCTGGCGGATTGCCGATCAGCGTGAAGACACGCCTCGGCTATACGAACGTTTCGGAGTGGCGTGACTGGCTCACACATATTTTAAAGCAAGATATCGCCAACTTGACGATCCACTTGCGGACGAAGAAGGAAATGAGCGCAGCCCCAGCGCACTGGGAATTGATTCCGGAGATCAAGGCACTGCGCGATGAACTTGCGCCGGAAACGTTAATTACAATTAACGGAGATATACCGGATTATCAAACCGGTGTGGAACTGGCCGAGAAATACGGCATCGATGGTGTCATGATCGGGCGGGGGATCTTTGCAGATCCATTCGCTTTCGAAAAAGAGCCACGTGAGCACAGTGCTGACGAAATGATCGACCTGTTGAAGCTTCATTTGGATCTGCATGACCAATACTCGACGGAAGAAGAGCCACTGCGCTTCAAACCGTTGCGCCGCTTCTTCAAGATTTATGTCAACGGCATGCCGAATGCAGAAAGTTTGAAAATGCGCTTGCTGCAAACCGAATCGACGGATGAAGTCCGTGCATTACTAAAAGAATATGAATGATGAAATCACATGGATCTTGGCAGCTTAAGGTCCATGTGTTTTTTCACTTCTCAGCCCTCCGACCTAGAGAGCTATGCCCCCGCGCCTGATGTAGGAACTTCTGGCATCTTCTATAGTTAAATCACTAGAAAGTTGCTTAGAACGTTCAGAGGAGTTGAGGGAATGGAAGTCTATTTAGTGTTTACAGACACGAAAACGGTGCTGTCACGGCTGATCAAGAGCTACACTGGCCAACAGTTTAGCCACGTGTCGATTGCGTTTGATCGTGAGCTGCAGGAAATGTATAGTTTCGGCCGGAAGGATGTCAGAAATGCGTTCATCGGTGGATTCGTCAAAGAAGATGCAAGCAGTCCCTTTTTCCAACGAGCGAATTGTGCCGTCTACCGTTTGCCCGTTTCGCGAAATGCTTTTGCGCGCATGCGTGAGACGATCCACAACATGGAAGCACGCGAGGAGCATTTGAAATACAATATAAGCGGGCTGTTCGGGATCTTGCTGAACCGCTCATTCGAACGGGAAGATGCTTATTTCTGTTCGCATTTTGTCGGAGAAATATTGCAGGACGGTGGATTTTATATTTCAAATAAACCGATTCACCTGACCATGCCGCGAGATCTGTTCGTTCTGCCGCAATTGGAGTTCGCTTATAGCGGTCGTCTGTCGAACTACCAGTACTTAAAAAAGGAAACAAGTTTCGATGGAAATTCTACTACAATGAACTTTCTATATGAACATCGACAAAGAACCTTCTGAAAAAAATTAGGAGGTTTTTTATTTCCGGAAATTATTTGATTATTTGAAATAGTAGTTGCGAACATGTGTTCTATTTGTTATGATGATTCCAATGAGAGAGGAACAGCGAACGACAGTCATCGGGCACGGGTTCGGATAGGACTCGAAAATGAGCAGGAGGGGAACCATGTTTCAGACAGGAAAGGAACTAGAGGGTATTTTTCACACGGAGGGTGCATTTTATTTTCTTGAGACAGCGGGAAGGAATCAATTTTGCAGAAGCCTTGCAGCAGTTCGTCGGATCGGGATAGATTCGGAAACGGTTGATGCGTTATTAGTCTTGCAGAATCCAGGGAAGAGTATGCCAATCGATGTGCACATCGCGCCGTTAGTAATAGACTGGACTGAAGAAATACCTCTCGTTCCGGCGAAGCCCGATCCGACCATTCATCAAGTGATGCGGTTAATGGAGCGGCGTCAGTGGAACTTCGTACAGATCATCAATTTGACCGACTTACGCTGTGCGGAATTCGCGGATTACAAAGAACGGGTGGAGTTCATGAATCGGAACTTTGACGATCGCCATCGAATCTTTTCGGATTCCCGTCAACATGAGTTGGCGTGGTATGTCGAAAATGCTGAAATGGTCATCGTCGGATGGGGCACGAAACCTTACAATTTGGAAGTGGCGCATGATGCATACATGACATTGAATGGGATTCGTCCAGTAGAGGGACTTCGTGCCGGGATTCAGCCGTTGTATTATCACCCATATCCAATACTTCAGAAAAAATGTATCAAGTGGCTGGACGATATGGACAAACTTCTCGAGCGACGAGTTCTTATTAGCTGAAGTCTGACTGAAAACATCCTTGCCTACAAATCAGTTTTTCTTGTACCGCTGCCCACCACGCATGTAGATCAGTCCAACGACAATGACGGCTACCATCAGGATTGATCCGATGACGAATGGCCATTCAGCGTCAATGATCGAACCAATCATGAAGATGAACAAGCAACCCGTAATCGCCATCATCATTTTTCCCATAGCACGGCAAAGTGCCGCTTCGTCATAATTCTTTTTCTCGTCTTCAGGCATCGTATTGTAACCGGCGATCAAGAATCCCCCTTTTCCTTGCAGCAAGTAAATGCTTAGTATAAAAAAGAGCAAAGTGATGATGAGCAATGGAATCAGTTCAGCCAAACTATTCACGTCCTTTCTTCTCTATTGGACCATTCATTTACTGAATTGACAAGGGAATGCTTGTGCTTCGAGTACGTACAGCCATCCTCGATATGGTAAAGTGGAAGACAGAGAGATTAAGTTTGAAGGGGAGAAATGGTTTGGTTTCAGAAAAATTAGCTACCATCGGTTCAATTTTATTATTTGTCATCCTTTTGATTCCGATTGTTGTGCCAAGTTCAGCGGCAGAAGGGGATAAATTCGACTGGCTATATAGCATCGCACTCCTATTCCCGCTCGTCATGGGTGCATGGGGAATCTTGATGGCAAAGTATGGCCCCTCCGGGATCTTGAAGATTGCGCTCATGGTCGGCCATATCGGATTGCTTGCATTTTACGTGTATACATTCATATCTGGATTGCTCTGATGGTCAGATAGCAGAAAGGAAGATTCGATGACATCGAGAACTTCACCAACCGGTATCGGCTGGAATTTTGATAATACGTACTTCGATTTACCGGAAGCCTTTTATTCAACAATGACACCAAACGCTGTACCTTCACCTGAGATTAAGTTATTCAATGCGAATCTGGCACGTGAACTAGGTTTGAATGAATCGGAACTACAAACGCCGGAAGGAATTGACGTACTTGCTGGCAATCGGATGCCGGAAGGGGCTGCAGCAATTGCTCAAGCATATGCAGGTCATCAATTCGGCACGCTCAACATGCTTGGAGACGGGCGTGCGCTCCTGGTCGGTGAGCAACTGGCACCGGACGCGAAGCGTTATGACCTACAATTGAAAGGTTCAGGACCGACACCTTATTCACGCGGAGGAGACGGGAGAGCGGTACTTGGACCGATGATTCGTGAATATATCGTCAGTGAAGCGATGCACGGACTTGGAATTCCAACAAGCCGCAGCCTCGCTGTCTTATCGACCGGTGAGTCGATCCGCCGTGTAACGAGTCTCGAAGGCGGGATTTTGGCACGTGTTGCTTCGAGCCACTTGCGTTTCGGCACCTTCCAATACGCTTCTTTCGGGAGACCGAAGGAAGAGCTGGAGCAGCTGGTCGATTATGCATGGAATCGGCACTTCCAAGAAGCCGAGGAAGGGGAAATTCGCAGCTTGTCCATGTTTCGCGAATTGATGGAGCGGCATGCCTCTCTTGTAGCGAAGTGGCAAGCGGTCGGCTTCATTCACGGTGTGATGAACACGGATAACATGACGATTAGCGGAGAGACCATCGATTATGGACCTTGTGCATTCATGGATTCGTATGATCCAGCGACCGTCTTCAGTTCGATTGATACACAAGGACGTTACGCATACGGCAACCAGCCACAAATAACGGGCTGGAACTTGGCGCGGCTCATTGAAAGCCTTTTGCCTCTGCTGCATGAAAATCAGGAGCAAGCGCTGGAAATCGCGAAAGGCGAAATGGTTCGTTTCGCTCCTCTTTACGAAGCATATTGGCTCGAAGAGATGCGGAAGAAAATAGGCCTGTTCAATGAAGAAGAAAGTGATATGGAGCTGATTGCAGAGTTGCTGTCCGGAATGAAAGCATTCGGAGCAGACTTTACGAACACGTTCCGTGCATTGACACTTCAAGAGAATACGGAGCCATGGCAATCTTCCGGGGAATTCCAAGCCTGGCAAGCACGCTGGCAAGCACGTCTGGACAGGCAGGAACAGACTGAAGCACAAGCGGTAGAGCTGATGCGGCAGTCGAACCCTGCGATCATTCCGCGCAATCACCAAGTGGAGCATGCGCTTGAAGCAGCGGTGAACGATGGGGATTACAGCGTAGTAAATGCATTGAACGCCGCATTGGCAGATCCATTTGCATATTCCGAACAACAGCTTGCGTATGTCATGCCTGATGACAAGGAGCATACGTATCAAACGTTATGCGGCACATGAATTGAGC
Source organism: Planomicrobium sp. YIM 101495 (assembly GCF_009707665.1). GTDB lineage: Bacteria > Bacillota > Bacilli > Bacillales_A > Planococcaceae > Planococcus. The sequence goes on from NZ_WLZW01000001.1 coordinate 382,214, forward strand.
TAAATGGATAAAGACAGAAAAACAGCAGGGGAAGCGGTTCGCTTTCCCTGCTGTTTTCTATCCGGAGCCAGGATTATTGTTCGATTTTCACATTCTTCAAATTGTAAATACCACCAGAGTCGATTTCGAATCCGGTCGTATTGCCAGCAACTCCAAGAAGGTATTCGTTGTGCAGCAAGAAGACCATTGGAGCTTCTTCGGTCAAGATGTCAGTCGCTTCTTTGTAGATGGACAGACGTTCTTCCGGATTTGCCGCGCGTCGTGCATTATCGAGTAGGTCATCAATTACCGGATTGTCATAGAATGAACGGTTTCCTGGATTCCCGTGCTGGGAAGTGTGGAACAGGGAGTAGATCTGATAATCGGCATCGCCTGTCGGGTTAGATAGGCCCAAGATGAACATATCATGCTCGCCTGTCGATGTCTTGTCCAAGTATGCACCGAACTCCATCACTTCGATTGATACTTCAACGCCTAAGTCCGCTAGTGATTCTTGTGCCAGAACAGCAATTGCTTGGCGTTGCGGATTATCGTTCGTCCAGATCGAAGTCTTGAATCCGTTTTCGTAACCAGCTTCGGCTAACAGTTCACGTGCTTTATCCATGTCGTATTCAAGCACTTCGGTGTCTTCCGAATAGCCGAAGGTGCCGGGTGCCATCGTGCCGTTTGCAAGGATGGCATAATCTTCATAAATTCCCGAAATGATTGCTTCCCGGTCAATGGCGTGAGAAATCGCCTGACGGACAAGCGGGTTGTCGAATGGTTCTTTCTGGGTATTGAATCCGAGGTACGCCAGACTTGAAGAAGCCTGTTGATGAAGGTTTCCAAAATCCGAACCTTCGATACGCGCGACTTCGTTTGGCTGCACAGGATCGATGATGTGGACGTTTCCAGTTTCGAGATCTGCCAAGCGAACTTGAGAGTCAGGCACTACACGGAATTCAACTGAGTCGACAAATGCCGGATCGCCCCAGTAGTCTTCGTTATTCACGACTTTGATTGAAGAACCTGGATCCCAAGAATCGAATTTGAAGTAACCGGTTCCGATCGGGTTCGCCGAGATGGCAGCGAAAGGATCTTCGCCGTTTGCCAAGTCTTCGTTCGCTTCCGCGATTGAAGCAGGAGAGATCATGCCGACGCTATTATGGGATAGATGAGCAAGAAGTGGAGAGAATGCATATTCCGTTGTAATTTGGAATTCATATTCACTTAGTACTTCGATGTCAGTGATCATTTCAAACAAGTTCGTACGTGGAGAACCGAGATCAGGATTCAAGATGCGCTCGAGGTTCACTTTTACAGCCTCAGCGTTGAAGTCTTCACCATCATGGAACTTGATGCCTTCATTCAATGTGAATTTCCATGTCAATTCATCGACGGGCTCCCATGACTTGGCAAGTCCGGGAATGATTTCACTGTTTTCATCTTTATCGAGTAACGTGTCGTAAATTGTCTCTTGAACAATTACAGACGGTACATCGTTGGCACCATGCGGGTCCAAAGAAGATGCATCCGACAGGACGGCTAATACAAGGTCTCCGCCTTCAGCAACTTCAGCGTCCACTTTAGTATCAGCGTCTTCTGTTTCTTCACTTCCCCCTGCACATGCAGCTAAGAATAATACGGTACCAAATACAAAGAACAATAACCAGTTTCTCTTTAGATTTCTCATTGTACTCCCCCTTTTATTGAATGTTAGTTCGGAATATTAAGAAGAATTTAATATTCTGTTAATAATGATAACAATACTTAATATTCATTGCAATGGGATAAAATACACTTATATGCATGTGGGTTGCTTATTTTATATTGAAAAAATGCTGGTTTTCTTTTGCTTCGTATATTTTTATGAATATCTATTCAAAAAGTATGCAAAAATGCTTCTGCGAATGTTATTGGAACACTCGCAGAAGCATGAAAGAAAATCCTTTTAGTTGTTGATTGTGACATTTTGCAAATTATAGATACCAGCACTGTTTACTTCGAATCCGTCGATGTTGTTAGAAATACCCAACAGGAATTCTTGGTGAAGCAAGAAGGAGACAGGTGCATCTTCCGTCAAGATCTCAGCAGCCTCTGTATAAATGGCAGCGCGTTCTTCAGGAACAGTAGCACGACGAGCATCTTCCAGCAGTTTGTCGACTTCTGGATTTTCATAGAACGTCAAGTTCCCGGATTCCCCTTTTTGGGAAGAGTGGAACAGTGTATACATTTGGTAATCCGCATCACCGGTCGGGTTCGAGTAGCCGTCGATCAAAATGTCATGTTCTCCGGCAGCTGTTTGGTCCAAGTATGCGCCGAACTCCATCACTTCGATCGAAGCATCGATTCCGAGTTGTGCCAAGGATTCTTGTACAAGGACTGCAATCGCACGGCGTTGTGGATTGTCACTTGTCCAGATCGTTGTCGAGAAGCCATCTTCGTATCCAGCTTCTTCCAGTAATGCAGCGGCTTTTTCCATATCATATCCAAGAGGCTCAAGTGTCTCATCGTAACCGAAAGTGCCAGGAGCTAATGTTCCAATCGCCGGGATTGCGTAGTCTTCGTAGATTCCTGAAATGATGGCATCACGGTCGATTGCGTGAGACATTGCTTGGCGTACAAGCGGATTGCCGAATGGTTCTTTTTCATTATGGAAACCGATATAAGATAGACTTGCCGAAGACTGGCGGTGAATTTTTGCAACACCCGAAGCATCGATACGTGCAACTTCGTTCGGCTGAACCGGATCGATGATGTGTACATTACCAGTTTCAAGATCAGCTAGACGTACTTGCGAGTCCGGTACGACACGGAATTCGACCGTATCGACTTTCGGGGCTTCACCCCAATAGTTGTCGTTTTTCACAAGATGGATCGCTGCACCTGGCTCCCAAGAATCGAACTGGAAGTATCCCGTGCCGATCGGGTTGGATGAAATCGCATTAAATGGATCATCGCCGTTCGCCAAATCTGTATTTGCCTGTTCGATGGAAGCTGGGGAAATCATCCCCGAGCTGTTATGCGCTAAGTGAGCAATAAGGGGGGAGAACGGATATTCCGTGGTGATCTCCACTTCATACTCACTTACTGCTTCGATATTCGTAATCATATCGTATAAGTTGCTGCGTGGTGAACCGACGTCAGGGTTTAAAATTCGTTCCAAGTTCACTTTAACGGCCTCAGCATTGAAGTCTGTTCCGTCGTGGAATTTGATGCCTTCCTTCAACTTGAAAGACCAAGTCAATTCATCGATTGCTTCCCAAGAAGCAGCCAACCCTGGCACAATGGTGTTCTCTTCGTCCTTATCGACGAGTGTTTCAAAAATATTGCTTTGTACGACAGCGGAAGGGACATCGTTCGATGCATGTGGGTCAAGGGATGAAGCGTCCGAAAAGACTGCGAGGATCAGATCTCCGCCTTCACTTGTTTCATTCATTTCTGCTGCACTGCTATCCTGTGAACTGCCACCTGAACATGCTGTCAGAAAGATTCCTGCTAGCATGATGAATGCAAGCGAGCATAACTTAATTTTTGTGATTTTCATGTTGTTCCTCCTAGAGTATCTGCACTTGAAGTTTACTGCTTCCTTAGTATAACTAGTATTTATATACGTTTCAATGATTTTTTATACAAAATATAATATTTTCTGTATGTATATACATTTAGTTGACACAAAACGTACTATTTTTGTATAGATAGTGCATATTAATACGGCTATATAAGTGAACTAATGAATTCGCATTTTTAAGAGTTAGAAGAAATCGCTCCAGGCGGAAGCAAGAAAGCACGAGATGCGGAGCTGTTTTATGGAATATCGGAAAACCCATTTATTAATCTCCACTTGGATAGTTACCAATTGAAGAAAAACCTTCAAAATTCCAATAAAAAATCACGCAGGGAAGTGAAGCCTCCTGCGTGATTTCTCCGGTTAATTTTGAATTTGAACGTTTTTCAAGTTATAGATTCCTGCTGTATCAATTTCAAATCCGGTGACATTTTCAGCAATCCCAAGCAAATACTCTTGGTGCAGAAGGAATGCCATTGGTGCATCAGTTGTCAGGATTTGTGCTGCCTCTGCGTAGATGGCTGCACGCTCTTCGGAGTCGGTTGCACGTCTCGCATCATCGAGCAATTGGTCGACTTCCGGGTTGTCATAGAAAGAGCGGTTCCCTGGGTTTCCTTGTTGTGAAGAGTGGAATAATGCGTACATTTGATAGTCTGCATCACCAGTCGGGTTCGAATAGCCGAGGACGAACATGTCGTGCTCACCCGTTGCAGTTTTATCTAAATATGCACCGAATTCCATGACTTCGATTTCCACTTTAATGCCGAGTTGAGCGAGGGATTCTTGTGCTAGAACCGCAATCGCTTGGCGCTGTGGATTATCATTTGTCCAAATCGTCGTTGAGAACCCATCTTCATAACCAGCTTCATTCAATAACTCTTGGGCACGATCCATGTCGTAGGAGATTGCATCGACATCATCCGTGTATCCGAATGTTCCTGGTGCAAGCGGTCCGATTGCTGGACTTGCATGATCTTCGTAAATACCACTGATGATTGCTTCCCGATCAATCGCATAAGAAATCGCTTGACGGACAAGAGGGTCATCAAATGGCTCTTTTTGTGTGTTGAAGCCGATATAAGCTAAGCTCGATGAAGATTGCTGATGCAATTTTGCTACATCTGAACCTTCGATGCGGCTTACTTCGTTCGGCTGTACCGGATCGATGATGTGAACATTTCCTGTCTCAAGATCTGCAAGTCGGACTTGCGAATCCGGGACGACACGGAATTCGACAGAATCGACGTAAGCAGGTTCGCCCCAGTATTCTTCATTTTTGGTGAGACGAATAACAGAACCTGGCTCCCATGAATCGAATTTGAAATAGCCTGTTCCGATCGGATTGGTTGAAATCGCAGCGAATGGATCTTCTCCATTCTCGAGATCCATATTCGCTTGTTCAATGGATGCAGGTGAAATCATCCCGACACTATTATGGGATAAGTGTGAAAGAAGAGGGGAAAATGCATATTCCGTCGTAATTTCCACTTCATATTCACTGATCGCTTCAACTGAAGTAATCATTTCGAATAGGTTGGAACGTGGAGAACCGAGTTCCGGTGTCAAAATACGTTCCAAGTTCATTTTGACAGCTTCTGCATTAAAATCTTCACCGTCATGGAACTTGATGCCTTCATTCAACTTGAATTTCCATGTTAAATCATCCACTGGTTCCCATGATTCGGCAAGTCCTGGCATAATATCGTTGTTTTCATCTTTTTGCACAAGTGTTTCGAAAATATTCTCCTGAACGATCACAGAAGGGACGTCATTAGCGCCGTGCGGATCGAGAGAAGAAGCGTCAGACAAAACCGCTAGCTTCAGATCGCCGCCGGTTGCTTCTTCTGTCCCATCACCGGAGGAATTTGTCTCTTCCGTATTTTCATTGTCTCCTCCACCTGCACAGGCGCTAAGAAATAGACCGAGCAGCAACACCAATAAGATTGGCCATGTTTTCTTTTTCAAGCCATTCATTCAATTTCCCCCTCATATATTTAATTCGAATACTAAATATAATTTAATATTCTGGTCGCTATCATAACAATTTTTTATATGCGGAACAATGGGAATAAATTGATTTTTTAAAATGTGAATAAAAGGATTTTTTCTCCAGTCTTTAAAAAGCCCCGCTATGAATGCGTTTAAAGGTCGTTTAATGTAAGCTTAAATTAAATTAACAGTGACGTTTAATAAATTTTATGAAAAGGTGAAGTCGATTACTTCCGAATTTTACCATGGTTGGTGTGAGCTTTCCTCTACTAATAAGTTATATTAAAATACCGTTTCACCATTTTCCGTTTGCAGTCAGTACGGAATAAGTAATCATTTGTCCAAAAAATTCCAGGGAACAAAGTCAGTCACAGATGGATTTTCTCTTTTATGAAACTTTTTCACTTCCCATCAGTACATTAAGAGGGAGGAGATATGAATGAATAATCGAAAAAGCATCTTAATATTGATGGTGCTGCTGATTTTTTTGGCAGCATGTAGCAGTGAAGACAGTAAGAAGGAGCAAAAAGAAACTGAGGAGGAAACTTCAATGGACAAAATCACCGGCTATTGGGAAGGTGCAATTGAAGTGCCGAACCAGCCACTCCCTTTTATCGCAGAATTTGAAAGGGAGAGCGGAACTTTGAGCATTCCTGTCCAAGGATTATCCAATTTCCCTTTTGGGGAAGTTTCATTCGAAGATCCTGAAGTGAATTTTTCCATGAATCTTCAAGGGCAAATGATTGTATTCGACGGTGCATTGGAAGACGAGACGATCAGCGGGACATTTACACAGCAAGGCCAGTCGTTTCCATTCAAAATGAAGCGGGGGACAAAAGAAGCGTCAGCAGAAATTGGTGAAAAGATGGAAGTGGCTGTCACTAACGGGAAATTAACGGTGCAAGTGGAAGTGCCGGAAGGGGAAGGGCCTCATCCGGTTGCAGTCATCATCGCCGGTTCCGGTCCGACTGATAAAAATGGCAACTCCATCGCTCTTCCGGGCAAGAACAACAGCCTGAAAATGCTTGGGGAAGAGTTGAAAGAGCAGGGGATCGCAAGCGTCCGTTTCGATAAACGAGGCGTCGGCGAAAATATGCTCCTAGGCGGAAATGAGGAAGAATTGCGGTTTGAAGATTATATTGAAGATGTCGTAGCGCTTGTCGATACGCTAAAACGAGATGACCGCTTTTCCGAAATCAGCATCATCGGCCATAGTGAAGGTGCGCTTGTCGGGCTAGCCGCAGTGAACCGCACACAAGTCGATCATTTCATCTCACTGGCGGGTGCTGGTCGAACAGTGGATGAAGTGTTGGTCGAACAGTTGACTGCCCAACTTCCTGCAAGTTTATTGGAAGAATCGAAAGAAATCATCGATCAATTGAAGCAAGGGGAATTGGTAAGTGGTGTTAGTCCGGAACTGCAAAGCGTATTCCGCCCTTCTGTCCAGCCATACATGATTTCCTGGTTGTTATATGACCCCGCAGAAGAGATTGCGAAGCTCAATATACCAGCCTTAATTATTGGTGGAACGAACGATTTGCAAGTGCCAGCAGAAGACGCCGAACTGTTGCACGCCTCGAATGAAAGTTCGGAGCTTATGATTATTGAAGGCATGAACCACGTGCTGAAAGAAGTGGGGGATTCCGAAGAGGAAAACATAGCCGCCTATGCCGACCCTGAGCTTCCACTCGCAGACGGATTAATGGCTGCTATCGTGAAATTCATTTCCAGTAATTAATAAAAAACACGATTCATTCTGCTGAATTTTGAAACTATTTACCACTTTTTCCGTATATAATAGAGAAAGAATAGAAAAAGGGGGAGATAAAACTGGAGACGATCACATTTGTCACAATACTGATTGTCATTTTAGTCCTTGCAGCACTTGGAGGTGCAGGATACTATGTATGGATGCGCTTCCGTTACCGGACAGCGAAATCGAACGAAGCACTCATCATCACCGGACCGAAACTCGGGGACCCGAAGAAAGACACGAATATTTTCACGGACGATGAAGGCCGTTCGATGAAGATCATCCGTGGTGGGGGCTACCGGCTGCGGAGATTCCAGACATCGACACCGGTCAATCTGACATCCTTCCAATTGAAATTGTCGACGCCGCGTGTTTATACGAACGGCGGCGTACCGATTGTGGCAGATGCGGTTGCGATGGTGAAAGTGGCGGACACACTGAATGGGATTGCGAATTATGCCGAGCAATTCCTTGGGAAAGAACAACCGGAAATCGAGACGGAAATCATCGAGGTGCTCGGAAGTAACCTCCGCGCGATTCTGTCGAAGATGACAGTGGAAGATATCAACAGCAACCGTGAGAAGTTCAACCATGATGTGCAGGAAATCGCCCAGCAACAACTTGATTTGATGGGCTTTAAAATCACATCACTCGGTTTGACTGATATCCGGGATGCAGATGAGACGAATGGCTATCTCGAAAACCTTGGGCGTCCACGAATTGCGGAAGTCCGGAAGCTCGCTGAACTGGCTGAAGCGGATACGGAGCGCGAAACACGTATTCACCGTGCACGAACTGACCAGGAAGCGAAGGAGGAAGAATACATCCGCCAGATTGCGGTCGCTGAGTCCAGAAAAGACAAAGACATCAAAGATGCGGCTTTCAAAGAAGAGACGGAACGTGCACGTGCGAAATCCGAGCAGTCGTATGAACTGGAACGCGCGAAACTCGAAAAAGAAGTACAGGAAGAACAATTGAACTTGCGCTTCCGGGAACGGGAGCGGGCAGTTCAATTGGAGCAGGAAGAAAGCAAAGTGCGGAAGACGAAAGCGGACGCGGATTACTACGAAACGACGCGAAATGCTGAAGCGGAAGCCCGCAAAGCCGTCATCGACGGGGAAGCGAAAGCGAAAATCCGCCGCGATGAAGGTTCTGCTGAAGCGGAAGTCATCCGCGACCGCGGACGTGCAGAAGCAGAAGCACGCAAACTTCTTGCAGAAGCGATGGAAGAGCACGGCGACATCATCATCACCGAGAAATTGATCGAAATGCTGCCGGTATTTGCCGAGAAAGTGGCACAGCCGCTCAACAATATCGATTCGGTGAAAATCATCGATTCCGGTAATGGCAACGGCATCCCGTCCTTCGGCAAAAGCGTCACGAAAACGATGGTCGACATGCAGGAGCCACTCCGTGAAATGACGGGCATCGACATAAGCGAATTGTTGAAGACATATGTTCAGCGGAACAGTTCCGTTTCACCGGCACAGCGAATCGAACAATCACCTATGCAACAGCCGGCTGAACCGTCTCAACCGTTTGAAAATGAACAATCCGACCTTGCTGAAAGTGATGGATCGGAACAAACTGAATGACCGATTTTAGAAGACGGGGGGACATCCTCTCGTCTTCTTTTTTACGAAAAGCAATCGCATGGATTAGTATGCATAAGCAAAAGCAGCTGCCGGGATGGATCCCGTCAGCTGCTTTTTCATGGTTACTGTAATTTAATCGAAATACGTTTCGTCATCAGGCGTACCCAGAGGGCTAGTAAGACGATCATCATGACCGTGACCACTGCACTGACGACAGCTCCCGATTCAAACGAGACATCCGGCATCCACGGAATGTTGGAGATGATTCCTGAACTGTTCACGAATGCATCATTGACGGAGAAGGTGAACAGCGCAACGACGACAAACAGGAATCCGACGACCCAGCCATTTCGGTAATAGCCAGTCCCAATCATCCAGCCAACAAAGAAATACAAGACAATTTGTAAGAAGTTGAATAAAATTTGAAGCGTCATTGAATATTCTAAGCCGAAAATGACTGGTGGTTCGATTGCGACGGACAAATCAAGTTTGCCGATGATAAGTGCCTCCACTAACCCTATAATTACACTCAAGACGGTTAATAGAATCGCAAGAAGCAGTGCACCTCCTGAAATTCCGAAGAACGTCGCTTTACGAGTGAAGCCCGTCCGGACGAAGAAGGCGAAGAAGCCATACGCTGCCATGATGCCGACGACGAGCATGAAGATCGACACGGAATTCTGTGAGAATGCTAGAAACCCGGGGATCGGCTCACCGGAGCGGTTGAAAAAGTACACCGAGATGATGTTCGCCAAGATGAGAAAGCCGAAGAACCACGATGCCCACACTGTTTGCGCCCGAAACGTATCAACCATGACGATTTCTGCCATTGATCGTTCAGTCATTGTCGCCACTCTCCTTTGTTAAATGGATGAACAGATCTTGTAGGGGAACCGGACCGACTTCCAGCCCATCGATCTGCGCTTGTTCCATTTCTCGCTCCGACAGTTTGCCGTAGACCATGACAGACTTTGTTGAGCCGAGCCGCTGTTCGTTCAAGATATGCATGCCGGAAACGAACTGATCAACATGATTAGCGTGACCTGTGATGGAGGCACCGCGAGAAATGACGGATTCATAGTCTTCACTCAGTAATACATGACCTTCGTCGATAACCACGACCTTATCAAACAAATATTCCATTTCCGACACGAGATGTGTCGATAGGATGATGGTCCGCGGCTTCTTCTCTTGGGAAGCGAGCAGTTCCTCGTAGAAGATTTCGCGGGCAGGAGCATCCATCCCTAAATACACTTCATCTAAAATCGTAATCGGTGCAAAACTCGCCAGTCCAATGACTGCATTCAATGCTGATTGTTTTCCAGTAGACAATTTATAGACGGGCTGGTCCAGCTTCAGGCGGAACCGTTTCACTAAATGTGCCGCATATTCCGCATCGAAATGTGGGCGATAGCGGACCATGCCTTGGATATACTTTTTTACTGTTTCATATTCATATTCGTGATTCACTTGGTAGATGAAAGAGATTTGCTGGGTCAAAGCCGCATTCTCGAAAATGCGCTGCCCATCAATTTCAATCGACCCTTCACTAGGCTCCCGGAACGAGGCAAGCAGCTGCAGTAAAGAAGTTTTTCCTGCACCGTTGCGGCCGATCAATGCATAGATAGAACCGGTCTCCAGTGACAGGTTGAGGTCCTCTAGTACAGTTTGCGCTCCGTAACGTAGTGAGACGTCCTTAAAGTTGATACGCTCAGCCATCACTGTTCACGTCCTTTCATTTCTTGGATCAACTGCAAGATTTCTTCATCGGTAATTCCTAGTTTCTGCGCTTCGTCTACAAGTCCGCGGATGTAATCGTTTGCGAACGCTTTTTTCCGTTTGTTGATAAGCTGCCGTTTCGCACCCTCCGCTACAAACATACCAATCCCTCTTTTCTTGAATAAGATGTCTTCCTCAACTAACTGATTGATGCCTTTGGATACCGTGGCGTGGTTAATTTTATAGAAATTGACTAACTGCGTCGTAGAAGGTGCTTGGTCGCCTTCCGCCAATTCACCGTCGACAATCTGGTCTTCGATCAGCTCTCGGATCTGCAGAAATATGGGCTTCGTCGAATCAAATCCGCTCTTCAATTCACAACCTCCTTATATGGTTATATGCTTATGTGTATAACCATATAACACAAAAATAATTAACACAAGTATTTTCTTGCATCAAAATCAGATTAATTTTGCGATTGAAGGGAAGAGAAGAAAGAGAGCCATATACAAGAAAGGATGAGTTACATGAATTACAAGAAGATTACAGTCGCCGGAAGTGGGGTCCTCGGAAGTCAGATCGCTTTTCAATCAGCATTTCACGGGTTCGATGTCACTATTTACGACATTAATGAAGAAGCGATTGCAAAAGCAAAAGAACGCGCGGAAAAACTGAAAGCGACCTATAAAGCTTTCTTTAAGACAACTGATACGCAAGTAGAAGAAGCCTTTAGCCGTTTGACATTCTTTACAGATCTCGCACAGGCGACGGAAGACGCAGATTTGGTCATTGAAGCGATTCCGGAAGTTGTTCCGATCAAGACGGAATTTTATGAGCAGCTCGGAGAAGTGGCGCCGGAGAAAACCGTCTTCGTTACAAATTCTTCGACGCTATTGCCAAGCCAGTTCGCAGAAGCGACTGGGCGCCCACAAAAATTCCTTGCTTTGCATTTCGCAAACGAAATCTGGAAAAACAATACGGCGGAAGTGATGAAGCATCCTGGAACGGATGAGAACGTGTTCAATGAGGTCATCGCATTTGCAAGAGCGATCGGGATGGTCGCATTGCCTCTCCATAAGGAACAGCCTGGTTATATTTTGAACAGTTTGCTCGTGCCATTTCTTGAAGCTGCTGAATTGCTTCTTGTGAAAGAAGTTGCTGATCCTGAGACAATCGATAAAACATGGATGATTGGCACTGGCGCACCGCTCGGACCTTTCGCCATTCTTGATGTCGTTGGGATCCGCACGGCTTATAATATTGTTGAAGCGAAAGCTGCAGCGACAAATCGCGAAGATTTCCAGCAATTGGCCAAGCTGCTGAAAACAGAATACATTGATAAAGGAAAACTAGGGAGAGAAACTGGAGAAGGGTTCTATAAATATCCGAATCCTGCTTTCATGGCTTCAGATTTCCTGAAGAAATAAACATACATTGTCACCAGGCTGCCGAAGGAATGATTCGGCAGCTTTTATTTGGCTTTTGGCTGAGCGCACCTCGTTTCGATTGTTACGCACCTCGGATAGAAAATTCCGCACCCCATGTCCACTTTTTCGCACTTCAAACCGATTTCTCCGCACTTGCAGTTCATTTCCCTCGAAGACTGGAGTAAACTGGAGAGGAAACGAATGGTTATGAAAGAGGTGCATAGGATGAAACGACATTTTTCGTGGACATTGGAAGGACTTCTTGTGGATAAGAATGAAGACGGGGTGATAGATGGATTGTCACTGTTTATCGATCTTCCGGCCGAACTGATGCCGCCAGGGTTGATTGATTTCATGGCACGTGCAGGACTCGAGACCACTGCCTTGTCACTGAATTTTTTTGAAAGGGCAGGGCAGCAGTGGGCGATGGAATTCCAGCAAAGCGATGTGACGTTGTGTGAGGTTGAAGATAACAGAATTTCCCTGTTTTATCGGAACCCGGAAGAACTTTCTTCTCTTTTATCTGAAATGGCCGCTTCGGGGGACCCGGCAGTAGATCACCCGGAACATGCCTCCATCAGAAGTCTCGCAGACATCTGGAGCGGATCGGGTTTCGGAGAAGTCGAAGAAGCATCACCTGAACGCCACCTCGATCTGAATATCAGTTGGGAAGATGAGATTGCTTCAGCCCAATTGTTCAAAGAGCTGGGCCTTTTTGCTGCGCGCTGCGGTTTGTACAGCACATCGCTCGGCCTGCCGCTCACAGGAAATCCGCATACTGCGATTCAATTGACAGTGAAAGGTGGACGAGATGCTTCCGTCCAGTTGCGGGAAGAAAATCATGTGGAAGTGATTGGAAGCAGAACCGAACTGCCTGCTATGTTGCATGTTCTGACCGGACAGCGCCACTGGACAGCAAATGGAACGTTCGGCTTCTGGGAACAGTCCGAGAAAATGGAAGAACGGCAAGATGAAGTGTGGTATGACAAAGCGTGGGAGGATATCTCGGAAGTGGAACTTGCGCAACAGGGGCTCGCCGATATGGAGGGGCAAACGTTCGACGCGGTGAATGTCTATCTGTCGGAGCCACTACAGGTTCGGACTACCTTGATGAATGAATGGCAGAAGCGTTATCCGCAATTTGGCCGCATCACCGTCCGGTCCGCTTTCAAACCGGCGTTCCATTGGTTCCGGGAAGAACTGCTGCCGAACCTCCCCGATGGCGTGCAGGAAATCCGTATTGCCGCGCGGGAAGAAAACAGTGCGGGTGGGATGGAATTGCCGATTCGTTGGATCCAGGAGCTTTATCCAATAGATGCGCTGGTGGAAAAGGAAGTGGGAATCCCGAAAGACCAGGTCGTCTTTTCACTACTCAAAGATCTTCCGCACACATACGAAGTGGAAGCGATTTTGGAAGATGGGACTGTTTTACAGATCGGCAGCCTGGAAGTACCGGTTACGCGCCTCCCTTATCTGCAACAAGCCGGCCGCTTCGTTTACCCGACGACTGGTGCAGTGCAAGCATATTCTTCTGGCATCCTGGCAGAAGACAGGCTTGTTCCAACCGACCGTGAACGCTTCTACTCGTTTTACATGGAAGAGTTCGTCCCTGATCTGATCGGGAAGCTCGCAGGATACAAAAAAGGGCAGGGGCACGACCGGCCGTTTTTTGACCGGATGGAAATTCGTGTCACGATGAGTGAGGAAGAGGAGAAGCTCGGCATCGACGAAGAACGCACGTCATCGATGGAAGCGTTGTATGAGGATTTGTATTTTAATACGCTCGATGTCTTCGCGGATTGGGGAATCGAGATGGAAGGGAAGCCGTTTGATGCACCGGGCGGCATTCATCCGTTCATGGAAGTCGAGAAAGGTGCTTCACCGAAAGCGTCCATCAAACTGTACAAATGGAATGATGAACAGCCTAAGCCGTTGAAAACGGTGAAACTGATCTTTAAAAAGGACCGCTTCACGCACGTAGAGATGCTGAAAGGGAGCCAGCACATCCACAATGAACTCGAAGCCGCATCAGCTCTGCCAGTAACGACTACAGCATCAGGCACAACCGTCCTTGGCGGCTATTCGTTCCAAGGCCGTCCGATTCCGGTCACCGAACACGTTTTACCATCAGGCGAAACGTTCGATGCCGCATTAAAGTTGACTCTTTTCAAACGGACGGTGCTATACGAAGCTGGCCATCATGCGAATGAAATTTCTTCGACACCAGCAGTCGAAAGGCTTGCAGAAGACATACAATCGTATTTGAAGGAAATGAACGTCGTCGTCATTCCACTTGCCAATCCGGACGGGACGGCACTGCTCCACAAAATGACCGAAACGCATCCGGAGTGGAAGCACCATGCTGCGCGTTACAATGCCGTGGGACTGGAGTTTTCACAAGCGCGCTACAAAGACACGGTGTTCGGCGAGGCGAACGTCATGCCGCACCTCATGAAAAAATGGGCGCCGGACGTCATCGTCGACAACCACGGGATTCCTGGGCACGAATGGGTCCAGCCATTCGCAGGCTACAATTCACCGCCGCGCTTTCCGGTATCGTATTTCTTGCCGAGTGCCAAACTGTACGGCATTGCACGCCTGCCGCAAACAGGAGATACGCTTCACACGGACAACCTAGAATCGATTATCCGTTCGATCAGCGGCAAAGTCGCAGGGACGATCATTGCGGAAGAAAACCGTTATTGGAAAGAACGATTCCGGAAATATGGAAACGACTGGCTGCCGGAAGTGTTCCCGATCGAAGAAGGCGGGCATCTCCATTTTTACCGCCACCAAATCGTTACGCCGAAACATCCGACTTCTGCTGTGCTGCGCTACCCGGAATGGATCGCTGCTGATATCGTTTCGGAAGCGGCTGATGAAGTCGTACAAGGCGTGGCACTCGAACGCTGCATCGAAGGGCAGAGGTTGTTCAATGAAGGAGTCTTGGACGCCGTCGTGAAACAGCCGATCCGCCTGGACAGCACGGGACTCGCGAAGAAACGACAGCGCCCACTGCAAATCAATTCCTAAAAAAGACACCCTCCACTTTCCGGAAAGTGGAGGGTGTCTTTCGCTTTATTTACGTGAAGCTTCGAAAATGCCGTCGATTGTCTCTTGCATTGTCGAGTTGAATGCATCGTCTGTTTGGTCCGCACTCAAGCCTTCTGACAACGCACGTGAGAAGCTCGCGATCAAGCCGTTGTTGCGCGCAAGTTTTGCGTTCGCCTCTTCGCGTGAGTAACCGCCTGAAAGAGCAACGACACGGATGACGCGCGGATGGTCGATCAATTCTTTGTACAAGTTGTCAACTGTCGGGATCGAAAGTTTCAGCATGACTTCCTGGCCTTCAGCCAATTCGTCCAAGTGACGGAGGATGTCCGCTTTCATCAATTCTTCAATTTTTTCTTTGTCAGCACTTGTGATGTCGACTTCCGGCTCGATGATCGGAACAAGTCCAGCTGCAAGAATTTGTTTGCCTACTTCAAATTGCTGTGCAACGACTGCTTTGATGCCTTCTTCATTCGCTGCTTTGATGACAGAACGCATTTTCGTCCCGAAAATATTCCGTTCGTTCGCGCGTGCCAGAAGATCGTCAAGACCAGGGTTCGGCTTCATCAACTGAACACCGTTCTCTTCATCCGCAAGTCCTTTGTCGATTTTCAGGAAAGGTACGATTTTTTTCTCTTCCCACAAGTAGTCGCCAGTGTATTTGCCTTCCACTTTGCGATCCATTGTCTGTTCGAAAAGAATGGCGCCGATGATTTTGTCGGAAGTAAAGGATGGAGAAGTGATGATGCGCGTTCTCATTTCGTGCACAAGATCGAACATTTCCTCTTCAGTTGTGTAAGAATCTTCCTTCACTCCGTAAAGTGCAAGTGCTTTCGGTGTGCTTCCGCCGCTTTGGTCCAGTGCAGCGATAAAACCTTCGTTGTTTTGAATGAATTGTTTTTGTTCGTTGTTCATCATTCCAGCTCCTTCAAAAAGTCTTATGTCAGGGGGATACCCCCTGTCTAAAAGCTTTGTTCATCCCTAGTTTACCAAGAAACGGCTGAAACCACAAAGGGAATAGGCATCGCTTTCAGCCGTTCAGAAAGGATATGTCGTTCCTGTCAATGATTCGGACACTTCCCATAGCCTTCGTGCAGTTTCACGGTCGAGCGCATGTGGCTGTGGTGTTTCGATTACGGGATAACCGCGGCGTCTCTTCCAGCCATCAGGACCGATATATTCCCCGCCTTGAAGTTCGGGGGCTGTCGCAGCATGCACGGTTGCGAGCGCGCCGATTTCAGGCGGCTGTAAAAAGCGGTTGGCCAAGTTGCGCAAGACGATTGGTGCGTCCCATTTACCGAGCTTGAAAATATTTGTTGCCGATACGCCGGGATGGCAAGTGAGGGAGATGGTTTGGTAGCCGTTCTCCTTCAGCCTTTTGTCGAGCTCGAGCGCAAAGATCATGTTCGCCAATTTGCTTTGGTTGTAAAATTTTTTTGCACGATATCCGGTCGACCCATCCAAATTGTCGAAATCAATCGTCCCGCGTTCGTGCGCCAAGCTTCCGATCGTGACGATGCGCGATCCATCCGTCCCTTCCAAAACGGGAAGCAAGAGTGCAGTCAAAGCGAAATGGCCGAGATGATTGCCGCCGAACTGCAGCTCAAAGCCATCCACCGTTTTCGTATAAAGCGGCATCATGACGCCCGCGTTATTGATCAGGATGTCGAGTCGGGAAAACTGCTTGTTGAATTGGTCGGCGAACTTGCGGACACTCGCGAGGTCGGCAACATCCAGCTGCATAAGGCGGATGACCGTATCCGGGTGCGTTTCCTTCAGTTGCTGCATCACGGTTTCCGCTTTCCCGAGATTCCGCACAGCGAAGATCAGCTCCGCTCCAGCCGCTGCAAAAACCTTCGCAGCTTCCAGTCCGATGCCGCTGCTGGCGCCTGTTATGATGATTCTTTTTCCGATCAGATTCAAATCCAATTCGTCCGCTCCTTTCCCCAAGAAGATTAAAGATGGCTATAGATGGGGTACATAGACTATAGTAACGCAAAATGAATGCAATACGGAACTGAAACTGAAAGGATGATTGGATGCGTTTAGACGAAATTTTTGAAAACCAGAAATCGGCAGGAAATTCAAGTAAAAAAAAGACGGCGAAAAGTACGCACGGCATGGCTGCGAGTGCAGTCAGGGAAGCGACGGACGTCGGAACGAAAATCCTAGAACAAGATGGGAATGCCGTCGATGCGGTCATCGCGATGCAATTCGCGCTGGCAGTTGTCGAAGGAATGAATACAGGAATTGCGGCAGGCGGGTTCATTTCGATTTACGATGCGAAAAGCGGAGAGACGAAAATCGTCAACGGCCATAGTATTGCACCCGAAGCGGTCAGACCGACTTTGTTCATCGATGAAGACGGAGAAGTGGAAGACTACGATACACGGACCATGGATCCGAAGTCGGTCGGGGTCCCTGGCATCTTGCGGGCACTGGAAGTGAGCCATGAGAAATACGGTTCCTTGCCGATGCGCGACTTGATTGAACCGGCAATCGAACTGGCCGAAAACGGTTTTCGCGTCAACTCGTTATGGGAGCGGACACTCGAACTGTTCCAGGACCGGCTCGGGGAGGAAGCGAAGAAGAAATTCATGCCCGGTGGCAAGCTCCTCGTCGAAGGAGACCACCTAAAACAGCCGGAACTGGCCAAAACGTTGCGCATTTTGCGTGATGAAGGGATTTCTGCGGTATATGAAGGGGAAATCGCCGATGCCATCGTTAAGACCATTGAAGAGCACGGGGGCCTGATCACGAAGGAAGATCTCAAGAATTACAAGTCCCTGGTGGATGATCCGTTATGGGGGACGTACAAAGGGTTCGATCTCGCCTTGACGAATCCTCCGAACGGCGGCGGCTTCGCGGTCGGACAGATGCTGAAGATCGCCGAACAAATCGACATTGCAAAATACCGTCCAGATTCGTGGGAGAAGTATCATCTCCTTGCCGAGACGATGCGCCTGACTTTGAAAGACATGCACGAGCACATCGAAGATCCGCGCTTCGACAAAATTCCGCTCCACGGACTGCTGGATGATGAATATATAAAAGAACGGAGCAGCCTCATATCGTTGGACAAGCGAATCGAGAAAGTGGAGGAAGGAAATCCATGGCTGTACCAAGATGAGCAGCAGCCGATCCAACAGACGATGGAAACGAATGAAAGTGGCATGGAGACGACTCATTTTACTGCTGTCGACAAGTGGGGCAATGTAGCGGCTTGCACTTCATCAATCGAGCGCATTTATGGTTCAGGCATTCTCGTGCCAGGCTATGGATTTTTATTGAATAACGATTTGACCGACTTCAATCCGGAGCCTGATGCGAAAAACAACCCGGACAGTTGGAAGTTCGCCGTCAGCGCCAAATCACCGACGATCATGTTCCACGAAGGAAAGCCGTTTTTCACACTCGGTTCTCCTGGAGCCAAAACGATTGTCGCATCGGTGCTTCAAGTCATCATCAACGTCATCGATTACAAAATGGACTTGAAGAAAGCCATCAGTGAACCGCGGATCTACGTGACACCGGATGATGAGAAGGAATGGGAGGACGGTTTACCGGAAGACGTATTGAAGAAATTCGAAGAACTCGGCTATTCGATCGACCAAGGATTCCGCGAACAAACAGCCGATGACCGGATCGGGGATGTCCAGGCGATCTTGATCAATTCGGAGACCGGAGAGCTATACGGAGCGGCAGATTCACCCCGCCCCGGTAAAGCGGAAGGTCCGACTGAATAAAAGCTTCACGAATCTTGAATAGAGGTGATTGGGATGGATAAACAAGGAAGTTATTGGATTGCATCGTTCGCTGGCCAAATTGAAGCTGCAGACCAGGTTCGGGATTGGCTCGCTGAAGGATATGCACCGCAGGACTTGTACGTCATGGCGGACCGGGAAGACCAGTTGGCAGTCTTCAAAGAGTTTCCAGGCGTCCATATCTCGACGGATGCAGGAGGAGACTGGATGGATCAATTCCGCTCGTTGTTTTCCGGCAGTGCAACGCTGAAGGATGCATTCGTCCAAATGGGATTTGAATCCGATCAAGCGACCCGCTACTACGATGAATTGAAAGCAGGCAAACTTATTTTGGTCGCAGATGGTTCTCCTGAACAGGTACTAAATACAGAAGCACAAACACCAGCGAATTTGCAAAATGCAAACGAAGAGCGGTTAGCGTTGCACGAAGAGCGGTTGGACATCCGTAAAGAACGGATACAAGCCAATGAGGTGAATGTTCGAAAACGTACAGTCGAGGAGCAGCAACAATTCGATGTGCCGATCGATAAGGAAGAAGTGACGGTCGAGCGGAGACAAGTGAACGAAGGGGCACAAGATGACTTGCTTCCGAACACCGAACCGTACCTCGTCGGTGATGAGTGGCATATCCCGATCGTCGAAGAAAAAATCATCATCACGAAGAAAAAGGTCGTCACCGAAGAGTTGATCATCAAAAAACGCACTGTCCGGGAAGTCGAACGCATTACGGAGACGATCCGGAAAGAAGTTGCAGAAATCGATGAGGAATTTTACGGAGACAAGACTGATTAAGAAAAGAGAGTAGCTCTCAATGTGACGAACACACGGGGGCTACTCTCTTTCTGTTTTTTCTCAAGCAAAACGTCCGAACTGTACAGAAAGCTCTTTATGCATCGAAGGGCGGAATGCACCGTACAGGATCCACGGGGACGGCAATTCGAATGGATGACATGACGGGAGCGAAGCAACTTGCGTTTCATCGAAATCGATCCAGATGCGCTTCTCGTAGCCTGGTGGCGCGCCCTGCAGCTCATATGTCGTTTGTACCGTCTCCCAGAAGCCGGGTTGCTCCATAAAATCATCCCAAGGGTAGATGATGTGCCAGTTGAAATACTTCTTGTAATCCTTTTTCGCGATGAACATCCGGTCCCTGTTCGCATTTTCGTAAAAGTCCCAAGTAGCTATCAGCTCATCGTCGAAAAGCGCGGTCGTTGCAGGGAAGTTGTAATAGCACTCCAATGGAAAAATGCGGTTAGTCGCTACATAAACCTGCTCGAGCCAGTTCTTTTTCCGCTCCAAAGAATCGATCTTCGTCCATACTGGCGCAGCTTCACATAAAGAGCGGACATCTTCGGCAACGGCTCCATACAAGCGCGGCCCTTCAGCGAATGCCTGCTTCTCGAGCACACGGCGCGCAGGGGTATTTTCCTCTTGGGTGTTCGCACCGACCCAGATGAGTTCTTCCCGCCCAAACGCTTCTGTTTTAATGAACTCGGTCAAAACCGTGGCAAAATTCTTCCCGCGGAATCGTTCATCGCTCCGCAACCGGCCGATCATGGCGTAACGTCCAGCGAAAATGGTATATCCACACAGCGCGGCGAGTTTGTCCCCGACAAACAGGCCATAAAGCGTATTCGGAGGCATCACCATGCGTTCATACACCCGGATGACATAATCATCCTCGATGCCAGTCTGCATGGCTTTCAAAAAAGGTAAGTCATCTATCGTCAATAACCGGATTTTCGTTTCCATCTCGTTTCATCCCTCATCCTTCGATTCTCTATTCGGAAAATTCGTTTTTAATTATACATCAGCGAACGCCTGCTGCGCACGAAAACAATCTTTATCGCCACTCGTTTTAACGAAGCAGGCAATATGCTGTATACTGAAAAGCAGATACGTGAAATCAACTGATTCGGAGTGAACTAACGTGGAAGCTTTTATCCGGAATGATCAATTCAACGTCATTCGCAAGCAGGCGTTGCGAATTGTCGCGAGTCATAAGGCCAGTACGGACCAGGACGTCGTCGACACAATCCGCATCCTCGCCTTTGAACGTGTGCTCGATGCATTCGATTATCTTAATCAAAAGCAGAAGTGGCTATTGGATCCCCTTGTCGATATCGAAAGCAAAGCGGACCTGGAACGATTCCTGACCCACGTAAAATCATATGTCTTGCCGTTTGGCGGACTGGCTGCACCGGTTCTCGGATCGTATTTCCCGAAAGCGAAGAAAATGAAGACACCGTCCATGCAAAGAGTAGATGCGCGGGATTATTCATATGTCGGTTGGAATGATCCGGGTGCCGCCATGAAATATTTGATCTTGCCGAACGATGGTGAATGGATCGGGGTATCCGGATCGTTTCGCCAAAGCACACGAAAAGGAATGTGTTCGCTTTGTCAGACGGAATCTGAAGTCGGCCTGTTTTTGTATCGGCGACGGAAAGGCCAGGACGGCACGTTCATCAAAAACGGCCATTTGATTTGCGTCGACAGTGATGCATGCAACCAAAATATTATGGCGCTCGGTAAGATCGACGCGCTCATTCAGCAATTAAACAATTGAAAGGAGTTAGGAACATGATTAAAATCAACCCATTTTTAATGTTTGAAGGAGAAGCGGAGGAAGCAATCCGGTTCTATACCGAAATTTTCGAGGATGCTGAAATCCTGCACATCAGCTACCAGGAAAACGGCAAAGTGGAGCAGGCGGCATTCCGGATCCAGGAAATGACGTTCATGGCGATCGATTCGCCGGAAGCACATGACTTTGCCTTCACACCAGCCATTTCACTTTACGCCAATTTCGATTCCTCGCAGGAAATTGACTACGTATATGGCAAGCTAAAACGGGGCGGGGCGATCCTTATGCAACTGGACGCCTACCCGCATAGCCGGAAGTTCGCCTGGGTACAAGATCGCTTCGGCGTTTCTTGGCAGCTGAACTTGCTTGACGATGAATCCACCATCCAATAGTCCCCGCCTTCTGCTACCGCCCTGTTTCAATACATGTGCAGCGGGTAGATAGAAGGTGTAGAAGTTAAATACACCTTTGAAGGAGGTTTTCGTGATGGCATCTGAAAGAGAATTTATCGGCAGTTTTGATTTGGAAGCTCAGGCATTCAATAAAATTGGTGAACTGAAAGACAAAGGCTACAGGGAAGAAAATATTCATATCGTCTCTGACGGAAACCAGAACTTGGATATCTTAAAAGAGAAGACAAGCGCCCAGTTTACATTTGAATTCGATGAATCCGGCAGACAGGATTTCGAACGGGGCAAGATTCTTGTCTATGCTGATCCTGTAGATGGAGCTTCTCTCGGAACTGCAGAGAACACATTTGATTCAACAAGGAATGACTTTACAGATGACCGCGGGGAGCAGCACTTGCATCTCCACGAAGAGCACCTGGAAGTCGACAAGCAAAAAGTCCAGACAGGCGAAGTGAACGTCGGGAAGCATGTCGTCGAAGAACAGCGGACGGTTGAAGTACCGGTAGAGCATGACGAAGTCGTCATCGAAAGACGCACGGTCAATGAAGATGTCAATGGCTTGACGGGAACCGATGCTTATCAGGATGAAGAAAACATCCACATTCCACTGACGGAAGAACGTGTCGACGTTTCCAAGAAAGATGTCGTCAGCGAAGAACTTGTCGTCGGCAAACGGAAAGTGCAGGACGTTGAACATGTTGAAGGCACGGTCCGTAGGGAAGAAGCAGCAATTGAAGAGAAGCTGGACGAAGATGACCGATTCGGCCGATCATAAAGAAAACAGGAACCCTTCCGATTTGCTGGAAGGGTTTCACTATTTTATCTTGCGGGAAAACTAGAACGAAGAGATCCTGTAAATCAACCGACATTATCTTGTCGGGAAGACTACAGGGAAGGAGGTTATTCGATGGCAGAAAACAAGTACCGGCTTTCAGAGAATAAACAATGCAGGTTATCGGACTTCACGACAGTAGAATCAGACAGGCCCTCCGATTCCGAAATTGAACAGAACTTGCTTCCGACAAGTATTAAAAGGCTGAAGGAGTTGCACTGGAAGCTCCATGCAGAAGGAAAACATGGCATTGCGGTCGTTCTGCAAGCATTGGATGCAGCCGGGAAAGATGAAGCGATCAGCCACATTTTTTCTTATTTGAATGCACAAGGGCTGAAGACGACCAATTACGGCAAACCGAGTGAGGATGAACAAAAGCTCGATTATTTACGGCGCTTCCATAAAGGATTGCCTGCACGGGGCGAAATCGCCATCTACAACCGCTCGTATTACGAGGAAGTGATCGCACCGCGCATCCATGGTTTGGAACACGACGGCAAGATGCCGGAAGAAGCGAAAGAAGGCGACGTCTGGAGCCGACGTTTTCGGCAGATCAACGATTTTGAGCGCTATCTTCACGAAAACGGTTTTCATGTCATCAAATTCTTTTTTCATGTTTCGAAAGAAGAACAGCGTAAGCGTCTGCTCAAGCGCATGAAAGACCCGGAGAAGAAATGGGAATTCTCATTCAACGATGTCAAAGAACGCGCACATTGGGGTGAATATGAACACGTTTTTGAAGAAATGCTGACGCATACCGCGACATCCTATGCTCCGTGGCACGTATTGCCGGCCGACGATGAAGCGTATTCAAGATATATCATCGCCCAGGAGATGATTGCCCTTTTAGAAGAAATCAATCCGCAATTTCCAGATGTGGATGAGAAAGATCAAAAGAAGATGGATGAGGCAATCGACAAGCTGGAAAAGGAAAGAAGCGAGTAAAGAGGGTGGTTTTGCTGGATTCCAGCAAAACCGCTTTTTTTCTACGGCTTCAACTGAAACTTCACTCGTCTTCGTCCGTATAAGTAAGGAGAGGAGAGGAGAGGATGACCTTGGTGAAACAGCCGAAAATCAACTTGCCGAAAAGCGGTCTCGAAACATTTTTAAGCTGGATCGGCCTTCTTACTATTATTGCTACAACGATGTACTTGATTCTTACATATGGTTCATTGCCAGCAGAAGTACCAGCACACTATAACGGAGCAGGGGAAGTCGACCGGTGGGGTTCGAAAGCGGAGTTGTTCCTTTTGCCGCTCATCGCCTTTTTTGTCATTTGGCTACCGATTACATGGCTTGAAAAATACCCGCATACGTTCAATTACTTGAATTTGCGGGAAGACAACGTCGAGTTTCAGTACCGGAACGCACGGCTCATGATGAACGTCATGAAAACAGAATGCGCGATTCTTTTCTCTTGGCTGACATTTCAGGACATACGTATCGCAGAAGGGGGAGCGGACGGACTCGGCCCTTGGTTCTTGCCGGTCTTCATCGTCGTACTGTTCGGTTCCATGGGGATCTTCATCGTGAGGATGCTGCGGGCTTGACGGCAATCAAAAAAAGCGGAGGAAATTTCCTCCGCTTTTTCTTCTGCTCTATTATTGATAATTCAATGCGCGTTCATACATCCACCGCTTCAGATTGCCGAAAGAAGGGAACGAGACGGACTCGCCTGTCTCCAGATGCTCGGCTTTGATGATGATGTTCATTTCATTCGGTGTGAATGCCCACCCTTCCTGCATCAATGCGCGGGCGGTTTTGATGATCATGCTGGAACCCGTGATTTTCTCAAGTGTCATATTCTCAACTCCCTTTGGCTGGAAAATGTCGGACGGTGTAACGCGGACTTCCCTGTGCGGCAAAGCCGTCAAGATAAGTATAAGTTTTTTACCTGTTTTCTGCACGCGCTAAACCTCGCGCAGGAATTATTCAATCAATCCCATGCTCAAGTAGCGTTCGCCAGTATCAGGCGCGATACAGAGGACCTTTTTCCCTGCGCCAAGCTGCTTCGCCGTTTCGATAGCTGTGTAGACAGCAGCAGCTGCAGAAGGACCGACGAAGATGCCTTCATTACGTGCAAGGCGGCGGAACATGTCGATGGCGATGTTGTCGCTGATCTGCAGGATCTCGTCGTACACATCGGTATTCAAAATGGACGGCACAAAGCCTGGGCTTGTTCCAACAAGTTTATGTTTGCCAGGCTTCCCACCTGAAAGGACAGGGGAGCCTTTTGGTTCGACGACGACGATTTTAAGGTCAGGCCAATGTGCTTTCAATGTTTCGCCTGTGCCTGTAATCGTTCCGCCGGTTCCTGCTGTTGCGATGAACGCATCCAGCTCGCCGTTCATTTGCTCGATAATTTCGACAGCCGTCGTTGTGCGGTGAATGTCTGGGTTGGCTGCGTTTTCGAATTGCTGCGGGATGAAGCTATCCGGAATCTCTTTCGCCAACTCCTCGGCTTTCTTAATGGCACCCGGCATTTTTTCATCCGCCGGTGTCAGTACGACTTCTGCCCCGAACGCTTTCAGCAAATTGACCCGCTCAGAAGTTGCATTATCCGGCATGACGAGAATGGCGCGGTAGCCTTTGGCAGCTGCTACCATGGCAAGTCCGATGCCGGTATTGCCGCTCGTCGGCTCGATGATCGTAGAAGATGGATTCAGGCGTCCATGCTTTTCAGCTTCTGCGATCATGTTTGCAGCTGCACGGTCCTTGACGCTTTTTGAAGGGTTGAACATTTCAAGTTTTACGAATACTTCTGCCGCCTGTTCCGGCACGAGTTTCTGAAGTTTCACGACCGGCGTATTGCCGATCAAGTCGATAATGCTATGTACTGGCTTCACAAAATTCTTCCTTCCTTTTTCGAAAAGTGGTTGTACCAATATGTTAAGCGGAAACCCGCTCCGTTGCAAAAAAATAGCCTGCATCTAAACGAATAGATGCAGACACTTCTCATTATGCTACATTTCTGCAAGCTTCCGCACAGGCGAAGCATGCTTCTGCACATTTCTTGCAATGCTCGTGGTGCGCGTGCTTGTCACATTCCTCACCGCACGCCTGGCATACTTCCGCACAAACTGCCGCTAATTGCTTGATGAAAGGGGAGTTCCGGCTAATCGCATTTTCCAAGTAGCTGCAAAGATCCGCGCATTCCCGGTCGAGCCGGATGCAATCTGCCATCATCTTCACGTCATCTTCCTGCAGGCAAGCGTCGAAGCAGTGGTTACACGCCTCCATACATTCGTGAAGCGCTT
This sequence comes from Planomicrobium sp. YIM 101495, assembly GCF_009707665.1. Classification (GTDB taxonomy): domain Bacteria; phylum Bacillota; class Bacilli; order Bacillales_A; family Planococcaceae; genus Planococcus. The sequence goes on from NZ_WLZW01000001.1 coordinate 408,145, forward strand.
TGAGTAATGCTGCATGATGTTCATGTGCCATTCCATCTTCCTCCTCTTCGAATAATGCTCTTCTCTCATCTCTTCCCGTAAAATGAAGATTTAAACGAAATCAGGCGAGTTCAATGCCGAAGTAGTCACGCAGTGCTTGCTCTTTTTCCTTATCATTCAGTTGAATTTTCTTCTTCTCTTTGTTTTCCCGAATTGTTAGTTGGTTGCCGGACAGCGTTGTACGTCCGAGGTCTGTCGCGATCGTCGCCAAGTCGTCGTGTGTGAACGAAGAATCTTTGGACACTTGGTTAAAGACACAGCCTTCATGGAAATCCTCCAGTTTTTTCGGGAAGGTGCTGAAGCGGTACAGCACGCGTTCTTTGCCTTCATCTTCCCGAATCAAATCGTAAAATGGCTCATCATGCGCTTCGATCCTGTACGTGCCGCTATTATCGGTCTGGCGCTCACCGCCAAGCGGGATAGGGGAGATGGTCGAATCGCCGAAACCGACATCGACCAAATAAGGCGCATCGAGTTGCACTAGAATCGCCGCATGCGTATCTGCTTTTGCCCACTTGCCGTTCGGCCGTTGCACCGTTGCTGAGACAAGCTGTGCATCAAATCCGAGCTGCTGCAGGAGCCAGTGGAACAAACCGTTGAGCTCATAGCAGTAGCCACCGCGTCCACGCTCGACGATTTTTTCGTAAATCGGCTCCAGATTCAAATAGATCGGCTCTTTTCGGATCACATCAAGGTTTTCAAAAGGGACATGCTGCATATGTAAGGACTGCAGCCTGGCCAAGTCTTGCAAATACGCTTCCTCCACCGGAAACGCGTGGAATCGTTTCAAGTATGCTTCAACTTCCATCGGTTCTCATCCTTTCTCTATGTGCATCTGTTCCCGTTAAGACTGAAGAAAAAACCTGACGGGACAAGCCCGAACCAGGTTTTCACTTTCGTTAAAATGCGCCGGATCCACCACCGCCACCGCCAATTCCTCCGCCACCACCGACGGAAGCGGAAGAAGCGGCACTGGCTGTTCCGGTATTGTTGTTTGCTGCTACGAAGATCAGCATCATGAAGACTGGATCAAACGCCAGACTGCCGTATTGTTCTTGTGTGCGAAACGCATGCATTGTGCCGGAGGATTCTGCTGCACCAGTTCCGACGTAATAGGCGTATGCACGCTGTTTTTTATCGGCGGACCAGCTATTCCATACTTCCTCTGGCAAGTCGTCCATCGCAGCTTTCAGATGCTTCCATTGCTGTTTGATACGGTGTCCTTTCACTGTCATAGGCGAATAGAACGCTGCGAAAATGGCGGCTGCCATAGTAATGAAAAGGGAAAGTGCCATCCACATTTCCAAGCCGTAAATGCCGGTATAAATGGCGACTCCTCCGAAGAGAAGTCCAACAAACGCGGCAGACCAGCGGATAATCGGGCTCTTGTCGTACATGTGCTGCTCTTTCACTTCTTCAGCAACCAGTTTTCCATGCTCCGAGACCGCTTGCATATAAACGGGTTGGACCTTCTCATTTTCCGAGTAGCGCTCGAGCTGATCCAAGTGAAGGATCTTTCCTTTTCCGACTTCGTTGAAAAGAAAGTCGAGCAAAACTTTTTCGTGCGGGTACTCGGTTTTCGAAGACAACAGTTCGAATTCTTTTTCTGAGTGTTGCAGGACGTATCCTTTCCGGATAAGCTCCATCATCGCCGCAGCGAGTGTATTAGCATTCAAAAATGGTGAATGCGAAAAGTAAAGCGCAGCAGGAATGCTCAGCTCATCGTTTACGACTGGTGTACCGTTTTTCGTTTCCAACGCTTCCCGTTTGATCTTCCGGGAGCGGCCAAAGAGAATTCCGAACAAGCCGAGGAGGGAAGCTCCTCCGACTGGCACCGCAACCGAACCGAAGGACTGTGCAGTCGACTGGTTTTGCTCGAAGGCAATTGCGTCTTCAACTGCATCTTCGCGGTCTTGCCGGATGGCATCACGGACTGTACCGTTTGCTGTGGCTAATCCAGTAAATAAATCATTTTCGTAAATGACCCGGATGTCGCCATTTTTGCCTGACGGTACGTGGCCGAGTGCGAAGACGACCGTTCCATCTGATTCCAACTGACCCGACTCGAAAGCTTCATCGTAGCCAAGGAATTCCGCTTCGTCAGCGGGTGCAGGCGGCGTGATTGTAATGGTCATGTTTTCATAATCGGTTTCGTTGTCGTCACTGAAGAACGGCCAGTAAAATTGTGCACCGTCTTCGTATGATACTATCGCACCGTTGATTGTATACAAAAGTTCGACGGTCACGGTCTCATCATCGGCAGGACGGTGGACTTTGTATAGGTTGTCATCCCGCTCCACATCAAGCTTCCGGCCGTTCTCGAATGCCTGAAATCCGTCGATGGACGTTCCTTCTTTCGGGATGAGTTCACGCGTCAAGCCGTTGAAATCATCTTCGAATACATACGTGTGGGTCTCTGTCACTTGTACGGTCCCATTTTCCTGGAGCAGCGCCTTGATTTCTACATCGCTGATCGAGAAGTCATCAGCGAAGACGCTTATCGGCATCAGGATCAACGCGAAGAAGATGCTAAACGGGAGAATCCATTTCTGTTTCATTTCAATCACCTCACCTATATTGTACGTTTTAATTGAGCTGAAGTTTCAGAAAACACTGCTGACTTGAAGGAATCTGTATGGTTAAATGAAGAAGCAGGCAAAACTTAAGGAGGAACTTCATGATTTCTTTTCCGAAAACACAAGTGGAACAATTTTTCCGTACATATGTCATCACCGATTTTACGGTAAGTAAAGATGAGCAGCGCCTCGTCTTCAGCAGCAACTTGAATGGCAAGATGAACCTATGGGCGATGGATTTGCCGAATAAGTTTCCGTACTTGTACGCCCAGGCGGACCAGTCGGGGAGCTTTATCCACCTGGAAGACAACAAGCGTTTCACGCTCGCGGGCTTCGACAAAGACGGGGACGAGAACCACCAGTTTTACGCAATCCCGTATGAGGGCGGTCTTCCGCAGCCATTGATCGAAGGGACAGCAGCGGATGAGAAGTTCTTCTTCGCTTCATTAAGTGAAGACGGCGAGCGATTGTATTACATGACGTCGAAAGCAAACCCTGAATTCTTGAACACGCACGTGCTTGATTTGAAGACCGGTGAAGACCATCTTCTTCATACTGGTGACGGAGCCATGACACAGCTTGAAGCGGTATCTGAAGACGAGAAATCCTTCATCTTCAAGAAAATGTTTGCCAATACGTTCAGCACAGCGTTTGTGCGAGTGGACGGCGAAGAATTGCCGCTGACACCGGATCCGGAAACTGTGCATACGATTCACGAAGCGTTGTTCACGGATGCACAGACGATCCATTTCGTCACCGATTTCGAAAGCGACTTCCGATACTTGGCTAAATTCGACCTTGCGACGAAAACGTTCGAACGGGTCTTGGAAATCGAAGGGGAGAGCATCTCCGAATTGAAGTGGGATGACGAGCGGAAAGTGTTTTACCTCGTGACAGAAAAAGGGGTGGAAGACTTCCTTTATCGCTATGAGCCTGGGGCTGCACAGCCGGAAGCGATCGACTGCCCGGTTGCGCTCATGGATAAAGTACAGCTCGGCTCGTCTGGAAAAGTATATCTTCTTGGCCGTAGTGCCCGTTTGCCACATAACTTATTTGTCCGTGAAACGGACGGTACGTGGATACAGTTGACAGAGAACCGCGTCCTCGGCGTATCGCTTGACGGAATGGTCGACCCCGATGTCGTCCAATACGAAAGTTTTGACGAACGTATGATCGAAGCACTGCTGTTCCGTGCCAAGCCTGAAAATGATAACGGCCATACGATCTTCTGGCCGCATGGTGGTCCTCAATCAGCTGAGCGTAAACAATTCCGCTCGATGTTCCAGAGCTTCCTGAACCGCGGCTACTCGATCATGGCACCGAACTTCCGCGGCAGTACCGGCTATGGTTCCGCCTTCACGAAGATGGTGGAACGTGATTGGGGAGAAGGACCGCGCCTCGACTGCTTAGCTGCGATCGACTGGCTGTTCGATGAAGGCATTTCAAGCCCGGACAAATTGTTCCTTGTCGGAGGCAGTTACGGTGGCTACATGGCGCTTCTGTTACACGGCCGCCACGCAGACCGTTTCAAGGCAGTCGTCGATATTTTCGGCGTGTCCGATTTGTTCACGTTCGTCCGCTCGGTCCCGCCGCACTGGAAGCCGATTATGGATCGCTGGGTCGGGGATCCCGTCCGCGACAAGGAGCGGTTCATCAAGGATTCACCAGTGACGTATCTGGACGGCATGACGAAGCCAATGCTTGTCATCCAAGGGGCAAAAGATCCGCGCGTCGTCAAAGAAGAGTCCGATCAAATCGTCGAGAAGCTGAAGCAAGCCGGTCGCACAGTCGACTACTTAGTGCTGGACGACGAAGGACACGGATTCTCGAAAAAAGAGAACGAGATCCGTGTGTACGAAACAATGCTCGACTTTTTGGAACAGTATCAGTCGTAATAAAATAAGAAAGAACCGGCTCCCCTCAATTAGGAGACCGGTTCTTTCGTCATTCTTTCTTTGTGGCGCTTATGCCATTTCTCGATCCCGATGTAGGCGATCAGCAGCACCGCGAAAAACAGGAGACTGCCGATCCACGAAAACTCGGCGATTGCTTGGCCGAATGCCGTGTACAGGACTGCTGGCATGACCATGCCGAGGATGCTGAAGTAGGCGTATTCTTTGAAGGAACGTGTTGATTCGATCAAGAACAACGACAGCAGGTGGAAATGGACGAACGGCATGACACGCAGCAACATCACTTGTCCGACCGAGACTTTCCGCTCCCCAAAAAGCTTTTTCTTCAGCGGGGTCAATTTCGCGCGGAACTTCGGCATCCGCTCGACGAGCAAATACGAAATGATGCCCATCAAAGACAAGCCGATGAATGAAAGCAGTGCGCCTTCGACGAAACCGAATAACAAACCACCAGCTACGCAGACGACGATCACCGGAAGGAATAGGAATGGACGGATGAGATGGAGGACCACAAAGAATACAGGGGCGAGCCAGCCAGCATTTTCGATAAATTCGCCTAACGACTGATTGAATGAATCCATCACCATTTCTCCTTTAAGATCAATTTTATAAATCGCTTGCCATCAGTATACTCCGTACAGAGCAAAAAATCTTATTCATCATATCATTTTTCCGGAATGGAAGCGGGCGTCTCGGCTTGTGTCGGGGGAATGAAACGCAAATCACGGATTTCTAGGAGGGTTTTCAACGGATTTAGGGAATAGGGTTAGAGTGAAGATTGAATTCAGAGGAGGAAGCTGGAATGGATAATGAAAAAACGATGCGCTTGGATGAACGCATCTACTTGATTGATGGATACGATATGGGACTGAAACACCGGACAGGGACGTATGTCATCGATGAGGAGCAGCTGACACTCGTCGATACCGGCCCGAGCCCGTCCGTGCCGCGCATCACCGCCGGACTCGCTGAAATCGGCCATACATTGGATGAGGTGAAGTACATCATCGTGACGCACGTGCACCTTGATCATGCCGGCGGAGCAGGATTTCTCTTGGAGGACTGTCCGAACGCGACGGTCGTCGTCCATGAGAAAGGTGCACGGCATCTCGCGGACCCATCGCGTCTGACTGCTGGTGCCAAGATGGTTTACGGAGAATCGTTCGACCGCTTTTTCGAACCGGTCGTGCCGATTCCCGAAGAGCGCCTGTTGATCAAACGGGAAGGGGACGAGCTGGAGCTGAGTCCGGCGTGTTCATTGAAGTTCCTCGACACACCAGGGCATGCAAATCATCATTTCAGCATTTACGATCCCGTTTCGAACGGTATGTTTGCCGGAGATACGGTCGGCGTGCGATATGAACAGCTGGCAAAAGAAGGAGTCGCACTGTTCTTGCCGTCGACTTCGCCGAACCAGTTCAATGAGCAGGCGATGCACCGTGCCATTGTGCGCTTTTCGGAAATGAAGCTCGACCGGATTTATTACGGCCATTTCAACCAGACGAAAGAACCGGAACTAGCACTGCAGCAAGTGGCGGAATGGCTGGATCTGTTCATGGAAGAAGGACGGAAAGTAGCGGCGGAAAGGGGCACGGCCGAGCTGTTGGCAGGCAGATTAGAAGCACACATACGTGACTACTTAGATGAATTCGAAATCCCACATGATCACGAAGTTTATGACATCATCCGGCTGGATTTGAACGTCGGTTCGATGGGCTTGTTGGAAGCATTGAACAAACAATAAAGTAGCTTTTGGCGCCCGCTTCCTCCCGGGCGCTTTTTCACGGAGCATTCCGATTGATTCCGCCCGATGCAGTGCCGATAATGAAAGGGCATATATAGAAAGTAGGGCAGATTCATGGCAAACCAACATGATTTCACGGAAGGACCGATCGCAAAACAGTTGTTCTACTTTTCGGGACCGATCCTTCTCGCGAATTTACTGCAAGTGTCGTATCAGCTGATCGACAGTTTGTGGGTCGGCAACTTGATTGGTGCGGGTGCACTTGCAGCGGTCAGTTTATCAGGAACGATTCTATTCACGGTCCTGTCCTTTGTCATTGGCTTGAATAATGCTGCGCTGACAATCCTGTCCCAGCAAAAAGGGCGGAAGAGCGGGGAAGGACTGCAACACTATTTGAACGCGTTCGTTGTGTTGCTCACCGCAATGTCGGTCGGCCTTGGCATCGTCGGGTTCTTTCTCGCAGAACCGCTCCTGCACCTTGTTGGGACACCGGAAGCGATCATACCGATGGCAGCTGCATATTTGAAAATCAACTTCATCGGGATGCTGTTCTTGTTCGGCTATAACTTTATCGGGACAGCACTCCGCTCCGTCGGGGATTCGAAGTCGCCGCTTTATTTCGTGGCGATCGCCGTCGCTTTGAATACGGTACTGGACCCGCTGTTCATCTCCGGCTTCGGCTGGGGCGTGGAAGGAGCGGCGTACGCCACCATCGTCTCCCAGGGCGCAGCATTCTTCATCGGCTTCTTTTACATCCGCAGTAAAAGAATTCTGCCGTTCACCCGGCCATCCGTGCCAGCGAAACGGGAAGTGCTCGATATCCTGAGACTCGGCATCCCGGCAGGTCTGCAGATGAGCGTCATCTCAGCCGGCATTCTTGCCATCATGAGCGTCGTCGCTTCGTTCGGTCCGGCAGTCGTCGCAGGGTACGGTGCGGCACAAAGGCTCGACAGCCTGATCATGCTGCCGGCGCAGGCGCTCGGCACAGCCATCAACTCCATGGCCGGGCAAAATATCGGGGCAGGGCAATGGGACCGCGTAGAGCGGGTCACACGCTACGGCTTTTTCTATAACCTCGGCATCATGCTCGTCATCGCCGGCATCCTTTACCTCCTTGCAGAGCCCGCTGTCCGGCTGTTCCTGAAAGAAGAAGAGGCGGTGGAATTCGGCACCCAGTATTTGAAGGGCGTCGCATTCTTCTATCCGTTCCTCGGCATCAACTTCATCCTGAACGGCACCGTCCGCGCAGCAGGAGCCATGTTCCAGGTGCTCATCCTCAACATCCTGTCGTTCTGGGTCCTGCGCTATCCGCTCACCTGGCTGTTCGCCCAGTGGTACGGGCAGGACGGCATCGCGCTCGGCATCGGCATTTCCTTCGTCATCTCAAGCGTCTTCGCCTTCCTTTATTACCGCTACGGCAAATGGCGGGAAATCAAGGCGATCAGCGGGGAATGAAGAATGATCCAACGACTATGCAGTTGCCTTGAATAAAAAAGTAATATCCAGGACACATTGAAGCGTTCGCAAATGTGTATGCAATTTTGCGAACGTTCGTAAAGTCATTTGACACGTTTACGAACGGTTTTTAGTGAGAAATAATCTATTGGCTTCTATCTATAGAGATTATGAATGGTAAAATAAGTATTATAAAGACGAGACACAAAAACCAAAGTGAAGGTGAATAGTAGAATGACACATCCGTATGAAAAATATGAAAATACCGAGCAATGGAAAAAAGTAAATCAGGTAATAGCTGAGTTAGTTGAAAATCAGGATATTGAAGAATTAACAAAGAGAGAATACATCGTAGGATATATTTGTAAGAAGCTCGCAGAAACAGAAGAAACAAAATAACGCGGAATATTAAGGAAGTGAATGTAACTTAAGTGCAGTTAAGTTACATTCGTTGAAATTCGAAAGGAGGAATTTTAATGTCATCTTCACCGATGTTCATTTGGGTAATCCTATCCGTTATTTGGATCGTTCTTTTTTTGTACGTGATAGATCGTATGCAAAAATCTAAGAGAAGCAATGATTCGGAAATGGAAAAAAGAATTCAAAAGCTTGAAGAAGAAAATAAAAAAATTAATAACGAGAAGAATGATTCTTAAAGTAACGCATATTGGTTAGGGCTTTTATATACGATTTTGCTCATCATTAATTCCTATTTACTTTTGTCTTTTGAGAACTTGAAAACGCCAGGCATCACAAAATAAGTTGCATTCATTTTCTATGAATATTAATACTGAGATATAAAAGCTAGGAAAGAGAGGGGAAAACCGAATGTCTAGTTTAGGATTGTTAGGAACAGGAAATTGGCTGGGGGTTTTATCGACAATTTTACTTGTTGTCGGCATATATTTTACTTTCACCTTTTTTGAAAATTTAAAAAGTGGAGATGATCGGTTAAGAAAACAAAGTAAAGTAGCTGCACTTGTCTGCATCTCAATTGCTTTACTGATTCCAGCCTTTTACAGCTTATATGTTAACTACGAAATGATGAAATAAAATAAATCTTCAGTAGTTCAATCTGAATGTAACTTATTGTGAAGCAAGTTACATTCAGAACCCCGATTCTACTGAATTCGCCAGAAAATCATTCCGAACTATTTTCATTTGAAAAAATGATACATTCAGAATGCTGTTCTGTAAGGCTTTGCAGCTTGAAACTCAAAAAGATATAGGTTTACATATCATGAGTTTATCGGAAGAAGATTGATGAGGTCAACATCTATCGCCAGAAAAAAAGGAAGCCCAAAAGCGAAATCTTTTCGCCGCTTGGCCTTCCTTTTTTGAGTCGGTTATTCCTCGTTCTCCAATTCTTCTATCAATCTTTTCATCTCGGCAATTTCTTCACGCTGCGTCTTGATGATCGCATCAGCCAGCTCTCTCGCTCGCGGATCTGAAATGTCTGCCCGTTCGCTGGTCAGGATGGCGATGGAATGGTGGGGAATCATCGCTTTCATCCATCCGGTGTCTTCTATTAATATTTGGCTGCGCACAAGCCATAGCGAAAGCGCGAATACCACAGCACTGCCGGCTAAAATAAAAGAATTTGCCTTTTTGTTTTTATACATCGGCCACATGAATAACATCATGACAATGGCCATCACAGAACCCATGATCAAAGCCATGTAGATTCTTGTTTCACTGAGTGTGATATGTTCGAATTGAAAAACATTTAAAAACATCAGCCAATACATCAGGAATGTAGAAGTTGCAATCATGACTCCGAATTTCACATAGTTGTTCACAGAATCCTCTCCTTATATCATTTTAATTAACGTTATCAACGATTTTTGTCTAGTTGGAATGAATGCCTTCCTTATCTGTATACCATTTGAAGTATTGAATAAACTCCATAGAAAATGCACAAAATACTATGGGAGAAAAGGTTCAAAAAACTCCCCCGCTGCTCTTTTAAGCCGGCTTATGCTCAAAGTACGAAAAAAACCGCTAATTTATAGGGGAATTAGCGGCCTTTCTTTGAACTGCCTATTCATCGATTTTATCAATACATGGAAGAACTATGGTACTGTCATTTCAAAAATTACTCCGCTGATAATTCATCTTCAGTCACCCACTTATGATTGGTGACTTCCTCTCCTCCAGTAGTAGGGACGAAATCAACCATATAGACGGTCGTCTGTTCGGCAGAATCAATCGTTGCCGTTGCACCGTCCATTCCTTCCATATGGTCGGCGGAAATGGTCGCTTCATCGCCTGCTTCCAGTGGTTCATCTCCCGGGTTTTCCAGTTCTTCATGAATCACCCATTTGTGGTTTTCCACCGGTTCGCCGCCAGTCTCAGGCGTGTAGGTCAAGGCATAAGCGGTTGTATCGTAAGCTCCGACAATTGTTGCTTCAGCACCTTTCATGCCTTCCATGTGATCCGTTTCAATAATGGCCTGGCTTCCGACTTCAAATGTTGGATTTTGGGCTTCTTGCAAATCATCCGGCACTTCACCTGAACCGGAATGGTCCATGTTCATGTGTTCGGAATCCCCACTCATATTTTCTTCGGTTGCGTTGTCCATGTCCATCGGTTCTTCACTCGTCCCGCTATCTGTATTGCAGGCGCTTAATGTGATGGCTGCCACAAGCGACAGCATCCCCATCATCCATCTGTTTTTCGGCATTTCAATCTCCTTCTTTCTGCATTTGTCTGTAGTTACTTTACCCCTTAACTTTGCATATTGTGTGCAGGAATCATGACATTTTCTATTTGGTGGAAATAGCCGCCCGATTGTGGCAAGTCCGTGAACCGCCGGATAAGTTCTCATTTATATAGAAGAAACTGCACAAAAAATCGAGATTTTTTCGCTAAACTGGAGGAGTACAATGATTTTTAGAAAAAACAATTTGGAGGAATAATCAAATGACAAAAAAGAGAATATTGACAAGTATGCTGTCGGCTTTGCTTTTAGTGGCAGGCTGCAGCACCGATACAGCAGAATCATTCGAAGTGCCGTTTGAAGGCAAAATGGATCATGTTCATGGGATGGGTTATGCAGGAAATGAGAACGGACTGTATTTTGCCTCGCATATCGGGCTGAAAATTTACCGGGAAGAGGGCTGGTTCGAAACGACGGATAATTTTCATGATTATATGGGCTTTAATGCAACAGCTGAAGGTTTTATTACGTCGGGCCACCCAAGTGCAGACTCAGAATTACCCAATCCCTTAGGGATACAGCGAAGCGTCGACAGCGGTGAATCGATTGAGGAGATTGCATTTCAAGGAGAAACGGATTTTCATGCCATGGCGGTGGGATATAACAGTAACGACATTTTCCTAATCAATCCGGCCAAGAATTCCCTACTGGAAGCCGGCGTATATAAAAGCGGTGATGAAGGCGAATCATGGAAAACTGTGAAGGCTGAAGGGCTGGAAGGCGAAGTGACTTCGCTCGCTCTTCACCCGGCTGACTCAAACTTCGTCGCTGCAGCTACGGCTGCAGGGATTTATTTCTCATGGGATGGCGGAGAAAATTTTAAAGCCATTACAGACGGAAGTGAAACAGGCACAGCGGTGCATTTCACCGAAGACCATTTATACTTCGGAAGCTACGGGACAGCGGCGGCTCTGGTGAAGTATACTATGGAAAATGAAGAACTCGAGCCGGTGGATACACCGGACCTTTCACAAGATGCCATCGCTTTTATTGCACAAAACCCGATGGATGAAATGGAACTGGCGATCTACACATTTGAAGGCAATGCCTACTTGTCGGAAGACGGATTACAGACCTGGAAAACGCTGCTGGAAGAGGGAAAAACCAAGTAGAAACCAGCTAGCCGTTTGAAAGACGAACCGAATCCAACAGCTTTCGGCAGCAGTCTTTGTCTTGATTGCTGCTAACCAATCGACTTAAAGAGGGATGCCATGTTAAACAGGCTTGCATTGAAAATAGGTTTGCTGTTTTTTGTGTTTATTATCATCATTGAATCGGTTTTGTTTCTAACCCTGTACGTTACTTTTGTCAATGAACGGGTGGATGAAGTCATGACCAACCTGCTTGCAAGAGGGAACACCCACAGCGAAGTATTGGAAGACAGTTTTGAACCGGCGACATTGAACCATGTGGCGTTGATGGAATCGGCCTCCGATTTCATCGTCATCATCACGGATGCAGCTGGCAACGAATTGACCCATTCCGATCTGATTGAACCTGAAATGAGGGAAGTGTTGGAACACACCGATTTTGATGAGGTTCTGCAGGGAGGGAAGGTCGTGGAAGAGCGATGGGACAAAAAAGAGTTTATTGCGACGGACAGCCCAATCACCATTGAAGGAGAACACCGAGGCCACGTGTTCATGTTTGCGGAAACGAATCATATCAAAGGGATGGTCAGTCATTTACGAAACCAATTCCTGATTGTTGGCCTGATTGCTGTCGGGTTGACCGTCATCACAATTTTTCTGTTATCCCGATTGATTACGTTGCCGTTGATTCGGATGAAAGAAGCGACGGAACAGTTAAGCGAAGGGCACCACGAGGTCAGCCTGAATATTGGCCGAAACGATGAGTTGGGAGAGCTGGCGAACGCCATCACTGCCCTATCCAGTGACTTGGAACATTTAAAAAATGAGCGGAATGAATTTTTGGCGAGTATTTCGCACGAGTTGCGGACGCCGTTGACCTATATCAAAGGATATGCCGATATCGCGAGCCGGCCGGATGCATCCGAGGAAGAGAAAAAGGAATACGTTGGCATCATCCGGGAAGAGACGGCCCATTTGACGGAATTGATCCGGCAGCTGTTTGAGCTGGCTCAGATGGATCATAACCAGTTCGCCATTCAAAAAGAGGAATTTTCACTGGAGATGCTTTTTGCATCCGTCGTTGCCTTGGTTCGGCCAGCTTTTGACGAGAAACAGATTTCATTGGCTGTCCGTTGTGAACATGAGATTGTCGCCTTCATTGATCCCGAACGTTTTCAGCAGGTATTGCTGAATGTCTTGGACAACGCCCGCAAGCATTCTCCTGAAGGAACACAAGTGGTATTACAGGGAGTCCAAGATAAAGGTATCATCACCATAAGCATCCGTGATGAAGGAGAGGGCATACCGGAAAAAGATCTTCCTTTTGTCTTTGACCGATTGTATCGGGTCGATAAATCGAGGTCCAGACAGTACGGAGGAAGCGGTCTTGGCCTGGCGATTGCGAAAGAAATCGTCGAATCGCACGGTGGTCTCATGACGCTTCAAAGTGAGTACGGACAAGGGACAACCGTCCTGATCGAATTGAAAAGGGGGGATTCGCTTGCAGAAAGTGCTGTTGGTTGATGATGAACAACGAATGCTGGATTTAGTGGCTTTGTATTTAAAGCCGCATCAGTACCTCTGTAAAAAAGCATTGGGAGCCCTTGAAGCCCTCGACTATTTGGAATCGGAGCCTTTCGATCTCGTCTTACTGGATATTATGATGCCAGAAATGGATGGCTGGGAACTGTGCCGCGAAATCCGGAAATTTTCGGATGTGCCAATCATTATGCTGACGGCGCGGGAACAACAGGAGGATATTGTTAAGGGATTGAATCTGGGGGCGGACGATTACATCACAAAGCCGTTTAATGAAGATGAGTTGCTGGCCCGGATGGGAGCGTTGCTTCGCAGAAGAACTCCGAAAAACGCCATTGAAGTGGATGGTTTGGTGTGGGACGAAGACCGGTTTGAACTCACGTACGGCAAACAGATCATCAAATTGACGCCAAAAGAATTTCTGATGGTGGGCCATCTGATGAAGAATGCCGATAAGGTGTTTACGAGAGAGCAGCTGATCCAGTTGATCTGGGGATTCAACTCGGAGACGGAAGGGCGGACCATCGATTCCCATGTGCGAAATGTCCGGGAAAAAATCCGCCAGTCCGGTTTTCCAGTCGATGAACATTTCCTCACCGTTTGGGGAATCGGCTACAAATGGATCAATGAAATGGAATAATACTTGATAAAGATAAAAGGCTCATCGGAAAATATCTCCAATGAGCCTTTTCGGGTAAATTACGCAACGTTACGGCAAGCTTCTGCACATCTGCGGCAAGCTTCCGCACAGCGTTTGCAATGGTCGTGATGGTCGGCGTGCTTGTCGCATTCATCTGCACATGCTTCACAAATGGTGGCGCAAACAGCCGCCAGTTCGGCTACAAACGGCGAATTGCGGGTAATTGCATGTTCCAGAAATGCGCAAATGTCTGCACATTCACGGTCTAATCGAATACATTGGGCCATCATCTTCACATCTTCTTCCTGCAGACAAGCATCAAAACAATGGTTACATTCCGCCGCACAATCGTGCAATGCCTGAATCAATTCCTGATGTTGTTCATGAGCCATGCTAAAACCTCCATTTTTTTATTCTTGCTTCATTTACTGAGTTTCCCTCTACTTTCCAGACTAAACGGAAATACCGAAACTCCATAGAAACTGCACAAATTTATTGGCGAAACAGCAAACACCTTCCGAAAAAAAAACAGAAAGCTTATCGGGTGATGGTCCATTGTTGGCCGTCTATAGAAAAGTAATCGAATATCAAATCAATAGGGTGGGTTTTTCTTTTTGGTCCCAGTAAATTCCTTGGGCATCAAGAAGACAAGGTAAAAATGAAATTGGAAACTTGATATACCCTTATGGGGTATGTTAAGTTTAAGGAAATACCACTTTAGGAGGAATAATAATGATTGAAACATTAAAAGTACAAGGTATGTCTTGTGGCCACTGTGTAAACTCGGTTAAAACGGGTGTCGGTGAACTCGGAGGGGTTTCGTCTGTGGCAGTTGATCTTAAAAAAGGTGAAGTGGCAGTAGACTATGATTCTGGCAAGACATCGTTAAACGAAATCCAGGAAGCGATTGAAGAACAAGGATATAACGTCGTATAAGAGTGCTTTCACAGCACTCTTTACTTTTAAAAGATATATACCCCCGGGTAGTATGTTGCGGGGAGGACTTTGTGGCTGTAAAGAATGTAAAAAGGTTAATTGGAATAAAGAAGCACTATTTTGAAGGAGGCGTACTGAATGGCTAAAAATGAAAAAGACCATCACCACCATCACGACGAACAAGTAGATCACAGTAAAATGGATCATTCCAGTCATGTTGGGCATTCGTACCATGAAGACCAAGTGAAAGAAGGCATTCAAGACGACAGCAATCCTGCCAAAATTCATGATGATCATGCCCATCACAATCATGGTGGCCACGATCATAGTGACCATGGACATCACCATCATGGGAATTTCAAAGAAATTTTCCTGAAGTCGCTGCCGGTTGGCATCATCATTCTGTTATTGTCGCCGATGATGGACATTCGGCTTCCCTTTCAATTCACTTTTCCATACTCGGATATTGTGGTCGCAGGATTAGCAACCATCTTATTGGTTTATGGAGGTAAACCTTTCTTTCAGGGGGCGATAGAAGAATTCAGGCAAAAAGCGCCGGGTATGATGGCCCTTATTTCTTTAGGGTTGTCCGTTTCCTATCTGTATAGCATTTATGCGGTGCTGGCACGCTATGTGACTGGCGGACACGTTATGGATTTCTTCTTTGAATTTGCTTCCTTGCTGTTGATCATGCTCCTTGGGCACTGGATTGAAATGAAGGCTGTCGGAGAGGCAGGAGACGCGCAAAAATCGCTCGCTGAATTGGTGCCGAAAGATGCACATGTGGTATTGGAAGACGATGCCATTGAGACGCGTCCCGTAAATGAGCTGAAAGTCGGAGACCTTGTACGGGTTCAGGCCGGAGAAAACGTCCCTGCCGATGGCATCATCAAAAGAGGCACCTCCCGGATCAATGAAGCTTTGCTGACGGGGGAATCTAAACCCATTGAAAAAGGAGCCGGGGACAAAGTAATCGGCGGTTCCACGAACGGTGCAGGCATCTTATATCTTGAAGTACAGGAAACCGGCGACCAATCGTTCATTTCTCAAGTTCAAACCCTGATAAGCCAGGCGCAGGATCAACCTTCAAGAGCTGAAAATCTGGCTCAAAAAGTAGCCGGCTGGCTGTTTTATATCGCCATTGCGGCGGCTTTCATCGCTTTTGTCGTTTGGCTGTACATTGCTGACATTCAAACCGCTGTTCTTTTTACGGTTACGACATTAGTCATTGCATGTCCACACGCTCTCGGCCTTGCCATTCCGCTGGTTATTGCACGAAGCACCAGTTTAGGTGCAAGCCGCGGGCTGTTGGTGAAAGACCGCGAAGCATTGGAGTTAGCAACTAAGGCTGATGTAATGATACTGGATAAAACGGGTACGTTGACTACTGGCGAATTTAAAGTTTTGAACATGGAAACACTGGATGGTCAACATACCGAAGCTGAAATCGCGGCGTTAATGGCAGGGATTGAAGGCGGATCGAGCCATCCAATCGCCCAATCGATCATTCATCATGCTGAGAAACTGGGGATTCAGCCTGTCCGTTTTGATTCGATTGATGTTGTGTCGGGTGCGGGTATAGAAGGAAACGCCAATGGCCGCAAATACGAATTGATCAGCCAAAAGGCACTTGGAAGAGATGTAGCGATGGATGTTCCCAAAGGAGCAACATTAAGTATACTGGTTGAGGACGGGAATCCGATCGGTACGGTCGCATTAGGCGATGAATTGAAAGAAACGAGCAGAACGCTGATACAAGCATTGAAGCATTACAATATAAAACCGATTATGGCTACAGGCGACAATGAAACGGCTGCACAGGGAGTTGCGGAGGAACTGAACATTGAATACAGAGCCAATCAATCTCCGCAGGATAAATATGATTTAGTGGAATCATTAAAGAACGAAGGGAAGACGGTCATCATGGTCGGGGATGGCGTAAACGATGCACCGTCCCTTGCAATAGCGGATGTCGGCATTGCAGTCGGAGCCGGAACTCAAGTCGCGATCGATTCTGCTGATGTGATTTTGACGCAGTCGGATTCCGGGGATATCGGATCCTTTATCGAATTGGCCAATAAAACTACCGGTAAAATGAAACAAAACCTCGTGTGGGGAGCCGGCTATAACTTTATTGCCATTCCCCTGGCTGCGGGAGCTTTGGCTTTCATCGGGATTACGTTGGCCCCTGCAGCAGGGGCAGTTCTGATGTCCGTATCCACGGTTATCGTGGCGATCAATGCCATGACATTAAAACTAAGTACCAGAACTGTTTGACACAAATGCATGGGAAGTGCTGGTTCCCGCAAACAAGAGAGGAAGGTGGATGTTGGCAGGCATCCATCTTCCTCTTCAATTTATTTAATTTATTTTCACGGGCGGTATTTTATAAATCTCATTCAATTTAGTTTCCAGAATTGTCTATCATTTTATTGGAGTATTAAGTATATTTGAGATATATGATCAGAACCATTCTGCTGCTTATTAAATGAAAAAGGGGGCTTGAACTTGAAGGGTATTTTTTTGTCATTTGGCTTGTTAATCGTGTCCGTTTTCATCTTAAGTGCGTGTGGTAATGTTGAAACAGTGCAACATGTTGAGGTATATATGATTGAAACATTGGAGGAAAACGATGAAGGGATTTACGAAACAACGGGTTACAAGAAAGTGAATGCGATTACCAGTATCGAGGAAAGTGAAAATCATGTGGAAACAGATATCAAAGCGATTGAGGACTTTTATAATATAAACGGAAATTATATGCGGACGGAAATCATCCATTCAAAATTTAATGGATCCAGCATTACTCAGGCCGAAGATAGTGAAGAACGCAGGGCGGAAATTCAGGAGCCATCAACTATCCTCATTCCGGATGAAAGCATGGAACATTTTGATTCAGAAGACATGACTAAGGAAGTGGAAGATAAAGTGGAAGAGCATGTGCTGTCTTTTATGGATTTGTTATAAGTCATAAAGCTCTTCTGTTCTCAAAACCTCTAATCTCAAAAGTTCATGATTACTTTTATCAGGCGTTTTCGGAAGCTGCTTGAACAGAAAAGAATCAACCGCAAAAAAAGAAGCGAGCCCAGCCGATCAATTAAGATCACGCGGACTCGCTTCGTCAATTGTTATGTCAAAAAATCAATTAGCTAAAGACTTTTACTTGAACGTCAGTATCGATATGCTCTTTCTCGCTGAGTTCCTGTTCGATCGAACCGAATGGCATTTGCGCAATCATTTCATATGATGCCGGTAGGTTGAACATTTCCTTCGTCGCTTTGTCGAAGCCTTGCTCATAGCCGACGTTGAAATGCTGGAGGCTTGCGCCGAGGTTCATTTCTGCAAGAGCGAGCCACACACCGTACTGGGCATTGGCGTTGTTGTTTTGTTTGTAAGCTTCTTCACGCGCTCCCTGTGCAGGCATTTCTTTGACTGCATCTCTGTCTTCAAAGAAGAGGACTGTTCCGATGCCGTTTTTGGCGCCTGTTACAACACCGTTCATCCAATCGACCATGCCGCCTTCGAGAACGTTCTTCTGGACGTCATAGATGTGATCCCAGAACTTGGTGCTTGCTTCATCAAACAACACGACAATACGGGTCGTCTGGCTATTGAATGCAGTAGGTACTTGTTTGACGACTTCACGGATTCTCGCCTCAATGTCCTTTTGTGTATACTTGCTGTCTGTTCCCAATGCATATACTGAACGTCTTTTTTCTGCTAATTCTACGAATGTTGACATGTTCATTCTCCTTTTGTTTGAAATATATTCAGCTTCTCTAATGAGTCATAGCCACTATTACAGTGTAGGATAATTATTGTGGTATATCAAAATATGTGCTCACAGTTTCACTATATGAAACCTGCCCCATATCCCTGCGTCAATTGGCAATAAACTCTTAAAGATTTTATTCAGGTGTGACAAGATGGATCAGGAACGAATAGGAATAACTTCATAACGAACATGTGGGGGGACCGGTGTTGCCGGTTGAGAGTATATCCGTGAGATATTGACCCTTGGAACCTGAACTGGCTCATAGCGGAGGAAACATATTCAAAACGATTTTGATTTGTAATAGGAGGTTAGTATGATGGAGTCTGAAGGGCATTAAGGCCGTTATAAATCTAGACACCGAGGGGAAGGGCTTAAAGAGAAAGGTTTCGAGCCCCGTCAACAAGGCGCAAAAACGTTACGCCGAGGAAGAGCAATCGAATCGGTTATCGATGAATTTGTCCAATTATTCGAGATTCATGAATTTGAAGAAACAGAAGAAAAGGCCGATTTTGTAAGTATTGATGAAGAAAAAGTGAAAGACAAACTCAAATGAGGGAGCAGATAAAATGAAAAAAATTAATAGCTATATCGATTCAGTTTTTCAGGATGAAGACGACCTTTTAGAAAGCGTTCTTCTTTCCATAAAAGAGAATGGAATGAGATCTATGTCAGTTTCACCGGCTTCGGGGAAACTTCTTACCATGCTCGTGTCCCTTTCAGGAAGTCAGAATGTCCTTGAAATCGGAGCTCTCGGAGGCTATAGCGGAATTTTTCTTGCGAGGGGATTCGGCAGTGAAGGGAAATTGACTTCACTTGAATTGGAAGAGAGCTACGCAAATTTAGCGCACAAAAACCTGGCTGAAGCCGGATTTGGCCATCAAGTCTCTTATATGACCGGACCAGCTTTGGATAGTCTGGAACAATTGGAGCGGACGAACAAGCGTTTTGATTTTTTCTTTATTGATGCCGATAAAGAAAACTATGAAAACTATTTGGATGCTTGCTTGAAGCTGGCAGAGAATGGCGCTATAATCGTGGCGGATAATGTACTTGCGAACGGCAGTGTCGCAGACGAAACCGTTGAACCTAAGCATTATACGGAAGTGATGAAAAAATTCAATGAAACGGTGGCCAATCACCCGCAGTTGGAAAGTATACTCCTTCCTGTCGGAGACGGAATGACCGTTTCGAGAGTGAAAATACAGAAATGAAAGATGTCCGCATATATAAGTTGAACTAATGAATTTGCGTTCTTAAAGTTAGAAGAAAGCGCTCCAGACGGACGCTTTCCGCGGGAGCAAGATGTTGAACGAAGGAAGTTCGGTCAACATCTTTGCGACGAAGCTAGCGAAGCGATGCAGGAGCACGTCTTTGCTCTTTGAGCCTCCTCAGTCGCTTCGCTCCCTGCGGGGTCTCATCACTACTCTATTCCCGCAGGAAAGTATTAGCCGAAGGAAGTTCGGCTGATGCTTTGCGACGAAGCAGCGAAGCGATGCAGGAGCACATCTTTGCCCTTCGCCGCCTTCCGCTCTTTCTTCTTAATGGAGTGTGGTGGCATCAGATATCACCTCTCATTATCATCTATGAGAAGATATGGAGTAAAACAGCGGAGACTCCTGAGGGAGCAGGAACCGAACTGAGTAGCAGTTCGGTTCCGATAAAGTAGAGATCCACTCTGGAGAGCGCAGTGATTCAGAGTTAGCTAAGAATGGGCTGAAGGAAGTTCAGCCCATTCTTCTGCGACGAAGCAGCGAAGCGATGCAGGAGCAAAAGCACTGGACGCTGAGTTGTTTTATGGAATATCGGAAAACCAATTTATTAATCTCAACTTATATAGATTCAAATTAATGAAGTGAAGGAGTGATCTATATGGTGGAAATCCGCGGAGGAATCAGCAGCGATGCTGACCAGCTAGTAAACGTGATAAAAAATGCAGAGGACTCGGGCTATATGCTTTTCGACCCCGGCGAACGAAAAGTTGCGCCTGCGGCATTCGCTAAATTCATTGATACGGTGAATGCGAATGAAAAGTCCGCTGTATTTATTGCTGAAGAGGACAGGGAGATCCTTGGCTATATGTTTGTCCAGAATGAGAAGCCTAAGCGGGTTTCACACCGCGCTTATATCGTCATCGGCATTCACAGCGATAGCCGCGGCAAAGGGATCGGAAAAGCGCTGTTTCTTCATCTGTTCGAGTGGGCGAAGAAAGTAAACCTGCATCGTCTGGATTTGACGGTAATCGCAAAAAACGAAGCGGCTGTGGCTCTCTATAAAAAAGTCGGTTTCGAAATCGAGGGTGTAAAAAGAGATTCGCTGCTCATTGACGGCGAATATGTCGATGAGTACTATATGTCGAAATTAATTTGAGAAGCATAACTTTCGATGAAAGGAAAATGGCAATGGAGCAATCGAATAACTTCGTGATTTCAATCGAAAACCAGAAGTGGATTGATGAAAATGAAGAGATGGACCTGTCTTCTCACGGAGAAATCCACTTGGCTGTGGATGGAACGGTCATTACCGGGAGCGGGATGGATGAAGAGTGGGGAATCAGCGAGTCTGCACTGGCTTTGTTGCGCACTGTCGATCATGATTATAGATGCGCCCCTGAAGATGAGGAAGGGCTGATCCTCCATGGCTGCGGCGCAGTATTGATGATGGGCTGCCCGATATCGATCCACTGGACGGTTCAGCATATGGGCGACCAGGTTTTGCTGTCGGACTTCGTGAAAACCACGACGACCGATCCAACTTCAGGTAGCTTCTATTATCCAGAACTGCAAGTTATACTGAAGGCAAATGACTATAAGAGACAGATTGTCCAATTTGCCGAACAAGCGAAAGAATTCTTTGCTGCTGCAAAAGAAAAACGGATTGATGATGAAGATCGATCCATGTATGAAGAGTTTTGGGCTGAATATAATCGCTTGTTGGAAGAGCATGCACATTCTAAACAATAGCCTCGTTGTAAAGGAAGGTGGGTAATGATGAGAGCATGGAAAATTGTCAGCGGCGGTTTGTTTGTGGTCATACTGATTTTGATTGCCGCAATGTTATGGCAAAATCAGCAGGTCAAGAAAGAATTAATCAGAGACTATATTTTGCATCACTCCAATATCGAATATTCACTTCGTCTTTTTATTGATGAATATGAAAAGTCGCAAGATACTGAACAGCTAGCGGACGACTTGTTCATTGCGTACGGAGCGGCGACGGTCACTACGAGAAAACCGGTGAATATTCACCAATTGACCGGTATCCCCTATATTAATAATGTCGATTTCTTATATGAAATAAGAGACCAATTCGACTTCTATTTGCCGGGAGCTGTGAAAGCAGCGAGCGATGATGCAAGGGATGGTGAACTCACTGAGGCTCAATATCAAAACCTCCAGGGCTATCAGCAGCTTCTGCTGGAGTTTATGGAACTAACGGTTGATGAGGATTTCGGAGAGAAGTCCGTGTCCGATTTCGAGGATGATTTCAAAACGTTCTATGAGAAAAATGAAGTAAAAATCTCTGAACTTATCAATAATTGAGCATGTAGGATTTTCAATTGTTCAATGACATAGAGAGGCAGGAGAAATATAGGAGGAGGGTATACAATCAAAAACTTCAATCCTATCGTTTATTTGTTAATAAGCATAACAGTCTCCGTATTAATGATTTTTCTCGATCCGATTTCAACAGCTACAAAAGAACAACTGGCTGGTATAACAATATATGCTATTTTAATTGGAACTTTCATCACGTTAGTATATTCGGCGTTGCTCTTATTCAATAGAGTCAAGAGAAATGGGAGGTCTATCATTGCCTTCATCCTTACGACACTCAATACGGTTATTATTTTACTGGTGTTAGCGTTTGGAGCTCTTTTTGTTTAAAGAAGTTGTCAATTACTAATAAAAATGGATCGAGCTCAGTTAATGACTGGGCTCGATCCATTTTTATTTCCTGCTGCCTTCAGTAGCTGCCTTTTCGATACGACGGGCCGTATAGATAACTAAAGCGATAATTACTGCGGTAAACAAATAAGGAAATGGGTTAAAATTTCCACTGGCTGGCTCCCCAAACAAATATGTCAGCAAATCAGAAAAACCTCGGGATCCATCGAATAATGGACTTATGATAAACATACCCACGAATATTGCGAAAATCCATTGCACTCTGCTTTTTGTCTTCTTACTTACACTGGCGTTTAATTCCATCACGCGATTAGCCAGTTTCCCCCACAGATTTGGCGTGATTTGATACGTCTGAGCAATAACATACGTCATCAAAGCAGGAATTACCAAAGCCGCGACGAATACAATCAACAGAGTCACATTGACCGTGCCAGTTGCAATTCGATCAATGACCAGTCCGAGAAACATGACGCCTAAAATGACTGCGTAACTGGCATTATAACTTGTATTCTGGATTTGTTTCCCCAACTCCTCGGCAGGAAGAATGCCATCTTTCTTCTTCTTTGAACCCCAAGTGATCGTAAACAGGAAAACAAGTAAGAAAAAGATTGCGAATAAAATTTCCACGAATCCCACTTCCAGTCCTAAGGAAAAACGATAAGCCAGATTGCCGAGCAAGGCTAGACTTCCTATGCCTAATAATGCTGCGAAGACTTTTCTACTGTTCATTTTTTTCTCCTCCATTCAGGAATAAAGTATCCACTGTGACGCCAAGGTTTTTCGCCATATCGAATGCTAACTGTAGACTAGGATCATACTTGTTGTTTTCGATCGCATTAATCGTCTGCCTGCTTACGTTGCACAGATCGGCAAGCTTCCCTTGGGAAATGTTTTTCTTCTCACGCAACCCCTTAATTTGATTTTCCACTGACAACATCCTCTATCATTGAAGTGTGTAAAAAATCTTTTACACCTCAAGGATAATATAAGCACCCCTCAGTTGTCAAATATGTTTGACAATTTGACGTTCACTTCTTTAATGGGCGTCTTTTAAAATCCGATGCCCAATAATAGTCATTGACCGGGTTTAGAATAATCTGTAAATTAATAGTAACAAGATTATTGCTCTCGCATGATCAACTAAAACTAATTCATGAGGTGGATGATGGAGAAAACGAACAGCTATACTTATTTTGCGATCCAAAGTAATGGAGAAAATGATGAACGACTTATTGCTAAAGCGGAGGGGATGTTCAATCCTGATGATATGACTTGCTTATTGGAAATCCAGCCTTTCAGCAGCTGGGCCAGCGATGATCAACGAAAAGACGGATCTGAATATCTTTTCTCTCAATGGAGTGCAGAGAAATCTGATATTTATAGGTTAGATGTTATGGCACAGTGCAAGGATACAATCAAAAACCTTAAGAACAAAATCCCTCAACTGAAACAGATCAAAGAGCAGTATGATGTGAAGTTTGTCCTCATGATTGTGCCGAGTATCTTTAATGGCGAACAGCCTTGGATAGAGTTTGATGAAGAGCTCATTGAATTTTGCTATTTAACTGGCACGACCATTGGAGTGGATATGTATGTCTATCCACTAGATAACACAGAGTGGGAAAATGAGGAGATTTTTGCAGGGAATAATGAGAATTGAAGTCGCTTCTGGTCAATTGATATAAATAAGAAGCGGGAAAATCCCGAAATTCAAGGAGTTTGCAACTCGTACCGAGAGAAGAGGACTGAAGTGTGAAGCGAAATTTCAAATATGCAATTGCAATCTTACTTACTCTAGCTTTGAGCATAACCATCTCTTCATTAGTCTCCGAAGGGTATACTGAGGGATCGACTACCGAAAACGTTGAGGTAGCTACAAAGGGTAAGAATTCTGAAAAACATTGGATAGTGCTTTCAAATGAGAAGAAAATCTATATTGACAACTTCAGTATTTGGGCTTTGATTGAGGAGAAACAAAATTATACAGTCGAATATAATCAGAGCAAAAAATCAAAGGAATATCAATTGGTCACGATTGTTCCTGGCGACTATAATGGACGGTTTTAAACCGAAAGGCATTATAGGAGTGAAAAAATCATTTTTTGGGATGGATCATTAAGATATCTTTTTATCCCTTAAATAGCGATTGTTGAGAGGTTATGCGCAAACTTAAGAAGTAGAAGGTGAACTGGTAGAATCCTTTAGTTTTATAGAACAGAATCCTTTTTAAAATTTTTCGAGAGGTGTTCAATGCGTACTTTTAAGCATTCATTAATCAGTCTTACAATTACAATTTTGGGAGCACTTGCTTTTGGGACTTTGCTTTTATTTTTGGAGCCAAAAGAAGGGATTATCGCCTGGCTTGTGCTTAGTTTGTTATTCATTGGGATTCTTATCTCAGTGATTATTGGATACTTACAAAAAAGAAGAGCAGATAGGGTACGTCCATTAAGTTTGATAACAACAAGCATTACTTTATTAGCGATATGGATTCTTACATTGGTACTGATTTTCGCAAACTTCACAATATATAAAGTTGATGACTTTTTGACGGCGGAAAATGAATTATCAGCAGTGCAGAAATTGGCATATTATCAGCAATTCCTCACAGGCCCAGAAAGCATGGCCAACTTAGAAGAGTTGGAAACAACACATAGAGCGGACATGGCTTTTTATTATCCTCATGGAAAAGAGTACATAGATGAAATCAATAAAATTGCTGATTTTATTCCAAGCAATAAAAAACAATTTGAAAAAAGCCTCGGCGGAAGAAGTGATGCCGCTGTTTCAGTGGTACTTTATCCTGATGAATCATCCATGCCGAAAAGAGAAGCAAATAGCACCGAATACAGCGGACTCTACACAGTGGATGATCAAATGATTCATCTCCCGATACCTGTGGATTTCACTGCATTAGCCCATGAGTATATCCACCACTTGTTTTTCAGTATCGGAAAAGATAGAGGTATGCTTCTCACACAGATACCTCAATGGTGGAGTGAGGGAATTGCAACACATTTATCTCAAAAGAACGGCAGTACCCCTCTGTTGCGTTTGAATGAAGAAAATTATATCGAATTCAAACAACTCACGGATGTCGGCGAATGGGAAAACCATCTTAAGAAAGATTCTCTGCCTTATAAACAGAGCAGCACTTTCATTAATTACTTGATGATTAATGAAGGAGAGGATGTCATTGCAAAAATCTTTAGTGAGATGGAAAACGCCAACTTCCCAACTAGCTTTCAAAGAGTGACTGGCAAAACAATTGAAGAATATGAAGGATCCTTTGTTTCTGATTTTAAGAGTATTGCAGAATTATGGGATGAAGCCAGCCTGTTAGAAACCCGCGATAATGAAGCTCAAAAGTCGTTGGAATCATTTTTAGCGATTGCTGAAATCATGCCTAATCTTGAATTGGTAAACCACCGGATTGCAAATTTATATATGGAAATCGGTGACTATGAAAAGGCGATCGAATACCGTAAGAATGAACTGGAGATTGCTGTAGCAGATAAAAACGATACACTTTCTTCTTCCTATGGTTATTTAGCAGAAAGTCAGCTATTCATCAATCTCAGGGAAGCTATTAATACTGCAGAACTTGCAGTGCAGGTTTCTAGTGAGTACGACTTGGAATGGAATAAGGGGAGATTAGAAGAACTCACCTCACTTGATCAACAGATCAAACAAGGGAGGCCACTTCAAGGTTACTTTGAATTATTAAACGGTAAATTTGTTATAAATGGTGGCAGCTCCAATCCATCCGAGAAAATTGGTCTGATTAAGATTGCGTTGAACGAGTATAGTGGAAAAGATCTGGCAGGAGAAGAAAAGCTGTCTTCTCTGAAGAAAACCTTGGAAAAAGAATTAGCACTAGAAGAATAAGGGAGTAGAAACGACTTCGGAGTATCTCAGAAGGTAAGTGAGGATGGCCAGTTGAAACCTAGTAAGGAGACTGAATGACTTTGGAAAAAGGACCTACAATTAATTTGACAGACATGCTTTTCACATTCTTGATATAAGGAGGACTAGCTTTTGCAGCATTGCTCATTATTTTGTGGATTATAGGAAGACAAAAGAACAAGACTTCAAGGTGAATTCAGATCGAGATGAATCTCATAAGGGAGATTGCTCAAAGGCTTGTTTTATCGGCTACTCGGAGCAGTCTCTTTTATTTCCAAGGATTTATTTATACAATCGTTCAAGTTGACTTTGATTTCCGATCATGATATTTTGAATTAAAGACATCAAGAGTCTTTAATATCTCTTGAATTTCATGAGAGGAGAATGAATATGAAATATTCGAACGCAACAAATTATGCTTTGCATACAATGGTGTATTTAATGCATTTGCCTCCGGGTAATACGATCGGCGTACAGGAACTGGCTGAAATACAAAAGCTGTCGCCAAGTTACCTTTCGAAGATTTTAACGAAGTTGGCCAAAGCCGGATTGATTGAGTCGACTCCTGGCGTTAAGGGGGGCTATAAAATATCACGTCTTCAACACGAAGCGTCATTTTTCGATGTCATCAAAGCGATCGAAGGGAATGCGAACTTGTTTGATTGCTCGATTCACCATGAAGGGTGCTTGATTGAAGAAACGATGCTGCAGGCTGAAGAAAATATGAAGAAAGAACTCCAGTCGAAGCTGCTCATTGATATTGTCAAGGAAGCGGAAGCACGTCGAGCAGGGAAGAACAACGAATAATCCGATGAATGGAACTGGACAGATGAACTTGTCGGCTGCTGAAAAAGACAGCATGTCGGCAATCATTATCAACAGCGGATTGACCGAAGAGAAGTTTAAGTGAGCTTCTACGTAAATAGGGAGTGAATATTTTTTACACTAATTATAGATAACGAATGTCTCTAATGGTCTTAATGGGAACTACAAATCAGAGGAGATTTTATCATGAATGAAAAACTGCAGAGAAAGATCAAAAACTTAGAGGGCTTAACACGACTTCCGGCAAAGGAGTTCTTTGATTTCCTACAGCTTCGTGAAGAAGACGAGCTGTTGGACCTTGGAGCGGGTACCGGCTATGTGAGCCTGCCGATCGCACCTTACGTGAAAAAAGTGGCAGCACTTGATTTTGATGCGGATGTTCTGGGTTATTTAGAACAGAAGGCCGGGGAACAAGGAATCACAAACATTGAGACGGTTGTCGGCGACTTCAAGGACATCCCGTTGGCGAACGGCCGATTCGATAAAGCAGTCGCATCGATTTCCTTGCACGAGGTGAAGCCGCTATCCGTTGTGTTAAGTGAAATTCACAGAGTGCTGAAAGACGACGGACTCTTCTTGTGCATCGATCTGGAGGAAACGGCTAAACCGTCCGGGCCGAGAGTTGCTTCTGATGAGATGGAAGAGGCGATCCGAAGAGCTGGTTTCACGATTAAAGAAACAGTGCAAGAATTGACGCGCATTAAAGATGAGCCTGTGTATTTGATTGTCGCGCAAAAGAATCAATAATCAGCAACGCCACAAATCCTGGGCAAATGGATTTGTGGCGTTTTTTCATTCACTCTATTCATGCTTCATTGCTGTTCAATTTCCTCCGTGATACGCTTCAAATGCCCTTCCATCAATTCACGTGCAAGCTCAGGGCTTTGTTTCCGAATTGCTTCACCAATTTGACGGTGTTCGTCCACTGTGCCGAGGAAGCGGCTGTCATCGAGCAAGCGGTGCGTTCTCGTTGCCCGGATCGTGTCTTCCATTCGGTCGGATAGCTTCTGCATTAACGACTGGAGCAGTCGGTTGCCAGAAGCCTCGGAAATGGCCAGGTGGAAGGAGAGGTCTGCTTGGATGCCGCGCTCGACGTCACCAACTGCCGCTTCCATTTCCGCTACAGCGGCTTGGATGGTGGCCATTTGTTCTGGGGTTCTTCTTGCAGCTGCAAGACGGGCGGATTCGAGTTCAAGTGCCATCCGCAGTTCCAGCATTTCCATGACGAGCTGTTCTTCCGTTTCGGCGATGGAAGAACCGAGATCGTTTTTCAATGATGCCACTTCGGTCGTCCGGATGAAACTGCCGCCACCTTGGCGCGTTTCGATTTTCCCGGCGAGTTCCAATACTTGCAGGGCGTCGCGGACGGAAGTGCGGCTGACACCGAATTCCTTAGCCAGCTCCCGCTCCGGTGGCAATTTATCTCCGACTGCCAATTCCCCTTCAAGAAAAAACTGCTCGATTTTTGCTAACACGATTTCGTATGTCTTCTTTTTCTCTGCCAATAGGTGCACGTCCTTTGTCTGTCTTCCTTCAACGATAGCAAGAAATAAAAAAATTGGCAATTCGAAAACAGGTGGTTGTAATGTTCAGATAATTATGTATAATATAAATTATTGGTTGGACCAATTCGAATTTTACACTGACAATCATTTATTTGAGATCCAAAGGAGCGTTATAAAATGGCAAACATCTTAGCAGAAGCAACAGCGGCACTGGTCGCAGAACTATCAGCGGATCAAGTGACGGAGAACGAGACGGTACGCGAATTGCACGGACGCGATGAATCCTATCACCTTCCGAAAAACCCCGACGTGGTCGTCTTCCCGGAAACGACAGGGGAAGTAGCACGTGTTATGAAAATTGCAGGGCGCTACCAAATTCCGATCATCCCGTTCGGTCTCGGCTCAAGCCTGGAAGGGCATGTCATTCCAGAAAGCGGCGGGATCACGATCGACTTCTCACGCATGAACCGGATTCTTGAAATCATACCGGAAGACTTCCTCGTGAAAGTACAACCTGGTGTGACGCGCAATCAGTTGAACAAAGAACTGAAGAAGCACGGGTTGTTCTTTTCGGTAGACCCTGGTGCAGACGCTACGCTCGGCGGGATGGCCGCAACGAACGCAAGTGGGACGACAACGGTGAAATACGGTGTCATGCGCGACCAAGTGCGCGATTTGGAAGTGGTCATGGCGGATGGATCGATCATCCATACCGGCAACCATGCAGCAAAATCATCTTCCGGCCTTCATTTGAACGGCATTTTCACAGGCTCGGAAGGGACACTCGGCTGCTTCACCGAATTGACGCTCCGCGTATATGGTATTCCGGAACACGAAGCGGCAGGACGCGCGACATTCCCGACCGTCAAGCACGCGGTGGAAGCGGTCGTCTCGATTTTGCAGGCAGGCATTCCGGTTGCACGCGTTGAATTGGTCGACGAAGCATCGGTTCGCCAAGTGAATGCATTCAGCGAGACAGATTATGCGATCGAGCCGACACTTTTCCTTGAGTTCCATGGCAACGAAGCAGGACTCGCACAGGACGTCGCCTTTACGGAGGAAATCGTCGCTGCTTATGAATGCACCGGTATTGCATTCGAGACGAGTACAGCAGGCCGCAAGCAGTTGTGGGAGGCGCGGCATAACCTCGCCTATGCGTTCATCCACGGCTACGCCGGCAAGAAAATGATGGTCACGGATGTCTGTGTCCCGATTTCGGAACTGGCAGACGCGGTCATGCACGCACGTGAGAGCATCGATGTACTCGGTCTCGTCGGCGGTATCACGGGACACGTCGGAGACGGCAACTTCCATGCGTTACTCATGATCGACATGAATGACCCGGAAGAGATTGCGAAAGCACAGGAAATGAACGAACGCATCGTCCGCTACGCACTCGAACGGGGGGGCACCTGTACTGGAGAACACGGCGTCGGAACAGGCAAACAGAAGTATCAGGCACTCGAGCACGGCGATGCACTTGTCGTCATGGAAAAAATCAAACGCGCACTGGACCCGGACAATCTATTGAATCCGCACAAAATCTTCAACCCTAAATCGGAAGGAGCAATTTTATGAAGCAAATCTCAGCAATCAGTCAATTTGCCGGAAAGTACTTTGCGGTGTTCGTCATCCTCTTCGCGGTGATTGCATTCTTGATTCCAGAACCATTCTTACCGCTTGGCGCATATGTAACGCTGCTGCTCGGGGTCGTCATGTTCGGAATGGGGCTGACGCTCAAGCCTGTCGATTTTAAAATCGTCGCAACGAATCCGAAGCCGGTCATCCTCGGCGTCATTGCACAATTCATGGTCATGCCGCTTGTCGCATTCGGACTCGCATACTTGCTGAACTTGCCAGCTGAATTGGCGGCAGGGCTTGTTCTTCTCGGTTCCGTGCCAGGGGGAACTGCTTCAAACGTGATGGTCTATTTGGCGAAAGGAAACGTCGCGTTGTCAGTCGCAATGACTTCCCTGTCTACGCTGATGGCACCAATCATGACACCGCTCCTGCTTCTGTTATTGGCAGGGCAGTGGCTGCCGGTCGATCCGATGACGATGTTCACGTCAATCTTCCAAGTCATCATCATTCCGATTGCACTCGGCTTCATCTTGCAGCGCTTCTTGCCAAAAGCTGTCGAGAAGACAGTGGAAATCGTTCCACTCATTTCCGTACTGGCAATCTTGATCATCGTTTCTTCTGTAACAGCTGCAAACGCTGCAAACGTCATTTCTTCCGGTGTTATCATCTTCGTCGCCGTGTTCTTGCATAACAGCATCGGGTTGCTGCTCGGCTATCTCGTCGCCATGATGATGAAACTGAACGAAAACGATCGTCGTGCGATTTCCCTCGAAGTAGGAATGCAGAACTCCGGACTTGCTGTTGCACTGGCCACTGCGCATTTCAGCCCGCTCGCGGCACTGCCTGGGGTATGGGGCGCCATCTGGCACAATATCTCTGGACCAATCCTCGCGACGATCTGGGCCAAGTCACCGAAAGAGAATACGAAGGATTCCAGTGTAATAGTGAAATCCGGAGCGCCAAGTGTGACGAAATAATTTGAAACAAAAAGCATTCACCTTTAAATAGGATGGATGCTTTTTTGATTGACTTTGACGGATTTTTAGAACGAACGAATATGACTGATTGTCGTTGTGATTGTTTTTGAATGAATTTGTAATGCCATCCCCAGAAGATAATAGAGCTGGTTTTGCTTATCCATCCACCAGAGCGGGTATTTTATAGTTAACGATTTCAATGGAGGTGCAAGACAATGGCAAAGAATGAACACGAGACGAGTAAGAAACATCCCTTCACTGGTACACCTGAGGAACAGCTGCCTGATCTCGAAGGGGAGCGTGTACAAAGCGAACATACAGATGAACTGAAAGACACCGATAAGCATGAAGTGGATGAGGATTAACCAATCAATCACTTAAGCCAATAAAGAACGGGCTGGCATGAAATACGTGCCGGCTTTTCTCATTGCACGAAAAATCATATGAACGTTTTTGGATGAATTGAAAGTGGTTGTTTTTGAATGAGTCGTCCGTTAAAATGAAAGGAGATGAGCATGGACGAAAGGAGAGACTGAAATGCTGACGGAGGAAAGACGCCGATTCATTCTTGAAAAATTGAATGAAAAAGGATCAATCGATATACACCAAATCATGAAGGAGACCGCCACATCGGAATCGACTGTCCGGCGCGACCTGTCCGTATTGGAAAAACAGGATCAATTAAAGCGGGTATTCGGTGGAGCTGTTTTGCCAGGACAATTGGCGACAACAAAAACGGAAGTGAAAGTGGAGGAGCAAGAAGATCGTGTTGCCAAAGCTTTGATCCAGGCTATCCCGGATGGCAGCCGCCTGTTTCTGGACGGACGCGCGCCAGCCAAAGGACTACTTCCATTACTCGGGCAAAAGAACGTACTCATCGTGACGAACAGCATTTTCTATGCAGCAGAACTAAGCCGTTTGAACGTCGATGTCTTCATCCCTGGTGGTGTAATTGACCGAGATGGCATTTTATCCGGGCAAGAGACAGCCGCCTATATTCGTCTCTTCGATTTTGACGTCAGCGTCGTCGCAGCCGATGGATTGACGACGCGTGGTGCGCTCGGGGTTAATCATCCGGGCCGCGCCAATCTCGCGCAACTAGTCGCTGAGCGGTCACAGGAAGTAATGGTCTTGTTTAATCAGAAAGCATCCAAGCAAAAAGCGTTCATGGAAATGCAGGGGCTTGAACGTGCACACGTCGTGACGTACCTGGACGAAGAAAGCGTCCGAGCATGCATTTCACCAATATACCGAGTGATGCATATCTAAAAAGGTCAAGGAACGGGACAATTCCCGTTTCCTTGACCTTTTTTCATTAATCGTTTTTTTCTGTGTCTTTGTTGAATTTCCAGAAATACAATGCAAATGCAGCCATGAAAAATGTCGAGTTAAACCAGAACACCAAATCATTCAATGCACTGTCAAGAAGCAGGAAGTTGACCATTGTCAATAAGTGCATGACTGAGAGGATAAGTAAAAGTAACGTGGATAATTTCAAAAGATTCTTCCTTTCTTTCTGTTAGTCCACCTCCATTGTAGCAGAAATTCAACGAAACGCGTTTATCCTCCTATGGACAAGGAGATATTGATAAGAAATGGTTAATGGAGGGATTCGATGAAACAAAAGGAACCGACCTTTACATACGCACTTTTGGCTTTCCTCTTTATCTTCGCTTTTCTTGTGACCGGCATCCTCGTCATCGGAGCAAGTCTTCAGCTAATGATGTTCCTCGGCTGGCTTCTTGTGATCCCCATCGCGATGAAGATCGGCTTCACATACCAGGAGGTGGAAGGATTCGCCTTTGACATGATCAGAGGCGTTCTCGGTGTCATTATGATCCTGCTCGCTGTCGGAGCATTGATCGGTACGTGGGCTGCGGCCGGAACGATTTCCACGATGACTTCGATTGGACTTGATCTCATTTCCCCTCAATTCTTTCTCGTCGTCGCGCTTCTTCTTTGTTCGGCCGTCTCGCTCGCCACGGGCACTTCCTGGGGCACATTGGGATCTGTCGGCATCGCGTTGATCGGTGTGGCCGCCGCGTTTGAAATCAACCTTGCGATCGCCGCCGGGGCAATCGTCTGTGGATCGGTATTCGGGGACAAATTGTCACCATTCTCTGATAGTACGAATATGGCTGCAGCGGTGTCGCGTGTCGATTTGATGGATCACGTCAAGCACATGCTCTGGACGACAGTGCCGGCGCTGACGGGTACTGCCATTATCTTTCTCGCCATCGGCCTTTATCAAGAAGCAGGCTCGTCACTCGCAGCAGTCGGGCAGATCAATGAAATCAAGGAAGGGGTCGGTGCAGAACTGGCACTTGGATGGGTGACACTGCTGCCGATGGTTGTCATCTTTGTCTTGCTGATGCTCCAGAAGCCGGCGTTTCCTTCCATTTTTCTCGGAGCGGCCGCAGGTTTCCTCATCTCGATGTTTTACCAAGGACACAGCCTGGAGCAAGCGCTTGGGTTCATGGTCAGCGGCTACGTCTCCACTACAGGCATCGAAATC
The DNA here is from genome assembly GCF_009707665.1 of Planomicrobium sp. YIM 101495. Classification (GTDB taxonomy): domain Bacteria; phylum Bacillota; class Bacilli; order Bacillales_A; family Planococcaceae; genus Planococcus. Next base: position 441,786 of record NZ_WLZW01000001.1, read on the forward strand.
GTCGATACGCTTCTCAGTGACGGCGGCATCAACTCGATGCTCGAAACGGTTGCACTGTTCATCTTCACACTTGGTCTCGGTGGCATCTTAAGTGGGTCAGGCATTTTACCAACTGTATTGGAACCACTTTTCGCAAAGTTGAATTCCGTCAAGAAGCTGATCAATGCGACACTCGGTATTACGTTCATCAATTGCATGATCGGGGCATCCGCAACTTTTGCCTATGCGGTAACTGGACCTGCCATGAGCCCGATCTATAACCGGCTGAACCTCGACCGGGTCAATCTTTCGCGAACGATGGAAGACGCTGGAGCGGTGTCTGGGGTCATCATCCCGTGGCACATCACGGCGGTATTTGCCGCATCGGTACTAGGGGTCAGCCAGTTTGAATTCATCCCGTTCCTGTTCCTGAGTTTCCTATCTCCGCTCGTCGCATCAATTTACGCATGGACTGGCTTTGCAATCAAAGAAGCACGGCCTGAAGACGTCGGATAAACGTATGATCAAGCAGTCCGTTACCGGGCTGTTTTTGTTGTTCGTCATCGTTCTTGTTCCACAACCAACTATGGTACGATAAAGGCACTACGAGTGGAGGGATTGGTCATGGTCAAATGGCGGCAGGAACGGACAATCAACGAGCCGATCGACAAGGTGTGGCAGTTGTTTTCGGACAAGGAAATCAAGCGTCTGTTCCCGAAAGTGGAGGAGCACCAATTGCTTGAAGGAGAAGACGATTCGGTCGGTGCTAAACATGCACAGAGCTACACTGAGGGGAAGCAGCTCCAACACTATATGATTGAAACAACGGTTTTTGATGATACACCAGAGCGGAAAGTGCGGGAAACGCAATTCACGATGAGTCAGTTGTTCGAAGTGACATACCGGTACATAGTGGAGAGAGTCAACAACACGACGACACGCTTTATTTATGAAGGGTGTCAAAAAGGGGTCAATTTGACAGCAAAAACGATGCTGCTGACAGGCAGTAAAGCTCGGCGGCAAGAAACGATCAACGCATTCATGCACCGCGTCGAAGTAGAAGCAAGGAAGTAACGCATCAACAGGATAGATGGCATTTGCGCGAGGGGATGAGGAAAATGGTCATAATGGATCTCATCAAAGTGCTGGTAGTCGCAGCAACTATCGGGATCTTCATTTATTTTGTCAGCGGCCGCCTGATCGGGCCGAAAATCAATTTCAAGAAACGTATTCTTTCCGTATCGCTCGGCGTGACCTTAACGACATTCGTTTATTGGTACTCATACTTACGCGATTTCGGAGCGGATATCAACCAGTTGGCAACAAGTGCAGCTGACGGCAGCTTGATTCTTTGGATCGGCTCGATGTTATTGATTACGATGCTCCTGTATTTATTCTTCGAGCTGTTCGATCCGGTGGAGATCAGTGATTCTCGTTCATTGACCGGGATCCGAAATCCGTTGAAACGGCTCCAAAAACAATGGCGGTTGCAGAAGCGGCTCCGGCAAATTCTGCAGATTGCGGTACGGAACGGTGTTTCGACGGGATTGAAATATGCGAGAAGACGCGAGAACGACCGTGACCTCGCCATCGGTTTCCGGAAGACGCTAGAGGAAGCAGGAGGTGTCTTCATTAAGTTCGGCCAAGTATTATCGACGCGTACGGAGCTGTTCTCACCAGTCTTCATCGAAGAATTAGCATCGCTCCAGCAAAACGTGCCACCGCTTGCACCGGAAGACGTGAAGAAGATTCTCGAAAAGCGCTTGCCGCTGCCAAAAGACGAGATTTTCTCGCATTTCGATTTGACGCCGCTTGCTGCTGGTTCCATCGGTCAAGTGCACAAAGCGGTCTTGGTCGATAAGAGCCAAGACGTTGTCGTCAAGCTTCTGTACCCGCACGTCCGGGAATATATGCGGGATGACCTTGGCATGCTTGTGGAATTCGCGGACTGGATGTCTGAGAAGTCAACATGGGCTGAACATATTGGATTCCGGGAGCTGGCAAGAGGATTCGCCGCAGGATTCCAGGAAGAAGTCGATTTCCGCATCGAAGCGCGTAATACGAAACAAGTCGCCAATGCGTTAAGTGAAAGTGAATTCGATGTAAGAATCCCGACCGTTTATGAGCAGTATAGCGGGGAGGGCCTACTCGTACTCGAGTATGTCGTCGGAAAGAGCATTGCAAAAGGCGGCTGTGTATTTGAACAGCACGGAGTAGACCCGAATGGATTCGCAAGAAACGTTCTTTTCTCATTTTTCGAACAGATGATGTTCTCCGGCATTTTCCATGCCGATCCGCATCCAGGCAATATTTTCATCGACGAAAAAGACGGCAAGCCGATCCTGCTTGATTTCGGAGCGGTGGGGAGGCTCGCAGATTCACAGCAGCATGCACTCAATTTGTTCATTATCGGTGTGCAGCAAAACGATCCCAGCGTCTTGTACGATGCGGTGATGGGGTTAGTGGAAGACAAAGGGGAAGTGGATCGCCACCGTTTTGAGCAATCGATCGGGCAGATTTTACTGCGCATCTCGTATGTCGACCGCATCCCGACGAAAGAGCTTGTCCACGATATGTTCGATGTTGTGCAGGAATTCGGCTTATCGTTTTATCCATCTGTCGGGATGGCACTGCGTTCACTTATCACACTTGATTTGACGCTTCGGTTCATCGACCGGGACTTCGATATGTTCTCAGAAGCAAAAGTGTTCGCGAAGAAATACAAAACGGCTATTTTGAAAAAGCCATTCACGGAACCATTAGCAACGAAAACGAAAATCGAAGAAGAGTTGGCACTCTTGATACCGGAAGCGCTGCGTCTTCCGAAACGGATCGATCAATTGATCCAACGCGTGGAGAGCGGCAAGATCATCTTGCATCACGACATCTTCTCGGATAAGAAGAACTCGAGCTTTGTATTGCAGCTCTTCTCACGACTTGTGCTGTTGCTGACTGGGATTACGTTCGGCGTCATTTCAGTGGCGCTGCTCGCGATTTCGTTGTTCTTGAATACAGCGTATGCGATTTACTTGAACACAGCGGCGTATGCCGGACTGTTCCTGTGTGTCGTCCTATTGGTCAGGTTATCGATCCAGGCCATCCGGGACGTCAAACGAAATTCTTAAGAGAGGTGGAATTCGATGAATAGACGAGATCCACGTTGGATATTAGAAGAAAAGATGCGCCAGACGCGTGCACCAGGTGCAAAATCTCCAAAAGTGAAGAAATACCGCTCGAGCCTTGCGAAAGTAACGGATTATGTGGTCCTTGATTTTGAGACGACCGGCCTCCGTGCAGGAAGTGATAAGATCATCCAGATCGGAGCAGTCAAATACATCGGGCACAAACAGCAAGAAACACTTTACACGTTCGTCAATCCGGAGCGGCCGATTTCGGCGACGATCACACGGATTACAGGAATTACGGACCGGGATGTCCGGGACGCTCCCGTCATTGAGGAAATTGCACCAGCACTTGTCCGGTTCATCGGGAACTTGCCGATCATCGCGCATAATGCACCGTTCGATATGGGATTCCTGTATGCGCTTGATGCCATTATGCCTATTCCGGAATACACAGTCATCGATACGGTCAGAGTCGCGCGGCAAGCCATCAAAGAAACACCGAACCACAAACTGACGACGTTGTCCGCCTACTTGCAGCTGGAACACGACGCCCACGATGCACTCGGCGATTGCCTTGTGACAGCGGCACTTTACCAATACTGCATTAAACGGATATAAGGATATCATTAGAACCCTTTTAGCAGAACGCTTGCTGAAAGGTTTTTTTATTATATAACCATTTACTTATTTACAAAGCGAAATCTGTGTTTTACAATGAAGCGTATGTAAAAAAGGTAGGAGAGGACGACGTGGATTTGGATTTATTGGAACAACAGTTAAAGGCACTGGCCGACCAGAACCGGCTAAAGCTGCTCGCTTGCTTGAAAAGCGGGGAACTGTGCGTCTGTGATTTCGTCAGCGTTTTGAATATTTCACAGCCTGCAGTCAGTCAGCAGTTGAAAAAATTGAAAGAAGCACAATTGGTGGCGGAGCGGAAAGTTGGTACGTGGAAGCATTACCGGCTAGCTGAAGAAATCCCTGGGTTCGCACAACAAGTCATCAATGATTTACCAGACATGGAACTGCTGATGAGTAAGAGCTCATGCTGATCCTGGCAGGGGCGATTTTCATCGCGACGCTCGTATTCGTCATTTGGCAGCCTAGAGGGTTGAATATTGGATGGTCTGCGTGTACCGGAGCGGTTGTTGCATTACTCGTCGGCGTCGTCGATTTCACGGATGTGCTGGAAGTGATCGACATTACGTGGAATGCGACGATCACCTTCATTGCAATCATCATCATTTCACTCGTACTTGATGAAATCGGCTTGTTTGAGTGGGCAGCGCTTCATATGGCTCGTATTTCGCGCGGGAGCGGCGTTCGGATGTTCGTCTTGATCAGTTTGCTCGGAGCGGTTGTGGCGGCGTTATTCGCCAATGACGGGGCTGCATTGATCTTGACGCCGATTGTTCTCGCAATGGTGCGTCATTTGAATTTTAAAGAACACATGATTTTTCCGTTCATCATGGCAAGTGGCTTCATCGCGGATACGACGTCGTTGCCGTTCGTTATTTCGAACCTTGTAAACATCGTATCGGCGGACTTTTTCGGGATTGGCTTTGCTGAGTACGCCATCCGGATGTTTTTACCTAATATCTTCTCATTAATTGCGACAATTGTTGTATTACTGCTGTATTTCCGGAAGGCGATTCCGCGTACATATGATTTGGCGCTCCTGAGCGAGCCACATACAGCAATTAAAGACTTACGGCTGTTTCATTTGTCGTGGTATGTGCTGGCAGTGCTCTTGATTGGGTATTTTTCAAGCGAATGGACGCAAATTCCAGTGTCAATCATCGCTGGAGCGGTCGCCGTATTCTTTTTAGGGATGGCGAGAAGAAGTTCTGCCGTCAATACTGCTGCAGTCATGAAAGGAGCACCGTGGAACATCGTCTTTTTCTCGATCGGCATGTATGTCGTCGTATACGGTGTCGGAAATGCTGGGTTTACTGCTGCACTGGCAGGCGTCATCCAGTACGTAGCCGGCCAAGGACTGTTCACTGCGACGGTTTCCATGGGCTTTATCGCAGCATTCCTGTCGTCGGTCATGAATAACTTGCCGACGGTCATGATCAACGCGCTGGCGATTGCTGAGACGAATTCGACCGGAATCGTCCGTGAAGCACTCGTTTACGCGAATATCATCGGTTCGGACCTCGGACCGAAAATCACGCCGATCGGTTCGCTTGCAACGCTCGTCTGGCTGCATGTTTTAAGTCAAAAAGGCGTGAGAATCTCGTGGGGAACGTATTTTAAGGTGGGGATTGTGCTGACCATCCCGATTTTACTATTCACGTTGATCGGACTATACGTATCACTGCTTATCATTTAATGAGGAGGAAGCAAAATGGCGAAGAAATTGCTCTACTTTTTATGTACAGGCAACTCGTGCCGCAGTCAGATTGCAGAAGCGTTCGGAAAGCTTCATTTAAGTGATGAATGGGACGTGAAGAGTGCTGGCATCGAAGCACATGGGCTGAATCCGCGAGCTGTCGAGACGATGGCAAGCATTGGAATCGACATGACGGATCAGACATCGGATATCATTGACCAAGAGACGCTCGAGCGTGCAGATTTCATCGTGACGCTGTGCGCGGATGCTGATTCGAATTGTCCTGTCACACCGAGACATGTGCGCCGTGAACATTGGGGCTTCGACGATCCAGCGAAAGCGACAGGGACGGAGGAAGTGATCCGTGCGGAGTTCGAACGCGTACGGGATGAGATTGGAGCACGAATCGTACGTTTTAAAGAAACAGGAAACTAACGGATTATAGTATGGTTGACGGATGGGAGAAGGAGCTTGAAAAAGAGCTCTTCTTTCATTTTTGATTTTAAGTTTACATAATATAAATTATCGGAAGTAATGTTTCATTCATAAAGTATACTCTTGATAGTGAGACGTAACGAAGAAAATCGGTTTTTGAAACCAATTTCCAGCATTTACGTACAGTTAGTTAGCAACGCATTCTTTGATCTGTTTTTTAAGCGTTTAATGAATCATTGCTGCACAACGCTTCACCAAATTTTTTTAGGAGTTGACTTCATGAATCAAACTTTCATAAACGGTCTGCATTCTGTTATCCGTTTGCTGCTGACGCTTGGACTTGTGTTCTTCCTGTTCAACACAGCATTCGATGAGCGCTTCATGTCATTCTGGAATTTGCTTGCTGTTCTTGCCTTTCTATTCTTCATAAGCGCTTTTATTGAAATCAAATTCACTCCTACGACTGATTTCTGGCTACGCTTGCCTGTCCGGTTCATTGCATTATTTGTTGTCTGGCTGACGAATCTTTTCCTTCTTCTGACAGTCAATCGTGAAACAATTATGACCACATTGTTTATCATCTTGACGTTCAACCTTTTGAAAATATGCTATGAATGGTACAAAGCACGGAAAAGTAGAGATTCGCTACAAGAACAGCCCCTCGAATGAATGAGGAGCTGTTCTTTATTTTATAATGTTTCGGGAGAGATATCTTCTACATAGGCATCGATGACAACTGGCTTTTTACTGTTTTTCGCTTGCTGCAACGCCGCTCCGAGTTGTTCCTGCGTCTCGACCGTGTAGCCTTCCCCTCCACAAGCTCTTGCAAATGCAGCAAAATCGATGTTCGCCAATTCGATTCCAGTAGGCTCGTTGCCGATTTCGGCTTGTTCATGCTCAATCAATTGAATCTTTTGGTTGTTCATCACGACAATGGTCATCGGCAAATCATATTTGACCGCTGTGACAAAGTCTTGCATGCCCATCGAGAAGCCGCCGTCTCCAATGATCGCCACGACTTGCCGCTCCGGAAACGCAATTTTTGCCGCGATAGCACCTGGCAAACCGCATCCCATTGTCGCGAGCCACGAAGACACCACCATTTTTTGTCCGGACAAGACGAGGTAGCGCGCTGACCAGAGTGTTACACTGCCGACATCGAGTGATACGATCGCCTCTTTCTCCAAAATCCGCTGAATCTCCGTCAGCATATGCTGTGGCTGCATGTCATCCGTTTGCTTGTTTCGTTCCTTATCGAGATGCTTATGCCAGTCTGCACGCATTTTCAAACACGTTTCCAGAAAATCGCTATTCCGTTCACCTATCCGCTCCGTCAAGGACACCAAGGCTGTCCCTGCATCACTCGTGATCCCCACATCTGCCGGATAATACTTGCCGAGTACGAGTGGATCGATGTCAATTTGAATTGCCGGGGCGTTTTCAGGTAAATAATCACGATACGGATAAGCAGTCCCTGCTAATAGGAGCAGATCGGCCTCTTTCATCGCTTTCTTTGCCGGTTCCGTCCCAAGTTGTCCGAGATGACCAAGATTTTGCGGATGATCATCGGGAATCATGCCTTTGGAAGGAAATGATGAAATGAACGGTGCTTTCAACTTCTCGACGAATGCCAGGAACTCCGGAACCGCTCCGTGGACACCTTTTCCTGCAAGCACAATCGTTTTTTGCGAAGAAGAGATCAACTCCATTGCTTTCTTCAGTTCTTCTTCCGGAGCGTAAATGCGTGGTGCTGTGTAGACCGGAGAACTCTTCCGCATTTCCCGTTTCACTTTCTCCTTGAACAAATCATCTGAAACGATTAAGACGGCAGGTCCTTTTCTTGCATATGCAGTCTTGATTGCTTGATGGAGCATATCCGGCAATTGCTCAGCCGTTTGCACGCGGCGATTGAACACGGCGACTTCCTCGAACATTGATTCCAGCTTCACTTCCTGGAATGTATCTGTGCCGACTTCTTCGCTGCTCACTTGTCCGACGATCGCAAGTACCGGGACTTTATCCATTTTGGCATCGTACAGTCCATTTTGCAGATGTATGGCGCCTGGTCCTGTAATCGCCATACAGACACCGATGTGACCTGTCAGCTTGGCGTATGCAGCTGCTGCGAGTGCTCCTGTCTCTTCATGCCTTACTTGGATGAACCGGATGGCATCTTCTTTTCTCAGCTCTTCCATGAAATGATTGATCGAATCCCCAGGCATTCCATACAAATGATCGACATTCCACTGTTTCAATCCCTTCACGACATAGCTTCCTGCAGTTTTCTCGAACATCCTACCAGCTCCCTTTCACTTCCCATTCCCTTCTCCCTCTATCCCATAAACACATCGTTTTCATTAGAAAAATGCCAATTCCCCCGAGACGAAAACACCTGTTCGCTTATTAAGACTGAACAGGTGTTTCAACTGGGTTATTCGGTTATGTCGAACGGCACAGCGAGTGATACCTCATAAAATGGCTGTTCCTGACTCAAAAACGTCTTTACGAGCCGGTAATGCCCCGGAGGTAACTCCACTTTCAATCCTTCTAAGGCGAAGTTTTGACGAATATCGGCACCCGCTTCAAGCAATAAGCCGAAATCCGTCAGTTCTGGGTTGTCCAAAAACACTGAATCCGAATGCACAATCGTGTACCAATCTCCGTCTTTGTTCACTTCGATGTAGTAATACTGACCATGTTCGTAATCGCTCTCACTGTCGTTCGTGATGATCGTCTCAACGACTGCGGGCGTTTCAGTGAATTCATTCTCTACAAGTTCGAGCGATAGTCCGGAACTGCTCGCATGCAAGTCTTGCATCGGTGATGGATGATCGAGTGTCTTCAGCTGATTCACCGGCGAGCAGGCAGCGAGCAGGAGAAGCAATGTGAGCATGAGCAGTCTCTTCATCACATCAGTTTCCTTTTTTCCAGCCGCTCCAGTACATTTCGCGCAAGCGGAACTTCTGCAGCTTCCCTGTCGCAGTCTTCGGTAGCTCTTCTACGAATTCCACTGACTTCGGTGCTTTGAAGTGCGCCATGTTGTCGCGTATGTGTGCCAGCATTAATGGTGTCAATGGCACGAACATGAACAAAACCCCTTTCGTTAAGCACAACGTGAATATCGTTCAAGTATATTTTATGCCTCCGAGTACTGTCAAACGAATTGAGGGAATTAACTGAATATTATTGACTTGTCAGATGGACGGCATGTGTTTTCTCGATGATGTACTGAACAACCTCTTCTGTCGTCAGCCGTTCCGTATCGATGGTCTCATCGAAACCGCCACGCGCGTATGCATCGACACATTTATCCGTCTGCTGGAACACCCAGTTGCCTTCCTCTTCCCCGCGCATCCGCAAGCGGTCGTGGATGGTCTCTTTACTCGCAATCAAGCAAAAATGAAACGTCTTCTCTCCCGTCGCTTCGAAGCCGCCGCGTATTTCCGCCAAATAGTCAGGACGGCGTATCGTCATTGGCACGATCAAGTGCTTGCCGAATTCTTTTAAAAAGTGTTCAGCCAGTTTGACTGTCCACTCACGCCACATCGACAAGTCTTGAAAATCCTCTGAGCCGGCTTTTTCTTCCCGCATCTGCTCTGGCACCATCTTCATCAGCATGAAGCCGATTTCTTCCGGATCAAACAGCATGCTGTTTGGAATCTCCTCAACTAACCTGTTTGCCGCACTGGTCTTTCCGGCACCGAATGCCCCGTTCACCATGATGATCATCTTTCATTCCTCCAGTAGCTCCATTGTCTCTCTTATTGTAGCCGAATTACTCGTTCATTTCATAAGAAAAAGAGGAGTGCACGGGGCACTCCTCTTCCTGTAAGCCGTTCTTATGCGTTTTGCAAAGCAAGTGTGTCTGCTACACGTTCTACGCGCTCAAGACCTTCTGCGATGATTTCCTGCGCTTTGGCAGGCATTGCATTGTGTCCTTCGATGATTACTTCGCTGATGATCTCCATCCCGAAGACGCCTCCGAGCACATTGCGCATGTAGTTGATCGACATGTCCATCCCAGCCATCTCCGGTGTTGAGTAGATGCCGCCACGTGAGTTCAAAAGAACCGCTTTCTTGTCTGTCATCAATTGGATCATATTGCCTTCTGCGTCGTATTTGAACGCAAAGCCAGCAGCATAGACGTAATCGATGAACGTCTGCAATTTCGCAGGGATCGTCAAGTTCCAAAGTGGGAATGCGAAGACCACTGTATCTGCTGCAGTCAATGCATCCATTGCTTTTTGTTTTGCTGCTAGAAGACGTGATTCGATATCCGTCAATTCTTCGCCGCTCTGCAGTTTCCCGAATGCGTTGAACAAGTCTTGGCCAAGGTATGGCATATCTTCTTCGAACACATCATATACGGACACATTCAAATCTTCGCGTCCTTTAATCGACTCCATGAACGTTTCGAACATTTTGCTTGAAACTCCTTCGGAAGCCGGGCGGTTATTCGCTTTCACTACTAATACATTCATTCCAAAAACCTCGCTTTAAAAATATTTTAAAATAACAGCAGTTCTTATCATAAGTGATTGCGACTGATATATCACGTATTTTGCTCAGAAACCGAGATGTTTTAATTCTTTCTAACAATCGAACATCCAGAGACTTCGACATATGAAAAAACCCACCTCACAAATCGTGGGATGGGTTACAATCATTATTCGGTTTTCTCGAATGGCACTAAATAGACTTCGTGCACTTGGCCATCCGTCATTTCATCGAGAATGTACGAGCCATTCGAATAACGGTCGACCGGCTTCAGCTTCGCAGCTGGAACCGTCACTTCTATTCCTTTCACCGTCCGTACGAGTAAGGAATCGTGTTTCGCAGCAGCGTTAACGGACATGACGCGGTGTGGATTGGACTTCAATTCCTTCAGTATGACGACGCCACGTTTCGCGCGTCCGCCGGTTTCGAATTCCGTTAAGCGCATCTTCTTGGCCGCTCCGCGGTGCGTCACGAGCAGTAAGTCTTTCGGTTCCTGTGGATCGAGCAGGACGGCGGATACTGCCGCGTCGCCATCTTTCAGTTTGACGCCTTTGACACCGGCCGTTTTCAGTCCCGTGACCGGAACTTCTTCCAAGTCGAAACGGACACCGTACGCGCCGTGTGTCGCAATGAATAGCTCAGTTTCTGACGTTGCAAAGCCAGCGAAGATCATTTCGTCACCTTTTTTCAAGTTCATCGTCTTGATTGGTTTAGAGTAACGCTGCACTTCATAGTCTTTCAGCAACGAGCGTTTCACTTGGCCGTCTTTCGATGCCGTGACGATGTGGGCTTCCAGGCTGAAGTCTTCGACCGGGTAAGCTGCGAGTATGGCCTCTTCACTGTCGAGTGGGACGATGCCGGACAAGTGCTGTCCGAGATCTTTCCAGCGGATATCCGGCAGTTCGTTGATCGGCTGGTAAATGAAATTGCCACCGGTCGTAAAGATCAAAAGTGTGTGTTGTGTATTGAGCGTCTCTGCAAACAACAGATGATCCGAGTCCTTCATCGCGAAATCCGCTCCATTCGAAGCCGCATGGGAGCGGAGGCTCGTACGTTTGACGTAGCCTTCCTTCGTCACTGTCACGACGACGTCTTCACTCGGAATCATCACCTCACGGGTAATCGTAATTTCCTGGATTTTCTCTTCAATTATAGAGCGGCGCGGTTCGCTGAATGCTTTCCGGACGCCGTTCAGTTCTTTCTTCAGCAAGCTTTTCAGTTTTGCCGGCTTCGTTAAGATCGCCGTCAATTCTTCGATCAGTTTCTTCAGTTCTTCCTCTTCCTTGCGCAATTCGGTGATATCTGTATTGGTCAAGCGGTAAAGCTGGAGGGAAACGATCGCTTCGGCTTGGATTTCGGTGAAGCTGAAGGAGTCGATCAAGTTGTTTTTGGCGTCGCGTTTGTCTTTCGAGGCACGGATGGTCTTGATTACCTGATCGAGAATCGAGAGTGCTTTGATAAGTCCTTCGACGATGTGCATCCGGTCATTCGCCTTTTGCAGGTCGAATTCGGAACGTTTCGTGATGATCTCTTTTTGGTGATCGATGTAGGCGTCAAGCATCATCGGCAAGCTCATAAGCACCGGACGCTTTTTGTAGATCGCGACCATGTTGAAGTTGTAGTTCACTTGCAGGTCAGTGTTTTTGTATAAGTAGTTCAAAATGCCGACCGCTTGGACATCCTTCTTCAGCTCGATGACGATGCGGAGCCCTGTACGGTCCGATTCATCACGTGCTTCCGAGATGCCTTCAAGCTTCCGGTCAAAGCGAAGGTCGTCGATTTTCTTGATCAACGACGATTTGTTCACTTCATACGGAATTTCCGTAATGACAATCTGTTCTTTGCCGCCTTTCAGCGGCTCGATGTCCGCTTTTGCACGGACGACGATTTTGCCTTTTCCGGTCTCGTACGCTTTCCGGATGCCGTCGACGCCTTGGATGATGCCGCCTGTCGGGAAATCCGGTCCTTGGATGACTTCCATCAATTCGGCGACCGCTGCGTCGGGGTTATCGATGCGCATCAGGACAGCATCGAGCACTTCGTGGAGTGCATGCGGCGGGATGTCCGTCGCATACCCTGCCGAAATCCCGGTCGAGCCGTTGACGAGCAAGTTCGGGAACCGTGCCGGCAAAACGGTCGGTTCCATATCTGTATCGTCAAAGTTCGTAACGAATTCGACGGTGCGTTTATCAATGTCACGGAGCAGTTCTGATGAAATCGCGGAAAGGCGTGCTTCCGTATAACGCATCGCAGCAGCCGAGTCTCCGTCCATTGAACCGTTATTCCCATGCATTTCAATGAGCATGTGGCGGTTTTTCCAGTCCTGGCTCATCCGGACCATGGCGTCATAAACGGATGTGTCACCGTGCGGGTGGTAGTTGCCGATAACGTTCCCGACCGTTTTGGCCGATTTCCGGAATGCTTTGTCGTTCGTATTGCCTTCTTTGAACATGGCATACAAAATTCGGCGCTGGACAGGCTTCAAGCCATCGCGCGCATCCGGCAAGGCACGTTCTTGGATGATGTATTTACTGTACCGGCCAAACCGATCGCCGATGACTTCTTCGAGTGGCAGATCTTGAAAGCGCTCGGTTTGTGTCATACGATCTCCTCCTCTGTGTGGATCAAATCATTCTCTAAGATGCTGTTGTCGTCATCTTCCATGCCGAAGTTGACGTTGCTTTCAATCCATTTTCTACGCGGTTCGACTTTGTCGCCCATCAGCGTCGTGATACCGCGTTCGGCGCGTGCGCTGTCTTCCAGTGTCACACGGATCAATGTGCGGCTTTCCGGGTTCATGGTCGTGTCCCACAGCTGGTCTGCATTCATCTCCCCAAGTCCTTTGTAGCGTTGGATCATGTAGCCTTTGCCGATTTTCTTGATGGCTTTTTCCAAATCGGTTTCGGTCCATGCGTATTCGAGCACTTCCTTTTTGCCTACACCTTTCGACACTTTATAGAGCGGTGGCAAGGCAATGAACACTTTGCCCGCTTCGATCAATGGTTTCATGTAACGGTAGAAGAACGTCAAGAGCAACACTTGGATGTGCGCGCCGTCCGTATCCGCATCCGTCATGATGACGATTTTGTTGTAGGCGATGTCTTCGACCGAGAAATCTGCTGCGACGCCGCCACCGATTGCGTGGATGATCGTGGAGATTTCCTCGTTTTTAATGATGTCTTCGAGTTTCGCTTTTTCCGTGTTGACGACTTTCCCGCGGAGCGGCAAGATCGCCTGGAATGTCCGGTCACGCCCTTGTTTGGCGGACCCTCCGGCAGAATCGCCCTCCACCAAATACAGTTCGTTCTTTTTGGCATTGCGTGATTGGGCCGGTGTCAGCTTGCCAGACAATAAGACGTCCGATTTCTTGCGTTTTTTGCCGTTCCTTGCATCTTCACGCGCTTTCCGTGCAGCAAGGCGTGCCTGTGATGCACGAATCGCTTTCCGGACGAGAGACGCGCTCAGTTCTGCGTTCTCCTCGAGGAAATACATCAACTTCTCGGAAACGACCGTCTCGACGATGCCGCGTGCAACACTTGTGCCGAGCTTGCTCTTCGTTTGCCCTTCGAACTGCAACAGCGCTTCCGGAATCCGGACGGAAATGATGGCCGCCAGCCCTTCACGGATGTCTGAGCCTTCCAGGTTCTTGTCTTTGTCTTTCAACAAGTTGATCTTCCGTGCATATTCGTTGAAGACGCGCGTCATGGCAGACTTCGCCCCTGTTTCGTGCGTTCCGCCGTCACGTGTCCGGACGTTGTTGACGAATGACAGGATCGTCTCTGAGTAGCCGTCGTTGAACTGGAACGAAAATTCCACTTCCAACTCGTCTTGTTTGCCTTCGATGTAGGCGACTTTATGGAGCACTTCTTTGTCTTCATTCAAGTATGCGACGAATGCTTCGATGCCGGTTTCGTAAAAGAATGTCTCGGAATCACCTGTACGTTCATCTTTCAGGACGATTTTTAAGCCCTTCAGCAAAAATGCCGATTCGCGCAAACGCTCAGACAGCGTCTCATAGTTGAATTTCGTTACTGAAAAGATCGTCGTATCTGGCAGGAAGTGGATCGCCGTCCCTGTTTCCTTCGTCTTGCCGATCGCTTCGAGCGTAGTTGCCGGTTTGCCCCCGCCTTCAAAACGTTGGCGGTATTTCTTGCCGTCCCGGTGAATCGTCACTTCGAGTACAGATGACAAGGCATTCACGACAGACGCCCCGACGCCGTGCAGTCCGCCACTCGACTTATAGCCGCCCTGGCCGAACTTCCCACCGGCATGCAGGACCGTCAAAATGACTTCCGGTGTCGGCTTGCCGCTCGCGTGCATTCCTGTCGGCATCCCACGGCCAAAGTCCCGCACCGTGATGCTGTTGTCTTCATGGATGGTCACATTGATTTCGCTTCCGTATCCAGCGAGTGCTTCATCCACCGAGTTGTCGACGATCTCATAGACCAAGTGGTGCAAGCCGCGTGCATCCGTCGACCCGATGTACATCCCCGGGCGCTTGCGCACTGCGTCCAACCCTTCGAGTACTTGGATCGCTTCTTCGTTATATGTCATCTTATTTGTTTTGACCATGTTGTCCCCTCCAACAAAACGTACGTTCGTGTTCTTTCCTCTTCCTAGCGTATATGAAAGCGCTACGGTCTGTCAAACACCATAGAAAAAGAGCGCCATGCGCTCTTTTCAACAGCCGGTTATTTTAAAATGGCATGTTCTACTTTGATGCATCTGTCCATGATAACGGTATAGCCGGCGTTTGCCAATTCTTCGAATACCTGCTCGTCGACCACATTCAATTGACTCCAGAACACGGGCGCATCGATCTGCAGGAATTCTTCAGACAGCCCTTTCAGGTGTTCACTGCGCCGGAAGATGTTGACGATGTCGACTTTCTCCGGTACATCTTTCAATGAAGGGTAACTCTTCTCACCCAGCACTTCGTCAGCTGCCGGATTCACCGGAATGATCCGGTAGCCTGCACGCTGCATCGCTTCCGATACCATATAAGATGTCCGGCTCGGGTTCGGGCTGAGACCGACTACTGCGATCGTTTTCGCAGCATCCAGAATTTCTTTGATTTCTTCTCTTGGTGGATTGTTAATCAAAGTCATCGCTCCTTTTCCTTTTATCATACATGATTTGACGGAATTATTGAATGCTTGGCTTCTATTGTTCTTCAAAGAGACCACGTGGTAAACTGAATTTATCACAAGTATTTGTAAAAGGAGTTTACCATGGAAAATGCAGTTGTGCTTTTATTAGCTTATTTGCTCGGTTCGATTCCGTCCGCCCTTTGGATCGGAAAATGGTTTTACGGTACGGATATCCGTACGAAAGGGAGCGGGAACCTCGGCGCTACCAATACCTTCCGTGTACTGGGGAAGAAAGCGGGATTCATCGTCACCATCATGGATATCCTGAAAGGGACGGCAGCGACGCTCCTGCCGCTTGTCATCGCGACAGACATCCACCCGCTCATCCTCGGTGTCCTTGCGGTCGTCGGGCATATGTTCCCGGTCTTCGCGAAATTCAAAGGCGGAAAAGCCGTTGCGACATCGGGCGGTTTGTTGCTCGGCTACCAGTGGCCACTATTTTTCCTTGCCGTGGCAGTACTGCTGATTACGCTGAAACTGACGAAGATGGTTTCTCTTTCTTCCATCATCCTTGCGGTTGTCGCAGTCATCTACACATTGATCTATGCACTAAATACAGGGGACTATCCATTCTTGGTCGTTATCTTGATCTTAGCAAGCTTCATCATCTACCGCCACCGCGCGAATATCGGCCGGATCCGTGCAGGCACTGAGCCGAAAATTAAGTGGTGAACAGTTGAAAGGACGTGTTGATGTGAAAATTCAAATCACAGAAGAAGCATTTAAATGGTTTCATGAAGAGATGGACGTCGAAGAGAACGAATCGGTCCGCTTTTTCGTCCGTTACGGAGGCTCAGGCGGTTTGCAGCCAGGCTTTTCACTTGGTGTGACGATCGATGAACCACACGAAGCGGCAGTTTCCGTCGAACAGGCCGGCGTCACGTACTTCATTGAAAAAACCGATCTCTGGTATTTCGATGATCACGATCTGATCGTTTCAATCCAAAGTGAATCCGAGGAATTATCCTATCAATATGAATGACAGGGAAAGGAGACATTTCGGCACCTAACACGGGGGCCGGAGTGTCTCCTCTTTTCATTCAGTCCATGGTAAAAAACGGTGAAGCTGATCCGTCTGCCCCTCTGCCTTCAAAACCCGCTCCTGGTGCTCCCCAAACAAATCGAAGTGCGGGTATTCACCGCGCAAATCCATCCATTCGGCCTTCAGCCCGTATTTCTTCCCCCACTCAGCGAGCCGATCCAAGTCGCTGCATCCGACCTTTGTGACTGTATCACAGCCCGGAAAACGAGGGTCTTTCCAGTAATGGGTAAAAAAGACGATGTCACCTGCAGTGACTCCTTGTTTCCAGCGCTGCAATTCCTCCCGCTTAACGCCGAACGCCATCAGCTTCACTTCTTTTCACTTGCTTGTATTTGGCATCCCATGCCGGATCTACTTTTACGAGCGATACCGGCCGGAAGTTCTCTTTCTTCACGACAACGTGTTCCGATGTCGCTTTTGCGGCGATTGTGCCATCTTCATGGAGAATTTCGTAGCCATATGTCGTGCGCAGTCGGCCATGGTCTTCAATCCATGTCCGGACAATCGCCTTTTGGCCGTAGCGGAGGGCTGCCTTGTACTGGATCGACACGTCCGTGACAGGCGACAAGTAGCCGTCCGCTTCCATGCCAGCGTATGTAAAGCCGAGATCTTGGATCAATTGCGTCCGCCCGATTTCTAGCCAAATGATGTAGTTCGCATGATAGACGACACCCATCTGGTCGGTTTCAGCATAACGGATTTCGATTTCCTTTTCACTAATAAACATTTTATGTTCACCTCAACAGTAAGTATACAGAAATCTGCGTGGAATTCTAAAGGAAAAGACTATTTTACTAGGTGTTTTGTTGATTCTTTTCTGTAGGAGATAAATATTTTTCCAATAAAAGGATTTAACGTCCAATTTGCGAAAGATACTGTCCGATTCCGGCACTTTATTGTCCGATGCATATTCATTCAAACATTCCCTGAATTCAGCCATAAGAAAAAAGCTGCCCGGGGGCAGCTTTTCATCTTCTGATCTTATGCTTCCAAAAGCTTGTTGCGAAGAACCATTTGCAGGATACCACCGTGACGGTAGTAGTCAACTTCGACTTCAGAGTCGAAACGAGCCAATGCTTGGAACTCAGTGACTTTACCGTCTTCAGCAACAGCTGTAACAGTCAAGACGTCACGTGGTTTCACATCATCCGTCAAGTTGACTGCGATTGTTTCGTGTCCAGTCAAGCCGAGAGATTCAGCGTTTTCTCCGTTTACGAATTGAAGCGGAAGAACACCCATCATCACAAGGTTCGAACGGTGGATACGCTCGTAGCTTTCCGCGATAACTGTCTTGACGCCAAGAAGGAATGTTCCTTTCGCAGCCCAGTCACGGGAAGAGCCCATGCCGTAGTCTTTACCAGCAAGTACAACAAGACCAGTGCCTTGTTCTTGATACTTCATACATGCATCATAGATCGGCATGATTTCGCCAGTTGGCCAGTAAGTCGTGAACCCACCAGTCGTACCTGGAGCCACTTGGTTACGGATGCGGATGTTCGCGAACGTACCGCGCATCATGACCTCGTGGTTCCCACGGCGTGAACCGTATGAGTTGAAGTTACGTGGCTCGACGCCGTTTTCACGCAAGTATTTCCCTGCGGGTGTATCTTTACCGATCGCACCTGCTGGAGAAATGTGGTCTGTCGTGATCGAATCCGCAAACTTCGCCATTACACGCAAGCCAGCAAGCGTCTGGATCGGTTGCGGTTCTTTCGAAAGACCTTCGAAGAACGGCGGGTTTTGGATGTAAGTCGATTTGTCGTCGAAGTCATATAGTGAATCGTCGTTTGTTTCAATTGCGTTCCAAGCTTCGTTCTCGTGGAATACGCGCTCGTACTCTTTGCGGAACAAGTCAGGAGTAACAGTTGATTTGACGATTTCTTTGATTTCTTCAGTTGATGGCCAGATATCCTTGAAGAATACTGCGTTGCCATCTTTGTCAGTGCCGATTGGATCCACTTCGAAGTCGATGTCCACAGTACCAGCAAGTGCGTAAGCAACAACCAGCATCGGAGACGCCAAGTAGTTCGCTTTCACGAGTGGGTGGATACGGCCTTCAAAGTTACGGTTCCCGGAAAGGACAGATGAAACGAGCATGTCGTTGTCAAGGATTGCTTCTTCGATTTCTGGAAGCAATGGGCCAGAGTTCCCGATACATGTCGTACAGCCGTAGCCGACAAGGTTGAAGCCGATTTGGTTCATGTAGTCAAGAAGACCGGCATCTTGAAGGTAACCAGTAACAACTTTCGAACCTGGTGCAAGTGATGTTTTGACGTATGCTGGTGGAGTCAAGCCTTTTTCGACAGCTTTCTTCGCAACCAGACCTGCGCCTAGCATTACGTACGGGTTAGAAGTGTTTGTACAAGATGTGATGGCAGCGATTGCCAAAGCACCTGTTTTCATTTCTACTGATTTGCCATCTTTGAAGTTGACAGTTGCAGTTTTATTGATTTCTTCGTTGCTTAGCGCGAAACCGTGCGGGCCTTCTTCGCCAGTGATCGCTTTGTTGAATTCCGTTTTCATTTGGGAAAGTGGAATCAAGTCCTGCGGGCGTTTTGGTCCAGCTAGGTTCGGTTCGATTGCTGAAAGGTCAAGTTCCACTACGTCAGTGTAGATTGGATCTTCGTTTTCAACAGTGAAGAACATATCGTTTGCTTGCAAGTAAGCTTTTGTAACAGCGATATGGTCTGCATCACGTGCAGTCAAACGCATGTAGTCAAGCGCTTCTTCGTCTACTGGGAAGAAACCGCAAGTTGCGCCGTATTCCGGTGCCATGTTGGCAATCGTTGCACGGTCTGCAAGAGGCAATTTCGTAACGCCAGGGCCGAAGAACTCGACAAATTTGCCGACAACGCCTTTTTTGCGAAGTGTTTCAGTAACTTTCAAAGCCAAGTCCGTCGCAGTTGCGCCGTTTGGCAATTCGCCAGTCATTTTCACACCGATGACTTCAGGGATCGGGAAGTAAGATGGCTGGCCAAGCATGCCAGCTTCCGCTTCGATTCCGCCGACGCCCCATCCAAGGACACCGATTCCGTTGATCATTGTCGTGTGCGAGTCCGTACCGACCAATGTATCAGGGAATGCTTCGAATGTACCGTCTTCGTTTTCGACTGCATGAACAACATTCGCCAAATACTCCAAGTTTACTTGGTGGACGATACCAGTTGCAGGTGGAACAGCGCGGTAGTTGTCGTATGCTTTTTGAGCCCAGGATAGGAACTGATAACGCTCAGCGTTCCGTTCGAATTCAAGCTCCATGTTGATGCGTAGTGCATCGGAAGTTCCGTAGTTGTCAACTTGTACCGAGTGGTCAATGACAAGGTCTACTGGAATTTCAGGGTTGATCTTGTTCGGATCTCCACCCATTTCAGCCATAGCTGAACGAAGCGCTGCAAGGTCGACGACAACAGGAACACCTGTGAAGTCTTGCAAGATGACGCGTGAAGGCTTGAACGGCACTTCCGCTTCTTTGTCCGGACCTTCCGTCCATTTTGCCAATTGTTCTACGTGGTTGTCTTTGATGACATATCCGTCGTGCTGGCGCAATACGGACTCCAATAATACTTTTACTGAGTATGGCAGGCGCGATACATTCGCGACTCCCGCTTCTTCCAATGCAGCAAGACGGTAAAAGTTATACGTTTTTCCGCCTAGCTCAAAGGAAGTACGGCTATTATGCAAACTGCTCTTTGACATAATGAGTTCCTCCTTTAAATCATATAAAAAAGCGATTAAGCCCGCTTTTCTCCTCTTCCATCATACCGAAAGCATGAAGATAAGTAAATTACATTAAAATTATTGTTTCTCATAAGTTTTTCTTATGACTTAATTGTTTTTGCATCAATTTTGTTTAAGGTCTCCCGCAACTGCGCTAAATGTCGCTTTTCGTGCAGCCCGACGAATGGGAACCACTGACTGAGCGGTAGCCGGCTAAACACCGGATGCGGCAATGATTTTTCCTCCAACAGATGTTTCGGCGCGGTGTCGTACACTTCATATAGTTTGTTGTGCGACAGATTAAGCTTCTCCTTCATCTCTTCCAGCGAAACAAATTCTCCAGTCGGCACGACGAACTTCGGTGCTTCGACTTTCACGGCCCGGCTGATGGTCACTTGAATCGGCTTTTTTACTGCTTTGATGTTTTTTTCCTTCTCCAATTCTTTCTCGACGTTCGTCGCAATGACCCATTCCATCTTCTGCATATGATCGAGCACTTGCATCGCGGACCAGCTGCCATCATCGGGCTTCGTGTTCAAGCGTTCATCATCCAGCCCTTCGACCGCCTTCAAAACGTCGTATCGGATTTTCGCGTTCTCATCTTTGAACATTCTTACACCTCCCCATCTTCTCTCATTAGTGAAATCATACCCTTAATCATCATTTCAAAGCTATATTTCTCTCTTTTCTTGTCGGTATTTTTTGTTATTGGGATAGAATCCATATGTAATTATATATTCTATTAAAAGACGTATACTCTTAGAGGTTAAAAACATATGTTCTGCTAAGAAAAATGGTATAATAAAGAAAAAAAGAGGTGCTTCCCGATGCCGTACGGTTATGAAAAATATCGTCTCAAAAACGGGATCAGCCCTAACACTGTCATTCATGAAGTGCAGCTGATCCGCACGCTTCTCGCCTATTTGAACCGCAAATATAAGAAACCGGTCGAACCGCACGAAATCCGGCCGCGGGACATTCAGCAATTTTTGCTCGAGCAACGGAAAACCGGAATCAAAGATAGTACGTTGAACCGGAAAATCGTCTTCATCCGCCAGTGGTTCGACTATATGTGGCGCGTCGGACGCATCCCGGCCGACTTCATGCCGAAATTCAAGTTTTCTGAGAAACTGGACCTCTCTCCTCCCGACATCCACTTGGACTATCAAGTGCTGCTGGATAAAAAGAATGCGGTCCTGTCGAGCGACTTGCCGCTCAATGCGAAAGTGCTCTATATCCTCTACTTGCGCGGGCTCCGTCTGCGCGACATGACCAGCATCAATATCGGCAGCTTCGAGGACCTCGGCCACTCGATGAAATTGACAATCGAAAAGAAAGACGGCTATGTAAGCCGGCTGAAGTTCGTCGGCAAAGAGATTCTCATCATGAACGAGGCGATTGAACGCGCCGTGTTCCGCGGCACCGATTATTTATTGTCCTCAAAAGTCGATGGACGCTACACCGCCTTCCATCTCGGCTCGCTGTCCGATTATACGGAAGCGCTGTCGACGTTCGTCGGGATGCCAATCCGCTCCGGCGATATCCGCTTTGCCTACGTTCACTACCTGTATGCTGTCGAAGATCGAAAACTTGAAGAAATCCAGGAAATCCTCGGCGTCTCGCTTGATTCTGCTGCACGGATCCTGAAAGACTCCATCACCCGTCTGAAGCCGACCGTTCCAGAAAGCGAATAATCATTATCCAGAACAACCCCCGGAAGAATCACTTCCGGGGGTTTCACGTGTCATGCAAACATGCTGACGTCCATAGCCATGAGGAATATAACGAGCGTGTGGCAAACGACGAAAATCTTTCCTTGCCGGTTCAACTTCTCTACATTCTCATATTTCATGGCTTTCACTACTCCTTTTTCATTCTATTATACCGAATATTCGGACTATGTACAACTTTTAGTTTCCAGGTCGAAAGACTTTTTTCTTTGCTATAATAGTGCCAAAGGAGTTGGTTATCATGGAAAAAGCATTATTGGTCGTTGACTACACCGTAGATTTCGTTGCAGACGATGGTGCGTTGACTTGTGGCGAACCAGGCCAGGCGATTGAAGAAGCCATCTGCTCGCTGACGGAAGAGTTTGTCGCGAACGGGGATTTCGTCGTCATGCCGGTCGATATGCATCTCGAAGGTGATCCGTACCATCCGGAAAGCGCCTTGTTCCCTCCCCATAACATCCACGGGACGGCTGGACGCGAATTGTACGGACGACTTGCATCAATTTATGAACAGCATAAAGAAAACATTACCTGGATGGACAAGACCCGTTACAGCGCATTTGCCGGTACGAATCTTGAGATCCTGCTGCGCGAACGGAACATCAAGGAACTCCACCTTGCAGGGGTCTGCACGGATATTTGTGTGCTCCATACGGCAGTCGATGCATATAATAAAGGATTTAAGATCGTTGTCCATAAAGATGCCGTCGCCAGCTTCAATCCGGCCGGCCACCAATGGGCGTTGTCGCACTTTCAAGATACTTTAGGTGCGGACATCCGGTAAAAAATATTAGCCTTTATGTTTCATTCCTCCTAAATAAGGTTATAGATGACTGTACAGCAATCATTCTAATCAAAAGGAGTGTTACACATGGGTATTATTCTTTATTTAATCATGGGTGGGATCATCGGTTGGCTAGCTGGTATGATCCTCGGTAAAGACGTGCCAGGCGGCATTATCGGTAATATCATTGCAGGGATCATCGGTGCATGGCTCGGCGGACTGATCCTCGGAGATATGGGTCCTGTCATTTGGGACGTTGCCATCATCCCAGCATTGATCGGTGCTTTGATCTTCGTCTTCGTTCTCAGCTTGATCATGGGATCGATGAACAAAGGCAAACGCCGCTAAGACAAAGGGTATACGGATTGCCCCGAAAGTCATCAAACATGACTTCCGGGGCAATCTTTTTGGATTCGAAAAGAGCCGTCCTGCACGTCAATTGCTGACTGCCGGGCGGCTCTTCCGTTTTGTTATTCGGAAACGTATTCCTGTTCATATAGATGGTAATAATGAAGAATGTCTTTGACGTATTTCTCGGAGCGGTTATATTCAAAAATCGCTCCGTCCAAGTCACCATCCGCCGCTCCATTATCCGACAAATAATGAGCTGCGCTATGGAGTGCATCCACCAGATTATACGGATCTGCGATACCATCGCCGTCCCCATCCACTCCGTAGCCACCATAATGTGCGATGACGTCCGGATCGGTCTTGTCTTCTTCCGGAATCTCTCCTGCCCCTAGGTCGGAACAAGTGGGATGGGACCAGCCGACGAATGTACAGGGCATGAATTGCATGTGCCCTTCCGCTCCTACCGGCGACAACAATGGATCCATAGTGGAGAATTTCGTTTCAATTCGATGATGTGCTGCAAGCAGCTGCCACGGAATGCCGTATATTTCCGCCGCTTCTTTATATAATGGGATATTTTCTTCCGGCAATTGCACTTCCGTCCATGTGTCAGGAAGATCCTTGACTGCTGATTTGAGAGAATCTGCATTCACGATATAAATGACAAGCATCGCTGTTGTCGCTATTACGAGCAGTGCAGGTGCAAGGAGCAGTAAAAATAGCCACCGGGCACGTAATCGCCGCTTTTTCATTTTCTTTTTCATCCTTCACACCTAGATCTCTTTTTTCCTAGTGTATCATAGCCGAAAAAAAATTGCTTTCATCACTGAATTCCCTATAGTATGAACCGCTGAGAAACAGTATGATGGAATCAAAGGTGGTGATTGTATGTGGGAGGATTTTAAGAAATTCGCCTTGAAAGGGAATGTGCTCGATTTGGCAGTCGCTGTCGTCATCGGTGCAGCATTCGGTAAGATTGTTTCTTCTTTGGTGGAAGATATCATCATGCCAGCGGTCGGGATCTTGCTCGGCGGCGTCAGCGTAGAAGATTGGACTTATACATTAAACGGAGCGGAATTACGCTATGGTATTTTCGCTCAATCAATCATCGATTTCTTCATCATTGCGTTCTCGATCTTCATGGTCATCCGCATCCTTACGAAATTTAAACGCAAGAGACCTGAAGAACCAGTGGAAGAACCAGCATTGCTTGATACGAAAGAAGAGTTGCTCATGGAAATCCGCGACTTGTTGAAACAAGAAAAAACCGGTCTGTAAGCCGGTTTTTTTTCTTATTGCTCCACTAATTTCTCCAGATCGATCCGGATCATGTCTTTCGGAACATCCGTATAGCCGTCGTAATTTTTCGTGACGACGCCGTCCCGGTCGACAAGGTAGAATGTCGTGCCGTGGATGACTTGATCGGACGTCGGATCGTCTTTGATGAACATCTTGAAGTTATCAGCTGCCCAGTCCCGGATGTCATCTTGCTCATAACCTGTCAGCAAGTGCCACTTCGACTGATCAGGAATCGGGAAGTTATCCAAATACGCCTGCATCTTCTCCGGCGTATCGTCCTGCGGGTCAACCGTGAACGCCACAATGCGGTAATCTTCCATACCATCCGCCACTAACTCATCCTGAATTTCCGCCAAGTTGAAAACCATCGGCGGACACACTGTTGTACAGTTCGTAAAGATGAACGCCGCGAGCCACGGTGTCCCTTTCAATTGGTCAAGCGATACTTGCTCTCCCCGTTGATCGACATGTGAAAATTCCTCGATCGACTGCTCTCCGCACGCTGCAAGTAAAAACAAAAGCACAGCCGGTATACACCATTTCAAATAACGCATATCCTCGCCTCCGCCACCTATTGCCTTAATCTTAGCTGACTGGCAGGTGCCGGGCAAGGCATCTAATCGTTTGTTTGTCACGATTTTGTGAAAATCAAGGCTTCCAGGCAAGCAATGCTTCGTGAATCGCTACGAGCTTCGTTTCGACCCGGTGCATCAAGTAAAATGACACGAATATCGGAAACCCGAGCTCCTGGATCCAACGCATCCATTCCTCCATCCCGCTCCCTCCGTTCCTTCAAAGAAGGAGCCCTCCAAGCGGAGAGCTCCTTCTGATTTCGTATTAAATCGCGTAATCGACGACAGTCCGGTCGATGACACGTGCCGCTTTTGCGGTCGCAAGCAAGGATCCTTCCACTTCAAAGATCCCTTGTGCAATGACAGCTGCCATGCCAGCTGCAAGTTCCGCTTCCGTCACATCTTCACGCGGATCCTCCACCGTCAATGTGACATCCTTCCCTGCAGATGTCTGAAAAATCAATTCCAACGTTTTTGCCATTCCTTATTCCCCCTTTCGATTATTGGAAAATGCTCAATCCGCTCTGCTTCTCTAGGAACAACAGCGGCTTCGTCCCAAGCTCTGTCAGTACTTGGACTGCGTTATAAATCTCTGTCGGCTGTGCTGCTTCCGTGACGTTATGGTACGACTTCACTTTCTTCTTCATTTTGCCTGCATCGTCGAGGCCGTTATCGAATGTACAGCGGATGCTTGCTGCTTTGAATTCACTTCTCGCCATCGTGATCACCTCCTTTCAACCGCTATATAGGAGCCGGATCGAAAAAAAGATACGTTTTGGATGAATTATTTCAAAAACCCTTCTATAATGGAGATATTACTGAACGAGGTGACAGAGCAATGCTTGATGGTTGGTTCTTATGGTTTATCTTATTTTGGGGAGCAGTGCTGATCGGTTCTTTCGCGATCGGGGGCTACTTCATGTTCCGCAAATTCTTGAAGTCCTTGCCGAAGAAAGACGGATTGTCCGACTTGAACTGGGAAGAGTATTACGTAGATAAAACCATTCATCTATGGAAAGACGAAGACAAGGCATTACTGAACGAGCTGACACAGCCGGTGCCAGAGCTGTTCCGTCCGGTGGCAAAGCAGAAAATTGCTGGCCGCATCGGACAAGTCCTGCTCGAGGAAAAGGCAAAGAGGCTCGATATGGATCACATCATCCGCGGCTACATTCTTGCAACGCCGAAGCGCGATCATAAATTCCTCCGCAAAAAGCTTGATGAGATGGAGATCGACGTAATTCCGTATGAGCAATATTTCGAGAAATCGGTCCGTTAAAAAAGAAGAAAGCGCCTTTCCTTATGCAGGAACGGCGCTTTCTATTTTTTCTTTTAGTCGTTTATATTGCCATAGCATCGCAAGTCTCCACGGGACAATCATGCCAAATGCGAGGATCCAGAACATGCCGCCAAGCTCGCCAACATCGATTGTCGCGCTCAGGAAGAACTTCATCGCGACACGAAGGGCCAACAACCCGATCAGAATGAAAATGAATGCTTTCGATTGCTTCAAATAAATGCGTCCTTCCCGGACTTCAAATTTCGAGGTCCAGATCAAAACCGTCGAGAAGATGATTCCGACTCCGAGCGCTTCGAGAATTTGAAGTGGTGCGACACGGAAGAAAGGGAAAATGAACATCAATGCTCCTGTTGACATGAACAGCGGCGGCAAGATGATTTTCTTGATGGAAGCCGGTTTCTTAGCCGAACGGGACCGTACGAAAATCATCAATATGCCCATCGCCGCTGCACCGACCGTCGAGACGACCAACAGCAGCACCGGTGGAATCGCTTCAAACATCCAGTTCCGCCTCCAATGCAGTAATTTTCGCGGTCAATTCCCCCATCGGCACGAAACGCGCAAAACGTGCGTATTCGCGTCCGAAAGCGAAAAGAAGGACGACAGGAGCCGAAAACAGCAGCAGCTCCCCTGCCAATTCCCGCAGCTGGCTGGCATTCGCCATGTAAAACGGCAGGCTGTCTTCTTTCTCCAGCTCTTCGACTTGCGGCAGCAAGCCGTCACATACGGAACAGCCATCGGTCTTGATGAAAAGAAGGAATGATGCTTCCTCTTTCTTCAACTGATGAAAGTCCGCCAATGAATCGATTTTCCTCATCATGCCCACCTGCTTTTTCTGTTAGAACCCTTGGAAGCCACCGAAGAACGGCGTCAAGATACGGATGATGTATGTCAGTCCGTCGAAGAACAACAAAACACCGACACCGATCATGATATAGCCACCAAGGTTCATGATTTTCTGGCTATTCTTGCGCAACCAGCCGAGGCGTGTCACGAAAAACGACAAGATGAAGAATGGAATTGCAAAGCCGAATACGTAAGCGAGCATGTACCAAACACCGGATCCCGGGTTCGTCGCAGCAAGCGCATAAATGGCGCCGATGATTGGTCCCGTACATGGTGTCCAGCCCGCTGCGAAAGCGAAGCCGATCAGGAACGTGCCGGCAAATCCAGATGGCCGGTTCTTGAACGACACTTTCCGGTCGCGCATCAAGAATTTCGGTTGGAACACACCTGTGATCATCAGTCCGAATAGAACGATGAAGATGGCACCAATTTGACGAATCAATTCCTCATATTGCAGGAAGAATTCGTAGAAAAATGATGTACTGAATCCGAGTGCGATGAAAATCGTCGAGAATCCGAGCAGGAAGAATAATGTATGGAACATTCCTCTACGCTGCATGACTTTGCGATCCGATTTGATCTCATCTATCGACATGCCAGTGATATACGACAGGAACGCCGGATATAGCGGCAATGTACACGGGGATATAAAGCTGAGAAACCCTGCACCGAACGCAAGGAATAAGTTGATATCCGAGCCCAATTGATTCACTCCTATCTCTACTTCTCCCATCTTATCAAATTCAGCCCCGTGATTCCCCTATTTTGTTGTGAAGGTTTTATGACAACGTATGGAAGTGTCGGAGATGAAAACATCAGTCCTTCGCCTCCGCTCGCCCGTCGAGATGCCCCCCGATCAACTTCGCCCGCTCCCTCGCTGTGCCGGCCGCGGTGTAGGATGCTGCCCGGAGTACTGCAGTGGATCCGTATTTATCTCGTAGCGCATCGACTGCACCGCCGAGCTTCCGCTTTTCCCACTTGCGCCGCTCGAACAAGCTGAGCTGCATCGACGTTTCATCTTCTAAGTTCGCGACTGTCAGCGACAACTTACGCACCGGCCGCCCGTCGTGGAACTTCGCGAGCAGTTCCTTGCATACTTCATAGATTTTCATCGTCTCGTTCGTCGCTTCATCGAGTGACCGCGAGCGATGGAAGCCCCCGCCGAACGCATGCTTACTGTAACCGACCGACAATGAGATCGTCCGGCCCGCTCGCCCTGCAGTCCGTGCCCGTTTCGCCACGTCTTCTGTCATTTCGAGCAGGACGACCAGAATCTCTTCCACTGTGACGTAATCACGGTACAGGATCTGCCCTTTGCCGTAGCTTGTCTGTCCTTCCAATAACGGCGCGCCGAGTTCCGAAAGATCGATACCCCATGCATGGTGATAAAGCTGGTTGCCGAGAATGCCGAAGACCGCCTCCAGTTCTGTCAGCTCGGCTTTCGCGATATCCCCAACGGCAAACAAGCCCATGCCATTCATTGTCCGTTCCATGCGCCCGCCGATTCCCCACATCTTGCTGAGTGGTGTCACCGGCCACAGCTTCTGCGGCACATCCGCGTATGTCCAGTGGGCAAAGCCCTCTTTCTTCGCCTCCAAATCGAGCGCCAACTTCGCCATCAGCATATTCGGGCCGGCTCCGATCGCTGAAGGCAGCGAAAATTGCTGGATGATGTCGTCCCGAATACTGACGACCGCTTCTTCCACGCTGCCCCATAAATGTTCGGTACCGCTCAAATCTACAAAACTTTCATCGACACTATAAACGTGAATCGCTTCGTGCGGCACGTAACGGGTTAAAAGCCGCGTGATTTCCATCGAGACCTCCAGAAAAAAACCCATGCGTGGTTCGATTTTCAAAATACGTGGATCGTCCGGGATCTCGAACAGCCGTGTGCCTGTCTTCACGCCGAATTGCCGTTTTAGCGTCGGGGAAGCCGCGAGCACGACACTCCCTCTCCGGTCTTGGTTCCCAATCACCGCGATGCAGGCGGTCAGTGGATCCAATCCATGTTCAAGTGCCGCACAGCTCGCATAGAAGCTGCGCATATCGAGACAGATGATCGGACGTTCTCCGGCATGCTCATACATCCAACCACCTCCTTCCTTCATCATATAAGAACATTTGTTCTTAATCAATAACCACTTTTTTCGTTAATGAAACAAAAGCACAAAAAAACCGTCCTCCGGGGGGATGGAGGACGGTTCCGGTATGTGGACCGGCTCAAGATTGAACAGTTTGCCCAAGCAAATATTTGGCTTGTTCCAATTGTTTTTTGACTTGTTCAAAACCGGTGCCACCAAGCGAATTCCGGCGCTCGACAGCCGTTTTCGGAAGAAGCGTCTTGTAGATGTCCGCTTCGATCAATTCACTTACTTCTTGCAGATCCGCAAGCGGCAAGTCTTTCAAATAATAGCCGCGCTGGATGCAAAGGAACACGAGCTTCCCTGTCACGTCGTGAGCTTCACGGAACGGCATTCCTTTTGCTGCTAAGTAATCGGCAAGCTCCGTGGCGTTCGAGAAGTCGGACTGAACCGCTTTTTCCATCGAATCCGTACGAACGGTCATCGTGCGGACCATGCCTTCGAAAATCGGCAATGCGCCCATCAATGTATGCACCGTATCGAACATGCCTTCCTTGTCTTCCTGCATGTCCTTGTTATAAGCAAGTGGCAAGCCTTTGAGCGTCGTCAACAGTGAAAACAAGTTGCCGTAGACGCGGCCGGTCTTCCCGCGGATCAGTTCTGCCATATCCGGATTTTTCTTTTGCGGCATGATGCTCGAGCCAGTCGAGAACGTATCATCAAGTTCAATGAAACGGAATTCCTCACTCGACCACAGAATGATCTCTTCCGCAAAGCGGGAAAGGTGCATCATCAGCACCGATGCATTGCTGAGGAATTCCAGGATGAAATCACGGTCGCTCACTGCGTCCAAGCTGTTGGCGTAAACGTCTGAAAAGCCGAGCAACTCCGCAGATAATTCACGGTCGATCGGGAAAGTTGTCCCGGACATTGCACCCGCTCCGAGCGGGGACATATCAATCCGTTTCAACGATTCCGTCAAACGCTCCTTGTCGCGCTCAAGCATCCAGAAGTACGTCATGAGGTGGTGACCGAAAGAAATCGGCTGCGCACGCTGCAAGTGCGTATATCCTGGAACAATCGTCTCGACGTGCGTTTCCGCCTGTTCGACAATCGCTCCTTGGAACACTTGGACTTCCGCAATAATTTCCTGGACACGGTTCTTTAAATACAAATGCATATCCGTCGCGACCTGATCATTCCGGCTTCTCGCTGTGTGCAGCTTGCCGCCGACTGGTCCGATCTCATCGATCAGGAATTTCTCCAAGTTCAGATGGATGTCTTCATTGGCAACGGAAAACGCAAGTTTCCCTGCTTGCGCTTTTTGCTCAAGTATCCCGAGGCCCGACAAGATCAACTCAGCATCTTCTTGCGACAGGATGTCGCATGCCTGGAGCATTTTCACGTGTGCTTTACTGCCCGCCAAGTCTTCCATGACAAGCTTTTGGTCGAATGCAATGGATGCTCCGAATTCATCGACCCATTGTTCGGCCGTCTTTTGGAAACGGCCGCCCCATAATTTGGTCATGCTTTCACCTTCTCTTTCACCTGCGCTGTCACATCGACGTCTTTCTTATTGACCATCGCGTTGACGACAGTTGGAAGGCCCCAAAGTTCGATGAAGCCGACAGCTGAAGCGTGGTTGAATGTATCATCCGTCGAATACGTCGCCAATTGCTCGTTGTAGAGCGAGTTCGGTGATTTACGTCCTTCGACGATTGCATGTCCTTTGAACAGTTTCACCCGTACCGTTCCGTTGACGAACTTTTGTGTTTCTTTCAGGAATGCCTGAAGTGCTTGGCGAAGTGGTGAGAACCATAGACCTTCATAGATTAATTCCGTCAGTTGTTTTTCGATGACTGGCTTGAAGTGTGCCATTTCTTTTACAAGTGTGATGTCTTCAAGCTCTTTGTGCGCTGCGATCAATGTCATAGCAGCTGGTGCTTCATAGATTTCACGTGATTTGATTCCGACAAGACGGTTTTCGACGTGGTCGATACGGCCGACGCCATGCTTGCCTGCAATTTCGTTCAATTCAAGAATGAGTTCATGGAATTTATACGAAATGCCATTCAACGAAACAGGAACCCCTTGGACGAAATCGATTTCGATGATGTCCGCAGTATCAGGCGTGTTTTCAAGTGCATTCGTCACGTCGTACGCTTCTTCAGGTGGTGCAGCCCATGGATCTTCCAGGATGCCACATTCGTTCGCACGGCCCCACAAGTTTTGATCAATTGAATACGGTGAATCAAGTGTCGCGGGAATCGGAACATTATGCTCTTTTGCATAAGCGATCTCTTCGTCACGTGACCAGCCCCATGAACGTACAGGTGCAATCACTGCCAGGTCTGGATTGAGTGACTTGATCGAGACTTCGAAACGCACTTGGTCGTTCCCTTTTCCTGTACAGCCATGTGCCACAGCGTCAGAACCAGTTGCGACAGCGATTTCGACAAGCTTTTTCGAGATCAACGGACGAGAGAGTGCTGATACAAGTGGGTACTTTCCTTCATATAATGTATGTGCCTGCATAGAAATAAGTGCATATTCATCAGCGAACTCTTCACGCGCATCGATCATGTAGCTCTCAACCGCACCGACTTGAAGTGCTTTGTTCTTGATGAAGTCCAGATCCTTGCCTTCCCCGATATCGAGGCAAACTGCTACGACATCATAACCCTCACTCTTCAACCATGGAATTGCCACCGATGTATCTAAACCACCTGAATATGCTAGTACGACTTTTTTGTTCATATTTAAAACCTCCCAAGTGAATTTTTATACATGTTTTGAAATGAATATACAAATAATATCATGTTATATTTATGTATGCAAGTGAATTTAATTACATTCTACACATTTCTTTTCGACTTTTTCTCACGAATCAAAAAAACAAGGCCCGGAATGTAGCTTCCTTGCCCTGTCTCTTGATCTCCTTGGAACTTCTTGTTTGCTTATTTATGGTTCTTTTTCTAAAATCCTTATGTAATTAAATATCCGAGTGTCAGAGTCGCACCTTCTTTTCTAGTATGCATAAGCAGCTGAACGACGCATGCAACTTCTGACGCAAGAAGGATAGCACTTCGTTGCAAATTAACCGGAAAATCGATATAATGATGGCAGAAGAAGAAATGAAAAAGCCGGCAGGTGCTGGAACACCCACCGGCCTGTAACATGAAAGTATCGCTCATAGCGAATCGCATATCCGTACAGAAGTAAACCGCACCTTATGCTGGGAGGCACAGGCGGTTTACTTTTTTTTCGTAAAAGTATAGGACAGCATGATGATCGAAACCATCAGCCCTGAAAAGCTGAGCATCAGCGTCAGTGCTTGGAAAACTGTCATTCGCATCACCTCCTTCCCCGTCCGGGCAAGTACCGGAAAGGAGAAATGGGATCTGCCCCGCCTATGAACTTCCACCTTATGTTACTTCTCCATTATACCACACATATGTTCGCATTTCTGCGCTTTTCCCCAGTCTTTTTGCCCTTTTTTCACGCTTTTTTATAGTAGAAGATGCCGTCATCACCAAGACGCTCCATAATCAAACCGTCCTCTAATAAGTAATCAACTTGCCCGATTGTCTCTGACAGCGTCAAACCAGTTTCTGATTTGTACTTATAAGGAAACAACTCTTTCGTCAGCTCGAAGACAGTTTTTTCATCCGCGCCTTCTGGCAGCATTTCCAACACTTTCATTGCGCGTTTGTGCTGCTTCGAGAGCCGCTCGGTGATCAACTCCTGCACATGGTGAACGTCTTCCCCGTGTCCGCTGTATATTTTCTTAACCGGTAGCTTAAGCAGTCGCTCAAGTGACGCGTTGTATTGGAGCAGCGACTTAGGCCGTCCTTCATCCGGATTAAGCGGCGGCTCGATTAGTGGATTGGATGAGATGTGCGCGATGACATTGTCGCCGCCAATCAACTCACCACTCTCTTCATTCCAGAATTCAAGGTGACTTTGTGCATGTCCGAGCGCTTCCATCACTTGCCAGTCTGGATGTCCTGGCAACTGGTCTCCTTCATTAATTGTCATATCAAGCGGGCGGTTACCCATCAGCTGGAGTGGCCGCTTCATTTTGCGGACCCAGAACAAAAGCTCTTCTGGAACACCTTCCTCTTTCAAACGCTCCATGTAAAACGCATCGTGGTAGTCGAAGAACGCTTCGTCGCGGCGCAGCCACACATCATTGTAAGGATGCCCGTACAATGTTGCCTGCTCAAAGCCATCAACCCATCCTGCATGATCCGGATGATGGTGCGTCAAGACAACTTGCTCGATATCTTGCGTGCGAACGCCCGCATCCTTCAATCCATTTTCAAGCGCTTCCCATGCCGCTGGTGTTTTCGGTCCAGCATCGATCAGCGTCAACATATCCCCTTTTAATAAATAGGCGTTGACATCTCCAACTGCGAAGTCAGTCGGTATAATAATCTTATGTATACTCATTAAAAAATCCCCTTTCAGCAACTGAATGGCTATTCATCTATTTTACCTCTTTCTTTTCTCCCCGTCACGTATAGAAGCGTTTGACAAACGATGGTCCTTTCCTTATAATTCAAACCATATATGAGCTTCGATGAAGACCAGTACGGATGGTGAAGGTGTCAAGAGAGTGCGCAGCCGCTGAAACGCGCATCCCCGCTCCCATCCAGAACCTGCTTTTGAGCTGCCGTGAAAACACGGCCGTCATTTTTCCGCGTTAAGGAATCGAGTCGTGCCATTTTGGCAAACTTAGGTGGTACCGCGGAAACGAGCGTTTTCGTCCTTGAATATTCAGGGACGGATGCGCTTTTTTATTTAGGGAAAAGGAAGTGGCTAGCATGAAAATGATTTGTATAGGGGCGGGATCCATGGCGGAGTCCATGATCCACGGCTGGATTAATAAACGGATCTTGAAACCGGAAGACATCGGTGTGACGAACCGCTCCGATATGGAACGATTGGAATTTTTGAAAGATGAATATGGTGTACGTATTTTGTGTGAGCAGCGAACAGAGCTGCGCCATGCGGAATTTGTCTTGCTGGCAATGAAGCCAAAAGACGTCGCTTCCGCACTTGAAGGCATCCGCAAGAAAATCGGTCCGCAGACAATTGTCGTCTCCGTCGTCGCTGGTGTTTCCATCGCGACCATCCAAAAACACATCGGCGATCTGCCGGTGGCGCGCGCGATGCCGAACACTTCGGCACAAGTCGGGAAATCCGCGACAGGAGTCGCCTGGAGTAAAGGCGTCACACCAAATCAGCAGCACACGCTGAGAAATTTGCTGTCGTCGATTGGGAATGTTACGGTTGTAGAGGAATCTCAGCTCGATGCAGTGACTGGCGTTGCAGGCAGTGGCCCGGCGTATCTTTACTTGTTTGCCGAAGCGATGGTCGATGCTGCCAAAGCAAATGGTTTATCCGAAGACGATGCGAAAAAGCTCGTCCGGCAAACGTTCGCTGGCGCAGCCGACATGATCCAGCAAGAAGATTTCGGGCTATTGCGGAAGCGCGTGACGAGCCCCTCCGGCACGACTGCTGCCGGAATCGAAGTGCTGGAGTCCGGCGGCTTCCGTGAACTCGTCACAGGATGCGTCACTGCTGCATCCAACCGGTCAAAAGAGCTGGGGAAAGAATTCGAGTAAGCTGCATTCAAGGAGGAATTAGCGTTTATGGTAAAATTATTTGAACCTCTGACAATCAAAGGATTGGAACTGAAAAACCGCATCGTCATGGCACCGATGTGCATGTACGAAAGCGATCAAGAAGATGGCCACATCACCGACTGGCACCGTGTTCATTATCCGTCGCGTGCTGTTGGCGGCGTCGGCTTGATCATCATCGAAGCGACTGCTGTCCAGCCGCGCGGACGCATCTCATCGAGAGACCTGGGCATTTGGGAAGATGGCCAGGTGGAAGGACTCGCAGACAT
The DNA here is from genome assembly GCF_009707665.1 of Planomicrobium sp. YIM 101495. Lineage (GTDB taxonomy): Bacteria > Bacillota > Bacilli > Bacillales_A > Planococcaceae > Planococcus. The sequence continues at coordinate 476,946 of NZ_WLZW01000001.1, forward strand.
CGTCCGCCTCATGAAAAGGAACGGTGCCAAGACCGGCATCCAGCTTGCCCACGCAGGAAGAAAAGCGGCGCTCGAAGAAAGCATCCATGCACCAAGTGCGCTTGCTTTCAGTGACCGTTACCAAGAGCCGGTCGAAATGACGAAGGAAGACATTGCAGAAACGGTCGAAGCGTTCAAAACTGGAGCGGTTCGTGCGAAAGCTGCCGGCTTCGATGTCATCGAAGTACACGCAGCACACGGCTATTTGATCAATCAGTTTTTATCTCCATTAACAAATAAACGCGAAGACGAATACGGCGGTTCAGCAGAAAATCGTTACCGCTTCTTGCGTGAAGTACTCGACGCGATCAATAGCGTCTGGGATGGTCCTTTGTTCGTTCGTATCTCTGCCAACGATTATACAGTAGGCGGCATGACGCCGGACGCTTACGTCGAGATGACGAAATGGATGAAAGCACAAGGCGTCGACTTGATCGATGTGTCTTCAGGCGCAGTCGTACCAGCACAGATTTCTGTCTTTCCTGGTTACCAAGTGTCGTTCTCAGAAACAATCAAACACGAAACGCCGATTGCGACTGGTGCAGTTGGACTAATTACGGAACCACTTCATGCAGAAGAAATTTTGCAAAACGACCGGGCAGACCTCGTCTTCTTGGCTCGCGAGTTGCTGCGTGATCCGTACTGGCCACGCCGTGCTGCAAAAGCGCTCGGTGCAGGCATCACTCCTCCTGTTCCGTACGAACGCGGATGGGTTTGAGTTCAAACTAAAAGCGGACTGCAGCCCCTTAATTTCAAGGGTGCTGCAGTCCGTTTTCTTTTTAGTCTTGTTTATTCTTCAACCATGTGCGGGTTTTCGGCTGCCAGTTGTACTCCGCAAAATCTTGGACGATAACAAGATCCGGATGCACCGCTCTTCCCTGTTTGGCAAGCATGCCTGCATCTTCCGGCAAGAAGCGCGCGGAAATGTGATTAGCGAACAACCGCTTCGCTCCTGCTTCTTGTGCAACTTTTGCCGCATCGAGAATGCTCGAGTGGCCGAAATCCTTCGCTAATTCCTGCGTACCCGCATCGAATGTCGCTTCATGGACGATGGCATCTGCATTTATACTCAACGTAACGGACGCGTGCGTATAGCGTGTATCTCCAAGTATCGCGACGACAAATCCTTGGTCACCAGGCTCTGTCACGTCTTCACTTCTAATAACTTTCCCGTCCTGAAGCGTGATGTCCAGCCCTTTTTTCAACTCGGCAAGGAGCGGGCCTTTCGGCACTCCAAGTGCCGTCGCCTTCTCCATCAGCAACTTCGGTGGCAGCGGCTTTTGTGTGATGCGGTAGCCGAGCGAAGGAATCACATGCGCGAGTTCCGCTGCTTCCACAATCATTCCTTCATCTTCGAAGACGACGCCTTCCTTGTTTTCATGGAAATGGATGTCGTACGTCAAACGGGTTTTGCTGAGCCGCAAGTTCATTTCGACGAATTCCTTGATGCCCGGTGGTCCGTAGATGGAGAGCGGTTCATCGCCGCCTTGGAACGACCGCGAGCTGAGGAAGCCCGGCAAGCCGAAAATGTGGTCTCCGTGCATATGCGTGATGAAGATCTTCTCCACTTTCCGCGGCTTCAACGTCGTGTAGAGAATCTGGTGCTGTGTCGCTTCTCCGCAATCAAATAGCCATACTGCTCCGCGTTCTTCTAATAATTTCAGCGCAAGTGCACTTGTGTTGCGTGCCTTCGACGGCATGCCTGCCCCTGTCCCTAAAAATAATAACTGCATAAAGTCCCTACTTTCCCCGGTGATCGTGATCGTCTAAGAAGTCTTTACTGAAACTCGTTTTCGCTTCATATGATTTTTTCCGGACGGCCGCGCCTTTGGACAGTACGCTTTTCCCGAACTTCGCTTCAAGGGATGCCATCACTTCCAAAATTGGTTCGTCTTTCGCATGCTTTTCATAATCGAAGATCGAGAGTTGCTCAGTCGCTACGCCTTTGTCTTCGACGTTCGAAACCGTCACGCCGACCAACCGGAGTGGCTCGCCGTTCCAATGCGCTTCGAACAGTTTCCAAGCTTGGCTGAAAATATCTTCTTTCTTATAAATCGTATGATTGAGTGTCAAACTACGCGTCCGGTTTTGCCACTTGTTGCTGCGTGTCTGGATGCTGATTGTCGGTCCCGCGAGTTCCTTCGCTTCCAGCCGGTCTGCGACTTTACCGCTCAGCTTTCCAAAAATCGCCTTGAGCTGGACTTCGTCTGTCTCGTCGATCGGGAGCGTCGTCGAGTTTCCGACCGACTTCGTATCATAAATGGAATCAGGATCGACTGCCCGATTGTCTTCTCCGTTCGCCCGCGCTTGTAAACGCACGCCGTTCTTCCCCATGTTGCCTTTGACGAAGTCCGCGTTCGCCACCGCCAGATCGCCGATGGTCTGGATCGAGAGCTGGGCGAGCTTCTTCGCGGTACTTTCCCCGATGCCATGCATGTCGATCGTCGGGAGCGGCCACAGCATCTTTTGAATGTCCCGTTTGCGCAAGACTGTGATGCCCATCGGTTTTTTCATATCGGACGCCGTTTTGGCGAGGAATTTATTCGGTGCGATGCCGATCGAACATGGCAAGTCCAGTTCGGATAAGATGCGCTGCTGGATATCTTCCGCGATTGTCAGCGGATGACTGTCTTCTGCGAGTTCCGTGACGTCGAGATAGCCTTCATCGATGGAGACGGGTTCGACGAGGTCGGTGTATGTCCGGAGAATTGCGAAGATGGCTTTGGATGCTTCCCGGTAGCGTTCGAAGTTCGGCGGCAAAAGAAGCAGCTCGGGATATTTCCGTTTGGCTTCGTGCACTTGCATCGTGGTGTAAATGCCGCGTGCGCGTGCTTCGTACGAGCATGTGACGATGATGCCGCGTCTTTCTTTCGGGTTGCCTGCGATGGCAATGGGTTTGCCTTTAAGTTCCGGGTTATGGGATTGTTCAACGGATGCATAGAAAGAGTTCATATCAATGTGGAATATCACGCGCCCCGCCATGCCGGTTCATCTACTTTCGTTTTCTTTTATTTTAGCATAAATGGGCGTGGTCTGGGATGTGATTAGGTGTTGTGTGGAAAGTGAGATGGGGCATTGCGTGGGATTGCCGCTCGGGGCTTACGGACTGGGCTCCCGGAAGAAGCCAAGCTTGAGGGACGCTCGTCTTCTTCCTACGCCCAGTCCAAGCCAGCCCCTTCGCTGGGGTGTAGGTGAAATGGCGGCGTGGTGACAGCTAAGTGCTTCTTTTTGATTTTGGTGTTTCATATTTGCTTGGCGGCTGACTGCGTAGGCCGCTGGGGTTTTGATGGTGAGTTGATAAGAGAGCGAGTATCGCGTGGAATATCGCTTGTGCCTTAAGGACATGGCTCCCAGGATAAGCTGAGCTGAGAACCGCTCATCTTACCCCTCCGCCATGTCCAGGCCAGCCACTTCGCTGGAGAGTAGGTTAAGTTGGGGTGTTGTTGCAGGTGGTTTTTCTTTTTGATGTTGGGGTTTCATGTTAGTTCGGCGGCTGACTGCGTAGGCCGCTGGGGTTTTGATGGTGAGTGTGGAGAAGTGTATTGGGCTTCGCATAGGAAATTGCTTGCGGGTTCGGACATGGAGTAGGTCCCTTGGTTCTAACTCTTATACATTATCGTATTAATCGGTAAAATTAGTCCAATCTGCGAGATCCATAAAAAAATGCACATCAAGTTTCATGATGTACATTTCAATCTGTTTCAGTTGAATGTTTGTAATACAGTGCCTTTGCCGTTTGCAGATTCAATGTGTGCATATGCTCCATTGATGAACGTAATCTGTGGCGGGACATGGCCACAATCAATATCGTACAAGATTGGAACTTGAAGTTCGGTTGAAAGTTCTTTATAGACATCTTCATCCGTATAGTTTGAAACGGGTGTATTCGCCGGACTTCTCCCGAACATGATGCCCGCACAATTGTCGAACCAGCCGGCGAATTTCATTTGTACAAGTGTCCTGCGTAAATCAGTAGTGGTTAACTCACAATTTTCGAGATACCAAATGATCGGGTCCTCTTTAATGTAATTCGTTTTGAAGTTTTGCAGATTGCCATAGGGTGTACCGATCAAATGTCGGATGGTGTCTATGCAGCCGCCAAGCAAGCGCCCCTGCATCGTCACTTTTTCTTGTTCCGTGGATTTCCAGTAGGTTTGTTCTGTCAGATTGAAAACCATCGGACTCGGTTTATCGAAATTCCATTCCTTCTGATATTTTTCTGAAGAATATTGGCGGATGGATCCGCCTGTTTCTGTCGAGAGAACCGACTGCCACATTGCTGTCGTGTCATCAGAATACTCCCCTCTAAGATCGACTAAATTCGTTCCATGGGCAGTAGCAATACCCGTTTTCAACGTGATGGCAAGTAGCAGCATACTGATATCAGAATACCCTAACACCCACTTGTTCTGTAATGCTTCAAAGTCAATGTGTTCGAGCATTTCAATTAAGAGTTCTCCACCCCATGGCGGGATGACCAGCTGTATGTTCGGGTCAGTCATCATACGATTAAATTCCTCAGCACGCTCTTTTGCAGGAGCTGATCTTGCCTTATCTTGTGTCCAAGCAGTTTCCCCACTCACCACGCTAAAGCCTTTCTTTTCCATGCGTTGAAATACATCGTGCAATAATCCATGCAATTCATTCGGCACACCAGATGATGGCGCGGTTACGCCTATCGTTGCCTCTTTTTCTAAGAATGGGTACTTTATCATCTTTAGTCACCTCGTTTTTAAAAAACTATTCCGCTTCATGTTCCTTGGATCAAGTTCATCTATTCAGTCCTTCTTTGACCGCCCACCGATGCTGTTCGCGAATGAGAAGCTCATTTGCACGATCAATTCGAAGCCATTCGATGTAGTGGTCTTCATCTATTGGCGCTTGCATTTTATGAAGCAGATTCGCCGAGTAAAAGTGGCCATCACTGAGCAAAGGCTCTCCTTTAGTCGAATGTAAATATTGAAGGGCATTTCCTATATAAGGACCAACCTGCGCATGATAACCCGTTTCTTCGAGCAACTCTCGCTCAAGACATTCTAGGTGATTTTCACCATTTTCAACTCCACCGCCGGGAAGAAAATGATCGCCCTTTCTATTTCTAACCGTCAAGACTTCATCTTTTTCAGGAGTGAAAATGACTGCGTAAACTCCTTTTCTCCTTTGATAGTGTGTATTTTCCAATTCTTCTCCGAAAACCCTCATCATCTCACACCTTCATCTTGATTGCTAAAGTGCCCCACGCTTTCTCTTGCTCGGGCGTGTAGATCTCATACGTTCCGTTCACCATTTCTGATATTGTCCATCCTTCGCAATCGAAGTCTTCCGAAGGAATGTCCACGTACATTTCTTGAAAGGTCGGATACGTTTTCAGGTCTGTCACTTCCACCTCCAACGTTTCATCTTGTTCCGGAACCTTTGTGAACACAATGGTATCACCTGCTTTTATGCCCCTTCGCTTTTCATCGTTCAATCGTACCTCGATTTTCTTCTTCCCATCTTTGATTGGTTTGAAATATTCACCGTACAAGCCCATATGATGAATCATTTCCTTCGCCTCATTTCTGTAAAAGATCGAACTGAATTGGTCGGCATAGCTTCTTGCAGAAAGAAAAAGCGGAACATCAATGACATTCCATTGGTGTTCCGCTCATGTAGTTTCAGCGTACAACTCCCGCTGATTGCTTGACGATTTCGATGAGTAGTTCTGCCAACTTTTCGAGTTCTTCGATTGGCATGCGTTCGTTTTTCGTATGGATTTCTTCGTAACCGACACAAAGATTGACCGTCGGGATACCGAATCCGTTGATGATGTTGGCATCGCTGCCCCCGCCGCTAGTAAGGAGCGGTGCAGGACGACCGATGGCTTCGGCTGCGCGCTGGGCAATTTGGACGACTTCGGCAGTTTCGTCAAAGTGAAAGCCTGGGTACATGAGCTTGACTTCCGTCTTCGCCTTGCCGCCGAACTGTTCTGCGACTTCTTCGAATACGGATTCCATGTGGGCTGTTTGTGCAGCGAGCTTGTCTTCACGGATCGAGCGTGCTTCCGATAGGATGTGCACTTCGTCCGCTACGATGTTCGTTGCGCTGCCCCCTTCGAAACGGCCGATGTTGGCAGTCGTTTCTTCGTCGATACGGCCAAGCGTCATTTTGGAAATGGCTTTCGCTGCCAAAGAGATGGCGGAGATGCCTTTTTCCGGTGCGACGCCGGCATGTGCTGTCTTGCCATATACAGTCGTCCACAGCTTCGCTTGGTAAGGGGCAGCTGTAACGATACCGCCTACTTGTCCGTCGCTGTCGACTGCGTAGCCGTATTTAGCAAGTAGAAGTGACGAGTCGAGTTCTTTCGCGCCGACAAGTCCACTTTCTTCACCAGCTGTGATGACGAATTGGATGTCGCCGTGTTCGATCTGCTGCTCTTGGATCGACCGGATCATTTCGAACAGAGCGGCAATGCCCGCTTTGTCATCTGCTCCGAGGATGGTCTCACCTTCCGAATAGACATAGCCGTCACGGACGACCGGTTTGATGCCCTTGCCCGGAACGACGGTGTCCATGTGGCACGTGAAATAGATCGGTTCCACGCCGGATGCCGCCCCGCGCAATGTTGCGACGAGATTGTCAGCGCCGTGGCCGCTACGAACGGAAGAACCGTCCTGTGCGACGTAAAAGCCGAGTGCTTCCATTTTTTCTTTCAACACTTCAGCGATTGGGCCTTCGTGTTTCGTTTCGGAATCGATTTGGACCAATTCCATAAATTCTGCGAGTAATCTCTCTTTGTTCATTTCGTCAGCCTCCCATTCTGTATAGACGAAATTGCTAGGAACGGTGCGGATTTCTACACCGCCTTATAGCGGCATGTTGCCGTGTTTTTTCGCTGGACGTTCGTCTTTTTTGTTGCGCATCATTTCAAGTGCTTGGATCAGTTTGATGCGTGTTTCCCGTGGATCGATGACGTCATCAACCATGCCGCGCGATGCTGCCACGTATGGGTTTGCGAATTTCTCTCGGTATTCCTCGATTTTCGCTGCGCGCGTCGCTTCCGGATTGTCACTTGTAGCGATTTCGCGTGCGAAAATGATGTTCGCTGCGCCGTTCGGCCCCATCACGGCGATTTCCGCGTTCGGCCACGAATACACAAGATCGGCACCGATCGACTTCGAGTTGAGTGCAACATACGCACCGCCATATGCCTTCCGCAAGATGACCGTCATTTTCGGTACAGTCGCTTCCGAATAAGCGTAAAGGATCTTCGCGCCGTGACGGATGATGCCACCGTGTTCTTGTTTGATTCCCGGGAAGAAGCCTGTTACGTCTTCGAACGTGATGAGCGGAATGTTGAAGGAATCACAGAACCGGATGAAACGAGCTGCTTTGTCTGACGAGTCGATGTCGAGTCCGCCTGCCATTACTTTCGGCTGGTTACAGACAAGTCCGACCGTCTCACCTTTGATGCGTGCAAGACCGATGACGATATTACGAGCGAATTCTGGTTGGACTTCCATAAAGGAGTCCGTGTCGACTACTTGTTCAACGACTTTCCGTACATCATATGGACGGATTGCTTCGAACGGGACGACGTCAGCAAGGTCTGGACGGTAATCGTCTTCCTCGTCTGTTTCCTTGATTGGTGGCATTTCGCGGTTGTTCTGTGGCAAATAGCCGACGAACTGGCGCACCATCTCGAGCACTTCCTCTTCTGAAGAAGAACGGAAATGGGCGTTGCCGCTGATTTGCGTATGTACTTTTGAACCTCCGAGATCCTCGGAAGAAATCTTCTCACCTGTCACTGTCTCGATGACTTTCGGGCCCGTGATGAACATCTGGCTCGTTTTATCGACCATGAAGACGAAGTCCGTGATTGCTGGTGAGTAAACTGCACCGCCTGCAGAAGGTCCCATGATGACAGAGATTTGTGGAATTACACCTGAATAGATGGAGTTCCGATAAAAAATATGTCCGTAGCCGTCAAGTGATAAAACGCCTTCTTGAATACGTGCGCCGCCTGAATCGTTCAATCCGATGAAAGGTGCTCCGTTCTTCGCAGCCAAATCCATGACGTTCGCGATTTTCTTCGCATGCATTTCACCGAGTGCGCCGCCGAACACAGTGAAGTCTTGGGAGAACAGATAGATCGGGCGTCCGTTGACTTTCCCGTACCCAGTAACGACACCTTCACCTGGTCCTTTTGCCATTCCGAAATCCGTCGTGCGGTGTTCCATGAACGGACTCAGTTCGACGAATGAACCTTCGTCCACGAGGAGGTCGATCCGCTCGCGTGCTGTCAGCTTGCCTTTTTCGTGCTGTTTGTCGATCCGTTCCTGACCGCCACCCATTTCGATTTCGGTCTTGCGGTCATACAATTCGTTAATGCGTTCGTAAATATCCATTTCCCCACTCCTCTTGCTTACTGTTTCTCACATAGTTCATAAAGAACGCCGCCCGAAGACTTCGGATGCATGAAAGCGACCATTGCGCCGCCTGCTCCCGGTTTCGGTGCGTCACTTAATAGCTGAACGCCTGCACTTCGAAGTTCTTCCATCCGCTGCTCGATGTTGTCGACACCGAATGCCACGTGATGGATGCCTTCCCCGCGTTTTTCGATGAACTTCGCGATCGGGCTCGTCTCGTCTATCGGTTCAAGGAGTTCTAACTTGATGTTCCCTGCATCGATGAATGCGACGCGTACTTTCTGAGAATCCACTTGTTCGATTTTCATCAGTGGACAGCCGAGAGTTTCCGTGTAATACGGCAGCATTTCTTCCAGATTACGTACTGCGATGCCGATGTGATCGACTTTTTTCATGTCAGGCCCTCCTCCTGTTTGTACTTCCGTTAGTTTGATCTTTTGTTCCTACTCTTCCATTGTACAGATTCGCCCGAAAAAACTCTAGCACATACCTGAATGTTTGGAAAATGACTGCGCTCCGCTTCAAATTCCTCTTCAAATATGGTATAATTTTTGCAGGTAATAACACGTAAAGGAGTTTTCCATCCGATGAGAAACCAGAAGTTCCGCAAAGTCATTGTCTATTCAATGGTGGCATTGATGTTGCTTTCAAGCCTTTTGATGGGCGTCAGCTTTATCATATAATCCAAAAGAAAAACGGGCCAAGATTGGTGTCAGGATGCTGACAACTTTCTTCGGCCTGTTTTTTCAATTGACTCGAATGCTTTGTATCCTCGCTTGATCTCGAGGTACCGCTCCATCTCCTGGATCACTTCGTAAAGTGCTGCCATCGCCTGGAATTTCTCCTGCGTATCCGGCAGCGGCATGTTGGCGAACATTTCTTTTACGGTATCTAGTTTATCGAGGTAACGGTGCGCCGTATTGCCTGAATGGACGTTACTCCCGAGGTCTTCTAGGAAATCTGCGACGATGCCCGACTGTCCGACAATGACCGGCAACGCCGTTATTTTCGGCAAGATGCGCTCGATGATTTCGAACTGCTTTTCACGCATCTCGAAATAATGGTAGTACTTGTTTTCGTGGCGCGTCAGGTGGTTTTCGACGTCTTGATAAGCGAGTGCTTTCGCTTTATCGAGGACAGTCGCCGATTCGGTCAATTCCTTGCCGCTCCAATCCGATTCCCCTTCACGCAAGTAGACGGTCACTTCGCTGAAAATCTTGGCGTACAGCCGCTCGATTTCCTCACGGTAAAAATCCAGCTTCCGTTCAATACTCGGCATGTACATATTGACGGCAAGCGCTGTTCCGAAGCCAATGCCCATCAGCATCAGTTCATTCGTGAACAAGTCGAGCGTCAAATGCTTGGCGTCATACAAATGAAGCAGGATGACCGAACTCGACACGAAGCCATCCGAGAACCGCAGTGACACGAGCACCGGAATGAAAAGTAAGATTAAGATACCGAGCACGAGCGGATGATAGCTGATACCTTCGAAGAAAACGAGTGCATAACCAATTGCGATCAAGGATGCGATCAGCCGTGAAAATGCGGCACGGACAGACTTCCTTTTCGTCGGCTGGATACAGAGAATCGTCAAAATCCCTGCCGAGACGTAGTAATCGAGTCCGATCCATTGGGCCAGGAAAATCGCGATCGGTACACCGACTGCCGTCTTCAACGTGCGGTAACCGATGGAAAAACGTTTTAACTTCAAATCCATTCCCCCAAACCAAAAAAATGCCCCTAATGAAAGGGGCACTTAAATCAGATTTCTTCACAATGCTCTTCAAACAGCGATTGGATATGCGTGATGACAGACATCGGATCGTGTCCTTCGATCTCGTGACGGCCAATTTCGCCGACCATTTCACCGTCTTTGATCAAGACGAATGATGGTGAAGAAGGAAGGTGATCTTCCCCGAACAAATGACGAGCTTGCGCTGTCGCTTCTTTGTCCTGTCCTGCAAATACCGTCAATAGGCGGTTCGGACGTTTGTCGTAATGTACTGCATGAAGCGCTGCTGGGCGTGCGATGCCGCCTGCACAACCACATACTGAGTTGATCATGACGAGTGCTGTTCCAGGCTGTTTGAATGCCTCGACCACTTCTTCGCCGTTCTGCAATTGCTCGTAGCCGCCTGTGACAAGTTCTTGACGAGCTTGGACGACCATATCATTCATCAATAGATTAAAATCCATGTTCATTGGATTCACTCCTTACTTTTACTGCTACTATCATATCAGCTGAGACACGTTCTTGCAAAAGGAGTTACTCGAACAAACTTTCGACAGCTTGTGCGACTGTCATGCGTCCGTCGAGCACGTGTTGCTCGACTTGTTTTACTTGCGTCCGTTTTTCGGCATCACCAAAGAAACGGTTGTGCAATTGCTCCGTGATCATCGCATAATACCAGTCTTTCGTTTGGGTGCTGCGGCGATGCTCCCATTCCCCGCTCGCTTTGACGGTCTCCTCGAACGATTGTGCCAGCTCCCAAATTTCCTTGATGCCGGTCCGTTCGAGTGATGAAGCCGCAAGCGCGGTCGTCTTCCAGCCTTTTGTCGCCGGCTGTAAGAAATGGACCATCTGTTTGTAGTCTGCCACGGTCCGTTTTGCCGGAACCGCGTTTTTCGCATCCGCTTTATGGACGATGATGGCATCGGCTAATTCCATGATGCCTTTCTTCATTCCTTGCAGGTCATCTCCCGCTCCCGTCAAAACGAGAAGTAAGAACAAATCGACCATGCCACGGACGAGCGTCTCACTTTGACCGACACCGACCGTTTCGACCAAAATGATGTCGTAGCCTGCTGCCTCGCACAACAGCATCGTCTCCCGTGTCTTCTTATGGACACCGCCGAGCGTACCTGCCGTTGGTGAAGGGCGAATGAAAGCCTTCGGGTTACGTGCTAAGCTCTCCATCCGTGTCTTATCCCCGAGGATACTGCCGCCATGAAGTGACGAACTCGGATCGATCGCTAACACTGCCACACGGTAACCGAGACCCGTCAGCATCTCGCCGAACGTCTCGATGAACGTGCTTTTTCCTGCGCCGGGAACGCCGGTAATACCGATGCGGAAGCTGTTGCCTGAATGCGGCAATAGCTCCGTCAGCAATTCCTGTCCTCTGACGCGGTGTTCACGGTTTTCACTTTCAATCAACGTGATCGCTTTCCCGAGATGAAGGCGAGAGCCCGAGAGAACCCCTTCCTTCATTTCTTCGACTGTCATGTCTTGCTTGTTTGCTTTTTTAAATCGTTTGCGCGGATTCGGTTTCATGCCGTCATGGGATTCGGAAACGCCTGCCATTACATGGCGAGATGATGGGTGTTCCATCAATCTTTCACTTCCTCGTACCCCAGGTTCTCGTAAATTTTCTCGATGACTTTTTGTGCTGCCACCGGAATTACCGTACCAGGACCGAAAATCGCGCTTGCACCGTTCGTGCGTAGGAATTCATAGTCTTGTGCCGGGATGACACCACCGACGACGATTAAGATATCTTCACGTCCAATTTTCTTCAGCTCTGCACGAAGATCCGGAACGAGCGTCATATGGCCCGCTGCCAGTGAAGAAACACCGATGACGTGGACATCGTTCTCAACTGCTTGCTGCGCCGTCTCTTCAGGCGTCTGGAACAAAGGTCCGATGTCGACATCGAAGCCAAGATCCGCGAATGCAGTCGCAATGACTTTCGCACCGCGGTCATGTCCGTCCTGCCCCATCTTCGCGACGAGGATACGCGGACGGCGCCCTTCATTTTCGATGAATTCTTCCGTCATTTCCTTGACGATCGTAATTTCATCCTGGTTTGAGAAGTTCGAGCTGTATACCCCATTCACGGAACGGATCACCGCCTTATGTCTTTCGGAAGCCGATTCGATGGCATCCGAGATTTCACCAAGTGTTGCACGTTGACGCGCCGCTTCGACCGCAAGCGCAAGCAAGTTGCCTTCGCCGCTCTCCGCTGTTTCTGCGAGAGCAGTAAGTGCAGCCTTGACCGCTTCCGGATCACGGGACGCCTTCATCGATTCGATACGTTCGATCTGTTTCTTGCGGACCATCGTGTTATCGATGTTCAAAATATCGATCGGATCTTCTTCGTCAAGGCGATAACGGTTAACACCGATAATCACTTCTTCGCCCGAATCGATCTTCGCCTGCTTCTTCGCAGCCGCTTCTTCGATCCGCATTTTCGGAAGTCCTGTTTCGATCGCTTTCGCCATGCCACCGAGCTCTTCCACTTCACTGATCAATTCCCATGCTTTTTCCATCAGTTGCTTCGTCAATGTCTCGACATAATGCGAACCGCCCCATGGATCGATCACTTTCGTCATGAGCGTCTCTTCCTGCAGGAACAGCTGCGTATTCCGCGCAATGCGTGCAGAGAAGTCCGTCGGAAGTGCAATCGCTTCATCCAGTGCGTTTGTGTGCAGGGACTGTGTATGGCCCATTGCTGCTGCGTTCGCTTCGATCAGCGTACGTGTTACGTTGTTGAACGGGTCTTGCTCTGTCAGTGACCAGCCAGACGTCTGTGAGTGCGTGCGGAGCGCCAATGATTTCGGGTTTTCCGGGTTGAATGACTGCATCATCTTCGCCCAGATTTCACGGCCAGCGCGCATTTTCGCGATTTCCATGAAGTAGTTCATGCCGATGCCCCAGAAGAACGATAGGCGCGGTGCAAATGCATCGATGCCGATTCCTGCAGCCAGTCCTGTGCGAACGTACTCAAGCCCATCAGCTAGTGTATAAGCAAGCTCGATGTCGGCTGTCGCTCCCGCTTCCTGGATGTGATAGCCCGAAATCGAAATGGAGTTGAATTTCGGCATGTTTTGTGATGTATAAGAGAAAATATCAGCGATGATCTTCATCGACATTTCCGGTGGATAAATGTATGTGTTACGCACCATGTATTCTTTCAAAATGTCGTTCTGGATCGTGCCGGCAAGCTGTTCCGGCGTGACACCTTGCTCTTCAGCTGCCACGATGAAGAATGCCATGATCGGCAGTACTGCACCGTTCATCGTCATCGACACGGACATCTGATCGAGCGGGATGCCATCGAAGAGGATTTTCATGTCTTCTACGCTATCGATCGCTACGCCTGCTTTCCCGACGTCTCCGACAACGCGCGGGTGATCGGAGTCATAGCCGCGGTGCGTCGCTAAGTCGAATGCGACAGACAAACCTTTTTGTCCCATCGCCAAGTTCCGGCGGTAGAATGCGTTACTTTCCTCTGCTGTTGAGAACCCAGCATACTGGCGGACTGTCCAAGGACGCGATACGTACATCGTCGGATATGGCCCGCGAATGTTCGGAGCGATGCCCGGGAAGTTCTCCGGACCTTGTCCTTTATCTTCTGCCGTATAAGCTGTGTTGATTTCGATTCCTTCGTTCGTCAAGAACGGATCGCCTGTCTGTACCGCATCTTCCCGTATAGACAATTTTGCAAGATCCACTTTAGTGAAATCAGGCTTTGCCATGTTCGAACGCCGCCTTTCCATAGCTTAAGATTTCTTCCAATTTCTTCGTCAAGTTCATGCCGCTATAAACTGTGCCGGAAATGCCCGCACTACGGTATTCAGCAAGCTGTTCTTTCGATAATCGTCCAGCAACGTCCAGCTTCGCTTCCACGTTCAACTCTGGAACGATTGCCTCGAATGTTTCAGGCTTGCCGCAAAGCACTGCATAATCGATGCTTTCACGCACGAGGAAGTCTGCCACTTGCTGCGCAGTCTCCAAGCGCTCACTGATCAGCGGTTCGATCCCTGCAACGGACAAGACACCGCTGACGAAATCGGCTTGCGGTTTGACCACGTTCAATGGTTCGAGCAGGACAATCGCCGTTTTCACGACCGTTTCTTTGCCATGGGCTCGAAGTTGTTCGAATGGAACGGAAAGTCGTTTAGCTGCCAGGAATTCCATGTGGCTTTCGTCGATATCGGACTCTTTATTCGCTTCTTGCGGGTTAGCGTAGACGTTCGTCCCGATCAACGTCGTTTTGCGTGAAGCTGCGAGCTGTTCACGCTCCACCCACTTCGCTTGAAGTTCATCTGCAAGCCAGCCGGATCGTTTCACTTCGCTGTAGCCACCTTGTTCTTCGATCCGCAAAAAGTACTGCCAAGCTTCTTCGACGAACTGTGCAGTCAACTTCTCGATGAAGAACGAGCCTGCCGATGGATCGAGCACTTGTTTCACATGCGTCTCTTCCTTGATGACGAGTTGGACGTTCCGTGCAATACGCATGCTCACCGGAGATCTGCCCGTCAGCAAGTCGTGCGGATGTGCTGTATGTGCATCCGTTCCGCCGAGTACTGCCGAGAACGTGGAATTCCCTGCTCTCAACAAGTTGACGTAAGGGTCCAATTTGGAATATGAGCGCATCGAAGTCTCTGTGAAGACCGGAATGCCAGGCAAGTCCGTTTCATAAGCGGACTGAAGTGCTTTCCACAAAACACGGAATGCGCGCAGCTTCGAAATTTCCTGAAAGAAATGCGTATCCACTGCAAAACGTACCCACAGCTTCTTGCCGATTTCTTGCAGTCCATCTTCTCCTGCTTTTTCTACAATCATGCTCAGTGCCACGCCGAGTTCTTGGATCGCCGTCCCGCCTGCTTGGTGAACCGGGATTGTGTTGATCGGCTCATCGCGGACGTTCTCAGGCGCATCTACTCCTTCATCAGTGGAAATAACGCCGACGATATTTTTCAGTGCTTCGTCTGACAACACGTCGAAGACACGCAAAATATCGGAATCATCCTTCGCCAATTTGAAGAAAATTGGATGTTGTTGGATGAGTTCCGCCAGTTGCTCTAGTTCTTCGTCCGACCAGATGATCGGCGTCCCGCTTGTGTAGACGATCATTTCGTTGCCACGTGCGAGGTCTTCGCGCATGTTGTCCAGGAATTCCTGTGCTGTCGCAGCTTCTACTTCCTGCGCGACTTTCCAGCCAGCTTCCCCTTTAGCTGTTTGGACAACAGTTGCTTGATCAGCAAGCAACTGTTGTCCATCTTCCGTATACAAAGGCGCGAGGTCTATGCCTTCGATAGTCGGTGTAATAAGTGCTGCGTCGAACGGCTTGCCTTTCAGCGCCGCTTCGGCCTTTTCTTTCCAATCGTTATATGTACTTGATGCAAATTCTGTTTGTTTCATCGATTCGATGGTCAAGCAATTCCCTCCTATCCCTTAATGACTCCATTTTACCCGACTCTCCCTGTTCAGTGAAGGAAAAAGTCGCATCTCCTGCATATATCACGCATGAATTCGTGAAAATATTCATTTTTTCGGTCTTTTCGCACTGTTTTCACATTGTCGTGTTCTTATGCGATAAAAAAAGCCGGGAAAATGATGCCATTTCCCCGACCGTTCATATTGAGCTTAGTAAACAGATGTGTTGTCTTTTGAGACGTTTTCAAGAATTTCTTTCACACGTGCAAGGAACTGTCCGCAAACAAGTCCGTCAAGTACACGGTGATCAAGTGATAGACAAAGGTTGACCATGTCGCGTGCTGCGAACATGCCACCTTCCATAACGACTGGGCGTTTCACGATTGATTCAACTTGCAGGATCGCAGCCTGTGGATGGTTGATGATCCCCATCGACTGGACAGAACCGAATGAACCTGTGTTGTTGACTGTGAATGTGCCGTCTTTCATGTCGTTGCCTGACAATTTGCCGGAACGGGCTTTCAATGCCAATTCATTGATGTCTTTTCCAAGACCTTTGATCGTCTTCTCGTCCGCTGCTTTGATGACCGGTACGAACAACGCGTTATCCGAAGCGACAGCAATCGAAATGTTGATGTCTTTCTTCTGGATGATCTTGTCGCCAGCCCACATCGAGTTCATCATCGGGAATTCTTTCAAAGCTTGTGAAACAGCTTTGACGAAGAATGCGAAGTACGTCAAGTTGAAGCCTTCTTTTTTCTTGAAGTCTGCTTTCAACGAATCGCGGTATTGCACGAGGTTCGTTACGTCGACTTCGATCGTCATCCACGCATGCGGTGCTTCGTGCTTGCTCTTCAGCATGTTTGCTGCGATTGCACGGCGTACGCCTGTAACCGGGATTTCGATATCGCCAGGAGCACTCTCGATCGTTGCTTCCTTCTTCGCAGCAGGTGCTTGTGCCTGTGCCGCTGGCTGTTCAGGATCCGCTGCTGGTGCAGACGTTTGAGCTGCCGGAGCTTCGCCTGCTTTCGGGATATTGCCGCTTTCGATCAACTTCAGCAAGTCTTTGCGCGTGATGCGCCCTTCGTTGCCAGAACCTTCGACTTGCGTCAAGTCGATGTCGTTGTCTTGTGCAAGACGTAGAACTGCTGGTGAATAACGGCCACCTTTTGCATTTGTTGCTGCAGGCTGCGAAGAACCTTTTTCACCTTTTAGATCTTTTGTTACCGGTGCGTCAGCAGCAGGCATTTCCTGTGCTTTCTCTACAGGTTCGCTCTTCGCTTCTTCAGCTGGAGCTTCTCCGCCACCTTCAGTTTCGATCGTACAAACAACTGCGCCGACTTCTAGCGTCTCGCCTTCAGAAGCAATCAATTCCTTGATTGTCCCTGTGAAAGATGATGGCACTTCTGCCGTCACTTTGTCTGTGTTGACTTCCGCCAACGGATCGTATTTGTTTACGTGGTCGCCCGGCTGGACGAGCCAGCGCTCGATTGTGCCTTCCGTTACACTTTCCCCAAGCTGGGGCATTGTAATTTTCTCAATCGTCAAGTTCGTTTCCTCCTTTATCTTGATGAAGTTGGATTTGATTTTTTAATGTTGGAAGAAAACGCTTCCTGCTCATCACTACTCTAATGTCACAGGAGTCGCCGCCTTCAACTCTTTCTTCTAAACAAAGCGCGGGAGTACTTAGTATCACACCTCACTACTGATCGTAAGGAGATACGGAGTAAAACAGTGGAGTGACTGCAGTAACAAGCGAAGTGCCGAAATCCACCCGGCCCCAGGAAGTGAGGACGGGTTAGTTCGGCGCGAGCACCGCGTCACGGAACTGTTTTACGGAGTAGCTGTCATTCTATCGATTCACCTTTAGAAGCACCTTAATATTCCGCGAGCTCACGCATCGCTTTTTCTACTTTGTCCGGGTTGATCATGAAGTATTTCTCCATTGTTGGTGCGTATGGCATTGCTGGTACGTCTGGCCCTGCAAGGCGCATGATCGGTGCATCGAGGTCGAACAGGCAGTTTTCTGCAATGATCGCTGCAACTTCGCCGATGATGCTTCCTTCTTTGTTGTCTTCAGTGATCAACAATACTTTACCCGTTTTCTTCGCCGCTTCGATGATTGCTTCTTTATCAAGCGGGTAGATCGTGCGCAAGTCCAACAAGTGAACCGAGTGGCCGTCTTCTGCAAGACGCTCAGCTGCCTGCAGTGCAAAGTGTACTGCTAGGCCATAAGTGATGACCGTGATGTCTTCCCCTTCACGTTTCACGTCAGCTTTGCCGATTTCGATCGTGTAGTCTTCTTCAGGCACTTCGCCTTTGATTAGACGATAAGCACGTTTGTGCTCGAAGAAAAGAACTGGATCTTCGTCGCGGATTGCCGCTTTCAGCAATCCCTTAGCATCATACGGAGTTGACGGGATGACAATTTTCAGACCAGGCTGGTTCGCGAAGATCGCTTCAACAGACTGTGAGTGGTAAAGTGCGCCGTGGACGCCACCGCCGAATGGTGCGCGGACAACCATTGGACAGCTCCAGTCGTTGTTCGAACGGTAACGGATACGTGCCGCTTCCGAAATGATCTGGTTGATTGCTGGCATGATGAAGTCAGCAAACTGCATTTCAGCGATCGGACGAAGACCGTACATTGCTGCACCGACTCCGACACCTGCGATTGCAGACTCAGCGAGCGGTGCGTCGATGACACGTTGTTCGCCGAACTGATCGTAAAGACCTTGCGTCGCTTTGAATACGCCGCCTTTTTTACCGACGTCTTCCCCGATGACGAAAACTTTCTCGTCGCGTTCCATTTCTTCTTTCATTGCCAAGGTGATGGCATCAATATAACTCATAACTGCCATTATTCGTCGCCTCCCTGTTCCGCATACACATATTTCAATGCGTGTTCCGGCTCAGCATATGGAGCGTTCTCTGCATAGTCCGTCGCTTCGTTGACGATGTCCATGATGCGGTCATTGATTTCTTTTTCAAGTTCGTCATTCAGGATGCCGTGCTCTTTCAAGTACGCACCGAATGTCAAAATCGGATCTTTTGATTTTTGTGCTGCCAATTCATCAGCAGAACGGTATTGACGGTGGTCATCATCAGATGAGTGAGCAGTCATGCGCTCAGACACAGTCTCGATCAAGCTTGGACCTTCGCCGTTACGTGCACGGTCTGCAGCTTCTTTGACGTGTTTGTAAACCTCGATCGGGTCGTTGCCGTCGATCGTCACACCTGGCATACCGTATCCTGCTGCGCGGTCAGAAACGTTCTTACTTGCCACTTGGCGGTCGTAAGGAACGGAGATCGCATATTTGTTGTTTTCAACCATCGTGATCACAGGAAGCTTGTGGACACCAGCAAAGTTCAAGCCTTCGTGGAAATCCCCTTGGTTGGAAGAACCCTCCCCAAGTGTCGCGAACGTGATGAAGTCCTGGTTCGTCATTTTCCCTGCAAGTGCAACACCTACAGCATGAGGAACTTGTGTCGTAACTGGTGATGAACCAGTCAAGATACGGTTTTTCTTCTGTCCGAAGTGACCTGGCATTTGACGTCCGCCAGAGTTCGGGTCTTCTGCTTTAGCGAATGCCGAAAGCATCAATTCCTTCGGTGTCATTCCGAAATGAAGAACAACTCCAAGGTCACGGTAATACGGTGCAATATAATCTTTCGTGTTATCCAGTGCGTAAGCCGCTCCCACTTGTGCCGCTTCTTGTCCTTGGCACGAAATGACGAATGGAATCTTACCTGCACGGTTCAATAGCCACATACGCTCGTCGACACGGCGCGCTGTCAGCATCGTTTCATAAATGTTCAGCAAGTCTTCTTTTGTCAAACCTACTTCTTCATGTTTTGTTGCCATGCTAATCCTCCTTAGTTGTGAATCGCTTTTCCATCGACTGCAAGTGCTGCTTCGCCGATGACTTCCGATAGGGATGGGTGTGGGTGAATTGTATCTGCCACTTCCCAAGGTGTTGCATCCAATACCATCGCCAGACCCGCTTCGGAAATCATATCCGTCACGTGAGGCCCGATCATATGGACGCCGAGAATATCGTTCGTCTTCTTGTCAGCGATGATTTTCACGAAACCATCAGACTCACCGTAGACGAGTGCTTTCCCGATCGCTTTGAAACTGAATTTACCCGTCTTCACTTCGAAGCCACGCTCTTTCGCCTGGTCTTCTGTAATGCCGACGCTTGCCGCTTCTGGACTTGAGTACACACAGCGGGAAACGTTTTCATAAGCGATTGGCTCCGGCTTGCCGCCATGGATGTGCTCGACCGCTTTGATGCCTTCGTGTGAAGCGACGTGTGCCAGCTGAAGTCCACCGATGACATCACCGATTGCGTAAATGTGGGATTCTTTCGTCTGGAAGGTGTCTTTCACTTTGATGAAGCCTTTTTCGATCTCGATATCTGTGTTCTCGATCCCGATGTTTTCGACGTTCGCCTGACGGCCGACAGAAACGAGCATCTTCTCCGCTGAAAACGATTTCTTTTCACCATTCATTTCGGCTTGGATCGTCACGCCGTCTTTGCTAGTTTCAAGCGTATCCGCCAAAACTTTTGCATTAACTGCAAAGTTGACGCCTTTTTTCTGCAGAAGCTTCTGCATCTCTTTCGAAACGTCTTTATCTTCAGTCGGTAGAATGCGGTCTGCGTATTCGATGACCGTCACTTCTACACCGAAATCGTTCAACATGGATGCCCACTCGATTCCGATCACGCCACCACCGACGATGATCATCGATTTCGGCAATTCTTTCATTTCAAGCGCTTCGTCTGAACTCATGACGAATTCGCCGTCGATCGTCAAACCAGGCAATGTCCGTGGACGTGAGCCTGTCGCAACGATGACGTTGTTCGGGATCAGCATTTCGTTCTCTTCACCGTTCGCCAGCTCGACCGAGATCGTTCCTGGGTTCGGAGAGAAGATGGAAGGTCCGAGAATTCTGCCGATGCCGTCGTACACATCGATCTTTCCTTTCTTCATCAGCCCTTGAACGCCGGCGTGCAAACCGTCGACTACGCTTTGCTTGCGCTTTTGGACTTGAGTGAAATCAAGTGAAACATCACCTGTGATAACACCGAAGTCTGCCGCTTTATGTTTTGCCGTCGCAAATACTTCCGCACTTCTAAGAAGGGCTTTGCTCGGAATACAGCCTTTATGTAAACAAGTGCCGCCAAGCTTCCCTTTTTCAACGATCGCCGTCTTCAAGCCCAATTGAGCTGAACGGATCGCAGCGACGTATCCGCCGGTACCGCCTCCAAGAATGACTACATCATAGTTTTGAGCCATCATCAACACTCCTTCTATTCAATCTTTCTTACTATCACATACAACTACAGCTCTCCATAAAAACAGCGGATGCAGAATTGATTCCAGATCCTGCTTCAGTCGGCAAGGGAGTGAAAAATCCATTCTGCATTCGCTTGTTTGTTAGGTTGCTGGCCGGAACCGGTCGCCCGGTTCAAGCGATCAGCGTCTGCTTAAGATGTCGTGTCCGTTCGTCAAGAATTGCTTTCTTGATTTTGCCATGCGTGCAATGCGTTCTTCAGCCATACGCTCAGCAGCGATGTAGCTTGGTACACTGTCACGTTTTGAAATAGCGAAGATCCGTGTGATGCTGTCATAGATCGTTTCAACGCGCTTCATCGCACGCTCATTGTTGTAGCCGTACAATTCATCCGCTACGTTGATTACGCCGCCTGAGTTGATGACGAAATCCGGAGCATATACGATGCCGCGTGCTTCAAGCTCATCACCGTGACGGTCTTCTTTCAATTGGTTGTTCGCTGAACCAGCAACAACTTTCACTTTCAATTGAGGGATCGTCTCGTCGTTGATGATCGCGCCCATCGCACATGGTGCGAAGATATCCGCTTCTTGTGAGTAGATCGCATCCGGTGCAACAGCTGTAGCACCGAAATCATTGACTGCACGGTCGACAGAATCTTGGTTGATGTCCGTAACGATCAATTCAGCGCCTTCTTCGTGAAGGTACTTACATAGTGTGTAGGCAACGTTCCCGACACCTTGGACTGCGACTTTCTTGCCTTTCAGGGAATCATCGCCGAACGCTTCAAGCGCTGCAGCTTTCATTCCGATGTAGATGCCGTATGCAGTGACCGGAGATGGGTTTCCTGAAGAACCGAATGCAGGAGAGATTCCTGTCACGTAGTCTGTTTCTTCGTGGATCAAGTCCATGTCTGCAACTGTCGTCCCGACATCTTCTGCAGTGATGTAGCGGCCGTTCAAGCCTTGGATGTAGCGGCCGAATGCACGGAACATCTCTTCATTCTTATCTTTACGTGGATCACCGATGATGACCGTTTTACCGCCACCCAGGTTCAAGCCTGCTGCTGCGTTTTTGTATGTCATGCCTCTTGCAAGACGGATTGCATCTTCAATGGCTTCTTCTTCTGTTTCATAGTTCCACATGCGCGTCCCGCCAAGTGCCGGACCGAGAGTTGTGTCATGTATGCAAATGATGGCCTTCAGACCAGAAGTTTTGTCTTGGCAAAATACCAATTGTTCATAATCGTGTTGTTCCATGCTTTTGAAGATTTCCATTAAAATTACCTCCCGAATTATGTTGAGACTCCGATTCGTCTCATGAGTTCATCAGTTTCGTAAATCTTAAATTGTTTCTCTCTCTATTAAAGCAGATAAAACATAAAATAATAAGAAGTGAAAGCGCTTTATTGACATTAAAAGTAATTAAACCATGCAAATTATTGCAAAACCATGCAATGATTTGCATATCCTCACATTAAGCCATATTTCTCTAATTTGTAATACAGTGTCCGGAGTGAAATTTGTAATTGTTTGGCAGTCCTGGACTTGTTTCCGTCATGCTGTTTGATCGCCTGCTGCAAAATACTGCGCTCCAAACTGTCCATTTGCTCCTGGAGTGGCAACGTCGGCTCCACAAGCAGACCATTCCGGCTGTTCTGTCCTTGCAGCATGTTTTTCGGGATATGCTCTTCAGTCAGCATCGAATCATTGACGTTCATGAAGATCATCGCGCGTGACAGGACGTTCTCAAGCTCCCGCACGTTCCCCGGCCAATCATACACCCGGAGCAATTGCAGCGCCTTGTCCGTCACTTCGACAACATTGCGCCCATACTCCTGGTTCAGCTTCATCAGTAGGCGGTTGACCATCGACGGAATGTCTTGCTTACGGCTCCGGAGCGGTGGAATCAAGATCGGCATCCGGTTGAGCCGGTAATACAAGTCCTCGCGGAACCTTCCTTCAAGCAATGCCTTCTCCATATTGGCATTTGTCGAAGCAATGACCCGCACATTGACTGGGATCGGTTTCGTCCCGCCGATGCGGACCGTTTCATGCTCCTGCAGTACACGCAGCAACTTGCTTTGCACGTGCGCGCTCAACTCGCCGATCTCATCGAGGAAAATACTGCCGTTATTCGCTTCCTCGAACATGCCTTTCTTCTCTCCTGTTCGCACATCTTGCAGTGCGCCTTCCTCATAGCCGAACAATTCACTTTCAAGTGATTCCTCCGACAATGCCGCACAGTTGACCCGCACGAACTTGTCGAATTTCCGCTCACTGGCACTATGGATGGCATGTGCGAACAGTTCCTTACCAGTTCCGGACTCTCCGCGCAGTAGCACGGTGACATGCGTTTCAGCCGCGAGCTTCGCCTGTTGCAGCGACAATTGCGCTTCAGCCGAATCTCCAGCGATGTCCTCGAATGTGTACTTCGTTTCGAGTGTCCGGATGATCGAACGTGCCCGGTCGAGCTCTTTCATCAATGAATGGATTTCAGTCGTGTCATGAATGACGCCGACACTTCCTTTTAGCCGGTCATCAACGATGATCGGCGCGACGTTAACGATGACTTCGCGGTTCGCCGGTCCAACTTTCAAGTTGACACCCCGGACAGGCTTACGCGTCTGTAGCGCCTTCAAGTGCATACTTTCCCCTTCGGAAATATCGGCAGTGGCCGGCTTCCCGAGTACATCTTCCATCTCGAGTCCCGTCAAACGTGTGTATGCGGGGTTCACAAGAATGCCCATGCCGTCTTCATCGACGACTGATATGGCATCGTCACTGGAAGAAATGATGGCTTCGAGCATCGTCTGGATCTCTTTCAAATCGGTGATTTCTTCAGCCAGCGCCATGATGTCCGAAATATCTTTGAAAACGGAAAAGGCACCGATCGTCTCACCATGCTCATCGATCATTGGAAAACGTGATGCGACGATCTTCAATTTGTTCTGCAGCTCAAGCTCCCGGTTCAGTTCGGGCTTGCCTGTCTCAAAAATACGCGGCAGCTCACTGGAAGGGATCAAATCATGGATGGCCCTGCCCATCGCATCCTCTTCATCGACACCGAGCATGCGGAGCGCACTGCGGTTGACGAACATGACTTCGCCGTGCCGATCGATTCCGACCATCCCTTCTTCGATGGAATCGAAAATGATCCGCTGCTTATGGCCTTCTTCACTGAATCTCGTGATGTAATGTTCCTTTTCGTGGAGGAGCCTGACGAGCACATTGGCGATGCTTCCCGGGATGATGACGGTCTGTTCGGAAAAGTGTCTCGTCAATTGCCCGTGCACTTGTTTGTTGCCAGTGACATCGAAGACGATATCGATTTGTGTGGAATCGAATGAACGGAAATCCCGCGATGTCTCCACACCGTTCTTAAGCGCAATTCCGATCGCCGGCGCATCATCCCGGATGTCCGCAACGCCAGAAACATGCAGGTAGTCAGATTCCAGCAACAACCGCAAAATTGCGGTTCCTCCGCCCCCTCCACCTATAATCAAAACGTTTTGCAATTTTCTTCAAACCCCTTTTTCACTTTCTGCAACATCTTGCATAATACAAGCGTACATCAGCAGCGATTTCTTGACAACTCCTATTCTTTTCGCAACAATATACTTATAGAAGGAGTGGAATTGGATTGGGTCGTTTACTCGCATTTATTGTCCTGCTGATCCCGGGCATCATGGCTGCATATGGAATTAAATTGACGCGTGATACATTGTTCAATGAATTGATTTCACCGTTTCCGGCTTTATGGCTGCAATTTGTCGTTGGTGTCATTTTCGTCGTCATCGGCATCGGATTCTTTGCAGGCTTCCTTTTGAATAGAGACCGTAAAAAAGGCACAGTGTCTGAGAGGTTCCAAAAATAAAAAAGTTGCCCGACCTTCATCATTCATGACGGTTGGGCAACTTTTTTCATTCACTGACAGAGATGTTGTCATTTCTTGTGCTTGATGCTATCGACTGCCATCGCGATGAAGCGGGAATTCGAAGGCTTCGAAGCCAAGCGGTCATCGCTGTAGCTGAATGCTGCGGCGATTGTCTCGATCTCTTCATTCTTCCAAACAAGATCGATTGCATGCCGGATAGATCGTTCCACACGCGTCGCTGTTGTACTGTACCGATCCGCGACTGCCGGATAAAGCCGTTTCGTTATTTTCTCCAAAAAGCTTTCGTCTTCATGGACGAACGTGATGGCCTGCTTCAAATAAGTAAACCCCTTGATATGAAGCGGAATGCCGACAACACGCAGGAGCTCGACCACTTGTTCTTCGATGGTTCCTGTTTTCACCTCATTCTCTGAACCGGTCAAATGATTGATTTGCTTAATCAAATATTCGAGCTCGAACGGCTTCATCAAAAAATACGATGCTCCGTACTCCGCTGCGCGCTGCATGATTGCTTCCTGACCGAACGCTGAGAGCATGATGACGTGTATTTCATTCGAAGCAGCCTTTTCCTTGATGCTGTCCAATACAGCGATGCCATCAAGGTAAGGCATGATAACATCAAGGATCAAGACGTCGATATCGACATTTTCGATCACCTCCATGCAAGCTCTTCCGTTGTATGCAGTGGCGACAACTTCCATATTCGGTTGCAGATTGATGTACTCTTCCATCAAACTGACCAATTCTCTATTGTCGTCCGCCATTGCGATTTTCGTTGTTCTCATAAAAAGTTCCCCCAGTTCGCATCTATCGGTTCGTCTCCATCGCGCGCTTCCGGTCTTTTGCCAGTGCCAATAATTCACTTGCATGCTGGAGCGTCAAGTCCGTGATTTCTGCACCGGACATCATCCTGCTCATTTCTTCGGTCCGTTCTTCGCCATCCAATTCGCTGACAGCTGTCGTGGTCCTTTGTTTTTCAACATGCTTTTCGATGAATAGATGCTGATCTGCCATGGCTGCGACAGGTGGAAGGTGGGAGATACATAACACTTGCGAATTCATTGAGATGGCTGCAATCTTATCGGCAATTGCCTGAGCGACGCGGCCGCTCACTCCGGTATCCACTTCGTCGAAGATAATCGAAGTGATGCCTTGGTGTTTGGAGAAGATGGTTTTCAACGCGAGCATCGTGCGTGAAAGTTCCCCGCCAGATGCGACTTTCGCAAGCGGCTTGAGCGGTTCCCCCATATTCGTTGAAATAAGGAACGATACACTTTCCCGTCCGTTCGCATCGAACTTCTCTGCAGCGAGTGGTGTGAATTGCACCTCGAATGAAGCTTTCTCCATATAGAGAGCTTTCAGCTGCTCCATGATGGCAGCTGACAGATCTACTGCTGCTTGCTTCCGTAGTATCGAGAGCTCTTCCGCTTCGACTTTCAGGTCTTCCGCCAATTCGTTGAGCTTTTCCTGATCAAGCTGAAGTCGTTTATCCCGGTTCAGCAATTTATCGAGCTCTTCGGACTGTTGCTCCGCATAAAGTAAGATTTCTTCGACGGAAGATCCGTATTTCCGCTTCAGTGTCTGAAGTTGTGCGAGCCGGTCCTCGATTTCATTGAGACGGGCCGGGTCAAACTCCATGACATCGATCATACGCTTGATTTCTGCTGCGCTATCCTGAAGTTGATAGAAAGCTGAAGATACCACTTCCGCAGCCGATTTGAATTCCTCATCCACAGCTGCAGCCTGATCCAGTTCGTCCATGGCGCTTCCAACCCAGTCCAAGCCTTTCGTTTCGCCTTGGATCGCTTCATGTGCTGCAGCGATCGACGAGTAGATCTTATTGAAGTTTTGAAGGCGCTTCCGTTCTGCCTGCAATTCCTCTTCTTCCCCGGCAATCAGCCCGGCTTCCTCGATTTCCCGCAATTGGTACGAAAGCAGATCGATGCGCTGGGCGATCTGCTGCTCGTTTTCATTATAAGATGAAAACTCCCGCTTCAATTTCATATATTTGTTATACGTATTGGCATAGCTTTCCTTCGGCTTTTTCAGCGACTCCCCCGCAAATTGATCCAGGAGGAAAAGATGCTTACGTTCATTCATCAATTCCTGCGTTTCATGCTGCCCATGAATATCGATCAAGGTCGCACCAATTTCACGCAAAATCGAAATGGTGACCAGCTTGCCATTGATCCGGCAAACGTTCCGCCCTTTTTCATTCAGCTCACGTCGGAGGACGATATCCCCCTCCGACGATTCGATGCCGAATTCCGTCAGCTTTCGGAACACCGGATGAAGTGGGTCATCGATCGTGAAAAGTCCTTCGATTTCCGCCTTCTTGGAACCGTGGCGGATAAACTCCTGGCTTCCCCGTCCACCAGCTAAAAGATGGACGGCGTCGATGATAATCGACTTTCCGGCACCCGTTTCACCTGTCAGTACGGTCATGCCTTCTGAAAAACTGACGGATAATGTGTCGATAATGGCAAAGTTGCGGATGTCCAGTTCTCGAAGCATATCATTCCCTCATTCCATTAAAGCATTTCGATCAAACGTTGTTTTAGTACGTCACAGTCTTCGGTCTTTCTGCAGATGATCAAACATGTATCGTCTCCGCAAATCGTCCCTAAAATCTCTTCCCAGTCCAGATGGTCGATCAATGAACCGATGGCATGCGCATTCCCTGGCAACGTTTTCATGACAAGGAAATGGCTCGCGCCGTCGATTGAAACGAACGCATCCGTCAACGCCCGGTGCAATTTTTGCATCGGGTTGAAGCGCTGGTCAGCTGGAAGGCTATATTTGTAACGTCCATCCTGCAAAGGTACTTTGACAAGGTGCAATTCCTTGATATCACGCGAAACGGTCGCTTGTGTCACTTCGTACCCTGCTGCTTTCAATAAATCGACTAACTCGTCCTGCGTCTCGATTTCGCGTCTGGAAATTAAGTCACGGATTTTGATATGTCGCTGTCCTTTATTCATAAAAGGCCTCCTGTAGTGAATAATTATTCTATATGCTTTATATCGTACCTTTTCTTTGCTTCAAATACAACATAAAAACACACCCCTAAGGATGTGTTTTTAGTTGCTTATGTGCTTCGGAGACGATTTGCGCGGCTCCTTCTGCGGTAATGCCTTCGATCGTTTCAATCTCTTCAGCGGAGCGCAGGTGGAAAAGGAATTCAATATTGCCTTCTCCGCCCGTAATCGGTGAAAACGTCATGGTCTTCACATGGAAGCCCGCTTTCGTCGCGTAATCCGCAACATCGAGCAATACTTGTTTGTGGACCTTCGGATCACGGACGATCCCTTTTTTCCCGATCTGCTCACGCCCTGCCTCGAATTGAGGTTTCACGAGTGCGATGACGTCCCCGCCTGGCACGATGACGGTCTTCAAAACTGGTAAAATGATCCGGAGCGAAATGAAAGACACATCGATGGTCGCGAATTCAGGGAGTCCTTCGGTGAAATCTTCCGGCTTCGAGTGCCGGAAATTGGTGCGTTCCATGACCGTGACACGTTCATCTTGTCTAATCTTCCAGGCTAACTGGTTGTACCCGACGTCCAGCGCATAACAATGCACAGCACCGTTTTGCAATGCACAATCCGTGAAGCCTCCTGTGGAAGACCCGATATCGAGCATCAATTTGCCATCGACGGAAAGATCAAAATCAGCTAATGCCTTCTCCAGCTTCAAGCCGCCGCGACTAACATAACGCGAGCCGCCGCCTTTCACATGAAGCTGCGCATCCACTGCGATTTTCTCGCCTGGCTTATCGAGACGCAGATCACCGGCATAGGCAAGCCCAGCCATGATCGCACGTTTCGCTCCTTCACGCGTTTCGCAGATGCCCTGCTCCACAAGCAGGACATCCACACGCTCTTTTTTCACTTTATCCGTCATGCGTTCCGTTCAACTTTCCCCGTCTTTTGGACAAGCTTAGAAGCTGCCTGCACGACATGCTCGCTGTTAAAATCAATTTCATCAAGCAGCTCAGAAACCTCGCCGTGCTCGATGAAGTGATCCGGTAATCCGAGACGTTCAACGACGACATCGTGGTAGCGGTTGTCATGAATGAACTCCAACACAGCGCTGCCGAATCCGCCTTGTAGAATCGCTTCTTCAATCGTGATGATCGGTACGTTCCGCTGCATGATGTCATGAAGCATCGCTTCGTCCATCGGTTTGATGAAACGCGCGTTGACAACTTCTGCAGAGATGCCGAGGTTCTCAAGTTCCCCAGCTGCTTGAAGCGCCATCGGAATCGTCGTTCCGAATGTTAGGATGACTACGTCTTCACCTGGTTTCAACACTTCCCATGAACCGATCGGCAGTGCCGTCAATTCTTCGTCCATCGGTACGCCTAGTCCGTTGCCCCGCGGATAACGTAGTGCGATCGGGCCGGCATTGTAATCGATAGCAGTCTTCACCATGTGTTGTCCTTCATTTTCGTCTTTCGGCATCATGATGACCATGTTCGGCAAATTGCGCAGGAAGGCAATATCGAATACACCTTGATGGGTTTCCCCGTCCGCTCCAACAAGTCCCGCACGGTCGATTCCGATGAAGACGTTCAGTTTTTGACGTGCTATATCGTGGACGACTTGGTCGTACGCACGCTGCAGGAATGTCGAGTAAATCGCCAGGAATGGCTTCATCCCTTGAGTCGCCAGGCCAGCCGCCATCGTTGCAGCATGCTGCTCGGCGATTCCGACATCAAACATACGGTCCGGGAATTCGGATGCAAACCCTTCCAGTTTCGAGCCGACTGGCATCGCAGGTGTAATCGCGACGATGCGCTCATCTGTGCGCGCCATCTTACGAACGGTCTCTGCGACAAGCCCGCTCCAGGAAGGTGCTTTCGATGAGGACTTCACTAGGTCTCCAGTATCGATTTTGTATGGGCCAGTTCCGTGCCAAATGCCGATCTTGTCTTGCTCAGCAGGGAGGAAGCCTTTCCCTTTTTTCGTCAAGACGTGCAAAAGCACCGGTCCATCTATTTTCTTCGCATAGCGGAGGTTGTTCTCGAGATCTTCAAAATCATGTCCGTCAATCGGGCCAAGATATGTGAATCCAAGCTCTTCAAAGAAGACGCCGCTGACAAGCAAGTATTTCAAGCTGTCTTTCACGCGTTCTGCCGTGTCTGCAAGCTTACCACCGACAGCTGGAATTTTCCGCATCAAATACTCAAGGTCATCTTTCGCTTTGTTGTACTTGCCTGCTGTACGCAAACGGCCGAGGACGTTATGCATCGCGCCAACGTTCGGTGCAATCGACATTTCGTTATCGTTCAAAATGACGATCATGTTCGTTTTCTCGGAACCGATATGGTTCAATGCTTCGAAAGCCATCCCACCCGTTAATGCACCGTCTCCGATAATCGGGATGACATGACTGTCTTCTTTCTTCAAGTCGCGGGCTGCCGCCATCCCCATCGCTGCCGATAAGGAAGTGGAGCTATGTCCCGTCTCCCATACATCATGGTCGCTCTCATCACGTTTCGGGAAACCACACAGTCCCTTATGCTGGCGAAGCGTGTCGAATTGATCCGCTCGTCCCGTCAAGATTTTATGGACATACGACTGGTGCCCTACATCCCAAATCATTTTGTCGGCCGGTGAATCGAATACACGGTGAAGTGCGATCGTCAGTTCAACCACACCCAGGTTCGGACCGATATGGCCGCCTGTTCTCGACAAATGTTCAATCAAAAATCTTCGGATATCTTCACTTAAAAGAGAAAGCTGGTCTTCATCCAGCTCTTTTACGAAAGATGGACTAGTAATCGTTCGAAGATCCATTGCCATCACACACCTTTAAAAATTATTTGGTTATCTCATACAGATGGTTCTATTATATCAATTGATGGCCAATGCACAAATAGGAGCACTGCAAATCAGTTTTTTCTATTGACAATCAGCTGGGTCAATTGTTCCAGACGTTCCTGGTTGCCCCCGATCTCACGCAGTGCCGCCATCGCTTCGGCCGCATGGTGATCCAGTTTTTCCTGTGCACCTGACAAGGTCAACAAACTTGGATACGTGCTTTTTTCACTCGATTCGTCTTTGCCGGCAGTTTTTCCGAGTTCTTCGGAAGTTCCTGTGACATCCAGAATATCATCTTGGATCTGGAAAGCGATTCCGATATGGCGGCCGAATTTGCTGTATGCTACCATCTGTTCAGGCGTCGCCTCACCGAGAATCGCACCAGCAAGAATACTGAACGTCAGCAATGCACCCGTCTTCAAGCGGTGTACTTGCTCAAGTTCAGCCAATTCCAGCTGCTTTTCTTCCCCTTCGATATCGAGCACCTGCCCGCCGACCATTCCTTCAGCACCTGCTGACAGACTCATCAAGTCGATCAATCGGATTTTATCAACGCTCGAGACATGCTCAAGACGTGCGATGATACCAAAACTATAAGTTAATAATGCATCTCCTGCAAGTATTGCGACTGCTTCGCCAAACACCTTATGGTTCGTCGGCATACCGCGGCGCAAGTCATCGTCATCCATGCTCGGCAAATCATCGTGTACGAGTGAGTACGTATGAATCATTTCGATCGCTGCAGCAACGCGGTAAGCGTCGTCATGTTCTTTCTCGAGTCCTTCAAGCACTGCGAGGAGAAGTAGCGGACGGATGCGCTTGCCACCAGCCTGCAGAGAATAGTGCATCGATTCCTTCAAGGACATCGGAATCTCCAGCTGCTGGATCAACAATGCCAATTGTTCCTGGATCATGATTTCTTTCGTCTTCCGGAAATCACTAAGCGTCACGGTCATTGTTCTTCACCTGCCCCGTCTGCAATCGTTCCTTCCGCATCATTCATCATCGTCACCAATTGCTTTTCTGCACTTTGCAATTTGCCGTGGCAGATTTTCGATAATTCCATTCCCCGCTGATATAGCGTCAACGCTTCTTCAAGCGGGACATCCCCTTGTTCCAATTGACGGACGATTTCTTCCAATTGTTCCATTGCTTCGTTGAATAAAATCTCTTTTTCAGCCATCATTCGGTTCTCCTTTATGTTCGAAATTGATCTCTGTCACTTTTGCATGGACATTCCCGTCACTCATGCGGATCGTCAGTTCATCATCTACATTGAGCGCCGCCGCTTTGTTGATGACTTGCTCATTCTGATACGTAATGGAGTAGCCGCGGTCCATGATTTTCAGTGGACTGAGCGCATCGAGCGTTCTCATCGCGGACGACAACGCCTGCGCATTCGTCCGGAATGTGTTTTGTGTTAAAAATTCCAGGCGACCAGCGAACCGGCGCACATCCGCTTCCGCTTTTGCGATGCGGTCTCGGGGGATGCGGCTCTGCAATTGACTTTCCAGCCGTGTAAACCGGTCTTTCCGGCGCATCAACTGTTGTCCCACTTCCCGCTGGAGTGATTCATCAGCACGATTGATACGCTCGATAAACGGCCGGTAAAGGCGTTCCGGGTACGCAAGCGGATAGGAATCCTGCAAGCGCTTGAGCGAACGACGTTCATCCGTGATTTTTGATGCGGTCAAACGATACAGAACTGTTCTTGCATTCATCAGCCGGTTCATCAATTCTCCACGGTCAGGCACTGCGAGTTCTGCTGCTGCTGTCGGCGTCGCCGCTCTCAAGTCTGCGACAAAATCCGCAATCGTCGTATCTGTTTCGTGTCCGACTGCCGAGATGATTGGAATCGCTGACTGGAAAATCGCACGTGCCACTTGCTCTTCGTTGAACGCCCATAAATCTTCGATGGAGCCGCCTCCACGTCCGACAATTAAGACGTCGAAGTCGTTGCGGTTTGCAGCTTCGATTGATTTAACGATATCTTTGCCAGCTTCTTTCCCTTGCACGAGCGTCGGGATGAGCACGACTTCCGACAGCGGATAACGGCGTGAAAGCGTCGTCAAGATATCGCGCACAGCTGCCCCGGTCTGTGCCGTCACGACTGCAATGCGCCGCGGGAATCGCGGGAGCTGTTTCTTATGCTGCGGTGCGAAGAGCCCTTCCTGCTCGAGCTTCTTCTTCAATTGTTCGAACGCCAGGTAGTAATCCCCGATGCCGTCAGCTTGCATGGACTGTGCATACAGCTGATACTGCCCGCTCGATTCGTACACATTGACGTCTCCGCGGATCAATACGGTCATGCCGCTTTCCGGACGAAATTTGACGTTTTTCGCAGCAGTCGCGAACATCACACCCGGGAGCCTTGAAGATTGGTCTTTCAAGGTGAAGTAAATATGGCCGCTCGTATGGATTTTGACGTTGGAAAGCTCCCCTTTTACGTAAACGTCACGCAAGTGGGGGTCCGCATCGAATTTCTTTTTTATGTATTTGGTTAATGCTTTTACGGAAAGGTACGGATCGGCTGTCAATTTCTCAACCCCATTCTAAAATAAAAAGCTGTCTTTCTCACGAAAAACAGCTCTATCCGAACTTATTTTACATGGAAACGGACGGTTTGTCTTTCGGTACTCCTCGTTCCGCTGATAGAAGTGTGTTTTCCATCAGCATCGCGATGGTCATCGGACCGACTCCGCCTGGCACCGGCGTAATATAGGATGCTGTCTCGAAAACTGCGTCAAAGTCGACATCGCCGCACAATTTCCCTTGTTCATCACGATTCATGCCGACATCGATGACGACAGCGCCCGGTTTGATGTATGATTCATCGAACATCTTCGCCTTGCCGATTGCAGCGATCAAAATATCCGCCTGTTTCGTGAAGGATTTCAAATCATTCGTTTTCGAATGGCAATATGTAACGGTCGCGTCCTTTTGCAGCAATAATTGTCCGATCGGCTTGCCGACGATATTGCTGCGGCCGACGACGACTGCGTGCTTGCCTTTCGGATCGATGCCATAAAACTGGAGCATCTTCATGATCCCATGCGGCGTACACGGCAGAAATGTATCATTCCCGATCATCATATTGCCGATCGAGACAGGATGGAATCCGTCGACGTCCTTCTCCGGAGAGATGGCATTGATGACTTTGAATTCATCGATATGGGATGGAAGCGGCAACTGGACGAGAATGCCGTGGATTTCAGGATCATTGTTCAATTCAGTAATCACTTCTAGTAATTCCTTTTCTGTCAATGAAGCAGGATATTGCCGTAAATCAGAACGCATGCCAAGTGCCTCACACGTTTTCTTTTTGTTATTTACGTATGTCAACGACGCTGGATTGTCACCGATAATGATGACCGACAGACCAGGCACGATTCCCTGTCCGATCAATTCCTCCACGCGCCATTTGATGCTTTCCTTGATCTTTCCACTTACTTCTTTACCGTCAATGATTGTTGCCACATGAACCCCTCCACTATTAGTTTGCTAGTTCGTCATTGAATTTCGATAGTACACCGTTCACAAAACGGCTCGACTTGTCGTCGCCATATGTCTTACTTAATTCGATCGCTTCGTTCATGATGACGCGCCCAGGTGCATCTTGCATGTAGACGAGCTCGAATACTGCCATGCGCAGAATCGTCCGCTCAATCTTCGGCAGGCGGTCCAGTGTCCAATTTTCAAGGTGCCTTTTCAAGCGCTCATCGATCGCGGCCATGTTCGTGAATGTGCCGTGTACGAGCAACTCGTAAAACGAATCAGTCTCACCGTCCATGATGTGGTCGGCTGCTTGTTCGATTGACATTTCCGTACCTTCTATTTGAAAAAGCGTCTGCAGGGCTTTTTCTCTTGCTTCGTGTCGTTTCAACATTTTGCAATCTCCTTTTCACTGCTGATATTTGTTTATTATACAGGGAATAGCAGTGAAGTTCCATGTTTGTAATGTTCGGATAACACAAATGGGTGAAGGAAGTTCAGGGCGATTGGTGTGTGGGGAGTGAGCGGGGCGTAGTGTCAGTATCCGCTGCGTCGCTTCGGACAGGGCTCCCGTGATAAGCCGAGCTGAAGAACGCTCGTCTTATCACTCCGCCCAGTCCAAACCAGCTTCTCCGCTTTGGGTGTGGGTGAAGTGGTAGAGAGGAATCATTGGCATTTCATTCTATGTGATGGTGTTGGGATGAATGTTCAGGCGGCTGACTGCGTAGGCCGCTGTGGTTCTAATTTGGTGAGTCGCAGGGTGAAATCAGTTATCGCAAAGGAGACCTCTTTTTACGTCAGAAGGACAAAAATAGGCATAGTTTTTACCTCTATTTTGAAATTTGCGGGATTTCCGGCTCGAATAACAGGAATTTTTACCTTTATATCGTGGAAAGTCGTTCAATTTGCCATCTACGGAGCTAATAAGGGTATTTTTTACCCTTATTAGCTCTCATTTTGCTCATTCCTTCAAGATAAGAGGAATTTTTACCGTTAAGTGAAAGTACCGTAAATGGTACAGCACCACTCATGCCAGCGCGGGATACGACTTTGCAACTTGAGGTGAGGCGTGTATGTTTGACTCGCCTGTTTTCAGGTACCAAGAAAAGTATTCCCGACTCAATCCAGAATGAGCATGAAATATGAACTCATTCACTACTGTGTGAGAACTTCTGCCTGACAGCGACGATGGCTGCTATGCTTCGATTATCCAAATCTTCAACATTCTATACCTTCCCCCTTCTCGAAGGAGCTGAGCCGGAATGGAAGAGCGAGCACGCTGGAGAATCAGAGTAGTGACGAGACCCCGCAGGTCGTCTTAGCGACCGAGGAGGCTCGGCGCTGCTCCTCTAGCGTGTGAAGCTCTGGAATGCAGGTCAGCCAGTTTCTAGTTAACTCATTCACCACAGGAAGAAAACTCTGTCACTCAGATCAGCCAGACTACTTTCAAAAAATAGAAAAACGGCAGAAACATGAACGTTCCTGCCGTTTCACTATTCATTATTCGCCTTGCTGCGCATCAAAACGGATGCCTGTGATGTGGACGTTCACTTCCCGTGTGTGAAGTGATGTCATATTCTCAAGCGTCTGGCGGACTTGCTCTTGGATTTTCAGTGCTGTCTGTGGAATGGAAACGCCATAATCCACGACGCAGTAAATATCGACTGCAAGGCCGTCTTCCATCGATTCCGTTTTGACGCCTTTGCCATGGACGGTTTTGCCGAGACGTTCAGCTACACCAGAAGCGAAGTTCCCACGCATGCTTGCGACACCGCTGATTTCGGATGCGGCAATGCTTGCGACGATTTCCAGCACTTCCGGCGCCACTTGGATCATCCCGAGCTGCTGGGAACCATTTGATTCCACTTGCACGTATGGGGCTGATTTTTCTGCCATCGTAATCCTCCTTTACTCTTGTTCCATCACATTATAAAGTTCAAGGAATTTCGTATTGAAATCACCTGATTTGAAAACTTCATTGTCCATGAGTCGAAGATGGAACGGAATTGTCGTAAAGACGCCTTCGATCGCAAATTCTTCCAACGCACGTTTCATTTTCGCAATGGCTTCGTCACGTGTTTCACCGTAAGTGATCAGTTTCGCGACCATTGAGTCGTAATATGGCGGGATGGAATAGCCTGGGTAGACTGCGGAATCGACGCGGACGCCGAGACCGCCCGGAGGCAAGTACATTTTCACTTTACCTGCTGAAGGCATGAAGTTCTTCAGCGGGTTTTCAGCATTGATGCGGCACTCGATGGACCAGCCTTTGAACTCGATCTCGTCTTGTTCAAATGCTAACTTCTCACCAGAAGCGACTTTCAACTGCTGTTTGATCAAGTCAATGCCAGTGATCATTTCTGTCACTGGGTGCTCGACTTGGATACGTGTGTTCATTTCCATGAAGTAGAATTTCTGGTTGACTGCATCGAAAATGAATTCGACCGTGCCGGCACCGCGGTAGTTTACAGCAAGTGCAGCTTTTACTGCAGCATCACCCATCTGCGCACGGATCTCTGGTGTCAACGCCGGTGATGGCGCTTCTTCCACGAGCTTCTGCATGCGGCGCTGGATCGAGCAGTCGCGCTCACCGAGGTGAACTGCGTTGCCGTGTGTGTCTGCAAGTACTTGGATTTCCACGTGGCGGAAGTCCTCGATGAATTTTTCGATGTAGACGCCTGGGTTACCGAAAGCGGCAGCCGCTTCTTTCTGCGTCATGCGAAGGCCTGTGATGAAGTCTTCAGGTGTCCGTGCAACACGGATCCCTTTGCCGCCTCCACCAGCAGTCGCTTTGATGATGACCGGGAATCCGATCCCTTCTGCGACTTTCATGCCTTCTTCTTCGTTCGCAACGATGCCTGTCGAGCCTGGTACGACCGGTACGCCCGCTTCACGCATTGTTTCGCGTGCAACGTCTTTCGTCCCCATCTTGGAGATGGCTGCAGCAGTCGGACCGATGAACGTGATGCCGCATTCTTCACAGAGCTCTGCGAAGTCCGCGTTCTCCGCCAGGAATCCGTATCCCGGGTGAATCCCGTCACAGTTCGTTAGTTTCGCGACAGAAATGATGTTCGAGAAGTTCAAGTAGCTGTCTTTGGAAAGTTTCGGTCCGATACAATATGCTTCGTCCGCTAATTCAACGTGAAGCGCTTCTTGATCCGCTTCGGAATAGACGGCAACCGTTTCGATACCCATCTCTTTACAAGCACGGATAATCCGGACTGCAATTTCTCCGCGGTTCGCGATCAATACTTTTTTCATTAGTAAGCCCCCTTCCTCAATTAATTTTTACGAGGAAGAGCGGCTGGCCATACTCGACAAGCTGACCATCTTTCACAAGCACTTCAGCGATTTCCCCGTCCACTTCTGCTTCGATTTCATTGAATAGTTTCATCGCTTCAACGATACAAACGATTTGAGCGGCTTTCACTTGCGTACCTGCTTGCACGTAAGCCGGCTCTTCCGGTGATGGGGACTGGTAGAAAGTTCCGACCATCGGAGAAAGGATTTTATGTAGATTTTCCTGTTCAGCAAGGGATGCAGCTGGCACTTCTTCCGTCGCAGCCACTTCTGGTACAGCGGCTGGCGCTGGCGCAGCTGGTGATGGTGCTGCTGGTGTACTTGCTTGAGGTGCCTCAGTAACTGCAGGTGCTTCAACCACACTCGTAGATCCTTGTTTTTTCTTCAATTTAACTTTCGTACCATCCTCTTCGAATGTGAATTCATCAATTGATGAATGATCGATGAGTTTAATGATTTCTCTAAGTTCTTGGATTTTCAATGGAACCTTCTCCCTTTGTATGTAATTTTGAATGCGTCTCTACCAGTTTAGACGTTTTCCGATGATTTTGAAACCTCTCAAGTAAAACAACTGCCGAAAAACTGAACTTCCAGCTTTTCGGCAGCCTCTCTCCCCACCATCATGCGCGGGAAACGTAAGAAGCGTCTGTTGTATTGATGACCAATTTGTCCCCTTCGTTGATGAAGAATGGAACTTGGACTACGAGGCCGGTCGAAAGTGTTGCCGGTTTCGAACCGCCACTTGCTGTATCCCCTTTAATCCCTGGATCCGTTGCAACGACTTCAAGTTCAACCGAGTTCGGCAATTCCACACCAAGTACTTCGCCTTGGTACTGGATCACTTGCACTTCCATGTTTTCCTGAAGGAACTTCAGCTCATACTCGATGCTTTTTTCCGGTAGTTCGATCTGGTCGTATGTTTCTGTGTCCATGAATGCGTGGGAATCTCCATTCGCGTACAAGTACTGCATTTTGTTGTTGTCGATCTGTGCTTTCGCGACTTTCTCGCCGGCACGGAATGTTTTCTCGTTGACGTTACCTGAACGCAAGTTGCGCAGTTTCGAACGGACGAATGCCGCACCTTTGCCCGGTTTTACGTGCTGAAATTCCATGACGCGCCAAATATCGCCGTCCACTTCGATCGTTACGCCTGTTTTAAAATCGTTTACAGAAATCATATTAGTTCCTCCGTTATGTTAAGATGCGTAGCTCTTTACTGGAATGAGTAAGACGCTCATTCCCGCTCTCCGTAATCAGTATATCATCTTCTATACGCACTCCGCCAACTCCCGGCAAATAGATGCCCGGTTCGACTGTTACAGCCATGCCCGGCTCGAGTTTCG
Organism: Planomicrobium sp. YIM 101495; assembly: GCF_009707665.1. Taxonomy (GTDB): domain Bacteria; phylum Bacillota; class Bacilli; order Bacillales_A; family Planococcaceae; genus Planococcus. Next base: position 515,717 of record NZ_WLZW01000001.1, read on the forward strand.
TCTCCGAACGGAATGAGAGTCCTGGCGCTTCGTGGACTTCCATACCAATGCCATGCCCCGTCGAGTGACCGAATGCTTCTCCGTAGCCTTTTTCCTTGATGTAATCGCGTGTGGTCGCGTCCGCTTCGATGCCTGTCATGCCCGGTCCGATTTTCTCGACGCCGAGTTCCTGCGCCTTCAGGACGATGTCGTATACTTCCTTCATTTTCTCGGAAGGTTCGCCGACTGCAACCGTGCGTGTGATGTCGGAAATGTAGCCTTGGTACAATGCGCCGAAGTCCATCGTCACCATGTCGCCAGTTTCAATGACTTTATCCGTCGCCACACCATGTGGCAGTGCAGAACGGATGCCGCTTGCGACGATGATGTCGAATGATGAAGAAGTCGCGCCTTGCTTACGCATGTAAAATTCCAGTTCGTTCGAAACTTCCAGCTCCGTCATGCCCGGTTTGATGAACGTACAGATGTATTCGTATGTGTCATCCGCGATTTTCGCTGCAGCCTTCAGGATTTCGATCTCTTCCGGAGTCTTGAACATGCGGATCTTCTCGATGATGCCGCTCACTGGTGTAAGCTCTGCTTCGAACAGCTCTTCATATTGCTTGAATGCCGTGTACGTGACATGGTCTTGTTCGAATGCGACTGACTTGATATCAAGCTTACCTGCTTGTGCTGCGACTTCTTGTGAAAGTCCTTTGTCCGCCTGGATGACATCGAAGCCGACCGCTTGCTTGCCTGCTTGCTCTGTGTAACGGAAATCGGTGATGAACAATGCATAGTCTTTCGTCACGAATGCCATACCTGAACTGCCTGTAAAGCCTGTGATGTAGCGTAAATTGTATGAGCTTGTGATAAGCAGTGCTTCAAGCTCCTGTGCTTGCATTTCTTCTCTTAATTTCTGGAGTTTCAACCTATTCATCCTCTCTTCTGTTTAAGCAACAATGCCTGTAGCGCCAATTGATAAACGTCCTGGCCGAATCCGGAGATCTGTCCGGCAGCCACAGGGGCTATGTATGAATGATGCCGGAATTCCTCCCTTTTGTAAATGTTCGAAATATGCACTTCGATGACCGGTGTGCGGATCGAAGCGATGGCATCTCGGATTGCGACACTCGTATGTGTGTATGCCCCAGCGTTCAAGACAATGCCATCGAGTCCGCGGTCATCTGCCTGCTGGATCCAATCGATCAAGTCTCCTTCTTGATTGGATTGCCTGCAGTCCAATTCCACTCCTTGGCTGAACGCGTACGTCCGCAGCTCCTCTTCTAGCTCCGCGAGCGTGAATGTCCCGTAGGATTCCTTTTCACGCTTGCCCAACCGGTTTAAGTTGGGTCCATTCAAACATAGAACATGCATCCCGTCGACTCCTCTCCTTTTGAGTTCTTTATTATTTTAGCATATCAGACTATTTTGCAAACACAAAAAAGCGGAGCTTATTAGCTCCGCTTTTTGAACAATCTTTTATAGTCCGCACTTCAGCTGTGCGTTACAGTTCGTACATGTGTTACAACCGCCCATTTCTTCGACTGTTCCTTTACGGCACACCGGACAAGTGTCGCCGACTTCCGAACCGATCGTGACATTCGTCGAACGTAGATCCTGGATCGTATCGATCAGGACGATCGGCCGTTTCGTCGCGACTTCTTCCTGCGGCTTGTCGTCGAACGTGTTCTCTTCTGCTTTCAGTGTCAATACTTGTGAATCGCGGCTGCCGTCAACGTAGACCGTACCGCCTTTCGCTCCACCTTTGTATAGACGTTGATAAACACCTTCAACTTGCTCGACTGTGTAGCCTTTTGGCGCATTAACAGTCTTCGAGATTGAAGAATCGATCCAGCGCTGGATGATGCACTGCACATCTGCGTGCGCTTCCGGCGATAGCTCCATTGAAGTGACAAACGCTTTTGGCAAGTTGTCTTCGTCAGCCTCCGGATTGTTCGCCAAGTAATCTTTGACGATGTCCGCTTTCACTTCGATGAATTTCCCTAGGCGTCCACTGCGGTAGTACGTGAACGAGTAGTACGGCTCAAGGCCAGTCGATACGCCGACCATCGTACCCGTAGAACCTGTCGGAGCAACTGTCAGAAGGTGCGAGTTGCGAATACCATTCTCAAGGATCGATTCGCGGATCGCTTCAGGCATGCCTTTCATGAAGCCTGTTTCCGTGAATGCTTTACGAAGTGCAGCTGTCTCTTCATCCGTCGATCCTTCTAGGAACGGGAAGCTTCCGCGCTCTGTAGCAAGCTCTGTTGATTGTTCGTAAGCTGCGACTGCGATTGTTTCGAATACTTTATCGACAAGCGCGTTTCCTTCTGGGGAACCGTATTCCTTGTCGCTGTATATCAACAAGTCTGCAAGACCCATGACGCCAAGTCCTACGCGGCGCTCACCAAGTGCTTGGATGCGGTTTTCTTCCAGGAAGTACGGAGTCGCGTCGATGACGTTATCTTGCATGCGGACACCTGTACGAACGGTTTCTTTCAATGCTTCGAAGTCCACTTGCTTCGTGACAGGGTCAGCGAATTGTGCCAAGTTGACCGCCGCCAAATTACAGACGGAGTTTGGTGCCAGTGGCTGCTCACCACAAGGGTTCGTTGCAACGACTTTTTGGCCGTATGCTGTCGCGTTCGTTTTGTCGTTCGCATTATCGATGAAGAAAATGCCTGGCTCAGCCGAATACGTCGCACAGACGTTGATCAAGTTCCAAAGATCACGCGCTTTGATCGTGCGGTATGTGCGAACGCCGAAGCCCATCGCTTCCCATTCACGCACGTCGCCGACTTCGTGCCACTTCTCGTTGTAGATCGCCATCTCTTCCGGTGTATACGTCTCGACAGCCGGGAAACGAAGATCGAAGTCTGCATCGTTCTCCACAGCTTGCATAAAGTCATCCGTCAATGTGATGGAAATGTTCGCACCTGTCAGGAATTCTTCGTTATGGACCGAATAAGTTCCACCATCACGCAATTTCGTCTCGGCATCATTCATGATGCGTTCGTTGAATCCGCCCATGCCAGGAATCGTGCGGTAGTTCAAGATTCCTTGATACATCGCTTCTTCTTGCTCGGACAATTTCTTGAACTTCAATTTTTCGTTCGCTAGCTTCTTAATCATTTCGTCGTTTGTGTTTTCCACCAAGTAGCGAAGGATACGTGGGTTTTGCATCTTCGAGATGATGAATTCCGCGATATCCGGATGCCAGTCTGCAAGCATGATCATCTGGGCTCCGCGGCGTGATCCACCTTGCTCTACAAGATGTGTCAATTTCGCGATGTCGTCCAGCCATGAAACGGAACCAGATGATTTGCCGTTAACACCACGTGCCAGCGTGTTGCGTGGACGAAGAGTCGAGCCGTTCGTTCCGACGCCGCCGCCGCGGCTCATGATTTCCATGACTTGTTTGCGGTGATCTGAAATGCCTTCGCGTGAATCAGCCACGAATGGCATGACGTAACAGTTGAAGTACGTAACGTCCGTGTCTGCGCCCGCTCCGTATAGGACACGGCCAGCCGGGATGAACTTCAAGCTGACAAGCTGTTCGAAAAACTTCTGGAACCATTCTTTGCGTTTGTCTTCCGTCTTCTCTACAGCTGCAAGTCCGGTCGCATTGCGTTTTGCAACTTGCTCGTAGAAGACTTCCAGTGGCTTCTCGATGACATCCAGCGAGCGCGTCACGATGCCTGTCTCCAAATCTTTCGCATTGTCGATCGCGGAGCGGTAATCCTCTTCGATCCAGATATCCGCCTTGCCTGCATTCCGGTCGACCGAAACGATATAGCCGAGCCCACGTGCCGGGAATTTCGGATCTTCCTTGACCGTCAGGACGACGAAATCACCCGGTTTGAGTGTTTTCTTTTCCGTATCCTTGAACGCATACCGGTCGATCATGACCAGTCGGGAAACCCCTTTATGTGTGATGTTCATATCTTCTGTAATCGGATGGACTTGGGGGAATTTCCCGATATCCTCGTTGAGTTGGTGAATGTTCAATTGGTAAGATGAGTGCTTTATGATCGTCATGAAGAATTCCTCCTTGTATTTTGGAAATGGAGTTGACACTATATATAGTATATATACGATTCCCATCATACTATATATTGAAACATTATCAAATGCTAAAAATCTGCGGGTACTCATGCCTTTCAGTGTCTAACCCTTGTCACATCGACACTTGTGCGATGCATTCTGGTTAAAAAATAATTTGAAGTCACTTCGCTTGCATTTTTGTTGTCTCACCAGAATATTAGGACCCCATATGTATCGCGGTTTCAATAAGTTGTCTAACTTGTCTGGTCTGTCAAAAAAACCTGAAAATCGGCGTTCTGCCGCCGCAGCGGGCAAGTTTTTATTATCAGTTCCGTTTCAATGAGCCGAAATCACCATTAAGTATGACAAATTCAGCGACGCCCCATTATGGAACCCGAGCGAATCCGCGTTCGTTCGAATCTAGTCATTGAACATAGGACCTGTTATCTTTTATAATGAAGAGAGAAAAGAAAGGGGCAAGATTTAGTGGAACTACTATATGTCATTCTCGGTGCGCTTCTCCTGATCCTCATTTTTGGGATCGTCAACTTCCTACGTGTCCGCAAAGCTGTGACGACGTTGTCACAAGAAGATTTCATTGCCGGGTACCGGAAAGCACAGCTCATCGATGTTAGAGAACCGAAAGATTATGCAGCAGGCCATATTCTCGGAGCACGGAACATCCCGCAAACACAATTCCGTCAGCGCTTTGCTGAGATCCGTCCGGACAAGCCGGTTTACTTGTACGACCAAAACGGCGCAAGAAGCGGCCGCTCCGCATTGTTCTTAAAGAAAAAAGGCTATGATCACTTGTTCGTTCTTGAAGGCGGCTTCAAGAAATGGACAGGCAAAGTGAAGTCGAAATAAACGAACCGGATGCTCTTGCAGCTCCTCACATAAAACGGTCAAAGAAAAAGAACCACTTTTTCTTTGACCGTTTTTGATTGCCTTCAAAAAAACCGCGCCGAAGCTTCGTGAAAAGCATTCGGCACGGCAATTTTTAGGCTTGTTTTTCGTAGCGGAGAACCGGCTTACGAGCGGCTTGCGCTTCATCCAAGCGGCTGATGACCGTCGTATGTGGCGCATTCTGAACGATTTCCGGATTGTCTTCCACTTCTTTCGCGATCTGGATCATCGCATCGATGAACGAATCAAGCGTCTCTTTCGACTCCGTCTCGGTCGGCTCGATCATCATCCCTTCCTCGACGTTCAACGGGAAGTAGATCGTTGGCGGATGGTAGCCGAAATCAAGCAGTCGTTTCGCCATATCAAGTGTGCGCACGCCGAGTTTCTTCTGGCGGCGGCCACTGAGGACGAATTCGTGCTTACAATGACGGTCATACGGCAAATCGAAATGAGGTGCCAGTCTGCGCATCATGTAGTTGGCGTTCAGGACAGCGTATTCCGTCACAGCTTTCAAGCCATCTGGCCCCATTGAACGGATGTACGTGTACGCACGCACGTTGATACCGAAGTTGCCGTAAAACGGTTTGACGCGGCCGATGGATTGCGGACGGTCGTATTCGAATGTATAGATATCGTCTTTCTTCACAAGTACCGGCTTCGGCAAATACGGAATCAGGTCCGCCTTGACACCTACCGGACCGGAACCAGGACCACCACCGCCGTGCGGGCCAGTGAACGTCTTGTGCAGGTTCAAGTGGACGACATCGAAGCCCATGTCGCCAGGGCGCGCTTTGGACATGACGGCGTTCAAGTTCGCTCCGTCATAGTAAAGCTTGCCGCCGACTCCATGGATGATCGCAGCCATCTCAAGAATGTCTTCCTCGAATAAACCAAGTGTGTTCGGGTTCGTCAGCATCAATGCTGCTGTATCGTCTCCGGCTACACGTTTCAAGTCATCCAAGTCAACAAGCCCCTGGTCGTTCGACTTCACAGTAACCGTCTCGAAGCCAGCGACAGTCGCTGAAGCCGGGTTCGTACCGTGCGCAGAGTCCGGAACGATGACTTTCGTGCGGTGCGTATCGCCGTTCGCCTCGTGGAATGCGCGGATCATCATCAGTCCGGTCCACTCCCCTTGTGCACCAGCTGCAGGCTGAAGTGTCACTTCGTCCATTCCCGTGATTTCTTTCAGATGTTCTTGCAGATCATACATCAATTCCATTGCCCCTTGGACAGTCGACTCATCCTGTAGCGGGTGGATGTTCGCGAAGCCAGCGAAACGCGCAACGTTTTCGTTCACTTTCGGATTGTATTTCATCGTACAAGAACCGAGCGGATAGAACCCTGAATCGACACCGTGGTTACGGTTCGACAATGCCGTATAGTGGCGCATGATATCGAGTTCCGATACTTCAGGAAGTTTCGGTGCTTCTTCACGGATCAACCCTTTCGGCAATAGGCTTTCCAAATCTACTTCAGGCACATCAAGTTCCGGTAGTCCGTAACCGATACGGCCTTCTTTCGTCAATTCAAAAATGAGCGGTTGATTGTCTTTATGCATGAGTAGCCCCCACTTCCTGCACGCTGGCACTTAATTGTTGTACAAAGGCATCAATTTCTTCTTTCGAACGGAGTTCCGTCACAGCAATCAGCACGTGGCCTTCAAGCTCGCTGTAAGTACGGCCAAGTTCGTAGCCGCCGAGAATTCCTTGATCGAGCAAATCAGCATTCACTTTCTTCACAGAAATTCCGAGATTCACAACAAGTTCGTTGAAATGCGCACCCTTGTAGGTGATATCGAAGCCTGCCGCTTCCAGTTGTTGTTTCATGTAATGTGTTTTCGTGATGTTCTGCACAGCTATGTCACGGATCCCAACCTTACCGAACGCTGTCATCGCAACAGATGCTGCAAGAGCGTTTAGTGCTTGGTTCGAACAAATATTAGACGTCGCTTTGTCACGGCGGATATGTTGCTCACGTGCTTGCAATGTCAGAACAAAGCCGCGACGGCCGTCTTCATCGACCGTTTCCCCGACAAGACGCCCCGGCACTTTGCGCATCAATTTTTTCGTCACTGCAAAATAGCCACAGTGTGGTCCACCGAATGCTTCTGCGATACCGAACGGCTGTGCGTCACCGACTGTGATGTCTGCACCGAATTTCCCTGGTGGTGTAAGTGCACCAAGAGATAGCGGGTTGGCGGAAACCGAGAACAACGCCCCTGCACCGTGGATGATTGCTTCAAGCGCACCGAGATCCTCGACTTGCCCGAAGAAGTTCGGGTATTGGACCATGACTGTTGCCGTGTCTGCATCGATCATTTCTTCAAGTGCTTGCAGATCCGTATGGCCGTCTCTCAATGGCACTTCGACCACTTCGATCGATTGGCCAAGTGCATATGATTTCACAACATCGCGAGTTTCCGGATGGACAGCTGCTGACACCAGGATTTTCTTACGACGTGTATGTCCTGCAGCGAGCATGCCGGCTTCCGCCAGTGCCGTGCTGCCGTCATACATCGAAGAGTTCGCAAGGTCCATGCCCGTCAATTCACTGATCATCGTCTGGAATTCGAAAATTGCCTGCAATTCCCCTTGGGAAATTTCCGGCTGATACGGTGTATATGCCGTGTAGAACTCTGAACGGGAAATCACATGGTCAACGATGACCGGTTTGTAGTGATCGTAGACGCCAGCGCCTAGAAACGATACATAATCGTTGCTGTTGGCGTTTTTCGCTGCCAACGCACTGAGCTCTTTCATCAAAGCCGTTTCAGTTTTCGCAGGCTTGATGTTGTATTCGCCTTTAAAGCGTACTTTTTCCGGAATATCCGAAAACAGATCAGCGATCGAATCGACACCGATCGCTTGGAGCATCTCTTTTTCATCTTGGGCAGTCATTGGTAAATAACGATGTTTCATCGGTAATGTCCCCTTTACGAATTATTAGTTTGACCGTTTATAAAACGGTGTTTCAACAAATTTCGCTTTCACGCGCTTGTTCCGGATTTCGATTTCCACTTCCGTGCCGAGTTCAGCGAATTCCGTCGCCACTAATGCCAGGCCAATATTTTTCTTAAGTGTCGGTGATTGTGTACCCGTCGTAACCGAACCGATCAATTCATCCTGGTGATACACTAGGTATCCGTGACGCGGGATGCCTTTGTCGATCATCTCAATGCCGATGAGCTTGCGTGGGACGCCTTGCTCTTTTTGCGCGGCAAGTGCTTCTTTACCGTTGAAATCGTCTTTTGCAAGTTTCACGACAAAGTTTAAGCCTGCTTCAAGTGGAGTGATTGTCTCGCCAAGCTCCTGTCCGTAAAGTGCAAGACATGCTTCAAAGCGGAGTGTATCTCGGCAGCCCAGGCCAGCTGGAACAACGCCGTCTTCCTTCCCTTCTGTCAAGATTGCTTCCCATAAAGCGATTGCCGCTTCCGGAGATGCATACAATTCGAAGCCGTCTTCGCCTGTATAACCTGTACGTGAAAGAAGAACTTTCTGCCCGAAAATTTCGACGTCCTGTTCAAAACGGAACGGTTTGACTGAAGATAGGTCGAATTCCGTCAGCCGCTGCAACACTTCTTGTGCAAGCGGCCCTTGGAATGCAAGAAGTGCATATTCGTCGGACAAATCCTCGATCATGACGTCGTCCGTCTTGAAACGGTTCAGCCATTCAAGGTCTTTTTCGATATTCGCTGCGTTGACGACGAGCAAGTAGTCGTCTTCTGCCAGCTTGTATGTCAGCAAGTCATCGACCGTTCCACCATCTTCATAGCACATCGCTGTATACTGTGCTTGTCCTTCTTTGATTTTCGAAATGTCATTCGTCATCATTTTCTGTAGGAACGGAAGGCTGCCGCTTCCTGTGACATGTACCTCGCCCATGTGGGAAACATCAAACAGTCCGGCTTTCGTCCGTACCGCTTCGTGTTCATCTTTGATGCCCGCGAATTGCACTGGCAACTCCCAGCCGCCGAAATCGATCGTCTTCCCTCCGAAGTTCGCATAACTTTCAAACAATGGAGTGCGTTTTAATTCTCCCATCCTGATTCCTCCTTCGATTATGAGAAACACCGATCCGCTTGCCAACACCCAAAAAAGGACAGAGACCCCCCTTTCGGTTGGGTCTCTGTCCTGGTACCTGAAAGTTTACCGGTATGTTGCCCCGGCTTTCCCCGTTGGTAGCTGCAAGCAGCATTCTCCAGAGATGCGTCCTGTACGAGTCTTTTTGCCTGAGAGATTCATAAGTCCAGCTTATTTGCTCCTTCGGCGACGCAAAAATCGCGTTCTCTCCCCGTACATTCATCCGCTCAAGTGATCGAATTGTCAAAAACGTTATACGAACGTATAACTTTGACTATATCCTAACATTAATACGAGCGGAAGCGCAATCTTTTTTCATACAGCGCATTTAACACGAACGATAATAACGAAAACGCATCATTCATTCGCCTTTAAGCCGTTTCACTTGGAATGCAGCATATTGTGTAATTTGCCGCAATGTCCGGAATTCCGTCCGAATCGCCACATGCGCAGATTTCTTATAGCGCGGATATCGTTTCTTGAACAACGCTTCAATTTCCTCACGCGTCGAACTTTGGACGATCGGGCGGTTCGTGTCCTTATGGATCCTCTTCCAGATTTCCTTGAACGGCGCATCAAGGAATAAGACTAATCCTGATTGTCTCATCAATTTACAGTTGATCGCGCGGATCGCGACACCGCCACCTGTTGCAATGATGCATTCATCGTCCTGGAACGTCTTCAGGAATTGGGTCTCCAAATCCCTAAAATACTTTTCACCGTGCTTCTCAAAAATCTCAGGGATCGTCATACCTTCCCTGCGTACGATTTCCTTATCCATGTCGTAGAACGGCAGCTTCAATAAAAAGCTCAGCCTTCGTCCCACTGCGCTTTTCCCACACCCCATAAAACCAACTAAATATACCTTTTTCATAGTGATCACCCATGCTGCCTACTCTGAATTTTTGTTTTGTTCGATTTCCATTAGTAGTTGTATAGTAGCACGACTATGCAAATTTTCCAAACTATCCAACGCACGATAATGAATTGTGTAGAGTGAAAAATAATGGGTGATGATGATCAAGGCCGTTAAAAAGAAGAGGAGAGACAATGGATAAAGCGCCCCCCGGCTATTCGACAAATAAGGTAACCGCATATTGTTCATCCTTTTCCAGTCCATTCGTAAAAATCACGCGGACGGCTAAATAACCGTCTTGCAATTCGAAGCGGCACTCTTTCACTCCTGTCAGCATAATTTCATGTCCTTTCTCGAACCTCTGCTTCCGAATAAGCTGCTCGTATTGTCCGATTGCAAATTCATCTTCACCTCGTACCGTCCGGATGCCCGTGCCACGATTGATCACTTCGATCGATTCCACATCGTTCAAATAGCTCCGGAAGTCCGCAGTGAACAATTCCCATTCGAGCTGTTTTGGGTCGAGCGCTTCTGAAATGGAGCCGGCCACCAGAAAGAACAGGGTGATGAGCGGCAGCAACAGCAAGAGAATCATCAACTCCGTCAAGCTGGACAAAAACGTGAATCCTTTTTGGGAACACATCAAGGATCTGCACATATGGTTTCCCTCTCCCCTTGATATGTCTCATAGGAAACGCAAAGCACCGGCTCCGCCTTCCATTCATAGACAACAGTATCCACTCGTCTTGTGCCACTCCGCACACCCCGCTGCTTCATCTCTTTCACCGCTTCGTGCAGAGTTTCGTATGCATCTACCTGCTCCTGTTTCAGTTCGAGCGACTCGTGCATCTGCTGCATCGCGGGAAGCAGCGTACCAAAAATGGAAAAGGCGATGAACAAGGAGACGACCGTTTCCATCCAGGAAATGCCGCGTTCATTCAGAAAGCACCACCCGCCCTTTCCCGAGATGGACAACGAGACTGCGCTTTCCTGTACTCGTGTCGAAATGAATCGTTCCTGACGCGGAAATACTGCCATTTGATGCGAAGTAAATCGATGTTAAATTGCTCGAAGCCGACAGTTTGACCGATTCCGGAAACGGCCGAATCTCGACTTTCCCGTGAAAACTGTGGACGATGTCATAACTATTGAGGCTTCCCCGAAAATTAATGCCTGTAGCACTGCCATTGGCATAACTTTCACTTTGCGTGGCATATATATCGTGCATGAGCTTCTCGAAAAATCGCCGCTCTTCTTGTTCTTCCGCATAGCCCTTATAAGCAGGGATGGAAATGGCAACGACTGTCATGACAACCGCCAGGACCAGCAGCATTTCCAAAAACGTAAAGCCCCCATCCTTCCTTACGGCTCGGAAGAAACGACACCTTGTGCAGAAATCGCGACTGTTTTGCCGTTCGGACACGTCGTCTCACCGTCTTTCAAATAACCTTCCGTTACGAGGTCTTCCATACTCGGAATTTTCCGCTCGTCCATCCGGTATGATTCGACTTGCCCCTGGACCATTGAGACGAATGCAACGCACCCTTTCTCATCGACCGCAGAAGTCTGCTTCGAAACATTCGGAATGGCAATGGCGATCAGCACAGTAATAATCAGCATAACGATGAGCATTTCGATCAAGGTAAATCCTTTTTTATTGTTGAGATAACGCATATGAACGCCTCCTAAATTGTATGGACCAGATTGTACATCGGCAGCAAAATCGCTAAATAAGCCCCGATGATGCACATGGCAATGATCAGGAAAAAGGTTGGTTGAATCACTTTCATGAGCGCTTGCACTCGTTGTTCGATCCGTTCCATCAACAGCTCACTGTACAAAACCAGCTCTTTACCGAGGTACCCGGCCGCTTCCCCTTGCTGGGCGAAAGAGGCCATGTCTCCCTCGAAGAAATCGTGTCGGCTGATGGCAGTGGACAGCGGCAGGCCCATCACGACTTCATTGCGTATGTGACCTGCCATATATTGGATCGTCAAGTTATAGCGCTGCTTCTGCAAAAGTTCGAGCGACTCCTGTAATGACACGCCGCTATGGAGAAGCGTTCCGAGTTCACGCGCAAAGGACTGCGACCAATAGAGACGGACGAATCCTTTTGTGATGGGAACGGAAAGCTGCCAACTGATTTGCACATCCGGAGGACGCGTCGCAAGGAGCTTCCGGTACAAAACGACAAGCACAGCAAATAAAACGAAGAACCCGATGAACAAATCCGGCAAACTCAATAGGTAAGCAGGCACTGCATTCGATTCTTCCCCTCTTTGCATGGAACTCATCAACTCCGTCAAATTCGGAACATAGCTTGTCCGGAAAAACAGGAACAACGCGGCAGTCAGCAAGAGCAAAGACACCGGATATAAAAGAATGTTCTTCAGTTTCTTCCGAATCTGTTCGGATCGAGAAAAGCTGTAGGCGATGGCTGTGATCGATTCACCAAGCCTGCCGTGGTAATCCGCAATCTCGATCGGGAACAGCACTTGCTCTTTGAAGCCAAGGAAGCGGAGGATTTCAGCCGCACTCCCCCCTCCCCTCAAGATGGCCGTCACGCCTTCAATCGCCTCACTCGGCTGCTTCGTATGCATCGGTAACAACAGTGTCAAAGCAGTCGGCAGTAAATAACCCTCGTTCATCAATACCGACAAACGCTTCAAGAAGCTTTGACGGTTAGACAAGGTAATCTTTAGCGGATGTTTCCGCGGGCTCAATTGCACCGATCTTCACCCCTTCCCTGTACTGACCAGCAAAGGATAAAGATTCAGGCAATGCGTATGGGACTTGGCGCTTCGCAGACAGGAGTGCTTCCTCCAATCGCTCACCGTGCAAGATTTCGTACAATGCTTTATGGACAGCCTTGTCTTCCCCGATTTCTGGATAAACGGGAACGATGCGCTGTGCCGCGACTGCGATGAGTGTCTGGGTCATCTCCTCGTGTGACACACCGAGGTCGTGCAGCCGGTAGAGCGAGCCGACGGAATGTCTCGCATGGATCGTCGAAAAGACGAGGTGTCCAGTGAGCGCCGCCCGTACAGCAATCTGTGCGGTATCGGTGTCCCGGATCTCCCCGATCATGATGATGTCCGGATCATGCCGAAGGATCGCCTTTAATCCGGTGGCATAGCTGAGGCCGGCGCGTTCGTTCACTTGGATCTGTAAAATGGCATCGTTCTTCCGTTCGACGGGATCCTCGAGTGTGATGATGTTCCGGTTAAGCCGTTCGTTGCAATGCTTAAGCAGCGAATACAGTGTCGTGGACTTCCCGCAGCCGGTCGGACCGGTCAATAAAATAAGCCCCTGCCTGGATTCAGCGAGCTTCTCAAGCAGACGTGCAGAATCGCGAAAAGCAGCCAGTTCATGGATTGAACGGGCGGTGGATTCCGGCATGACGCGGATGACAATGCTCTCCCTCGCCAAGACGGATGGCAGCGTGGAGATGCGAAAATAATACTGATGGACTTCAATCGGAAATTGGAATGAGCCTGTCTGGGGTTTTCTTTTCTCGCTCATATCCAGTAAGGAAAGATATTTGAAATAGGCGATCATGCGATCACCGAGTTCAAAGGGGATTTGCGCCACTTGCCGCAAGCTCTGGAAACTGCGGAAAGAGACGGTGTAAGTTGTTTTGTCGGGTTTGATATGGATGTCGGTTGTTGCGGAGTCCACTGCGTCTTTCAGCAGTTTACTACAGCGGCGTTCGATAAGTTCCTGCATAGCCACCTCCTGGAAATAGTATCGTGAACGGGGACCGCTTCCCGCTCCACTCCATTATAACTCAGAATTTTCAGAATGGAAGAGAGAAGAAATAATTTTTCGTCTTCTTCACTTTGTCACAAAGTAAAGTGAACTAGCTGTTTACACATTCAAGCTTCATCCTATATAATGAATAAGAGATTACTGTGTATTGGCAAAGGAGGGTTACCCATGGATAAAATGTTTAAGTTAATGGGATGGTGGACCGGGATTTTCGCAATTCTCTTCTATGTAGGAGACATGACAGCAGTAGCATTAATTATGGTTGCTAACACTGGTTTCTTTATTCTTCTTGGATTCTTGAATATTTCTGAACGCATGTACATGTACGTCTTCGGAGCCTACTTGACAATTTTCTTTGTCGGATTTACGTATTATACGACGTTCATCCACTTACCAGGCGGCATGCACTAATCGCATGACACAAAAAAACGGCTTCCCTCGGGAAGCCGTTTTTGCATTCACTTCACTTAAGGAACGGATTCGCCGCCGCTTCCCGTTCAGGTGTCGTATCGAGGCCGTGTCCCGGGAACAGGAATGTCCCATCCGGCAGCGTCAATAAAGATTCGCGGATCGACTTCAGTAAGCGATCCGTATTCCCTCCGACAAGATCGGTCCTGCCGATGCTTCCCTGGAACAACGTATCGCCGACGATGGCGAAATGGTCATCACGGAAAACAAATGACACACTACCAGGTGAATGGCCCGGCGTATGGTAAAGCTCCATCGAGAAGTCCCCGATCGTCAATACTTTTTCATTCGACAGTAAAACATCCGCATCCTTCAAACAGTAATCCGGTAACGCCGGATATTTTCCTGATCCGTTCAAGTTCGCATTGCTGAGCCATTCTTTCTCTTGTTCATGCAAGTAGACAGGGACACTATATGCGTCACGCAACTCATCCACCGCTCCGATGTGATCGAAATGCGCATGTGTCAGCAGGATTGCCACAGGCTTCAAGTTTTTCTGTTTCAAGAGCTTTTTGATGCGCTCGCTCTCCTCACCTGGATCAAAGATCAAACACTCTTTGTTTTGATTGGAAACGATATAGCAATTCGTTTGTACCGGTCCAAGTTCCAGCCGATCGATTTTCAGCATTATCCTCACCTCTCCGCTATTATATCATGACTCCGGAAGCATCAAGCATCTGATCCTTTTGCCATTCGCACAGTGTCACTCGTTTGCCATGAAGTGAAAATATTAACGCTCGACAAATTAGTTAAGATTCATTACAATTAAAGAGAACGAAACGGCACTGGCTGTTATTGTTGAAGGGAGTGTCAACCATGAGCTGGATTTTAATGGTCATCTTTGGTCTGGTTGCGGTTTTCGCTGCAATCGGCACTGTACAAACATTAAAGCAAAAAGATTTGCTCGGATTAGTTTTCAACTTCGGGACATTGGTCGTATTCGGCGGTTTTACTGTCGCAACATTGATCACACAAGGTTACCCGCCTGGACTATAATGAGCCAAAAAAGAGCTGTCCCAAAATGGGCGGCTCTTTTTCCTTCTAAACGCAAAAGCTGCCTTCCATTATGGAAAGGCAGCTTTCTTTATTGACCGGAGTTCATTTCTGTCGCGTCGGTTTCGTAAAATCGTAACAGGTCTCCGTTAATGATCGTCTCGGAATAATCCAGCTCTGTGTATGCCTGCTCGATGAACGGTTCACAGAGAGCGAATTCCACTTCCTCACCGGTCTCGAAGTCATGACACACATTGTCCGTAAAGACGTACTCATCTGTCACGAATCGGCCGTCTCGGAAAATGACGAATTCCTCGTGTTCGTCTGAGAACAAGTCCCCACCGAACTGTAGATCTTCCGAAGACTCGATTCCAAGTAAATGGAGGATGGTCGGGCGGATATCGATCTGTCCACCGATTTCTTCTTCCACATAGCCTTTATCCGATCCCGGAATATGGACGAAGAATGGAACGCGCTGCAGTTGTGCCGAAGTGAATGGTGTCACTTCTTCACCCAAGTACTGACTCATCGCAGCATTGTGATTTTCGGAGATTCCGTAATGGTCGCCGTACATGACGATGACGGAGTTCTCATATAGGCCTTGCTCCTTCAATTCCTCGAACAGCACACGGACCGATTCATCCAAATAACGTGCCGTCTGGAAATAACGGTTCAATGTACCTGAGTTGGAATCGTAAGGATCAATGAACATGTCCTCTTCATCCAAGTAGAACGGGTGGTGGTTCGTCAACGTAATCAACCGTGAATAATACGGCTCCGGCATTTCTGCCATGTGATCGACCGTCTGCTCGAAGAACGGGATATCCTTCAAGCCCCAGTTGACTGCCTGTCCTTCCTCTACCGTAAAGCTCTCCAAGTCCTGGAACTCCTGGATCCCGAGCGACTCATACATCATGTCGCGATTCCAGAAGCTCTTCGTGTTGGCATGCTGGACGTTCGTATGATAGCCGTTCTCGCCCAGCTTCTCAGCCATCGAATTGAACGTGTTGCCGCTATGCGTGAAGAATACAGCACCGCCGCTCAGTGGATATAACGAGTTCTCGAACAGGAACTCGGAATCCGATGTTTTCCCAAGTCCTGTTTGGTGATAGAAGTTTGGGAAATAGACGGTATCTTTGTCTTTTGTCAGCTCATTCAGGAATGGGGTAATCGTCTGGCCATTCATTTCGTTGTTCAAAACGAACGTCTGGAGCGACTCAAGCGTCACGACGATCAAGTTGCGCCCTTCAGCTGCACCGAACATCTCAGGAGATGGCTCAGCGTAGTTGGCACGAACATAGTTGCCGATCTCGACAAGCTCTGAACCATCCGCTAATGCTCGCTGCGCTTGGGATCTGGACTGGATGTAGACGTCATACAGATGATAGTTGTACATCCCTAGGTTCTTGACAAGCATTTCTCGGTCAAAGCTGCGCGTCAATAGTTGCGGGCGTTCCATCTCCGCGAGTCCGAGATTCAGGAACAATACCGCTGCCGATAGGACAAAATATGCTTTTCGATGTTGCAATGCAGTTTTTACTGCTGTATTTTTTAATGGAATAAATTTTATCGCAAGCAAGATCAACGCGAAGTCGACGAAATAAAAGACGTCACTCCAGTAGATGCTCGCCAGTGCACTCGATCCGACATCCCCGAAGTTCTCTTTTTGGAACAATACCGGCAATGTGATGAAATCACTGAAGAAGCGATAAAACACGACGTTCGAATAGAGCACGATTGAAGCAACCAGCGACACCGCCACAATGTACCGGTTTTTCGCCTTCTCGCTCTTGAAGAACAATGCAATGCCAAAAACAAACAGAAGCAATGCCAACGGGTTCAAAAACAGGATGAACTCTTGCATCACATTCTCGATTTTGATGGAAAAGCTCGTCTTATAGGTGATATATGTCTTGAACCAAGTCGCTATGATGGCGATTGCCAGGATAGAATGTTTAGGCCATTCTTTTTTCATCATCCTGTCATCCTCCTAATTCCGAAATCTTTTACATAGATTTTACCATATATGAATACTGACTATATAAACAGTATGTATACTTGTCTATGTCTCAACATCCACTTTACCCTTATTTAAGACGTTTGAAACCTCGGGAAGTTTCACTTTTCTTCATTTTTTTCGGTTGCGCTCTTGCAGAAGGACCATCCGTGCCGATGCGTATTCCTTCGGTGTGATGAACTGCATGGCGTACAATTCCTTCAGCTCATCCTCCATCAAGTCCAGATCATGCTGAAAATCCCCGGTATAGATGAATGTCCCGTACTTCTTCAGCAGTTGCATGATATCGTACAGGGTATTCATTCCGTCACCAACGTATCGATGAATTTCGTTTCCGTATAGATGCCGCCGACCGGCAGATCATGCGCTTCGACCGGAACGTCCGTGCGCAGCTGCAGATCGAATGCAAGCGATCTTGTAATACCTTGATAATTTACGAGGAAGCGGTCATAGTAACCGCCGCCGAAACCCACCCGGTAGCCCTTTTCAGAAAAAATTACACCAGGGACGAGCAGGAAATCGATCGATGCAGAAGAAACAGACTCCGTCACCGATTCGATCGGCTCGCGTAATTCCATATAGACGACTTCCAATTGCTCGAAGTCGTTGATCAAGCGGAAATCCATCTGCCGTGTTTTCGCTTTACACTTGGGTACCGCCACTTTCTTCCCTTCACGCCAAGCGCGCTCGATCAATTCAAGCGTGTCGACTTCCGGAAAGGCTGAGACCGTGATACCGATCGTTTCTGCCTGCTGAAATAGCGGGTCTGCGAAAAGACGGTCATGGATCGCCCGCGAATGCTGTTCATATTGTAGTCGCTCCATCTGTTTCAATTGGCCGATCATCGTTTTTCTCATTTCTTTTTTTTCCATGATATCCGCTCCTTTGCCACCAAAAGCTGATGCAGTCCATAATGAAAAAAAGCCAAAACCTTTTCAGGTTTTGGCACGCCGCTCATTACTTTGTTTCACGGTGAAGAGTCATTTTTTGTTCACGTGAGCAGTATTTTTTCATTTCAAGGCGCTCAGGGTTGTTGCGCTTATTTTTAACAGTGCTGTAATTACGTTCGCCACAGTCTGTGCAAGCTAATGTGATATTAACACGCATCGGTATCCCTCCCATTTCTTTCAAAAGATCAGTATTACATGTAAACATGATTTATACGACTTTATTATTATAGCATATTCCCCTTGAAAGTCTACAGAAAATATACAGACAATATGCGAGATATTTTCAAGCCACGAAAAAAGACAAATAAAGAGAGAGGAAGGCGACTTGCCTTTCTCTCTTCCGCTCCATTAATGATCGTTCAAGAGTTGAGGTCGTAACGTTTTCCGCGGACCAAGTAAAACAATTGCTCCGCAATATTCGTTGCATAGTCTGCAGAACGTTCCAAATAGCGGCAAATGAACGCCAGTTGTGTCACTTGGTTCATTCTTTCCGGATCCTCCGCACCGCTACGCATCAGTTGACGGATGGCTTGCCCATACAGATCATCCACTTGATCATCGATTTCGGCAATCTCTTTCGCTTTGATGATGTCTTCAGCGATGAATGCTTCGATCACTTGATGAAGCATCTTGCTCGCCATTTCGTGCATTTCCTGAAGCAATGTAATCGGTGGCAAATGCTCTTGCTTGCCGATCCGGATCGTTTCCTTCGCGATGTTCACCGCATAGTCTCCGACACGCTCAAGGTCAGCTGCTACTTTCAACGTGACAACCAAGCGGCGCAGATCTGTTGCAACAGGCGACTGCTTCGCGATCATCAAGATGACGTGCTGGTTGATTTCTTCTTCCATCCGGTTCAAGGCTGCGTCGTCTTCGATGATTTCAAGTGCTGTATCGATGTCGTGATTCATCAACGCATCCATCGAGCGGTTGAGTGCGGCAATCGCGTAATCACTCATCTCGATCAATTGTTCTTGTGTTTCGTTTAATTCCAAATCGAATCTTTCACGGATTGACATGCTTCATCCTCCTCCCTGATCAGCCGAAACGGCCGGAAATGTAATCTTCAGTACGCTTGTCCGCGGGGTTCGAGAAGATCGAATCCGTCTTGTCGAACTCCACGACTTCCCCGTTCAGGAAAAATGCTGTCTTGTCCGAGATACGTGATGCCTGCTGCATGTTGTGCGTCACGATGATGATGCTGTAGTCTTTCTTCAGTTCCTGGACGAGTTCTTCCACCTTCAACGTGGAAATCGGGTCAAGTGCAGAAGTCGGCTCATCCATCAAGATGACATCCGGCTCGATTGCCAGTGCACGTGCGATACAAATACGTTGCTGCTGTCCGCCCGAGATGCCGTAAGCATTCTCGTTCAGACGATCTTTTACTTCGTCCCAGATGGCAGCGCCGCGCAGGCTTTTCTCAACAATTTCATCAAGAATTTTCTTGTTCTTGATGCCGTGGATGCGTGGGCCGTAAGCGATGTTGTCATAAATTGATTTCGGGAACGGGTTCGGCTTCTGGAACACCATACCGACACGTGTGCGAAGTTCTTCGACACGGTAATCCTTGTCGAAGATGTTGCGTTCACGGTAAAGGATCTCCCCTGAAGTCTTGACCGACGGCACAAGTTCGACCATGCGATTCAATGTTTTGATGTATGTGGATTTTCCGCAACCAGATGGTCCGATGATCGCTGTCACTTCGTTCTCCATGATTTTCATGTCGATATTTTTCAAGGCATGGTTGGCACCGTACCATAAGTTCATTTGCTTTGTTTCATAGACGATGTTCGATGACGCTGCTGTGTTTTGATCGTTTGCGACCGTGTTGTTCATCAGTGAGACAGTCATTGTGAATCCCCTTTCCCTTCAAACAAATTAATAACGTTTATCGTACTTGTTGCGAATGGCTACTGCGATGGAGTTCATGATAATCAAGAATGCCATCAAGATGATGATTCCAGCTGCCGCCACCATTTGGAACTCTTGCTGTGGTCGGCTTGACCAGTCGTAAATCTGCATCGGAAGCGCGGTGAATGTATCCATGACACCTTTCGGCAAGAACTGGATGATGACCGGTATACCGATGACGATCAGCGGAGCAGTCTCCCCGATAGCCCGTGATAACGCCAAGATACTTCCTGTCAAAACGCCTGGAATCGCTGCTGGTAAAATAATCTTAACGATGGTTTGCCATTTTGTTGCGCCCATCCCGTAAGATGCATCGCGCAATTCTTTCGGAACGGAACGGATCGCTTCCTGCGCTGCGACGATGATGACCGGCAAGATCAATAGACTCATCGTGAAGCCCGCTGCAAGAATACTATTGCCAAGTGACAACGTACGGACGAAAATCGTCAAACCGAGAAGACCAAAAACGACAGATGGTACACCGGCCAAGTTCGCGATGTTCGTCTGGATGAACGTCGTGAGCCTTGATTTCTTCGCATACTCTTCCAAGTAGACGGCTGAACCGACACCCAAAATGATTGAAGTCGGAGCGACGACCGCCATCAACCAGATCGAACCGATGAGGGCGGCTTTGATTCCAGCCTTTTCCGGGAACCGTGACGCAAAATTCGTCAAGAAGTCGATGGACAAGTGTCCAGCCCCTTGTGTAACGATTCGATAAAGCAAAATGACTAACGCCAATAAAGCGAGCGATGTTGCAAAAATGAAGAACCCTTTGAATACTTTGTTGACCACCATTCGGCTGTTCATCCGTTTTACTACGGCATCATGTTCGATATATCTCATCTCAATATTCCTCCCTGAAGCGTTTGGATACATACTGCGCCAGAATGTTCATCAACATCGTGAAGATGAATAGCGTGAATCCTACCGCGTAAATGGAATAATAGATGGTCGTTCCATATCCTGCGTCACCTTTTGAAACCTGGACGATATAAGCCGTCATCGTTTGGATGGAATCAGTGAAAGTGCCGTCGAATTTTGGCGTCGAACCCCCAGCGAGAGAAACGATCATCGTCTCACCGATCGCGCGCGATACTGCCAATACGACAGAAGCAACGATACCAGAGACTGCTGCTGGAAGAATGACTTTGATGGCCACTTCGAACTTCGTGGAGCCGAGTGCCAGCGCCCCTTCACGAATATGCTTCGGCACAGAGCTCATCGCATCTTCAGATAAGGAAGCGATCATCGGGATGATCATGATCCCGACGACGATGCCTGGTGAGATCGCGTTGAAAATCTTCACTTCCGGAAAGAATGTCTGCAAGAGTGGTGTAACGAACGTGAGTGCGAAGAATCCATAGACGATTGTCGGGATTCCGGCAAGCACTTCCAGGATTGGTTTGATGATCCGGCGCACACGCTCACTTGCATATTCGCTCAAATAAATCGCGGCGGAAATACCGATCGGCACAGCAACGATGACGGCAATCAGCGTCACTTTCAACGTGCCGACGATCAATGGCCAGATTCCGTAAAGCTCCTGCTTGTTTGAGAATGGCAGCCACGTCGTACCGAACAGGAAGTCCGTGACCGATACTTTCGTAAAGAATGTGATCGTCTCGACGATCAAGGTCATGATGATTCCGATAGTCGTCAGTACGGATACCGACGCAATCAAAAATAGAATCACCGGAATCAGTTTTTCGATAAACCTCTTGTTTTTCTTGCCTTTTGACTGCGCGATTAAATCTTGCACAGAAGTCCCCATAACGAATCCCCTTTCAATCCGAAAAGGTGAGCAGATACTGCTCACCCGGTAAAGTCATCTCAGTCAGCCTTAACGCAACGCTTCAAGATCTGCTAAACCTTTGTCGTACTCTTCTTGCGGCAATGCTACGTAACCAACTGATTCAGCCATTTCACCAGCATTTTCCACTGTGTACTTCAAGAAGTCGAATACTGCATCGTCTTCAGCTACTGCAGTGTTGCTCGCATAGACGAATAATGGGCGCGATAGCGGAGAGTACTCTCCTGATTCAATCGAGTCATTCGTCGGCTCTACACCGTCGATCGATACAACTTTCAACGTATCCTGGTTCGCTACATAATATGCGTATCCGAAGAACCCGATTGCGTTCGGATCAGCTTGGATTCCTTGTACTAGGATGTTATCGTCCTCTGACAAAGTTGCAGAGCTTACAAGGTCCTCATCTTCAAGGATTACTTCGTTGAAATAGTCAAACGTTCCAGAATCCGTACCTGGTGCGTAGAAGACCACTTCTTCTTCCGGCCAATCAGGGTTGATGTCTGACCACATTTTCGTTGATCCATCTTCTACCCAAAGCTTCTTCAAGTCTTCGACTGTCAAATCTTCCACCCAGTCGTTCTCTTGGCTTACGACTACTGATAGGCCGTCATACGCCAGCAATAGTTCCGTATAGTCAACGCCTGCTTCTTCAAGGCTTGCAATCTCTTCATCTTTAATTGGACGGGATGCGTTCGAAAAATCCGTTTCGCCTTGAATGAATTTCTCAAAGCCTCCACCTGTCCCTGAAACACCGACAGTGACCTGGACATCCGGCTGAGCACCAGCGTACTCTTCAACGACACCTTCCATGATCGGAGCTACTGTCGAAGAACCATCACCTGAAACAGAACCTTCAACCGCAGCTTCTTCATCGCCGGCAGTGTCTTGAGTCGTTTCTTCCGTGTCAGAACCTGGTTGATCTGCCGCAGTATCGTCTTCTGTGCTGCCGCACGCTCCGAGGATAAGTGCTGAACCTAAAATTGTTGAAGCCATTGCGAATTTCCAGTTTTTCATTTCTGTGTTCCCCCTAAAAGATTATGTTTTGTTTACAGTCCTAACTATAGACCTCCAATATTGAGGACATATAAAGCGAATGTTAAGAAAGTGTAAAGACGTTTTCCATCTCTCCATAAAGGGAATATGGCGGTGCTGTCATCACTAGAAAAGCAGAGAAACAGCGTCAAGAATGCATTGGCGAAGATGTTCTTTCTATTCCTATATTCATCGGCTTTTCGGGAAATTAAAAAAGCTACCCCGCAACATCATGATTCATGACGTTCGGAGCAGCTTTTGTTATTATTCGTCTCCTTCTTCAATGACAGAATCAGAGAATGGTTCACGGATTTGATCCGGTGATTCAGAGACTTTCTTATTCTTCAGTTCAAAGTATTTGTCCAGCGCTTCCCGAGCGATTTCGTTGCTTGCCGGTGGGACTTTGTTGTCGTTCGTCGTGATATAAGGAATCAAGACGGCATAGGCGACTTCCGGGTTATCGAAAGGCGCAAAACCGACGTGTGACGTATTGATCGATGTCTGACCGTTGTAGCGGCTCGAGCTATCGTAAAACGTCACCTGGGCAGTCCCAGTTTTCCCTGCAGCCGTATAACCGAGGTTCTCGAAGTAACGGCGTGCGGTTCCGCGGCTGCCCGTGTAAACGCGGCGCATCCCTTCCTTGACCCGGTCAATCTCTGCTTGGGAGTTATCGACACGGTTCAGAACACGTGGATCAATGATGCGATCGATAGCACCCAAATTAACACCATCTATAGAAGGTTGTCGAATCTCTTTCACGACGTGCGGTGCCATCCGGTAGCCATCATTGGCGATTGTCGAAACGTATTGTGCCAGTTGCAGCGTGGTATACGTATCAAACTGACCAATCGATAAATCGAGGAATTTACCGGCCATCAAGTCCGTACCCTCATACCCTGTACCTTCATTCGGCAAGTCGATGCCAGTTTTGACACCAAGCCCGAACTGCGCGAATGAATTACGCATTATGTTAAAGCTGCTGTCTGGAATATTAATTGGCTCACCGTATTGATAACGTGCACCAGCAAGACCAAGTGCAATTTTGAACATGTAAACGTTCGAAGATAGTTCAATTGCAGTCAAGTCGTTGACCGGCACACGGTTAAACAACGTACGGTTAAAGAGCGATGCTTTCGGTCGGTCATTCCCGATTTTCAATGGTTCATCAATCATGACACTATTCATCCCAATCGCGCCTTCAGAATATCCTGTCAAAATGGTTGCGCCCTTAATAGAAGATCCTACTTCATGCCCGGCCGTGAATGTGCCGTATGCATAGTCTAAAATTTCACGCTGACCGTTCTCATCTGGGTCGCTCAGTCGTTTGCCGACAAGTGATAAGATCTCACCCGTTCGCGGATCCATCATGACAAGGTAAGCATCACGGACCAGCTGTGCATTCGGACCAGCTTTTAGCTGACGCAGTTTTTTTTCAACGATTTCTTCCATCGCTGCCTGCATCTCACTGTCGATTGTCAGCACCAAGTCCTTGCCGGGTTCCCCCTCCTTTTCAGGGACAGTATCAATGACGCGGCCACGGCCATCGGTAATACTCTTCACGACGGATTTCTGGCCTTGTAGCACGGATTCATACTGCTGCTCAAGGAAGCTTCGTCCGACACGGTCGTTCCGAGAATAGTCGCGGGACAAGTAATATTCGAGGTCACTTGATGGAATGCCTTGTTCTGGAGTCGTCGTCGTGCCGAGGATCGTCAAGTCGCTTGAGCGGACACGTTCCCAGTCCGTTACGGTGTTGACGCCTTTCATGTCGGGATCCGTCAACCGCTCGGACACACGGGCGAATTCTTCCGGTGTCACGTTCTCGTTTTTGATGATTTGCGGTGTCAGTGCATAGCCGGAAGTCATTTCACGGTAGATCGCGAGAACTTCAAGCTCTTCAGACGTCAAGCTGGCCAATTCCTCATCCGTGATGCGGTCGCGGATGAGCGTATCAAGCTTACGCTGCTTCTCTTTTTCTGTAATGTCTTCATTTTGGATTGCCAGGCGTTCTTCTTCTGATACTTTTTCATTCGCCGCCTCAAGGTTGAGGGAAATGTAAAAATCCTGTTTGTCACGTGGCGTCACTTTATCCGGTTCTTTCTCAATCAATGTCGCCAGCTTTGCTGCAACTTCCATCATTTCCGAACGCTTCGTCGTCTGCATCGGTGTGTACGTAATTGCATTTACAGGCTTATTGTCCACTTGGATCCGCCCTTCGCTGTCGAAGATGCGACCTCGTGGCACACTCGTATTGATCGCGACTTCTTCCGTACGCGCAAGCGCCAGCGTGAAGTCTTCGCCTTTTACGATCTGTAAATATCCCAAACGGAGGATCAAAGCGGAAAAAAGCAGGAAAATGGTAAAAAAGAGAATATTCATCCGAAAAATCGTATGGTTTTTAAGCTTCGCTTTCGCGAGAGAAACGCGTCGTTTCTGAGGGGTCTGCATTCAGCGTTTCCTCTCCTTTCACTGAATTGCTCCATTCGTAAGTATAGCATCGAACGAAGAAAAGCACACACTTTTTAAGACGCAAAAGTGTGTGCAAAGTTGCTGCTTATTTAATTATTTTGCAGCTTCAAAGCGTTTTGAAACTTCATCCCAGTTAACAACATTCCAGAATGCATCAATGTAATCCGGGCGTCTGTTCTGGTAGTTCAAGTAATAAGCGTGCTCCCAAACGTCCAATCCAAGTAGAGGCGTTTTGCCTTCCATCAATGGAGAGTCCTGGTTTGGCGTTGAAGTGACTTCAACTTCACCGTTCGATACTGCAAGCCACGCCCAGCCTGAGCCGAAACGTGTTTTCGCTGCTGCAGCGAATTTCTCTTTGAATGCATCAAAGCTGCCGAATTTGCTGTCAATCGCTTCAGCAAGTGCACCGGATGGAGCGCCGCCGCCATTTGGCGAAAGCAACTGCCAGAACAATGAGTGGTTCGCATGTCCGCCACCGTTGTTACGAACTGCAGTACGGATATCCTCTGGAACTGCATCAAGATCTGCAATCAATTCTTCAACTGATTTAGAAGCAAGATCTGCGTGTCCTTCCAACGCTGCATTCACATTCGTCACATAAGTGTTGTGGTGCTTCGTGTGGTGGATGTTCATCGTCTCTTTGTCGATGTGTGGTTCGAGTGCATCGTACGCGTAAGGTAGTTCTGGTAATTCATAAGCCATGAATAATTCCTCCTCGATTCTGTTTGTTCTACATTTCTTAATGTATCAAAGTTTTCAGACCGACACAAACAAAATGCACGCCGCCTGCCCATTTCAGACTTTTGGCTGAAGTTGAAGGAAGGATTGATAGAATTATGCAGCTTCCGGCTGATTTGCATGTTCCTTTTGAAGAATGAAATCATTAGTGTCCGGCTGACCTGCATTCCAGAGCTTCGCACGTTAGAGGCGCTGAGAAGATGTTGGCCGAATGAAATTCGGTCAATGTCTTTGCTTGCTCGCTCTTCCATTCCGGCTCAGCTCCTTCGATAAAGGGAGTGGTGTCTAATGCTGGTGATTTGGATGATCAAAACATATCCGCCATCGTCGCACTCTCACAGAAGGTATCGGATGATAGGTGGGGATTTTAGTCTTCATGCTGATTCTGGATTTAGTCGCGACTCACAGATTTTAATCGTGACTCAGGCACTTGCAGTCGCGACTCAACACAAACTAGTCACGACTCAGATTTTTCACTCTTGAAAATGAGAGAGCAGGAGAATGAATGTTGTACCTCACGAGCTTGAAATCGTATCTCACTGCCGACAAGTAGTATCTCGTCCATTTTCAAGCTCGATTCGATGCCAAGTAATAACTCGAGCAACTTAAGTAATATCTCACGACTAAAAAGTACTAACTCGACAAAAACGGATCTCTCCCGCTCACTATTTTCTCTCCAAAATAAGAACCCCAGCGGCCTACGCAGTCAGCCGCCAAACAAATATGAAACACCCGAATTAGAATGAAACGCTAGCTGCCACAACACCGCCACTTCACCCACACACCAGCGAAGTGGCTGGTGTGGACTGGGCGGAGTGATAAGACGAGCGATTCTCAGCTCGGCTTATCACGGGAGCCATGTCCGAAGCCGCAAGCGAATTTCTACGCGACACCCGAATCACTTTTCCACACATCGGCACTAAAACCCCAGCGGCCTACGCAGTCAGCCGCCAAACAAATATGAAACACCCGAATTAGAATGAAACGCTAGCTGCCACAACACCACCACTTCACCCACACACCAGCGAAGTGGCTGGTGTGGACTGGGCGGAGTGATAAGACGAGCGATTCTCAGCTTGGCTTATCACGGGAGCCCTGTCCGAAGCCGCAAGCGAATTTCTACGCGACACCCGAATCACTTTTCCACACATCGGCACTAGAACCCCAGCGGCCTACGCAGTCAGCCGCCCAGACATTTACCTCAACTCCATCAATAGAAAGAAATGAAGATGATCACTCACTAACACTTCTCCCACACTCTCAGCGGAGGAGATGGCTTATCACAGGAGCCCTGTCCGAAGCGACGAAGCGGATTCCTACACGCCCCCTCCCATTCAAAAACAACAAAAAGAACACCAGTCTCCCGGTGTCCTCACTCGCCACTTATATTGTAAAGAAGAAAATCAAAACCATGACCACTTGCAGGATCCCTTTTGTGAATACCGACGTGATGAATCCGACAACCGAACCGACGCCCGACATGACTGCCTGCTTCAGCTTTGTCTTGTTGAAGATCAGCTCCGCCAAAATCGCACCCGCGAATGGGCCGATCAAGATACCGAAAATCGGGATGATGAACGGGCCGAAGATCAAGCCGATCGTGCTCCCCCACATGCCGGCCTTCGAACCGCCGAACCGCTTCACCCCGAACAAGTTCGCAATCGTGTCCGCTCCAAACAGCAGTACCACGAACAAGGTTTGGATAAGCCAGAACCACCAAGGCAAATCTGCAAAACTATAGAACAGGCCATATACGACAAATCCGCCCAGAATGAATAGGACCGCTGGAATGATCGGATAGATGAGACCGACAAAGCCGATCGCAAAACAAAGCAGGATGAGAATCCACGCTAGTATGTCCATTCGTTTTCCTCCTCGATGTAAAAAAGAACTCCCTTTTATCGTGCCTTACCTAGTACCAAATGTAAAGCTGAAAGGGAGTTCTTTTCTTCTATTTAATTATGCGCGGTTGCCAAGAATCGATTCAGCGATGTTCACTGAGTGGTCACCGATCCGCTCAAGGTTGGAGACGATATCGACGAATACGATACCTGCCTGAGCAGAACAGCGGCCTTCGTTGACACGAAGAATGTGCTTCTTGCGGAATGTGCGTTCCATTTTGTCAATCAAGTCTTCCTGCTCAACGACTTCACGTGCCAATTCGTGGCTCGTCGTATCAAGTGCGCTCATTGCTTTACGGACTGTTTCGATCGTCAATGTGAACATTTCATCCAGATCCTTCATTGCATCATCCGTAATCGAAACCCGGTTGTTCTCCTGATAATCGATCAGTTCGATGATGTTCTCGAAGTGATCCCCGATACGCTCAATGTCACGGACTGTTTCCATGAGCATCGTGTGACGCGTGGAATCCGCTGCGGAAATGGAGCCCGAAGAAATTTTCACCAAGTAATCGGTGATTTTCTGATCCAAGTTGTTGATCGCATCTTCAAACTGATAGCCCATTTCTGCGCTTCGTTTGTTTTTCGTTTTCAGATAATCATATGTTTTTTCAAGTCCTTGGACTGAGAAGTCACCCATGCGAAGCACTTCTTCTTTCGCTTGACCGAGCGCGATCGATGGCGATTGTTCAATGAAGTGGACATCCAAATGTTTCGGCTTGAATTCGACCACTACTTCTTCGCCCGGAATCAGCTTCGTCACGAGAATCGCCCAGATCCCGATCAATGGGAATTGGATGATCGTGTTTGCTACGTTGAATGAACCGTGTGCAAATGCGATCTGCATTTTCGGTTCAAGCCCCAATATGGTCGAAAGCCAAAGTACATATGCTGTAAATGGTTTCAGGAGAAGCAAGAAAATGATACTTCCGAGAACGTTGAACAGCACGTGGACGGCGGCTGCACGGCGCGCGGCGACGGATACGCCAAGCGCCGCGAGAACTGCTGTGATCGTTGTTCCGATGTTGTCACCGAATAATACAGGTAAGGATGCCTGCAAATCTAAGATTCCCTCAGCATACAAACCTTGCAAAATTGCGACTGTCGCACTTGAGCTTTGGACGATCAATGTAAAGACCGTTCCGACTACTACGCCCAGGATCGGTAATTCACTCAATGAAATCGTCAATTCGAGGAACATTTCCGATTCCCTTAACGGCTTCATTCCATCGCTCATCAATTCGAGGCCATAGAACAAGCCCCCGAAGCCGAAGACGACTTCACCAAAGTTTTGAACTTGCTTTTTCTTGAAGAAAAAGATCAATAATGCCCCGAAAGCTAAAATAGGCAGTGCATACGCACCGACGTCGAGACCGATAATGAAAGCAGTGACCGTCGTCCCGATATTGGCACCCATGATGACACCGATCGCTTGTCGCAATGTCATGAACCCTGCGCTGACGAGACTAACGACAATGACTGTCGTTCCGGAACTTGATTGGATCAAGACCGTTACAACAATCCCGACCAGAACCCCCATGAACGGATTGGTCGTAAAACGATCCAGAATTCCTCGGAGGCGGTCCCCAGCCGCTTTTTGAAGAGCATCCCCCATGAACTTGATGGAGAACAGGAAGAGCCCTAAACCTCCTAGAAATGTGAAGATCATGATTTGCCAGTTTGTATCCACGATTAATATTCAACTCCTATTATACGTCTTCATACCTTCCTCATTATGAAGAGTTCTCTAAAGAAATGTAAATACCTTTATTCAAAATTTACAATCCCGTAACAATCAGACGATAAATGCTGTCACAATCGTGATACGATAAGAAAGTCAACAACGGATTTTTGCTGAAAGGAGCTTGTTCGTGAATTTCTTCCAATTACTCAAAGCGAGTTTGATGGAACCGAAAAAACAGGCGGCTGCACGTATTTTACCGATCGGCCGGGTTTTGAGGTTCGTTTTTATTGTCATCGCGATATTGACTGTCCTGTCATTCGTCGAACTTGTCGGCAGCCTACAGCAGACAGCAGATGACATGAGTGGCCTTCTTGACTACATCAATGAAATCGAATGGATTCTCTATCCGTTTTCACTTCTTTCATTATTTGTTTCAACGACGCTCTACCAATTCATTTTGATTTCAGTATATGCATTCGCAGGGATGGCTTTCCTGAAGATGCGCAAGAAGCGCGGCGAATACCGGCACATGTGGCGCACCACTTCACTGGCGGTCACCGTCCCTTCATTTCTTGCTTTCTTCTATAGTTTCACGGGGGGCCCGGGAGCGATTGGGATACTAATCAGCTTGCTGACCGTCCTTTATTTATATGTAGCAGCAGGATATTACCCGAACTTGCCAGGAGTTAAAAAACCGCATCAATCGTAATTCCTTGTCTTTTCAAGGGCGGCACTGCTAAAATAGCTATAGACATTTGTCAGAGTCGGTCCTTCCGACCTTTAGAATTATGTCCGGAGAGTTCCTCCGCTGACAAAAAAAGGAGAGAATACTCAATGAGTGAAGTTCTTCACCGTTCGAAAACACGCCCCGTCAAAGTTGGTAATTTGACAATCGGCGGCAGCAATGAATTGTTTATCCAAAGTATGGCAACAACAAAAACGCATGACGTCGATGCGACAGTTGCTGAAATCCTGCGTTTGGAAGAAGCCGGATGTCAAGTTGTCCGCGTCGCTTGTCCGGACGAACGTGCAGCTTTAGCTATCGGAGAAATCAAGAAACGCATCAACATCCCGCTTGTCGTGGATATCCATTTTGACTACAAACTTGCTCTGATCGCGATCGAGCAAGGTGCTGATAAGATCCGAATCAACCCAGGTAACATCGGACGCCGTGAAAAAGTCGAAGCGGTCGTTAATGCTGCTAAAGCGAAAGGCATTCCGATCCGTATCGGTGTCAACGCTGGTTCACTTGAGCGCCACATCTTGAAGAAATACGGCTACCCTACTGCTGAAGGCATGGTCGAAAGTGCTTTGCACCATATCAAGATCCTTGAAGACCTTGATTTCCACGACATCATCGTATCGCTGAAAGCATCCGATGTCGGTCTTGCAGTTGAAGCTTACGAAAAAGCCGCAGAAGTTATCCCTTACCCACTGCACCTCGGGATCACTGAATCAGGAACATTGTTCTCTGGTACTGTGAAATCCGCTGCAGGTCTTGGAACATTGCTTTCAAAAGGGATCGGGAACACATTGCGCGTTTCCTTGAGCGCTGACCCAGTAGAAGAAATCAAAGTAGCACGTGAACTACTGAAAGTCTTCGGTCTTTCATCGAACGCAGCGACATTGATCTCTTGTCCAACTTGCGGACGCATCGAGATCGACTTGATTAAAATCGCGAACGAAGTGGAAGAATACATCTCGAACATCAAAGCACCACTGAAAGTGGCTGTTCTTGGATGTGCGGTTAACGGACCTGGTGAAGCGCGTGAAGCGGACATCGGGATCGCTGGAGCTCGTGGCGAAGGCCTTCTCTTCATGAAAGGGAAGACAGTCCGTAAAGTTCCTGAAGAAACAATGGTCGATGAACTGAAAATCGAAATCGACAAATTAGCACAGGAGTATTTCGATAAAAAAGCGGCTGAAGAAGCGGAACTTGCAGAGCAAAACAGCTGATTGAGGATGTGAGACGATGAGATACCGTTTCGGAATCGATATAGATGGGACCGTGACATGTCCAACGTCACTTGTCCCCCACTTGAACCGTGCATTCAATAGTGAATTGACGCTTGACGATATTAAAGAATACGATTTATCGAAAGCACTTCCCCATTTGACTCAAAAAGAAGTATACGAGTGGTTCCAAAAAGAAGAACCTTATATCTACTCGGTCTCCCCGATTTCGGAAAATGCCGATCTCGTGTTGAACGAGTGGAAAGATCGTTACGAACTTTATTACATTTCGGCCCGCAGTTCGAGTGTCCGTGATGTGACATTCGATTGGTTCAAACAACATGCCATTGCGTTTGACCATATTGAATTGATCGGCACGCACAAGAAAATCAATGCAGCGAAAGAACATGGCGTCCACCTTTTCTTCGAGGATAAGCATGACAACGCTGTTGAGATCTCAGAAGAACTGGACATTCCAGTCATTCTGTTCGACACGCCGTACAACCGGATGTCAATTCCGGATGGAGTGGTCCGCGTCACCAACTGGCTTGAGGCAGATGCTTGGGTCCAAAAAGAATTCGGAACGAAAATAGAAGTATAAAAGAACCGCTCCCAGTCATTTGGGAGCGGTTTTTTCGTGCGACTTGTCCAGCAAAAAAGCTGTTTCAGGAATCCAACTTCCCAGAACAGCTTTTCTTTATTTACAAGACGGACATCTGCCGTAGATTTCGAATTTATGACTGGCGATTTCGTATGCTGGCAGCGCCGATCCGAGCAAATCCATCGGGCACATCGGAATTTCCTTGATCTTGCCGCAGTCCATGCAGATGAAATGGTGATGATGGTGGTCGCTCTCGCACTGCATGCGGAAATGACGTTCCCCTGACAACTCCGTTTCCTCCAGGATGTCGAGCGATACGAACGTCGCCAAGTTCCGGTACACCGTATCGTAGCTCATTCCCGGGTAATCCTTCTGCATGACGTCCAGCAAGTCACGAGCGGTCAAGTACCGCTCGTCATCTGCAAACAACTCCAAAATCTGTTGGCGTTTGGATGTTTCCTTGAATCCATTGGCCTTTAAAATCTCCCACGCTCTTTCGATATTCACGTAATTGCCCCCTTCTTCATTGAAAGCGAAAACTTCTTATATCCGATGACAACAAGTAATAGGAAAATCGAGGTGACGACAATTGTGCCGCCTGGTGCCAAGTTGAAATGGAACGCTGTGAAAAGTCCCGTCAAAACAGAAACTTCCCCGAAAACAATCGACAATATAATCGTCTGTTTGAAACTTTTCGAAACGCGCATCGCAGCAGCAACTGGAATCGTCATGAGTGACGATACAAGCAAAATCCCAACGATTCGCATGGAACCGGCAATGACCAGCGCTGTGACAATCATAAATAGGAAATGGATCCATTTTGCCGGCAGGCCGCTCGCTTTCGCGTATTCACCATCAAACGACAGGACGAACAGTTCCTTGAAGAACAGCCGGATGAACAACAGGACAACCGCAGCAATCGCAATGACGATGAAGAGGTCTTCCCGGCTGACTGCGGAGACCGAGCCAAATAAATAGCCGAACAAGTCATTCGAAAAGCCTTGTGCAAGCGAAATGAAAATCGCACCGAAACCGATGCCCGCAGACAGGATGATCGGAATCGCCAATTCTTCATAATGCTTATACAGTGACCGTAGCCGCTCGATCAGGACCGATCCTGCGACAGATGCGAAAATGCCGAGAAACAGTGGATTGAGCGTAGCGAACACGGCAACGCTCTGGCTCAGGAAGAGGCTTCCGGCGATTCCGGCAAGCGTCACATGACTCAGTGCATCCGCGATGAGCGACAGCCGACGGACAACGATGAAGACGCCGAGAAGCGGTGCGATGGCACCAATGATGATGCCTGCTAAAAATGCATTTTGCAAAAATTGATACGTAAAAATAGCTTCAAGCATGCTGCGAATCTCCTCCGTTATGATGAATTTTCCGGACGGAATGGCCATGCCATGCTTCTAATTGTTCATCACTCATTGTTTCGAATTTCTCTTTGAATCCATGGAAATGGATGGTCTGGTTCAAACATGCCACATGGGTGATGCGGTCTGAAACACTGCCCATGTCGTGCGTGACCAAAATCATCGTGATGTCATGGTCATGATTTAGATGCGCCAGCATATTATAGAATGCTTGGACATTTTCATGGTCGATGCCGACAGTCGGTTCATCGAGGATGAGCACTTTCGGTCTGGCGACGAGCGCACGCGCGATGAATACGCGCTGTTGCTGACCGCCGGACAACTCACTGATCCTCCGCTTCGCAAAAGCTGCCATGCCGACCGATGTGAGTGCGTCATTCGCAAGTTTCTTGGCATCTCTCGGGATGCGCTTGAAAAGTCCTGCTTTTTTAGCCAAGCCCCCGATGACGACTTCTTCCACCGTCGCCGGAAAACCGGAGTTGAAGGAATTGGATTTTTGAGAAACATAGCCGATCCATTCACGCTGTTTGAATTGCTTCGAATCCACACCGAACAGCTCCACTGTTCCGCTCGTCGGCTTGAGCAGCCCGAGCATGATTTTCAGCAGCGTCGATTTGCCCGAACCGTTCGGCCCGATGATCGCCAAGAAGTCCCCTTCTCGTACGGTCAACGAAATATGATCCAGCGCTTTTGTCTGTTCATATGAATAACTGATATCTTTGAGATCAATTAACGGAGATTCCATTCCCCCGCCCACTTTCTAATTCAGAATGATTACGATTTACATTAGAATAGTATAGCGGACGCAAGGAGTAATGTAAATATTTAAGTTGCAGTATGGACGATATTCCGCAAAACAGGTTCAAATAGGTATAATAGCAATCAAGGAGGCGGATGTGAATGATTCGGATATTAGCAGTAGATGATGATATACATATGCTCGGGTTCGTAGCGGAGGAACTGCGTCAGGAAGGCTATGAAGTAGTGGAAGCTACTTCCGGCGAGCAAGCGCTCCAGCGGCTGGAATCCGAGACGGTCGATTTGGCGGTCGTCGATGTGATGATGCCTGGAATTGACGGGTTCGAACTGACGAAAATTTTGCGCACGGATTATGCACTTCCGGTAATTTTGTTGACGGCAAGACATCATATTGAAGATAAAGAACGCGGATTTTTGGCCGGTTCCGATGATTATTTAGTGAAGCCTTTCGAGTCGAAAGAGCTCCTTTTCCGGATCAAAGCGATATTACGGAGATATGACCATCCGGATGACGACTTGTTGGCGCTCGGTTCTTTGCGTATCGATTTGAAAAGCTATGAAGTGAAATCGACGAATGGCATTTTGCTCATTCCGCTCAAGGAATTTGAATTACTTGCACTTCTTGCATCACGCCCGAAGCAAGTGCTGAGCAGAGATTTGATCATCGAAAACATTTGGGGCATCGATTTCCAGGGCGATGAACAAACGATCAATGTTCATATAAAAAGGCTGCGTCAGCGACTGGAACGTTTTGCGCCGGACGTCAAGATCAT
The DNA here is from genome assembly GCF_009707665.1 of Planomicrobium sp. YIM 101495. Classification (GTDB taxonomy): domain Bacteria; phylum Bacillota; class Bacilli; order Bacillales_A; family Planococcaceae; genus Planococcus. The sequence continues at coordinate 550,793 of NZ_WLZW01000001.1, forward strand.
CACGGTGAGAGGCGTCGGCTACAAGATCGAGGTGCGAGGATGAGCTTGTATGTAAAATTCATCTGGTTTACGTTCGCCACGATGCTGATCAGCAGTGCTATTTCGTTTTTTTCCATGAACGCCTATTACGATCAATATTTAAAGGAAGAAAATAACGAAAAGAACATGGCGATCGCGCTCTCTTTCGCTGCTTATCTGGATGCGACCGCATCGGAAGACATCGAAGAAGCACTCGATGTGTTCGGTGATGCCGGGTATCAGCTGTATGTGACTGACGGCATGTCCGTCAAGCGTTACGGCGGAGAGTTCCGCGATGAATCAATCGACGGGGAAGATATTCAACAAGTGCTGGACGGCGTACCGTTCAACGGCATGAGCGACTTCCCACGTGAAATCTTCGTAACCGGATTTTTCGCGAATGAGCTCGAAAATACGGTCGGGGTCTCGGTCGAACTGGACGGCAAGCGTCAAGCACTCTTTTTACGACCGAATATCGGGCTGCTGTTCAAAGAACTTCACCTGCTGTTCGGTGGATTGGCAGTCGGCATCGTTCTCTTGAGCTTCTTAGGGATGCTGCTTGTGGCACGCCTCTTAATCCAGCCGATTACAGAACTAACGGAAGCAACGGAGAAAATGGGAACAGAAACGTTTGACGTCCCCCTCTCCATCGACCGGACTGACGAAATCGGACGACTGGCCGATCAATTTTTGATGATGCGCTCCCGGATTGAACAGTCTACTTTGAAGCGGAAGGAATTCGTCCATAACGTATCGCACGATATCCAGTCACCACTCCACACGATCCAAAGCTACTTGGCTTTACTTCAAAAAGAAGAGGTCAGTGAAAAAGAACGAGCACAATATTTTTCAATCATTCAAGAAGAGACGACACGACTCTCGCTTCTCACGAATCAGCTGCTGACGCTGTCCTCGTTCGATGCGGAAGCGATTGACCCGCTCGAGACAGTCCCGGTCGATCAGCAGCTGCGTGAAACGCTGTTGCACTTGCGCCATGCCTTTGAAGAGAAAGAACTCGGGGTTTCCGCGCAACTTTCACCTGTCAACGTAAAAGGTAACGCTGTCCTCCTCCAAACCGTCTGGGAGAATGTCTTGACGAATGCGGTGAAGTACAGCGAACCAGGAGGAGCTGTCGATATCGAACTAACTGCGTCGGCTGATGGAATGGAATTAGTCGTACGCGATGAAGGAATCGGTATGTCCCCTGAAGATGTTCAGCATGCGTTTGAACGTTTTTACCGCGCAGACCATGCGCGAACCCGCTCGACGAAAGGCTCTGGCCTCGGCTTATCGATCGTCCATGAAATCGTCGAGCTGCACGGCGGTACTGCTGAAATCGAAAGTGAAATCGATGCAGGCACTGCTCTACGCATCAAACTTCCAACGATGTAACCAATCGTTCATCTTCCGTTCATGAAGGGATTATATGCTTAAGGCATGAAGTCAATCCATTTAGGAGGATGTACATGAAACATCAAAAAGTTTGGAGTTTATGGCTTGTTCGGGCTGCTGCCGTCTTCGGCTTAATCGGTGCAGGCCTCGGTGCGCATATGGCGGGTTCAGGTGGCTATCAGTTCCGTGCAATCCATGCACACATCTTAGTGGTCGGCTGGCTCAGCCTATTCTCATGGGCAGCATATTACCGTCTGTTCTTCATCCGCTCGAAGAAAATCGCTGCACTTCACGTGTATACCGCCCTCATCGGGACAATCGGTTTGACAGGCGGCATGTGGCTGGAATTCCTGAAACCCTTTCCACTGCCTGACATCGTCACCTTGCTGATCTACATTATCGGCGGTTCAATCCTGCTGCTCAGCTTCTTCCTATTCCTGTTGACAACATTCTGGATCGGTGAAGAAGAAAAATAACATGTGTTTGAAGGGAATCCACTCTGATGGATTCCCTTTTTTTCGTTCTGACTGAAATGTCACTGCTCGTTCATGTTCCATTCATCTAGCCTGTTTAAACTAAGGTTATCAAGTTGGTGGAGGCGTTCACATTGAATATTGCATGGAAAGAAATCAAGAAAAACAAAGTTCGTTTCGCTATTTTAGGATCCATCATTTTTCTCGTCAGCTTTTTGACGTTCATCATCTCGGGGCTGGCGAACGGCTTGTCACAGGACAACGCCGCTTTGATCAAAGATCTGACGGACGGACAATTTTATATGACAGCTGATGCAGAAGAAACATATAACTTATCTCGAATCGATACGGAAACACAGGAACAAGTGCTGGAACAACAGCCGGATGCGCTCGCTATGTCCATCCAGATGGGCTTCCTGAACGACTCGGAAGACAAACAGCGGAGCGTGGCATTCGTCACGTCAACTGACAACGAGCTGTTCGGCTCTGTGAAGGAGGGAGAAATCATCTTGGATCGCTCGCTCGAAGGAGCAGGAATCCAAGTCGGTGACGTGCTGACGAACAACCAGTTCAGCGGTGAATTCGTCGTCAAAGGCTTTGTCGATCAACAGAAATACAGCCACGCACCAGTGGCATTCATCCATATGAAAAACTACCAGGAAATGTACCGCGTGATGGAAATGCAGCTATTGTTCATCCCGGGAAGCAATGACCTACCAGCAATCGACGGGCTGCAATCTTTCACAAATGCAGAATTCCTTAACACCATCCCAAGCTATAGCGCGGAGCAACTGTCACTGAACATGATCGTCTGGTTCCTTGTTGTCATCAGCGGCATGCTGTTCGCCATCTTCTTCTACATGATGAATGTGCAAAAAATCGGCCTATATGGCATTTTAAAAGCGATTGGAGTCAAAACGAGCTCACTGTTCAAAATGATGTGGAACCAAATGTTTTTCATCACGATCATCGCACTCGGACTTTCAATCGCACTGAGCCAAAGCTTCAATTTTATCGCACCTGATGGTATGCCATTCAGCTTGACTGCTGTGACGACCGTTCAATTATCCATCGTATTTTTGATTATCGGATTCATCGGAGCGACATTGTCCGGCATTCAAATAAAAAATGTCGAACCGCTGCAGGCGATTCAACAAGGAGAGGTATAAGATGACAATTTTTGCGACGCAACAAGTGAGAAAATCATTTACGAACGGAGAAGTTTCGGAAGAGATTTTGAAAGGCATAGACTTGAAGCTGGAGCAAGGAAAAGTGACGTCATTGGTCGGGGCTTCTGGATCCGGTAAAAGTACATTGCTGACGATTGCTGCAGGACTCCAGCCAGCTTCCGGAGGGCAAATCCTTTTCGATGGTAAGAATATGACCGACATGAGCGCTGAACAAGTACGGAAAATCCGTGCGCGCGAATTCGGCTTCGTGTTCCAGTCCGCTCATCTCGTGCCTTTCTTGACGGTGGAAGAACAGCTCTTCCTTATGCTCGAAGTATCGGAAACGAAGATGAAGAAATCCGGGCAGAAGAAAGAAGTCGCCAATATGCTTGAGTTGATTGACATGTCGCACCGGAAAGATGCCTATCCTGCTTCCCTGTCCGGTGGTGAAAAACAGCGCGTCGCCATCGCACGCGCCATCATCCACAAGCCGAAAATGCTGTTTGCAGACGAGCCGACCGCTTCACTCGACTCGAAACGTTCGACAGACGTCATGACGCTAATTCGTGAGCTGACGAAAACATTGAACATCACGACATTGATGGTGACACATGACGAAGAGATGCTGTCATTCGCCGATCATGTTGTCACGATGAAAGACGGGCTCATTGAATAGGTTCTACTATTCAAAAAGGGAGAGAAGCTGCAATCAGCTACTCTCCCTTTTTTCAATCCATGTAGCGGTGTTCCCGCAGCTTGTTCAATGTGTCGATTTCCTGCAATAGCTCTTCCCCGATATTCGTCTCGCGGATTTTCTTCCGCTCCAGCTCTTCGTCCACTAGCCGTTTCACCGATAGGACGTCCGTGCCGTTCGCCAACACTTCTTCTTTCGAATTGAATAGTTTGTGGGCTGCCAACTGCATGCCGTACGAGTTGAATAGCAAGGTATATCCTGCGATCCCGGTCGTGGACTGATAGGCTTTCGAGAAGCCGCCATCGATGACGAGCATCTTGCCGTTCGCTTTGATCGGGTCTTCTCCGTCGATTTCTTTCACAGGTGTATGGCCGTTAATGATGTGTCCCTGGTCCGGATCCAAATCGAATTCTTCCAGCAACTTGCGGCAGACCTCTTCGTCTTCGCGCAAATAATAATACGGGTTTTTCCGTTCTTTATGCGTTTCTTTTTCTTTGATGAAGTAACGCTCGAACGTCGTCATTTCGCGTTTGCCGAACAGGGATGATTTCTCGCCTGTCCACAAATACCAGACCATGTCTGTTGCAAAATCATCGGTCTTCTCTGGATGTGCAAAAGCATAGCGCAGCTGCCGTTCAAATACGTCGAGCAGCTCACGTCCTGCATATTCCTTGCCTTCGACTTCCATTTTCTCCATCTCGCCGTCCTCATCAAGCGGAATACAGCCGTGGATCAACAAGTTGCCGTTGTACTTCAAATACAAGCTTCCTTTTTTCATCAGGAAGTTCATGTGGCGTGCGAGTTTCTCCGAGTGCTGGATCGAGAACAGCAGCTTGTCGATCACTTGGGCTTCCTCTTCCAGCAGTTCTGTCGGATTCTCAGGATCGACCGTCGAGAAGCACGTGTTCTCAAGCTTGTACGTCTTGCCGTTCAACGTGATTTCATTCTTTTCGTAGTCCACTTCATCCAAAAGTAACCGGTCTTCCATATCGAAGCTTGGGCGACGCTTGATGATCGGGCATTCCAATTTGAATTGGATGATGGAAATTGCTTGGTGAATTTTGGTGATTTGCAGCTGCTCTTGCTCAGTCAATTTCTCATTCGAGATGATTTTCGGCCGGAACACCTTGTTGTCCTCGTAATATTTCTCAGCCAAGTTCAACAACGGTCGTAAGTTGATGCCGTAGACGTCTTCGATGATATCCAAGTTGTTATAGCGTGCACAGATCCGGATGATGTTCGCCAAGCACACTTTGGAACCGGAAAAAGCACCGAGCCAAAGCGCGTCATGGTTGCCCCACTGGATATCGACGGAATGATAGCCGATGAGCGTGTCGACGATCTTGTGTGGATCCGGACCACGGTCGTAAATATCCCCTACGACATGCAGATGGTCGACAACAAGACGCTGCGTCGTGTAAGCAAGTCCGATAAGAAGCTTATCCGCTTGTCCAAGGGAAATGAGCTGATCGACGATTTTCGTATAGTAACCTTTTTTGTTTTTGAATTCATCTGTCTTATACAGCATCTCTTCGATGATGTAGACGAATTGCTTCGGCAATGCCTTGCGCAATTTCGAACGGGTGTATTTCGAGGACGCGTAGGAAACGAGCTTCAACATCCGCTCGATGACGTCGATGTACCACTCGTGCAGCTGTTCTTCACTATTATAACTGCTTTTGATCATCCGGAGCTTTTCTTCCGGGTAATAGACCAATGTCGCAAATTCATTCAATTCATCTTCATTCAGCTCATGCTGGAAAAGGTCTTTGATTTTCACTTTCACATTGCCCGAACCATTACGTAGCACATGCTGGAACGCATGGTATTCGCCGTGCAGGTCACTCACGAAATGCTCTGTCCCTTTCGGCAGATCGAGTATCGCTTCCAAGTTAATGATCTCAGTGGCCACTTTTTCTTCACTATCGTATTTCTGCGCTAACAAATCCAAGTACTTCGAATTCAACATTGAACAATCCCCTTTCAACCGTACTACTTGAACCAGTTCTTATCTCTAATGTTACTATGAATCTCGTCAAAAGGAAGCAGAGTGAAAATTCTAAATCATTTTATTGGTACGGCATGATTTCGAACACTTTCCCCGAATCCGGAATGACCATCAAGGTGATCGGCTCCCCGGTTTCGGATGCCTCGGCTTCGAACGCATAGGCCCAGCGCGGGTTGAAAGGATTCCACTCGCTCCCACCAGTCGTCGGAATAATATCCAGCTCCGTCAACGCCAGTTCCCCGTATTCGGCATGGACCAGTTGCCGTGCTTCCTGCTGTGTGAATTCCGGCACCGACAAGGCAATGGCTGCGCCTAAGATCAACACGAAGAACAAGTACCGGAACCACTTCTTCTCCGGTACGAGCTGTGCAAAAACGACCACATGCGAGACCAGAAATGCAATCGGCGCCGTCAACGGCATGACGTTGTTAAAAACCTGTTGATTGACGATCATTAAGATGACGAATACTGTAATCGAAAGAATGCTGCCAACTATGTATTTTTTCAAAGAATATAGTTCCTCCCCTGTTCCGCCAATTCGGTAGACTCCACTTTTATAAACACATCTTACCATTAACCGAAAATTTTGACCTACCCATTTCCAAAATTATTTTCGGGTATACAAAAACCACCAAGGGAATCGATCCTTGGTGGTGAATCTTGCTTATCCGATTGTCAGAGCTGATAGGTTGCGTAGCTCTTCGATACGCTCGGGAGCGAATGACCCGCTCCGCAGCATGTCGATTTCGATCGAGTATGGAGGTTTTTTCTTCTTGGCATCTAAACCGACATACGGCGTTTCGAGAATTTTCGGCACGTGCATCAAATCAGGATGGTGTACGATACCGTGAAGGGCATCAAAGCCAATCTCTCCGAATCCGAGGTTTTCGTGACGGTCTTTCCCGGCACCGCGGATGTTTTTACTGTCGTTGATGTGAAGCACTTTGATGCGGTCAATCCCGACGATGCGGTCGAACTCAGCTAACACACCGTTGAAGTCTTCCTTGACGTCATAGCCTGCATCATGCACGTGGCATGTGTCGAAGCAGACAGACAAGCGCTCGTTGTTCGTAACACCGTCGATAATCTTCGCGATTTCATCAAAGCTGCGGCCACATTCTGTGCCTTTGCCTGCCATCGTCTCAAGCGCGATCTGTACAGGGAAATCCTGTGATAGCACTTCGTTCAGGCCTTCGACGATTTTCGCGATGCCTGCATCCGCTCCAGCGCCAACATGTGCGCCTGGGTGCAAAACAATTTGCCGTGCTCCTAGAGCAGCCGTACGCTCGATTTCGGTTTGCAGGAACTCTACGCCGTGTGCGAATGTATCCGGCTTCAGTGTGTTCGCGATATTGATGATGTACGGAGCATGGACAACGATGTTCGAGAGGCCATTTTCTTTCATATGTGCCTGCCCCAATTCAATGTTCAAGTCCTCAATCGGTTTACGGCGTGTATTTTGCGGTGCGCCTGTGTAAATCATAAATGTAGTTGCTCCATAAGAAGCTGCTTCCTCGCTCGCTGCAAGCAACATCTTTTTTCCACTCATAGAAACATGTGATCCTAATAGCATGGCTGAAACTCCTTACTTCTTTTTTCGGTTTTTGCGCCGTTCCACTTTTTTGATTTCGTCCATCTTCCACTTCATCTTCTTCTTATACATCGGCTTGACGTTTTTCGGCTTACGGACCATCGTTTTCACCTTAGCGTCCACTTCCGATTCGCCAGCGACACGGTTCTTCCTGCTGTGGCGTTCTTTCAGCTCTTTGAACTCACCGTTCACGATATCTTTCCGTTCGAACGGAATTCCCATCCGCTCGATGCGCACCAGTGCATCCTCATCTTCCGGTTTGTAAAGCGTGATGGCAAGTCCTTTCAGACCCGCACGTGCTGTACGTCCGACGCGGTGGATGAAGAATTCCAAGTCTTCCGGAAGCTCATAGTTGATGACATGGCTGACACCTTGAATGTCGATGCCGCGTGCTGCAAGATCCGTTGCTACAATGTATTTGTATTCAAGGTCACGGATCTGCTTCATCATTTTCGTACGTTCACGTGGTGCCAGGTCCCCGTGGATCCGGCCGGCTTTGATCCCTTGCTTTGCCAGCTGGTCTGCTACGTAGTCCGCGTTAGTCCGCGTGTTGACGAAGATGATTGCCAAGTATGGGTTGATAATTTCAAGCACTTCCACCAATTTCTCGACTTTCTTTTTGCTTCGTGCAGGAACCAAGTAGAAATCAAGGCCATCCGCTGTCGATTGGCGTGAATCGATCTTGATGAATTCCGGCGCTTCCATGTACTTGTTCAAGAAAGGCTTGAGCTTTTCAGGAATTGTCGCAGAAAAGACGAACATTTGAAGCGGGCTCATCATTTTCGATGCGACTTGGTCGATCTCCTCGATGAATCCCATGTCGAATGCCAGATCCGCTTCGTCGACAACAAGCAGATTCGCCGTATGGACGAACAATGCACGCTCATTGACCAAGTCTTTCAGGCGGCCCGGCGTTCCAATGACGATATGCGGCTGTGTCTTCAGTTTTTGGATCGATCGTTTTTTGTCGGTGCCGCCGATGAACAGTTTCGCTTCAATGTCGGACCCTTCGATCAGCTTCAGCATTTCTGCATGGATCTGCAAGCCCAACTCTCTTGTCGGGACTGCGATGACCGCTTGTACTTCCGCGCGTGCCGTGTCGATCCGTTCAGCAATCGGGATGATGAAACTATGTGTTTTCCCTGTTCCTGTATGGGACTGGCCGATGGCGCTCTTCCCTTTTAGAACAAGCGGAATCATTTGTTGTTGGATCGGTGTGGGCTCAGTAAACCCAAGTTTCTCTACCGCCTCTTTCAGGAACGGCTTTAATGATAATTCGTTGAATGTTTTCACGGGACGTTCTCCCTCCTTACGCTTCCGACATTATAGCACAAAAGAGGGGTCCCGCGCGATAGATGTTTTGTAAAGCGGCGCTGTCTCGTCTATAATGAAAGTATGATTTCGAAAGGAGTGCGGGATGATGAAAGTACAGAAGATATCACCTAGGGGTTATTGCTACGGTGTAGTCGATGCAATGGTCATCGCGAAAAACGCAGCCATGGATACAACACTTCCACGGCCGATCTATATACTTGGTATGATTGTGCACAATAAACACGTAACGGATGCTTTCGAGGAAGATGGAATCATCACACTTGATGGCAGCAACCGACTTGAGATTTTGGAGAAAGTCGATAAAGGAACGGTGATCTTCACGGCACACGGCGTTTCACCGCAAGTGCGTGAACTCGCGAAGCGCAAAGGATTGGTGTCGATCGACGCTACTTGCCCTGACGTCACTGTGACACACACATTGATCGAAGAGAAGACAGCGGAAGGCTACGACATCATCTACATCGGGAAGAGCGGCCATCCTGAGCCTGAAGGGGCGATCGGTGTTGCTCCGGACAAAGTCCACCTTGTCGAGACGTTGGATGACGTCAACTCGCTTGAGCTGGATTCCGACAAGATCATCGTCACGAACCAGACGACGATGAGCCAGTGGGATGTCGTGCACATGATGGAACGGTTGAAAGAACGCTTCCCTCATTCCGAAGTGCATAAAGAAATTTGCTTGGCGACACAAGTTCGACAAGAAGCAGTTGCAGAACAGGCAACTGATACAGATCTGCTGATTGTCGTCGGTGACCCGATGAGCAATAACTCGAATCGCCTTGCACAAGTGTCCCAGGACATCGCAGGTACACCGGCTTACCGTATTTCTGATCTGTCAGAGCTGAAACTTGAATGGCTGGAAGGTGTCGAAACGATCGGCGTCACTGCCGGAGCTTCCACACCGACACCGATCGTCAAAGAAGTGATGAAGTTCTTGGAGCAATTCGATCCTGCTGACCCGTCGACTCATGTCGCAGAACGTAATGTCCCGCTCCACAAGATCTTGCCGAAAATTAAACACCCGAAACCATCTGATCGGATCGAACCTTATCCGGTCGGAGAATAAATAAGTAAAACTGATCCGAACGCCGGTTTATGGCACTTCGGATCAGTTTTTTGTCTTAAAAAGACCATCACAGTGGATGGCCTCTCGTCACCCGAGACGGAACGGTTCGGTATTCACTTGTGATGCGATGAATTCACATTGCCACTTGTTATCATTACTCATTTTGTCGACGACGCCTTGAATCATCACTTTCTCTACGTGATGCCCGGGGTCGATGACGTTCAAGCCGAGCGCTTGTGCATCTTGTGCGACATGGAAATACAAATCTCCTGTCACATAGACATCTGCACCTGCACGTTTCGCATAAGTGATGTATTTGTTGCCGTCTCCGCCAAGTACTGCCACTTTCCGGACAGCATCTCCGTCTTCGCCGACGATACGGACGAACGGCACGGAAAGGCTGTTCTTCACGTGTTCAGCGAATGCCTTCAAGTTCATTTCTTCGGGCAGTTTCCCGATACGTCCAAGTCCCATAACCGCTTCCTTATTCTCGAGCGTGAAGACATCATAGGCCACTTCTTCGTAAGGATGTGCTTTCATCATCAACCGGATGACCCGTTCTTTGTCTTTCTTGCGGACGACCACTTCAATTTTCGATTCGGCCGTCTCTTCCATCTTGCCTGCTTCGCCTAAATACGGGTCGGCATCTTGCGTCGGGCGGAATCTCCCTGTCCCTGAAAGCGTGTAGCTGCAGAATTCATAGTCGCCGATCTCCCCTGCACCCGCTTCACCAAGTGCCGTACGAAGCGCCTCTTCATGACTTTCGGGTACGAAGACAGCGATCTTCACCAATTCTTCCTCGTAAGTCGGGACGAGCACTTCCGTATCTTCTAAACCGAGTGCATCCGCTAACAAATCATTGACACCACCGCGTGCGACATCCAAGTTCGTATGTGCCGCATAGACCGTGATATCATTTTTGATCAATTTTTCCATCAAGCGCCCTTGTGCGAAGTCCGTCTGGATGTTTTTCATCGGTCGGAAAATCGGCGGGTGGTGGGCGATGATCAGCTCAGCACCTTTCGCAATCGCTTCATCAGCCACTTCTTCGTTGACGTCAAGTGTCACAAGGACACGCTCGATTTTTTTGTTGAGCGTTCCGACGTGCACACCGTTCGGGTCACCTTCCATCGCCAAATACCTCGGTGCCCATCGTTCGAATTTCTCAATTATTTCATTCCCATTCGGAATCTTCACTACCCAACACTCCTTCCGCAAGCTCGATGTTCCGTGTGAACTCCTGTTTCTTCATGAGCATCTCTTCCGTTTCAGGTAATCCTTCAAGAGATGCTAGAATCCGTTTCCACTGCTTGATCTCATGACGCCACTTTGATACGAAGACCGGTGAACATTCCGCTAGCAAGTATGGTCCAAGTAGCCGCTCCGCATCTGTCAGTTCTCCCTTACCGCCTCGCCGTTCAAAGACGAGGATTTCATAGATTTTATTATTCTCTTCTAAAATATCTTCTGCCGTTACGTGCCAGCCGTTCAACAGCGCCCAGTCACGCAGCGTCTGTGCATGGACGTTCGGTTGCAATACAAGTCGTTCAACGCCTGCTAGCTTGTCCATATCCGTTTCCAAGATCGAACGGATCAAGGAACCGCCCATTCCAGCGATGGTCACTACCGTTACACCGTCTTCGGCTTCGATTGCTTTCAAGCCGCTTGCAAGACGGACTGCGATCCGGTCGCTCAATCCTTCTTCGCGTACTTGCCGCTTCGCGGATTCGAACGGACCTTTCACGACTTCCCCTGCCACGCCACGTGCTGCTATGCCTTTATGCAGCAAGTAGCAAGGCAAGTACGCATGGTCGCTGCCTATATCTGCAACTACCGCGTCCTGCGGTACAAAGTCCGCGACGCGCGTTAACCGTTTGGATAATTGTTTCGCGTTCATAAAGTGCCTCCCCAGCCAAAATATCTAATCAAGAACAGGCCGTCTGGCCGACGCCTGGTCCATCTGTTGTCTATTCTATCTTATGTATTGTTCCCCCAAAAGGAAAGAAAAACCCTTAGCTCCAAAGAACTAAGGGTTTTGGCTACTATTCGAGGGAAAGAATCCACTCTGCCATTTCTGGAATATTTTCTTCTGGAACCAATCCACCAGGCATCATGCCTTTACCGTTAGCGATGACATCTTCAATTTCCTCTTGGGAAAGTGATGTGCCTACTAGAGCCGGGAATGCTCCGGTTCCTTCATAACTAGAACCGTGACAAGAAATACAGTTTTGCTGTGCGTGTGCTTCTGGATCGAAGCTAGCAGTGTCAGTGTCGCCGCCGCCATCTCCAGCGTCAGCACCGTTTCCTTCTTCGCCTTCTTGTTGCTCTTCAGCGATCTGTTCTTGGTTATCGACGCCTTCCAATGATAGGAAGAAGATCAATCCAAGACCAAATAGCATGATTAAGATATAAGGTACAATTGCATTTTTTTGCATCCGTTACCCCTCCTTTAACTATGGTCTGCTCGGTGATAACCGTTGTATCATCATTATTGTACTGTATTATCAAAGAAACGGAAAGGTTAAATGGGTAACTTTTATGCGATTGTGACAAATTCAGCAAATTACACGCCGATTTGTTTAGCAATGACCATCCGTTGCACCTCGGATGTTCCTTCCCCGATTTCGAGAAGTTTCGCATCACGCATGTAACGTTCCACTTCATATTCTTTCATATAGCCGTATCCGCCGTGGATCTGGATCGCTTCATCCGCCACTTCCATTGAAATTTCCGATGCATACAGTTTCGCCATCGATGCTTCTTTCGTGAATGGACGTCCTTCATCCTTCAGCCATGCTGCTTTGTAGACCATGTTCCGTGCCAGTTCGATTTTCATCGCCATATCCGCAAGTTTGAACTGCGTTACTTGGAACTGAGACAATGTCTTGCCGAATTGCTTCCGCTCCTTCGAATAACTGAGCGCTCGGTCGAATGCAGCTTGCGCAATCCCGACAGCCATTGCTGCGATACCGATGCGTCCGCCGTCAAGCGTCTTCATGAACTGCTTGAAGCCTTCTCCGCGCTTGCCGAGCAAGTTCCCTTTCGGTACACGGACGTTCTCGAAGACCAGTTCCGTCGTGTTCGATGAGTTCAATCCCATCTTCTCGTAATTGTCGATGATCGTGAAGCCTTCTGCGTCCGTCGGAACGATGATGGCGCTGATTTCCTTCTTGCCGTCACTCATGCCAGTAATCGCTGTGATCGCCAAGTGTTTTGCGTAGCTCGCGTTCGTAATATATACTTTCGAACCGTTGATGACCCAATCGTCGCCGTCCTCGACTGCACGAGTCTCCGTACCGCCTGAATCTGATCCTGCGTTCGGCTCAGTCAGCCCGAATGCACCGAATGATTCGCCCGTACAGATCGGCGTCAAATATTTCTGTTTCTGTTCTTCCGTCCCGAACAAGTTGAGCGGTGCGCCACCAAGTGAAATGTGTGCTGAATACGTGATCCCCGTGGATGCACATGCCCGGCTCAATTCTTCCGTCACAATCGCAAAACTCGTCGTATCTGCACCAGCTCCGCCGTACTTCTCATCGAATGGCAAGCCCATCATCCCCATGCTGGACAGCTTCTCGAAGATTTCTTTCGGAAACTCTTTTGTCCGGTCCCGGTGGATCGCACCGGGTGCTACAACATCGTCCGCGAATTGGCGGATCGTCTTTTTAATCATGAGCTGTTCTTCTGTCAAATCGAAATTCATTTCTTACACCCCTTTTATTGAATGCGCTTACACTTTTCATTATAGCGTTAACATTCCTTCAATCTCAACCCTTTCACCCTACTTTAAACAAAGGAATTATTTCACAAACTTTCTGGTTGGAAATTCAGACAGGAGAAGGCATTCGAGGGAAATGTAAAGCGCCCTTTCACAATCATTTCGCGATTGTGAAAGGGCGCTTCTTTGCTTTTCTATTATTCCAGGAAATCCTTCAAACGTTTGCTGCGTGACGGGTGACGCAACTTGCGTAATGCTTTCGCTTCGATCTGGCGGATCCGTTCGCGTGTCACGCCGAACACTTTCCCGACTTCTTCGAGTGTCCGCGTTCTGCCGTCATCCAGACCGAAACGGAGACGCAACACATTCTCTTCACGGTCAGTCAATGTATCGAGTACATCTTCCAGCTGTTCTTTCAACAACTCATACGCAGCATGGTCCGAAGGCGACTGTGCTTCGGAGTCTTCGATGAAGTCCCCGAGATGCGAATCGTCTTCTTCCCCGATCGGTGTCTCGAGTGATACCGGCTCCTGTGCGATCTTCAAGATTTCACGCACTTTCTCCGGCAGCAAGTCCATTTCTTCCCCGATCTCTTCAGGCGTCGGTTCGCGTCCAAGGTCTTGCAGGAGTTGTCGCTGCACACGGATCAATTTGTTGATCGTTTCGACCATGTGTACTGGAATACGGATCGTCCGTGCCTGGTCCGCGATTGCGCGCGTGATGGCTTGGCGGATCCACCAAGTAGCATACGTACTGAATTTAAAGCCTTTCGAGTAGTCGAACTTCTCGACCGCTTTGATCAGACCCATGTTCCCTTCCTGGATCAAATCAAGGAACAGCATGCCGCGGCCGACATAACGCTTCGCAATCGAGACGACGAGGCGCAAGTTCGCTTCAGCGAGACGCTTCTTCGCTTCTTCGTCGCCTTGTTCGATCAATTTCGCAAGACGCACTTCCTCTTCCGCCTTCAAAAGGTCGACGCGGCCGATCTCTTTCAGGTACATGCGGACAGGATCGTTGATTTTCACACCCGGAGGAACACTAAGGTCGTTCAAGTCGAATTTTTCTTCAGTCGGTTTGATCAGGCGATCCAGATGTTCTTCATCGTCCGACTTCCGTTCGAGTTCAATGCCGTGCCCTTCAAGCTGATCGATGAATTCTTCGACTTGATCCGATTCCATTTCGAAAAGTGCCAGCTTGTCAGCGATCTGTTCGTAATTAAGCTCGCCAGCCTTTTTCCCCTGTTCGATCAATTGCTTCTTCGCTTCTTCTATCGAAACTTCCGGCCCATCCGAAGGCACAGGGATATTTACTGTTTCTTGGTTTTTTTGTTCTGATTTCTCAGCCATGCGACTTCCTCCTTTAAAATCCAGCCCTTTACAAAGACTTCCGTAAAGCGATCACTTCTTGCGCCAATGTGAGTGCACGTTTGATATCATGCTGCTTTTCCGCTTCTTTCGACTGCTGGATTTTTTCTTTTATCTCCATCTCGACCCGGTGCTTTTTCAAGTGATGCAGGCAGTCGAGGATTTCCTCGTCTGCATGTTCCGGGTCATGTTCTGCAAGAGCGGTTTCCATCACCAGTTTCCGCAGCTCGGGATCTTCCACCGTTTCAAGGAATTGGTGGAAATCCACCTTGTCCCATTCCTCGTAAAAGCCGAGCAGCTTGACATATAGTGCCTGAAAACTGTCCGTGACAAAGGGCATGCCGTGCTCACCGTGGTATTCACTGATCCGTTCGAGCTGTCGGCCTTCCGCAATCGCCCTGGACAGCAGGAGCCGCTCTGCGCGGTGCAGCGATGTGACCGCTGCCTGTTTCTTTCTCGGTGCCGGCGCCGCGTCCGTCTCTCTTTCTGGACGCGCCTGTGCTTGGCGGATCGATTTGTTCTCAAGCTTCCTGTAATGCTGCAGGATCGCTTCTTCGGACAAACCGGTCTCGGCTGCCAATTGTTTTATATACAAATCCCGCTCTACCGGATTCGAACGTCCGGCGAGAAGCTGGAGCACTTCTTGAATATACTGCAGGAGATCATTTTCATACTGGAAGCTCTTGTGCCTGCGCGCATGCATCATGGCGAATGCGATGAATGCATGCGGCTTGCCGATGACCTGCTCCCGGAATGCCTCTTCCCCTTCTTGGCGGATGAAGTCATCCGGGTCCAATCCATTCGGAAGGACTGCCACTTCCACTTTGAAGTTCTCTTCACTCAAGGCGATGGCTGCACGTTTTGCAGCATCCCACCCCGCATCGTCCCCGTCAAAGCATAGGACGATATTTTGCGCAAAGCGTTTCATTTGGCGGATATGCTGTGCCGTCAAAGACGTCCCCATCGTCGCAAGGCCATTGCCGACTCCTGCGCGGCTCGCAGCGATGACATCCATGAATCCTTCGAAAAGGACGATTTGTCTGTCCTTCCGGATGGCGCCGCGTGCATTGTGCAAATTATAGAGCACTTGGCTCTTCTGGAATACCGGTGTTTCCGGTGAGTTCAAATACTTCGCTTCTTCTTTCGATGAGCCAAGAATCCTGCCGGAAAAAGCAATCGTCTTGCCGGACTCATTCGTGATCGGAAACATGATACGTCCTCTGAAGCGGTCGAAGAAGCCATCACCGCGTTCCCGCTTGATGCCAAGACCGCTAGATTCCAACTCTTCTTCTGTATACCCTTTTTTCAGTAGCGTCGAACTCATTGAACCCCATTCGTCGAGTGACCAGCCGATTTTTCCTGCTTCAATCATCTCTTGGCTGAATCCACGCTGCGTCAAATAATCGAGTGCAGCTTGCCCCTCCTCTGTATGGAGCAAAATGTGATGATACATCTCCGCTGCGAATTCGTGCATCGCAACGAGTCGTTGATGCTCCGATGAGACAGACAGTGCGCCGTCATGTTCTGCAGGCGTGGAAACTTCAATGCCTGTCCGTTCACCAAGCTTCGCCAGCGCTTCATGGAATGTATAATTCTCGATATCCATGATAAAGGTGATGACATTCCCTCCAGCGCCACAGCCGAAGCAATGGAAAATCTGCTTGTCGGATGTGACAGAAAAAGACGGGGTGCTTTCTCCGTGGAACGGGCATAGCCCAAACCAATTGCGCCCCCTCTTCGTCAGTTGGACATACTCGCCGACAACGTCGACGATATCCGTGCTGGAGCGGATCTTTTCTATAACTTCCTCGGGAACCCGATTTGCCACAACTATCACCATCTTTGTCTTCTTAAACTTCTTTATTCGAGATAACGAGGCAAAATCCTTCTTTGGTTGCAAAATAATCGTAAGTTGATTCACTTTATCTAATAGTTTTAGCCACAATACTTCATTATAAACGTCATTCTGAAAAAATCCACAGAAAAACAGAAAAACCGCCCGTTTCAGGAGGCTTTCTGTTCACAATCATTTGAATTTTTGCAAAATCAAGTTAGCGGTCTCTTCCACCGCACGATTCGTCACATCAATCACTTCACAGCCGATCTTTCCGACAATGTTATTGAAGTGGACGATTTCTTCTTGGATCCGGCTCAGCTTCGCGTAGTTCGCTCCGTCGTTCAAGCCGAGTGCCAGCAGCCGCTCTTTGCGGATACTGTTGAGCTTCTCCGGTGAAATGACGAGACCGAAGCATTTCTCGGGGTCCACCATATATAATTCTTCCGGTGGATCCACTTCTGGTACGAGCGGCACGTTCGCCACTTTCAGCCGTTTATGCGCCAAATACTGGCTCAGCGGTGTCTTAGAGGTACGTGATACACCGACCAAGACGATATCCGCCATCAAGATGCCGCGTGGGTCGCGGCCGTCATCATATTTCACTGCAAATTCGATTGCTTCGACTTTCTTGAAGTAATCATCATCGAGTTTCCGGACAAGTCCTGCTTCTTCGATCGGTGCCGAACCGAGGACTCGCTCCAAGGAATCCATCAATGGGCCCATTAAGTCGACTGCCGTGACACCGAGTCGATCGGTCTCTTTTACGAGATGACTCCGGAGTTCTTTGGAGACGAGTGTGAAGACGATGAAGGCGCGTTGTTCCGCTGCGACGCGGATGATGTTCTGTAATTGGTCGATCGTTTCGATATAGGGGAACCGCTTCAAAATCGGGTCCAAACCGCTATCCAAATATTGGCTCACTGCGGCTTTCGCGACTAGCTCACCCGTCTCTCCCACCGAATCCGAAACAATGAATAACCTTAAAGGATTCATTCTGGACACCTCACAATTCATGGTTTTCTGATAGGGACAGAAAAGCCTTGGTTATATTCGTTTTCGTCAGTCTGCCAACAACTTTAAAGCCGTCCTCATGTTCCTGGACGACCGGCAACGCATCGATCTGTTGGTTGATCAGCCGTTTCGCCGCCTGGATCAAGGAATCCGTCTTCAAGCAATACGTAATGTTCGGCATTCTTGTCATGATGATATGTACGGGCATCGCAGCCAAGTTTTGGCCCCCCAAACTTGTTCTGAGAAGATCTTTTCTCGAAAGTACGCCTGTCAAGCAGGATTTCTTATCAACTACGAATAACGTGCCGACATCCTCCAGGAACATTTGGCTGATGGCGTCATAAACACTCATGTCTTCACGCACCACCACCGGAATGGACTGGAAATCCTTCACTTTCATCTTGTTCATCGTTACGGCTACATCCTGTCCAGGCTTTTTGCCGGAATAGAAATAACCGACACGCGGACGCGCATCTAAAAACCCGGCCATCGTCAATATGGCGAGGTCGGGCCGCAATGTCGCTCTCGTCAAACTGAGACGTTCCGCAATCTGTTCGCCGGTAATCGGCCCATTGCCTTTGACAATCCTCAATATTTCCTCTTGCCTCTTATTGAGTTCGATCGGACTCACCGCCTCAAGTTAAATAAGTTATACTCAATGAGGATTATTATATACGAATTAGCGCTGGATTGCGAAGAAAACAATCCCATGCTATAATACTGTCAATCACATATCAGGCAGTGATGGATCAATGAGTAGTGTCTACCTTAGCGAGCAGGGATAGTGAAAGCCTGCAGTGACATGAAACGGCAATCCGGAGCCATGGTCATTTTCAAGATGGGTTGTTGATCAACCAATCGAGGTGGAACCGCGGGTCATCACGTACTCGTCCTCGGACTTATGTCCGGGGATGGGTGCGATTTTTTATTTTATGGAGGAATGAAAAATGGAAAAATCAATGGAAACAATCGTTTCACTAGCGAAGCATCGCGGGTTCGTCTTCCCGGGGTCTGAAATTTACGGAGGTCTTGCCAACACATGGGATTACGGTCCACTTGGCGTTGAACTGAAAAATAATATCAAAAAAGCTTGGTGGCAGAAGTTTGTCCAGGAATCCCCTTACAACGTGGGCTTGGATGCTGCAATCTTGATGAACCCGAAAACGTGGGAAGCATCCGGTCACCTTGGGAACTTCAACGACCCGATGATTGACTGTAAGAGCTGTAAGACACGCCACCGCGCTGATAAGCTGATCGAGGATGCACTCGATGCGAAAGGCATTGAAATGATCGTTGACGGCTTGTCATTCGAGAAAATGGCTGAATTGATCCAAGAACACGACATCAAGTGCCCAACTTGCGGCAAATTGGACTACACGGACATCCGCCAGTTCAACTTGATGTTCAAGACGTTCCAAGGGGTCACAGAATCAAGCACGAACGAAATCTTCCTACGACCTGAAACAGCACAAGGGATCTTTGTCAACTATAAGAACGTTCAGCGCTCGATGCGCAAAAAAATGCCTTTCGGGATCGCACAGATCGGGAAGAGCTTCCGAAACGAAATCACACCTGGTAACTTTACATTCCGTACGCGTGAGTTCGAACAGATGGAACTTGAGTTCTTCTGCAAGCCTGGCGAAGACCTGGAATGGTATGCTTACTGGCGCGACTTCTGTAAGAACTGGTTGCTATCTCTTGACATGAACGAAGAGAGCATGCGTCTTCGTGAACATGAGGAAGACGAGTTGTCCCACTACTCGAATGCGACAGTCGATATCGAATACAAATTCCCATTCGGCTGGGGTGAGCTTTGGGGCATTGCGGACCGCACAGACTTCGACTTGAAGCGCCATATGGAGCACTCGAACGAGGACTTCAACTACATCGATCCAGTGACGAACGAACGTTACGTCCCTTACTGCATCGAGCCGTCTCTTGGCGCTGACCGTGTGACACTTGCGTTCCTAGTGGATGCATATACGGAAGAACCGATCGAGAACGACGACAAACGTACAGTCCTGAAGTTCCACCCGGCACTCGCACCGGTCAAAGCGGCAGTTCTTCCCCTTTCGAAGAAGCTTGCGGACAATGCAATGGAAGTATTCGGCGAATTGGCGAAACACTTCGCGACAGATTACGATGATTCACAGTCGATCGGGAAACGTTACCGCCGACAAGATGAAATCGGGACACCGTTCTGTATCACGTACGACTTCGATTCAGTAGAGGATGGCCAAGTAACAGTCCGCCACCGTGATTCGATGGAGCAAGTACGTATGCCGATCGCTGAAGTGACAGCTTATATCCAAGAACGCATCCGTTTCTAATCAACTGTAGAAAAGCAAAAAACCCGCTGAAAGAAGTCAATCTTCTTTCGGCGGGTTTTCTTTTTGTGGCAAAAATTCCGGCGTACGCTCCAACTGCTCCAGGAAATTCCGGGATTTCAGTCGGATCCCTGCCTGCTCTTCGTATATCGTCCGGACAATCTGCTTGATTAAGCTCTTCGTTTCCTTCTTCAGCGTCAAGGAACCGACACGTTCGATCGGCACATAATAAAATGTCCGGATCACTTTGACGATCGATGGACTCAGCCGGATGATGTAGCGGTCGATCTGGAAGCAGCGGTGACAAAGGAAACCGAGCTCCTGGAATGAGAACGCGAACTCCCCTTCAGCTGCACCGCAGTTGGCACAATGCTGCAGTGTCGGTGAAAGTCCTGCGACCGCAAGCATTTTCCACTCGACAAACAAGGTAATGGCTTCCGGGTCATACCCTTCGTTGATCGCCTGAAATGCCTGGTACAGCATTTCATAGATCCCTGGCTGCGGCTCCTCCTGCTCCGTCAGCCGATCGATCAATTCCGTCACATAACTTGCATGAGCCGTCATCATGATGTCTTCCCGAATATGCCGGAAAGACTCCAGTGGATCTCCGCTCTGCAGCGTGCCCATCCCTTTTCCTTTATAAATCGTAAAACTGCCATGGGTGAAAGGCTGTGTCACGGCGGCGAGTCGGCTTGATGGTTTCTTGGCCGCCCTTGCCATTGCGGTGATCTTGCCCGCCTCGCGTGTGAAGATCGTGACAATCTTGTTGTTTTCACCATACGGCCTTGTGCGGATGACGATTCCTTCAAGTTGACTCAGCATCGTCTTGGCTCCTTAATATTCGTCGTCTCTAAATCCGAAATCACGCAAGTGAACCGATTTGTTGCGCCAATCTTTTTGGACTTTGACCCACAACTCGAGGAAGACTTTCGATCCCAACAAGTTCTCGATGTCTTTGCGCGCGCGGCTGCCGATCTCTTTCAGCACAGCCCCCCGTTTGCCGATGACGATGCCTTTCTGGGAATCGCGTTCGACCATGATCGTCGCCTGCACACGGATCATGTGCTCGTGTTCTTTGTCCGGCGCGATCTTCTCGATGACGACGGCGATGGAGTGTGGCACTTCCTCGCGCGTCAAGTGCAGCGCTTTTTCACGGATCAATTCTGAAATGATGAACCGTTCCGGGTGATCGGTGATCTGGTCTGCTGGATAGTATTGCGGACCTTCCGGCAAATACTCACCGATTTTCGCGAGCAAGTTCTCTACGTTATTGCCTTGGAGTGCTGAAATCGGCACCACTTCCGCAAAATCGAACTCCTGTTTATATCCTTCGATGACTTTCGGCAGCTGGTCCGGGTGTACTTGGTCGATTTTATTGACGACCAGGAAGACCGGGACATCAAGGCCTTTCAGCATCTCCAGGACGAAACGATCCTCTTTTCCTACGCGATCCACTCCGCTCGCGACGAACAGCAGAACATCGACTTCGCGGAACGTGTTTTTCGCGACCTTCAGCATGAAATCGCCAAGTTTATGACGCGGCTCGTTAATTCCTGGTGTATCGATGAAGATCATTTGGCTCGCATCCGTCGTCACGACGCCTTGTACTTTGTTACGTGTCGTCTGTGGTTTGTCGCTCATGATGGCGATTTTCTGTCCGACAACGCGGTTCAGGAACGTCGATTTGCCGACATTCGGCCGGCCGATGATCGAGATAAATCCTGATTTGTATCCGTCAATCCCGTTTTGCATAATCCATATCCTCCGTTGTGAAGGCGCCAGGCAATAGTGTGCCTACTGTCGTTTCCTGAACGTCTCCATTTAAATTCGTCAAATAAACCGGCATATCTCTGTCGCAGAACTCTGCGATCACTTGGCGGCATGCACCGCATGGTGAGACCGGCCCTTCTGTATCCGCTACGACGGCTAGCGCCGCAAATTCATGGACCCCTTCAGAGATCGCTTTGAAGAACGCTGTCCGCTCTGCACAGTTCGTCATCGGGTAAGAAGCGTTTTCGATGTTGCATCCTTCGTAAACTTTGCCGTTCTTATCAAGAAGCGCCGCGCCGACCGGGAATTTCGAGTACGGGACGTAAGCATACTCACGTGCCTGTTTTGCTTGTTCCATCAATTTTAATTTTTCCATTTCTGTCACCTCATTTAAGATTAAATCCACTTAGGCCAAAAGATAAGTAAGCCAATTATAGCACTTGCCATCGCAAATACCAAAACTGCGCCTGCTGCGATGTCTTTTGCTTGTTTTGCAAGTGGGTGGATATCAGGCATCGTCAAGTCGACCGCCCGTTCGATCGCAGAATTGATCATCTCCAGTGCAAGCATTCCGCCGATCAACAGAAGGATAATGCTCCATTCCATAACGGAAAGACCGGTCAAGAAAGCAGCAGTAATCACGACCACCGCTGCTAAAAGATGAATCCTCATATTTTGTTCGTACTTAAGGGCATAACGGATACCGGACGCCGCGAAAGTGAATGAACGGACGAACTTACGCGCGTTCATTTTTGTCCCGCGTCAGACCGAAGCTCGTCAATACCTCTTCCTGTCTGCCGAACATCTTCTTCTCATCCGCTTCATCCATGTGATCATAGCCCATCAAGTGCAAGAAGCCATGCACTGCAAGAAAGCCCAGTTCCCGTTCGAAGGAATGTCCATAATCCGACGCTTGCTCTTCCGTGCGTTCGACGGAAATGACAATGTCACCAAGCATGCGGGGCTCCAGTGAACCGACAATCTCCATTTCGCCGTCGCCCAACTCTTCCATGGCAAATGAAATGACATCGGTCGGAACATTCTTCCCGCGGAATTCCGCATTGATCGCCTGGATCGCTTCATTCGTCGTGAATGTCACGGACATCTCGGCGTCCATGACGCCTTCCTCTTTTGCCGTATGCTGCAGTAGACGCTCCACAAGGTCCAGCTGTTCCTGCGACATGTTCTCAGTTTCGTCAATCAAATCGATCGCTATCATCCTATCCGCTCCTTTATCTCTTTTTCCGAAGGATATTCGATGCGCGAATGGAAGATTCCATTCAAGGTCTCACACATGACCCGCTTGATCGTCACCAATTCCTTCATCGTCAAATCACATTCGTTGAATTGTCCGTCTTTCACTTTGTCCTCGATGATCGCCCCGACAAGTTTTTCGATCTTCTCCGGCGTCGGCTCCTTCATTGAACGGACTGCCGCTTCTACACTATCAGCGACGGAAATAACCGCGATTTCCCTCGTTTGCGGTTTCGGGCCTTCGTAGCGATACGATTTTTCGTCGGTGTGAGGATTCAATTCCTTTGCTTTCATATAAAAAAATTTCAACAAGCTCGTCCCGTGGTGCTGCATCGCGACGTCGACGAATTCTTTCGGCATTTTGTGCTTGCGGAGCAGTTCCGCTCCTTCCACCGTATGCGAAAGGATAATGTCCCGACTCTTATCTGGCGGCAGATGGTCGTGCGGATTCATCATGTTCATCTGGTTCTCGATGAAATAATGGGGGCGGATCGTCTTGCCGATATCATGATAATAACACGCTACTCGTGCCAACAAACCGTTTGCCCCAATTTCTTCACAAGCTGCGTCCGCCAAATTGGCAACCATTACACTGTGGTGATATGTGCCCGGTGTCTCCGTCAGGATCTTTTTCAATAGCGGGTGGTTCGGATTCGATAGTTCAATAAGCCGGATCGGCGACAACAAGCCGAATGCCGTCTCGAAGAATGGCATCAGACCGAAAGTCAACGCGCCGGACAACAGTCCTGAAAGAAGCGCTGTAACGATATAGAAACCGACTTCCCCCATTGAATACTGTGTCTGGCTGATCAATAAGTAAAAACCGATGAATAGGGCGTTGACGATCGCAACCGACAAGCTTGTCCATAGCAGACGATTCCGGTCGCTTCCTTTTCCGATCAGGAAGACCCCGGCTAGACCACCGAAAAGAATATACAATGCGATATCCATCTGAAGTGTGGATGCATAACCGCCCTCCATCATCAGACCTGCACTGGTACCGATCAAGAACGTCGTATAGACCGCCGTTCGTTCATCGAACAAGATCCGGACGATCATACTGGCGAGCGCCGTCGGGAATAGGAAGGCGATCGTGACGTCGAAGTTGTCGCTGAGGAGGTTGACCAACAGCATGAGTGTCAGCGAAATGGTTGTGACGACCCATGTGACAGTGAGCGCACGCACTTTCGTCACTTCGTTCATCTTGCTGCGCGCAAGGACCATGAACAGCAGTAGAATGATGATTGCGACGAACAGCAACAGTCCGAGCATCGGACGGATATTGTCCTTTTGCTCTGTCATCCCGGCAAGTTCCAACTGCCTGAAAACTTCACGATCGATGATCTGGCCTTCCTGTACAAGTACTTGGCCTTGCAGGATCTTCGTCGGCTCTATACTTTTCCTTGCTTGATCGATTTGTGCTTCCGTCAAATCCTCGTTGATTGTCTCGGTCGGTACGATGCCGAAGCGGGCGATTGCGATTGCTGGCTGTAGGACCGTAGCAGGAATAGATGCATCTCCGCGGATCTCCAGCTCAGCTGCATTCCTTGCACCGTTCAATCCGACATCACGGACCGGCTCTTCGAGTGCATCTTCGACGATCATTTTCAGCTTTTCTTTCAAGCTCGTCAAGTCTTTTTCCGGCAACGCTAACAACGACCTAAGCATGTCATCCGTCAACCGGAGACCGTTCTCACTGTTTTCCATCAGCCTGAGGTTCTCTCCGAGTTCAGCGACCATCGCTTCAATATCGGCAGGCTTCTTTTCGTCGTCGACCGATTCTTTGGCATCCAGAATATAACCGAACAACGACTCGATCACTGCCGACTGGTTCGCAGCCTGCTCGTCGATGAATTGATAGCTCGGCGCAATTTCATTTTCTGCACGGACCCGCTCCTGTTCGGTCTTCACTGGATCTTCCACTGTTTTATTCGAACGTATGGTCTCTTCAGATAACTTGAACAATTCTACCTGATACGTATCTTCTGTTACGGATTGAACTAAAAACGCATAGATGGTAACGCCAATCAGCAGTGTTAGCACTGCAATCACCGCTTTATAGCCTGCCTTGTCATAAAGCCTTCTCGCCTTGTCGAGCATCCAACCACCTCACTATAGTAGTTCTATCATATCAAGAGCTGCCTTTTTTTTCAGTATTATTCGTCACGTTCAGTCAGGATTTTCTTCTATAAAAAAACCAGCCCTCATCAGAGCTGGTTTTCGTATGCATCGATGATTTTCGCGACGAGCGGGTGACGGACGACATCGCCTTTTTCCAAATACTCAAACGCAAGTCCCCGTACTTCTTTCAGAACGTTCTCGGTCGCCACAAGACCTGATTCCGCTCCACGCGGCAAATCGATCTGTGTCTTATCTCCCGTAATGATCATTTTTGATCCAAAACCGAGACGAGTCAAAAACATTTTCATCTGTGCTTTTGTCGTATTTTGAGCTTCATCCAAAATGACGAATGCATGGTCGAGCGTACGGCCACGCATGTAGGCCAGTGGCGCGATTTCAATCGTTCCCCGCTCGATCATCCGGTTCGTCTGTTCAAGGCCGAGAACATCGTGCAACGCGTCATACAACGGACGCAAATACGGATCGACCTTTTCTTTCAAGTCCCCTGGCAAGAAGCCTAGGCTTTCTCCTGCTTCAACGGCAGGACGTGTCAGGATGATCCGCTTCACATCGCCGTTCTTGAATGCCTGAACGGCCATGACGACTGCCAAGTACGTCTTACCGGTTCCGGCCGGTCCGATGCCGAAGACAAGATCATTCTGGCGGATAGCACGGATATAGCGACGCTGTCCGATGGTCTTGGCACGGATGATCTTGCCATTCGCATTGCGTGCTACTTCTTCATCGTAAAGTTCAGCAAAGTATTCGATTGTTCCGCTTTTCGCCATCTCGATTGCGGAGACGATGTCGCGCTGATCGATATTGATGCCCTTGCGGATGACTTTCAATAATTGTTCAATGAGGGCTTTTCCGACTTCCCGTCCTTCTTCCGGACCGGATAAGCGGATGACTTCCCCTCTTGTAATGATCTGGATATTGAAGGTTTCTTCGATTAATGTCATGTGAGAGTCCGAAATGCCAAGCAGCAGCACCGCTTCATTCGGGTCTTTCACATGAAGTTCGAGTAATTGGTTATCTGTCATGCAGTCTCTCCTTGGTACAGAATAGTCAACGTATTCACTTTATCATTAAATGGAACAGGCTGTAAATGGATATCCATTTTGGGTTGACCATAACTGAGCTGGTGGTTCTTGTGCGGAGAATAAGAGATCGGGTCAGCTCGTTCGAAAACGGGTGTTGAATAGAATGCGGGAGTTTTGGATGATTCTAACGTAGCAGCCATCGGCGCGTGCGATCAGAAGGCGTCGCATATTAGCGGATGAAATCATTTTTCATGCTCTTGCTGTATTCAGTCGCGACTCGGTTAACATAATATTTATATCAATATCGATTACAATTAGAAAAAAAACCAGCCACAATTGGAGTGGCTGGCTGGTGGATCATTTCTTCCTTGCTTTCGGCTGCCCGAGAATTTCGGCCATGATAACACCGCGTTGGACATCATTCGCATTGAGCGGGAGCAGATCATTTTGTGAGTTGATCATGTCGCGCACTTCCCCACGTTTAATGTTGTTTGCATAGATCGTACTGTTTTGTTCGATCCGTCCCGCAGCATCCTTGGCCTTTCTCGTAACTTCCCGCGATGGTCTTGGCGTCTTCTCTGCTACTTGTTTCACCGTTTCAATCGCTTCTTCTTGCGATTGAGGAATTTTTTGCTGCATCTCCGCCTGAAGATCTTTGTAAAGATCCTTCGCATAGTCTTCTATGCGTTTTCTCGCACTTTCGCGCTTGGCAGGATCACGGGCATTCCGGACTGTCTGAGCAGCCTGCTGCGACCTCGAGCGCTGCTGTTGCTGTGCTCGCTGTTGCGTCACTGGCTGCTGTTCCGTCTGAGGTGCAACCGGACCGGTTCCCTTGTCCGACTTTTGTTTATCCTTATTATTGAATAAAGCAGTCACAGCCATGATGATCAATCCGATGATTAACGGTTCCAAGTGAATTCCCTCCCTTGGCGATCACTGGAATTATTCGTTTTCCGCTTTTTCTTTTCCAGTTCTCGCAATCGAATCACGCATGCCTGTATCAGCTTGCACATTCTGGTAGTTGACGTAATCCATGACACCGATATTGCCTGAACGAAGCGCTTCCGACATCGCCATCGGGACTTCCGCTTCCGCTTCGACAACCTTCGAGCGCATCTCGACAACTTTCGCTTTCATTTCCTGCTCGCTTGCTACAGCCATGGCACGGCGTTCTTCCGCTTTTGCCTGTGCGATTTTCTTATCAGCTTCCGCTTGTTCCGTCTGAAGCTCTGCACCGATGTTTTTGCCGATATCCACATCCGCGATATCGATTGAGAGAATTTCGAATGCTGTACCGGAATCAAGCCCCTTGGACAATACTGTTTGAGAAATCAGATCCGGATTTTCAAGAACTTTCTTATGACTTGTGCTTGAACCAAGAGTAGAGACAATCCCTTCACCCACACGGGCGACGATTGTTTCTTCACCTGCACCACCGACCAGGCGGTCAATATTTGCGCGCACGGTGATTCTTGCTTTCGCTTTTACTTCGATTCCGTCCATTGCAACACCAGCGATGAATGGCGTTTCAATGACTTTCGGGTTAACCGACATCTGAACCGCTTCAAGTACGTCACGTCCTGCCAAGTCGATTGCCGCTGCACGTTCGAACGGCAGATCGATGTTTGCACGGTGAGCTGCAATCAGCGCATTGACGACACGATCTACGTTCCCTCCGGCAAGATAATGACTTTCCAGTTGATTGATCTGCACAGTTAGTCCCGCCTTTGAAGCTTTGATCAGCGGGTTGACGACGCGTGATGGAATAACGCGACGCAAGCGCATTCCGATCAGTGTGAAGATGCTTACTTTAACGCCTGCTGCTACTGCAGAGATCCACAGTGTCACTGGTACGAAGGTGAAGAAAATCGCCAATAAGATAATGACGACGATTATACCACCGGCGATTCCAATTGTTTCAAGACCCATTTAAATTTCCTCCTCTTTTGATTCCAGTTCCCGCACAACAATCCGGGAACCTTCCACCTTGATAATCTTAACATTCTTACCGGCATCAATAAAGCGGCCTTCCGATACAACATCGATCCGTTCGTCACCCAGCTCGATCGTTCCCGATGGACGTAGAGCGGTAAGTGAAAAAGCTGTCTTGCCGACAAGCTCCGGCCGATTGACGGTCGAAACATAGCCGCTTTCCGTACTTGTCGAATCGTTCAAGATGATTCGCTTGAAGAGATGAAGCCGTTTGCCAAAGATTTTCACAACAATCACCATCCCTACTGAAGCAATAATAAGTGCGAATAATACAGCGATGGCAGTAGTTTTGACGTCTTGTCCTGCCAAGAAGATACTGCCGAATATGGCTGCCAGCCCGAAAAATCCGATGATGCCTCCAGGAAGCACCACTTCCACCATTACGAGCAGAAGGCCGAATACAAGTAGAGCGATGGTACCGAAACCAGCATGACCAGCGACCGTATGCGCATAAAAATAAAGGATTAGAGCGAAGAGGCCGATGCCACCAGGAAAACCGATTCCCGGTGTGAACAATTCAAGCAAAAGGCCTAATCCGGCGATCGACAATAAAATCGGCACGACGTACGGATTGGTGAGAAAATTCACGAGCGATTCGAAAAAGCTTGGTTCGGTCGTGACGTCGGATGCTGCCGCAACCCCTTTTTCGAACGAACTGCCACCTGCTGCTAGCTGGCCAGCTTGGAACACAGACATCATCAACAGTAAAGCCGATAATAACAGTGTAAAACCTGAGACCATTCTCATCGCGCGCAATGTAATCGCTCCTCTCCTCGTGCTGATAACTATTATACGGATGACTGGGGAAACGGTTTCATTTTTCTCTCATTTCTATTATAGATTGTTTTCTCCATAATATGAAAGCGACTGCTCTCCGAAGTGGAAAAAACCGCCCGCATATCGTATGCGGACGGTTTAGCAGTCAATCGTATAGGAATATCAATTCTTTTAAGGTAAATGTCAGGATCAGAATTTGCGTTTACGCGCAGCTTCAGATTTCAATTTACGTTTTACGCTTGGCTTATCGTAGTACTCACGCTTTCTTACCTCTTGCATTGTCCCTGATTTTGAAACAGTGCGTTTGAAGCGGCGAAGAGCATCTTCAATTGATTCGTTTTTACGAACTGTTGTTTTTGTCATCTCTTTTTCCCCTCCCTCCGAACACACAGTGAAACATATAACACCACATGTCATATAGCAAAATTATAGCGCATCACGCGTTCAAGGTCAACAATTAATAATCAGAATCAGCAGATAATCCTTGCATGATTTTTACGCCCGATGATGCGCCGATTCTCGTCGCGCCAGCTTCTGCCATTGCGTTCAAGTCTTCGAGACTTCTTACGCCACCGGAAGCTTTCACGCCCATATCCGGTCCGACTGTCTCACGCATCAACTTCACGTCAGCGACCGTTGCGCCTCCTGTGGAGAAGCCTGTCGACGTCTTGACGAAATCCGCACCCGCTTCTTTCGAAAGTTTGCTTGCTGTCACTTTCTCTTCATCCGTCAACAAGCTTGTTTCGATGATGACTTTGACGATCGCTTTACCTTTTGCAGCTTCAACGACTTTCGCGATGTCCGATTTGACAAGGTCCGTGTCGCCGCTTTTCAGCGCACCGATGTTGATGACCATATCGATTTCGCCAGCACCTTTCGCGATTGCATCGGTTGTTTCGAATGCTTTCGTTTCAGAAGTGCTTGCTCCTAGCGGGAAGCCGATTACTGTACAAACTTTCACATCACTACCTGCCAATTGCTCAGCAGCTACTGCGACCCATGCAGGGTTGACGCAGACAGATGCGAAACTATGCTCTTTCGCTTCCGCGCATAGTCCGATGATTTCTTGTTTTTCAGTTTCAGCCTTCAATAATGTGTGGTCGATCATTGCAGCGATTTTTTTCATGATTATTTCTCCATTCTGATTGAAATTAGCATACGGATTGTCTTTGCTTTTTCCATGGTGCTCAAAGTCCGTACACCGCTCTACCGCTTGACTAACT
The DNA here is from genome assembly GCF_009707665.1 of Planomicrobium sp. YIM 101495. Classification (GTDB taxonomy): domain Bacteria; phylum Bacillota; class Bacilli; order Bacillales_A; family Planococcaceae; genus Planococcus. The sequence goes on from NZ_WLZW01000001.1 coordinate 580,979, forward strand.
GCCAAGTAGCCCTGTTACATGATGATTCACTTTGCAGCACAAGCGCATGTCTTGCAACTGGCGTTGCAAACCGCTTGCTCTTTCATTCAAATTCGTAGGATATAGCTGCCAAGGCATAGAGTGGCGCTGTTTCCGTACGCAAAATCCGAGGTCCGAGCGATGTAAACAACGCTCCAGCCGCGCTCAAAGCCGTAGCCTCCTGTTCGGAGAGCCCACCTTCTGGTCCAAACACAAGTAGAATCGAACCTTTATTATACAAAGATTTTACAGTTTCAGCAAATCGCATTCTTCGTTCTGAGCGGGCTTCTTCCTCATATGCGATGACAACCGCATCATAATCAGCCATTTCAGCAAGCAAACCTTTGAAGGACACTGCATTATGTATGACCGGAACTTGCGTCCGGTGCGCTTGTTCTGCAGCTTCTTTCGCGATTTTTTGCAGACGCTCCACTTTTTTTGTACTCTTCTTGTCATCCCAGCGGACAATCGAGCGTTCCGCTGCGAATGGGATAAGTCCATACATGCCGAGTTCCGTCGCTTTTTGGGAGATCAACTCGAGTTTATCGCCTTTCGGCAAGCCACAGGCGATCGTTACGTCAACGGGCAGTTCCACCGTTCCTTCGAGACGGTCGCCAAGACGGATGGACACGTCCATCTCCGCCTCCACGATTTCTGAACGAAAAGCGGTTCCTTGTACGACAACCACCAGCTCTTCCCCGGCTTTTTGCCGCATCACTTTCAAGATGTGATGCGCATCGTCACCAGTTATTGTGGCAATGCCATCTTCCGGGATGTCCCCGCCGATAAAATATCGTTGCATGTGTGCACCCCCCGTCATTCCGGTTTTTTCGAAATGATCGTCACCCAGTCTTCCATCATCAGGACATCTTCAACGATGAAGCCCGAACCTTCGAGGGACTGTTTGACGTCATTCTTATATGCGCCGATGATACCAGACGTGATGTAGATTCCACCAGGCTTAACGATCTTAAACGCATCATCCGTGAAGGACATGATGATTTCTGCCAAGATGTTCGCCACCACGACATCTCCCGGTACATCGACTGTATCCAGCAAGTTCCCTTGCACTACTTCGACACGGTCCTGGACGTTGTTCAGCTCGACGTTGCTCTGCGCAGAACGCACGGCGACTTCATCCAGGTCGAGCGCATGGACTTCTTTTGCATCAAGCAACGCAGCACCGATCGAGAGGATGCCAGAGCCGGTGCCGACGTCGATGACACGGTCACCTGGCTTGACGTAGCTCTCAAGCGCCTGGAGACTCATGACCGTCGTTGGGTGCGTGCCTGTTCCGAATGCCATCCCCGGATCCAATTCGATGATCAGCTCATCACTGGAAACCGGGCGATATTCTTCCCAAGTCGGGACAATCGTGAAACGCTGGGAAATCTTTACCGGGTGGTAATATTTCTTCCACGCCGTCGCCCAATCTTCTTCGTTCACTTCGCTGACAGTGACGGCATTTGCCCCGATGTCGATATTGAATGTCCGGAGCGTTTCAATCGACTGTTTGACCGCTTCGACCGTTTCACCAAGAAAGCTGTTCACCGGCAAATATGCTTTGACGATGACGCCATCTTTCGGGAAATCTTCCGGATCCAGCGAATAGATCTCGCCGAATAGATCTTCGCGCACTTTGCCGAAATCTTCGGAATCCTCGATGACGACTCCACTTGCCCCTGCTTCATGCAAGATGTTCGACACTGCTTCAATTGCTTCGTTTGTCGTATGGACGGATAGCTCTGACCATTTCACGTTTGACCAGCTCCTTTTTCACTTTGACAGACAGCGAGGTTTCTTCGCGCTTGTGAAGAAACCTCTGCTGTTTTCAGTATTCGGTTCATTCACCTTTGATGGTACGTTTGATCTTCTCGAACATCGAGCTTCCTTGCTCATCCGGAATGTCCCCGGAAACCTCTGCGAATTCACGCAGCAATTGCTTCTGTTTTTCGTTCAGCTTCGATGGTGTGTTCACCTGGACGGTGATGTGCTGATCACCCGTTCCGTAGCCGTGCACGTTCTTGACCCCTTTGCCACGTAGACGGAATTTCGCTCCGCTCTGTGTGCCTGCTGGTATCTTCAGCTTCACTTTCCCTGAAACGGTCGGCACTTCCACTTCATCGCCGAGAGCAGCTTGCGGGAATGTGATCGTCAATGTCAGGTAGATATCGTCGCCATCACGCTGGAATTGCTTGTGCGGTCTGACGCGGAAGACGACGTAAAGGTCCCCTGGAGGTCCTCCGTTGACGCCTGGTCCACCTTGGCCGGTCACGCGCAATTGCTGGCCGTCATCGACACCTGCTGGAATCGTGACTTTGATCTTCTTATTCTTGACAACTTTTCCGCGGCCGCTACATGTCGTACATTTCTCTTCGATGATTTGTCCGGACCCTGAACAATGCGGACAAGCACGACGGTTGACCATGCGGCCGAAAGGCGTGTCCTGTGCAACGTTCTGTTCGCCGGAACCTTGACAGTGCGGACATGTTTTCGTTTTCGTGCCAGGTTTTGCACCCGAGCCGTCACATGTGCCACATTCCTCTTCTTTTTGAAGGGAAATCTCTTCTTCTTTTCCGAATACTGCATCCATGAAATCGATCGGCATGCTGTACTGCAGATCGTCCCCTTTGCGCGGTGCATTCGGGTCGCGGCGGCGTCCGCCGCCTCCAAAGAAGGAGCTGAAAATATCATCGAAACCGAAGCCATCTGCTCCCCCGCCGCCGAAACCGCCAAAGCCTTGGTTCGGGTCTTGGTGACCGAATTGGTCATACTGCTCGCGCTTCTGCTCATCGCTCAATACTTCATAAGCTTCTGTCACTTCCTGGAACTTGTCGGAAGCGTCCGCTTCTTTGTTTAGATCCGGGTGATACATCTTTGATAATTTACGGTAGGCTTTCTTGATTTCTTCTTTAGAGGCAGTCTTGGAAACACCAAGCACCTCGTAGTAATCTCTTTTATTCATATGTCACTCTCCTAATACAATCACCTGTTATTGTACACGCTTTGAATTGCACAGTCTAGGCGAAGAGCTGAGCGCCGTAGTATGGATGACGAGCATCACCGCCTAGGTCTGGGCAAAGAAAAAGTCAAAGCAGATTGCGTTGCTTTGACTTTTCCCGGGTCTTACTTATCTTTATCGTCGTTCACTTCTTCGAATTCTGCATCCATGACGCCATCGTCGCCTTGAGCTGCTCCTTCTCCACCTTCCGCTGCTTGTTGAGCCGCTGCTGCTTGCTCGTAAGCTTTCATTGCAAGGCCTTGTAGAAGTTCATTCAATTTGTCCTTCTTCTCACGGATGTTGTCGAAGTCATCAGATTCGAGTGCTTCTTTCAACTCATCTCGAGCTGCTTCCGCTTGTTTCTTCTCTTCGTCTGTTACAACTTCTCCAAGGTCTTCGATTGTTTTATCGACTTGGAAGACCATTTGGTCCGCTTCGTTGCGTAGCTCAACTTCTTCTTTACGTTTCGCATCCGCTTCAGCGTTCTCTTCCGCTTCTTTCACCATGCGGTCGATTTCCTCATCCGTCAATGAAGTGTTCGACTGGATCGTGATCGTCTGCTCTTTTTGTGTGCCAAGATCTTTCGCCTTAACACTAACAATACCGTTCTTATCGATGTCGAATGTCACTTCGATTTGTGGAACGCCGCGTGGTGCTGGTGGAATATCCGCCAATTGGAAGCGACCAAGCGTTTTGTTGTGTGCTGACATCGGGCGTTCCCCTTGAAGAACGTGGATGTCCACTGCTGGTTGGTTGTCAGCTGCTGTAGAGAATGTTTGTGATTTCGATGTCGGGATCGTCGTGTTGCGCTCGATCAATTTTGTGAACACGCCGCCCATCGTTTCGATTCCAAGTGATAGTGGCGTTACGTCTAGAAGAACAACGTCTTTCACGTCACCAGTCAGGACGCCACCTTGTACAGCTGCACCCATCGCTACTACTTCATCCGGGTTCACACCGCGGTGTGGGTCTTTGCCAGTTTCTTTACGCACTGCTTCTTGGACAGCAGGGATGCGCGTTGAACCACCGACAAGAATGACGCGATCCAGTTCAGATGGTGCAATGCCAGCATCTTTCAATGCCTGGCGAGTCGGTCCCATTGTGCGCTCGACGAGTGACGAAGTCAAGTCGTCGAATTTCGCGCGCGTCAATGTCAATTCCAAGTGCAATGGCCCAGCTTCTCCAGCTGTGATGAACGGAAGCGAGATTTGCGTCGATGTCACGCCGGACAAATCTTTCTTCGCTTTTTCAGCTGCATCTTTCAAGCGTTGTGTCGCCATTTTGTCTTTTGACAAGTCGATGCCGTTCTCTTTTTTGAATTCCTGTACAAGGTGGTCGATGATGACATCATCAAAGTCGTCTCCGCCCAGACGGTTGTCGCCAGCAGTCGATTTCACTTCGAAGACGCCGTCGCCAAGCTCAAGGATCGACACGTCGAACGTACCGCCTCCAAGGTCATATACAAGGATTGTTTCATCCGTTTCCGTTTTGTCGAGACCGTAAGCAAGAGCTGCTGCAGTCGGCTCGTTGATGATGCGTTCAACTTCAAGACCTGCGATGCGGCCAGCGTCTTTCGTTGCTTGGCGCTCTGCATCGTTGAAGTATGCTGGAACTGTGATGACCGCTTTCGTCACTTTTTCGCCAAGGTAGTCTTCAGCGAAGCCTTTCAGATACTGAAGGATCATTGCCGAAACTTCCTGTGGTGTATAGTCTTTGCCTTCAGCGCTCACAGTTTCCTGTGTACCCATGATACGTTTGACCGATTGGATCGTGTTCGGGTTTGTGATCGATTGACGCTTCGCGACTTCCCCGACTTGGCGTTCGCCGTTCTTGAATGCAACGACTGAAGGTGTCGTACGGTTTCCTTCCGGGTTTGGAATGATCTTCGGCTCTCCGCCTTCAAGTACTGCTACTGCTGAGTTCGTTGTTCCTAAGTCAATACCGATAATTTTGCTCATGTTCAATTCCTCCAATGTCTTCTTTTCAGATTATTCGTTTACACTAACCATGGATGGTCTCAAAACTCTGCCTTTTAAGGTATACCCTTTTTGCAATTCCTTTAACACGACGCCGGAATCTTTGCCTTCTTCCTGCTCCTGCATGACGGCTTGGTGGAAGTTCGGGTCGAACGGCTCGCCGACTGCCTTTACTTCTTCCAATCCTTCACGCTGCACAGCATCCACTAAGGAATTCCGGACCATTTCAAGGCCCTTCAGGAGAGACGCGGATTCTTCACTTGTCGTCTCGACAGCAAGTGCACGGTCGAAGTTATCCAATACCGGCAGCAAGTCCGTCAACAAAGATTGTGCACGGAACTTCTCCGCATCCTGCCGATCTTTCACTGCACGGCGCTTGTAGTTATCGAAGTCCGCCATAAGGCGCAAGTATTTGTTCTGCTCCGCCTCAAGCTGTTCGCGAAGTTCTTCGGTTTCATCGGCTTCTGCTGCTTCGACAGGGACTTCTTCCGTCTCCACATCTGCAGTTTCCGGTTGTTCCACTTCCGCTTGTTCTGCAGCTTCAGGTGTTTCCATCTCTTCTGTCGGCTGCTCTTCTTTTTCATTGAACAAATCAAGTTCCTCCTTTAGTTCACTTCCCGTGGATCATGCGCGTCAATTGTTTCGATAAATCGCCGCTCAATGTATCCAAAATGGTGACGATTCGCTTGTAATCCATCCGTTTCGGTCCGACGATCGCGATAGAACCGCTTTGTTCGTTCCCGACGTCGTAGGAAACCGTTACAATCGAACAGTCTTCCATTGCCGCTAGGCTGTTCTCCGACCCGATACGGATCTGGATTCCCGGCCCGCCTGCCGAAAGGATCGCTGGCAATAATTTAGATCCTTCAAATACTCCCATCAAATCCCGGATTTTATGCAGATCGTGAAAATCCGGCTGATTCAGGATGTTCAGTTTACCGCCGTAGAAGACATTATTGTCATTCGACACGACGACCGCCTTCTGCAAGGAAGCGAAGAGTTCCGTGTACCGGTCTATATGCTGCCGGAACACGGCCAACACTTCCTCTTCCAGCCGGAACTGCAGGTCGCTGAGTGCGACCCCAGAAAGCCTGTCGTTCAAAATGTTGATCATTCGCTCGATATTGGACGGATCGAGGCCTTGCGGGATATCGAAAATGCGCTTCTCGACATGTCCCGTTTCAGTCACGATCAATGCCAATGCCGAGTCCGCAGTGAGTGGAACGATCGACAGACGCCGGATGGTATGTTTCCCGATATCCGGCCCAAGCAGGACTGCTGTGTAATTTGTCAATTCCGACAAGATCATTGCCGAACGCCGGATTACTTCTTCCGTCTCCGACAGCCGTGTATCGAAAATCGATCGCAGCTGTTCGATGTCTTCAAGAGGAAGCGCTCGCGGCGTCAGCATGTTGTCCACATAGAAACGATAGCCTTTTTCAGATGGCACCCGGCCAGACGACGTATGCGTCTTCTCGAGAAAGCCCATCCCTTCCAGCTCGGCCATTTCGTTGCGGATCGTGGCTGAACTATATGGGAGCTCGGATTTTTTAGAAAGTTGGCTTGATCCGACCGGCTGCGCTGACTGAATAAAATCATCCACCGTTACACTCAAAATGAGCAATTGCCGTTCTGTTAACATGATCATCACCTCTTTTAGCACTCCTATAGGTTGAGTGCTAAAACTATATTTCTAAATTAACAAATTCACTTTCGGTTGTCAACGGATGTCCCTCGATCTAGTTAATTAAGATCCAAGGAGGAACTTCTCGAACACTTCGTTGCCGACAAAACGTCCTTGTCTCGTCAGTTTCGCGTGATCCGCTTCAATGACCAAGTTACCTTTCGCCTGCTCTTCTGCAAGGATCGTTCCATATACTTCTTCGATGTTACGTTCGAACTTCTCGGTGAAGTGGCTCAGTGAAACTCCAGCCGTCTTACGGAGTCCGAGGAACATCTCCTCTTCCATCTGTTCGGAAAGTGGTACGCGATGTTCGTTCAAAACCGGACGCACATGCGCATCAAGTGGTTCCATGTACTTCTTCAATGGGCCCGCGTTCGAATAACGGATGCCGTCCACATAGCCATGGGCTCCTGCTCCCACGCCGATATACGATTCGTTATCCCAGTAGATCAAGTTATGGCGCGACTCATAGCCAGGAAGCGCGAAGTTGGAAATCTCATACTGCTTGCGCCCGCGCTTGTTCATCTCTTCCATCAAGACGTTGTACATGTCCGCTTCCAGTTCTTCCGTCACGGTCTGTAGCTTCCCTTTGGACATCAAGTTGTAGAACACGGTTTTCGGCTCGATGATCAGCGAATAAGCCGAAAAGTGCGGCAAATCGAATGCGTATGCCTTCCCGAGCGTGTCTGTCCATTGTTCCATCGTCTGGCCAGGGAGTCCGTACATCAAGTCAAAGCTGATATTGTCAAATCCGATGGCACGTGCATCGTTGACAGCGCGTGCGATGTCTTCAGGCGCATGCGTCCGCCCGATTCGTTTCAATAGCTCCGCATCGAACGTCTGAACGCCCATGCTGAGACGGTTGACACCAGCGTCGAACAACACTTGCATCTTCTCTTTCGTCAATTCATCCGGATTCGCTTCCGAAGACCATTCGACACCTTCCGCCATCGGTACATATTGATGGATCAATGACGTCAGCCGCACCAGCTGTTTAGGCTCCAAGGAAGTCGGCGTCCCTCCACCAAGGAAAATCGTCTTGACCGGCTCATCGAGTGCTCCGTTCCTTTTCCAAAGTGCCAACTCCTTGCCGAGCGATTCGATGTACGCATCGACAGGCTGGTCTTTGAAGAAGAATTTATTGAAATCACAGTAATTACAGATCTGGTGGCAGAATGGGATATGAATATACAATCCTTTAACCATGTTATTCCTTCTTTCTAAAAAGAAAAGGAGGCTCAGTTGCTGGCCTCCTTTTTTTGATTACTTATTTATTATCTTCATCCATTTTCAGTACAGCCATAAACGCTTCTTGCGGGACTTCGACGGATCCGACTTGCTTCATCCGCTTCTTCCCTTCCTTTTGCTTGTCCAATAGTTTCCGTTTACGGGAAATGTCCCCGCCGTAACACTTGGACAGGACGTTCTTACGGATTGCGGAAATGGTCTGACGCGCAACGATTTTCTGTCCGATTGCGGCCTGGATCGGTACTTCGAATTGCTGACGCGGAATAAGCGTCTTCAATTTGTCGACGATCGCTTTGCCGCGTTCGTATGAGAAATCACGGTGGACGATAAAGCTCAAGGCATCCACTTTTTCTGCATTCAGCAAGATGTCCATCTTCACAAGTTTGGACTCCTTATAGCCGATCAGTTCGTAATCAAACGAAGCATAGCCTTTCGTACCTGATTTCAGCTGATCGAAGAAATCATAGACGATCTCAGCAAGCGGCAATTCATAAATGATCGACACACGCGTTGAATCGATGTAATCCATCGTCATGAAGTTCCCGCGTTTGCGCTGGCAGATTTCCATGACCGCGCCGACATAATCGTTCGGGACCATGATCGTCGCCTTGACGTAAGGCTCTTCGACACGATCGATTTTCTGCGGATCTGGCATCATTGCCGGATTGTCGACCTTAAGCAGCTCACCGTCCGTCATATGGACATCATAGATAACGCTCGGTGCTGTCGTGATCAAGTCGATGTTGAATTCACGCTCGATGCGCTCCTGGATGATTTCCATGTGAAGCAGTCCAAGGAATCCGCAACGGTAACCGAAGCCGAGCGCTTGTGAAGATTCCGGCTCGAATTGAAGCGCGGCATCGTTCAGCTCAAGCTTCTCCAGTGCGTCACGAAGGTCGTTATATTTCGAGGTGTCGATTGGATATAGTCCGCAATACACCATCGGGTTCAATCTCCGGTAACCTGGCAGCGCTTCAGCAGCCGGGTTATTCGCTAGTGTGATCGTGTCACCGACCGTCGAATCACCGACGTCTTTCATCGATGCGGTGATGAAGCCTACATCGCCGACTGTCAATTCTTCACGCTTCACGGATTGCGGCATGAACACGCCTGCCTCCAGCACATCGAATTCCTTGCCATTCGCCATCATGCGGATGCGGTCTCCAGGACGCACGGTTCCTTCAATAATCCGCACATACGCGATAACACCGCGGTACGGATCGTAAAGCGAATCGAAAATCAACGCTTTGAGTGGTGCTTCCGGATCTCCTGTCGGTGCCGGTACTTTCTCGACGATCTGCTCGAGGATCTCCTCGATGCCTATGCCCGCTTTTGCGGAAGCAAGAACCGCTTCCGATGCATCGAGACCGATGACATCTTCCACTTCTTGGCGCACGCGCTCAGGGTCCGCTGCCGGCAAATCGATTTTGTTGATGACCGGAAGGATCTCCAAGTCGTTGTCCAATGCCAAATAGACGTTCGCGAGCGTCTGCGCCTCGATCCCTTGAGCAGCGTCGACGACAAGAATCGCGCCTTCACAAGCTGCAAGACTCCGCGAAACTTCATATGTAAAGTCGACGTGTCCAGGTGTATCGATCAAGTGCATGATATACGTCTCGCCGTCGCGTGCTGTATAATTCAGCTGGACCGCGTTCAATTTAATGGTAATGCCACGCTCACGTTCTAAATCCATGGAATCGAGCAATTGGGCTTTCATTTCCCGTGCAGTCAGGGCTTGAGTTCTTTCCAAGATGCGGTCGGCCAACGTCGATTTCCCGTGGTCGATGTGCGCGATGATGGAAAAATTCCGGATTTTTGTTTGCCGGTTCTTTCTTTCTTCTTGATTCATGGTCCACACTCCTATATAAACTACTTTGAATTATAGCAGTGTAACTGCCATCAAGCAATGAAACACTGTCAGAAAGAAGATGGTGTCAAGGGAAACTTCTTTGCACGTTTTCTATTGCAATCCTCTCTTGCATTTGATAAAATAACTCTTGTTGTATAGAGACATACAGTGTAGGAGGCTTCTTTGCCTCTGTTCCTAATTGTCTAGGAGGTGAAATTCATGCCAAACATTAAATCTGCAATCAAACGCGTTGCTACTAACGAAACTAAAAACTCGCTAAACGCTCCTAAAAAAGCAGCTATGCGTACAGCTGTCAAACGAGCAGAAGAAGCAGTTGCTAATAACAGCGAAAACGCTAACGATTCTGTGAAAGCAGCAATCAAAGCAGTTGAGAAAGCAGCTTCTAAAGGTCTTATCCACAAGAATACTGCTGCTCGCAAAAAATCAAGCTTGATGAAAAAACAAGCATAATTAAAAAGGAACTGCCCGAATCCGTGTGAGCGGATACCGGTAGTTCCTTTTTTATTGTTCAGTGGCTTGTCGCTCCGTGACGCTGCATCAGGAACAATTCCAGGATGCGTTCACGGCTGCCGCTTTGCGTCTTCAATTGAATATCCACCGTCGCAAGATCCGACAGCACTTGCAGCAAGCGCTGCTCCGGAATCCGATTGCGCTTCTCGACAAGCAGTTTGACCCTGTATGGATGGGCTTTCAGCTGCTTTGAAATCTGCTGGGCATGATAGCCCTTCTTCTGCAAATAGAAGACGTGGATCATGAAACGGATTTGCGAAGCGAGCAGTGCAGCGAGCGCGACCGGCTCCTGCTTCTGCTGGATCAAGTCGCGGTAGACGCGGAGCGCTCCCCCTGCATTGCCGTCCAAGTATAATTGCAGCATCTTGAATGCATCCTGCTCAAGCGTTCGAGATGTCATCTCCTCAACAAGAGACCGGTCGATCTCCTCCTGTTCGGAACCGACATATAGCGCCATCTTCTCCAGTTCCGATGCAAGGAGCGTCAAATCGGTCCCCGCAATTTCGATCAGCTGACTAGCAGCTCCCGGGCCGAATTGCTTCCCGTGGCTTCTCGCTTCACTCTCGAGCCACACTTCCAGATCATTCACTTGAAGCGCCTTCGCTTCGATGACCACCGCGTGCTCTTTCATCAGCTTCGTCACTTTTTTCCGTTCATCCAACTTCTCGTAAGGTGCGACGAAAATCGTTACAGAAGTGGACGACGGATTTTTCAGCCACGCCTCGAGACTTTTCAGATCATGATTGATCTTTTCTTTGCCGCGCTCAGCGGCTTTCAGGAACGATGCATTCTTCGCGACGATCAATTTTCGGTCGCTGAAGAAAGGAATCGTGTCCGCCTCGTCGATGACGTGATCGACCGGCACCTCGTCCAGATCGAATTGGGATAGTTCCAGCTCCCCTTCCGAAAGTTTCGCTTTTAATCGATCGATCGTTTGTTTAATAAAATAGCTTTCATCTCCGACGATTACGTAGACCGGATCAATTTGTCCCTTTTCAATCGACTTCCAGATGGATGTAATCATATCTATTCCCTCCTGCTCCCTCTACTATACAAGATTTTAAGCTCTTGTGGTATTTGTCCGTTTTGTGACGCAGACGGATTTCAACGTAAGAAATGCAGTTCCATCTAGATTTATTGGGCTTGTTCGCTTATAATTATAATCAATTAGGAGGGGTAAACATGAATGAATTTGAGCATAATGTACAATCTAAACGCAACGACGCGATCGACGCAGGAGTTGGATTCGTTGTTTCCTTCGTATTCTTCGCAGCAATTTTCACGATTGCGACAGTAATCGACTTAGTTGCTTAATCCACCTACAAGAAGAACCGCCCCAAAAGGTCATGCAATATGACTTTTCGGGGCGGTTCTTTTTCTTTTAGCGTGAAGCTTGAGATATTGGTATAAGCGATTGGCTGACCTGCATTGTGGAGCCCCTTCGAGAATAGGATCGTATAGAATTTTATGGACACTTCATCTCACTTTTTTACTCATCAAATCAGAACCACAGCGGAGCGGCTGCATATGCGGCACCACTCACACAGAAAAACACCTTTTCGCTTCCTGACCCATGACCCGTTTATGCTATAATTATTTTAACCATTAAGAAAGCAGAGGTGAACCTCCACACCGGAGGAACCATTTGGACAGTATACTCATCATTCATTTATTCATGGTTGTCCTACTAATCGCACTGACCGCGCTTTTTGTCGGATCGGAATTCTCGATCATCAAAGTCCGCATGTCCAGGATCGATCAATTGATCAGCGAAGGCAACAAAACCGCCCTCAACACGAAAAAAATAACCGATAACCTGGATTATTATCTATCCGCCTGTCAGCTCGGCATCACAATCACAGCACTTGGCCTCGGCTGGTTCGGGGAACCGACCGTCGAGAAGCTGTTGCATCCGGTTTTCGAGAACTTCGGCATCCACAATCCGGCAGCTTCGATCTTGTCGTTCGCGATCGCCTTTTCTCTCGTGACGTTTCTTCATGTCGTGATCGGAGAACTTGCACCGAAAACGTTGGCGATTCAATATGCCGAAAAAATGGCAATGGCATTCACACCTGCCCTCCTGTTTTTCGGCAAAGTTTTCGCTCCGTTCATCTGGCTGATGAATGGTTCGGCACGTCTGTTGTTAAAAATGTTCGGTATAGAACCTTCAGCGCATGAACAAGCGCACTCAGAAGAAGAACTGAAGATCATCATGGCGGAAAGTTTCCAGAGCGGTGAAATCAACCTGACTGAGTTATCTTATATGCAAAACATCTTTTCATTCGATGAACGGACAGCAAAAGACGTCATGGTCCCGCGTACACAAATGAAAATAGTGTCGCTCGAGATGGACAATGATGAATTGCTTGAGATGATCTCCGAGCAGCACACACGCCTCCCAGTGACGGAAAACGGTGACCGCGACCATATCCTCGGTTTTGTTAATGTGAAGGAAATGCTGACGCGTTATACGACCGAGGATGACTTAAAGAATAGCATGATAGTCCACGAACTGCCTTTTGTTCATGAGACGGCGTCGTTGCAAAATGTACTCGTTACGCTGCAAAAAGAAAGTGTTCCGATGGCGATTGTCGTCGATGAGTACGGCGGGACGGAAGGTCTCATCACAGTCGAAGATATTTTAGAAGAGATTGTCGGGGAGATTCGTGATGAATTTGATACGGATGAGCAAGATGAAATCGTGAAAGTTGATGACAATAATTACCGCCTGAGTGGTCGTGTCCTTCTTGAAGAGCTGGAAGAGCGATTCAAGCTCGAGTTCGACGATAGTGAAGACATCGATACAATCGGTGGTTGGATTCAGACGAAGAACATTGAAATCAATGAAGGCGAATTCGTTCGTATGCCGCATCACAAAGTGACGGTGCTTGAAATGGAGAATCACCAGATTATTACTGTCTTACTGACAAAACGTGACGACCGGGAGATCATTACGGAATAACACACACCAAAACAAAATGCGTACGACAATGGAGTCAATCCCATTGCCGTACGCATTTTTCGTTTTAGCCTACTTCTTTTCGAGGAGTGATTTTTCGTATTCGTATTTCTTCATCAGCATTTCGCCGCTATGTCCTTCTTGAATGAGCTTCGCCAAGATTTCTTTTGCTTGACCGTCGACGCTCTGCTCTGTCGGGCGGTCAAATTCTACGATGTTCTCTTCCGATTCGATCCAGTCCGAGAAGCTTCCTGAATAAAGACGTAATTGTTCATGTCCGGACTCCGCCAAGACCGCGTACAAAGCGGCGGCCGTGACACCGCTCCCACAATAAACGATTGTCGGTTCCGTATCATTGACAACAGTGGTCAAATCAATATCATTCAAGAATCGTCCATTTTCGACTGCTTGTGTCCAGTCATAATTGTGCGCACCTGGAATTCTACCGGCTACTTTGTCGATCGGCTCACTGAACCCTGCATAGCGCTCAGCAGAACGGGCATCGAGTAAGACACCAAACTCTTCACCGCTGACGACACGTCTCACCGTTTCCTGATCGGCATGGATTGAATCATCGAATGACGGTTCGACTGTAGTACGGCTAAATGATGGCACTTCATCCGTCACCGCAATGCCAGCGCTCTTCAGCGCATCAAAGCCGAGTCGGCTGATGTAGACTCTTTCAAAACCTGCATACTTCAAGATCCACCAAGCACGTGCTGCAAACGGCTCGCCGCCTCCGTCATATATGACGATGTGGTCGCTCTTATTCAGCCCGCTCCGCTGTAGTAAATCCGTAATCGCTTCACGGGGAGGCAGCGGATGCCGCCCACCAGTTCCAGCTGCCATATCGGATAAATCACGCTCGAGGTCCCAGTGAACAGCACCTTCGATATGTTCCTGTTCGTACAGTTCCTGCCCAGCTTTCGGGTTGCTCAAATCAAACCGTGCATCGATCCAGCGTGACTCTTTTGTCTCAATCGTCTCAATAAACACTTGCATGCCTTACACCCTTCCTTCCTGAACTGTTGCAAAACGTTTCTTCCAATCTTCCAATTGCTCCGACTCACGCAGCAATGAACGTTCCGCTTCCAGCTGGCTGATCGCCTGGTGCATTAAGTGCTGACGCAAGCCTTCCGCTTCCTGTCCGATCCAGAAACCCGCCCATTCCTTGACCATTTCACGTTCTTGGCCCAAGAATTTCTGTGCATCCGGTTCCATCAATGCTTGCAGTGCATCGCGCAGTACTTCTTTTTCATTCTTCTCGAAGAAGCTCCGGTTGTTGCGATAATGCGATTTCACAGAGCGGTAATCCGCTTCTTGGAATGGCTTATTGCCTTCTGGCTGCACCGTTTCTTCCACTTCATACGGAATGAAGTTAAAATCATTGTTCAGCTCACGAAGCTTTTGGCCATCTTCCTTGAAACGCTCTTCGATTTTCTTCTCTACGTAACGCGTAATGCGGAACGTTGTTACACGCATTTCCTGCTGGAAGTCGAACGCCGTCATCTCCACCAAGTCCGCCAGTGCAAAATCGAGTGCAGCTTGAGCAGATTTGCCAGTGAATGCTGAAGGGTTGAACGCCTCTTTGAAGAAATCGTTGAAGCGGTAGAAGACACGTTGCTTCACGTAGTAAAGCAGTTCATCCAGCTCCTGCACTGTTTCCTTCGTCAATAGCTCTGCAGCAGAACGGCCGAGCAAGAGGCGGATTTGCTGCTCGATTTTAGCAAGTTCTTCGAGTCGCTCATCTTTTCGTGCGAGGTTTCGCTCTGTTTGTGTAATGAGTGCTTTGAAACGGTCGATGGTGCGCTGTTCTTCTTCAGACAACGACTGGACCGCCATGCCCTTCAATTCGCCCTTCAAGAAATGTTGGAACGACTGCTCGAAGTCTAATAACCCTGATGCTTCGCGGTCTGTTAACGCCTGCAAGCTCGAGACGCCGAATAACCGCGGGAAGCGGATGCCGAAGCGTTGAAGCTCGGTCTGTACGTAGTTGATGACCGCTTGTTTTTCCTCTTCGTTCGAAGCAAGATCGATGGCGTTGACGACAAAGAACATCTTGTCGAGTTCGAATGCATCTTTGACTCGCCCGAGCTGAATGAGGAATTCACGGTCCGCTCGCGCAAAGGCGTGGTTATAATACGTGATGAACAAGATCGCATCGGCGTTTCGAATGTACTCGAACGCGACGTTCGTATGGCGCGCATTGATCGAGTCCGCTCCTGGCGTGTCGACCAATGTCACACCACTTCTTGTTAGTTCACAATCGTAGTAAAAGTCGATTTCATCGACGAAACAGCTGAGCTCTTCTTTCGCAACGTATCGGCCAAATGCTTCGCGGTCCACACGCAACGTTTCACCGAGTCGTTCACGGAACTGCGTATAGCCTCGTTCGAACGCTACAAGGAATGATTTATGCACTTGCTGCTGCGGGCCTTCGCTTTCCGGCAGATTCTGTGCAAGCTCATAAGCTTGTTCGAGGTCTGTCGCTTCGATTCCGAGAACGCGGAACGATGCTTGGACATCTTCCGTTAATTGTGCTGGTGTCTTCAAACGAACATCCGCTGTTTCGTGCGGACGGCCTTCCGCTACCGGACGGATCCGGTTGATTGTCGCAGTTGTCGGGTTTGGGGATACCGGCAACACCTTCTCGCCCATCAATGCGTTCGAGAACGATGATTTCCCAGCACTGAACGCTCCGAACAAAGCAATTGTGAACTCTTGCTTCTCGAGTCTTCGCGCTCGTCGTTTCAAATAATCGACGGTTTCAGAAAATCCATTGATCGGTGCAAGCGCATCGATTGTCCGGTTAACGCGTGCCAGTACATGTGCTTCGTCGACTGTGACTGCGTTTGAATCTTGCTGCTGTTCTTCCTCGTCAGCTCTCGCCTCTACTTGTTGGAGCATCGACTCGTCGAATTCGACCATGTCATCCACCGAAAAACGGAACTCCTGCTCCCAGCGCTCCGCTAATTGCGTCGCGTGTTCAAGCTGTGAAGGTAAAGCCGCTGACAATGAACTTTTCACTTTCGAAATGCGTTCATCCATTTCTTCCATTGAAGAAATTGCGAACATTTTTTCGCGTAAGCCTTCTGTCTTCATCGCGATTTCTGCTGCAGCATCATCCGTCAGTTCAGAGAAGCGCGGTTCCTGAGAAGCTTTCCACGATTCCGTTTCAGCGGCGAACCACTTTTGCACACCGTTCGTGATGTTCTTCGCGAAATTCAATACCGTGTCCCCAGTCAATACTGCCCCGCGCGGCATTTCCTTCTCGACTACTGTAAACGGAATGACAAATTCGAGGTCGCCGATGATTAATGACTGCTCATCATTCAATAAGCCAGCCTGCTTCAGCGACGCTTTCATCAACGCCTTCAAGTGTGGCGTAATTTGCGCGGCGACGACTTTTTGCAATTGTTCCCTGACTTCGGCCTTCCGTTCTTCGCGTGCCTGCTCCGTCTTCTTCCTACTGAACAGCATGCCGACCTTGAAGTTCGGCTGCATACTCTCCAAATAAGAACGCAGTGCATCACGCAATTCGTACGGCATGATGTTCGCATTTTCGAGCAATGCTTTCCGTTCGCGCTCGAATGCATCCCGCCAGTCCGGATAGCCGAGCACAGCCTGCCGTTTCTTGACGGACAAGCTTTCCTGTTTGATGTCTTCGCGGTTCGCCCATTCTTCCGGTGTCAGGACCGATGCGAATGTCTCGAGTCGATCCATTTTTTCTTCTTCCAAGAACTTCAGGTGCTCGTCTTTCAATTGACGCATCGCAGCTTCCGCTGATTGGCCGATCCGGTCCTGCCAGTTGTCCATCGATTCCGTGACGATCGCTTTGACCTTGTCGAAATCATTGCCTGGGTGATCGAACTCCTTCAATGAGGTGAAGAAGATCCCTTTCGCCTCGACACCCCACACTTTGAACGAGTCGTGGACAGTCTGCTGAAATTCTTCGAAGCTCATCTCATTGTTCTGGTGCTTGTCGATCTGGTTGACGATCAAATACAAGTCCGTATAATCCTGCAGCTCTTTCGTGAAGCTGAAGTTCAATTCCGATTGCACGTGGTTGTAATCCATGACGTAAAAGACCATATCTGCTACGTGCAGTGCGGATTCCGTCGACAGTCTGTGCGCGTCATCCGTCGAGTCCACTCCTGGCGTATCCATGACTGTGATCCCTTCAGGCAAAACAGATGCCTCGTGTCCGATATCAATCTGTGTCACATCTCCGCTTTTGCAAAATGCTTTCACTTTGTCGAAATCGTAGTTTTCCGGGAAGTAGACGGGTTTGCCGTCACGCCGATTGACGATGGCGAAGTCTTGTACCGCTTTATGGACGTTGACGATGTTCGCTGAAGTCGGGATCGGACTTGCCGGCAATAACGTCTCGCCAGTGAGCGCATTGATCATGGATGATTTGCCGGCTGAAAAATGTCCGGCGAATCCAATGATGAAATGGTTCTTGATGATCTTTTTCGCGAAGAGCTCCGCTTTTTGTGCACGTTCTTCGTCTTCATTTGCACGGAATACTTCATACAACCATGCTGTATCTCTAATTTCACGTGAATGTTCTGCTGCTGTCATACTCATTGAATCTCCTTCTCTATATCCTGCTTCCATCGTAACACCTTTTGCGCTCTTTGTTGAGACTGCGACTCACGAAAAACCGTGAATACTCATGCCACCGTCGATAAATAACGTCTGGCCTGTAATGTAGCTTGCCGCATCTGATGCAAGAAAGACGACAGGTGAAGCGACTTCCGGCAATTCGCCGACACGCTTCAGCGGCGTCACTGCCAAAATTTCGTTCAAATATGCTTCGTCCGCAAGTAGCTTCTCTGTTAATGGTGTCTTGAAATACCATGGTCCGATAGCGTTGACGCGGATGTTCTTTTCGCCCCATTCGAGCGCCATCACTTTCGTCATCTGGATGACGGCCGCTTTTGACGCAGCGTAAATGACACCCGTCTTCAGTGCGCGGTCGCCGCCTACTGACGACACGTTGATGATCGAGGCACCTGGTTTCATAACCCTGCCCGCTTCCTGCGAAAAGCGGAAGACACTTTGTGCATTCGTCTCCATAATGTCGCGCCACTCACCGTCCGTCGCGTTGTCCGCAGTCGAGCGGATGTTCATGCCTGCATTGTTTACTAAAATTTCGAGTGAGCCGAAGCGGCTGACAGTTCCTTCGACGGCGTGCTTGATCTGGTCACGGTCTTTGATGTCACAGACGGTGAAGTCGCTACGCCCTTCGCCAAGTTCTTCATTTAATGCGATGAGGTCCGTTTCCGTCCGTGCAACGAGCATGACGTTTGCGCCAGCTTGCCATAATGCAGTTGCGATGGCCTTGCCGATTCCTTTACCTGCCCCGGTCACGATGGCAGTCTTGCCTGTAAGATCGAATGATTTCAACATATTCCACGCCCCCTATTCCTCTATTATAAACAGTTTCACAAATCCTTCACAATCAAGATCCGTTTGTGTGACTTTTCTCACAGCCTCGAGGTCGCTGAATGCATAAACTAAGTGTAGGCAAGCAACAACGAAAAGGAGTGGGGCAAATGGCCAACAAAACGGTCACGAAAAATAACCGGCACACGGAAGAAGAAGTGAACTTGAAAGGCACGCTTATCGCCGTCATGTCGCTCGGCGTCTTCATTGTCATCACATGGATCATCGTATTCGATTTATTCTTAGGAAGATTTTAAAGAGGAGGACTCATCATGCATATCCATAAATATGAAAAGTGGTGGCTGACTTTTGGCACCGCATCGTTAATCGTATTTCTCGTCATACTCGGCTTCAGCGCCTATCATAGCGGATCTCACCCGCCGAGTGCACAAGTTTATGTGGATCCGGAGAGGGTCGACGAAATCGCACCATTCGACAACCCGGGCGTCCATAAAGTTGAAGGAAAAGACTGGGACTATGAAGTGATCATCGTCGCTTCCGCATTTTACTACAACCCGATCGAAATCGAAGTGCCGGTCGGTTCAAAAATCAAATTCATCGCAACGACAAAAGACGTGGTCCATGGCTTCCAGGTCGCTGGCACGAACATCAACATGATGCTTGAGCCGGGTTACGTCTCGGAATTTACCACGACGGTCGACAAAATCGGCGAATACTTAGTGCTCTGTAACGAATATTGTGGCGTCGGCCATGCGAGCATGACGTCTATATTAAAGGTGGTGGAATGACATGCAACAAGCGAAAGAGTTGATCCGCGTCGATAAACGCGATGCAAAACTGGCAATGGCCCATATTTATGTAGCAATGATCGCCCTTTTGATCGGTGGCTTATGCGGACTTCTGCAAGTGCTCGTCCGTTCCGGTCAGTTCGAATTGCCATTCGGCATCGGCTATTATCAAGTATTGACGATTCATGGCGTACTACTCGGCCTTATTTTAACGACATTTTTTATCTTCGGTTTCCAAATCGCTGCCGTCAGTCGGACATCCGGCACATTGACGGATAAACAACGTAAGCTCGGGTGGGCCGGCTTCTTCGTCATGACGCTCGGAACTGTCATGGCTGCCGTCATGATTCTCTTGAACGAAGCATCTGTCCTTTATACATTTTATGCACCACTCATGGCGCATTGGATCTTCTACCTCGGTCTGGCATTCGTCGTTGTCGGTTCATGGCTCAGTGCCGCTTCACAAATTTTGAAATACCGCGAATGGAGAAAAGCACACCCGAAACAGACAAGCCCGCTCCTGACGTTCATGGTCGTCATCAACAACACGATGTGGATCATCTGCTCGATCGGCATTGCCGTTTCCGTCTTGTTCCAACTGCTTCCGTGGTCGCTCGGCTTGATCGACACTGTCGACGTTCTCGTCACACGTACATTGTTCTGGTACTTCGGTCACCCGCTCGTCTATTTCTGGTTGCTACCTGCTTATATGGTCTGGTATGCCATTATCCCAAAAATCATCGGCGGAAAAATCTTCTCGGATGCACTGGCGCGTCTATCGTTCATCCTGTTCCTTCTGTTCTCGATTCCGGTCGGTTTCCACCATCAATTGACAGAACCAGGAATTGATGCATTCTGGAAGTTCTTGCAAGTCGTCTTGACGATGATGGTCGTCATTCCATCTTTAATGACTGCATTCTCCTTATTCGCTACGTTTGAAACGGTCGGCCGTGCGAAAGGAGGCCGCGGACTATTCGGCTTCCTATACAAACTGCCTTGGAAAGACGCACGTTTCACGGTTCCGTTCATCGGCATGGCAGCGTTCATCCCTGCCGGAGCTGGCGGGATCATCAACGCTTCGTTCCAAATGAACCAAGTTGTCCATAACACCATCTGGGTGACGGGTCACTTCCACTTAACACTTGCAACGACAGTCGTCTTGACGTTCTTCGGTGCAATGTACTGGCTCGTTCCCCACTTGACGGGACGTGTGTTCACGGAACAAATGAACAAGCTTGCTATCATTCAAGCGATCATCTGGACAGTTGGGATGGCCATCATGTCGGGAGCGATGCACATTGCCGGGCTTCTCGGAGCTCCTCGCCGTTCGACATTCTCGACATACAATAACGCGGACCAAGCGATCGACTGGATTCCGTACCAAATTGCACAGGCAGTCGGTGGCACGATTCTGTTCGTCGGCATCATCCTGATCCTGTACATTTTCGTCAAATTGGTCGCAAGCGCACCAAAAGGCTTCGAGGAATTCCCGGTTGCCGAAGCTGCGGACAATGCACCGAAAACACCGATGGTCCTTGAAAACTGGCGCATCTGGATCACAATTTGTGTCTTCTTGATCTTGCTCGCTTATACCGTGCCATTCATCGAGATCCTTCAAGACGGTGCTCCAGGTTCGAAAGGTTTCAAACTTTGGTAAACGACAAACGAAAAACCCGCACACTCCAATCGCTTCCGGCGATTCGTAGTGTGCGGGTTTTTCTCTAAAAGTTGAACTAAATTATTAGAATTTCGGAAATTCGGATGAATTTGCTCCAAGCAGCCGCTTTTCACAGGAGGCGCCACCTTTCGCTTTTTCTCCTAAATGGAATATAGTGGCAGCAGTAAACGGGTCGGCATGCCGATTCGTTTGCGACGAAGCGCGAGTCCACTGGACGCGGAGCTGTTTTACGGAATATCTATAAAGTATTAAGTACAACTTATTTAGTCAAAAATTATAAGCTGTAAATACGCGAATACTTGTCTTCCAAGTAATCTGCCAAATGGTTCGCGTTCAAGCCTTCGCCAGTCGCATCCTGCATGATCTCGAGCGGCTTCTTCATCGCACCGTGGCGGTGAACGTTGTCAGTCAGCCACTCGCGGATCGGCGCAACGTTCCCTGCAGCAAGCAGCTCATCGAAGTCCGGAAGATCCTTCTTCATCGCCTGACGGAATTGCGCAGCGTAAATGTAGCCGAGTGCATACGACGGGAAGTAGCCGAAGCTTCCGCCAGCCCAGTGGACATCCTGCAGTACGCCCTCTCCGTCATGGCTTGGACGCACGCCGAGATACTCTTCGTACTTATCGTTCCAAAGCTGTGGTAAGTCTTTCACTTCTGCGTCGCCGTTGAACAACGCTTTTTCCAACTCATAGCGGATCATGATGTGGAGTGTATACGTCAGTTCGTCTGCCTCGATCCGGATGAGAGACGGCTTGGATTCATTGATCGCACGGTAAAACTGTTCGACCGTCACATCATCGAATTGACCTGGTGAAAACTGCTGCAATTCCTGCAAGTTCTTTTCCCAAAACGATGGATTGCGTCCGATGAAGTTCTCGAAGAACAAGGACTGTGATTCGTGGATTCCCATCGAACTCGCACCGTCCACCATCGAATCAGCCAGCTCTTCACCGAAATTCTGTTCATAGATTGCGTGTCCTGTTTCGTGAATTGTCCCGAATACAGCCGTCCGGAAATCATTTTCGTCATAGTTGTTGGTAATGCGCTGATCATTGCGGTTGATCTGAATCATGAACGGATGCACCGTTTCATCCAAACGCCCTGCATCGAAATCGTAGCCGAGCTGCTCCATCAATTTCAAGCTGAATTCATATTGCGCCTGTTTCGGGAACTTCCCGTATAGGAACGATGTGTCAGGCTTGTCACCCGCTTGCTGGATCTTCTGGACAAGTGGTACGATGCGGTTCCGCAATTGGCCGAACACTTCATCCAACACTGCGGTCGTGATCCCCGGTTCATCTTGGTCGAGCAGTGTGTTGTAGGCACTGCCGTTCTTTTCGCCCCAGTAGCCGATCATTTCTTTCGTGCCTTCCACCAGCTTCTCCAAGTACGGCTGGAACAACGCGAAATCCTGCTGATCTTTCGCCTGCTCCCATACCGTCTCGGCTTTGGACTGGAGTGTCACGAAACGTTCATACGCTTCTGCCGGTACTTTCCGGCTCCGATCGAATTGCTTGCGCGCTTCTTCCACTGAACGTTTCGTCACCGGATCCAACTCGTCGATCTTCGCTTCAAGTGCCGCGATCATCTCGCCGTATTCATTAGATGTCATCATCCGGAACACTTCTCCGGACAATACGCCGACCGATTCCGAACGGGATTCGGCACTTTTTTTCGGCGCTTTCGTGCGCATGTCCCAATACATGAGCGCAATCGCTTCGTTATAACTCGCCACTTTTTTCAAATGTTGCTTGAACTGTTGCTCCAAAACCTCATCCCCTTGAAGTTTATTTTTAAGTTATATAAGTTGAAGTTAATACTCTTCCCGATATTCCGTAAAACAGCTCCGCTCCAGTGGACTCGCGCTTCGTCGCAAACGAATCGGCATGGCGACCCGTTTACTGCTCCCACAGGAGTCTCCGCTGTTTTACTCCATATCTCTTCATAAATATGTGTGGTGCTACCTGTTATTACCACTCATTATTTAGCAGATAGAGCGGAAGGCGTCCACCTGTAGCGCTTTTTTTCGACTTTCTAGAATTCAAATTATAAAGAATTTCCCACAAACGTTTGCGGTTTGACCGGCAGGACCGGCTCCCACAATGGTTTCCATTGCTGTTCCTGCTCGTTCAAGAGTAAGTGCACCGTGCCGTGGTCATCCGAAGTACGGATCAACCGGCCGATTCCTTGCTGCATCCGTAGTTGCATGAATGGCGCGTCCACTTGTGCGAATGGATCCTCGGCGAAGTTGCGTTTCGCTTCGAATACCGGATCGTGCGGAGGGAACGGCAAATCAACGATGATGACTTGTGTCAATGCCTCACGCGGCAAATCTAGCCCTTCCCACAAGTGGTATGAGCAGAGCGCTTGGAATTCACCTGCCTGGAACTCTTTGATGACCGCAGATAATTCACGGTCGCCTTCGAATTCCAGCATATGCATTTTGTCCGCTGGAACTGAGCGCTTGAACGCTTCCATCTCCTGCTTGGACTTGAACAGCACGAGCGACTGCTCGCCTGAACCGAGCAACTCGAGTACGCGCTCGAACTTCTCTTCCTGCGGCAACCGGTGCTCGAATACGTTCATCACGTCTTCGTAATCGAAAGGTGAAGTCACCGAGAAGGATTGGAAGTCCCCAATGCCAAGACTGTCCGCCAAATAGCTGAAGTCTTTCTCGACCGATAGTGTAGCCGACGAGAAGACGATCGGCGCTTTGCCGTCGAACAGCCGCTCATCTAAGATGTCGGTAATGAGCCTTGGCATGATGACGAGCGTTTCGATGTCGTCTTTCCATTCCAACCAAGAAATCGCATCATCCGCTTCGATGAACAGTTTCATCGAAAAGCCGTACTGCTCGAAAAATGCTTCTGCGATATGCAGATCATATTCCGGAATCGTGTACAGCTCCCCTTCGAACACGAATTCTTCCATCAATGCATCTACATGACGCAATAAAATATTGCCGAGTTCAAGAAGTTGCGGTGTTTTCTTGATCGCTTTCCGGTCTTCGCCCGTATCGACGACGCCCGCTTTCAAATCACGGAAAAATTCATTGTGCAAATCGATGGTCTGTTCGATCAACGACAACGTCTTCTCCCGGACCCCGTCAACCATGATCTTCTCTGTCACTGCGAGAAGCGTTTCTTCCTGCACTTCATACGTTAACGCACGTTGCGCAGAAAATTCAAGCAAATGTCCTTCATCGAGCACGATCAAAGAAAACTCAGGAAGCAGCGGCGTTTGCCCTTCCCGGATCCGTGTTTCCTTCGTCCAGATGTGCTCCATCAAAAAGTCGTGGGAACAGACGATCAAGTCGACCGCTTTTCGGTAATGGTTCCGGTGTAACGTCTGGCCACATTTATTGCGCAGCTCACACGCTGCACAGTTTTGGATCGGGTGGTAATTCACTTGCTGCCACTGGGCATCAGTCAACTCCGGGAAGTCCGAACGTTCGCCGTACGGATACATGCTCTGCATCGAAGACGTCGACGAGACGAATTCCGGCAAACTGAATTCGATGTCATCCAGGAAATCCGCCGGTTCACGCTTACTGGCTCCTTCCAGTCGTTGCAGACACAAATATTGATCACGTGATTTGGCGAGACGGACATCCAAATCAAGGTCGAACGCCGTGTTCAACCGGTCGATGTCTCCGCCTTTCTTCACGAGTTGCTCGATCAATGTTTCATCTGCACAGGAAATAAGAGCAGGCTTGCCGGAATAGCGGGCATAGGCGATCGACGGCAGGAGATACGCAAGCGTCTTTCCTGTCCCCACACCAGCTTCTGCGAATAACGTTCCTTTCTCCTTCAGTGCACGTTCAATTTGGAACGACATGAAAATTTGTTCGTCCCGTAAGTCGTATCCTTTTTCCGGAAGCTCATCATAGAAGACGTCACCGATCCAGTCACCGAGTGAATCGAAAAACGTTTTTTCTTTTGACAGTTCAAAAGGCAGATTTTTTCTCATTGGTACTCCTCACAGTAAAACGGAAGGGCTGTGCCCTTCCGTCTCGCTCATTTATTTTTTCGGGCGCTGGCCCCAGTATTGGTAAAAGTCTGTCCGGATAAAGCCGTTGAAGAGCTTGCGTTTTTTCGTCGCTCTTCTGCCGTATAGCTCCTCGAAATTCTCCATCGAAGAAAGCATGTACACAGACCACGTCGGATAGTCTTTGAAAAGACGCCCCATGTCGCCGATCATTTCCTCGATCCGCTCCACTTCACCGATTCGTTCGCCGTATGGCGGGTTCCCCACCACGACGCCGTTTTCACTTGTTGCTTTAAAGTCTCTCACTTGGCGCTGGCGCAACTGGATCAAGTCTGCAAAGCCTGCCTCGAGCACGTTGTCTTTCGCGATTTCAAGTACACGGTGGTCGATGTCCGTCCCGAGAATATCGAGTGGCTGGTCGTAATTCGCAGCTGCTTCCGCTTCTTCACGCACTTCATCCCAAATTTGCTGTTTCATCCATGGCCATTCTTCCGAATCGAAATCACGATTATAGCCTGGTGCGATGTTCTGGCCGATCATCGCTGCTTCGATGACGATCGTTCCTGAACCACAAAACGGGTCGACGAACGGCCGGTCCGGTGTCCATTTCGTCAATTTCACAAGTGCTGCCGCTAATGTTTCTTTAAGTGGCGCTTCACCTTGCCCGATACGGTAACCGCGTTTATGCAAGCCGGCGCCACTCGTATCGATCGTCAGCTGCACACGATCTTTCAAGATTGATACTTCAATTTTGAAACGTGCTCCTGACTCGTCTAGGAACGAGTTACGGAAATAGGCTTTCTTCAGCCGTTCTACAATCGCTTTTTTGACGATCGATTGGCAATCCGGCACTGAATAAAGCGTCGATTTAACGGATTTCCCGGATACCGGGAATTCTGCATCGACTGGCAGGTATTTCTCCCACTCAAGTGCTTTCGTCCCTTCGAACAATTCATCGAATGTCTTCGCCGGAAATTCTGCCACGACAATCTTCACGCGGTCTGCTACACGCAGCCATAGGTTTGCTTGTGCAATCGTCCGCTCGTCTCCTTCAAAAAACACTTTGCCGTTCTCTGTCGAGGTCTCGTATCCGAGCGCCTTCACTTCATCGGCTACGATCGATTCCAGTCCCATAGCAGCTGTCGCTAATAATTTAAATTTCGTAATAACCGTTCCCTCCCTGAATATCCATCTATCTTCATGCGGCGCAGCAGATTGTTCCACTTCCACCGTTCATCTTCATAATCAGAAAAGCTCCCTGCTTGAGGGAGCTTTTGTTGTCAAAAGTAAAGCCAAAAGGAAATCTATAAGCCATGTTTTGTTTCCATGTACTCAAACAGCTTGCGCCTCGTACTTTTGGACAGCAATCATCTATCTGCAAGACTAAGCTTGCCTCTTCCTCGGTTCAATTCCTCTGGAAAAGTGCCCCTACCATAATTTGGGTTTCTCGCTCACGGGGTTTACCTCGTTCCACCTGTACAGTTTCCTGCACAGCTCCGTCACTGTGGCACTTTTCAGGGTGTTTCGGCCATATCCGAAGACTTAGGCGTTCCACCCGCCGTCAGCTGCAAGCAGCTGCCTCAGTTTATTGTTTCACTGAGCGCGATCACTACGGCCATCTCAGGTCCGTGCGAGCATGGACTTTCCTCTCCGGACTGGTTTCCGGAGCGATTGCCAGAATTCCTATTGGCTAACTCATTATACGCCAAAAGGCTCAAACAAGCAATTACTTACTCGTTGTTCAGTTTATTTCCAAACACATGGTTCTCCAAATGGGACAGTCTTCTCAAAATATCGAAGTTTGTCGTGCCTGGAGCCGGCGTTGCCTGTTTTCTCGGTGCTTCGTCGATTTCAGCACGCAAGCGCTTGTTCTCGTTTTGAAGCTGTTCCATCTGCTTCGAGAATTTCTCATAGTCCTGGATGATGTCATCGAGGAAATGGTCCACCTCATCTTGGTTATAACCTCTCATGCCTGTTTTAAAGTCTTTTTCTAGAATGTCTTTTGCTGTGTATTTAATCTCCATATTCGATCGTCCTTCCGTAAAGACTACTTAAATCAAGTATAGCATAAGGCTTGTTTTTCGTGTTCAGTTGTTGTCAACTTCCGGGATGTTTTTTCGTCTTTTGCGCTCAATCCGCTCCAGCCGTTTTGTGATATCCGCCATTAACGAATTCCGCACTTGCGTATGCTCGCTCGCTTCCTTCGCAAAACCTGCCATAACCGCCGCCTGATCCAAGTCCTTCAGCTGGTGTTCGCAGATCTTCGCAGCGTGCACCCACGCTTCCACTTCGATCTGCCCACGCAAATTCGGTGCCGCTTCCTTGAACAGCTGAACTGCTTCCGTGTAGTTGCCAGCTCTCTTCTTCTGGATGGCCAGGAAAAAACGGGCGAGCGCTGCATCGCTGCCACGCTCCTGTGTGACGTGTTCGAGATAGACTGCACTTTGCTCATACTGCTTCAAGTCCGCATACCATTTGCCGATATTCGTGTACGCACCGCTTGTTTCAGAAATTAAATCTTCAATTAATAGGTCTGAAGCTTTGATGTACAGTGCAACGAGTGACAAAATATCCAATTCGTTGTGGTACAGCACTTTTTCCAGCGCATCCGGAAAGCCGCTTTTCACCGCATCAAGATAGATGGCCGGAATCATGAAACCAGGCACATCTCCTTGACGATGGAAATCAAGCTTTTGTTCCTCGATTGAACTGAGCTTCATCCGCTCCAGTTCGTTTTTCCAAATGCGCTTCGTGCCGTGGAACAAATCGATCTGCTCATAATGCGCAATTTTCGGCAGCGTATTGCGGTGGAACGTCCAGCGCGAAGTGAGCTGCGGCCAGTCAAAGCTTTTTCCGTTATAGGAAAAAATCACTTTTTCATCATCCTGCCAAAAGCCCGTGGCATAGAGGAATGCAGCTTCGTGCGACGGATCCGGTAAGACCCACTGTGTCAGCTCGAAGCCGTCTGCCCCTTGTTCAATGACTCCTGCAAGGAAAATGTATGCACCTGTCCCGCCAAGTCCGGTCGTTTCCGTATCGAAGAAGACAATCCGTGCGTCACGGCTCAGCTTGAACGGGTGTTCGAAGTCAGTGCTCTCCCACGCTTCGAGAACACGCGTGATTTGACCCAGTTCCGTATTGCCGTGCACAAAATCGAATGGATAGTGCACTTTCTTCTCATAAACCCAGCCGAATTTGTTTTCTTTCAGCTGAAGTCCGATATCATTCCATTTCGCTTCGTATGACGGGCGGTCCGGCGCTTTTGCCTGCTTCTTTTTGACTGGCTCTTTCTTGATGAGCCCTTTCATCTGAAGCAGTTTCTTCTCAAACGACATCCGTCCCGCGCCCCTTTCCTTGCAGCACATTCAATAAGGAGATGACCCGGTCTTTATTGTCGAGTGCCGCTTCCTGTGCACCGATGCACGAAGGACAGCCGTCGAAGCATGGGCATTGCTCCACGTGTTCGACCGCTTTTGCGAGCAGTGGCTGCCACAAATCATAAATGCGCTCGCTTATGCCGATCCCGCCGGGGTACGAATCATGGACGAAAAATGACGGCAGATCATTGTGCGGCGACTTCACTTGCGGAACGACGTGCACGTCACGACGGTCGCACTGGACGAAAATCGGAATGAACGATTCGATGGCGTACGCAGCGCCCGTCATCGTATCCGATAATTCCCCTTCGCTGAAATTATCAGGCTTGTAGAAGCTGAGCCAAGTTGAAGATGTGTGCAATTCTTCCGCCGGCAACGAAATCGGGCCTGAGCCGATATTGTCATGCGAATCGAAACGGATTTTCTTGAAGATCGTCGGCATCGCAAGAACCGCGACGTCTCCGTAGTAAATCGACGCTTGCGGCTGTTCCATCGATTTGTCTTCACTGATGACTTTCAGTTCGACGGCGAGGTTCGCATCCGTGAAATAATCGACGTCCACTTCCCGTACGTATGCCTTTTTTTCTTCCCAATCGAGGATCTCGACTTGAAATTGGGTCCCTTGGTGAATATAAATTGCTTCTTCGTGAAGCAGCGTCAATGCACTAAAGCGGTCCATTTCCCCGATGACACGCGTGTCCGCCGGTATGGACTGATCGATGATGACGACGTTTTCCTGCGTCGCTGAACGTAAGGAAATGTCATGGGCGGGAAAACGGTCGCTCATCCAGTGCCAACGGTCGGAGGTCCGGACGAGCACACCTTCATCAGCGAGGTATTCAAGCAAGTACTGAATATCGAATTCTCCGTACATATCATCCGTTGCGAACGGCAATTCGAACGACGCGCATTTCAGATGGTCCATCAAGATGATGATGTTTTCGGGATGGATCCGTGCTTCTTCCGGATTCTGCTCGAGCAAATATTCCGGGTGGTTGATAATGTATTGGTCAAGCGCTGTCGATTGGGCGACGTAAACGACGAGTGATTCGTCCTGGCGGCGTCCTGCACGGCCTGCTTGCTGCCAGGCGCTCGCGATATTCCCCGGATAGCCAGTCATGATACATGCCTGCAGTTGGCCGATATCGACCCCGAGCTCCAAAGCATTCGTCGAAACGACGCATTGAATCGAGCCGTTCCGCAGTCCGGTTTCGATGGCGCGGCGTTCGGAAGGTAGATAACCTCCACGGTATCCTTTAATTGATTCGTCCTGGATTTTATATTTCGTAACAGCTTGCAGATAAGTGACAAGCATCTCGACACGCACACGGCTTTTCGCGAAGACGATTGTCTGCACGCCGTCTTTGATCAACGATGTCGCGAGATCACGCACTTCGAGGACAGCACTTCTGCGTACACCGAATGTCGGATGGACGATCGGCGGGTTGTAGAAGATGAAATGCTTCCTGCCGGTCGGTGCACCGCTCTGATCGATCAATGCGTGCTCCGTGTTCGTCAAATTCTCGGCAAGCTCTTTCGGGTTGGCGATCGTTGCGGATGTGCAGATGATCACCGGATTGCTGCCGTAAAATTCACAGATGCGCTTGAGGCGGCGGATGACATGTGCGACATGCGTACCGAATACCCCTTTGTACGTATGCAGTTCGTCGATGACTATATAATGAAGGTTCTCAAATAATGAGACCCATTTCGTATGGTGCGGCAAAATCCCGGCATGCAGCATGTCCGGGTTCG
This sequence comes from Planomicrobium sp. YIM 101495, assembly GCF_009707665.1. Lineage (GTDB taxonomy): Bacteria > Bacillota > Bacilli > Bacillales_A > Planococcaceae > Planococcus. The sequence continues at coordinate 611,242 of NZ_WLZW01000001.1, forward strand.
TCATGACGATTTGGCCCGCCTTGCGCACTTTGGTCCGGATCGAAGGAGACGTATCCCCGTCGTACGTGTACGACAGAATTTCTTCATCCATCCGCTCGATCAGATCATGGAGATCGCTCTTCTGATCTTGCGCCAGCGCTTTCGTCGGGAACAAGTAAAGTGCCCGTGCATCGGAGTCTTCCAAAATCTTCTGCAGCACCGGCAAGTGGTAACAGTAGGATTTCCCGGAAGCGGTCGGTGTGACAGCTGTGAACGATTGGCCACGCACCGCATAATCGAATGCTTCACGTTGGTGGCTATAAAGACGCTCGACCCCTTTTTCGATGAGTGCCTTACGTAAACTTTTGTGCAATGACCCCGGGAATTCGGCATACACAGCCGGCTTCTCATCCAGCGTATGCCAATGCTCGATTCGGTCCATCATTTCTGGATCGCGCTTCCATTCCTTCAGCAACTCCGGCAATTGTTTTTTTCGGATCACTGTGCACCACTTCTTTCATCAATGGCCATGATGAGTGATTGTATCGTGAACTGTGCTGCTTGGATCGTCTGGATGAAGCGCTTTTTGCTCGTCTCTTTAAAAAAACTCTGGACGAAAAATTGCGTCATCCCTTCTGCCGCATTTTCAATTTGCATGAAATGGACATGTTTCGGACGATTTTCTTTAATATATTCTGCAGACTGCTCACGCCACTTCTCGATTTCGGCGTGCCAGTGGTCGGCGTATGGTTTTACCTCTGTATAAAAGTCCGGAACGTGATCGCGCTCGCGCATCTCATAAAAGCGGTCAAGGCAATTGCCGCATTCCAGACGAAGTTCTTCAGAAAGAATTTTCAATGTCATGGTTTTCATCCCTCCACTGCCTCCTATTTTAGCACAGAACCTTTCAGGCAGCTTCTTTCTCCGAACGTGTATTCTTTTCATTTGGCAAAGGTGGTTCAATCCGCTATTATAATGCTAGGTTTTGAAACCTTTCAGACAGCAATCCGTCTCATTTGATGTGATATGATGGGACATGCGAGGTGCATAGAATGACAATCAATTATCCCAACGGTCGGAAATTCATAAAACCAGAGCGGCATGCCCAGACGGATGCGCCCTCTCCGAAGCGGAAGAAAAAAGACTATTCCTTCAGTAATCGGGGTAAGACATTAGAAGACGAGCTGAATGAGACGAACGACTTTTACCTGCAACGCGGCTTGGCGATCGTCCATAAGAAGCCGGTCCCTCTGCAAATCGTCAAAGTCGAGTATCCTTCAAGGAGTGCTGCGGTGGTCCGGGAAGCATATTTCCGCACGCCATCGACGACGGATTACAATGGCGTCTGGTGCGGGAAATACATCGATTTCGAAGCGAAAGAAACAGAAAATAAAACATCCTTTCCTTTAAAGAACGTTCATGACCATCAAATCGTCCACATGTCACAAGTATCCAAAGCGCAAGGAATCGCATTTTTAATCATTCGCTTCTCGGCTTTGGAACGTTATTTTTTACTTCGCTACGAAGCACTCGAAGTGTTTTGGGAACGCATGCTTAAAGGCGGAAGGAAATCGATCACCCTGCAAGAGATCGAAGACACTTCCATCGAAATCGAACCGAAAGCATTTCCAAGGCTCGATTACTTGCCTGCACTCGAAAGGCTATTGAATGAAACAAGGCAACATGAAAGTGGGGAACTATAAGTGGCAGATCATAATATGACGCGTGAACAGCGCAGAAAAGCCCAAATGCAGCAAGAAAAGTCTGCGAAAAAGAAAAACGGTGGAAAGAACGGCAAGAAAAAAGTGACGACTGGCACATGGATCAAACGCATCATCCTGACTGTCGTCATCCTCGGCTTCGCCGGCTTGCTCTTCGGTGCTGGCATGTTTGCCATCTACGCGAGCAGCGCACCGGAACTCGAGGAAGAGTTGTTGCGCGATCCGATTTCACCAACATTTCTAGCAGCTGACGGTGAGACGGAAATTCCGTACTTTACCGTTCAGGACCGGATGTATGTCGAATACGAAGATATTCCGGAAATGATGGAGAATGCCATCCTGGCAACGGAAGACAACCGTTTCTATGAACATTCCGGCATCGACATCATCCGTCTCGGTGGTGCGGTGATCGCGAACGTCACGGACGGTTTCGGCTCACAAGGCGCGAGTACGATCACCCAACAAGTGATCAAGAACTCATTCTTGAAGAACGAAAAGACGTTGAAACGGAAAGCGCAAGAAGCGTATCTCGCTTACCAGCTTGAAAAAGAGTATACAAAAGAAGAAATCTTTGAAATGTACTTCAACAAGATCTTGATGTCCGGGAACATTTACGGCTTCGGTACTGCAGCCGAGAACTTCTACGGCAAGACATTGGACCAACTGGAACTGCATGAAATGGCAGTCCTTGCTGGTATTCCGCAGAGCCCGAACCGCTACAATCCATTCAACAACCCGGAAGCGGCAGAAAAACGCCGCAACACGGTATTGAACTTGATGGAAATGCACGGCAAGATTACGACGGAACAAAAAGAGCAGGCACAAGCAAAGTCCGTGACGGATTCTTTATTGCCGGAAGACCAACGTAAACAAATGCCGACGGGTGAATATACGGCATTCATGGAAATGGTCGTTGACGAACTTGAGTCTCTTGATAATGAATATGCACTTGATGAAGGATTGACAATTCACACGACACTCGAACCAAACGTCCAAAAGGCAGTAAACGAGACGATGGCTTCCGATTTGTTCTTTGATGAAGAAGTCGAGTCCGGGATGACGGTTGTTGATACGAAGACTGGCGCCATCCGTGCAATTGGCGCAGCACGTGATTACTCCGGAGATATTCGACGGAACTTCGCAATAGAGAAAGACCGTCAAATCGGATCGACGATCAAGCCACTGATCGCGTATGGTCCAGGAATCGAATACAATGACTGGTCGACAGGTGAAACGATCGTCGATGAGCCGTATGAATACGAAGACGGCCAAGAAGTCCGCAACGTCGATGGCCGCTACCAAGGCAGTCTGACAATCCGAGAAGCACTTTACCGCTCACGCAACATCCCAGCGGTCAAAGCACTCGATGAGGTCGGTTACGACAATGCCTCAGCTTTCACGAAAAAACTTGGCCTTGATTTAGGAGATCTACACGAATCTTCCGCACTCGGCACACACAACATTTCAACGGTCGATATGGCCGGTGCATTCGCAGCTTTCGGGAACGAAGGAATCTACACAAAACCGCACACCATCACGAAAATCGTTTTCCGTGACGGTGAAACAGAAGAAATCGTCAAACCTGATTCTGTTCCAGCCATGAAAGACAGCACCGCTTATATGGTGACGGACATGCTCCGCGATGTCGTCGATACGACACTAGCCGGCTCGTCCGGCAAAGAAGCGGCGATCAGCGGTCTTGACCTTGCCGGCAAAACCGGTACGACGAACTATACAGCTGGTGAGCTTGATAAGTACGGACTCGGCTCCAGCTCAGCACCGGATATTTGGTTCGCCGGTTACACGACGAACTACTCGATTTCGGTATGGAGCGGCTATCCGACACGTGCACAAGCAATCGACACGTCCTCGAATGAGCGTCTGCTTTCGCAGCGACTATTCAAGAACGTCATGGCTCAGATTTCCCCTCCTTCCACTACAGAGAATTTTACGCAACCAGCATCTGTCGTGGAAGCGGATATTCATTTGTATACGGAACCACTTCAATTGGCTGGATCATCAACGCCAAGCAATATGAGAAGAACGGAACTGTTCGTCAAAGGAACCGAACCGACGCGTCAAGCGCCACCGGTTGAGGAAGAGGAAGAAGAATTGGCTGCACCGACCGGCTTGAATGCGGAAGTCGCAGGCGAATCGGCGAACCTCACATGGAACTATGAAGACACGGAAGATGTGGCATTCGAAGTCGCAGTATCCTATAACAACAGCACGAATGTTGCCGGGACGACCGGTGAACAGAGTTACACTTACGAAAGTCTCGAAGAAGGCATCTCATACACCTTTACTGTGACTGCAGTGAGAGGCGACGAACGAAGTGCTCCTGCTTCTGTCATCGTTCAAATTGCTCCTCCAGAAGAGCCTGAAGAACCGGAGGAACCAGTCGAAGACGAACCTGAAGAGCCAGTGGAAAACCCAGATGACGGTGAAGACGAAACCGATCCTGAAGCACCAGACCAAGGCAATGGAAATGGTGAAGGAGACGGAAACGGGACTGGAAATAGCAACGGGAACGGCGGCGGTCAAGGTAATGGCAACAACAATGGCGGCGGCCAAGATGGAGACGGCGAAACTCCACCGGATGACGGTGAAGATGAAGACGCAGTCGCTCCTTCTTCCCGCAACGAGCCAGACGACGCACCACCTGCTGACGATGAGCCAGATGAAGGAACTGAAGAATAAAACAAGAGCCGGTGTACATCATGAAAATGATTCGCACCGGCTTTTCTGTCTCGAATTCTTCTCACAAAAAAACCATTCTTGCGACCATGAATTATGGCTCTGCAAGAATGGTTTTTATTTTTATTGTCATGCGTCGCCTTTTGTCGCGGCATTCCGATAGATGTCGGTCTTTTCGAATTCTGACCGGATGCGTTTCGCGGCAAACTGTTTCTGGAATTCCTTGAACAGTACGACAAGTTGTCGGTATGCAGTAAATCGCCCCCGGTTCGCACGGACAAATGACAAACGTTCTTCCTGATTGATCGGCTCGACCACACCGTCACACAGTGTGGACAGTTCTTCGTAAAGCGCGATTGCCTCATCCATCAATTCCTTTGTTCCCTCTGCCCGTTCGGCGTGCAGGTCGTGAAGTGCAGCGGACAATTCATCCCAGCGGCTGAAAAGAACCGCTACGTGTTTGTCAGTCAATTTCCACTGATGTTTCACGGTTGACCAATCCTTTTCTCGCACGCTTCTGTCCTTCCCTACACCGGTCAAAAAGTGGACAGACTGAACATTGCGGATTTTGTGCTTTGCAATGGTAGCGGCCGAAGAAGATGATCTGGTGATGTGTTTTCGACCAGTCGTGTGCTGGCGTCTTCTTCATCAACACTTCCTCGACTTGCAGTGGGTTGTCTTTCCAGCGGCATAACCCAAGGCGTTTGGAGACGCGCTCCACATGCGTATCGACTGCCATTGCTGGAATGTTGAATGCGACTGATACGACAACGTTCGCCGTCTTCCGGCCGACTCCAGGTAAAGTCATGAGCAGATCTCTATCTGCCGGAACTTCGCTATTGTAGCTATTGATTAAAATATGACTGAGCGCCTGGATATTTTTCGCTTTGTTTCGGTAGAGACCGATTGAGCGGATATCTTGCTGCAGCTCTTCGAGAGGTACGGCAATGTAATCTTCCGGCGCGTGGTATTTCTCAAACAATGTAGCTGTCACTTTGTTGACGAGCTTGTCCGTACACTGCGCCGATAGAAGTGTCGCAATCAATAACTCGAACGGATTTTTGTGCACAAGTTCACAATGTGCATCCGGAAACATTTCTTCCATCACTTCGAGGCATGCATGCCATTCTTTTTTCGTCATCAATGCGTTTCACCTGCTAGCTACGGTCTTCCAGCCAGTTATAAAACTGTACTTTCTTCGCTGCGCTTGCAGCCGGCTGAAGCTGTAGGTTTTTTTCCCGGAAGGAAGATGCATGTTTCGCAACTTCCTTCGAGGTTTTGATGTTCTTCTTTTTCCATTCGAACAAAATACGGTCGACATACCGGAGGCTCAATTTCTGCGCGAGCACCGCTTCTTTCAGTGCCATGCGAATGACCTCTGGTGTATGGCCGTCCTGGTCGATCCACATCGAAATGGTTTCGATTTCCATCGGGGACAGGAAGCGGCCGAACTCCTGCTCGAAGACCTGGAAAATCTCTCCTTCGAGCGCTTCAAGTGACTGCTTCTTGTCTTCCTGGTGGTCTTTGTTCAGACAGTCGAGCAGACGGTCCCATAACGGCTGCAGTGAAAACGTTTCACTCAGCATGTTATCGGACGTTTGCTGCTCGATTTCGATATAGCCTTGTTTCATCAACTTCTGTAGCATATCTGCAATGCGTTTTAAAGATGACTGCATCCGCTCCGCAATTTTATCCGGCGTCGGGAATGAATCCCCGTTCTGCTGGAAAGCGTGAAGATGCATCAAGAGCATCGCTTCTTCATCGGAGATGTTCAGTTCTTTGTAATACTGAAAAAAAAGCTGGGAAATGTGAACATTTCCCTGCTCGATCCATTGCTGCAGACGATTCGGCTGTTTCATAACCCAACCACCTTTCTCTATCTCTCTTAACATCTAACGAGGCTGATATTCCATCAAACAGCTCCGTCGACGTTTCTTAAGGGTACAGACGATTCAACAGGCGTGGGAATGGAATGGACTCACGGATGTGCTCTGCACCGGAGATCCAAGCGACTGTGCGCTCGAGGCCGAGGCCGAATCCTGAGTGTGGCACTGCGCCGTATTTGCTGAGTTCCAAGTACCATGCGTAAGCTTCTTCATCCAAATCGTGCTCTTGGATGCGTTGTTTCATCAGCTCATAATCGTAGATCCGTTCAGATCCACCAATGATTTCGCCGTACCCTTCCGGTGCGATCAAGTCAGCACATAGAACGACGTCGTCGCGTTCTGGGTGTGGTTGCATGTAGAACGGCTTGATGCCTGTTGGATAGTTGACGATGAAGACCGGCTTGTCGTAGTTTTCAGCGATTGCCGTTTCGTGTGGTGCGCCGAAGTCGTCGCCCCATTTGATGTCGTCGTGTCCGTTATTGTTCAACCATTCGATTGCTTCATCATACGAGATGCGCGGGAATGGCGCTTTGACGTTTTCCAGTTTTGAAGTGTCACGTCCAAGACGCTCCAGCTCCAGTTTGCAGTTTTTCAAGACCGACTGCACAATGTGTTCTACATATTGTTCTTGTACTTCCAGGCTCTCGTCGTGCTCGACGAATGCCATTTCCGGCTCGATCATCCAGAACTCGATCAAGTGACGGCGTGTTTTCGATTTTTCCGCACGGAATGTCGGACCGAACGAGAATACTTTCCCAAGTGCCATCGCAGCCGCTTCCATGTACAACTGACCAGACTGGGACAAGTATGCATCTTCGTCGAAGTACTTCGTCGCGAATAGTTCTGAAGTGCCTTCAGGAGCTGAGCCTGTCAAAATCGGTGGATCCACTTTCACGAAGCCGTGGTTGTTGTAGAATTCGTACGTCGCGCGGATGATTTCGTTGCGGACTTTCATCGTCGCGTGTTGTTTTCTTGAACGCAGCCATAAGTGACGGTTGTCCATCAAGAACTCTGTGCCATGCTCTTTCGGTGTGATCGGGAAGTCTTTCGCTTCGTGGATCACTTTCACATCCGTTACGCCAAGTTCGAAGCCGAATGAAGAACGCTCGTCTTCTTTCACAACCCCTGTTACGTATACAGATGTTTCTTGCGTCAAACCTTTCGCCGTGGCGAACAGTTCTTCTGGTACTTCCGCTTTCACGACGACGCCTTGGACAAACCCAGAGCCATCACGTAACTGCAAGAACGCGATTTTCCCGCTTGAACGCTTGTTAGCGATCCAAGCGCCGATTGTTACTGTTTCTCCAACATGCTGTGCCATTTCGGCAATTGTAATTTTCTTCATAATAGCCTCCACTTTTTCTATAAGAATCGTTCATGATTTGTGCATTTCGTTCCGGTTATTGTGGAATCAGCCTTGCCAGTTCGCCTCGACGAACTTCCGGATACGCGCTACTGCTTCTTCCAATTTCTCGAGCGATGTCGCATACGATAGACGAATCGTCGTATCAGCGCCAAAACCAGAGCCTGGAATAACTGCAACGTTCGCCTTCGTCAACAATGCTTCAACGAATTCATCGACTGATGCATGGCCTGTTCTTGTTGCCGCTTCCTGGACATCCGGCAGTAAGTAGAAGGCGCCTTGCGGACGGATCAAGCTGAACCCTGGAATCGCCGCCAGCTGCGGATAGATCGCTTCCAGACGGCCTTCGAATGCACTGCGCATCTCCTCAACTGCATCTTGTGAGCCATTGTACGCTTCGATCGCTGCATACTGAGAAGTTGTCACCGGGTTTGATGTCGAGTGGGATGCAAGATCCGTCATCGCTTTAATCAAGTCGGCTTCTCCTGCCGCATAGCCAATGCGCCACCCTGTCATCGAATGTGATTTCGACACCCCATTGATGATAAGTGTCCGTTTCTTCGCATCGTCTGAAAGCGTCGCGATGGAAACATGTTCAGCGTCCCCGTAGATCAGCTTTTCATAAATTTCATCCGAAACGATCAAGATGTCTTTCTCGCGGCACACTTCTGCTAGTTGCTCAAGCTCTTCTTTCGTGTAGATCATTCCTGTCGGATTAGACGGCGAGTTCAAGATGAGCGCTTTTGTCTTCTCTGTAATCGCGTCGTGCAGCTGCTGTGCTGTGATCTTGTATTGCTGATCAGCAGTAGCTGTGATATAGACAGGTACGCCTTCCGCAAGCTTAACCTGCTCCGGATAGCTAACCCAGTATGGAATCGGGATGATTACCTCGTCCCCTTCATCCAGCAGTACTTGGAACAATGTATACAAAACATGCTTTGCACCGATTCCGACCATGATTTCCGAATTGGCGTACGTAAGACCTTGATCGCGCTTCAATTTCGCAGCGATCGCACGCTTCAAGTCCGGCAAACCGCCAGACGGCGTATACTTCGTCTTGCCTTCCTTCATGGATGCATAGGCAGCTTCAAGGATGTTTTCTGGTGTATTATAATCCGGCTCACCTGCTCCAAGGCCGATCACATCGACTCCTGCCGCTTTCAGTTCGTTCGCTTTTGCTGTAATCGCCAATGTTGTTGAAGGCGTTAAAGTTTGCACACGTTTTGCGAGATTCATGATTTCCACCCTTTCACAAATTCAAAATGCGTCTAGACCAAGTTCCGGATTCGACCGGAATGTAAACATAGTTCAACCCACCATCTTCGTTCAAGAAAGTCACTTCCCAGACAGCACCGTCATCATCCATGCCAAGCTTCGTATGAAGGATGTCTTTCACTTCCATGCCTTCTGTGGCGATCTCTCTTGCCTCTTTTGGCGAAATCGCACGTTCCAGCGAAGCGAACTGCACTTCCCCTTCATCCGTCGGTACGAAGACCGCCTTCAGTACACCAGCGGCATCCCGTCCGATGACCGTCACCATTTCCGTCTTATGGGCATAGACATACACTTGCTCGATCGATGCCAAGTAATTGGCTCGTTCCACTTGATCGATTGCGCGCTGCTCCACTTCGGAATACGGTTTATTGCCTGCGACGATGATCAAGATCATCAAAGCCACTGCAAAAAAAGATAGAAATCCGACGATGAACGTCACCCATTTTTTCACTGTCATCTCATCACCTATGTCCTGTATATCGTGAAGACCGCTTTTTCCGGATTTTCTTTATCGAGTGCCAAACCGAACATCAAGTCTTCTTTCTTTAGAGTCCGATTCAGCCCGTCGACTAGTTTATATAAATCGGACTGATAGTCGACGACGATTGTCGACAGCACTTCGATCTTGGATTCCATCAGGCGTTCTTCCTTTCCATTCTTTCACATTTCTCAGCCGTTTGGAGGCTGAACAAGCGTCTTCGAATCACTGTTCATTATACCAAGCTTCGATATCCGTTACCATCTTTTCCAATGGCCCTTTTACGACTTCCACTTTTGGCAAGGCACTGATAAACTCGTGCCCGTACGATTTCGTTTCGATCCGGCGATCCAGGACGATGAACAGCCCTTGATCGTCTTTCGAACGGATCAATCGGCCGAACCCTTGCCTTAGACGCAGCACCGCTTCCGGTAATGCGTAGTGTAGGAACGGGTTCTTCCCTTCCTTCGAAATCGCTTCGCACCGTGCTTTGAAAATCGGCTCTTCAGGCGACGTGAATGGCAGACGGACGACGATGACTGCACGAAGCGCATCTCCTGGTACATCTACACCTTCCCAGAAGCTATTGGTCCCGAACAAGACGGACTTCTTGAAGCGCTGAAACGATTTCAACAACCTCATCCGGCTGCCAGACGAAATGCCTTGTGCAAACAGCATGTAATCGTCAAGCAGTCCTGTATCTTGGATCAACTCCACCGTTTTGCGGAGCATGTCCTGAGAAGTGAACAAGACGAAGCAACGCCCTTCCGTGACGAGCACGGTCTGAATGACTGCATCCGCCACACTCTCGATCCACTCCCTTTGGGAAACTTTCTGGATCTCCGGCATGTCTTCCACGAGAAACACTTGTGCGCCTTCGTAAAAGCCGATCGGCGGATCGAACTTCTCGATGCTGACCGATTCCGGTACACCCAGCTGGTTCGTGATGAAACGGTCATTCGAAGGGACACTCATCGTTCCTGACAGCCAAATGAGCGCGAGCTGTCCACGATACTTCCCGATGGCCCCATCGATCACTTCGCGCACCTCAAACGGCCGTTTATACAACGTCAAGCTGTTCGGCAAGCTGCGCAAGTCGCCATCGACCCACGCAATGCCATGTTCGGTCGAGTCGATGAAGATCTCCCCGAAGTTCTCGGTTTTGACCATGATCTCTTCCGTCCAATACCGCCACTCCGTCAGCACTAATCGTTCTGCCAGAGACGTTTCATGGAGCCGCTCCGCTTTTTGCATGATGATCTGTGACAAATCGATCCACTCGTTCAAGTTGCGCAAAATCTCACGCGGCCCTTCTAGTGACATCGGCAATTCCTCGAGCAACACGGAATTTTTCTTATGACGACTGCCTGCGAAACGTTCTGTAAAGTGAAATGTCAGTTCAGCCGCCAATTGATCGAACCCTGCAAAGATCTTTTTGGATAAACCTTCCAGCCTCAAAAGCTCTGGGATGGAGGCGAACCCTCTTGCTTCCGCAATCTCGTATAGTTTCGAATACAATTGTTGGTCTTCGAAAATCCCGATCTGTCCGAAGACATACTTCCACTGCGTATAGACGAGCGACTTTTCGTATTGGGAAACAGCCGTCTGGACAATCTGATGCGCTTCGTCAAAAATAATCGCACCAGCAGACTCCGTCAATGCCCGTTCTGATACACGTTGGTTCAAAAGGAAGGCATGGTTCGTCACGACGACGTGTGCATTCTTCGCTTTTGCCATGGCATATTCATAAAAGTCATAAGCTGAATCATGCTTCGTCAGTTTACGGAAATGCGATCGGCGGATTTTATCAAGCACGAGTTGCCCTCCGCTTGAAGCGTTCAATTCATTCAAATCGCCCGTTTCCGTCTGCATGAGCCAAATCAGGATTTGCATGAGTGTAAAAGTCTCATCGTATGATTCGTCGTCTCCTTGCAAAAGCTCCGCAAAGCGGTGCAGATCCAAATAATTGCCGAGTCCTTTCACGAGCGCAAACCGGATCGGTGCATCGAAAAACTTGCCGACGATTTTGCCCTCTTTTTGCAGCAATTGATCTTGCAAGTGTGTGGTGTATGTAGAAATCAATACTTGCTTGCCTGACTCCAATGCATAATTGACAGCCGGCAATAAATAGCCGAGTGTCTTGCCCATCCCGGTCGACGCTTCGATGACGAGCTCTTCCTGCTCCTCAAGCGACTTCTCGACAGCTGCCATCATCTTGAACTGGCTTTCCCGCGGTTCGAACTTCGGGAACACACGACTCATCCTCTCGTGCCAATCCCCTGACAGTGACACCGGTTCCAAAGCGCTTCCCTCGATCGGCATACGCATTTTCAGCGGGATGTTTTGGAATCGGTAGCCGTATACTTCACCGCTCGTCCGTTTTTCACGGATCAAGTCGAAAAGAAGACGCGACAAATCCGACTTCAGCTGGAATGACCGTTTGTGTAAAAGCTCAAGCGTCTCACACGGCAATGTGCGCAAGTCGTCTCTTCCCTTTAAAAACAGTTCCGCCGTCGCCAGTGCATCGTCATCTGCACGATGTGCGTTCTTCAAATGAATTCCTTGCTCCGAACAAATATCTTGGAGCTTGTAGCTATAGGCGGTCGGATATGCAAGCCTTGTTAGCTCGACGGTATCCATCGCCAGGCCTTGCCATTTCGGATAGCCTGCGCGTGTGAGTTCCTGCTGGAGAAACGGCAAGTCGAACTGGACGTTATGTGCGACAAATACGGCATCCTGCAGGCGATCGAACACTTCAGCTGCCACATCTTCAAATGGTCCGGCATCTTGGACATCCCGCTCGGTGATCCCGGTTAGGTCTTGGATGAATCTTGGAATCGCTTTTCCTGGGTTGACAAATGCCATGTATGTATCGGTAATCCGGTCATTTTCTATTGTCACCATAGCCAATTGGATAATGCGGTCACCTTTAGCAGGAGCGTGTCCGGTTGTTTCGATATCGACAACGACAAATTTACGCGTATTCATCGCACTCCCTCTTTTCCTGGTGATGATCTAAAAAAATTGTACCATATCCGCGCCGTTTCCGCTTTTTTTGTTGGATTGGGAGGTGTGCATTAGAGTTATAACATAACGCTTGGCGGCTTACTGCATAGGCCGCTGCGATTCTTGTTTGGGTATGTGGAAAAGAGAACTGGTGTCGCATGTAATGTCGCTCATGGCTTAAGGACATGGCTCCCGGGGTAAGCCGAGCTGAGAACTGCTCATCTTACCCCTCCGCCATGTCCAGGCCAGCCACTTCGCTGTTGATCTGTTTAAGTAGTGGAGAATAATAATCAGTATTTCTTTCTAATTTGAGTGTTTCATATTTGCTTGGCGGCTTACTGCGTAGGCCGCTGCGATTCTTGTTTTGGCGAGTTACTACTTCGGCAACACGAGTTACTACTTGGCATCAAATTCTGCATTGACGTTGTCAAGATGCGACTTGATGACTGCGAGATACAACTTCGCCAGCTTGAGGTACGGCATGCATCTCCGACTCGCTCATTTTCAAGAGTGGAAAAAACTGCGTCGCGACTAAATACCGAATTAGCTTGAAATCTGAAATCACTCACTAATACTTGACACCTTCTGTGAGAATACGACACTGGCTGCTATGCATGGTTCATCCAATCCCCAAGATTCGATGAAACTCCTGTTAGCGAAGGAGCATAGCGACTGAGGAGGCTCAAAGGCAAATATATGCTTTAGCATGTGAAACTCTTGAATGTAGGTCAGCCTATCATCTCCAATTCATACTCCTAACACAAATTAAAACTTGAAGCACAAATTCTAAAACTTAAAACAGCCGCCCCTCCCCTCTAGTTGGAAGGAAGGACGGCTGTTGGATTAGCGGATGGTTGCTTCTGGTTCGTAGTGCATGATTTCTTCGATGACGTTGCCTTCGCCCATAATAGCAACGGTTGGCTCGTGTGCTGCTGCTTCTTGGTCTAAGACGTATCCGTACGTTAGGACAATGACAATGTCGCCTTTTTGGACTAGGCGTGCCGCCGCGCCGTTGACACAGATGACGCCGCTGCCGCGCTTGCCGGAGATGATGTACGTTTCAAAACGTGCACCATTGTTATTGTTGACGACGTGGACTTTTTCGTTCGGTATCATGCCGACAGCGTCCAGGATGTCTTGGTCGATCGTGATACTTCCGACGTAGTTCAAGTCAGCTTCCGTGACAGTTGCGCGGTGGATTTTGGAGTTCAGCATCATTCTCATCATATTAATTCGGTCCTTTCGTTTTGAAAATGGTGTTGTCGATCAGGCGTGCGCCACCGAATTGGACGGCGATGGCTAAAGCAGCTTCGTTCGTAATCGGTCCATGCAAATCCGGAAAGCTGTGCAGTTCGATGTAGTCGATTTTTCCAGACGTATGATGCTGGATATAGTCGGTCATCTCTGGGATCGGATCTTTCCCTTCCCGATAAAGGGCTGTTCCGAGCTGAAGCGCTTTTTGCAGATGTGGTGCTTCCATTCGCTCTGTTTCCGTCAAGTAGACATTGCGTGAGCTTTTCGCGAGGCCGTCTTCTTCTCTCACTGTTTCACCGCGGACGATTGTCAGGGGGAAGTCGTAGTCACGGACAAATGCTTCGATGATTGCGAGTTGCTGCGCATCTTTCTGACCGAAGTACGCACGGTCCGCTTCCGTCAAATGGAAGAGTTTCGTGACCACTTTCAAGACGCCGTCAAAGTGTCCTGGACGCGAGACGCCGCACATCACTTGTGCTTGTTCACCTGCGTGAATGGCGATGCGGCTCTGCGTCGGGTACATTTCTTCTGTTGTTGGTGCGAATAATACGTCGGCTCCAGCAGCTTCTGCCAAGCCGTGGTCGCGGTCAAAATCGCGTGGATAGCGGTCAAAGTCTTCATCTGGTCCGAACTGTGCCGGGTTGACGAATAAACTCATGACGACTGCATCGTTTTCTTTTCGCGCTTTTTTAAGTAGTGAAAGGTGGCCGTCGTGCAACGCGCCCATCGTCGGGACGAGCCCGATCGATGCGTTCGCGTGTTTCTTCTTGCGCACCCATTTTTTCAATTCGTCAATCGTTGTGATTGTCTTCATCTTGCTTCTTCCTTTCTGGAAAAAGAAGAAAACCATATAAAAAGTCCTTCTGCAGAACAGAAAGACAGAAAAAGACTGATTCGGTTTCTTCCGTCCCTGTCGATTCATGTGATCAAGGCAGTGTGATATGTTAGTTTTCAGGCCGTGCAAAGGTGCAGTTCACAAGGATACTGCCCATACATACTATAGCAGAATTCGCTTTCGAAACCAAAATATTTTTATGGGATTTCTACTCGAAAAAGTATTGCTTTCACTCTTGAGGTTACATAATATAAATATGTAACGATAATAAATTTCCACAAAAAATCGCCTCCGAAAAAGATCCACTCCCTTCCGAAGACGATTTGCTTTAAGTTAATTCGATATCTGCAGAGTAAATCGCATGCACGACGCCGTCATCCGTTCGTAGCTTCAGCACACCGTCGTCGGTGATGCTTTCGGCGACACCGATCAGCGTTTCTTTCGCGAGACGTGCACGGACGCGGTTGCCGATCGTATTGGAATAGCTTTCCCACACTGATTTGACCGGTGAGAAACCTTCTTCGAGATACAAATCGGTGTAGAATTCCAGGTGGTTTAGCACCGCTGCAGCAAGTGCAGCGCGGTTGACCGCTTCCCCTTTTTCCATCCGTATGGACGTGGCGATCGAGCGCAGGTCTTCCTGGAAGTCTTCCTCCACTTGGTTGGCGTTCAAGCCGATTCCGATGATCAATGCTTGGACGCCATCCACGTCGGATTGCAATTCCGTCAAAATGCCTGTGCTCTTCTTGCCTTCGATCAAAATATCGTTCGGCCATTTGATGGAAGGTGCTCTGCCGATAGTTTCTTCAATGGCTTTCGCAGCAGCTACCGCTGCAACTAGCGTGAATTGCGGTGCTTTGTGGATCGGGATTTGCGGGCGCAAAATGATACTCATCCAAACGCCTTTGCCATATGCCGACTCCCATTTTCTCGCCATTCTTCCGCGCCCAGTCGTCTGTTCTTCCGCAATAACAGCCGTCCCGTCCGGTGCCCCATCTTGTGCCAACTGATGTGCAATGATTTGCGTCGATGTTACAGATGTGTGGTAGGAAAGGTTTTGTCCGATGCGCACTGTGCGCAAAAACGGACTGATGCCAATTGGGTCGAGCGTATCAGGCGCTTGTTTCAGCACGTAGCCTTTTTTCCGGATAGTCTCGAGCTCGTAACCTTGTTCTTCGAGCTCTTTCATGTGCTTCCAGATAGCTGTTCGCGATATGCCGAAGTCTTCGGCTAGCTGTTGGCCAGAAACTGGATTCCCTTTGTTCGCAAGGAGCCGCTCCGCGATTTGCTGTGTAATAGTCGTATTCATGAACCTTTTACCGCCGCGATCCACTACGTGGACACGGCGGCTTCACCCCCTGTTTTGTCATTCGTCTTGCGTTGAAAATTCCACTTGGAACCATTCTTTGATCGTTGCCGGATCATTCGGAAGCTCTCCGAAAACAATTGCGCGCTCGATACGGCTAATCCAGTCCTTCAGCCATGGCCCTTGTTTTTTTCCGGTCCATTCCATCAAGTCTTTACCGTTGATCGCCACTTCCTGCTTGTGCGCAATTGGTAGCAGTGACTTCTTTTTGGGAATTGCTACTTGCCGGTCTGTCAGTTTCGCCGCCATTTCAAGCGCTTCTGTGCCGATCGAATAATAAGTCCACGCGTTCCACGTCTCAAGTGAAGCTGCACACAACGTATTCGCCAATTGCTGTTTTTCGTCATTCGAGAGCTTGTACAGCCGAAGTGCAGACACGTCAAAACCTCCGCGGTGCAGCATGAATGCCCAGCCGTAGAGAGAGTTTCCTGTCGCTTCGTATGCCGTCCAATCCACGTCGAACATTTTGCCATTCGGCAGATGTTCGTTGAGCTTCGCTTCCTGTAAATAACCGAGACTTCTCGCCGCTTGCTCGTGCAGGAACATTTTGTCCAGTTCCGCCTTCACGCGTTCGATCGAAATTGATGAAATCAAAGAAGCTTCCTGCTTAATTGCAGCGAACGTCTCGTCGTCGAGCGCAAAATCAAGCTGACCAGAAAAACGGATAGCACGGAGCATACGAAGTGCATCTTCCGAGAAACGTTCCGAACTATTTCCGACCGCACGAATGCGCTTATCTTCCAAATCTATACGTCCACCGAATGGATCAATGATATCCATCGTCTCGGTCATGGCCATCGCATTGATTGTGAAATCACGGCGCTTCAAATCTTCCTCCAGCGTCCGGACGAATGCAACTTCGTCCGGACGTCGGTGGTCTGTGTACGCACCTTCCGTACGGAACGTCGTTACTTCGATTCCTTCTCCGTCAAGCAGCACAAGGACTGTGCCGTGAGCGATTCCTGTATCGACGGTCCGCTCGAATACGCGCTTCACTTCTTCCGGCAGTGCGGAAGTAGCAACGTCTGTATCATGAGGCACACGGCCTAACAACAAATCCCGTACAGCACCGCCGACGACATATGCTTCGAAGCCTGCCGTCTTGAGTTCTAGGATAATCTTCTTTGCAGTGTCCATCATTGGCGTGCATCCAGGAGCTGTTCATATATTTCTTCGTATTGTGCAAGGATCATATCCGAGTGGAACTTCTTCCGGGCTGTTTCGAGTGCGCCGGCTTTCAGTTTTTCCATCAACTCCGGATTTTTCAAAGCAACGGTAATGCGGCTCGCAGCAGTTTCAACGTCTCCCAGGTCGACAAGGAGCCCATTCGCACCATCCTCGATGATTTCCGGGATGCCGCCGACACGCGTGCCAAGACACGGGACACCACATGCCATTGCTTCGAGCGCTACTAAGCCGAATGCTTCTTTTTCGGACATCAACAATTTCACATCGGAAATGTTGTAAAGGTCCGCTAATCTATTTTGATTGCCGAGGAACAGGACGTCCCCCTCGATGCCAAGCTCTTTCACTTGCTGGACGATTTGTCCCATTTCCGGGCCATCCCCGACAAGGAGCAGCTTGCTTTGAAGCTTACTGCAGACTTTTGCGAACGTCGAGACGATATCTCCGACGCGCTTCACTTTCCGGAAATTCGAAACGTGGATCAGCACCGGTTCGTCTTCTGAAAGGCCAAGCTGCGCTTTTAATTCCGGCTGTTCTTTCCGTTTATATTCGCGTTCGTCAACGAAGTTGTAGACAGTCTTGATTTCCTTGTCCGGCTCGATCATTTCATACGTCTGCTCGCGCAACGAGTTTGACACTGCGGTCACGACGTCCGACTGTTCGATGCCATATCTGATTGCTTGCTTGAGTGATGAATCAGTCCCCAGTACGGTGATATCCGTGCCGTGGAGCGTCGTGACGATACCGATATTCGAGCCAGCCATGCTGCGGCCAAGAATCGCACAGACAGCGTGCGGGATCGCATAGTGGACGTGGAGCAAATCCAGTCCTTCGTTTTTGATGACTTCCGAAATCTTCGTCGCCAGCGCAATATCATACGGCGCGTACTGGAAGACGGAGTAATGGTTGACTTCCACTTGGTGGCTGATGATGTTGCTGTAGATCCGGTTCAAGCGGAACGGTGTGGATGACGTGATGAAATGCACTTCATGCCCAGCTTCCGCGAGACGCTTGCCCAGCTCCGTCGCCACAACACCTGATCCGCCGACCGTCGGGTAGCAAACGACCCCAATTTTCATTTTTCTCATAGTTCCACTCCTATTCCCGTGACTTCCTGATCAGCCGCCAATCAGCGAACCCTTCCTGTAATCCTTTCAACAATAATTCTGCCGTGCCCATATTCGTCGCAAGCGGAACGTGATAGACGTCGCATAGTCGCAGCAACGCCGTAATATCCGGCTCATGCGGCTGTGCAGTGAGTGGGTCTCTGAAGAAGATGACCATGTCCATTTGATCGGTCGCGATCATCGCGCCGATTTGCTGGTCCCCGCCGAGCGGTCCTGATTGGAAACGTGTGATCTCGAGCGCTGTCTCGTCTATGACGCGCTGCCCTGTAGTTCCTGTCGCGAAAATTGTATGATCTGCCAAGATGCTTTCGTAAGCGATCGCGAATTGAACGAGATCATCCTTTTTCCGGTCGTGTGCGATTAGTGCGATATTCATATAATGTGATCTCCTTTAGATGATGATATGTTCAAGTCCGTAGACTAATTGATCCAACTCCATGACGCGCTCGACAGACAAGACGACGCCAGACATGAAGGAACCGCGATTGAATGAATCGTGGCGGATCGTAAGCAGCTGTCCTTCGCCGCCCATCATCACTTGCTGATGCGCGACAAGGCCTGGTAAACGGACACTGTGGATGCGCATGCCGGTATAATCTGCGCCTCTTGCACCTTCGAGTGTCTCTTTTTCATTCGGGTGACCTTGCGCATGCGTTTGGCGTTCCTCTGAAATCAGATGCGCCGTCTTCATTGCCGTCCCTGAAGGAGCGTCGAGCTTTTGATCATGGTGCATTTCGATGATTTCGACTTCCGGCATATATTTCGCTGCTTGCTGTGCAAATTTCATCATCAATACAGCACCGATTGCGAAGTTCGGTGCGATGATGCAGCCGAGTCTGTCACATTCAGCTTGTGCCGTCAGTTCCTTCAATTGCTCGTCCGAAAACCCGGTGGTTCCGACAACTGGACGGATACCGAGGTCAAGTGCTTGTTTCGTATGTTCATAAACCGATTCCGGCGAGGTCAAATCGACTAAGACATCCGGCTTCGTTTCGCGGTGCAAGTGTGCCAGCTCTAAAAATACTGGAACGGTAAAGCTATCCGGAAAGACATCCGTATCTCCGAGCGTTTCGCCCACTTCTTTATAGTCTAAAACGGCTACGAGTTCCATCCCTTGTTGTTTCATGATCGTATGTACTGCTTCTTGTCCCATTTTTCCTCTTGCCCCTGCGATTGCAACGCGGATCTTCATTTCGCATCTTCCTTTCTTGTCCAGCGATCTTTATCGCGGGAATTGAATTTCTGTAATACTTTATCATGCTCTTCTTGTAGGTCGATGTCGAGTGAGTTCGCTAGACAGGTCATGACGAATAGCAGGTCGCCGAGCTCTGCGCCGATTGAATTGTCTTGTTCGTCTTCTTTCTTTTTCTTCGGTCCGAATTCGTGCATCACTTCGCGCGATAATTCGCCTAGTTCTTCCGTCAGGCGCGCGACGAGTTCCATCGGCGTGAAATAGCCTTCTTTGAACTGTCCGATGTATGCATCCACTTCGCCCTGTATTTGCTTTATTGTTTTCTGTCCGCTCATTCCAGCTCACTCCTTCTACTTGCCAGTCCATAGTTTCATCGTAAAGAACAAAAACTATATTGTCAAAATCCTCTCTATCTATGATAATACAGAAGGTGGAATGAATGGGAGGAGATTGTTTGCTAAAGGGGTTAAAACTAAAAAATATCATTTTCATCCTAATCGGAGCAGCGTTGTTCAGTTTCGGTTTTGTGCATTTCAATATCCAGAATGAACTTGGTGAAGGCGGCTTCGCCGGCATCACATTGATCATGTTTTTCTTGTGGAAATGGGATCCTGCACTCATGAACTTATTATTGAATATCCCGATGTTCATCATCGGCTGGAAGTTGCTCGGCCGGAAAGTATTTGTCTACACAATCATCGGCACCGTCGCAGTCTCCGTATTCTTGAAGCTGTTCCTCATTTACGAAGTGCAAGTGCACTTGCAAAATGACTTGTTGCTTGCATCCTTGTTCGCTGGCGTCTTCGTCGGAGCGGGACTCGGCATCATCTTCCGCTATGGCGGGACGACGGGTGGCGTCGATATTATCGCGCGCCTTGTTCAGAAGTATTTCGGCTGGAGCATGGGGAAAACGATGTTCTTGTTCGACGCAATAGTCATTTTCCTGTCGTGGCTGACATTCTTGAACAACCGGACGATGATGTACACGCTCGTTGCCGTATTTGTCGGCGCACGTGTCATCGATTTCGTGCAAGAAGGTGCTTATTCCGGACGGGGAGCGCTCATCATCTCTTCTGCCCAGGAAGAGATCGCAAGCCGGATTGCCGTGGAGATGGACCGTGGGGTAACGGTTCTCCGCGGCTATGGCCATTACACGAAAGAAGAACGTGAAGTGCTTTACTGTGTCGTCGGACGGAACGAGATCGTACGGCTCAAGAATATCGTGAACTCGGTTGACCCGCATGCTTTCGTGTCACTGATGGAAGTCCACGATGTCATGGGCGAAGGATTCACGCTTGATGACCAGAA
Source organism: Planomicrobium sp. YIM 101495 (assembly GCF_009707665.1). Taxonomy (GTDB): domain Bacteria; phylum Bacillota; class Bacilli; order Bacillales_A; family Planococcaceae; genus Planococcus. The sequence goes on from NZ_WLZW01000001.1 coordinate 631,914, forward strand.
AAATCCGATCGGGTAACTGAAATTGAAAAACAGGTGAAGGAAAACAATTGTTTTCCTTCACCTGTTTTATTATTATGAACGGTTCATGTTCGTATAGATTAGGAGGAGACGTGCCAGTTCAAGCACTGCTACAGCTGTTGCGGCAACATATGTCATGGCAGCTGCGTTCAACACTTTCTTCGCGTGCGGTTCTTCTTCATTACGGATGATGTTCGCGCTTAACAGCTGGTCCATCGCCCGGTTGGATGCGTTGAACTCAACCGGCAGTGTGATCAATTGGAACAGCACACCGACCGCGAGCAAGCCGATTCCAAGCAAAAGCATTCCAGGTAACGAAGAGAAAATCCCGATCATGATGAAGATCCATGAAGCATTGGATGAAATGTTGACGACCGGCACTAACCGATGACGGAAACGCAGGAACGAATAATCTTCCGCATCCTGAATCGCGTGACCTACTTCGTGTGCAGCAACTGCCGTACCGGCAACTGAAGCTTCATGGAAGTTATGGCTGCTTAGTGCAACCGTTTTCGTCATCGGGTTGTAGTGGTCACTCAACATCCCCCGGCTTTCTACGACTTTTACATCATGAAGTCCGTTCTCGTCCAGAATCTGGCGGGCAACTTGTGCACCGTTCAACCCTGAAGTCGAGCGTACTTTCGAATATTTTCCATACGTACGTTTTAATTTGAATTGGGCCCATAATGGCAAAATCAGCAATACAGCAAAATAGATTAGATATGATCCTAAACTCATGTCGATTTCCTCACCCTCTGTCTAGTCTATCTTAATTTTACTAAAGAAAGTCAATTTTGGTCAACTGGAACGCTGTTAGGGCGGTTCAACCACGCTGCGAACAACGCGAAAGCAATGCACACGATCGACAGCCAAAACGTGAAATAGCCGATCTGGCTGCTGAATTCACTCAAACTTGGATAAATCGGCATCTGGCCGAAGACATAATCGATGACATCGTTATGCAGCGTCCAGACAGCAGCGAGTGCGGCCGATAGCCAGCCAAACCGGTAATGATCGAGATACAAGACCGCTTGGAACGCCATCGCGCCATGCGATGCGACAAGCATCCATCCCATCCAGCCGATATCCCCCGTCTGCCAAAGCGTCAGCAAATTCATGCCGACTGCCCACACCCCATACTTGATGAGCGTAATGAAAGCCAGTGCTTCCATGAGGCGCCAGCGTTTCCCGATAATCCAGAAGCCTAGAACGATCGTGAAGAACAAACTCGCTGTCGGACTGTCCGGTACGAACAAGAGGAAAATCGGCTCGGTCTTTTCGAGCTGGTAGCCGTACCAATAATAGCCGTATATCGTTCCGCCGAGGTTGATGAAGAACAACAAGATGAGGAATGGCCGGAACATCAACCACACGGAAATCTTTTGGATCAATTCGTTCATTGGGGTCCTCCTTTTTGAAATCCACGTAAAATGAATTTTCACACTTCATCGTCTTGAAAAAAAAGAGCCGGATTTCCGGCTCTTTTTCGACTTGATCATTATTCAGTTTCAAGGCCTGCGATGAATTCTGCAAGAACCTGAAGGTCTTCATCCGTTCCATCCCATGATGGTGGCATTGTTTGCGCGCCGCCTTCACTGATTCCGTTCACTGCAATTTCTGCAATTTCTTCAGCAGTAAGGCCAGTGCCGGCAAGGGCTGGTCCGACTGCACCGCTCATGTCTTCACCATGACAGTTAATACAAGCTGAGTTGGTGTAGACTTCGTAGCCTGGTGCAGATGTATCAAGTTCAACCTCTTCTTTGATCTGTCCTTGTGCTTCAGCAGCTTCCCAGTCGTGGTAAGCTACAGACTGCCAAGTCAGGAATACGATAGAAGCGACTGCCAGAAGCATGAAAGCTGTCGGCAACGGACGTTTTGATGGACGTCTTTCTTTTCCGCGATCCAAGAATGGAGCAAGTGCCAATGCACCAAATGCAAGGCCTGGCATGATGATAGCGCCGACGATGTTATATGGTCCAGAAGCGAACTCATATTTCAATAATTGGTACAAAAACAGGAAATACCAGTCTGGCAATGGAATGTATGCTGTGTCTGTCGGATCCGCTTGACCTTCAAGAGGCGACGGGTGAGCGACAGTCAGGAGCAAGTAACCAATAAGGAATACTGCACCGATCATCCATTCTTTCAAAAGGAAGTTCGGCCAGAAAGCCTCGGTTTTACCAGGGTATTCGGAATAGTCTTTAGGGACGTTCGGCATTCTATGTTCTAAGCCTTTAACGCGAGAGTCCCCAACAAATTTCATCCCTTTACCGCGATGCATAATGTCCCCTCCTTTAAAAAATCTTCAAAAAGTTTCAGCTTACAGTGGGCCTGAAATCCCTTGTCTGCGAATCATGATAAAGTGAGCAGCTAGCAACCCAAGCAACGCTGCAGGTAAGAAGAATACATGAATCGCAAAGAAGCGGGTCAATGTTTGTGCACCGAGAATAACGGAATCTCCTGCTAGAAGAATCTTGATGTATTCCCCGATGAACGGTACGGAAGCGGCAATTTCAATACCTACTTTCGTAGCGAACAATGCTTTCATATCCCATGGAAGCAAGTAACCTGTGAAGCTCAGCCCTAGGATTACGCCGAATAACATAACTCCGACCACCCAGTTAAGCTCACGCGGTTTTTTGTAAGAACCAGTAAAGAACACCCGAAGTGTATGAAGGAAAATCATAACTACTACTAAAGAAGCTCCCCAGTGGTGCATCCCACGCACAATTTCTCCGAATGCTACTTCATTCTGGAGATAGTAGACCGACTGCCAAGCATTCTCGATGTCCGGAACGTAATACATTGTCAAGAACATCCCAGATAGGATCTGGATTACCGTGATGAAGAAAGTCAGTCCTCCAAAACAATAGACGAATGCTGAAAAGTGGTGTGCGGGGTTTACGTGTTCCGGTACTTCATGGTCTGCGATATCGCGCCAAATCGGCGTAATATCTAGACGCTCATCAACCCAATCATATAACTTGTTTAGCACTGGTGACGTACCCCCTAACTATTAAACTAAAGTGTTTGCTCTTGGTGCTCCGATGGCGATAAAACCATCTTGCACTTGAGTTTCATACTCGTCAAGCGGCCCAAGCGGCGGTGTACCCGCAACGTTCTGGCCATTTTTTTCATAACGCCCTGCGTGACATGGACAGAAGAATTGGTGTGGCTCTTCTGGATCGCCTGCCCAGTTCACTGTACAGCCTAAATGCTTACATACAGGTGATAGTGCGATAATTTTATCGCCTTCTTTGAATACCCAAGCTGAGTTGGTCACTTCAGATGTGTACCAAGCATCCACTTGTTCAAATGCGAAGTCGACACGTACCGGCTCTGCTGTTAGGTCATCAACGCGCTGATCTGTTAATACGAAGTCGCTCGTGCCTCCTGCTTGCAGGACTGGATCGACTGCGAAACGGATCATCGGCATCAACATTCCTGCTGCCATGAACCCGCCTACTCCTGTCAGTGTGTAACCTAAAAATTGACGTCTTGACACACGATTGTTGCTCATCCTTTTCCCCCCTCTAACATTCAAGGTCAGTCCAACGGACATACTCATTCAAATATAATAACTAGGACAATCTAATGATATATCAATCAAATCCTAAAATCAATAAGACATCTTACGAAAGCGCTAGTTTGTGAACATTTCATGAAGGATTTGTCCACCGTTTAGTGAAAAGCGGCAACACTTGTCTCAACTGGTCTTCCATCACCGATTTCCGGAACGAAGCATCCATGCTTTCGATCGGAATCGCCGGGAGCCACAAGACGTTCTCCAACTGCCCGGAATCCTTCCAGGAAACGTCTGCTGTCATGTAAAAGATGTGCTTGAAATCTGTGCCATCCATTTCCGCTTTCAATTCCTCAGCTAAGCGTATACGATCGGCCTTCTTCGCGTAGGTGATCGGTGGAAATAGAAGCATCCGGCCTTTAAATTGTTTTTCCAGTAAAGCAGTCAGTAGCTGCATATATTCAGAAGCACCTGCACTTGCTCTCATTCCGCCTGCACTGGCATCCAACTCGATGAGCGGGACGACCGCTGTGTCGACGTACTCTTTTTGGTCAATGTATTGTGCGATATCTTTTCCTGTGTAATGCATCTTATCAGTCACACTCCATTTCTTTCTTTGTGACGAATGCGTTCAGTGCTCCAGTCAGCTTCAGGAAGCGCTCACGGTCACCTGCATCAAGTGCTTCGTCGATCTGCTTCACGAGCATTTCCTCCTGGAACGCCATGAGACTCTCTTCCATGATCCGCTCGGCCGCCAGCGCGTCTTTCTTCACTTGCACCGCGTCGGTCGGCTCATATGGATTCTCTTCCAGGACGGACATATAGAGCGGCGACGGCGGGTAGCTCGGGAAATTCAGCTGAACGTACAATTCCTCTTCCGGGTTCAGCCGCAGTTCGTGGAATGACCGCTCCGCATCCGCCGTCATCAAACTCCCTTTGTAAAAACGAAACGGAGCTTCCTCTGATTCCACCGACGACATCATCATCGCACGCGGGCAGTAATGTGCCTGCTCGACAAAGTGGGTGCGTGTCAAAAGTGTATCATTGCTCAGCATGTAATTCAGAATCCAGATGCATTCGCGCCGTTTCAGTTTATAAGATTCCAAAAACCACCGGACAAACTGCTTCTTCTCATCGACAGAGATGGAAGCGGCCATAACAATTCCTCCCTCTTATTATTCCTGTTCCAAGGACTGCGCCCAATCGATCCATTCCGGATTATCCGGCTCCAGTACTTGCAGCTGTTGTATTAATTCAAGAGCGGCAGGGCGTTTTCCTTCTTCTACGAGGAACCTTGCATAAGCTTGCAGAAATTCCGGGTCGTCCGTGAAGGCTGGATACGCTTCTGCATAGTATTGTGCTGCTTTGTCGTATTGCTCCGTGCGGCTATACGCATCGGCAAGCATCGGATAAAGCCCGGACCAATCCTGTCCTTCCGTAATGATCGTCTCGTTCAATTCGATCAAATCGTCATCCTGCTCTTCCGCATGGAAATAAGCTGTCAACGTGTAAATGGCTTCCATGTACTCCGGATCCAGTGCGATGGCTTGGCGTAAATGCTCGATGCCTTCATCCTTCATCCCGAGCTTGAGTGCCAATTTCCCGGCGAACAAGTAAAATTCCTTATCGAACTCATCGCGGCTCAGACCTTCTGTAATCGTTGCGTATGCCGCTTTGTAGTTCTCCTGCATGTTCTCACTTTGCGCTTTCAATAAATACGCGGAGAAATAATCCGGGTCGCTCTCGATCAATTCTGCGAGACGGCTGACCGCTTGATCGTAAGCTTTCGTCTGGAAAGAAGCGACAGCTGCTCCGAACAAAGTGTCCGGCAAGACCATCTTTTTCAATGTCTCTTCATAATAGGGCAGCGCTTCTTCATAAGCGGCTCCCGCACTGTATACTTCTGCCAATCGTTCCGACAAATCGACACCTTCAATGACCGTGCCCTCGTTCTTCAGATCCAAATATATTTTCGCTGATTCCAAATAACGCCCGGAATCAAGCAGCAATTCCGCTTTTGCCTGCAATAGCAGTGGTTCCCCCGGCATTAACGCGATCGCTTCATCCAGCCGCTTCTCAGCCGCTTCCAATAAGCCTTGCATGTGGAACAAGTCCGCTAGTGTTACGAGTGCTTGCGGATACAGCTCGTCGTCTTCTGAAATCTCCATCAAAGCATTCAGCGCATCGTCCTCGCGATCGATTTCGATCAGCAAATTCGCGCGGTCGATGACCAGTTGGGACTCATCCGGCAAAATGAACTGCAAGTGCTCAAGGATTTTCACGGCCTCTTCCACATAGCCGATATCCGCTAGCCATTCGGATACATCGTATTGTTCATCCGGACTGCCTGACAGCAGGAAACCTTCCAACGCTTTATCCAGTGCGACGGGGCTTCCGGCCTCGACAGCCTGTTGTATTTGTTCTATATTCGCCATTTCCTCACCTACTTCATAATCTCTCTTATATCCTACACGAAAGCGGGCTTTGCTCCCAATCAAAAAGACTTCCCCGAAGGAAAGTCAGCGAATCATAGACTCAAGTTGTTCAAAAAAGTTCGGATACGAAACGGCGATGCATTCCACATCATCGATTTCAACCGGTCCATCTGTAATTAATGCCGCTACTGCAGCCATCATTCCGAGGCGGTGATCTCCGTATGATGCAAGCTTCGCACCGTTCAGTTTCGTCGGTCCATTGATGACCATCCCGTCTGTGGTCGCTTCGATGTCAGCACCAAGCTTCTTCAGCTCCGTGACGACTGCGTCGATGCGGTCCGTTTCTTTCACACGCAGCTCTTCTGCGTCTTTGATGACCGTCGTCCCTTCAGCTTGTGTCGCAACAAGTGCAAGAAGTGGAATTTCATCGATCAAGCGTGGGATAACCGCTCCGCCGATTTCCGTCCCGACAAGCTTGGAATAACGGATCGTCATGTCGGCAGAAGGCTCTCCTGCTCCGTCACGCTCCACTAGTTCAAAGTCCGCACCCATCGCCTTGATGACATCCAAGATGCCCGTGCGCGTCGGGTTCGTCCCCATCTGTTCAATCGTGATGTCGCTTCCTTCTGCAACTAATGCGGCACCGATCATGAACGCTGCAGATGAAATATCTCCTGGCACTTCAACATTCGCTGTCTTCAATTGCTGGTCGCCCGAGATTTCGATTTTGCTGTCTTCTTGGCTCAATTGAACACCGAACGTTTGCAACATGATTTCCGTATGGTTACGCGAAGGAACCGGTTCGATGATTGTCGTCGTACCTTCCGCGTTCAGCGCAGCGAGTAAAATCGCAGACTTTACTTGCGCACTGGCGACAGGCATCGTATATTCGATTGCCTTGAGCGTCTTGCCTTGCACCGCGACCGGCGTATACTGACCGCCTTCACGGCCACGGATATCCGCCCCCATTTCTCTCAGTGGATTCAGCACACGGTTCATCGGACGCTTCCCGATCGAAGCATCCCCTGTCATGATTGAATGGAAGCCGGTACCCGCAAGGATTCCGAGCATGAGCCGTGTCGTTGTGCCGGAGTTTCCTGTGTACAGCACTTCGGCAGGTTCCCTCCAGGCGTTCATGCCTTCACTCTCAACGGTTACGTGCCCACCGTCCTGTGTGATCTGGACGCCTAACTGCCGGAAGCAATCGATCGTCCGCAGACAGTCCTCTCCAGCAAGGAAACCAGTGACTTCCGTCTTCCCTTGTGCCATTGCACCGAACATCACTGCCCGGTGAGAAATCGATTTATCGCCAGGTACCTTAATGTTCCCGTTCAATACAGGTGACATGTAATTCAGCTGTTTACTCATCCGCTTCCATCCTTTCAGGAAATATACGTATCGAAATCGGTTCTCTTCGACAGACACCGCTCAGCATCCGCACGATCTTCTGACGTTTGGAAAGAAATGACGAGTATCCCGAAGACATCTTCACGCGTCTCCAAGATGCGCAAGTTAACGATACTGATCTGCTCTTCCGCAAGATGTCCCATGACTTCTGCCAAGACACCGGGAACGTCAGGCACATCGACATACAAGTCGAATGCTGAATAAAACGCACCGTGACCAGCAATCGGCAATGCATCACGCACTTGTTTTGCGTCATTGAAGTATTGTTTGATGGAATCGCCATTGTTCTCTGTAAGCAATTGTTTCAAGTCGGCCATTTCAGCCATCCAGTTATCCAGCTGCGCGAGGATTACCGGGTTGTTTTGGATCGTGATATCCCGCCACATATCCGGATTGGACGAGGCGATACGGGTAATATCACGGAAACCACCTGCTGCAAGCTGCTTCGCAAACGGGTACTGTTCTTGTTTGTCCAGCTGGTGAACGAGCGACGCCGCAATCAAGTGAGGGAAGTGGCTGACGATCGCCGTCATTTCATCATGTTCGAACGCTTGCATGACATGGACTTTCGCCTTTGTCACTTTTAGCAGCTCATGCAACTGTTCCACTTCTTCTCCGCCGATTAGTGCGGCTGTCGGCGTCAATATGTAAAATGCATTTTCGAACAAGACATCTTTCGCAGCTTCTACGCCGCTTTTATGTGAACCTGCCATCGGGTGGCCACCGATGAAGCGAAGACCGAGCCGTTCGGCAGCTTCCATGATGATCACTTTCGTACTGCCTGTGTCAGAAAACACAGCCGTATCTTTCGTTTCCCACGTTTTGCATTGTTCCATCAAAGTAAGTGTCGCACCGACCGGCGTTGCGAAAATAATCCAGTCGGCTCGTTTGACACCTTCTTCGATGTTCCGAGGCGCTTCTTGCACAACCCCCATCTTAAGTGCTTTCGTCACCGCCAGCGGATCGCTGTCAAAGCCGGTGACAAGAAGATTTTCGTTCCGTTGCAAGGCACGTGCAAGAGAACCTCCGATCAAGCCGAGTCCGATGATGAAGACGTGGCGCATCATACAGACTTCACCTGTTTCTGTACAAGGTCAGGACGCAGTTTGGTGGCATCATTCAAATAGATGTGCCGGATTTCCTGTTGGGCGATCTTCGTGTTGACATGCATCATGAGACGGATGCAGCGCGGCAAAGAGTTCGGCACGCTCATCTCATGCGTGCACATGACCGGCACGTACGTCCATCCTTCGATGGTGCGGATCGCTTTTGCCGGAAAAGCGGAAGAAAGATCCGTTGTTGTTGAAATGATAACCGATGCGACTTCATCAGGAGAAATAGAATTTTCCGCTACCATCTGCAAAGCAAGCTGGCGTGTTGCTTCGAAAATTTCATCTGCATGGTCTTCCGTTACTGTGGTCGCGCCTCTGACTCCCCGTATCATGCAATCATCCCCTTAATTAATGATTTCAATTCTCCATAAGCGGCTGTTGCTACTTGTTCATCGATTGTCTGCATGAACGGCTGTCCCGTCTGTTCAAGCATGACAAAATTCAATTGGCCGTCCGAAGACTTTTTATCTTTTTTCATGTATGGCAATAGTTCGGTAAAATCCGTTTCTCTCAGGCGTCCGAGCGGGTAATCGTTCTGCTCGGCCCACGTGAGGTAAGCAGCTAGCTTATCGTGGCGCGACAATACAAGGGCATAGGCCATTCCTAGGACGACCGCTTCACCGTGTGTGATGTTGCCATAGCCCCAGTACCCTTCTAGTGCATGCGCAAGCGTGTGGCCGAAGTTCAAGAACTTCCGCACACTTCCTTCGCGCTCATCTTCAGAGACGATGGCCGCTTTCACCAAAATGCCTTTTTCCAGGTGATCCGCTAACACTTCTTCCGTCATGTCCGAAAAGCTTCCAGCTGTCAAAAGTTCTTCAAGCCAGCCTTCATTCGAAATGAACGCGTGCTTGATCACTTCCGCCATTCCGGAACGGACTTGTTCAGGCGGGAGACTCGTCAGGAGTGATGTCTCATAAACGACCGCTGCGGGCTGATAGAACGTGCCGACCATATTTTTCCCTTGTGGGTGGTTGATCGCCGTCTTCCCGCCGACTGCACTGTCATGAGCCAAAATGGTCGTCGGCACTTGAATGTACGGAATGCCGCGCATGAATGTCGATGCGACGAATCCGACGACGTCTCCTGTTGCACCCCCGCCAAAAGCGATTAGCACAGATTTTCGTGAGAATCCTTCAGTCAGCAAGAACGTTTGGCAGTCCATGAAGACGTCCACGGATTTCGCCTGTTCGCCGGAAGGGATGACTTTCGTCAATACCGGTAAGCCATCAAGTTCTTTCATCAGCTTATCCAAATGGAGCGCCGCGACCTTCTCGTCCACTATGACCGCAATTTTGTCCGCCTGTCCGAGAAGCTCTCCGTACACTTGACTGAAAAGCCCGAAGACACCGGCACCGATATGGACGTTGTATGGTTCACTTGCTTGGACCTCCAAAGTTTTCACGGTTCAGTACCCCTTTGCGTATTGTTTGAACTCTTCGATATTCGCCTTCAAGCGTGGGAGTTGGTCAGCATCGAACTGCTCAAGCAACGCTTTTGCCACTTCGAATGCGACAACGTGTTCTGCAACGATCGACGCTGCCGGTACTGCACAGCTATCCGAACGCTCGATACTTGCTTGGAACGGCTCTTTTGTGTCGATGTCGACACTTTGGAGCGGCTTGTACAATGTCGGGATCGGCTTCATCACACCGCGTACGACAATCGGCATCCCCGTTGTCATGCCGCCCTCTAATCCGCCAAGACGGTTCGTTTTGCGTGTGTAGCCCTGCTCTTCGTCCCACAGGATTTCATCGTGCACTTCGCTTCCAGGTTTGCGTGCCATTTCGAAGCCAAGACCGAACTCGACGCCTTTGAACGCATTGATGCTCATTACCGCACCAGCGATTTTCGAATCAAGCTTGCGGTCGTAATGGACGTAAGATCCAACTCCTGCAGGCATGCCTTCGACCACCACTTCGACAGTTCCACCGATCGAGTCTCCGTTTTTCTTCGCCTCGTCGATTAGGTCCGTCATTTGTTTCGTGACGCTTGGATCTGCACAGTACACTGCGTCTTCTTCGACGATTGCGCGGATTTCACTCGCTGATTTGCCTTCGTATGTTTCCGGATTCGTCCGGATGCCTCCGATTTCCGTAACGTGAGAGACGATTTCAACGCCGAGCTCTGCAAGCAGCTGTTTCGCTACTGCTCCAACTGCAACGCGTACAGTCGTTTCACGTGCTGAAGATCGTTCAAGGACGTTACGCAAGTCGCGGTGGCCATATTTCATACCGCCGTTCAGATCCGCATGTCCTGGACGTGGTCGCGTAAGCTGACGCTTCACTTCTGCATCGTCTTCGACAGGTTCGATACCCATGACGTTCGTCCAGTGCTTCCAGTCATCATTTTTCACGACAAGAGCAACCGGGGAGCCAAGTGTCAAGCCGTGGCGCACGCCGGAAACGATCTCCACCGTGTCTTTCTCGATCTGCATTCTTCTCCCACGCCCGTGACCTCCTTGGCGCCGTTTCAACTCTTTGTTGATCATTTCTGCAGTCAGTGGCATTTGAGCCGGTAAACCTTCTATAATAGCTGTCAATTGTGGCCCATGGGATTCTCCCGCTGTTAAGTAACGCATCGACACTTTCCCCCTTCAACGTGCTAAAGTATTATATATATCACTATAACATATCATATTCGTTCAATTCTATATGATTTCACTGAAAAACGAAACAATCAAAAAAGTGTTGCAGGTGTAATAGAAAAGACCGCTCGGACAACCAAATAATGGCTGTCCGAGCGGTCTTTTGCCGAAGCTTGGGAATTAGTTTACCCAGCTAGACATTGTTTTTTCGTATGTTACCAATTCTTCTTCTTTGAAGAACAAGCCGATTTCGCGCTCAGCGCTTTCAGCTGAATCCGAACCGTGGATCATGTTTTTGCCGACAGTAACTGCGAAGTCTCCGCGGATTGTTCCTGGAGCTGCATCTTTAGGGTTTGTAGCGCCCATCATCTGACGTGCAGTCAAGATAACGTTTTCACCTTCCCAAACCATTGCGAATACAGGACCTGAAGTGATGAAGTCAACCAATTCACCGAAGAATGGGCGCTCTTTGTGCTCGCCGTAATGCTCTTCAGCCAATTCAGTTGGGATCTGCATCAATTTCGCTCCAGCAAGGTTGAAACCTTTTTTCTCGAAACGTGCTACGATTTCACCGATTACGTTGCGTTGAACGCCGTCTGGTTTTACCATCAAAAATGTTTTTTCCATTTTATAAACACTCCTCTTTCCCAAAATCGGGCGTGTTGCCCACCTTAAAAAATACTATCATTGTCCACTTAAAAGTCAACTATATATATCGAATCAAATCAAAGTTTCCGATTGCCCATCGTCAAGGCAATGCGTCGCATCATTTTGGTCGCAGAGCTTTTAGGCAGCTCGTCCAGTTCATCAAGTGCTTTCTGCAAATAACGGTCGCTCAGTGCACGCGACTGCTTCATCGCGTCACTGTCCCGGACCGTCGCGACGATCTCGAGCCGTTCACTGTCCGTCAACTCACGTTCGTTGCCGCTTTTCAGCAATGCATAAATTTTCGGGTCTTTCCGCGCATACAGGACCGGCAATGTGATATTGCCTTGCATGAAGTCGCTGCCCGATGGTTTCCCGAGCACTTCATCGGAAGACGTGAAATCAAGGATATCATCGATGATTTGGAACGACATCCCCATGAAGTAACCGAAGCGGCGAAGATGTGCGGTCGTCTTGGCATCCGCACCAGCAGCGACGGCACCAAGTTCACAGCTCGATGAAATGAGCAGTGCGGTTTTCCGCTTGATGCGCCGTAAGTAGTCACGGAGGTTCTGGTCCAGCTTGAACTTGTCTTCGATCTGGATGATTTCGCCTCTGCACACCTCGATGATCGTTTTCGATAAGATTCGATGAATGACCGGCGACTCGACACGCGTGATGTATTCGAGTGAACGGCCCAGCAAGAAATCACCAGTATACATCGCAACGCTATTGTTCCACTGCGATTTGACCGTCGGACGTCCTCTCCGGATCTCCGAATCGTCGATGACATCATCGTGCACGAGCGAAGCCATATGGATCAGCTCGAGTGGCACCGCGATCTTTTTCAATATATCGATGTTGTAATCACCGAATTTGCCTGCGAGTAACACAAAAATCGGCCGGATCCGTTTCCCTCCGGCCTGCAATAAATGAAGAGAAGCATCGTTTAGTAGGAGAGATTCGGAATTCACTGCCCGTTCTAATTCTTTTTCGATCACTTCCAACTCAGGCTTTATGTCGGAATAAAGCAATTTCAACTTCATCTTTTCCACTGATGAACCTTCTCCCAACTTTACTTTTTCGTACCAAGGTGAAGCGCAGCGGCTCCGCCTGTATACGGCTTATATTTCACGTCTTTGAATCCGATGCGGTCGAACAGCTTCGCCAGCTCTTTCATCCCAGGGAAATCTTTCGCAGATTCCTGGAGCCATGAATATTCCTTGTAGCTCTTAGCGAACAGTCTTCCGAATGTCGGCATGATAAAGCGGAAATAGAAGCGGAATGCCGGCTTGAACAGCATGTTGTTCGGCTGTGAAGTTTCCAGACAGGCGATGACGCCACCCGGCTTCAAGACACGGTACATTTCAGATAGTACCTTTTCGTAATCAGGTACGTTCCGAAGACCAAAACCGATCGTCACATAGTGGAAGGAGTTATCTGGAAACGGCAATTCCATCGCGTTGCCGCGAATCATCTCCACTTGTGGATAACCTTTCGTCTTCTCGATGCCGACATCAAGCATGTTCTGGCTGAAGTCCAATCCTGTGACACTGCCTTCCGGTCCTACCGCATCCGCAAGGGCAATCGTCCAGTCCCCCGTGCCGCAGCAAACGTCAAGTGCTGCCGTGCCGGGTTGTACGTCCATCTTCTCCATCGTATCCTTACGCCACTTACTGTGTTGCTGAAAACTGATGACACTATTCATTTGATCATAGTTACCTGAAATCTTCTCGAAAACTTCATGTACACGCCGTTCTTTAGATGTCTGCATTTTTTCTCATCCTTCTCATCTCAATTGCTCAGCTTGATGCTGATCTTATGCGGAATTAATTGATGCAAATAGTGATCTGCTGCGTACGGCAGCGCACATGCGCGTGCTGCTTCGGAAATCTCCCGCTCGAGCGCTTCGAGTTTTCCTGTGAGCCACGCTTCTTTCGCTGCCGGTTCAGGGAAGTGATGGTCCAGCTTGCGCAAGATCGGCGTCGTACCGCCTGCCTGCATCAGCTGCAGCTCCTTTGCATAACGCTCGTAGACAAGCACCAACCTGGAGAGGTCGCTGTATCGTTCATATCCATAGAAACGATAGAACGCTTCTATGAGTGACGACTCAATGGAGTGAATCGAGCGATCGAAGTCAGCGAGCGAACCGTTCGCCGCTGTATGGAACGAAGCCCTCTGTTCACTAACTGTGACGACGGCAGATGCCAGCTCCCTGATCAAGTCGATGTTGTCCAGATTGGCGAGCAGTTGGTAGTAGATGCCGCTATAGAAATCCCCGGCCAGAACCGTCAATTGCTGCTCTTTTGTCGCCGTCCCGTGCTCTTCGATCAAATCATGCGCATGGAGTGCCGCATAAATGATTGCAACGGTCTTTGCAGAAGTCCGGATCTCATCCGACCAATGCATACCCCCGAACTCCGGAATCAGCAAAAAAAACAAACGGGCTCGGGAAATGACCGGCCCAGCTGTATATTGTTGCAATGTCCGCTGATGGACCATTTCCTGAATCTCAGCTTCCATTGATGAAATTTTTAACGGTATCATTTGTTCGTTCATACTGCTTGCTCCATTCATCAGTTAGCCACACTTTACTAGTATAGCACAGGCAGCTGCAGCCTAAAGGGGCATCGCGCCTATTTTTTCGATTCGCTTTCAATCACACCATGGGCTGTGTGTATCTCGGCTTTCCCGCGGATCTTCATCGCTGAAGTATGCTCTGTAAACTGTGCAATCATGACTTCGCCGTCGTCCAGCTTTTCGGTATGGTGGAATTTCGTGTTATTGCCACGCGTCAGTCCGATGACGTTGACGCCATCTTCCTGTGCACGGATTACAATGTATTCTGTTTGGGACATTCTCTTCACCCATCTCTCTCGTCATTAGTTCCGATTGATATACGTAATCACTTCTGAACGTTTCACATCGTCCGTTTCGAGGAGTCCGCGTGAAACCGCAGTGACCGTTTGTGCCCCCGGCTTCTTGATGCCTCTCATCGTCATGCAGAGATGCTCCGCTTCGACCATGACATACACACCATGTGGATTCAACGTCTCCATCAGCGAGTCTGCGAGAGTCGAGGTAATGCGCTCCTGCAATTGCGGCCGTTTCGCGACCGTCTCAACAGCACGCGCTAATTTACTCAGACCAGTGACGACTCCATCACGCGGAATGTAAGCAATATGCGCTTTGCCGAAGAATGGGACGAGGTGATGCTCGCACATGGAGTAGAACGGAATGTCTTTCACAAGAACCAATTCTTCATGCCCTTCGTGGAAAACCGTCTGGAAGTATTCCTTCGGGTCTTCTGACAGCCCTGAAAAAACTTCTGCGTACATCCGCGCAACACGCTTTGGCGTATCCTGCAAGCCTTCCCGCTCCGTATCTTCACCAACAGCTTCAAGAATCATCGCAACCGCTTTTTCTATTTTATCCAGATCAACTTTACCTGCACCGATATCAATCACTCTGCTTCCTCCTGTAAGGGCATCAAGTCATGCCTATTCACCAGAAGCTGCAAGGACGCGCAGCTTTCTGCAATTAGTCGTTATCAAGAAAATTCTAGCACAAGGGCCCGCGTTTCGCAAAAATGTGGGCTGACCGAAAAGCGCAAGCGCCTGTCCAGCTCTGACAGGCATAAGACGGACCCGCGAAGCGACGCTCTTTGCCGCTTAGTTGGGCCGGATTATGACCCGAAGAGCTAGGCGCTGGAGCCTAGACACCGAAAAGCGCAAGCGGCCGTTTAGACCCGACAAGCGCTGGAGGCTTTGCGAATGATGGCGCACTTCAGCCTTCAGGCGTAAAGACGAAGCGTCTCGAGGGGCTGGCCGCTGGAGCCTGGACACCGAAAAGCGCAAGCGGCTTGTTCAGATTCGATGGGCATAAGCCCTATGTATACATTCAAGAAAAAAGAATGGCTCCCGCAGACCAGAAAGTCCGAAGAAGCCATTCTATGTACAGTGCTTTGATTATTTCACAGCATCTTTAAGAGCTTTGCCTGGTTTGAATGCTGGAACTTTACTAGCAGCGATCTCGATCTCTGCGCCTGTCTGCGGGTTACGGCCTTTGCGGGCTGCACGTTCGCGGACTTCGAAGTTACCGAATCCGATCAACTGTACTTTTTCACCTTTTGTCAATGCGTCTTGAATTGCATCAAAAGCTGCATCGACTGCTTTAGAAGCATCTTTACGTGAAAGTTCTGCTGCTTCAGCAACAGCGTTTACTAGTTCTGTCTTGTTCATACCATTCACCTCCTCTCAAAGGGGATGCAAATCGTTCAAGCCTGTAAAAAGAGTATCACAACGAAAAACGCATAGCAACAACAATCCTCGGGCTTTTTACCGAAAAAGAAGAGATTCGGCGTGAACATTTCAACTATATGCTTTTTTAGCGAAAAAATTGTGCTTTCGGTTCCTCAGTTCTCTAGGAAAACCGGTTCGCCGTTTTCATCCACCGTATAAGGAAGTGAGTACGCAGGAACGACTGGATGGTCTGCATATAGCAGGAATCGAATATCTTCCCCCCGCTCGATTTCCCCGTCGTATTCCTGAAGAGCACTATACAGGTCGATCGAATAGTCGACGAAGACCTGTCCCTTCCCGTTCACGATAAACGGCAATCCGCGCCCTGTATAAGGACTTGTAACTTCCTGGCTACCCGAGAATCCCATCGCTTCATAATTGAGCTTGTATACATTGTCCGCAATGGTCTCAGCGATCGGTGCTCGGCCTCCGTTAGCGCCTTTGCGGATATTGATGGAACGGATCGATTCCGGAATCTGCAGATCCACCAGCTTGACTGTCGGATTCTCTTCCACATCCATCAGCACGTATTGGAAAATGCCACCCGTCTCGAAAGCGTTCGGTGGAATCTCCGGCATATAATCCGGCACGATCTTTGCAAAATCTATCGGATATTTGATGTATTGGTCGACCTCTTGATCACGTGTCTTGATCGGCAATAGGCCGCCAGACGCTTCCTGATACCGCTCGACCGCGTTCTGGACGGATTGTATTTGTTCTTCATAAGGAATCATCGTGCCCGCCTTTTCGCTATCCGGCATCATGCAGCCTGACAAGATCAGCACACTTCCGACCAACGTCGCCAATAATGCTTTCATCTTCATTTTCACTAGGTCAACCCCCTGTCGGTCCAGTGAATACAGTGAATACCATAATAAAGAAACCAAGGATCAATAACACATATGCAACTAATGCAACTACGAATTTCACAGGGCCGTATTTAATTTTGTAACGGCTCAAATAGATCAGTACCATTGACAGGATCAAAAAAGCGATGCCTGCAAAGGAAACCCACATTTTATCTAACGAACTCATTGGATTGCCGCCTTTCTAAAAAGTCTCACCGCTTAGTATAACATAGAAAAAGAAGAGCCAAAAAGAGCTCTTCCCTCTACTTTGTGACAATTATAGCAAGTCGATCAAATCGGCCATTTCGTTCTTCTTCATCCGATTCATCAAGTTCCCGACCGCTTCTTCTGTCGTCGTCTCTTCGAACAGCACTTCGTATAGGGCGTTCGTGATCGGCATCAGAACATCGTACTTGGCAGCCAGCTGATACGCCGCTTTCGTTGTGCGGATCCCTTCCACGACCATTCCCATTTCACTCAGCACTTCTTCGATCGATTTGCCTTTGCCGAGCATGTTCCCCGCACGCCAGTTGCGTGAATGCGGGCTTGTGCACGTAACAATCAAATCACCGACACCTGACAGGCCAGAGAACGTCAATGGGGTTGCGCCCATCTTGACGCCGAGCCGGGCGATTTCAGCCAAGCCACGCGTCATGAGCGCTGCTTTAGCGTTGTCGCCATATCCTAGGCCGTCCGTGATGCCGACAGCGAGGGCGATGATGTTCTTCAACGCTCCGCCGATTTCGACACCGATGACGTCCGTGTGCGTATAGACGCGGAAATAATGGTTCATGAACAAATCTTGTACCCGCTTCGCAGAAGCTAAGTTCTCACATGCTGCTGTGATCGTTGTCGGATGCTCAAGAACCACTTCTTCTGCGTGGCTTGGACCTGACAAGACTACGACGTCCTCGATCCATTCAGCCGGGATTTCATCCCGGATCATCTCGGAAACACGCTTCAGCGAGTCTGGTTCAATCCCTTTGGACACATGGACGAAAAGGACCGGCTCCTCAAGACGCGCTGCGATATCGCGGCATACTTCACGAATCGCCTTCGTTGGCACTGCAATAATGAATACTTTTGCGTGCGCAACTGCTTGGTCGATTGACGACGTTGCTCGAAGCGTTTCCGGCAGACGGATTTCTTTTAAATACTTTTCATTCGAATGAAGATTGATTTCCTGTGCCTGGTCCGCGCGGTGTGTCCACATAAGCGTGTCACAGTCGTTTTGGGCAAGCACGTATCCAAGGGCCGTTCCCCAGCTGCCCGCTCCGAATACTGAAACTTTATCCACATTAACCCCTCCTAGACATAGTCACGTCCGTGCGCGTGTGATGAGGTGAAGGGGTGTCCCTTCGAAATCAAAGCTTTCACGCAGACGGTTTTGAAGAAAACGCTCATACGAGAAGTGCATGAGATCCGGTTCGTTTACGAACACGACAAATGTTGGCGGCTGTACAGCCACTTGTGTCGCATAATAAACACGGAGACGTTTCCCTTTTTCCGATGGTGCCGGATTTCGTGCCACAGCATCTTCAATGACTTCGTTCAAGACACTGGACTGGATCCGGCGCATGTGGTTTTCGTTAACGCTATTGATGATACCAAGCACTTGGTGGACCCGTTTGCCGCTCAATGCGGAAACGAACATGATCGGTGCATAATCAAGGAATTGGAAATGCTCCCGGATGGTTTGCGTCATCACGTTCATGGTTTTCTCATCTTTTTCGACAGCATCCCATTTGTTGACGACGATGATGACACCTTTACCCGCTTCGTGGGCATAGCCTGCAATCTTCTTGTCCTGTTCCTGGATGCCTTCTTCGCCGTTCAGGACGACGAGTACGACATTCGAACGTTCGATCGCCCGCAGTGCACGGAGCACACTGTATTTCTCAGTCGTCTCATACACTTTCCCTTTTTTGCGCATTCCGGCTGTATCAATGATGACATACGGCTGGTCATTGTATTCATACTGCGTATCCACTGCGTCGCGTGTCGTACCAGCGACGTCGCTGACGATGACCCGCTCTTCTCCCAAGAATGAATTGACAAGCGAGGATTTCCCTACGTTCGGACGGCCGATCAACGAGAACTTGATTGTATCATCCGGGTATTCTTCTTCATCTTGTTTCGGGAAGTTCTTCGCGACTTCATCAAGCAAGTCCCCAAGCCCTAGGCCGTGTGAGCCGGAAATCGGATATGGCTCACCCATGCCAAGTGTGTAAAAGTCATACAGCATGTGGCGCATTTCCGGGTTGTCGATCTTGTTGACTGCAAGAACGACCGGTTTTTTGGCGCGGTAAAGAATCTTCGCAACTTGCTCATCTTGCACAGTTACACCGTCGCGACCGTTCACAAGGAAAATGATGACGTCCGCTTCGTCCATTGCAATCTCCGCTTGTTGACGGATCTGCTCAAGGAACGGTTCGTCGGACAGGTCGATTCCTCCTGTGTCGATGATATTGAATTCGTGTGTCAGCCACTCTGCGGAACTATAGATACGGTCCCGTGTGACGCCTGGGATATCTTCTACGATCGAAATCCGTTCACCGACGACGCGGTTGAAGATTGTCGATTTCCCTACGTTCGGCCGGCCAACGATTGCTACTACCGGTTTAGACATAAATTTTTCATCCTTCCAATTCTGATCTGCATATGTTGAACTTAATGAACTAAACTACCGATATTCCGTAAAACAGCTACGCTCTTTTACTCCATATCTCTTCACTATCATTTGTGAGAGCGGATGACGAGCACCATCTCTCTTTATTTAGAAGAAAAAGCGGAGAACGTCCGCTTGGAGCGATTTCTTCCAGCTTTTTTGAATTAAAAACTCTTCCGTTCAACCTATATTGCTATTATACACGAAAAAGGCGATGGCATCTGCTGAATGGCCACCGCGCTCAAACGTGAAATTTTCAGTTTTTTCGTTCCTTTGCATAAATGCTCGCATCAAATCCGCGCATCGTCAAATAATGATGCAGTTCACCGGAGAGAATTGCAGGGCATTTCTTGATTTCGGGAACAGTCTTCGCTCCGAGCGCCGTCATCATGAGACGCAAGTCGTCGTGAAGGTCTACAACCTCCATAATGAGCGCTTCTTCTCCGTCTTCGATGGCTGTCCGGAGAAAACTGCCGGCAAGGCCGCATGCATTCGCGCCGAGCAGCAAGGACTTCAAGACATCTTCGCTCCCACGGATTCCGCCAGATGCAAAAATCGGCCGTTCAAAGACACTTTTCGCTTCAATGATTGCAGCGGGTGTCGGCACTCCCCACGACTGGAAGAATGCAAGCTTCCGCTGACGGCGTTCGTTCTCTACTGCCGCAAAGTTTGTCCCACCGCAGCCACTTATATCCAGTGCGGTGATGTTGATACCGGCGAGTTTCGCTGCCGCTTCAGCAGAAATGCCGAATCCCGTTTCTTTGACGATGACCGGGACATCCACTGCGTCTGCAATCGCTTCGATACGTCCGAGGGCTCCTGTGAAATCCCGATCCCCTTCAGGCATCGTCAATTCCTGGATGACGTTCAAATGGATCTGGATGGCATTCGCGCCGATCATATCGATCGCTTGCCTCGCTTGCCGAACGGTCACTTCACTTCCCAAGTTGGCGAAAATGATGCCGTCCGGATTTTCTTCACGGACGCCAGCATAACTGGCGATTTCTTGTTCGTCTTTCAAGGCTGCCATCTGTGAACCAACAGCCATTGCAATTCCCGTCTTCTTTGCCACTCTTGCAAGAAGGCAGTTGATCTCTTCGGTTTCCAGTCCGCCGCCACCTGTCATGGCATTGATAAAAACAGGCGACTTGAGCTGCAAGTCGCCTGTTTCAGGAGTTAGATCAATATCCCCGATGCCGATATCCGGTAATGCCCGGTGGACAAGTCGGATGTCGTCAAAGAGGTTGCGCAGTTCCGTGGAAGTCGAAAGTGCATGCTTTATATGATCCCGCTTTCGTTCTGCACGAGACATATTACTCCGGTTTAAAACCTTTCAGTTTATCGCCGATGACGTCACTGATTGAGAAGCCTGTAGATTCTTCCGGCATTTCATAATCCGAATGGTCTTCTTCCGCCTCTTTCTCGACCATTTCCTTGATGCTGAGTGACAGGCGTTTCTCTTCTTTGTTCGCATCCAACACTTTCACTTGTACTTCCTGACCTTCCGTCAGTACTTCGTGAGGTGTTGCGATGTGTTTATGTGCGACCTGGGAAATGTGGACGAGTCCTTCTACTCCAGGAAGCACTTCGACGAATGCACCGTAGCTGACAAGGCGCTTCACCGTTCCTGTATGGACCGATCCACGCGGAGCCTGCTCTTCGATGTTTTCCCATGGTCCAGGAAGAGTATCTTTAATCGACAAGGAGATGCGCTCGGAATCACGGTCGACAGAAAGGACTTTGACTTTCACTTCCTGTCCTTCCGTCACAACATCGGACACTTTCTCGACATGCTCATGCGACAGCTGGGAAATGTGGACAAGTCCATCCACTCCGCCAATGTCTACAAACGCACCGAATGAGGCAATGCGCTGTACTTTTCCATCAAGGACGTCCCCAGCATGGATATTGCCCATGACTTCTTCTTTCTGGGATTCCTTCTCTTGCTCGACCACTGCCCGGTGAGACAAGATCAAGCGATTGTTCTCTTTCTCCATTTCGACGATTTTGAACGTCAATTCGCGTCCTTTATAATCTTCGAAGCTCTCGACGAAATAGTCTTCAACTAAAGAAGCCGGAACAAAGCCACGGACGCCTAGGTCCACTACGAGACCACCTTTGACGACGTCCTTCACTTCCGCAGTAATGATTTCACCTGATTCGAATTTGCTTTCCAAGTCATCCCATGCTTGTTCCGCATCGACTTTACGCTTGGACAAGACAAAATTCTCATCTTCCACTTTTGTAATGATCAATTCGAGTTCATCGCCGGCCTTCACCGAATCAGAAGCTTTCTCGATATGGAGACTCGACAATTCACTAATCGGGATCACACCATCAAATGGAGCACCTTCAATCGTTACTGTCACTGCTTTGTCTTCGATTTTTTCAACGATACCTTTTACACGGTCCCCTACTTGAAAACCGCTGTTTTCCATCATGTTCGTTTCCTCTGACATAAGTAGCCCTCCTTCACAAACTATCCAACTTCTATTTTATGCGAATTCTCTAATAAAAACAAAAATTATCACTTATTATTATGGTATTCGTCCAGAATTCCCTGGATATTCGCCATAATCACTTCTGTCACTTCTTCAGCCGATGCTTTTCGCTCACGATAAGGAGCCATGAGAATCGGTTCTCCAAAGACGATTTGGACTTTCTTGAAGCGGCGGTAGGGTCCGATAATGGCACATGGAACGACATCCGCATCTCCGCGCAGCGCAAAGAAACCGGCACCGCTCAGGCCTTTCTTCAAGACACCATCAGTTGAACGTGTACCTTCCGGGAACAGTCCGACCACTTCTCCACTTTTCAACTTCTTCAATGCAGTCCGCAGTGCTTCCCGGTCGCTCATCCCGCGTTTGACGGGAAATGCATTGACCTTCGGAAGGATCTTACCCAGAACCGGTGCATTGAACAGTTCTTCTTTTGCCATGAAGTGGACCGGTCTCGGAGCCGACATGCCGACCACCGGTGGATCCAATGCATTGATGTGGTTCGTGCACAGAAGGATGCCCCCTTCTTTAGGGAATTTTTCCGTGCCGATCACCTCGAAACGGTACATCGGCTTCAAGACGATGCCAACCAAAGCTTTTCCGAATGTATATAAATTCACATCAGCTCAACCTTTCCTCTGCAAGTGCAAGAATTTCATCCGCTGCCTGCTCGATCGACAGCTCCGTCGTATCCAGATAGATTGCGTCTTCCGCCTGTTTCAACGGCGCCACTTTCCGCTCGCTGTCCATTTTGTCCCGCGCTGCGATTTCAGCCTGCAATTCCACTAGCGGTGTCTCGATGCCACGCAAACCATTTTCCGCAAAACGGCGTCTCGCACGCTCTTCGACAGAAGCAGACATGAAAACTTTCAGCTGTGCTGCAGGCAATACGTGTGTTCCGATATCACGGCCATCCATGACGACTCCGCGACCTTCTGCAAGGCGCTGCTGTAATTCCGCCATCTGCATCCGAACGCTTTCGTGTGCGGAGATCTCCGAAACTGCAGCAGTAACCGCCTGCGACCGGATTGCTTCCGTTACATTGTCTCCGTCCAAGAAGACAAGCTGCCCACTGTCTGATGGCTGCAGATCGATGTCCGTACTTTCCAGCAGCGCACCGATCTTTTCATTGCTCGATAGATCAATGCCTTTGTTCAACGCTTTCAATGTGATCGCCCGGTACATAGCACCCGTATCGATATAAACATAGCCAAGGCGGCCCGCAACTATTTTCGCGATCGTACTTTTCCCCGCAGCTGCCGGACCATCTATTGCAATTTGAATTTGTGTTGTCAACCTTGTCACCTCATCATCAGTAGTGAATATATTTTAGCATAAAGAAAAGAATTGTCCCAAAAGAGATGAGGACAATTCCGTGTCAATGTTATTTTGATAGCTCTTGTGGGTTGTTATGGTAATGCGTGACAGACAGTTTGTGTGCCTGTTTCACTTTCTTCAGCCCGAACCACCAGAGGAACAGCATGAACGGGAAGATCGTGTAAAACCAGTTGAAATCCATATAGAGCGCCGAATTATACAAGATATGTAACAGGAATGCAGTGCCGAGTGAAGCGACCAGCCACTTTCGTCCTTCCTTGTCTGGCAGGAACTTCGCCTTCCCGAAATAGTAGCCCATGACCACTCCGAAAAGTGCATGGCTCGATACCGGCAGGAACGCTCGTAAAAACGCTGTCTGCAAGCCGAATTCCATTAAGTACAAAATATTCTCGACAGTCGCGAAGCCAAGTGAAACGCTCGCACCGTACAAAATGCCATCGTACGGATCTTTGAAATCGATGTGTCGGTAGATAGCGATAATCAACACAAGCCACTTAAAAAACTCCTCGATGCCGCTCGAAAATAGCACCGTCTGTATGAATGTATTCGCAAATACGCCTTCCTCATTGAAGACGTATTGAAGGAACAAAATCGGAAATGTCAGGATTGCACCGTAGACGAAACACTGGAAAATCAGTCTCGATGGCTCCTCGGAGAATTGATCCCGCAAATAAAAATAGCTGAACAAAGCCAAACTTGGAGCAATCGCTACAGTTAATAAAATGATCATCAGCATGCTCCTCTTTCAGAGTTTGGCAAAGTACGGCTTTTTACTGAAGGATAACTACAGTAAAATGTGTCTTTGATGTCTTCTGCTGCATTGAGACAGTAGAAAATCCCCCTCTATTATAACATGGATGCTTTACTTGAATGAATCATTTCCCGATATTTCTTCAATGGTTGAAATCCGCTGCCGTCACAGCACTTTTTTCTGCCAGCACGACAGACAGTTTGATCCGGGCTTTCTTGCTGTCGTAATCACTTCCAAGCAAGACCCCGCGCTTCAACAGATCGTGGGCGCTTCCCGGATAACCATAACTCGGATACGCATTACCTTCTTCCGCGCTCGATGTCAAAATGACTACGACGCCTTTTGAAACAGCCCGTTCGATGGCATCGACCATGTGGGGTGAAACTTGCCCCCGACCAGCCGCTTCCAAAATGATGCCAGCGGCTTTCTCGGCAAGCATGTCGATGATATACCCGTCTTGTCCGGAATGGCATTTCACGATATCGACACGCGGAATTGGCGACTTCGCCTGGTGGACATCACGTGTCACTGGCTTCTGATAAACCCACACGTCATCGTTGTCGATGATCCCCAAATAACCATGGCCGAACGAATCGAAGCCTTGCAAGTTACTCGAATGCACTTTCTTCACATATTTCGCGGAGTAAATCCGCTCGTTGAAGACGACAACCGTTCCGACACCGTAAAGACTTTCGTCAACCGCTGCATAGACCGAATTGCGCAAGTTCGAATACACATCCGTTCCGACTTCTTCAGGGGCACGCTGTGAGCCTGTGACGACGACTGGTCGATCGTCTTTGATCGTCAAGTCCAGGAAATACGCCGTTTCCTCAAGCGTATCCGTCCCGTGTGTCACAACAACTCCAGCCACTTCCGGGTCTTCCAGTTCTTTGTCGATCACGTCTGTCAGCTTAAGCATCTCATCGAATCCGATGTGCATACTCGGCAACTGAAACAAATCGACGACCTTCATTTCGATATGTTCCGGCAATTGGCAGAGCTTCGCCAATTCCTCACCCGAAATAACTCCGGAGCGAAGCAGCCCCTTCTCCACTTCCTTCGAAGCGATTGTTCCCCCTGTCGTAATGAGCGTCACTTTCTTTTTCATCACAAAATCCCCCTTGCTTTACTGTCTTAAGCCAGCGATTGCCTGTGCAATTTGCTTGCCGTGGAAACGCCCATTTTCGATGAAAATCTCATTGGCATTGTTTCCTGCAGCGATGACACCGGCAATATAAATACCAGCCATATTCGTTTCCATAGTTTCTTCATCGAACATTGGACGGCCGCTTACCGGGTCGATCTGGATTCCCATCGTTTCCATGAATCGATAGTCGGGATGATAGCCGATCATCGCAAACACGAATTCGTTTGGAATCGTTTCAAGCTGATCGTTGACCGTCAGCTCGACGGAGTCTGTCCCGATGCGATTGACCGTCGAATCAAACAGCATACGAATTTCACCGTTACGGATCAACGAATCGAATTCCGGCAGAATCCACGGTTTGACACTCTTCGAATAGCTCGTCCCGTGATACGAAACGGTGACGTTACTACCAGCTTTATGCAGCTCAAGCGCTGCGTCGACGGCGGAGTTCTTCCCTCCGATTACTAAGACGTCGCGCCCGAAAAACGGGTGGCCTTCCTTGAAATAATGGTGTACTTTCGGGAGGTCCGCTCCTGGAACGTTCAATGTATTCGGCTGTCCGTAATACCCCGTCGCAATGATGACATAAGTGGCTTCGAATTCACCTTTCGATGTGCGGACGAGGTACTTCTCCCCTTTTTCGACTGCCAGTACTTCTTCATACGGCCGGACATCGAGTCCGCTCGCCTTCACGACTTCACGATAATAGACGAGTGCCTGGTTGCGTTTCGGCTTGCGTTCTTCCGTAATGAACGGAACGTCTCCGATCGACAGCCGTTCACTTGTCGAGAAAAAGGTCTGGTGCGTCGGGTAACGATAAATCGCTTCGACGATATTGCCTTTTTCGATGACGGCTACATCTAGACCAATGTTCTTCAGCTCAATTGCCGCAGAGAGACCGCATGGACCTCCGCCAATGATAATGGCATCCTTTTGTTCCATTTTTTTCATCTCCTGACTATTAGTTAAGTTCATTTCAGTTCAAATGTGTGAATCTGCCAACTCCGGTACGAGATGCAGGAGATGATATTCCCCTTGCGTTCCGAGACGCAGATGCAAATGCGTGGTACCGAATCCATTACTGACGAGTTCCACAAAGCCATTCCGCTTTCGGAAACTGCCCTTTTCATAAATACCGAACGGTCCGAAGCGGATCTGGCCGCCGTGTGTATGACCTGCCAGCAATAAATGTGGTGCGTATTTCTTTTCCACTTGCTCGAAGACGAACGGAGTATGCGTCGCGAAGATGACCGTGTCATCTGCTGCGACATCGGCAAACGACCGCTTGAGACCGTCTGGGTCAAACCTGAAATAATCGTTTCCGACAAGTTTGACATGCGGGTTACCCACCAGTTCGACCGACCGGTTCGCGAGCACTTCGACGCCACAGCGCTTGAAAACATCCATCAACTGTTCGATATCTGTCTCGCGGTCATTGTTTCCCCATATGAAATAGACGGGTGCGATACGGGAAAGCTTTTTCAAGTTCGCTTCGACCCGGGCAAGCGGCACGCCACCTTCTAATAGATCCCCACCGATCAAGACTACATCGGCTTTCTCTTCCATCATTTTTTCCGGAATTCTCCGGCGATGAATGTCTGAAATGAACAAGAGGTCGATCGGTTCGAATGGTTTCACTGCAGGAAGTGGTACTTCATGCGTGCGGCGCTTGCAATCAAATGCATTTTTGGCCATAAAAAGAAGCAGCGTAGAAGCTGCCAGACCCAATTGGTATATCTGTTTCACATAAAGCTTCCTTTCGATCGATAATCACCGGTTTTCTTCACGTATCAACCCAGTTGTACGAAAAGGAAGTGTGCATCACGCAAGAAAACTAAAGCAGATGGAGAGGTATCGCCCGACCTCCATCTGCTTTCAGTTGACCGTTGATGATCCTTATTCGTTCACGATGCAGGTCAATCTTCTGAAACATCCAGGACGCGGAACCCCGCAGCTTCCAGATGCTTGACGAAGAGAGCGATATTATCTTTCTTTCTGATTTTCAACACAATGCGGCGGACCACTTTATCGGTCTCGTCGAATGTCACAAGTGAAATGACGGATTCCTTGAACTTCTCGATGATTTCACCAAGCCGACCGATTCGTCCTTCCGATTCGACAGACGTGAACGTAATGCGCGTGCCTTTTTGATTCATCCCGAATGCGCTTTGGAGTTGGTTCATCAGGTCGAAGCGTGTAACAATTCCTAGAAACTCGCTGTTTTCGACAACAGCGATGATCGGGAAGTCACTCACTTCCACAAGTGCCTTCTCGTACACGTCATCGATGCCAAGATAAACATCTTCATTGACCAGAATGTCTTTTATTTTCGTTGATGCATTGAACTCCTCTTTGGTTTGCCCGGAGTAAAAGTATGCACGGTATGCATGGTACCAAGTGAAGATTCCTTTATAGGTAGTCCCTTCGACGACCGGCAGTGCATCTACTGTGTAACGCTCCAGAATCTCCAGTCCTTTTTCGATCGGATCATCAGGTGTCACTGTGTATACTTTTTCTCTGTTGACCATGACACTTTTTACAAACATCCCATTCACCTCTGCTTTTGATTTCTTGGTAATATAATACTCTATTCGATCTAAAGCTTAGCGAATCCTCTTTTATGGCAGAATTAATGTTTGCCCGACGCTGATCTCATTGGAAGTCAGGCCATTTGCCGCTTTGATCTTGTCAACAGCGTCTCCTGATCCATAATAATTCACAGCGATCCGGTAAAGTGTCTCACTCGCTTGAACTGTATGTGTCCGCTGGGAAGCTGGCGGGTCTTTCTTTTCAGCTTCTTCACGTTCACGTGCTTCTTTCTCTGCTTGTGCACGCTCTGCTGCTTCACGTTCAGCTTGCTCTTTCGCAGCTTGTTCTTTCGCAGCTTGTTCTTTTTCGGCTTGCTCTTTCGCAGCTTGTTCTTTTTCCGCCTTCTCTTTGGCAACCTTCTCTTGTTCCGCCTTCTTCTTAGCTGCAGCTTCTTTCGCAGCATTTTCTTCCGCTACAGCATCGGCTTCGGGTTTGGGTTTGGTTTCTTCTTGTTCTTCATCGTCCTCGGTCACAACCTGGTCCGATCCGGATGGGCTCGTATTTGTCTCTACGCTCACTTCATTTTCATTCGCAGAAGTCTGTAGCATATCGTCCGGTTCATATACGAATGCCACGTAAATGAGAATGGACACGGGAATCAATATAAAGATGAAAAACAAAGAAGGCAGTAAAAAGTTCCGATTCTTCTTCGGCTTTTTCCCGGAAGAATTCCGCTTCGCTACCCGTGAAGGCACGTGCCGGTTATCGGAAGCCGAACCCTGTAATTGGCTATGATTCATTTCACGCTGTTTTTGTTTTCCCATAGTTGACTGCCCCATTCCTCTCTAATAATTCTATTATGCCGAAATTCGTTCCATTTGTAAACGTTCCAAGCAATTTCCCTCAGTCTGGAAGTAGTCTCGCCAGCCTTGCTTGCCATCCTTCCACCCGTACTTGTGGAGACGACTTCGTCCCTGTCTCGAAAGTGGTGTAATCGATTCCCTCAAAACAACAACAATTCGATGGTTTCCCCTGTATGGTCTGGTCGAATGATTGTGCAATATAGGATCGGACGCACCCTTCTCCGGTTACGAGCTCACTGACTTTTCGTCCTTGCCACCATTTTTCGTTTTGCAGCTTGCGGATCTGCTCGATTGTCTTCTCGATGGTCATTTGGCTCAGCCAGTAGGCACCGACCCGCAGCGCCGTCTCGCGAACGATTCCTTGATCGACGAGAAGCTGACGATTTTCCGCATCGTGAATTGCCCGAATCTCGAATTCAGTCGGCAGCTCGTCCATAAGCAAACTTTCCATCAACGCTTCATCACCTTCTGCGTACATCAAAGTCGCGAGTGACGGGTTGCCGTCCCTTCCAGCACGTCCGACTTCTTGGACGTAGCCTTCGATGGACGTTGGTAATTGATAGTGGATGACGTGGCGGATGTCCGGGATGTGTACACCCATACCGAACGCATTCGTCGAACATACCCACTCAAGCTCTCCATTTTGGAATTGCTGCTGCACGAAGATCCGGTCCTGCTGCTCCATCCCGCCATGATAAAATGCGGCGGATTCCCCTTTTTCAATCATCAGGGCTGCAAGCTCCTCCGCTTTTTTTCGCGTTCCCGCATAGACGATACCTGGTCCACGATAGCGATCTGTGTAATGGAGCAGCCAATCAGTCTTGTCTTTATGGCTGTCGAACTTTTTGATGTCATACACAATGTTTTTCCGGTCGATCGGATGCTCGTAAAGGAACGCTTCCGGAATGTGGAGGTATTTCCTTATATCTGCGACAACTTTTTTCGTAGCAGTCGCCGTCAATGCCAGCACTTGTGGATTGCCGAGATGCGGAAGCATATCTCCGATGCGCAAGTAATCTGGCCGAAAATCGAAGCCCCACTGAGAAATGCAGTGCGCTTCATCCATAACGAGCAAGGAAATCTGGATCCGTGCGAGCTGCTGCCGGACAAACGGCTGCGCCAGCATTTCAGGTGAGATGAAGATGTAACGGTATGTCCCGAGCGTGCGCCACACTTCTTCTCTTGCACCTTGCTTTAGAAAAGAGTTGATAGCAACAACACTCTTCTCTCCCAGCTTCTTCAGTTGCGCGACTTGGTCCTGCATCAACGACAGGAGCGGTGAAATGATCAGCACGCTGCCTGGCAGGAAACGGGCTGGAAACTGGTAACAAAGAGATTTCCCCATCCCAGTCGGCAGTAAAGCGATGACGTCTTTGCCGTCCAGCACTCCTTCTATTACTTCACGCTGTCCCGGACGGAACGCCGAGAAGCCATATGTCTCTTGCAATACTTGCTCCAAGTTCATTTCGCTCCTCCTTGCGTCGCGAGTGCCAGGCGGATCTGAAAATAGCCAGCTTCCGGCAAATGCTCTTTTATATCCCGCAGGCGTTTGGACTGCGTCAACTTACTCGTGGAGATGATTTGTTCATAAAGCGGAACAGGAATGAACGGCCTGAAATCGAACGAAGGATCGTTGATCGCCATCTCGACGAAATGGTCTTCGATCGTGCTGGTTTTCAACGTGCGCCGCACCGCGATCTCTTCAAGTGATAACCCTTGCTCGAACAATCGCTTCGTGTGGACGGCGGACTCGGTCATTGCTGATTGCTGTGTGATATTTTCCAGCAAAGGCAGGAGTAACGGATAATTCCCGCGCTCGATTTCACGCATCCAGCCGTGGAGTGTCTCCACACCGCTCAATTGCACATCAAGCGGTTTCAGGCCGGTTGACGTCGCTATCTGAAGCCATGTGAGCCCGCTCACTTGAAAGCCTGATAGACGGTTCATGACGACCTGTTTTCCGGCATCCGGCAGTTGGACTGCGATCATGCTTGCGAACAGCTCCTGCTTGAAAGATTCCGCAACACCAGCTTCACGGAAGGAAATCATACTTAAATAGCGCTTTACCCAACGCTGGACGTCTTCCTCGGTCTGAACCGGGTCGAAACGACGGATTTTATGTGTGGCATGGGAGAAAGTTTGAACAATTAGTGACAACCGCTTGAAAAACAGGGTCTCTTTGCCACGGTATTTCCAGCCATCCAAGCAACTTTGCATACTGAAAACGGTTCTCGACTTGTCTGTTAATTGAATCATATCGGTCCCTTTTACGAGGAATCCGTCATTCTCCAATGCCGCGATTTCTTGGTCATACAGCGCCTTATCAAGCTTCGGAAACAGTGCAAAGTAGGCGTGCAGATTGAAGTAGCCGACATCTTGAATGGTCTGGCCGGATTTTTTGCCTTTGAGTAGATGGTAGGGAGAAGAGACCGTCCGCTGACCGTCGATGCTTTTCATGATGCCTAGAATCAACTCACTGAATAGCATTGCGAACACCTCCTGCTTTAAATTGTTGAAAAAACGGAGAAAGACCTATAGAATGAATACGGTGGATATACGACTTGCAAGGAGATAAAGGAGAGGAAACATAATGGCTAAATATACAATTGTCGATCAGGATACTTGTATTGCTTGCGGTGCATGCGGAGCAGCAGCGCCGGATATTTATGATTACGATGACGAAGGGATTGCATTCGTTATTTTAGATGATAACACGGGGACCCAGGAAGTGCCAGACGAATTGCTGGAGGACATGGAAGACGCATTCGAAGGCTGTCCGACGGATTCCATCAAAGTTGCAGACGAGTCATTTGAAGGCGACCCGCTTAAATACGAAGACTGATAAAAGAAGAGCCATTCCGGAAAAGCCATGTCTTCATGGTTTACGGAATGGCTCTTTTTTTCGTGAAAAATAGTTGAAGCCGGTCGGATGCATTATGCACCCGTCCAGCTTCGCTGTCTTCTATCTATTATGAGTGCCGCCGATTAAACGGTGCGGCTTTTTGGTCGGTAATAATTACGCTGCTTCTCGATCCACGGCTGGATGCTATTGAACATCAGCAAGGTGATCGCAGTCAGAATGAATCCTTTGACGATATTGAACGGCAAAATCCCAAGTACGATTGTCGTGAACAATGCATTGCCTGTTTCAGCAGGGACGTTCAAGAAATACGTGTACATCGGCAGGAAGACGAAATAATTCAAGACGCTCATCCCAATTGCCATTGTAATCGTACCAAGTACTAGTCCTGCAATAATGCCTTTTTTCGAAGCGATCTTCCGGTAGATTACATACACCGGCAGAATGAATAAGATACTCGTCACCAAGTTCGCCATATGGCCGACTGGAACGCCCGTCGGACTACCAGCAAATAGCCAGTCCAATACGTTCTTGAAAAATGCTACGAGTATGCCGGCAACCGGCCCCATCGTGATCGCTGCGATCAACGCTGGAATATCACTGAAATCAACTTTTAAAAATGGTGGCAGTGCCGGCAGCGGGAAGTTGAATAGCATCAATACGAAAGAAATACTGCTCAACATGCCGACGACAATCATCGCCTGAAGCTTTTTGTTCTTCATGTTCCTCTCTCCTTATATGATTCACCAGAAGAAAGGTTTGATTTGCTGCCGTTTCAATAGAAAACCCCTAAACGAAAAGACGTTTAAGGGAGAGAAAGCATGCTTTAAGAAGCGTCTCGTTTCTAAAGAAACTGACACAATCGCACCTCCATCTTCTCCCATCCAGACTATACTGTCGGCTTTGGAATCTCACCAAATCCTGCGTTTTACGGCTCGCGGGCTTATGAACAGTGTTCAATTACCGCCGGTAGGGAATTGCACCCTGCCCCGAAGATGAATCGTTATTTTATTCTATCCTAATACTAGTATAAGAAAGGAGAAATGTAAATAAGTTTGCTCACATTCCTCCAACATTATTCAAACTATTCTTATCGCGCCAAAATTTCTTTGTTCTATTACACAAGATTGGGTCATTTTTTTCAGGAATTCCAGTCCAATCGGTTCGGTGCGACAGGAATCGGAATTGGCGATGTGAAATCAAAGCCGCTCCAGTCCGACTGGACAACCCCTTCAAACAGCAGCTCTTTGTCATAAGAACCCGCTGTCAGCGCCATGCTCTCGATCATGCGCATCACGTCAGTAGACGGCAATGATGCAAGATCCAACGAATCGAATGCTACAATCAGCTGCCGTTCCGTTTCGCGAACAGAATAGCCGATACTCTCCGGAACGGTCGCCTGCTGCAAATCATTCGGCGACGTGGCTAGTGCCTCGAGTGCCGCTGCACCGCTTTCGTAGTCCCCACTCCAGTCCGGGACGAAATAATGCGTGCCGTTGTTTAACTTGAATTGATAAAATGGCGTCCCGCTATCTGTCGGTGTAATGTCTTCCAACGGCCCAACCTGGTCAAATTCAGCAGGTGCGCCTTCCGTATCGAGGATGCGAAACACTTCTGCCTCGCCGAACGTCGCCAAGAGCGATTCCAAGTACACATTGATTGACGCGGATGCCAGATCATATGAATGATCGTCCGGCAGCCTGTGTTCAATCGCTGCTCCTTCAGCTGCAAGTGAACCTGCATACGGGTGGTACTCGTCAAAGCCAAGTGCCGTCTCATCGATCAGCGGTGCCAGCTGTTCATAGAGCTCCACTGATCCTAGACCTTCAACATCTTCTCCCGGGACCAAGAATGTAAGAGGAACGACAACTGCATTCTCCGTCAGACCGATCGTGAACGGTATGCGTCCTTCCAGGTCGTCAGCGTATACAGCTGTCCGCTCTTCCACCACCATGGAAGTTGCCGTGTTGTTCGATTCGGCCGCTTCCTCCGCGGAGTCGGCACTTGATGATTCTGTTTCTTCCGCTCCGTCATCCTGGTGGTACATCTCCGTCGAAGCGTTCTCCGAATCTTCGCTTGTCAAACTGTCGGATGCCTGATCGAACGAGGTGTTCGATGTGAGCATCGCATAAAGCAGACCAGCTGCTCCAATGAACACTACAGCTGCAATCAAATAGCGCGGCCATGTTACTTGCTTCTTCATTTTCTTCGGAGGAAAGAGCTTGGCATGCACTTGTTCTTTCGTCCGGTCGTCTTCGATGTCAGGGAAATCGTTCAATAGTCTTTCGATCTTGTCGTCATCCCATTTATCTGCCATGCTCTTCCCCCCTTTCAAGCGCATTCATCCTTTCACGCAATGCTTTGATGGCCCGGTGTTGCGTCGTCTTCACTTTCGACTCGGTCCAGTCGAGCACATCAGCAGTCTCCGCAATCGATAGATCTTGGAAAAAGCGTATGATGATGACCATCTTCTGATCACCGGTGCACGCATCGAGCGCACGATAAAGCATGATCTTGTCCTCATTCAATGCCGACACTTCTTCCGGCAGCCGCTCCGAAGATACGAGCTGCTCGGTTTCCCAATCGAAATTGGCGACTGCGCGTTTGCGGCGGACGGCCATCTTCCGGAAGTGGTCGATCGAGACGTTTTTGGCAATCGAAAATAGCCATGTCTTTTCTGTGCTTTTCCCTTCGAATCGGTCGAATGCGCGGAATGCCCTAATATATACTTCATGCATCAAATCCTCCGCCGTCTCCCTATCTTTTATGAGATAGACGAGAAACTGGAAGACGTCGCGGTGATAATAGTCATACAATCGATGAAAAACGGAGTCGTCCATCTACTCCCCCCGTTCAATAGATTAGTTGTGCAGCTTCGCAAAAAGTTACATATTTTTCAACGGCAAGAGGAAGTAAAATGTCGAGCCTACCCCTTCTTCACTTTCGACACTGATTTTTCCGCCATGCGCTTGCACGATATTCGCTGCAATCGCAAGTCCGAGGCCCGTGCCGCCTTTTCCGCGTGTTCTCGCTTTATCCGCTTTATAGAACCGTTCGAAAACGAATTCCAAGTCTTTACCGGAAATTCCCGGTCCTGTGTCGCGAATGGAAACTTTCGCATAGTCGCCTTCTTGCTCGACTTCGACTTTCACTTTCCCATCTTCCGGTGTGTGACGGATTGCATTATCGATCAAGTTCGTAATGACTTGCTCGACGCGGTCCTCGTCGATTTCGGCGATTGCCCAGTCCGTCAGATGTGAATCGAACGACAATTCAATCCCCTCTTCTTTTGCCGATTGGTAAAACTTCGTTGTCATGCGTTCGAGTGATCCGTTCAGTTGGACGTCTTCCTTGTAGAGGCGCATATGGCCCGATTCCATCCGGGCGAGATTCAAGAGGTCTGTCACTAGACGGCCCATCCGCTGTGACTCGTCGTAAATAATGCGCATCATTTCATGACGTTCCTCTTCGGACGCGACCATGTCGTCGAGAATCGCTTCACTGTATCCTTGCAGCATCGCGATTGGTGTACGCAACTCATGGGAGACGTTCGCGATGAAGTCTTCCCGCAGTTTTTCTAATTTATGCTGTTCTGTTAAGTTGTAGAGAACCGCAACGGCTCCGCGAATCGACGCTTTGCTGTAAAGCGGGCTGATCGACACGGCGTAATAGTTCCCGCCCATCTCCAGCTCCTCCTCGACCTCTTCCTCGAAGGAAAGAACGTGGTCCAGCATGTGTCCAATCTCCGGCGGCAACGGCTCTCCCGTCTGCTCGCCGGTTCCTAGACGCCATTGCTGCAGGAACTTCTCAGCAGGTGGGTTGCTCAGTAAAATCGTACGGTCTTGATTAAATGTGATGACGGCATCCGCCATCGAAGTCAAAATGCTCGATAATTGTTCTTTTTCTTGATTGATGACTTCTACATGGTGCTTCAATTGAAGTCCCATCTGATTAAACGCGATCGCCAATTGGCCGATCTCATCACGGGAAGACGCTTTCACTTTCGTATCGAAATTCCCTTTTGCGAGCTCGAATGCTCCTTCACGAAGCTTGCGAAGCGGCAGCGTAATGCGTGTAGATAGGAAAAATGCAAAAAATGTCGTTAACAAAAATGCAAGAAACGCCGATAGGAAGACGATATTCGTCGTACGCTCTGACGTCCGGTCCATCACTTCGAGTGATTGATAGATGAACACTGTCCCGTGCAACGCTTCTCCCGTATCGATCGGACTCGCGAGAACGATATACGGCTCAAGAACATCTTCCTTGGACGCAGATGGCAATAGCATCTCTTTCATGACGGTTTGGTCGGTCTGGAATACTTTTTGGAAACCTTCCTCTTGCAGGATTGCCTCTCTCACCCGTTCCCCGTTCAAGCCATCATGTAGGAAAAACGTACTCTCAAACGGCTTCTCCGCGATGATAACGTTCGTCTCTGCGCCGAGCATGTCGTCGACAATCGCCAATGAGTTCTCAAATTCATAGTGCCCGTTGAAAATCTGGGCGATGACCGCTGCTTCCTGATTGAGCGTCTCTTCCACTTGCTCGCTGTGGTAATTCCCGAGAAACTCGAGCAGCAGGATCGTCACGATAAACAGGACAAAGGAAACGAGAAGCAATATGGTGATCCATAGCTTCCCGACAATACTATTCCATATTCTATTCATTCGGTACCTCGAATTTATAGCCAACGCCCCATACCGTTACGATCATTTTGGCAGCTGGTTCAGAGACACGGTTCAATTTTTCACGTAAGCGTTTCACGTGCGTATCGACTGTACGCAGATCACCGAAGAAATCGTAATGCCAAACCTCCTTCAGCAAATGTTCACGGTCGAACACTTTGTCGGGCGATTTCGCCAGGAAATAAAGCAGTTCGTACTCTTTCGGTGTCAAATTGACTTCTGTCCCGTCCGCTGTCACACGGTGTGCATCGTGGTCGATTGACAGATGCGGGAAGACGACTAGATCTTTCGAAACCGGTGAGTTGGAAATTTGTGCAGCGGCAGATGAGCGACGCAGAATCGCTTTGACGCGGAGCACGACTTCACGCGGGCTGAACGGTTTGACGATGTAATCATCGGCACCCGATTCGAACCCTTCCACACGGTTCGCTTCTTCACCTTTTGCCGTCAGCATAATAATCGGCGTAGTTTTCTTTTCACGTAGTTCGTTCGCTACTTCAATTCCATCTTTTTCAGGCATCATCAAATCAAGCAGGATGCAGTGGTAATCTTTTTCAAGTGCGAGTTCGAGCGCTTGCACACCATTCTCCGCTTCTTCTACCAGATATCCTTCGCGCTCAAGATACATCTTCAATAATCGACGAATTCTTTCTTCGTCATCTACTACCAATACCATGATCTCTTCAGACATCGGAATCCCTCCAAGTTTCTTCTCTTACCTATTGTACCGATAAGCGTCTTAAAAATAAATAGAAATAGCCTTGTGGGTGGATTTTGGGGTGAAGGCAAGTGTTTCATAAATCTTCGCTTCAGGGATTCGGACAGGGCTCCCGGAAGAAATAGTGGTGAGGTGGAATTTTCGTTTTATTCTACTGTTGGTGTTGGGTTAAATGTTTGGGCGGCTGACTGCGTAGGCCGCCGATGTTCTGATCTGGCGAGAGAAAAAGAATATTGGATGTCGCGTGAGAATCCGCTTCGTCGCTGCGGACAAGGCTCCCGGAAGAAGCCAAGCTGAAGGACGCTCGTCTTCTTCCTCCGCCCAGTCCAAACCACCTCCTCCGCTGGGTGTTGTGGGAGAGGTGGTGATGAGATACAATTTTCATTTCTCTCTACTGTTGGTGTTGAGGTAAATGCCTAGGCGGCTGACTGCGTAGGCCGCCGCTTTCGGATGATTTTGTGTGTACAAGTTATCGGGAGCGCATCAGTATGGATCCCTTCTTATCCAGCATCGCATTGCAACTAAAAATTGATGAGATATGACGAGATGCTCACGAGTCTCAATTGAATTTGAGATGACAAACTTCCTGAAATTGTCCGCCAATACCCGACACCTTCTGATAGAACGAGAAGAAGGCACCTTATGCTGGGATCATCCCAATCACTGAAATTCTATATAAACCACAATTCTCGAACGAGCTGAGCCAGAATGGAAGAGTGAACGTGCCGGAGTATTAGAGTGAATCCGAGACCCCACAGGTTGCGATAGCGACCGAGGAGGCTCGGGTTTGCTCCTCCAGCACGTGAAACTCTGGAATGGAGGTCAGCCGGACTCCGCATAAATCATTTCCAATCTTCCTCACGATAGAAGAAGCCGCTCCGACATGTTTCCACATCGGAGCGGCTTCTCTTTATTCATACCGGACGCGTAGTCCAGTCATTTTTGATTATGCGTAAGAGTGAAGGCCAGCGATGATCAAGTTGACAACTACGAAGTTGAACATGATGATTGCGAAGCCGACCACGCCAAGCCATGCCGCCCGTTCGCCGTTCCAGCCTTTACCGAGACGAAGATGTAGATACGCTGCATAGAAGAGCCACGTGATAAGTGCCCATACTTCTTTCGGGTCCCAGCCCCAGAAACGGGACCAGGCGATTTGTGCCCAGATCATCGCGAAGATCAACGCACCCAATGAGAACAATGGGAAGCCGATGATGATCGCGCGGTAACCGATTTCGTCCATCAGTTGCAGGTCGACGTTTTTCACTAACGGCTGCAGCAATTCTGCCAAACGTTTACGTGTGATGAGCCGGATTAGCAGGTAGAGGACCGTACCGAAAACGAACGACCAGAAGATCGTTGTCAATTTACCAGCATCGATGACTGGTGGCATTTCAACAAGTGGTGCCATTGTGCCTTCTGTCAATGAAACGTGTTCGTTCATTCCGAAGACCGGTGGCAAGTTGTAGACCATTTCTTGGTCCTTGCCGTCTTTGTCGACGTAAGTGAATTCCGCTTCGTAGTCCATCACGTTGAACGTTACACTCGCGATGATGAAACCGACAACGACAACCAATGCGTAGAGCATTGTTTCAAGCCAGAAACGTTTCTTCGATTTCGTTTTCATGTCGACGACTTTCAGCAAGTAAACGATTCCTGCTGCAGCACTCATCGACAAGATCCCTTCAGAAATAACCGTTGTTGATACGTGGATTGCTAGCCAGTGCGACTGCAATGCCGGGATCAACGGGCTGACTTCGCTTGGGAACATCGAAGCGAATGCGATTATCAGTAAAGCGACCGGCAAGACGACCATGCCGAGAACCGGTGTTTTGTAGATTGCGTACAGGATGACGAATCCACCGACG
Source organism: Planomicrobium sp. YIM 101495 (assembly GCF_009707665.1). Lineage (GTDB taxonomy): Bacteria > Bacillota > Bacilli > Bacillales_A > Planococcaceae > Planococcus. Next base: position 670,715 of record NZ_WLZW01000001.1, read on the forward strand.
ATCGTCAAGCCGAATGCCGTAGCGAACTCGAACAAGTTACTCAGGGGTGCGTGTCCTGTTGCACCCCATCTTGTGAAGAAATACCCTAAGTTTGCAGCAAAACCGATCAAGGTGATGATGAATGCCACTTTACTCCAACGTTGCTCGGATTTGAACGTGCGCTGTTTGTTTCCTTTGACTGCGCCCCCGAAGACAAATGTTGCGATTAAGTACGCGAAGAATGCAACGTACAGTAAATTCGAACTAATATCGGCTAAACTCATGACTTGTTGTCACCGTCCTTTTTCTCTTGATTCTCTAACTCTTCCTGCTGGTCCATGTAGGCTGGCAATGATGCATGTTCAGTCACTTGATCCAGGTCCTTCTTCAAGCCAAACCAGTTTTTGTTCGTATGTCCTGCTAGAATGACCGTGCCATCTGCTTGCTGCTGAATCCACAGCCGGCGGTGGTTGAAGTACATTCCCTGACAAACACCGATCATGAAGATCAATCCGCCGATGCCGAGTAGTGGCAAAGTGCGGTCTTTACGTACAGTCAATCCAGACACATCACGTGTTTCGACGTTTTGGAATGATAGCTTATGTGTATTGTCGCCGAACGGTTCGATTGTGTTCTGGATCAAGACGAAACTGATTTCGCCTTCAGGTGTATCGGGCGTGAACAGCTCGACCAAGAATCCTGGGTTGTTCGGGATCGGTGTTGCGGTTTGTGGCTCGCCGTCTACGAAGCCGGAGAAGTCCGGGTAGTAGCCCATCAATTCGACGCGTGCACCATTGCCAAGATCATATACTTCTTCCGGATTCGTCAGATCGATCGTCAATTCGCCGAACGATTCTTCCGTTTCCTTGTTCGTCAAAGCGAATGACATGGCTTTCAGTTCATCCAAGCGGAAGTCCATTTGGTAAACGGCATAGCCATCGAACTTGAGTGGTTCGTTCACGAGGATCGAATACTCTTTTTCCACTTCGATGTTATCGGTTGCGCCTGGTACGCTATCGTCAGTGTTCTTATAAAGAACGACATCCGATCGGTACGTTTTGACGACGTTTCCGACGCGGTCGATCGCTTGGCCGAAGACCTCTTCTTCTCCCTCACCCGTATATGTTTCCAGTATGAATTCTTTATTCTCTAAATAAAAGCCGGGTGCTTCAGGGATCGAGCGTGTTTCACCTTCACGCAGCCAAAGCATTTCATCGACGTAAAAGCCGGGAACCATGCGCAGCATGACGCCACCGAGGAAGATGATGAGTCCTAAATGGTTGACGTAAGGGCCCCATCTGGAGAACCTGCCTTTTTCGGCAAGCAAACCATTCTTGTCGAATGACACGTTGTATTTCAGTTGTTTCAGCTTTTCGCCTGCTTTTTCCAGACTGTCGTCAGCTGCCGCACCGTTCGCATAAATGCGCTGCTTCGACATGAAGCTCGGGTGGCGCAGGACGCGCTGATTTTTCAGCGAGCGGTAAAGCGGTACGACCCGGTCGATACTTGCGATGATCAGAGAAATCGCAAGCATGCCGACAAGGATGATGAACCAATAGGAATCATACAAGTCATGCAACCCGAGGAAGTAATACACATCACCGAAGATGCCGTAAACTTCACCATAATACTCTTTTAATCCTGCTTCGTCATTTTCGGCTACCGGTACGTACTGCTCCTGCGGCAAAATAGTGCCGAGCGCAGCTGCGACGAGCAGGATGACGATAAGTGAAACACCGATCTTGACGCTCGAGAAGAAGTTCCAGGTTTTGTCGATGATCGACTTGTTATAAGTCTGGGAGCGGCGTGCCGTCCCTTCATAGCGCATGTCGACCAGCTTTTCCTTTTGCCCCTCTTCCGTCAAAGAACGCCCGCAGGACTCACATAGAAGAGTACCTGCGGGGTTAATGTGTCCACATTTACATTGAACTTTTTCCATCAGAAAAACTCCTTATTCCGGGCTGATTTCTTCCAAATAGCCTGCAATGTCCTGTTCCGTCATCTCCCCAGTGACAATCCGTTGAATCTTGCCTTCCGGATTGACCAGAACAGTTGTCGGCAACGGTTTGATGCTGTAAGCTTCCATCACGCTTTTGTTCGAATCGATCGTTACAGGGAAGGACAAGTTAAAACGGTCGATGAATGATTGGACTTCAAAATTCGATTGAGCAATGTTGATGGCAAGGATTTGGATTCCTTGCTCCTTATACTCTTCATATTGACGGTCCATCGCCGGCATCTCACGGACACACGGCTCACACCAAGTCCCCCAGAAGTTCAAGAAGACGCCCTGCCCTTCGTAATCCGAAAGCTTATGGCTGTTCCCTTCCATATCCGTCAAGGTGAAGTCAGGTGCATTATCTCCAACTTTCATGACGCTTACATCGCCAGCAGTCGCACTATTGTAGATCGTATAGCCGATTGCTGCCACGAGAAGTGCCATGATCGCCGTCCGCATGATGGTCCTATTGCGTTTTTTGTTGCGTTTATTCGTATTCTTATCGTTGCCGCTCATGTTTATCCTCCTTCTGAGGGGGTGAATGCAAATAACATTATAACAAAGATCGAGCACCCTTAATCCCTTAGTTTTGAAGGGTTTGTGAACGTTAGCCGCGCTTGCCGGTCTCCGCGTGGACACGCAGGACTTTCACTTCGTGCGCTGTCAATTCCCGGTATTCGCCGGCATTCAAGCCGCGCAGGTCAAGGAAGGCAAACTGCTCCCGGCTCAACTTCTGGACCGGGTATCCGATCGCGTCGAACATTCGCCGCACTTGGCGGTTCCGTCCTTCATGGATCGTGATTTGGACGATCGCTTTGCTCTGTTTTTTCTCGGATGACAGCATTTTCACTTTTGCCGGTGCCGTCATGCCGTCTTCCAGTTTGATGCCGCGCTCGAGCTTCTGCAATTCCTCTCGCTTCGGGATGCCTTTCAAACGGGCCACGTATGTTTTCTCGATTTCGAATTTCGGGTGTGTAAGCATGTGTGCGAATTCCCCGTCATTGGTCATGAGGATCAAGCCGGACGTATCATAATCAAGACGTCCTACCGGATAGACACGCTGTTCGATGTGCTGGAAGTAATCAGCGACCACTTTACGGTTCTTGTCGTCAGACACAGCGGAAATGACGCCGCGCGGTTTGTAGAAGAGGTAATACACTTTCGTTTCTTTCTCCAATTGTACGCCTTCGACTTCGATCTTGTCATTTGCGGATACTTTTACGCCCAGTTCCTTGACGACTTCCCCGTTGACCCGGACTTTCCCGTCTTGGATCATCTGTTCAGCTTTTCTTCGCGAAGCGACGCCGGCGTGTGCCAGCACTTTCTGTAATCTCTCCATATAAGCACCTTCTCTTCTTTATTGGTCGTCCTCAAACTTTGACTGGTTCTTTTTTGAATGTTTCCTGCAGCTTGGTCATGAACAAATCTGTTTCCTGCTCTTCTTCATATGCCGCTTCCTGTGGCAACGGCGGTAGCTCTTTCAAGCTTTGGAGGCCGAAGTAGTCCAAGAATTCCTTTGTCGTGCCGTAAAGGATCGCGCGTCCCGTCCGTTCGGCGCGGCCCACTTCCTGCACAAGCGCTTTTGCACTTAATGTGTGCAGCGCCTTTTCACTTTTCACGCCGCGCAAATCCTCGATTTCGACACGGGTGATCGGCTGCTTGTATGCGATGATCGACAAGACTTCCAGGGAAGCCTGCGACAATGCTTGAGCTGTCGGGTTATCCGCAAGCTTCTGGACGGTGTCCGCCATCTCAGGACGCGTCACGAGCTGGTAGACACCCGCCAATTGCTTCAGCATGATGCCGCTGTCGTTCTGGTCGTATTTCCCTTCCAGCAGTCCGAGATGCCGTTTCAATTCCTGTTCGTCCGATTCAGTCAGGAAAGACAATTGCTTGATCGTCAATCCGTCATCACCGGCAACAAAAAGAAGTGCTTCGATTTTACTCGAAAGTGATGTCTTCATCTTCCCACTCATCCTTCCTTAATTCCACCATCAAATCCGTGAAATTACCTTTCTGTTCGACATGGATCACCTGTCGCTTCATCAATTCGAGAACCGATAAAAATGACACGACAAGCACCGAGCGTTCTATTGAATCGAAGAGTTCGGAAAAATTCGTTCGTCCATTCCGTTCCTTGAGCCTTCCGACAATCGATGTCATTTGGTCCTTGATCGAGATTTCCTGTCGCGCAATACGCGTCGATAGTGGAGACTTCAGCTGTTTCCGTCTCAAGAGTTTCTGGAATGCTGCGAGCATATCGTAAACATTAACGTCCATATCGTGTTCTTCAAAAGCTTCCAGCGGCTGGACCGCCGATAAATCCATCGGGGCTTTCGTGAAGATGGCCGCCCGCTCCGCCTCGAGCTCCTGCAGCCCGACAGCTGCCTGCTTGAATCGCTGGTATTCCACAAGCCGTGAAATCAGTTGTTCCCGCGGGTCTTCTTCCACATATTCATAATCGAATTCATCCTCTTCAGATTCATGCACCGGCAGCAACGTTTTGCTCTTGATTGCGAGTAGCGTAGCAGCCATTACGAGATATTCGCTCGCTTCATTCAATTCCAAAACTTGCATCGCGCGGATATGTTCCATATACTGTGAAGTGATTTCCGAAACCGGAATATCGTAAATATCGATTTCCAAACGCTGGATTAAATGCAATAATAAATCTAGAGGCCCTTCAAACGCCTCCACTTTCACTTCATAAGACATACCATTTCCACCTGACTTTAAAAAGATACTTAACATATTATAGTAGAAAGGGGTCCAAAATGCACCCGCTGCGCCATCCGCTCTTTATCCGTTTTATCATCCATTTCAATTATGAAGCAGATTATTTCGAATGCCATGAAGTCGGTGAAGATTACTGGAAGCAAATCGCCCCGAAAGATAAGACCCACCCATTGACTGGCTGGATCCAAGTGGCCGTCGGTATGTACCACTGGCGACGAAGCAATTATCCCGGTGCGCTCCGCTCCTTCATCCGGGCGAAGCCGAAGCTTACCGATGCCGGTGTCTGGACGGAAGGCTTCGATGCCGATTCTCTGATCGAACAAATCGGGACGGCGATCGAAGCCGTTACGAAACGCGAGGAGTTTCAACCCTTCAAGCTACCGCTCATCGGCGAGGAACTGACGAAGGAAGTCGAGACCACGCTATCCGCTTATACATTGACAGAAGACGATGTATATTACTTGATGCACAAACATCGACTTCGCGACCGCAGTTCCATCATCTCTTTGCGCGAACAAAACAAGCGGAAGAATTTCGATAAATTCTGAACACTTCATTCAAAAAGCGGGCTGCACAGGCAGCCCGCTTTTTTACGCTTTTTGATTAATCCGCAGCCACATGGCCGTCGTCGTCTTCAAATATTTTCTTCAGGAACGGCTCCGTCTCTACGGTCATTTTCATCCCCCGCTGTTGCATCATTTCCGTAATCTTGCGGACCATCTCATGTCCGACCCCCTCACCGCGGTGTGATGGGTTTACAGAAATATGATGCACGGTAAAAATGAACTCCTCGACTTCGATTCCGATCAGTCCCACAAAATCCTCATCTTTTTTCCATAAGAACAATTGCCATTCCGGCTCTTCTTCATAAATATGCATCGTCTGCTGCAATTTTTTCAAGTCACGCTCATTCGGCATGAATGATAGGAGCCCCATTGCGATTTTTTGGAATGATTTCTTATATCTTAATAACATAATCGAATCCCTCTTTTTCATCTGTTGCGGCTTTTTACATCCTACTATATTGCCTGCCATAACTCAAGAGTCATTCGGCTCATGAACCGATTACGTTATCCGCAAAAAAGATCCAGTAAACAAGTCCCCATCCTATCGCCATGACCAGGATGAATATAAATAATAAAATATTCTCTTTCTTCATTCTTGCAACTCCTTCTTGCCATATGACAGATCGTGGCTGATCAAATCTTCGAGCGATTCACGCCGGATCACAAGCTGGGCCCGGGCATCTTCCACAAAGACCACTGCCGGACGCGCGAGACGATTGTAATTGCTCGCCATCGAATAGCCGTATGCCCCTGTACAGAATACCGCCAGGATGTCGCCTGCCGTAACGGCCGGAAGTTGCGCCTCTTCGATCAATTTATCCCCCGACTCACAGCATTTCCCTGCGATCGTATACGTTTCGGATAGAGTTTCCTGTGCGCGGTTCGCAAGCACTGAGCTATACTTCGCACCATACAATGCGGGCCGGATGTTATCGGACATACCGCCGTCGACTGCCGCATAATTGCGGATGCCTGGCACTCGTTTCGTCGCACCGATCGTGTACAACGTCGTCCCTGCATCACCGATCAAAGAACGGCCTGGCTCGATCCAGATTTCCGGCACCGGATAGTTCGAATCTCCTGCGACAATTTTCACTGCCTCGATCATTTCCTTTACGTAGACAGATGGCTCGAGGGGCGTGTCTTCTTCAGTGTAACGGATGCCGAAGCCCCCCCCTAAGTTCAGAACTGAACACGTGTAACCATGCTTGTCATGCCACTCCGCCATTTTTCCGACCAACTTCTCTGCTGCTAAGCGGAACGCGGACGTTTCGAAAATCTGTGAGCCGATATGGCAATGAAGCCCGAGCACATTCAGCCGGTCTGCTTGCATCATTTGCAAGAACGCTCGATCCGCCTGGCCGTTCATCAAGTCGAAGCCGAATTTCGAGTCTTCCTGACCTGTCGTTATGTAATCATGTGTGTGCGCTTCGATTCCTGGTGTAACGCGCAGTAACACCGGAATCGTCCGGTCATACTCCTGTGCCAATTTCGTCAACTGTTGGATCTCGTAGAAATTGTCGACGACAATACAGCCGATCCCTTCTTCGAAAGCCATACGCAGCTCTGCATCACTCTTATTGTTGCCATGGAAGTGGATGCGTTCCCGCGGGAAGCCTGCCTGGATTGCTGTGTATAACTCTCCGCTCGATACAACATCCAGCGATAAGCCTTCCTGTGCTGCCACTTGATAGATCGCAATGCTCGAAAATGCCTTGCTCGCATAAGCGACTTGGTAGGAAACGTCTGCTTGCTTGAATGTTTCCTGGAATGCCCGCGCACGTTCGCGGAACAATTGGATATCATAAACAAATAAGGGCGTCCCGTATTCAGCAGCTAGTTGTGTCGCGTCCATCCCGCCGATTTCCAAGTGGCCGCTCCCGTTCACTTTTTGTGTGCCATAAAGGTGCATCGTTATCCTCCTCCATTTGCGCAAAGAAAAAAATCTTGCCGGAAAGGTCCGGCAAGATCGATCATTCAGTGATCAGCGCAGAAATCAATTCCTTCTTCTCGGTTGGTTGATTCGTGATTTCCATGCTATTATATATCATTTCCACACATTTCGCTATTGTCTCCGAATTGGCATGGACTGTTGCAATCGCTTCACCTGCGGCAATATGGTCCCCGACCTTCTTATGAAGGACGATGCCGACAGCAAGATCGATCTCGGAATCTTTCGTTGCACGCCCTGCTCCCAGAAGCATAGCAGCCGTCCCGATATCGTCCGCTTCCATATGCGCGATGTAGCCTTCTTCGCGTGATAGGACCGGTGTTACGAATTCCGCTTGCGGAAGCAACGTCAAGTCGTCTGCAACAGCCGCGTTCCCCCCTTGGCTTGCAATGAACTCCTTGAACACTTCCAGCGCTTTGCCACTTGAGATCGCCTCTTCAAGCATTCCACGTGCTTCCTCAAGTGTCTCAGCGCCGCCTCCGACAACGACCATCTGGCTGCCAAGCACCAGGCAAAGCTCCGTCAAATCTTCCGGGCCATTCCCTTGAAGCGTTTCAATCGCTTCTTTCACTTCAAGTGCGTTCCCGATTGCAAAGCCGAGTGGCTGGCTCATATCGGAAATGATTGCCATCGTCTTACGTCCGACTGCATTCCCGATGTTGACCATCGCTTTTGCAAGCTCTACCGCGTCTTCGTGCGTCTTCATGAACGCACCTTCCCCGGTTTTCACATCAAGAACGATTGCGTCAGCGCCTGAAGCGATTTTCTTGCTCATGATCGACGATGCGATCAATGGGATACTGTTGACTGTTGCTGTCACGTCACGAAGTGCGTACAATTTCTTATCCGCTGGCGTCAAGTTCCCGCTTTGGCCGACGACTGCCACTTTCAGATCGTTCACTTGTTTGATGAAGTCTTCCGTCGACAATTCCACGTGGAAGCCTTCAATCGCTTCAAGTTTGTCGATTGTACCGCCCGTGTGGCCAAGGCCACGTCCGCTCATTTTCGCAACCGGCACGCCGCAAGCAGCCACAAGTGGCCCAAGAACAAGCGTTGTTGTATCGCCCACGCCGCCAGTGGAGTGCTTGTCGACTTTCAACCCTTCAATTGCAGACAAGTCGATCTGGTCGCCTGAAGCCGCCATTGCCAGCGTCAAGTCAGCACGTTCGCGCTCTGTCATGTTCTTGAAGTAAATCGCCATCAAAAATGCGCTCATTTGGTAATCTTCGATGTCCCCAGCTGTATAGCCGTTGATGATGAATTGGATTTCTTCGGTCGACAATTCGATACCGTCCCGTTTTTTCTCGATCAAATCTACCATTCTCATAAGTTGCATCCACCTTTATTGGTTTAGTTTGGATAAGAAGCTCGTACCGAATTCCGGAAGTTTCGCGCCGAAGTTGTCTGCAATCGTTGCACCAACATCAGCGAATGTCTCTCCTAGGCCAAGTTCATTCCCGACTGTCAGACGCGGTGTGTATGCAAGTAACGGCACAAATTCACGCGTGTGGTCCGTCCCGTAAAACGTCGGGTCGTTGCCGTGGTCTGCTGTGATGATCAACAAATCATCCGCATCCATCTGTTCGATCAATTCCGGAAGACGGCGGTCGAATGCTTCAAGCGCCTGTCCGTACCCTTGTGGATCGCGGCGATGACCGTATAGCGCATCAAAATCGACGAGGTTCAAGAAGCTCAGGCCGTTGAATGGTTTCTTCGCGACTTCGATGATCTTGTCCATCCCGTCCATGTTGTCTTTTGTGCGGACCGCTTCCGTCACCCCTGCACCGTTGTAAATGTCGTCGATCTTGCCGATCGCGATGACGTCTTTCCCGATGTCTTTCAGCTCGTTCATGACTGTGCGGCTGAATGGTGCAAGCGCATAGTCATGGCGGTTCGATGTACGCTGGAAGTTGCCTTGCCCGCCGACGAACGGACGTGCGATGACACGTCCTACCAGGAATTCCGGTGACAGCGTCAATTCACGTGCCGCTTCACAAATTGCGTATAGCTCCTCAAGCGGTACAACTTCTTCGTGTGCTGCAATTTGCAGGACAGGATCCGCTGAAGTATAAACGATGATCGCGCCTGTATCGATATGCTCCTGTCCAAGTTCATCCAAGATCGCTGTGCCACTTGCCGGTTTGTTGCCGATCACTTTGCGCCCGATTTTCGCCTCGAGCTGCTCGATCAATTCTTGCGGGAAGCCTTCCGGATACACTTTGAACGGTGTATCGATGTTCAAGCCCATGATCTCCCAGTGTCCGGTCATCGTATCTTTGCCGACAGATGCTTCCTGGAGCTTGCCGAAAGAAGCTGCCGGTTCTGTGGCCGCTTCGATCCCTTTGACCGGCTTGATATTGCCTAGCCCCATCTTCTCCATGTTCGGCATATATAAACCGCCCACCGCGTCCGCGATGTGGCCTAGTGTATCAGATCCTTTGTCTCCGAAGGCATCTGCATCCGGTGCTTCTCCGATTCCGACTGAATCAAGGACGATCAGATGGATCCGGTTATACGGTTTCATTGTCATTATAATTCCTCCTTGTCTACGCTTACATTTTATCACAGATGATGCTCTCGTCGGAAGTCAGACTTCCTTCATGCTCTTGGATGAAATTGTGAATAGACTTCTTTCAGTCGCGTTTTGCTAACGTGTGTGTAGATCTGTGTCGTTGAAATATCGGCATGCCCAAGCATTTCCTGGACTGCACGCAAGTCCGCACCGTTCTCGACCAAATGTGTGGCAAAAGAGTGACGAAGTGTATGCGGTGTCAGCTCTTTCTGAATTCCGGCCTTTTGTGCATGCTGCTTCAGCAATTTCCAAAAACCTTGCCTTGTTAACCGTTTTCCCCTTTGATTGAGGAATAATGCATTTGTCGGTTGAGTATTTTTCGCGAATTCGCCGCGCGCTTCCCCGAGATATGTCTGACAAGCCCCGAGCGCTGACTGGCCGAGTGGCAAAATCCGTTCTTTCCCACCTTTCCCAAAACATCTGACAAACCCCATCGTCAAGTTGATGTCTTCTGCATCCAGCTGCAAGCATTCACTGATGCGCATGCCGCTGCCGTAAAGGAGTTCGAGCATTGCGCGGTCCCTGACGCCATTCGGCTTCGAAGTATCCGGGCTTTCGATCAGCGCATCCACTTCCTCGATCGACAAGACGTTTGGCAATTTCTTCTCCATTTGCGGCATCTCAAGATGAATCGTCGGATCGCCTTCCACGATGCGCTCCCTGACGAGGAACTGGTGGAATGAGCGGATCGAGGAAATATGGCGCGCAATCGTCCGTGATGCATGTGTCTGTTCCTTCAAATGCCTCAAATGATTCAAGATATGTACACGTTCCACTTCGTTCAGCGACTTCAACTGTTCGACCTGCTCGATGTAGCTCAAGTAACTCTTCAAATCACGTTCATAAGAACTCAATGTATTATCAGCCAATTGGCGCTCAATCCGTAAAAAATGGAGATAATCAGCAAGTGCATCTTTTGCCTTTTCCACCGTCCTGCCCCCTTCGTCGTTCTACTTCTAGAATATTTCGCTCTGGAACCAAAAAGAAGGACGCCCGCGGGTCATCCTTCTTTTTCACTCTTCTACGCTTCCGCGATCATTACAGCGCCAGCAAATGCCATGGAACGTCAGGCGGTGGTCCTTCACAAGGAAGTTCCATCGTTTCTCGACGACCTGTTCGACATCTTCCAGCAAGTCTTCCTGAATCTCATCCACTGCTCCGCACTCTATGCAAACTAGATGGTGATGGAAATGCGCAGCACCTTCTTGGCGCAGATCATAGCGGGCGACTCCATCGCCAAAGTTGATTTTATCGACAATCTTCAGTTCGGTCAGCAATTCCAATGTCCGGTAGACAGTCGCTAATCCGATTTCAGGTGCTTTATCTTTCACGAGCAGAAAAACATCCTCTGCACTTAAATGGTCTTCTTCATGTTCCAATAGTACACGTACAGTCGCTTCACGCTGTGGCGTCAATTTGAAACTCGCAGCGTGGAGTTGCTTTTTTATTCGATCGATTCTGGTTTCCATGTGACGCCCTCCCTCAAACTGCCTCTATTATAGCAAAAGAGCGTTCTCATTTACAATAGAAAGAGCGCCTTCAGATAATAATGATTATTAATTAATAATTTGTTTTATTATCATTAACTTGTTGTCATTTTTGCCCATAGAACAGCAAACGCTGTTTTGGCATCGTAAATCCGCTCGTCTTTCATCATTTCTTCCGCTTCCTCAATCGTCACTTCCATCAATTCCACGAATTCATCTTCGTCCAGCAATGCTGGTTGCTCGACTCGTTCGAGACCGGTCGCTTCATATAAATGGATGATTTCGTCCGCGAACCCCGGTGAAGTCGAGAAGGTCTGAATGTGCTTCCAGTCAGCTGCACGGTAGCCCGTCTCTTCTTCGAGTTCCCGTTTCGCTGTCGTTTCCGGCGCTTCGCCCGGCTCCAGCTTGCCTGCCGGGATTTCGATGATTGACCGCTCCAGTGCTTTCCGGAATTGCTCGACCATGATTAGCTTCCCTTCATCCGTCAGCGCAATGACTGCGACGGCACCAGGATGCTCGATCAGTTCGCGCTTCCCTTGCTTGCCGTTCGGCAGTTCGACGTCGTCTACTTTCAAATTGATGATTTTTCCTTCATAAAGTCTTTCGGAATGGATTGTGCGTTCTTCAAATTTTTTCATGATGGTCCTCATTTCGTTTGTGGATTGTCTACCAAAAAGTATACCATAGAAGAAACAGATGGATGGAGGTGCTTGATCTTGAAGAACAACCGATTAGGCAAGAGTGAGTTGGAAGTAAGTGAGATCGGACTCGGCTGCATGTCGTTGCCGAACGATCTTGAAGTGGCGAAATCAATCATAGACGAAGCATTCGATCACGGCATCCGCTTTTTCGACACTGCCGACTTTTATGGCAAAGGCGAGAACGAGCAATTGGTCGGAGCTGCACTGAAAGCAAGACGACAAGATGTCATTCTCGCGACAAAAGTCGGGAATGAATGGCAAGCCGATTCCGACGAAGTGAGCTGGAACGCGACGAAGGAATACATCACCGAGCAAGTGCATAACAGTCTGCACCGCCTCGGCACCGACTACATCGACTTGTATCAGCTGCACGGAGGGATGATCACTGACGATACAGAAGAAACGATCGATGCCTTCGAGACACTCAAAAAAGAAGGGCTGATCCGTGCTTACGGGATTTCCTCGATCCGTCCGAACGTCATCCGCCGCTTCCTCGACCAGGCGGACTTGGCATCCATCATGATGCAGTACAGCCTCCTTGACCGCCGCCCGGAAGAATTCCTCGGGCAAATTGAGGATGCAGGCGTCTCCGTCATCACACGCGGCAGTCTCGCACAAGGCTTATTAACGAATTCCGGACTGAGCCGTGCGGAAACGAAAGGCAACTATATGAGCTACGAAAAAGAACAATTGGCGAAAACCATCTCCGACTTGACGGACGTCCACGGAGACTTGCATGCACTGGCGCTCCATAGCGTGCTCCACAATCCGGCAGTGGCATCCGCCATTACAGGTGCAAGCTCACAGACGCAGCTGCAAGACACGCTGCGTGCTTATCACGAGCAAATACCGGAGGAAACGATTCAAGATGCATTCCAGCAAGTGAAACAGGAGAACTATACACAGCACCGCGAATGATCATAAGCAAACAGCCCGGGAGAATTACTTCCCGGGCTGTTTTTTAATGCGCATGAGGATGGTCTGTTTGTGATCGAGTCCCTTGGCACAACATCGACTCGACGTGCGGATGGTCTTTTCCTTCTAATTGCAGTGTGACATGTCCGATCCGCTTCGCTCCGAGCTTCTTCTCAACGTCCCGCAGCAGCTGCTGGCTTTCCGTGAACGTGATGCCGTCTTCGATGACGACGTGCCCGGATAACGCATGGTCTCCGCTCGTGATGCTCCATACATGCAAATCGTGCACTCCGCATACTCCCGGAACCGCAATAATCACGTCTACTATTTCATCAAGGTCGATATTTTTCGGCGTTCCTTCCATTAAGATATGGACCGCTTCTTTCGTGACACGCCAGCCGCTGATCAAGATCAACACCGCAACGATAACGCTGGCGAGTGGATCCGCCCACATCCAGCCGAACGCAAAGATGAGGATCGCCGCTGCAATCGCTCCAACCGAGCCGAGCAAATCACCAAGCACATGCAGGAAAGCTGCACGCATGTTCAAGTTGTCTTTCGTATCGCCGCCGCGCATCAAGATCCAAGCAACCAGCACATTGACGAGAAAGCCGATGACCGCAATGATAAGCATGCCGCCGGAAGCAATCGCTTCGGGTGACGTGAAACGGTGGAACGCTTCATAGAAAATATACAGGCTGACGAGCACGAGCGTCACACCGTTGAAGACCGCCGCCAAAATTTCGAACCGTTTGTAGCCGTACGTTTTCATCCGGTCCGCTGCCCGTTCCCCGAACGTGAAGGCGAGGACACCGATCAATAACGAAATGGAATCGCTGAGCATATGTCCCGCATCCGCAATGAGCGCTAAACTATTCGTCAGCCAGCCACCGACCGCTTCGAAGATCATGAAGACAGTCGTGATGGCGAATGCGATCCATAACGTTTTTTTATTGTTGCCATGTGTATGGTCGTGATCATGAAGATGTCCCATGGAATTCCCCCGCTTTTGATTTTTACTTATCCTATCATATTTCAAAAAACAAGGTGCTTCTATTCTGCTTCTTGGCTTTATCGCTAGCTCAACCGTCTGGCATTATAATCCTTCAGTCTTTTTTCGCAATACGTATTGAATCAATCGGCTGTTCTCCCCCAGGTATTCTTCATAACCTTCCTTTCCTACCTCTTCAAAGCCAAGTTGCCAAAGCATTTTTCTTGAACGCAAATTGGTTTCATGAGTTTCAGCGCTGAAATTGGATATCCCCAAAACATCTGCACCATAGGCCATCATACTCTTTGCGGATTGAGTCCCTAGCCCTCTTCCCCATAAAGCAGATTCTCCGATTGCAATGCCAAATTCTGCAGAGCCATCTCGAATGCAGGCGAGATCTGCATAGCCGATCAAGCGATTTTCATATTCAATTCCCATCCTGCAAAAATCAGGCTTTGTATCCTTTACACAATATGTCCACCATTTATGCAATTCAGTAGCTTCCCTATCTTTTTCCCACCCGTTCGCTTCACAAAACAGTTCATCTTAACTCCACCTTTTGACTGTCTGATAATCTTCTATTGATAACTTCCTTATTTTCATGTGTTCTGAATGTACCAAATCTTTCCTTCCCCTCCGTCACAACCTTATTGTTCTCTAATTATACTTTAAATTTCCTCTAAAATACAAAAATGTCCCAGGAGCCAAGATGATGGCTTCTAGGACAAGATTCGGTCGATTCGGTTCAGTAAACTTTATCACCATTGAAAATCGAGTTTTTCACGATGACGTAATCAACGTTGCGGATTGCGCTTAATTTGTCGCCACCTGCGTATGAGATCGATGACTGAAGATCTTGTTCCATCTCTGTCAACGTATCTTTTAAAGCACCGCGGTATTCCACGAACATTTTTTTGCCTTCGACGTTCTTCTTCTCACCTTTTTGGAATTCCGAAGCCGAACCGAAGTACTCTTTGTACATTTTTCCGTCTTTTTCGACCGTCTGGCCAGGAGATTCTTCGTGTCCTGCGAACAGTGACCCGATCATGACCATTGATGCCCCGAAACGGACAGATTTTGCGATATCGCCGTGCGTCCGGATGCCGCCGTCAGCAATGATCGGCTTGCTTGCTGCTTTAGCACACCAGCGAAGTGCTGCCAACTGCCAGCCGCCTGTGCCGAAGCCTGTTTTGATTTTCGTGATGCACACTTTCCCTGGTCCGATGCCGACTTTCGTTGCATCCGCACCAGCATGTTCCAATTCACGGACCGCTTCAGGCGTTCCGACGTTCCCAGCGATGACGAAGCTAGCCGGGATGCGTTCTTTGATGAACTGGATCATCTTGATGACCGAGTTCGAGTGGCCGTGTGCGACATCGATCGTGATATATTCCGGAACTAATCCTTGTTCGACCATTTCTTCAACGAATGTATATTCCTCAGGCTTGATGCCCACGCTGATGGAAGCGTACAGGCCTCTGCCTTGCATATCTTTAATGAAATCGATGCGCTTTCCAGGTTCGAAACGGTGCATGATATAGAAATAATTATTTTCAGCCATTTTAATGGCAATAGTTTCATCGATAATCGTCTGCATGTTTGCTGGTACGACAGGCAATCGGAATGTGCGTCCTCCGAACTCTACAGATGTGTCACACTGTGAACGGCTGTCGACGATCGCTTTTGCAGGTACTAGTTGAATATCTTCATAATCAAATACGTTATCCATTGATGTCACTCCTAAAATACGAATATTATATAGATACGGACTCGTTATCGTTCGTCCATATGACACTTTACTGCATTCTAATATAGATGTCAAAGGGAAATATCATTAATTCACGTTTATTTTTCAATTTACGAAAAAATCCGCAACCTTTTTTAAGGCTGCGGATCCATCATTAAAACTTATTCCCTTTGTCGCCATACCGTTCAAGCAATTCCCCGAACGACATGTTCTTTTCCCGTTGCTTCCGTTCGAATACACGCTGGGCTTCTTTCTCTTCTTCCTGCTTGCGCTCTTCTTGCTGAAGCTCTTTTTTTGTTTCTTTCAGCTTCGCCAGCATTTCATCCGAGAACAAACCATTCGGCTCCTCTTTCGGAGACTGTTTTTTCTGTTTTGCCATTGCGTTCGCTCCTTATGGACGTTTTACGATTGTAGCAACACCTTGTCCGCCACCGATGCAAAGCGTTGCAAGACCGGTCTTCGCATCACGGCGCTGCATTTCGTGAAGCAATGTCACGAAAATACGTGCACCACTCGCGCCGATCGGGTGTCCGATTGCAATCGCGCCACCATTGACGTTCAAACGTTCTTGGTCGAATTTCAATTCGCGGTCAACCGCGATGGATTGTGCTGCAAACGCTTCGTTCGCTTCGATCAAATCGATTTGACCAAGCTCCATGTCTGCGCGCTTCAATGCATTCTTGACAGCTTGAACCGGTCCAATCCCCATGACTTCCGGCGCTACACCCGCACTGCCATTTGCAGCGATCACCGCTAGTGGCTTGATGCCAAGCTCATCCGCTTTTTCTTTCGACATGACTACGACTGCAGCTGCACCATCATTGATTCCCGATGCGTTACCTGCTGTTACGCTACCATCTTTTTTGAATGCCGGACGGAGTTTCCCGAGTTTCTCTTCCGTAGATGAAGCTTTGATGTACTCATCTTGATCGAAGATGATCGGATCGCCTTTACGCTGCGGAATTTCCACTGCGACGATTTCTTCCGTGAACTTGCCGGATGCTTGTGCTTCTGCTGCACGTTGCTGTGAACGCGCTGCGAATGCATCCTGCTCTTCACGCGAGATTTCGTAACGGTCACACAAGTTTTCCGCTGTGATTCCCATATGGTAATCGTTGAACGCACAAGTCAATCCGTCTGCGACCATGCTGTCGACGACTTTCTGGTCTCCCATACGGTAGCCTTCACGCGCTTTCGGCATCAAGTATGGTGCCTGGCTCATGTTTTCCATTCCGCCTGCTACGACGATATCTGCATCCCCCGCATAAATCGCTTGATAAGCAAGATGGATCGCTTTGAGACCCGAGCCACATACTTTATTAATCGTCATGGAAGGAACCGTTTCCGGCAATCCTGCTTTCATCGCTGATTGACGTGCAGGGTTTTGGCCAAGACCTGCTTGTAAGACGTTCCCCATGATGACTTCCGATACAGCTTCCGGCTTGACGCCTGCACGCTCGATTGCTTGCTTGATGACGATTGCTCCCAATTCCGTTGCCGGTACATCTTTCAGTGAACCCATGAATGATCCGACTCCGGTTCTGACAGCGCTCACAATTACGATTTCCTTCGACATTTCATTTCCCCCTTGTTTATAAAACCATTTGCTTGTTGCTCCACCCTATCGATACAATAGTATCGAGGAGGGATTACATGTTCAGTTTACCAAACAACGCAACAATTATCGAGGTCGGCCCGCGTGATGGCCTGCAAAATGAAGCAGCGCCCGTCAGCACCGAAACGAAACTCGCCTTTATCGGCGCACTGCAAGGAGCCGGCGTCTCCGAGATGGAATTGACATCGTTCGTTTCACCGAAATGGGTGCCACAAATGGCTGATGCGAAAGAGATCGTCGCCCGTGCCGAAAAGGTCGGCCGGCAATTCGTCTTGACGCCGAATGCCCGCGGGATTGAAGCTGCAACAGAAGCAGGTGCAGACGCCTATGCTGTATTCGTCGGAGTGTCGAATACATTCAATCAGAAGAACATCAATAAATCCACACAGGAAAGCATGGATGCACTCGAACCGCTTATCAAAGATTTGAAAGTGGAAGGAAAGTTTGTTCGTGCTTGTATTTCAACAGCTTTCTACTGCCCGTTTGAGGGGGCGATCGATCCGAAAGAGACAATCGAACTTTGCCGACAATTCGTTGAGCTCGGCGTCGATGAGCTGAGTGTGGCGGATACGATCGGCATGGCGAACCCGAAGGAAAGTTACGAGCTATTCGCTGAGCTGAAAAAAGAATTCCCGGATACATTAATCTCCGCCCACTTCCATGACACACGGAAAATGGCACTGGCAAACATTTCCGCTGCTCTACAAGCTGGTGTCGACCGATTCGACTCATCGGCAGGCGGACTCGGCGGCTGTCCGTTTGCTCCTGGCGCAACTGGCAACGTCGCAACCGAAGATGTCGTTAACATGCTCCACCGCATGGGTGTCGAGACAAGCATCGACGTCGACGCACTGTGCGAAGCGGTCGCGGAGATTGAATCGCATCTATCCGGTCCAGTGCAAACTGGGATGTATACACTTTATAAAAACCGGAAACCAGCAGAAGCTTAAGGTTTCTTCTAGATAAAAAAAGCGACCGAACGGGTGATTTCACTTGTCCGGCCGCTTTTTCTAATTTGAAACAAAAGAAGCTGTCCTAAAAATCATATGCATGATTTTTTAAGACGGCTCCTTTTTTTAAAAAAATTATTTCTTCTCTTTCACTTTTTTAGTTCCAGATGTAGATGCTTTATTCATTTGAGTCATCATTTGATTGATTTTCTTCTGCGACGGTTTTTGTCCCATTTGCATCATCCGTTGTTATATCAATGTTTGTAAGTAGTTTAAATCCACTATTTCTGTTTAGAAAACTATACCATTAGGATTTTAATTTGTCTATATCCTTAACCAACTTCTAGGATTTATGCTTTAAGGTGTGTGATTAATAAGGGGGTGTTTTCCCCGATTTAATGAATAGCAATCCTAATAAGCCATTTTGTGATAAGTCGTGCATGACTACAGATACAGCCATTCCCTTAATGGTATAAACATTATTGATTTTAAACTGCTCTCTCGCTTCAGGAGTATCACGCACATCAACAAAGAAAGCAATTTCCATCATTTGCAGAGCAAAGGCATCATTTAAGCTACGTTCCCATTGTTTCATAACTCCATGAATCAAATAAGGATCGGAATAAGCGTCTACATAGATTGGTCTTCCTAACTCATCAAATCTATCAATGACTCTTCCTAAGAAATCACGAACCTCTATAGAAACGTTGCAACTAGTCATAGTAGCACGATATTTATTATGGCGTGGCGTTTTGACTTCTTCATTAACAATATACAAATGTCCTCTATGCTCAACATAATCCCCTCTTCTAAATGGCTGCAAGGAACTGATATGACGATTCTCTACCATCCCTAAATAGGCAGTAGCAATAATGGCTTTCTGCGGTTCACCATTAATCAATACAGTTTCAGAAAGAGAATCAAATGTATCATTAATTAAAGTGTAATTCGTTAATAGATTCATCGTTCTCCCCCCTTAATTAAATAGCATGAAGAAATCAGATTGATTATTGTCTGTTCTCATGCCACGAATTTTCTTCTCTAGTTGATCTATGCGGTCTGTTAGATTCTCATGGAACTCTGAAACCGTCATATCATCCAATTTAACGTTACGCATCATTTCAGGGTTGTTAGCGACTGACTCCAATGTAGATAATGCAGTTTGGAAAATAGCTTTCTTAGCAGAAGGAGATTGAGCATTATATTCCTCATGCGGTTGCAATCCGTTTTCCTGTAGATAGATAATTAGTTCCTGCTGCGATAGAGCAATCCCCTTTGTTTCCATTTCTAAGCGTTGAATATTTTTCATTTTATCTTTCCTTTCTATAGTTGGTTGAAAACGAGCATAAGAAAAAGCCACATCATTAAGATGTGACTCAAATTCATTAGTCTAATAGAGGTAATAGCTTTCTCAAGTCAGTAAGAGCTTCCCCAAGAATTTCATTGTATTCATCGTAATCAATGCTATTGTCGGACAAAGTACTATATTGTGATAAGAAATTATCTATTAGTATCCTTTGATCTTTATTCCCGTATTTAAAATAAGGCGATAAAGTCGCACTAAGAACATAATATCCCATTCCTACACTGTTAATAGTATCAGCATCAATTAAACCATCCAAACCGCCTCTATCTTCAATATTTAAAGCTTTCCTACATGTAGCTTCCATAAATAAAGCATTTTCACGAGCCATTAAATTCACCTCCTCTCATTTTCAATTACAAAAATTTAAAGAGGTAAAATTAATCTTGAAAGCTCGTTAAGATTCCATTATCAAAATACAAATATATCCCATTGTCATATACCCATTGCTCACTTACAGTTGATTGAGTCACAGTTCTATTAATCTTATTAGGTTTTCCTAGTGTAGATTCCAATACTTGATCGGTGGTCATTCCGATTCTAGCTTTAAATTCTGATGCGTTTGCTTTTTTATAAGCATCTTCCCATACAAATAATCTGATTCCCTTATCATTTAAAAACTTAGTAATTTCTCTTGATCGGATACCTTTATATGGTGGTTTTACATTTGTATAAAGTTTTTGATATGCAGCAGGACTATCTTGATTCATTAGAAGGTTTACATATGCGTCTAATGCTAATACCTCTTGACTGTTAGAAAGATAACCACTTGTACTTATATATCCTAGTTTGGTAGTAGGCTTAAAGTTTTCATCCATATTTTCTATATATTGATCCAGATTGCTAATTGCTTCTTGTTCATATTCGTATTTGGCATTTTCAATATAGTCTTTTGTTTCATCATACATATATTCTTGCGTAAAACTGCTTTGATCTCGCAAATATTCTTCTAAATCATCGTCTACAGAATTAACAATTGCTCTATTATATATGTCGGCTAATTCAGTATCGTTTTTATGAGCAATTTCACCACTTGCTACTTTGTCATTATAGTCTTTGAAAAGTGTTAATTCATGACCACGTTCTAAATACTCTTCGTATTCAACAAGTAACTCTTGAGTTATGTCAGAATTACCTACTGAATTTTCTTCTACTGTATTAGCTTCCTCATCACTACAGGCAGATAAGAAAGCTACAGATAATACAATAGTCAAAACACCCCTTTTAACCATCAGATTTCCCCCCATTTATAATTGATAATTAAATTGTACCATTACTATATAACCACTCGATAGGGGGGAGCAGGGAATTTTCTAAATATTATGTGGGTGAAAAATCGTGAGTGGTGGGCGCACTGTTTTAGCTTTTGGGGCATCGTGTGAATAAGAAATGTATAAAAATATCTCTACTTCCGATAACTTACCTTATGTCAACTTAAATGAACGTCTAAAACCTTGATATGACTCAGTTTGTATATATTGATGTATTATGCACTCTAAAGTCACATGAATAACAGGATTTAAATATGCGATTATTTGTATATATTATGGTATTTCTATACATTTAGCAGTTTATAATATTTATTCTCTATTTCCACCGAATAAAGGTTATATAATTCACATTATGACACCTTTTTATAATTTCGATCTCTCAATTGAAGTTTTTAGATACATGAAATTTTCTTCCAATATAATGGAAAAGAGTGCAAGGATCATTTTCCCCTGCACCCCTTTTTTAAAATTTTTTTTGGAATCGGCTTCTCATATAACAGAGAAAAATTTCTGATATTACCACTAATCTCATCCTCCCCTATTTTCCCCATGTTTCCTCATAATCGGATGAACAGTAAACTTCATCTATCCTCACCATATTTTCATACCATTAACCAAACACTTCACTACACTAAAGTATCTGATTCACTTCAAATATATTCTCAGGATATTTTCAGGATATTTTCATATTTTTTTCAGAGATGATCTAATTCTATTATCAAATCTGAATGGGTTCTGCTTTCCCATCTACTTCAATAGCCTTTCCATCTTCCTCTAACTTCATTCTCTCAATCTCCTGCATTACATCAGTTGTGTAAGGCGAATGTTCAAGCAAGCTCTCCATGCTGATAGCGTTCATAGCTCTAAGCTCTTTCAAGTCCTTCACTCTCTCGCTCTCATTAGATGGACGGTTATAAGTAAAGAGTAACGAAAGAGTAGCATACTGTTCATCTGTGATCGTCACGCCTTTAAAGCTCAATAGCTTGCGTACCTTGTCATAACGCTCCATCATACCATCACGCAAATAGCTTTCATTCTCTGCTGCTTTCACTTCTGCCAAACTGAATAGCATCTTAATACTAACCTCTGATAGATTGCTCACATCACTCTTATTCATAGAGACAGCAGGAGTAGCAGATACATCTAATAGGCTCTGATTCAATTGGTTATATAATGTTTCAAATGCGTTAATGTCCAGATCATTACTCTTAAAATCAAATGTTGAGCCATCATCTAGCACTAATCCACCGCCGATAATCTCTTTAGGAATACCCCCTGTAGTTAGACGTTGCCCTGTGATAACTGGAATCCCCTGAAAATGAGTATAAGTAGCATCGACAGTTTTCGACAATAGCAATTCCATATTGTCTAAGATGCCAATGAAATCATCTAATACGCTTGATCCCTCAATGTCTGAGTATTCGTTATGAGTATGATAGTGAATAGGTAGTCCACTCAGGTTAGCAAATTGATTTACAAGATTAACTTTCCCACCCTCATTAGTATATTCTTTAACTACATCCTCTTCATAAAGTGTGTAGTAAGAAATCCCATCAAATACAAATGACTGAACAAAAGCGATCATTTCATTTTGGTGATTGTAGATAGGCGTTCCTTCGTCAGAGGGAATAATTTTAGAATCAATATATCCTTTCTTATTATAGTAGACATATTCAGCACATGAACCGAATTTGAGAAGATTGGAAAGGATTTTCAAGTTTTTAGCATTATACTTTCCTAGCTTATTTACCTTATTCAATTCATCAATCATCTTCTCATTGCCAGTAAGTACAATGTCATTTTTTAGAAGAAATTGCGTATGGAATTGCAATAACGTCTTTGCGGTCTGCAATACAATCTTTCTAGGCGTTACCAATTCACCGTTATACATAAATGAAGGTAAGTTCTGGACGTTATGATAACCCATTAGATAATCCTTTTTGGCTTCTACATTTAATAGTCGCTGCTGATTGGCAACGCTGTTCACTTCTTCAATAAACCAATGCTCATTATTTCTATGTTTGACTTTAATATATTCTTCTAAATTCATTTGAACACCCATCTTTCTATTTTGGTGTATGTCCAAAAAATTAGACATACCACTTTCCTTCTCCCATTGCTACATTGGCTAACATCATGCTAATTACTAAATCGTCCTTATTTTTTTCCCCACGCTTGTTCCCTAACTTGCCATCTTTTTCGACAAAAATCGTCATTTGTTCCAGCAGTGTTTTACACTCTATATTTATCATGCCTGTTTCAAAGTTCTGTCTGAAATTAGAAATGGCTATCTTTTTAGAGCTTTCTGTAGTAAGGAATCCTAGCTTTAATTTCTTCCGTCCACGTTCATCAAAAGACTTCATTTTATACAGGTTCATATATTCATGGACTTCTCTAAGTTGCTGCAATACGACTGATCCATAACTGTTTCTCTCTACACAAAGAAAACTGTAGTTATAATATCTGCCAATTGTATTGATGATTTCAGCAAATTCATGAGGACTAACTTTATTTGAGAAGAATGCTAAAACTTCCTGTCCATCGTCATTCAGCATACTTAGGGTTGAATCATCTCCCCCAACACCAGCAGCCACATCAATTCCTGAGTAGTAGCGTTTACCACGCTTAGGCAAATGATAAATTTCTAATCCACGACCAATAAAGCGATAAAGTGATTGAGGGATTTCCTCTTCAACTTCATCACGCTTCAACGGCTCTATAATATGCTCCATGCGCTCCAATACCTTAGATTGCTTAAATAAGCCATTTCCTGACGCTACAAAAGCTTCATATAGATTGGATGGGTATTCCTGGTGGAACTCTTCTAACTCCATATCAAGTAGCTTAAAACGTCTCCACATGAGGGAACGAATAGCGCACCCTTTTTCATGGAGAATCTTTTCATCTTCTTCAAAATCCTTAGGTGACATTCTAGTACCGCTATTGGTTGATTTAAACCATGCTTCGGCTTCGTCCATTTCTGTTTTCCATTGCTTCAAGTACAATCTATGATAGAAAGGAATAAAGTACATTTTGAAACGGCTCTTCCCTTTATCTGCGTTCATGCAAAGCTCATGAAAAGAGTTCATCCCTTTTGCTGTAGATTCTATAATCAATCTGCTGTGCTTTCCTTTGGCAAGTGATTGAATAACTGATAGCAACTGCCTATCAATATCATTGTAAAAAGCAAGCTCTGACAATAGGCAGAAGTCTATTGTAATTCCTCGGCCAATATCCTTATCCCCTGCCGTTGTGGATGTGATACGTGAACCATTCTCAAAGAACAATTCTGATCTGTTCTCACGCTTTACTTTAGGGAAAGCATTAGGATATTTCTTTCTCGGCAAAGTAGAGTTCATATCTTTTAATTTGTCGAACAAAGATTTAGCGGAAGCACCTAAATAACTGACAATCAATATATTTTGATTAGGAACGGTACAAGCAAGGTGTAGAGCTTTCGCAAGCATGTAAGTTGTAATCCCTGCCTGACGACTTTTCGGCACAACTAAAAATTTGTTATATTTAAGCAAGTTCTCTATATCTAACTGAGCTTCATTTAAAGTAAACTTCTGACGCTCACCATCATTATTCTGTATCTCTACAAAGTTCTTAGCGAACAACTCAAAGTCATTCATTACGGTTTCTAGCTTGTTTGTCGGTTTCTTTTCTATAGCTACTACCATCTATTACAACTCCAAATCATCAAATGAATTAGAATCAGATGGTTTAACATTGCTTGCTGCCTTATTGAAAGAGCGAATTTCTTTCTGAATCTGCAAGAGCAGTTTAATGCTCTTTTCATCTGCATCTTCCTCTTTTGCTCTTTCGGCTGTATTGGTATAGACTACTTCCAAATCATTAGCAAACTTTGATTCTAAATACAGAGAAAGCAATTGCAAATACTGCGGTGTCCGTTCCCATTTGATGTATTCATTCATAGACTTCACCTGAAGCTTATCCATAATTTCCTCAGCCGTTTCTTTCTCTTTGGTCTGGTTATAGCTAATGTCATGCTTCCACGTAAAATACAACCGCTTTTTCCATGACACTTCTTTTAGTGCTTCATAAATATTCATACTGATCTTCTCCTTTAGATTTTCTGCACAAAAAAACCATCAAGCAGTATGCTCAATGGTCTGTCCAAATCCTTTTGGTTTTTCTTCTTCCTCTTCTAATAATTTTGCTTCAACATATCTGTCGTACATGGTTGCAAATCGCTTTTCTAAATTTGTAGTTTCTTCTTCAATAATAGAGAGTTGCGATTTACTCAAGTAAGCTCTCAACAGAATACAGACATTTAAAAGGTAAAATTCTTTAGAAAGATATTGGGAATTTTTATATTTTTCTTTCTTTTGCTTGTCTTGAGCCAATGAAATGAAATTGTTGCACCATGCTCTATTTACTTCTTGTTCATCAAGCTCTCTAACTACCTTCTTATTTACGACATCTACAAACAGGCGTTCAAATTCATAGTCAATTTCTTGATCCTTTAAGTGCTGTTTCACGATTTTATTACATTCTCTTAATTCCTCAGAGTGAAAATTATTGAAACGTCTGGCGTTCATATAGTCTTGATATGCTACTTCTTGTTCCTCAACTAAAATCTTAATGTCCGCTTTCAATTCCCTATATTCAATGACATCAACGACTTGTACATTGCCGTCAATTTTTCGGAAATAGTACAGAGGTGTAATTTCAATTCTGTTTTGCTTCTTTAAGTGGTTAAAAGCATTTCTAATAATATCTACGTTTCTACTGTTAATGACTGAATTGATCTCCCTAATAGTCTTATTAATAACCTTTTCAGTATTCTCTCCTAAATTGAACGAATATAATTCCTTCATTTCTTCAAATGCTGCTTTTAAAGAATTGTCGTCTAATTTTGGCAAACCGATTAAGGAAGTCCATCTAGTAATGCTAAGAGTATTAGTTTTGATTTTCAACAACCGATTGAACACATATTCAATCATGATATTTCCCTCTGGAGTAGAAGCAAAAGAATTATAATTAAAAACCCTTTCTGTCTGAATCTCTTTTTTCCCCCAAAGGATATAATGTCTGCCTTTACCCTTGCCCTCTACTTGCACATTATGATAAAAAGTTTTTAATTTTGCTATTAAAGCTAAGATAGCTCTATCGCTAAATTCGCCTGTAACTTTATCCTTAGTGCCATCAAGTGCGCCATTCTTTTTCCATTTGGCAGTATTAAACTCATTGCCTTCAAAACCGTACTCCATTGTAAGTAAAATTGCTTCATACTCTGTAAGTGTAATTTTCTCTATAAGTGTCATTCTATAAGTCCTCTCAATTCTATAAGTTAATTTTGTTTTGCGTCCACTTCTCTAAAAGCAGGGACAACGACTCGTTTTGCGTAAACACCCAAAAAGTTTTTTTCGTTTCTGAATGAGCCATACAATGAACAGGAATTTGCCCATTTTCTAATAGATACTTCATTTGTTTATAGCTAAAACAATTATAATTTTTCATATAAGATTCCCTTCCATTTAAAAAGTTTAAAATTCCTACAACCTTCTTATAGATAAATATATATATTCTATAGGATAGTTGTAGGAATTTATTATAAAAATAAAAAACCTACGTGCGTAAGCACCAACTGGCGATTGAGTAGCGTAGCGAAACAATTGCTAGTTGCAAGATATTTGATAGTATACATCATTCTCCTGAAAACTCCAAAAGCATAAAATTATGCACCGTATTCATCTAGTGCCTGTTGAAGTTGTGAAGATTTCTGATACAGAGTAAAGGTTTCACCATTCTTAATAGACTTAGCTTTAAAGATATAGTGGAAACCTTGATCTCTAAGATAACAACTCATAGACTTCTTATAGCAAAAGAAAAAATCCTTATCACTCAGTTGCTTCATTGCGATTCTCCTTTCATGTGAGTTGAAACTTTAACTTTATCCTTATAGACGAAAGCATAACTAAAAGACTCTTCAATTTTTGTTTTCGTCAGTTCATGCCATTCAAGCTTTTCATTCTCTAATTTCTGTATTTCAGTAAATTCGCCTTTAGGAAGCTCAACCTTAAAGCCGACTGTTTTACTTAACCAATCTAAATCTACTTCCTGCTGATCCCATTTAATAGAACGACCAGTTTCAATAAATTTAAGCTTGTTGTTTTTCCTGTTAAGGACAATAGAAGCGTCTAAATTATTTACCTCCTTAAAGTAATACATATCTGCAATATGGGTTCTCTCTAAGACTTCTGCAAAATGGCTCATTCCTAATAAATCTAAATGATCCATGAAAATATATCGGTATTCCTCAGGATAATAACCTTTAAATCCTGAATCCACCGAAAGCAGAAGCTTAATTAAATCATCGGACAGTCCTTCCGTTTCCATGCCTAATAATGACCACAACATTATGAAGGTACTCATAGCAAATTTTTTATTATAAGTATCTCGGCTAATGTTCAGCAGGTTATTGATATTGGCCGAATCAGGGTTTTTATAACTGGCTGCGTCAAGCATGGTTAAATGATTGCAGTAGGTATAGCCTTTAACTAGAGCGAGATCAACGCCTATAGATTTACGCTTATCCTGTAAATTCAATGCTGATACTTTACTGAATGAATAGAAATAATTAATCTCATAGCCAAAAACGTGTTTCAATAAAGCACAGGATAATAATGAATCAAGATCATTTGTTAAAGTTAAATTTCTGTCTTGCTTTAGGGTTGCCCATTCAGGTATCAATTCTAGTAATTCTTGTTTCATAAATAATGATTCTTCAAAATAATTTTCCTTAGGTAAAGCTTCCTTTTCCTCAAAGGTTTCTAAAAACCAGTAAAATAGTCAACGGTCTGACTGCTTACGAGAAAAAGGAAAGCTAAGTTGAGTGAGTCATTTTTTCACTCCTTCTCATATGGGATTTTCTTTTATGTGATTAATAGTTCTCAATGAACTGCTTATAAAGAATTTGCTTATTGATGTCTAAATTAGCTTTGTCATTCTCAAAGAGTGAGAGCATTGCAATAGAACAGTCAATAAACTCCGCAATTTCTCTAAGCTTAATTTGCTTTTTTCTTCTAAGTAAAAATAGCTTTTCTTTTTCCATCTTCTTTCCCTCTTCTCATTTAAATTTTTGACTTCCATTTAAAAATAGAAAAGACACTCACCGTTAAGGCAAGTGTCTTATATGATTATGCTTCTGTTACTTCAAAAGATGCTGCTGCTTTTTCGTTCAATAGGGAAATACCTAGTTGAGTCTCAAGGAATACAGATTGTTTAGAACCTGATACTGGCTCAACTTGACCATGCAAAGGAATTAGGACAGGCATTTCAATATATTCAGGGTTAGCGATGAACATTTTGCCTTTACCTAATTCCTCTGTAAGGCAGAATGTGACCTGCCCATAGACCGTAGAGTAAACATCTGCGTCAAAGCCCATGAATTTCTCACGTGCAAGGTGAACAACGTTAGCAGAATCAACAAGATTTTTCTTCATAGATGCAGGAAGGAAAGCAATCATGTTGTCAGAAACGCCAGCATCATATAGTTTTTCTACAACTGATTCAAAAGCAGCGTCATCAAAGAAACCGCCTTTTAGTTGATGATCTGCGTCAATCTGCTCAAGAATACCAGAAGTGTGATAAGTACCTGTAGAAGCGTCATAAGAGCCTTTTCCGTGGATTAGCTTATTTTCTACACGCCGTTTAATAGCCTTAGTTTTAGAATCTACTTCTTTAGCAAGCAAATCACTAATACCATGATGGCTAGAGTATTGAGCAGTGTTAGAAACTGTTGCAGTATTTGCGAATAGCTCTAAATAAATCTGCTTTAGTTCCTGACCGTCTTTAGTATATTCAGGAGCATCTCCGCCCTCCTGTAGCGTTACGGCACTGTCTGCAATTTCTGTTTGAATCCAGTTATAAACGGGAGCAGTTGCTTTTACCTGTTTTGAAAGCAAGAAAGTTGTAAATGGGTTCTGTTTTTTATTTACCTCTACTAGCACGTCACGCAAATCAATTACTTTATCTTCTACTTTAAACATTTAATATTCCACCTTTAGGTTTTAGTTTTAGTCAATTTAAAAAGCACTAATCAGCGGTTACCGAAAAGTGCTTTAATCATTGATTTCGAATCTCCATTTTGTTTAGCTACTGTATATGAATCTTGCTTAGTGTTATCGGTTGGTTGATAGGAAAGAGAAACTTTCAGATCGTTGACAATTGCAGAGAGCTTTTTGATAGTCTCTTTTAGCTCTTTTTCATCGGCTATTGATACAACTTCCGCAAACTGCACAAGTCCATTTTCTTTAAGCTCTGCTTTTACCTCACGCTGAAACAATTCTTTTTCACGCTGTTCTAATTGCTTATGAGCTTCTTCCAGTGGATCAACTTCTGCTGGTTCTGTATCAACAGTTTCAGTAACACCCTCATTTTCTACTGCATCTGTTTCTGTAGTTTCAATTACTGGCTCTGTTGCATTTTCCATAATGATTCTCCTTTTTCTTAATTAAATTTGACTTGAATTAGTTGTCTCGCAACTACTGGCTTACCATAAATACCGCTAAACTCAAAAATAAAATCTGAGTCAGCCGTGTAATTGTAGTCATAATAAAAAGACCCTTGAGATAAATCCTAACCCGTTCGGTTCACTGGTACAAAAACCCGAATAACATCTGAAATCGCAAAGATTTTAGCAACAAATAATCACAACTTTATAACAACAAATAGTACCTCAATTCGTACAGGTTTAATCAACCTAATTAATGCGAATCGGCGGTGCTATTTTTCTCGTTCATTTTTCTCGCCTTTTTAAAATTTTTCATTAAGTAAGCTTCTTTTATTGAAAATTAAGGTAAAATGAGATCAAGGAGGAACTTAAATGGTAATATACCGTTTAAGATTTAAGAAAGGGGGATGTACTATGAAGCAGAAATCTAAATTATTCATTTCAATAATAGCGTTGAGCATCGGATTAATATCGGTATTTACCGTATGGTCTATTTCAGAAATAAAAATTTCTTATGATGAACCTCAGGAAGCATTATTGGCTGAGAATGAGGATGCAATCTTAATTCCCGCTTATGTAACGGAGGACAAAGCCTTATTCTACTTCATCACAGATTCAAACAACATTGGCGCAGCAAAGATTAACAAAGGACTATTTGGCTGGAAATCGGATTACCAAGTATGGAACGAGCCTATTGGAACTATATCTGACGAAAAGTTTAACGGATACCAAAAATATGGGGATGAAATAATATTTGGCTTGATGGAAAACGGCGAGGAACTTACAGTAATGGCCGATGATATACCTGCCAACAAAATCAACTTGAAAGGTTCTTTGTATGATGAGTCGATTGAGATGGAACTAGAAAATGTATACCTATGGTACTTTGAGTCAGACAATTTATCTCAAATAAATGAATTGAGTTTGATTAATCAGAATACAAATGAAGAATTAGACACTCACCTATATGAAAATTAAATCAAATCATTAACATCGCATTTTGCGATGTTTTTTGTTTGAAAACAAACGGTGGCTACTTAACAAAGTCTTTTCAACAAAAAAGCTTCACCAAGATTTTGGCAAAGCCCTCGAAGTTTTAACGTTTGTAAATAATGTCTTCCCACGTATACACCTTGTCAGCGATGCCGAGTCGTTGAGCTGGTGTTTTCTTCTCACCATTCGAATTGAACGGCATACAGAAGTTATAGTAAGTTCTCAAAATCGTGATGGCCATTTGTGAGTACCTCGGATTGAAGTTCGAATAAATATAACTCTTACCATCTCCACGTGCCGTTACAAGAGGTCTTTCTAAAATCGACAATCTACGCCTTACCGTTTGAAAGAACCCGTTTATCGCATTGTCATTCACTTGTACTAACAGGTCAGCCAGTTGCTTATCAGATAAACTCCACGTGTCTGTTAAAACATCCAAATGACGATGGCCACGATCACTTGTAGGAATTGGGTGTTTCAATGATTAATGGATTAGATTTAGTTCCAATTCCTAACATTTAATCACCTACAATACTTGCGGAATTTGAAGCTTATGAATAATTGTCAGTTCATCATCAGCCGACTCAAATGTAAAGCTAGTGAAGTTTTCAGTAGTAATTGCGTTAGCTCCAGTAGGTGAATCAAACACAACTGATTTCCCGACTGTTTGATTAGTGAATAAAGCGTCTGAGCCTTTGATAATGAGCTTGTATTCAATTGTTGGGGTGTTTGCACTTCCAGCGATTTCAAGGCCGTCAGCAATACCAAAACGCTTTAAAACTGTACCATCCGGCTTCCGCAACTCTAGGTATTTCCAATTTGCAATTACAAACTCTCGAATCTTTTGATAACCGTATTGATTGATTTCAGCCACAAAATGACCACCTTTTCATTTAAAGATTTTATTGAAAAATTTGATTGATAGACATAAAAAAAAGAACCCTAATGGCGTAAGGTTCTAAAAAATAAACTACAAAAAATTTGCATTACAGAATGAACTATAATGACTAAAGTTGAACAGAGGTCTTGACTCCTCTTTATTGTTCATTAGGTGTAATACGTAAATCAATCTGGAGGAGAGAATACGCATCTGAGGAGCAAAAAAGATTGACTTTTCACCCCTACACTAGTACCTAATTATACTCAAAAAGTGTTACGTTTTAGATTGCTTAAATCGCTTCCAATTGTTCTTTAGTTACCTTAGACTTTTCTTTCAAGCGTCTAAGTCTATTTTTGAAAGCAGATTCTTTCATATTCATCTGCATAGCAAAATATCTTTTATTAAATCCGATCAGATGACCCTTTTCATTAAATGTAAATGGTGCAATATTGATAGCGTCAATTTCCTTCTGTATCACATTCTTTAACATGCTATAGAAAACGGCTTGATTGCTAGTAAGATTGTCTTCATTCACCTGCAAAATATATTTGGCACTAGTTTTAATAAATTGTTGCTTGCGGATTTCTTCTTTCGTCACATAATACTTTTCGCCATTGATGTTATGGACTTTCGTTCCCAGCAACTTAGTAAGTTTACGGTCAACTTTCCTTTTCGTACTTATAGCAATAAAGCCTATAATTTCATCTTCTGATCTAGTTAGATCAACGCTCGACAGTACCTGATTCAATGACTCTAATATTAGAGGTGTATACTGATTAAGCAATTTGCTCTTTTCTCTATTAATTGCAGGGAGAATATTTCTAAACTCCATAAATTCATCATATACGTTCCCATAACCTATCTTATCCCATACTTTAGATGGTACTTTGTCAAAATCGTCTTTGTAGTAATGAAAGCCATGTTCTGCAAAAGTGCTATAAATCGTATGCAGAGCATCATCATCATATATTGACTGCTGGCTTCCTTCAAAAAGATACTTTCTTCGCATGCCATTAGCTTTTTTAGTGTACCTAGCTAACCAAATTCTAATATTGTATGCTAGTCGGTATTCAGCAGTATTTTTCTTAACAGTATACTTCGGTCGCCAACGATTAAATGTTAAAGTGTAATGTCCATCTTCCTCATTATAAAACTCTTGCTCGACTTGCTTGCAGATCATTGTAGTCTTAACCATTTCTGATTGAGCCAACTTCATTAATTCAGCAGCAAAATCATGTTCCCCTTGTTGATGCGCTTTAATCTTCTCTTTAAAATCCATTTTCATTCCTCTTCTCTTTTGTGTATATCCTCCAAAATAGAGGACTACCAAAAAGAACATATTATTATTATTCTACCCACCAACTTCAAATTCATCAACGTGATTTAGAAATATTTATCTTTATTTTCTTCTTCTTTCTCTTCTCTATCTCCAATGTCAGCATAAACCTCTTGTATTTTTCTTGCAATCCGTTCAATTGTTTCATCTGATAGCGCTTCTCTACCTACTCTTTCTAGTTGCTCTAAGTATTGTGGATTCTTAATAATTTTTGATTTCGACATATTCACTTCTCCTTCTTTTAAGTAAGTTATAATAATACATAGTGTTTAAATACATATTTTACCAATTAACTTACGTCTATCTTACTCTATTTCTTTAGGTGTGTCTATTCAACTACTGAATCCTGTATCTCACGTTCTAAATACCTCACATAAGCAGCAAGATTCTCTATGTTCTCTTCATTCTCCCCCTGCACCATTAACCCCCATAATTTCTCTTTAGCTTCCTTGATCTCACTTTCTAGCTTTTCTCTAGCGTTATATTCCTGCTCTAAGTTCCTCATGGTTATCTCCCTCCCTCTAGTTATCTTCATCCCTAAAATTCTTTTGTTTTCTTGCTCTATTTCACTTGACCTTTAACGCTTTTTGACAGCAGAGTTGGAGAAAAATAGGAAATTCGTAAAATTGTTGCCTTACTTTCAGACACAAATAAAGCTATGTCTGAAAGTAAAGCAGCAATCACGTTTTTAACAGCGTCATTGTGTCAAAATGAGGTTCGTCCGTCTTTGTCTAATTGGAAACTTTCGTTTCTTATATCCCCATCTGCTTACTGCCCACAGATGATTACAGGAGTATAATGCTAGTGCCGTAACACTTCAGTAAGCTCTCTCCTAGCCTTTAAAGGTAGCTACCACCCTTCACTGCTCACCGAGACAAAGAACGGCTAAAAGAGCAGTATATCCGTACTTATTGCATCGGGAACGGAAAACCCTGTCAATTTTAGATTAGTGTCGTGTTACTAGGCATTCCACGACAAGAACACTCCCGAAAAATGACATTACTTAATAAGCCTTGCAATATCACATTTTTTGCGATAATATTAAGGTACATTTTGAATACGGGAGTATTCTATATTTAGTTGGAAGATCAGTGATTGCCGTCACTGGTCTTCTTTTTTTGTGCAGAAAACTAATTAATCTTTTGTTGAAAATCTCCCCATGAGAGGACTGGAATTAATAGCTTTAGTAATCAATTGCTGATCGCTCATACTGTGCAAATACCGCTGCGTAACACTAATATCAGAATGTCCTAAGAGTCTCGACAAACTGTAAACATCCATATTAGTATTGTCTAACCATTGGACAGCATAGAAATGCCTGAATGTGTGCGGAGAAACCCTTTTCCCTTCCACCCCTGCCCTCTTACCTGCTTGCTTTACAACGCTGTCTAACGCCACATGAGATAGCCCACGCCCCTGATAAGAAAGAAAGTATTCGTCTGTAGTTTGTCTATCTTTGAAATTTTGTTTTCTCAGACGTTCATACTTGATAAGGATTCTTTTCAATGCAGGGCTGATGAAAATGATCCGTTCTTTATTCCCCTTACCATTTACAAGTATTTTAGTTTCACTAAAACTCGCTGTCTTCAATGTCCTCAATTCCATTGCTCTGATTCCTGTATCCGCTAGAAGCGCTATAATGGCTTTATTTCTCGCTTCTAAATACGTCTTATAAGAAAATGAATTAATCATGGCGTGAACCTCTTCCAGAGTGAACCCATTTAACACTTTCTCAGGCACTTTAGGAAGCTCCACTTTTTTAGCAATATTCTCAGAAAGATACTCTTCCTTTTCACACCAATTAAAAAATGATGCAATCATCTTAAACATGGAAACAATGCTTTGTGGCTGCAATCCTGCTATTTGCTTTTGTCTTACATAGGCTTTTAGATCATAGACCGTTACAGATTGAAGCTTAGTGATCCCCCTGCTTTCTGCTAGATAGGACTTCAACTGTTTTAACTCTTGCCTTTTGTTAATCATCGTTTTTGCAGTGAATCCCTTTGCCTGACAGAAATAATAATACTCATTGATTACATCTTCTAACTCCACGAAAAAAACCACCCTTCTGCTTAAGTTTCAACAGAAAAGTGGTTTTTTGAACTAAATACGAAAAATTAATCAACAAGCTAAATGAGTTGCAAAGGAAAATTCACCTCATAGCAATGAAAAAAAGAATCAATCAATAAATAACTTCATTTGATTCATCGACAAACCCTTTTAAAAATCGCTTAGAGAATCAGAAGAAGCTTGATGTATAAGGGTTTATCCCCTTACTTTTTCTCGCCTCTGACTTTTGCTTTCTTCTCAGGTTTTGTAGATGCTTTATTCATTTGAGTCATCATTTGATTGATTTTCTTCTGCGACGGTTTTTGTCCCATTTGCATCATCATGATACGCAGCATGTCTTCGTTAATCGGTGGGTTTTCTTCCAAATACTTCATCATGTATCGGCGGGAAATGAAAAAGCCGAGCGCAACACCCCCGAGTAAAGCGACAACAACGATCAAAATCCAAATCCATGTATCCAAAAAAGTTACCTCCCTCGTGTTGCATATATAAGTGCACCAAAGAGGATTATACTATAAAACCGCCTATCTGACTATAAGAAAAGCAAGCAA
Organism: Planomicrobium sp. YIM 101495; assembly: GCF_009707665.1. Classification (GTDB taxonomy): domain Bacteria; phylum Bacillota; class Bacilli; order Bacillales_A; family Planococcaceae; genus Planococcus. The sequence continues at coordinate 705,870 of NZ_WLZW01000001.1, forward strand.
CCCGAATTCCGGATTGCTTGCCTAAAGGTTGATTAATTTGCGAGCAACGCTTTTACTTTCTCTGCAACGTTGTTCGCTGTGAAGCCGAATTCTTCCATGATCTTCTCACCAGGAGCACTTGCGCCGAAACGGTCAATCGCAAGGATATCCCCTTCGTCACCCGTGTAACGTTCCCAACCGAACGAGGAGCCCACTTCGATCGCAAGACGTTTCTTCACGTGTTTCGGAAGGACGGATTGCTTGTAAGCTGCATCCTGCTTCTCGAAACGATCCCATGATGGCATCGAAACAACAGACACTTGGATGCCGTCTTCTGCTAGCTGCTTCTGGGCTTCGACAGCTAGGCTCACTTCAGAACCAGTCGCAAGAAGAAGTGCTTGTGGGTTTTCTACACCAGACACAGTGTATGCACCTTTGCTGACGCCTTCTTCAGCCAATTCGCCTGATTGCTCAAGGACTGGAAGATCTTGACGAGACAACACAAGAACTGTTGGTGTGTCTTTTTCAGTGATTGCGATGCGCCATGCAGCTTTCGTTTCGTTCGCGTCTGCCGGACGGATCAACCCAAGGCCAGGCATTGCACGAAGTGATGCAAGGTGCTCAACTGGCTCGTGAGTCGGTCCATCTTCGCCGACTGCTACACTATCGTGTGTGAAGACGTATGTGACAGGCAAGCCCATCAAGCTTGAAAGACGGATTGCCGGACGTACGTAGTCACTGAAGACGAAGAACGTTCCGCCAAATACACGTAGACCGCCATGAAGCGCCATCCCGTTCAATGCAGTACCCATTGCGAATTCCCGTACACCAAACCAGATATTGCGGCCGGCCGGGTTCGAAGCATCGAAATCGCCGCCGTCTTTGATCGATGTTTTGTTCGATCCTGCTAGGTCAGCTGAGCCACCGAAGAATGATGGAACAGTTTTTGCGATTGCGTTGATCATCTCACCAGAAGATGCACGTGTCGCCTGTTTCTTGCCCGCTTCGTATGACGGGAATTCCTTGTCGAAATCCTCCGGAAGCTCACCAGCGATGGCTGCTTTTAATTGGGCAGCAAGTTCAGGGTATGCAGATTCGTAGTTCTTGAACAATTCGTTCCAAGCTTCTTCCGCCTTACCGCCAAGCTCTTCGGTCGCTTGCTTGAACGTTTCGTAAACTTCTTCAGGCACATGGAAATCCTCGTCGAATGTCCACTTGTAATATTCTTTCGTCAATTTCATTTCAGCTTCGCCAAGGGGAGCACCGTGTACATCCGCTTTACCAGATTTGTTTGGTGAACCGTAGCCGATCACTGTTTTCACTTCAACCAATGTCGGGCCGCCAGTTGCATTCTTCGCTTCTGCAATCGCAGCCGAAAGCTCGTCAAGATCGTTCCCATCGTTTACGCGCAAGTAGTTCCAGCCGTATGACTCGAAACGTTTGCGAATATTCTCAGAGAAACTCTTGTCCAAGTCACCATCTAGTGAAATATCGTTACTGTCGTAAAGAACGACAAGTTTGTCCAATTGCAAGTGGCCAGCAAGTGAAATTGCTTCGCCTGCTACCCCTTCCATCAAGTCCCCGTCGCCACAAAGTGCGAACGTATGGTGATCGACAATATTGAAATCGTCTTTGTTATAAACCGAGCCGAGGTGACGTTCTGCCATCGCCATGCCGACAGCCATTCCGATTCCTTGTCCAAGTGGACCCGTCGTTGCTTCAACCCCAACTGTGTGGCCGAATTCCGGGTGTCCTGGTGTCAATGAGTCCCACTGGCGGAAATTACGGATTTCCTCCATCGGCAAGCCATAGCCGCTCAAGTGAAGCAAGCTATAAAGCAGCATTGATCCGTGGCCCGCTGAAAGTACAAAACGGTCGCGGTTGAACCACGTCGGGTTTTTCGGGTTGTGGTTCATATGTTTTGTCCAAAGTGAATAAGCCATCGGTGCTGCACCCATCGGCAACCCCGGATGGCCAGAGTTTGCACGTTCGATTGCATCGATGGACAATGTACGAATAGTCGTCACTGCCAATTGATCGGTATGGTTAGACATTAAAACATCTCCTCTAAAAGTAAGTATAATCCTTCTATAGTTTAGTCAACATTGCGTAAGAATACAACGAAAAAGGAGAATACGCATTAGTTCAAATACTTATTCTCCCGCTTGTTTTTAATTTTGTCCGGCGTAACGTCTTCACCCGTCGGATCGATCACTTTGACATTCTCGATCGTATCGCGCATCGAATTACGGAACGTCTGCAAATATTCTTCACGAAGTGCCGCTTGTTCTTGCACTTCTTCAGGCATCAGCCCTTCAGCTTTCGATTTTTTGGAAAGCTCATTAATTCGTTTGATCTTTTCTGGAGATAACATGAAACCCCGCCTTTCTATGCACTTATCGTACAAAAAAAGCGGGGTTTCCGCAATCATTCCGATTGCGCCATATTTTCATATTCCTTATAGCGACGATGGACGGTCGCTTTGCTTGCTTTATAGCCGAATCCTTGCAGTGTCACGGCAATCTCATGGAATGTCATGCCGTTCTGTTTCAGGTTCACGATCTGTTCCACCGGGAGGTCGAGTCGCTCGCGTCCGTCCGGATTCCCTTTGCCTTTCAAGTTGCGTTCAGGCTTATAGCCGTTCTCCACAGCTCTTCTCATGCCACGTTTGATCTTGGCGTTATGTATCTTACGCTGATACTCTTCAACGATCGCTAAGATCTCGAGCACCATGTCATCCATGTCGCCCAGTGAAATCGGTCCATCGTCCGACAATGCGAACACTTCGACTTCCTGTTTTTGCATGACATGTAAGAGTGCGATGCGGGCATGGCCGCGGCCGAGGCGCGTCTCATCCTGGATGAAGACCGCATCGACACGCTCCGCCTTGATGAAGTTCAGCATCTCGAGCAGTCCGTCACGATCCATCTCGTAACCGCTATGCTGATCCTCGAATACTTCCTTGACGGAAAAGCCTTGTGTTTTAGCGAACTTGGTCAGTTCTTCCCGCTGGCGCTCGAGCGAAGTCTCCTGCGTTTCTTTCGTTGTGCTCACACGGCAATAAAGGACGGCTCGCTTCATTCTGAATCACCGGCAAGGTGGACCGTCTCGTCCGGCGCAAAATCCAATTGTTCGCTTGGAATGGCGATCGACTGGCCTGCAGCGATCCGGTACGTATCTAAATCGTTCGTTTCCATGATGGTTTCGATCCATTCCTGGTGCGGAATATTTCCGCTATAGGATTCCGCTAGTGACCAAAGTGTATCTCCCTGCTCGATGTGGATATAGCTGACATCCATTTTTTCGCTATTATGAGAGAGAATCGTACCGAATGACAAGAGAAGGACAAAAGAAAATAAAAGGACGATAAAAGAATTTCTACGGATAACTGCCATAATAAATTACCTCCTTGGAATGTATGTTCGGAATGTATGTTCCCATAATAATACGAACAAACGTTTTTGTCAACGAGGAAATTCGAACCTATGTTTGCATTTCAATATCCGAGTTGGTATACTATAAATAATAAATATGACGTTTCAAGAAGAGGTGAATAAAATGAAAAAAGTATCCAAACGCCAAGAAGACATACTGACTTTCATAAAAGATGAGGTTCGCTCGAAAGGGTATCCACCGTCTGTCCGCGAAATCGGCGAAGCGGTTGGCCTAGCATCCAGCTCAACAGTGCACGGCCATCTAGCTCGATTGGAAAGTAAAGGCTTGATTCGTCGCGACCCGACGAAACCGAGAGCGATCGAAGTGATCGGCGTCGAAGATGAGATGGTCGAGAAGAGCGCAGTGATCCACGTTCCCCTCATTGGGAAAGTGACTGCCGGTATTCCGATCACTGCCATCGAGAACGTCGAGGAGTACTTCCCGCTGCCGCAAAACTACGGCAATGAAGACGACCAGATTTTCATGTTGGAAATCATGGGAGAAAGTATGATCGAAGCCGGAATCTTGAACGGGGATTATGTCGTTGTTAGACAGCAGCAATCCGCGAATAACGGGGACATCGTCGTTGCAATGACCGAAGACGACGAAGCGACGGTCAAACGCTTCTTCAGGGAAGATCATTATATTCGCCTCCAGCCTGAGAACTCCTCTATGGAACCGATCATTGTCGAAAATGTCGTGATCCTTGGGAAAGTTGTCGGTGTTTACCGTCAGATCCATTAAGCAAACAACCAAAAGAGGGAAAGCAAACGGATTGCTCCACATGCTTTCCCTCTTTTTTATTCATTTTGATAGATTTCTTTATAAGCAATGACTTTCAGCGCTAGTAACTCTTCCTCGGTCAAGGTTCCTTCAAGCTTGCTGATCATCTCATCGATTGATGCATTGCCGCTCTCCAGTTCACTTTGCATTTGGGCAAGTTCTGTAACGCCGACCTTCTTAATTAACAGCCGTGCTGCGTCCCCTTTCGTCTTTACCACTAAGTCCGCACCTTCTGCTTCAGCTTTTTTCGCTTCCTCTACATATCCTGCCAATTGAGGATTTTGTTCGATATATGTTTTCGCTTGAGTTAGCTCCCTTTCCCCGACGAACTCTTCCGTCGCTTTCGCGGCAACTTGCTCAGCGGCATAATCCACTGCGAAATAATAAATTGCGCAACCGGCCGCTCCTACAATCGCAAGCACGACCAAGAGCCGTAATATCCATTTCATGCTCATCCCTCCACTTCTCTCTGATTTTACAGGATGCATTGGGTTGTGGGAAGTTTCATGCAACAAGCGATAGTAGTTAAAACACGAAAAAACCGCCCGAGCCCCAAAGCCCCAGCGGTTATTTTGATTAGTACATTTTCAGATATTGTTCACGTTCCCAAGGATGTACACTTGTTCTGATTGTGTGCGATGGATATTTAACAATCTTTATCCATTTTCGACTGCGTTGTACTGCGGCTTTCACCCTTCTTCTATATATAAAGGTTTGTGTTTGTATTTGGGCATTGGGGTAATTTTGGGGGCAATTAAAAGTCTGTTGTGGGGCAATACAAATCTACGTGTTACGGTTGGGATTAAATATGAAGAAACCCGCCAGCTTTTTTGTGCTGACGGGTTCTCTTGTATCAATGTTTATTTTTCAATTTCTCAATCAGATCTGCAACTTCCTGTTTCCGATCTGCTGTTTCTTTTTCAAGCTTTAGGATGTGGTAGCCAGATTCGTCTTTGCTGATCTGGACGATCGTTCCCTCTGTCAAAGAAACGGTTACTTCATTTTCCGGAATCAGCAATTGATTCTCTTCAGCACCTTTTTCTACGAATACATAGAAGCTGTCATCCAACCGATCAAGTGTGTATCTTTTCATTACGCTTCGCACGCCCATCCGTCTTTGTCGCGGTCATGTTTCGATTGATATGCTGGATGACCTTGCTTAACTCCGATTGGATAATACTTGCGCATCTCAGTACAGTTTTTGAAGCTCGTTGGAGCCCCTGGAATGACATACAAACCAGAGCCAAAGTCAGGTGCAGGCGGTTTCGGTGTCGGTTTTGGTGTCGGTTTTGGTGCAGGAGCCGGCTTCGGCGTTTCAATTACCATTTGTTTTGCTGTCGTGCTGTGTGAATTTCCATCAGTCGTTACCGTAATGTCTCCAGCAAGAGCTGTCGAGTAAACTTTCGATTTGACGTTATTCAAACGCGTCAAGACTTCTTTATGCGGGTGGCCATAGGAATTGTCTTTTCCATAAGAAAGGACTGTGCCTGCTGGGCGCACTGCATTGATGAACGTTGCAGACGAGCTTGTATTCGAACCATGATGGCCGGCTTTCAGGTACGTAGATTTCACTTCGTACTTTGTCGTCATCGCGTTTTCAATTGATGTTCCTGCGTCACCAGTCAGCAGGAAGCTCACTTTTCCGTACTTCGCTCTCAATACAAGAGACGCGTCGTTATTATCACTTGCATTCGGCGCAGCGTTCAGCACTTGCACATCCATGACATTGTCGAATGCCAGATTCTGGCCGGCTTTCGGCACTTCAAATGGAATGTTCTTCGCATCAATCAATTGAAGCAATTCGAGATACGTATCAGTAGTATGCGCTTTTCCAGAATCGATGAATTTCCCAACTGAGAAATTATTCAGCACAGAAATCAATCCGCCGATGTGATCGGCATCCGGATGCGTTGCAACGACGACATCCAATTTCGTCACGCCTTTCGATTTAAGGAAGGAAACGACTTTCGCCCCCTGGCTTTTCGTACCTCCATCAATCAGCATGTTCTTACCGTTGCCGGATTGAATCAGGATCGAGTCGCCCTGTCCAACATTGATGAAGTGAACTTTTGCTTGTTTGTTGCCAGTTTCCTGGATAACCAATGCACGTGCAAGGAATGCAGTCAGTTGGCCTTTTGTAAGCTTATCATTAGGCTTATATGTCCCGTCTAGGTTTCCAACGGTAATGTTAGCCGCTACAATGCGTTTGATGTATGGATATGCAGCCATGTTCGGGCTGATGTCCTTAAACGTTTTTGAAGATTCTTGCGTCAGGTTAAATGCGCGAGAAAGAAAAATCGCCATTTGCCCACGGGTTACAATTTCTTTCGGCTTATAGGATCCATCCGGATAACCCGAGATAATGCCTGCCTGGACAGCTGAGTTGATGTAGCCAGACCATGGCGAGCTTGCATTCACGTCTTTAAATTTAGTGTTTGTCGGTTTCCCGTCCAATCCTAGTGACTTTGCGATCATGACCGCTGCTTCTTCGCGCGTGATCAGTTTGTTTACCCCAAAGTGCGTATGCTTGCCAACTACCCCATTTTCTAGCAAGTACGTCACATCATCGTAGAAACGATGACTGTTTGGCACATCGCTATAGACAGCCGCTTCTACATTTTTCAGTGGCATCAGAGAAAATACCAAGATGGCAGCCAGTGCTAACAGGACTATTTTCTTCAACTTCTCTCCCCATTCCCTAAGTTTTTTGTCTTCATGGTCAATAATATATCCATGCGCTAGGAATGTCCATACAAATTATGATAAAATAAGGAAGTAAACTAATCGAAGAGACATCGGGTATTAACTCCTACAAAAATATGCACTCCGCTATTAAAATTCATCTTCAAAATTTCTGCTGATTGCAGTTATTTGCAGAGTGAGGCATAGCATTAAATTACGGTTCAAAAAGCTATTATAGTGTGGTTTCCAAATTCTTGTTATAATTACGAAAACAAATATGTGAAGGAGATTCTCTGATATGTGGAAAGAAAATCCTAGTATTTTGTCCGATTGGCCTGAAGAAGTGGAATATGTTTTAGCAATTGACGAGAACGGTACAACGGACTTAAAAGGCGTTATTCACTCTCCTAACGACCTGCTTCAATGGTTCACGATATCAGGAATCCTTTTTAATAGGAGTGAATTTATTGCTAGCCGTGACGCATTTGTAAAATTGAAACAAAAATACTGGAAAAATGGTCTTTTTAAAAATGACAGGGTTGTTTTTCATTCTAGAGATATTAGAAAAAAGATTGGCCCTTTTAATCCAAAGATTATTAATTACACTGAGTTTCTTGAAGAACTAAACTTTCTTTTGTCAGATTTAGATTACAAAATATATACATCTTCAATTGATAAATTTGCTCATACCAGACAATATATCTCCCCTTATCCAGTGTATGAATTGTGCTTAGAGTTTGTTATCGAACGCTTCTGTCGGGAACTTAATAAAAGCGGAGCAAAAGGGATTATTGTAATGGAGTCAAGAGGTAAAAAGGAGAATAAAATTCTACTTGAGACCGCTGTTAAACTAATTGAAAACGGAAACAAGTATCATGATCCGCCATTCTTTGAGAGTATTCATAGTATAAACTTTAATCCTAAAAGAACTTTTGATAGAAAAATGTCATTCTTCCATTTAGAGATTGCCGATTTAGTCTCTTATCCTATACATCAGTACGTAAGATATCGAATAAAGGAGAATGAATACCTTAATATCGAAAACAAAATATATAATTATCCTGGTCATATGGGATATGGGATGAAGATATTTCCCAAACCATAAATTTATGAAGGAAGTGGATCATTTGTCTGAACAGATTCTAAAAGCTAAACAAAGTAAATCTCAAAGCATCAACAGTTGGGTTAGAGATAAAGAGCGCCTATCACATGATTTTATCGAAGACTCAATAAACATTAAGTCTAAGCAAATAAATATTGGAGATATATATACTTGTGAGATTGGCGAAAATATTGGTGAAGAGCAATGTAATTCCCGGCCAGTGTTAGTAGTTTCCAAGACTTTTTATAATAACCACTCTTCAAATGTCACTGTAGTTCCATTAAGTAAAACGATATTGACTAAAGTGGTAATCAAAAATGGTAAAAGAAGAACCTCTTTAAAGGTTAGAACACACTTTAAGTTGAAAAAGACCGATTTTCCATTCCTTGATGCAGACTCAGCTGTAAAGTGTGAACAGATTAGAAGTATTAGTAAATCTAGATTATCTGTAAAAAAAGGTACGATTGACACAGATACTTTAAAAAAAGTTCAAACTCGGCTTAAGGACTTGCTTGACCTATAAAGATTAATGTTTTAAAATAATACTTAGTTCGATATTTTGCCTATCTAGTCATAGGCACTTTGCGCGAGAAATTGGTTTGAGGCTATCTCAAACGCATGCTCGATGGCATGTTGTTATTGCGCTTTTTCTTAGGACCCTCAGGGTCCTTTTTTATTTCCATTTTTTACTTTCCATTCCACGTAAAACCATTACAGCCACTTCCGCTCGGGTTGCTTGCCGATTGGGATAAGTCCCGTCTGTGATGCCGACTTCAACAGCTTCACCGAATTCTTTTTGCAAAGATGCAGACGGCTTTGCATGCTTATCATCTTTCTCCACTGGCTTCTCCTCCTTCTTTGGTTCTTCTTTTTTACCGCCACTGTGGACGAGCTTGCCGGATTCGTCATAGACGTTAAGGCCGGCATCATCCGCAGCCTTCTTCGCAATCGCGAAGCTCATGAACGCGCCGACTTGTGACTTCGCATCTGTCCAAGACTTCCGGACGCGGTAGAATTTCTCTCCGCCGGACGATGCTGTTTCCGCCTGCCCCTTCTGCAACCCGAGATATTCAGCAATCCCTTGAGCGATCGCCACACCTTGCACCATCAATTTTGCATCGTTCCGCATGGCCTTGATGTCGATATTCGAATCCATGAAGCCGCCCTCGGTCAAGATGGCCGAACCTTTAAACTCCCGCACCATATGGAGGTTGCCGCCCTTGATGCCGCGATTGCCGAGCCCCATCGCTTGGACAATTTTCGGATGCACTCTATCGGCCAGTGCTTTTGATTTAGGATTCCGCGAGACAGGTGTATAAGTGAATGTTTCCACACCGCCATGATTGCCCCATCTTCCGGTCATCGCGTTATGATGAACGCTGACCAGTACATCTGCTTTAAACGCATTGGCGCGATCGGTGCGTGTTTTCAAAGGTACGTCAGTTCTGCCTGTCGGATCGTCCAGCCGGAGCACTTCCACATTGCTGTAAGTATTCAACTCAGCAATGGCTGCCCGAACGACCTTATCATTGAACGACCATTCCCGCTCTCCTGCAGGCGTGCGCTTGCCAGCTGTATTCATGCCATGACCGGCATCGATAGCTACTTTTTTGACCACACTGCTCACTCCTTCGTCATATTTCGACAAACCATATTGTTCAATCACTTTAATCAATTTTTCAGGATAGGCCGGATCCGTTGCGTAGCCTGCAGCAAATACAGCCTGCGCTGCCTTCCGGTAATCCGTTTCATCGATCACTGCTGCATACCGGTTATGCTTCTCCCAATCGAGCCCATGCGTGTATTTATGAAGCAAATCTTCCACACATTCAGCGTACGATGGATACCTGCGAAATTCTGAGACAGCTGAATACCATCCCCGATCGGCGCTCCATTCCTTCGAATCTTTTGCGTAGACTTCGCCGCTCCAGCCGCTGCCCTTCTTGATGCCAAACAGATTATTGGCTTTGACAGCTAGCTCTGATGTTCCAGAAGCAGATTCGAGAATTCCTTGTGCAAGCAAAAGAGAAGGCAGCACGCCGGCCGCCTTCCCATATTTCTGCGCAATAGGCGCGAGTCGATCAATAAAGCTTGTCATTTTTCTTCACGTTCGGCGCCGGTTTCTTATAATCTAGCCCTCGACGGCTATCGCTAAGACCTTCCGTAATCGGATCCGAAACAAGGCCCAGAAACACGAGGATGCTGAGTACAGTATTAAAAAGGGCTTCCGCCTGTTCTGTAAAAGCGTCGCTGATTCCATAACCAAACATACCAAGAATTTGCTGCACAAATAAAAACACCAAAGAAAAAAGCCCGACCAGGAATGGCCCGTGCTGTAGTCGTACTTTCCAGTTAACCTTCATCTTTCGTTTCCTCCTTCTTTGCCACCTGGTGCTGTAGCATTTTGTTTTCCTCGATCAGCTTAAATTTGTCCACTTTGTCGAGCGTCTTGTCACGAATAACCATCTGTTCCTTTCCCGCCGGATCTTTGTTCAATTTCTCGAGCGCGTTGTACAACATCGGCGGAATCGGCACGCCCAGCTGTGCAGCATTCTCCAAAATCGACAATCCTTCATTGACCAGGAAGAAGCTTGTCACGCCGAGGATGATCCAACCGCCGGTGTCTTGACCAATCTGAATGAAGAAATACTCGACCGCTGCAGTCAACGCCAAGATGATGAACACCGCGAACTTTTTGATCAACCCTGCCATGCCGAGTGTGGAATTTAGAGACTTTGTGACATACGCCCTCAACAATCCCGTGATCATATCCAAAAACATTGCAAAAACCAAGATGACGGTGACCTCGTTAACGACTCCCGCCAAGTACGCGCCGAAGCTCGTGACGGCTGCCATTAACCCTTTCACCGCACCTACCTCCCATCTGAGCATATGACTCCTCCTTCATATTCTCACGCCCCCTTATGTGATTTTCTCTCTAGTTGGTAATGTAAAAAAAGAGCGCCCATATGGACACTCTCTAAACCAGCGTTTTCCATTCTCCATTTTCTTTGATGAGCGATTCGACAATCGGACGTGGCTCACCGTCTATCATCACGAATCCCTCCACAGGCTCTTTCCAAGCGCCGTCTACTTTAATCTGTGGAAAAGGTGCGTAACGTTCCCCGCGTACGTACCAGTAACTTCCCTGGCGACCATCAATCGGATAGGCACCTTCATCTGCGATGACTTCGTCCACATATGTTCCGCGAGAATAGTTTGTTTGCACCTCGTATATTTCTCCAACGGCGCTTGTCCCGCTTCTGCGCAGCTTTAGGAGCGTTTGCCCTGACGAGATACCTCCCGGCGGGTTTATTACTTCATCTTCATTCGACCCAGCTCTGTAACGATCCTCTCCTGTTGTCGGAACGGAAGTGTGGTTGCCCGAGACAGTGAACATTCCTGTGAGAGGATTTAAAGTGTAGCTTTCATACCCTCTTGTGGAAAGCATACTACCGAGAATGCCAGCATCTTTCACAAATTCCTCTGAATAATTCGTCCTCGCTAAATACCGCTGATAAACATACTTAGCCATCCACACTCACCTCACTCATATCGGAAATACACCGACCCGTCTTCTAATCCCGCTGGCGGTGCGCCTGTGCCAGTCAGAATACGTCGGTGTCGATCTGTTTCCGCTAAATGGTTTTCGATTGCACTAATCCAGAATAATGCTTCCGCAAGCTCAGCTTGGACGGTGCTGTCGAATTCGGTTTCGGTACGGAACACGATGTCTTCTGCCTCTGGTTTGTCAGACAGGTCGGCATAGGAGCCGCTGAACAATGCCTTCCCCGCTTCTTTATCGACTTTTCCCGCCAGCTGATTAATGATATTCGTGGCAAAATCCGGATCGTTGTTGAGGGCTGCTGCAATCTCGTAAAGCGTGTCCAACGCTTCGGGTGAACCGTCCACCATTTCCGCTAGTTTTGTGACGGTATACTGCCGAGCTGTGGATAGTGCCGCGTCCGCTTTTGCCTGTGATCCGTCTGGTGTTTCCTTCGCATCCAGTTCACCCTGCAGCCCGTCCACATCCGCAATGTGATGACGATGATCGTCGAAGTACGGATCGGATGGGTACGTCGCGAGCAATGAAGCGACGTCCGCCTGTAGATATTCCGGAACACGAGCAGGATCGAAGTCTTGGTAATAAATAAAATCCGCATAGATTTTGACTAGCGGATTTGGCTTGGTTTCTGTTGCCATTCATTTTTCCTCCTTTCGAGAATAGAAAAAAGAGCACCTAAAAGGCACCCTTTAAACTTCCACATATGTTCTTCCATTGTCATGCGATTCCAAATGATAACGTGGACCTAACTCCAAGAAAATGCGACCTTGTGGATCGATCTCAAATCCATAACTCTTGTAATAACCGAGTTGTCTTTGATTTTGATCAGGTGATTGAAATTTTCTCTTTCCATAAATTTTTGAAATGTCTCGTTTGTAACATTCGTCAATGGCGATTGTCATTAGGGCCGTTCCGTAGCCTTTGCCGAATGGTGGTTTCCCTTTTGGCGAGTGACCGTCTCCTTCTAGGACACCAACATCACCAATCATTAGGGCGTCTTTCTCAAATACACCGGTCAGATAGGAAGAATAAATACCGTACCCGTCCGTGTAAAACAACTCAATTCGTAGCGTGTCACCCGTTGAGCGATTCTGATTCATTAAAATCCACTCTGCATATTTCGTAGAAGCGAGTTTCAGATCGGTGCCTTTCGCGAACCTTAACAATTTCTTCCGTTTAAGGTATGCGGTCAAGCGTGAATCAAATTTCGGTTTTCTCATTCCCATCCCCCTTTGTGTGTCTAAAAAGGTTTATTCGACAGGTGGAAGGGAATTCCTCTTTTGGGAATAAGAATTTTAATCATTAGCATCTGAATTGCTAGTTATAAAATTTTGCAGAATTTCTAAATCCTTTAGCTGTAAATCCATGGATCTTTCTATCATTGTAAAGGTAGATAATAATCGCTCTATAACAATAGTAGAACACAAATACGATAAAATCATTCGAACCTTGCTAATAAAATCAAGATTTTTGAACTTGATACCCTCGGGTAAAGTACCATGAAATTCTTTTAAACTTTTCTTAGACAATGGAGATTTGAGGTAATCTAATTCTCGTTCACCCATTTGAAAGTTTAAATTATGAGCATACGAGTTCCTGATGTCATTAAGCTTAGTTAAAGAAGCATATGCATCTTTTTCCACCAATCCAAGTGCATAGACAAGTTGTAGTTTTTCTGATAGATACTTTAATTTTAATGCTTCAGGATTTACCATTACCTTTTCAATAATTTTATAAAGTTCTTGTTCTATAAACATATGCGCTTTCAGAATGATTATTAATAAATTATCATGTTCAGTTTCGAGTAAAAAATCATCTCTTACCTTAATAAATTCTTTAAACATCTCTTCTTTTTGCTTCTCGCTTAATTCTTTATCCATTATTATCTCGCATCCCTTCCTTTTAAATATACTACAAGGGATAAAGAGAAAATAATACTAATATTCTTTATAATTCAAATTGAGAAAACTGAAAAGCAAAGGATTTAAAAAATTTTAGGTATTCTTTAACCATTCATCTAATTAGAAAAGAATTTGAAATTTTATTCCTCTACCTCCTCCATAAACTCCCCCTCAATCACCCGCGCAAACGCCGGCGAATCAATATCATAGGTCTCCACCTCCGGATTGCCGTCGAGATCCACGAGCGTTCGTGCGAATTTGTCATGGCACATGGCTTTTGTGCCGTTGATGGACGTGCGCCAGTTCGATGTATCAAAGCCGACTGATTGCCAGTATGCGATTGTTGCGATGCAAAATTTCATAAGTTCCAGCGCTCCTTTTCGAGTTGGTAGTTGTGCGCGACTTCTTCGGGTGTTAGGGCACGGTTGTAGACGCGGGACGTATACAAGACTCCTGAAAATAAATAACCAGTTCCCGTATGCCTAGACCAGTTCCCGAGGCCGATATACCCACCCTGTACCAACTTATGCTCTTTACTAGATATATATATACCATTGATATATAAATGAAAACTGTCGCCATCATAAGTCACTACTATATGGTACTTCTTGTCGAAATCCACACTATCTCCCGAGAAATATAGGTGAGTGTATGCACCCACCCCATCTCCCGCAGAGACGACAACTCTTCCTCTTCGGATTGTGACCGCAAAACCCGTAGAAGGTTGCAGTATATTCAAGGAGCTTAATGGTGCACCCCATTCAGATGTATCTGATTTCAAAGATGTGGTTTCATAAGTGCAAACAACCGAAGGAGATAAGTTTATATTTCCTTTATCATCCACCCCATCAAAAACCAAAGCCATTTTAAATCCCCCACCTCTCTTTTTCCATTTCGAAATTATGCTGGATTTCTTGTTCGGTTAGTGCGCGGTTGTAAATGCGCGCAGAAGAGATGCGCCCTGCGAAAACTTGTGCGGCAGGATTCATCGCTCCAATAATTAAATTAACCCTTGAATAATTTAAACGCCCTGGAGCATCTCGGATGAAATCTGCTTTCGCATTTATAAATAGAGATAGGGTTTGCGAAGCGAAATCAAACGTTGCTACAACATGATATTGTGTGTTCTTTTTGAGGTTCCGCACACTGAAGTTGTTAGGTGACGCCAGTCCCCCTATGTTTACATTAAGTCTGTCGTCACTCCATAGGGCAAGACTGAAAAATGACCAGTTTTTATCAATAAGTCTCTGCCAAGTGCTGATTGAGCCCGTAGTAAAAGTAAGTTCTAAAGACATGCTTTGAATGTTCTCCAGTGTTGGCGGATTCCCTATAAAGACCAAATCATCCACGCCGTCAAAGTTTACCCCCCCCGAATTTCCATAACCTTCCACATACCCACTACCTTCTTCGAAAGCGAAATTCACCAGTTCCCCGTGATTGCCGTTGCCGCTTAAGTCCTCCGCCACCGCACGCTGGGCATCGCTGTTTGTTCTGCCCATGAAGTCGTACCACAGAACCAAGCCGTCCATTACAGGTGACGGATGAATAATATCCCCGCCTTGATAAGCACGAGCGATTTTATTCTCGCCGATATAAGCGTCTTTGATTTTCATGCACTCACCCCCTCACCCAGTACAGAATTGAGTCGTCTTTTTCTGGAATGGCGTCGTATTCTGCGAGTGTGCCTGTCCACAGACGGATTTGCCCGACGCCATTTTCATTATGGTCGCTCATGGCTTGTCGGACGAATTGGTCGGTTTCTGCGACGGATGACGCGATATCCGGAAGGAATTCTTCCTGGATGTATGCCATTTGTACAGCCACCGTGCCTATCTGTTGCAGTTGATCCGCACTCTGCTGCTGGGCGATATTCCCCTGTTCCGTCGCAAATTCTCCCGCCTCATTCGCCCCGTCCCGCGCCTGTTCTGTTTGCGGAATCAATTCTTCCACAGACGAGCGCACCATTTCCGTCGCTTCCCGCTCTTCCGATGTCGCCAATCGTTCCGCTTCTGTATTCTGCCGGACAGTTTCGGTTTCTTCCTTCGTCTGATTCGCTAAATATGCCGCTGAATCCGCATCATCTGCCGCACCGTCTGCACGAGTAGCTGCTGCATTCGCACCATCCCGCGCGGTATTCGCTTCCGTAACCGCTGTTGACATCTCGTCGAGCGCCACCTTCTTATCTGCTTGCAAATCTGCAAGCGCCCCGTTAACAGCGCCAGTCAATTCTTCCCGAGCCTTAATAGCCGCCAGTGTCGCTGCTTCGGCTTCTGCCATGATTTCCGGACCTCGCACAAGTACCTGTTCAATCAGTGAACCTTCACGCTCCGACGGCACGTATTCGCCTGTTAAATCCTTGTCGACCTCGTATCTAAATTGCGCTGACGTGTTACGACCGTCCACAGAATAGAGCTGGACAGCTGCACGCACACTGCCTGTTAGGAGTGTTTCATCTGTGCCGAGGTGGAACATGACTCCATTCGTCCCTTCCACACGCTCGCCTAATACATAAAAACTCTTGCGGTCCGGTCGCTCACTTGTCATCGTGATCGTCGGGAAATTGTCTAGCAGTCCCTGATCGCTCCTCCCGTCATCGGTTACGCGGACAAGAAAAAACGTCGCCGTGTCGCCTTGTGTGACGGTCGGGACGTAATACTGAGTTTCCTGCTTTAAGTCCACCTCAATGATATGTGGCACTGGTTTAGTTATCATTATGAGACCTCCTTTCGTTATTCGGGTTTAATCGCGCCGAACCCTGTAATCCGTTGCGTTGCATAAGATCCGATTAGCGCTCCAGCGAATGCGACAAACTCCCCGCGCGAACCATTAAACTGGCTTGTGGCGCTGGTGAGTTCCTCGTTATCCTCCGCCTGTACAACCACTTTCGTGCCCGTGTTTAAATACACGTCAAACAGATTATCCGTTGCATCTTCCGGCAAGACTGGCGCAACCATTGCGATATTCCCTTTTCTCTCCATGATTTTCGGTCCAATGTTGATAAATTGAGCACTCGGGTTCGCGAATGTACTTTTCAGCATGTCGATGTCCACGTCTTTTATTGTCCAAATAACCCCGTCTTGTGTGTAAATTTTAAAATCCATCAGTTTTCCTCCTTAAATAAATTGCAGTCTACGGCGTGTACCGTTGCCGTCATACACATTCAAAAAGTTTCCATCGATTCCAAGCGCCAGCCGTTGATTCAGCGACGTTCCCGTGAGCACAGGCATGTCGTTCCCGAAAGACGGATGACGAGCTTCGAGAAGTCCGCCCGCAATGATGTAAGATGCAGATAAGGTGATGCTGTCCCCTTGCGAATAGACAGTCGCTCGGCCGTTATTAAAGCTCAAGCCTTTTAGCTGGCCATTATTCGCTCGACCAAACTCAACTCGATCCGCAACTCGGACGATCCCTTCCAGCTCTATTTTGGTAGCACTGATCAACGCACCCGCAGGAGCCAACTCAATCCGGTTGATGATGTTCGCGCCTGTGTAGTCGGTATAGCTCACTTTTTGCGTAAGCGTGCCCGATACAGCATCCAAGTCTTGCTCCACTGTTGTAATCTTGGTTCCGAGCGCGGTAACGGTAGTGTTTTCCGCCTTCGAACTGATACGCCCCGACAAGATGTTGAAGTTTGCCGTAGCTGTATTTTGGACTTTTCCGACTTCCGCGTCTGTATAACTTTTTGTCGTTTGAACAGCCGTAGTAACTTGACCAGCAAGAATGTCGAAATTTGTTGAAGCTTCTTCTCTGACCTCTCCGAGTTTTTCGTCGGTGTAAGTTTTATTTGCAAGAACCTCTCCGCGAATACCATCCGCTTCAACGATCCAGGAAGCATAGGCTTCCACGATTTCACCATCTAATCGCTCCGCTTCTTGGGTGATGCGCTCGTTCGTCTGTTCAAACTTGGTTTGGTTCTGCTTGTCGTTTTCGTCGATTTTTACTTTTTGTTCAATTAAAATATCCTGCAGCGTTTTCTGTTTGGCATTCCCGAGAGTGATCGATTTCGTGACCCACTTGCCGTTTCTGATGATAGTTTTTTTAGCGTAGATGCGAGTTTTGAATTTCAATTCCATGCCCTCGTATATCAGCCAAACACGCTCTCCAAGATCTCTATCCTTTAGTTCAAGCGCATCAAGCTCATAAGAAATGTCCGGATAATCTTGTAGCTCACGTTTAATGCGCTCAGTCAGGGACGCAGGGATCGTGTACCGCTCGTCTCGTACCGGTTCCGCTTCACGGTTTTGTGTGCCGTAAATATCCGCGAGAGGAGAAACGTAGGTGACTTTTAATCCATTCGCACCGTAACCCGTAATCCACGTACGGAGGTTGCTAGCATCCACACTTTTCGAGAGAGCTCTGATATTGTGCTTGTAGCGATACTGAGTGTCGTGGTCGCCACCGATTTGTTTGGAAAAATGCACGCGATTCCCGGGCATGATTTTGAATTCACACTCGAAGGCTGCACACAAGTCCTGAACCAGCTTAATAACATTCCCTTCGCCATAATTCGGAATCAACGCGGATCCGATCACGTCGCTTGAGAACACCCATCCCGTGCCAGTGAAAACGTGACTCGCAAACTGCTGGAGGGTTCGAGTGCCGCCGTAAATTCCTTCGCGTCTGTGCCCGATCAAGTCGTAGAATGTTGACAGGGCTGTAACGGTCTTCTTTCTTGGTGTTTCTTTGAGTTGCTTAATCCGGAAGTCATAGCCGTTGGCGGAAATGATGGCTTCTTCTTCTATTAAAGAGTGCCCCGGATTATTGGCATGAAAAAAAGAAGTAAAAGAAACCGTAAAAGTCCCGTTCACTTCTTCATTAATTTCGGCATCTTGAAAATTATTAATTCGTTCTTTCTGTCCGTTATTCGTGACTGTTAGCACATATCTTCATCCTCCTCACACGAAATAGAAGCGCGTGGATATCGACAATACAAAATCTCCAGTTGCTCCACTAATCTTAATTTCGTTGTTTCCGGGAGCGAAACTAATCATTTCTTGGTTTGTATTTCCGAACACCGATAGCCCGTTCTTCAGGGATTGGACACCGACCAATCTCAATTCATCATTCGCGACGGTGTTACCGTTGTATCTCCAAACATCTCCAGTAGTGAGGTTCGTGATGGTGAGCGATCTTGACGCGCCACGAAAAACAATTTCCGTTTCGTTCTGGGATCTCATGTCTATTGCTTCCGTTCCTGGATTCTTGAAAATGAAAGAATCGGTGTCAAAGTTCCGGGTGAATTTAGACACGGTTTCGGCAAACGGCGAAAAGGCGACTAGTTGAATGTCAGCAGTGCCAAAGCGAGAAACGCGTTGAAGATCAAATTCTCCGCTACATTTTACTTTCCACCGCTTTCCTGCTGCATTCTTATCCATTAAGTAAAACGGCTCCCTGCTACGGAATATTTTAAAGATCAAATCACGTTTGCGGACAAGATCCTCTGTGTTGATTCCCTGGACTTTCAGTCGACATATTAGTGTGCGCGGAAGGATGGTCGTCTCTAAGTCGTGGTAGCCGTCCTGCCCATCCGCTTCGAACGTTTCGTAAGCATATGCAGGGGAAGATACTATGAAGTCCAAGACCCTCAGACCATTTTTCTCTAAATCGTAGAATTCTCCGTTTAACCTCTTTATTGTCAGCAAAACTAACCCCCCTTTACAATGGACTGGATAGACATTTTCCCCGCCTGGTCCATACCAACCGCATCGCTCATCGCTCGCCCCATCTCCTGACTGTCCACCATTATCACGTTTTCGATAACGAGCTTGTCGCCAGTTCTCGGTTTCGGACTTGCTGCTTCCGTGGCATACTGCCGATCATTTCGGTATGGGGTAGCCGATTTTGCGTTTCTGACCATGCTTCCGGTTCCCAGCGCGACTTCGGGAGTTGCCCATACGTCCATTCCTGATGAGAGGGAATTCAAAGCTTCGTAAACAGCTTTCGCGTTTTCGTCGATTCCTAGTGCGATACCTGCCGGAATCATTTTCCCAATGTCGTCCCGCATCAAGCGAGATGGCGAATGAATGTCGAGAGCCGACTTAATGGTTGACTGGATGCTGTTTGCGATACGTTTGGCTGTCGACATCAAAGATGATTCATTGGCCAGCATACCCTTTTCCAAGCCCTTAATAGCGTCGAGGCCAACCTGATGCATGCTATCAAACTCTTTTTTTGTTCCAAGGACTATTTTTTTAATTGCGTCCGTCCATTCTCGGTTTACGACTTCAAGTTCTTTCTGTGATTCATAATTCAATTTTTTGATTTGTTGAGTAATGTCATCTTTTAGCGGCTCTAATTCCCTACTGGCTTGGCTTCTAGCGAGTCTAAACCTTGTTTCATATAAACTAGAGAACTCCTGCAATTCACTATTTGAGAGAGAGTTCAAAGCCTTTAATTCAGCAAGAGATTTCGGACCAAGCGCCTGCAGCTCTTCAAACAGCGCATCGTTATCAATACGAGTCCCTAAACTCGAAATGACTGCCGTATACTGCGTGAGTGCGGTTACTTGAGACCGCAAGTTATCAATCAGCTTCTGCCCGGACACCTCTTCTTTCTCCGCGTATTCATCCAATAAACCGACGAAGTTCACAAGACTGCTCACACGGTTAGAATATGCCTGGTTATACTCATCGTTTAATTTCTGAGTATCGTCGACGAGTTTCTTGTCAATCTCGACAATGCGCTTCGTATAATCCTCATTCGTCTTCTCCATCTCGGACCGCATCTGCTTGACTACACTCTGGTGGTTCTGCAAAGCTTTTTCATATTCTTCGCTTCCAACTTTGGACGCGCGTTTCATCTCATTCCAGAAATGTCCTTCTTCTTTCAAATTCATTTTCCCTGCTGCTGTTTTATCTTTGACATATTTCTCAGCGATTTGGATGAGGAGTTTACTGCTTTCTTGAGCAATCTTCTCCCGTTCCTGTGCCATCTTCTCCTCAATCGTGACAATTTTCTTGTTTGCGTCTTCAGTTATTCTGCGAATTCTAACCGTTTCATCCTTAGTCAAAGCACGCTTTGCTTTGGATGCCTTTGCCTGGATCGAGCTGATGTCTTCTTTTGATCGCTTTTCAATCGTCTTGATTTCCGTGTTATGTTTGGCAGTGTCGTCTCTGACATCTTTGTTCATCTGTTTGATGATGCCGGCAATTGTGTCCGCCATTTTCTTCGATGTCGCGTTTACTGCCGACTGCTTGTCTTTCAGCCCTAGGTTGACCCCTTCACCTGTCTCGTTCCCGATTTTCCGAGTAACGCGAGAAGGTGAATGGATTTGAAGCGCCGACCTCATTGTTCTAGCCACACTGTTAGCCAAGGCTCTCGCTGTAGACAAGACCGCACCCTGCCCTGCGCGTAATCCGGAGTTCATGCCCGACATCGCTTCCCGACCAATTTGACTGAACTGCGCGGGAGTGTTGTTGAAAGGACTCAGCAGGTCTTTTGATAACGTCTTCATGACGCTGACTTGTTGCGGTGCTCCAGTTTTCAAGCGTTCGAGCATCTGGCTCATGGATTTCTGAGCAATCCCCGGGAGTTTATCGAGTGACTTTTCAATTTTTTTGATTTCTGCATCATAATCTCGAGCCAACTTCTTCATCGTCTCGATTTGCAGACGACCGCTTTCTTTCAACTTATCTAGCACATTTTTCATGGCTTTTTGTGTGACTACTGGCAATTTATCAAGAGATTTCTCAATCTGCTTGATGGCATCGTCGTAGTTCCGGGTAATATCGCCAAAGTTTTTGCTTGATTCATTTTGGACAGATTGGAACATTTTTTGAATCGCTTGGATGACCTTCGCCGTCCCATCATTAATGCCGAGAGCAAGACCGTCTGTGACATCTCCACCGATTGCCTTGAATACACGGGAAGGACTATGACTGTCTAATGCAGCCTTTGCGGCCTTCGTCGTTTCGTCAGCCATTTTCTTGGAAGAATTCGTCGCGTCTTTGATGCCTTCGTCGATACCGCTCGCAAATCCGGACGTTACATCACCGCCAATGCCAGGAAAATCTGCTGCGGCAATATCTGATTTAAGCGAGCTTTCCATCCCTACAACCAAGTGACCGACCGCATCCAACACACCGGAGTCTTCGATGCCGAGCGACTTGCTAAGCGCGTCTGTGGCCACGTCACCGCCCTCAGAGAACGCCGTGCTGAGTCGTTCCAATTCCGCATCGGAAGCATTGACAAGTGCGTTGACGTGTCCGGCCGATTCCGGACCAGCAGCTCTCAGTGTTTCGAGCAGCCCTTCATCTACGCCTCGTTCGGCGAGCGTCGCGATGTTTTCGGCCCATTCGCCGATGATCCGCTGGTTCTCTTCGAGATTTGCGGTCATTTCGCTGACGGACAGTTCCGATTTGTCAGTCAGCGTATCAAACATATCAGTCGCCGCAGCGGCGTAGTCTTCCCAGGAAGATTTCATCGATTCAACCGTCGTTTTTTGCGTTTCAGACAATTCATCGAGCATCAACTTCTGACGACCGACATCCTGTTCCGCTGCCGCTGCGACCGCTGCAGAAGACTCGATGATTTGCTGGTCAATGGCTACGCGCTCTTCGCCGGCCAGTTTATTGGCTTCTTTGAGCGAGTCTTCTTGGAGTTGCAGTTCTTCAAGTGCTGTTTTGTGTTCTTTACTTTTCACGGTGCCGTCTTCTAACTTCTGGCCCCATTCTTCTCGGAGCAAATTGATTTCTTCGAGTTGCTTCTGAATTTCAATCTGCTCTTTCATGACTTCAGTTAAGCGCTCCTGCGCCGCGTGAAGTTTTTCTTCTTCCATCATGAGGTTAACCCGGTTCTGGATTTGTTCGGAAGACGCACTCAGAGCGTTTGCTTCCTCGCCGTATGCAAGGTTGAGTCCATCCACATTCTGGTTAAGCTGTTCGATGTAGCCGGCCAACTCTTTCTTTTCTTCACCCGTCAGTTTTTCCTTAGCGGCAAGTTCTTCCGCTCTTGCTGCAAGCTCTGAATAGGCCTGTGCGTTCGTTTCGATATGCCCCTGGTTCTTTTCGTAAGCTAGCGCATTGTCTTCCACAGAGGTCTTGAGGTTATCTGTGGCGGTCGCGAGTTCTTCTGTTTTCGCACCCATCCGCTCGCCCTCTTCGGTCGCTGCGTTGAACCATTTTACAATGCCGACCACGCCGGCAACAAGAAGACCCACAGCTGTGATAATCAACCCGACAGGCCCCAACAAGAAACGAATTGCCGCCCCAAACGCATAGCTCGCTGTGGTTGCCACGATCGTCGCAGCCGTTTTCAGGGATATGGTTCCTGTCAATACCCCAATCGCAAATGTGCTGAGCGTAATCGCACTGGTCTGCGCGACTGTGGCTGCAGCGCCCGCCCGGTCAACGGTGGTTGCCGTGATCTGTGCCGCGACTCTTGCATTCGTAGCGAGTGTAAGTGCCATTGTTGTTGCTCGAGCCGCTGCAATAGCTGTATTCGCCGCTGTGATGGCCGCCTGCGCTTTCGAAATGACTGTATAGGCCGCGTATGCCGCGACGAGCCCGATGATGGCCGGGGTCAATGCCTGGACAACTGGTATCGCCGCTTGAACGGCCGACACGAATACAATGACGACTGGTGCAGCTCCTTCGATGACCGAGCCCATAAATTTAAAGGCAGATCCGACTACAACTTTCAAGCTGTCCAGGTTTTGAGCAATGTTTTTTCCGGTTGTTGCCTGCGCCAGTCGGTCGAATGAGCCAATAATGTTCGCAATCCCGACCGTTACGGCGTTCTTCAAGTTTCCGAGAGACGTTGCAATACCCGCACTACCGGATGCTGCCATATCAGCGAACCCGCCTACTCCCTCGTTCAATTCGATTAATTTTGCGTTGAAATCACTGAATACGATATCACCGCTTTTCAAAGCCGCGTAGAGATCGTTTTGCGCCGAAGCTCCTGTGAATCCAAACTCTTTAGCGGTCTCTTTGAGCGCGTAGCCCATCGTCTCCTGCAAGGTACGCCAGGACATGATATCCACAGAACCTTTTGAGAGCATTTGGACGTACTGTGTGAGCCCTCGTTCTGCATCCCCTGCACTGGCCCCAGATGCCAGGAAAGCGTTATTCAGCGCTAACGCGGTATCTGTTGCCATGTCCAGGTCACCGGTCAATACCGCTATCCTTTGCGTACTGGACACGATGCCATCGAGTGTTGTCGGCAAGCCTTGAATACCGTCTGATAGTTTATTGATGGACTTCTGTGCCGATTCACTGCTAAAACCCATCCGTTCCATAACGGTCGGGAAAGCGTTCAGCGTATCAAACCGCGAGATTGCCCCACCAATTGCAGATTTCAGGACGTCCATTGCCTTGGCTGCGATTGCTACAAGACCGAGAGACGTGGCTAAATTTTTGAATCCTGTGGTTGATTTCTCCACTCCCTGCCCCGCCTGAACTGCTGATGTTTCCAATTTCTTTAAGTCGTCACCGGCGCGGACAACCGTCCTGGAGTCAACTTCTACGTCAATACGAATACTTCCATCTGATGCCATTATTCTTCCACCTCCTCGCCTAGTGAGTAGGCTCTCTGCAGTTCACGCATAGTCTGTTTCGTTTCTTCGGAATCCCCTTTAGAAGGTTCCCATAGACGTATTTGGATAATGCGCTGCATTACGGTGTCACTCGGCAACCCGTTCAATAATGCCTTGAACTCATGCCAGTGTAACTTCCCCTGCTCTTTGTACAAATTTATGTTATAAGCCTGTTGAAACGAGGCGAAAATGTAGTCTGCGTCTTTATCAAAATCAATCACCTGCTGCTGCTCTTTTTGGACAGGCAGCGGATTTCCTTTTCGGTCCACTTCAATCGTATGCTTTTCATCGCTGTGGATGAACGTTTCGTAGATGTGATTCCATAGAGGAAAAATTAATTCCTGGCTGTTGGGTTCTTCAAGCAACAAAGATAAACAAACTTCCACGCGTTCGAAATCCCTAAGTGATTCATCCTCCAGCACATCGAATGCATCCAAAACATTGTCAAATGCTAAATCAATGGCGTATACTTTGCCACCGAATTCAAATTCCGTAACCAGTGGATCATTTAAGCGCATAGCCCCGACCTACTTCTTTTTAACTTTTTTGTTCAGGTATTCCGCTTTCTTTGATTCGGTTAGTTTCGTGCGCTCGACCTCTAGTTCGACGATTCGCTCGCTGATGGCCGTGCCTACCAATTCCAGTGTCTGTTCGAGAGCCATAACATCCGGATAAGCTTTATAAACCTTCTTGAACGTACCGTCACCGAAAATGATGTCGTATTGTGCCGCAATAAACTCTTTGTTGACGTCGAACGCCGCATCCACCGTTTTGATGTCCACTTTTTCATAATCAACATCATCCGGAAAATGAATGTGCTTCGCCTTTTCCTGTGCTTCCTTCAATTTTTCCTGTGCAATCGCATCCAAGTCGAAGAATCGTCTTAGATTCTCCAGTGAGCTGTCAAACCACAATTCGATAGAACCCAGTTTCACCGGAAAACCAGTGCGTTTTATGTCAATAATCAAATCTTTTCCCATGCTCATCCTCCTCAATACAAATAAAAAGATGCCCTGAATGAATCAAGGCATCTCACTCATATAAACTTCTCTTACTACTCAGCCTTCAGGCAAAACTGTCTCTTTCGGAATGCTGTCGAAACGGATGTTGCAGCTGAATGTTTCGTAGGCGCTTGCATCTCCTGCGCCAGCTACAATAGCCGTAACCGTTGCTCGGCCTACCCACTCTTTGCGACCGTCAGCAGATACCACACGGTGCCAAACTTTCCGGCCTTCCCCAACTTTGTATTTCAAGCTGGCAATCAGCTCCTGTGCCGGATCTTCCGGATCATAATAACCTTCTGGCGTGTAAGCGCCTGCCACAGAAGTAACCGTGGTTTCCGGTGTACCATCCCCGTCGTAAAACGCTTCATCTTCCGTTGCTTCTTGTGTATCGTCCCCGATTGTAGAGATTTGGTGAGCCAATTCTAGCCATTCCTCGCCCGGCTCCGTCTCTCCTGGTGTGTAAGGTTGTAGAAAATGTCCTCGTAATGCGTTCTTCGATTTAGCCATTCTTTTTTTCCTCCTTGAGTACTGTAATATTTGCTTGCACATTCAATAAAAAAACGAACCAGTCTTGATCATCGATTTGATTGATAAAAGGCTTGCTCGTGATGACGATTCCCTCAAATTGAAAGCTGTTGTTCTGACTTTCGATTTTCTCCAGTTGTTCAAGCTCGTTCTGAATCATCCACAATGCGCTATTGATTTTATTGCTGGACTTCGACTTCATGGCGATCTCATAATTCAGCTGCTGATCCTTCGTGCCGTCCATGTACTCGATTACGGTTCGCGAGCCGGGTAAAGGGTATAGAACCAAAGATTCCGCAACACCGAGATAGCCAAGCACACAAGTGGCAGGGAGTCCTGGTATTTCATTTATTTTGCCTTGCAATCTTTGCATAAAATCCATTACCAATCTGCCCCCTTCACAAATGCGTCAATCCAACTACTCATGAACATGCGTTTCGCTTTGATGTCCCAGCGTGGACCAGTGCCGGGCGTCGTGTAATTCCGCATGTACATGTAAAACATTCTGGCCGCATACGGCGAAGAATAGATGATAGAAGATCCATCACTGGAGATATGCGATTCCATTCGCAAAATCCCTTCACGCATCGGGACGAAGGGGTTCATATCCATGATGGCCTGATTCGCCATTGCGTAACGGCCTCGGTTGATCTTCGCTTGGCTCAGCTTCGCCTTTGCCGGTTCCAAGTTGATTCTCACCTGTGCCATCAGATCACCTCTATTTCAACTGAATAGAGAGTAGAACTGAAGGCTTCGTGGACTGGTACGACTTTCGTGACCGTGTGTTCAATGCCATCGAATACCAAGACGGATTGCGGTTTGAATCTCGGCACAGGAGACGTGATCCCTGCGTAGCAAAAGACAAGCGCGTTATAGATCAGTTGCTTCCCCGTGGACGTCGTTGAGTATTCAGCACCGCGGTCAATGCGGCAACGGTTAATAATTACAGGCTTGGCGTATTCAGCTTCTGACCAGTCGTTCAGGCCCACATACTCTTTATAAATAAACGAATCGACACAGAACGCAGCTGGCGGTTTAGGGGTTACCATGTACTCACCCCACTAAACGTCAAACCCGTTCCTTCAAGAAACATGAACACTTCTTCCGCCACAAGCGACTTGCTCTCGTTTTCTCCTGCCGGATTGAAGCGACTTGCGTTTGATACCCTTGTCCGACCGGCCGAGAAGCTCTGTGGTGAGCTGTTGATCCCTTCGAAGGTAGTGGTGCCCAACGCGTTGAAGTATTCAATCTGACTGCTCAACGCAAGTTTAAACTGTTTTACACGCCACGGGTTGTCCAGTGACATCGGATATCTGACATAAAACTGACTGGTCACATTGTCCAGGACCGCCGAAGCTTTCGGCAGCAACTTGATGAACTCCCCTTCAGAAAGCTCATCGCTTGTAAGCCTCTGAAACTCTTCATACGTTAGATAAGGCATGTTACCCCTCCTCAAGAAGAGGAAAGGTTACTCACCCTTCCCCTGCTTTTCCTTTTCTTTATCAGCTGGCGGTGCGTCCTTGCCATCCGGTGAATCTTGCTTACCCTCGCCACCTGATGGATCGCCAGGCTTATCAAGGCGCTCATAGCCGAAGTCTGCGTATTCTTTGTACGTGGCGCTCTGCGCTTTGATGTTTTTTACAACTTCGTCCGCGCGTTTGACCGTCATCTCGACGAGCTCTTCCGCTTTGACTTCACGTTTCAATTCTTTATCACGATAGTTTCGATTGAATTTGAATTCTGCCATTTAAATCACCCTCACCCTTCTGGAGTTGTTGCCGCACCGATGCGAACAATGCGAGACTCATCGACTAGCGCTACTGAATAGTGTTGGTCAGCGTTGAATTTCGTCAACTTCCGGTCCATGTCTCGTCCGGTTTCTGGTAGCAACTGACGTTTCAAGTACGTTTTAAGAGCACCTGCTTTTACCGCGAACCCTGTGCCGTCTTCAATTTTTTGCGAACGGACGATTTCCCAGCCAAACAATTCCCCAAAAGCGCCGGTTACAAGGATGCGATCACCTAATTCAGATGAGCGCGTCCATCCGTTCATTGCTTCTTTGCGGAGTTTTGCAGCGTCTTTGTAAGAAAGGAACAGAACACCTGTTGTGTCGACATTCTCGAAGTTATCCGGTGCATCTACGAACGTCGCTTCCAATGCATCAATCAAGTCCAAGTTGATCTCGTGCTCGATGGAAAGTGGCGCTGTCATTGCGGTGTCCACAATGTCGTTATCGACTTTAGATGCGATGGACATTCTGACTTGGCGCTGTGCTTCTCCGACAGGATCCCCATATCCGGAGAGAACGGCTTCATCCGTGAGAATTACCCCAATACCTGCTTTTTGGATTGTGTATTTTGCCGAGTCCGTAGTGAGCTGTTCGTACTGGATCGGTTCGCCTTCCGCTACAATTTTAGCGTCGCCAATGTACTTGAATTTTGGCACTGTGATCGTCGAGCCTGGCTGCCCTTCTAAAGTATTATCGATTGGCGCAATTCCACTAAATTTAATCGCTTTCGGAAGCTGCGCGGAAATAATGGCAGCCATTACCTCCGGATCGATTAGGTTTTGTAATTTAGTTACTGATGGCATGTTACATTCCTCATTTCTTTTATTTTGTCAGTTCGGTATACAATTCTGGATTGTTGGACTTCAATTCGCTTAATTCTTGGTAACTCATTTCCGATAGACTCTTTGTCGTATTCGTTGAGCCTCCGTTCGGATTGCCCGGCGTTACGATGTTGGGCGTGTTGGGCGGCGTTTCTTCCGTTTCGAACAGATAAGCGTCAGATTCCTTTAGTTTTGCGATCTGATCGTCCAGTCCTTTGATGGATTCGCCGTCCAGTTTGATTGTGTCCATGTCCAGCAGCGCCTTGATGGCTTTCACGTTTTTCACTTTTGCGCCGGACAAGGAGTTTTCGAGTTTGTGTTCAAAAGCCTGCGTGTTGAGCTTTTCCTCGTACTCCGCTTTCGCCGCCTCGTTCTGAGACTTCAATTCATCGATCTGGGCAGTCAACTCTTCATTGCCTTTGGCTTTTTCGCCGAGCTCCTGCAGCTGCGTGTCGCGATCCGTCAGCTGCTGCTTATAATCAGCGACCTGGCTTTCCAGTGCGTCCACTTTATCGGCCTTTTCTTTCGTTTCATTCAGCGTTTTGCCGTGCTCGGCCATGATTTTATTGACTGCTTCGTCTTCGAGGCCTAAGCCTTTTAGAAATTCTCTGTTCATCATATCCTCCTACATTTGTTGACGCGGTAGTGTCCGCGATGGATTAGCTAGTTGACGCATAGCTGCGATTTATTACATAACAAAAAAGACGACACCTCGCCGCCTTCATGATTGACCCCAATACGCCCTTTCAGGCGACAGCACCCATTGTCAATCTTCCCGTTGCTCTTAAGCCCGAGACGGCAGATGTGATGGATCACCTTAACCTTTCCGGCATATCGCCTGCTTATGGCAAAGCAAAATCCATCACCCCTTTCAATCGTAGTATTTGAAGTCCCTAACGAGCGAATCAAGCGGCGTATAGACCCGCTCACGCGCATAATTCCGGCGCAGGTACTTGTCATTGCCTGCCAAATGCTCCCGCATCACGCCCTGTCGTTTTCGCACCATCGACTTCCAGTATGCCGCGCGTTCCGCTGTGCCCATTTCCTGCGAGACCATCAAGTTCTTCTTGTACTTCACAATCTCACGCTCAATACGGCGCTGTTTGTTCTGGGCGGCCGCCACCTGTGCATTCGTCTCCGCATCGTATTTCGGCTGATTGTTCGTATTGACGCCAGGAACGAAAGGTACGTGCAGATGGCGACAGTTGACGCCCCTGTGCCCACCAGGCTCGCCGTATTCAGCCTGCCAGTACGCATCGTAAATGCTCCGATAATCGCTGTCCGGTGGAATCTCATGCGGCTCACGCAGATCCACGACATTCCCTTGAATACGAGAACAGGCAGCCCGCGCGCCCATGTGGCTGGTGACAAGCACGGTGTATACGCCGTATTCGCTCATGCGCTCTTTCCGGATGGCGTCATACGTATTACCGAGTGTGGACTTGAGTACCGTCCGGGCGTAACGCTCCAGGCTCCATGTGTTTCCGCCTCTGTCCCGCAGCACCGTCTGGATGCCGCGTTGGGCCAATTCCTGCACAGATTTCTCGACCGCTTGCTCGAATGTATAAATGCCGGCGTTGAACATTGCAGAGGTGCGGTTCAGTACATCCTGATAGGCGCGCTGTGCAGAACCGGCACCGAACACCGTCGTCAGCAGTGTCTGGTTCACGTAATTGTCGATCTCCCGCCAGACCTGATTGTGATAGCCCCGCATAATCTGATTAAGGTCTGCCGGTACCGGTTTGTTCGGATAAGGCATGGCCGTGTCAACATCATGGACGACGCCTTCCCCGACGTCTTGGAACATCCGGAGCAATTCGGGTTCGGCCACATTCGTCACTTTGGACAAGAGCCTGGAAACGTCTGCATTGAACAGATGAAGCTCAGCAAGTTTCTGCGCCTGCCAGTGCGTAATGTCGGAGTGTCCGGTATTCAGCCGCCGGATGATGAGACGGATGATTTCACCTTCCAGGGCGTTATAGAGGTGTGACATGTTACCGGTCCATAAGTCCAGTTGATGCGGAGTAACTTTTGGACGAGCCATTTAATCACTCCTCTTCGCCGAATAAGAGTTCCGCTTTTTTCGTGTCCAGGTTCATCGGATCCATATCCGCCTGCTCGTTCTGAATTTCTGCCAGCCACTGCTCAGCGGTCGCTTTCGGCACTTTGAACACGCGCTGGATAATCTCTACGGTAGGGATCAATCCGAATGTCTTAGCTTTTCCGTAGAATGTCAGCAAGGCGTTCCGGTCTTGGAAGACGCCATCGTCGAAATCAACACCGATGTGTTCAAATGTCGGAATCTCCCCGTCAAACAGCTTTCTGCCGTTCCAGGTCGTTGCCTTTGCTAGCTCCAAGACAGAGACCACCAGGCCCTTGATAAATTTCTCGACTTCCTGGACGTGATTGTTGCGCGTCCGGTAGGTCAGATCGTTCTCGCTCACGACTTCGGTTGCAGTTTTCATGGAGCGTCCGTCAAATGAGAACGTGCCAACCGACAGTTTCAGCTCCATCTCCAAGTTTTTCAACGTCTGGTTGATGGCGGCAATGTATTGCTCTGTCCGGATATCACTTGTGACGTCTTTGATCAGTTCATCGCCGCTGCTCATGCGCATCGACTTATAGACGTTGGTGTCCGGATCAAAAATCTGCCGTGGGGGCATGCCATTTTCCGATGGCAGCAAGTTGAGCATCTGATCGCTCACAAACACAGTGCGTTGCCCCATGCGAATTTCCCAGTTGAATTGATCAAATGTATCGTTGATTTGTTTGAGTGTGTCTTTGCTATTGTCCGTAATACCAAGACCCAGCGGTGAGTGCGGGTTGATATTGTTAAAACCGAACGGCGTCACGTAATTGAACAGCGGCCTGCTCAGTTTGGTAATTTCCGCTACCTCCGGCAAATCCTTGTACAGCTCACTTAACGGAACGCGCTTGCCAACTTCGCCTTTTACAAGGGATTTGTACAACTCATTCGTAATTACGTAAACGTCGCCACTCCATTCGTGGAATTCCAGTAGCGTGTAATATTGCTCTTTTCCATTCTCAATTTTCATGGTGACCGACTTCATGACACCTTCTGAAATGCCGTTGCTGTTGTGTCGCAAAGGATAGAACGCATTGGCTAGTGCCCAGGAAAACTCAATCTCACCCTTCGCCTGGTCGACGTATGGTCTGACCATCAAGCCACCGGTTGCATACATCGGATCTAGATATTTTGCCAGGTTTTTCTTGAAGTCGTTATGTTCAAAGACATGCTGGATGAAATCATCTGCAGACTTGTATGTGTTTTCCGGCTTTTCTTCCTGGCTGTCGGAGATAATCACTTCACATTGTTCATTGAAGACTAAGCCGGATAAAAGTTCTGAACTCAATTTAATCATGTTGATTGTCATGTATTTTCTTTTCTTCAAATCCCCCATTGAGTTGTAATACTCAACTTGTGGATAATCGCCTTTGTATTCTCGAAAATTGCGGTCGATCCTTGCGAGTTCTGCTGGATCGATGTTAATTTTCGGGTGATCGTTAATCACTTTTAATGTCTGGCCAGTCAATGCGTACCCTCCTTTCCGGAATATATTTTTAATACGCTCAATGATTTGCAAGTTCTCACCTCCTATACCTTCAATCCGAGATCTCTAGCGTTGCTCACGCACATGTAAATAAATTGGTCAACGGTATGATCATCTTCTTTGACCACCCGCGGATCGTCGGAGTTCAACGTCTTCGGATCCCAGGCGAACTTCTTGTGCTCTTCAATAAAGATTTCGTTGCTGTCCGCGTGCGGAAGCCCGGTCGGGTAAGGATTTTTGAGATAATAAAAACGCCCCTGCGCTAAAAGGTCGTGGACGTAATCGATCATATCGACTTTTTTCTGTTTGTGGACGCCGTTCAGATGCTGCCCGTAATCTTTATAGTATTGGTTTTTGAGGGCTGCTTCTGCACTGTCTATCGTCCGATTCATAATCCTTGCTCCCTTCCACATTGATTGTGTGGACGTCTTCGAGATAAAGAAGTGTAAGTCTTTTGATAGCTGACTTGGCGCTTTCTTGTCGACTTTCCCAGCAGGGCTATAATAGTAAGTGTTTAAAAGAATTACTTTGCCCTTTGCAGTCAGCCCGTAAACGCCATGCGTGGTAGCCGAGACAGCGTGTCCGCCATCCGTTGAGTAATAGAGGGCGATTACTCTATCGTCGCTAGGAAGTTCGTCTAACGGTTTAAAGAGGTTCATATTGTAGACGTTTGTGCCGAGACCGACCGGTTCGCCTAAATAGATATAGCGGTAGTAATCGAAGTCGTTGTTCTTGATCCGTTCTATATCTTTCAGCATCTGGTCCGTTACGAATCCCAGCTCGTCGTCCAGGTAACTGGATTCATGTACCAGGTAGTCTTCCTCGCCAGTCATCCGATCTGCCCATTCATTTATCCAGTGATAGGGATTGCGCGGAGGGTTATAAGACCAGAAGAACTGCACGTAGGCAGCAAGCAGATGTTTCTGTCTCATGAAGGTGACGTTCGTTTGGTCGAACTCCTCTTCACTAGCGAATTCCGCACCTTCCTCGTACCAAACGGCGATGATGTTTTCAATGTCATTCGATTTCAGCTTTTGGAAGTCATCCTGCCCGTAGAAATAGAACGTGCTGCCAGTTTTCCTGTGCGTAATCTTAAATGGAGAAACAGTGGCTTTAAATCTGCCAGACATTCCGAACAGCTTAATGGCCCACTGAATTTTGTTGAAGACGGAATCCCGGATCGTGTTGCCGACCTTGCGGATCACGACCACGTTCGCCTTTTCGCCCATCGTAATGTACAGAATCATCATGTAGACCAGCTTTAATGCGATGACGGAGGACTTAAAGGAGTTCCGGCCGCCTTTCAGGATGTTGTATGGTTTGTCGGACGTCCACACGCTCTCAAAATTCGGGTTGACGTTTTCCTGGACGTTGAAGATGACCTTTTTCTTTTCTTTAAGCATCACACTTACCCCATTTATCCACGATGACGATTTCTTCCGCGTCCTCGCCTTCCTCTTTACTGATGCGATCGGCTTCAGCTCGTGTTTTATCGATGCCCACTTGCATAGTTTCAAGTTTCAAACGGCGCTCATCAAAAGCATCCGTCATTTCTAAGAACTGCTTTACTAGATTTCGATATTCAGCCATCGCTCTCGTCTGTGCTTTGATATATGACTCATAGCGCTCATAGGCGAATGCTACTTTGTAAGTCGTCCCGCCACCTTCTATGGAAGAGTGATAACCACTCTCCTCTTTCAGATGGTCCTCAGCATCTCCGACCCACATAATCTTTTGCATCCGGATAATTGCGGAGAATTTGATTTCGATTTGCAGCCATAATTGATCAGTAAAATCCATGTCTGCCATCGCATCCATAATCTCCACTTGCTCCTCGTGCAAATACTTGCTGAACAGTCCATGCTTCCTGCTGAAGCTGTTGCGTTTCGGAAAGCTCTGTGAAGGGCTGGGGTTACCACTTCTCTTTTGCTGCCGCTGCTGCTTTCCATTCTTTTTCTTCGTTGCAACACTGCTGGTACTTCCGGAACGTTGCGTTGCATCGTTGCGTTGCCATTTTTCGCGATTCTTTCGGCTGCGGATCGTGGCATCTTTTAAACCGTGCTTTTCAGCTAATTCCTTGAAAGTGATTTCGCTTGATTCCCATTCGTTTCGTACTGCTTCCCAATTCACTTCACTTCACCACACCTCCGAAGACGTAATAAAAGACCTCGAGGGGCCTTGTTTTTTGTTCGTATCATATGGGGCTGATGGAGGGAATTAGCGCATCGCACGCATCCCCTCTTTTATTCTCCCCTTCACATATGCAGACTTCGTAAGACAAAAACGGAAAAATAAATTCAAGAAACAATTTTTTTCACTTTTATTCGGGCACGTTCGATGTATTTTTGCGCCGTGCCTTTCTTAATGCCAGCCTCCTTTGCGACTTCCTCCACACTCATCTGCTGGGTCGTGTGAAGGAGATAGCACTGCCTTTCCCTCGTAGACAGCACCGCTAAAACGTTTGTGATCTTGATGCGCTGGTATGGGGTCAACCGAAGCTGATGATCATTGATATCCAATTGCTCTGCAATATCCGGGATAAAATCCATCGTTTCAAACATCATCTTCTGATACACCGCCTTTTTATCGATTCCTTGATAAACATTAGGTTGTCGACCCGAGCGAAGCCATTCGATGGCGTATTCCATATCGGCGATCATGTCTGTGACCAATCGAATATCCACTTCATTGACAACTGCATCTTGCTCCAGTAATTTCAGCTTTTTATTTAAGTCCGATTTCCCGCGTCGGTATTCTTCGATCAAACTGTCAGCCCATCTATCCATCACGCGATCCCCCTCTTTCTGCAGGAAATAAAAAAAGAGGACACCAAAACAGCGCAATGCTGTAAGGTGTCCTCCAGTTGACTGGTGGGACTAATTATTATTCAATTCAATAGTTCTTTTGCCTCTAAGCTTCTTATTAGCAATATTATATGAAATTGATACCTTATCGCCTGTTTTATAAGGTATGTCTTCTAAATTAAAATTCGCCCTAGCCTTGAGATAAAACATTTGTTTTGGGCCAATGTTTAAGTGTCGAACCTTGTCGAAATACTTAAACATTTGGTCACTCCTTAGAGAAGCCGCATCTTCAATCTCTACCTCATAATCCTTGGATTCTGAATGTATTACAAATTTCAAATCGTATATAGCTCTCAAAACTTCGGAAGTATTCTCAAAAAGAATGCCGCTATTTATATCATAACCTACTGTGTGGGACCTACCATCCCCGCTTGGATCAGGCCCTAAATATCTTTCATTAGCTTTGTCCTTGAAATAATCTACGTGTGGTTGTACTGTTCCCCAGTTTTTAGTGATAACGTTAATTCCTAAAGAGAAAATAATCCCTAGCAAAACTCCAATAACTCCTTGAAATTCTTTAAGGTACTCCAGTAGTATCAAAAATCCACCCCCTCATCAAAATTCACACGCTTCACTTTCCCCTTGTAAGTGACGATGCTCGTTTCTGCATGGGCAGGAAGTTCGACCAGCTTCACTTTGCCCTCCGAGATGATGAGAGCACAATTTATAGGTAATTCCATTATATCCAATTTCAGTTCACCTGTCTCTGAAATTTCCACTTCTTGCAACCTCATTCTCCAGCCCCCTTACAGTCCAAACATGCCGCTATCCCTGCTTTTAATAATCCCGCGCTCCGCATGGTCGAACACAAGAAGCGCAATCTCCGATGGACGGCGCTTCATCTTCTTCGCGATGTTCTGCAGGCTGATCTCGGCTTCCCACAATTCTTTGAAATCTGCAAGCTCGTCTTCCTCAAAGACAAGGTCCAGCTTCAAATCATCATCTTCGAAAAGGAAATATCCCATGTCTCCACCTCAATCCGAGTCCTTTTCTCCCCATTTCACCACATACACTTCTTTTTCAACCTTCTCGATCTTCACCTGAACACCTTCCTGGTAGCCAGTATCAAATCCATATTTCTTCCCTCGGTTGAAAGAGACGCCATTGCTGACACCTAGTATCACAGCAAACAAAACAGCTACGAACACTGCCCAAAGAATTGTTTCTAATATCATTTCCTCACCCACTCCTTCCCTTTTCGCTCGATGACGACCAGCTCTTTCCCATACCGCCGCTCGAACAGCTTCTGCCGCAGCGGGAAGTCCCGGCTAACAGGACCGCCCTTGATATCGATCACCTCTTCAAACCCATCGATATACGTCACCCGAAAATCTGCTGTGTACCCGATTCCCGGCTTCTCCCGCCTGCCAACGCCTTTACACAGCCGACAGTTGACAGGGTTGCCTGTGCGTGCGCTAGGGAGCTTTCCGGTGCCGCTGCAACGCTTGCACTCGACTTCGTAGCGATCGACGAGCTGAAAGGCCGGCTGCAGTTCGATGTCCTTTACCGCCTGGTCCTGCTTTAAGTATTTGTAATAAGCCATTTCTGTAAGGGAATCGAATTCATGCCCATCGTACTCGGCCTTTTTGGAAATATACTGCCGGGCTTGTCGCTTTGCGCGTGGTCTACTATTTCGCAATGGATCACCCCTTCACTTCAATTTCAACAAGCGCTGATATTCTTCCACAATCCGACGATCCGTCATGTCCGCATAATAGACCGAGGGGCGCATATTCATGATGGACAACGTTTCAATCATGGCTGCTCTGTCCTCAGCGGAGAGTCCCGGCTCTTTCATTCCTTCCCCTCCAAATCACTGTTCTTCACAAACGTCCCACCGACCATTCTTCCCTGCCGGTCTTTGATTTCGCTCCAGGCAAGTTCAGCGCATTTCTCTAAAGACGTGCCCAGTTGCTGCGCCATAATGGAAAGGACGACGAACATATCGCCGATTGCATCCTCTGCGTCTTTCTGGTTTTCTCGCAGGAGCGCCCGGCATAATTCGCCGTATTCTTCTCCAAGCTTCACCGACTGAATGAGCGGATCCGCTTTTGCCAGTCCGCGTTCTGTTGACCATTCTTCCACTCTCTCCACCAATTCAGTAACCATGTAATTCCGCCTCTTTCCTTAATCGATTTACTTCTTTCCGCAGCGTTCGCGCTTCTTTGATCGTCGCTGGATACACCGTTTTGTAATAATTCACTTGACTTTGCAGCATGCGCTTTTCTTCTTTCGCCCGATCCAACGCGTTTTTATAGTCAAGTAACGCTTCCACAAGCGACACCGGGAGCGTGACCGTGTTGTGATACGGTCGTTTACTGATGCATTTTTGGATTTCTTGCAGTTGGGTCATGATGTTGTCTCCACTCCTTCCAGGAGCCGGAACCGATTGCCTTTCTTGAGTGCAAGCATTTGCTGGTAAGTCATGTCATCACCCTTCTGCGTTTGTCCTCCGCTTTGCGCCCAGTAGCAGATTCGTATTTTCTGCGGCGATTGCGCGTGTTCTCCGCACGGTGATCCAAGATGTAACGGCTGCCGCTGATCTCTACGACCGATGGTTTCCCGCCGCTTGTTTTGGCGATGGTGACGATCGGGCGGTAGCGGTCGCCTTTTTGCCGTGTGTCGCGGTTCACGCCGCCACCTCCCCAACTGGATGCTCGTTGATCAACGCAATTGCCTGCTCCCGGTCCAAGCCGCTCACCTGCTGCAGCATGTCCAGGTTCTCCGCGAATTGCCGTTCCAGTTCCTCGTCGTTGCAGCCGGCCTGTTGCCATGCCCCGGCAAGAAATATAAGGTTTCTGATGAATTGATTCATGTGGGTTCCTCCTAGATTTTGATTTGTCGGATCCGTTTGTCCGAGGTGTCTTGAAAATCAATCAGCGCCATCGTCGCCTGCAAACGGCTGACCAGTTTCGCGTCATACATCTGCACGAGTTCCGGTTTTGTTAGATTTGTCGTCACGAGCGTGCATTTATCCTGCCTGGCGTTGGCGATGGCATACAGAACGCGCAACGTGAAGTCCGTGGCCCGCTTCGTGGTGCCGGTGCCGCCTGTTTCTGCTCCGAGGTCATCCAGTACAAGGAAATCCGCTTTCGACAATAATTCGACAAAGTAGTATTCCGTGTATTTGCTTTCCTTGTTGTCAAAACTGTTCCGGATCCGCAGAAGCATTTCATCAACGCTGACGAAGATGCACGATCGGTCCTGCTCTCCGGCTTCGTTGAGATTTCTGAGAATACTCATGGCCAGATGGCTTTTCCCAACTCCCGGAAGTCCCGTGAACCACGCATTGAAAATCTCGCCGCGGTTGTATTTCTGAAAAATCTTCACCGCTCGCTCCTTATTGGCAGCTTCTTCAGCTTCGGCTGTTTCGTAATTGCTGAAAGAAGCCTGGAATAGATCCGTGTTGGTCAAGACGCTCTTCTCTTCAAGCGCCTTATAATTCTTCCGAGTCATCGCCCGCCGGATCTTCTCTGATTCTCGCTGCGAGAGCAATTCATTTTCGCGGTCACGTTCACAGATCGGGCAGATTTCTTTGCCGTCAACAACAATCACTTCGACTTTCTTTCCGCCGTGCAAATCGCATTGCTTACCAGCTGATGCCAGAAGTGTCGTTTGATTTTTGA
Source organism: Planomicrobium sp. YIM 101495 (assembly GCF_009707665.1). Taxonomy (GTDB): domain Bacteria; phylum Bacillota; class Bacilli; order Bacillales_A; family Planococcaceae; genus Planococcus. The sequence continues at coordinate 744,052 of NZ_WLZW01000001.1, forward strand.
GGAACTGGCTGATGGGCTCCATACGATCTCGCTCCTTTCGGTTTTCTGGAATTCGGATTGTTCAAGATGGCCCGAACGTATTTCAGGTTACGAGCGCCATTCAGCACCGCTTCTTTCATCGCTGCTAAGACCCGATCTTCGCCAAAGCTGTCTACAAGATCACCGAGCTGTTCCCCAACGAACGAGCTGAGGGTTCCGAATCCTTCTTGCTCGAAGAAACGGAAAGGATTGATAGGCGCGCGCGTTTTATCATCATCTTCTTTTGTTTCGTTTAGTTTTGTTTCGTTTAGTAATGCAGAAGTATTGTCGGAAGGACTGTCGGAACCATTGCCGGAAACACTGTCGGCTAGTTTGTCGGTAACTGTTACCGACAAGTCTATTAATTGGTACAAAGCTGACTGGTTTCCCTTCCTCGATTTGTACTCAAGATAGCCTTTTAAATTCAATTCATTCCGGGCGTTGGTTACACTTTTCTCTGACAATCCAGACTTAATACGTAACACCGATACAGCCACCGAGAACTCATTTCGCCATCCAGTTTTATTGTTTACGTGCACTAGAGCGTGCCATAAGGCAATTGCGGATGTGCTCAGCGGGTTCGTTTCGAGCCGATCATAGAACGCATTAAGTAATTTGATGTAATTCACGTGTTCACCGCCTTATTTAACAGAGAAGGGAGAAAAGCTGCTCCCCTCTCCGCGGGTCTTATTGCTGATCCATTAATTCTTTAGCAGAAGGCTTCTTGTCTTTTTTCGGCTCTTCCGCTGGCACGAGTTCCGGTTCTTCTTGTCCGACCTGCGGCATCTCAATCAAATCGTAGTCCGGCGCTTCGACAAACACGTCGTTGTCTTTCGGTGTGATGTCCCGGATGTTCCGTCCTGCCCCTTCGTCGTAAGCAACTTGCTGCTGGACCTCAACAGAGATTGGCAGGTACTTCCACATGTGCCGCACAACCGTTTTCTTTGCCATTTCCTCGTAGTCAGTCGTCCACGGGGAGTAAGAGGAATTTCCGGCCTTCGAGCGGCTTCTGCGCTTATCGATGTCCGTCTTGCTCATGAATTCGAACTGATGGCCGCCATCTTTGAAGTGTGCAACGGCATAAGCGCCGATGAACTTCCCACGGTCGGCTTCCATTGTCGGGCGGTGTACCAACTTCGCTTCCAGTCCAAGCTCGTACTCGAAATCATCGTTTTCATGTACCGCGTGCGAATAGATGGACTGGATGTGACCCGAGCGTCGTGCCAGGTCAATCATCCCTTTATAGCCAATAATAAATTGCACCTCCGTGATGCCTTTCTTATTGTTTTTGAATGGGAGCAAGTAACATTGCCCGAGAAGTCCTGGTTCCAGTCCGAGTTGTGCAGCCTGCATGACAGCGCCGAGAAGGCTTCCCACATCCGCTTCTTTCAGTTGAGGCGTCGTGCGAATCGTAGTCATCGTGAGTCGTGTGAGGCGGTCGATGTCCATGTGTTTCGGGAGTGCTTCTGCCATTGCCGGTGCCATTTGCTTGATGTAATCGTCAATCGTCTTTGCTTTCGGAGCTCCGACTTCGTTTTTCTTGACCGTTTCTTTGAGTGATTGATTAGTTGCCATTATTGTTACCTCCTAGTTTTCGACTTTCTTGATCCGCAATGTGCGGGAAGTCGTTGTTTTGGTGTACTGTTCTGCCAGTTCCGGTCGTTCTGCTTTCAGCCGCTTCGAGTCGATGGTCTTCCGTTCGGCCGCCTTGTAGGTGACCTGGTATTTTGGCGACACGCCCTGCGCAGCTTCTTCCAGTTCCATCTTCAGCTGATTTTCGTACTTGTCTTTCAGGATTTTGAGCTCGTCCATTTCCCCTTTGACGGCTTCGAGCGCTTTGAGCAATTGGTCTTCTTTCTCCGTCAGCATGATCGTCTCCCCGTTGTCTTCCGGATAGAGCTTCTTAAGCAATTCGCCTGCAGCCGGACTGCCATCGATTGGCGGCGGGTTGTGCGCTAGGACATTGTTTTCCCAGAAGTCCTTTTCGCGCTCGATGAGGATGTCAATCAGTTCCTCGTCCCGCTCGACCTCTTTCCAGACAAACTGATTGCCGCCGATCAAGACTGCAATGTATGCCTTCTCGTAACCCGTCACCGCCATGTAATGCTGCAGTTGGCACAGATATGCTGCCGGGACGCTCTCGCCCTCCCAGTCCGCTAAGTTGTAGGCGGATGTGGTTTTGCATTCGAGCAGCGCCTTTTCGCCGACGACCACGCGGTCTAAGTTTGCGATCATGAATTCGTGCTCCGGGTGGATCAGCATCTGATTGCGCCGGCGTACTTTCTTGCCGCTCCGCTTTTCAAACTCCGAAGCGACTAGGTCTTCGAGTAAATTTCCGAAGTAAACATATTCGTTATCCACTTCTTCGTAATACTCACCGACCTTCTCAAGATAAAGCTGAAAGGGAGACTTCCACTTGTTCACACCAAGCAGGACAGCCGCTTCGCTTCCCCCAATCCCTCGAGAGCGAAGGGCGAGCCATTCTTCCCGGCTCATATCTTTCGTATTGATCGTGACCATAAAACCCCTCCTATTGAATTTTTGAGGGTTCCGACATATAATGGAGAAAGAATATGTTTGTCAGAACCCGAAGTCGCTGTTGCTGCAGCGGCTTTTTTCATTCCCGAAATTCCGGAAAGCTGTACATGTACTTATAACGGCTCCATTCACCGTATGGCATGCCGTCCGGCCACTCATTGGCTTCCACCGCCTCGCGCATTTCTTCTTCGAAGCAGTCGTCGCATTTGTCCGGAAAGCCAGCTGGATCGGCAGCGAGGAAATCACCGCATGTTTCACAGAAGATTCCTTCCAGGACCATTTCAGCATGTTCGTCCATTGTGTTCACCTCTCACCATTCAATTCGCAATCCACTTTCTTCAAAAGTTACTGTGAAACCGTGCATTCTGAAAAGTGTTGCAGCCATTAACCCGTGTCTCGTGCTGCCATCTCCCACATCGTCGTATGCAATCAGGATGTACTCTAATCCCTGATTGGCAGTCGTAAACATCTTGCCACGCATCTCAGCCATTTCTGCACCCTTATCGAACGCTTCTAAATCATATGCAGATTGTCCTTGCCCGTATTCCATTTCTTCACCTGCCTTCCTGATGGTTGAATCCCATCAAGAAACTCAGGGGGGAGGAATTACCGGCCAACCAAACCGTCACTATCCTGAGCTTCTTGACAGGAGCCAAAGCTCCCGTATAATACGAAGTAACATTCTTTTTTTGTTTTCGGCCGACTGACTGGACCTCAGTCGGTTTTTTTGTTGTCATTTTTCAAGACGCTCCCCACTTGCATGCCGAGCAGGAAGATGATCAGTGCCGAAAAGAAAATCAATCCGTAGATGTGTAGTGGCTCGCCATATTCGATCATTCAATCCATCCCTTCACTTTCCAAGTTGGCAAGAGCGCTTTAATACGATCCATGATAGAAATTTTGTATTCTTTTTGAAGCTGTTTCAGCAAGTTGTCGATATGGATGCGTGCTTCGATCAATTCATCCATCATACTTCGGACGCCTAGCCGTTCATTTTCATCAATCATGCTAGGCGGTTTCGCCAGACAAACGTTCTGAATCCGTTCGAGTGCTTCTTCGATCTCTTTCTTTGCGTATGCTTCCAATGTCATCCGGTGCTGTTCAACAAAACGCCCTCGCAGGACTGGTGACGTGAACTTGCTTGAGAACTCATACAGAATGTCCATCGTGTATTCCGGATTGTCGTACAAAGCAATAGACTCTTGTGCAATGTCGGCTTGCATTGTGCGTCGCTCATTCTTTATGTGACTAATCAATTGCGGAGAAACATTGAAGTCGATGGCCAACTGCTCCCCCGTCGCTTCTTCTGTTTCCATCAGCCGGTTGATTGCTTTTCCGACCATGGCTGATTTTTTGATATTCATTATTTGTCCTCCTTTTTGTATTGGGAATGTGATTTTTATATACAGAGAAATTTCGTAGAATGGAGTTAAGTAAGAGAGACAAGACCTCGCCTTATCCCTCCGCTTGCTCCCTCAACCACGTCAGCAGAAATTCTTCTGTCTCTCTTGCTGGCATCAGCCACTTCTGGCCAATCTTAAATTTCGGGAAATCTGGGTGGTAGAACAATCGATCCAGAATGAACGAACGGCTCATGCAGGTCTGCCGTTCTAGCTCGTTCATATCCCAGAAAGTGTGCCGGTGTTCCAATTGCTTTAACCGACTCTGTAACTCCTCCCGGATCATCGCCTCGATCTGATCGTTATTGATTTGCAACTGCAGTAATTGACCCACTTAATTTCCTCCCTTCTTGATGACTCCGCTGGACAATGCGAGTAAGGCTTGGAGTTTTGCGGTTTTGCGTTTCATTGAATCCCTCCCTACCAAACTGCTGATCGTTATTTCTCTCTTCTGTTAAACTATTTACAGAAGGAGGTGTAAAAATGGAATACAATAACATTGTTCGAGTTGTTGCTACATCCAATGAAAAAGAAGCGAATCGGATGCTTGAAGCCGGATGGGTATTGTTATCTTCTGGCTTCTGTAGAGGCGAAGTTCCCGGATACGACTACCACTCATATTCTTTAGGTCTACCAAAAGACGTTGCAGCGTCTATAGGCGACGATGAAGATGAAGATGATTACGGATTCTAAAGCTTCGTAAGGATGTAAATGAAACCTCTTCCAGTGGGTGTGGAGCTCCTAACGTCTGTCAGCTTCCACCCGCTCTTCAGTAAAAGATTTGTTTGATCTTCGCTTGCGCAGTGAACTCTCATTTAATCCCCTCCTTTCTTAAACCGCTGATTAGTTTCTCTCTTCTGTTAAACTGACTACAGAAGGAGGTGATCATATTGACTGAACTTAAAGGTGAAACTAAACCCGAATTAGTCTCGACAATTACCGGGAATTGGTACAAATTCGAACGCTCTCCACAAGTAGATTTATTGCTGGATTTGCCGAACAAAATGATTCTTGGGGTGTCCACATCCATTTCAAGTATTGAGTGTTATATCCCGGGATCCGATGATGTTTACTACTACGCCGGAGACTTGAACTTCAAGCAGACTGAGACTTCGTATTCAGTCGACTTTCACGGGCGCTCGATTGAATCGTTGAGTTTTAATAACGAAAAAATTCAAGTGCCTTCGGGCAGTGATGCTTTAAGTGATGTGCGAATCGGACTGGATGTAGAAAAATCAATAAATTGGTTTAAAAACAGCAAGTTTTAAATTCTCAGTTCCGAAGCTCCGTTATCGCTAGTAGCGGGCTTCGGGATTCATTACCTTCTCCAGCGCCTTCTTCATTTCAAGAAGCATTCTTTCGTGTTCGAAATCTCCTGCAGTTTGTTCATGCTTCAGTTTTCGGTTCTCTCTTTCGAGTTCTTCGATTCTCGCTGCCATGCGTGATATTATGCCCTGATTCACCTACCCCCCCTCCTTCCTTAGACTGCTGACTTCTTTTTCTCTTTAGTTACCTTTTCGGTAATTATTTCTTCAAAAAAAAGCTTCTTGATTGGTGTCTTGAGGACATAAGCAATTTTTGCAATGTCTTCAGCGCTCATTTTTCTGATCCCTTTCTCTTTGTAGTAGTACGCTTGATAGCCTTCGTAACCTAAGAGCTTAGACATTTCCTCGATAGATAGACCTCTTTCGATGCGGAGTTCTTTGATGAGCTCAAGATTAACGACCTCTTTTCCAGTCATTCTTAACACCCCTTCCACTTACCTTTTCGGTAACTTAACTTAATCATAAATTACCTTTTCGGTAATGTCAACTATTTTATTACCTTTTCGGTAATTTTATTTATTACCGCATTGGTAAATGATAAGATAATAATAAATTATAGTTTTAGGAGGATTAGAATGTCACTAGGGAGAAAGATTAAGCAGCTCCGAGATCGCGAAGGGTACCAACAAAAAGACTTCGCTACTAAATTAGGCGTGTCCAATGTTGTTCTGTCCCGTTATGAATCGGATGAAAGGAAGCCTGACTACGACACCCTCCTAAAAATAGCCGACTTATTTGAAGTAAGCGTCGATTACTTACTTGGTAGAACAGAAAAGACGGAATTAAATGAGGATGAAAGAACCAGAAATCATTACATGTCCAAAATCAGTTCGGAATTTCCTGACATGGAATTGATGTTTGATGAAATGGAATCCTTATCCGCAGAAGACATGCAGGAAGTTTATGAGTATATTAAGTTTAAGAAGAGTCAAAAGAGGTGAAGGGGTGAAAGTCTGTGAGGAAACTATTCCTAGTTTTGTTTGTATCTATATCGCTCGCTGGATGCTCTTCGAATGAAAATTCAGCAGAAAGCGTAGACTTAACTGCCGAAGATGAAAGTCAAAAGCATGAAGATATTTTACCCATCGGCATTCTTGCTTATGCTGAACAAATTACAGGAAAATATATAATGACTGACATGTATGAAGATGGAGAAGAAAAACAACTGCAACTGTTAACTAAAGCTTCTATAGATGTAGAACTTGCTATGATAGAATTGGAAGCAGACTATGACCCAGATATTCCCGCAGTCAAAGATTTAATTGAGTTAGCTGTCAGCGTTGACAACGCTTTAGATGAAATGATTATTGGAGAATTCAGCACTAAATATGACAATTCTGTAGAGGCTGGCCAATTACTAGGTGAATTATCAAGAAATTATCTTGACGGCGAACTTCCTCCGACGGTTAAGGCTTTTACCGAAAAAGAAAGCGCAAACGATTAAATTTGGGTGTACTTAGTACGCCTTTTCTTTCAATCATAAAAAGAACATACGTTCCCAATTGGAGGTCATTTCTTGTACACGCATCTGGAGGACTACATACACGAGCTGTATAAATCGATTGGCATCGCCAATCCGGAAGACCTGAACATGTTGCACATAGCCAAAAAGTTAGACGTTGAAATCACATACAGCAACAGAGCATTTCGATTTGATAATGAAATTGTCATTCGCAGAGGAACCAAAAGTGAGGAATGGTTGATGTTCGGCCATGAGCTCTGTCATTACCTCAGGCATAGCGGCAATCAATTGAAGATGGGCAAGTTGTTTGTCGATCTGCAGGAATGGCAAGCGGATAATTTTATGTATCATTTCTGCATTCCTTCCTTCATGCTTCGAAGGATGAATCTGCCCGATAACGAGCGCGACGCCGTCTGGCTGCTCCAGGAGGTGTATGGCGTGACTGCTGAGTTCGCGCAGAAGCGCCTGCAACAATACATGCAGAATCTAATTTATCGATAGGAGGAGAAAATAGTGAAAAAGAAAAAATACATTCAGTTACATCCCAATGAGCCCAGAAAACAGCCGAACTATCATTTGACCGGCATACCGATAATGGGAAAAATCAAAGAAATGGATGGGAAGCTGTTCACTGAGATTATCGGGTACCGTATGCCATCCAACAACTCGATCAGCCTTGAAGAGTCCAACCCGGAAGAAGAACTATGAATTTGTATATTAAATCGTCTTGCGATATACATGACAGTCGTAAATCATGAATTTAAAGGAGGGATTGTGATGGCAAGTTTCCGCAAGAGGGGCAAGACGTGGCAATATAGGATTCGCGTGAAAGACCCCTATACGAATAAAATGCGCGAATTTACCGAAGCTGGATTTAAAACGAAGGGAGAAGCGAAGCAGGCCTCGCTTGATCGAGAACGGAAGATTATGAATGGTATGGAGCTCGGAGAAATTGTATTCGCTGACTTTGCTCAACACTGGCTGGACAACCACGTCAAAGGGAAATTGCGGCCGAATACGTATCGCACTTACCGGAACGCACTCGAAAAACATGCAATTCCATACTTCGGCGTGATTACGCTCCGAAAACTTACCCCGAAGAAGTACCAGGAATTCATTGATAGCCTTACCGAAAAGAATTTATCGATTGAATCTGCCAGGCGAGTCCATAACGTCTGCTACCAAGTATTCAAGCGAGCAATTATCTATAAGTACTTGGTCAGTAACCCCGCGCAAGATGTTCATATCCGGAAAAACGAAACAACCGATCTGAAGTTCCTAGATCCTTCCTTCCTCTCGTCGTTTTATAAACAGGCATACAAACGTGGGCAAATTTATGGCTTGTTTTTCAAATGCTTGTTTGAAAGCGGTTTGCGAAAAGGTGAAGCGGCTGCATTGCAATGGTCTGATATTGATTGGAAGGAAGGCACCTTGAATATCACCGAGACACTGGACTTTCAGCCCGAGGAAGGCGATCCATTATTGGGACCGGTTAAGAAGTTAGCCTCCAAGCGAATCGTTAAAATGAGGAAATCATTCATGATTGAACTGCAGGAGCATTTGAAATACCAAAATCAGCGAAAGTTATACTTAGGAGATGCCTATCGCCATGATCTGAACCTCGTTTTCTGCCGAGACGATGGGACGCCGCTGCCGAAATCCACATTGTACAATGCGTTTAAGTCGTGTTTAGAGAAAGTTGGGGCACCGGTACTCCCTATCCACTCCACTCGTCACACACATGCAGTTATGCTGATCGAAGCCGGCGCTGATATGAAGTACATTCAGGAGCGATTGGGTCATGGCAGTTTCGCTATTACGAGCGACACATACAGTCATGTTTCGAAAACGATAGAAAAGCGTTCAATCGATAAATTTGAGGATTACATGCAGAATTTAAAATAAAATGGGGCAAAAATGGGGCAGATTCAACTTCTTGCCCCATTTCATTGTTTTAGGGGAAATAGAAAAACCGTTGGAGCCTTAGAGCCCCAACGGTTTGCTGATTAATACATTTTCAGATATTGTTCACGTTCCCAAGGATGTACACTTGTTCTGAACATATCCCATTCGATCTCTTTCGCTTCCACGAAGTTCTTGAAAATGTGTGAGCCGAGTGAGTTGATGATGACTTGGTTGTTTTCCAGCTCGCGGATTGCAGCGTACAACGTCGCTGGCAGATCCTCGATTCCGACTGCTTCGCGTTCTTTGCGGTTCATCGCATAGATGTTGCGATCAACTGGTGCTGGTGGCTCCAATTCGTTCTTGATGCCGTCAAGTCCAGCACCAAGCAATGTTGCCATTGCCAAGTATGGGTTCGCCGATGGATCCACCGAACGGACTTCCACACGTGTCGACAGGCCGCGTGAAGCTGGTACACGTACCAATGGGCTACGGTTCTGGCCGGACCATGCGACGTAACAAGGTGCTTCATAACCAGGCACTAGGCGCTTGTATGAGTTGACCGTCGGGTTCGTGACAGCCGTGAATGCTTTCGCGTGCTTCAAGATACCAGCCATGAACTGATAAGCAGTCTTGCTCAGCTTCATATCGCCATCTTCATCAAGGAATGTGTTGACCTTTCCATTGAAGAGCGAAATGTTCATGTGCATGCCTGATCCACTGACACCGAACAATGGTTTCGGCATGAATGTCGCGTGCAGACCATGTTTACGTGCAATTGTTTTGACGACCAGCTTGAATGTCTGGATATCGTCACATGCACGGATCGCATCGCGGTATTTGAAGTCGATTTCGTGCTGACCAGGTGCCACTTCGTGGTGGGATGCTTCGATTTCGAAGCCCATCTCCTCAAGTTCAAGGACGATGTCACGTCGGCAGTTTTCCCCAAGATCGACTGGTGCCAAGTCAAAGTAGCCGCCGTTGTCATTCAAATCGAGTGATGGCTCACCGCGCTCATCCAGTTTGAACAGGAAGAATTCCGGTTCCGGGCCAAGGTTGAAATGCGTGAACCCTAAGTCTTCCATCTCTTTCAACACACGCTTCAAGTTCGTACGCGGGTCACCAGCGAATGGCTTGCCGTCAGGGCTATAGATGTCACAGATCAGACGTGCCACTTTCCCTTTCCCTGTAATCCATGGGAAGATCACCCATGTATCAAGGTCAGGATACAAGTACATATCGGATTCTTCGATGCGCACAAAGCCATCGATCGAAGATCCGTCGAACATCATTTTATTGTCGAGTGCTTTGTCCAACTGAGAAGTCGGAATTTCCACGTTCTTAATGATTCCTAGTACATCCGTGAACTGCAAGCGAATGAAATTCACCTGTTCTTTTTCTACAAGCTGTCTAATGTCATCTTTCGTATACTTCCCCATCTTCTTTTCACTCTCCTATAATTTTTATGTAAGGCCTGTTCCTATTGGAAGAAACGGGCCAAATCCCCACTTCGTAAACTTCCTCGCCCGCGGTAGTGCGAATGGATCATTTCTTCTCTCAAGATCGCACGCAGATCATCATCCGTTAATGCAGGTTTCGGCATTGTCGCAGCGGCTGGCTGATTTTTTAACTCAAATAATTTCTTGATGCCGGCCAGATTCAGTCCTTCATCCAAAAAATCTTTGATCTCAAGCAGCACGTCCACGTCGTTCAGCGAAAACATCCGCTTGTTTCCATCCGTCCGAGCAGGAGCCACAAGTCCATGCTCTTCATAATAACGAATCTGACGTGCAGTCAATTCCGTCAATTGCATGACGATGCTAATCGGTAATAACGGCATCGAACGGCGCAACCGGTTTGTCATATGTTTCACCTTTACTTTCATCTCTTTACTCAACTTATTATAAATGATGTTAATTCTCCTGTCAAATCAATGTTAGGTTTTCTAACACAAAATTTTACCCGCATGAAACATGCGGGATTAGGTTCATAATAAATTGTCTTCTTGCAGTCGTTTGACCGAATTTGTCACTGCTATTTTGACATGTTCGTACGTTAATCCACCTTGGATGAATGCAGTGTAAGGTGGACGGATCGGACCGTCTGCTGTCAATTCGATGCTGGATCCTTGGACGAATGTTCCAGCCGCCATGATGACGTCATCAGCGTAACCTGGCATATACGCCGGTTCTGGTGCAAAGCGTGCATTAACCGGTGAGTTCGCCTGGATGGACTGGCAGAAACGAATCATTTGCTCTGCTGTCTTGAACGACACAGATTGAATCAAGTCCGTACGCGGTGCCGTGTGGTGAGGTGAAGTCACCATTCCGAATGAATCGAGTAGCGCAGCGGTATATATTGCACCTTTCAATGACTGCGAAACGATATGGGGTGCCATGAAAAACCCTTGGTACATATCCGGCAAAGCGTTCAATGAAGCTCCCGCCTCTCCTCCTATACCCGGAGAAGTCATACGATAAGCACATTTTTCAACAATATCTGCTTTCCCTGCAATATATCCACCCGTTTTTGCCATTCCACCACCTGGATTCTTAATGAGTGAGCCTGCCATCAAGTCTGCGCCAACTTCTGTCGGCTCCAGCGTCTCGACGAATTCTCCGTAGCAGTTGTCGACGAAGATGACCGATTCTGGAACAATCGTGCGGACGCAATCAATCATTTCACGGATTTTCTCGATCGTGAAGGATGGACGCGTGTCGTAACCACGTGAACGCTGGATGGCGATCATTTTCGTTTTTTCAGAAACAGCTGCTTCAACAGCTGCCCAGTCGATGTCGTGATCTTCAGTCAAATCGATGTGGCGGTAAGAAATATCGAAGTCTTTCAACGAGCCTGTGTCTTTCCCGCCGCCTGAAACGATCGAAGCGAGCGTATCATATGGCTGGCCCGTAATATAAATCAGTTCATCTCCTGGTCGCAAGACACCGAAAAGTGATAAAGTGATTGCATGGGTACCTGAAATGATCTGCGGACGGACAAGTGCCGCTTCCGCTCCGAACACATCTGCATAGACGCGCTCCAATGTATCCCTTCCTTCGTCGTCGTAGCCGTAACCAGTCGACGGATTGAAGTGATGGTCGCTCACGTGCTGTTCTTGGAAAGCACGCAGCACTTTTTGCTGGTTGAACAGTGCGACATCATCTGCCAACTGCAGTTCGCCTTGAATATTTTGTTCGATTTCTTTCATTAAATTAATCATTAGAATCCCCTATTCTCTTTGATCCTGTACGAATCCGGATCGTTTTTCCACTGCCACTTTTGTCAGAATCTTTTTGATTCCCATGCAGCTATTTTTGTTTCACTTGTCTATTATGCAACCGAACTTGAAATTGCGTCAAATTCTGCTACAATTCATACAGTTGCTGCCGAAAGGATTGTTGAAAATGGCTTGGGAAATATTCAGTGCAATCGGTACCGTCGCGTTCGCGGTTTCGGGGGCGATCATTGCGATGGAAGAAGAATACGACATATTCGGTGTGTACCTTCTCGGCGTCGTCACGGCGTTCGGTGGCGGGGCTGTCCGAAACTTGCTGATCGGCGTACCGATTTCTGCACTGTGGGAGCAAGAGCTGCTATTTCAGTTAGCACTCGCTTCGGTGACGTTGATGTTTTTATTCCCGAAAAAGCTGCTATCTCACTGGAACCGGTGGGGCAACTTTTTCGATGCCATCGGACTGTCAGCATTTGCAGTCCAAGGCGCCATGTTCGCAGTTGAATTAGAGCTGCCTGTCTATGCGGTCATCGTCGCTGCAGTCTTGACAGGTTCCGGTGGCGGAATCATCCGGGATATGCTCGCCGGCCGGAAACCCCTCGTCCTGCGCGCCGAGATTTACGCCGTCTGGGCTGCGATCGCGGGCCTATTGATTGGCATCGGCGTGTTCCAGACAGATGTAATGCTCATCGTTCTCTTCGTCTTGATTTCGATTTTGCGCATCCTATCCTTTATGTACAAATGGCGCCTTCCGACACGGAAGCTGTCGGAAGATTGAACAGAAATAGAAAAACTGGCATGGGAGCGGATATCCGCTTTCCGTGCCAGTTTTTTAATGGATTAAGCGATTGTTTCGCCAGCCCAGTCTGTCATTCCACCTTCAACGTTCACTGTTTGAAACCCTTTTTCTTCAAGGATGCCACATGCCATTTCGCTGCGGCGACCGGCACGGCATACGAGGAAATATTCCTGTCCTGCATCCAGTTCATTCGCCCGCTCTTCCACTTCGCCAAGCGGGATATGCTTCGCACCTTCAATCATCCCTACTGCCACTTCATCATCTTCCCTTACATCGATGACGTTCAATTGTTCGCCTGCTTCTAGACGGTCTTGCAATTCTTTTGTTGAGATTGTCTTCATCCGAATCACTCCTTCGATTTATGTATCCAAAACTTAGCTTAGTCGGCGACTAGCATCTCTGTCAATAAAAAAGACAGCCGGACTCATCATCCGGCTGCGCACTTATTCCTGGTGTTCGATCGATACCGGTTTTGCCGGTGAAAATGTAGAGATGGCATGCTTATAGATTAGTTGCTGTTTGCCGTCCGTCTCAACCAGCACCGTGAAGTTATCGTAAGATTTAATAGTGCCTTTCAATTGGAAGCCATTGAGTAAGAAGACTGTTACAAAAATATTGTTTTTACGGAGCTGATTCAAATAGACATCTTGGATATTGACCGCTTTCATCTTTTTATCCCCCTTATCGACCCAGTTCTTTTTTGTCCACCTCTACTTCTTTTCGACACGTGCTTTCTTTATCCTTCAAAATATGGATAATTTTTTGGATATTGTGTTCTGTTCCCTCAAGCGCATCCATCCACTCGATCGGTAATTTGTTTTTGAAATACGTAAATTGCCGCTTTGCATAGCGTCTCGAATTTTGTTTCAGCTTGGAATATGCCTCTTCCAGTTCCACGCGGTTATCCAAATACGCATACAATTCCTTATAACCGATTGCTTGGACCGACTGCACGTCACGCAAGCCTTTTGCGTGTAATCCGCGCACTTCTTCCAGCAACCCTTCCGCGACCATCGCGTCGACGCGTTCATTGATGCGTTCGTACAATACATCCCGCGGGATATCCAAGCCGATGATCGTGCTGTCGTAAAGCGGCTCCAACCCTTGCTGACGGTTTGGTTGTTCGTCACCGGACATGGCGATCTCAAGTGCCCGTATGACACGCCGCGTGTTATTCGGATGAATATCCACTTTCGGTGCGAAGCGCATCAATTCCGCATGCATATGTAGTGGTCCCTTTTCTTCCAGCTGCTCATTCAAGCGATTGCGCAGCTCTTCATCGACTTTATTGTCCGGGAACCGGTAGTCGAACAAGACAGCTTGCACATATAAGCCAGAACCTCCAACAATGATCGGCAACTTGCCGCGCGCAGTGATTTCACTGATTTTCTCGCGGACAAGCCGCTGGAAATCCGCGACCGAAAACGATTCGTCCGGGTCGCGTATATCGAGCAGATGATGTGGAATGCCTTTCATTTCTTCCGGTTTGATTTTTGCGGTGCCGATCGATAGTTCCCGGTATACCTGCATCGAATCCCCGTTAATGATTTCGCCGTCCAGCCGCTTCGCGAGCGCGACGCTGAGCGCTGTCTTCCCTGAAGCCGTGGGACCGACGATTGCGATAACTCTATCCATACTGCACCATCCATTTATGAAACAGCTCGTATTGCTGCTCTTTATTCGTTTCATGTAGCAATTCATGACGCTTCCCTTCGACTAGCTGTACAACAAGGTTTTGGATCCCTGCATCGCGGTACTGCCTTGCTGTCAGAAAAACGCCTTTTCCGGAATCCCCGACTGGGTCGTCATTGCCGGAAATGAGTGTAATCGGTAAATCTTTCCGGATGCGGGCGATTTCATCTTTTCGATTGATGACGCCAAGCCCTTCGAACAAGTCGACGTAAAATTGGTTCGTCATTTGGAAGCCACATAGCGGATCCTCCTCATAAGCACCTACTGCACTGCGGTCCGTCGTCAGCCAGGAAAACTCGGAGCCTTCGTGCCGGAACTTCGCATTGAATTGACCGAACGTCAATTTCGTCAACGCCGGATTCACCGCTTCTTTCCCCATCCACTTAGCGGAACCGCGTGCTAACGCAAGGCCAGCCAGCCGGAGTGGACCTGGATCCCCGCCAGTCCCACTTAAAACGACCGACGAAAGGAGATCACTATCCAACTGGATGAATCTTCTCGCAACGAACGAGCCCATCGAGTGGCCGAACAAAGTAAAGGGCTGCTCCCCGGTCCCTTTCTTTACATGTTCAATGACTTGCCGCGCATCTTCCACCACACGGCTGAACCCGTCGACCGGTGCAAAATAACCGAGCATTCCATTGCGTTCGGCAGTCCTGCCATGCCCGCGGTGATCGTGTCCTGAGACCGAGAAACCACGCGCAACCAGGAAACGAGCGAAGGCGTCGTATCGGCCGATATGTTCAGACATCCCGTGCATCAGATGGATGTGGTGCGCGGGGTGATCCTGCTTGTACAGCACATAATAAATTTCGTGCCCGTCACTTGCACGGACGAAGTTCCGTTCGATGATCATTCGCTCACCCCCTGACGATGTCTGCTTGCCACCTGGATCGCATCATCGAGCTCCCGGCGGTAACGCTCCGACTCTTCGATTGAGTAACCGAGACGTGCCGCCATATACGCAAGGACGCCTTCCTTGAACCGGAGGACATCGTCCAAATGGAAATAAAGGTCGCCAGTTCGTCTGACGAAGAAATCGGCAGGCGTATAGGTCATTTCCTCCTGGATGCCGTATTCGACCGTAGCAGCAAGTGTCCGCGGCAAGTTTCCTTCGATGGATGCAGGCAAGTCCCGGTAGATTTCGAACACTTTGAACGCATTAGTTCCGAAGAACTGGGCGAACATGCGTGCATCGTGGAGCGGCAAATTGAATTCCCCTCCACGCAGGGCTGCCGATTTGACGAATTTCGTGAAATTGCGCGACCCACCGAAATCCCCACCGGACAGTGCCAGCTTTTTCGTTCGGGATTTGCCGACGCTCTTATGCCCTTTTTTCTTCAGTGCAGCATCGACCCGGTCGACGATGGTCTCGCCCATTTTTCGGTAACCTGTCAATTTTCCGCCTGCAATGGATAGGAGCCCGTTTTCCGACTCCCAAATTTCATCTTTCCGGGAAATTTCCGACGGGCCTTTGTTCGGCTCGCTGATTAACGAACGGACGCCAGCCCATGTCGACTCCACTTGATCCACCGTCAAAGAAACGTCCGGGAATTGGTGTTTGACCGCTTCGATCAAATACTTGATGTCTTCTGCGTCCGTTTCCGGCGAGATGAGATCTGCTTCATAAAATGTATCGGTCGTGCCGATGTAGATTTTCGTATCCCGTGGAATCGCGAACACCATCCGTCCGTCCGGTGCATCGAAATAAACCGGATTGTGTAGCGGGAAGTCACGCTGTTCCACGACGATGTGCGAGCCCTTAGTCCAGACGATTTGCTTCTGTGCGGCAGCAGAATCGATTTGGCGCAAGCCGTCCGTCCATGGACCAGCTGCGTTGACAACGACTTTTGCTTTGATATCGAACGCTTCATCCGCTACAAGGTCTCGCGCTTCGATTCCTGAGACTTTCGCATTTTCATAAAGAAAATCTTCCGCTGCTGCATAGTTTAAGCACACGGCACCGTATTCAGCCGCTTTCTTCAGCACTTCGATCGTCAGCCGTGCATCATCCGTCCGGTATTCGACATACGTGCCGGCACCTTTCAACCCTTCTTTACGGAGCAATGGTTCCCGCTCCGCAGCTTCCTCGGCAGACAGCATTTTGCGGCGCTCGCCTTTTTTGACCCCCGCCAATTTGTCATAAACTTTCAGCGCGGCCGCTGTGGTAAGCGGACCGAATGTCCCCCCTTTATAGAAAGGAAGCACTAGCCGATTCGGTTCTGTCACGTGCGGTGCATTTTCATAGACGATTTCGCGTTCCCGACCGACTTCCGCCACCATCCGGAACTCCAGGTTCTTCAAATACCGAAGGCCTCCGTGAATCAATTTCGTCGAGCGGCTCGAAGTTCCGGAGGCAAAGTCCTGCATCTCGATCAACGCAACCGACAGTCCGCGCGTGGCAGCGTCGAGCGCAATTCCCGCTCCTGTGATCCCTCCTCCGATTACCGCCAGATCGAATTCTTCGTTCTTCAAACGGTTTTTTAATTCATTTCGTTTGTCAGCTGAGAACATCATCATCGTCCCTTTCCGTAGATTATTTGAAATGCCTAGCGGCCGCGACCGCTTTCGTCCATCCTTTGTACAGCTCCTCTGCCTGCCCGACTTCCATCGACGGTTTGTACGTCTTCTGGATGGTCGACAGTTCACATACTTCTTCCATGCTGCTCCAGTAACCGGTCGCGAGTCCTGCGAGGAACGCTGCGCCGAGCGCAGTCGTTTCATTGAGCCTTGCCAGTTCGACTTGTTTCTGTAAGAGATCCGCCTGGAACTGCATGAGGAAGGAATTACCGACTGCACCGCCGTCGACGCGCAAGTCACTCACTTTAATGCCTGAGTCCTGCTCCATGCAATCGAGGACATCCTTCGTCTGATAAGCGAGAGACTCCAGTGTGGCACGGATAAAATGTTCTTTTTCCGTTCCACGGGTCATGCCGAACACCGCTCCACGGGCGTCCGAATCCCAGTACGGCGTGCCGAGTCCGACAAACGCCGGCACGACATACACACCGTTCGTAGAATCCACACGCTTCGCGTAGTCCTCCGAATCTTTCGCGTCCTTCAACATCCGCATGCCGTCCCGCAGCCACTGGATTGCCGAGCCGGCGACGAAGACACTGCCTTCAAGGGCGTAGTTCACTTTCCCCCCATATCCCCACGCAATTGTTGTCAGCAGGCCATTTTCGGAATCGACCGCCTGTTCCCCAGTATTCATCAGCAAGAAACAGCCGGTGCCGTATGTATTCTTGGCCATGCCTTTCTCGACGCAGTTCTGTCCGAATAGCGCTGCTTGCTGGTCACCGGCAATACCGGCAATCGGAATTTCAGCACCAAAAAATGTCGAGCGGTCCGTCTTCGCATACACTTCGGAAGAGGATTTCACTTCCGGCAGCATCGACAGCGGAACGTCGAGCTTGGCACAGATTTCTTCGTCCCACTTTAGCTCATGGATGTTGTACAGCAACGTTCTGGACGCATTCGAATAGTCGGTGACATGCGTCTTGCCATCCGTCAGCTTCCAGACGAGCCACGAATCAATTGTCCCGAACAGTAAGTTCCCTTCTTCTGCAAGCTCGCGTGCGCCGTCCGTTTCGTCCAGGATCCATTTCACTTTCGTCCCGGAAAAATATGGATCGAGAAGCAAGCCGGTCTTCTTGCGGAACCAGTCTTTAAGCCCTTCTTCTTTTAACGCATCGATGATTGGCTGTGTCTGGCGTGATTGCCAAACGATCGCCGGTGCAACCGGTTGTCCTGTCTTCTTATTCCAGACGACGGTCGTCTCCCGTTGATTCGTAATGCCGATTGCGTCGATCTGGTTTTCGCTCGTGCCGCTCTCTGTCAAAACAGCTGCGAGCACTGACAGAACCGTTCCCCAAATCTCGTTCGCATTATGCTCGACCCAGCCAGGCTTTCGGAACGTTTGCTTGAACTCCCGCTGTGCCGAGTGGAATACTTCCCCTTTTTTATTGAATAAAATCGCCCGTGAACTCGTCGTTCCTTGGTCGATCGCTAAAATGTACTTTTCCATGCCATCTCCTCCTGTCAGTTCATGACGCGTTTAAACATCTTCTCGATATCATAGGTCCGGAAATGAACGATGACCGGACGACCGTGCGGACATGTGAATGGTTGCTCTGCCAGCTTCAAATCCTTCAGCAGCTGCTCCATTTCGTGTTTCTGCAAGAAATGATTCGCTTTGATCGAGCGTTTGCAGCTCATCATGATCGCAGCGTCCTCCCGCAACTTACGTACATCGGTCTTCCGATTCTTCAGCACTTGCTCGATCAGCTCTTCAATGACTTCCTGCTCGAAGCCGCGCGGGAACCATGTCGGGTATTCCCGGACCACGAAAGATGTGTCGCCGAACTCTTCCAGGAAGACCCCGCCTTCCGCGAGCGCCAGCATGTTTTCTTTCAAGCGGAGCGCTTCATCACGGCTATAATGGAACGTCAGCGGCAACAGCAGTGCTTGACGCTCATCCGCATCGATGTCTCCTACCTTTTCCCTGAAATACTCATACTTAATCCGCTCTTGTGCAGCATGTTGGTCGATCAAGTAAAACCCGTCCGTGCTCTGCGCCACGATATACGTGCCGTGCACTTGCCCGACCACTTCCAGTTCAGGGAATTGCGGCGCTTCGTCATCGATTTCGGGCAGCGTCTCTTCCTGCTGCTGTGTCGGCAAGTCAGGCGGAGTAACTTCGGTATATTCAATTTCGGCTGCGACAGTTTCTTCTCTCGGCGCTTCCACTTCGACGGTTTCTTGCTCCGTTTGTTCTGGAAGCGTGTGTGAAATGGTTGGTTCCTTGACGCTTTGGAACGATTTCCACAAGTCCAGCTGCGCTGTCGGAGCATGCTTCGGCCGTTTCGGTTGTTCTTTTCTCACTTCCGGTGCCCGTACTGCCTGCCGGATCGCTTGATGAATCGTCGTGTGGATGAGTTCCATCAGTTCTTTTTCCTTACTCAAGCGGATTTGCTGCTTGGCAGGATGGACGTTGACGTCTGTCAAATAAGGGTCGCCTTGAATGTTGATCGCAACGATCGGTTGCCGCTCCAGCGGTAAGAATGTATGGTATGCCTTATAGATCGTATTGGCGATGGCGTAATGCTTAACCCAACGGCCATTGACGAAAATGGAGATGTAGTTTTTGTTGGCACGCGTGATTTCCGGAAGTGATGCGAATCCGGACACATGATAATCGGCAGATTCACCGGAAAACGGAATCATTTTCCGCGCGATTGCGGTGCCGTAAATATCCGCGAGCACCCGCTTCAAATCGCCGCTCCCAGCTGTCTGCAAGATCGTCTTGCCGTCATGGACGAGCTTGAAGGCGATGTCCGGATAACTGAGCGCAAAGCGGTTCATGAGATCGATCGAGTGGCCGAGTTCCGTCTGCAGCGTCTTCAAGTACTTCAAGCGCGCCGGTGTGTTGAAGAACAGCTGATCGACTTTTATATCGGTTCCTTGGCGCAGAGCTGCTGGGCGTTGTTCGACGACACGTCCGCCTTCCAGTTGCAGATAAGTGCCGGTCGCGCCGGTCGACGTGATCAACGTCAATTTCGAGACCGACGCGATACTCGCAAGTGCTTCCCCCCGAAAACCAAGTGATCGGATGCGGAACAAGTCATGTTCGTTCATGATTTTGCTGGTCGCATGACGAGCGAACGCCATTTCAGCGTCTTTCGTATCCATTCCTTCCCCGTCATCGATGATCTGGATCGACATGAGCCCCGCCTCCGACAGGATGACGTCGATCGTCTTCCCACCGGCGTCAATGGCATTTTCGACAAGCTCTTTGACGACAGAAGCAGGCCGTTCGACCACTTCCCCTGCCGCGATTTTATTGGAGAGCGGTGCTTCCATCAATCGGATGCGTCCCATTCAATCACTCCTTCCCGCTAAGTTTCCGTTGCAGGGCATCGAGCATCTGCAGCGCTTCAAGCGGCGTCATCCGCGTGACTTCAAGGTCGGCTACTGCCTGCAACACTTCCTCTTGCAGCGGATCCCGCTCATCGAAAATCGACAATTGCTCGACGTGCCGTTCTTCTTCCCGTTTGCCTTCTTCAAATGTCTTCAATAGTTCACGTGCGCGCGAAATGATCGTCGCCGGCAATTCTGCAAGTTCCGCGACGTGGATTCCGTAGCTCCGGTCAGCCGGTCCTTTTTTCACTTTGTGCAGGAACACGACTTTCCCGCCTTGCTCGGTCGCTGCAACGTGGACATTCCCTAGCCGCTCCAACGATTCATCGAGCACGGTCAATTCGTGATAGTGCGTTGAAAACAGTGTATTCGCCCCGATCGTTTCGTGGATGAACTCGATCATCGACTGGGCAAGCGCCATGCCATCGTACGTCGAAGTTCCGCGCCCGATTTCATCGAATAGCAGAAGGCTGCGTTCTGTCGCATGTGTAATGGCATACTGAGATTCCATCATTTCGACCATGAATGTACTTTGGCCGGACGTCAGGTCATCCGCAGCACCGATGCGCGTGAAAATCTGGTCGACGATTGGCAATTCAGCAGACTCTGCCGCAACGAAACTCCCGACTTGCGCCATGATGACCGTAAGCGCCACTTGCCGCATGTACGTACTCTTACCGGACATGTTCGGCCCTGTGATGAGCAGCATGTTTTCCCGCTCCGTCAAGACACAATCGTTCGGGACGTAGTGCTGCTTGTTCAACATCTTCTCGACGACCGGGTGCCGTCCTGCTTTGATGTTGATTTCCTTCGATTGGTGGAACACCGGTTTCACGAAACGGTTCTTCTCAGCCACTTCGGATAAGCTCGCAAGTACATCAAGTTCACTTAGCAGTGAAGCAAGGTGCTGGATGCGGTCAATGAATTCCTTCGTCCGCTCCCGGATATCGACGAACAATTCGTATTCAAGCTTCAAACTTTCTTCTTCCGCAGTTAAGATCAAGCGCTCTTTCTCTTTCAATTCCGGCGTCACGTAACGTTCAGCATTTGCCAACGTTTGTTTCCGTTCGTACCGGTCCAGATCAGCAAGGTGCATATTCGCTTTTGACACTTCAATGAAGTAACCGAAAATACGGTTGAAACCGATTTTCAATGTTTTGATGCCGGTCAAGCCGCGTTCTTTTTGCTCCAGTTCGGCGATCCATTGCTTGCCGTTCCTTGAAGCATCCCGGTACTCATCCAACTGTGCATGAAAGCCATCACGGATGACGCCGCCTTCTTTTGCGGAAAGTGGCGGGCTGTCGCTGATCGCTTCCAGTAACGCGCACACTTCCTCGCAGCGGTCGAGCATCTCTCCGTATGCTTGCAAGATGTCCGTGTCCGCTCCTGCCAACACTTCTTTCAGACCAGGGATTCGGTTCAACGAATTGCGCAGCTGCGCAAGATCCCGACCACTCGCGCTGCCGAATGCGACGCGGCCCGATAACCGCTCCAAGTCATAAACTTCTTTCAACAGACGCTGAATGTCTTCGCGGACGAAAAACTCTTTCATCAATGCTTCGACCATGAGCTGGCGGTTCTCGATTGCCGCGCGATCCGCTAACGGCTGGTGCAGCCATTGTTTCAGCTTACGTCCACCCATTGCCGTCACCGTCTCATCAAGCAGCCATAGAAGCGTCCCTTTCGTTTCTTTCCCGCGAATCGGCTCGAGTAGCTCCAAGTTACGTTTCGAGTGGAAATCAATCGACAAGAGCCGTGAATGTTCGTTAAAGACAAACGGCTGGATATGGCCGAGCGTCTGCTTTTGCGTACGTGCAATATAGGAAAGGAGGCGTCTGCCGGCTTGCTTCAAATCATCCGGGCAAGCAGCGAGGATGTCTTCATCCACCACTTCCGCTCCTTCCATTGGCTCGATGGAAAATACAAGCTCCGGCGCTGATTCGTTCAACAGCAAATACGACTGTTCTGAGACGACCAGTTCGCGAATATGTAATGACCGCAACTCCTGCAAGAGCATGCTATCCGTTCCAGGGATATAGGTGGCTGTCGATTCGCCTGTCGAGACATCGACATACGTCAGCGCGTAGCCATCTACCAGCGGCTCTGCAGCTGCCAAATAATGATTGGTCTTCGAATCGATGTTCTTGCCTTCTGTATGCGTCCCTGGTGTGATGAGGCGGACAACTTCCCGTTTGACGACGCCTTTCGTCAATTTCGGATCTTCCACTTGCTCACAAACGGCAACTTTATGCCCTTTCGAGATGAGCGTATCGATATAGCCCTGTGCCGCATGGTACGGAACACCGCACATCGGGATGCGGTCTTCTCCGTTGCCACCGCGGCTCGTCAGTGTAATTTCGAGAATATGGGATGCTTTCAGCGCATCCTCATAGAACATTTCATAAAAATCACCAAGTCGAAAAAACAGGAATGAATCCTGGTACTCGGACTTCACTTGTAAGTATTGTTGCATCATTGGAGTAATCGCCATTGTTTTACCTCTTTCAAAAAGATCTGATGATCCTATTATAGCAAAGTCCGAAACGACAGAAAAACGCTTGAGGTTATTTTCCCTCAAGCGTTTCATTTACACGTTATCGATTAAGAGCAGCTGCTGCCGCCTGCATCGTTTTGAACACGTGAACCTGTCTCACCGCGCAGAAGATCGCCTTCTGTCGATTCGATCACTTTGTTTGTTACACGGTTTGCAATTGTCGTTGAAACAAGCTGTAGAAGTGAGTTGACTTCCACTTGTGATTGTTTGAATTCTTGAACAATTGGTACTCCGTCAATTTCTTCTTCGATTTTCTCGATTTTCTTCTCGACCAGGCCAAGTGCACGTTCTTTTCCGTATGCCTGGAAGTTGACAGCCTGTTTTTGAAGGCTGCGCAACGATGCGATTTTTTCACGGATTTGTTGGTTTCCGTTGATTTGTTCTTCTGCACGTTTGAAAAAGTCGACTTCTTCCGTTTCCGCGATCATGTCGGCAACTTCACGTGCTTTTTCGATGATTTGATCTTTTGTATAAGCCATTCGTAGACACCCATTTCCCGGCCTCCATCGACCGTATACCATCCACCGTCGAGTGACCATATTTTAATTTCATTCATTTCATCTGGATAACTTGTCGATTCCGATTCAGGTTAAATCGTTAAAATTCATACGGAACCTTTTTATGGCGTCCCGAAAAAACAGTTACGTTTATAACGACATCGACAAACGAAAAATCTCTTCAACCAATTACCTATTATACTGAACAATGGGTCCAAACGACAAGGAGAGTGCTCGGATTGTCGAAGATTCGTCACGAATGTTTGTCAGCTTTCGAACGGATAGTCCGCGTTAATGTAAACACGCTCGCAATGCGTCGCTTTCCCAGTCTTCCCGTCCGCTTCCATGAAGAAGCCGCTGACGACCGGACGCCCTTTTTTCGGCACTTCGAAACGCGTCGGCATATTCGTCTTGAAGCGGTACAGGACGGATTCCTTCTGCATGCCCAAAATTTCATCGTATGGGCCAGTCATGCCGACGTCCGTGATATACGCAGTGCCTTCCGGCAAAATACGGGCATCAGCTGTCTGCACGTGCGTGTGTGTGCCGACAACGCCGGATACGCGTCCGTCAAGGTGCCAGCCCATCGCGATTTTCTCACTCGTCGCTTCCGCATGGAAATCGACGAAGACGAGAGGTGATACTTCGCGTGCTTCACTGACCAGTTCGTCGGCCATTCTGAATGGATCTTCATGCGCTGGCAAAAAGACACGTCCGTGCAAGTTAATGACTGTCAGCGTCTCGCCGTTTTTCGTTACGGACACCGTGCCGCGCCCTGGTGCTTCTTCGGAAAAGTTCGCCGGACGGATCAAGTAGTCGACATCATCGATAAAGTCGAAAATCTCTTTCTGATCCCATGTGTGATTACCCATCGTCAAGACGTCGACTCCCATGAACAATAAGTCCTGGTAGATGGATTTCGTGATGCCGCGTCCTGCAGCTGCGTTTTCACCGTTCGCGATGATGACATCCGGTGCATATTTCCTTTTAAGCCTTGGCAAATAAGATTCCAATGCTTCTCTGCCGATCGATCCTACGATATCTCCAATAAATAAAATCTTCATTTCATCACTCTTCCCATAAGAAAAAGGCTTCGCTGATCACAGATTCACCGAAGCCTTCCCTTTTCATTATTTTGCGTATTCAACAGCGCGCGTTTCACGGATGACCGTTACTTTAATATGTCCCGGATAATCGAGTTCTTCCTCGATTCGCTTGCGGATGTCGCGTGCTAAGCGGTGTGCAGTCATATCATCGATCTGTTCCGGACGCACCATAATGCGGATTTCCCGTCCTGCCTGGATGGCGAATGATTTCTCGACGCCTTCGTAGGATTCAGAGATCTCTTCCAGTTTTTCAAGTCGGCGAATGTAGTTTTCCAATGTCTCGCTTCGTGCACCTGGGCGCGCTGCAGACAATGCGTCCGCTGCCGCTACGATAACAGAGATGACCGAAGTCGCTTCCGTATCGCCATGGTGAGAAGCGATCGCATTGATGACGACCGGATGTTCCTTGTACTTCGTACCAAGTTCCACACCGATCTCAACGTGGCTACCTTCGACTTCATGGTCGATTGCTTTCCCGATGTCATGCAGAAGTCCTGCGCGTCTCGCTAACGTTACGTCTTCTCCTAGCTCAGCTGCCATCAAGCCAGACAGGAATGCGACTTCCACTGAGTGTTTCAGGACGTTTTGTCCGTAGCTCGTACGGTAACGGAGACGACCAAGAATCTTGATCAAGTCAGGATGTAAGTTGTGGATACCGACATCGAATGTCGTTTGCTCACCGATTTCACGGATTTGCTCATCCACTTCGCGTCGCGACTTCTCAACCATCTCTTCGATGCGTGCCGGGTGAATCCGGCCATCAGAGACAAGTTTTTCAAGTGCGAGACGAGCTGTTTCACGGCGGATCGGATCGAATCCAGATAGGATAACCGCTTCCGGTGTGTCATCGATGATTAAGTCGATGCCCGTAAGTGTCTCCAATGTACGGATATTCCGTCCTTCACGTCCGATGATGCGGCCTTTCATTTCGTCGTTCGGCAAGTTGACTACCGATACGGTCGTTTCCGCTACATGGTCAGCAGCAAAGCGCTGCATCGCAAGCGACAAAATATTTTTCGCTTTCTTGTCCGCTTCTTCTTTCGCGCGTAATTCGGATTCTTTCACCATGACTGCGATATCCGTTGAAAGTTCGCTTTCTACTTCCTGTAGGATGATCCCTTTCGCTTCTTCCCGTGTCAATGATGAAATGCGTTCCATCTCCGTCTGTTGACGGCGAACCAAATCTTCCGCTTTGCCTTCCATCTGAGCAATATGCTGTTGTCTGTCAGCGAGTGCCTCGTCCTTACGCTCGAGTCCCGCCTCTCTTTTATTCAATGCATCATCCTTGCGATCTAAATTTTCTTCTCTTTGTAGAAGCCGGTTTTCCTGCTTTTGCAGTTCTGCACGGCGTTCACGAATTTCAGATTCAGTTTCAGTACGCAATTTATGATTTTCGTCTTTCGCTTCCAATAATGCTTCTTTTTTCAGCGCGTCTGCTTCGCGTTTTGCATCTTCAACTAGTTGCTCTGCAGTTTGTTTCGCACCGGTAACCTTGGAATCGTTTGATTTTTTCAATGCATAAAATCCAACAAGCACACCGACGATGATACCCAGCAAAGCGAAGATGATCTCATAAACCATTCAGACACCTCCCCTTGCTCTTTTTTTAAGTTTTACATTTTTACGAGTGAATTGTCATACGGGTCTTACTCAATCAAATAAAAATTAGTAAAATCTACAATTTTAATTGTATAGATGGACGGATTCGCTGTCAACCCATCGGAACCGCGCTTTCCCGCCCTTTCGCAACGGGTGAACGAAAATTCCCATCTTTCCGAAAGGTGTGCATATCTAATTTATTTCGGGATGGAAAAAGCGGAGAAAAGGAATCCTTTTCTCCGCAGTCCGATCTATGTGATTTTATTCTTCGTCGATCAGCAAGTTGAAGTCTTCTTTTTTATCAGACTCGTCAAGAGCTGCAATCGAATACGATGCCGCTGCCATTCCGTAATGCTCCCGGATTCTCCCTGCAATCTCATTGCGGATATTTTCGTTTTCACGAAGGAATTGCTTTGAATTTTCACGACCCTGTCCGAGACGTTCACCGTTGTATGAATACCAGGAACCGCTTTTCTCGACGATTTCAAGTTCTGCACCCAAGTCGACGATTTCACCTTCACGTGAGATCCCTTGTCCGTACATGATGTCAACTTCCGCCGTACGGAATGGTGGTGCCACTTTGTTTTTGACAACTTTGATCTTCGTACGGTTTCCGATAATCTCTGTGCCGTTCTTCAATGCTTCCGCACGTCTTACTTCGAGACGGACAGAAGAATAGAATTTCAATGCACGGCCGCCCGGTGTAACTTCCGGGTTCCCGAACATGATTCCGACTTTCTCACGGATTTGGTTGATGAAGATCGTGATTGTGTTGGATTTGTTGATTGCGCCGGATAGTTTACGAAGTGCTTGGGACATCAGACGCGCTTGAAGACCGACGTGCGCATCGCCCATCTCGCCTTCGATCTCCGCTTTCGGTACAAGTGCTGCAACCGAGTCGACGACGACGATGTCAACTGCTCCACTGCGCACAAGTGCTTCAGCGATTTCAAGTGCTTGTTCACCTGTATCAGGCTGTGACAGAAGAAGCTCGTCGATGTCGACGCCAAGTTTCTGTGCATAGACCGGATCAAGTGCATGCTCAGCATCGATGAACGCTGCTGTTCCACCGGATGCTTGCACTTCTGCGATCGCATGAAGCGAGACAGTCGTTTTACCCGAACTCTCAGGTCCGTAGATCTCGATGACACGCCCACGTGGGTATCCGCCTATGCCGAGTGCTGCATCGAGTGCCAAAGAACCACTTGATACTGTTGAAATATTCCGGTCCGTCTTCTCTCCCAATTTCATGACCGAACCTTTACCGAATTGCTTTTCTATTTGTTTCAGAGCCATATCTAACGCTTGTTTACGATCGCTCAAAAAAAGTCCTCCTCTTAGTAAAAACGATTTTTCTAACTGTCTCTATTATACTCGCTCATTGAGAAATACACAAGAAAAAAGCGAACGTTTATTCGCTTATTGCATGTTAATTCTAATTTTTGATTTGTACCTATGAGGTATTTTCCACATTTGGCCGAGAAAAAACACGCAAAATTAAATTTTGCGTGTTTTATTATTCGTTAACGTACGAATCAAATACGACAGGGCAAGTTTGACTGCACGCAATCGGTTGGTGTTGCGCATGCCGGATAGTTGCAGGCGATACGCATTGACTCCGTCAGCGGTCGCAATGCCGATCCAGACGGTGCCAGCCGGCTGATCGCCGTGTGCGTCGGGACCCGCCGCGCCAGTTAGCGCGACACTGACGTCGGTTCCGAATTTTCGGCGGCATGCTTCAGCCATCGCGATTGCTGTGTCTTCACTGACGGTGCCATGAAGCTCGAGCAGTTCCGGGCTGAGGCCCAGCTGATCCTTTTTCGCTTGTTCGCTGTAAGTGATGACACCGCCTTCCAAAACTGCGCTCGCACCGGGAATGGCTGCAAGTTCGGATTGGAATAGGCCTGCAGTCAAGCTTTCTGCAGCTGAAATGGTCTTTCCGCTCTCACTGAGAAGATCCACCACTTTTGAAGCAAGAGAGTCGTCGTCATAGCCGTATAAGTAATCACCGACACGCGCGAGAATCGCTTGCTTCTCTTTTTGGATCAGTTCCCATGCTTCCTCTTCCGTATCGGTTTTCGCGGTGATGCGCAGTGTCACTTCTCCGTCAGATGCAAGCGGTGCGATCGTCGGGTTTGTTTGTGCGTCCAATATGTCCTGCAAACGGTCTTCGAGTTCCGCTTCCCCGATGCCGTAAAAGCGCAAAACGTGTGACAGAATGACTTCGGCTTTGTTCAGCATATGCGCAAGCTTTGGCTTCGCTTCGAACTGGAACATTGGTTCGATTTCTTTCGGCGGCCCCGGAAGCAGCATATAAACACGATCATCGTGTTTATATAACATGCCCGGTGCCATGCCGTGCCGGTTCACGAGGACGTCACTGCCTGCCAAGACAAGCGCCTGCTTTTTATTATTCTCCGTCATCGGCCGTTTCGCACGTATGAAGAATTCTTCGATTGATTCGAGTGCTTCTTCGTCCATCGCGAGCTCAGTGCCGAGATGCCTTGCGATCGTCTCTTTCGTCAAATCGTCTTTTGTCGGACCGAGCCCGCCGGAAAAGATGATCAAGTCCGCACGCTCTTCAGCGATGGCGATCGCCTTTTCCAATTGGTCGGCATTGTCGCCCACTACCGTATGGTGGTATACATTGATGCCAAGTTCAGCTAGGTGCATCGATAGGAAACGGGCATTCGTGTTTGTGATCTGCCCGAGCAGTAACTCCGAACCGACTGCGATGATTTCTGCGTTCATCCAGATCCCTCCTTCTGTTATTTAGAAGCCAGCAATGCGCGGCGATTGGCATAGAAATAATCCCAGCCGGACCACAGCGTAAAGATTAGCGCGATGTACAGCATGATTTCCCCGAAAGGCACACCGATCGACACAAAGATCGTATTGTAAAGCAACAGTGAAGCGATCGCTAAGATCTGGGCAGTCGTCTTGATTTTGCCAAGTCCGCCAGCCGCGACAACTTCGCCGCTGCCTGCAAGAACAAGACGAAGACCGGTCACTGCGAACTCACGGCTGATGATCAAGATGACAACCCATGACGGTGCAAAGCCCATTTCGACAAGGACGATCAAAGCCGCTGACACAAGCAGTTTGTCTGCAAGTGGATCAAGGAATTTACCGAATGTCGTGACCAAGTTATATTTTCTCGCGTAAAATCCGTCGACCCAGTCTGTAAGTGAAGCAAAAATGAAGATAAGTCC
Organism: Planomicrobium sp. YIM 101495; assembly: GCF_009707665.1. GTDB lineage: Bacteria > Bacillota > Bacilli > Bacillales_A > Planococcaceae > Planococcus. Next base: position 773,307 of record NZ_WLZW01000001.1, read on the forward strand.
TCCGACAAAGTGGTTGACCGGCATCGTCGCGCCGAATAGAGTGATTGTTCCCCAATCAAAATCGACAAGCATGAAAACCATAAAGACCGGAATAAGTAAAATCCGGGATATCGTAATCTGGTTTGGTATGTTCATAAAGAATCTCCTTTCCGTTCGTCAAGAAAAATAGCCATCTGAACGATGGCTATTGCACGTCTGTAAATTGGATGATGATGTTTTGCGTGATGAGGTCGACTGCGTATTCGATTGGTTCTCCATTGATCGAAAGGGTAACGTTCCCACTTGCGCCGAGGCGCACACGCACTTGTTCAGCAGTCGACAAATCGATTGTTTCCGAATCGCCTGCCTGCATCGTCCGCGCCGGACTCATCAACTCGGCTTGGTTATGATCTGTTGCAGATACCCATGAGGCCCCTGAAGCAGTAATGACCATTTCACGGGTTTCTGGGCCAGACCATGTATAGGTCGTCGTTTCCCCTTGTGTCCCGACTACAGAAAGAGTCGCTGCCGGTTGTGCCGGTTCTTCCTCTTTCACTGGTTCTTCTTCTACATCAGCCGGCTCTTCAGTTGCGCCGTCGCCGTCCTGTCCTTCATCATTCGATTCGTCGTACTGGACACCAGCATCGTTGACAGGTGTCTCCGCCGAATCTCCGTCCTGCAATTGCTGGTAGAAGAACCATGCAACCGCAAAAATGACGACGATGAACAGTCCGACAAGGATCATCGGCATGACTTCGCCTAGACGATTGGATGAACTTCTTGAAAAAGTCTCCCGTCGTGATGGTGTCGGTGCAGCCATTGTCGGACGTACCGGTTCTTTCACCGTCTCCGGCACTTCTGATTTGTATTGTTCTAATATCTCCTCTGGATTCAGTCCGACCGCTTCTGCATATTGCTTGATGAACGCACGAACATAGAACGTTCCGGGCATCATGCTGTAATTACCTTCTTCGATGCCTGCCAAATAACGTTTCTGTATCTTCGTGACGTCTTGCAGATCTTCTAGACTATACCCTTTTGCGACTCTCGCTTCTCTCAGGCGAGTTCCCAATTCGCTCAAAATGACCACCTGCCTGCTTAAAAGTTAAATCCACCAAACATTCCATTTTGGCCTCTGTCATCCATAAACGTGTTCTTTTCCAGCACTTCATACGTAATTTCCTCTTCAGGGTGGTGACGCAGCTCAATGATGTAATCGAAATCATCCATATCGTACTCAGAATGCTGGACAAACATGTCCGGATGTTCAATCACTTTGATCGTCGGCATGCGCATCATTTCACGGACCAGCTGCAGATGGCGTTCATCCGAAGCTTGACGTGTGACAATCCCGTCGAGGATGAAGATGTTGTTATCACTGTGTTCATCGCCCATCAGTTGATTGCGCACCGTTTGTTTGATCATCGTCGATGATAGGAAAATCCATTTTTTATTGGCGCTGACACTTGCAGCGACGATGGATTCCGTCTTACCGACCCGCGGCATCCCGCGCAGTCCGACAAGCTTATGGCCTTCCTGCTTGAAAATCTCTGCCATAAAATCGACCAAAAGCCCGAGTTCATCACGCACGAAACGGAAGGTCTTCCGGTCATCCGCATCCCTCTGGATATAACGGCCATGCCGCACCGCTAAGATATCCCGGAGTTTCGGTTCGCGATATTTCGTCACTTTGATTGTATCCATCGTCTGCAAAATATGTTCGAAACGCAGCAGCTGTGTATCGTGTTCCGCCCGCAGCAGCATTCCGCGACGGCCTTGGTCGACACCATTGATCGTCACGATATTGACACGCAGCATTCCGAGCAATGAAGAAATATCCCCCAACAGCCCGGGACGGTTCACTTGAATTTCGTATTCAAAATACCATTCGATCATTCGTCTCCGACCTTCCGTTTCAGAATTTCCTGTCCAAACTCCCTCTCTCCTATAATAGCTGATTTCAGGAGCCAAGAAAAGGGCAGCTTCTTTATTATTAGATATACCATCCGCCGTTGACACTCATCGTCTGGCCAGTCACGTAATCCGCTTTTCCACTGACCAAAAAAGCGGTCATGTGCGCGATATCCTGTGGTGCGCCGATGCCGAGTGGAATGTCTTCCACAATGGCTTCCAGTTCTTCCTGGTCCAAGTGGCTGTTCATCTTCGTCATGATGAACCCAGGTGCGATGGCATTGACGCGTGTACCAACTGGCGCCATTTCTTTGGCGTACGCTTTGACGAACGCCAATTGTGCCCCTTTCACCGAAGAGTATATCGTTTCCATCGACGCGCCGGCCTGTCCCCAAATCGACGAAATGAAGACGATGTACGTTTTCGGATGACGCTGGAAGAACGGTGAAATCTTCCGGATGCTTGCGACCGGATTTTGGACGTGGACCCGCCAGAGCTTGTTCATGTCCTCCTCCGTTGTATCGATTAACATCTTCACAAGGTCATGACCGCTAGCGACAATGATGCACGATGCATCGAATACCGCCTGCGCCAACCGGTCCGCCCCGTCCACTTGCGAAAAGTCCGCTTGTACCGGAATGAATTCCTGCCCCGCGAATTGCTCCGCAAGCGCTTCTGCCAGTGGCTCGATGTTCCGGCTATGCCAGTGCAGATATAACGACCAGCCTTCTCCCGCAAGTTCACGGGCGATGCTTTCCCCGATTTCCCCGGACGCACCGAGTATCACTGCAAAGCGCTTCACTGTTCCGCTTTCTCCGGCGAAACGATTGTGAAGACAGAACGCTGCTCTTTCGCACTGACAAGTGAAAATGCTTGTTGCAGATCTGCCATCTTAATTTCTTCAAGCACCGGCACTACATCAAACAAGTTCATGTCATTGAAGGCATAGCGCGTGAACTGATTCGCGATGTATTCCGGCGAATTCATCGCACGCAAGAAGAATCCGATACGCTTGCGACGGACACGATCCAGTGCATCTTGACCGAAAGACCATTTCTCGATGGTACGGTCGAATACTTTTTCGACTTGCTCCGCAAATACTTCCGGAACTGTCGTATCCGTTCCGAACAACGCATAGCCGAAGCCTTCCTCGATTGAATAATCGAAGGAGTACGACTCATCGATCCAGTCGTTTTCATATGCTTCGTAGTAGAAGTCTGAAGTGCGACCGAACAACAGCTCGAATGCAAGCTGTGCAGACAACTCGTGCTTCAGCATTTCTTTTCCTTGGAAATCAAGTCGTTCAGGTTTCACACCGACAAATACTTTTGGCTTTTGGACAGCCATTTCAAGCGTCCGTTCTTTGATCGCCGCTCGTTTCATCTCTTGTGGATATTTACGTTCGATCGGCGCTGGCGGATCGAATTGCTTCGACGCTTGGTTCGTACGGATGAAATCCATCATTTCTTCCGGCTCGACCGCTCCGACAACGAATAACATCATGTTCGACGGGTGGTAAAATGTTTCGTAGCATGTGTACAAATGCTCTGCCGTAATGTCCTGGATTGAATCCACTGTCCCAGCGATATCGATCTTCACCGGATGTTCTTCGTAAAGGTTCTCGATCATGCCGAAATATAGGCGCCAATCCGGCTGGTCATCATACATCGTGATTTCCTGTGCGATAATGCCCTTTTCTTTATCGACTGTCTTTTCTGTGAAATACGGGTTTTGGACGAAGTCGAGCAATGTGCCGACGTTCTCCTCGATCTGCCCTGTAGCTGAGAACAAGTACGCCGTCCGTGTGAAGGATGTGAAGGCGTTCGCAGAAGCACCTTGCTTACTGAACTCCTGGAAAATGTCGCCTTCTTCCTTCTCGAACATTTTGTGCTCCAGAAAATGCGCGATGCCATCCGGAACTTTTACTGCTTCCGTTTCGCCGTGCGGCACGAAATGGTTATCGATCGAGCCATATTTCGTTGTGAATGTCGCGTACGTTTTCGAAAAGCCTTTCTTCTGCAGAAGATACACTTCCAAGCCGTTCTCTAGACGCTCGTGGTAAAGTGTTTCATCCACCTGTGCGAATTCCACTTTATTCATCGTCAGACCCCTCCTTGCCGGATAAGAAATACGTCATTTCCAAAGACAGCAGCTTAGCCGCTTCGGAAACGTCTTCTTTCGTTACATTTTGCCAGTTCTCGATCAAGCGTTCCGGCTCTAAACCACCGGCCATCTCTGTATATTGATCATCCAATTCGATTTGGCCACGTGCCGAGTCGAGTGATTCCTTCAACGAGTTGATGAGGAGCGCTTTCGTCTGCATCATCTCTGTATCGGATATGTCTCCTGCTTTGACGCTATCCAACTGTTCTAGGACGAGCTTAACTGCTTTTTGTTCCATCTCCTGATCGATGCCCGCCAGAACGAACATCAAGCCGAAGTGTGAAGCGTAAGAAGATGATACGTAATACGCCATGCTTTCCTTCTCGCGAATATTCGTGAAGAGCTTGGAATGTGCATAGCCACCGAGCACGCCGTTCATTACTTGCATGACCGGGAACTGTGCGTCGCGGAATGTGACCGGCGTATAGAACGCCATGTGAAGCTTCCCTTGCTTCATCTCCGCCGTTTCAAGCACGTGGGATTGGGCTGGCTTCGTAAGGACGAGCGCCGGCATTTTCCCTGGAATTTCACGGCCTTCAAACGGGAAGTACTGCTGTACTTTCGCAGCCATCTCTTCTGGATCCACATCACCGACGATGTAGATCTCGACTTCGTTTTCCTCAAGCATCGAGCGGTATTCGTCCATGACTAACTGATTCGTCAAGTTCTCGACTTCTTCGATCGTTCCGTTCGATGGAATCGATGCGGGATGTCCCGGGAGTGCTAATTCAAGCATCCGGTGCTGCGCATAGCGCGTCTTGTCGTCGATTAACGATTCCAAGCGCTGTTTGACGTTGTTCTTCTCGCGGTTGAATATCGTTTCCTTGAACAAACCTTGCTCCAAGTTTGGCTCGAGTAGCGCCGCCTGCATGATCGCGAATACTTGATCGAGTACGCCCTGCTCCGACAAGTACTGATCGTTCACCGTTTCTGCATGCAAGTTCATCACGTGCCCATTTCCACGCTTAGCGGAATCTATGTACATCGATGTACCGTATAAGTCATCCAATGCAATGCGGAATGCCATCTGGGACGGGTACTTCGCATTGCTGTGCTGTAAAATGTTCGCCAGTACAGAACGCGCTGCAGCTTTTTGCTCGGTCAGCTTGCCCTTGAACCGGATCGATAGATTAATCGTTTTGAATTGCGCCGTCTGATGCACGTGCAACTGCACGCCTGCCGCTAATTTTCTAGTTTGAAACATCTGTATGCCCCCTCATCTTTCCTGCTCTAACTATACCGAAATCCACGCATCAATTGCAAATATCCGGAAAGCCGGAGTAGCGCGTAATCCTTCTCACTCCATAAAGAAAAAAGGCTGCCCCGGCGCCGCTTTCGCGACCATTCCGGGGCAGCCTTATCGGCTTTCCAAAATGTCCAGCGATCATTCCGCTTAGGAAATCAGCGCTGTCCTTTAATATATGGTTCACCATTCGCTTTCGGGGCATTGGCACGGCCAATGACACCAGCAAGCGCTAAGATCGTCAAGACGTACGGCAATATTAACATAAAGACGTTCGGAATTTGATCGACTCCAGGGATTGCATTCCCGACGATTGATAGAGACTGTGCAAGTCCGAAGAAGATTGCCGCTCCCATCGCACCGAGTGGATGCCACTTACCGAAGATAACTGCAGCAAGTGCCATGAATCCTTGTCCATTGATCGTCGCATGGCCGAAGTCGCCCGTGATCGTCTGTGCGTAGATCGCGCCACCGATTCCGGCGAAAGCTCCGGACAATAGAACTGCGATGTAACGCATACGTGTTACGTTAATCCCCATCGTATCCGCTGCCATCGGGTGTTCCCCTACTGCGCGGAGACGCAGGCCGAACGGTGTTTTGTAAATGACGAACCACGAGATGATCGCGATGGCGATCGCCAATACAGATGTTGCATAAATAGAAGAGAAGAACAGCGGCCCAATGAACGGGATATCCGATAGGAACGGAACATCTTTACGCGGGAAGCTCGTTGTGATGAAGTCCGTTTGCCCTTTATCGAAAATTCGTTTAACCAAGTAAATCGACAGTGCCGGTGCCAAGATGTTGATGGCAACTCCAGAGACGACCTGGTTCGCACGGAATGATACCGATGCGACTGCGTGCAGCACAGACAGGAGCAATGCAGCGAGCATCCCGGCAATAAGAGATAGCCAGGGCGTCAAGCCGCCGAATGTGTCAGCAAACATCAAGTTAAAAAGAATCCCTGCAAATGCACCCATGACCATCAAGCCTTCAAGACCGATATTTACAACACCGGACTTCTCGGAAAATACTCCGCCCATTGCAACCAAAATCAGTGGTGCTGCGTAAAAGATCGCTTGAGGAATGATGAAATATAGAATCTCTAAAAAGCTCATCTTATTTCGCCCCCTTCTTGCTAGCCATTCTCTGCAGAAGCAGACGGATGATATAGCCCGATGCTACAAAGAAGATAATGACTGCGATGACGATTTCCACGATTTCAAGCGGAATACCTGCAGCGTTCGGCATATTCAATGCCCCGTACTTCAAGGAACCGAACAGTGTCGCACCGAAGATGACGCCAAGTGGTGTATTCATCCCAAGAAGTGCAACTGCGATCCCGTCGAACCCGATCCCAGTAAATCCACCTTTGGATGAGATGTACTCGAACGTTCCGAGTGCTTCCATCGCTCCGGCAAGACCAGCGAACATCCCTGAAATGACCATCGCAAGAATGATGTTTTTGTTGACGTTCATCCCAGCATATTCAGAAGCGTTCTGGTTGAACCCGACTGCTTTCAACTCGTAGCCAAGCGTCGTTTTTTCCAGCAGGAACCACATGACACCAACCATGATTAGTGCGATCAAGATTCCGTAGTGCAAACGAGAGAAATCAGTCAAGTTCGCAAGGAATTCCGAACGGAGAGATGCACTCGAGAAAATACGCTCTGTGCGGTCACCGCCGTCTGAAACTGTTTTGATCAATGCGTTCGTCACGTGAAGTGCAATATAGTTCATCATGATTGTGACAATAACTTCGTGTACGCGGAATTTCGCTTTTAGTAAACCTGGTACGAAGCCCCATAGTGCACCCGCAAGCATCGCTGCAATGAGCGAAAGCGGCAAGTGGATGATTTTCGGAAGGTCTTCGAAGACAAGTCCGACGTAAGCTGCTGCAAACCAGCCGACGATCAATTGCCCCTCTACCCCGATGTTGAACAGGCCGGAGCGGAATGCAAAGGCAACCGCAAGACCAGCTAAAATATAAGGAGTGATCTGGCGGATCGTCTCACCGATCGTGTATGCATCCCCGAAAATACCATTCCAAAGTGCGATATAACCGTCAATCGGGCTGAACCCACTGACAAGCATGATGATGGCTCCAACAATGAGACCAAGAATTACAGATACAATCGGGACCAGTATATTAGTGACTCTATTCGACATGCTGATCCTCACCTTCTTTCGACAAAGAAACTTTGTTTGATCCATCCTCATCCAATGACTGTCCCGCCATGAGCAAGCCAAGCTGCTGCTCAGTCGTTTCTTCCGGCAGGACGATGTCGACGATTTGTCCATCATAGATTACTGCAATACGGTCTGAAACGTTCATTACTTCATCAAGCTCGAAAGATAGGAGCAATACAGCTTTCCCGTTATCGCGCTGTTCAATCAGTCGGCTATGGATGAATTCAATCGCTCCAACGTCAAGTCCACGCGTCGGCAATGCCGCAATCAGCAAGTCTGGATCACGGTCAACTTCACGGCCGATAATCGCTTTTTGCTGGTTCCCCCCTGACAATGCACGGGCAGGTTCGTGAGCACCTTGAGTACGAACGTCGTACGCTTCGATGATTTCTTTTGCTTTCTTATCGATTTTCTTATAATCGATGATGCCGTTTTTAGAAATCGGCTGTGTGTAATACGTTTGCAAAGCAATGTTATGCCCAATCGGGAAGTCCAGAACCAGCCCGTGACGATGACGGTCTTGCGGGATATGTCCGACGCCAGATTCCGTCACTTTACGTGGTTTGAAGTTCGTAACATCTTTGCCGTTGATTTTAACGGTTCCACTCTTCACTTTCCGAAGACCCGTAATCGCTTCGATCAATTCGCTTTGTCCGTTGCCATCGATCCCGGCAATCCCGACGATTTCGCCTTTGCGGACGTTCAAGTTCAAGCGCTTAATCTTCTCGATTTTACGATAGTCTTCAACGACCAAGTCTTTGATATCCAATACTTCTCCATTTGGATTCGCAGGTCCTTTGACCGTCTTGAACGTAACTTGACGACCAACCATAAGTGAAGCCAGATCGTTCGGTGAAGTCTCGGATGTCGTGACTGTACCGATGCCTTGCCCTTTACGGATAACCGTAACTCGGTCAGAAACGTCCATGATCTCTTTCAGCTTGTGCGTGATTAAGATGATCGACTTACCTTCAGCGATCAAGCGTTTCATGATCTGAATCAACTCGATGATTTCCTGCGGTGTAAGTGACGCAGTCGGCTCATCGAAGATCAAGATCTCCGCTCCGCGGTAAAGTGTTTTCAAAATTTCCACACGCTGCTGCATTCCGACGGAAATATCTTCGATGATCGCATATGGATCGACATTCAGTCCGTATTGTTCAGATAATGCCTGAACTTTCTTGGCCGCATCTTTCTTGTTCGTTATGCCGAATTTTGTCGGCTCACTTCCGAGGATGATGTTTTCCGTCACGCTGAAGTTCTCGACGAGCATGAAGTGTTGGTGCACCATCCCGATTCCAAGATCATTCGCAACGTTCGGGTCTGTAATATTCACTTTCTCTCCTCGGACAAAGATCTCTCCGCCTTCCGGCTGATACAAACCGAACAACACGTTCATCAGTGTTGATTTGCCTGCACCGTTCTCGCCAAGCAACGCATGGATTTCGCCTTTCTTCAGCTGCAGCGTGATGTTGTCGTTTGCTACAAAGTTGCCGAACTCTTTTCGGATGTTCCGCATTTCGATTACGTATTCCACTGTTTTCACTCCCTCGAAAACTGGTAACTTTTTATTTTGAATAATTAATACAGGAAAGATTTCCGTTTTCATATAAATTGAACCGTGCACCGTCAATTGAATAGATAAGATGTATTATGGCTTGTGTATGGAACAGGTCTGCATGTTTCTATCCAATTTATATAGAAATCTTTCGTCTATTAACCGCATTAAGAAATAGGCGAAAAAAAAACATAAAGACCGGGACTAACCGGTCTTTATGGTGACCGCACATCGCAGGTGATTACTCGACAGTTTCTGGAACTTCGATGTCACCATCAGAGATTTGCTTTTTGAAGTCTTCTACCTGAGCCATGACGTCATCTGGAATCGCACCGCGTGAATCCGCAAGACCTACTCCATCTTCAGCCAAACCGTATACCAATGTTTCGCCGCCTGGGAATTCACCGTTCTGTGCTTGTTCAGAGATTTCGATAACTGCTGTTGATACGCCTTTAAGAACAGATGTCAACGTTACGTTCATGTCGCCAGTTTGTCCTTCGTCGTATTGGTCAGCGTCAACTCCGATAACCCAAACGTTTGCATCCGGATCTGCTTCTTTACGCTCTTTTGCTTCAGTGAACACACCGTTACCAGTTGCTCCAGCAGCGTGGAAAATGATATCCGCTCCGTTTTGGTACATCAAGTTAGCAGTTGTTTTCCCAAGCTCCGCTTTATCGAAAGCACCTGTGTACTGAACATCGACTTGTACGCTCGGGTCAGCAGCTGCTACCCCTTCAAGGAATCCTGCTTCAAAACGCTCGATTACTGGAATTTCCATCCCACCAACAAATCCAACTTTACCAGTTTCAGTCATCAATGCAGCAGCTACACCTGCAAGGAATGCACCTTCCTGCTCTTTGAAAAGAACGCTAGCAACGTTCGGCTGGTCAACGACTGCGTCGATGATTGCCAGTTGAGCATCCGGGTTTTGTGAAGCGATTTCGTCAATCGCACCTTCCATCAAGAAACCGATACCGAATACGACGTCGAAGTCACGGCGGATCAAGTTGTTCAAGTTCGTGTTATAGTCTGAATCAGACTGAGACTGAAGGTAGTCATACCCTTCTTTTTCTGTAAGACCGTTGTCTTTACCGAACTGTTGGATCCCTTCCCACGCTGATTGGTTGAATGATTTGTCATCCACGCCCCCAACGTCTGTGACCATCGCTACTGAGAAGTCGCTTGTCTCTTCAGTGTCAGCATCTCCACCGTTGCCGTTGCCATTGTCGTTTGTCGATGTGTCATCGTCGCTACCGCATGCAGCAAGCATCGTTCCAGCAGCAAGCATCAATGATAGACCTAAACCAAATTTACGTTTTGTCAATGTGATAACCCCCAAGGTTTTGATATTTTAGCAGGAATACATCGTCTTACACTCTTTTTCTTACTACGTGGAAGCTGAACTTGTCAGCCCTGAAATAATTCTTAGAATAGAGTACCATTCGATCTTCTTCATCGTAATGAAGCTGTTTTAACACTAGAAGCGCTGTTTCCGGGTCGCACTGCAGAATAGGTGAAGCGATTTCATGATAGCCTGCTGGATCGATGAAAGTCACAGCATAGGAGATCCGCGTCTTGCCGGATTCCTCGATTGCGGAAAACAAGGAACTCTCGGTTCGTTGCAGGAAATCTTCCGGCAAATCGGCTGACAGGACTTTGTCGATACAGTAGACGACCGGCTCTCCGTTCGCGGTGCGGACCCGTTCAATTGTAATTACAGGATCATCGTTCTTGCAATGAAAGCGGTTAACATCTTCATCAGAGGGAATAGACTCGGCTGTGCTTAAATAAATACCCCCGGGTTCCATACCTGCTTGGCGAATCATATCGGAGACACTGGTCAGCTGTTCAATACCGGACGTAAAGACCGGTCTCGGGTTGACGAATGTTCCGACGCCATGGCGTCTGACGATGATATTGTCCTCTTCCAGGAGACGGAGCGCTTCACGAAGAGTTGCTCGGCTCACCCCCAAGGTCTTTGATAGTTCAAATTCGGACGGCAGCTTCTCTCTCTCTTTATAAATACCCGCTGCGATGTCTTTTTTCATCCTGTCAATAACTTGAAGATACAATGCACGATGATCTGATTTGATTGTCATACGATTCACCACCCATGACAGAGATCAGACATCTGATGTAAAACGTTCCTACTAATCAGAAATACTATAACATTGATTGAAGTTTAAATAAATAGTGTTTTGATGATTTTCTTTATTTTTTATAGGCGGTCTTACACAAGTTGTAATCATTTTGTCATATTAAGCAGGAACAAATCATTATAATACTAGAAAAAATTATTGAAGTGAGGTCAAAAAAGTATTGGTTATATGTTATCCCGGGTGGATATATTTGGTCCAATTGATTCAGAAGAATAATTTGAATAGGGTTTGTTTTCGGACTTTAGGCTGTTTTTTAATATGTATTTCTTTTTATTTGGAAGATCGAAATGAGATGGAATAGAGAATGGGGTTGGGGAGAAGATTGAGGTGCGGATTGAGGCGAACTCCACTTGTCGCTTCGGACAGGGCTCCCGTGATAAGCCGAGCTGAAGGGCGCTCGTCTTCTCACTCCGCCCAGTCCAAACCAGCCACTCCGCTTTGGGTGTGGGTGAAGTTTTGGAGAGGATACATTTTGATGCGTTCTGTTGATTTCGTCGGCTATGTTGTTTGGCAGCTGACTGCGCAGGCCGCTGGTTCTATTGGCGGTGTGTAGCAATGTGAGGTCGGTTGTCGCAAAGGAGACCTCTTTTTTCGTCAGAGGGGCAAAAATAGGCGTAGTTTTTACCTCTATTCTGCAATTTCCGGCATTTCCGGCTCGAATAACAGGAATTTTTGCCTTTATATCGTCGAAAGTCGTTCAATTTGCCATCTCCGGAGCCAATAAGGGTATTTTTTACCCTTATTGGCTCTCATTTTACTCATTCCTTCAAGATAAGAGGAATTTTTACCGTTAAGTGATGGAACCGCAGATGGAAAAGTACTCCTCATGAAAGCGCGGGATACTGCTTTGCAACTTGAGGTGCGACATGCATGCTTGGCTCGCCCATTTTCAGGTGCCAAAAAATTGAATCGAGACTGTAATGTGATGATTCACGATTCAATTCTGTGACTCGCGACTAAATCCAGAATCAGTATGAAAATTGAAATTCTCACCTACTCCCTGACACCTTCTGTGAGAATACGACGATGGCTACTACACCTGAATCATCCAAATCACTAACATTCAATCCAACACCACTTATCGAAAGAGCTGATCCGGAATGGAAGAGCGAGCAAAGCATTGTCCGAACTTCCTTCGGCCATTACTTCGTTGGAGGGGCAAAGCTAAGACGGGCCCCTGCAGGTTGCGCAAGTGACCGAGGAGGCTAGAGGGCAAAGATATGCTCCTGCATCACTTCGCTAGCTTCGTCGCAAAGACATTGACCGATTTCCATTCGATCAACGTCTTCTCAGCGCCTCTAACGTGCGAAGCTCTGGAATGCAGGTCAGCCGGTCTCCTTTTCATCACACAAACAAAAAAAATAAACCCCAGCAAATTTCTCCGCTGGGGTTTGTCATTAGTACTCTTCTTGTTTTTGGACGAGGACGGTCCGGGGCTTGCTGCCTTCGTACGGACCGACGACACCTCTCAGTTCCATTTGGTCGATGATGCGTGCTGCGCGTGAGTAGCCGACGCGGAACCGGCGCTGGATCATCGAGACCGAGGCCGTTTGCATTTCGGTGACGAGTTGGACAGCTTCGTCGTACAGTTCATCCGTTTCTTCGTGTGGTGCGACTTGCTCCACTTCCGTCGGGATCATGTCTTCCTGGTACTGAGCTTTTTGCTGCTCGATGCAGAAGTCGACTACTTTCTCGACTTCTTCGTCTGACAGGAACGCACCTTGTACACGGACCGGCTTGGATTGGCCGGCGCCAAGGAATAGCATGTCTCCCCGTCCGAGCAGTTTCTCCGCTCCACCACCGTCCAGAATGGTTCTGGAGTCGACGGATGATGATACCGCAAAGGCGATACGAGAGGGAATGTTCGCTTTGATGACACCAGTGATGACGTTGACGCTCGGCCGCTGTGTCGCAATGATGAGGTGGATACCAGCTGCCCGCGCCATTTGTGCAAGGCGTGTGATGGAATCTTCCACTTCGTTCGACGCGACCATCATCAAGTCTGCAAGCTCATCGACGATAACGACGATGAATGGCAGTTTCGGATGTTTTTCTTCGTTTTCATCGTTGAATGTCTGGACGTAGTCATTGTACCCTTGGATATTTCTCGTGCCAGTGTGGGAAAACAATTCGTAGCGCCGCTCCATTTCAGAGACGACCTTCTTCAATGCTTGTGCCGCTTTGCGCGGATCCGTAACGACTGGTGCGAGCAAATGCGGAATGCCGTTGTAGACATTCAGCTCGACCATTTTCGGGTCAATCATCATCATTTTCACTTCATGTGGTTTTGCGCGCATGATGATACTTGTGATGATGCCGTTAATACAAACGGACTTCCCGCTCCCCGTAGAGCCGGCTACGAGAAGGTGAGGCATTTTGTTCAGTTCGGTCATGACTGCTTTGCCCGTAACGTCGCGGCCGAGGCCGAACAGTAATTTCGAGTCCGGCTTGGCGTTTTCTTCGGATTCGAGCACTTCGCGCAAGGAGACGATCGCGACTTCCGAGTTCGGAACTTCGATGCCGATTGCTGATTTCCCAGGGATTGGTGCTTCGATGCGGATGTCTCTTGCGGCAAGCGCAAGTGCGAGGTCATCGTGAAGCGAGACGATTTTGCTTACTTTGACGCCTGTATCCGGCAAGACTTCATATTTCGTTACGGCTGGTCCTAAGTGGACTTGTGTCACTTTTGCCCGCACGCCGAAGCTTTGGAATGTTTTCTCGAGCTTTTTGACGTTTTGCTGGATGCCCGTATATTCTCCACTCTGGTCGCTATGCGGTGGCGCTGCAAGCAGTTCAATCGGTGGCAGTTGATACTCTTCGTTTTCTTGTTCCTCTGCTGGTGTCAGGAGGATCGGACTTGGGTCCAGGTCATCTTCTGGTTCATCCATTCCAGCTGGCCCTTCCTGAGGTGGTTCCGGCTCCATTTCCCTCTCCACTTCCGGCTTCACTGCCGGACGGACATTTTCGGTGAATGCCGAAATGATAGGTTCTTCGTGATCTTCATACGTCAAGTCACTTTCTACCAGTACCGGATCATTGTCGAACGTCAGCTGTACTTCTCCATTTGCTTTCAGCTTCGCTCTTCTTTCGCGCGGCTTCCGTTTCGCCGGTTTCATTTTGCCGACCAGTTTTTCAAGCACTGGGCGCAGTGCAGGGATTTTCTCTGCAATGTACGGCGCTGCTGCTTTACCGCTCAAAATGATTCCGCCAATCGATAGAAGTAAAATTGCAACGATCCACGTGCCTGCTGTGTCGAACAGCAGATGGAAAATGCTATATAAGAATGCACCTATGATTCCGCCGCCTGTGGCTGTGTAGGCGGTGACGAGCGTGCCGGTGAAGCGTGTTGCGCCGAGCGTTTCCCTCATAACGTTGGAGGAAGTGATCGGCAAGATCGTTCCCATCGCCCATATAAGATGGCAGACCAGCAGAATTCCAGTTCCAATCAAAAGTGCACTGATAGCCACTTTGAAGCGGATTGAAGGTCGTTTCCGTTTCACCATAAGATAGAGTGCCAGGGCGAACAATGCGAATGGTAAGACGATTGCCATATAGCCTAGCAGCATTTCAGCGGCATTCGCTAGGATTCTTCCGACGAGGCCGAGCTGGAACAGCATAAGTACAGAAGCGACGATCAAGACGAGACCGGCCACTTCATACCAAAGCACCTGGGACTTCTGTTTTTTCTTTGTCCGCGGCTTTGCTTTCGCTTTTGCTTTGGTTTTGTTTTTTCCTTTCGGACGGCTCTGTGCCATAATTTCCCCCTCTTTTCCATGCTGTGACGTAAGCATCCGTTTTTCCAATTCATGTGAAAAAGGATTTCCGCCCCATATCCGGCTTGGAAATCCTTCCACTTTAGTTCTTAATACTCCATGATGATCGGGATGATCATCGGACGGCGTTTTGTTTGCTGGAATAAATAAGAATTCAGCGTGTCCCGAATTTCCTGTTTGATGTTATTCCATTCGAACGCGTCTTTCGCGACGTACTTCTCGACGATTTTTGTGACAAGCTTCGTCGACTCGTCCATCAATTGCTCAGATTCGCGCACATAAACGAATCCTCTTGAGATCAATTCCGGACCGGAAGCGATTTTCTTCTGCTTGCGGTTCAATGTCACGACGACGATGAAGATTCCGTCTTGTGAAAGAAGTTTACGGTCACGCAGGACGATATTCCCTACGTCTCCGACTCCGATTCCGTCGATCAGGACGTTGCCTGCAGTGACGCGTCCGCTCATCCGGACTTTGCCGTTCTTGTATTCGACGATATCGCCTTTGTCCGCGATGAAAATATCGGACTTCTGGATCCCGACTTGCTGTGCCAGCTTCGAGTGGCCGATCAGCATTTTGTATTCGCCCTGGATCGGGATGAAGTATTTCGGTTTCATCATGTTCAGCATCAACTTCAAGTCTTCTTGGCTGCCGTGTCCTGAGACGTGTACTTTGCGGTTGGATGTCAGTACAGTCGCTCCGGCTTTTGCCAATTTATTCATCGTTTGATACATTTGCACTTCCATGCCCGGTGACGGCGTGAACGTAATAAGGACTGTATCTGTTTCTTTGATGCGCACATCTTTATGCTGCTTGCGGATCATCTTCTCCAACGCTTCCAAAGGTTCTCCTTGATTGCCTGTTACGATGACGACGACTTCACGGTCATCGTACTTGTCTAAATCTTTAATGGAAATGACGGTTTCTTCGTCCACTTCCAAATAGCCAAGACGCAATCCGACTTCATAGCTGTTTTCCAAACTTTTCCCGACAACTGCCACTTTCTTGCCTGTCGCACTTGCGATGTCGAATACTTGCTGGATCCGGATGAAGTTCGATGAATAAAGCGATACGAGAATACGGCCTTCAGCTGAACGGAATGCTGACATGATGTGGTCAGCAACGACGGTCTCGGACGTTGTATAACCCGGACGTTCTGCTTCAGTCGAGTCAGACAACAGCATCAAGACGCCATCTTCTCCGAGTTTCGCCATTTTCGCGATGTCTGGACGGTAAGCACCTTTTACAGACTGATCGAATTTGAATTCCCCAGTGTGAACGATTGCTCCTTCAGACGTGTGGAACACGATCCCGAACGAATCCGGAATACTGTGCGTCGTATGGAAAAACGTCACGTGTGTTTTGTCGAAGTTCATTCTGCTTTTGTTCGTCACTTCGAAGAACTTGTAGTTTTTCAATGAGCCTTGCCCTTTGACATGCTCTTTTGCCAATGCGATCGTCAATTTCGATCCGTATACAGGCGCTTGTACTTTCTTCAATAAATACGCGATAGACCCGATAGCATCTTCGTGGCCATGCGTCAGGAAAATCCCTTTTACGCGATCTTTATTTTCTTCAAGGAACGTCATGTCCGGGATGACGATGTCGATACCGAGCATCTCATCTTCCGGGAACATCAGGCCGCTATCTACGATGAACAAGTCTTCGTCGATATCGATGACGTACATCGCTTTCCCGATTTCTCCGACTCCTCCGAGCGGGATCACTTTAATTACTTCATTTTTAATTTTACTCACATTATTTCCTCCTACTTTAATTTCACCCGTACACATCCATAAAGTTCATTATACGTGAATGGGGCGTGACATGTCCAAACAAAAAAGGGAACGATCCGCGGAAAGCGGTCTGCTTTTGCACTTTTCCGGCTACAGCGCGCGGAAAATGGAAAAAGGCCGCTTACAAGTCTGTGGAATCGGACTTGTAAGCAGCCTTCTTAACATAGATACGGATTCGATTAGTTGAAGCTCTCGACGAATGCTTCGGCGATTTGGACTGAGTTAAGTGCAGCGCCTTTGACCAAATTATCCGAGACGATCCACAAGTGGAAGCCGTTCGGATTGTCGAGATCTTTACGGATCCGTCCGACAAATACTTCGTCCAGGCCTTCGCTTAGGAGCGGCATCGGATACACTTGGTTCACCGGGTCGTCCTGCACTTCGACGCCAGGTGCGCCAGCCAGTGCATTCCGGAACTCAGCAAGTGATGGTGCGCCGTCCAATTCCACGTAAACGGATTCGGAGTGGCCTGTCACGACCGGCAGACGTACGCATGTCGCAGCTACTTGAAGCGTGTCGTCATGCAAAATCTTCTTCGTTTCGTTGATCATTTTCATTTCTTCAAACGTATAGCCGTTGTCTTCGAATAAATCGATCTGCGGGATGACGTTGTAGGCGATCGGATAGTGCTTCTCTGCAGATTTGACCGGCAGGATTTTCGCATCAGCCGTCTTTGCCTCTTCGTAATCAGCCGCTTGGTTTTGCAGTTCGTCGATCGCGTCGATTCCCGCTCCGGAAACAGCCTGATACGTCGAGACGATGACTTTTTTCAAGCCGAACTGTTCTTTCAGCGGTTTCAATGCGCAAACCATTTGGATTGTCGAACAGTTCGGGTTGGCGATAATGCCTTTATGCTTACCGATATCTTCTTTATTCACTTCCGGAACGACAAGTGGAACTTCGGGATCCATGCGGAAGGCGCTTGTGTTATCGATGACCAATGCACCGTGTTTGACTGCTTCTGCGGCCAATGCCTTCGATACACTGCCACCTGCACTGAATAGAGCGATATCGATTCCTTTGAATGATTCAGGAACCGCTTCTCTCACTGTATATGTTTTTCCATTGAATTCGATCTCCGTACCAGCGGAGCGGCTTGATGATAGGAAAACGATGCGGTCAATCTTTAATTTCCGCTTTTCAAGTTGTTTCATCATTTGTTGGCCTACTGCTCCAGTGGCACCGACAATTGCTACGTTTACTGTTTTCACCCTATTCTCTCCCTTTCGTCTATTTGCATTATTGTAACATAATTATGTGTAGGATCGGGAGCCGGGATTTCTAAAGCAACCTTTAGTGGGCGCTGACAATAGAAACTGCCGGTTCAGTGAAGTTTTCCTTGAGCATCTTCATGACTTGTTCCTCTGTTACCGCATCGATTTTGCGGAGTGCTTCTGCCGGCGCTTCTAACTTTCCAAGCAGCAATAATTGTCTGCCATTCCGGCTCATACGGGCACTCGTGCTTTCAAGTCCGAGCAGAAGACTGCCTTTCAGCTGTTCCTTCGAGTCTTCAAGCTCCGTTCCTTTGATACCTTCGTTGCGCAATTTCTCAATCGTCGTACCGATGACTTCACGCAATTGTTCCAGCTGATCGTTTGCTGTACCGGCGTAGATGGCGAACGTACCGTGGTCGTCGTACGCGGAGTGGTACGAGTAGATGGAATAGGCAAGGCCCAGCTCTTCCCGAACTTCCTGGAACAACCGGGAACTCATCGTGCCGCCGAGCAGATTGTTCAAGACCGCTGCCGAGAAAATTTCTTCATCAAGCAGACCGGCTCCCGGGAAGCCCAGGCAAAGGTGCGCTTGTTCCGTATCTTTTTTCTTCATCGATGTACCAGTCACGAATACAGGCGTTTGCTGCGGCTCTTCCATCCATTGTCTTTCGAATGTACCGAATTTTTTTTCGATCAGCTCGATCAACTTTGGCTGGATCCGTCCCGCTACAGAAATGACCGTGTTCTTCGGAATATAGTGTCGCGCCATGAAATCGCGGATGACCGGCGCATTGAAGCTTGCCAGTGTTTCTTCCGTTCCAAGAATCGGTGCTCCGATTGAATTGCCCGGGTACATGACCGCCCACAGTTGTTCGTGGACATCGTCGTCCGGCGTGTCTTCTGCCATATGGATTTCTTCGAGCACCACTTGGCGTTCTTTAACGATTTCATCTTCGTTCATAACGGAGTTGAAGTACATGTCCGCCAAGACATCGACAGTGCGCTCCGCATGTGCGCTCAAGACTGTCGCGTAGTAGCATGTGTACTCTTTCGACGTATAAGCATTCATGTCGCCACCAATGCGGTCGAATTCGCGCGCGATGTCTTTTGCCGAACGCTTCACGGTCCCTTTGAATAGCATGTGTTCGATGAAATGGGTCAGCCCATTTTCATGTGGGGCTTCGTTTCGTGATCCCACTTGCACAAAAACCCCGACCGAAGCCGACTGGGCGTGTGGAATATTTTCTGAAACAATGCGCAGACCATTGGCGCATTCGTGAATATCGATCAAGTGAAATTCCTCCTGTCTAAAATGGCTTCCTGGGACCTGTGCCTTTAGAAGCCTGCAAATAACAAAAAAATTGCCAACGAATGCTGGCAATTTGATTTGTCGATTATTGTGATTCGTCTTTGCCGGCAGCTTCTTTCTCTTCTTTCAAGACTGCTTTCCGGGAAAGGTTGACGCGTCCTTGACGGTCGATTTCGATGACTTTGACTTTCACGATATCATCCAGCTTCAAGACATCTTCCACTTCTTTCGTTCGCTCTTCTTGGATTTCAGAAATGTGGAGAAGGCCATCTTTGCCTGCGAACAATTCTACGAACGCGCCGAACTTCTCGATGCGTTTCACTTTGCCTTCGTAATATTCGCCAACTTTCGCTTCGCGGACGATGTTTTCGATCATTTCTTTCGCTTTCGCGTTCATATCCTGGTGAATCGAGGAAATGAAGATCGTTCCATCTTGTTCCGTATCGATCTTAACGCCAGTTTCATCAATGATTTTATTGATGACTTTTCCGCCAGGTCCGATGACATCGCGGATCTTGTCTGGGTTGATTTTGACCATGATGATCTTCGGCGCATACTCGGAAAGTTCCGTGCGTGGCGCAGCAAGCGTCGCGACCATCGACTCAAGAATGTGCAGACGCCCGACTTTCGCCTGTGCGAGTGCTTCTTCAAGGATGTTGCGTGACAATCCTTCGATCTTGATATCCATTTGTAGCGCAGTGATCCCTTCAGCCGTACCGGCTACTTTGAAGTCCATGTCGCCAAGATAGTCTTCCATGCCTTGAATGTCCGACAGAACCGTGTAGTTGTCGCCCATTTTGACGAGGCCCATAGCGATTCCTGCAACAGGTGCTTTGATCGGTACCCCTGCATCCATCATTGCGAGTGTCGATGCACAAATACTCGCCTGAGAGCTGGAGCCGTTCGATTCCAGCACTTCCGACACAAGACGGATCGTGTACGGGAAGTCTTTTTCATCCGGAATGACCGCTTCAAGCGCACGCTCACCAAGTGCGCCGTGACCGATTTCGCGACGTCCAGGTGCGCGGAGAAAACCTGTTTCTCCAACAGAAAAATGCGGGAAGTTGTAATGGTGCATGAAGCGTTTCGACTCTTCCATGCCAAGGCCGTCAATGATTTGAACGTCGCCAAGTGCGCCAAGTGTCGCGATGCTAAGTGCTTGCGTTTGTCCACGCGTGAACAAACCTGAACCGTGCGTACGTGGAAGAATGCCTGTTTCAGAAGCCAACGGACGGATTTCAGCTGGCGTACGGCCATCTGGACGCACTTTCTCCTCCGTGATCAAACGACGGACTTCGTCTTTGACCATTTTATCAAGGATTTTTGCCGCTTGTTTTTTCACTTCATCTTCAGATTCTTCGTATTCGACCATAACGTTCGCTTTCACTGCGTCAATCGCTTCGTTGCGTGCTTGTTTTTCTTGTACTTGAACAGCAGCGTTCATGTCCGCTTCAACAGAAGACACGATTTTCTCTGTCATTTCTGCATCCAATTCGTCAAGGACGACTTCCATTTTCTCTTTGCCGACTTCAGCAGCGATCTCTTCCTGGAACGCGATCAAACGCTTGATTTCTTCATGACCGAACATGATTGCTTCAAGGATCGTTTCCTCGGATACTTCCTTCGCTCCCGCTTCTACCATGTTGATGGCATCTTTCGTCCCTGCAACCGTCAAGTTGATCGAGCTCTTCTCAAGTTGCGCGTTCGTCGGGTTGATGATGTATTCACCGTCAACCAGACCGACGATGACACCAGCGATCGGGCCGTCGAATGGAATATCGGAAATCATCAAAGAAAGTGAGGAACCGAACATGGCTGCCATTTCAGAAGGGCAGTCCTGATCGACAGACATGACCATGGAAATGACTTGCACTTCGTTACGGAAACCGTCCGGGAATAGCGGACGGATCGGACGGTCAATCAGACGGCTGATCAATGTCGCCTTCTCTGATGGACGTCCTTCACGTTTGATGAAGCCGCCCGGGATTTTCCCGACTGCGTAAAGGCGCTCTTCGTAGTTTACTGTAAGCGGGAAAAAGTCCAGTGGTTTCGGTCCTTTTGAAGCCGTTGCAGTAGATAGTACTGCCGTATCTCCATAACGGATCAATGCAGCTCCGCCTGCTTGCTTAGCCAATTGGCCCACTTCGACCTGCAGTTTACGACCTGCCCAGTCCAGCGTGTAGATTTTTTTTGTTTGCTCCATAATCGAGCTCCTCTCATGCGTTAAATACTCAGATATATGTACCTTTAAGTAGTGTATCAAAAATGACTGCACGATGCGAATGCAGATTCGTTTTTTTCCATAAAGAAAAAGCGGGACGAATCCCGCTTTCCTCAATTGCTATTATCGGCGCAAGCCCAGTTTTGCGATAAGATCACGGTAACGAGCTACGTCATTTTCGCGAAGGTACTTAAGCAAGTTCCGACGGCGACCGACCATTTTGAAAAGACCACGGCGTGAGTGGTGATCTTTCTTGTGTGTACGCAAATGTTCATTCAAGTTGTTGATGTCTTCTGTAAGAATGGCGATTTGAATCTCTGCAGAACCAGTATCGGTTTCGTGCACTTTGTATTCGTTGATCAACTCATTTTTACGTTCTTGAGTGATTGCCATACTGTTCACCTCCTGATTATAATATCCCCAATTACCCAGCGGACGTTGGTGACTCGTTCAGCCAAGCAATGGTTCATGCTTCTAGGGCACTTATAAATAATAGCATAAAGAATTGTAGGACGCAACCGGTCCGGTCAGCGGTTTTCGTTAAAAAATCCGATCACGGTCGCTTTGTCTTTCTCGATCTGCGCTTTCAATTCATCGATCCCCGCGAATTTCTGTTCGCTACGGATCCGCTCGTACCATTCCACTTCGACTTCTTCTCCGTAAATCGATTGCTCGAAGTCGAGGATATACACTTCGACGGTCCGTTTCGCGTGTTCGGGGTCGTTGAATGTCGGCTTAACGCCGATGTTGCAGACGCCGTCATACCAAACGCCTTGGACGAAGATGCGCACCGCATAAACGCCACCTGCTGGAACGAACGAACCATGTTCAGGTTCCACGTTGGCTGTCGGAAAGCCGATTGTGCGCCCACGCTTGTCTCCGTTCACGACTGTGCCTCGGATCGTATGCGGACGGCCGAGGAGTTGTGCTGCCTGCAAGACGTCCCCTTCCTGCAGGAGTCCCCGGATGCGTGTCGAGCTGATTTTCTCAGCTGCCGACTCCTGCTTTTCCACAGTCGTGACGCTGTACTTGCCGTCACTTTCCGCTTCCAGCAGTGCCATATCCCCTTTGCCGAACTTGCCGAATGTATAGTCGAACCCTGCTGTGCAGTGAACGACACCGAGCTCTTTGACGAAGTGTTCGATGAATGCTTCCGGCGTCAAATTCGCCAGTTCCGAAGTGAAACGGACGATGAAGCAAATGTCCACGCCTTGTGCTTCGAGCAACTCGATTTTATGCGACAGCGGCGTGATGTAGAGAAGACATTCTTTTCTTCCGCCAAGCACGAGCGACGGATGTGGATCGAATGTCATAACGGCCGATTTGATCCCGCGTTCTTCCGCTGTCTTCATCGCCTGGCCGATCACTTGCTGGTGCCCGCGGTGGACACCGTCGAAAAATCCGAGCGCAAGTGAAATCGGACCGAGTGATTCAGGGATAGTCAATTGGTTCGGATAACTTAAATGAATAATTTCCATAGTGCACCTCATTCAGTTTCAGGCAAGCCGAACATTTTCTCGGGTTTCATCTTGTCCTGTTTTTCTGGATGCTGTTTGTAGATTGCGAGCGGTTCCCCCTGCCACGTCAAGACGAGCAGCGGATGCTCTGCAAGCAGTGGATGCATCGGCAATACTTGGCCGTTCTTCACTGCGAACAGATCTGCCTCTTCAAGTGCCGTCGTGGCGAAATCGCTCAAGGCATCCTTCAATGGCTTCAAAGCAGCATCAATAGTTCCATTTTGCGCAAGTTCTTCCGCTTCGGCAAGTGTTACGCAATCTTCCCGCAAAAAACTTCCGGAAGCAGTACGCGTCAGCTTTGACATATGCGCAGGGTAGCCGAGTGCTTCCCCGATTTGCACTGCCAGCGTGCGAATATAAGTTCCTTTGCCACAAACGATGCGGAGCGGGAATGTGATTCGCTGTCCTGTCCATTGCGTGCTGTCGTCGAGGAGCTCGATGGAGTCAATTCGGACAATTCGTTTCGGACGTTCGACCGTCTGCCCTTTACGCGCATATTCGTATAGCTTCCGGCCGTTCACTTTCACTGCTGAATACATCGGTGGAATCTGAGTGATCTCGCCGGTCAGTTTTTCAAATATTGCGATGAGCTGTTCACGCGTCACCTGTTTTTCACTGTTGTCTTCTTCGACTGTCTCGCCCGTCGCATCTTCCGTTTCGGTTGAATATCCGATTGTCACTTCCGCTTCGTACGTCTTCCCTTGATCCGTGACGTACTCCGCCACTTTCGTTGCTCTGCCGATACAAAGTGGTAAGATGCCGTCCACTTCCGGGTCAAGCGTGCCGGTATGCCCGACTTTTTTCGTCTTCAAGATTCTGCGCGCTCGGATGACGCAATCGTGCGAAGTCATCCCTTTTTCTTTCCATAAAGGCAAGATGCCGTTCAATGCCATTCTCCCTCACTCCCATCCCTCTATTTCGTGGCAGAAAAAAAGCCTGCTGTTCGAAAACACAGCAGGCTAAATATTATTGATTGTCGTTCGGTTCTTTAATATCACGAAGAAGCGATTCGATCCGGTTCCCGTAAGCCACTGACGTATCGAATTCAAATGATAGTTCAGGGGTTTTCCGCAGACGAATCCGCTGTCCGATTTCAGAACGGATAAACCCTTTTGATTTGGACAAGCCAAGTAATGTCTCTTCCTTCGCTTTGTCGTCACCAAGCACAGAAATGTAAATGGTCGCTTGCTGAAGATCTCCGGTCACATCAACATCTGTGACGGTTACAAAACCGATCCGGGGATCTTTCAGTTTACGGCTGATGATCTCGCCTAGCTCTTTTTTCATTTGCTCTGCTACACGGTTTGCGCGCATTGTCATGCTCTATTCACCTCGTCATTTTACAAATATTCTTTTTGGATATCCAGGCATTCCCATGATGGATTGCTTTCCAGGAAACGGAGCACATGCGCCATTTCCCGGTCCGCGGCATCCCCGGATGAGGAGATTGTAACGAATGCAAGGCGCGTCCGTTGCCAGACGTCCTGATGGTCGATTTCCGCCGCAGAAACATTGAATTTCTGCTTCGTCCGTGTCATCATGCTCCTCACGACTGCCCGCTTGTCTTTCAAGGACGTTGCGGACGGGATGAAAAACTCACATTCCATCAATACAATCATTTCCGTTCGATTTCCACCATGATGTATGCTTCGATGATATCAAGTTCTTTAATATCGTTGAAGTTCTTGATGGTAATCCCGCACTCGTAACCTTGTGCGACTTCTTTCGCATCGTCCTTGAAGCGCTTCAGCGTATCAAGTTCGCCTTCGAAGACGACGATGCCTTCACGAATGACACGGACGCTGCTATCACGTGTAATCTTGCCGTCGATGACATAGCTTCCTGCAATCGTACCGACTTTGGAAACTTTGAATGTGCTGCGGACTTCTGCTTGTCCGATCACTTTTTCTTCGTATTCCGGATCCAGCATGCCTTTCATCGCCGATTCGATCTCTTCGATGACGTTATAGATGATGCGGTGCATACGGATGTCCACGCCTTCCGCTTCAGCTGCACGCTTCGCGTTGACGTCCGGACGTACGTTGAATCCGATGACGATCGCATTCGATGCTGCTGCCAAGGAAATATCCGACTCCGTAATTGCGCCAGCGCCTGTGTGAATGATTTTCACGTTGACGCCTTCGACATCGATTTTCATAAGAGAGGCTGCCATTGCTTCAACTGCCCCTTGAACGTCAGCTTTGACGATCAAGTTCAATTCTTTCATTTCGCCTTCTTTTAGGTGGTCGAACAAGTTATCAAGCGTGACACGGTTCTTCTCAGCACGTTGCTCTTGAAGAGCTGACGTGAAGCGTGTTTCCCCGATGCTGCGTGCCGTTTTCTCGTCTTCGAAGACTACAAAACGATCGCCTGCCTGTGGTACTTCACTTAGTCCAGTGATTTCTACTGGAGTTGAAGGTGCCGCTTCTTTCACTCGGCGTCCAATATCAGATACCATCGCGCGGACACGCCCGAATGTATTCCCGACAACGATCGGATCCCCGATGCGAAGTGTTCCGTCCTGAACAAGCAGTGATGCGACTGGGCCGCGTCCTTTGTCCAATTCAGCTTCAATTACTGTACCGACAGCACGGCGAGCTGGAACTGCAGTCAATTCGCCGACTTCAGATACAAGCAGGATCATTTCGAGCAATGAATCGATGCCGTCACCAGTCAATGCTGAAAGTGGTACGAAGATTGTGTCTCCGCCCCAAGCTTCCGGTACGAGGCCGTGTTCCGTCAACTCTTGCATGACACGGTCTTGGTTCGCTGCTGGTTTGTCGATTTTGTTCACTGCGATGATAATCGGCACTTCTGCTGCTTTCGCGTGGTTGATCGCTTCCACTGTTTGTGGCATAACGCCGTCATCCGCTGCAACAACGATGATCGCTATATCCGTCACTTTTGCACCACGTGCACGCATTGTCGTGAACGCTGCGTGTCCAGGTGTATCAAGGAATGTAATTTTCTTGCCTTGTTCTTCCACTTGGTAAGCCCCGATATGCTGCGTGATACCACCAGCTTCACCTGCAGTTACTTTCGTGTGACGGATCGAGTCAAGAAGTGTCGTTTTCCCGTGGTCAACGTGACCCATGATTGTTACGACTGGAGGACGCTCAGATTTCTCTGTCTCGCCTTCGACATCCGTCTCGAAATAAATTTCGAGGTCAGATTTGTCGACAAGGATTTCCTCTTCGACTTCTACTTCATATTCCGCACAAACAAGTTCGATTGCGTCTTTGTCCAGCTCTTGGTTGATGGTCGCCATGACACCAAGCATGAACAATTTCTTGATGATTTCAGATGGCTCGCGGCCTAATTTCTTCGCCAGCTCACCAACTGTCAATGATTCTGTAAACGTAATTTTAGCCGGTAGCTCTTTTTCACGTTTTGGCATTGGTGGCATCGGATTCGGGTTTTGTCGCTGTTGCCCTTTGCCTTTCCGGTTCCGGTTCTGTCCTGGACGACCTGAGTTGTTACGGCTCGGGCGCTGACCTGGGCCTAATGTCGGCTTAGCAGCTTTCGGCGTGAAGTTCGATCCTCTCGCTGGCTGCTGATTGCCAGCAGACGTCCGTTTTTGTCCGCCTTGTGTGCTTTGTGGACGTTGAGCGTTTTGCCCTTGTGGACGGCTCTGTCCTTGGCCTTGCGGGCGGCTTTGCCCTTGCCCCTGTGGACGGCCTTGGCCTTGTGGGCGGTTTTGTGGACGGTTCTGTCCTTGTCCCTGCGGACGGCTTTGCCCTTGAGATGCCGGACGTTTGTCCGTTGCTGGTTTCTTGTAGACCTTATCCAATTTTGAAACAGCAGCATCCTCCAAAGTCGCCATATGGTTGGAAACTTCCACGTTCATTTTAGCTAGTTCGTTGATGATCTCTTTGCTCGGTTTGTTCACTTTTTTTGCGTATTCATGCACTCGAATTTTGGTCATCTGCTCACCCCCGGTTATTTTCGTCGAGCAGGCTCACCATCTTCTTTGCAAATCCTGAGTCATTGATTGCAATAACGACGCGCTGCTCTTTGCCAATCGCGTGACCAAGTTCAGCACGGTTGCTGAACTCGCGAAGATTGACCTTATATGTTTTACATTTATCCTGCATTTTTTTCTTGGTGTTTTGCGAGGCGTCTTCGGCAATAAAGACGAGACGCGCCTGGCCATTCCGGACATCGCTCAAAACGAGCTCTTCACCTGAAATGATTTTTCGTGCTCTTGCTGCCAATCCAAGTAATTGCAGGATTTTTTTGTCGTTCATTTACTCAACTGCTCTCTTTTGACGAGTCGTAGCAATTCATCGTAGATGCTGTCAGGCACTTGTGCTTCCAATTGCTTGTCCAACACTTTACGTTTCTTCGCCAGATCAATCGCCTCTTCGGTTTTCGACACGTAAGCACCACGCCCGGACTTCTTGCCTGTCGGATCGACGGTCACTTCGCCTTCCTTCGAACGGACGACGCGTGTCATTTCTTTCTTAGGATACATCTCCCCTGTAGCTACACATTTCCGCAACGGAATTTTCTTTTGTAGTGCCACTGGACATCACCTATTCTTTCTTAGTTTTCCTCACTGTAGAAGTCGAAATCCTCTAGGTCTTCTTCAGATGATTCTTCGTAAATGACAGTTGCGTTTTCATTTGGATAGATTCCAAGTTCACGTGCATCCGTCTCGCTCTTGATATCGATTTTCCAGCCGGTCAATTTCGCTGCAAGGCGCGCGTTTTGTCCACGCTTACCGATTGCAAGTGAAAGTTGGTAATCCGGTACAACGACAGTCGTCGATTTTTCTTCCTCGTTCACTTGAACGTCCAGCACCTTGGAAGGGCTAAGTGCATTCGCTACGAAGATCGTCGGTTCTTCCGACCATTCCACGATGTCGATCTTCTCGCCGCTCAGTTCATCGACGATCGTTTGGACACGTGCGCCTTTAGGACCTACACATGATCCGACCGGATCGATGTCTTCACGCGTTGTATGAACCGAGATTTTCGAACGGTCTCCCGCTTCACGTGCGATTGATTTGATTTCGATGATGCCGTCGAAAATCTCCGGCACTTCATTTTCAAATAGACGGCGCAGTAAACCTGGGTGTGTACGTGATACGAAAACTTGCGGTCCGCGTGTCGTGCGCTCCACTTTCGTGATGTACACTTTGATCCGGTCATGCGGTTTGTACGATTCGTTCGGCATCTGCTCCGTCTGCGGTAGGACCGCTTCGACTTTGCCGAGGCCGACGTATAGGTTACGTGCATCCGTCCGTTCAACGATTCCGTTGACGATATCATCGGCACGGTCTACGTATTCCTCGAAGATCAAGCCACGTTCTGCTTCACGCACACGCTGCGTCACGACTTGTTTCGCGGTTTGCGCTGCAATGCGTCCGAAGTCGCGTGGTGTGACTTCTTCCTCGACAACATCTCCCAGTTCATAGACAGGATTGACCGCTTTTGCGTCTTCCAGTGAAATGTGAAGTCGTTCGTCTTCGACTTCTTCCACTACATCTTTACGGGAATAGACCAGCATCGTTCCGTTATCGATGTTCAAATCGACGCGGACGTTCTGCGCTTGGTTGAAGTTACGTTTGTAAGCTGTCACCAAAGCCGCTTCAATCGCTTCGATCAGGACATCACGTGAAATCCCTTTTTGTTTTTCCAATGCATCCAATGCATCCAGCAATTCGTTACCCATTTCAATTCACTCCCAGCTTATTCAATCAAGTTTGGCGGAAAAGTCGATTGCCAGACGGATGACAGCAATTTTGCTGCGTTCGATGGCGATTGTTTTCCTGCGTGTCTTGATTTTGATTTCAATTGTCACTTGCTCGTCATCATATGCGTTTAAATAGCCTTCGAATTCCTTCTCGTCTTCGATCGGCTCATACGTTTTGATGTAGATGAAGCTTCCAAGCGCTTTTTCAAAGTCTTTTTCTTTCTTCAAAGGACGTTCCGCTCCCGGAGATGAAACTTCCAGGAAGTAGTTCTGCTCGATCGGATCGTTCTTATCCAGTACTTCACTCAATTTTTCGCTGACGACTGCGCACGAATCGATATCGATCGGTGCCTCCGGATTGTCGACATAGACCCGCAAAAACCAGTTGCGGCCTTCTTTGACAAACTCGATGTCCACTAGTTCCAAATTCAGTTCTTCCATGATCGGTAGTACCATTTGCTCTACTTGTTCTGTAATTTTGCTCATTTATGCCTCCCGCTTGAATTGTGCCATAACAACAGAAAAGAGCGGGAGAACCCACTCTTCTGCGACAGAGCTATCAGTAAATGTTACTTCTATATTACCACAACCCACTACACGGTGCAACAAACTAGAAGAGCGACAGCTGGTTGGCATCCGGCAGTCCTTCGAGACAGCCGTGATCATCCATGTACTCGATGATGGTCTTCGATACCCGACCACGCTGCTGCAGATCTTCTTTGGATAGGAAAACCCCATCCTTACGTGCAGCAACGATTGCTTTCGCCGCGTTCGTCCCAAGTCCAGGAATGGCGTTGAACGGTGGGATCAGCGTATCGCCTTCGATGATGAATTCCGCTGCTTCCGATTTGTATAAGTCCACTTTCTGGAATGACAGTCCGCGTTCGCACATCTCAAGCGCCAGCTCCATGACCGTCATCAAGTTTTTCTCCTTGGTCGATGCTTCCAACCCTTTGGAATTGATTTCCTTGATAAGTGAACGGAGTGACTGAGACCCTTTCGCCATTGCATTGACGTCGAAGTCTTCCGCACGCACTGTGAAGTACGCTGCGTAATATAACGCCGGGAAATGCACTTTGAAGTAGGCGATGCGCACAGCCATCAAGACGTATGCCGAGGCGTGGGCTTTCGGGAACATGTACTTGATCTTTTTACATGATTCGATGTACCAGTTCGGTACTCCCTTCTCTTTCATCGCCGCTTCGAATTCAGGCGTCAGCCCTTTCCCTTTACGTACCGACTCCATGATCTTGAAGGCCAAAGATGATTCGAGCCCTTGGTAGATCAAGTAGACCATGATGTCATCCCGACAGCCGATGACGTCGGATAGCTGGCACGTGCCGTTATGGATCAGTTCTTGGGCATTGCCGAGCCAGACGTCTGTTCCGTGTGACAGTCCGGAGATCTGGACAAGCTCGGAGAATGTCGTCGGCTTCGTATCTTCCAGCATTTGCCGGACGAAGCGCGTCCCGAATTCCGGAATGCCGAGTGTACCGGTCTTACAGCCGATCTGTTCTTCCGTAACGCCGAGCGATTCGACGCCGGAGAAAATCTTCATTACTTCCGGGTCATCCGTCGGAATGGTCTTCGGATCGATACCGGAGAGATCCTGGAGCATCCGGATCACAGTCGGGTCATCGTGTCCGAGTATATCCAGCTTCAATAAGTTGTCGTGGATGGAGTGGAAGTCGAAATGCGTCGTCTTCCATTCGGAGTCCTGCGCATCCGCCGGGAACTGAATCGGCGAGAAATCGTAAATGTCCATGTAATCCGGCACTACGATGATTCCTCCCGGGTGTTGCCCGGTGCTCCGCTTCACGCCCGTACATCCTTGCACGAGACGATCCACTTCCGCTCCGCGCAGTGTCATGTCCCGGTCTCCTGCGTAACCTTTCACATAACCGTAAGCCGTCTTCTCTGCAACCGTTCCGATAGTTCCGGCACGGAATACATTGTCTTCCCCGAACAGTTCTTTCGTGTAATTATGTGCGCGCGGCTGGTAATCGCCGCTGAAATTCAAATCGATGTCGGGAACCTTGTCTCCCTTGAATCCGAGGAAAGTTTCGAACGGGATGTCCTGTCCTTCCTTCTGGTAAGGGATGTCGCAGTCCGGACAGTTTTTGTCAGCTAAGTCAAACCCAGAGCTGACGGAACCGTCATCGAAGAACTCGGACTTCTTGCACGAGCGGCAAATGTAATGCGGCGCCAGCGGGTTCACTTCGGTGATCTCTGTCAGTGTTGCGACAAGAGACGAACCGACCGAGCCACGGGAGCCGACAAGATAGCCGTCGTCGAGCGATTTTTTCACGAGTTTATGCGAAATCAAGTAAATGACCGCGAAACCGTGGCCGATAATCGATTTCAATTCTTTCTCGATACGCGCTTCGACAATTTCAGGAAGGGGAGTACCGTAGATGCTTTCTGCCATCGTATAGCTGAGCTCGCGGACTTCTTCATCCGCTCCTTCGATTTTCGGCGTATACAGATCGTCTTTGATCGGTTTGACGTCTTCGATCATGTCCGCCACTTTCAACGAGTTCGTGACGACAAGTTCGTGCGCTGTCTCTTCCCCTAGAAATTCGAATGCATCGAGCATTTCGTTTGTCGTCCGGAAATGGACTTTCGGCAGCTTCGTCCGGTTGAGCGGGTTCGCCCCGCCTTGCGAGCCAATAAGCACTTGGCGGAAAATCGCGTCGTTCTCATCCAAGTAATGGACATTCCCGGTCGCGACAAGCGGAATATCTAGCTTCCGGCTCACTTTGACAAGTTTCCGGATGATGTCTTCCAAGTTCCATTCGTCACGCACCAATTCACGTTCGATCAAGTGGGAGTAGACCTCTTTCGGATGTACTTCCAAGTAGTCGTAAAACTTCGCGACTTCTTCTACTTCCTCGATGGACTTTTGCATGACCGCTTCGAATACTTCGCCTTTATCACATGCCGAGCCGATGATCAGCCCCTTCCGGTGACGTTCTAAAACTGAACGTGGGATCCGCGGCACGCGGTAAAAATAATTGATATGCGAAATCGAGACGAGCTTGAACAAGTTCTTCAAGCCTTCGTCGTTCTGTGCGAGTAACGTGACGTGCGTCGGGCGTGCGCGTTTATATGCGTCGCCGACTCCGACATAGTCGTTCAGCTCGTCGTGGTAAAGGATCCCTTCATCATCAGCTTCTTTAAGTAGATGCGTCAACAAATAAGCTGTCGCTTCCGTATCGTAGATCGCGCGGTGATGCTGGGTCAGTTCAATCCCGAATTTCTTCGCCAGCGTATTGAGTCGGTGGCTTTTCAGTTCTGGATGAAGCATCCGTGCAAGTTCCAGCGTATCGATTGTGGCATGTTTCATCGTGATGCCGAGCTTCTTATAGGCAACATACAAGAAGCCCATATCGAACGAAGCGTTATGCGCGACCATGATGTGGTCGCCTGCCCATTCATGGTATTCCCGGATGACGTCTTCCACTTCCGGCGCATTTTTGACCATGTCATCGGTAATGCCGGTCAATTCGATCGTCGTCGCGGATAGCGGATGGTGCGGATTCGCAAACCGCTCGAACTTGTCGATAATATTGCCACCTTTGATTTTCACGGCTGCAAGCTCGATGATGCGGTCATACGCTGCAGACAGACCCGTCGTTTCGATATCGAACACGACATACGTTTCGTCCGTCAAAAGCGCATGGCGTTCTTCGTATGCAATCGGGACACCGTCATCGACGAGATTCGCTTCGAGGCCGAAAATGACTTTGATGTTGTGTTTCTTTCCTGCCGCATAGGCATCCGGAAACGCCTGGACGCCGGCATGGTCAGTGATGGCAATCGCTGGATGCCCCCACTTCGCCGCCTGGCCAACCAATGAATCGATGGAAGATACTGCATCCATCTGGCTCATCGGGGAGTGCAAGTGCAGCTCCGCCCGTTTTTCCTTCGCCGTATCCTGGCGCAAGGTCGGCTTGATTTCGATTATGTCCTGCCCCATCATGACAAGGTCGCGGACGAATGTATCCATTTGGATCGATCCTCGCGCTTTCAGCCAGACGCCTTTTTTTAGCGCGGCCATACGTTCCGCATCTTCTTTATCACGCGAGAACATTTTCACGAGAATGGAGTCGGTGTAGTCCGTTATCTTAACGGTTAGGAGAGAACGCCCACTGCGCAGCTCACGAACTTCCACATCGAAGACGTACCCTTCGATCGCTACGCGGCGCTCTTCATCGACAATCGCCTGGATCTCCGTAATCTCCTGATCCGGCTTGATCGCGATACCCATTTGGAATGGTCCTGAAGGGACGCCTTGGTCTTTCCGCTCCGTCTCCCGTTTCTTCATATCGGAGAGCGCGCGCTGTGCGAGCGCTTCTTCTTCCGCTTTCCGTTCTTCCAGAAACGCTTCATGCGCCGCTTGCTGGGAGCCTTCTGTGAACTGGAAATCAACTGCAAGACGCGGGAAGCCGAGCTGTTCGTAAACATCTGCGATCCGGTCGCTATATTTGGATTTCAATGCCATCATTTCATGCTGGTGACCACATTGCAGGATTAATTTGTTTCCTTGCCACTCGGGTTGCTGAGACAAGCAGCACTCACGGAGCGGTGGTGCCATATCTGATAGCTCTTCGATAACGAATCGCCAATAATCAGTGACTTGCTGACGGTCAAGCTCTGTCTGGTCTGTTTCGATCGTCAACTGAACCGTTGCGATCGCTGAGAACGCAGTATTCAATTTACTGCGTAACCTCACAAATAATTCAAAAG
Organism: Planomicrobium sp. YIM 101495; assembly: GCF_009707665.1. Classification (GTDB taxonomy): domain Bacteria; phylum Bacillota; class Bacilli; order Bacillales_A; family Planococcaceae; genus Planococcus. The sequence continues at coordinate 806,786 of NZ_WLZW01000001.1, forward strand.
GAAGCACCGCTTGCATCTTCATCAGGAAGCGCCAGGTACGGTCTTTCTTATGGACCGTCATCCTTGTCAGTTCGGCATCTTGGAAATATGCCACCTCGGCGTCATCCGTCAAATCCAGGTGCTGAAGCAATAGTTTAAAACGCATTTTTGGATCTTGCTGGTTTATCATAACAATCTCCTTCACATCGAATTTCCAGAAAAAAGAAGGAAAGTACGATTGTACTTTCCTCCCCATCATATCAGATTCAGTCGTTAAATCTTAAAGAATTGCTGGAGGTGATCCAATAATTCCTCACGCTTCCATTCGAATGTTTCACCTGTGCTTCGAACTTTCACTTCAAGAATGCCTTCTGCAGCGCGTTTGCCGATCGTGATGCGGATCGGAAGACCGATCAGATCAGAATCTGCAAATTTTACGCCAGCCCGCTCGTTGCGGTCATCCAGCAATACTTCATAACGGTAAGATTTCAATAGTTTATACAAGTCTTCCCCAAGTTCACGCTGTGCCTCGTCCTTCATGTTGACCGGTACAAGGTGGATATCGTATGGTGTGATGACATTCGGCCAGATGAAGCCTTTACCGTCCTGGAACTCTTCAGCAACCGCTGCAAGTACGCGCGATACGCCGATGCCGTAACAGCCCATAATATATGGCTTCGCTTTCCCTTGATCGTTCAGGAAGGTCCCGTCCATTGCTTCACTATAACGTGTGCCCAGTTTGAAGATGTGACCGACTTCGATACCTTTTGCAAAAACGATCGTGCCGTTGCCGTCCGGTGATGGGTCTCCTTCTTGGACAAAACGGAGATCCTCATAAGAATCAACAGCGAAATCTTCTTCAGGTGTCACATTGATCCAGTGCATGCCAGCTTCATTCGCACCAGCAATGCCGTTTACGATTGTCTTGATCGCATTGTCTGCAATCACGCGGATGCCTTCTGGAAGTTTCACTGGACCGATTGAACCGACCTCACAAGAAAGAAGTGCTTCCACTTGTTCCGGTGTCGCCATTTCAATCACTTTCGCACCAGTCACGCGCTTCACTTTGATGTCGTTGATTTCGTGGTCACCTCTTGCAAGGATCATCACCAATTCTTCGTCAGCAGAGAAGATAAGTGTCTTGATGCACTGATCAGCAGTCGTTCCGAAGAATTCAGCAACTTGTGCAATCGTCTTTTGATCCGGCGTTTCTTTCTTCTCCATCTCTTTCACTGCTTCGTCGGGACGGTTGTAATCGATGTTCACTTCTGCCATCTCGATATTTGCAGCGTAAGAAGAGCTGTCCGAATATGCGACCGTATCCTCACCGATATCAGACAGGACCATAAACTCGTGGTTGTCCGTTCCGCCGATTGCCCCTGAGTCTGCAAGAACTGCACGGAAGTTCAATCCAAGGCGTGTGAAGATGTTCTTATAAGCCTGCATCATTTGGTCGTAAGTTTCGTCAAGACTTTCCGTTGTTGCATGGAAAGAATAAGCGTCTTTCATCAAGAACTCACGACCGCGAAGCAAACCGAAGCGTGGGCGCTTCTCGTCGCGGAATTTCGATTGGATCTGGAATAGGTTCAATGGTAATTTTTTGTACGACTTGACTTCATCGCGCAATAGACTTGTGATTACTTCTTCGTGCGTTGGCCCAAGAGCAAACTCACGGCCGTTCCGGTCTGTCATGCGCATCAATTCCGCTCCGTAAGAATACCAGCGGTCCGATTCCTGCCAAAGCTCAGCTTGTTGCAGAGCTGGCATCGCGATTTCCACACTGCCTGCCTCTTCCATTTCCTCACGTACAATTGCTTCTACTTTTTGAAGCACTTTTTTGCCAAGTGGCAAGTAAGAATAAATTCCGCTCGTGTTCTGGCGGATGAATCCCGCACGCAGCAAAAGCTGGTGGGATTTGACTTCTGCATCTGCAGGAGTCTCCCGTAATGTCGGGATGAATGTGGCCGATTGCTTCATAGTCATTACACCTCTGTCAAAAGTTTAATTTTATCGAACTTGATCCAATACCTTTGTTTACTGCGCCATCCTTCGTCAAAAGAAGAAGCGCTGAATATCATTCCAGGTGACGACCACCATGAGTAAGAGTAGCAGCATAATCCCGACGAAATGGACCATCCCTTCTTTCTGCTTGTCGACCGGCTTGCCCCGTACCGCTTCAAAGAGCAGGAACATCAGGCGTCCACCGTCAAGTGCCGGCAGTGGCAGCAAATTCATGATGCCCAGATTGATCGATAGCATCGCTCCCCAGCTCATCAATACGAAAATTCCATATTGCGCGACTTCCTCTGTCGTCTTATAAATGCCGACCGGTCCGGATAATGCATCAATCGTCAGCTGTCCAGTAAACAGCATTCCAAGGAGACGGAAAATCTCCTTGAACCAGAAGACGGTCTGTTCAGCCCCATAAACGAAGGAGCCGAAGAAATCACGTTCTACCGGGCTCTGGTAAAGGACACCGATGACACCTGTCTCCTCTGCTGCACCTTCTGCAAGCTCAGGCGTGATGTTCAGCGACATCGCTTCTCCGTCACGTTCAATGTCGAATGCCAAGTCATTTCCTGCATTCACTTGTACGATGTCGACAAGCTCATCCCAAGAAGTGACCGGTTGGCCGTCAATCTGCTTGATCAAGTCATTGTCTTGCAACCCTGCTTCAGCTGCACGGCCATCTTCCACAACTTCCGTGATGTACGGTTCGTTCGTCGGAATGCCTTGCAACATCCCGAGTGATACGAAAATCAAGAATGCCAGAATGAAGTTAAAGAGTGGCCCTGCAAACATCGTCATGAAACGATGCCCGACACTTTTCGAATCAAACTGGCGATCGTACGGCGCAAGAATCGTTTCTTGGCCATTCTCTTCGACCACTGCGTCCCGCTTGACTTCAATGCGGACCATCTGTTCCTCTTCATCATATCCTCGAATGAACAGTTCTTTTTCAAGATCCGCTTCCTCTACTTCAAGCAGTAGAATGTCCGGGTACATTTTCTTTTGGTTCATGACAATTCTCTTTGCTTTGCCTTCTTTATTCAAAAGCACACCGATACGGTGACCGGCCTGGATTTGGACTGTGTCGAAATCCTCGCCCGCCATTCGGACGTAACCGCCGATCGGCAATAGACGCACCGTATAAAGTGTTTCTCCCTTGTTCAAGCTCAAAATCTTAGGGCCCATCCCGATCGCGAATTCACGGACGAGAATGCCGGCACGTTTTGCAAACAGGAAGTGGCCTAGTTCATGAAAGAATACAAGGGCGCCGAATATGATAATAAACGCTAAAACGGTTTCCATTTCAATCCATCTCCATATGCCTGATAGGCTTTAGTCTGTCGTTATTTTAGCATGTCTTTGACGGATTTTCTCGTTTCAGCATCTGTGTGCAGGATGGTCTCGAGATCCGGCTGATGAATGAGGGCATGTTCGTGCATCGCCCGTTCGATCAACTCTTCGATTTGTAGGAAGCTGATCTGTCCATCCAGGAACATCGCTACCGCCTGCTCGTTTGCTGCATTCAATACCGTTGTCATCGTCCCTGCAGCGCGGCCGGCATCAAATGCCAGTTGCAGTGCACGGAAACGCACGAAGTCCATCGGCTGAAAATGCAGCTTGCCGATCTCAGCCAAGTTCAGCCGTTTGGCCTCCGCTCGCGGGAAGCGATCTGGATACGTCAATGCGTATTGGATCGGGACACGCATATCCGGTGTGCCAAGCTGTGCCATGACGCTCGTGTCTTGGAATTCGACCATCGAGTGGATGATGCTCTCACGGTGCAAGAGCACTTCGATGTCATCATAATCAAAGTCGAACAGGACGTGTGCTTCGATTACTTCGAGTCCTTTGTTAACCATGGTCGCAGAGTCGATTGTGATCTTCGCGCCCATCGACCAGTTCGGGTGGGCAAGTGCTTCTTGCACCGTAACACCTTCCAGCTCTTTGCGAGTACGGTCACGGAAACTACCGCCTGACGCTGTCAAAATCAATTTACTTGCTTGTTCGCGCTTTTCACCATTCAATGCCTGGTACAGCGCTGAGTGCTCACTGTCGACTGGCAAAATGACTGCGCCGTATGTTCTGGCGTGTTCCATGACGAGGTGTCCCGCCGTGACAAGTGTTTCCTTGTTGGCAATTGCAATCGTCCGACCGAGCTTGATGGCCTCGAGCGTCGGCTGGAGACCGACACTTCCAATGACCGAGTTCAAAAGCACGTCCGCTTCATATGTAGCAATCTCGATGAGTCCTTTTTCACCGTGTAGGACAGTGAGTCGCGGGAACTGTCGCGAAAGCGCCAAGGCATCCGGCTCTTGTTGTACGCAGACAATCTCTGGCTGAAATTCATTGATTAATTCCACTGTTTTCCCGATATTCCGTCCAGCAGAAAAACCCGTCAGCTGAAACGCTTCCGGGTGCTCTCTTACAATATCCGCAGTCTGCAGACCGATTGAACCGGTCGCTCCGAGCAAAATAATTTTCTTAGTCATTCAGTTGCTTCCTCTCTCAAATGAAATGTAAAAAATGAAGCAGCGGCATGACGAACAGAATACTATCGAACCGATCAAGCATCCCGCCATGCCCTGGCAAGATCGTCCCGGAATCCTTGACGTTGAAATGGCGTTTCAATGCTGATTCTACCAAATCACCCATCTGTCCGAAAATAGAGGCGAGGATCGTCACAAGGACCAACAGAATGATCGGTTTTTCCAAATCTACGAAGTAGTTGAAGATCAGTGCAACCGCAATCGCCCAGACAATCCCACCCAGGAATCCTTCCACTGTCTTGTTCGGAGAGATTTCCGGCCATAGCTTGCGCTTCCCAATCTTCCGGCCAGTGAAATATGCGCCCGAATCCGTGCTCCAGACAACAAGAAGTGCGTACACAAGGAACGCCAAGTGCACATCGCGCGTTTCGATCAAATACAAAAAACCGATCCCGATATATAGAACACCGAGAATGGCAAATGCAGCGTCATCAAAAGTAAAGCTATTCTTAACGACGACTGTATGGATCAATAATAGAATGACTGCCATGAATGCAAATTCAACTTTCATATACCCCGTGATTTCGAACACTTTCGCTGCCCATTCTGCAGGCATCATGAAGGCAAAGAGAGCCGCTAGGGAAATAAGACCAGGGATGCTCCACAAGGTCCTCCCTTTCATTTTCAACAATTCTTGCAAGGCGATAGTCGCCACTGCATAGATGAGCAAAGTGAAAGCTGCGCCGCCGATAAGGACGAAAGGCATGAATAATGCGAATGCGACGAGCCCTGTAATGATTCGCTGCTTCAAACTTCTTCTTCCCCTTTCAATCCTCCAAAGCGGCGGTTTCTTTTTTGGTAATCTTCGATTGCCTCGACAAGTGTCAACTCATCAAAGTCCGGCCACAAGGTTTCTGTGAACCACAATTCAGTATAAGCAAGCTGCCAAAGCATGAAGTTACTCAAGCGCACTTCACCACTCGTACGAATCAACAGATCCGGCTCCGGTAATTTGCTCGTCAACAAACGGTCCGCAATATCCGACTCCGTAATGTCTTCGGGATTCAATTGTCCAGCTGCAGCCTGTTCCGCAATCACCTTTACTGCATCGACGATCTCTGAACGGCTTCCGTAATTCAACGCGAAGTTCAAGATCAGTCCTGTATTGTCCTTTGTTGCTTCTTTCGCTTTCCGAATCGCTTCAAGCGTATGTTGCGGCAAATTCTCATGATATCCCATCATCTCGACACGGACGTTCTCTTCGATGAGTTCAGGTAAGAACGTCGATAGGAATTCCTCTGGAAGACGCATCAAGAAATCCACTTCAAGTTTCGGTCGTTTCCAGTTCTCAGTCGAAAAAGCATATAGGGTCATGACATCAACGCCGAGATGGCTTGCTAACCGTGTAATCTTGCGGACAGTTTTCATTCCTTCATGATGTCCTGCAATCCTTGGAAGTGAACGTTTCTTCGCCCATCTGCCGTTGCCGTCCATGATGATGGCAATATGCGAAGGTGGCCCTTCTTTGCAAATTACGGATTTTCGTTCTTCAAGTCCCAGAACTGCTTCTGGTGCTCGTCTCAATATTTTATTAAACATAGTTTTCCTCCACTTATAACAAATCAGCATGTCTATTGCTTATCATATCAAAAAACGGCATCCTGTGCGCTGTCATTCACATGGAAAGCCATTTTTTGCCGAAAAAATCCTATTCCTACAACCTTGCTCTTCTTGTATGGAAGGGATGCAATAGAAAAACGCCCTGTTCAACAGGACGCTCCAGCTCAGTAGAAGTTCGCTTACACTTCCAAGATTTCTTTCTCTTTCTCTTTTGCGATGTCATCGATGCGTGTGATGTTGCTGTCCGTCAGCTTCTGGATATCGTCCGTGTAGCCGCGCAGATCATCTTCTGTGATTTCGCTCTTCTTCTCTAATTTCTTCAGTTCATCGTTGCCATCGCGTCGAACGTTACGGATTGCGACTTTCGCTTCTTCAGCAACTTTCTTAACTTCTTTGACAAGATCTTTCCGGCGCTCTTCCGTCAAAGCAGGAATAGCGATACGGATAACAGATCCATCGTTCGTCGGGCTTAGGCCAAGATCCGACTTCATGATTGCTTTCTCGATATCTCCAAGTACAGACTTATCGTATGGTTGAATCATGAGAAGACGCGCTTCAGGAACCGAGATGCCTGCCACTTGATTGACCGGTGTCGGTGCTCCGTAGTAATCGACTGTCAGACGGTCCAGGATTGATGGGTTTGCACGTCCTGCACGGATAGTTGCTAATTCACGGCTGTACGACTGAATCGCACCTTCCATTTTTGAAGTTGTTTCACTGATAATCGTTTTCGGCATTATAAAGTCCTCCTCACTACTGTCCCGATTTTTTCACCTTGGACAGCTCGTTTGATATTTCCATTTTCCATGATCGAGAAGACGACCAATGGAATGTCGTTATCCATGCACAGTGTGGATGCAGTTGAATCCATCACTTGCAAACCTTGTTGAATGACATCGAAATAAGAAAGTTCGTCGTATTTCAAAGCGTTCGTATCAGTTTTTGGATCAGCAGAATAGACGCCATCTACATTATTTTTGCCCATCAGGATCACGTCGGCCTCAATCTCGGCAGCGCGCAGTGCAGCGGTTGTATCTGTCGAGAAATAAGGATTCCCTGTTCCTGCAGCAAAAATGACCACCCGTTTCTTCTCAAGATGACGGATTGCTCTTCTGCGGATATACGGCTCAGCAACTTGACGCATCTCGATGGAAGAAAGCACGCGTGTCTCAACGCCCTGCTGCTCCAATGAATCCTGGAGCGCCAAAGAGTTCATGACCGTCGCAAGCATTCCCATGTAATCGGCAGTTGCACGGTCCATACCCATTTCCGATCCAATCTTGCCGCGCCAAATGTTTCCACCGCCGACAACGACTGCTACTTCCACACCCAGCTCTACGACTTCTTTCACTTGGCTTGCGACAGATTTGATGATTTCCGGGGACAGGCCGAAACCTTTCTCTCCTGCCATCGCTTCTCCGCTCAATTTTAATACAATACGCTTATATTGCTGAACACTCATCGGAACCCTCCATTGACCTTTTATTGAAAAATAGGGAACACTGGATTGTGTTCCCCGGCATTACATATGATTCGATCTTAGTTATCTTTGTTAACTTGGCTCATAACTTCTTCCGCAAAGTTATCTTCGCGTTTTTCGATGCCTTCGCCTACTTCATAACGGACGAATCCTTTAACAGCTCCGCCAGTGGATGCTACGAAATCACGTACTTTTTGGTCAGAGTTTTTAACGAATGCTTGGTCAAGCAAGCAAACATCTTCGAAATATTTGCCAAGGCGGCCTTCAACCATTTTCGCAACGATTTTCTCAGGTTTGCCTTCGTTCAATGCTTGTTCCGTCAAGATTTTGCGCTCGTGCTCTACTTCGTCAGCAGAAACTTCGTCACGTGAAACATAAGTCGGGTTGATTGCCGCTACGTGCATTGCGATGTCGCGTGCAGCTTGCTCGTCTGTAGTACCTTCCAGGTGTACAAGAACCCCGATGCGCCCGCCCATATGCAAGTATGGACCGAAAGCGTCGTTGTCTGATTTTGTCATGATTTCGAAACGGCGAAGTGTAATTTTCTCCCCGATTTTCGCGATTGCGTTAGAGATGTGATCTGCTACAACCAAACCGTTAGACATTGTAGAAGCTGTTGCTTCTTCAATCGTTGCCGGTTTTGTTGAAAGAAGGTGCTCGCCCAATTCTTTCACCAATGTTTGGAAGCCTTCGTTTTTCGCTACGAAATCAGTTTCAGCGTTCACTTCATAGATGATTGCTTCGTTTCCTTCAACGACAACTGAAGTGATTCCTTCTGCTGCAATGCGGTCCGCTTTTTTAGACGCGCTTGAAAGGCCTTTTTCACGCAGGAAGTCGACTGCTGCTTCAATGTCCCCGTCTGTCTGAACAAGTGCTTTTTTACAATCCATCATACCCGCACCTGTTTTTTCACGCAATTCTTTTACCATTTGTGCTGTAACTGCCATGATTAAATTCCTCCTTGTAAGTAGGTCTCTTTTCTCAAAAAAAGGTGATAAGAGGGGTTGGCCGCTTATCACCTGTCATGCTTGTAGATTACTCAGCAGATTCAGCTGCTACTTCTTCTTCTTCCGGTTTTGACTCAAGCAAAGCATCAGCCATTTTACCAGTCAATAGTTTAACTGCACGGATTGCATCGTCGTTTGCAGGAATCACATAGTCGATTTCGTCCGGATCACAGTTTGTATCTACAATACCAACGATTGGAATGTTCAATTTCATTGCTTCCGCAACTGCGATACGCTCTTTACGTGGGTCAACGACGAACATTACGTCCGGTAGACCGTTCATGTCACGGATACCGCCCAAGAATTTAGTCAAGCGTTCGTGTTCTTTGTTCAATTGAACAACTTCTTTTTTAGGAAGGACTTCGAAAGTGCCGTCTTCTTCCATGCGCTCGATCTGTTTCATGCGGTTCACACGTTTTTGGATCGTGCCGAAGTTTGTCAATGTTCCACCCAACCAACGTTGGTTGATGTAGTAGTTGCCAGAACGTTCTGCTTCTTCTTTGATTGCATCTTGTGCTTGTTTTTTCGTACCAACGAAAAGGACTTTGCCGCCTTCTTCGCCGACTTGGCGCATGAAGTTGTATGCTTCCTCTAGTTTACGTACTGTTTTTTGTAGGTCGATGATGTAGATGCCGTTACGCTCCACGAAAATATATTTTTTCATTTTCGGGTTCCAGCGGCGTGTCTGGTGACCGAAGTGAACACCAGCTTCAAGCAATTGTTTCATAGAAATTACTGACATGTTTTTTCCTCCTGATAGGTTAATTTTTCCCTCCGCATTATTCCTTTCTGCACCGTTACCTCATAGAGGCACCTACAGCGCAGATCCAAATGCGTGTGTATTTAACACCATTTGAAATTATACCACGGGCCACTGTGGTTCTGCAACTGGTTTCTCTTTATTGTTGGAAAAGGGATGATTGGGTGTCGCATAGGAATCCGCTTCGAGGCTTCGGACAGGGCTCCCGGGATAAGCTGAGCTCAGAAACGCTTATCTTATCCATCCGCCCAGTCCAAGCCAGCCATTTCGCTGAGTGTGTGGGAGAAATAGTGGTGAGGTGAAATTTTGTTTCATTCTATTGTTGGCGTTGTGATAAATGGTGGGGCGGCTGACTGCGTAGGCCGCTGGGATTCTAATTTGGTGGGCGAAGAATATATGGGGAGCTTTTCATCATCGAGCAATACTTAGTTAGCATCACATTGATCCTAGAAATTGACGAGATAGGACTGCATACTCATAAGGTGCGAGAAGCGGAATCGACCTGCTCATTATTAAGTGCAAAAACTGCGAGTCGCGACTAACTCCAGGATGAGTATGCCAGCTGAACTTGCCCGCTAACACCGGACACCTTCTAGTAGGAAGCGACAAAGGCATCCTATGCAGGGATCATCCCAATCACTGAAATTCTATATAAACCACAATTCTCGAACGAGCTGAGCCGGAATGGAAGAGTGAACGTGCCGGAGTATTAGAGTGAATCCGAGACCCCACAGGTTGCGCAAGCAACCGAGGAGGCTCGGGTTTGCTCCTCCAGCACGTGAAACTCTGGAATGCAGGTCAGCTGATCTCTAGTTCACCCCACACGAAACACCAGCTCAGTTATGCTCGACCACACCTGAACTCGCCCACATAATACCCGACACCTTCTAGTAGGAAGCGACGAAGGCACCGTATGCTGGGATCATACCACTCCCTGAAATCCTATGAAACTCTTATTATCAAACGAGCTGAGCCGGAATGGAAGATCGAGCGTGCCGGAGGAGCAGTGAAGGAGCACAGCGAATGAGCGACTCTTGGAGACCCCGCAGGTTGCGAAAGCGACCGATGAGGCTCAGTACCGCGTCTCCAACTCGCGATACTCTGGAATGCAGGTCAGCCTTCTATTCTCCTCCCATCTTCCATCAGAAACAAAAAAGACCGCCCCGAAGAAGTCATAGTTCATGACTTTTCGGAACGGTCCTTTAGTTTTGTGGATTAGTTCATTTTAAGCTGTTCAAGCTCAGCAAGGAATTTTTGGTTCAATACTTTGATATATGTCCCTTTCATTCCAAGTGAACGTGATTCGATAACGCCAGCACTTTCAAGTTTGCGGAGTGCGTTGACGATTACTGAACGTGTGATTCCAACACGGTCAGCGATTTTAGAAGCGACGAGAAGTCCTTCGCTGCCATCAAGTTCTTCGAAGATGTGCTCGATCGCTTCAAGCTCACTGTAAGAAAGTGACGAGATCGCCATTTGGACGACTGCTTTGCTGCGTGCTTCTTCTTCGATGCGGTCGCCTTTTTCGCGGAGGATTTCCATTCCAACCACTGTTGCACCGTACTCGCCAAGGATCAGATCGTCATCCTGGAATACGTCTTTTACACGGCCCAGAAGCAATGTTCCAAGACGCTCTCCGCCACCGTTAATTGGGACGATTGTTGTAAGACCTTCTTCGAACAGTTCGCGCTCTTCGATCGGGAAGATTGTGTGCTCGCTGTTAACGTCAAGGTTCGCAGATGTTTCTGTGACGCTCGAAAGATTTTGTGTGTACTCTGTTGGGAATTGACGTTCTTCCAACATGCCTTTCATCCGTTCGTTCTCGATCTGTTGGTTGATTGCATAGCCGAGGACTTTCCCTTTTCGGCTGACGACGAAAACGTTCGATTCGATTACTTCGCTCAACGTTTCTGCCATGTCTTTAAAGTTTACCGGTTTCCCACCAGCTTCTTGTAGCATTGCGTTAATTTGTCTTGTTTTGTCTAATAAGTTCATTGACATTTTCCTCCTACGGTAACATTAGTGTATTTATTAAATATTCTAAAGGTTTTTACTACTTAAGGGAACTGTTTTGCATCATTTTACAAAATAAATTGTGACAAATCTTTGTTCTTCGCCACATTTGCCAGCTTTTCGTCCACATACTGCGGCGTGATGTGGATTTCGGCAGGCGCAATTTCGGAAGCTTCAAAAGAAAGTTCCTCAAGGAGTCGTTCGAGAATCGTATGCAGACGACGAGCACCGATGTTATCAGTGTCCTGGTTCACTTCAAATGCGGTTTCAGCAAGTCTGACAATTGACGCATCAGTGAAGTTTATCACAATTCCTTCTGTTTTGAGAAGTTCTTTATACTGGTTAATCAGAGAATGTTTCGGCTCTGTCAAAATTTGGACGAAATCTCCCACTTCCAATTTCTGCAGTTCGACCCGGATCGGGAAGCGCCCTTGCAGTTCAGGAATGAGGTCAGAGGGCTTGGACATGTGAAATGCCCCCGCTGCTACGAATAGCATATAGTCCGTCTTGACCGCTCCATATTTTGTCGAGACCGTCGATCCTTCGACAATTGGGAGGATGTCGCGCTGTACGCCTTCTCTGGAAACATCCGCAGAGGATGAGTTGTTCTTGCTTGCGATTTTATCCATTTCATCGATGAAGATGATCCCTTGTTGCTCAGCGCGTTGAATCGCTTCAGCCGCGAGTTCTTCATCATCGATCAGCTTAGCCGATTCTTCAGCAGTGAGTAGCTTTCTCGCTTCTTTCACTTGTACACGGCGTTTCTTTTTCTTTTTCGGCATGAAGGAAGATAGCGCATCTTGCATATTAGCTCCCATTTGTTCCATTCCCGAACCTTGCAGTGCGTCAAACATGGAAGGCATACTTTCTGCCACCTCAATCGTCACCCATTGGTCTTCCAATTTCCCGGCTGCCAAATCTTCCGACAGTTCCCGACGTTTCACCCGCACTTCCACTTCCGCATTCGGATCTTCCTCTTGCTGCTGTTCACCGTTTTGACCAAAGAGCATTTCGAATGGATTTTGGGTTTGTTGTTTCTTACGAGTCGACGGGGCAAGCAGTTTGATGATCCGTTTGTTCGCAGCAGCTTGCGCCTTCTCTTTCACTTCATCGAACTTCTCTTCTTTGACGATGCGGATCGAGGCTTCAACCAAGTCACGCACCATCGATTCGACGTCGCGGCCGACATAGCCGACTTCCGTGAACTTCGTCGCTTCGACTTTGATGAACGGTGCACCGGTCAATTTGGCGATGCGCCGGGCGATTTCTGTCTTCCCTACACCGGTCGGCCCGATCATAAGAATGTTCTTCGGAATGATTTCGTCGCGGATCTCTTCATCCAGCAAGCTGCGGCGGTAGCGGTTCCGTAGTGATACGGCGATCGCGCGCTTCGCATCTTTTTGGCCAATGATGTATTTATCCAGGTGTTCCGTGATTTGACGCGGTGTTAATTGCATCTGGTTTTTCATGTTCACAGTTCCTCCAGTATGATTTGATGATTCGTGAAGACACAGATGTCGGCTGCTGTTTCAAGCGCTGACTGTGCGATTGTCGCAGCGTCCAAATTGTCTCCAGCATACTTTTTCAGTGCGCGGCCGGCCGCAAGCGCATAGTTACCACCTGACCCGATTGCAAGAATGCCGTCGTCCGGCTCGATCACTTCACCTGTACCGGAGACAAGCAGCATTGTTTCTTCGTTCATGACGATGATCATCGCCTCCAGCTGACGCAGCATCTTATCTCCGCGCCATTGTTTTGCAAGTTCTACGGCAGCGCGTTGCAAGTTGCCGTTGTACTCACCGAGCTTTCCTTCGAACATTTCGAACAAAGTGAACGCGTCCGCTACTGTTCCCGCGAATCCTGCGAGTACTTTTCCGTTGAACATTCTCCGGACTTTCTTCGCGGTATGCTTCATGACGACTGAGTTGCCGAGCGTCACTTGACCGTCACCGGACATCGCGCTTTTCCCATTGTGCTGTACTGCAAAGATCGTTGTTGAGTGAAATTGTTCCATGTATATTTTCCTCCTAGGCTCTTGGATGGGTTTTCAAGTATGTGTTGCGCAAGTGTTCTTTCGTCACGTGCGTATACACTTGTGTCGAACTGAGGTGCGAGTGGCCAAGCAATTCCTGGACCGTCCGCATGTCCGCCCCGTTATTCAACAGGTGAGTTGCAAATGTATGCCGCATCATGTGCGGGTAAATGGTGGAGTTTAGTGAAGCCTTCTTCATGCATTCGTTCAAGATGTGCCGCACACCGCGGTCCGTCAGCGCTTCCCCGCGGCTGTTGACGAACAGGAAGTCGTGTTCTTTCCGTTTCATCAACTTAGGACGAGCGGTCTCCATGTATTGTTCCAGCGCATCGTGGGCGAACTGGCCGTAAGGGATGAACCGTTCCTTCCTTCCCTTCCCCGTCACTTTGACGATCTGCACGACGCGGTCCAGGTCCTTCAGCCGGATCGCCATGCACTCACTCACCCGCATTCCTGTCGCATACAGCAATTCCACGAGTGCCCGGTTTCGTACAGTCAACGGCTCCGGTCCCTGCAAGGAATTGAATAAGGTCTCCATCTCTTCTTCATAGAAAAATTGCGGAAGCCGCTCCTCTTTTTTCGGATGGTACAACGAACGGAATGCTTCCTCACTCAAGCCGAATTCCCGGTTCGCAAAGCGGTAAAACGACCGGATAGAAGAAATTTTCCGCGACACGGTCGTCCGCGCAAGTTTCACATGATACAGCTTCGTCATATAGTTTCTTGCATGTAAATACTCGACCTCTTCGATTCTCTCGATGCCTTCACCGTGCAAAAACAGAAAAAAATCCTCCAAGTCTTTTTCATACTGGCGGATGGTGTGCTCTGAATAGTTTTTCTCAAGCTGAATATATGTTTTGAAAGATGACAGCATCTCCTGTTTGTCCAATTGAGCAGCCCTCCATTTTCAACCACAATAAAAGCCTCTAAAGTATAACAAGCTTTAGAGGCTTTTTTCAATTAAACCGTCACCGTATTCACATAATTACGAATTGCATCCAGTGCACGTTCTGCATGTTTCTCAGCACGTTCCTGCTTGGACTTGATGCGTTCACCGAGGTCGGGGAACAGTCCGAAGTTGATGTTCATCGGCTGGAAGTTTTCACCGTCAGCTTCTGTGATGTAACGAGCCATACTACCAAGCGCCGTTTCTGCAGGCAGGACCGACAACTCTTCCCCAAGTGCCAGTTTCGCTGCGTTGATGCCTGCAAGCAAGCCGCTGCCTGCAGATTCCACATATCCTTCGACCCCGGTCATTTGTCCAGCGAAGAAGATGTTTTCGTTCGCTTTCAACTGGTACGTCGGTTTCAAGACACGCGGCGAGTTGATGAACGTGTTGCGGTGCATGACACCGTAACGGACGATTTCGACGTTTTCAAGCCCTGGGATCATCCTTACCACTTCTTTTTGTGGGCCCCATTTCAAATGTGTCTGGAATCCGACAATGTTGTAAAGGGTGCCTGCAGCGTCGTCTTGGCGAAGCTGGACGACTGCATACGGGCGTTTGCCTGTTCGCGGATCTTCCAGTCCGACCGGCTTCATCGGACCGAATGTCAATGTTTTCTCTCCGCGGGCAGCCATCACTTCGATCGGCATACAGCCTTCGAAGTAAATCTCTTTTTCGAATTCTTTCAGCGGGACTACTTCCGCTTCCACTAACGCTGTGCGGAACCGATCGAACTCTTCTTTCGTCATCGGACAGTTCAAGTAAGCCGCTTCACCTTTGTCATAGCGTGATTTCAAGTACACTTTGTCCATGTCGATGCTGTCTTTCTCGATGATCGGAGCTGCAGCATCGTAGAAGTATAAGTAGTCCTGGCCAGTCAGCTCACGTACTTTTTCGGCGAGTGCCGGAGATGTCAATGGACCGGTCGCGATGATCGTGATGCCTTCCGGAATTTCCGTCACTTCTTCGTTGATGACTTCTACAAGCGGGTGGTTACGGACTTTTTCCGTGACTGCACCGGCGAATTCATGCCGGTCGACCGCAAGCGCTCCGCCAGCGGGAACCGACGCTTTGTCGGCCGCTTCGATGATGACTGAATCTAAATGGCGCATTTCTTCTTTGATGACGCCGACCGCATTCGTCAATGAATTGGCACGTAACGAGTTACTGCACACAAGCTCGGCAAATTTGTCGGTATGATGCGCTGGCGTCTGTTTGACCGGACGCATTTCATATAGCCGCACCTTCACGCCTCTTTTCGCGATCTGCCACGCTGCTTCACTGCCGGCAAGTCCGGCACCAATTACATTTACTACTTGTGTCATAGTCAAGCACCTCTTCTTTGTTCGTTATTGGACTTCTTCTTTATATTCACATTCCGTACATTGGATCTGTACGCCTTTTTTGACTTTCTTTTCGACGAGCAGCTGCTCGCATTTCGGACATGGCCGTTCGATCGGTTTGTCCCAGGAGACGAATTCACATTCCGGATAGCGGTCGCAGCCATAGAAGATGCGGCGCTTCTTGCTCTTGCGCTCGACGATTTCTCCTTCTTTGCATGTCGGACATTTCACACCGATGTATTTGACGATGGCTTTCGTGTTGCGGCATTCCGGGAAATTGCTGCATGCCATGAATTTGCCATAGCGTCCCAGTTTGTAGACCATCGCGGAGCCACATTTTTCGCAATCCTCGCCTGCCGGCTCATCTTTGATCTGGACTTTCTCCATCTCATTCTCAGCCAGCTCGACGTTTTTCTCGAAGTCTTTGTAAAACTCATCGATGACTTGCACCCATTCCTTGATGCCTTCCTCGACGCCGTCCAGATCGGACTCCATCTTGGAAGTGAATTCGATGTTGACGATGCCAGGGAAGAATTCGACGACTAAGCCGTGGACGATTTCACCGAGCTCCGTCGGAATGAAGCGTTTCGCATCCAGTGTAACATACCCGCGGCGCTGGATTGTATCAAGCGTCGGCGCATACGTAGACGGACGTCCTATTCCGAGTTCTTCCAGCGTTTTGACGAGCCGCGCTTCCGTATAACGGGGAGGTGGCTGCGTGAAATGCTGCTTCGGTTCGATATCGAGCGCTTTGACTGTATCGCCTTCTTCCATTTCCGGCAGGATGTTGTCTTTCATTTCTTCCTTATCATCCGTGCCTTCAACGTAGAGCTTCATGAAGCCTGGGAATTTCACTTGCGAGCCGTTCGCACGGAATACCGCTTCACCGTTCTGGAGCTCAGCCATGACCGTGTCCAGTACTGCTGGCGACATTTGACTCGCGACGAAGCGTTCCCATATCAATTTGTAGAGACGGTACAGATCGCGTGACAGGATGCTTTTAAGCGACTCCGGTGTGCGGCGTACGCTTGTCGGACGGACCGCTTCGTGCGCATCCTGTGATTTCGAACTCTGCTTCTTGGCCGTCGCTGTCGTCACAAACTCTTCACCGTACGTTTCGTTGACGAATGCGACCGCTTCCCCTTTCGCCGTATCCGAAATACGCGTGGAATCCGTCCGCATGTATGTGATCAAACCGGTCACGCCTTCTTTGCCGACGGAAATTCCTTCATACAATTGCTGTGCGAGCATCATCGTCTTCTTCGCTCGGAAGTTCAACTTGCGGGCAGCTTCCTGTTGGAGGGATGAAGTTGTAAACGAAGGGGAAGGATTTCTCTTTCTCTCTTTTTTCACGACGCGGTTGACTGTAAATGCGTCACCTTTGATTGTAGCCATGACTTTCTTGACGTCTTCTTCATTCTTTAATTGTAGTTTCTCATCCGGACTTCCGTAAAATGATGCTTCGAAATTCTTCGCGGATTTCTCGAATTGTCCAGTGATCGACCAGTATTCTTCCGGCTCAAAGTTCTTAATTTCGTTTTCACGATCGATGATCATGCGGAGTGCAACGGATTGTACGCGTCCCGCAGATAATCCTTTTTTGACTTTCTTCCAAAGCAGCGGACTGATGCTGTAACCGACGAGACGGTCCAGGATACGGCGCGCTTGCTGTGCATCGACGAGATCCATATCGATCGATCGCGGATTCTTAAAGGAATCCTTGATCGCATCTTTCGTGATTTCGTTGAAGACCACGCGGCATTCTGTTGAGGGATCAATGCCAAGTGCTGTAGCCAAGTGCCAAGCGATCGCCTCTCCCTCTCTGTCGGGGTCAGCCGCGAGAAATACTTTCTTCGATTTCTTCGCTTCTTTTTTCAGTTCCTGCAGGATCGGGCCTTTGCCGCGGATCGTAATATAGCGCGGCTGGTAATTATTTTCTGTATCAATTGCCATCGTACTGCGCGGCAAATCGATTAAATGACCGAGTGATGCCCGTACTTTATACTTCTTCCCTAAATAACGTTCGATTGTTTTCGCTTTAGCGGGTGACTCAACGATCACCAAATAATCCGCCATCATCTTTCCTCCCCATAGAGGTACTCGTTTCTCTTGTTGCGTTAATTAGCCTGTGCAAAATGTATAATAGATTTTCAGTTAATGCAAGGCTTTCCTTTTTCTTTCCTGTTTTCCCAATCAATTTACACGAAGTTCGGCAAGCACTTGAAAACCATTCCATACCGGCTTTGCACCTTCTTCGATCAGCTTATGCGGCCCGCCCGACAGTGGAGAAAAGATCGATCCCGGCACGGCAAAGATCTCTTTTCCATGATCCAGTGCGTGTTCGATCGTGCTCATCGTCCCACTCCGATTCTCGGCTTCCGTCACGATGATCCCTTCAGACAAGCCGCTGATGATGCGGTTCCTCATCGGGAAATGCCACTTCTCAGGCTTTACGTAAGGTGGATACTCCGTGAGACAGAGGTGACTTTCAGTGATTTCCTTGAACAGTGCATTGTTGACTGCTGGATAAGGGTGCAAGAAACCACTCCCGATCACCGCGATCGTCTGTCCGCCGAGGTCGATCGCCTGCTGATGCGCCATGGCATCTGCGCCTTTCGCCAATCCGCTGACGATTGCGAAGCCGCCTTCGACGAGCGGGGGCAAAATCGTCTCGATCGCCTTCATTGAATAAGAAGATGCTTTCCTTGATCCAATTACCGCGATTCTTCTCTTCGTCTCGAGTAATCCAATTTTCCCTTTTGCATACAGTATGATAGGCGGGTCAATCAATTCCGTCAAGCTTTTGGGATAAGCAGGGTGTAAATAGGAGATAGGTTTGATGAAGTGTTTTTCGTAGGAAGCGGTGAGCGGCATAGTGATTGCGCGGCGGTACGCCTGCAGAATACGTGCAGCTTGCGACTCCTGAGTGTTCAGGCAAAATGCGAGCTTTCGGAGTGACCAGTCCTGGAACAGCTTCAGTTCAGGATCATGCTCAAGCAGCCCTTTCCACTTGTTTAATGGGCGGGGATGTACATAATGAAATGCCAGTAGTCTTTCTTCAAAACTCATCGTCATAGAAGCCTCCTTTTTCTGAATAGAAAGTTTTTTCGAAAAGTGTACAAAAAACAGGCGGAGAGGTTCATTCGTTTCTCCGCCTGCTGCACCGATCATTGGATCAGTGAGTTTTACACTGGTCGTATAGACCTTTTTCTTTGATCACTTTGATCAACGTTTCACCGATAACCGATGGCGTATCCGCCACTTCGATACCAGCAGCGTTCATCGCTTTGATCTTGTCTGCAGCTGTACCTTTACCGCCTGAGATGATCGCACCGGCATGGCCCATGCGTTTCCCTTCAGGAGCAGTTTGTCCGCCGATGAAGCCGACAACCGGTTTCGTCATGTTCTCTTTCACCCATGCAGCTGCTTCTTCTTCAGCAGTTCCACCGATTTCACCGATCATGACAACAGCTAGTGTGTCTTCGTCTTCGTTGAACGCTTTCAATACATCGATGAAGTTCGTCCCGTTGACTGGATCTCCGCCGATACCTACAGCAGTAGATTGACCGATTCCTTCTTGTGACAACTGGTGAGTCGCTTCATACGTCAGTGTACCGGAACGTGAAACAACGCCGACATGACCTTTTTTATGGATATAACCAGGCATGATCCCGATCTTACACTCATCCGGCGTGATGACGCCAGGGCAGTTCGGACCGACAAGACGTGTCTTTTTGCCTTCCATGTAACGTTTCACTTTAACCATATCAAGTACTGGGATATGCTCAGTGATACAGATTGCCATATCAAGGTCTGCGTCCACTGCTTCCAAGATTGCATCTGCTGCAAATGGAGCTGGAACATAGATGACTGATACGTTAGCGCCTGTTGCCTTGACAGCATCTTCCACTGTGTTGAAGACTGGAACGCCTTCTGCTTCAGTGCCGCCTTTACCAGGAGTAACCCCAGCAACGATTTTCGTGCCGTATTCTAGCATTTGCTTTGTATGGAAAAGGGCAGTCGACCCTGTAATTCCTTGTACAAGCACTTTTGTGTCTTTATTAATATATACGCTCATGTTTGTCCCTGCCCTTCTTTAGCCTACAAGTTCTACGATTTTTTTCGCGCCATCGGCCATCGTGCCTGCTGCAACAATATCAAGACCGGATTCATTCAGCAATTTCTTACCAAGTTCCACGTTTGTTCCTTCAAGACGGACAACAAGTGGTACTTGCAAGCTAACTTCTTTCGCTGCTTGAATAACGCCTTCTGCGATAATGTCACACTTCATGATTCCACCGAAGATGTTGACAAAGATTCCTTTAACATTCTGGTCAGACAAGATGATTTTGAATGCCTCAGTTACTTTCTCAGCTGTCGCACCGCCCCCAACGTCAAGGAAGTTAGCGGGTGTTCCGCCGTAGTAGTTGATCGTGTCCATCGTTGCCATCGCAAGACCAGCACCGTTGACCATACAACCGATATTCCCATCAAGAGAGATGTAGCTCAAGTCATATTTAGAAGCTTCGATTTCTTTCGGATCTTCCTCATCGTAATCACGCATTTCCATGATGTCTTGATGACGGTACAATGCGTTACCATCAAAGTTGAACTTCGCATCAAGAGCTACGACTTGATCGTCACCAGTGACAACAAGTGGGTTGATCTCAACGATTGACGCGTCCTTCTCAACATACGCCTGGTAAAGGCCAAGCATCAATTTAGAAGCTTTGTTGACCAATTTCGCTGGGATGTTCATGTTGAATGCCATACGACGAGCCTGGAAACCAGACAAGCCGACAACCGGATCGATTTCTTCATAGAAAATACGCTCTGGTGTGTTAGCAGCAACTTCCTCGATGTCCATTCCGCCTTCTTCAGAACCCATCAACGTAACAAGTGAAGTTTCGCGGTCAAGAACCAGTCCAAGGTAGTACTCTTTCTTGATGTCGCTTCCCGCTTCAACGTACAAGCGTTTCACTTCTTTCCCTTCAGGACCAGTTTGGTGAGTGACTAGCACTTTCCCTAGAAGTTCCTTCGCATAAGTACGCACGTCTTCCAAGTTTTTCGCAATTTTGACCCCGCCAGCTTTGCCGCGGCCACCTGCGTGGATTTGTGCTTTAACTACGACAACATCCGTACCAAGCTCTTTTGCAGCTTTCACTGCTTCTTCAGGAGAGAACGCGACATGGCCTTCAGGAACGGCTACGCCATACTGTTTCAGGATCTGTTTTCCCTGATATTCATGGATATTCATCTTTTGTCCTCCAATCAAACGTCTATCTCATAATTTTCGTACCTCTATCATTGTAATAAACCTGACACTAAATGTCCACAGGCTCATTTTTTTATATAAGTTGAACTAATTAATTCGTATTTTTAAAGTTACAAGAAATCGCTCCAGGCGGACGCTTTCCGCGGGAGCAAGATGTTGAACGAAGGTAGTTCGGTCAACATCTTTGCGACGAAGCTAGCGAAGCGATGCAGGAGCATATCTTTGCCCTTTGAGCCTCCCAGTCCCTTCGATCCCTGCGGAGTCTCATCACTACTCTACTCCCGCAGGAGTCGCCGCCTTCCGCTTTTTCTTCTTAATGAAGTGTGGTGGCACCAGATATCACCCCTCATCATCTATGAGAAGATATGGAGTAAAACAGCGGAGACTCCTGTGGAATAGCGAAGTGTCGAGATCCACTCTGGAGAGCGTAGCGATTAAGAGTTAGCTAAGAGTGGGCTGAAGGAAGTTCAGTCCATTCTTCTGCGACGAAGCAGCGAAGCGATGCAGGAGCAAAAGCACTGGACGCGGAGCTGTTTTATGGAATATCGGAAAATCCATTTATTAATCTCAATTTATATAATTTTTCGTCCTCCACTCATCATATCTTGTCGGATAAGTTTGCATTCTTCTGCATCGACCGGATCGGTTCGAATGTTTTCCGATGGATCGGACTCGGCCCGAGCAGTTCGAGTGCCGCCAAATGAACTGCCGTCCCGTAGCCTGCATGGCGCGTGAAATCATAGCCTGGATATGTCTCGTCATACGCTTCCATTAACTGATCCCGCTCTGTCTTCGCAAGAACCGATGCAGCAGCGATTGCTAAACTTTTCGCGTCTCCTTTAATGATTGAATGACAAGGAGTCGCACTACGGAGCTGCATCGCATCAGCTAAGATTACGTCCGGCCGCACGGAAAGTGCGGCGACTGACGCTTCCATCGATTGCTTTGTCGCTTCATATATATTGAGCCGGTCGATTTCTTCCACCGATTGGATATGGACGGCGTAGCTAATCGCAACTCGTCTTACTTCATCTGCGAATGCTTCCCGCTTCACTTTCGACAATTGCTTCGAATCGTCTAAGCCGATGAGCGTTCGGCAATTTTCAGGCAAAATGACCGCTGCTGTCACGACAGGTCCTGCAAGTGGCCCGCGTCCTGCTTCATCGGTACCCGCAACCAATTGTCCTGATGCAGCGCGAAATGATGCATCGAACGCTAATTTCACCGCTAATTCATCCGCGACCTTCTGTTTTGCGAGCTGCTTGCGCTGCCATGCTCCTAGAAGCGTCTGGACGCCTTTACGCGGGTCTTCCGCGAGTTCCTGCATCCATTCCTCGTACTCTTCCGCGGCATTCAACTTCGCCCGTATTTCGCTAATACTCATCCCTTCACCCTCCAAAAAAAGCGCACAGCCAAATCGTCCCGGCTATGCGCTCTGTTGCTAGTTCTCTTCTTCAAGCTGTTCTGCAGTCATTTCGTCTTTGAAATCGAATGTCACGCGACCAAGGTGCTGGTTCCGGACATCCCGGACGATCACTTCCGCAGTCATTTCGTAATCCGTCTCACCGTTCGGATAGAGACAATGTCTCTTCTTGCCGATGATGTCGAATGTCACTGCGACGTCTTCGTCGACGTTGGCAATACCGTAACGCGCTTCTAAGCGGTCCGGGTAATGCATCTCGAAGAACTTCAGCGCATAGATTGCGAGTTCCTGCATCTGGATGACCGAGTCTTTGATTGCACCGGTCACTGCAAGCTTCAGTCCCGTCTCCGGATCTTCGAATTTCGGCCAAAGGATTCCTGGCGTATCGAGCAGTTCGATCTCTTTACCGACTTTGATCCATTGCTGGGCCTTTGTGACACCAGGCATGTTGCCGGTCTTCGCCAAGCTCTTCTTCGCCAAGCGGTTGATGAGCGTCGATTTTCCGACGTTCGGAATGCCGACGATCATCGCACGGATTGCACGCGGCTTGATGCCTCGTGCTTTCATCCGGTCGAATTTCTCTTCCAGGATTTCTTTGGACGCTTTCGTGACTGCCTGCAGCCCTTTGCCTTCCAATGAATTGAGTGCGACAGCGCGGAGGCCTTGCTCCTCAAAATACGAAATCCATTTCTTTGTTTCTTTCTCGTCCGCTGTGTCCATTTTGTTCAAAATGATCAGGCGAGGTTTTTGTTGCGTCACTTGGTCAATCATCGGATTGCGCGAGGATAGTGGAAGCCTTGCATCCACCAGTTCGAAAATGATATCGACCAGCTTCAGCTTTTCGGTAACTTCCCTCCGCGCTTTCGCCATGTGACCCGGAAACCATTGAATGGTCATTCCAAACACTCCTTATCTGACAACGCCAGCTTCTCCAACCGGCCAAAAAATAAAATTCGTACTCCCGATGATTTCATCCATTGGAACAAGCCCGATATGACGGCTATCTTTACTGTAACGGCGGTTATCCCCCATTACGAAAACAAACCCTTCCGGAATCGTGCTCTGATCGATCCGTTCTTCCAGCGTGAAATCTTCTGTCAATGTCCCGCTGATACCGATCTTGTATTCATCCAAATATGGCTCCGCTACCGCTTCGCCATTGATGTATAGTTGATCGTCCTTGTAAGCGACGTGATCACCGGGCAATCCGATAATCCGTTTGATGTAGTCTTTTTCTTCAGGCGCATGGAAGACGACGATATCGTACCGGTCAGGCTCACCGACTGTGTAGCCGATCTTGTTGACGATCATCCGGTCTCCATCCTCCAGCGTCGGCATCATGGATTCTCCATCCACTACGATAGGTGTAAAAAAGAAAAAACGGATAATCGCTGCCAAACCGAAAGCGATCAGCAATGCCTTTGACCATTCCCATAATTCATTCTTCTTCTTGACTTCTGTTTCCATAACAGTTCCTCCTACCTATGCCGTGTGTCTTCATTGTACAAGCAAAAGACGTTTTAAGCAAAAGAAAATACCGCGTCAAATCAACCTCGGACAATCACTTTTCTTCTTTTTTCAAAAAAAAAAGAAAGAGGGGAATTCCCCTCCTTCTGCAGTGTTGATGATTAGCGACGTTCTTTGATGCGTGCAGCTTTACCGCGTAGTTCACGCAAGTAGTAAAGTTTCGCACGACGGACTTTACCGCGACGAGTCACTTCAAGTTGAGCGATCTTCGGTGTGTTGACAGGGAACGTACGTTCAACGCCTACACCATAAGAGATTTTGCGGACAGTGAATGATTCGCTCACTCCGCCTCCACGACGACCGATAACGACTCCTTCATATACCTGGATCCGTTCACGTGTACCCTCGACGACTTTCACGTGTACGCGCACAGTGTCCCCAGGACGGAAGTCAGGAAGATCTGTACGGATTTGTTCTTTAGTGATTTCTGCAATAATGTTTTGCATGTTTTTCTCTCCTTCTACAGATGCTCTTGCACGCATTCTATGGCCGCAGCGGAACACCGTGATCTAGTACTTTACATAAAAGTACAGAATCCATGTTACCACTATTACCTGCTGCTTGCAAGGCTTAGATTGTAAAAAATAATTGGGATTTTGAAAATTAAGATTTTCAGTTAGAGATGGGAGATATTCCATAAAAAAAGCTACGGTTCTGGTGGTCTGGTGGACCGGTGCTCCTGCATCGCTGCGCTGCTTCGTCGCAGAAACATCGGTCGGACTACCTCCGACCAATGTTTAGCTAACTTGTGCTCACTACCTTCGCCCAAGTGGATCTCGGCACTTCGCTTAGTCCCGCAGGCAACTCCGCTTTTTTACTCCATATCTCTTCACAAAAGGTGGTGTGGGGTGACAGCTAGTATCGTCCTCACTCCGTTTAGAAAAGAATAAGAAACTTGCAGACCGCTTATCGCTCGTCCTTTAGGCGCTGGAGCACTTTTTTCTGTGCCGGAGTGAGCTCGAGTTGCTCCAGAAGGTCTGGACGGCGCTTGAGTGTCCGTTTCAACGTTTGTTCTTCCCGCCACGCATCGACACGCGCGTGGTTTCCGGATGTCAGGACGTCCGGTACCTTCCAGCCTCTGAAATCGGCTGGACGCGTGTAGTGTGGGTGTTCGAGAAGACCGGTCGAAAAGGAGTCGAGTACGGGTGAGTCAGCGTTGCCAAGTACACCTGGCAGAAGACGGACGATGCTATCGATGATCGGCAACGCCGCCATTTCCCCGCCAGTCAGAACGAAGTCGCCGACCGATAGTTCATCGGTGACGAGATGTTCGCGGATGCGTTCATCGTAGCCTTCGTAATGACCGCAAATGAAGATCAAGTCTTCTTCTGCAGAAAGCTCTTCCGCTTTTTTCTGCGTGAAACGTTCGCCTTGCGGGCAAAGAAGGATGACGCGTGGCGTACGACCTGCCGAAATCGTCTCTACAGCTTCGAATACGGGCTCCGGCTTCAAGACCATACCTGCACCGCCACCGAATGGATAATCATCGACCTGACGCTTGTTGACGGCGTATTCACGCAAGTTGTCAACATTCAATTCAACTGCGCCTTTGTCTTGCGCTTTTTTCATCATGGACGAACCGAAGACCCCTTCGAACATTTCGGGAAACAGTGTCAAGACGTTGATCCTCATTCGGACAACAGTCCTTCCATCGGATCGATGATGATTTTCTTCTCATCCGGATCCACTTGCTTCACGATGGCTTCGATATACGGGATGTAGTGTTTCTTGCCACGTTCAGGTGTCACTTCCCACACATCGTTCGCGCCTGTCTGAAGGATTTCAGTGACCTTGCCGATGTCACGGCCTTCAAGCGTGAACACTTGGCAACCGAGAATCTCGTAGTGATAGAAAGCATGTTCTTCGAGATCTTCCAGTTCGTGTTCAGATACTTTCAACATTGCATTCCGATAGCCTTCAACTTGGTTGATGTTGAAATGCCCTTCGAATGTGACAAGGTCGAAATTCTTATGCTTGCGATGGCTTGTGATTTTGACCATGATCGGCTTTTTCTCATCCGGTTTGAACAGACCCAGTTTCGAGCCGACCGCAAAGCGCTCCTCGGGGAAGTCGGTACTGGAGATCACACGCACTTCTCCGCTGATGCCATGGGTGTTGACTATTTTGCCTACGTTGAACCATTCCATAGGATACAACCTCCTTGTGATCCGCCGTCATCACTTTCTCACAAAAAAAAGAAGGAACCGGAGCTCCTTCCATTTTTGTCAATCAACGATATCGACGTAAGTTCTTTTCTTATGACGGCTCCCTGCTGCTGAATACACGATCGAACGGATAGCTTTCGCTACGCGTCCTTGCTTACCGATCACTTTCCCTGTATCTTCCTGATGCACGGAAAGCTTGTAAACGATGCGGCTCGCATTTTCCTCTTTATCGACCCGGACATGATCCGGGTGATCGACAATCGGTTTCACGATGCTTTCAATCAGCTGCTTCATAAAAAAGTCTCCTTATTTGTTCAATTTTTCGTTGTGGAATTTCTCCATGATCCCGTTTTGAGAGAACAAGTTGCGAACAGTGTCAGATGGTTTAGCGCCATCATGAAGCCATTTCAATGCTAGTTCTTCATCAATTTTCACTTCAGCTGGAACTGTCAACGGGTTGTAAGTTCCTACTGTCTGGATTTGACGGCCGTCACGTGGAGCACGTGAGTCAGCTACTACGATACGATAGAAAGGAGTTCTTTTAGCTCCCATACGTTTTAAGCGAATTTTTACTGCCATTATTAAAGCACCTCCGAATAGTTTCACACAAGATATTATATTAGCAAGCTTCTAAAGCTTTGTAAAGTATTTTTTCTTAACACCTTGATTTTTTCTGTATTTCTTACTTGAATAAGGAATCCAAGCCCGGCATTCCCATCTTCTTTTTGCCCTTCTGGTTCATGCCGGACATTTGTTTCATCATCTTCTTCATGTCATCGAATTGCTTCAATAGACGGTTGACGTCTTGGATCGACGTCCCGGATCCACGTGCAATCCGCTTCTTGCGATTGGCGTTGATGATGTCCGGTGTTACTTTTTCCTGCGCCGTCATGGATTGGATAATCGCTTCGACCCGGTCCATCTGCCCTTCATCGACTTTGGCGTTTTCCAAACCTTTGATTTTATTGGCACCCGGGATCATCTTGAGGATTTCATCAAGCGGTCCCATCTTCTTCACTTCGGACATCTGTTCGAGGAAGTCATCGAACGTGAAGGAAGAAGTACGGAACTTCTCTTCCAGTTCTTTTGCTCTCTCTTCATCGACGTTCGTCTGTGCCTTCTCGATGAGTGACAGCATATCGCCCATCCCGAGAATTCGGGAAGCCATACGCTCCGGATAGAATGCTTCGAGAGCGTCCATCTTCTCACCCATCCCGACGAACTTGATCGGCTTCTGCGTGACCGCCCGGATCGATAACGCCGCTCCGCCTCGCGTATCCCCATCAAGCTTCGTCAAGACGACTCCAGTGATGCCCACTGCTTCGTCGAAGTTCTGTGCAACGTTGACTGCATCTTGCCCTGTCATTGCATCGACGACAAGAAACACTTCGTCAGGCTCTTTCAGCCCACGGATATCTTTCAATTCCTGCATGAGGCCTTCATCGATATGAAGACGACCTGCTGTATCGATCAATACCGTGTCCAAATGTTCCGCTTTCGCGTACTCGATTGCTTGGCGTGCGATCTCGACCGGTGAAATGTCCGTTCCCTTCGAAAAGACCGGTAGCGCAAGCTGCTTGCCGATCGTCTCAAGCTGCTGGACAGCAGCCGGACGGTAAACGTCTGCAGCGACAAGGAGTGGCTTCCGGTTATGCTTCTTGCGGAGTAAGTGAGCTAACTTCCCTGTCGTCGTCGTTTTACCGGCACCTTGCAATCCGACCATCATGATGACTGTCGGCTGCTTTGTTGCGAATTCGACTTTGCTTTGTTCGCCGCCCATCAGCTCCGTCAATTCATCACGAACGATCTTGACGACTTGCTGGCCTGGCGTCAAACTCTTCATGACGTCTTCCCCGACTGCGCGCTCACTGACTTTCTTGATGAATTCCTTCATCACTTTCAAGTTGACGTCCGCTTCGATCAAGGCGAATCGAACTTCGCGCATCATTTCTTTGACGTCTGCTTCGGACACTTTCCCTTTGCCTTTGATCTTTTGGATGGTGCCTTGCAGGCGTTCGGATAATCCTTCAAATGCCATTTGTCCAGCCTCCTAATCCAATTCTTTCAATTGTTCGAGAAACTGGCGGATCCGTGCTTCGGTCGGTTCATCTTGCTCGAACTCTGCCACAAGCTCTTTCCGCTTCCCGAACTTATCGAACAATTGCAGTTTCGCTTCATATTCTTCCAGCATTGCTTCTGTACGGCGAATATTGTCATAAACCGCCTGGCGGGAAATCTCATATGCTTCTGCAATTTCCCCGAGCGAATGGTCATCCAAATAATAAAGCATCATATAGCTGCGCTGTTTCGGTGTCAGCAATTCCTGATAGAAATCGAACAAATAATTCATTCGTGTCGTTTTTTCCAAACCCATCAAAAACGCTCACCTCTTTTCCGCTACTGTCACCTTAACGGATGACAGGATAGTGTGTCAAGTGTTTTTACTTGTCTGCTTCTTCATCCTCTTTTTTATCTTCCAAAAGAAGCCCGTCAGCAAACAAGCCGTACACATATTTCTCTGGATCGAATGGCTGCAAATCCTCCATCTGCTCACCAAGTCCAACGAACTTCACTGGGATGTCGAGCTTGCGGCGGATCGCAAGGACGATCCCACCTTTCGCTGTTCCGTCAAGCTTCGTCAAGACAATCCCAGTCACATTTGTCGCTTCTTTGAACGTCTGCGCTTGAATCATCGCGTTTTGGCCAGTCGTCGCATCAAGCGCTAGCAACACTTCATGCGGCGCTCCCGGGATTTCACGGGAAATGACGCGGTGGACTTTCTCGAGCTCGCTCATCAAGTTGACTTTGTTCTGCAAACGGCCAGCCGTATCACAGATCAGGACATCGACACCGCGCGATTTCGCAGCACGGACGGCATCATACATGACCGCAGCCGGATCGGACCCTGCGCTTTGTTTGATGACATCGACGCCGACACGCTGTCCCCATACATCAAGCTGCTCGATCGCTCCAGCACGGAATGTATCACCAGCAGCAAGAAGGACGGTTTTTCCTTCACTTTTCAGACGGTGGGCAAGCTTGCCGATTGTTGTCGTCTTGCCGACACCGTTGACGCCGACGAATAGGATGACTGACAATTCATTGTCCAGCTGTAGCTCGTGCATCTGCTCTTCGCCCGATTCGTAAATTTCGACGAGCTTCTCGGAGATAACCGACAAGATTTGTGATGTATCTTTGACGTTTTGGCGCTGCACTTCGTAACGCAGCTGATCGATCAATTCCATGACCGTCTCAAAGCCGACGTCCGCTTGCAGCAAAACTTCTTCCAGCTCTTCGAAGAAATCTTCGTCGACTTTGCGGTAACGCGCGACAAGGTCGTTGATTTTCGATGTGAAGCCTGTGCGTGTTTTCGTCAGGCCTTCTTTGTATTTTTCAGTGGATTGCTCCGCTTCTTCGTTTCCAGTAAAGCGGCTTTTCAGTCTTTTAAAGAAACTCATACGATCACTCCTTTATTCTACTTCCTGCAATTTCACGGAGACGAGCTTCGAAATGCCCGATTCCTGCATCGTGATGCCGTACAGAACATCTGCCCCTTCCATCGTCCCTTTGCGGTGGGTGATGACGATGAACTGTGTATCCGCGCTGAAGCGCTTTAAGTACTGGCTGTAACGTACAACGTTCGATTCATCGAGCGCGGCTTCCACTTCATCCAGCACACAAAACGGCACCGGACGGACCTTCAGGATGGCGAACAACAAGGCAATGGCTGTCAATGCACGTTCTCCGCCCGACAGCAAGCTCAAGTGCTGCAACTTCTTGCCTGGTGGCTGGGCGATGATATCGACGCCAGTGCCAAGTAAATCTTCGGGATCCGTCAGCACTAAGTCTGCCGCTCCTCCGCCGAACAACTCGCGGAACACCACTTGGAACTGGTCGCGAATCGCACGGAACGTCTCATCGAAACGGGAAGTCATCTCCTCATCCATCTCTTCGATCAATGTGCGGAGTGTCGTCTTCGCTTCGTTCAGGTCATCGCGCTGCTCCGTCAAGAAGCGATGTCTCTCGGAGACCATATCAAATTCTTCGATGGCGTTCAAATTGACCGGACCGAGCTCTTCGATCGACTGCTTCAACAGCTTGACCTGCTTGCGGACGACGTGTTCTTCTTCTGTCATTTCGTAAGCGGCAGCATCTTTGGCAGTCATGTTGTACTGCTCTTCCAGATGCAGTTCCAAGTTCTGAATCTGCACTTCCACACGCGTCGACTTGACGTTGCACGTCTGGATCGCTTCCGTGAAGCCTTTATGAACACGCTGCGCTTCTTTCAGCTGCTCCGCAAGCTCATCCATTTGACGCTGGACGTCGCTGCGGTCTTTCTTCAGCTGTGAAAGCAGCTCTGCTGTCTGTTCTTTTCTTTTGCTCCAGTGCGCGATCTTGTCGACGACTTCTTCGTCGGCATACACTTTTGCAGCACCGTCTGACTTGAGCCATTCCAGCTCTTTTTGCAGCGCAGCAAGTTTCACTTTGCTCGCGGCAAGACGGTCGGCCAATTCCCGTTCGCTTTGCTGGAAGCGGGAGATCCGTTCTTTCGAAACGGCAAATGCAGACTTCTGATCGGCTAGCTGCGTCAAAATGGCATCGCGCATCGATGCGTCTTTTTCTTTCAGTTCGGTCATTTCATCGATTTTCGCAGTCAGTTCCGCCAAGTCCTTCTCTAGCTGGACAGCATGGCTTTGTGCAGCTTCCTGACGTTTTTCGATCGCTGTCCGGTCATCTTCTTTATGCGTTTCCTCTGCAAGGAATAATTCGTAGCGGCTCTTCGTCGTTTTCCACACCGCTTCGATTTCGCGCAAGCCGATCAACTGGTCAGCTTCTGTATTCCGGACACCCTCGCCTTCTGTACGCAGCACTTCCGCCTGCTGTTCAGCGACAGCGAGTGTCTTCTGTTCTTCCTGTACGGATTTCTCCGCGGAAAGAATGGTTTCTGCAAGGTCTGCCGCTTTCACTTTCAAGCCTTCAAGCTCAGCTTTCCGTGTGAAGAGCGACGATTGGTTCTTGCTTGCGCCCCCTGTCATCGAGCCGCCTGCGTTGATGACGTCTCCTGACAGTGTGACGACACGATAACGGCTCATGAGCGATTTCGCGATCGTCGCAGCGCCTTTCAAGTCTTTCGCAATAATGACGTTGCCTAAAAGGTTCCAGACGATCTCCTTGTGTGCGGTGTCGCTTTTCACGAGTTCCGCTGCAACCGAGACAAACGTTGGATGCTCTCTCACAGCAGCTAGCATTGATTCCGGAACCGTCCGCGCTTTCATGACGGTCATCGGCAAGAATGTCGCGCGTCCTGCTCGTTTTTCGCGGAGCAATTCGATCGCTGAACGTGCATCTTTTTCGCTCGCCGTAATGATGTGCTGACTTGCTGCGCCGAGTGCGGTTTCAATTGCTTTCGCATGCTCATTATCAGCCGTCACCATTTCCGCGACAGCTCCGATGACACCAGGCAGTTGTCCGCTTGAACGTGCTTTCAGTACTTCCCGGACACCTTGGAAGAAGCCGGAGAAATCCGCCTCAAGTTCTTCTAATGTATCGATTCGCGCAGCTAATTGCTTTTGCGATTGGTACGCTTGGAAGAGCATCGACTGCTTTTCTTCGAAGTTTTCTTTCTTCGCTTTGAAGCTGCTGTCCGCTTCACGGTACGCTGTCCGTAATTCCGCCAGGTACGCTTGTGTCGTTTCCAAATCTTTTTGTGCTTTATCTTTTTCAGCTTCCAGCTTCGTCAAAGCCGTTTCGTAGTGCGAACGTTGTGACTCAACACGGTTGCTCGTCGCAGATAACTGTTGCTTCTGCAGCTCGATGTTTTTCAATTCATTGCGGATGCCTGCCTGTTCGTTCAACAGGTCGATGTAATCCGATTTCAAGGATTCGATTTCTTTTTCAATATCCGCCGGCGATAACGTCAGCTGGCTGTTCAAGTGCTTCAGCTTGTCCGAAATAACGCCGTGCGCTGCGCGCTCTTCCTGCAATCTGTCATTTTCCTCGGAATAGCGCTTGCCAAGCGACTCAATATCCGCCTGTTCAAGCTCCAAGTTCTTCTTCAGCTGATCCGCCTGTTGCGCTGCATTGCTGCGCTTTTCGGACATGAGCAGCTTGCGGCCTTCCCACTTCTCGGTCTCAGCACTCGCTTCGACCAAAACGTTTTGATTTTCATCGATTTTTTGGTCATGCCCGCTCAGTTGCTTACGCAGCTTTTGAACGAATGTTTCCTTCTCTTCGATTGCCGCTCCGATTTCCTGCTCTTTGCCGGACAGAGCAGCCGATTCTTCTGCAAGCCCCGTCAACTCCTTTCGGAAAGCTGCTAAGTCGAATGACGTCAGAGCGAGATCCGATTCCTTCAGCTCACTGCTCATCTCTAAATAATCATGAGCAGCTGACGCTTGCATCTGGAGCGGTTCCATCCGGTCGTCGAGTTCATGGAGGATGTCGAGCACACGGCTCAAGTTCTCATCTGTCTCGTTCAGCTTCACTTCTGCTTTCCGCTTCCTTTGCTTGTACTTCAAAACACCTGCCGCTTCTTCGAAGATTGACCGGCGTCCATCTGCTTTGCTGTTAAGAATCTCATCGACACGTCCTTGCGAAATGATCGAGAACGCTTCTTTCCCAAGACCCGAATCCATGAACAGATCCGTGATGTCTTTTAGGCGACAAGGCTGCTTATTCAGCAAATAGGCACTTTCTCCACTTCGAAAAACCCTCCTCGTTACACTGATTTCACTGTAAGCGAGAGGGATCCTTTCATCCTTATTATCGAGCACCATTGTTACTTCAGCCACGTTCAAGGACTTTCTCGAATCACTTCCTGAAAAAATGACGTCTTCCATTTTTGCGCCGCGCAGGGACTTGGCGGATTGTTCGCCAAGCACCCAGCGGATTGCATCCGTTACATTACTTTTCCCGCTGCCGTTAGGACCGACAACAGCCGTGACTCCAGGGACAAAATCGATGCCGATCCGATCAGCGAACGATTTGAATCCCATGATTTCCAGACGCTTCAAAAACATGTTAATCCTCCATCGCTTCCTGCAACTTCCGAATGGCCAGCTGAGCCGCCTGCTGCTCCGCTTCTTTTTTCGAACGGCCATTTCCGATGCCTAATTCTTTTTCCGCAAGCTTTACCCGAGTAACGAATGTCCGGCTATGCGCCGGTCCTTTTTCTTCGATGATTTCGTACAATAATGCACCTTGGTTTTTTTGTTGGATCAGCTCTTGTAATTGACTTTTATAATCCATCACATGAGAAAAAGCACCGACTTCCACTTTCGGGAATAAGACAACTTCCAGGAATGACACGACAGCATCCAGTCCCTGGTCCAGATATAACGCACCGATGAACGATTCGAACACATCCGCAAGCAGTGCTGGTCGCGTCCGTCCGCCCGTCAATTCTTCGCCTTTGCCGAGCAAGATGTACTTGCCGAACCCAAGTTCATTGGCAAATAGGACAAGCGATGGTTCGCAAACGATCGCTGCACGCAGCTTGGTCATTTCGCCTTCGCTCATTTGAGGGTACTTCATGAATAAATACTGGGAGACCGACAGTTCCAAGACGGCATCGCCTAAGAATTCGAGTCGTTCGTTGTCTGTAAAGTATTTCCGCCGATGCTCATTCACATAAGATGAATGGGTAAACGCCTGATAAAGAAGGGACGGATCCGAAAATGAGATCGACAATTCCTTCTGCAATTCTTCAAAAATCGCCTTGACGCTGTCTTTCAGCGTACCTGGCTTTTGTTTATTCGGTTTTCTCTTCATCGCCATATGCATTCTGCCTTCCTCAATAACATCTTCTTTTAATTTTAACCGTTTTTCGCCTTTAGTGCAAAAATGTCAATAGACGCACAGCTACTCGTTTAAAAGCAGCTGTGCGCCAATGGAAGTTTCATCATTATTTTTGGTTTTTCTCGATGTACGTTACTGCATCGCCTACTGTAGCCATGCCTTCTGCGTCCTCATCAGAGATTTCCATATCGAATTCGTCTTCAAGTTCCATAACCAATTCCACTACATCAAGGGAATCAGCGCCAAGATCACCTGTGAATGATGCTGCAGGTTTTACTTCGCTCTCTTCTACTCCAAGACGATCCACGATTACTTTCGTTACGCGCTCTAATACTGTTGCCATTGCCGTCACCTCCCCTCAAATAGTATACAAGAGAATCTTTTACATGACCATACCGCCGTCAAGATGCAACGTCTGTCCTGTCATATAGGATGCTGCATCCGATGCAAGGAACAGGACCGCTGATGCCACTTCGGACGGCTTTCCGAAACGGGCAAGCGGAATCTGTGCAAGCATCGCCTGTTGGATGTCGTCGTTCAGTCCATCGGTCATATCAGTCGTGATAAAGCCCGGGGCGATAGCATTCGCAGTAATCCCGCGGCTTGCCAGCTCACGTGCAGTCGTTTTTGTCAGTCCGATAACGCCTGCTTTCGCCGCCACGTAGTTTGCCTGTCCGGCATTCCCCATGACGCCGACGATCGATGCGATGTTGATGATGCGGCCCGAACGCTGCTTCATCATTTGACGAGTTACAGCCTTCG
This sequence comes from Planomicrobium sp. YIM 101495, assembly GCF_009707665.1. Taxonomy (GTDB): domain Bacteria; phylum Bacillota; class Bacilli; order Bacillales_A; family Planococcaceae; genus Planococcus. Next base: position 841,411 of record NZ_WLZW01000001.1, read on the forward strand.
TACAAACGAAGACGCCTTTCAAGTTCGTGTTGATGACGTCATCCCACTCATCGTCTTTCATACGCATCATCAAGTTGTCGCGTGTGATGCCTGCGTTGTTCACGAGAACATCTACGGAACCGAATGCCTCTAACGTTTTCGTGACTAATTCTTTCACTGCGTCTGAATCTGATACGTTCGCTTTAACCGCGATGGCTTTGCCGCCCTTGCCTTCGATTTCAGCTACGACCGCTTCCGCTTTGTCCTGACTGCCGCTATAGTTCACGACCACATTCGCGCCAGCTGTTGCGAATGAACGGGCGATTTCCGCTCCGATTCCGCGCGAACCCCCAGTGACGATCGCTGTCTTCCCTGTCAAATCCATCATTTCGCCAACTCCTCAACCGCTTTTTCGAATGACTCAAGATCAAAGACCGGCACTGTTTTCACAGAACGATCTATTTTCTTCACTAATCCGCTCAATACTTTCCCTGGTCCGATCTCGACGAACACTGTCACGCCAAGGTCGATCATTTCGCGCACTGACTGTTCCCAGCGAACCGGAGAGTACATTTGACGTATAAGCAGGTCCTGAATCTGTGCTGCAGCCGTTTCGCTTTCCGCATTGACGTTGGAAATGACCGGCACTGCCGCGTCTTCCAATGCCAGGCTGCTCAATACTTTCGCCAAGTTTTGTGAAGCTGGACGCATTAATTCAGAGTGGAACGGTCCACTCACATCGAGTGGAATCGCACGTTTCGCACCGCGCTCTTTTGCGACGATACACGCTTGCTCAATGCCTGCATTCGTTCCGGAAATGACGATTTGCCCCGGGCAGTTTAAGTTCGCTAACTGGACGACGCCGTGTGAGTCCGTCACTTCATTCGTGACTTTCTCCAATTCCACCGCATCCATTCCAAGAATCGCTGCCATCGTCCCTTCACCTGCTGGAACAGCTTCATTCATGAACAAGCCTCTTTTATGTACAGTTTCCACAGCTTGCTCGAATGTCATCACGCCGGATGCTACAAGTGCGCTGTATTCCCCTAAGCTATGGCCGGCTGTGTAGTCCGGCTTAATGCCAAGACGGCTGAACCGCTCCGTGATCATGCTTGACACTGTCAGAAGTGCCGGCTGTGCATGATATGTCAATGTCAAATGCTCTTGTGGACCTTCGTTCATCATATCCGCGAGCTTAATGCTCAAAACCTCATCAGCTTTCGTGAAAAAAGACGCGCTAACCGGATCTTCCAGAAAGCTTGCGCCCATCCCGACCGTCTGGGAACCTTGTCCTGGATAAATAAATGCGATTTTCGTCATTCGGCTTTCTCCTCTGTAATCGTTTTGTATATCACGCCCGTTACATCGTGCTCCACCATCGTCTGGGTCTGCCGGATGGCATTGAATATCGCATTGGCATTAGATGAGCCGTGCGCTTTGATGACAGGAGCTTTCAATCCGAATAGTCCGGCGCCGCCGTATTCGCTGTAGTCAAGCATGCCTTTCAAACCACCAAGCTGATCTTTGACGAGCAACGCCGCCACTTTCGTCTTGGCCGATGATTTGAAGACGTCTTTGATCATGGCGAAAACGTTCATCGCCGTGCCTTCGATCGTCTTCAATACCATGTTTCCTGTGAAGCCATCTGTTACGACAACGTCGGCTGCGCCGTTCAACAAGTCCCGCGACTCAACATTCCCGATGAAATTAATCGGCGCTTGCTGCAGGAGCGGATACGCTGTTTTCGTCAGCTCATTGCCTTTTTTCTCCTCAGTTCCGATGTTCAACAAACCGACCGTCGGATTTTCGATTCCGCGTACTTTCGCTGCATAAATACTTCCCATGATAGCATATTGCACAAGGTGCTCAGGTCTAGCTTCCGCATTCGCCCCCATGTCCAGCATGACAAATCCTTTACCATCGGTCGTCGGCAGTGTTGGCGCTAGTGCCGGTCGGTCAACCCCATCAATCCGTCCAACAATGAACAAGCCGGATGACATCAAAGCACCCGTGTTGCCCGCAGAAACACACGCATCCGCACGTCCTTCTTTGACAGCCGTCGCCATCTGAACCATCGAAGCATCTTTCTTACGACGGACCGATCTTACCGGGTCGTCTTCCGCTTCAATTATTTCTTCACAGTGGATAACGTTCAGTCTTGCATGCTCTCGCAAGTAAGGCTGCATCTTTTCCTGATGGCCGTAAAGCTCGACCTCTAAGTCTGTGAACTCGTCGAGCGCCTTCAAGACACCAGCGACGATTTCCTTCGGAGCGTTGTCCCCGCCCATTCCATCTACTGCAATTTTCATTTTAATCCACCTTCACTTTGTTCCGTCATACGGTACATCTCGAATGTCCCGATCAACACCGTCACTTGATCGACTGAAGAAACAACCTTGACGAATGCCCGGTTCTTCTCTTCCTGTCGTTCGATGACCTGCGCTTTCGCGACCACTCGCTGCCCGGATGAAACGGGCCGGATGAACTGCAATTCCGATTTGACCGTCAATGCCAGCTCATCGTTCATGACTGCAACCGCCAACGAGTTTGCCTGTGCAAACAAGTGGTGGCCTCGCGCGATTTTATTGCGCTGGAATACATGCTCAGGTTTGACGTCAAAAATGGAAATGGCGCGTTCATCCAATTCAATATCGATAATCTCTCCGATCACTTCATCGATCGGCAATGATTTCACTTCATCATCGAATGTTTTTACCGCTACGTGCTTGATACGTTCGCGCAATTCCGGAATCGATAATTCCATCCGGTCAAGCCGGATTGTCTGGACGCTCACATCAAATGCAGCTGATAACTCTTCATCCGTCACAAAAGGGTTTTCTTTGATCAATGATCTCAATTCTTCCTGCCGTTGCTTTTTCGGCTTTTTCACATTGTCACCGCCCGATATTAGCACTTGGTACTAATATGAGTATATAAACAACAAAAAAAGAATGCAAGGAAAAAATGATTCCTTGCATCCTTAATCAAGTCTTCCGGTCGAAAGTGCACCGGATTGTTCAATGCGCGAACGCAAACATGCCGTTTGTTCCGACTGCCAGAAAAAGTCGCTGGCGATCAATTTCTCCGCATCCGCCCGTGCCGTCTCAAGCACCCGGTAATCGTGGATCAAATCCGCCATCTTGAATTCCGGCACACCGCTCTGCTTGCGGCCGAAGAAGTCTCCCGGTCCGCGCAGCTGTAGGTCTTTCTCCGCTAAAATGAAGCCATCGTTGGTCTCAGTCATAGAGCTCATCCGCTCCTTGCCGACTTCCGTTTTCGGATCGGCAAGCAGGATACAATACGACTGTGCACTGCCACGTCCGACGCGTCCGCGCAATTGGTGCAGCTGCGACAAACCGAACCGCTCAGCATCGTAAATGAGCATGAACGACGCATTAGGCACGTTGACCCCAACTTCGACGACGGTCGTCGAGACGAGAACCGCGAGTTCCCCTTCGGCAAAACGGCGCATCGTCTCTTCCTTCTCGTCCGGATGCAGCCTGCCGTGCATCAGCCCGACTTCGAACTTGCCTTGGAAATAGACGGACAGCTGCTGGTACAAGTCCACCGCGTTTTGGTAATCGAGCTTCTCCGACTCTTCAATCAACGGCGCGATGACATATGCCTGCCTGCCGGAAGCGAGCTCTTTTTCCATGCGTCCGACAATTTTCCCAAACATCTCTTTTTTCATCCAGTAGGTCTCGATTTCTTTCCGTCCTGCCGGCATTTCATCGATGATCGACACATCCATCTCACCGAACGCCGAAATCGCGAGCGTTCTCGGAATCGGCGTCGCCGTCATGAAAAGAACGTCCGGGTGATACCCTTTGTCTTTCAGGACACGGCGCTGTTCCACGCCGAAACGGTGCTGCTCATCCGTGATGACCAGTCCGAGACTCTTGAATTTCACATCCGGCTGGATCAGTGCGTGCGTCCCGATCAACAGATCGATATTCCCGGCTTCCAACTGTTCCAGCAGCAGACGCCGCTTCTTGCCTTTCACCGAACCGGTCAACAGTGCTGTTGTCACACCGAACGGCTCGAACCATTCGGACAGTGTCGTGGCGTGCTGCTCCGCTAAAATTTCGGTCGGCGCCATGAGCGCACCTTGCTCGCCTGCAGTGACCGCTGCATATAAGGAAATCGCCGCAACGACCGTCTTCCCGGATCCGACATCTCCTTGTAGCAATCGGTTCATCCGGTAAGGCTCCAGCAGATCTTTACAAATTTCGTTGACGACCCGTTTCTGGGCATCCGTCAAACTGAACGGCAATTTCGCAATGAACCCTTTTAGTCTTTCCAAATCATATTCCAAACGAGAACCTGGTTCTTCTTCCCGATTTTTCTTCTTCAACGCCTGCATCTTTAATTGGAAAATGAGTAGCTCTTCGTAGACGAAACGTCTTCGCGCTTGCTTCAACGCCTGCCCGTCCACCGGAAAGTGGACAGATTCGAGCGCTTCTCCAAGATCCGCTAATTGATAACGTTGCCGCATCTCAACCGGCAAGCAATCTTCGAGTTCATTCTTTGTCTCGTCAAGCGCTTGTCGCATCCACTTGCGAAACGTCTTTTGGCGAAGCGTGCCTTTCAAGCTATACACTGGTTCAAAGTCCGATTCTGCACTTTTCGGTCCGACCGAGTGATGCTGGACCGTAATCATTTGACGGCCACGATCCCATTTACCGGACAGCGTGACCATTTCACCGATATGCAGTTTCCCTTTTACGTAGTGCTGATTGAAAAACACAGCCTTGATCAAATGGCGACCGACGAGCACGCGTACGGTTGTACGGGATTTATTTTTCCCTAAAAAAAGGACGGAAGGCTCACTTTCGACCCTTCCCTCCACTGTCACCCGTTCGTTATGTGGGGTGTCCGCCAAATCTTTCAGCTGAAAATCTTCATGGCGGTACGGAAACGTGAGAATCAAATCTTCGACCGTTTCGATCCCCATCTCACTAAGCGTCAGCAACGCTTGCTTCCCGATTCCTTTCATCGTGGCGACGGATTGGTTACTGGCCACTGCCGACGACAGCTCCGCCAAAGATCTTGCGCTCCAACCATTTACCGGTCGGCGTCGCTGCAAGACCACCTTTTGCCGTTTCGCGCAATGCACTCGGCATCGACTGGCCGATCTCGAACATCGCACCGATGACTTCGTCACATGGGATGCGGCTCGTCACGCCTGCAAGTGCCATATCCGCTGCGACAACCGCATTGGATGCGCCCATCGCATTCCGTTTCACGCAAGGCACTTCCACTAATCCCGCCACTGGATCGCAGACAAGTCCAAGCATGTTCTTCATCGTGATTGCAAATGCTTCAGAGCTTTGCTGTGGCGAGCCGCCAGCCATCTCCACGATAGCCGCCGCTGCCATTGCTGCAGCTGATCCGACTTCCGCCTGACAGCCACCAGCAGCGCCTGAAATCGAAGCGTTATTCGCGACGACAAAACCGAATGCACCGGAAGTGAACAGATAACGGATCATTTGTTCACGTGTTGGCTTCAATTTATTTTGCACCGCAAACAAGGTCCCCGGCACCACTCCTGCAGAACCTGCAGTCGGTGTCGCACAGATTGTTCCCATCGCTGCGTTCACTTCGTTCGTCGCGACCGCTTTACTGACCGCGTCTAAAAGTAAATCACCAGACAACGTATTGCCCCGATCGATATACGCTTGCAACAGAACTGCGTCTCCACCCGTTAAACCTGAAACAGATTGAACACCTTTCAGTCCTTTTTCGACCGCTTCTTCCATGACCGTCAAGTTCCGGTCCATCTGTTTCATGATGTCGTCGCGGCTGCGATCCGTCATCATCATTTCCTGCTCGATCATAATTTCGGAGATCAGCTTGTTTTCCTGCTCAGCTCTCTCCACCAATTCCCTGACATTACGGAACAAAGCTTCCATCAAAATCTCTCCTTTTTAATCCGCAATTCGCGTGACTTTCGTGATGTTCGGAAGTTCCGACAGTTCTTCCAGGATCGGCAAATCCACATTCTGATCGACTTCGATAACCATCAATGCCATGCGTCCCCGTTCTTTTCGTGAAACTTCCATATGTCCAATGTTGATGTCGTATTTATATAAACAATTCGCTACGTTCGCGATACAGCCGGATCGATCATCATGTACAACGAGGATCGCCGGGTGATTCCCTGACAGCCGCAACTCAAAACCGTTCAATTCCGTGATTTCGATCTTGCCTCCACCGATTGAAATGCCGACGATTGACATTTCCGATGTGTCATCCCCGACGACGATGCGCGCAGTGTTCGGATGGTCGACATGGCCGGATTCCGGAATGAATTCATAGGACATTCCTGCGCGGTCAGCTTCTTCGAAAGCGGTTTTGATCCGCTCATCGAATGTGTCGTAATCTAGCAGTCCTCCGACGATCGCGACGTCTGTGCTGTGCCCTTTGTACGTTTCGGCAAACGAGCCGTAAAGATGGATTTTTGCCCATTTTGGCTGCCTGCCAAAGAGGTCGCGCGCGACGCGTCCGATGCGCGCTGCTCCTGCTGTGTGTGATGATGATGGGCCGACCATGACTGGCCCAATGATATCAAATACTGATTTGAACTTCATAACCGCTCAAACCCCTTCCCCCAATGTATGTTCCTGCATTTCATTTTACATGATTTTGTCATTTAAACAAAGCAATGCAGGATGGGGGTGGGAGATTAGGCTGGGAATATACGAAATTGCGTAGGTCTTCGTGCGTGAGAGTGATAGGTGTCGCGTGGGAATCCGCTGCGTCGCTTCGGACAGGGCTCCCGGAAGAAGCCAAGCTGAAGAACGCTCGTCTCCTTCCTTCGCCCAGTCCAAACCACCTCCTCCGCTGGGTGTTGTGGGAGAAGTGGGAGTGAGGTGGAATTTTCATTTCATTCTATTGTTGGTATTGAGTTGAATGTTTGGGCGGCTGACTGCGTAGGCCGCCCGGGTTCTAATCTAGTGAGTGTAAAAGAAAGAGCGAGTGTCGCGTGGAATCCGCTGCGTCGCTTCGGACAGGGCTCCCGGAAGAAGCCGAGCTGAAGAACGCTCGTCTCCTTCCTTCGCCCAGTCCAAACCACCTCCTCCGCTGGGTGTTGTGGGAGAAGTGGGAGTGAGGTGGAATTTTCATTTCATTCTACTGTTGGTGTCGAGGTAAATGTTTGGGCGGCTGACTGCGTAGGCCGCTGTGGTTCTGAGTTTGATAGTAGAAAAGCTAGAGCAGACGTCTCCTTCTTAGTCAGTGGTACAAAAAAAGGCGTATTTTCTATCTTTATTCTACAATATGCGGCATTTCCAGCTTGAGGTACGACATTCATTCTTCTGCTCGCTCATTTTCAAGAGTGAAAAATTTGAGTCGCGACTAGTTTATGTTGAGTCGCGACTGCAAGTGCCTGAGTCGCGATTAAATTCTGTGAGTCGCAACTAAATCCAGAATCAGCATGAAAAATGAACACATCCGCTACTATGCGACACCTTCTGCTAGAATGCGACGAAGGCTGCTATGCTTTAATCATCCAAATCACTAGTATTAGACTCCATTCCCTTTATCGAACGAGCTGATCCGGAATGGAAGAGCGAGCACGTTGGAGGGGGGAAACTAAGACGAGACCCCGCAGGTTGCGATAGCAACCGAGGAGGCTCGGCTCAGCGCCTCTAACGTGCGAAGCTCTGAAATGTAGGTCAGCCGGTCTCCATACATTCCCCCCTCCTTTCACTCTAACACCTCAGCCGGTCTCTGATTAAGTCAATCTCAACGGAAGAAATGCAGGTCAGCCGTTATCCAGCTAAGTCAATCCCTCTCTATTTCGAATAAAAGCAAAGAATCACCCACGCCTTGTCGACATGGGTGATTCCTGATTAGACCGGCCCATACTCACTCAACTGACAGGATGAATGGGTAAAGCGGCTGCTTGCCGTTGTGGATCTCGACCTCGATGTCGCCGTTTAAGGACTCGATGAAGCTGCCGAGTTGTTCTGCTTGTTCTTCTGTTGCATCTTCGCCGTAGAGGATCGTCGCAATTTCAACTTCTTCGTCGACCAGCTGTTTCACGAGTTCTTCTGCAACTGTTTTCAGGCTCTTGTCAGCGATCATGATCTTGCCGCCTGAAATGCCCATGAAGTCATCTTTTTTGATTTCGACGCCGTCAATCGACGTGTCACGTACTGCATATGTCACTGAACCGGATTTCACAAGTTGTGAAGCCGAGCTCATTGATTCTTTGTTTTCATCGACAGAAGCAGATGGATTGAAGGCTAGAAGCGCCGCCATTCCTTCCGGCACGTCTCTTGTCGGCACGACTGCCGCTTCGATGCCTGCTACTTCAGCTGCTTGTTGAGCAGCCATGACGATATTTTTATTGTTCGGCAGGATGATAGCGCGTTCTGCACCGACCGCCTTGATCGCCGTAACGATGTCTTCCGTGGAAGGGTTCATCGTCTGGCCGCCTTCGATGACGTAAGAAGCACCGATCGAGCGCAACAATTCTGCAACGCCTTCGCCCATTGCGACAGTGATGATTGCATATGGATGCTTCAGGCCTTGCTGCTGTGCCGCTTCCGGTTTTTCGCCGACGATGTCGATGTGCTGCTGGCGCATGTTCTCGATTTTCATCGAGATCAAGCTGCCGTATTCCTGACCGTATGTAAGCACTTTGCCCGGTTCTTCGGAATGGATATGGATTTTCGCAATTTCGTCATCCGCGATGACAAGCAGGGAATCTCCGTAAATGCTCAAGTCATTACGAAAAGCGTCTTCGTTGAATGATTTTTTGCCATCTTCGAATTTGACCATGAATTCTGTGCAGTATCCGAATTCGATATCCGCTGTATCCATGAAGCTCGCAATGTTCTTATGGTGCTCAGCTGAGACCATTTCATCCATGATGCCGCTAGTTTCTCTTTCTGGAAGCGCTTCGCCTTTCAAGCTCGCCAAAAAGCCTTCGTAAACATAAACAAGGCCTTGCCCGCCGCTGTCGACCACACCGACTTCTTTCAAGACCGGAAGCAGGTCCGGCGTGCGTTCGAGTGAAGCCTTCGCTTCGACAACCAATGCTTCGAAAAGAACGATGATGTCTTCCTCATTTTCGGAGACTTCCATCGCTTTCGCTGCAGCGTCTTTCGCCACTGTCAAAATTGTTCCTTCCACTGGCTTCATGACCGCTTTGTATGCCGTCTCGACGCCGTGCTGGAATGCTTCCGCCAGCTGGCGTGCAGACAACTCGTCAAAGTCCGTTACATATTTCCCGAAACCGCGGAAAAGTTGCGACAAGATGACACCGGAGTTTCCTCGCGCACCCATCAATAGGCCTTTCGATAGCGCTGCAGCCGTTTGGCCTAAGTGTTCTCCTGCATTCGCTTCCGTTTCCTTCGCACCTGATGTCATCGACAAGTTCATATTCGTTCCCGTATCGCCGTCAGGCACCGGAAAGACATTCAATGCATCCACGTAATCCGCGTTCTGATACAGATGATGAGCACCCATCTGCACCATTTCTGCGAATTGTATACCATTTAATGACTTCATAACAGACATTTCCTCCTCTTACGGGTTCGTCACACGAACTCCCTGCACATAGATATTCACTGCTTTCACAGTCATACCCAGTGTCTTCGTAATTGTATATTTTACTTTGGACTGGACTTGATAAGCCACTTCCGAGATCTTCGTTCCATAGCTGACGATGACATACATATCAACCATCAAATCGCCATCTTCCTGGCGCACGATCACACCTTTTGCAAAGTTTTCCTTGCGCAGGATGTCCGTAAGCCCATCACGGATCTGGTGTTTGGTCGCCATGCCGACAATTCCGTAGCATTCAATGGCTGCACCGCCTGCTATTTGGGCGATCACGTCATTGGAAATATCGATTTGACCATATTCATTCGTTAATTCAATCGACATTGACAATTCCTCCTTGAGTCCTATTTCACTTCTTACATTCTACATCAAACTGCTTTATATTAAAAGTAACCGTTTTGGGGTGTAAAGGTTTTTTTCTTGAAAGGTTGTCTAAATCGGTTGCAAAGCGATTTTGTCTATGGTAAATTATTAAAGTATGTGAAACGAAAACGAACTGAAATGCTATTATAATTTTCAGCTTCACTTGTGAGGAGGGACTTACATGCCTAAAGTATGTGCAATCAGCGGTCGCAAAGCTCGTTCTGGAAACACTCGTTCACACGCGTTGAACTCGTCAAAACGTACATGGGGAGCAAACCTTCAAAAAGTTCGCATCCTTGTAGACGGTAAACCGAAACGTGTATGGGTTTCTGCAAGAGCATTGAAATCAGGAAAAGTTGAACGCGTTTAATCTGCGTTCTTGAAAAAAGCCGATTTGGACTCCGTGTCCAGATCGGCTTTTTTTGTTTTCTTTAAATGTCGCTGCTTTCGATCATCAAACAATTCCCCCGGCCGATGACGACCATTCCTTCGCCGTCCAGTTCATTCGACACGAAACGGGTCGAGCCGAACGGGATCGTCTCGTCCACGACTTCATATTTGAAGCCCTTCAAATGAAAACCTTCGATCGCCTCGCTGAACGGATAAAACGAAATATATTTATAAGCTGGATCGCTCCCGACTTGATGCTCACCAATGCTGAGAAAACGGAGCCGGTTCCGGTAGTTGACGATTTCGAACGCCACATCCGAATAGCGCTCTTGGTAGTTGTAAACTGCGTGGAGCGCGCTCATGTAATGGTCGAGCCGGCCACCGGTAACTCCGATTACGGTGATGTGGTTCCCGCCAAGTTCGACAGCTTTTTGCAACGCCAGTTCTGTATCAGTTTCGTCTTTTTCGGCAGACACTTTCTCCAAATCCGGAAACATTCCACGTAGATGTTCATATTCCGCGTCTGACACCGAATCGAAATCCCCCACGACCGCAACCGGGTGAACCCCTTTTTCCAGAAGCGTCATACAGCCTGCGTCGACGCCGACGTATGAAACATCCTCCCATAGAGAAAAGTCCGGCAGCTCTGCTGCCGGCCCTCCTGCTGTGATGACGATCTTCACGCCAGCGCCTCTTGTCCTGCACGCTTAATGCGTGTCAAAGCTGCTGCGCGGTCTTCTTGGTTATAAATCGCAGAACCTGCAACAAAGACGGTCGCGCCCGCTTCTGCACATGGGACGATCGTCTCGGCATTGATGCCTCCGTCGATCTCGATTTCAATGTCCAAGCCTTTTTCATCGATGATTTTTTTCAATGCCGCCACTTTCGGCACAACAGAATGAATGAACTTCTGTCCGCCGAAGCCTGGGTTCACAGTCATGAACAAGACGACATCGATGTCTTCCAGCACGTGCTGGATTGTTTCGATCGGTGTATGTGGATTCAAGACGACTCCCGGCTTGACACCGAACGAACGGATCAGCTGAAGTGTACGGTGCAGGTGCGGACATGCTTCCACGTGTACCGTGATGATGTCAGCGCCCGCTTTTGCGAATGCTTCGATGTAACGATCTGCGTTCTCGATCATCAAATGGACGTCGAGCGGCAACTCGGTCAATGGACGAAGTGCATCCACAACAATCGGTCCCATCGTAATGTTTGGAACGAAATGGCCGTCCATGACATCGATGTGGATCCAGTCCGCTCCTGCGGCTTCGACGTCTTTCACTTCTTGTCCCAATTTCGAGAAATCTGCTGCTAAAATGGAAGGTGCAATTTTAATCATTGGAATACCTCGGCTTTCGTTCTGTAATTTCTTCAAGAAACTTTACATAATGATCATATCGGTAAGTGGAGATTTCCCCGTCTTCGACTGCCCGTTTCACTGCACATTTCGGCTCGTTCGTATGGAGACATTCCCGGAATTTGCAACCGCCGGAACGCTCCGCCATTTCTGGGAAGCACGCGGATAGCTGTTCTTTGTCCAGCATGTCGAAGTCGAACGAACTGAAGCCCGGCGTATCCGCCAGCAATCCATCACCGACTTCGATCAGCTCCACGTGGCGAGTCGTATGCTTCCCACGGTTGAGCGCTTTCGAGATGTCATCCGTCTTCAACTGAAGTTCCGGGAGCAGCGTGTTAAGTGCTGTCGACTTCCCGACACCAGATTGCCCCGCCAGCACACTGACTTTCCCCTCGAGAACAGGTAAGATTCGTTCTGCAAGCTTCGGATCTCCTTTGAACGTCTCGATCACTTCGTAACCAATTTTGCGGTAATCTTCGCTGTACTGCACAATCGCCTGCTTCTCGTCATCTGCCAGTAAATCGATTTTTGTCAGCAAGATGACCGGTTGGATATTATGCGCTTCGATCGCCGTCAAGAAACGGTCAAGGAGGAGCGGATGAAAGTCCGGTTGCTTCGCAGAGAATACAAGCAAGGCTTGATCGATATTGGCGATTGGCGGACGTACCAATTCATTATCCCGCTCGTGGACGTGCATCAGCACGCCGTCCGATCCTTCTTCGACTTCGTAATCGACCCAGTCTCCGACAAGCGGATGGACTTGCCTGTTGCGGAAGACGCCGCGCCCCCTGCACTGGATGTTGCGTCCGGTTTCTTTATCGTAAACGTAGTAAAACCCGCTTAGCGCTTTTCGAATCTGCCCTTTCGGCATAAAGCCCCTCCTTTATTCAACGTTATTGTAATTGATCGTCTCTTCAATAATGACTTCTCCGTCACGTGTCACACGGTAAGTGGCAGAAGCACCTTCTTCGATTTGCATTTGGATGCGGCGTGATTCATTCTCGATGATCGTGAATGTCTCGACTGGCTCATCCATCGTGCGGTTGGAATCCTGGATGAAGATCCGAATTTCCTGCTCGAGCGGCTCTTCTGTCTCTTCCGCGTCATACGGGATATCGATTGTCTGGATGTATGTCTTCATTGGCAAGGCAGGTGTTCCCAGTGAGAGCGTCACTTCGATGTCCCCGCCAGCTTCGACTTCCGTGCCCGCAGCAGGACGCTGCGACAGGACATTCCCTTGTGGAATCGTCGTCGAATTCTCTTCTCCGACGACGCGGATATGGAATCCGGAAGAGCGGGCGTATTCACGCATCTCTTCTTCAGTGAAGCCTGTCATGTCCTGGACTTCCCGCATATCCTTCCCTTTACTGACGACGAACCGAATTGTCGTATCGCTGACAGCCACTTCGCTTCCCGGTTCAGGAAGCTGCTCCAGCACCGTGCCTCCCGGCTGATCGGAAAACTGCTCTTCCTGTTCGAACTGCGTGAAGCCTTGTTCTTCCAGAAGTTCTGTAGCGCGTTCAATCGTACGTCCCGTGTAGTCCCCGAGTTCTTTCATGACTTTGCCGGAGCTTATATAGAGCTGCACTTCCGCTCCCGGATCGCGCAACTTGCCAGCTTCCGGTATGGTCCGGATGACAAGCCCTGCTGCCACTTCTTCAGACGCCTGCTCCGCTTCTTCCCCGAGCTCGAAGCCATTCGCACGCAGCTCTTCCCTTGCCTCGTCACGTTCCATCCCTGCGACGTCCGGCACTTCGATCTGCTTCGGTTCGAACAGGTCAGGGAAAGCGAGCGCTGTGACGATCCCGCCGATAAGCAGGAAGGCAATCACAGAAAGCAAAATGACCGGCCATTTCTTCCGCTTCTTCACTGGTTTCGCCGGTTTTTGTTTCACCGGTTCGGCAACCGGTTTCGCAGCGGTCGGCACAGCTGTCTTCGTTTCTTCAACGTTGCCATACGCAGCAGCATCTTTAATGACCGGCATGGCGCGCGTTTCATCATCATCGATCGGAATGACGAATTTCGGTTCATTCAAACGTTCCGGTAACAGAGCTGTGGATAAGTCCTCTTCCATTTCCCCGACCGTCTGGTAACGGTGTTCCGGTCGTTTCGCTGTCGCTTTCAAGACGATGTTCTCCAAGCTCTGCGGCAATGTCGGAACGATCTCGCGCAAAGATGGTGTTTCTGTCTGCAAATGCTTCAATGCGATGGAAACAGCGGATTCTCCTGAAAACGGGAGTCTCCCTGTCAGCAGTTCGAACATGACGATTCCGAGCGAGTAAATGTCGGATTTCTTGTTCGCCATACCGCCTCGCGCTTGTTCAGGCGACAAATAATGGACCGTTCCGAGGACGGAGTTTGTTTGTGTGTAAGAAGTCGCGCTCAGTGCCATCGCGATTCCGAAATCACTGATTTTCACATTGCCTTCCGCGTCCATCAAGATGTTCTGCGGTTTGATGTCCCGGTGGATGATCTGATTATGGTGGGCATGTTCAAGCCCCGACGCCAATTGCTTCATGATTTGCACTGACCGCTCCGGCTCTACCGGCGCAAAATCGATGATGTAATCTTTCAGCGTCTTCCCTGGTACATATTCCATGACCAAGTAATGCATATCTTTGTCTTCCCCGACATCGAAAATGTTAACGATGTTCGGATGCGCCAGACTCGTCGTCGACAGCGCTTCACGCTGGAAGCGACGTCGCAATTCTTCCTCATTCGAAAAATCATAGCGCAAAATCTTGATGGCAACGTCTCGATCGAGGATCACATCATGGGCAAGGTAAACATTCGACATACCTCCGCCGCCTATGAGTTCAAGGATTTTATAGCGGCCATTGATGCGTTTTCCGATGATCATGGATTCCCCTCCTCAATCTTCGAGGACAGGAGAACTAAGGAGATATTGTCTTCTCCTCCACGTTCATTGGCCAAACCGACCAATGTATGGCCTTTTTCGGTCAAAGCCATCTCCGACGTGACCAATTCGGCAATTTCTGTGTCTTCCACTTTGTTCGTCAAGCCGTCCGTGCAGATCAGGAAGTAGCTGTCGCGCGGAATGGCGAATTGGATCAATTCCTCATCGATCGATGGTTCTGTCCCAAGTGCTTTGACGATCCAGTTTTTCTTCGGATGCATCTCCGCTTCTTCCTGGCTGATCTCACCGCTGTCGACAAGAACGTTGACGTAACTATGGTCACGCGTCAATGGTACGGCCAAGCCTTCGAAACCGATCAAATACGCACGGCTATCGCCGATGTGGCACATGATACAATTCCCATGGTCGATCATGGCTGCAATCAGTGTCGTCCCCATGCCTTTACATCCTGGAGTCTTCTCCGAGTACTCGAAGACTTCGCGGTTGATACGCCGGACATGTTCCGACAACCAGCTTCTTTGTTGCTCCGCTGTCTTCAATTCCGCGCCTTGCTCTTCCGAAAACTGTTCGATGAGGGATTTCACTGTCATGTCACTGGCGACGTCGCCGGCGTTGTGTCCGCCCATGCCATCTGCTACAACAGCAAGAAGGAGACCGTCCGAACGTTTTGCCACTGCCACACGGTCCTCATTGATTTCTCTTTTCAATCCCGTATCACTTTCGATTACATATTGAAACAAGTCCCATTCCCCACTTCCTCATTACTGGCCGTTTTTACAGAAAGCGGACACGAACGAGCCGTCGCCGCCAAAATCCTGTGGAAATACTTGTACAAAGTGTTGTTCATTTTGTTCTTTTGTAAAAGGAAGCTGGACCGGAACGGATTCCATTTCCGGATGCTCTGCCAAGAAGCGGCGAACCGTTCCTTCGTTTTCTTCTGCATCGACTGTACATGTGCTGTAGACGACGATGCCGCCGACTTTCAGCATAGCTGCTGCTTCATCGAGCAAATCCAGCTGGATGCTTTGCAGTCGTTCAAAATCCGCTTCCTGCTTGGAATATTTGATATCCGGCTTCCGCTTGATGACGCCAAGGCCACTACACGGTGCATCGACGAGGATGCGATCGAATGCTGCATCTCCGAATTGCTCACGGATTTTCCGGCCATCTCCCGCTTGCGCTGAGATGATCGTATGGCCGAGACGAGTCGCTGCTTGTTTGATGAGCTTCACTTTATGGTCGTGCAAATCAAGTGCCTGCAGTTCCCCTTTGTTGCCCATCTTCTCAGCAATGTGCGTCGTTTTCCCGCCAGGTGCTGCACACAAGTCGAGGACGCGGTGTCCTGGTTCTACTTGCAGTGCATACGCCGGCAGCATCGAGCTTTCGTCTTGGATCGTGATGAAGCCTTGCGCGAAAGTATTGGAACGCGCCGGCTGCCCGCCCGTCACCATCAAACATTCCGGTACAACACCGCTTGCTTCCGCTATCATGCCTTCGTCTGCAAGCATCTTGATGGCTTCTTTCACCGTCGTCTTGACCGTGTTGACACGGACCGTCTGAGGCGGGATCTTGTTGTTTTCCAGTGCCATTTCGCGCGTCTTGTCATAGCCGAACTGGCCGATCCAACGTTTGATGAGCCACACCGGGTGACTCGTCTCGATTGACAGTCGCGTCACTTCGTCTTTGATGTCTTCGAAGTTCCGGACGCCGTTTCGCAAAACAGAGCGGAGAACGCCGTTGACCATCGAACCGATACCAGCATGTCCGCGTTTCTTGGCGATTTCTACTGCTTCGTTGACGGCAGCGTGGTTCGGGATGCGGTCCAAATAGACGATCTGGTACAACGACATGCGCAACAGCACGCGTACCCACGGCTCGACCTTCCCTTTAATGAACGGCTCCAAATAATAATCGAGCGTCATTTGGTGCTGAAGTGTACCGTATGTGATTTCGGTCAAGAGGCCACGGTCTTTCGGTGCGACTGCATGACTGTCCATCGTTTTTGTCAGGAGTAAGTTACTGTATGCTTGTTTGTTTTCGACTGCCCATAGGATGGTAAAAGCCGCATCCCTGACGTTGCCGGTAATTTTTTTATCTTTCATTCAAACAAGTCTCCCGCCTGCAGTTTCGGCGCTTGTAAATAGTCTTTCGCCGTCATGCGCTTTTTGCCGGAAGGCTGTAGTTCAGTGACAGCGATTGCACCAGTGCCCGTTTTGACGATGATGGCATCTTTATCGAGTGCCAACACTTGACCAGGGTTACCTGCCGCATCGTGTTCACTTACTGCTGCTTTCCAGATTTTCATCGTACCGTCGTTGAATGTCGTGAAAGCGACCGGCCACGGAGACAAGCCGCGTACTTGGTTGACGATTGCCTGAGCTGGTTGTGTCCAGTCGATGCGTTCCTGTTCGCGTGAAATATTGCGAGCGAACGTCGCTTCGTCGTGGTTTTGCGGAATGCGCGCGTTCGTGCCGTCGATGATCGATGGCAATGTTTCTTTCAGCAAATCCGTACCAACAACGCTCAATTTATCAAACATCGAGCCTGTGTCGTCTTCCGGCGTAATCGCTTCTGCTTGTTGGGAAATGATGTCCCCAGCATCCAATTTCTCTGCCATGTACATGATTGTGACGCCCGTTTCATCTTTGCCGTCGATGACCGCTTGATGAATCGGCGCGCCTCCTCTGTATTCCGGGAGTAGAGATGCATGGACGTTGATTGCGCCAAGCTTTGGTGCATCAAGCAGCTCCTTCGGCAAAATCTGGCCGAATGCTGCCGTGATGATGAGGTCCGGCTCCAGTGCAAGCACTTCTTCCAGCTCTTCCGGATTCTTCAGTTTTTCCGGCTGCAAGACCGGCAGTCCTAGACGCAACGCCTCTTCTTTGACCGGTGTCGGTGTCATTTGCTTCTTGCGCCCGACTGGACGGTCCGGCTGCGTGACGACTGCGATGATGTCGTGGCCCTCTTCTGAAAGCATACGCAGGATCGGTACCGAGAATGCAGGCGTTCCCATGAATACGATTTTCGTCATGCCTGTTCCTCCTCTTCCCCTTGCGCGATGATCGCGTCCAATTCTTCTTGTGTGATGTATGTCGAAATTTTGCTTGTGAACAAAATGCCGTTCAAATGGTCGATTTCGTGCTGGATTGCACGTGCTTCGTATCCTTCTGCTTCAAGTTCATACCATGAGCCGTCACGTTCTTGTGCGCGAATCTTCACGTGGTCCGGGCGTTCCACTTCTCCGTAGATGCCTGGGAAGCTGAGACAGCCTTCGATGTCCGTTTCCGCCCCTTCAAACAGGACTAGCTCCGGGTTAATCATTTCAATCGGGTCTTGGCCTTCGCCAAAATCAACGATCGCTGCGCGGATGTTGACACCGATCTGTGGTGCAGCAATGCCGACACCATCCGCGTCAATCATCGTTTCGTACATATCATCGAGTAATGCACCGAGCTTCTTGTCGAATTTCTTGACGTCGCTGCATTTCTCTTCCAATTTACCGTTCGGGTGTTTCACAATTTCCAGAATAGCCATTTCCTAATCCTCTTCCCTATTTACATGACCGTTGTCGGGTTCAGGTCGATCGATAACGTCGCACCTTTTTTAAGCCAATCGGTTCTGTATACTTTGATCAATTGCTGCATGACTTCTGCAAGCCTTGGTTCTTTTTTGTATTTTATCAAACATTGATAGCGATATCTATTGTTGATACGGGCGATCAAGGCAGCGGACGGGCCGATGATGACCGTGCCCGGCGACAATTGCTGGGCGAGGTAACGGACCGTCTGTTCAGCGTATGTTGCAGCCGTCATCAAATCTTCGTGTGTGAACTGGATATTCGCCACGAAATAATACGGCGGATAGCCACTCGCTCGCCGCATGGCCATTTCCTGTTCATAGAACGGCTCATACAGCTGATCCTTCGCGAGCGTCACCGCGTAATGCTCCGGCGAATACGTCTGAATGTACACGGTACCCGGGAGCTTGTCCCGGCCAGCGCGTCCACTCACTTGCGTCAGCAGCTGGTACGTTTTCTCCGCAGCACGGAAGTCCGGCAAATTGAGCGTCGTATCGGCAGACAGTACCCCAACAAGCGTAATGTTCGGGAAGTCGAGCCCTTTGGCAATCATTTGGGTGCCGAGTAAAATATCGGCCTTCCCTTCGCCAAACGCAGCCAAGATCCGTTCGTGCGAGCCTTTGTTCCGTGTCGTATCGACGTCCATCCGGAGCACACGTGCTTCTGGAACCAGGCGTGCCAATTCTTCCTCGACTTTTTGCGTCCCCGTTCCGAAAAAGCGGATGTGCTCGCTTTCGCATTCCGGACAGCTCGTCGGGACTGGCTCATCGTGGCCGCAGTAATGGCAGCGGAGCGCTTCGCTCGAACGGTGGTAGGTCAATGAAATATCACAGTTCGGGCATTGCACCGCTGTCCCGCAATCACGGCACAGGACAAACGATGAATACCCACGTTTGTTCAAGAACAGCACAGTTTGCTGGCCATTTTCGATGCGTTCCCGGATGGCTTCTGCCAGTGGAACCGAGAACATCGAACGATTGCCGTTCCGCAGTTCCTCACGCATATCGACGATGTTGACGGTCGGAAGCGGCTGGTTCTTCGCCCGTTTGTCGAGCACCAATAGACCGTAGACACCTTTTTGCGCACGCGCATACGATTCCAGCGAAGGCGTTGCCGAGCCGAGAATGACTGGGCACTGATGCCTGCCACTTCGGTAAATCGCGATGTCGCGTGCATGGTAGCGAGGTGAATCGTCTTGCTTGTAGCTGCTTTCGTGCTCTTCATCCAAGATGATCAGCCCGAGGTTCTCGAACGGGGCAAAGACCGCTGAACGCGCGCCGACAGCCACCTGCACTTCGCCGCGCTGGATTTTGCGCCATTCATCGTATTTCTCTCCTGCCGACAATCCACTATGAAGAACGGCTACTTTGTCACCGAAACGTTCTTTGAAGCGGAGTGTCATTTGTGGAGTCAAGGAAATTTCCGGCACCAGCATGATGGCTTCTTTTCCTTGCTTCAAAACTTGATCGATCGTTTGCAAATAAATTTCCGTCTTGCCGCTTCCGGTGATACCGTGGAGCAAGAACGTCCGTGAAGTACCGAGTGAAGCTGTGATAGCGTCATATGCGTCCTGCTGCGCAGGCGTCATCGCGAGCGCGTCTTTCTTCTCCGCCTCTTGCAGCATCTTCGGATCGCGGTAATGTTCTTCATTCGACAGTGACGCCGCTCCTTTATCCACAAGGCTATAGATCGTCGGTAACGTCACACCTGCTTGCTTCTGCAGATCGGCCGACTCGAACGCTTCACCAGCATGCGCACGCATAAAGTCCAGCAGTTTCTCCTGCTGCTTCGCATTTTTCCGGATTTCGATGGAGGCGAGCTGCTCCGCTTCCGCAAAATGGACGATGCGCACTTTCTTGATAGCTGTTTGCTGGCTGATGTCGGTGTCCGCTGTAATCGTTCCTTTGTCCATCTCTTTTTTCAAAAGCGGGTAAAAGTCCGCCGCGTCCTGCATTTTTACAAATGGCTTCTGGTCGAACAAAGGATGCAGCTCAGGTGCAATTTCTTCAAGCCGTGCGTTCAATACGAATCGTTTTTCATACTTCGCACGGAGCGCCGCCGGAATGAGCACTTTCAATGCATCGATCTCGAAACAGACGGTCTCACGTTTCATCCATTTGGCCAGGTCGAGCAATTCTTCGTTCAATACAGGTGCGACGTCCATCAGTTCGTGGATTGGCTTCAGCTTCTTCGGGTCAAAATCACTTGTTTCTTTGATTCCTGTAATGAATCCAAGCACTTTTCGTGGTCCGAACGGCACTTTGACGCGCATGCCCGGTTCGATCAATGCAGTAAATTTGGCCGGTATTGCATAATCGAATGGCCGGTCGATCGGATGTGCTGCGACATCGACGATGACTTCAGCGATCATGGATATTTTCCCGTTCCACAATTAGTTCAAGCAATTGCTTCGCCAAAACCGGTTTCGGCATCAAATCGAACTGCTGCTGGAAATCATCTTTTCCAAATACCGTTACTGCGTTCGTATCCGCGTCGAAGCCTCTTTGCGCTTTCGACACATCGTTGGCGATAATGTAATCGACATTTTTCTTCTCTAATTTCCCTTTTGCATACGTGTCGACGTCATTTGTTTCAGCCGCGAAGCCGATGAGCAGCTGGTGCTGCTTCATCGAACCGAGCGTTTTCAAGATGTCGTCTGTACGTTCTAACTCTAAAACGGATTCCCCGTCTTTTTTCTTCACTTTCGACGAAGCGATGTGTTTCGGACGATAATCCGCAACCGCTGCTGTCTTGACGACGATGTCCGCATTGTCATATTGCGCAAGCACTGCGTCGTACATGTCTTTCGCGCTTTCCACCATGACGCGTTTCACACCGGCAGGTACAGGCAAGGAGACAGGGCCGCTGATGAGGATCGTCTCAGCTCCAAGCTCAGCTGCCGCTTGTGCCATGGCATAGCCCATTTTGCCGCTCGAGAAGTTCGTCAAGAAACGGACCGGGTCGATGCGTTCGCGCGTCGGTCCGGCTGTTACGACGACTTTTTTGCCCGTCAACGGACCTGGTGCTGCCGTAAAGTGTTCTCCGACAAGTGCCGTGATTTTCTCTGGCTCCTCCAGACGGCCTTTCCCGACGTAGCCGCATGCAAGGAAGCCTTCAGACGGCTCGATGAAGCGGATGCCGTCTCCATACAGCCGGTCGATGTTCCGCTTGACCGCAGGGTGGTCATACATATGGACGTTCATCGCAGGCGCGACCCAAATTGGTGCTGTCGCCGCTAGCAATGTTGTCGTCACCATATCATCCGCAATGCCGTTCGCAAGTTTGCCGATGACGTTCGCCGTGGCTGGTGCCACAAGAATCAAATCCGCCCAGTCAGCAAGGTCGATGTGTGCGATGACAGACGAATCTTTTTCATCGAACGTATCGAAATACACATCGTTCCGCGACATCACTTGGAATGCCAGTGGCTGGACGAACTCCCGTGCCGATTCAGTCATGATCACTTTCACGTCCGCGCCCGCCTGGGACAATTTGCTGACTAATGCTACCGCTTTATAAACTGCGATACCGCCAGATACACAAAGAAGGATTTTCCGGTTTTCCAACATATTTTACACCCTTTCTAAACAACAAACTCCCAAAGAACAAATCTGCTCTGGGAGTTATCGGTCTGTTTCATCTTTAAATTTCGTCTTCGTAGATCGCTGATTCGTCCTGCTGTTCTTGTTTCAAAACACCAGCTGCGATTTCTTCAAGCGCTTTGCCAACTGGTTTCGCAGACGTGTACTCTCCAAGCATTTCCTCTTCTTTTTCATACAGCTCACGTGCACGTTTAGAAGCGAGTGCAACCAGTGAGTATTTCGAGTTGATCTGTGTTTTCAATTTATCGACTGATGGATATAACATTAAGCATTCTCCTTTAGCATATCAAAATAGCGTTTCTCTACCCGTTCACGGCGACAATGCTCAGCGATGATGATCGCATTGATGCGGTCACATGCCTTCTCGACTTCATCGTTCTCGACGACATAATCATACAGGTTCATCATCTCAAGTTCTTGTCGTGCGGCAGAGATGCGTGAAGCGATCACGTCGTCGCTTTCCGTTCCACGGCCGACAAGGCGCTCCTCAAGCTCCGACAAACTCGGCGGTGCCAGGAAGATGAACAATCCGTCCGGAACCTTCTCCCGAACTTGTGACGCTCCTTGCACTTCAATCTCCAAGAAAACATCCCGACCTGCATCGCGCATGCGGTCGACATATTCAAGCGGCGTGCCATAATAATTGTCGACGTACTGTGCGTACTCGAGCAGTTGGCCTTGTTCGATCAGTTTTTCAAAATCGCCTCTCGTCTTGAAAAAATAATCGACTTCATCCACTTCGCCTTCACGTGGCTGGCGTGTTGTCATCGAAATGGAGTATTCATAATTTGTATCCGGCTGCGAGAACAGCTCTTTACGTACTGTGCCTTTGCCGACGCCAGAAGGGCCGGACAATACAATCAGCAGTCCACGATGTTTACTCATATTATCCCTCATTCGTTTCGTCATCTCTGTTTTACGGCTCGTTGCAGGCGACTCCCAACAAATTGTGGAATGCCTTTGCCGCTTCCGTCTCTTTTAGGTAACTGCCTTATTATATCATATTCTATGCTGAAAATGATAAGATGGAACAAAACGATTTGAAAGAGGGATACACATGGCATTCGATGGCTTGTTTACAACAGCGATGACAAGTGAATTACAGCAGCTTGTCACAGGCAGAATTTCAAAAGTTCATCAGCCGAACGAGCTTGAACTGATTTTGCAAATACGCTCACAAGGAAAAAATCATAAATTGCTGATTTCGATCCACCCGTCCTATTCCCGCATCCATTTGACGGCGAACGGTGGATCCAATCCATCCGAGCCACCGATGTTCTGTATGCTGCTCCGGAAGCATATCGAGGGCGGCGTCATCAAGGAAGTCATCCAGCATGAGCTGGACCGGCTGATCATCTTGAAGATCCGTTCCAAAAACGAAATCGGTGACGACATCGAACGTGAGCTCCACGTCGAAATTATGGGACGTCATTCCAACGTCATTCTTGTCGATGCCGAACGCATGATGATTCTTGACAGCTTGAAGCACTTGCCGCCGAGCGTCAACTCGTACCGCACGATCATGCCGGGCCAGCCTTACATCTTCCCGCCGTCCCAGGAAAAGCGCAATCCGTTCACGGAACCTGAGCGCCTCGCAGGACACGGTCCGAAAGAATTGGTCGCTACATACGCTGGACTGTCTCCGCTCCTGGCGCTCGAGCTGAACACGCGCATGCTCCAAGGTGGCGACACGAAAGCGACGGCAGAAGCGTTTCTCGCAGACTTCAAAAAAGAGCAGCCGGTCGGATATTTCATCGAACAAAACGGCAAGTCGTATTTCTCTGCGACGCTCCTGACTCACCTGCACGGCGAAGTGCAACAATTCCCGACACTCGGCGAAATGCTTGACCGGATGTATTACCGGAAAGCAGAGCGTGACCGCGTCAAACAGCAAGCGGGAGATCTCGAGCGCTGGCTGCAAAATGAAATCAGCAAGCTGAAACTGAAGCTGAAAAAGCTGACAAAGGAACAACAACAAGCGGAAAAGCGCGATCAGCTGCAATTGAACGGCGAGCTCATCATGGCCAACATCCACTTGATCAAAAAAGGTATGAACGAAGTCGAAGTGGACAACTATTATAATGGAGAGAAAGTGAAAATCACGCTCGATCCGCGGAAAACAGCGGTCGAAAACTCCCAGAAATATTATTCCCGCTACCAAAAGGCCAAGACCGCTGTCGTCAAGACAGCTGAGCAATTGGAACGCACGAACGAAGACATCGCCTACTTCGAGACGCTGATGCAACAAGTCGAACAGGCTGAGCTTTCGGACATCGAAGAAATTCGTGAAGAACTCGCGGAACAAGGCTACATGAAAGCACAGAAGTCGAAGAAAAAGAAAAAGCCGACGAAGCCTTCTGTGGAATCGTACGTTTCGAGTAGTGGCACGCCGATTTCCATCGGCAAGAACAACAAGCAGAACGATTACGTGACGTTCAAAGTCGGGACGAAATCAGACGTTTGGCTGCACACGAAAGACATCCCTGGCTCCCACGTCGTCATCCACGACAGCGAACCGGATGAGACGACGCTGATGGAAGCCGCAACAATCGCTGCCTACTTCAGTAAAGCGCGCGAATCTTCCTCGGTGCCCGTCGATTACACGAGCATCCGCCAAGTGAAGAAACCGAGCGGCGCGAAGCCAGGCTTTGTTATTTACTTCGAACAGAAAACGTTGTATGTGACACCTGACGAAGAACTCGTCATTAAGCTGCGGAAGTGAACACGTTTCCGGCCAAGAGTTTTTGGCTGGATGTGCGTGTTGTTTACATAATAAATGTATGGTAGGTTATGGAGGTTATTTGCATGTCCGATATTAAGTGGGAGCTGATTTTCGATCCGGTGCTCGCGATCGAATCGCTTCCGTATGTCCTGAGTGGCATTTGGTACACTTTATATATTTCGTTGATCAGTATGGCAGTCGGGGTCGTCCTCGGCTTCTTCATCTCAATCGCCCGGACTTCGCCGTGGTTCGCACTGCGCTGGCCGGCACGCATGTACATTTCCTTCATGCGCGGCGTCCCGATTCTGGTCATTTTGTTCCTGCTGTATTTTGCGCTGCCGATCATCGGCATCCAGTTCACTGCAGTCCAAGCGGCACTTGTCGGATTCTCACTGAATAGTGCGGCGTACATCGCGGAAGTGTTCCGTTCGTCGCTGTCGTCCGTCGACAAAGGCCAATGGGAATCATCGCGTGCACTCGGCATGACTTACTGGCAATCGATGCGCCGGATCATCCTGCCGCAATCGATCCGTATCGCACTGCCACCGCTATCCAATATTTATTTGGACTTGATCAAAGCATCTTCGCTTGCTGCCATGATCACCGTGCCTGAGATTTTCCAAAAAGCACGCGTCGTCGGTGGCCGCGAATACGATTTGTTGACGATGCTCATCGTCGTTGCGCTCATTTACTGGGCGATCTGCTCGGTCATGACGGTGCTGCAGAACTACTTGGAGAAACGCTACGCCGATTATTTATGAACACCAAAGACCGCCGATTCAACGCTGAATCGACGGTCTTCTTGTCGTTCTAAGTCAGTATGAAATTCCGACACGCACTTTATTGAAATCAAGGCTGTCGATTTGCTTGTACGCGAATTCCGCTGTATCGGCAACAGTGATCCGGGCCCCGCCTTCTGGCAAGGAATCACGTTCCACACGGTACTTCCCTTTCCGTTCCCCGTCCGGTAAATAGGTCGGACAAACGATCGTCCAATCGAGTGATGAACCCGCTAATATTTCGTACGTCTTATGATGCTCTTCCGCTGCCCGCGTCAACTTGCGTTTCGACTCACTTGATTGATACCGCAGGACCTCCGGTGTCACACGGCTTTGCAGAATGCCGGCTGTGCCGATCGTGATGATGCGTGTGATCCCGGTCTCTTGCATCGCTTCGATGATCAGGGGCATGCTTTCGGACAGCGTCGTTGTGCCGTCCGTGTTCAGCGCACTGACGACAACGTCCATTCCGTGCATCGCTTGAATGACGTCATTTTTGACCAAGACATTTCCTTGGAAGATTGACAGATTGTCCACGTTGCGCTGTATTTTTTCCGGTGAGCGGACGAGCACGTTGACGTGATGTCCCCCGCGAAGCGCCTGTTCGACAAGCTCACTTCCGACACGACCCGTCGCGCCTAAAATCAATAACTTCACTTGCAGTCCCTCCAATCACTTCAATAGCCCTTCACTCTTCAGACGCCGGTTCCACCGTATATTTCATCAGAAACGGCAGGAACAACGCCTCTACTGCGAAAATGATGAGCAGCGCCAAGAGGAATAGATAGATGCCTGAACCCATCAAATATAAGTTCGCGATGACGACCGGCACGAACAATAGCAGCGCTGCAAAGACGCGGGTCTTGCTCGTCACGGTATGGATCGTCCCGCACGAGCGGCACGCGACTGGGCGATACGCCAACATCAGCGAGACGAAAAATTGCTTCCACGAAAATCGGGTGTTGCATACTTCACATTTCTGCACTGTTCCACTTCCTCGATAAGATTAATCGGTCTCCAGCAGCTGTTTGCCGCGGCTGTAAAACCCGTTCCATTCGGCTTTCGGCACGAGTGCTCCGCCTGTTGCCCATACAATGTGTGTCGTGTTTTCAAGAATCTCTTCCGTACTGCTCCGGCTAACGACAACCGGACCGATCAAGCCCGCTGTCGCGGACGGTTCGACGGCAATATCTTCCGTATCCGCCAAAAGTGCGAGCAGCTTGAACAATTCCGCGTCTTCGACCGTATACAGGCCGCGGATGGTTTTTTCATTAAAGGATGAAGCAAACCCGGAAGGACGCCCCACTGCGAGGCCGTCCCCTTCCGTTATGTTGTCGATGCCGAGGTCCTGGACACTGATGTTCGACTTTTCTCCGGTCAAGAGGCCGGCAAGAACCGCCGGTGAATGGGTCGGTTCGACAAAGAAGCAACGGACCGCATCGCCGAATACTTGTTTCAGGCCGAATGCGATGCCGCCTGGCGCCCCGCCGACGCCGCACGGCAAGTGGACCGCGAGCGGACGATCTTGATCGATCGTGATGCCCATTTCCGACAGCTGCCGCTTTAAACGCAACGCAGCTGTGCTATAGCCGAGAAAAAGTCTGGAAGATTTCTCATCGTCGACAAAGTAGGCACCCCGCTTTTCCAGGGTCTCCTGTCGCCCGGACTGGATCGCGACGCTGAAGTCGCCTGCGAACTCGACGACCCGTGCGCCTTTTTCACGCAGCAACTCTTTTTTCCACGCCTTCGCATCCCATGACATATAGACGGAAACATCGAAGCCGAGCTTAGCGCTCATGATGCCGATGCTGAGCCCGAGATTGCCGGTCGAGCCGACGCCGATTGCATAACCGCTGAAAAATTGCTTGAATTCTTCGGACGCAAAACGTTCCGTCGACTCCCCCGGCCGGAAGAGACCTGCCTCGATCGCCAACATTTCAGCGTGCAGCAGCACTTCGTAAATGCCCCCGCGTGCTTTGACGGATCCCGCAATCGGCAAGTCGCTGTCGCATTTCAGGAGAAGATCTCCTGCGAGCTGGAAATCATATTGCTGCTCGAGTGCGCGTTTCATTGCCGGAATGCGGCGGAGCGGGGACTCGATGATGCCGCCGCTCTCCTTTAGTTCCGGGAATTCCTTTTCCAAAAATGGTGCGAAACGCTGCCAAAGCTCCTCAGCCTCTTTGATGTCTTTCATTGAAAGTGGCAGTTCTGACAGTTCGTTTACCGGTGCATGATTCGGATTCCGCCAATACACCGGCTGCAACGCTAGAATCTGTTCAAATTCAGGATGCTTCGCTGTCCACTCGTCTAATTGCTGTTTACTGATCTGCATCTGGATTCTCCTCTACACGTGATTCTTCCTGCCTTTATCATACACGAAAGACGCGTTTATTTCGCGCGTTTCCCGAGCAGTGTTGCAATCACGAAGAGCACGAGGGCAGTTGTGACGAACGTCCACCAAGGTAAGCTGACGACCGGGCCGAACTGCGGAATGTACAGCACGACGACAAGAATCGCTGAGAACAATGCTGCTCCAAGAAGTCCCGCTTTCCAGTACTGGATTCTCGCTTTTTTTTTCGTCTTGAACAGTGAAGAGCGCATAATTTTGAACAGTGTAACGACGCCGACGATTGTGCAGACTACACTCGTCAAAAGGATCATTGCGATGCTTCCGAGCGAAATTTCCATCGGTTGTTCTGTGAAGAATCCGATGATCAATTGAAGCACGCCATACGTGACTGCGAACCAGCCGAGGAGACCAGCGAGCTGAGACAGCACAAACAGTGTGACGTTACGCTTTTTCTCGCTTGGCAGCTGTTCAATCAGTTCATCCGCAAATTCCTGCGGGTGGTTACCGAGTACGTGCTCCGCCGTCCTGCCGTTTTCCTGCGCATCGAGCAAGTGATCGAGAATGTCCATCAGCACTTCTTCCCCTGCCTGCTCGTCGACGCGCAAATCCGTCCGGACATACAGCAGCAGATCTTCGTACATTTTCATGTTGTCTTTTGTGAGTCCTGCTCTTTTTTCATTGTTTTGTGCGATCAATGTGTCGGTTGCTCTCATCAGCCTTCACTCCTTTTCAATAATTCGCTGACCGGAACAGCGATTAGTTGCCACTCGTCTGCAATTTGCTCCAACTCTTCTTTGCCCGTGTCCGTCAGGAAATAATACTTCCGGTTCGGTCCTGATTGGGAGGGTCTCATCTCGCCGCGGATGAAGCCATTTTTCTGCAACCTGAGCAGCACCGGATAGATCGTTCCGTCACTGATGTCCGGCAGTCCCATCTTCTGCAGCTTCTGCGACAGCTCATATCCGTACACCGGCTCCGCTTCCACGACCGCCATGACACACGCATCCAAAACCCCTTTCAACAATTGACTCCTGGTCGCCATTTTCTCCACTCCTTCTGGTACTTGGTAAAGCAAGTTAGCTGCTTAAGAAAAAAGCTACCTTGTGATGCATAGTAGTTGAATACACTATATAACGGTCGGATTGTTGCTGTCAACTATTATCTGACAAATTAATTTTTGCGTAGGCTTGACCTAGTATTATTGCAGGATTTTGCTTCCGGATAGTATTTCGCAAATGCAGATAGTATGTCCAATTAACTGGAAATGGAAACGGCCCTATTTTAGCGATTGGACAGTATTTGTTACTAAATCGTACAGTATGTAACCGGAATTTGACAGTATTTTAGTGAATTCCGACAGTATTTGGTCCAAATCGGGCAGTATACCTAATTAATTGGGAAAACCATCACCGATACATCCTCAAAAAAGAAAAAAGCCGACATTTTGTCAGCTTTGCAATGTGCCGGCCTTCAATCCTTCGTGCCACTCACCGAGCATCGGCAAATCCGATCCGTCGATCGCACGGATTTCGGCCGCTTCCTGGATAAGTGCCGGGAAGTCGGTCAATGTGTGGAACGTGAAGCCTGCTCCGTGAATCGCTTCGACCGATTGCGGCAGATCGTATGTAAAAATCGCGACGATGCCGAGCACTTCGAAGCCGGATTCCTCAAGCGCTTTCGCTGCCTGCAGGACAGAGCCACCTTTTGAAATCAAGTCTTCAACGACGACGACTTTTTTGCCAGGCTCGATTTTGCCCTCGATCATGTTCGATTGCCCGTGCCCTTTCGGCTTCGAGCGGACGTAGATCATCGGCAAATCGAGCTCATCGCTGACCCAGGCGGCGTGCGGGATGCCGGCAGTTGCCGTTCCGGCCACCACGTCACATGACGGATAGTGTGTGCGGATCAGGTCGGCTAACCCTTTCGCGATATCTTTCCGGACTGACGGGAATGACATCGTCAGCCGGTTATCGCAGTAGATTGGCGATTTGATGCCGGATGCCCATGTGAACGGGTCATGCGGACGCAGCTCGACGGCTCCGATTTCGAGTAAGTGTCTGGCGATTTTCTGTTTCATCATTGACCACTCCATTCCTTCAGAATCTGGGCATAGCTGCCGTTCGCGTCCGTCGCACGTGTGATGGCACGCCCGACAACGATATGTGTTGAGCCATTCATTTTCGCACCGCTTGGCGTGGCGACACGCTTTTGGTCATCCGCTGCTACGTTCGCCGGGCGGATTCCTGGTGTTACACGGAGGAATCTTTCTCCGCATGCTTCGCCGATGATTCCCGCTTCGTGTACGGAACAGACGACGCCGTCAAGTCCGGCAGCTTTCGCCTGCTTCGCATAGTGGACGACGGATTCTTCGAGGCTCACCGAAACCAATTGGTCGCGCTGCATCTCTTCTGCGCTCGTCGACGTCAGTTGCGTGACAGCAATCAGTTTCGTACCGCTGTCCCCGAGCCCCCGTTTCGCTGCGCGCATCATTTCCAGACCGCCCGCCGCATGGACATTGGTCAGTTCGACACTGAGTTTTGCGATGACACGCATCGCCGATTCAACGGTGTTCGGGATGTCGTGCAGTTTCAAGTCGAGGAAGATGTCGTGGCCGAGTGCTCGAATTTCGCGCACAAGCGCCGGTCCACCTTCGTAAAACAGTTCCATCCCCACTTTGACAAATAGCGGCTCGGTAAATTGTGAAAGAAACTGCAGCGCTGCTTCCCCTGTCGGAAAATCGAGCGCAATGATCGGTTTTGTCATAAGCTGTGGCTCCTTCCAGTCAATTGTTCGATCGAGTCGTAGCCGAGTTCATTCAAGCGGGCTGGCAGTGCTTTGATGATTTCCGGACAGATAAACGGATTGACGAAATTCGCCGTTCCGACTGCCACTGCGTTCGCACCAGCCGACAGGAAATCGATGGCATCATCGACACTTGAGACGCCGCCCATTCCGATAATTGGCAACTCGGTTTGTTTCCGCACTTCGTATACCATGCGGAGCGCGACTGGTTTGATGGCCGGGCCGGATAAACCGCCTGTGACATTGGCGATGATCGGACGCCCAGTTTTTGTATCCATCCGCATGCCGAGCAGCGTATTGATCATCGTCAGTCCGTCCGCTCCGCCCGCTTCCACCGCTTTGGCGATCGACACGATGTCGGTGACGTTCGGGGACAATTTGATGTACACCGGCACAGAAGACACCGCCTTGACCGCTTGTGTCAATTCTTTCGCAATCTGCGGATCGGTGCCGAACGTGATACCGCCTTCCTTGACATTCGGACACGAAATGTTGATTTCGAGTGCGTGGACGTTCGGCGCATGAGAAATGCGTTTTGCGACTTTGACGTAGTCCTCAGTCGTCGTCCCGGCGACGTTTGCGATGATCGGCACGTCGTATCCTTCCAAAAACGGCAGCTCCGCATTCACGACACCTTCGAGTCCCGGGTTTTGCAGTCCGATGGCATTCAACATGCCGGACGCCGTTTCCGCCACGCGCGGTGTCGGATTGCCGAGACGCGTCTCGACGGTCGTCGCCTTGATCATGATCGCCCCGAGCTCGGACAAATCATAAAACTTCGCATATTCTCTTCCGAAACCGAAACAGCCGGATGCTGGCATGATCGGGTTTTTCAATTCGAGTCCTGGAAGTTTTACTGTCAAATCCGTCATGAGATCACCACCCCTGCTGGAAATACCGGTCCGTCCGAGCAGACCTTCACGTAATCCAATTCATTTTTTGTCGTACGGCAGACACAAGCGAAACACGCGCCGATGCCGCAGCCCATCCGCTGTTCATAAGAAAGAAAGCCTTTTTTCTCTTCGAGTGCGCGTTGCAATGCATCAAGCATGGCCGTCGGTCCGCACGCGAAGTACGTGTCGAAATCCTTCGGCAAGCCGTTCAAAATATGCGTGACGAATCCTTCTGTGCCGTGCGAGCCGTCGACCGTTGCGATATGTGTTTCACCAAGCGAACGGAATTCCTCTTCGTAGAACACTGCCTGCTTACCCTCGAATCCGAGGATGTGGACCGTCTCCACGCCGCGCGCATTCAATTGCTTCGCCAGTTCATAAAGCGGTGGAACCCCGATGCCGCCGCCGATTAGGAATGCTTTCTTGCCAGCTTCCGCCAGCGGAA
This sequence comes from Planomicrobium sp. YIM 101495, assembly GCF_009707665.1. Taxonomy (GTDB): domain Bacteria; phylum Bacillota; class Bacilli; order Bacillales_A; family Planococcaceae; genus Planococcus. The sequence goes on from NZ_WLZW01000001.1 coordinate 873,130, forward strand.
ATCCGTTGCCGAGCGGGCCGAGGACGTCAAGCTTGTCCCCAGGCTTCTTCTCGGCGAGCAGTGTCGTGCCGCGCCCTTCCGCACGATAAATCATCGTGAACTGCCCATTTTCTGTATCTATGGAAGCGACGGAAATCGGACGGCGCAGCAACGGTTCGAAACTGTCCGCGACACGCACATGGACGAATTGTCCAGGTGCAGCCATGCCACGTGCGATATCCCCTTCCAGCGTCAATTCGAAAATAGTGTCAGCAATCTGCTGCTGCTTGATGACCGTCATCTGTTCTTGCCGGATCATACAAGCGCCCCCATTTCCTCCGCAGAGAACGTCATCGATTCGATGACGCGCAGCATCGCTTCCGCCGTATCAAGAGAAGTGAGACACGGTGTGCCGTTCTCTACCGATTCTCGGCGGATGCGGAAGCCGTCGCGTTCCGGCTGCTTGCCTTTCGTCAACGTGTTGACAACGATCTGTGCGTCGCCGTTTTGGATGACGTCCAGAAGTGTCTTGCCGTCTGCACCGATCTTGCCGACTTCCGTGACAGGGATGCCTGCTCCTTTGAACGCTTCAGCCGTTCCGCCTGTTGCCATAATCCGATAGCCGATCGCCTGGAACCGTTTTGCAAGCGCTGCAGCTTCTTCTTTGTCTTTGTCCGCCACCGTCATGAGAATCGTCCCGTGGTCTTTCACTTCCATGCCGGCAGCCGCCATCCCTTTGTACAAGGCTTTTTCGAGTGTGATGTCTTTGCCCATAACTTCGCCTGTCGATTTCATTTCCGGTCCGAGCGTAATGTCGACGCGGCGCAGCTTCGCGAAGGAGAATACTGGTACTTTGACGTAGACACCTCCCACAATCGGTGCCAGTCCAGGGTTAAAGCCCTGCGCGACGATCGATTGGCCGAGAATCGCTTTTGTCGCAATGTTGGCCATCGGAATCGCTGTGATTTTACTCATGAACGGCACTGTCCGGCTCGAGCGCGGATTGACTTCGATGACGAACACTTTGCCTTCTGAGATGACGAACTGGATATTGAGCAATCCGACAATCTCGAGCCCTCTTGCAAGACGTGTCGTATAATCCGTCAACGTTTCCAGCAATTCATCGGAAATATTTTGTGTCGGATAGACCGCGATCGAGTCACCGGAATGCACGCCTGCCCGTTCGATATGTTCCATAATGCCCGGGATCAGGACATTTTCGCCGTCTGAAATGGCATCCACTTCAATTTCGATTCCTGTCAAGTAGCGGTCGATGAGGACCGGATGTTCAGGGCTCGCTTCCACTGCAAACTCCATGTAATGGTTCAAATCTTCTTCATTGTAGACGATTTCCATTGCGCGTCCGCCGAGCACATAAGATGGTCGGACAAGCACCGGATACCCGATGTCATTGGCGATGACCACTGCTTCTTCTGCGGATACCGCCGTTTTTCCGAGCGGTTGCGGAATACCGATCTCGCGGAGTGCCGCTTCGAATTTATTGCGGTTCTCTGCGCGGTCAGTCGCTTCGAGCGACGTGCCAAGAATGTTCACGCCATGCTGTGCAAGCCCTTCTGCCAAGTTGATCGCCGTCTGTCCACCGAATTGGACGACGACGCCCACCGGCTTCTCAAGGTCGACGATGTGCATGACGTCTTCGATCGTCAGCGGTTCAAAGTATAGTTTGTCGGAAATCGAGAAGTCCGTTGAAACCGTCTCCGGGTTGTTGTTGATGATGATCGCCTCAAAGCCGGCTTCCTGGATGGCCCAGACGGAATGGACCGTCGCGTAGTCGAATTCCACTCCTTGACCGATCCGGATCGGTCCAGAACCGAGGACGATGACGCTTTCCTTTTCCGTTTTCACCGACTCGTTTTCGTCTTCGTAGGAACCGTAGAAGTACGGTGTTTCCGATTCGAATTCGGCAGCACATGTGTCGACCATTTTATACACCGGCATCAGCCCTTGCTGTCTGCGCCACGCGTACACTTCCCCTTCCGTCACGCCCCATAGCTTCGCGATCGTGCAGTCAGCAAAGCCGAGACGTTTCGCTGTCTTCGCAGCAGCGAAGTCAAAGACGTTCTCCGCCAATTCTTTTTCGAATGCGACGATCTTGCGGAACTTATCCAGGAAGAAGGAGTCGATGCGGCTCCATTCATGGATCGTTTCGATCGTCACACCGCGGCGCAATGCTTCTCCGATGAAGAACAACCGCTCGTCCCCAGCACGGCGGATGCGCTTCTCGATCCACTCATCCGCCATGTCGCTTCCACCTTTCAGTTCCAGGTGGAATTGGCCGGTTTCAAGTGAACGAACCGCCTTCAAGATTGACTCTTCGAACGTGCGGCCGATCGCCATCACTTCCCCTGTCGCTTTCATTTGGGTGCCGAGGTTACGTTTTGCTGCTTCGAACTTGTCGAACGGCCAGCGCGGGATTTTCGTGACCACATAGTCAAGTGCCGGTTCAAACGCAGCGTACGTGCGTCCCGTCACCGGGTTCATCATTTCGTCCAACTGCAGACCGACTGCAATTTTCGCTGCCAGCTTGGCGATCGGGTAGCCCGTCGCCTTCGACGCAAGCGCCGATGAACGGCTGACGCGCGGGTTCACTTCAATGATGTAATATTGGAAGCTGTCCGGATCGAGTGCGAGCTGGACGTTGCAGCCGCCTTCGATTTTCAAAGCCCGGATGATCTTCAGTGAGACGTTGCGGAGCATCTGGTATTCACGGTCAGACAGTGTCTGGCTCGGTGCGACAACGATGGAATCACCGGTATGGATGCCGACCGGATCAATATTTTCCATATTGCAGACGACAATGGCCGTGTCGTTCGCGTCGCGCATCACTTCGTACTCGATTTCCTTGAAGCCGGCGATCGATTTTTCGAGCAGGCATTGTGTCACTGGGCTGTATTTCAGGCCGCTCGTAACGATTTCCTGCAGCTCCTCGTCGTTATGGCAAATCCCGCCGCCCGTGCCGCCGAGTGTGAAGGCGGGTCGGACGATGACCGGGTAGCCGATGCGCGCGACAAAAGCTTTCGCTTCTTCGAGGTTATGGATGATGTCGGAATCTGGAACCGGTTCGCCGAGCTCATTCATCAATGTGCGGAACAGATCACGATCTTCCGCCTGGTGGATGGCATCCAGTTTCGTGCCAAGAATTTCGATGCCGAGCTCTTTCAGGATACCAGACTCGTCCAGTTCGATCGCCATGTTGAGTCCAGTCTGTCCGCCCAGTGTCGGCAGCAGTGCGTCCGGCCGTTCTTTCCGAAGGATGCGGCTGACAAATTCAAGCGTCAGTGGTTCAATGTACACTTTATCCGCAATTTCTGTATCGGTCATGATGGTCGCCGGGTTCGAGTTGATCAAGATGACGCGGTACCCTTCCTCTTTCAATGCGAGGCACGCCTGCGTCCCGGCGTAGTCGAATTCTGCAGCTTGTCCGATGACGATCGGGCCGGACCCGATCACGAGGATACTTTGGATGTCTTGTCTTTTAGGCATGTTGCTGCTCCTTCCGGTGTGAAATCATGGATTCGATGAAACGGTCGAACAAGTAATTCGAGTCTTCCGGGCCAGGTGACGCTTCCGGATGGTATTGGACCGTGAACGCCGGGAAATCTAGATGTGCCAGCCCTTCGTTCGTGCCGTCATTCACTGCACGGTGTGTTACTTCGAGACGTGTTCCTTGAAGCGTTTCTTCATCGACCGCATAGCCGTGGTTTTGGGACGTCATTTCAATCCGCCCAGTCGTCAAATCTTTCACCGGATGATTACCACCGCGGTGGCCGAACTTCAATTTGAATGTGTCTGCACCACATGCGCGGGCGAACAGCTGATGGCCGAGACAAATGCCGAACAGCGGCACTTCGCCGATCAGTTCGCGGACCACTGCCACACATTCTTCTACGTCTTTCGGGTTTCCTGGTCCGTTTGAAAGCATGATGCCGTCCGGACCCCATGCCAGGATTTCCTTCGCACTCGTATTGTATGGGACGACGATGACGTCACAGTCGCGTTTGTTCAGTTCGCGCAAGATGCCATGCTTCATGCCGTAGTCGATCAGAACGACTCGCTTGCCGCGCCCCGGACTCGGATAAGGACGCATCGTCGATACTTGCGCCACCTGGTCTGTCGGCAGCTCCAATTCCTGAAGTGAGACAACCGCCATTTCTTTGTTCAGCTCTGCGCCACTCTCCGTCAGCATCCCTTTGATCGAGCCTTTTGCGCGGATCAGCCGCGTCAACTTGCGCGTATCGATGCCTTGGATTCCTGGAATCCCTTTTGTTTTCAACAAGTCACAGAGCGTGGAGTTGCTCCGGAAGTTCGACGGGAAATCGGACAGTTCACGGACCGCCATCCCTTTCACTGCCGGCGAAATCGATTCAAAGTCGTCGCTGTTGATGCCGTAACTGCCGATGAGTGGATACGTCATGGTGACAATCTGTCCGCAGTAGGACGGATCCGATAAGATTTCCTGGTAACCGGTCATGCTCGTGTTGAAGACGATCTCTCCTGTGGATGCCGCTTCACTCCCGAATGCAGTCCCTTCAAAAATGGTGCCGTCTTCCAGAACTAGATAACGTTTCATCAATTTTCCTCCTCCTGCCAAACGATTGCCCCGCCGAATACTGTCATCACCGGCCAGCCTTTGCACGTCCAACCGCCGAATGGTGTGTTTTTCCCTTTCGATAAAAATTCATTTACATCGATCTCTTTTTCTTTTTCCAGATCCAATAACACGAGATCTGCTGTGCTGCCGACTTCAAGTGTGCCGTATGGCAGTCCGAATGTTTCACTTGGTTTGACGGTCAACCAGTCGATCAATTGCTGCAGTGTCCACTCCCCTGTTTCCACGAAACGCGTGTACAGGAGCGGGAATGCCGTTTCGAATCCGACGATGCCGAACGGTGCGCGCTCCATTCCGTTCGCTTTCTCTTCCGCTGTGTGCGGTGCATGATCAGTCGCGATAAAGTCGAGTGTGCCGTCAAGCAGCCCTTCGCGAAGTGCAGCCAAGTCTTCCTTGCTGCGGAGCGGCGGGTTCATTTTCCAATTTGCTTCATTTCCAGGAATGTCCTCTTCCGATAGCAGCAAGTGGTGCGGACTCACTTCCGCTGTGACGTTCACACCTGCACGTTTGCCGTCGCGGATGACGCGGACCGATTCTTTCGTCGAGACGTGGCACACGTGGTAATGGGTGCCTGCCGCTTCTGCAAGCAGGATATCGCGCGCAATGTGGACCGACTCAGCAATGGACGGGATTCCTTTCAGGCCAAGCTCCCCGCTGCGTTTTCCTTCGTGCATGACACCGTCGTAAATGAGTGTGTTGTCTTCACAGTGCGCCACGATCGGCATGTCGATCTTTGCCGCGTCCTGCATCGCTTCATACATCATGCCTGCTTGCTGGACACCGACACCATCGTCCGTGAAAGCGAACGCTCCGGCCGCTTTCAGCTCTTCCAGATTCGTCCGTTCTTTGCCGGCTTCGCGGATTGTGATCGATGCATACGGTAGTACACGGATGTGCGCATTTTTCTCGATCAAGCTGTTGACGAGGCCAAGGTTTTCTTTCGTATCCGGTACCGGACGTGTATTCGGCATGGCGCAGATGGTCGTATAACCACCTCTTGCCGCTGAGCGTGTTCCGCTCTCGATCGTTTCCTTCTGTTCCCCGCCCGGTTCGCGCAAGTGGACGTGTACATCGACAAATCCTGGTGACAGGAGCTTGCCTCCGCCGTCAATGACCTGCTCGCCGTCTGCTTCAAGCGAGGGAGAAAGTTCGAGAATTTTTCCATCCTGAATGCGTACGTCCGTTTCCATCATTTCCCCATTTTTCAGCATCTGTGTGTTCTTGATCAATAAATTCATTTGAACCTCTCCCTTTCAAAGCATATTCGAGTACAGCCATGCGGATGTACACACCGTTTTCCATTTGTTTGAAAATACGTGATCGTTCACATTCGACAAGACAGTCTGCGATCTCAACGCCGCGGTTGATCGGTGCAGGATGCATGATGATTGCCGAATCTTTCATACGACGCTCGCGTTCTACCGTCAACCCGAACTGTTCGTGGTATTGTTCTTTGCCGAATAACGCAGATACTGCATGCCTTTCGTGCTGGACGCGCAGCAGCATGAGGACGTCCGTCATGCCGATCAATGCATCAAGGTCTTCTGTCGTTTCGAATTCGCCGCTCCACTCTTCCGGACAGATGAATGATACGTCTGCACCAAGTTTTTTCAGTGCTGCGGCATTGGAGCGTGCGACCCGGCTATGGGCGATGTCGCCGACGATCGTAATGTGCAAGCCTTCAAAGCTGCCGAATTCCTGGCGGATCGTGTACAGGTCAAGCAGCGATTGCGTCGGGTGCTGACCGGAACCATCCCCGGCGTTGATGACGGCTGTCTTTAAGCCTTTTAACCCTTCGTAGTAAGCTTCTTCTTCGTGCCGGATGACGACTGCATCGACGCCGATCGCTTCAAGTGTCTTGACTGTGTCGTAAAGTGTTTCCCCTTTCAACACACTGGAAGAGCTCGTCTCGAACGGCAGTGAAGTGATGCCGAGGCGGTGCTCCGCCATTTCAAAGCTCAACTTCGTCCGTGTGCTCGGTTCGAAAAACAGATTGGCTACCGTGCCGCCTACTGTCTCTGCCTGCCCTGTCCGGCACTTGTCCGCGCGGTCGAGCAATCCGATAATTTCTGTTTCCGTCAGTTCGTTCATCGATAATAGGTTCGCCATCATGTCTCATCCTTTCTTTTTTCACAAAAAACACCTTCCCGAATGGCAGGAAGGTGTGCGGAAACAAGGAGACTTAGATCCCCCGCGCAATTCAGCCTTTCCATGCCTCTCTGGACATTTCTTAAAAGGTTATGATTCGGTTGTTTGTTCTTCGTGTTTTGGTCGTCCCGGTAATACCATGTTCAAGACGACACCAACGATTGCAGCAAGCGCCATGCCTTCAACGACGAATGTCTCGGAGAATTCGAGCTTCGCGCCACCGATGCCGATGATCAGGATGACCGATGCGATGACGAGGTTGCGTTTGTCCCCGAAGTCGATGTTGTTCTCGACAAGCATCCGGAGTCCGGAAGATGCGATGATCCCGAACAGTAAGATCGAGATGCCCCCAAGGACAGCAGTTGGAATCGTTTCGATCGCTGCCATCACTTTGCCGAGGAACGAAAACAGGACGGCTAGGATCGCAGCACCGATGATGACGTAAATGCTGTAGACGCGCGTAATGGCGAGTACCCCGATGTTTTCGCCGTACGTCGTCTTCGGTGGTCCTCCGATCAGCGAGGAAAGGAATGTGCCGATTCCGTCACCGAGGATCGAGCGGTGAAGCCCTGGGTCTTTTATGTAATCACGGTTGACGATTTTGCCGAGTACTAGCTGGTGCCCGATGTGTTCCGAGATCGTGACGATGGCGATCGGCACCATGATGAACAAGAGCGTCGGCGTCACCGTGAAGGAATAATCGACGCCTGGCACAAGAAAGTCCGGAACCGCGAACCAGGTTGCTTGTTGGATCGGTTCGTAATTGATGATGCCGATCGCAGCCGAGTAGGCATAGCCTACGACGATACCGATCAAGATCGGCATGAGCGAGATGATGTTTTTAAAATAAATTGTACAGATGATGGCTGTTCCGAGTGTAACAAGCGCTGCCGAGAAATGCTGCAGGCTGTATTGGGAAACATTGTTGACGGTGATATTCATGGCCATGTCGACTGCGGTTCCTGACAAAGCGAGCCCGATGACGATGATGACAGGAGCCACCACAATCGGTGGCAGGATGTTGATGAGCCACTTATAACCTGTTGTCCAAATGACCAGTGCGACAATGGCGTAGACGGCTGAGACGAACATCGAGCCGATCATGGCTGACCCAATGCCACCTGTTTCCGTCGCGATGGTGATCGGGACGATGAAGGCGAATGATGAGCCGAGGTACGCCGGCACTTTGAACTGTGTGATCAAGATGAAGATAATCGTGGCGATCCCGCTTGTCAAGAGTGCGATGGCGGGGCTCAGGCCAACCAGCTTCGGTACAAGGATCGTCGCACCGAACATCGCGAACATGTGTTGTAGACTTAAGGACAGCAACTGGCTTGTTCTCGGTTTTTCATGGACATCCAAAATGGCATCTTTCAATTGGGTTCTCTCCTGTCTCATTCGTGAATGGAAACTAAATCTTTGCCGTCACTTTCCTGCATCTGGACGACGATGCGTTCGTTGCTTGAAGTCGGGATGTTCTTTCCGACAAAGTCCGAGCGGATTGGCAACTCGCGGTGTCCGCGGTCGATCAGTACGGCTAGTTGGATCTGTGCCGGTCGGCCGATGTCCATCACTGCGTCCATCGCTGCGCGGACCGTTCTTCCTGTGTAAAGCACATCGTCGACGAGCACGACTTTCTTGCCTTGCAGATCATGTTCAATATCTACTTGGTGAACGAGCGGCTCCTGGTTCTTATGCTTCTCGGTCAGATCATCCCGGTAAAGGGTAATGTCCAATTCGCCGGTCATAATCGCTTTCCCTTCGATCTGTTCGATCTTTTCGGCGAGGCGATGCGCGATAAAAGCTCCTCTTGTTTTGATTCCGACCAGTACGCATTCGTCGATTCCTTTATTCCGTTCGATGATTTCGTGGGCGATGCGTGTAATCGCACGGGCAATCGCCTTGTCATCCAGTATTGTTGCTTTTTCCATTCGTTTCTTCATCCTTTCTTTGTTGCACGGTACTCGTCTCCGCGATTTCAGACACAAAAAAATCCTTTTACCTAAAGAGGTAAAAGGATGGATGCGCAGAAAAATACAGCCCGGGAGACACACTCCCAGCTTGTTGCGTAACGTAGTTCCTTCTCAGCCTCTCTGGACTGTTATTAAAGGTGACCTATTCAATTTGCTATAGCAAGTATATAAATGGATTTGCCGGTTGTCAAGCGCCGTTTCGAACCGATTCCACCAATTCCGCAAATTCCGTCGGTGGTTCTGCAGAAAACTCAAGGTATTCGCCCGTTACCGGATGGTCGAATCCGATGACTTGTGCATGCAATGCCTGGCCAACCGCTTCTTTCAGACGTTTCGGTCCATACTTCGGGTCTCCTACGAGTGGGAAACCGATATAACGCATATGAACGCGAATCTGGTGCGTACGGCCAGTTTCCAAGCTGCATTCCACAAGTGTGAAATCGCCGAAACGCTCAAGCACACGGAAATGTGTCACCGCGTGTTTGCCGTTGTCGACGACAGCCATGCGCTGGCGGTCTTTCGTGTCACGTGCAATCGGTGCTTCGATCGTCCCTTTGTCATGCGGAATATGGCCGTGTACAAGCGCGATGTATCTGCGTGTCACGGTCTTCTTCACAAGCTGCTCCACGAGGGAATGGTGCGCCGCATCGTTCTTCGCGACCATCAAAAGTCCGGAAGTGTCTTTGTCGATCCGGTGAACGATTCCCGGACGGATGACGCCGTTAATGCCGGACAAATCCGTGCAATGGTGCATCAAACCGTTGACCAGTGTGCCAGACGCATGTCCTGGCGCCGGGTGGACGACCATCCCTTTCGGCTTGTTCACGACGAGCACATCCGCATCTTCGTAAACAATCTCAAGGTTCAAGTCTTCCGGCACTGCATCCAGGTCTTCCACTGGCGGTGGGATGACGACAATTTCGTCACCTTGCTTCGTTTTATAGTTCGGTTTGACCGTCTCGCCGTTGACACGGATGGCACCTTCTTTGACCCATCCCTGGATCTGTGAACGTGACCAACCTTCTTCTTCAGCAGACAACACTTTATCGATCCGGTCTCCTGCTGTTTCTTCTGTTACTGTAAACAAGAATTCTTCCATTATGACACCTTTTTCTTTTGTCTTTTTTCATCTCTGATAATGACGATGAACATCATCACCACACCGATCGTCAAAGCAGCATCCGCTACGTTGAAAATCGGGAATTCGTAATTGATTACCGGAATCAGCACATCGACAAAGTCGACTACTTCCCCACGCGTCATGCGGTCGATGAAGTTCCCGAGCGTTCCGCCAAGCAAGACCATCAAAGTCACTTGGAATAACGGTTCGCCTTTTGCATGTTTGTGGAAATAATAAATGATGCCAATCGTTACAGCTACGGTCACGATCGCAAATAGCCACATCTGTCCTTCGAGCATCCCCCATGCAGCACCTCTGTTGCGGTGCGAGAGCCAGCCTAAATACGGATCGACGACTGCGATCCGCTCGCCAAGTTCCATGTTGGCGACTACGAGCCATTTCGTGAATTGGTCGAATGCAATGATCAATAAAGCAATGCCATAGTAAATTAACACAAGCCTGTTCCCCCGTCATCTCATCAGTCAGTCCATTTTACCATAGATGGGAGGGAAAAAGAAAATGAGGATGGATTGGGTAGTGAGATTGGTGGCACGTAGGAATCTGGTGTGGAGTTTCTATTGGGAAAGATGGGTATCGCATTGAATGTCGCTTGCGGCTTAAGGACATGGCTCCCGGAAGAAGCCAAGCTGAGGAACGCTCGTCTTCTTCCTCCTCCCAGTCCAAACCATCTCCTTCGCTTTGTGTGTGGGAGAAGTGGGAATGATATGCAATTTTCATTTCATTCTATTGTTGGTGTCGAGATAAATGTCTGGGCGGCTGACTGCGTAGGCCGCTGGGGTTCTGATGTTGTGTGTAGAAAAGTAAAATCGGGTGTCGCGTGAGTATTTGCTTCGTCGCTTCGGACAGGGCTCCCGGAAGAAGCCAAGCTGAGGAACGCTCGTCTTCTTCCTTCGCCCAGTCCAAACCAGCCACTCCGCTTTGTGTGTGGGAGAAATGGTGGTGAGATGGAATTTTTATTACTTTCTAATGTTGGTGTTGAGTTAAATATTTGGGCGGCTAACTGCGTAGGGTGCTGTGGTTCTGATTTTGGAGAGGGAAAAAGAGAGAGCGGGCGTCGCGAGGGAAATCTCTTTTTTCATCAGGGATGCAAAAATAAAAGTAGTTTTCACCTCTATTCTGCAACGTGCGGCATTTCCAGCTTCAATAACAAGAATTTTTACCGTTAAGTGACGGAATCGCGCAAATGTGAACGCACCACTCATACCAGCTTGAGGTACGACATTTATTCTTCTGCTCGCTTATTTTCAAGAGTGAAAATCTGAGTCGCGACTGCAAGTGCATGAGTCGCGATTAAATTCCGTGAGACGCGACTAATGCCAGAATCAGCATAAAAACTGAAATCCCCCACCTACCATCCGACACCTTCTGTGAGAATGCGACGATGGCTGCTATGCTTCGATTATCCAAATCTTCAACATTCTACTTCTCTCCCCTTGTCGAGGGAGCTGAGCCGGAATGGAAGAGTGAACGTGCTGAAGGAGTAAAGCTAAGACGAGACCCCGCAGGTTGCGCAGCGACCGAGGAGGCTCGAGGGCAAAGATATGCTCCTGCATCGCTGCGCTAGCTTCGTCGCAAAGACATTGACCGAATTCCATTCGTTCAACGCCTTCTCAGCGCCTTCAGCTCACGAAACCCTGAAATGTGGGTCAGCCGGTTTCCTGCTAGGTCAATCCTCTCACTTCATGAAAACTCTGGAATGCAGACCAGCCGGACTCTATATATTAATACTCTAGTTCTTCACCAACACAAAAACCCGCCCTAGGTCATGTTGCTCGACCTGGGGCGGGTTCGAAATGTTGATTATGCTTCTTTTGTTTCGACGACTGCCGCACAACGTGAGCAGAGTGTCGGATGATTGTCGTTTTGGCCGAGCTGTTCAGAAACAGTCCAGCAGCGCTCACATTTTTCGCCGTCCGCTCTTTCGACGACAACTGCAACGGAACCGTCTGCCACTTTCGGTGCGTCTTCTAGAGAGCCGCCGAATTCGTAGCCGGAAACCATGAACAACTGGCCGACGTTGTCATCGATCGACGCAAGCAATTGTTTCGTTGCTTCGTCTCCGTAAACGACCACTTTCGCTTCAAGCGATTTCCCGATTGTTTTCGCAGCGCGCGCTTCTTCAAGTGCTTTCAAGACTGCGTCACGGATCACCATAAATTGTGTCCATTTTTCTTCGAGTGCATCGTATGCATCTTTCCACTCAACTTCCGGGAAGTCCGTCAGCTGTACGCTCGCTTCTTCTACGAAGTCCAAGTGTGCCCATAGTTCATCCGCAGTGTGCGGGATGATCGGGGAAGCGAGCTTCAAGATTGCCATAAGCGAGTCGAACATAACTGTCTGCATCGCACGGCGATGTGGATGATCCGCCGTTTCGATGTAGACAACGTCTTTCGCTACGTCAAGGTAGAATGAGCTCAAGTCATTTGCGCAGAAGTGATTCAACGCATGGTAGACACTTGAGAATTCGTAAGAGTTGTAGCCTTTATGCGCTGCGTCGATCATTTTTTGAAGACGCATTGCCATGAACTGGTCCATTTCGCGCATATCTTCATATGCGACGCGGTCCGTTTCATTGTCGAAGTCGTGCAAGTTCCCGTGAAGGAATTTCAGCGTATTGCGGATTTTGCGATACACTTCAGAAACTTGCTTGAAGTTCTCGTCAGATACACGCACGTCCGCAGTGTAGTCGACTGAAGCAACCCATAAGCGCAGGATATCTGCCCCAAGTTGGTTCATGACTTTCGCTGGCACGATGACGTTACCGAGTGATTTACTCATCTTGCGACCATTGCCGTCGAGTGTGAATCCGTGGCTTAAGACGCCTTTATACGGCGCGATGCCGTTGATTGCCACACTTGTTGTAAGTGATGAGTTGAACCAACCGCGGTATTGGTCAGAGCCTTCAAGATAAAGGTCTGCTGGATACTGTAGGTCTTCGCGCTCATCAAGTACTGCTTGGTGAGATGAACCTGAGTCGAACCAAACGTCCATGATGTCGTTTTCTTTCGTAAATGTGCCGTTCGGGCTACCTGGATGTGTGAATCCTGGTGGCAATAGGTCGCTTGGCTCGCGCTCGAACCAAACGTTCGAACCGTGCTCGCGGAACAAGCCTGAGATGTGCTCGATTGTTTCCGGTGTGATGATTGCATCCCCGTTTTCCGCATAGAATACCGGAATTGGAACGCCCCATACGCGTTGACGGGAAATATTCCAGTCTCCTCGGTCACGCAGCATATTGTAAAGACGTGTTTCGCCCCAGTGCGGTGTGAATGTCGTCTCGTCGATTGCTTTTAGGATCTGGTCACGGAACGCTTCGATTGAAACGAACCACTGTGCTGTTGCACGGTAGATAACCGGCTTTTTCGTACGCCAGTCGTGTGGATATGAGTGCGTGATGAATTCAAGTGCTTCGAGCGCACCTGCTTCTTTCAACGCTTCTGTGATCGATTTGTTCGCTTTGTCGTAAAACTCTCCTGCGAATCCTGGTGCTTCGTCTGTCATGACACCACGCTCGTCGACTGGACAAAGAACGTCAAGGCCGTATTTTTTCCCGACTAAGAAGTCATCTTCCCCGTGTCCTGGTGCAGTATGAACGCAACCAGTACCAGATTCGATTGTGACGTGGTCACCAAGCATGACGAGTGAAGTACGGTCATACAATGGGTGCTTCGCCGTGATGTGTTCCATTTCCGCCCCTTTGAACTGACGGACAACTTCGTATTCTTCCCAACCAAGCTCTTTCGCAACTGCTTCAGCGAGGTCTTGGGCAACGACATATTTAGAGCCGTTCGCAGCCAATTCAACATAGTTGAAATCAGCATGAACTGTGATTCCAAGGTTAGCTGGAATCGTCCAAGGAGTTGTCGTCCAGATGATGATTTTTGTTCCTTCGTCTAATAGTCCTTTTCCATCAACGACAGGGAAAGAAACGTAGATTGATGGAGATTTCTTGTCGTGGTATTCAATTTCAGCTTCAGCGAGAGAAGATTCACTTGATGGAGACCAGTAAACCGGCTTCAATCCTTTATAGATGTAGCCTTTCTCAGCCATCTTACCAAATACTTCGATTTGACGTGATTCGTATGTTGGCTTCAATGTAACGTATGGGTTTTCCCAGTCGCCACGAACACCGATGCGCTTGAACTGTGAACGTTGGCTATCGATCTGTTGGTATGCATATTCTTCACACAACTTCCGAAATTCGGCCAATGACAGCTCTTTCCGGTTGACTCCTTTGTTCGTCAACGCCTGCTCGATCGGTAGACCGTGTGTGTCCCAGCCCGGAACGTATGGCGCATGGAAACCCATCATCGAACGGGAACGGACGATCATGTCTTTCAGCACTTTGTTGAGTGCGTGACCCATGTGAAGGTCACCGTTCGCATAAGGTGGTCCGTCATGCAAAACGAAGAACGGACGGCCTTTCGTACGTTCGTTGACTTTCTTGTAGATGTCCATCTCTTCCCATTTCTTCTGCATTTCCGGTTCGCGATTCGGCAAGTTGCCGCGCATCGGAAAATCAGTTTTCGGCATTAATAGCGTATCTTTGTAATCCATTCTAATTCCTCCAATTTGGTTGGTTCGCTGAACAGAAACAGCGCGCTGCCAATTTTTTTGCAAACAAAAAGAGTCTCCCCTCCCTGGAAAGGGACGAGAAACTCTCGCGGTGCCACCCTCGTTGCAGTTCGATCAGCTGCCACTCGAATCACCGTAACGTGGTGCAACGGAAGCGGCTAACCGTTCAATTCGCCGCTTCTGCTCAGGAGTGATCTTTTCCTGCTGGCCATACCGGACTCACACTATCCCCGGTTCGCTAAATTGGCTGAAAGCTGGAAACATCTCCGTCTTCGCGTTTTCAATGTATGTCGTTATTATAAAGACTGACAGGGTAACTCGTCAAGCTTGTTAATCTTCTTCTTGTTCTTCCAGACGTTCGAGGTTGGTCGTATCCAGATCGTACTCCATCAACGTTTCCCAATCATCTGTATCGATCAGATCCAACTGTGCTTCCACAAGCATCTTGAAGCGGTTGCGGAATACTTTCGATTGCTTCTTCAGTTCTTCGATTTCCATCGCGATGCGACGAGCTTTCGTCAGGCTTTCGTTGACGATCCGGTCAGCATTCTTCTCTGCTTCCCGCACGATCAGCTTCGCTTCTTTTTGGGAATTGCGACGGACTTCTTCAGCAGCTTCCTGTGCGACGACGATCGACTTGTGCAACGTCTCTTCGATGTTCGTGAAATGGCCGACACGTTCGTCCGTCTGCTTCAGACGTTCTTCCAATTCCTTTTTCTCTTTGATCAGCCCTTCGTAATCTTTGATGATCTGATCGAGAAACTCGTTCACTTCATCTTCGTTGTATCCGCGAAATCCTCGGCCGAACTCTTTATTATGTATATCCAGCGGTGATAATGGCATTTCATGCACCTCTCCTTGCCTCAGCTTCTTTACCCTTCATTATACAGTCCTTCAAGTGAAATATCAGTATATTTTTATATTTATTGTAGCAATTCACCCGGCAAGTCACGA
This sequence comes from Planomicrobium sp. YIM 101495, assembly GCF_009707665.1. Lineage (GTDB taxonomy): Bacteria > Bacillota > Bacilli > Bacillales_A > Planococcaceae > Planococcus. The sequence continues at coordinate 888,530 of NZ_WLZW01000001.1, forward strand.
AAACTCGCCGGATTCATCAGCCTTTCGGTACCAGCCTGCCAATTTGCAGACGGATTTTGTCTTTTCTCGTCCGCCCTTCGATGGCAAGGACTTTCACACGCCCTAACCCGCGAACCGAGATCAAGTCGGATTCCTGCAGTTCGAATGCTGGCTGCTCCTGCACAGTCCAGTTCACTTTCGCTTTGCCGCCATGAATGTAAGCCGACGCCTTTTGGCGGGAGATCTTGAAGACCGAGCTCATAACCGTGTCGAGGCGCAGGGAAGACACCGTGTCCGTCTCCTCCGCCCATTCCTCGTGCACTTGAATGAAGTTCTCTGCACCCTCCACTTGCTTCAGCTGGACTTTGACGTTCTTCGCACTGACGAAGTTAGCTTCGAGATAAGACTGGATTTCGGCTGCGACCGCGAATTGCACTTGCTCATTCTCAATGCGGATGTCGCCGTACTTCCCGCGGTCCAGCCCGAGCGACATGAGCGACCCCAGAATATCCGGGTGCTCCAGGCTTACGAACTTCGCAGGGTACTTGAGCTCCAGCATGACCAGCTGGAAATCTTCCGGCTGCGGCTCATAATAAGACGGGTACAACAGCAGACGTTCCCGTTCAGGATCTTGAAATAAACCGGCCGAAGCGATTTTCACATCCGACGAACCGACGACCGACTGGACGATGAAGCGTTGACGAGGATCCAGGAAGTCGGTCAACTTTGGTGTATACCGATCCTCCACTTCGATGATCCAACCCGCCACTTGCTCGATGAATGGCTGCTCTTCTTTACGGAAGTGCTGAAATAGTGACTCCATTTTTAAAATCTCCTTTGTGACGATTCACTTAGTTACAGAAAAAACCCCACAAGAGTGAGGTTTTAGATGAATGTGCGAAACACGACGATCAACCCTTGGCTCGCCAAGTTCAATGCAAAGATTGCAATGATCGGTGAAAAATCGATCATGCCGATCGGTGGTATAATCCTCCGGAAAATATCCAAGTACGGATCTGTAAGTCTGGAAAGCAATTGACCAAAGCTGGATTCCTTCGCATTCGGCAGCCAGCTGAGTAAAATGCTGGCGATGAGGATATACGTATATATTTGGACTGCGTATAAAATAAGATTCAATAAAGCGATCATTGGGAAGTCATACACCTCTTTTTATTGTTGGTCATCGTAATAGAAATCTGAAATAGCTCCGTCCACTTCGACTGTATCGGGAACACATAGGAAGATGTCCGTACCGATACGTTGAATATCGCCGCCAAGGGCATAGACAGTTCCGCTCAGAAAGTCGATGATACGCAAGCCTTGGTCTTTTTCAATCCGTTGGAGGTTGACGACGACCGCGCGTTTGTTCTTCAAGCTCTCTGCAATGTCCTGAGCTTCCGAATAGACGCGCGGCTCAGCTAGCGTGACTTTCGCAGATTTGCTAGCGCTTTGTAAACTCACCAAATTCGGTGGAGCAGCATTTGTATGCTCAACAGGTTTCGGACGCCGTTCTTTCGGTGCCTTCCGCAACTGTTCCTGTTGGGTTACTGGTGCTTTTTCCTGTCGTACTGCTGGTTGTTGCTTCTGTGATTGGGGTTCAGCTTCTTCATAATCATCCATGTAGAAATAGTTTTTGAATTTGTCTATGATGCTCATCCCTCTACCTCACTTTCCGTTCCTACCAGTGCCGTGCCGATCCGGACATATGAAGCGCCTTCTTCAGCAGCGATTATATAATCGCCGGACATCCCCATCGAACATTCTGTACACGGAGCATGGTCCCAAGCCTTCTCGGCAATCTCCATCTGCAGTTTCTTCAGGCCACTGAACACTTGGCGGATCAGTCCTTCGTCTTCTGAAATCGGAGCCATGGTCATCAAGCCGATCACTTGGATTTTGTCGAAATCGGCGAGCGACCGAACAAATTCCACCGCTTCTTCAGCTGGGACTCCGCTTTTTGATTCTTCACCGGAAACGTTGACTTGTACGAAGCAGCGAACTGCTTTCTCCGCACGTTTCTGAATTTCTTTCGCTAAGCTTAGCCGGTCTAATGAATGCAAGAAATCAATTTCATTGATGATGTCTTTTACTTTGCGTGTTTGCAAATTGCCGATGAAGTGCCAGTCGACACTCGCGTGGATCGCTTCGCGTTTCTGCAAAAGGCCAGCAGGGCGGTTTTCGCCAAGATGTATGATGCCAGCGTCTACAGCTTCCTGCGTGCGCTCATTCCCGACTTGCTTTGTAACGGCGATCACTTGGATGCCTGGGTTGATTTGATTGAGTTGCTCGGTTATGTTTTCGAATTTCGATTTGATCGTTTCCATCATTTCACTACTTTTCTTGTCATAATTTCCATGCGTAGCTCATTTAGCGTGAGAGGTCCTGTCCTCACAGCAAGCTCACTTTATTGTACCAATATCATTGTCATTTATCAATTATGTGTGCATTGGAAATCTAGCGGGGTGGTGGGAAGAGGGAGATCGGATGTCGCATGGGAATTCGCTGCGTCGCTTCGGACAGGGCTCCCGAAAGAAGCCAAGCTGAGGGACGCTTGTCGTCTTCCTCCGCCCAGTCCAAACCACCTCCTCCGCTGAGAGTGTGGGAGAAATGATGATAAGATGTCATTTCCATTTTATTCTAATGCTGGTGTTGCGTTAAATGTTTGGGCGGCTGACTGCGTAGGCCGCTGTGGTTCTGATGGGGAATGCGGAAAAGTCATTTGGGTGTCGCATGGGAATTCGCTGCGTCGCTTCGGACAGGGCTCCCGGAAGAAGCCAAGCTGAGGGACACTTGTCGTCTTCCTCCACCCAGTCCAAACCACCCCCTCCGCTGAGAGTGTGGGAGAAATGGTGATGAGATGTCATTTTCATTTTATTCTAATGCTGGTGTTGCGTTAAATGTTTGGGCGGCTGACTGCGTAGGCCGCCGCTCTCAGTTGATTTTATGTGTAAAAGTTATCGGGAGCGCATCATTATTGATCACTTCTTATCCAGCATCGCATTGTAACTAAAAATTGATGATATTTGACGAGATGATCAGAAGATACGCCAAATATATCCGGCTTGCTCATTATTAAGTGTGAAAAACTTGAGTCGACATTAGAATGCCACGAGTCACAACTAAATTTAAAATGAGAATTCCCTGAGCTTGCCCACTAATATCTGACACCTTCTGGTAGAAAGCGACAAAGGCAGCTAGGCTCGATTCATCCAAATCATCCGAATTCTATCCCACTCCCCTTCTCGAACGAGCTGAGCCGAAATGGAGGAGCGAGTGTGCCGGAGACTTAGAGTGTTGCCGAGACCCCGCAGGTTGCGCAGCGACCGAGGAGACTCGGCGACGCTCCTCCAGCACGCGAGCTCTGAAATGGAGGTCAGCCAGTCTCCTCTCCCTCCCCCATCGAAGTCAACCAATCTCCTTTTCCTCTTTCTCTCCAAAACAAAAAACCACCTACTCCGTCAATACACTGACGGAGTAGGTGGTTTCAATTCCACTTGAATTAGCGTCTTCTGCGGTTGCGCAGGAATGTTGGGATGTCTAGTGCGTCTTCCTGTTGGCGTTCCTGGCGCTGTGGCTCTTGTTGGTAAGTCGGAGCCTGCTCTTCACGTTGTGGCTGCTGGCTTTCTCTGCGCTGTTCGCGAATCGGAGCCTGCTGCTGTTGCGGTTGAGCTTGTTGGCGTCCTCCGCCGAAACCAGTTGCACGAGGCTGTCTGACACCTGGCTGCAATTGTTCTTCGGAGAAACCAGTCGCGATGACCGTGACGATGATTTCGTCTTTCAAGTTATCGTTGATGACCGAGCCGAAGATCATGTTGACATCTTCATCCGATGCAGAAGCGACGATGTCGGCTGCTTCTTGTACTTCATATAGGCTCAAGTTCGATCCGCCCGTTATGTTCATGAGAACACCTTTCGCGCCGTCGACTGAAACTTCAAGTAGTGGGCTGGATACTGCTTTTTTCGCGGCTTCCGAAGCACGGTTCTCGCCTGAAGAGACACCAATGCCCATCAATGCAGAACCTTTGTTGGACATGATTGTCTTCACGTCTGCGAAGTCAAGGTTGATTAATCCTGGGACTGCGATCAAGTCGGAGATGCCTTGAACACCTTGGCGAAGAACATTGTCCGCTTCGCGGAATGCTTCAAGCATCGGTGTGTTTTTGTCGACGATTTCAAGAAGACGGTCGTTCGGGATGACGATCAATGTATCGACCGATTCCTTCATTGTACCGATTCCTGTGATTGCTTGTGTCGACCGCTTGCGACCTTCGAATGTGAATGGACGCGTCACGACACCTACCGTCAATGCGCCAAGATCTTTTGCGATTTGAGCGATGACCGGTGCAGCACCTGTACCAGTTCCTCCGCCCATACCAGCTGTAACGAAGACCATGTCTGCACCGCGAAGTGCTTCTTCGATCTGCTCTTTACTTTCTTCAGCCGCTTTTTTACCGACTTCAGGATTAGCACCGGCACCAAGGCCGCGTGTCAATTTCCCTCCGATTTGCAAACGGACTTCCGCTTTCGACAAGTTGAGTGCTTGTGCATCCGTGTTGACTGCGATGAATTCCACACCTTGGACTCCATGTTCGATCATCCGGTTGACAGCGTTGTTTCCGCCGCCGCCGACACCGATTACTTTAATAACTGCAAGTGCATCTATTGCTGTATCGAATTCCAACATTCTATTTTCCTCCCAAGTTTGATCTGCTTTTTCAAGCTTATGTCAAAGTGATTTTATTCGAAGAAACGGTCAAACATCTTTTTAGCTTTCGTGACGACGCCTTCACCATTATTTTTCGCTTTTTTCTGTTTAACCGGTTTAGAAGGTTCGAAGTCGTAAGCTTCCTGCTCCACGCTTACGCCCGTATCATAACCGTAAAACAGATCTTCGTCATATGCATGTCTGATCAACCCGACGGCTGTCGTGTATTTTGGTTCGCGTACGCCGATGTATTCAGGTTCGAATAAACGGACACGTGTCTGCATAATCGTGCGGGCCAGTTCTTGAATTCCTTCGAGCTTCGCCATGCCGCCAGTCAAGACGACGCCTCCTGGAAGGTCTTGCACACCCATTGCATATAATTCATCCAAAATCAGTTCGAAAAGTTCTTCCAGGCGAACCCCGATTATTTCAGATATGTATTTTTGGCTGTATTGTTCTTTCGTGCCGGATCCGATGACAGGGACTTCGAACAGTTCGTCTTCAGAAGCATCGTCGTAAAAAGCATGACCATACTGGAGTTTGATTTGTTCTGCCTGTTCCGCCGGCGTTTTCAAGACGATGGACAAATCTTTCGTCACATTGTCCCCACCGACCGGAATCATCGATGCTGCACGAAGATGTCCGTCTTGGAAGAAAGCGAGTGACGTAGATCCGCCCCCGATGTCGATCAAGACAGTCCCGTGATTCTTCTCATCTTCCGTCAATGCATATTCACCAGCAACGTAAGGCTGCATGTAGATTTCTCTGATTTCAAGGCCTGCACGCTCTACACAGCGTAACACATTATGCAGGATCGTTTTGGAAGTCGTCACCATCGTACCGTCCATTTCGAGACGGATGCCGATCATGCCGCGCGGATCATTGATTTCATCCTGCCCATCCACAATGTACTGCTCACGGACCACGTTGACGATTTCACGTTCAGGCGGGATGGAAATCACTTGTGCCGCATCCAATACGCGGTATAGGTCATCGTTCGTCACTTCACGATTTTCATTATTGACTGCGACTACCCCTTTGACCGGGTGTATTTGAACTTGATTGGCAGGAATTCCTAGCACCACTTCGCGGATGGACGTTCCTACCATTCGTTCTGCCTGTTCCACCGCTTTTTTAATGGATTGCACCGTTGCATCTATATCAACAATCGCACCTTTTTTAATTCCACTCGATTTAACATTCCCGACTCCAATAACATGTACTGAGTTTCCAGCCATTTCTCCAATCAATACTTTTATCGAAGAAGAGCCGATATCCAAACTCACATATAATTCTGATTGATTCAATCCACGGCACCTCCTTAAGTTAAACTATAGGTTCTGTTAATACCATTCTATTGTAATTCCCTTGCCTTGTCTAAGAAAATTCGCAGACTTTGCAATTTCGTGTATAATTTTTAAGATAATTCTGTTTGTGTCTTCTTTTTCGCCCATTTTTCCAAGAGCATCCGCCGAATTACAGCGATATTCTGGAACAACCTGACTCCAAAAGCAAATACTGCTGCTAAGTAAAGATCGACTCCGAGATGCACTCCAAGGAATGCAAGACTCGCCGCCAATACAATATTGAAGAAAAAACCCGAAACGAAGATTTTATCATCGTAGACATTTTGTAGATGTGCCCGAATACCGCCAATCAATGTATCCAACGAGGCAAGTACGGCGATCGACAAGTAGTTCGTATAAGCTGATGGAATCTGGATGTCCGTCAATAAGCCAAGGGCGGCGCCGAGGAATAGGCCCAATATCGGTAGCCACATCCTTATTCCTCCTCTGCCAGCTGAAGTACGGAGAGGTTCAACTCTCCTTCATAAGCCGGGATGGTGATCTGGTGTTGCGGTTTGGATACTTCGACGCTCAAGTTATCGATATACAAGTCCTGGATGATTGGGGACACGACAAGCTGGTTGTAGAGCCGCTCTATGTCTTCTTCCGATTCAGCAGCCACTAAGATCTCAAATGGCGGGCTCGTCAGCGGAAGTGTATTGATTGTGGTCGTCCCATTGATGTACCGAATTGCCGTCGAATTGATGATGCGCTGACCATCGACCGACACTTGGGCATCCACCGTCCGATTGATTTCGTTCAGGAAACGGCTCAGCATGTCTGGTGCAATCTGTTCGATCTCCAGGCCTAATGCGACCGCTTCCAATGACGGCTTGATCATCACTTCGAGTCCTGGTCCTGACTGCTCGGTCAAACCAGCTTCATTGCGTAGTTTTTCGATTGTTTCTTTCAATGCCTGCTCTGGGCTTTCGCTTGCGACCGCTCCGTAATTATCGAGGGTCTCGTCCGCCAAGCTGATTTCCGATAATAATTCAGAGTGGAGCTGCTTCTCTTGCGTAAGCTCCTGCCTAATTTCCCACACACCCCGGACTTCACGTGGATCCGTCCCATTAACAGTATTGTACTGGGTCGACATCATCAAACCGATGATGAATAGGATTCCTGCAAAATACGCCAAGGATTTGTTTTTCATGCAACTCCCCCCTCAATTATGATTCTGTCAGTAAAGCAGGCATCGAGATCGTCTGACTTTGTTCGAGTGTGACGACTAAGTTGTCGTTGACGAGCTGATCCAGCACACCACCGTTCAACTGCATCGCCGCAGCGAGTACATCCGCTTTACCGATCGCTTCGATAATGAAAGGAGCCGGGTGTTGAATGCCATCGACTGTGATGACTGGTCCAGTGCATACGATGTAAGAATTACCATCGATGCGCTGACCGTTGATCGCAATCGCTTGGGCGCCCGAAATATTCAATTCATTGATCACTTGGAATATATGACCTTCGTGGACGATGAAATCGTTCGGATTCAAGTTGCCGGTTCCATAATCGGCGTCGTTCAAGACCACGCGCAACCCTTCGCCTTGAATCGGCATATCGCCGAGCCATAAGCGAAGTTGTTCAGCCTCCAACGCATAGTTCGCAAAGTCTTCTTCATTTTCGGAGAAATCCTGCTCGTACTCTTGCACCAAGGCTTGCTTGTCCTGCAGCTCTTCACGCAATTCTTTATTGCGCTCCTGCTGTTCGATCAGTTGTTCACGGAAATATTCTTCCTGCCCGAAATATTCCCCGCCTGTATACTCCTCTTCATCGCTTCCCGATCCCGACAAGTTATAAGAATAGGCTAAGATGAAGCCGAGGACGATAAAGGCGATCGTAAACAAAATGGATTTTCTGGATTTCTTTTTATTCGGGGTCTGTGTCCTCGAATTCTTCAACTGCTTCACCTTCTAATGGTTCCTCTTCTGGTAGTCCATCCCCATACACTTCATCGAAGGAGCGGAAAAAGACCCCTACTTCCATATCGAAAATCCCTTTCTGCCCGTCCTCCAATTGTGAGACGACAGATGGATAATAATTCAATTTCTCAGCAAGCGTTCCCATGACAATCTGGACTTCATTGCCGTCGGTCATATAGAGGGTCATATAGACACTTCCCTCGATTCTATCTGTTTCGACGATCTGCGAGATCAATTGGTAGGACGAGGAATTGAGGTTGCTCAACTGTACTGCCAGCTTCTCACGGCTTTCCTCGTCTTCGAAGCCGGTGATAACCGGTCCATCGATCTTTTCCACAGGTTCATCCGATGCGTATCCATTGGCCAGTAATGATTGAAACCCTCCGCCGCGTTCAAGGAAGCCGATCGGTTCGAATTCCTCGATAGTGATGGCGACGTTCGTCAACCAGTCCTTTTGCACGTCAGCCTTATCGACCCATGGCAACTGCTCCAGTTCCTTTTTGATGTCCGCCTCACTGAATGACCACATGGAATCTCCGGGTGAAAGCCCACTTTCCGTTATATACCGCTGCTCTTCGTAAAGAACCGCACCGTCGACCGAGATCTCTTGAATTTCACTATACGGCGTTTGACTATAGATCAATACAGCAAGCAAAAGCAGAAAAAGGAACAACAGTGCAACGAATTTGCGATTGGTTCTTTTTTTCCGCCGCTCTCGGAGTGACGGGATGCGTTCTTCGATGTCGATCACTTTGTCCATAATGGCTGCTCCTTCTTTTGGATCCCGACCGTTCAATTACCGGCGGTCAGTTTTTTGACGGCATCAATGAAAGCATCTCCACGAATTTCGAAGCTCTCATATTGATCCCAGCTGGCACAGGCCGGGGAAAGTAAAATGGTGTCCCCTGCCTCCGACAAGGCAATCGCTTTTTCGACAGCTTCTTCCATGCCTTCTACGGATATGGTGTCCCCCACCCCGCAGCTCTTACCGAATTCCGTGAAACGTTCAGCAGTTTCTCCGAATGTCACAAGTGCTTTCACACGGTTCATATATGGGCGCATCTCTTCGATCGAATGATTCCGTTCCAAGCCGCCTGCAAGCAAGACGATGTTTCCTGAAAATGCTTCGAGCGCTGATTTCGTTGCCAGCGCATTCGTCGCTTTGGAATCGTTGTAGAATTTTCTTCCACGCCAGTCCACGATGAACTGTGAACGGTGCTTCACACCGGTAAAGGACGTCAGAACACGTTGAATGGTTTCCACTGTCCCGCCCCAAAGTAATGCTGCAGCAGTTGCTGCCAAGATATTCTCCAAGTTATGCTGACCTGCCAGCAAGATTTTCCTGCGTTCGATCAGCGGTTTTCCTTGCCAGTATACGCACTGGTCATCCGCACTGATATGCTCCTCGGTCCGTCCTTTCATTGTGAAAGGGACGAGCTTTGCAACAGACTGTTCAGCATGGGCCACGACTGCCGGTTGATCAGCGTTATAAATGAGCAGATCGTCCGGTGTTTGGTTTTTCGTGATATTCAATTTCGATTCATGGTAATCTTCACGGCTGTCATGGTAGTCGAGGTGTGCATCATATAAGTTCGTCAAGATGGCGATGTCCGGGCGGAACTGCTCGGTCCCTTTCAATTGGAAGGAAGAGAGTTCCGTAACGATGACGTTGTCAGGTGTCGCCAGTTCAGCGACGCCACTCGCCACCGTTCCTATATTCCCTGCAATCAACGGTTTCTTCGCATCCTGGTTCAGCATATGGAAAAGCAGCGTTGTCGTCGTTGTCTTGCCGTTGGATCCTGTGACACCGATGAAAGGCGCCTCACTAATCAAGTAAGCAAGCTCCACTTCTGTCCAAACTGGAATATTCCGCTCCATCGCCGTTTGGACAAGTGCGTTCGTATACGGGATTCCAGGATTTTTGACGACCAGTTCAAAGCCCTCGTCAAGCAAGTCTTCGGGGTGACGGCCGCAAATGACCGTGATTCCCATGTTCAATAAGTTCTGTGCTTCCGGATTGTCTTCGAACGGCTTCGCGTCGTTGACTGTCACGAAAGCGCCGAGCTTATGAAGGATGCGTGCAGCGGTCAAACCACTCTTCGCGAGTCCCAGTACCAATACTTTCTTCTGTTGAACTTGTGGTACTTGTTTCAATTAGATTCCCCCCAATCCGATAGCAATCATTGCGGCCATTAAGCCGACAAACCAGAAAATGAGTACGACTTTCCATTCGGACCAGCCGCTCAATTCGAAATGATGGTGAATCGGACTCATCTTGAAAATCCGTTTTTTGCGGATTTTGAAGCTACCGACCTGTAAAATGACTGATAATGTTTCGATGACGAAGACGAGTCCAATGAGCAATAGCAGCAATTCCTGTTTCAACAGAACCGAAACCATTGCTAGTGCTCCACCGAGTGCGAGTGAACCTGTATCTCCCATGAAAACTTTTGCCGGAAACTTGTTGAAGATCAAGAAGCCGAGTAGTGCACCTGCCACTGCGAATGTGAAGAGTGCGACGCCGAGCTGATCTTGCTGAATCGCAATCCAGCCGAATGTTGCAAATGCGATCGAAGCTGTCCCGGCCACGAGTCCATCAAGTCCATCGGTAAGATTGACTGCGTTGGAGAAGCCGACGAGCCAAAAAATCAGGAACAAGACGTAGATGACAGACAAATCGATTTCCCATGAAGTGAATGGAATCCCGATATTCGTGTCGAATCCGAGTGTGCGCAGAAGGAAGAACGCGATGATCGCGATGACGATCTGTCCGATCAGCTTCTGCAAAGACGTCAAGCCGAGGTTCCGCTTGAATGCGACTTTGATGAAATCATCGAGGAAACCGATGAGTCCGAAGCCGATCAAGACCAGCAACAGTACCCAGATTTCTGCAGTCAAGACTTCCGCATACATGGATGCTGCGACGACCGAAACGAGAATCGCCAATAAATAAGCGATTCCCCCCATCGTCGGTGTCCCCGTTTTTGCCATATGTGATTGTGGACCTTCTTCACGGATGCTTTGTCCGAATTTCATCCGTCTGAGCATCGGGATGAAAGCCGGAACCAAGATTGCACTCAGGACGAATGCAAGACCGAATGCCATTAAAATATACACGTTCATAAATAGAGCTCCTTTTACTTAATTCCTATTCGTTGTCTTCAGATCCAGTGCCTTCCGCTTCTTCCCCTTCAGGCGCTAGTGACTCGGGGTCCCCTTCAGGACCATCGAGCATCTGATTTTTATATGCATCTTCCGGCGTCTGTAATTGGATGACAATCGGCTCACCGTTCGTGATGATCGTTCCGGCGGACAGACTTTGTCCGCTTGCATACCCTTCGCCTGCAATTTCCAATGATAATCCGCTCAAGCTCTGGAATGCAAGCAATTCCCGCTTCGACCAGCCAGTGAAGTCCGGTAATTGGACCGCCCCAGCCGTTCGCAGTATGATTGTGCCGTTTTCGACCATTTGCTGTCCGTTTGCCGGGTATTGCGTCTCCACTGATCCGCCTTCACCGATCACCACTGTCTGCATGCCTGCTTCCGTCAGTTCCCTTGCGACTTCTCCGGATGGACGTCCGCTGTAGTCGGCAATTTCGATCGTTCTGACTTCCTCGATGTTTTCAGGCTCGATGTTCAAATGCTTCAAGCCATTTTCCATCACCGGTTTGAACACTTTCGAAACCGGGATCGATCCATACTCTGTCGGAGGAAGATTCGGCTGCTGCACAGCTACGTACATGAGAAGCTCCGGATCGTCCGCTGGTGCCATGCCGAGGAAGGAGTAGAGAAAGTTCCCATTCCCACGCATATACTTGCCATTTGGACCTGGAATCTCTGCAGTACCTGTCTTACCGGCAACAGTATAATCCTGCAAGGCAAAACCTTGTGCCGAACCGACTTCTCCGGTAACCGTCGACGCCATGACTTCCAATACTTCAGCTGCTGTTTCCGCTGAGATCGGCTGTCCGGCTGATTCCGGCTCATTCTTCGTCGTGACTTCTCCGGTTTCCGGGTTGACGATTTCATCGATGACATAAGGTTTCATCATCTCACCGCCATTGGCAATCGCTGTCGCCGCCTGAACCATCTGGATCGGTGTAACCGTCGACCCTTGTCCGTATGTCAACGTCAACGTTTCACTTGCATATTGATCGAGTAGCTTGCCGGACGCTTCATTCGGCAAGTCGATCCCGGTTTTTTGGCCAAAGCCGAATGCATCGATATACTGTCGGAACCTCTCTGGACCGATCCGTTCCAGCAAATACGCCATCGAAACGTTTGATGAACGCTGGAAGCCTTCCAGGAATGTAATCGACCCCCACCCTTTACGGCCGTTATGGTCACCGATCGTATCTGGCCCGAGTTTATATGTCCCGGACTCGTACCATGCGTTCGGATCCCACTTGCCTTCTTCGATCGCTGATGCGAGCGTGAATACTTTCATCGGCGATCCTGGTTCGATCGTCAGCTCGATGCTTTCGTTCAACCAGTTTTCAGACAGCCCTTCCCGTGTGTTCGGGTTGAATGTAGGACGTTGGGACATCGCGAGGATCTCCCCGGTCTTCGGATCTGCGATGACCGCGATCATACGTGTCGGTGAATATTCCTCTTGTACACTCGACATCGCGTCTTCCAGGAAGTTCTGGAGCGTGCGGTCAAGTGTCAGGCGGACGTTCGAACCGTTGATCGCTTCTTCGACAACTGCTTCATCATTCGGCAACAGGAAGCCCCAGTTATCCGTATTGAAGACCATTTTACCATCCGTACCGGTCAGGACTTCATCATATGTCGATTCGAGCCCCATCTTCCCTTTCGTCTTCAACGTGCCATCTTCAAGTTCTTCCTTCATCGCAAAACCGACGAGATGAGAAGCGAAGATGCCGTTCGGATAAAGACGCTTGAGGTTTTGCACGAAAAGGATTCCTGGCAACTTCTCCTCCTCCATCTCAAGCATTTTCGTATGGCTGATCTCTCTGCCGGCTGTTCCGAACTCCACTTGGTAACGTTCGTTGTTGACCCCGTTTTGCAAAGTCTCTCTTACGCTCTCATATGAAATCCCGAGATATTCAGAAAGTGCGCTGGCAGTCTTGTCATAATCCGTTACGTGGCGCTGTGTCTTGGAATTACCGGTCGCTGATTCATCGAGGACTGCGACCAGCTTGTACGTCAGCGTGTCTTCCGCAATGACATCACCGTTGCGGTCGAGGATCTTCCCGCGTTCGGCTTTCAAATGTTCTTCTTGGCTATATCTTGCAGCGGCTTTGGCAGCCAGTTCCTGTCCTTCAGCCTGTCCAGTTGCCTGAATCGTCACAATTCGCGTCAATAAAATGAAAAAGAGCCCTGCAAATAGTAAAAATAGCAGAAAGGCTCCCCATTGAAATCGAAACTTCTTCTTCATTGTCTCGGCACTACCTTTACATTTTGATCATTTAGTTTTAAACCACTTTCCTTTGCTTTCGACCAAATGCGTTCATAACGTGAAAGTTCGCTCACTTGAACAGACAAATCCGTATTCTGTTTCATTTTCTCATCGATAGAATTTTCAATTGTTTGGATTTCCTGTGAGGCTGCCTGAATAGTAGCTTGATTCTGTAAAATCAAGACTGCACATAGGACGAAAGCCGCCAGGAAAGACAAATAAAGCACCTTTTCGCCTTTTGTAATCCAAATATTCTTTTTTCGTACCGGTTGCCGCTCCGGTTGTTGAGGAACGGCCGGCTGTTGGATATAATTTTCTCTTCTTGCATGCAACGCCATGTGAACACGCCCTTATTCTCAGTTTTTTGTCTCTATACTTTATCTCTTTATTTCTTCTCTGCAATTCGCAATTTTGCTGATCGTGATCGATTGTTGACTTCCAATTCTTCTTCAGAAGGCAAGATCGGCTTGCGTGTGACCAGTTTCATTTCCGGCTCCATCCCCTCGGGAATGACTGGAAGGTTCGGTGGAAGATCCGGTAATGATGACGCTTCTTTGAAAATCGTCTTCGTGATCCGATCTTCCAGCGAGTGGAAAGTGATGACACTGATGCGCCCACCTGGATTCAAAATGGATATCGCTTGCTTCAAGGAACTTTCGGCTGCGCCGAGTTCGTCGTTGACCGCAATGCGGATTGCTTGGAATACGCGTTTAGCTGGATGCCCGCCCGTTCTTCTTGCTGGGGCTGGAATTCCGTCCTTGATGCATTCGACAAGCTGTCCTGTCGTTTCGATCGGTGCTTTTTCGCGTGTCGCTTCGATTTTACGGGCAATCTGCTTGGAAAATTTCTCTTCTCCGTAGCGGTAGAAAATCCGTACGAGATCTTCAAACGGCCACTCGTTGACCACTTCGTAAGCGCTTAATCCTGCCGACTGATCCATTCGCATATCGAGTGGTGCGTCGTGGTGATAGCTGAATCCGCGTTCAGGCGTATCCAGTTGTGGGGAGGAAACACCCAAGTCGTACAGGATGCCGTCCACTCCTTCGACTCCGCGCATTTCAAGCTCCTCTTTCAGGAATTTGAAGTTCGCACGGATAAACGTGATTTTATGTATATAATCCTTCAGCTTCTCTGCTGCATGTTCTATCGCTGTCAAGTCTTGGTCAAAACAATAAAGGTGACCTTCGTCTGAAAGTTGCCTCACTAAATACTCACTATGTCCCGCCCCGCCAAGCGTACAGTCTACGTAAATACCGTCAGGGCGAACGTTCAGTCCATCAACTGTTTCCTTGAGCAAAACCGTGGTGTGCTGGAACAATCCATTCCCTCCGTTCAATCAAACATTTAAAAATCAAAGTCCACTAAGCTTTCAGCGATCTCATTGAATGAGTTCTCCGATTGTGCGAAGTAATCATCCCACGCATCTTTCGCCCATATTTCAAATCGATTGGAGACGCCAAGTATGATGCATTCCTTCTCCAACTTCGCATAGGAGACGAGGGTCGTAGGTAAATTGACACGCCCCTGCTTGTCGAAGTCCACTTCGGTCGCACCCGAGAAAAAGAAGCGGGTGAACGCGCGAGCGTCTTTTTTCGTGACAGGCAGATCTTTCAATTTCTCTTCGATCTTCTCCCACTCTTCCATTGTGTAACCGAACAAGCATTGGTCCAAGCCTCGGGTAATGACAAAATGATCCCCGAGCTGTTCACGGAATTTAGCCGGTATAATTAACCGTCCTTTTGAATCAACACTATGTTGAAACTCCCCCATGAACATAACCTTCACCCCGCTTATTGTACTTAATGTACCACAATCCCCCACTTCCCACCACTTGTTTTTATAATATTTCATGAATGTTACAGATAAATGTTTCATAACAGCTTCTTGAGACGAAAAAAAGCCTGCCGCAGCAGACTTTTCTGTTTCTACAAGTAGATGATTTTGTGGTTTTTGTCATATTTGAAATCTAAACGGCTCAGGCACTTCACTAAGTCCGGCCCCCACTCGTTCAAATAGACGAACGGTGTGAAGATTCGTTCCTGCAAGCTGTTCTCCGGAACGAGTTCCTGCTCCAGTAGCGCGTAATGCCTGAACTCCGTTTGATTCTGCAGGAGCACTTGCTCTTCCAATTTGTCTGAGAGAAAGTCCAGTTGCTTCGTATGCAGCTGTAGGTTCTTCGCAAGTACTGGCTGTAGTCCTTTACTCACTTCCCGGAAATCTGCTTCGAGTAATTCGTACTGCCGATCGAGGTAAGCGCGCATGTCAGAAATGCGTTGCTCCGCTTCCTTCTCACGATGCCGGTCGTACAATTCCGCTCGTAAGTGGGGGAGTTTCCCACCTTGTACGACATCTATGAAAGTCAGGTCGTATTTCTCGAGCAGTGAAGCTGTCTGGCGATTGATGATCGTCATCCCAAGACGCGGCATGATGACCGGCAATTCCATGCTGAACAGTTCGAACGTCTGCTTCAGTGCTGCCCAATATGCGATCTCTCCTGGTCCGCCGATGAACGATAGCACCGGAAAGACCATTTCTTGCATTAGAGGACGCGTCACGACGTTATTGCTGAGGCGTTCCGGCGTGTTCGCCGCGATCTCAAGCAGCTCTTCTTTCGTGAAACGGAGACTTCCTTCGTTCCCGACAAAATCTGCGCCGTCACGCTGTAGCAATACCCGCTCTTCATTCGCAATGATGAACAAGTTGGCCGACTGCGGATCCGCTCCCATCACTGCCGGGTAGCCAAGCTCTTTCAAGCGCGCTTCCGTTTCGACGACACGCGCAGCGATTTCGTCATTCCGCTCGATCATCTTCTGGAAGTACGCCGACTCGTAACGTCGGAGTGCAGGGTTCGCTGCATCGATATACAGCAAGCCTTCATGACCGAAGAATTCGTTCAGATAACGTTCGAAGAAATCCGTGTAGCTTGTGGATGCTTCCAGGAATTCGAAGCACTGTTCTTGCAGCGCTTTCGAATACGCCGTTTCCGGCAAGCTTCTGAAGTAAACCGTCAAATAGGACTTCATTTGTTCTTTGTCCAGCTCGACAGTGGATGCCGTTTTCTTACCGTATTGGTAGTGAGGCACATTGAGCTTATCCGTCCGCCCGTCTGTCTTCATATAGAAGTGGCTGATCTCGGCAAGGTCGTGGTCTTCGCCAGCAATCCAAAAGACCGGGACGACAGGTCGGTTCAACTTCGCAGCTGCTTCCTTCGCCAAGACAAGCGTGGAAATCGCTTTGTGGACCGTGTAGAGCGGTCCTGTCAGAAGACCCGCCTGCTGTCCTGCGATGATGACTGGTGCGCCTTGTACGAATGCCTCGAGGTTTTTAGCGGCTTCGTCGGTCATTCCGTTCTTTTGCATGCCTTCTTCCATGACACGCGCAAGGGCGGGACGATCCACTGGATGATCCGCTAACACTTCCAGCCGCTGCTCAAATGCCGACAGCTCCGGCGGATAAGAGAAAAACGGCATTAATTTTGTATTTTGATTTATGTAGTGTTCCATCAATACGCTGGAGGGTTTTAGGTATTGCTCTTCAAGCTTCATGAAATTATCCCCTTTTTTCTATGCATTCATCCTAACTATAGCAGAACCGTATGGGGATGAAAAAAAATCAGCCTGTCAAACAAATCGGATGATCATGAAAATAAGGCCACCGATCCAAACCGCTGCATAAATGATGGACAGCAGCAGGAAAAGAATACGCCACGTCTTCCGTAAATATGTGGAGATTTTGAGTTCCTTCGTCCGTTTCCGTTCGAGGAACAGCAGACCGATCGCCAATAAGATCGCACCGTAAACCAGCCAGATCCCGATCGAGATACCCCAGATCGCCTCGATCGAAATCGGAATCGAGAAAAACAGCACCAATGTGGTGACATCTGCGGCGATGCCGAATGCGCGCTTGCCGAGCCAGCGCCTGAGAACAGCGAATACAATGATGAAAACTAAAATTGGGACAATGATCAACGTCCCCGCCAGCACTTGTAAAATTTCCATAGACTCATTCCTCTGTCGATTTTAATAGGTGATACAACGTCCGCAGCAGTGGCAAGTTCTCAGGAGCTCTCGAAATCGTGTAGTGCAGAATCGTATCGAGCTCCATCTTCCGTCCCGCCTGCCTGTCCGCGCGCATCGAAGAGTGATTTTCCGCCGTGGCAGCACAAAGCGCCGTCACTTCCTCGAACGGCAGCATCTCTTCGATTTCCGGGAACGCACCGTAAAGCTCCATGTAAAGGGCTTTCATTAATGTATAAGCATGGACATTCGTCAGCAATTCACCGTTCTTGATCCCCATCAACGCCGTCAATGGATTGATCATGCAGTTGACTAATGTTTTACGGAACAGCAGTCGGTCGACGTCATCGTGCCAGTGCACTCCGATGCTCTCGTCACTAAGCAGCGGCGCGAAATCTTCCCCTGTGCCGTGAACAGCCGCAATTTGGATGCGTCCCGCCCCGGCATGAGTGATTTCATTGTCTGCAATCTTTTTCACACCATGTTCCACACTGCCTGCAGCAATACGTGCGTTATGTAGTCGTGAAAGCTGCTCCAAATGCAGCATGCCGTTCTGCAGGAACACGAGTGGCTGCTCGGGACAGTGTGAGATGATTTCCGGAATCACTTCGGCAAGGTGCGGCTGCTTCACGGTCACGAAGACGAATGCTTTCCGGTCGATCTTCGCATAATCCGTCAGCGCTTCCACGCGGAATTCCGAGCCGTCGCGAATGAGCCCCTGATAGGTAATCAAGTCCGCTTGCTCCTGCCGCTTCGCCACCACTTGCACGGTCGCCCCTTTCTCCGCGAAAAGAGTTGCCAGCAGCATTCCCACCGCTCCGGCCCCGATGATCGTGACTTTCATAATTTCCCCTCCCGGCAATGGCATTGTCAAAAGTTTCTCCACATTTTTTGTGCTAAAAAAGCCTGCCTATAAGGCAGACTTTGTTGTTTGTATCATTATACAGGAAATACTCCGTGTTTTCGATACGGCATCGGCAATTCTTTCGTTGCATAATAGCCGAGACGCGTCGACAACACACTGCGCAATTCAGAAGGCGCGATGATTTCGTCGATGATCAGCTCGGAAGCCAATTTGTAAATATCGATTTCTTCTTTGTACTCCTGATGTTTTTGCTGAACGTATTTCAAGCGCTCTTTCGGATCCTCGATCGCTTCGATCTTGTTCGAGTACACCGCGTTGACTGCTGCTTCCGGCCCCATTACTGCAATTTGTGCAGTTGGAAGCGCGATGCAGACGTCCGGCTCGAACGCAGGACCCGCCATTGCATAAAGTCCGGCACCGTATGCTTTACGCACAACGACCGAAATTTTCGGTACAGAAGCTGAGCTCATCGCAGCGATGAACTTCGCGCCGTGGCGGATGATGCCCGCACGTTCAACTTTCGTTCCGATCATGAAGCCTGGTACATCCGCAAGGAACAGGAGCGGAATCGAGAACGCGTCACAAAGTGAAATGAATTTCGCGCCTTTGTCAGCTGAGTCGCCGAACAATACGCCACCTTTCACTTTCGGTTGGTTCGCCAAGATACCGACAACTTGCCCATCGATGCGTGCAAGACCAGTTACTAGCTCTCCAGCAAACAACTTCTTAATTTCGAAGAAGCTGCCTTCGTCAATCAACTGATCGATCAGCTCATACATATCGAATGGTGCGTTCTGGTTCTCTGGAATGATTTCTTCCAGCGTACGACCAGCAACTGCAGCTTTCGCTTCCAACACTTCCGGCTTCACAGCGAAGTTCGACGGGAAGTATGCCATGTAACGGCGTGCTTCCGCGATTGCTTCCTCTTCCGTCGAAACGAGTACATCACCCACACCACTTACTGTACAGTGCATGCGTGCGCCGCCCATCTCTTCAAGTGAAACTTTCTCGCCGATAACTTTCTCAGCCATCCGTGGAGAACCAAGGTACATCGAAGCGTTGCCTTCGACCATGATAACGATATCACAAAATGCCGGAATGTATGCGCCACCAGCCGCAGATGGGCCGAACAGCAGACAAACTTGCGGCACCATGCCCGACATACGGACTTGGTTGTGGAAAATGCGTCCTGCACCGCGGCGGTTCGGGAACATATCCAACTGGTCTGTAATACGCGCACCAGCTGAATCCACAAGGTACAGCATCGGCACTTGCATCTTCTCAGCCGTTTCCTGGATGCGGATGATTTTCTCGACCGTCCTCGAACCCCATGATCCTGCTTTGACAGTCGAGTCGTTCGCCATGACACAAACCGTTTCGCCGTTAACTTTACCGATCGCCGTCACAACGCCGTCAGCCGGCAAGTCGCCAGCTTCAACGTTCGCAAAACGGCCGTCCTCCACATATTCGCCATCATCGAACAATAAACGCAGGCGATCGCGGACAAACAGTTTATTGCTTTCTTTCATTTTCTCATGATACTTCTGCTGACCCCCAGCGAAGATCGATGAAAGCTTTTCCTGCAGTCTATCGTTATACCCTTTTGTTTCAGTCGTGTTCGTCATGTCGTTACCCCCTTGTTTCAACGTTCTCCTTATTCTCCCAAAGTAAGCAGTGTATCTTCTTCGTTGACGAATGCGCCGACTTCAACGTGTACTTTCTCGACTTTGCCGTCTTTTTCAGCTTCTACCGGGATTTCCATTTTCATTGACTCAAGTGTCAAAACTGCTTGCCCTTTTGTCACTGTGTCCCCTTCTGCTACCAATACGTTCAATACTGTACCTGCCATCGATGCTTTCAATTCATTCATGATTGTTGTGCCTCCTTTTTAGTTATGAGCCATTCGGCCAATGATGCAGTCGTATAATCGCCTGCTTCAAATATTTGTGATTCTGTGAACTCGCGGAACAGTGGCAAGTTCGTCTTGACCCCAGCAATATCCGTCTGCGCGAAAAATTCATGTGATTTGTTCAATGCTTCTTCACGACTTGCTCCTGTGATGATCACTTTCGCAATCATCGGATCGTAAAACGGTGTGACACGGTTGCCCGCTTCATAACCTGTCTCGATGCGTGCATCCTCGCCCCAAGTGATGCGCTCGAGTAATCCTGGTGAAGGCATGAAGGTTTTTGGATCTTCGGCATAAATCCGGTATTCAATCGCGTGGTTGTCCGCTTGGATCGTTTCTTGTGGTGGAAGCGATTCTCCGCGTGCCACGTTGATTTGCCATTCGACAAGATCGAAGCCCGTAATTTCTTCCGTAACCGGATGCTCAACTTGAAGACGCGTGTTCATTTCCAGGAAATAGAAGTTACTGTCTTCGTCTAAGATGAACTCAACTGTTCCGGCGTTCGTATATCCGACCGCTTTCGCTGCTTGAACAGCCGCTTCGCAAAGTTCCGTCCGCACGTTACCAGCGAGTGCCGGTGACGGTGCTTCTTCGATCACTTTTTGATTGCGCCGCTGCACAGAGCAGTTGCGTTCAAATAGATGAACGACACCCCCCGATGCATCTCCGAACACTTGTACTTCGATGTGACGCGCGGTTTGAATGAATTTCTCCAGGAACACGACATCGTCCCCGAAGTATGCTTTCGCACGGTTTTTGACGGATTCGAATTGTTGACTGAGCGCTTGCTCATTTTCACAGCGTACCATTCCGATTCCGCCGCCGCCCGCACTTGCTTTCAGCATGACCGGATACCCGATCCGCTTGGCTTCTATGACCGCTTCTTCCAAAGAACGTACCCCTTCTTCCGTTCCTGGAACAACCGGTACGCCAGCAGCGATCATCGTCCGCCGTGCTTCAATCTTGTCGCCCATCTTCTCGATGATGTGTGAAGCTGGTCCGACAAAGATCATTCCTGCTTCTTCTACTTTCCGTGCGAAGTCCGCATTTTCGGAAAGCAGGCCGTACCCCGGATGGATTGCATCCGCATTGCGCTGTTTCGCTTGTTCGATAATTTTGTCCGCCTGTAAGTAAGACTGGACAACGGGATTCGGCCCAATAAGTACCGATTCGGTCGCTTCTGACACGTAAGGCAGTTCCCCATCCGCTTCAGAGTGTACAGCGATCGTTTCGATGCCAAGCCGGTTGCATGTCCGGATAATCCGGCGTGCGATTTCCCCTCGGTTCGCGATCAATATTTTTTTCATACAGGAAATACCCCCTATCATTTCTCCCCCTATAGCATATACGAAATTTGTAAGCGATTTCAACTATTCAAAGAAAATTTTATATTAGGACTGATTTTTGGAGAGTTTCTTTGAGTGATTGGGGACTGTCGGGATTGACTAAATCAGAGTCCGGCTGACCTCCATTCCAGAGATCGTGAGTTGGAGGCGCGGTACCGAGCCTCCTCGGTCGCTTGCGCAACCTGCGGGGTCTCAGGTTAGCTTTACCTCTCCGACACGCTCACTCTTCCATTCCGGCTCAGCTCGTTCGATAACGGGAGTTTTATGGAATTACAGGGAGTGGGAATATCCCTGCATAGAGTGCCTTCGTCGCTTCCTACTAGAAGGTGTCGGTTAGTATCAGTCGGGATTGATCATAACTGAGCTGGTGTTTCATGTGTTTGGAGACAAGAGATCCGCTGACAAGGGAAGACGAATAGGATTTTTGTGATTTGGATGAATCCGGTGTAGTAGCCTTCATCACTTTCGATTAGAAAGTGTCGAAGGGTAGCGGGTGAGTTCAGGAGGCTATCCTTTTTGGATTTTACATCGACTTATCCAAGTGAAAAGAGGTTTTCTTGGCCAATATCGCATTTCATCAGTTTTATATCGCACTTCACGTGTTGGATATCGCATTTCATGAGCTCCATATCGCACTTCGAGCACTTGATATCGCATTTCACCAGATTCAATGATTTTCACACTAATCAATAACTCTTGATAAAATAAGAAAGCCCTTTTCCTTTCCACGTACTAAATAAGAACCCCGGCGGCCTACGCAGTCAGCCGCCCGAACATTCAACTCAACACCAACAGTAGAAAGAAATGCTTCCGATCACTCACCACCACTTCTCCCACATCCTCAGCGGAGGAGATGATTTGGACTGAGCGGAGGAAGAAGCTAAGCGTTCCTCTAGCTTAGCTTCTTCCGGGAGCCCTGTCCGAAGCGACGCAGCGGATTCCTAAGCGACACCCTCACCCCACAGCCACAACTCCACCCATATAAAAAAAGAAGCCGATTGCTCGGCTCCTCCATCTCGCACTTCACTTTTTCCCTTTTGACAAAAAGCGATCAACCGCTTCATGGTGTGCGTCTTGTGCCCACAAGTATGCATTCGTCCGAATTTCTTCGTCCACTCGAGCCTTCAAGCCCGACTGCTCCCACTTGCGGATCGCCATCGCCTTGTATGCGCGGTGAACCTCCGGCAACGTCTTCTTCATCTGCTCCAAAAAGCGGTCGATATCTGCTTCAGACTCAATGATCTCGGTCGCCCAGCCACTCGCGTAAAGCTGATCAGCTGTATAAGGCACCGCTTCCGTCACCATCTTCATCGCTTGCGAATGTTGGATCGCATCGAACAGGTACGTGCCGCCACCCCAGCCGCTGGTCATAGCAAGACGGCCCTGGATAAAGCCGCCTTTCGCGTGAGACCAGACGAGGCGGTGATCACATGCTGTAGCAAGCTCGCAACCGCCACCGACAGCCGTTCCATTGATGAGTGCGATAGTTGGCACCGGCAGCGTCTTAATGCCGTACAAGGCGTCTCCGACACGTTTGAGCATCGGGTATGCCTGCTCTTCCGTGCGCAGCGCGTGGAAAACGGAGAGATCCCCGCCGGAGCAAAAAGCTTGCTTGCCTGCGCCTGTAATGATGACGAGGCGAATCGTTTCGTCTTGTGCGACCTGCTGTGTCAACAATTCCAAGCCTTCCGTCACTTCGTCGTTGATCGCGTTCCGGATTTCCGGGCGATCGATCGTAAAGGTCATTATGCCTTCTTCTACTTTGATGTGGTAAGCCATTCCCTGACACTCCAATCAATTATGTATGGATTTTGGATAGAGAAAAAGGCTATCGAGAGCCATGGCCTCTCAATAGCCTTCACTAGCAAATACTGAATTACTTGCTAACTACTTCTTTACCTTTGTATGTTCCGCATTCTTTGCAGACGCGGTGAGCCAATTTCATTTCGCCACAGCTTGGGCACGCTACCATACCAGGTACGGATAGCTTGAAATGTGTTCGGCGCTGTCTTTTAGCAGTTTTGGATGTTCTTCTGAACGGTACAGCCATTTGTGACACCTCCTTACGATGATTCTATTCATCTAGCTGATCGAAATACTTTGCTAATTCAGCAAGTCTTGGATCCGGTTTTTTTTGTGCTTCTTCTTTCTCGGCTTTCAATTGTTCATCGGTTGAATAGGACCAGTCCTTGCCGCCTTTGATCTCAGCTTGGTCAGCCCCTTCCTTATACACCTGCATCGGAATTTCAAGCATGATGAGTTCTTCCAGGAGTGGGGTCAAGTCGATGACATCCCCTGTCACTGCATGGACGTTCTCATTTGCTCCTTCGACAGCCATTCCTGACCAGTCGTAGACTTCCACTGTCTCGATGTCGATCGGATATTCAACGTCTTCCCAAGTCCTTGCACAAGGTAAGATCAGCGTCCCTGAAAGATGGAGCTGGCACGTCATGTTTTTCGAACCAATTGTACATAACCCTGTCACTTGTACAGGAGAAATGCTTCGAACGTCATTGCTGCGTTCTTTTATCGAATCCAGAAGGACCGTCTCATCAATTGGCATTCCGTCTTTTTGGTACTTTTGGAGCTGTTGGACAGCTATTTTCAATGTAAATCACCTCAAGACAACAAAGTTGATTATATAATGGGGAAACAGAGATGTCAAGATAAAATCTTGTCACACCGGTACAGCAATCGCTATACTGAATTTAAGTTTACCAAAGGAGTGTTGATTTTGAAAGCTGTAGGCATCATCGTCGAATATAACCCATTCCATAATGGACATTTGCATCATGTGCAGCAAGCGAAGGAAGTTTCTGGCGCAGACGTCGTCATCGCGGTCATGAGCGGACAATTCCTCCAGCGTGGCGAGCCGGCATTCGTCGATAAATGGAGCCGGACGAAAATGGCGCTTGCTGGCGGTGTCGATCTTGTCCTCGAACTGCCATACGTTTACGCGACTGCACAGGCGAGTGATTTTGCAAAAGGCGCAATCGCCCTGCTCGATGCAGCCGGATGTGATTCGTTCTGCTTCGGCAGCGAGCAAGGGAGCATCATGCCGTTCTTGAATTCGCTGGAACTGCTGACCGAACAGTCGGGCGCCTACAACGACAAAATTCATGATGCGATCCAAACCGGCATCTCCTATCCGAAGGCGATGAACATCGCCTATAACGAATTAAAAGGCGACCGGAGTGATTTTGCCGACTTAACGCTGCCGAATAATATTCTCGGCTTTCATTATATCGAAGCGGCTGCACGAATTTCTTCCTTGATGATACCAATGACGATCCAGCGCATCGGCGCAAATTATCACGATCCGATTGAAAGTGGCAATCACATTGCATCCGCGACAGGAATCCGGAAAGCCTTTTTCGAAGGTGGCGATATTGATGCGCTCAGTTCGTTCATACCTTTAGCGTCATTCACCGGACTTCAGCAATTTGCTGCAGAGCACGGGACATTCGGAAGTTGGCAGCAATTTTATCCACAGCTCCGCTACAGCATCTTGCGGGACCGCCCGGAACATCTTGCGCGGTTCGCTGAAGTTTCGGAAGGCATCGAAAACTTATTGTATGCTGCGGCAAAAGGTGCCCTGGATGCCGAACATTTTTTAACACGCATCAAATCAAAACGCTTTACACGCACGCGGCTGCAGCGGATGATGACGCATATATACACCGGCTTCACGTGGGAGCAGCTGAGAAGCTTCGATGCACCTTCATACTTGCGTCTTCTCGGCATGACGCAAAACGGCCGCCACTATTTGGGCGACCGCAAAAAATCATTAACTTTACCACTCATTAGCCGCGCTGCTGATTTGAAAGATCCGATGGGAATGATCGATCTGCACGCCAGCGCTATGTATCAGCTCGGGCTCGGCTCTGATGAAGTGAAACAAGAGTTCACGAGCCCGCCCATTTACTTCGGTGAGACGCCAGAGAGATAATCGAGTGCGTCATCGATGGTTTTAACCGGGACGATCTTCATGTCCGTGCCGATTGACTCTGCAGTCGCTTTTGCGACATCGTAATTGCTGTCGGCACCGTTCGTCTCATCGTCCGGTGCGAAGAAGATGTCGATGCCGCTCCGGTCTGCTGCCATCACTTTTTGATCGATGCCACCGATCCGGCCGACTGTGCCGTCACCGGACATCGTCCCGGTTCCGGCAACGTCATAACCTTTCGTCAAATCTTCGTCCAATAATTGATTCATGATTTCCAACGTGAACATCAGTCCGGCAGAAGGTCCACCAATCGTTTCGGAGTCGATTTCGACAGGCGGATCCGTTTCGATCCGTTTGTCTTCGACGAAGGTGATACCGAGACCGCTTCGTTCAGGCTCGGTCGGCAGTGGAGCGAGTTCGATTGTGTGGCTGATTGTCCGCCCTTCACGCTCAACCTGTGCATCCACCGCTTCACCATCTCCGACACTCGCTAAGTAATCGACGAATGCCTCTTGGTTGTGCAGCTCCTCTCCATCAAGCGCGATGATCCGGTCGCCCGGATTTAAAATGCCGTCAGCTGCACTACCGTCCAGAACGTTCAAAACGAAAACACCATTATCGATCAGTTCGAATTCTTTGCCTGCACGTTCGAATGCGACTTGCACCGCATTCACCTGGGAATCGGACATGAGCTTCAGCTGGCGGACGTTGTATTCGTCCTCGGATTCGTCCGGACTTCTGACCTGTTCAGGTGCCAGCACCTCATAGCCGTCCATGAAGCTCGCTGCTACATACAATGCCGGCGTCGCCGTCAGCATGGACACCGTCATCAAGCTCAGCGTTCCTTCATCATCTTTGTCGCTACCCTCGATCGATACGAATGGTGCGAGCTCGTATGCGCTTCCGGGTCTCGTGATATAGGAGTCCATCTGATAGAGAGATAGGAAAAGCGCTATCAATGTCACTCCGATCAAGACGGTCCATTTTTTCCCTTTCATTTATCATCGCCTCTTTCCTCACTTGAACAAAAAAGCCACGTATGCACGTGGCTCGATCAATATTTCTGCTTTAATGCTTTTTCGACTGCTTCTGGGACGAGTCCAGTAATATTCCCGCCGTACTTCGCCACTTCCTTGACGATACTCGAGCTCAAGAACGAATACTGGTTATTGGAAACCATGAACAACGTCTCAATGTTTTCGTTCAAGAAACGGTTCATGGACGTAATCTGCATTTCGTACTCGAAATCTGATACCGCACGCAATCCTCTGACGATAGCATTGGCTTCTACTTCCATCGCGTAATCGATTAATAGCCCGCCGTAAGAATCTACTTCTACGTTCGGAATGGACTTCGTCACTTCCGCAATGAGCGCCATACGCTCTTCTACGTTGAATAACGGTTGTTTGGATGAGTTGTTCATGACAACCACTTTCACTTGTTCAAAGACCTTCGAAGCACGTTTGATGATGTCCAGATGTCCGACCGTAATCGGGTCGAAACTTCCTGGCACAACTGCAATTTTACTCAACTTGTTCTCCCTCTTCCTTTTCATGCAGATAGATCGAAATGACCGTTCCGCCATAATTTTCTTTTCGGATGCGCTTGAAGCAGGCGGTCCGATCTTTCAACTCCGCTTGTTTTTCATGTTCACAGACGACAATCGCCCCGTCCGTTACAATTCCTTGGTGTGCTGCGAAGTCCATCAAGTCGTAGAAGGATGCTTCGTGATAAGGCGGATCGAGAAACAAGAGCCTTGCCTTGAAATCATTTTTCTTCAACACTTTTATAGCCCGCTTGGCGTCTGCACGGTGCACTTCCGCCTGATTGGTCAGCCTGGTCTTCTCCAGGTTCGCATTGATCGTCTCGATCGCCTTGCGGTCACGGTCGATGAAGACGGTAAAATCGATACCGCGGCTGAGTGCCTCGATTCCGAGTCCGCCGCTCCCAGCGAACAGATCGAGCGCATATCCGCCGTCAAAGAATGGCCCGATGATATTAAAGATGGATTCCTTCACTTTGTCGGTCGTCGGTCTGGTCGATTGACCTGGCACCGCCTTCAACGGAATCCCTTTTACTGAACCCGCAATTACCCTCATACATAGTTCGCCTCGATTTTATAGATTTTTTTGCATGATTGCGTGCAGATGGTAAAATGGCTAATGGAAAGGTTGTGACAAGATGATTCAACGATTTATCGAATTAGGCGAGGGTTACGGCGATATATATGAACTGTCCGAATTGATCGCTTCAAACAAAGAACGTTTTCTCCATGGCTTCGTGTTCGAGGCTAAAGCACCGAACGGCACAAATGCATTGTCCTTAAGCGCTGCCTTCAAGCCAGCGAAGGAAGGCAATTTCATGCCCATCTACATTTGCCGTGAAGGCATCCCGACAGATTCGAAACGGTTGGAACTGTTCGAAAGTGTTGTACGGGAAACTGGTAAGACGCCGATCCGAATGGAAGTGAAACACTCCTCCGCATATGCGGATAGAGTCCATTACTTCAGCCACTTAATTGCCATTCTGCGTTTAAATCACTTTATACCGCCGATGCAATGATCAGAGACCGATTTTGTAATCGTACTCTTTCGCTTTATCCGGCTTAGCGTTCTCATACTCGGTCTTGACATATGGACGTTGCGATTCCAATACTTTCTTGACGTAAGGCAATCTTTGCAGCTTTTCTTTCGTGCCTGGGATCGCTTCCATATCCATATATAATACTGCGTATTTCAACCGTCTCGAAATATAATGGACGTGGCCGAATTTACGCAATGCTTTTGCTTGCTTCAAATGATGCACATAGACGATGAGTCCTTGGCGATCACGCATAACTATCCCTCTTTTCTTAATTCCTAGAATACCATAGGAAAGAATTTTGCCGCAACCAGAGAAACCGGACGGGAAATCCTAAATGTTTACCAATGGATACCGAATCGTTATAATGTGAGAAAGCAATACCATCCAATCCAGTCAAGGGGGCACAACGATTCATGGGAAAAAAGACAAAGATCGGACTCACCGCGGTAGCAGTCGGCGCAGCTGCCTGGGCAGGCTCCAAAGCACTGTCGAATCCACAGAGCCGGCCCGAAAAAGAAGTATTGAGCTATGATTTACCAATCGTATTGGCACATAAAGGCGGCGCAGGTATCGCCCCTGAGAACACGATGGCTGCATTCAGAAAATCCGCTGAGCTCGGAGTCCACGGCTTCGAAATCGATATCCGCCTGACCAAAGATGAAGAAATCGTGGTCTTCCATGACGAATTCGTCGATGCAACGACCGAGAGCAGCGGGCGCGTCGCAGATATGACAATCGAACAATTGCGCGCACTCGACCTCGGCTACCACTTCGTCGATGAACACGGTGAACATCCGTACCGCGGACAAGGCGAGAAAGCCGTACTCCTGAAAGAATTGATGAAAGAGTTTCCTGACTTCCATATCAACATCGATATGAAAGATCCTGCCGACACTTACGAAGGCAGCCTGCTCCCTTCTAAGCTATGGCGTCTCATCGATGAACTCGAAGCATACGACCGCGTTGTCGTGACCAGCTTCCATGATGAGCAGATCGACCGCTTCAACCTATACGCACAGAACCGCATCGCACTCGGTGCCGGTGAAAACGAAGTGCGAAAAGCATACGGCGCATTCAATGGCCAGCTTGGACACTTGTATCAGCCACGTGCCGATGTCTTCCAGATTCCGGTGCGTTCGTCCATCTTCCGTCTGGATTCCCCGCGCTTCATCTCGTTCCTTGCATCGCGGAACATTCCGGTTCATTATTGGACGATCGATGACAAGGAAACGATGGAAGCACTCATTACCATCGGGGCAAAAGGAATTGTGACAGATCGGCCAGACCTTGCAATGGAAGTCATTCACGAACTACAAGGATAAAAATAAAAAATGGACGAAGAAAAGGATTTCCCTTTTCTTCGTCCATTTTCTTTTCTAGCTTAAGCCGAACAAGAACAACCGCCGCCCGTCCCACAACTTCCTCCGCAAGAAGAGTCTGATGAGAAGAATGGATTGCTTGATGGAATCTTCACCGCTTCCGACACTGACCGTCCGATGATGAAGCTGATCTGATCGAGCAGATCTTGCAGTTCGTTCTCGGCGATACGGAGTGCCGCAATCGTTTCGTTCAGATCCAGCGCACGTTTGTCTACCCGGATTTGCTTCATTACAAGCTTGTAGTCCGGATGGTATTTACCGAAGCGCTGGACTTCTTCATACCGTTCCTTCAGCTTCGCAAAATCCCGGATACGTTGTGACAGTTCGGCATTGTGATAAACCGCTTCATATGCCTTAATATATCGCTCGACATGTTCTGATTGCAGGACCATGTCGCTTAGTTCTTCAGAAAAATCGATTATGTTAACCCACTCATAAGTCATGAGCATGCATATTACCTCCTATACGCCTTTCATCATAGCAGAAAAATCATCTTTATCACATGATTTGTTCCTCATTTGAAAGAAGGTTTCATGCGCTTCTCATTGGTTTTCCGCATTCGATTGCTTCTGCTCCAGGAATAACAGCGTGTAGTATTTCCCGAAAACGCCAGCTCCTGCCATATTGTAATCGGAAGACAGCATCGTCTCCCGGTGATCCGGTGAATTGGACCAGCCATGCACCGCTTCTGCAGCATCCAAATATTGTGAGGCCGTATTCTCAGCCGCCGCATTATAGGCGATACCCGATTGATCGAGCGCTTCATTGAGCGGCGGAAGCCCCTGCTCTGCAGAAGAGGTGAGGTTCTTCTGCGCCATCTCTAGTGCTCTGGATGCAGCAATTAGCCTGCTCGCCCGGTTTTCCTCCAAGGCATTATACTGGTGATGCAGTCGGTATACATTCGCCAAGTCCATTAATTGGTTGGCATTCGCTTCGTCGATCGAGCGCTGCAGCGTCGATGACGGACTGCGTGATGGCGGTAATTCTCCGTCATATAGCATGTCATATGGTCTGTGCATGATCAGCGTCTCCGCATTCATGAAACGGACCGCTTCGATCTCTTCCCTGATCGCATCCACATAAACTTGTGCGTACAGCCCATCAAAACGAACCAGCAACCTTGTTGAGAGATCTTCCGGCGCAAGCGTGAATGTATAAATGTTCGTTCCATATTTAACTGTCACTTCATTCTCGACGATTGTGAAGCGGTAGAGATCCTTCAGCTTCTGTCCGACCCGGTACGGCGCTGCGTCGATTTCCGTGCCTGCCGTATACACTTGGACAACTTCTCCTTCCTTGACGCCTGCCATGAGGTAATTGGTATACGATTGATTATAAATCCACCACTCGTAGCCGAATGCAGAAGGCTCGATCCGCGCCGGCATGCCGTAATCCGCCAGCCATTCTTGCGTGGACTGCCCGATGTATACTGAAATACCTTCCTCGGGGCGCTCAGGCTGCAGGTTCATCTCTATAAGGTCCCGTGCCGGCAATGGATCCATCGGACGCGGTGCTTCCAGCATTTCATTTTCCGTTATCGAAGAATCGAAATAAAAAAAGCCGATCAACAGCACTGCGGCGAATATTAAAATACGTAGCAAAGCTTTCAATCAATCAGCTCCTTTTCGAACTTTCATCCATTATAACAGCTGCCACTTACCAGACACAATCTTGCCATTGCAACAAGCACGGATTTCATCTATTATTAAAAGAGCATACAGCCAGTTTTGATATAGAGGAGGAGATCCTATGTATTTCGAAAATACAGGACTTGAAGACATCAAAGTGGACATCGATCTACTTAATGACGTTATGAGTAAACATGGTTTAACAAAAGAAGGCCAATGGGATTATGAGCGTGCGACATTCGACCGTAAATTCGTCATTCGTGAAGGCACGTTCTACTTGCGTGTATTCAGCTATGCAATCGACGGCGATGTGGATGCGAACGACGCCATCATGAAAGTGATGAAACCAGCTCTTGGCAAATACTACTATCCATTCGGTGTCGAATACGGTGAAGACGAGGTTTTCCCAGAACATCTTGTAAAAACATGCAAAGATATTTTGGCAACGATTTCCTCTGAACTATCCGCTTTCATCATCAAGTAAGTTCCATTGCCGCAGTTCGAACATACGAACTGCGGCTTTTTCCAACCATTTTTCGCCTTGAGGAGGATTTAAGTGTCCAGAATATTCAACAAGAAAGTGTTCGCGATCTTGATAGTCATCGCGATCTTGCTCGTTATCTCCTACTACATATTCCCATTGATCGTGCCATTGATCCTGGCCCTCTTAACCGCTATTTTCCTTGAACCTTTCGTGGGCTTTGCCCAGCGCAAGCTGAAAATCTCCCGTAAGCTCTCAGTGACGTTCATCTTTTCCTTCTTTTTGATCATCGTCACAGGCATCCTGTACTGGACCGTCACACAGCTGTTCGGACAGATCATCCAGTTTTCGAAGAACGTGCCGGACTACATCAACTCCCTGACGGAAATCTGGGAGAACTTCCAGGAATTCTTCCTGCGCACGACAGCAGAAATGCCGATGGAGATCGTCGATTCCTTCGAAACGGAAATGATCGGGTTCTTGGATGACGCGAAAAACTGGATTTTGACATTCATCAACTATGACACTGTTACGAATTTGCTTGCGGATATTCCTTCGTTCCTGGTCTCGTTCCTCGTCTTCTTGATCGCATTGTTCTTGTTCATGCTGGACTTGCCGAACTTGAAAGTGATGCTGTTCAGCCGCCTGAAAGATACAACTGCCGAGAAAGTGCGGTTCATGACAGCACGACTCAACCATGTCATCTTCGGATTCCTCAAAGCCCAGTTACTTGTCAGCTGCATCATTTTTATCGTTTCACTGATTGGGCTGTACATCATCATCCCGGAATATGCGCTCGTTATGTCACTCGTCATCTGGATCATTGACTTCATCCCGATCCTCGGCTCGATCATCATCCTCGCACCGTGGTCGATCTACCAGTTCATCGTCGGTGATACATCATTGGCGATCCAATTGGCAATTCTTGCATTGATTCTTCTAATCATCCGCCGGACAGTCGAGCCGAAAGTGATGGGAACACAGATCGGCTTGTCTCCGCTTGCGACGCTGATCGCCATGTTCATCGGGCTGCAGTTGTTCGGAGTACTCGGTTTCTTTATCGGACCATTGATCATCATTTTGATTACATCCGCACGCGAGGCGGGAATGGTTAAGGTCGATTTCAAGATATGACGATTCCTGTGCACAATATGAAAAGGACCGTCCGACCAGCTTTACAGCTGGACGGACGGTCCTTTTATTGATGGATCAGAAGCCAAGTATGGCCTTGAAGACAGAAGTCGTCTCTCCACCTTCGTAGATTACATACAGCAAGAGATAGACCATGACGCCGGTGATCGCCGTGAAGAACCAGACGATGCTCGTGATCGGGCCGATTTTTCTATGTTTGGCCAATTGCTCTTTATAACCCCAGTAGATGGTGATCAACCCCATCACTCCGCCTGTCGTAGCGAGCGTGATGTGGAAGATGAGGAAGATCGTGTAGAAAATCTTGTATTCCTCAGGCCCTCCGAATGCCGTATTACCGACAAATATCGTCCGGGACATGTAGATGATGAAGAATGTCAGTGCCGCGGCACCAGCCCCCCACATGACCTTTTGGTGTGCTTCGATTTTACGTTTAGAGATCAAGTACCAGCCGATTGCTACTAGAATGGCACTTAATACGATGAAGAATGTACTGATCGTCGGTAACAAAGGCAAGTTCATTTCGAATAACTCCTTCATGAATCATCAGGCATTATGTCTGTGATAAGCCATCTGTTCTCTGTCTTTTAAAGCTTTTGCAGTGATATCATCTGCATTTTTCGTTTCATTGCGGAACCACTCGGCGAAGACTGTGCCAAGGAACACCGCGAAGATCAGCTCTTGTAGGATCTTCATGATGATGCCACCCGTGCGTTGGTCCTGCAATGCCGACATATCCGTGAACAGCTCAGGTCCGGACAGTGTCAATTGAGACAACGTTCCCATTGGTACACATAGCGCCATCGCCTGCATCCACGCTTCTCCGTTCGTATACGTCTCATAGAACGCATTGCCCCCGAAGATGATCAATGCACACGCAGGCGTCAAGAGAATGCCGAGTCCGAACAGATAGCCGATTTTCTTCAAGCCATGCAATTGTCGGGTGCCCTCCACTTGATTGACGACCGGCCACCAAAGGAAGAACGCCGAAATGAATAGGATGATGTTAACGATTCCGTGAAGCATCATATCGGTCTTGACGAAGTCGAATACTTCCGGAAGGTGGTATAAGGAAAATAGAAGCGAAAACAAGATCAAAGCGAATAGTGGTTTCGCAAAAAAGCGGAACATCGGTTTGATGACCGGCAGTTCCAAAATCACTTTCCAGAGCCAAGCTGGAATTCCCATGATGAGAAGAGCTGGCACGAGCAGAAGCATGAGTGCCATCTGGACCATATGGACTGTGAATAGGATATGCCCCATCAAATCGACCGGCGAACCCTTTAGTGCATAAAGCAATACCATACCCGAAAGGAAAAAAACGATTTCTTTCACTTTCAGCGGTTCACTATGAGCAAATTCCTTCCGCCATTTTACTGTGATAAGAAAATATAAAATCGTAAAAAATACGATGATTCCGAGATAAACAGGACTCCATAAAGCCTGGAAGCCAAAAATACTGATCGGCATGAATTCATCCCTCCCTTTTGTCGGTACTTCCATTATATAGTGCGAACCCCGCCATATCAATGAACGAACTATGACAAATGGAGAAAAGAACGCAACAAAAAACCCTTCCGCCATCTTAAGCGGAAGGGTTTGTTTCATTTACCACCAAACGATGGTTACGAAAGTCAGGATCGTGATGAATGCAATCAAAATACCTGCATACAAGAAGAACTGAACGACGCCATGACCTTTTTCTTTCATGTGCATGAATTGGTAAAACTGCAATGCGACTTGGACCGCTGCCAAAATAAGAATGGCTGGTGCTACGACGTGCGGCGAGAAATCCGCCATGACCGCCGTAAACGAGATCAAGGTCAAGAAAATCATAATCGCAAATGAAGTTAATTGCATGCGCATTTCAGATGCGCGTTTCTTTCTTGCATATTCATATTCTGCCTGTGTTCGTGTGTGGACTTCGATGTGTGCCATATCAACCCATCACTCCCATCAAGTATACTACCGTGAAGATGAATACCCATACAACATCGATGAAGTGCCAGTACAGCGCTGCTAAGTAGAACTTAGGAGCGTTATACATGTTCAAGCCGCGTTTTGAGTTCCGGATCATCAAGGAAACGAACCAACCAAGACCGAACAATACGTGGGCACCGTGAACCCCGACAAGTGTAAAGAATGCGGAACTGAACGCACTATGCGTATAACCGAATCCAAGATGTACGTAGTGGTTGAACTCATAGATCTCAAGACCAAGGAAAGAAGCACCGAGTAATACAGTGATTCCAAGCCAAGCTTGCATTGCCTTAAAGTTATGGTTCTTCATGTGGTACATCGCGTAAACACTCGTCAATGATGAAGTCAATAGGATCATCGTCATTGCGAATACGAGCGGTAATTCATAAAGGTCTTTCGCGAACATATCCATGCCACTTGGTCCTTTGTCTTTCAAAGCAAGATACGTTGCAAACAATGACGCGAACGTAATCGATTCAGCAGCAATCAGGAGCCAGAAGCCGACAAACTTGTTTTTCCCCTCTAACGTCGCCGTCTCAGGGTGATCCGGCCAGCTTTGCGGAGTATATTTTTTATTTACGTCCATCGGTCTTGCCTCCTTCCAGATCCTTCAAGATATCTTCTTTCTTCACGTAGAAGCCGTGATCATCTTTAAGCGAACGGATGACCATACAGCCGAACATCAATGCAAGTCCAATGATAAGGACTGGAAGCGCCCATGGCTTGCCGTCCGGGAAGTACAATGCTCCGAATGCAGCAACGAACATGAAGAATGAGATAAAGAATGGAATGATCGAACCGTTTGGCATGTGGATATCGCCGATTGGTTCAGAGTATGTCATGCCTTCTTTGTTGCCTTCCATTTTTTCGATCCAGTAAGTGTCTAGACCACGGACCAATGGAGTTTGTGCAAAGTTATAGAATGGTGGTGGTGATGGAATCGACCACTCAAGTGTACGTCCGTCTCCCCATGGGTCGTTGCCGACGCGCTCGTTTTTGATTGTTGTAAGAACAACGTTAACAAGCAAGATGATGACACCGATTGCCATGAAAGCAGCACCGATAGAACTGATCAAGTTGAACAGGTCCCAACCTTGTCCACCAACGAACGTGTAAACACGGCGTGGCATTCCAAGAAGACCAAGGAAGTGCTGGATGAAGAACGTCAAGTGGAAACCGATGAAGAATGTCCAGAACGTCCATTTTCCAAGTTTTTCGCTAAGCATTGTACCGAACATTTTCGGCCAGTACAGATGCGTCGCAGCTAGAATTCCGAGTACTACCCCACCAACAATTACGTAGTGGAAGTGAGCAACGATGAAGTAAGAGTCATGCAACTGGTAATCAAGTGGCGCGATCGCCTGCATGATTCCTGTAACCCCACCCGCTACGAACGATGGAATAAAGCCGACTGCATACATCATCGGAGTTGTGAAGCTGATGCTTCCTCCCCAGATCGTCAAGAGCCAGTTAAAGATCTTAACGCCTGTCGGGACAGCAATCGCCATTGTTGCAAGTGCAAAGATCGCGTTCGCTGTTGGTCCAAGACCGACTGTGAACATGTGGTGAGCCCAAACCATGAAGCCTAGGAAACCGATAAGGATCGTCGCAAATACGAGTGCAGAGTATCCGAATAGGCGCTTACGGGAGAAAATCGAGAAGATTTCCGAGAAAATACCGAAAGCAGGCAGGATCAGGATGTAAACTTCAGGGTGACCGAAGATCCAGAACAAGTGCTCCCAGATGATCGTGTTACCGCCCATTGTTACCTCAAAGAAGTTCGCACCGAACATCCGGTCGAAGACCATGAAGAATACTCCGACTGTAAGTGGCGGGAACGCCAAGAGAATCAACGCGGAAGCAACGAAAGTTGTCCATGTGAACAACGGCATCCGCATGTACGTCATGCCTGGTGCACGCATGTTGATGATCGTGACCAGGAAGTTGATCCCAGAGATCAGCGTACCGAAACCGGAGATTGTCAAACCAAGGGAGTAGAAATCGATCCCGTGCGTTTCAGAAGCAAGTGCTAGTGAAGCGTAGTTTGTCCAACCTGCATCCGGCGCACCACCCATGAACCATGAAAGGTTCAGGAAGAGACCCCCGAATGAGAAAAGCCAAAAGCCGAGAGAGTTCAAGAACGGGAACGCGACGTCGCGTGCACCGATCTGAAGCGGCATAATTGCGTTCATAAAGGCTAACAATATCGGCATGGCCGCCAGGAAGATCATGGTCGTACCGTGCATTGTAAGCACTTCGTTGTAAGTTCCGGCACTTAGGAAATCACTGCCGGCAGTCGCTAATTGGATTCGGATCAACAATGCCTCGACTCCACCGATCAGGAAGAAGATTCCCCCTGAGATGAGATACAGGATTGCGATTTTTTTATGGTCTACTGTTGTCATGTAGTCCCAGATTGTTGCACCGAAGCCCTTTTTCTGAGCATAAGAACTCACAATGTATACCTCCTTTTAATTAAGCTCCGATTTTCACTCTTCTACAGAGAGTCCCATCAGATAAGCTGCCAAAGCATCCAGCTCTTCTTCAGTGAAGTCTTCTCCGCCGTTAAGCTCTTTACCAGATGGCATAATGTTGCCTGGTTTGTATTTCTGTGGATCCTCGATCCAGTTTTTCACGTTCTCTTCGGTATGTTCCATGTAACCAGCAACGCGGTTGCGGTCACCGAATGTTGCAAGGTTCGGACTTGTTTTCCCGCCCTCACCTACACCAGAAGTTGCGTGACAAGCGATACAGCTTTGCTCGAACAACTCTTGACCTGCTTGAGCCATTTCACCTTCTACAGGAGCAGCTTGCTCGTCCTGCATTGCAGTAACCCACTGATCGAACTCGTCAGCTGGAAGGGATTTCACTTTGAAATCCATCAATGCGTGCGATGGTCCACAAAGCTCAGCACATTTGCCGTAGAATACGCCATCTTCCAATTCAGAAGATGCACGGTCGAACTCAAGGTAGAATGTGTTGACGTTGTCCGTGTTCGTATCCAGCTTACCACCGATGGATGGAATCCAAAACGAGTGTTTAACGTCAGCAGCAGCAAGGTTGAAGTAGACACGCTCGCCTACCGGTACAACCAATTCCTGTGAAGTCACGATGCCGAATTCAGGATATTCGAATTCCCACCAGTACAAGTTTGCCATAACGTTGACAGTGACGTTCGTCATTCCTTCTCCATCTTCAGCTTGGACATCCATTGAAGAGACGTCCGCCAAGTCGAATGTAGAATAAACTGTCGGAACTGCAAGAATCAATAGAAGTACGATCGGAATACCTGTCCAGATCGCTTCAAGCTTCGCGCTTCCTTCCACTTGCTCAGGGATCATATCTTCCCCGACTTTAGAGCGGCGGAACTTTACAATTGCTAAAACATAAATGATCGAAACAACGACGATAACAAGCGTCATCACTGCAGTCGACAACAGTAGCAGGTTAAACTGATCCTGCGCGACTTTCCCCGCAGGGATCAATGTGGAGATCTCTTCGCGACCACAGCCTGCCAAGAAAACTAAAAGTGCAGACATCAGTGCAAACAGACGCCACTTCTTGAGTCCTTTACTCATGCTTTTCATAACCCCTCTCTCATAGTAAATGTATAGTTCCTGTTGTGATGGCTATCAAGCGAATACTGCGAAAATGATCATGGAGACAAAAAGGATCGTCATGTAATTTAATGAATAAATGAACATTTTCTTCGCCCATCTTAAATCATCTTCAGCTTTGAAGCCACGGATCGCCAAGTACAGCCAGCCGGCATTCAAGAGCGTCGCCAAGATGAGAAAGCCCATTCCGAGATCCATTAGCAATAATGGCAGAGGGAACAGCAGTAAAATCCAGGCAAGCATGGATTTCTTGGTTCTGTGGAAACCTTTGACAACCGGCAACATCGGGATGTTAGCTGCACGATATTCCTCTGTACGTTTCATCGCCAGCGCATAAAAATGAGGCGGCTGCCAGATGAACATGATAAGGAACAAAGCCCATGCTCCAGGTCCCAACGCGGGTTCTACTGCTGCCCAACCGATAAGCGGCGGGATCGCGCCCGAAATGCTTCCTACGATCGTGTTGCTGACATGACGTCTTTTCGACCACATCGAATAGAGAACGACGTAAGCCAGGATACCAGCGATGCCCCAAAGTCCGGCAGCAACTGACGCAGAAAACAAAAATACTTCGCCTAGAACGATGAAAGTTAGGGCGAGTGCCAAGACAGCTGAAGGCTTGAATCTTCCTGTTACTGTCGGCCGGGATTTTTTACTGGACATCAATGGGTCGATATCAGTGTCGATGAAGTTGTTCATCGCAGCTGAACCCGCAATGATCAATGCAGACCCGACAATCGTATAGACGAGAATATCCAGCTCCTGCAGAAAATGCCGGTCGGAAAATTGGAATGCCAACCACAGTCCTGTGAATACGGTGATCAAGTTCGAATTGACGATGCCGATTTTGATCAGCGATAGAAAATCTTGTAGAAAAGTGGTCGTTTCCGTTTCCTCTTGTGCATTTGCGGAGAAAGATCGGCCATTTGACATGCTACCTCCTCCTTTCAAAGTTGTAAGCATATTCCGCTATTCATAACTATATCTAAATTCCGGTACTATTTCTACATGTAAAGCGAAATTTACCCGATAATAGCTATGATTTCTCGTGAAAATCACACAGACATACGCTCTTCTCATCATACATGAGCCTTACAATTATTTTAAGATAGAAAAACATGAGTTTTTGAACAGTTTGTGAAGCCGTCGTTTATATGTCCAAATCTTGAAAGTTTCCCATCATCCGCGTTTATCATTGTTTTTTAGGTCGACTTTCGCTAATATCGAGTATGCAGGCAAAATATGAACGTGAATATTATGAACAGAGAAAAAGTGGGTGACCTTGTTGCAAAAAAATACCTTCATTAAAATATTCGCTGTCGCCTCCACGATCGGGATGCTGTTCATCCTACTCGGAGGCGCACTTGTCACCAAGACAGACAGCGGACTCGGCTGTGGGCGGAACTGGCCCGACTGTAACGGCAATCTGATTCCAAAAGAAATCACTGCCGAAGTACTAATCGAGTTCTCACACCGCCTTGTCACAGGCGTCGTCGGCATTCTGATCGTCGTCTTAGCTGTGTGGGCTTGGCGTAAATTCGGCCATGTACGTGAGACGAAGTTCCTTGCGATCTCATCGGTTTTCTTCCTTGTACTTCAGGCGCTCATCGGTGCTGCTCAAGTATTATGGGGACAAGGAGACTTTATCCTTGCACTTCATTTTGGAATTTCCCTCCTTTCCTTTGCTTCGGTCCTTTTACTGACACTGCTTGTGTTTGAAGTGGATCGGAAATTTGATACGGATAAGATCCGGATCAGCAAAAAACTTCGTTACCATACGATTGGCGTTACGCTCTATTCCTACATCGTCGTCTATACAGGGGCACTCGTGAGACATACCGAGTCGAGCTTGATCTGTCCGGACTGGCCGTTTTGCCGGAACGATCAGATAGTGCTCCCAAATAACATGTACGAATGGATTCAGATGGGCCACCGTGCAGCAGCGGCACTCATCGTCATCTGGCTCGCTTACATCGCTTGGCACGTATACAAAGAATACCGTGATCAGCGCGCAGTCTACTGGGGGTGGACGATTGCCTTCATCATCGTCATGATGCAGGCGACAACAGGCATGCTCGTGGTTCTGACGAAACTGAACCTAGCAGTTGCTTTGCTGCATTCCCTATTCATTTCCCTATTGTTCGGATTATTATGCTATATGGTCCTTCTTGTTTCGAGAAGCAGAGCCAAAACAAAATGATCAAAAAACGCAGTGCCGTGAAGTCATCGAAGACTTTACGAGCGCTGCGTTTTTGTTTTGAAGAAAAAGAAGCCCGAAGAAGCGATCTTCCCCGGGCCTCGATGTATTGATTGTTATCCAAAATTAAGCGCGCTCCATTTCGATTAGTAAGTCGCCAGTAGAAATGCCATCTGCGGCTGTGACATGGATTTCCTTGATGATGCCGTTGAATGGTGCTTGGACAGTCGTTTCCATCTTCATCGCTTCCGTCACGAGCAAGTGGTCTCCGCGTTTCACGCGCGCCCCTTTTTCAGCTACAACTTTCAGGACCGTCCCAGGCATCGTCGCTGCAATATGGGATTCATCCGTCAAGTCCGCTTTCGGTCTAGCTGTGGATGTGCTCTCGACGGACACGTCCTGAATCGAGACTTCACGCGGCTGGCCGTTCAGCTCGAAGTAGATCACACGTTGGCCATCCGTCTGTGGTTCACCGATCGAGACGAGCTTGATGATCAAGGTCTTCCCTTTTTCGATCTCCACTTCAATCTCTTCACCAAGACGCATCCCGTAAAGGAACGTCAATGTATCGAGAACCGATACATCGCCGAACTGTTTGTTCGTCGCTGCGTACTCTTCGAAAACTTTCGGATACAACGCATATGCCAGGATGTCTTCCTCTGAAATCTCACGCTGCAGCTTTTCGTACAACTCTGTCTTGATTTTGCCGAAGTCTTCCGGCTCAAGCAATTCACCCGGACGTTTATCGATCGCCTTGCGCTCTTTCAAAATGACTTTTTGAAGCTCTTTCGGGAAACCTCCATAAGGCTGTCCGATGTATCCTTCGAAAAACTCGATGACGGACTCAGGGAAATCGATCTGAGGTCCACGTGTCAATACCGTATGCTCGTCGAGATCGTTCTGGACCATGAACAATGCCATGTCCCCGACCACTTTCGAGGAAGGTGTCACTTTGATGACATCTCCGAACAAGAGGTTGACGCGTGAATACATCGTCTTCACTTCGTCCCAGCGTGTGCCAAGACCGACAGCTTTCGCCTGCTGCTGAAGGTTACTGTATTGGCCACCCGGCATCTCATGCACGTAAATTTCGGAATGCGGACTGTTCATGCCGCTTTCGAATGCGCCGTAATATTTCCGTACATCTTCCCAATAGTGGGAAAGTTGTTCGTATGCTCCGATATCCCCGCGTAGCTCGCGTCCACTTCCTGCAAGTGCGTAATGAAGGGAGTTTGCGCTCGGTTGTGATGTCAATCCTGACATCGAACCGATTGCTGTATCGACGATGTCGACACCCGCTTCGATCGCTTTCGCGTACAAGTAGATGCCATTCCCGCTCGTGTCATGTGTATGCAAGTGGATCGGCAAGGAAACCGTGTCTTTCAATTCCGAGACGAGGCGATACGCAGCTTCTGGTTTCAGAAGGCCCGCCATATCTTTGATTGCAAGGATATGTGCACCAGCTGCTTCCAATTCCTTCGCCATTTCTTTGTAGTAGCCGACCGTATACTTATCACGGCTCGGATCAAGGATATCACCTGTATAGCAAAGTGCCGCTTCTGCGACTTTGCCACTGCTCCGCACTTCATCGATCGCTACTTCCATTCCTTGGATCCAGTTCAGGCTGTCGAAAATGCGGAAGACATCGATTCCCGAATCTGCAGATTTACGGACGAATTCGCGGATGACGTTATCCGGGTAGTTTTTATAACCGACAGCATTGGCCCCGCGGAACAACATCTGGAACAGGACGTTCGGGACTTTCTTACGCAATTGCTCCAGGCGCTGCCAAGGGTCTTCTTTCAGGAACCGGTAAGAAACGTCGAATGTCGCGCCGCCCCACATCTCAAGTGAGAATAGGTCATGCTGAAGCTTCGCTGTCTCTTCCGCGATGTTGAACATGTCATACGAACGAAGACGTGTTGCAAGGAGGGATTGGTGCGCATCACGGAACGTCGTATCTGTCACAAGCACATCCTTCTGTTCGTGGATCCAGGCGGTCAGCCCTTCCGCTCCGCGTTCATCTAGAATCTGCTTCGTGCCTTCCGGCGGTGCAGTCCGCAAA
Organism: Planomicrobium sp. YIM 101495; assembly: GCF_009707665.1. Classification (GTDB taxonomy): domain Bacteria; phylum Bacillota; class Bacilli; order Bacillales_A; family Planococcaceae; genus Planococcus. The sequence goes on from NZ_WLZW01000001.1 coordinate 931,065, forward strand.
TCGATTTCCGGCTTGCGTGGATACGCAAGGATCGGTTTTGCAACTTTCTCTACTCCCGGGAAGCCGTTCACTGTAACATTCCCGATGTAGTTCAATAGTTTTGTTCCGCGGTCTTTACGGATTGGGAAGATGAACAATTCCGGTGTTTGATCGATGAAGCCCGTATCGAAATCACCCTTGATGAAGTTGTCATGCTTCACGACGTTCTCTAGGAATGGCAAGTTTGTTTTGATGCCGCGAATCCGGAACTCCTGCAAGTTACGGCCCATTTTCGCTGCCGCCTCTTTGAACGTGTTACCCCATGTCGAGACTTTTACGAGCAATGAGTCGTAGTAAGGGGAAATAACTGCCCCTTGGAAGCCGTTCCCAGCATCTAGACGCACGCCAAACCCACCGCCAGAGCGGTAAACCATCAGCTTCCCGGCATCCGGCATGAAGTCGTTCAACGGATCTTCCGTCGTTACACGAGATTGAATAGCAAAACCATCTAACGGCATGTTTTCCTGTTGTGGAATGCCGATTTCTTCGCTGTGCAGTTCGTGTCCTTGTGCAATCTTGATCTGTGCATGGACGATGTCGATTCCTGTCACCATTTCCGTGATCGTGTGCTCGACTTGAATACGTGGATTCACTTCGATGAAGAAAAATTCATCTCCCGAAACGAGGAATTCCACTGTCCCGGCATTTATGTAATCGATATTTTTCATGAGCTTTACAGCTGCATCACAAATCTGATTCCGCAACTCATCGCTGATCGAGTTTGAAGGTGCGATCTCGACAACTTTTTGATGGCGTCGCTGGATCGAACAGTCCCGCTCGTAAAGGTGGACGATGTTTCCAGCTGCATCCCCAAGAATCTGGACTTCGATATGTTTCGGGCTTTCAACAAACTTCTCAACATACATCTCATCCGAACCGAAAGCTGCTTTCGCTTCTGACTTGGCGCGTTCGTATGATGAAGCAAGTTCTTCTTGGCTGCGGACGATCCGCATCCCTCTTCCTCCGCCCCCGAGTGATGCTTTAATCATCAATGGGAAACCGGCTGTCTTACTGAATTCCTCCACTTCCGCCAAGTCTGCGACCGGGCCGTCAGTTCCTGGAATGACCGGGATTTGTGCTGCAATCGCTTGCGAACGCGCTTTTACCTTATCTCCAAACATATTGAGATGTTCGGATGTCGGACCGATGAAGATGATCCCTTCTTCTTCACAGCGGCGGGCAAAGTCCACATTTTCGGATAAAAAGCCGTAACCAGGGTGAATGGCATCAACGTCTGAGTCTTTTGCGATGCGCAACATGTCTTCGATATCCAGATAAGCATCAATCGGCTTTTTCCCTTTGCCAATCAAGTATGCTTCGTCTGCCTTATAACGATGGAAAGAGCCGCTATCTTCTTGCGAATAAACTGCAACTGTTCCGATGTTCAATTCTGTACATGCGCGGAAAACCCGTATTGCGATTTCGCCGCGGTTCGCTACTAAGATTTTGTTGATTTCTCTCACCGTGTCTCCCAACCTTTACTTTTTAGTTTTGTTAATTTTGTGAAACATGGAAACATTCAATAACACTCCCATAGCTAAAGATAACAAAATTACGGAAGTTCCGCCATAGCTGATAAATGGAAGTGTCACACCGGTCAGCGGGATGATGCCTGTCATCCCCCCAAGATTGACGAACGATTGGATGCCGATCATCGATGCAATACCAGCTGCAAGCATGCGTGCCAGCGGGTCTTGTGTCGTCATGGCGATCCCCAATCCGCGGAGGACAATGAATGCCAGCCCACCGATCGCAAACAAAACGCCAAGAACTCCGAGCTCCTCTGCGATGATCGACATGATGAAGTCGGTATGCGGTTCAGGGATATACCCCAGCTTCTGGACCGACTGGCCAAGGCCAAGACCACTCAGCCCCCCGGAACCGATCGCCAAATAACCATTGACGATCTGCATACCGAAGCCGAGTTCATCTTCGAACGGATTGAAGAACGACTGGATCCGTCCAAGCCGCTTCTCTGTGAAGATCAGATCGGATGCAAAGATCATGACCGGTACGATGAATGCCGATACCGCCGCGATGACGATCGTTGCAAGCTTCAGGAACGACTTGAAGTTGATGCCGCTCGCCGCGATGACACTGAGACCGACCGCGCCGATGATCATCATCGACCCAAGATCCGGCTCGAAGAAGACCAGCGCCAGGACACCGGCGATGACGATGACCGGCGGACCGACCGACTCGTTCAATTTATTGATCGTCCCTTTTCGATATTTGTTGGAGAAGACCCCAGCCAAATAGAAAATCAGACCGACCTTCGCGATTTCGGAAGGCTGGATGCTCGCAAATCCGAGATATATCCAGCTTTTCGCACCGTTCGCATCATAGCCGAAAAAATGGACAAGAATCAGTCCAGTGAAGATGACGCCTAAGACAGTCATCATGACCCCTTTTCGGCTGAAATGCTTGTACGGGAAGAATGAAGCGATCAAGAACGCCGGAAACGCGATGGCCAAGTTTGTGACCTGCTGATCGAAGAAATAGTCTTCCGGACGTCCGTAGCGGTTGACCGACCAGGCCATGCTGGAACTGTAGATCATGACAAGGCCGAACAGTGCCAGCGCTACGTAGACGAAGAATAATGGATAATCGAAGTTTCTTATGTATTTCTTGAAGTATTGTTTCATGGGATCTTAGGGTGGCAGAACCTGCAATTATGCAGGAGAGACCAGCCTGCACTTCCTTTCTATATTGGGCTTGTAACAGTTTCATTTAGTAAAAAAACCCAAACAGATTCGTTTGAGTTTAGTCATTTATTCGTATAGGCCTCGTGCAGGAGTGACAGCTTCTTCTCCAGTGTATCGAGAATCGCTTTGCCTTCTTCACGACCGATCAGCCCAAGCTTCGTTGCAAAGTCGATTTCCTTGGATAAACCGAACATCTGGGTGTCCAGCACTTCCTCGTATAGAGGGCAGGACGGCAACGTCAGATGGTCCATTTGCACTTTGATCAATTGCTCGATCTTCACGGCATCCGCCTGCAGGAGTTCAAGCGCTTTTTGCTGATATGTCTGTTCTTCTGTATGTTCCATGAGGACGCCCCCATCAATCTATAATTTCAAGGTTCCAACCTGTTTAAAGTGTAGCTGTTTAAAATGCAAAATGCAAGTGTCTGCACACCAACCCGGTCCAATCCCTTTATGATTTTCCATGAAAACGGTATACTGAAAATGAAGGACTATTTATTGGAGGGCTCTTAATGGAATTTATCATACCGTTCAAAGGAAAAGTGAAATTCAAAATCATTCTCGACCCGAGCGTCTGGATCTTCGACGACCGCCGGATTGATCTCGAGACTTACTTCATCAACCGACCGAAAGAAGTCGACGAGCTCGAAGAATATAAGCGCGGGATGGGTGAACATTGGTCACGGGAAATCATGGAAGGCGCAACATTCCCACCGACGTTGAAGTCCGAGAAGAAATACAAGAAGCAGCAGATGCTGACAGGTACGTTCGGGATGAAGCTCGCACCATTCATTATGAACACCGAGCCTGAAGCGGACGCGACAGAAATCGTCTTCGAAACGAAAAACGGTGAACACCGTTTTTCCATGGAAGATGCACAGAACCTGATCTTCAAGTTCAGCGAAAAAGGCAAGCCGCTTCGCGAAGACGGACCCGTGCACATTTTATTCCCAGACGGTTCGAACGAGCATGACCCAATCACTGACGTAGAAGCGATCCGCGTCGAATAGGAGGAATGGACATGCGTGTCCAATGCGTGATTTGTGACGAAATCGAAGAATTGACCGATGACACCTTGGAAGCGAAACGGCTGAGGAACCGCCCGATCCATACACACCTATGCAAGCAATGCCACGACCGCATCACGGCGCGGACAGAGGTGCGCCTGGCAACAGGCCGTTTCCACTTCTTCCGTAGCTCCCGTTCCATCGAGGATGACTTCTGATGAAGGTCCTCAAAGGGATCTGGATCGGTTTTTGGAGCGGCCTCATCATCGGTGGATTGATGAAATGGATCGAAGTGATGACAGGCGAAAAGATTTATTCCTTATTATTGAATATCGATTTCATCCCGTTCATCGGAGAAGTCGAATGGTCGGAAGTGACCGAATTCTTTTTCCACCTGCTTGTGTCTTTCGCACTCGGCATCCTCTTCGTCTTCATCGCCAAACGCCGGAATTACTCATTCGGCCAACTGACGATTATCAGCCTGGTGATGTGCATTCCGTTGTACTTGCTCTATTTCCCATTATCTACACTGGCAATTCGCACGGATCTGCCGGCACTCGGGAATATGAACGCCTTTCTCTATTGGGTACTCGCACACTTCGCTTATGCGTTGTTGCTGCCAATCATCTATAAATCGTTCGAACGCAAAAACGCTGCTTCTCAATGAGAAGCAGCGTTTTCACGTTTTTCGCGCCATAGACGGATCTTATAAAGAATCAAAATCAAGGCGGCGATGACGAGACCTTCAACGACTGGCAAGAAAAATGCCAGGAATGTCAAGACAAGACAACCCGTCAGTAAGAACAAGTAAATAATGATGTTACGTCCAAGCGATAACTTTCTCGCAAAGCCCAATTTGAAAACCAATGCCGACAGCAGGAAAATCACTGCAAAAAGTGCGTATCCTGCGATATCGACGTTCGGCATCGTTTCATATAAAAAACGGGCTACCGGATACATACTGTCATAGACAAAAGCTCTTTCGTCCACAGTTCTACATCCTTCCCTTTATTATTCTTCGACTGCTAATTTCTTCTTCTTCGCAACGCGTTCGCGTTCGTTCTTATCAAGAACTTTCTTGCGCAGACGGATTGACTGAGGCGTGACTTCACAGTACTCATCGTCGTTCAAGTATTCCAAAGCTTCTTCCAAACTCATGATGCGTGCTTTCTTCATCGTTGTCGTCTGGTCTTTGTTCGCTGAACGGATGTTTGTCGCAGCTTTGATCTTGACAATGTTCACTGTCAAATCGTTGTCGCGGTTATGCTCACCGATGATCATGCCTTCATAGATCTCAGTACCGACTTCAACGAATGAAGTTCCACGGTCTTCGATGCCCATTAAACCATACGTTGAAGCTTTTCCGCGTTCCATCGAAACGAGTACGCCTTGACGACGTCCACCGACCCGGCCGGAAGCAACTGGTTGATAGCTATCGAATGTGTGGTTGATGATTCCGTAACCACGTGTTTGTGTCAGGAATTCAGTTGTATAACCGATCAATCCACGTGCTGGCACGTTGAATACGAGACGGACCTGTCCGCTTCCGTTATTCACCATGTCGAGCATTTCACCTTTACGTTCGCCAAGTGATTCGATGATCGAACCTGTATATTCTTCAGGTACATCGACTTGGACGCGTTCGATCGGCTCACAGCGGACGCCGTCGATCATACGCACGATTACTTCTGGCTTCGAAACTTGAAGCTCGAATCCTTCACGGCGCATGTTCTCGATTAAGATGGACAAATGCAATTCACCACGGCCGGAAACAACCCAAGCGTCCGGTGAAGCTGTCGGCTCTACACGAAGTGAAACGTCCGTCTGCAATTGTGCATCCAAACGCTCCTGGATTTTGCGGGAAGTGATCCATTTCCCTTCTTTACCAGCGAACGGACTGTTGTTCACAAGGAATGTCATCTGCAAAGTCGGCTCATCGATACGCATCAATGGAAGCGCTTCTGGGTGGCTTTGCGGACAAACCGTTTCGCCGACGTTGATATCTTCCATTCCTGAAATCGCGATCAAGTCCCCAGCTTCCGCCTTTTCGATTTCGACACGTTTCAGACCCATGAAACCATGGATTTTTGTGACACGGAAATTTTTCACAGAGCCGTCAAGCTTCATCAATGATACGCTTTGGCCGACCTCGATCGTTCCGCGGAATACACGGCCTATCCCGATTCTGCCGACATAGTCGTTATAATCAAGCAGCGCTACTTGGAATTGCAATGGCTCGTCACGGTTGTCGATCGGAGCTGGTACATGCTCCATGATCGAATCGTAGATGACCTGCATGTTCTCTTCCTGATCTGCAGGATCTGAAGACAAGCTTGCAGTTCCGTTCATACCGGAAGCAAAGATCACAGGGAACTCCAACTGCTCATCATTCGCTTCAAGCTCGATGAACAACTCGATCACTTCGTCCACCACTTCGTCAGGGCGTGCGAAATCACGGTCAATTTTGTTCACGACAACGATCGGCTTCAAGTTTTGTTCCAAGGCTTTTTTCAATACGAAGCGTGTTTGTGGCATACAGCCTTCATATGCATCGACGACAAGAAGAACACCATCGACCATTTTCATGATCCGTTCAACTTCCCCGCCGAAATCAGCATGTCCAGGTGTGTCCAAGATATTGATTTTTGCATCTTTATATTGAATAGCCGTGTTCTTGGCAAGAATTGTAATTCCGCGTTCTCTCTCGATATCGCCTGAATCCATCGCACGTTCTTCAATGTGCTCGTTTGAACGGAAAATTCCAGATTGCTGAAGCAATTGGTCAACCAAAGTCGTTTTCCCGTGGTCAACGTGGGCAATAATAGCAATGTTTCTCAAGTCATTACGTAAATTCGTCATACTTTCACTCCAATATTCTTTTTTCGCATCTTTAACTGTGATAGTATATCATATGTAAGGATTAATGCCTAAAGTTTTCTTTTGCATTCCGCTACAGGAGGAATAAATTGTGAAAAATATTAAATGGATATTTGTTTTATATGCACTGGCAGCACTGCTAGCAATGGGTGGAATCGGTATCGCCATCGCCCTTCGGAGTGTGCCGCTTATTTTACTGACGATTTTGTTGCTTTGCGTCATCATGGGACTCGGCTTCAAGAAGAAAAAAGAAATGATCACAGCCGGCGAACTGTGATGGCCTCAAAAATGGCCTTCGACGAATCGAAGGCCGTTTTTTCATTTCAACTTCAAATAGTGTGAACAGATCTCTTCGTGGATTGCCGGATTGGCTGCCACGAACGTATCCTGTTCCAGCAGGTTGGCAGGCTCGCCCTTGAAGTTCCCGGCAATTGCCCCGACTTCCTTGGCGATGACCAAGCCGCCTGCAATGTCCCAAGGATTCAATCGCATCGAGATATATGCATCAACACGGCGTGTAGCGACGTAGGCGAGCTCCAGAGCGGCCGAACCGTACGATCTGACACCACGTACCCGTTGGATTAATGCGATCGTCCCCTCGTGGTCTACGCGACGATTTGGCGTCGCCCAAAAAGCATTCATCGCGATGATCGATTCATCGAGTGTCGTCGGCGGCAACGGCTGCAATCGTTCGTCGTTATAATAAGCACCGTGCCCATCGATGGCATTGTACAGATCACCATGAACCACATCGTATATGTATCCGAGTTTCCCGATGCCATCTTCATAGACACCGAGAGAAATCGCGAAGTTGCGTTTTTGATGGATGAAGTTCATCGTCCCGTCGATCGGGTCAAGCATCCAGATCATGCCGGACAGCTCCTCGATGGAATCGCCGAAGCCTTCTTCCCCGAAGATCCGGTGGTCTGGAAAGTCCTTGCGGATACGTGCAATGAAAAACTGTTCGATTTCCTTGTCGATATTCGTCACAAGGTCATTCGCATGAGCTTTCGATTCGACGGTGATATCCGTCATAAACGAATTTCGAATCCGCTGCCCCGCTTCTTTGACTAAATCCTTGCAATATAAATCAAGTGCGTGCCAATCCATCTTCCTACCCCCTTGTAATTCTTCCCTTTTCAGTATAACGAAAAAGGCGTTTGCTGTCTTTGACCAGCGAACGCCTTTTATGTGATGTATCGGTTAAAGTGCATGAAGTGCCTCCAGTTCCACGTGAATTTCAGTCAAGCGTTTTTTGCTAACGTCTATCTCGCTGTCATTTTCCCGTTGCATTGCATCATATAAGGAGGCGAGTTCGTAATCCAGTTCGAGCTTCAGTACTTCGATATATTCTTTTTCGACATCTGCCTTTCGTATGATCTGAACCATCTGTCTCATTGCGAGCACCCCTTTCTCTTCTGCGTCCACTTTTGTGAAGTGTATGTTTTGTTATGATACAAATACCCTGATTGGCAAGTGCAGAAACGTATTTCTACAAAAAAACATTGAACTTCGGTAAAATGGAACGGAACAGGTAAGTAAAAGGAGGCAATTGTGTTGGGTTATTGGACAGAAAAAGACTTCGAAGTTTTTGAGACACCGGGACTCGAAGCCCGCATGGCGCTCCTCAAGGAACGCGTGCGCCCGAAATTCGAAGATCTTGGAAATTATTTCTCGGCGTTCTTCTCCGCGAAAGGCACAGAAGAATTCCATCCGCACGTAGCGAAGCATATGCGCCGCACGGTCAATCCACCGAACGACAGCTGGGTCGCTTTCGCGCCGTTGAAGAGAGGCTACAAAGCGATTCCCCATTTCCAGATCGGCTTGTGGGAAAGTCACGTCTTCATCATTTTAGCGGTCATCTACGAAGCACCGAACAAACCGGAAATGGCGAGCCGCCTTCTCGACACGGCTGCACTCGAAGAGCTGCCAGGTGACTATAAATTGTCAGGTGACCACATGAAGCCGGAAGCGGAATTCCTGGAGACCCTCGGCGAGCAAGGCGCAGAGAAACTGCTCGTCCGGTTACGCGATGTGAAGAAAGGCGAGTTCGTCCTTGGACGCCACTTGTCCCGTGAACAGGCAGTCGCCCTAAGCAAAGAGCAGTTCCACACATTCGCCGAAGAAACATTCGATCAACTATGGCCGGTGTATGAAGCACTCTTGAACCATACAAAAATCCAGCAACCTTAAATGGCTGCTGGATTTTTTTACAAGCGGATGATGGTCGCTTCCTTTGCGGCTTTCGCTTTTTTCATAGCCGGATACGCAGCATAGCCGCTCTCTTTTTCGAATTCACAGAAAAGCGTCTTCTCTTCCGCCATCGACGGTGCCACTCCCTTGAACAAGCGGTAACGCTCCATCAAGTCTTCGCGTTTGATCCCTTTTTCGTAAGCCAATTCGATTCCTTCAAAAAACTTAACCACGTTGACGATCTCATCCGTCGACCATTCGTGCGAAAGTGGATAGGAATAATTCAAAGCTATTCCTCCTTCATTTATTTCATTTCCAGCGATTGCGGATTTCCGTCGCCTGCTCCACCATCTTATCAAATAATCCGGCGATTGTCGGCACATCATCGATCAGTCCGACAACTTGCCCTGCCCAGCCGAAGCCTTCTTCTCTTTTGCCCTCATAAGCATAATTACGGTTCGCCGTGCCGCTAATATATGGTTTCAATGATTCATAGTCCGGTGTCTTTGATTCGATTTCCAATATTTTGTCCGTCCAATCGTTACGCAGCGTCCGTGCCGGTGCACCAATCGAACGTTTGATGATGACTGTATCCGTTTCCAAACTATCGACAAGGTCTTGCTTATACGCTTCTGATGCATGGACGCATTCTTTCGTCGCGATGAACCGCGTGCCCATCTCAATGCCTTCCGCGCCGAGTGCATGCGCCGCCATCCAGCCGCGCCCGTCCCCGATACCGCCTGAAGCGATGACCGGAATCGAAACCGCATCGACAACACGCGGAATCAGCACCATCGTGCCGATATCATCGCGCCCTAAGTGACCGCCGCCTTCTTGACCCACGACCATCACCGCGTCAGCGCCAAGCTCTTCGGCTTTCTCCGCCTGGCGTCTTGCCGCGACAAGGACAAGCGTCTTAATTCCGCTCCCCTTCAATTGTTCGAAGATCGGCGTCGGGTTACCCCCGGTCATCGAGACGACCGGCACGTTCTCATCGATCGCCACTTGCAGCATGTCAGCGAACGGACGGCCATGGTTGCCGATCGCATAGTTGACGCCGAACGGCTTATCCGTCATCTCCCGCACTTTGCGGATCTCTTCCCGGAGCGCCTCAGGATTCGGCAGGCTCATCGCCGTGATTTGGCCGAGGCCACCAGCTTCCGAAACCGCTGCCGCCAGATCAGCATAAGCCAAGTATGCCAACCCTCCTTGGATGATTGGATACTCGATGCCGAGCAATTCTGTTACACGTGTCTGAAAATTCATTATGTATTCTCCTCCCGTTCAATAATAGTCATTCGATGCGTGAATAAAAAATCCTTTATTTCTATAGTACATGATGTCCGCGCATGCTATAATTCTTTTTGTTTTGACTTTCATGAAATGAGGTGTACCCTTTGTCACAATTAGAAACACCCTTATTCGATGCACTTCTGAAACACCGGAATCGGCACCCGATCCAGTTTCATATACCTGGTCATAAAAAAGGAAAAGGTGTCGATCCCGCTTTCCGGGAATTCGTCGGCGATAACATCCTTTCCATCGACTTAATCAACATCGCACCGCTTGATGACCTCCATTCACCGAAAGGCGCGATCAAACATGCACAAGAACTTGCAGCGGAAGCATTCGGTGCAGACCATACATTCTTTTCCGTCCAAGGTACGAGCGGAGCGATCATGACGATGATTTTGAGCGTCGTTGGCCCGAACGACAAAATTCTTGTTCCGCGGAACGTCCATAAATCCATTATGTCGGCGATCGTCTTCGCAGGAGCCATCCCGATTTTCATCCATCCGGAAGTGGATGCGGACCTCGGTATTTCGCACGGCATTTCACCCGAGGCGGTCGACAAGGCATTGACAGAATATCCGGATGCCAAAGCAGTGCTCGTCATCAACCCAACTTACTTCGGTGTTGCGGCAGACTTGAAACGAATCGTCGAAATCGCACATAGCAAAGAGATTCCGGTACTTGTCGATGAAGCACACGGCGTCCACATCCACTTCCACGAGTCCTTGCCGATTTCGGCGATGGAAGCTGGCGCCGATATGGCCGCGACATCCGTCCACAAGCTCGGTGGCTCCATGACGCAAAGTTCGGTGTTGAACGTCCGTGAAGGATTGGTCTCGGCGAAGCGTGTGCAATCGACATTATCCATGTTGACCACGACTTCGACTTCCTATCCGATTCTCGCATCGCTCGACACGGCGCGCCGGCAATTGGCGATTCACGGCAACGACTTGATCGGACAGGCTATCCGTCTGGCAAAAGATACGCGCAAGCGCATCAACCAGATCGAGAACCTCGATTGCATCAGCGAAGAATGGCTGCAGTCATCCGCCACATTCGATATGGATCCGACAAAGCTGCTCATCCACGTCAAAAATCTTGGAATCACTGGGCATCAAGCGGAAGAGTGGCTACGTGAAAACGCCAATATCGAAGTGGAACTATCCGATCTATACAACATCCTTTGTCTCGTCACACTCGGCGATACACGAAAAGAAGTAAACTTGCTCGTGAACGCACTGAAGCGGATGAGCGACCACTTCAAGGAATCATCGCTTGCGGTTGGGACAGCGGTCTTGCTGCCGGAAATTCCGCGGCTCGCAATGACACCGCGCGACGCATTTTATGCACCGACAGAATCCGTGCCGATCGATGAATCGGTCGGTCGCATCTCTGCCGAATTCATCATGGTCTATCCGCCCGGCATCCCGATTTTCATTCCGGGCGAGATCATCACACAGGAAAACATCGATTACATCCGGACAAACGTGGCAGCTGGTCTGCCCGTCCAAGGACCCGAAGACGATACGCTGAAAATGTTGCATGTCATCAAGGAGCAGTATCCGATTCGTTGAGGTTTGGGATGATTTTCGGCGGGTCACCGTTTATCCGGCTCGGATCCCCGGTTAAACATCCCGAATCCCCGGTTATCCAAAAAAATCCGCACCAACCTCGAAAAGGGCCCCCGCCAAATTTGGCGGGGGCCCTTTTCCTTTCAGCAAGCAGAACTCATTCGACTCCTTCGATTTCATTCGGGTCGATGAAAGTATAGCCTTTATCTTGAAGCCCTTGGACGATGCCTGGCAGCGCGCCTGCTGTCCAGTCCCGGTCATGCATCAACAAGTTCGATCCGTTACGCAAGAATTCCGTATTGACCATGATATCAGTAAGTGCCGCTGCGTCCATGTATTGTTGTTCCCAGTCATAACCGTATGACCAGTTCATGAGCAGCATGCCCTCTTCCTCAACTAATGCACGCGAGAAGTCCGTGTTGACGCCATGCGGTGCGCGGAAGAATTTCGGCCGTTCGCCGATAATTTCTTCGATTTTGTCATTCAAGACGACAATCTCTTCACGCTGCTGTTCTTCCGAGACGTCCCGCAAGTTTGGATGCGTGTCCGTATGGTTGCCGATCGCGAAGCCCATATCATGGATTTCCTTCAGCTTCGCTTTTTCTTCATCCGTGTCGATGAAATGGCCGTTGACGAAGAAAATCGCAGGAACGTCAAGCTCTTTCAACGTTTTCGCCATTTCGACAGCATTCTTATCCGGTGCGTCGTCCACCGTCAATAGCACAGCTTCCGCCGGCGCATCGCTGATCGGCTCAAGCCCCCACGTGTTCGGGTTCAATTTGTATTGCGGTTCAGCCACAACGATTTCTTCTTCCGGTTCTTCCTCGTCTACGACTTCCTCTTCTGGATCTGTTTCTTCTATCGTCCCTTCATCAGCTGCATTATTGTCGGATTGCTGCTGCTCGGTTTCGTTCGGTTCCACTGTTTCTGCCGGCTCTGCAGAATCATCCGAACACGCGACCATTAAAGAAAGTCCCGCAGCCATGATAAACCATTTTGTCAGTTTCATTATGTATCACCATTACCCTTTCGCTTGTCATTTTATCATAGCACGCCCGTATATTACACATGAAAAAAGCCGCACAAATTGTGCGACTTCTTAAAATTACTTAATGATGTGAATTGGCGTTCCAAGTGCAACTTCTGCAGCTTCCATCGTGATTTCAGCTAGCGTCGGGTGCGCGTGGATTGTCATTGCGATGTCTTCCACCGTCATGCCCGCCTCGATTGCAAGACCAAGTTCAGCGATCATGTCAGATGCGCCCGCACCAACGATTTGCGCGCCTAGTAGAAGGCCATCCGATTTGCGTGAAACAAGCTTGACGAAACCGTCAGCAGCATTAAGTGCCAACGCACGGCCGTTTGCGCCGAATGGGAATTTAGCAGCTGTCACTTCAAATCCTTCTTCTTTTGCAGCCGCTTCCGTCAGGCCGACACTTGCAAGTTCCGGATCTGTGAAGCAGACCGCAGGAATCGCCAAGTAATCCACTTCGGATTTTTCGCCGGCAATTGCTTCTGCAGCAATTTTGCCTTCGTAAGATGCTTTGTGTGCCAATTGAAGTCCTGGAACGACGTCACCAATCGCATAGATGTTCGGAATGTTCGTGCGGCATTGCTTGTCGACTTCGATCAAACCGCGCTCGCCCATTTTCATGTTCAATTCTTCAAGACCCATTTCGTCCGTGTTTGGACGACGGCCCACAGTTACGAGTACGTAGTCAGCGTCGACTGTTTTCTCTTCTCCGCCTGCTTCGTATGTGACTGTAACACCAGAATCTGTTTCTTTGACACCTTTAGCAGATGCTTTGACGATGACGTCAACGCCTTTTTTCTTCAAACCTTTTTTGACGATTGCCGTCATTTGCTTCTCGAAGCCAGCAAGGATGTCCGCGCCGCCTTCAAGGATCGTCACATCGGAGCCAAGGTTTGCGTAAGCAGTTCCAAGCTCGGTACCGATGTAACCGCCGCCGATGACGACAAGTTTCCCTGGCACTTCTTTCAGTGCAAGTGCGCCAGTTGAGTTGATGACGCGCTCAGTGAATTTGAATGTCGGGATTTCGACCGGGCGTGAACCCGTTGCGATGATTGCGTTTTTGAATTTGTACGTTTGTGCAGAGTTTTCGTCCATCACACGTACAGTGTTTTCGTCTACGAAATAAGCTTCTCCGCGAACGATTTCCACTTTGTTGCCTTTAAGAAGAGATTCTACTCCGCCAGTTAATTTCTTGACGACGCCATCTTTGAACGCTTGTGCTTTTTCGAAGTTCAGCGACACTTCTTTCGCCACGATTCCCATGTCTTCTGCGTTTTGTGCTTCTGAGAAACGGTGTCCGACAGAGATCATTGCTTTGGAAGGGATACAGCCGACGTTCAAGCATACGCCACCGATGTATTCTTTCTCGACGATTGTCACTTTCTGGCCAGTTTGTGCAGCACGGATTGCCGCAACATAGCCTCCTGGGCCTGAGCCGATGACGAGCGTATCTGTTTCAATTGGAAAATCTCCTACTACCATGTTTTTACGCCTCCATTAATAGTAATTCTGGTTCGCTTAACAAGCGTTTGATATGATTCAGTGCATGTTGTGCCGTAGCACCATCAACCATACGGTGATCGAAGCTCAATGATAATGCTAACACAGGAGCGGCAGTAATTTCACCATTTTTAATTACAGGCTTCTCTGCGATGCGGCCGATTCCAAGAATTGCTACTTCCGGATGGTTGATCACCGGTGTGAACCATTGTCCACCAGCAGAGCCGATATTCGTGATCGAGCAAGATGCGCCTTTCATTTCTGCCGACGACAACTTGCCGTCACGCGCTTTTCCTGCAAGTGTATTGATTTCATCAGAAACCGAGAAGACTGATTTGCGGTCAGCGTTCTTGATGACAGGAACGAGCAGTCCGCGCTCAGTGTCTGCAGCGATTCCGATGTTGTAGTAGTGCTTCTGCACAACTTCTTCCGTCGCATCGTCGTAGGAAACGTTCAATTGCGGGAATTCACGCAATGTAGAGACGAGTGCTTTCACGACATACGGCAGGTACGTCAACTTGATGCCTTTTTCGGAAGCGATTTCCTTGAACTTCTTGCGGTGTGCTACTAGTTCTGTTACATCGACTTCGTCCATCAATGTCACATGTGGAGCTGTGCGCTTCGAATGTACCATCGCTTTTGCGATCGCTTTACGCATACCGGAAATCTTCTCGCGCGTTTCCGGGAAGTCTCCTTCAGGCGCGACGATCGGAGCAGCTTTCTCTTCCGGTGCTGATGCTGCAGCCGAATCTTGTGCTTGCTCAGTCGTTTCTTCCGACGGTGCTTCAGCAGACGCTTGTCCACCAGATAGGAATGCTTCGATATCTTCTTTCAGGATGCGGCCATTCTTGCCTGTCCCTTTGACTTGTTTGATGTTGACGTCTTGCTCACGCGCGAATTTGCGGACGGATGGCATTGCGATTACGCGGACATCCGAATCACCTTCGTCTGCTTGCGGCTGTTTGCCAGCGCCTGTATCGCCTTTCGGCTCATCGGCAGGTGCCGGCTTCTTGTCTACATCCTGACCGCTTTCAGCTGTGCCGGATTGCACTTGCTCTTCTGTTTCAGAAGCAGTCTCTTCCGTCGCTTCTTCCGAAGATCCGCTGTCTGCGTCGTCAGAATCAATGCGGATCAGCACATCGCCGACGACCGCGACCGTTCCTTCTTCGACCAAGATCTCTTTTACCGTCCCTGAGACAGGTGACGGGATTTCGACAACCGCTTTGTCGTTCTGTACTTCACATAGAACGTCGTCTTCTTCGATCGTATCGCCGACATTCACAAACCATTTTACGATTTCGCCTTCATGGATACCTTCTCCGATATCCGGTAGCTTGAATTCAAAAGCCATTTCGTTCACCCTTTCCCTCTCCAGTTCTTTAGAACGTCAATACTTTCTTCGCTGTTTCGATGATGTCTTTCGCATTTGGAAGCCAGACTTCCTCTGCTTGTGAGAACGGGAAAACAGTATCCGGGGCAGTGACGCGGAGCACCGGCGCTTCAAGGCTCAAAATTGCACGGTCCATGATTTCCGCCACGACGTTCGCTGCAATCCCGGCTTGTTTCTGTGCTTCCTGGACCATCACTGCACGCCCTGTTTTCTCAACAGATGCAACGATCGTCTCGATATCGAGCGGCTGCACTGTGCGCAGATCGATGACTTCAGCAGAGTAACCGTCTTTTTCAAGTTGTTCTGCAGCTTTCATGCTTTCTTGCACCATTGCACCATAAGCGATCAATGTAATATCCGTTCCTTCACGTTTCACGGCAGCTTTGCCCAGAGGAATCGTGTACTCTTCTTCCGGAACTTCTTCACGGAATGAACGGTATAGTTTCATATGCTCAAGGAAAATGACCGGGTCGTTGTCGCGGATTGCTGAGATGAGCAAGCCTTTCGCGTCATACGGAGATGACGGGATGACGACTTTCAAGCCTGGCTGTGAAGTCACAAGGAGTTCCAAAGAGTCGGCGTGCATTTCAGGTGTGTGCACACCGCCGCCGAATGGTGAACGGATCGTAATCGGTGCGTTCAAGCTGCCACCGCTGCGGAAACGCATGCGTGCCATCTGACCGTTGACCGAGTCCATCACTTCATATAGGAAACCGAAAAATTGGATTTCCGGCACAGGACGGAAGCCTTGAAGAGACAAGCCAATCGCCAAGCCGCCGATTCCAGATTCCGCAAGGGGTGTATCGAAAACGCGGTCTTCACCGAATTCTTTCTGCAAGCCTTCAGTTGCTCGGAATACCCCTCCGTTGACGCCGACATCTTCACCGAAGACGAGGACGTTTTCGTCGTTGCGCATTTCCGTCGCCAACGCATCTGTAATTGCCTGGATCATTGTTAATTGTGCCATGACTTATTTCGACTCCTTCTCTTTGTAAATGTCAATTTGCTCTTGGACGTTGAAAGGGACTTCTTCATACATGATGCCTAGAAGATCCGTCACTTTTTGCTTCGGAGTTCCGTCCGCTTTCTTGATCGCCGCTTTGATTTCTTCTTTTGCTTTTTCGATCACGGCATTTTCTTTCTCTTCGTTCCAGATACCTTTCTTCTCTAGGTATACTCGGAAACGTACGAGTGGATCTTTCTTTTCCCATTCGCTGTCCGTATCGGATGTACGGTAACGTGTCGGGTCATCTCCAGCCATTGTATGCGGACCATAGCGGTAGCAAAGCGTCTCGATCAATGTCGGGCCGCCGCCTTTTACTGCACGGTCACGCGCGTCTTTCGTTACTGCATATACTGCGAGCGGATCCATTCCATCGACCAGGATTCCTGGAATTCCTGCTGCAACCGCTTTTTGAGCGATTGTTTTCGCAGCTGTCTGCAATTCGCGCGGAGTCGAGATCGCGAATTGGTTGTTTTGGACGATGAAGATTGCAGGTGAGTTGAATGCACCAGCAAAGTTGATTCCTTCGTAGAAATCCCCTTGTGAAGAACCGCCGTCTCCTGTGTACGTCACGGCAACCGCTTCTTTCTTGCGTTTTTGTAAGCCGAGTGCAACACCTGCTGCTTGGATGTACTGTGCACCGATGATGATTTGTGGTGGCAGAACGTTCAAGTCTTCAGCCATCTGGTTCCCCATGAAGTGACCTCTTGAGAACAAGAATGCTTGGTGGAGCGGCCAACCGTGCCAGATTAATTGCGGAACGTCACGATAACCCGGTAGGATATAGTCTTCTTTTTCAAGTGCAAAGTGGGAAGCGAGTTGAGATGCTTCCTGGCCTGCTGTCGGAGCGTAAAAACCTAGACGGCCCTGACGGTTCAAAGAAATCGAGCGCTGGTCCAGAATACGCGTGTAGACCATGCGGTTCATCAATTCCTCCAATTGCTCGTCCGATAGCTTCGGATCAAGGTCTTCGTTGACGATGTTTCCTTCTTCATCAAGAATTTGCACCATCTCAAATTTTTCCTGGATTGCTTCTAGTGTTTCAAGCGGGTCGAACTGCTTGGATTTTTTCGCAGCCATAAACACAACTCTCCTTTTATCTGTATTAAAATTTTTATTACTTATGAGTAATACAATTAAGCTTTCTACATCAGTATACGATGTGGTTTGATTGCCGTCAATCATTCAAAACGTGCGTATCCACTAGGGAATACCCTGTTTTCCGATTTTTTAAACAAAAAATACTGTACTACTCCTTTTCGACAATCTGTATTATAGTACAGAGTCGAGAAATCATACTTTT
This sequence comes from Planomicrobium sp. YIM 101495, assembly GCF_009707665.1. Classification (GTDB taxonomy): domain Bacteria; phylum Bacillota; class Bacilli; order Bacillales_A; family Planococcaceae; genus Planococcus. The sequence continues at coordinate 948,978 of NZ_WLZW01000001.1, forward strand.
ATAGCACAGACGGATTTCTCTTGATCGGGTGTAATTCCACGGCAAACAAAAAACGAAGCAAAGAAACCGGAGTTCCCTTGCTTCGCTGTCTTATTCTTCGGATTGCTCCACTTTCTTGATGAAGCTATTTTTCATTTCATTGAATTCTTCTGTGTGCGTATTGAAGACGGTAACCGCTTCTTCAGTCACTGTACTCTGCTCATTGACCTCCACCGTTTTTTGCTGAAGTGTTTCAATATCCGTTTCTTCATCCGGAAGCAATTGATACAATTCTTTTTGGAGTCCCGCCAATGTTTCGTATTGTGTCGTGAAATCATGGTGAGCCGAGAAGCGCTCATTCATCTTTTCCTTCAAGGCAGTCAAATCGTTTTTGAATTCCTCGTCCGCCTCTTCAATCACTGTATCGATTTCCGCAAACGCTTCTTCCGCTGATTCAACGGAATCTTGTTCCGTCTGCATCAGCTCAAGACGTTCGTCGACCAAAGCCACAGCTTCTTCCACCTGCGTGCCGACCTGCTCACGTTCGTCTTGTGTTAAAGCCATGATGGATTCGAAAATTCCTTGTTCTTGCTGTTCAAGCTCTTCCATTTGACTTTGCACGTCACGATAGTCCTGCTCTGCTGCATGCGTATCCTGCAATACACCATCCAATTCTTCTCCTGCATCGGCAGAACAGCCGGCAAGAATGAGCGTGCCCATCAGAAAGGCAGCTGCTAATTTCTTCATTTCCATAACCTCCTTGTCCCATCTTTCACTATAATCGGTGTGGCTTTCAATAACAACAGGAAATGGAAGCATTTTTTCTTTTCGCTAACCGTTCCGGTAGGCTATAATTGAGAAGGATACGGTCTATTGAAGAAAGGAATGAACCATTTTGATTTTAATGAAAGACATAATCCGTGAAGGTCATCCGACTTTGCGCAAACGGGCTGAGGATGTTCCTTTCCCGTTATCGGCGGAAGATCGGGAGCTCGCGGAAGAACTGCTTGAATATGTCATCAACAGCCAAGACGATGAATTGGCTGAAAAATATGATCTGCGGCCAGGTGTCGGCATTGCCGCTCCGCAAGTGAACGTGGCAAAGCGCATGTTCGCTTTGCACTTTGACGAGAGCATCGGCGAAGACTTGTCAATGATCGCCATTAACCCGCGAATCGTCAGCCACTCGGTGGAACGTGCCTACTTGGCTGCCGGCGAAGGCTGTCTATCGGTCGATCGTGCGGTTCCTGGCTATGTCCCGCGTTATGCACGCATCACCATCAAGGCTTTCAACCTCGACGGCGAAGAATTTAAGATGCGCCTGAAAGGCTTGCCAGCCATTGCTTTCCAGCACGAAATGGACCACTTGAACGGCGTCATGTTCTTCGATCACATCGATGCGAAAAACCCGTTCCCACAAATCGATCATGCCATCGTTATCGGCGGAGACACAGAAGCTTAATCTGTGTCTTTTTTATTTGATCAACCCAAGCTTCCGGAACGCCTTCGCCAGACCGTCTCGATCAACATGATCTGTGACGAACGTCGCTTTCGCTTTCGTCGCGGGATGGCCATTGTCCATCGCGACACTTTGCCCTGCGATTTCCATCATCTGCAGATCATTCAGTCCGTCGCCGAATGCGATCGTATCTTCAATGGAGTGACCGGTCGCTTTGATCAGCTTATGGATGCCTTGCGCTTTCGATCCGCCTTTCGGCAAAATATCGCACGACACACGATGCCATCTAACAAAGCTCAATTCCCCGAATTCATCGTGGTATTGTTGCTCCTCGTGGTCCTCGCAAAATACCAATGCTTGATAAACCGGGTTGTTCAAGTGAAAATCTTTTTCGTATTTCGGATGCGGGAACTTCAAGCTCTTGATGCTCTCGTCGATGTTCGGATGGAAATCGATCGAGGAAATCATTTGCTCGTTGTCCATGAAGACGACAGGATGATCCTGCTTCTCTGCAAATTCCAGGACAGCCGTCAGTTTGGCTGGATCGATCACCGTTTTAGAAATCGGTTCTCCGTTATGTACGATGTACTGTCCATTGAACGTGATGAATGTATCGACATCAAGTGCTTCCTGCAATTCTCCGATCATGAATGGTGCGCGCCCTGTAGCGATCGCTATGTCATGGCCGTTCCGTTTCGCCTCCTCGATCGCCTGTTTCGCTGATTCCGGAAGCTTTTTCTCCGAATCCAACAACGTACCGTCGATATCCAGCAAAAGTAGTTTTCCCATTATAAATCCTCCATTCTTCGGCTTTTCTATACCTCCCCCATGCTTTACAATTAACTGAATATATAGTATACTCTTCGTAAGGAGTGAGTTAGCCATGCTGAAACGTATGAAACGCAGACTTCTCAGACGGCTGAACGGGATCATAAATAAAAAGAAAATAGCCTAATTTGTTTTAGCCCTTCTGAATATTTGAAGGGCTATTCTTTATTTTAAAACAACCTCGTGATAATATAAAGGAAGTGCATTTATTATGAACGTGGATAAAGGAGAGCAAAATGATGATCTATAAAGTTCTGTATCAAGAAAACGGTGCCGAGGCTCCAGTTCGCGAAAACACGAAGAGCCTATATGTCGAAGCTTCTACCGAGCGGGAAGTACGACAACACCTGAAAGACCGCCAATACAATGTCGAATATATCCAGTTGCTTGAAGGCAGCCATTTGGAGTACGAGCAATCAAGCCCGAGCTTCGAAGTGGAGAGCTTGGAGGCGCGATGAAATTCGTCAAAAATGACCAGACTGCTGTTTTCGCATTAGGCGGACTGGGCGAAATCGGTAAAAATACGTATGGTGTCCAATTCCAGGATGAAATCATCCTCATCGATGCAGGCATCAAATTCCCGGAAGACGATTTGCTCGGAATCGATTACGTTATTCCGGATTATTCCTACCTCGTCAAAAATGTGGATAAAATCAAAGGGCTGATTATTACGCATGGCCACGAAGACCACATCGGCGGCATTCCTTATCTTTTGAAACAAATAAACATTCCGGTATACGGCGGCAAACTGGCACTTGGTCTGCTCCGCAAGAAACTGGAAGAACACGGCTTGCTCCGTCAAACGAAAATGACGGAAATCCAAGAAGATGACGTGCTGAAGTTCCGGAAGACATCTGTCTCCTTCTTCCGTACGACACACAGTATTCCGGACGCATTCGGCGTTGTCGTCAAGACACCACCTGGCAACATCGTCCATACTGGCGACTTTAAATTCGACTTCACTCCTGTCGGCGAACCTGCGAACTTGTTGAAGATGGCACAAATCGGCAGCGAAGGCGTCCTTTGTCTTCTATCCGACAGTACCAATGCCGAAGTTCCGGAATTCACGATGTCCGAGAAAAAAGTCGGAGCGACGATTAAAGACATCATGCGGAAAGTCGAAGGCCGTTTGATCTTTGCGACATTCGCATCGAACATTTATCGTTTGCAGCAAGTGACCGAAGAAGCCGTCGCACAAGGACGAAAAATCGCAGTGTTCGGCCGCAGCATGGACAATGCTATCACCATCGGCCGTGAGCTTGGGTACATTACTGCTCCGGAAGATGCATTTGTTGACGTACAGACGCTGAACCGTTTGCCGGCCAACGAAGTACTCATCCTTTGTACCGGTTCTCAAGGTGAACCGATGGCTGCACTTTCACGCATCGCCAACGGGACGCATCGCCAGATCCAGATTCAACCGAATGACACGGTTGTCTTCTCGTCTTCGCCGATTCCAGGCAACATGAGCAGCGTCAACCGGACGATCAACTTGCTGTTCCGCGCAGGTGCTGATGTCATTCACGGTTCATTCAATAATGTCCATACATCCGGACACGGTTCTCAGCCCGAGAACATGTTGATGCTCCGCCTGATCAAGCCTAAATACTTCATGCCGATCCATGGTGAATTCCGGATGCTGAAGATCCACTCTCAATTGGCCGAAGATTGCGATGTACCACTGGAGAATTCTTTCATCATGGAAAATGGTGATGTTCTGGCACTTAGCGAAGACCATGCGGAAATCGCCGGTCGCATCCCTGCAAGCGACGTCTATATCGACGGCAGCGGCATCGGGGATATCGGGAACATCGTCTTGCGCGACCGCCGACTCCTGTCCGAAGAAGGACTCGTCATCGTCGTCGTCAGCGTCAATATGGCGAAGAACAAAATCGTTTCCGGTCCGGACATCATTTCACGCGGCTTCGTCTATATGCGCGAGTCCGGCACGATGATCTACGAGGCGCAGCAAATGCTGAACCGCCACCTGAACAAGAAGATTCACCATCAACAAAACAAAGACTGGTCCGATCTGAAGAATGATATTTCAGATGTATTGGGACCATACCTATACGAGAAAACAAAACGCAAACCGATGATCCTTCCGATTATTATGGAAGTCTAGAAAAGCGGAAGTGGCTCGTTCAGACCCGACAAGCGCTGGAGACTTTGCGATTGATGGCGTACTTCAGCCATCGGTCGCATAGGCGAAGCGTCTCGAGGGTCTGGCCACTAGAAAAGCGGAAGTGGCCGTTCAGCTCTGACAGGCATAAGCGACGTAAAAGAACAGATGATGCAAAAAAGAAGCTGTCCCAACAACTCATTTCGATGACTTGTCAGGGCAGCTTCTTTTTGCGTTTCATTTCTGAAATAGCAACTTCTATCTATAAACATCAATTGATGATTCTCTTTTCAAAACGGCTAATGTCTTTGTCCGAACCGATCAGCACTAATATGTCTTCATGATCGATCGAGAAATCCGCTTGTGGTGAAACAATGATTTCCCCGCCTCTCCGAATTGCGACGATGTTCAGACCGAATTTCGCCCGGATGTCGAGCTCCGTCAATGAATAGCCTCCAAGCTTCTTCGTCGCCTGGATCTCCATGATCGAATACTCGTCCGACAGCTCCAAATAATCAAGGACGTTGTTCGATAGCGCATTGTGCGCGATCCGGATCCCCATGTCCCGCTCCGGGTGGACGACTTTGTCCGCTCCGATTTTCGTCAACACTTTCGCATGGTAATCATTTTGTGCTTTTACCGTGATTTTATCGACGCCGATTTCCTTTAACATGATCGTCGTCAAGATGCTTGATTGGATGTTTTCACCGATAGCGACGATGACGTGATCGAAGTTGCGGACCCCAAGCGATTTCAGCACGGCTTCATCCGTCGTATCCGCAATCGCGACTTGTGTGGCGATGTCCATGAAATCATCCGCACGTTCAGCATCTTTATCGATTGCCAGCACATTGGCTCCTTGCTTGATTAATTCCCGGACAATGCTGCCGCCGAATCTTCCCAACCCGATTACTGCAAATTCCTTTTTCATCGCTCTTCCCGCCTTCCTTGATACCAGCTTGCCTTCAGCGTGGATCTAACGGTCGTTTAGGCCGCTTCTCACAATATTCACATGTGGCATCACTGCACTTCTCTTCGCGCCACTCGTTGCATCCTGTGCAGTACGAAGCATCGAATTCATTATCGAATGTCAAAGCTTCAAGGCATTTCGGACAGTATGCATGAACATCCATCCATGAAATGAATTTTTTCCCCGTCAATAAATAAAGGCCTTTTTCTTCTATTTTATAGTTCATAATCGATGATTTTCGCTTGACCCGGTCTTTCGGATCCAGGAAAAAATTCAACTTTTCCTCCATCACGTTCACTCCTACACACGCAGCACCTTAAGGCTCGCTTGAAGCTTACCTGGATGCTCTGCGTTTATTTCATTCCATATCATAGCCACCCCGCCTGTGAAATTGCAATAGATAACGCTTTTTTATTTATTGAATTTTTTATGTCTTGCACTGCGCTCGATTTTTTGTATAATAAAAGATGTTTGTTGTAAACTTTAAGTATGCTTTAACGAAACTTTCGTTCCGATAAGTTTACTTATACTATACGAATCGAGGAGATAGTTTAATGCAAATTGGCAATAAGATCAAGCGGCTCCGCTTGAAAAACGGCTTGACTCAAGAAGAGCTTGGTGAGCGGACGGATTTAAGCAAAGGCTTCATCTCCCAATTGGAACGGGAGCAGAACTCCCCTTCCATCGAAACTTTATTTTTACTTTTGGAAGTGCTCGGCACCAGTCCGAAAGAATTTTTCGACGATGAAGCAAGCGACCAGACCATCGTCTACTCCCCTGAAGATCATACGGTATTCGCAGACGAGGAACGCAAATACGAAATCGATTGGCTCGTCCCTTCCTCCAATAAAAAGGAAATGGAACCCGTCTTCCTGACTTTACAAAAAGGCGGCGAATTCAAACCGTTCGAACCTTCTTTGTCGGAAACGTTCATCTATGTAATCAAAGGAAAAATCCGACTTCAGCTCGGCAAGCAAGAATTTATTGCAAATGCCGGAGATTCTCTTTATTATGAAGCATCTGACCACCACCAAATCTCGAATGTCCATAACGGCATGACAGAACTTATCATCATCGCAACACAATCTTACTTATAAGCTTAGGAGGTAATTGAATGACCCAACAGCAACAACCAATCATCCGCTTCGAAGGCGTCACGCAACAATATGACGGTGGCGGAAAAGTACTCGACAACGTCAGCTTTGAGCTGGACCGTGGGAAATTCTATACATTGCTCGGCCCGTCCGGCTGTGGGAAAACAACGATTCTTCGCCTGATTGCAGGCTTTATTTCACCGACTGATGGTGATGTTTACATTGAAGGCAAGAAAATGAATAAAGTGCCTGCCAACGAACGCCAAGTGAACACCGTGTTCCAGGACTATGCCTTGTTCCCTCACTTGAATGTATTTGAAAACGTGGCATTCGGTCTCCGCATCAAAAAACTTAAGAAAGCAGAAGTCGAGCGCCGTGTAAAAGAAGCGCTTCAGTTCGTCAACTTGAAAGGCTACGAAAACCGGGAGATCCATGAAATGTCCGGCGGCCAACGCCAGCGTGTCGCGATTGCACGTGCGATTGTCAACGATCCGGAAGTGATCTTGCTTGATGAGCCGCTATCTGCCCTTGACTTGAAGCTGCGTACGGAAATGCAGTACGAACTGCGCGAGCTACAGCAGCGCCTCGGCAAGACATTCGTTTTCGTTACGCACGACCAGGAAGAAGCACTTGCGATGTCCGACGAAATCTTCGTCATGAATGCTGGCGAAATCCAGCAGAGCGGCACGCCGATGGATATTTACGATGAGCCGATCAACCGGTTCGTTGCAGACTTCATCGGTGAATCGAATATCGTGACCGGCCACATGATTGCCGACTATCACGTCCGCTTCGCCAACAAAGATTTCGAATGTGTCGACCAAGGCTTGAACCCGAACGAAGCGGTCGAAATCGTCATTCGTCCGGAAGACTTGGAAATCACAGCTGCTGGCAAAGGGAAAATGACTGTCACTGTCGATACGCAATTGTTCCGCGGCGTCCATTATGAAATCTCGACGATTGATGAGGTCGGCAACGAATGGCTCGTCCACTCGACGAAGCGCGCTGAAGTCGGAACGGAGATCGGCTTGAATTTCGATGCGGAAGCGATCCACGTCATGCGTCTGAACGAGTCTGAAGAAGCATTCGACGCGCGTCTTGAGTCTTATGGGAGTGGAAGCTGATGAAAGCTACACAAGGGCGCCCGTTCTACCTCATCCCGTACTATTTATGGATTGCGCTTTTTGTCATCGCTCCAATCGCACTGATTGCGTATTTTTCATTCTTTGACCTATCCGGCAACTTCACGCTGGACAACTATAAAAACTTTTTCACTTCCGTCTATTTGCAGATGACGCTGAGCTCGTTCTGGTATGCTTTCTTGATCACGCTGTTCTCGATCTTGATCGCCTATCCGACAGCTTACTGGCTGACAAAAACGAAGCATAAGCAACTTTGGCTTCTGTTGATCATCATCCCGTCATGGATCAACTTGCTGCTGAAAACATATGCGTTCATCGGCATTTTCGGCTTGTATGGTCCTGCGAACAACTTTCTTGAAACGATCGGCATCGGCCGACTGCAAATCCTCTTCACGGATTTCAGTTTCATTTTCGTGGCCGTCTATATTTTCATCCCGTTCATGATCTTGCCGATCTTCAATTCGCTTGATAAGTTGAATCCGGCACTCGTCGATGCATCGCGTGACCTCGGGGCTTCCCCGTGGACGACGTTCCGCCGCGTGATTTTCCCGTTGACAACTGGCGGTGTGAAATCAGGCATCCAAGCTGTCTTTATCCCTGCATTGTCGCTGTTCATGATTACGCGTCTTATCGCTGGAAACAAAGTAATTACACTTGGTACAGCGATCGAGCAACAGTTCCTCGTCACACAGAACTGGGGAATGGGTTCGACTATCGCTGTGTTCTTGATCCTATTTATGTTCATCATCATGATTTTGACTGGCCAGAAGGAAAAAGGAGGAAGTGCCAATGGAAAAACTCGGTAAACCGGCGAAAGTGTATTTGGCACTTGTCTTCATCATCCTGTACGCGCCGATCTTTTATTTGATCTTCTATTCCTTCAACAGCGGAGGCACGATGTCTTCGTTCGAAGGATTCACACTTGAACATTACGCAGCAGTGTTCGCTGATACGCGTCTCATCATCATCTTGATGAACACATTGATCGTCGCATTATTGTCAGCACTCGTCTCGACAGCAATCGGGGTACTTGGTGCAATCGGCATCGTTTTCCTACGTAACAACAAGATGCGCAATGCCGTGCTGTCACTGAACAACATCTTGATCGTCAGTCCTGACGTCATCATCGGTGCGTCGTTCCTGATTCTGTTCACGATGGTCGGCATCAAACTCGGATTCGCATCCGTCCTGATTTCCCACATCGCGTTCAGCATTCCGATCGTCGTCATCATGGTCCTGCCGAAGTTGCTCGATATGAACCATTCACTCATCGATGCAGCAAGCGACCTCGGTGCAAGCAAACGCGACATCCTGACACGCGTCATCTTGCCGTACATCAAACCAGGGATTTTTGCAGGATTCTTCCTGGCACTGACGTATTCACTCGATGACTTCGCAGTAACGTTCTTTGTGACAGGCAACGGATTCTCTACACTTTCCGTCGAAATCTATTCGATGGCACGCGCCGGAATCACGTTGACGATTAACGCATTGTCAGCACTGATCTTCGTTGTAACAATGGGACTTGTCGTCGGTTATTACTTCTTTAACAACCGCGCGCGTCAATCCATGGGAACAGGAGGTCCTCGTCCATGAAAGAACTAATTCGTGCAGCAATCGTTTTGATAGCCGTGAGCGCGTTGCTCATGTACGGCGTCTCCTTCCTGGAACGCAGTACAGCGAAGTCCGGCTCCGGCTCTATCACCGTCTACAATTGGGGGGAATACATCGATCCGGAATTGATCGCCCAATTTGAAGAAGAGCACAACATCCGGGTTATTTACGAAACATTCGATTCGAACGAAGCGATGATGACGAAGATCGAGCAAGGTGGAACTTCGTACGACATCGCAGTACCCTCTGAATATGCGATTGAAAAAATGAAGGAAAACGATCTACTTCTCCCGATCGATCACGAGCTGATTCCAAACCTTCAAAACATCGATCCGTATTTCCTTGATTTGCCATTCGATCCAGGCAACGAGTATTCGATTCCTTATTTCTGGGGAACGGTCGGCATCGCATTCAACCCGACTTTGCTGGAAGGCCAGACTTTCGAAAGCTGGGATGACTTATGGAACCATACACTGGAACAGGAAGTGATCCTGGTCGACTCCGCACGCGAAGTAATCGGCATGGGACTCAACAGCTTCGGCTATTCCTTGAACTCCACCGACCCTGCCGAATTGCGGGAAGCGACGGATAAATTGAAAGAGATCGGCCCGAATGTCAAAGCCATCATTGGTGACGAAGTCGTCGAAATGATGCGCAACGAAGAAGCGGCTGTCGCTTTGACCTGGTCAGGCCATGCAGCGGATATGATGTGGATCAATGAGGACATCGATTATATCATCCCGGAAGAAGGCTCCAATCTTTGGTTCGATAACATGATCATCCCGTCCACTTCAACGAATGTCGAAGGCGCGCATGCCTTCATCAACTTCATGCTGGATGCGGATGTAGCTGCGCAAAACGCTGATTATGTCGGCTATGCCACACCAAATGCTGCAGCCGTCGAATTGATGGACCCGGAAGTTGTCAGCGATGAGCGCTTTTATCCGTCTGAGGAAATTCGTGACCGCCTGGAAGTATACGAAAATCTAGGACTCGAAATGCTCGGGGTCTACAATGAATTGTTTTTGGAATTCAAAATGGATATGCAATAACGGGCGAAACCGGAGGAGCTGCACTAGCAGAAGGCCTCCGGTTTTCTTCATTTTCATTTCTTTTGAATGTTGATCATTTCCCTTGTTTACCAAACTGTTATAACGGATAATATGAAAAGAAGATATTTAGTCACCCGAAACACAAGAAAGAAGGTATGTGTGTGGCATCAAAATCCAACACTTTCGCTTTATATATTTTAATGTTCAATATGTTCATCGCCATGAGCGGCATCGGCCTGATCATCCCGATCATGCCTGCCTACCTCGATACATTCGGTGTCGCCGGACAAGCACTCGGGACACTTATCGCGACATTCGCATTCGCTCAGTTCCTGTTCTCACCACTGTCTGGGCAGCTATCTGATAAGCACGGCCGGAAGAAGATGATTATTTTCGGCTTGATTATCTTCGGCTTATCCCAGCTTGCATTCGGGATGGCTGCGAACTTACCGCTCCTTTACGTCGCACGTTTCTTCAGCGGACTTGGAGCTGCCTTCCTGATTCCGCCGATGATGGCATTCGTTGCGGATATCACCACACTTGAGGACCGTGGGAAAGGGATGGGCTACCTTGCCGCGTCCATGTCGCTCGGCTTCATGATCGGGCCCGGCATCGGCGGATTCCTTTCCGAAATCAGCCTGCAATTTCCGTTCTACGTCGCCACGGTCGTAGCACTCGTTTCTGCGCTCCTATCGGCGATTTTCCTACCGAATGCAGTGCCGACTGTCATTCCTGGTGCACCGAAGGCTGGAAACATCTTCAATCAACTGAAACGCTCCAGCGCCACGCCTTATTTCGTCCTGCTGATTGTCGTCTTGATCTTGGCATTCGGATTGGCGAACTTCCAGACTACGATCTCGCTTTATGCGGATAAGAAATTCAACTTCTCACCGAAGGAAATTTCGGTCATCATCACGGTCGGCGGCTTCATGGGCGTCATTATGCAGACGTTCCTGATCGATCGGCTGTTCAAGCGCTTCGGAGAAATGAAGATCATTCTTTTCAATCTCATCCTCGCTGCACTGGCGATGATCGGCATCTTGTTCGTCTCTGCATTCTGGACGATCCTGCTCGTATCGGCGATATTCTTCACTGCCGCTTCCCTTCTACGCCCTGCGGTCAATACGCTCATCTCGAAGATGGCCGGCGACCAGCAAGGATTCGCTGCCGGGATGAACAATGCGTATATGAGTATCGGAAACATGATTGGACCGGCAATGGCCGGCTTCCTTTTCGATTTCAATATGAGCTTTCCGTATATCGCAGGGACCGTCATCTTGATGGCTTGCTTCTTTATTGCTTATACATGGTCGCTGAAGAAATCAGACTTACTTGCTTCACTCAGAACATATTAAAAAGAAGGCTGTCCTGGACGTCAGTTTACCTGACAGTCCGAGACAGCCTTTTTCTTTTGTATCATCCCCGCCAAAAAGCGGTCGTATCTTTCTTTTCTTCGATATTGAAATCGATCATCGCGCCGAGCAATTCCTTATCGACCTCTTCCGTCCATTTGATGCGTATCAATTGCGCAGTGTGCGTGTAACCTATTTCTTCAATGCGGGAAGAAAAATGGTCGATGCCAGCTTTTTCAGGTGCTACAGCGAGGTGATGCTTCGCTGTGCTGAAACCGATAATGTATGTTCCGTGATCAGTGAACATCGGCTGATTCCATTTCACAACAGGTTCCAGGTGTGGATATTCCACATGAACCCATTCGAGTATTTCTTCCATTCGTTCACGATGAGTCGGATCAGCGATTTTCGATAGAAATTCTTTAAAGACTTCCATTTCGATTCCTCCCATTCTGTTACCTGTCCGGTTTGATTAGTTTATCAATCGTACCCGGCGATTCCGTCAGTTCTTCTTGAGCAAGTTCGGATTTCTTCCGATTACGCGGCCACTTCAGACCGAAACGGCGCAGCGTGATGTCGATAAAGAACAGCAGCATCGCCACAAGCAGGAGTTCCACTGCCACTGGGCTGATCGTGCCACTCCTGTATGGAATGTCCCTAAAGGCTTGTGCAGGCTCTTCCAATACTTGCCCGCCTGTTCGTTCTGCCAGACTTGTGAGCAGTCGCATATCGGTCTGTTCGATCCGGTATTCATCACCGTAAGGAATCGTCACCGAAGCGCGGTAAGCTGCTCCTGTTTCATTAGCGATGCTGAAGAACACAAGACCGGGTTCCGCATCGATTACAACTTCCACTTCACCTGGTGCGACCGGATCTGTTTCGACTGGCACCTCTTGTCCACGTTCATCGATGACTGTCACATCCAGGATGGCTGATGAACCAGTCGGATCTTTCACTGTATAGACGCCTTGCTCTTTCCGTGTCACGGAAAACGGAATCTGTTCATAGGACGGCATCATTTGACTGACAGAACGGTTCCAGAAATCCGGCCACTCGGACCAGCTTTGGAAATCTCCGCTCCACGCACCGCTTCCAGATGTAAATGCGATCGCTTTCCCGAGTCCATAGTTCCACGTAGCGAGTACCGGATCTTCTTCCGGACTTTCCAGTGCAACCGTCGACAACGGTTTTGCCGTTGTTGCAATATACGCGTTCATTTGTGGAACACCTTGTTCGAACAAAGAATTCCAGGGGCTGTCATAAACAGTCGGCGTAAACGGCTCATCTACGATATACGTCCTTGACATCATAATCGTCTCCCTTGACAGAATCGCAGGAATCGTCGTCGCGTCGTTGACATCGTAATAACGTCCGCCACCTGTTTCCGCAAGTTGTTCAAGCAGTACTTTGTCAGCGTCTTGACCGATTGCGATGGTCGACAGCGTGACGTTGTTGTCGACTCCGTCTTCAAGCAGAGGGTCGTACGAACTCGCTGAATACGACTGTCCGTCTGTCAGGAGGATAATATGCTTCCGCTGAAGCTCTAAATCACTCAGCTGCTCGTAAGCCATTTGCAAGGAGCTGTAGATTTCTGTCCCGCCACCAGGCCCGATTGACAGAATCGTATCAACTGCATCCTTCTGATCTGATAGCTTGGCTAGCGGCAGCACTTCCCATGGCTTGTCATCGAAGGCGATGAAGCCGACCGTATCATCCGGTCTCAATAATTCAAGCGAGCGGGCAGCCGCTTCTTTCGCCAGTTCCATCTTCATCCCCATCATACTGCCGGAACGGTCCATGACGAGAATTAAGCCTAGCGAAGGAAGTTCATGCTTGCCTGTGACTTCCATTTCGACCGGCAGGAGCCGTTCGATCGGCGTTTTGAAATATCCGCCAAGACCGTAGCTCTGATCGCCCCCGACCATCATGAAGCCAGTCCCGAACTGCTGGACCGCTTGCTCGATGACGTCCATCTGGGTCTGTCCGATCTTCGTAGCCGGAACATTGTCGAAAATGATGGAATCATATTGCAAAATGGAGCTGAGCGACTGCGGCACACTTTCAGCCGGAAGCTCTGTGATGTTTACATTGCCTGCGTCCAGTAACGTCGGGATGGGACTCGCCTCGCCGTTATTGACGACGAGTACTTCCGGCGGCCCTTCAACTTCCGTCAAACTGACGAGGCGATTGTTCTCAAGAAACGCATCGTTGTCGAGCTCGAGTGCCGCCTCGAATTTCGCGAGACCTTCACTTGAAGCAGGGTACTTGTAGTTGAAGGCATTCTCCCCTGGTGCAAGGTTGATTTCCTGGCGGCTGAATTCCTCATCATTTACTGAGAAGACAAGTCTTGCAGCCGTTTCAGTGTTCGATTCGATCGTTACGGAAAAATCGAGCATTTCACCAGCGAATGCCGCTGCCGGTGTTTCGAAACTCTCCATCGCAGCGTCCGACTCCGTTTGGGCAGTCATCGGCACGACATCGATTTCCAGCCGCTCCGATTCGAGTCGGATAAGACTATCCATCGCAGAGCCTTTCGTTTCATTGCCGTCCGTCATGACAACGAGCCTTGTCGCAAGATCTGTATCGCCACTATTCGCGGCCAACTCGATCGCCTGCGCAAGCGAGGTATGACCGGTGCTGAAAATCGGCCAGTCTCTCGGTAGTGCGTCTGTGTCCTGAGAAATCGGGACAATCGATTGGAAGTCTTCTGCAAAACCGTATACACCTGTCGCTTGGTGTGTTTCTTTTGATTCGAGTGCTTTATTGATCCATTCCGTCGCGGCTACTTGCTGAGTCTCTGCAGATGCAGAGCGGTCGACAAGGAACAAGATCTGCTCTTCATTGACCGGCTGGTAAAGATGCGGTCCAGCAAGCGCAAAGATGAGCAGTGCACACGCGATACACCGCAAGACGTAAACGACTTTCATCAGCGCCTTACTGCCGGGAAGCAGCTTCCAGCCCGTGAATGCGAAGTATACGGCGAGCGGAACAAGCAATATTAGCCAAAGCGGCTCATCTACGCGAAATTCCACGTCGGTACACCTCCCATTCTATGAGCACGATCAGTAGGATCAGTGGAATGATCCACGGCAAGAACGAGACGCGCACCAATTCCGAGCTCACTTCCCCCCCTTGTCCGATGCGGTAAGAGCTACCAGCCTGCAACTGCTTCTCTTCTTCACCGAGCTGAACGATCAAATTCATCGATTGCTCTTCACCGATCAGCTTGTAGACGCCCGGCGCAGCAGGGGCAGAGAATGCGCCTTCGCCTTCTCTGTACGTAGAGATGAATTCTTCACCGCGGTATAAATCCCATTCCGTTCCGTCTCCTGCAACCGAGATGGAGCGGATTTCATTCGGGCGGAACATCCCGGCAAACTCATTGTCACCCGATAACTCGTTCAATGTACTCCATAAGAACAGAGGGAACGAAGGAGACAACGGCCAATCCGTCGACTGGATATCCGACAAAATGACGATATTCCCGCTTGGACCGACTTGGATCCAAGGTGCTTCGCCGACTGTGGCAATCGTTTCATATCCTTCGACCGGTGGATACAGTTCCGCAACGTAAACGTCTGCAAGATCCGCGTAAGCGAACAACGGATGATCTCCGACTGTAACCGCACCTTTTGCCTCCACTGCTTCCGCATCATCTCGTCCGATCAGCAGCATCGGTTCTTTCCCTTCCAATAAACTTATCCGATTTGTCACCACAGGGAAATCAGCAGCTGCATCCAACTGATCCCCCGGGACGAGCTGGACGTTCGCACCAAGAGAATCAAAGCCAGCTGACACAAGTTGATGCAGTTCCGCGTCGATCATGACTCGGTTAGCAGACTGCTGCAAGTAGGCAGCCATTTCGTTATCCGTCTTGTAGTCATCTTCTGCATCGACCGTTGCAATCCACAATATAGACAGCGGAAGCGAGTCGAAGACGATTAATTGCTCTTCCGAACTGGCGAGTTCAATTTCCTTACTTTCCTTGACTGTTCCGTCTGTCACTTCGATCGTCACCGGCATCTCCACTTCTGAATCGTTGATCACTTGGACGATGGCCGACATGCTGCCATCATGCTCCGTTACGCCGAACTGGCGGATAGAGACGTTGGCAGGTTGCTCCTTAAAGCCATGTACTTCATATGCACCACTTGTCCGATTCACCAGCACTGCGCGATCAAGTGAATCCGTGAAAATATGTATGATCGTCGCATCACTATCTGTCAATGTATCGGCGAATAATAAGGTCTGTTCCATTTCAGCTGACTCGTATTCGACTGTGATGTCTTCAATCGTCTTCATGAGCGCACCTTTATCACGTTCACGCCGCAGCTCCACTTTCGGGCTTGCCCCGGCTATAACGATAGTGACAGGACGGCCACCCCCCGACTCTAATAGCTCTTTCATTTCATCCTTCTGAACTTCCAGTCGTGATGGTTCACCCGCCAGCATCGACGCGGAAGCATCGACGACGAAAACCCATTCATCCCCTGCTAGTGACGGCTTCTCCACATACGGTTCCAATAGGAGGAAGACGAACAAAAGAAGTGCTAGCATCTGCAAGTAAAACAGGAGGTGCTGCTGAAGTTTTTTCAAGTAAGGGGATGCTTGCCATTCCTTCATCAATTCCTGCCAGAACAACGTGGAAGGCACTTGCTGTACCGTATATTTCTTTCTGAAGAAGTAATAGATCAGGACCGCGAACGGCATGGCTGCAGTCCAAATCATGATCCAATTGCCGAAACTCATCCCGCTCACCTCACCTGATCCAATTTTCCCTCGGTAGTTGTTTGAAGATTACATCCTGGATTCCTGCTTCTTCTGCCACTTCCAAATATGAAATTCCGAAGCGCTGGCAAAGCGACTCCAGCATGCGGTTATGCATTTCCCGCTGCTCACGGTATTTCTGCACTGCAGCCGGCGTCATCGAGACGTTCATTTTCACACCCGTCTCGCTATCGACCAGCTGGACATCGCCCCGGTGCACCGGGTCCGCCTCTTCCTTCGAGACGATACGCAACAGCCTGACGTCCTGTGCATGACGCACCGCCCGTCTCAGCAGATGCTGCCACTTGTCGACCGGCTCCAAACCGTCCGTCAAGATGATTAAAATATTCGAACGACGAGCTGCTTCAAAATCTGCACCGCCTGTGAATGCATCGCCTTGTGGTTCAGGCAGCTTGGTTAAAAATTGCTCAAGCGACTGCCGTGCGTTTTTCCCTTTCTTTTGAAAACGTGGACTGCCCTTCCTACCGAGTGACATGGACAGTCGATCATCCGAAGCTAAAGACATCAAGCCGAGCGAAAACGCCAATTGACGTGTGAATAGCCAGTGCGACTGCATCGACGCCGAGTCATCTAGTAAAAGATGGACGCTGCGATCTTGTTCATCAAGAAAGCGTTTAATGTAGACGCGTTCTGTCCGGCCGTACACATTCCAGTCGATGTGACGAATATCGTCTCCTGGATGATATTCTCGGAAATCCGAGAATTCCATCGACGAGCCGAAGCGGTTTGTCCGGTGTGAACCTTTATGCCCGCTCCGGATCTTCACTACGGAAGCGACGGAAAAACGGCTCATCCGGCCAGCCCAGTCCGTCGGGAGCTCCAGCGGTCTCATGTCCGTATCCCTTTGCCTGCAGCTTCCAAAAGACTTTCAATCAACTGGTCCGTCTCGATCCCTTCCGCCTCTGCCTCGTAATTCATCAAGAGACGGTGGCGCAGCACCGGAACTGCAACGTGTTTCAAATCACCAATCGAAACGTGGAAACGGCCATCCATCAAAGCTCTTGCTTTAGCCAGACGGATCAAGCTCTGCAAGCCACGTGGACCACTGCCGTATTGGATGTATTGCTGGACGCTTACATCCTTGCTGCGGTCCGGGTGTGTTTGTTCGATGATATCAACAGCCACATCAAGAATTTCATCCGCAATCATCACTTCAGTGACGAGCTTCTGTACCTCAATCAATGACTGCGTATCCATTTTCTTCTGAAGCTGCACTTCAAACGAACCTGTCGTCCGTCGGATAATTTCTGCAAGCTCTCGGGCTGATGGATAAGGAAGCAAGACTTTACATAAGAAACGGTCCATTTGCGCTTCCGGAAGTGGATAAGTTCCTTCCATCTCGATTGGGTTTTGCGTCGCTAAGACGAAGAACGGACGGCTCATCTTCTTCGTATCACCGAGGATTGTGACCGTCTTCTCCCCCATCGCCTCAAGCAATGCACTTTGCGTTTTCGGTGTCGCTCGATTGATCTCATCCGCCAATACCATCTGGTGGAAAATCGGGCCTTCCCTGAACAGGAATTGCTGTCTGCCGTCTGCATCGCGTTCGATCAAGCTTGTTCCTGTAATATCTGATGGCATCAAGTCCGGAGTGAACTGGATTCGCGAAAACGATAAGTCCAGCACTTCTGAAATCGTGCCGACGAGCATCGTCTTCCCAAGTCCCGGTGGTCCTTCCAAGAGCGCGTGTCCGTCTGCTAAAATGGCATAAAGCGAAAACTCGATCGCTTCTTCCTGCCCGACAATAAAACGGGACACTTCCTCTTTCACTTCTTTTAATCTCTTGCTTGCCTCGATAAACGGCTGTGAAGCATTTTCCATACGGCTGTGCCCCCTTGTTAATCTGGTTCGATCGAAGAGAAATACGATTCGACGATTTTCTGTAAATCGGCCGGCAATCCGAGCCGGTCCGTGCTTGAGAAATATGATTCTGCGTAATCACCCATGACGTCTTGATAAGGCTGTACGGTGCCGCGTTCAGCAGGTACACGTCCTTTCGACGTGTCCGCTGCTTCTCCGTTGCCAAGTTCACCACCGTCGACTGTGGAATCACGTGTACCACCAATCCGTGACGGCGTCGTCAACAAGTCTCTGCCTCCGCTGCCGAGTCCTGCGCCTTGGCCTTGGCCTGAACCTGAACCTGATCCAGATCCGGAACCTTGGCCAGAGCCTTGACCGGAGCCTTGCCCCTGACCTTGGCCTGATCCAGACCCTTGACCTTGACCTTGGCCTGATCCAGACCCTTGACCGGAGCCTTGACCTTGACCTTGGCTATTCCCTTGCGTTCCAGAGCTTTGTCCAGACTGTTGGCCGCTCCCTTGCTGAGAAGAACTCCCACTTTGGTTGCCTGTCGTGCCGGACTGACCGGATGATTGTCCTTGTCCATTCTGCCCTGACTGACTACTTTGGCCCGGTTGGCTGTCGGCGGATTGATTCCCGCTATTTTGTCCAGGCGTTCCTTGCGAAGGGTTCGCACTTGAAGCGATGGTTTGCTGCAGTGGATAAGAGACAGGTTTCCCCATCTTGCTCAGTTCTGTCTGTGCTTGACCTGCCTGCTGTGCTAATTCCTGTGCAGCTTCACCTGCTTCTTGCTGTTCAAGCTCACTTTTCGCTCCAGCTTCTGCTAATTCTTTTTGATGAAGATCCAGCTCTTTCTGTGCTTTCACCAACTGTTCAAGCGCTTTTTCCGCTTCATCCACGTCTGCTATTTCACGCTCCAATTGCTCCAGCCGTTCTTCGACGAAAGGCGACTTCGCTTTTTCTTTCAGCTCCGCCACTTTCTCTTCCAGCTCTTCCACTAGCCCCTGTTCTTCTTCGATTTCGATGGCGCGTTGCTGCGTTTCGCTCGGCATGTAAGAAAGGAAGACTAGGAAAATCGCGATGACGAGTGAAGCCGTCAACCATTTTGGATGGAAGACACGTACGGGAAGTTTTTTGAAATCAGCATAGCTGAGTGGCAAAATAGCAGCTGTCCGCCGTGCCAATTCAGCGAGGAGCGGTGAATCCCCTGGCATTCCCAATACAGTCAATAATTCGTTATACGGTGTCTGTGCATCCAGCTGATGGATTGCCATCTTCCGGTCTGGGAACTGTCTCGCCTGCCAAAAAACAGCACCCAAAAAAGTCATGGTTGCTGCAAGGATTGCGTATTGCTGGTAATTCGGCAAAACCGTGATGCGGGACAAAGCGAGCACGAGCACAGCACCCGCGAGACCGAATGGCAAAGCGATTTGGAAAATCCTATTCGCTCTGAGTAAGGCCAGGCGTACATATGTTTTACGGATCCATATTTTGATCGATTGCTGGCTCATGCCGATTCCTCCTATTATTTATACTTGGACATGTTGACACGTAGTTTTTTGACAGCGAGCAGTAGTGCTCCGACTGTGACGAGCGAGTAGAAAATTAAGTATCCAGCCCATAACGGGAATGGTACGCCCGTCATGAGAAGAATTTCATCCGAGAATGACGGCTCTAGCAGTGTTACCATGACAACCGCCGGATTCACCGATGCCCAGAAGTGCGCAAGTGGCGAGAATGTTGTCTGCTGCATCCCGAATCCTTGTGACACCGAAATCGAGATAAGCATGAAAAACCCTGTGACGGCTGTAATGAAAAGCATGACACCATATGTCACGATCATCGACACGATGGTCTTACGGATCCAAGTCGAGAACAAGACTCCGAGTGAGCCGATTGCAACAAGCGTCAAGAAGTAGAAGGCGAAAATGATCGCGATCTGGACTGGCGAAACGCCTCCGTATAGAAAGACTAGGCTATAGACCGGCAAGCCCGAGACGATCATCAATAGCAGAAACGCAATCGATGAGCTCATCTTCCCGAAAATGATCTGCCAAGACGTTTGGGAAGTCGTCAATAAAATATTCAAGGTCTGCTTCTCACGTTCCGAAGAAATGGCACCGGCTGTCAGACCTGGTGTGATGAACAGGATGAGTCCTAGCTGGATATAAGAAATCATCGCAAACAACAAGAAGCTTTCGTCCGGACGGAAAAATCCGTTGCCACTGAGCGTAGTCGTCAAGAAAATGAACCCGAAGACGAAAAGGCTCAGTGCTGCCAAGTAAAAGAAAATACCTATGAAGCTTTTAAGATTACGGAACCGTAATTTCAGTTCTTTCAATAACACCGGGTTGGCTAGTGCGTTCTTCATTTCGATGCCACCCCTTTCGTGATTGCCATGAAGACGTCTTCTAGATCCGTTTCTTCCGGATGGAAGCTGAGGATCGGAAGAACTGCTGACACTTGCTTGAGCAATTCAGCTTGCTGCAAGTCGTCTCCTCTGTAATGGAACGAGATGGACCCGCTCCCTTCATCGATGGTGATACCCGAAACGAACGGATCGCCTTCGAAGAAACGGACCAGTTCTGCCGTCTCTATCGCTGCGCGTACGTGCAAGATTTTGTCTTGCTGCAGCTGCGCTTGGATTTCATGGACGGAACCGTGAGCAATCAGCTTACCCGAATCGATCACGCCGATGTTGTCACACATCTCAGCAAGCTCCGGTAAGATGTGTGACGAAATCAAGATGGTCTTGCCCATCGATTTCAATTGTTTCAAGATGTCGCGCATTTCCACACGAGCTCGCGGGTCAAGGCCTGACGCCGGCTCATCGAGAATCAGGATTTCCGGATCATGGATGAGAGAGCGCGCGAGGCAAAGCCGCTGCTTCATCCCGCGTGATAGATGGTCGACATATTCGTAACGTTTGTCCTCTAAGTTGACGAGGCTCAACAATTTCGGGATGAGCGCTTTCCGTTCATCCGATTTGATGCCATAGCTGGCACCATAAAAGTCCAGATATTCTTCCGCTTTCAGTTGGTCATAGACACCGAAGAAATCGGGCATATAACCGATGCGACTGCGGATTTCCTGCGGATTCTTCGTGATGCTGACACCGTTGATGAAAGCATCTCCGGCAGTCGGTTGAAGCAGCGTCGATAAGATCGAGAACGTCGTAGACTTCCCTGCACCGTTCGCGCCGACGAATCCGAAGACCACGCCTTCCTCGATCGTCAAGTTGAGATCTTGGAGGGCGTAAAATGACCCATATTTTTTCGTCAAACCGATAATTTCGATCATTCTTTCACCACTCCTTTCAAATCGATTTGCGGCACAGTGAATTCACCCGCTGCGGTATTCGGCACTTTCAATCCAAGGCGAATCGCATCGTTTTCATCGATGTACGAGCTAGCTGCTTCACCGAACGACTTCTTCCGATCATCGATCACTTCGAACTCGCCGCTCACTTGATTGAAAATCGTCAATTCCATTTGATTCGTACTAGCCGCCACGGTCAAATCACTCCACTCAATCGAAGCGGAAGCCAGTGAGCCGGGCAAGGTGTAAGTCAGTTCGTAATCACCCGTTTCGAAGTAATACATGTATGGGTTGTTAGAATAGTTTTCATAAAAACCGTTTCCGATCGTATCGATTGTCATGATGAGTCCATCTCTTCCAATCGATACTTCTCCGCTGATGCTTCCTGCAGGATCGAATTTCTGTGCGATCATATATAATGCCTCGACGGAAGCCCGGTCGCCTTCAAGAACTGCCGGCACCAATCCATCCTTCGCATAGCCGACGATCATCGGTGAATCCGAACCGCTGGCAATCATCTCGGAAGTCATGTCCTGTACCATGTAACGACGCTCTTCATGCAAATCTGCGATCGATTTGATCGAGTAATAATTCCCTTGGCTCGTGATCGGAAATGCCGGTGCCAAGAAACCGGATTGCATCGTTTCTTCGACCGAAAGCTCTTCCCCTGGTGCAAGGTCGCCAAGCTCGATCAAACGTGTGCCTGTCCAAATCGAAACATCTTCCAGTGCGAACGGGAAGTTATTACGGATTGGACCTGACAATAGTTCATCTTCTAATCTAAGGTCGACTGCCAGGTTCCCGGCATCTTGGATGTAAGCGTCCCCGATGATCGAGGATACCGACCAGTTGCGCATGTCGCGGATCGTCAGTTTCGATTTGCCACCTTCTTGTTCTACGATGCTCGAGTTGCCCGATTCACCGAAACCGCCATAATTCGTATAATGTGTCATTGTAGTGCCAACCGGGGCTGTGAATGAATAGTCCCCCGCGCGGTTCGATAAGACCGAATTCATATAATACCCTTTCAAGCCGCCATCCTGATCCGCTTCGAAAAAGCCGATTTGCTGGACTTGCGGATTCGTGATGCGGTCTTTAGCCCCATAACCGAAAATCGCGAGCGAAACGAGCACTGCAATCGCAGGAATGACAAACCAGGCGTATTCGCGCTTATCGCGTCTTTTCAGGAAAATATAAAGGACCGG
This sequence comes from Planomicrobium sp. YIM 101495, assembly GCF_009707665.1. GTDB lineage: Bacteria > Bacillota > Bacilli > Bacillales_A > Planococcaceae > Planococcus. The sequence continues at coordinate 971,701 of NZ_WLZW01000001.1, forward strand.
TACAACGATGACGATGTAAAGAATGATGATCAGCAGCATGACCGGCTGAGAGACGTTGAAGCTATCGAACAATTCGTTGACGTTGCTCAATTCCGAACCGAGATAGCTTTTGATGGATTCGCCCACCCACATCGTGGCAACCGGATTAATGCCAATCAACATTTGCATCACTTGTGGATACGCATCTTGATCAGAAATCCCTTCATCTCCGAGTGAGAATGCCGTTTGGATAATCTCACCAGCACCGAACTTCTTGCTCGCTGCCAGCACTTGACCTTCATTCTGGAGCAATACGTCGGCGCCTTCTACTGCTGTTGCTTCAAAGACCGGAATGTCCGAGCCGAGGCCCGTCACTTGTGCGCGCGCTTGCTGGCCGAGTGTCAATGGCAATTCACTGGCGTATTCCCCCATCTCGGCATTCAAAGTGCCCGTCGAGCCGACCAGCATTTGGCCACCTTGGCGCACCCATTCGAAAATTGCGCTTTGGATTGCTGGCGACAAATCGCTGAAAGCCACTTCATCGATGACGAGTGCGTCGATCGACTGCCAGGAAGTCGGCTCTGCCGGAAGGATGAAATCTTCCAATTGGTTCAAGTGAAACAGTTCAACTTGCCCTCTCCCTACTACGGAAGTTTGGCTAAGTGCATTGAGACGGTCTGCATTGTTCGTCAATGTTGCAATGAAAAATGCGTCCGGCTCATGATATTGTGCTTGCAGATTCTTTTTTCCGTTGAATTTCACCTTTTTGCCGTCTTCCCAACCGCCTTCGTATAACTCAAGGCTTTCAGTAGAGCCGGAATACGAGTACGACAGGTCGATGCCGCCATTCGAGGCAACTTGAATCGTCTTCGTCTCTCCTTGTGCGAGTGAAACCGGGATTGCGACCGTATGGTTCAAGTTATAGCCTTCCGCTGTCGCCATCAGTAGATCTCCTGAGAAATCAGGGCCGTTATTGGTGATCGTGAAGAGGACTGGAAGCCCTTTGCCGTATTTCGCTTTGCCGTCAAAGCCGGCTTCCGACTCGATCGTGATGTTCGGCTCAGCACTTGCTGCTTGCGGTACAGCTGACAATAATAGCGCTATCATGAAAATGATTCCCAGCAATGATCGCTTGTTCATAAGTTTCTCCCACCTTTTTTCTTCTCTCTATCAAATAAAACGATTATGTATGGAATGGGTTGCATAACTCCGAAAAAAAGAGCAGACAGAAAGACTGCCTGCTCATTCACGTGTTCCTAAAAATTGATACAGAAACTCCGGCATGATGCCCAGAACCTTTTCATCCGGGTTCAATTTCGCGTGATGCAACCCGAAAGGTGATGACACTCCAGCCCAAAACATGACGCCTGGAATTGCTTCTGTAAAGTAGCCGAAGTCCTCTCCTGTCATCGCCGCGTCTGCACGGACCGCGTCGATCCCATCATACGCATCGGCGAATGCCAGGAAATGTTCAGCCAATAGATCGTCGTTGTTCACTTCCACATAGCCGCTGCCGTAATCAATTGAGACACGACATTCATATGCCTCTTCGATCGAGCGGCAAATCGCCTCGACACGCTGTTTCATGCGCACCATCGAAGCTTGATTCAAAGTCCGGATCGTTCCTTCCAGCCTTGCGTGTTCCGCAATGATGTTCTGCATAGTCCCCGCAGTCATCTTGCCGATCGTCAACACCGCCGAGTCCAGCGGGTCGATGCTCCGGCTGACGATGGTCTGCAGTTGCAGAAGCAGTGCCGCTGCCGCAACAGCCATATCACGTGTCCGGTGTGGAAACGCCGCATGGCCGCCGGTGCCTTCCAAGTCGATGAACAGCTCGGAAGTATTGGCGAACAGTAGTCCCGGCTTTGTCGTCACGGTTCCGACCGGATGCTCCGGTGCGATATGCAACGCGAAGATTTCATCCGGCACCCAGTCTTGCTGGTCTTTCAACCAGGCCAATAATGGCTTCGCACCGCCTGGATTTTCTTCCGCCGGCTGGAACAGGATGATGACGTCGTTCTTGATCGGGTTGTGTGACAACTTCTCAAGCAAACCAAGCGCGATCGTCATGTGCAGATCATGGCCACATGCATGCATGAAGCCTGCATGATCAGAGGCAAATGGCAATCCCGTCTCTTCGGTGATTGGCAATCCATCGATATCCGCACGCCAAGCAAGTGTCTTGTAAGAAGAAGTCCCACGCACTTTCACGATGATCCCCGTTTTCCACTGCTGCACTTGGAGGTGCTTCTGAGGCAGACGTCCGATCAGCTCGAGTAAATAGTGCTGTGTCTTCGTTTCCTGGAAGCCGATCTCAGGAATGCGGTGCAGCTGTCTACGGATTTTAACAAGATCCATCGCACTCATCCGCTTATAATTGACGCAGTTCTTGTTTGATTTCCGTTTTCGCGCGTGTTTTTTCGTCCATCAGCTTCAAAACGCGTGCCGGTGTACCGCCGACGACTGCGTTGGCAGGTACGTCTTCGATGACGACCGCTCCTGCAGCAACTACTGATCCTTCACCGATGCGTACTCCTTCAAGCACGACAGCATTGGCACCGATCATAACATTGTCTTCTACGATGACCGGTGTCGCGGATGCCGGTTCGATAACACCTGCTAGGACAGCTCCTGCTCCGACGTGACAATTTTTCCCGACCGTTGCACGACCGCCGAGGATTGCGTTCATATCGATCATCGTGCCATCACCGATTACGGAACCGATGTTAATGACGGCACCCATCATGATGACACAGTTGTTGCCGATTTCGACGTTGTCGCGGATGAATGCGCCTGGCTCGATCCGGCTGTTGACGTTCTTTAAGTCGACCAATGGAATCGCTGAGTTTCTGCGATCGTTCTCGACGACGTGGTCTTCGATGACTGCTGCATGCTGCGCAAGCGCCTTCTCGATTTCTGCCCATTCACCGAATACGGTAGCGTGGTTGCCTTCCCCGAATACTTTCGAGCCTTCACCATAAGACAGCGAAGCGACCCCTTGCCCTTTAACGTAAAGTTTGACCGGTGTAGATTTTTCAGCATTTTGTATGTACGAAATAATTTCTTGTGCGTTCATTTGTTCCATTTCCAACATCCTTTCTTCATTCGACAGAATGTTTTCATTATACCGCAAGAAGAATTATTATTCATGGTTTAGGCTAAAAAACAGACATGTTTTTTAACCACTTCGACGAAAGCCTCGACCTGCCGCAGTTCGAAAGCGGTTTCATAGCCGATCAGCCATGTATCCCTTGTCAGCTCAAGTTCTTCGGTGTTATCAGACAATGCAATTGTATGGACTTTTTCGTTGCCGTCCAATGTAATCGAAGGCAGGATCGCATAGCCAATTCCATTCAATGCCATCTGTTTACACGTCTCGATCTGGTCGACGGTGATCTGGCGTTTCGGGTTCACTGTAAAGTGACGCTGCCACCATTGCTGGATTTCCTCGAAATAGTTCGAGTCACTTTTAAACTGGATGAATGGCCGTTCCGTCTTCTCCACTTCCTCCAACGTTTGCAGCTCCGTATCCACAAGGTAGAGCGTGTCACGGAACAAATGCTGCTTAGGTCCTTTCCAGTCGGTCTGTCCACGGACGATCCCGATGTGAGCTTCCCCTTCATATAAAGCCCGGACGATTTCCGAGCTCCAGCCGGTGATCAGCTGAATTTTCGCCTCAGGGTATTGCGTGACAAAATCCTTCAACACTTTCGGCAGCCAGTTTTGGCCGATGATCGTCGCGCATGCAATTTTCAACGTCCCATGAACTTTCGACGACATCATGTGCAGTGCTTCGATGACTTCTTCTTTGCGCTGGATCGTTTCTTTTGCGAACTCGATCACATGCTCGCCAGCTGGCGTCGCCGTCAAGCCTTTATGGGAGCGGATGAACAGCTGCTCCCCCCACTCTTTCTCGATCGTTTGCAGCCGCTGGGACAATGCTGGTTGGGACAGGAACAGACGGTCTGCGGCTTTGCGCATATTCCCTTCCTCCGCCAACACTTTCAAAATGACTTCTTCAGTTACCATGAGTGCCCACTTCCTTCTTTTTCGGCAAGCCGAATACTAACAGCAATGCAACGACAGCAGCTATGGCGGTGATGATATATATGTTTTGGACCGCTGCTGACAGACCTTCCTGTAGATAAAGGAGACGATCCGTCCCCATTTCGATCCGACCATCCGCGGTCAATAAGCCGTTGACTGAGTCGAGCGTTTCACCACTATCCGCAAAATAGCGGATTAGTGAATTGTTTAAGATACCGCCAAGAATCGCCACCCCGAACGTACTTCCGAGATTGCGCATGAAGACGTTCGAGGCAGTAGCTGCCCCCCGCTGCTGATGCGACACCGCAGCTTGAATCGATACGATGAACGCAGTCGTCGTCAATCCCATCCCGACACCGACAGAAAAGCTCGAAGCGGCAGCCCATCCCGGCCCAAGCTCCGACGTCATGAAAACGAACATGACCGTACCGAGGAGCAAGAAACAACACCCGACAAAGGATGTTTTGAAATTGCCGATCGTCAGCAGCAACTTCCCTGCGACGACTGAGGCAATCGGCCACCCGATCGACATCGTCGTCAGCGTAAAGCCTGCAATGATCGCTGGTTGCTCCATCACTCCTGTAACATACGACGGCAAGTAGCTCGAAATTCCGATCAAGATCATTCCTGTGACAAACGACACGAGATTCGCAAACAGGATCGTCGGGTTTTTCCACACTTCGATGGAAACGACCGGATCCACTGCCCGCTTTTCGGCGGCGAAAAATAATACGCCGAAAAGGGCAATGGCAGCGATGATCACAGCAGTCTGCACCGAAACCCATGGGAATGCTAAACCGCCTTCGACAAGAAGATAAACTGCAAGACCGATCGTCAGCATCAGCATGGCAGTCCCTTTGTAATCGACAGACGGAGTTTTCGTATTTTCAGGTTCTTTCAAGAAAAGACAGATGCCTGCAAGAGACAGGAGACCGAGCGGGATGTTGACCCAGAAGACGTATTCCCAGCCGATCGTCGCGACAAGTACACCGCCAATCGCCGGGCCCGCCACAGCGGAAATTCCCCAGACGCTCGACAAATAGCCTTGGATCTTCGCGCGTTCTTCAGGTGAGTAAATATCTCCGATGATGGTTGTCGTAATCGGCATGACCGCTCCGGCACCAATCCCTTGGATAAATCGGAAGACGATCAACGCCGTCATCGATTCCGCCATCCCGCACAGCAAAGAGCCGAGTAGGAATAGCGACATGCCGATGGTGAAAATCAGCTTTCTTCCGAACAGATCCGACAACTTTCCGTACAGAAGAACGGTCACCGTGCTCGTCAGTAAGTATGCCGAGAACACCCAGCTGTATTGCGAAAAACTGCCGAGATCGTTTGCGATACTCGGCATGGCGGTGGAAACAATCGTCGCTTCAACTGCACTCGCGAACATCGCGAGCATCACCGCCACCAGGATGATTGGCCTCTTCATCCAATTTCCCCCCTCCAAAAAATAGGAGCTGACCGAAGGCGTTTGCCAGGTCAACTCCTCATTACAACATCATTTACGAATTGCGCAATTGGTAGATTAGTTTTTTCAGATGTTTCAAAATGACACGACGCGTTAAGATTCCCCTGAACATGCCTTCATCGTCGACGACGCATAGGAAGTTTTGGTTAATGACAAGATCGAGCGCTTTTTGGAACCGCTCCTCGATATGAATGACCGGAATCTCCTTATTCATGATATCTTGTACACGAATCTCTGGCAATCGCTCATATTCAATATGGTTCATTCCTAATATCGAATCCGTGATCATCTGTGCGTTGATCAGCCCCTGGAAACGATATTTGGAATCAAGGACTGGAATAGCTGCATACCCTGTCTTTGTCAACACCAGCAACGCATGCTCGGCACTGTTGCCGATTTGTACATGAGCAACTTTTTCCGAAGAAATCACGAATTCTTCGATGCGGGTGTCAAAAAAGTCTTTGCTCGGTAATGAAATCATATCCTCTTCTCCTTTTGCACAGCTATGAAAGCCCATACACTTTACTCCCGTCTATCATAACATAGGATCGGAATTCAAACGAACGATTGAGAGTTTTTTTCTTTAAAATGGAAATTTGTTAAGCCACTGTCCGCCGTCCAACGTGACGATTTCCCCGTTCATGTAAGACGCCTTGTCGGACATAATGAATGCTGCCAATTCTGCGATTTCTTCCGGTTTGCCGAGTCGACCGAGCGGGACCGAATCGAGCGTGCGTTTCATCGCTTCGTCCGATTCGAACAATTTGTCTGCTCCGCCTGTCCGTTCAATCGGTCCTGGTGCGATGCCGTTGACCCGGATGCCGAATTGCGTTCCCCATTCGACGGCAAGTGTGCGTGTCAATGACATGACGCCCGCTTTGGCTGCTGCCGAATGACAAACGCCAGCTCCTGCATTCCAGGCATACGTCGCAAGCATATTGAGGATGTTTCCTTTCTTCCCGTTGTCGATCCAGTAATTTCCGACCGCGTGCGAACAGAAGAACGTTCCGTTCAGAACGATATCGATGACAGAACGCCAGCCGTTCGGTGATAGCTTCTCAGCGTGGACGATGAAGTTCCCCGCAGCGTTATTGACCAGGCCATCGACCGAGCCGAATTGATCGTGTGTAAACTGGACCATGGCTTTCGCGTGCTCCGGCTCACGCACGTCCATCTGGAACACTTCGACGCGTCCTTCTCCTTCCGGAATTTCCGTCACTGCTTGATTCAATTTCTCCATATCACGGCCGGTGATCACGACATTCGCTCCTTGTTCGATGAAGTGCTTAGCCATAGCTAATCCCATCCCGCTGGAACCTCCGGTGATAATTATTGTTTTCCCCTTAAGCATGATTTTTCCCCCTTTGTTTGTTTTGAAGACACTTTCACCATATGATATGATAAGCATGTACACAACACAGCCAAATCAAGTGAAAGGATGAAGACGATGGCAACTAACCGAACCGATTCTGAAATCGCCCAAGCGATCTTCTCGGTCAACCGTCATGCTAAAACAGCGCCCGACAATCAGTACTTGTACGCCCTTAAGAAAGAAGCGTTATCCAAAATGATTCTACAAGGCCGTGCGAAGAAAGTCGGTCTCCACTTCAGTAAAAACCCCCAGAAAAGTCAGCAGCAATCATCTGTTCTCGTGCAATGCGGAGAATATTACTTCCACATGCTCCCAAGAAAAGAAGATTTCGCCCAGTTGGAACACTTAGGGTCGCTGGACGAAACTTACCGCAATCCGCAAAGCCGGATGAACTTGCGGACGGCAAAAGAGATTCTGAAGGAATTCACGGGACTTGAGCCAATCACGAAAAAAGAACCGACCTCTCCTGTTTCCCGCAATACGTACACCCCAAAACCGCAGAGCCGCTTCTACTCGCCGAAAAAATCATATTTTGACTGAAAGCAGCTGCGCCCCCTCGGAGGTGCAGCTTTTTTTCATCGGTCGTAAAGTTCGTATAACGCCTGTGTCCCTTTGTTGCCATGCCCTTCGTCTTCCAGCTGCTCATACTTCGACAACGTCAGCTTCAAGCCTGGAAGGTCGAGGTCAAGTCGATCTGCTTCCTCACATGCGATGCGCATGTCCTTAACGAAGTGCTTAATATAAAAACCGGGAGCGTAATCTCCCTTAATGATGCGCGGCGCAAGATTCGACAGTGCCCATGAACCAGCTGCACCAGTCGTCACCGAACGAAGCATCTCTTCTTGGTCGAGCCCTGCTCCTTTCGCGTAAATAAGTGCTTCACAAATCGCGATCATGTTGCTTGCGACGACAATCTGGTTGCACATTTTCGCGTGCTGCCCCGCTCCTGCTTCGCCATGGTAAACGATCGTGTTGCCGAATAGGTCAAAAATCGGTGCCAACTCATCGAAGACTTTCCGTTCGCCGCCGACCATGATGGACAACGTCCCGTTTTGTGCACCGATATCACCGCCTGAAACTGGCGCATCCAATGATTGCACGCCGTTTTTCACCGCTTCTTTATAAATACGTTCAGCAAGGATCGGCTGTGAAGTCGTCATATCGACAACGACCGCGCCTTCTTTTGCATGATGCAAAATCCCGTTATCGCCGAAGTACACTTCCTCGACATCTTTCGGATAGCCGACCATCGTGAAAATGACTTCCGCTTTCTCCGCCACCAGTTTCGGTGACTCGAGCCAAACAGCTCCAAGCTCTATAAGCGGTGCTGCTTTCTCCGCTGTACGTGTATAGATGAATAGTTCGTGTCCTGCCTTGATTAAATGTTTGACGACGCTCGCGCCCATGACGCCTGTTCCGATAAATCCGATATTCAATGGACATACACACTCCTTTATAGATTTCATTTTAGCAAAAATCTTCAGTTAATTGAAGGTCGGAATGCACATCTTCAACTTCTTTCCGAAAAAGGCGCAGAACGCGAAAAAAGAGGCCGGCCCGTCTGACGGGCCGACCACAAAAGGGGGAAATGAGAATGTTGCTGTGTTCAAGTATACTATTGCCAATAATGCACACAGTTAAACCTTTTCCGCTAAATTTTCTTTTAGCACCGCGATTTCCTGATGGAAACGGTCGACTGTAGCTGCAGGGATGTCCTGTGAGCCGTAGCGAACCTTATCGTATGCTTCGATGAATTCAGCAGAAACACGGATATCCATCCGTTCGAACCATTCGCTGACGGTTTCTTGTTGCAAACGCCCTTTCCCTTTCTTTTCTGCCGAGCGCTGGAGTTCCTGCAGCGCTTTCCGGACAGCGTGCAGCTGTCGTCGTACGGCTCTTTCTTCTTGCTGCTCTATTTTCTTCTCTTTACGGCGCGGTGCAAGTGGCGTCGTTTCGTACACGATTGCAGACGCTTCCAGTGTTTCTCTCTTGACCTTCTTCAAACGGCGCAGCCAAATGATCAAAGCGAGCGTCGCAAGCGCGAGCGCGATAAAGACAATGGCAGCGACCGGCGCCTCCGGAGATTCCCCGTTCATGAACATGATCTCTGACTGCGTTTGTTCTTCCAATTGCTGCTCTTGCCGCACTGTCCCCTGTGCCCGCTCCCCGCTCTCCATCAATCCACCAAGCGAGTTCATGAATGCATCATAAAGCGGGCTGAACGGCCACCAAAGAATCGCGAACAATCCTTTGAATATCATGGCGAACGCATAGCTTCCCGTTTCACTGAACAAGAAGACAATGACACTGACCAACATGGCCGGCAGCACAATGCCAGCCGGATATAGCGCAAGCGTCCGCAGCTGGATGTCTTGCCCTTCCGCCTGCAAGGAGCGGCTGACGAAGCGGAAGAAGATGTAAAAAGTCAGCCCTGCACAGACGAGTATGAACAACCAGAACAACGTTTCTTCAGAAGGAACGAACGTCTGGATCGTCCAAGCGATGAAAAAGACGAGCGGCAACAGCTTCAAAAAACTGCTCTTTGTCTGTATTGTCGCTTCGCTATCATTGAAGCGCGCGTGCAATCGGTTCACCGAGAACAGAGTGAAGACAAAGCTGATCCATATCGGCACGCCGAGAAAGAACGTGCCACCCATGACGAGTACCGACGACACAATCATTTCAGGAAGACGATAGCCGCGCACTGCCGAAAGCCAACCGACGACAAGCGCGAGAAGGATGCTTGCTGCCAGCCAGATGACGTGTAACGGAATCACGCTTTCATCCATTAAAAGAACAAAGACGAACGACAGTAGAAAAGCGTCAAGGATAAAGTTTCCACAAGCAATCATGGAGCGGCTCATGCAGACTCACGCCCTTTCGGCTTGTCGAGTGCGAAGAGCGGTACACGGCGGCCCCACTTCTTCACAAAGACACTGTCATCCTGCGACTGGTCTGACAGAAAGTAAACAGATGCAGGCAATTCCATATGCGAGTCGAGGAACGCAAGCATCGCTTCAATCGGCATCGTCGCTGCACTTCGTGGCAAGACTGCCAATAGCTCCATCGTCCGCTGGTGGTGCTGCGTACCTTCCCCTGACGGAATATAGAGAAACGGCACTTTCCCTGCTGAACGGATATTGATGGCAACAGCGAACGGAATTTGCTTCTTGTAGCATTCCGTCACGAGTCCGGCGAGCTGCTCGACCCGTTCCTCCAAACCGATCGTGATTCCACGTCCGACCGTCACATCCAGACAAAACAAGCGCGATTCATCCGCAACAGTCGCGAACACTTTTGTCTGATAGATGCCTGCGCGTGCACTTGCCTTCCAATGGATGTGGGCGAACTGATCGCCTGAAACGTAATCGCGTGTCCCGACTGGCTGGAATGCATCCGTGAAAAGTGAGTGCCGGATATCAGATACACCCGGCTTTTGCGGAGCAGCAATCATGCGGAACGGTTCCTTTCCCTGCTTCGGGTAGACGAGTTGCTCCTGTCTAATCATCGGATTATATTCCAGGACGATTTGCTCCTCACCGAACAAGTGTGGAACTATGATTTCCAGCTTCGTAATGCGCGCCAAGCCCCGGTGTGATGCATGGACCGGGACCTTGATTGTCAATTTCTGCTTCGCACTGATCGAAAACGGCATTTCGACTTCCTGAAAGCCGCCGTGAAGCGTCTCCCCTTCCGTGACAGGAATAACGGCATCGTGGAATATAATTTTCAACCTGCCACCCCAAATCGGCAAGCCTCCATTCGAAAACGTGAGCACCCAAGCACCTTCTGCACCGGCAACGAGTCGTGAACGCTTGGTGTTGTTATGGAAGACGAGCGCATTGCCGACCTTCCGTGCATACAAGCGCTGCAATACGATCACCGCTCCGATGAAGGTGAGCACTGCCGCCAATTCATAGGAACGAAAAGCAAAAAATGCAATCAAAAAGAACAGGCAGATAAACGTGAAGATGCGCAACGTTTTTTCTGCATCGTAATCATGCCGAGTCCATTCCATTTATCCGATCTCCACAGGCACTGGCACGGATTCCATCACTTCGTGTAAAATCGCAGCGGCGTCTTGGACGAGCATGCCTTCTGCAGTCAAATGCAGGCGGTGCAATGCAATCGGTTCCATGACCACTTTGACATCGTCAGGCGTGACGAATGTACGTCCTTCCAAAAACGCTCTCCCTTGTGCGGCACGAGCAATCGCAAGCGCAGCACGTGAACTGAGTCCGAGTTCAATTGCACGGTGCTCCCGCGTTCGTCTAACTAGATCCACGATGAATCGCTCGATGTCTTGATGAAGCACCACTTCCCCTGCTTCTTTTGCCCAAGCAAGTACGTCTTCGGGTGTTGCCACCGGTTCGATGTGCATCGAGTTCGATTGGCCGCTTCGGAAGTTCCGGATGATCGCAAGCTCCTCATCGAAGCTCGGATAGTCGATCACAAGACGGAACAAGAACCTGTCCATCTGCGCGGCTGGCAGCGGGAACGTCCCTTGTTGGAATTCCTGCGGGTTTTGCGTCGCTAGCACCATGAACGGTTCCGGCAACTTGATCGTTTCTCCGTCGATCGTCGCTTGCTTTTCCTCCATCGCTTCAAGTAAGCTCGATTGCGTCCGCGGCGTTGCACGGTTAATTTCATCCGCGAGCAGCAAATTCGCAACAACCGGTCCGGTGCGCAGTTCGAATTCCTGCGTTTTCGGATTCAAGAAACGGATGCCTGTCACATCAGACGGCAAGACGTCCGGCGTGAACTGCAGACGTCGGAACGTTCCTGAAAACGCCTCTGCGAACGCTTTTGCCATCCACGTCTTCCCTGAACCTGGCGCACTTTCAAGCAGTACGTGTCCCCCTTGGATCAATGCGATCAACATCAAGTCCAATTCCTTTTCCCGCCCCACGACGAGCGTGTTTATGTATGAGCGTAACTCCTGTAATTTCCCCATCTGACTTCCCCCTTAAATTTCCGGTTCATCCATGTAGATATAGATCGTCCGGCCGCCATGATGCGCAGTGCCAGAGAAATGTTTGAAGTCTGGGCGCTGGATGAGCACATGCCGGAACTCCATGAACTGTTCTTTTTCCACTGTTAATGAATCGATTTCTCTTGCCTTCAATTGATCGAGCAATTCTTCATAATTGTTCACGAAATTCCCTCCTTCCCCTTTAAGAATGTGCAGCATCTGTTATAATACGGACAGCAAATGCACTTCGGCTCCGTCAAAACGGCTGCCGATTTCTCCATCCATTATACTATAAGAAAATTCCCATTACAGAAAACTCCTCGGATTCATTTCACATCCTAGGGTATTGGAGGACGATATGATCCATTTTTTCAAACGGTGCAATCTGCTTTTCCTCGTTCCGCTCGCTGTCATCCTAAACTATTTCGCATTCGAAAACGAAACGATTTTTTGGTATATGTACACGTTCGGCATCCTCGTCCTCACTTCCATTGCACTCGCATTCGGGCAAGTGAAGGAAGAACTGCGGACATGGCAATCACTTCTTTACGGAATCGGATTCGGCGTACTTCTTTATTCGGTCATCGCGGCCGGCTTTCACTTGCTGTCGCTGTTCCCGACAGGCGTGGCGGCGAACGTGTCCGGTATTTTAAATGCGCTCGCGCCGGATTCCATCTGGCATTACTTGCTCCTGGTGTTCATCATCGTGCCGGGAGAGGAAATTTTTTGGCGGGGCTTCGTCCAGCAAAAAATGAAGAAACACGTTTCCCCATTTGTCGCGATCGTGCTGACCTCCCTTCTATTCGGCGCCGGACTTGCGTTCTCAGGCTTCTGGTCGGGTGCGCTCGCAGGGATCGCAGCAGGGCTTTTGTTCGGCGCGCTGTACGAATGGAAACGAAGCATGCCCGCGCTGATCATCGCACATATCGTTATGCTCATTTTCCTATTTCTCGTAATTCCTCTACCTGTGTAAGATGAAACATGTCATACTAGTATTGCGTCTAATGCATATAAAGGAGGCAATAAAAATGAAAAAGAACTTATTATTTGCTGCATCGATCTTGGCAATAAGCGGCTTCCTCGCTGCTTGTGGCACTGATGGCGCAGAGGAACAAGAACCTGCCGAAGACACTGCATCCACTCCGGAGGAAAGTGTCGAGGATGTCATCGAGGAAGAAACTGACGAAGACACGCCTGCGGATGACGTGATTGAAGAAGAACCGGCTGAAGAAGATGTGCCGGCAGAGTCGGATGAATCGACGGATGATGCTGGTGATGTGATAGAAGAAGAGCCGGCTGAAGATACAGAAGATACAGATGATGCAGTAGAAGAAACTGTGAACCGCGCTGAAGCAGAAGGTACGTTGACGGAAAGTGACGAGCAATCTTATCAAGTGTACGTCCTTCCTGGCTACGAGCTGACTTCTGAAGAGCCTGGCAAAGATTCGTTGTACTTGGCTGAAGACGGCGGCGTGTTTATGCGTGTCGAAACATTCGATCCTGCGACACTCGATTTCAATGGTGCCAAAGATGCCTTGACGCAGACGCTAGAAGCAAGCACTGGTGAAACCAATTTGACAGAAGGCTCGCTTGATGGCGATTTTGTCAATTCAGCTGTTTATGAGACGTCTTCGGATGGCAGTAAAGTGACGGGCGTTGTGTTCGAGAAAGAGAATCTCGTTGTACGCTTGACGATTTTCGATTCTGCTGAAGGAACTGCAACTGCTGATTTCGTAGAGATGGGCAAAACAGTGCAACCAATCCAATAATGAAGTGGCACACGCATGCTTAGGCATGTGTGTGTTTTTTTGTGGTGGAGTGTCGAAAAGTGAGGGCGAGTGCCGGGTGTGAATCCGCTGCGTCGCTTCGGACAGGACTCCCGGAAGAAGCCAAGCCGAAGAACGCTCGTCATACCCTCCGCCCAGTCCAAACCACCTCCTTCGCTGAGGGTGTGGGAGAAATGGGGATGAGAGGCAATTTTCATTTCATTCTAATTTTGGTGTTGAGTTGAATATCTGGGCGGCTGACTGCGTAGGCCGCTGTGGTTCTGATTTGGAGTGTGAAAAAGAAAGTTCCGGTGTCGCATGGAAATTCGCTGGCGGCTTCGGGACATGACTCCCGGGATAAGCTGAGCTAGGAACCGCTCATCTTATCCCTCCGCCATGTCCAGCCCAGCCACTTCGCTCGGGGTTGTTGGAGAAATGGTGGTGAAGTGAGTGCGAGCGTTTCATTCTAATTTAGTATTTCATATTTGTTTGGCGGCTGACTGTGTAGGCCGCCACTTTCAGATGATTTTGTATGTAAAAGTTATCGGGAGCGTACCATTATTGATCCCTTTTTATCCAGCATCGCGTTGCAACTAAAATTGATAAAATATGACGAGATGATCACGAGTCACGACTGAATTTAAGATGACAACTCCCCTGCAATTCCCACATAATAACCTGGCACCTTCTAGTTGAAAGCGACGAAGGCATATTACGATGCTCAGCACTGCGCCTCTAACGTACGAAACTATGGAATGCAGGTCAGCTGAACTCCAGCTAAGTCCGTTTGCACACTTAAGAACACAACAAACCCGGCAAGCAGCCGTCGAGGCTGCTTGCCGGGTTTATTGTGCTCAGTATGAGAGGTCTTTGATAGATAGGCCAAGCTTTTTCAGGAGTTCGATCGCCTCGTCTTTTTCTTCATTTGATAATGACGACGTCAGCTCATGCAAGTTGTTCTCATGCTCCGGAAAGATTCCCGCCATAAATTTCTCGCCTTCTTCGGAAATGACCGCATACGTTACGCGGCGATCAGTTGGGCAGTTTTCCCTAGTGATGTAGCCACGCTTTTCCAGCTTGTCGATGACGTACGTAATCGAACCGCTCGCCAATAAGATTTTTCCACCTATTTTTTGCAGTGGCTGCCGGCCTTTGTGGTATAGAAGTTCCAAGACAGCGAATTCAGTCGGATTCACCCCTTGCTGCTGGAAAAATGTGTTGGTCTGTTCAGTGATGGCTTTATGGGCACGTGACAAAACAATGAATAGTTTCAACGATTGTTTGATATCTTCATTCATGAAAATCCACTTCTTTCAGGTTAATAAACGATTATTCATCCAGTATAGCAAAAACTTGGACACTCTTCCTTCTTTTCACCCGATAATGACGCGTTCTTTCGGATAATGGAACTTTGCCTTGTGACTTTTGCCTCCGATTGTGAATAAAAACGAAATAAGGCCGACACGTCCGATAAACATCAAGAACATGATGAGGAACTTGCCGATGCCGGACAAATCTTCCGTCAAGCCGAGCGACATCCCGCATGTTCCGAACGCTGAGGTGATTTCGAACAGGATCTGGATCGCGCTAGCTCCGGATTCCGTCACCATCATGACCATCATCGATATGACGACCATGATACCCGCAAGCAAGATGACTGCGAATGCGCGGAACACGTCGGTGGTCTCGATTTCACGACCGAACAGTTGGATAACATTTTTGCCACGGGCGAATTGGATCAAGAATAAGATCACAATCGCGAACGTCGTTGTCCGGATTCCACCGCCTGCTGAACTCGGTGAAGCTCCGATGAACATCAGGACACTCATGAACAAGTTGGTCGGTTCGCCAAATGTCGTGATGTCGATCGTCGTCAAACCGCCTGAGCGGGAAGACACCGAATGGAACATCGCGCCGAATAGCGTTTCATGCCATGAGACACCTTTAAAGGCGCCGAACGATTCCAGCAGGAGAATGACTGCCGTGCCGCCGACAAGCAAGAAGCCGAACGTCGAGACCGTGATTTTTGTGAATAGTGAGAAGCGGAAGAATTCCTGGTTGCGCGCGAAGTATTCCTTCACTTCCATCAGTACCGGGAAGCCAATCGCGCCGAGTGTTATGAGGATCATTGTGACGATCTGGATGCCGTAATGATCCGCGAACGGCAGGTACGATGAACCGGTGATCGCGAATCCGCTGTTCGTCGTCGCTGCGATCGATGCAAAAACCCCTTGGAACATCGCTTCGCTTAGCCCGTCGTAATAGGGCAGAAAGAAAATGGTCAGAATCGTGGCGCCGATCAATTCGATCAATAATAAAATGGTGACAATGTTCCGGATCAACTTCACTACGCCGGCCAGCTGCGATTGGTTATTATCTGTCATGATCAATTGGCGTTCCCGCAGGCCGATCCGTTTGCCGAGCAAGATCCACAAGAACGTCCCGATCGACATGATGCCGATGCCGCCGATCTGCATGATGAATAATAGGAGAACCAAGCCGAACGTCGTATAGGTCGTCGAAATATCCGTCACTGACAAACCTGTCACGCTCACAGCGCTGACCGCTGTGAATAGGCTGTCGATGTATGAAAGCGTCTCGCCTTGTTTGTGGACACCGGGCAATCTAAGAAGCAAGAAAGAAATGGTGATCGTCAAAAAATAGTAGGAGGCAATCACTTGGGCCGGTGTCAAATGAAATAGATTCCTGATCGTTCTTTTCATTTCAGTTCGAATCCTTTCTGCCTGCATTATCTTTACATTCTATGCGATGTGCTGCAGAAAGAAAAGGAAAAATATGCGATTCCAAATGATCTTCTGACGAATGCCGGATATTTGCCGATGAATCCCAGTTAAATGCAAGTTACCAGCACCCGCATGCTAATTCCACACAAAAAATCCCCCGGCAGACCATGCATCACATGATTCACCAGAGGGATTCCAACACAAAGCGAGATACCCTGCTCGCCTTTACGCGTTATTTTCTTTTTTGTTCGAACGCAAGCCCGTAAGAACACCGACCACGATGATCAAGATCAGAACTGACCAGAATGTCAGTGTCCATGGTGTTGAATGTGGGAAGTCATGTGGCAAGATGCCGACGTTCTCGTGGGACAACGTCATGACCGTAAGCTTGACCCCTACCCAACCGACGATGACGAATGCGGCCGTTTCCAGTTGCGGGTATTTCTCCAGCAATTGAACGAATTTGTGGGCTGCGAAACGCATAATGATGACCCCGATCAAACCACCCAACAGCATGACAGCGAATTGTCCACCGTTGATGCCGCCGATATCAGCTGTACCCCAGTGTGGCAATGTAACAGCAAGCGCTACTGCCGCAAGCATCGAGTCAATCGCGAAGGCAATATCCGCAAGTTCGACTTTCAAGACGGTCATCCAGAAACCAGAACCTTTTTTCTCTGATTTCGTGCCGTCTTCCAAAATTTCATCGGTCTCACCTTTTCGTTGATCATAGATGCTCTTAATCGAGATGAATAGAAGATAAGCTGCTCCTAATGCTTGAATCTGCCAGATGTTGACGAGCAAGGTGATCATGAACAAAGCGGCAAAACGGAAAATGAAGGCTCCTACCAGTCCATAAAATAAGGCCTTTTTCTGCTGTTCTTTCGGTAAGTGTTTTACCATGACTGCCATTACGACAGCGTTGTCTGCTGCAAGAAGACCTTCGAGCCCGATCAGGACTAATAGGACCCATGCATACTCCAAGATGATTGTTTCCACTTCTTCTCCTCCTAAATTTTGCCAGCAAAAAAGACCTTTGCCTCCTTAAAGAAGGCAAAGGTCTCGCTAAGCAAAAATAATATTTACCAATCATAACCGATGGCAAGGTGCCATGTATTGACGACTATGAAATAGGTTTCCCTACAGCTACTCCCCTTTGACGCTGAGTCAAAGAATATGAAGTTGTAAGTTGATTATAACATGCTCATCCGAAGTTGCAAACAATTAGTGGATGTGAATCTGAAAATTTTCCTCATGTTTATGGGCTTTGTAAAACTCGACCATTGCCGGCATGGTCTCTAGGAAGTCTGCACAGCGGATCCCACTGTCTTGCAGCAGTGCAGTCGCTACCGCCGTATCGAACGACGATTCCCACGTCATATAATCGAGCGTCTCCGCTTCGACGCGGAGATATTTCCGGATCGGTGCTACCTTCATTCCAGCTGCTGCGAATGCCCGCGGGAAACGGCCAGCCGGATATTTTCCGGTCATCTCGTAAACCATGGCGCGGTAAACTTCTTCGACAGGATACGGATTCGGATCCGTCAGATGAACGGTCTTGCTGGATGCTTCCGGAAGAGTGCTCAAATAAAGCGAGGCTTCCAAAATATAATCAATCGGAACGACGTTGATGTCTGCATGCGAACGGCCGATGAACGGAATGAACGGCAAGAAACTCAAACGGTCGATCATGTTCAAGAAGAAATACGGTCCGTCGAATTTAACAGTTTCGCCGCTTTCCGCGCTGCCCCGGACGATGCCTGGACGAATAATCGTAACCGGGAGCTGCGCCTTCAGCGCATCGACCAATACTTCAGCCTCGAATTTCGTCTCTTCGTAGAAATTCTTGAACGCCATCGGACGCACGAGTTCATGTTCGTACAGTCTGCCCTCCCTGACACCGGCTACGTATGCCGTGCTGAAGTACATGTAACGTTCCAGCTCCGGCAAGGATCGGACAAACTGATTCATATTTTCCGTTCCAACGACGTTGACGCTCCATGCAAGATCTTTTGGTACGGCGAGGTCATAGACGGCAGCGAGATGCCAGACCGTCCATTTCTTCGTATGCATGAAGCGGAGATCCACTTCGCTCAGACCGAGGTCTTGCTTCGTAATATCCCCTTCGATCAAACGGATTTTCGGACATCCCGTCATTTCTTCGATGGCAGCTGCCTGCTGTTCCGCTTTTTGCCGGTCAGCCGGAATGATCAAAGCTGCAAGCTCGGTATGATCCGCTGCGAGACGTGCCATCAGCTGCGTTGCGATAAATCCTGGAAATCCTGTAAAGAATACGCTCATCCTTCTTCCTCCATCCACCTTATGCTTTTTTGTTCATACGGCGTGTTTCCCGGTCAAACATGCTGTAAACGACAGGAACAACGTAAAGCGTCAGGAGTGTCGACGTGACTATCCCGCCGATGACCGCGATCCCCATCGGCTGGTTGATTTCTGTTCCTTCTCCGATGCCGAGCGCTAATGGCAATAGGCCAAGGACGGTCGTTAAAGCGGTCATTAAGATCGGGCGCAAACGGTCGCGTACTCCCATTTTGATCGCTTCATACGATTCGATGCCCATCGCTTTACGCTGGTTGATGTAATCGACCAGTACGATGCCATTGTTGACGACAATCCCGACCAAGACAAGAATTCCGATGATCGCCGAAATACTGATCGGTGTTTGTGTAATAAGCAACGCGAGTGCGACACCGATCAACATGAGTGGCACAGTGAACATGATGACGAATGGATATTTGAACGATTCGAACTGGGCTGCCATGACAAGGTAGACAAGGACGACTGCAAGGATCAACGCCAGCGTCATATCGCCGATCGCATCATCGAACAGCTCGCGATCCCCACCGAAGGAAATGGTCGTGCCGCTTTCCAGATCCAGCCCATCGATCGCTTCGTCTACTCGTGTGGACATTTCCCCGAGTGTCAGATCAGACATGTGTTGCAGTGTGAATGACACACTTTCCGCCTGATCGACACGTTGAATGCTGACGGGACCTTCCGCAATCTCGACAGCTGCAAGATCTTGAAGCTCGACGAATTGGCCGGAAGGTGTACGTAACGACAGTGTACGCAGTTTCTCTACGCTGTCTCGTTCCGCTTCTTCATACTCCACGAAGACGCTTAAAACATCGTCATTTTCAGCAATTACTTGGGCAGCTTGGACACCGCGGGTGATGTTATTGACACTTTGAGCGATCTGTACAGGTGCCAAGCCTTGTTCGACAGCGGCTTCCTGGTCGACAGTGATCTGGATTTCCTGCAAGGTCTCTTCCCGGTCGCTGGTCAATTCTGTGACGCCGGACAAGTCACGGAGCTCTTTATCGATCCGTTCGACCGCATCATCTAGTCGTTTCGGATCGATGTCTGTGACGGTGAAATTCAATGTATTCGGAGCTGACCCAGCAGCTGTTTGCAGGACGAAGTTGACTTCCGCCCGGTCGCCTACAAGTTCTTTCATTTTCGGCTGCACATCATCGACAAATTCGAAGACCGAACGTTCACGCTCATCCAGCGGATTCAATTTAATGTACAGTTCTGCCGTATTTGAAGAAGATGACCCTTGGGCCTGCCCTTGCTGTGTCGTTCCGATCAGCGCTACATACACATCGACATCGTCTTCTTTTTCAAGCTCCTGCTCGATGATTTGGACCACTTCATCCGTCGCTGTGCGGGAAGAGCCATTGTCAAGCTCCACTTGGACGCTGACGAAACCTTCATCCGTCGCCGGAAGGAATTCCGTCCCGACACGTGTCAGGCCGAACACCGCGACAATCGTCAAGACTGCTGTGATGGCAAAGATGATCAGGCGATGCTTCAACGCCCATTCGACAGAACGCTCGAAATTCTTCAAACTCTTCGAACGTCTGCGTCTTGCTTCGTAATCACCTTTCGGCTTCGGCAGCAGACGTGCTGCGAGCATCGGGATGACTGTCAATGCAACTGCGAGCGATGCGACCAAACTGAACGCAATCGTCAAGGCGAACTCAAAGAAAATCTCGCCGATCAAGCCTGAAATGAAGATCACCGGCACGAAGACGACGACCGTCGTGAGCGTGGATGCCGTGATGGCACCTGCCACTTCTTTCGTCCCTTCCGATGCGGCTTTCTTCGGTGATTTGTCCATCGTCAAATGGCGCTGGATGTTTTCGATGACGACGATCGAGTTATCCACAAGCATCCCGATGCCGAGTGCCAGAGCGCCGAGCGTCAAAATATTCAAGGCGAAGTCCGCAAAGAACATGAGGACGAATGTCACGATCACCGAATAAGGGATCGCGACGCCGATGATAATCGGGCTCTTGATGCCTTTCAGGAAGAAGAACAGGACAAGCATGGCGAACAATCCACCGAATAGCAGCGTCTGCCCGATATTGCCGACTGCAAGCTGGATATAATCCCCTTGGTCAAACAGCACGTCCGCCTTGATGCCCGCGAACTCCTCTTCCTCCAATAATTCAGCCAGCTTTTCCTGGAATGCTGTGGAGACGTCTGCCGTATTCGCTCCGGATTCCTGCAGCGCCGATAGTAAGACAGCCGGCTGCTGACTCGCGCGTGTCTCGGAACTTGCATCCCGCTCCTTCACAGAGACGTCCGCAACATCCGCAATCGTCACATTGTTCCCGTCGAGCGGGTTGACCGTGACGATCAATTCGCCGATCTGCTCAGCACTTGAAATCGTGGACAGGATGCGCGTCGTCAATTGCTTGCCGTCTTCCGTCTCGATCGGTTCACCCGGAAGCGATACGTTATTCGCTTGGATCACCTGGACGATGTCCGACTGTTGGAGACCGCGCGCTTCCAATTCTTCCGCATTCAACGAGATGACGATGTCTTCGATCAACGTCCCTGAGATGTTGACGTTCGCTACGCCTTCCGTCTGCAAGAGTTCCGTCTCTAACCGCTCAGCGAGAACGCGGATGTCGGCATCATTGTCGCCGGATTGCAGTGACATTTGGATGACCGGAAATTGGGACGGGTCGAACTTCAAGAACCGCGGACTGCCGGCGTCATCCGGAATCGGTGTCTGATCGATCCGTTGCAGCACATCCGCGTGGACATCGTTGATATCGGTCAACCAGCTGAATTGGAGCAGGATCAAGTTCGAACCTTCCTGCGAAATCGATTGCACCGATTCGATGCCTGGCAATGTTGACAGCGTCTGTTCCAACGGTTTTGTCACTTTTTCGCTGACTTCCGTCGGGCTCGCGCCTTGATAATTCGTCACGACCACACCAATCGGCGGATTTAATTCCGGAATAAGCGTTACTGGAATCCTAAAAAATGAAACGGCTCCGATAATAATGACTAAGAACATAACGACCAATGTTAAAACCGGTCGTTTGATGGAAAAATCACTTATATGCATAGTATCCATTTCCTCTCTATCTCTCATCCTTTAATGATATGAAAAATAAGACCTCTCCGCAAACTTATGCGAAGTTTTTTTGTAATTGTCCGCTTTTTCCTGATTCAGACATAAGAAAAGCCTGCAATAAGCAGGCATTTTCTCACAATAAGCTATACAGTTTTACTTCTGGATGTTTGTCTTGGAACCAGCGTGTCGCAAAATCGTTTTCGAAAAGGAAGACGTAATTGTCGTAACGATCCTTGACGAGCATCGAACGGCTGCTCGACATCGATTCTTTCAGATTTTCTTCGTTTTCGATCCAGCGCGCGACTTTCGAACCGACGGACTCCATGCGCACTTCGACGTTGTACTCATTCTTCATCCGGTGTTCGAACACTTCGAACTGAAGCTGTCCGACAGCACCAAGGATAATTTCTTCCAAGTGGAGCGTCTTGTAATACTGGATTGCCCCTTCTTGGACAAGCTGCAAGATCCCTTTATGGAAATGCTTCTGTTTCATGACGTTTTTCGCCGTCACTTTCATGAACAATTCCGGTGTGAACTGTGGAAGTGCTTCGTACTCGAATTTCTTCCCACTCGTGATCGTATCCCCGATCTGGTAGTTCCCGATGTCGTGGAGTCCGATGATATCGCCGGCAACCGCTTCATCGACGGTCTCGCGGTCATCCGCCAAGAACTGAGTCGTCTGTGTCAGTTTGAATGACTTGCCTGTACGTGCGAGCGTAACGTTCATGCCGCGCTCGAATTTACCGGAGACGATCCGGACGAATGCGATGCGGTCCCGGTGTGCCGGGTTCATGTTCGCTTGAATCTTGAAGACGAATCCGGAAAACGGTGCTTCCGACGGTTCGATTTCCGTTTGTTCTTTCGTCATGCGCGGCTGCGGAGACGGTGCAAAGTTCATATACGTCTCAAGGAATGTTTCCACTCCGAAGTTCGCGAGCGCACTTCCGAAGAAGACTGGTGTCAATTCGCCTTTCTCGACGCGTTCATAAGAGAATTTGTTGCCTGCTTCTTCCAACAATTCCACGTCATCCATCGCTTGCGTATAATAGGACGTCGCTTTCATCGGGTGATCCCCAGCCAATCGCCCGTTTTCATCCAGATCCAAAAAGCGTGGTCCTTCTGAACGGAATGGCTCGATGCGCTTGTTGAAGCGATCATAGATGCCGAGGAATTCTTTGCCCATCCCGATCGGCCAGTTCATTGCATATGACTCGATTTCGAGCACTTCTTCAAGTTCTTCCATCAATTCAAGCGGTTCTTTCCCTTGACGGTCCATCTTGTTGATGAACGTAAAGATCGGAATTCCGCGCATGCGGCAAACTTTGAATAGTTTCAGCGTTTGCGCCTCGATTCCTTTCGCGCTGTCGATGATCATGACTGCGCTGTCGACCGCCATCAATGTGCGGTACGTATCTTCACTGAAGTCTTGGTGTCCAGGTGTATCAAGGATGTTGACACGGTTGCCGGCGTAGTCGAATTGCATGACGGACGACGTGACGGAAATCCCGCGCTGTTTCTCGATTTCCATCCAGTCGGACGTTGCGAACTTCCCTGATTTCTTTCCTTTTACCGTTCCGGCATCACGGATCGCTCCGCCGAACAGCAATAGTTTTTCTGTTAACGTCGTTTTCCCGGCATCCGGGTGAGAGATGATCGCAAAGGTTTTTCTGCTCTCGATTTCTTTTTTCAATGATTCTGACATGCTTGTACGCTCCTTCATCTTTACAAAGATCCATCGTTCGATTCTCTATTCCTACAGCGTCCCGTGACCGGTACGCTCGTTGGATTCCACTGGCGATTCAAAAAACCTGTCTGTAGGCACCCGCCGGCAATCAAAAAGACCATGTCCAAGCAGTGTGCACACTTCTTACATATTAGAGAAATCCCTGTAAAAACACAAGATTTTTTCACCGCCGTTAGTTTCCCAGCGCCAGCAGACATGAGAAAAGGCGGTAAAATCATTCGATTTCAACCGCCTTCCGTTTCTTCTATCCATTTTCAGTTCAAATTGAACTTCTTCTTCGCTTCATCGATTGCGATGTCTTTGTCGCTATGCGGATATTTCGTATTGCCGATGATTTGGAAATCTTCGTGCCCTTTGCCTGCGAAAATGAGCAAGTCCCCTGGTTCCGCCTGCTGGACCGCATGGCGGACCGCTTCTTCACGGTCTCCGATACACGCATATGCACCGTGCGTCATCCCTTTTTCGAGATCGTTGACGATGCTGTCATATGCTTCATCACGCGGATCATCTGTCGTCAACACGACATAATCAGCTTTCGATGCTTTTGCAGCCATCGTGGGCCGTTTCGTCTTGTCCCGGTTCCCCCCGGTGCCGACGAGGAAAATGACTTTGTTCGTTTTGAATGGTTCGACTGCTTCAATCGCTTTTTCGATGGCGTCCGGTGTATGCGCGTAGTCGATGAAAATCGAGATCGGCAAGTCCGTCTCCACTTTTTGCATCCGACCGTCGATCGGTTCGATCACTGCCAGTGCAGCAAGGATGTCGGTTATCGGAATTCCTTCCGCTGATAGTGCAGCGATGGCCGCTAATGTGTTCGCTACGTTGAAAGCACCGAGCAACTTCATCGACACGTGGAATTCACCTTCTGCACAAGTCATCGTGTAGTGTGTACCCGCTCCATCCATTTCAATAACACTCGCTTTGAAATCTGCCGGCTGTTCGATTCCATATGTGAAGACGCGGTGCGGCGTCATTTGCGCATAGCGTTCCGACCACGGATCGTCCGCGTTCAAGATTGACTGCTTTTGTTCCGCAAGATTTTGGCCAAGCTGGGAAAACAGCAAGCCTTTCGCATGGCCGTATTCCTCCATCGTTCCGTGGAAATCAAGGTGATCATGCGTCAAGTTCGTGAAAATTGCTGTGTTGAACTCTACACCAGCCAGTCTGCCGAGAACAAGTCCGTGTGAAGAAACTTCCATCGACATGTGGCTGCATCCTTCATTTTTTGCACGGTGGATCATGCCTTGCGTCGTCAGCGCATCATTCGTCGTATTCGCAGACGCTTCCAAGTTTCCGTTAATGTTGAAGCCGATCGTTCCGCTCAGTGCCGACTTCTTGCCAAGCTCCATAAGAAGAGCATGGATGATACCGCCGACACTCGTCTTGCCGTTCGTGCCGGTCACGCCGATCATCTGCATCTCTTTCGATGGATGGTTGTAAAAAGCCGCGGCCAATTGACCAAGTGCACGCGATGAATCGGTGACGATGATTTGTGCGACATGCTCAGGTAGTGCCAGTTCACGTTCTGCGACAATCACACCAGCCCCCCTCTCCACTGCCACTCCGGCAAAGTCATGCCCATCGACCGTGTAGCCTGGAATGCAGACGAAAAGCGCGCCGGATTTCGCTTCACGCGAATCCATCGTCATCGTCTCGATCGTCTCCGGCAATGTGCCGATCAGTTGTTTTATTGCAATGTGTTGTAGCAATTGTTTTGTATCCATATCCTGTTCCTCCTGTTTACGGTGCGAGCGGTGATTTTACGTAAGCGTAAAGCAACTCCGCCGTCGCCTTCAGTGAATCCATATGCGTCCGTTCGTATGAGTGCGATGCTTCGATTCCCGGACCGAACAACGCATGCTTCACGTCGTATCCTGCGCGGATCGCAGCAGATGCATCCGAACCGTAATATGGATAAATATCCACTTTGTAATCGATGTCCTGGTCTTTCGCCAATCCGACAAGGTGGCGCGTCAAACCGTAATGATACGGCCCGCTTGAATCCTTCGCACAAATCGATACCGTATATTCGTCTGAAGCTTGCCCGTCGCCGATCGCGCCCATGTCGACCGCGATGTACTCAATCGTCTCTTCCGGAATGCTTGAGTTTCCGCCGAAGCCGATTTCTTCGTTGTTCGAAATGTAGAAATGCGTCGTGTACGGAATCTCTTCGCCGCTCTTGCTCAATTGCTCGACCAAGCGAAGGAGCAGTGCCGTGCTTGCTTTGTCATCCAAGTGGCGGGACTTGATGTAACCTGAACCCGCTTCTGTGAAGCGTGGATTGAACGATACGAAATCGCCTACTTCAATGCCAATCTCACGCACCGCATCCGCTGTGAATGCCTTTTCGTCGAGTCGGATTTCCATCGTGTTTGCGTTGCGTTCTGATGAACCCGCGTCTTTGTAGACGTGTACCGTTGTATTATGTAAGACAATCGTTCCGGAAACCTGCTTGCCGTCCGCTGTGTGGACGAGGCAGTTCTCCCCTTCGATCGCATTGAATGTGAAGCCGCCGACCAGTGATAACTTGATTCTGCCGTTCGGCTTGATGTCTTTGACCATCGCGCCAAGTGTGTCGACATGCGCGGTCAATAGACGGTGCTGCTCATCGTTGCTTCCTGGAATCGTTGCGATGACGCTTCCTTTGTTGGTCATTTTCGCTGTGACGTTCCAATCTGCGAATTGCTCGTTGATCGCCTTCATGATTTCCATCGTGTATCCCGAAGGACTCGGCGTCTCCACCAATCGTTTCAATACCGCGATCGTTTCCTGTTCATTCCATTTTACAGTCATTCAACTCGCCTCCTCTAATGTATCCATCATAACAAAATGGCGGATGTTCGGATAGTTGCACTACTTCCGTACGAAAGAAAAAAGCCGTTCCACAGGAAGCCAGTTTCCTGACTCCCATAGAACAGCCTTTGTTTTATTTACTTAACTAACTTCTTGCGAGGTGCTTGTCACTCAGTCTTCGATATCCGTTTCGACTTCAAGGATTTCACCGTTTGTCGCGTCCACTTTCACTTCGTGCTCTTCGTAATGGTTGTCGATTTCGATGTCGTAGTACACTCTACCGTCATCGTGCTCAAGCTCTACATCTTCCACTTCACCTGATACGACTGCAAGTGCCGCTTTCACTGCATCTTCTGCAGAAATCTTCACTGCTCCATAGGCTTTGCCGTTCTGCGCGGAAGCTTGTGTGCTTGCGGCTTTTTTGTCGTCATCGTCAAAATCGTTCTCTTTTTCCCGCTTGTTCTTCAGCACTTCCCCTGTGATTGCATCCACTTCGATATCATACTCGTAGCCATTCGCATACATTTCGATATCGTAGTACTGTTTGCCGTTATCTCTCTCCAGTTCGATATCGGTCATCTGTCCATCGATGATGTCACGGGCGATCCCTTCCGCTTTTCCGAAGCCGATCTTCTCCTTCTCACTGTTCACTGCCGCCGTCTCAACCACTGCAGTTTGCAACTGCGTGTCTTGCTGTGTTCCTTCATTCGAATTGGCGAATGCAATTCCTCCGAACAATAACAAGCCTGCTGCTGGTACCAAAATTAATTTCTTCATCTTGATTCCCTCCTTCATTTGATACTCTTACTATATCCAGAGCATCTGAGAGCATCATGAGAAGAACATTAGAATTTGATGAGAATGGTTAATCATCCCATTCGACGGTCATGACATCGCCACGGATCGCATGGATCTGGACGGTCACTTCTTGATCACTCTCATCTTTTTCGATGGTGACCAGGAAGTAGCCGCCGTCTTCCGTCGATTCGAAATCCACATCATCGACGACGCCGTCCAAATAAGTTTTAGCGATTGCAATCGCATCATCAGGCGTCAAGGCAGTCGGTATTGCCGCTTCTTCCGCTTCCTTTTCCAGCTTCACCACTTCGCCGTCCATTGCTGAGACGGTGACGGTCGTGATCGTACCGTCTTGAACAGTTTGCACTTCATAGAGGCCATTTTGTTCATCGAACCGAACAGCCGATGCCGTTCCTCCTGTTTCCGCAACCGCTATTCCTTTCGCTTGTGCTTCCGTCAAAGGTTCAGGAGCTGCGGATTCGAGCAGCTCGATCGCTCCGACTGTGCCGTCCGATTTGTCGACCGAAGCACGGTAGCGTCCAGCTTCATTCTTGAACTCTACGTTATATAAATTCCCAGCATCCGTCACTTGGCCGGTTTCACCGCCGTATAAGGAAGCGACTCGTTCAGCGGCTTCCGCTTCTGATACGTTCTGATTTTCACTGGGATTCAGGAATAGCACTAAAAGCAACCCAGCAAGAAGGACGAATGCAATGCCGACAATCCATACTCTTTTTTTCATCGTGATCCCTCCTGCTCCAATTGTAGCGCGTGAACATGAGATTTCGATGAGAAGCGGACGGAAATAGTCGTTCCCATTCCTTCGATGCTCTCGATTTCAAGTGCTAGCTCCAGACGTTCCGCCAGTTCTTTCGCAAGTGACAGGCCGAGGCCGAAGCCACCAGTGTCCCGACTCCGTGCTTTATCCACACGGTAAAAGCGATCGAAGACGAGTGGCAGTGACTGTTTTGGAATCCCGACTCCGTAATCGCGGATCTGGATGACTGTCCCACCTTGATCACTAATGATTAGTTCAACACGGTCCTCACTGTATTTCCGTGCGTTGTCCAATAAAATGTATAAAATCTGCTTCAGCTTCTCGGGATCTGTCCGTTCGATTGCGTCAGCGATTTCTTTTTCCAAGATGAACTGGCGGTCGTAAGCCGTATTCATCGCAGCAGTGATTTCTTCCAATAGCTGCAAGACGTCGACTTGTTTCATTTCAAGCTTTGATTCACTTGCGCCCGCAAGATTCAAGAGCTGTTCGATCATCGCAGCCATCCGGACCGATTCAACTTCGATCGCCGTCAAACTTTCCTCTGCCACTTGTTCGTTGCGGAGCCCTTGGCGGCGAAGCAATTTCGCGTAGCCACGGATGACGGTCAGCGGCGTCTTCAGTTCATGGGATGCATTCGAGACGAAATCTTCCTGCTTGGAATAGTTCTCCTCGAGCAATTCCATCATCCGATTGAACGTATGAGTCATTTCCCCTAGTTCGTCACTATTAACTTTTTCTTCCGGTAGCTTCTCGAATTGTCCATTCTCTTGGATACGCCGCATTGTGCCGGTCAATTCTTGAATCGGCTGGGCGACGAGCTTCCCAAGAAAGCGGCTGGACAAAAAAATCGGAATCATCGCGACAGCCGTGACGATTGCAAGTAACAGTAGCAAGTTCTGTAAATTGGCTGCAGGCTGCGCCATCGACTGTGCTACCGTCAGCTCCATGACCGAGCCGTCCGACCAGATGATGGGTGCTTTGACGAAGGCGAACGGTTCACCTTCGACATCCGTCTGTCCCGCTCCGCTTCCCGGAATGTCCGGAAATGCAGCGGTGATCGCCGGATCTTGGATGGACGTCATGACAGTTCCTGCACCGTCTTTCACTTGCACTGCACCGGATGCAGGTACATACGCCCGAAGAACCGTTTCACGCGGGATGTTGTCGTTCCGGCTGAGTGCTGCCACCAGCAATTCCGTTTCTGCACGGAGCCGATCCTCCTCTGTAGAATATGTCTGGTTGCTGAACGTCAAATAGATGACCGCATTGACAAGGAGCAAGACAAGTAGCATGAGCAGTGTCGAAGATAAATGGATTCTCGTCTTCAGCTTCATCTCAACGCTCCTTCAATACATAACCGACGCCGCGTACAGTCTGGATGTACGTCACCGTCTCGCCGGCATCGATTTTTTTGCGCAAATAGCGGATGTAGACGTCGATGACATTGGTCTCACCGTAATAATCGAAGCCCCATACAGCATCCAGCACTTGTTCGCGCGTCAGCACCTGTCCTGGATTTCGCATGAAATAGTGGAGCAGGTCGAATTCCCGCGGAGTCAGTTCGATCTGTCTGTCGCCGCGCTTCGTTTCACGCGTCTTTTCATTCAATGTCAATTCCCCGAATGTAAACAAGCCTTCTGCCGCAGGCTTCACGGAAGAACGCAGTGCTGCGCGGATTCTCGCGAGTAGTTCTTCGATTTCAAACGGCTTGGTCACGTAATCATTCGCACCGAGGTCGAGCGCCGCTACTTTGTCTTTCACTTCGTGTTTCGCCGTCAGCAAAATGACCGGCATTTCACTGCGGCCGGAGCGGATCTGTTCCAGCACTTCAAGCCCTGTCAGCTCCGGTAGCATCCAGTCCAGCAAGACCAAGTCCCACTCCGCTTCACGGAACTGGATGAGCGCTTCGGCCCCGGTGAACGCTGTACCGGTTTCATATCCTTCAAACACGAGTTCGAGCTCAAGCATCCGCGAGATCCGCTTGTCATCTTCCACGATCAATATTCGTTCCGCCATGTGGCCCCACCGTCCTTTCCATCCATCCTATCACCTTAGTCGGCATTTTTTCAGCTATTGCTCCTCGTGTTCCAAAATTTCATCCCCAAAAAATAAGCGACCGCATGGGCCGCTTATTTCAAAATAGTTTTCACCCATTTCACTTTGTTGCCATATGGCGGGAACAACAAGTCCGTCGCTAACGTTGTCGATTTCTTCAAGACCGACTTCGCATGCGTGAACGTCTCGAAGCTCTTCTTTCCATGATATGCGTTCATGCCCGAAGGTCCGACGCCGCCGAATGGCAGATGGATGCTTCCGACATGTGACACCGTATCGTTGATGCAGCCGCCACCAAATGGCAGTTGCTCCAGGAAAAATTCGATCGCCCGCTCATTTTCCGAGAAGAAATAAGCGGCAAGAGGTTTCGGCAGCTTGCGGATTCTCTGGACGAGTTGCGGCAAATCGCTGTACGTCATGAGCGGGAAGACCGGTCCGAACAGTTCATCTGCCATCGAAGGGCTGCTCCATGTGATGCCGTCCAGCACGGTCGGTTCGATATATCGGTCGGCTTTGTCGATTGTTCCGCCGTAAATGATATTGTTCCGCTCCTGTTCCACGATTCCTGCCAAGCGTTCGAGATGCTTCTCATTGACGATGCGCCCGTAATCCAGGCTTTCTTGCGCATTATCCCCGTAAAAGCTTTTGATCGATTTGATCAACAAGCGTGTGAATTCATCTTTTACGGACTCATGGATACAAATATAGTCAGGCGCAACGCACGTTTGGCCAGTGTTCATTAATTTCCCCCAGACGATCCGTTTCGCTGCGACTTCAAGATTCGCTGTCTGATCGACGACTGCGGGACTCTTGCCGCCAAGTTCAAGTGTGATCGGCGTCAAGTTTTCCGCTGCCGCCTTCATGACCACTTTGCCGACCGGGACGCTGCCCGTGAAGAAGATGTAATCGAAAGAAGCATGAATCAGCGCAGTCACTTCTTCTTTCTCCCCTTCGACGACCCGAACATAGTGCGCCGGGAATGTCGCTTCGATCAACTGGCGCACGACCGCTGCGACGTGTGGCGTCGTTTCGGACGGCTTGACGATTGCGCAGTTGCCTCCGATGATCGCGCCGATCAACGGTTCGATGACCAATTGGAATGGATAGTTGAACGGGCCGATGATCAACACCGAGCCGTATGGTTCATTGACGATGAAACTCTTCGCCGGTTGGAAGTGCACCGGTGTCTTCACTTGTTCCGGCACCATCCAATCGTCCAAGTTCTTCAGCATGTGACGGATGCTATCGAGGACGATGCCGATCTCGGTCGTGTATGCTTCGAACTTGCTTTTCCCGAGATCTTTCTTCAGTGCTTCCGTGATCTCTCCTTCGTACGCGCGGATCACGGCCTGCAACCTCGTCAATTGTTCTTTCCGGAATTCGGCAGACCGCGTCACACCGGTGTGATAGTAGTGACGTTGTTCCTCAATCATCCCTTCAACGTCGTTCGCAGTAAAATTCATCATCTGTGCTCCTTCCTATTCAGCCAACAATTGATCGACCAAACGCTGGACGATCAGTCCTTCTTCAAATGGCACAAGCAACGTCGACAGTTCGTTCATCTCTTCGAAAATGGACGGGACCGCGGCAAATTCCGTCACTTGCACCCGTTCTTCGTTTCTTTCGGAAAGGTACAAGTCGTTCCAGTTTTCCAGCGTCAAGACACCTTGATCGCCGTATACCTTCAGTTGCAAGGATTCTTTCTGGCCGATACCGCTAAGTCCCGACAAGTGGAGTGGGATGCCTGCATTCGTCCGTCCATATGCGATGACGCCTGTTTCACACAGGTCCTGCTGCTGCGGGTACGTCACTTGGTGGTTAATCAATGTCAGGTCACCGAACATGCGATAGATCAATTGCAAGTAATGCGGGAACACTTCTCGGATGAAACCCCCTTGCTCTCGTGAAGCGATCCACGGGTTTTTTTGCCAAGGGCGCGGCCATTCCGGGAACAGTCCTTCGAATTCTACGCGGACCACATTCCCGATACTGCCGTTCTTGATGAGAATGACCATTTCTCGGACCGAATCCTTGTACATCAACGGGAAATGCATCGCAGTCTGTACTTGGTTCTCATCTGCCGCAATGGTCATTTGCAGTCCGTCTTCTGCATCATGCGCCAGCGGTTTCTCACTGAAGATGTGCAAACCTGCACGTGCTGCTTGGATCGCGATTTCCGCATGGCTTGCCGGCGGTGTACCGATATACAGCCAGTCGATCCCTGAGTGGAACAATTCATCGAGCGATTCCGCAATCGGCACACCGTATGTTTCGTTCAAATAGGACAACCGCTCCTTCTGTTCATCATACACGCCCAAAAGTACCACACTTTGCTCTTCTTCGATTTGCTTGATGATGCGTTCTCCAACAATTCCGGCACCGACCATCCCTAATTTGATCATCTGTACATCCCACTTTCTAATAAGGCCTAATGGCTCAATTTTAGTTGCTATTGTTTACTAGTGTAACCTTCACGGGTATAGGATAGTCAAATCATTTGAATACAAATACAATCAGAGGAGGAAGTAAAATGAACGAACATTCACAATGGTGGGAACCTATTTTCTCAGGACAATTGGAAGTTGGTATCGACAAGGAGAAGATGACGGACATGGACAAAGAGGATTTTCTTTATTTCCGTGGAGACACAGAAACGGACTATCATTCCTAAATGGAGGATGTGTTTGTCTCTCGTCCAAACAGTACATAACGAACGCCTTTTGCAGTCACTTGCAGGAAGGCGTTTTTGTTTGGTTCAACTTGAATGTCCGTTGCGACCAGGGTAAAAATTGACTAAACTTGATAGTAGAAATGAGGTGGCGATATGCTCAAAAGAGGATTGGCGTTCGCTCTCCTATGGCTCGTCCTTGCGGGATGTACATTGGAGACGACTGTCGAAGAGAAAGAGCTGCAGGAAGTCGAAGTCTTGTCGGTCATTGATGGGGACACGATCCGCATCGATTACGAAGGGGAATCGACGACTGTCCGTTATTTGCTCATCGATACACCGGAGACCAACCATCCGAGTCTAGGCGAACAACCGCTCGGGAAGGAAGCGACAGAAACGAACCGGGAGCTGCTCGCATCCGGCACCGTGTCGATCGAGTTCGATGAAGGCGGACGATTCGATGATTACGACCGTCTGCTTGCTTACATATATGTCGACGGAGAGAGCGTACAAGAACAATTGCTGGAACAAGGGCTCGCGCGTGTAGCGTATGTGTTCGAACCGAATACACGCTATGAAGATGAATTCAAAGACGCCGAACAACGCGCACGTGACGAATCACTCGGCGTCTGGCAATACGACGGCTATGCGACCGATCGCGGATTCAGAGCAGATGCATACGGCGGCGCGACAGCCGAGTCCGAGGAAGCTGACGGGGATTGCGCGATCAAAGGCAACATCAACCGGAACGGCGATAAAATCTATCACCTTCCTTCTGATTCTTCCTACGCCCAGACCAATCCGGAAGAGTGGTTCTGTACGGAACAGGAAGCTCAGGATGCCGGTTTCCGCGGAGTTGGCAGCCGATGAAAAAATAGTGTTGACTTTCTCTATAGACCCGTCCTATAATAGAACTTGTCCGATAGAGACGCGATTCCTTAGCTCAGCTGGGAGAGCGCTACCTTGACAGGGTAGAGGTCGCTGGTTCGAACCCAGTAGGAATCATTGGGTGCCAAACCCTCTAAAACCTTTAGGAACAGAGGTTTTACGTACGAGGTCACTTCTTTTGAAGTGGCCTCTTTTATTTGGTCTTTTTCTGATGGATGTAACGGATGTGTGACCATTACTTCCGCAGAAACACAGCCCGTCCATTTGTCGATACAGTTCGGAGCGCACAGCATCCCCCGCTTCCCCCCTAAAGGTGAGCGGGGGGTTCGTGCTGTCAATCATAACTCCCCCCCTTTTTGACAAATAAGTTTCCCCCCTTCTGCGATATCAGTACTATCTTCCAATGTTCCATTGTAATATTGAAGGAGATCATTACACTTTTTTCAGAAAAGAGGCGCCGTCGTGAAAAAGATTTTATCAGTCCTAGCGATTATTTCATTTATCTTCATCCTTCCATGGATCATTTGGCAGTTTCAAGGAAGCACTACACTAGATGTCGGCATCTTGGATAAGACGGTACCGACGGAAAACTACCGGGAACATCACGGCTTGACATGGATTTTGAATCACGGGAAATACGAGCAGGAAGATGGCAGTATTTATCGGAAAGAAACCGACTATTACGGCTTCCATTCTGACGAAGAACAGGACTCATATGAGGTGACTGAAATTTCTTCTTCCAAAGCGTCGTATGATTTACTGTATGTCGCAGATACATATGGGGTCTATGAAGAGGATTTGAGCTGGACGGAAGGCACAATGGGAGACAGTGCTCCTGAACTAGTCTACGGCGGCACGACCATGGAAGATTGGGAATCGATCACTTCGCACGTCGACAGAGGCGCGGACATGGTGGTTGAATTCAATGCGTTCTCTTCACCGACTGCTCCTGAAGTAAGAGAAGAAATGACAGAATATCTAGGACTCGAGTGGACTGGGTGGAGTGGCCGTTACTTCGGCAAACTCGAGCTTGAAAGCGACTTAGTTCCTGACTGGATCGTCGCGCGCTATGAGCAATCAGGAAATACGTGGCAATTCGAAGGGGAGGGATTCGTCCTGGTGCATGACTTGGAAGAGAAAATCGTTGTTCTTTCCGAAGAACAGGGAGATGTCGGATCGCTGGGCATCCGGCTTGTGTTCAACGAAACCGGGAACGAGCGTTTCGAATTGACCGGCTCCCCCGCTTTCCACTATTGGTTCGATATCAACTTGCCGACCGATGCTTCAACTACACTGGCAGACTACGATTGGGATTTGACGGACCAAGGCGCAGCAGCGCTTGAAGAGAACGGGATTCCCCGCTCCTTCCCTGCCATCGTCCACAGCCAGAAAGCTGCAGCGGACGTGTATTACTTCGCCGGCGATTTCGTCGATATCAGCAAAATGCCGGCCGTTCACCAATATTCCGGGTATGCGAACGTTTTGTCATGGCTCTCTTCATTGATACCGGATTCCGAAACGGCCTTCTATTGGAAAACGTACGTACCAGTCATGCAGCATATCCTGGAACAGGCTGAAGAAAAACGAAACACAGCAACAGAAAAATCACCGCAAGCAACTTACGAAGACTTGCATTACCCATCACGCGTCGCTGGGAATGACTTCGAAATTTACCGCGATGGCGAATGGGAAAAAGTGAAAATCAAAGGCGTCAACATGGGGATGGCCAAGCCCGGGACATTTCCCGGAGAAGCTGCTATTACCAAAGATGAATATGAGCGCTGGTTCCAGCAGATCAGCGACATGAATGCTAACTCATTCCGTGTGTATACATTGCACCCGCCTGGCTTCTACCGTGCACTTGAACGATTCAATGCTACTGCCGAAGAGCCATTATACCTCTTCCACGGCGTCTGGATTGAAGAAGAGCCGTTAGCTGAAGAATTGGATGCCTTCCACGAGCCGACAATGCAAGCCTTTCAAGATGAGATGCGCCGCCTCGCTGACGTCATCCATGGCAATGCCGTCGTCGAACAACGTCCCGGCCATGCTTACGGCACGTACACTGCGGATATCTCTCCCTATGTGATCGGCTGGATCCTTGGTGTTGAATGGTATCCATTTATGGTCGATGAGATGGAACGTCTCTATCCGGACCTTGGCGATTATGATGGAGAATATGTCTTCTCCGAAGGAGCGACCCCGATGGAGCATTGGGTGGCTCTGCAAATGGATCTGATCGCCGCGTACGAAGTGGATAATTACAACAGTATGCGGCCGACAAGTTTTACGAACTGGGTCACAACCGACAACTTGGACCACCCTGCTGAACCGAGCGATCAAGAAGATTTGGCGATAGTGGACCCGAACCACATCAAGTTGAAAGGTGCACTTCGAGAAGCAGGTATGTTCGCTTCCTATCACGTCTATCCTTATTATCCTGATTTCCTGAACCTGGAACCTGGCTACACAGAATTCATAGATCACCGCGGGGAACGGAATAATTACGCCGGCTACTTGCGTGACTTGAACGAATCACATGATTTGCCGTTATTGATCGCAGAGTTCGGTGTTCCCGGATCGCGCGGCAAAACGCATGAAAATCCGTTCGGGTGGAACCAAGGCTTCATTTCCGAAACAGAGCAAGGAGATATCGCTGTTCGGCTCTACGAAGATATGATGGCGGAAGACATGCTTGGTGGACTGGTCTTCACGTGGCAAGACGAGTGGTTCAAGCGCACATGGAACACGATGGATTACGACAATCCCGACCGCCGACCGTTCTGGTCGAACGCCCAGACGAACGAGCAGCAGTTCGGTGTTTTAAGTTTTGACCGCCATAAAGTGAAGGTCAATGGGGTCGATGACTGGGAAGCCGGCGAAGAACTGTTGGAGAAGCAAGACGGGAATATCCAATCAATCATGATGGATCATGATGAACGATACTTGTACGTGAAAGCTCAATTCGCTAAAGATGCCCGCGACTGGTGGGACGAACAACGGTTTAATCTGTACTTTTCCTTACGGAATGATGCCGGCGTCGAAGTGGCGACCGGTCCAGATACGACTGGGCGAGCGGATTTTCATCTCGCCATCCGTAACAAAGAGGATGCCCGCCTGCTGGTCGCCGGGGATTATGATACGTTCTATTACGATTACGTCGAACGGCTCGAACTGATGGAACCATCCAAGGAAGTGATCGAGGATGTCTTCCATCCGATCCGTCTCGCCTTGAACAAAGAAATTGTGCGGCCGGACACTGGGGAAATTCTTCCTTTCTCTTTTTACGAGACGGGAGTCATGCAGTTCGGCATCGCCGATCCTGCATCGGAATCCTACGATTCGCTCAATGACTGGTTTTACTCACCGGAAACTGGCGTCTTGGAAATCCGCATTCCATGGATGCTCTTGAACGCGAAAGACCCAAGCCAGCTTGAGTTCGTTGGCAATTTGCAAGAAGGCGGTCTCGAAGACGCAATTACGGTTGAGAACATCCGCATCGCTGCGACAATGACCGATGATGACGGCCAATTGACCGACTCCTTCGCAAATACCGCGGCCTATAGCTGGGAACAGTGGGATTTGCCTGAACACGAAGAACGGCTGAAACAATCCTATTACATTTTGCAGGATTTCTTTAAAGACATCCAATAAAAAACTGGCCAGTCCGCTTAATACGCGTACTGGCCAGTTTTTCATTTTATTCTTCTTTTGAGAAAACGCCTTTTCGTTCCATATTGCCCCATGTGCCTTTTTTACGGATCGCAGCGAAAATACCGATTACGCGCCAGAAGTTCAAGACGATCCGGAACCAAAGTGACTCCGTCAGTGCCCAGAAATAGAGAGTGATGATGCTCTTGACGTCCGGGTACTTGTGATACGTCCATTCCTCCAGCAAGACCGCCAGAGCGGACAGAAGCGAGCCGTACAGAATCGTCACAAGTAAAAGAACCGTCAGGACATCAGGTGAAATCAATCCAAAGAGGAGACCGGAAATAATCAGGAAATACCCGATAATTTCAAATACTGCACTCAACAGTTCGATGAACAGGAAGTATGGCATCGCAAACAGTCCGATTCCTTTGTACTTCGGATTGAACAACATCCCCCGGTGCAGCCACAACGTCTCGGCTAATCCCCGCTGCCAGCGGATCCGCTGGGCACGCAAAGATGCAATCGTGCTTGGCGCTTCTGTCCAACATACTGGATCCTGGATATATTCAATGCGTTGCTTCGACCCTTCTGCTTTGATCGACCGGTGGATCCGCACGATCAGTTCCATATCTTCTCCGACCGTATTCGGATTGTAGCCACCGACTTTTACTACACGGCTCTTCTCAAATACCCCGAATGCCCCAGAAATGATCAACAGGACATTGGCGCGGCTGAAGCCGAGACGTCCGATCAGGAAGGAACGGAAATATTCCACGATCTGCATGATTTCAAGCGGATTTTTGGGCAGACGGACTTGTTCGACGTGACCGTTCCTGATTCTACTGCCATTTGCAATTCTGACCGTTCCGCCTGTTACGGTGACGAGTCCCTCCGAATCGATGATTGGCTTGACCGTCTTGATGAGTGCATCATTGTCGAGGATCGAATCCCCATCGATCGCTGCAAAGTACGGATAATGGGAGAAATTGATTCCCGCATTCAATGCATCCGCCTTGCCCCCGTTTTCTTTTTCCAAAAGGA
Source organism: Planomicrobium sp. YIM 101495 (assembly GCF_009707665.1). Lineage (GTDB taxonomy): Bacteria > Bacillota > Bacilli > Bacillales_A > Planococcaceae > Planococcus. The sequence continues at coordinate 1,009,866 of NZ_WLZW01000001.1, forward strand.
ACAAGTTCGGATGCGTCTCGGACTGATATGCACGAAGAAGCTTCTGCGTCGAGAAGTAATTACGCGATGCAAGCTGGATCGGCTTCAAATGGAAACGTTCAAACAACTGGTCACTGGTGCCATCCTTGGAACCATCATTGATAACAATCACTTCGAATTGTGGATAATTAAGCTCCAACAAAGAATTGACTGTACTCGCGATCCCCACTTCTTCGTTGTACGCAGGGACCAAGACAGATATCGGATAGACATCCTTGCTGACGGCCAGCTCTTCAATCTGTTCCGTTCGATTCAAGTATTTTTCCCGGCTGATTTTCGGTGCTGCCACTGCGAATAAAGCTAGGTAAATCAAGTTGGCAGTCAGCATATAGACGATGATGATCCACGACAGCGTCTCCAAGACTGTACTGATATCCATCGTCATCGCGCTCTTCCTCCTTTACGCACAAGCATATGTGCTGCGATATCCCGTGCATAAGCGTCATCGCTTTTTGTATGGATCTGCTTCAACAACTCTTCGCCACCCGTCAATTGCGCGATGTTCTGGGCTGCAGCGAAGCGGACCCACCACACTTGGTCGGAGATGAGCTTCATGAGCGTATCGCGAAACTCTTCAAGCCTGCATGCCCCGATCAGTTTGGCGCTATACATCCGTTCTTGCCATGAAGCAGATTCCGCAAAACCTTCCAACAAAGAAAAAGCTGTGAATTCCCGATAACTGCACAAGCTCTTCATCGCTTTGATGCGGACTTCTTCCCGGGGATCTTCGAGCATTTTTTCGACGAATGGAAAGTAAGTGCCGTTGTTCAGCTCACCGACCACGGTGATGAAAGCGAAAAGCATATTTTCGTGTTCTTCCCGTCTTGTTTCAAGCATTTCTTCCGTCTCCGCGAGCAGCTCTGCATTCATCCGCAGCAAGAGCTCTTTCAAGAAGACGATGGAAGGCAGCGGTTCCTTGAACAAGTGGACCAGCACACGCTCATCACCGAAGCTCACCAAATTCCGCAAGCACTGCCGGTATTCCTCGTCACGTTTTTTCCGTTTCAAAAAATGTGCGTAAACTTCTTCTTTCATTGATGTCATCGAAAAATCGTCAATAAAGTATAGAGTGTTGATCCGGTCGGCCCATGAGCCTCGCTTCAACGTTTTTTTATATTGCACCGTCAAGTATTCTTCCGCTACCCGGCGAAGCGATTGAACCGCCTCTTCCCCGTCATACGCATGGTTCAGCTCATCCAGTATGCTTTCAGCTGCTTCCGTGCGGGCAGAACCCGTCAATCCGATCGCTGGGATTTCTTCTTGTTCGCCGTTCATGATTTTTAGCAGTTCTGGACGGAGCCGCGTGATTTCCGCTGCCATCCGCTTCTCTTTTTTCAACTGGCTTGTTTTCCAAGCGATCAGCTGAATCAAAATGAGCAGCTGCACCCCGAACAAAATCATGACAAGCCACGTAAAAAATCCGACCATTTCCTCACCCATTCCTTGTGAAACCACTATTTCCCTATCATATCGAAGAAGAAGTTAATAAATTCATCTTACTATATGTAACCCCATAAAACTAACAATCTAAATATTCCGAATTCCACGAAGAAAGACCCCCGGGCAACCCCTGAATATTCACAGGTTCGCTCGAAGGCCTTTATTATTTTAGCAAGAACATTTCTCGTCTACTTGTAACAGATTAAGCTCTTGCCACTTTCGGCGCTTTCTTTTCACGCGCTGTCCACTGGATGAAGAAAATAATCAAGAACACAATCAAACCGATCATATCGGTGTAGCCTTCCGGATAGATCAGCGCAAGACCAGTAGCGATTGCAATGATTCTTTCAAACCAATACAATTTCCGGTACCAATAGCCGATCATCCCGGCTCCGATTGCCATCATCCCGGCAAGAGCAGTCAAGAGTACCCAAACAACTTCCATAATGGTCGTATCGATCATCAGCAAGGCTGGCGACAGAACGAACATGTACGGAATGATAAAGGCTGCAATGGCTAATTTGGCTGCGATGAAGCCCGTCCGAATCGGTTCTCCTCCAGAAATACCGGAAGCTGCAAACGCTGCAAGTGCAACTGGCGGGGTAATATCGGCGATAATCCCGAAATAGAATACGAATAAATGGGCAGAAATCGCAATCACCATCGGAACTGCCGCCCCGGCCGGTTCATCGATCATAAGCAGTGTGATGATCGCCGGTGCTGCGATTGTAGACGTTATGACATAGTTTGCTGTTGTTGGAGATCCCATTCCAAGAACAATGGCAGCAAGCATCGTGAAGAACAGTGTCAGCAGGATATTACCGCCCGAAGCCGATACCAGCCCGTTTGCAAGGCTCAAGCCTAGACCGGTTTTCACGACTACGCCGACAATCATTCCCGCTGCAGCAGTCGCAGCCGCAACTGCAAGTGCTGTGCGTGCACCGTCAACTAACGCATGGATGATATCCATGAAGCCAAGACGTGTTTCTTTATTGAAGGCACTGACAAAAATCGTCAGCAGGATGCCGTACAACGCGGCGTGCATCGTCGGAATTCCGATAAGAAGGAAGACGATGATCGCCAAGATCGGCGCCAATAAATAAATCTTCTTCAGCACTTCTTTCCGGTCCGGCATCTCTTCCTTCGTCAGCCCTTTCAAGCCGACACGCTTCGCTTCGAAATGCGTCATGATCCAAACGCCGGCAAAGTAAAGGAATGCAGGAATAGCCGCAGCTTTGGCGATGTCCCAATAGTCGATGCCTCCGATGAATTCAACCATCAGGAAGGCAGCAGCCCCCATGATCGGCGGCATGATTTGCCCGCCGGTCGAAGCAGTCGCTTCGACCGCTCCGGCAAATTCTTTCCGGTAGCCGAGTCTTTTCATCATCGGAATCGTGTAAGAACCCGATGTCACGACGTTCGCGACCGAGCTTCCAGAAATCGTTCCTTGAAGCGCACTCGAGAAAATCGCAACTTTCGCCGGACCTCCCGTCAAATGTCCGGCCAGCGAAACAGCCAGATCGTTAAAGTATTGCCCCACACCGGTCTTCACCAAAAATGCCCCGAATAGGAGGAATACGAAGATGAAGGTCGCCGATACACTGATCGGTGTTCCGAGGATTCCGTCCGTCGTGTAGAACATCACTTGGATGATCGAATCCAATTCCTGTCCGCGGTGGCGCAGGAATCCCGGGAAATGCTGCCCGAAATACATATAAGCAAGGAACGTCGATGCGATGACGGTGATCGGAAGACCGACAGCCCGCCGCGTCGCTTCCAGCGTCAAAACAATGGCCAATATCCCGACTACCATATCAAGTTCCGTTACGCGCCCGATCCGGAAAACCAGATCATCGTACATGATCGGCCAATAAAGACCGATGCCGACAGACAATAACGCTAAGATATAATCATACCAAGCTACTTTTCTTCTTTCCCCTTTTCTCTTGAACGCGGGGAAAAGAAGGAAGATGAGTGTCAAAGCGAACCCTAAGTGGATCGATCGCTGGATATATGCTGTGTATTGCCCGAAAATGGCTGTGTATAATTGGAAGAGCGAGAAAGCCAGCAACAGGGCAAATACGACATTTTTCATTGTGCCAGCCAAATCACGTGTGTTGGATTCCGGATCGTACCTTTGCAAGATTTCCCTTTGCTGCTCTTCCGAAATATATACAGAATCTTCTGGTGGCATCTTTCTCTCTTCCAGCTCCTCAGGAGGCCGCTTTTCTGTCATTTTAGTTCACTTCCTTGAATTTTTTGTAAAAACGATAATTGCTTTATGCTGAGTGTATAGGAAGTCCCCCGGCTCAATGTTTTCTTCAAGTCATAATCCACTCCAGCCACGGACAACAGCAGCGCCTCGTCGATATCACCGACGAACATCCGGTATTCCGGTAAGAGCGTCGTCATGTTCCGGATGAAGTACTTGCCGTCTTCCTGGACGAACTCTTCTCCTTCATTCGCATTCGAAGGCATGCCGACAGCAAAATCCGAATACTCCACTTCTGTCATCATCAGCGAAGCATCCGGAAGCACTTCGAGGCTCTCGATAACTTCTGTCAAATGGATCGAATGGATATACTTGACCTGGAACTCATTGCTCTGGAGCTTTACATAACCGGATAGTGCGTCATCTTCATTCGAGATGAACACCAAATACTTCCCATGCGGTAGTACTGCGGCAAATAAACCTAACAGGAAGGAGATGAAAGCAATAAGTATGATGATTCTTTGTTTTTGCGGCTTCATCTCCACACTCCTCTTCTCCCACTTCGCAGCGATGAAACAAATAACGACGATAAAGCTTGCGCTTTACCGTCAATTAGATGAATCCACCTTATTAATTTACTTCATCGAAGTAGCGCTGTGCCCCTGGGTGAACAGCGATTCCGATACCATCCAACGCCGTTTCGGCTTTGATGAATTCAGCTTTTGCATGCTGGATCTGATCAGTATTTTCATAGATCGCTTTTGTGATGTCATATACCAAGTCTTCCGATAGATCGTTTTGAACAACAAGCATTGCCAAAACAGATACTGTCGGAACTTCATCTGCCATGCCGTATGTTCCTGATGGAATCGTTTCATGTGCATAGTAAGGATATTTCTCGATCAGCTCATCTGCTTTATCTTTTGCTACCGGTACGATCACTACGTCTTTTGTTGCGCCAAGACTGTCAACAGCTGCCGTAGGCGTTCCAGCAGTTACGAATGCTGCTTGGATCTGGCCAGACTGAAGGCTTTCCTGAGATTCCCCGAAGTCAAGGTTTTGTGTATCAACATCGTCCATTGTCATGCCGTGCACTTCCAAAAGCTGCTCCGCATTGATATACGTACCTGAACCTGGTGCACCGACTGAAACGCTCTTGCCTTTCAAGTCTTCATAAGAAGTGATGCCAGAACCTTCTGTCGTGACAAGTTGGATTGTTTCCGGATAAAGTGCTCCGATGGCAGAAACCGTGTCGATTGCTTCGCCTTCGAACATGTTCGTTCCTTCAGAAGCGTAGAATGCTGTATCCGTTTGAACGAATGCAATTTCCGCATCTCCGTCTGCAAGCGCTGTCATATTCGCCGCAGATGCTTGGGAAGATTCCGCTGTCGTGTCGATCCCGGTCTCGTTATCGATGATTGTCGCCATCGCTCCGCCTAGCGGATAGTAAGTACCAGTCGTACCTCCAGTCAGAATGCTTAGGAATTTAGGATTGCTTTCCCCTTCGTCTGCTCCCCCATTGTCGGATGCGGTATCATCTCCACACGCTGCCAAAAACATTGACCCTGCCAAAGTAATTGCTGCAAATAATCCGAATTTCTTCTTCAACATTCGATTTCCCCCTTTGTCATAATTGTAACAATCCTATCCTACCATGTTAAACAGACTAGTATCAAGACACCTTGACAAAAAGCTTCACCTTTAATTTTCCGTTTAAGTTGTCGCTCCGTCGATATCGTTCTCCGGTGCCGTCTCGGAAGGCTTCAAATCTTCGAAGGTCTTCCCTTGTTCTTCCAGGTCGCGTGTGCGGTGAGCGATGCGCGAAGAGGCACATGCAGCGATACTCGCGATGAGATCGTCCAAAAACGTGTGGACTTGTCCGCCAATTTTCGTATCAAGCTTGCGGATGATGCCGATCTTGTTCTTGTCCAAATGGCCGAATGTCGTGACCGCGATGCTTCCGTATGTCAGCACTGCACCGAGTCCGATCATTTCATCGACGCCGAACAGCCCTTCATCCGAACCGACGATCTGCTGGAGTGGGCGGGATAACTTCCCTTGCTCCGCCAGCTCATCCATCTCGACACCGACAAGGATGGCATGCTGAAGTTCCCTTTTTTTCAAGACGCTCTCGACCGACTCCACGCAATGTTCAATGGTCAGTCCTTCATTATAAGGCCGCTGCATCTCGAGAACAATATCCGCAATGTCCTGCTTCGTGACCCCTCTTCGTTCAAGCGCTTCATATGTTGCCTTTGTCACTTCGTCCGAATGAACCCGGAAATTTCTTCCATCCATTGTTTCTCCCCCTTTTTTCGCTCTATTATACCAATGATGTCGATTATGTTACAATTTTTGTAGGAAAAGAAGGAGGCGTTTTTTTATGAACAGAGGCACAGTTGAAGATTTGACCCTTTATAGTAATGAATTGCAAGAGGAGATGCAGTTGCTTGTCCACCTTCCGTACAATTATTCTCCCCTTTATAAATACACGATCGTCATCGCCAATGATGGCAAAGATTACTTCCAGCTCGGCCGCATCCCGCGCGTCGTTGATGAATTGCTCGAGAACAAGGAAATCGAAAACATCATCACGGTCGGCATTCCTTACAAGAGCGTCAAAGACCGCAGCAGTAAATACGAACCGACTGGCGAGAAACATGCAGCTTACTTGCGCTTCCTTGCACACGAACTTGTGCCGTTCTTGGACGAGAAATATCCGACATACCAGGTCGGCATGGGCCGCGCGTTGATCGGGGACTCCCTCGCAGCGACCGTCTCACTCATGGCTGCACTTAAATACCCGAATATTTTCGGCCGCGTCATTTTGCAATCGCCGAAAGTCGGACCAGAGATGATCCAAGCGATCGAAAGCTTCCAAGCAACGCATGCCTTCACGATCTATCACGTCATTGGCACCGAAGAACTGGCCGTTCCTTTAACCTCCGGTGGCACAGAAAACTTCCTGGAGCCGAACCGGGAATTGAACAAGTTGCTGAAAAAAAAAGGATTCTCCATGTTCTATGAAGAATTCAAGGGAGACCACACTTGGAAGCACTGGCAACCGGATGTAAAACGTGCCTTAATCCAAAATTTCGGTGTTTGAGGTCTATTCACAATCTTTGATCAAATTTGTTATACTTGAATTAAGATAGTTGAAATCGAGAAGGAGGACAAGCCTATGAAATACGGTATTGCAGTGTTTCCGTCTAAAAAGTTGCAAGACTTAGCAAATTCCTACAGAATGCGTTTCGATCCACATTATGAACTGATCACGCCTCACATGACTCTGAAAGATTCATTCGAAGCCGACGATGCCACAATCAAGGAACTGGCGGATGAACTGGCGAAAGTAGCAAAGCAGCACAAGCCATTCACACTTCACGCATCACGTGTGAGTTCATTCGCACCTGTAACGAATACACTTTATTTCAAGATCGAGCAGACACCCGAAATTTCCGCATTGCACGGGGCATTGCACACGGAAACTTTCGGAGGCCAGCCCCAATTCACATTCGTTCCACACATCACGATCGCCCAGAAATTATCCGATTCGGAATTCTCGGATCTGCTCGGACAATTGCAGCTGGCTGGCATTGATCACTCTGAGACGATCGACCGCTTCCACCTGCTCTACCAACTGGAGGATGGATCATGGACCGTTTATGATACATTCCGATTAACAGGAGATGAGTAAGAATTGCAGAAAGTCATCACAGCTGAGACAGCAATGGAAAGAGAACAAGCTTTTGAAATCCGCAAGAACGTTTTCGTAAAAGAACAAGGCGTCCCGATCCACCTCGAAATGGACGAATACGATGATAGCTCTGTCCATTTCGTTGGCTATCACCTCGAGCAGCCAATCGCTGCCGGGCGCATCCGCGAAATCGAACAAGGCATCGGCAAAGTCGAGCGCGTCTGCGTACTCGATGAATTCCGCGGCCAGCATGTTGGCATCCTGATCATGGACGAGATGGAAGCTCATGCCAAGAAGCTTGGAATTTTCACATTGAAACTCCATGCGCAAGTCCACGCCATCCCTTTTTACGAAAAACTCGGGTATAAAGTCACTTCTCCTGAATTTTTGGATGCGGACATCCCCCACCGTGCAATGGAAAAGAATTTAATCTGAAACAAGAAAAAGGACCGGCGATCTCAATTTGAGATTACTGATCCTTTTTTTTGTGATGTATTTGTTGTTTTGGTTTACATAAGCTGGAATCCCCGGTTAATTTCTTCGGATTCCCGATTAAACGCCGTGGATTCCCGGTTATTCTCCTCGGTTCCCCGATTAAATTAGCACATCCACTTACAGAACGTGATACCCGCTGTCGACGTGGATTGTTTCACCCGTGATACCACGTGACATTTCACTGAACAAGAAGACTGCTGTGTCGCCGACTTCTTCAGGTGTAGTGTTGCGGTGCAGTGGTGCTTTTTCCTCGATTTCGTGAAGGATCGAGTTGAAATCGCTGACACCTTTTGAAGACAATGTACGGATCGGGCCAGACGAGATCGCATTGACGCGGATGTTGTTGCGTCCAAGGTCCGCTGCTAAGTAACGCACAGACATTTCAAGAGATGCTTTCGCTACGCCCATGACATTGTAGTTCGGCAATACGCGCTCACCACCGATGTAAGTTAGTGCGACAATACTTCCACCGTCTGCCATCAACTGCTTCGCGAATTTCGAAACGATCGTCAGTGAGTACGAGCTGATGTTTTGTGCCAGGAGGAATCCTTCGCGTGACGTGTCCGAGAAGTTCCCTGCCAATTCTTCCGTTTTCGCAAAAGCGATACAGTGTGCAAGACCATGAATAGTGCCAGCCTTCTCACCGATTTCTGCGAAGCAAGATGAGACGGACTCGTCGCTTGTCACGTCACAAGGTAGTATCATTTCGTGGTTCCCGTCAAGTGTCGCCACTAGATCACGGACTGATTTCTCGAACCGCTCCCCAGCATATGTAAAGACGATGTTCGCGCCTGCTGAATCCAGTGCACGTGCAATTCCCCATGCGATGCTCCGTTTGTTTGCGACACCCATGACGACATATGTTTTTCCTGCTAATGAAATTGACATTCCGCTTCCCCCAATACCTGTTTATATTACCTGGTACCAATCATAACCGATAAAAAAAGAAAGTGCAATTCGCACTTTCCTAAAGTGATGATAAGAACATCGATGCCAATCCCAAATAGATTAGGATGGAAATGATGTCATTCAAGGTCGTAATGAACGGTCCTGACGCAACGGCCGGGTCGATTTTCATCCGGTGGATAAGGAGCGGGATGAATGAGCCTCCAAGTGTCGCGACGAAAATTGAACTGAACACCGCTGCTCCGACAAGCATGCCGATGAGCAATTCCCCTTTCCAGAAATAAACGAGACCGATGACCACAAGGCCACAGACGATGCCGGTGATCAAGCCCGTCCCCGCTTCCCGGAACAGAAGTTTCACTTTGCTTTCCTCTTCGATGTCACCTGTCGCGATTCCGCGGACGGCAACGGCAAGTGCCTGCGTTCCACTGTTCCCTGCCATGCCGGCAATGAGTGGGATAAAGACGGCAAGCAGCGCTACTTGATCTAGTATGTCTTCGAACAGCCCCATCAAATTAGCGGTCATCATCCCGAGGAACGTCAGTAAAATCAGCCATGGTAAGCGTTTTTTCGCAGCCGAGAACGGATTCCGGTCAAACGTATCCATGTCCGTCACCCCGGCAAGTTTGGAGTAGTCATCCGATGCTTCTTCGTCGAGCACGTCGATGATGTCATCGACCGTGATGATACCGAGCAGGTGGTCTTGGTGATCGACAACCGGCATCGCCAGGAAGTCATAATCCTTGATGATCCTAGCGACTTCTTCCTGATCGGTGCCGACGGATACACTGACGACCCGGTTGTTCATGATCGAGCTGATCAATGCATCTTCTTCCGACAAGATCAGATCACGCAGTGTGACGATGCCTGACAGTTTCTTCTGTTCATCGACGACGAAAACGTAATAGATCGTTTCTGCATTCGTCGCCGCATTGCGCAAGATATTCATCGCCGAACGTACCGTAGAGTTTTTTGGGATCGCAACGAATTCGGTCGTCATGATCGAACCGGCTGTGTATTCTTCGTAGTGCAGCAAGTTCTTGATTTGCTGCGCTGAATCCTCTTCCATGATGCTCAGGAATCCCGCAACTTGATCTTTCGATAGTTCGTTCAGGATATCGACGGCATCATCCGTATACATCTGAGCCAGGAGATCCGTCGCATACGCGGGATCCATCTCTTCGAACAACTTTTCATAGTCGTCATCATCGACTTCGATCGCTTCGAACAGCTCCGCCATTTCTTGCGGTGATAGAAATTGGTAAAGCAATTGTCTCGTATCGTAATCGGCTTTCTCGTAGAAAGTTGCTTGATCGTATGGATGATGGGAGAGAAACTCTGTTCGGAAATCCTCTAATTTCCCATTTTCGATCAGTTGCTGGAAATGCGCCAAATCGATTTCCCCATCACGCGTCTTTGTTTCTTCCGCCATCTTTTTCCCTCCCATTCTTGCAATTTTATCGTTAGCCTCATTCGCAGCCTGCCTGTTATGATAGATCCTAAAGAGGTGAAAATCATGGCATATGATATTATCGGAGACATTCATGGCTGTTACGATGAACTCATTCAGCTCATCGAAAAACTTGGTTACAGGGCGGACGGAACCGTCTACCGCCACCCAGAAGGCCGCCAGCTCGCATTCGTCGGAGATGCGACAGACCGCGGACCGGCTTCACTCGCTGTGCTGCGTTTGTTATTCAACCTGCAAGATGCAGGCTCCCTCTTCTATTCCCCTGGGAACCATTGCAGCAAACTTTACCGCTATTTGCGCGGAAATGGTGTGCAGCTGACCCATGGCCTGGAAACGACGGTCAATGAATTCCACCAGCTCTCAACGGAAGAGCAGATCGCATTCCGCAAACGCTATAAGCAGTTCTACGAATCATTGCCGCCATATCTCGAGCTGGAACCTAACTTGATCGTCGCCCACGCCGGGATCAAAGAGAACATGATCGGCATGCCATTGTCCGGCAAGATCTGGGCATTCGTCCTATACGGTGACACGACAGGCACATTCCTCCCAGACGGTCGCCCGGTCAGACGTGATTGGGCTGCTTCATACAGCGGTTCATCTTTCATCGTCTACGGCCATACGCCGACCGCAGAGCCTTATATCAAGAATAATACGGTCAATATCGATACCGGCTGTGTGTTCGGCGGTAAATTGAGCGCCTTCCGTTATCCTGAAAAGACGGTTGTCTCGGTGCCGTCACAGCAGTCTTATCAGCCGGACCGGTTTCATTCCTTTGTCTGAAGAAGCTGTTGCATGTCGTTCCTTAAAGGCGACGTCAACTGGATTTCCTCGAACGTCACTGGATGGATGAACCGAAGCTCCGTGCAATGAAGTGCTTGGCGTGCAATCGTCGTCCGTTTGCCGCCGTACAAGTCATCGCCGACAAGCGGATGGCCGATATGCGCCAAATGGACGCGGATCTGATGGGTCCTTCCCGTCTTCAATTCCAATTGCAGATGGGAAAAGTCCTTATTCCCGCCGAGACGCTTCACGCGTGTCTCGGCATATTGACCGCCATCACGCACTTCCCGCTCGATGATGCTCGTGTCCTTTCGGCCGATCGGTGCAATGATTGTCAATTGCTCGTCGATCAGTCGTCCGTGAGCGACCGCTTCATACCGCCGCTCCATTACTTTCGCTTTTTGCTGTTCGGAAAGCATGTGGTGGATGTGGCGGTTTTTTGCAATGCAGACAAGCCCTGACGTATCGCGGTCGAGCCGTGTGACCACATGGATTGTGCCTGGAATGCTTTTTTCTATGAAGTGATGCGCTGCTTCATTCGCGAGACTGCCAACCGGATGCTCTCTCGAAGGAATCGTATTTTGGCCGGCTCGTTTGTCCACGACTAATAGTGCCGCATCTTCATAAATGATCCGGAGGTCACCTTCCTCGGCAATCAGTCCCGCACTCCGTTCTTCATTCGGGAACTCCACAGAGACCGAATCTCCGACCTCAAGTACGTGTCTCACTGTCTGTTCTTGGCCATTGACGCAAATGCGCCCGCCTCCGTATTTCACGGCAGCGAGCGTCCTTTTGGAAATCCCCCAGGAGCGGAGCGCTTCCCGCAGCAATTCTTCCCGTTTTACTGTGTAGGTAAGCGTGAATGGTGTCAGCTGCTCCTCATTCTTCATTTCTCGTTATCGATGAATGAATCATGCACACGACGCCAAAACGGGAATGGGCGGAATCGTGCAAAGCGCACTTTTTCTTTCGCTACGCGGTATTCAATCGATTTTACATCTTTATGCAGCAAATGCAAGTGGTCGATGGTCACCATGAAGTCCGGCGCTTTGACGGGCTTCAGCACACAGCGGTGGTGACTCGGCAGAACAAGTGACGAACCGACTGTCCGGAATACGCGGTTGTTGATCGATGCCATCTCGGTTAACTGCATCGCTTGCAGTGACGGGTGGATGATCGCTCCTCCAAGTGCTTTGTTATATGCAGTCGAGCCACTCGGTGTCGACATGCATAGTCCGTCCCCGCGGAACCGCTCAAAGTGGCTGTCGTTCAAGAACACGTCCATGACGAGCGTGACATCCGGCGACTTGACTGTTGATTCGTTCAGCGCCAAATAAACGGCTGGCTCATCCGAATGCATGTAATGAATCGTCGACTCAAGCAATGGATATTCGATCACTTCGTATTCTTTCTTCGCGATCGATAAGACGAGCTTCTCCATCTCGATCGGCTTCCAGTCCGCGTAGAAACCAAGGTGTCCTGTATGTATCCCGACGAAGGCGACACGGTCGAGCTGTCCACGGTATTTATGGAACGCATGAAGCAACGTTCCGTCCCCTCCGATGGATAGGACGACATCAGGCTCTTCTTCGCTCCATTCCATGCCGAAATCCTCTAAATAATTTTTGGCGGTCTCCATTAATTGATTCGATAATTCATCTGTTCTCGATTGCACATAAAATTTCATCGTTTGTTTCTCCCTTCTTGACCGCCTGTTTTAAAATGCGAAGACGGGGTATCTTTGAACTCCGTGAAGTATTGCTGAGCTTCCTGGATCTCGTCCCTGATCTGGGACATTTCCTCATCCAGCTGGAACGCGGCTTCCGCTGCACGTTGCAGCCGCTCCTTGATCTCTGTCGGGAAGTCCCCTTTGTATTTGTAGTTCAACGAATGCTCGATCGACGCCCAGAAGTTCATCGCCAATGTCCGGATCTGGATTTCGGCGAGGATCCACTGCTGCCCACCGATCGTCTGGACCGGGTATTCCACGATGACGTGATACGACCGGTACCCGCTTTGTTTCTCGTGTGAAATATAATCCTTCTCTTCTACGATTCGTAAGTCTTTGCGTTTCCGGAGCAAGCCGACTACCGTCTCGATGTCCCCGACGAACTGGCACATCATGCGGATGCCTGCGATATCCTGCAGTTCGTGCGCCAATTCCTCAGACGGCTCGAAGACGATTCCTTTTTCCAATGTCTTATCGTAAATACTTGCTAGCGGCTTGACGCGCCCTGTGACGAATTCAATCGGGGAATTCGTGTTGACGGTTTCGAATTCCCTCCGCATCCCCTTGAATTTTATTTTCATTTCATCCACTGCTTGTTTATATGGCGCTAAGAACCGGTCCCATTGACCCATCGCTCCATCCTCCTCCACATATCGTGCCGCTTATAGAGCGCATCTTTTTCTAATTACTGATACAGTTATTTTACCACAGCGGAACGGTTCGTTGCAGTGTGCCCCGCAACCTCCGCAAAAACTAACCGAAAAAGGATGAATCCTATTGGGAAAAGAACTCGAAATCGAATTCAAGAATATGCTGACACGTGTAGAATATGATGCACTGCTCGAAGCATTTCGCGTAACGCCGGAACAGATCGCTACGCAAACAAATCACTATTTCGACACGGCTGAGCACCGATTGAAAAGGCAGCAATGTGCACTGCGCATCCGCGTCCTGCCAGACCGTTTGGAATGCACGCTGAAAACACCCGCCCCGGACGGCAATTACGAATGGACGGATCACGTGACCGAAGATGACCTCGAAGCATTGACGAACGGCCGATCGATCCAAGCACCGACTGTTGCAACCGTACTGGATGAACTTGGCGTCGCTTGGCATGAGCTTCAATCGATCGGCTCGCTGACGACGCACCGCGCAGAAATTCCCTATGAAGATGGACTTCTTGCGATCGACCACTCCGAATATGCGGGGACGGAAGATTTTGAAGTCGAGTACGAAGTGACTGATGCGAAAAGCGGCCAGCAACTTTTTAACAAGCTGCTCGAAAAACACGGCATTCCCGCACGCCATGCCAAGAAGAAAATTGCACGGTTTGCGAAGTACGCAGCTGAAAAAGCGCAGGGCCGTTGATGCAGCGATCTTTTTCCGCATTCATTTCTTTCATCACTGCACGGAATGCGTCCATAGACAAATTCGATTTGTTTGAGATTCTTCAAAAGCATTGATAAGATGAAAGAACAGCTAAGCAAAGGAGACACAATCTATGACTGGAAAACCGATCATTCCGTACGAACAATTAGGTGCGGAGCGTTTGTCACAATTGATCGATGCATTTTATGCACGTGTGGCAAGACATCCAAAGCTGAAGCCGATATTCCCAGATGATCTAAGCGAAACCGCCCGCAAGCAGAAGCAATTCATGACGCAATACTTGGGCGGGCCGAATCTATACAGCAATGAACACGGCCACCCGATGATGAAAGCACGTCATTCACCTTTCCCGATTACACCGACCCGGGCACAAGCCTGGCTGGAATGTATGAGCGAAGCGATGGATGAAGTCGAACTGACGGGTAAATTCCGTGAAACCTTCTACCAGCGTCTCGTACTGACTGCACATCACATGGTCAACCAACCGGATGAGGAGGAGGATTTCAGTTGAACAATTCACACATGGCAGAAGAAATCCGTGAAGACCCGATCACATTGAAGCCAGTGGAATTATATGTTTTTCTTGATCCGATCCATGAAAAATCCTGGGAACTGCAAGCCATCATCCGTAAGATGCAAATCGAATACGGTCATTATTTCTCGATCCGTATGATCTTGAGCGCGCAATTGATGGACTTGAACCGGGCATGCAAAGACCCGAATGTACAAGCGGAAGAATTCTCGCACCCTGCCCTCCCGTCCGTCGCGGTCAAAGCGGCGGAACTGCAAGGCAAACGTGCAGGCAATCGCTATCTTTATAAATTGCAGGAATACCAAATGCTCTTGAACGAAGACGTCTCTTCTTATCCGACATTGATGGACATTGCCCGCAGTGCCAGGCTGGACGAGCAGGAATTCGCACAGGACTTTTATTCCGTCCATACCGCAAGAGCCTTTCAATGTGATCTGAACATTACACGCGAGATGGAAATCGAGGAAATGCCGAGCATCGTCTTCTTCAACGAATGCATCGAAGACGAAGGCGTGAAGCTGTCCGGCCTGTTCCCTTACGAAATCTACCGCACCGTGCTCGAAGAAATGCTCGGTGGCAAAGAAATGGAACGCCAAGAGCCGCCAGCACTCGATGAACTGTTGAAAACGTACACGAGCTTGACGACACGGGAAATTGCCGAAATTTACCATGTGACAGAAAAAGCTGCGGAGTACGAGTTGAAGAAGCAAGTACTTCAGCAACGAGTTGAACGGATTTTTACTCCGAACGAAACACTTTGGAGTTTGAAGTGAACTTTTAATGTCATTCATCCATACAGAAAAGCCAGCGGGAATCGATCGATTCCCGCTGGCTTTTCTTTGTTGTTCTTGGAATTTATAAATGGTGGGACGAAAAAAGCCCCCCATATTTGGGAGGCCTTTTTTCTATTACACAAAGGGGATGGGAGAAATGTTCACGCTCAAACAAAGGGGTGTATGTTTGTATGTGATTTATTTCACACTCTTAATTTATCATGAAATAAATGCGGATGCAATGATTTCAATGTTATTTCACAAAAATGACACAGAAGAAGTGATAGAGAGAAACTCGTTTGGAAACCGGCTGACCTGCATTCCAGAGTTTTACGTGCTGGAGGAGCACCGCCGAGCCTCCCCTCGGTCGCTTACGCAACCTGCGGGGTCTCATCGGCACTCTTATACTCCGGCACGTTCACTCCTCCATTCCGGATCAGCTCGTTCGATAACTGGAGTTACATAGAATTTTAGGGATTGGGAATATCTCTGCATAAGTTGCCTTCGTCGCGTTCTCTTAGAAGGTGTCAGGGAGTAGTCGGTGATTTCAGTTTTCATGTTGATTCTGGATTTAGTCGCGACTCACAGAATTTAATCGCGACTCAGGCACTTGCAGTCGCGACTCAGATTTTTCCCTCTTGAAAATGAGCGAGTCGATGATGCATATCGTATCTCAAGCCGAAAAAGTCGTAACACGACAAAAATTGGTCTCTCCCACTCACTTTTCCTCCTTCAAAATCAGAACCCAAGCGGCCTACGCAGCCAGCCTCCCAGACATTTAACTCGACACCAACAATAGAACGAAATGAAAATTCCATCTCATCAACACTTCTCCCACTCCCTCAGCGGAGGAGATGATTTGGACTGGACGGAGGGATAAGATGAGCGTTCGCCAGCTCGGCTTATCCCGGGAGCCCTGTCCGAAGCGACGGAGCGAATACCATCACAACACCCCCCTCTCCCCAAAAAAACACCACAAAAAAGAGGCCCACCATGTGAGCCTCCTCATTACAATCTCGTAGTACAACCCTTACTTCTTAAGAAGCAGTGACTCCAACTCGTTCAGTTTTTCTTCGAACACTTTACACGCCGCTTCGACTGGTCCAGCTTCGTTCATGTCGACGCCCGCTTTTTTCAACACTTCGATCGGATAGTCGGAGCTGCCCGCTTTCAGGAATTGGTTGATGTAACGGTCGACAGCCGGCTGGCCTTCTTCAAGGATGCCTTTAGAGAGCGCTGTTGCCGCACTGAATCCTGTCGCGTATTGGAAAACGTAGTAGTTGTAGTAGAAGTGCGGAATGCGCGCCCACTCGATACCGATTTCCTCATCGACAGCCATTTCGTCGCCGAAGTATTTTTTGTTCAAGTCGTAATACACTTCTGTCAAACGATCAGCCGTCAATGCTTCGCCTTCATCGTCCATCTTGTGGATTAAGTGCTCGAACTCAGCGAACATCGTCTGGCGGAATACTGTGCCGCGGAAGCCGTCTAGCCAGTGGTTAAGCAAGTAGATACGCTCCTGGTCGTCTTTCGCCTCTTTGATCATGTATTCGTTCAGCAATGCCTCGTTCGTCGTAGAAGCCACTTCAGCGACGAAAATCGAGTAGTCTCCGTAAACGTATGGTTGCTCTTGTCGTGTATAGTAACTGTGGATACTGTGGCCGAATTCATGCGTCAATGTAAACAAGTTGTCAACGTTGTCCTGCCAGTTCATCAAGATGTACGGGTTTGTTCCGTAAGCGCCTGAAGAATAAGCACCACTGCGTTTCCCTTTGTTCTCTTTGACGTCCACCCAGCGGCTCTCAAGCCCTTTTTTCGCGATGGATGTGTATTCCTCGCCTAGTGCTTCCATTCCGTTCAGCATCAATTCTTTTGCCTGTTCGTAAGGGATTTCCATTTTTGCTTCTTGGACAAGTGGTGTGTACATGTCATACATGTGCACTTGATCCACGCCAAGTACTTCTTTCCGAAGTGCTACGTAACGGTGCAACAAGTGCAGGTTCGCGTTGATTGTGTCGACAAGGTTGTCGTATACACTTTCCGGGATATGATCGTCGGACAGCGCTGATTCACGTGCTGAGCTGTAGTTACGGATGCGTGCGTTGACGTTGTCGCGCTTGACGTTGCCGGACAGTGTCGATGCGAATGTGTTGCGGAATTTTGTGTACGTCGCATAGACTGCTTCGAATGCGTCTTTACGGACGCGGCGATCGGCACTTTCCATGAAGTGGATGTAGTTGCCGTGTGTGATTTGGACACGTTCGCCGTCTTCGTTCTCGATCTCCGGGAATTCCAGATCCGCGTTGTTCAAGTTGCCGAATGTCTCAGAAGACGCTCCTGCCACTTCTGAAAGCTGTGCAAGAAGCGCTTCCTGCTCCGCTGGCAAAACGTGCGGACGCATTTTATTAAGCTCTTCCATCGCTTGCTTGTAGATCGACAAACCTTCGTGCTCTTCGATGAAGCTGTTCACTTTGTCTTCGTCCATCGCTAAGATCTCAGGCGTTAGGAAAGAAAGTTCCGCTCCGATTTTTGCAGATACCGATTTGATCCGGCTGTCCATTGCCTGGTACTTCGAGTTTGTCGTGTCCTGGTCATAGCGCATGTGGGAATATGTATACAACTTCTGCAGGCGCTGGACCAATTCATCACGGTACACGAGAACAGCGTGGAATTGCTCTGCTCCTTCGCTCAATGTTCCTTTGTAGGAAGATGCTTGTTCAGCCAGCTTGTTCACTTCTTTGAATTCAGTTTCCCACGCCTCGTCTGTTTCAAATATATCTTCGAGTTTCCATGTTAGTTCTTCAGCGACTTCATCGCGTGTCAATAATTTCTCTGCCATTCCTATTCCTCCTTCAGTCTCCCATTTCGGGAGACGAACTATCTTCTATTTTCCCAATCTTCATAAGCTTTTGCAAGCAATTTCTCCGATCAGTCGATCAAGTTCGCCTGCCGTCATTTTTTCTTCGTGCCACCGCTTGTAAACGGCCAGATAGCGCCTGGCTAATGTGTCGGCTGCCTCGGCTTTCCCCCGAGATATTTTAGAAAAGTCCTGCCCTTTCAGGAATACTTCGACGCTTTTGCCTTTTTGAAGAGCTGCCAAAAGCTGCAGCTGCCAGATGACGGCGTGCTTGCGGAACAAGTAGCTGTCGGGAAGAGGAATGCCGATAATTGGCGGCAAGTTATCCCGGTCAAGCTGCAGCTCATACGTGCATAGCCAGAACGGATCTTGGTACTTGCGCCTGACGTGTACTTGCGAACGGATGAAGCGGTGGCGTTCCTCCTTGTACAACCGCAGTAGTTTTTGGAATTCGTGTAATGAAAGCTTGGACGGGACGAGAAAAGGAAAATGCTGACGGTCGAGTGGCAGCGATGTGACGTTCGCGATCCACTTTGTACCGCTGACATGTATGAGGTGGGAAAAATAATAGAAACGGCGAGCGGTCGGGGAAAATACACGGAAGTAGAGAAGATTGTCCACTCGTTCGAAAAAGCCGGTTTCATAATGTTTGATTTTGACGACTTGGATACCATCGTTCAGGACTGCTGTCGTTCCGCTGATCCAATGCACAGCCAGATCGAGGGAATCGTAGCCTGCTGAACGTCTGAGAACTTCTGAGAATGGGATGGGGCTGAACTGGAATTCAATTGCCGTCTTTTGTTGGAGCAGCAGATCGGCACGCTGCCGGATGGCCGGGAAGTATGTTTCCAGTCTGGAGTCGAGTTGTTGCGTGTCGGCCCATTGCTTAAGCAGCAATTTGCCTTCTAGGTGCTGTTGGGATTCGGGCTCGCTGAAGCTTGCGCAAAGAGCCAAGGAAAGATGCGCAAAATGAGGGATTGTGATGTCTCCGATCCTTAACCGGACTTCTCCGCCGCAGCTCGGGCAGTAGAAGTTCATTTCGGTCCGGAGTTTCTTCAGTGTGTCTCGGCTCGCCTTGCCGGATAATGTGTACAGGCGGCCGTCCGCAAAACGGGCTACCAGCAAATGCATCACTCCTTTTTATTTGATTATAGGAAGCGGAATTCCGAAAAGCAAGAACAAAAAAAACAACCGCGCCAGTCGACTTGGACCGGGCGATTGCTGCGCTATTTTTATCCGAAATAATACAGGGCATTCGACAATGCATTGTCTGCAAAGATCGCCTTGCCGTATTCTTCGAGGCGGTGAATGGTCATCGGAGCTTTCTCCAAATACTCGCCGATGACACTCAATTGATCTTTCACGTCTTCTTCTCCGTGCAGAATATCATCGAATCGGACGGATAGGTAATATTCGTTCTCGAAGTGATAGACAGCTGTCTCGAGTGGGACATACATGAGACGGCGGGCAAGCGGAACAAGATCTTCCACCTGACGCAATTTGAACATGTAATCCAGACGGCGTACTTGTGGGTCTTCAAAGACTGAGTTGAAGTCTTCGAAGCCTGGTGCGTCCTCGTCTTCTTCCCCGAACATTTTACGGCGTTCTTCTATATCATCAGGCATATCGAATTTCTGCCCATCTTTCGTCATTTGTGCTTTTGATACAGTCACTTCAAGCCCTTTGTCGAGAGCCTGCACTTGGATCCATAATGGTCCTTCCATGACAATATCCGCTTCATCATTGACTTCCTCCATCATTTCCCAAAAAAGCTCTTCGCTTTTTTCACGGTTGAACCAGATTTCATCGCGGCTGAATCCACGCTCTTCTACATCCAGATAGGAAATGTAAAACTTAACTGTGTGTTCATTAATGCGCTCGATATCCATTTTACACCTCTCCTTTCAACGAGAACTGCCTTTCAGCACTTCGTAAGAGTTTGGAAGCTCTTTCTTCTTATTATACATTGGCTCATGCAGTAAAGAAAAAGTTCTGCTCGCTTGATCAATCTGCCAGCTTTCCATGTATTGTAGTGGATTGCCGGAACATTTGCAAATGAATTCGATAGGAAAAGCTGTCCCTATGCCTTATGACTTCTCATAAAGATCGGACAGCTCATTTTAATTCGTTCAATTGACCATGCGCTGTGCTTCGAGCAATTGGTAAGCTCTCACTTTGCGTGGTAGGAATCGGCGGATTTCGTCTTCGTTATAGCCGACTTGCAGACGTTTTTCATCGAGGATGATCGGACGGCGTAAAAGCCCCGGATGTTCCTGAATCAATTCGTATAGTCTCTGCAATGGCAGGTTCTCCACATCGACGTTCAATTTCTGGAAAATTTTCGAACGCGTCGAGATGATTTCATCCGTCCCGTCTTCAGTCATACGCAAAATTTCTTTGATTTCATTTAAAGTTAATGGTTCAGCGAAGATATTTCGTTCTGTATATGGAATCTCATGTTCTTCCAACCATGCTTTCGCTTTCCGGCATGATGTGCAGCTCGGTGAAGTAAATAAAGTGACCATCATAATTACAGCACTTCCTTTCGGATATGGGAATTCGTTTATAATCAGGAATCAGATTAGAATCTTTCTAATTTAGAACTTGTACTATTATTATACAGCATTCTATTTTGCTTGAATATACTTTCTAGTAAATAAATCTCGAAATGATAATAAGTTCACATTACCGAAACATTTAAGCTTTGTTATACGTGCCTTATACATCATATAATACCCGTATAAAAAATAGGATAAACATGAACCACCATTTTTATTATTCTCATTTAAAGCTTGTTTGTTGAAAATATTCCTTATACTATATAATACGTTTCTGCAGGGGGAAAGTTTCATTCTTCGGAAAAAAATGAAGAAAAGCCATCACTTTTTTTACAAAGTGATGGCTCATTTCAATCAAGGTGTATAATCCACGCCTTCCGAATACGTATTGCCCGCATTCCAGAGCAGATACTCATTGATGCCGTTGTCTTGCAGCGCCTTGATCTGCGCTTCTACTTCCGCTTTGCCGTATCGCTTATAGTTCCCTGCCCCGAGATAAGATGCAGTGAAATCTTGCAGCCATGGACGTGATACTGGCGGATCTTCCAATTTACCAAGGACTTCGTTCTCGACCTTCGCATATTCCGCGACGAGCTTGTAAGGCTCAAGGTCAGGTTTTGCGATGCCGAAATAAGATGTCCAGTGACTCGGATAGATCATCGAAGAAATGACATCTACATTATCGGAGATTTTCGAGAAGTTCTGACCGATGCCAGGAGCTTCTGCAAGTGTCGCTGCATAGCCGAAGATATCCACGGATACTTTTACGTCATACGGCTTCAACTGCTCACGTGCATATGCGACAAAGTCCGTCACAGCTTCGACACGGCGCTGGACGAGATCCAGCTCAGATTTTTCATATTCCCCCATTGAATAGCCGAGGGAGTCTTCGCGATTTTCAAAGCCTTCCGGGAAACGCACGTAGTCGAATTGCACTTCCTTAAAGCCTAGCTTTGCCGCTTCGATTGCGATCTGGACGTTGTAGTCCCATACTTCTTTCAAGAATGGATTGACGAAAGATTCGCCGCGTCCATTCTTCCACACTTGGCCGTTGTCCATGAATGATAAATCTGGACGTTTTTCTGCCAGAACAGAATCCTTGAATACGACAATTCGTGCGATCGGATAAATTTGTTCCTGCTCCATGCGTTCAAGCACAGCACGTGGATCTTTGATATACGGCTGTGCAATGCCCAGCTCTGCTAGTTCAGAATCTTCTTGCGGCATATACGTCATATAGCCGAAGTCTTCCTTGATATCGATGACCATCGCATTCAGATCCGTCGAACCCACCAAGTCCACAAGCGTGTCGAATCGTCCACCACCTGCGGAATGGGCCGTAACGAAGATTCCTCTCACCGCATCCGGGTACTCAAAATTAAGACCGGAGTCATACTTGAACAATTCAGAAGAAGCGACGACTTCTTCATTGTATGTAATCCCGGTATATGTACGTGGCGTGAATTCGATCGTTTCCCCTTCAGTTTCCGCAAATACCGGCTGTGCCGCAATTGCGCTGAGGAGCAATACACTTGCTGCTGTCTGTTTGAACCATTTCATCTGAGTGTCCACCCTCTCCTTCTAGTCTGTACTCATTTTAACATTTACACAATAAATGAAAAGGGAAACGTGGAGATATTGCATAGGTTTTCCTTTTTCGTATATAATGGAATCAATAAGCAAGCGACGACAAAGACAAGTAAATGCTTCCCTTTCTTTTCCAGAGAGGCTGTGGGTGGTGCAAACAGCCAGAAAGCGGCATTGAATGGACTTTAGAGCTGGATCGGGGAAACAAGAGTATCCGATTCCGTATTCCCTTCGTTACAGGGATGAGAGGCCGCTTGCGGCAACTAGGGTGGTACCGCGGAAAAACACATCATTCGTCCCTTCACCAAGGGATGTGTGCTGTGTTTTTTTATTTGAGTGGAGGAGGAATTACGAATGAAACGAATTTTTTCAGGAGTACAGCCGAGCGGCACTGTCACGCTCGGGAACTACATCGGGGCCTTTAAACAGTTTACAGAGCTTCAGGACGAATATGATTGCATTTTCTGTATCGTTGATCAGCACGCAATCACAATGCCGCAAGACCGCCTGGAACTACGGAAAAATATCAAATCGCTCGCTGCCCTTTATTTGGCGGTCGGCATCGATCCAAACAAAGCGACACTATTCATCCAATCCGAAGTGCCTGCACACGCTCAGGCCGGCTGGATGATGCAGTGTGTGGCTACGATCGGTGAACTTGAGCGCATGACGCAGTACAAAGACAAGTCGACGAAGAGCGTCACAGTCTCTGCTGGCCTCCTCACGTACCCGCCGCTGATGGCTGCGGACATCCTGCTTTACGGTACCGAAATCGTTCCTGTCGGCGACGACCAGAAACAGCACATCGAATTGACACGCGACCTCGCAGAGCGCTTCAATCGAAAATTCAACGATGTCTTGACGATCCCGGACATCCGCCTTCCTAAAAACGGCGCGCGGGTCATGTCACTGCAAGATCCGACGAAAAAAATGAGCAAGTCCGATCCGAATAAAAAAGCGATCATTACGCTACTCGATGATTTGAAAACGATCGAGAAGAAAATCAAGAGTGCTGTGACGGACTCGGACGGAGTTGTGGCATTCGACCCTGTCAACAAACCGGGCGTCTCGAACTTGCTGTCGATCGAAGCCGCTCTGACAGACGCAACAATCGATGAACTTGTCGCAAAATACGACGGCATCGGCTACGGTGATTTCAAAGCATCTGTTGCGAAAGCTGTCACGGAACACCTTGCACCGATCCAGAGCCGTTACGCTGAATTGATCGCGTCGGACGAACTGGACCGCATTCTCGATGAAGGTGCCGAAAAAGCGGATGCCATCGCTTCACGCACACTCAAGAAAATGGAAAACGCGATGGGTCTTGGCCGGAAACGGAAATAAGGAATCGATCACTAAAACCCATAAAGAAAAGCTGTCCTGAAGGTCTGGTTGACCTTTCAGGACAGCTTTTTCAATTAACGCAATGATTTCGGGTTTAGTGCATCTTTCAGCCCTTCACCGATGAAGTTTACGGACAGGATTGTCAATGTGAGAACAATCGCTGGTGGCATCCAGATCCAAGGTTTCCCTTGAAGGACATCAGGCTCATTCGCTGATGACAGCATGTTGCCCCATGATGGCGTCGCTTGCGGTACCCCGAAGCCGAGATAGCTCAGTGCCGATTCGACAACGATCATGCTTGCGAAGATCAACGTCGCTTGAACGATGATTGTAGATAGTACGTTCGGCAACAAGTGCTTTCTGATGACTTTTGCCGGTGAACATCCAATCGACAAAGCAGCGAGAATATACTCGTTCTCTTTCTCTGCCAAGACCTTGCTTCGTACAAGACGAGCAACGCCACCCCAGCTCAAGACACCGATAACGATGATCAAGACCCAAAGTCCATCGATGATTCCGTAAAGGATCGTGTTCAATACAATAACAAATACAAGGAATGGGAAGTTCAGAACAAGGTCTGTGAAACGCATCAGAATATTATCGACAAATCCGCCGAAGAATCCAGCAATGGAGCCGACAAGCGTGCCGAGCGTGATGACCATCAATGTTGCACTAAACCCGACAAGCAAGGAAATTCGACCACCGTAGAAAAGACGAGTTAATACGTCACGTCCGGCTTTATCCGTTCCAAGATAATGATCGGAATTCGGCGGTATATTCATCGAAGAAATATTGACTTTTGAAATATCCGGTATTGGCGATAAATATGGGGCCAGGAATGGCGCCAAAAGCGTCATAATCGTTACGAACACTAAAAACATCGTGC
This sequence comes from Planomicrobium sp. YIM 101495, assembly GCF_009707665.1. Classification (GTDB taxonomy): domain Bacteria; phylum Bacillota; class Bacilli; order Bacillales_A; family Planococcaceae; genus Planococcus. Next base: position 1,034,564 of record NZ_WLZW01000001.1, read on the forward strand.
TGATCATCGCCAATTTGTTTTTCATATATTTTTTCCGTGCAATTTGCCAGGGAGACAAGCTTCTTTCCGGCTTCTTTTGCTGCTCAATAGTAGTAGATGGTGATGCCATAGATATGCTTCCTCCTTAATCCAGACGAATTCGTGGATCCACGATGCCGTATAAAATATCCGCTATCAAGTTACCGACCAATGTCAAGAACGACAAAAGTAATGTTAAAGCCATCAGCGTCGGATAATCGCGGTGTGTTACAGAATCCAAGAATAACTGTCCAATCCCTGGGTACGTAAAGATTGTCTCAGTAATGATCGCTCCGCCAATCAAAGCTGCAAAGTCGAAGCCAAGGAATGTAACCAATGGAATGATCGAGTTTCTCAAAATATGGACGTTATAAATCTTTCTTGCAGGTGTCCCTTTCGCACGGGCTGTCCGCACAAAATCTTTACGCGAGTTCTCGATGATGTCATTTCGTAAAAACTGTGTATACGATGCTGTACTCATGGCACCAAGTACAATCGCCGGCAGAATAACGTGATGGACACGGCTGATCCAATAATCCATCGTTCCTTCATCTGCCCGGATATCGACCGAACCACCGAATGGGAACCAGTTCAACTGGAACGCAAAGAAATAAATCGCGAATACAGCTGCAACAAACGAAGGAATCGCAAGCATGATATAGTTGAAGCCCGCAATCGCATTATCCCCTAATGTATATGGCCGCCTTCCGGAATACATCCCCATCATGAATGCCATAATATAAGTGATGACCAATGCAGAAATCCCTAAAAACAATGTGTTAGGAAGCTTTTCCATAATGATGTCATTGACCGGAACTTTAAAACGGGTCGATTTTCCCCAGTCTCCTTGTACAAAGCCAGTGATCCAATTGAAGTATTGCACTGGTAACGGATCGTTGTATCCGAGTTTGTCCCGCATTTCTGCGATATACTCAGGGCTTGTATTGTTTGGATCGATTTCTCCGCTCAGTGAATCCCCTGGCATCAATTTAGCCAATGTGAAAACGATAATGGATATAAGGATGAGCATAGGAATCATTCCAAGCAACCTTCTAAGTGTATATTTCAGCATGTATACTCTCCTTGTCTGTAAAAATTCTCAGCTGTAACTCCCGGGCACGGTAAGAGTTATTTGGCCTCAAATACTCCTTACCGTGCATAAGAGCCTAAATAACATTAACAATGTACAACGATGGGCTTCTTGCTCGCCCATCGTTGAAGTGTGGAACCGGATTATTCTGTTACAAACCATTCTGCTGGGTTGTTTTGACCAGAAACGTCGAACTCAATGCCGCCTACGCGTTCATTCAATGCAACGATTTCTTCTAGCTCAGCAATGTAAAGCATTGGTAGATCTTCGTTGACGATCTTCTGCCATTCGATGTAAAGTTCAGCACGTTTGTCTTGATCCGTACCAACGATTTCGATGTCTAGAGCGTCGTCAAGCAACTGATCTGCTTCTGGGTTGTTGTAACGTGGGTAGTTCCAAAGCTGATCCGCTTTCCATAGACCAGATGGATCTGGATCCGCTCCAGTACCCCATCCGCCGAAGAATGTTTCGATTGCCGGGTCATCTTTTTCAATCATGTCATAGTACAAGTTGACTTCAACCATTTCAAGTTCTGATTTAAGGCCTACAGCATCCCAGTATTGAGTGATCGCTTGTGCGCGTGACTCGAATGTTGGGTTACCAGTAGCGTAGTGAGAGAACTTAACAACTAGCTCGTCGCCGTTTGGATCTTCACGGTAGCCATCACCGTTTGTATCAACGTAACCAGCATCGTCAAGGATTTGCATTGCCATTTCAGGATCATACTCATACGTGTTCAATTCGCTGTCATCAGCAGAGTTCCAGTGAGAGCTCGGTACTGGAGCGTTTACTACGTTTGCATATCCGAAGAAGAATGCGTCAACCCACTCTTGGCGGTTAAGGGCATGCATCATCGCTTTACGAAGTTCTTTATCCTGATATTTTGGAAGTTCTTCAGTGATTGTTTGAGTAGCGTTATCGAATACACCCAACTTGAATCCTACATAGTAGTAAGAAAGGCCAGGGTAAGTAACGATTTCAACGTTTTCCAATGGCTCAACTTCCGGACCAGAAACTGGCTGAAGTGAGATCATATCAACGTCGCCATTTTGCAATGCACCAACAACAGAAGAGTTGTCGATTACGCGCAAGATGATTGAATCCAATTTAACGTCGCCATTCCAATAGTCTTCGTTTTTAACGAATTCTACAGACTCTCCAGGTACGATGTTTTCAACTTTGAATGGACCGATACCGACTGGAGTCGAACGTACCCATTCAGAAGCAGACATTTCAGCTACAGGTGTCTCACCCATTGCAGCTTCTGGAAGTGGGTAAACCCACAAGTTAGTCAAGTTGTTTACGCGTGGTTGGTCGAAAGTGATAGTGATTTCATAGTCGCTTACAACTTCAATACCAGAGATAGTATCAGCTTCGCCGTTACGGAAAGCTTCAGCACCTTCGATTGTTGAAACGTTTGTGTAACGAGGACCATCATAGTCCGGGCTAGCGATTGTTTCTAGAGCGAATACCCAGTCATTGACTGTCAATTCTTCGCCGTTATGCCACATTACGCCTTCTTCAAATGTGAAGTTGAAGACTTTGTTGTCTTCAGTTTCCCAAGAAGCCACGTTCGGGATTGGCTCAAGGTTCTCGTTGTAATCGATCAATGGCTCATCGAAAAGAGCGATGACTTCAGCATCAGTAGCAATGCCGTAGAAAGCAGAAGAGTATAGACCTTCTGGTGATGCGTCAAGTCCGTATACCAATGTGCCGCCTTCAGCAGGCTCAGCATCAGTAGCGTCGCCATCATCTGTTTGTTCAGTATCTTTGTCTGTGTCTTTCGGCTCATCATTTGTTGCTGAATCATCGTTGCCGCCACATGCCGCTAGGAATGCAGAAAGGACAAGAATCATCGCCATAAGCCAATATAGAGACTTCTTCTTCATGGTGTTCCCCCCAAAATTTTTTTTGTGATTTAGTACAGAACGCACGCAACGTGATGACCTGGCCGCACTTCTTTTAATGGAGGTTTCTTCTGCGAACAAACTTCCATTGCCATTGGGCAGCGCGTATGGAACGGGCAGCCTGTCGGCGGATTCTGCGGGCTCGGCACATCCCCTTGCAACACGATACGTTCTTTCCGGATTTCCGTATTTGGTTCGGGAATCGCGGAGATCAACGCTTGTGTGTAAGGATGCAGCGGCTCTCTGTATAAATCTTTATTTGAAGCAACCTCGACGAGATTACCCAAATACATGACACCGATCCGGTCACTCATGTGTTTCACGACGCTCAAATCATGCGCGATGAACAAATAAGTCAGATCAAACTCCTCCTGCAACTCTTTCAGCAGGTTCAAAACTTGTGACTGGACTGAAACATCCAGTGCCGATACCGGCTCATCAGCGATGATGAGCTTTGGATTCAACGCAAGGGCTCGTGCAATCCCGATACGTTGGCGCTGTCCTCCTGAGAATTCATGTGCATATTTATAATAAGCCTCTTCAGGCAGCCCAACCCGTGTCAATAATGCTTTGATCTCTTTTTCAAGTTCCTTCTTGTTCCGCTTCTCGTAGTTGAGGATCGGTTCGGCGATGATGTCCCCGACCATCTGCATCGGGTTAAGCGATGCATACGGATCTTGGAAGACCATCTGGAAGTCACGGCGTGCCTGCTGCAATTTCTTGCCGGACACTTTCGTGATGTCTTTGCCGTTAAAAAGGATTTTGCCATCAGTCGGTTTCGCTAGTCTAAGGATTGTACGTCCTGTCGTGGACTTGCCACACCCTGACTCACCAACGAGCCCTAAAGTTTCACCGCGTCGGATCGTGAAGGAAATATCATCGACCGCTTTGACGTGGCCTAGTACTCGTTTGAAGAAACCACCTGTCACTGGATAGTATGTTTTCAGGTTTTGGACATCCAGGAGAACTTCACGCTCTTCGAGGCTATCTATTCTTTCCTGGACGAAATCTCTAGTTGTCATTGAATCGTTGCCCCTTCTCTTTGTCTAGTTTCTCCTTCTGGCCAGCTTGAGTCATACAAGAGGCATGCTGTCTGATGATTTGATGCGACATCATTCAGCATAGGCGTGACAGTGAGACATTCCGGCATTGCTGCAGGACAGCGGTTCGCAAAACGGCATCCGACCTGCGGCATGTTGATGACAGAAGGAACAAGCCCTTCAATCGTCGCCAGCTTCTCGACATCCTCCGTCATTTTCGGGATCGCCTTCATAAGAAGATCTGTATATGGATGTTTCGGATTATTGAACAGTTCATCCACGCTCGCACGTTCGACGATTTTACCTGCGTACATAACGATGACCTCATCACAGATTTCAGCGACGACACCAAGGTCATGGGTAATCAAGATGATGGCCATGTCGTTCGATTCCTGGATGCCCTTCAACAGTTCCAGAATCTGTGCTTGGACAGTAACATCCAATGCTGTTGTCGGCTCATCCGCAATCAGAAGTTTCGGCTGACATGCGATCGCCATGGCAATCATGACACGCTGTCTCATTCCCCCTGATAGTTGGTGAGGGTATTCTTCCACGATTTTCTCTGCGCGTGGAATTCCGACACTTTTCAGGAGAGCGACCGATCGCAATCGCGCTTCTTTCTTAGAAATTTTCTCGTGGTTCAAGATTACTTCTTCGATCTGGTAACCGATCGTGAAGACCGGGTTCAAAGATGTCATCGGTTCTTGGAAGATCATCGAGATGTCTTTTCCGCGAATTTGGTTCATCTTCTTATCGGAGAATTCTGAAATATTTTCTCCCTCGAATGTAATTTCTCCTCCACGGATCTTTCCGATTCCTTGTGGCAGAAGTTGCATGATGGATAGGGACATTACACTTTTCCCGCAGCCGGACTCTCCCACTACCCCGACAATCTGCTTACGGTCTACATCAAAAGAAACACCTTCAACTGCATTATAGTAATCTCCATCGATCTTGAAACCCGTCTGAAGATTTTTCACTTGTAGAATGGGTGCCTTCTTTGCTGTGAAGTTATTAGCTGACATTCAAACACCTCTAGCTTTTTTCTATTTTTCTTTCTATTCTAACTAGGGTAAAGTTTATTACAGATTCATTTCAAACGCAATATGTTTTTTGTAAATTACAAAACCTATTTCCAATAAAAAACAACAAGTTTGCTGATAAATCCAATAATGACAAGGGTTTAATGACTTTGTGAACTAATTAAACTTCCCAAGAAATTTGACAGAAAATAAGACAAATAATAAAAAAGCGTCCCACTTATGAAGTGGAACGCTTTTTAACTAGGACCATTTTAACCTTCGAATTTCTTAAAGACGAGCGATGCGTTATGCCCACCGAAGCCTAAGGAATTGCTTAAGGCATAGGTAAGCTCTTTCTCTCTTGCTTCATTTGGCACATAGTCCAGATCACATTCTTCATCCGGCGTCCCGTAGTTCATCGTCGGAGGCAGGACGCTTTCCTTCAAGGCAAGTGCCGTGAAGATCGCTTCGATACCTCCAGCTGCACCAAGCAAGTGGCCCGTCATCGATTTCGTAGATGAAATGGCAAGGTCATATGCATGTTCTCCAAAGACGGATTTGACCGCCATTGTTTCATATAAGTCATTATATGGCGTCGAAGTCCCGTGCGCGTTAATATACCCGATTTCATCCGGCTGGATTGCACTGTCCTGAATCGCTTGCTCCATTGCACGTGCTGCCCCTTCGCCTCCTGGAGCTGGTGCCGTGATGTGGTGTGCATCGCCTGTAGCGCCGTAGCCTGTGATTTCGGCATAGATCTTCGCACCACGTGCAACCGCATGCTCATACTCCTCCAGGATGATAATGCCCGCTCCTTCACCGATTACGAAGCCATCACGGTTCTTGTCGAATGGACGGGATGCAGTTGTCGGATCGTCGTTCGTCGTCAATGCCGTATTCGCTGTGAAGCCAGCCACTGCAAGACGTGTGATCGGCGCTTCTGCACCGCCAGTGATCATTGCATCCGCGTCACCGCGCTGAATCACTTTGAATGCATCACCAATCGAGTTCGTGCCGGATGCACAAGCAGTCACGGAACATGAGTTGATTCCTTTTGCTCCGAAATGGATCGATACTTGACCGGATGCCATGTCCGGAATGATCATCGGAACGAAGAACGGAGAAATTCGGCGGACGCCTCTCGTATTGAGAACATCCATCTGATTTTCGATCGTTTCCATTCCACCGATACCGGATCCGATCCACACACCAGTGCGCGGCGCGTTCTTTTCATCGATAACAAGACCTGAATCTTTCATCGCCATAATTGATGCAGCAAGTGCGTAATGCGTGAAGCGGTCCATCTTACGCGCTTCCTTGCGCTCGATGTAATCCTCGATATTGAAATCTTTCACTTCCGCTGCTACTTTTGCCGGATATTGATCCGAATCCAAGCGTGTTAAAGGACCAACGCCAGATTTCCCGGCTTTGATTGCCTCCCATGTTTCTTCAATTGTATTTCCAAGAGGCGTGACGCCCCCGATTCCTGTAATTACAACACGCCGTTTTTCCATTTTCCCCTCATCCTTTCCTGTTAAGCTCATCATTTCCCCCAACGCATGGCGATAGCTCCCCAAGTGAGCCCTCCGCCGAAGCCGACCATCACGACAACATCATCTTCTTTGATCCGGCCTTCTTCCACGTCTTCCACAAGGGAAATCGGAATGGACGCTGCAGATGTATTGCCGTACTTATGAATCGTCTTGGACATCTTGTCAACTGGAAGCCCGAGACGTTCTCTCGAAGATTCCATGATCCGGATATTCGCTTGGTGCGGAATCAGGAAATCGATGTCTTCTTTTTCAAGTCCAGCCTTTTGGATGACGTTCTCTGCAGATTCACCCATTTGCCGGACAGCGAACTTAAATACTTCACGGCCGTTCATCACAAGATGCTTGTCCTGATACAGGTGTTTGCCTCCTGTACCGTCAGCGCCAAGTTCGAATGAAAGAATTCCACGGCCTTCCTGCACTTTCCCAACGATTGCAGCGCCTGCTCCATCTCCGAACAACACAGCCGTATTGCGGTCTTCCCAGTTGGTGATTTTCGAGAGCTTCTCTACTCCGACCACTAAGATATATTTATAAACATCCGACTCGATGAACTGTTTCGCTGTCACGAGTCCATACATGAACCCTGCACATGCAGCCGAAATATCCATCGCTGCTGCGTTAACTGCACCGATCTGCTGCTGGATGACACACGCCATCGAAGGAAACGGTTGATCCGGTGTCACCGTCGCGACTAAGATCAAGCCGATGTCCGCCGGATCGATTCCAGCATCCGCAATCGCCTTTTCTGCAGCTTTCTTCGCCATATGGGATGTATTCTCTTCGTCACTGGCGATGCGGCGTTCTTGAATGCCGGTCATCGTGCGAATCCATTCATCAGACGTATCCATCCGCTTCTCCAGATCGAAGTTCGTCAGTTTCTGTTCCGGCAACGATCGACCGATACCGATTATTCCTGCATTCATAAGATCCCTCTTTCCGAATTACCATCAATTATTAGTACCTGGTGATAATTATAAGCGATGAAAAATGATATTTCAACTTCGACAAATTTCTGCCATATTATTTTTTTCTTGAACATTGGTTCTTTCTGTCCTCCCATCAGTGTGCTATGATGAAAAGAGAAATTCATGTTGAGGTGAAAATCCATGCAATATATCGGAACGATTATTTGGTCATTCATTTTGATCACAATGGTTAACTATGTAGTAAGTGCTGTACAAAACGTAGATTTTGACTTCATGTTGGGTGTCTACATCTCATTGGCAGTGTCTGTCATGATCTTCATCATCGCAGCGTTGATTCCGGATGCACCGACTGCTGAAAAGCATTGATTAAAAAAGTACGGCCACTCCAATATTCATCACTGGAGTGGCCGTACTTTTTGCTTTCCCATGAAAAAATTCATCAACTGTTATTCAACCGACACTTGCAGCTGTCCTTGCTTCATTGACAGATGCAACACACTGTGTGGCGGAATTTCCCCTTTGATCATCTCGCGCGCAATTTTCGTTTCGATTTCACGCTGGATGAACCGTTTGAGCGGTCGCGCACCGAATACGGCATCCGTCCCGGCTTCCACGATATAGGAAATGACGTCCTCATCAGCCTCGAGTGTGATTTCCAGTCCAAGCATACGTTTCGCCAAGTCTCCGAGCAATTTCTTCGCAATGCCGTGGAAGTGCTTGTCGTTCAATGCATGGAAAATGACGATGTCATCGACCCGGTTCAATAGTTCTGGCTTGAAATGCTTACGCAGTTCGGCCATGACGACATCTTCCAGCTCATGATCGCCTGTATCCGCTCCGATAAACGATGAACCGATATTCGATGTCATGATGACGACTGTATTCGAGAAGTTGATGAGTCGCCCTTGGCTATCCGTAATACGTCCATCGTCCAAAATCTGGAGCAGGATGTTCGCAACGTCCGGATGTGCTTTTTCGATTTCATCCAACAGCACGACTGAGTAGGGATTGCGGCGTACCGCTTCCGTCAGTTGGCCGCCCTCTTCATAGCCGACGTAGCCTGGCGGCGCACCGACAAGCCGTGACACACTATGCTTTTCCATATACTCGGACATGTCGATGCGGATGAAGTGGTCTTCCGAATCGAACAGGTTAGCTGCGAGCGCTTTAGCGAGTTCCGTCTTCCCGACACCGGTCGGTCCAAGGAAGATGAATGAGCCGATCGGTTTCGCTTCGTCTTTGATGCCAGCCCGTGCACGCCATACCGCTTCCGTCACCAGCTCGACTGCGCGGTCCTGCCCGATGACCCGTTCTTTCAACGTGTCGTCCAGACGCAATAGCTTTTCCCGTTCGCCTTCGACAAGCTTGGTTACCGGGATGCCCGTCCAGCGTGCAACGATGCCTGCAATTTCTTCCTCTGTCACTTCTTCACGCAACAGCCTGCTTGCATCTTCCGCTTTCAACCCTTGTTCAAGTGCTGCCAACTCTTTTTCGAGCTGTGGGATCTCCCCGTGACGCAATACCGCTGCCGCATTCAAATCATATTTCGACTCCGCTTCTTCGAGCTTGCGGCGAAGTGTGTCCATTTGTTCCCGTTTTTTCTGGATGATCTGCAGTGATTCTTTCTCTGCCGCCCAGCGTTTCTTCATCTCTTCGGAACCTTCACGAATCGAAGCGATTTCTTCACGCAATGTCTCCAAGCGCATCTGGCTTGCCTGGTCTTTCTCTTTCTTCAGCGCCTGTTCTTCGATTTCCAACTGCATCAAACGTCTTGTCGCTTCATCCAGTTCTTGCGGCATCGAATCGATTTCAGTGCGGATCATCGCACACGCTTCGTCAATCAAGTCGATCGCCTTATCTGGCAGGAACCGCTCAGTGATATAACGATCCGACATGGTTGCTGCTGCGACAAGCGCTCGGTCGTGGATACGGACTGCGTGGTGCAGTTCGAAACGCTCCTTTAGTCCCCGAAGAATCGAAACTGTATCTTCAACGGATGGTTCCCGTACAAGCACTTGCTGGAAGCGTCGCTCTAACGCTGCGTCTTTCTCGATGTTCATGCGATACTCATCAAGTGTCGTTGCACCGATACAGAACAGCTCACCACGTGCTAGCATCGGCTTCAACATATTCCCGGCATCCATCGCACCTTCCGTCTTCCCTGCTCCGACAATGGTATGGATCTCATCGATGAACAAGATGATCTGTCCATCGCTGTCCTTTACTTGCTTCAAGACACTTTTCAGACGTTCTTCGAATTCTCCTCGGTATTTAGCTCCTGCAATCAGTGAACTCATATCCAATTCATAGATGATGCGATCCTTCAGACCTTCCGGCACATCGTTGCGGACGATGCGCTGAGCGAGTCCTTCGACGATGGCTGTTTTTCCGACGCCTGGCTCACCTATTAGAACCGGGTTGTTCTTTGTTTTGCGTGACAGGATGCGGATAACGTTGCGGATTTCTTGATCTCGCCCGATGACCGGGTCCATTTTGCCTTCTGCGACTTGTTCAATTAAGTTACGTCCGAATTGCTCAAGCGGCGTTTTTTCTTCTTCATTTTGAAATTGAACCATGTGACCACTCCTTTTTTGACCTTCTTTGACTAATTAAATTATACAATTTTATTAGAATTTCCGCAACAAATAGGATGTTGGATTGGAGGTGTTTTGTGCTAGAATAAACGGAGAAAAGGGGATCTGGTCGGGTGGTGACTGCGTAGACCACTGCGTTCTTATTTTGTTAATAGAATAGAAATGTAAGATTAGGTGCGCCTAAGCAATTAAGAAGTTATTCAGAAAGAAGTGAACCAGATGTCGACAGATGGTATGACGCTCGAACGGATTTTTACTGAAAATGGTACACTGGTGCATGTGAAGAAAGGAATGCAGCTCTACCAGGAAGGGGAAAGCGCGGATCAGGTGTTTTTCTTGAAACAAGGACAGATCCGCATTAGTAAGGAAACGAAGGATGGCAAGGAAATGACATTGCGTCTTTGTCAGCCCGAGAGTTTCACCGGTGAGACTTCCTTGTTCTGCAAGACATCGTATTACGCAGCCACTTCGACGGCCACGCATGATAGTATCGTGTACTGCTGTACAAGACTGCAGCTGGAAGAGATCTTGTCAGACGATGCGAAATTGCTGATGCAGTGGCTCCAGTTCGTACAGCTACAAAATCACCGGAGCCAAACGTTGTTCCGTGATTTGCTGTTGTATGGAAAGAAAGGCGCGTTATTTTCGACATTGATCCGCCTTTCCAATTCATATGGAGAGCCTGATGCCAATGGGGATCTCCGCTTTTCGAAGCCGTTGACCGATCAGGACCTTGCAAACTTTTGTGCCTCAAGTCGCGAAGTGATCAACCGAATGATGAGCGACTTGAAGAAGCGCGGTGTCTTGTCGAGTGATCACGGGCACATCACCATCCATGATCTCGCGTTTCTGAAAAACGAGATTGAGTGTGAAGGGTGTCCTGTCGAAGTATGCCGCATCGACTGAGGAAATGTGCTTTTCTTTCAGACGTAAAAAAACAGGTTGAGAAAAGAAATCTTTTCTCTACCTGTTTTCCATTTGTAAAGGAACCGAAGTCCTTCTATCGAGATACACTTATTGTAAAAGAGTTATCGAACACCTAGTGCCATTTTAGCGTAGCGGGACATATGGTCCTTGCTCCAAACTGGCTGCCAAACGATGTTTACTTCTGTTTCGTTCACTTCTGGCAAGTCTGCCAAAGCTTCCTTTGTCATTTGTACGATTTGAGGACCCATCGGACAACCCATGGATGTCAATGTCATCGTCACTGTTGCAACGCCTTCCTCGGACAAATCAACGTCATACACCAAGCCAAGGTTCACAATGTCGATTCCCAACTCAGGGTCGATTACTTGTTCCAACGCACCCATCATACTCTCGCGCATTTCTTGATCCATTCAGAATCCCTCCTTCTCTAGTATCTTCAGTTTAACAAATATCGGCATCGAATGAAACGGACATGCTTCATTCTGCAAGATGCTTCGTCAGCCAATCGACCGATGTCAGCATTCCTGCACGGCTTACGGCATGCGCCGCATCTTTATCATTCATGAATTCGATGCGCTCCGGTGTTTTCGCGTAATCCGCTTCCAGCTCTCGATAGAATCGATATGTCGGTTCGAACGGTACGGTCGGATCTTTTTGTCCGTGCCAGAAAAACACTGGGCGACCAGCCATTTTTTCCTTTTGCTGCGTCATATCGAAATAAGCGAGCGTAGCAAGCATCTTCTTGCGTTCTTCGTCATTGATCGGCAATTCGAATCCTTGCGCTTCGAATTGCGCCATTTGTGCAGAAGCAAGACCTACGAAGTTCGGTGCTCCCATCATGACAGCTGCTGTTTTGATCCAAGGATAAACAGTGAGCGCCCCCATGGTCGTAATGCCGCCCATCGACGTGCCTGCGACAGCGATTCGATCAGTCGCCAATTCCTTTTCCTTCATATAACTATGTAGGAATTTCAATTCTTCAATGTTCGTCAAGACGATTTCCCAGAAGCGCAAGCTCATCTGGATGACATCCAACTCTTCCGAACGTTCTCCGTGAAGATGCGCTTCAGGCAAGATCACGCGGATCCCTTTTTGCGTAAGATTGTACGCATAGTGCAAATTGTGCTCTTTCGCACTCGTAAATCCGTGGAAAAAGATGACCGTCGGTAAAGGATCTTCCTCTCCCTCGTTCGGCATGGCATGCAACACCGGAATACTTCCCCATTTCTCTTGTTTGACTAACATCTTCATCACTTCCTTCCCACCCATCGTATCAATATTTAAAGACGCCAGCAAACGAAGACCTTCTACAAAAACCAAATTTTTTTGACGAAATGCATTCCTTATCGATACACTATATATAATTGGAGAGGAGATAGTTTATGAAGCAGCATTTGATCGTCCTGGACTTGGACGGAACATTACTAACAGACCAAAAAGTAATATCAGATAAAACGAAACAAACACTCCAGCAAGCGATGTCGTCCGGGCACCAGGTCATGATTGCGACCGGACGACCGTACCGCGCCAGTATCCTTTATTACCAGCAGCTCGGATTGAACACTCCGATCGTCAATTTCAACGGTGCATTCGTCCATAACCCGGTGGATACATCTTGGGGACAGTTCCACACGCCGATCGACTTGAACGTCGTGCATGAAGTCGTCGAATCGATGCACTCGTTCAATTTCAACAACATCGTCGCAGAAGTGCTCGATGACGTGTACATCCACCATCACGATGAGAAGTTGCTTGATATCTTCACATTCGGCGAGCCAGCCGTCACGACAGGCGACTTGCGGAACTACTTGAAAGATGACCCGACTTCCCTTTTGATCCATGCACCTGTCGAGAAAGTCCCGCTCATCCATGATCACTTGTCATTCGTCCATGCGGAAGTGATCGACCACCGTCGTTGGGGCGCACCATGGCACGTCATCGAGATCGTCAAGAGCGGCTTGAGTAAGGCAGTCGGCATCGATCGTGTAAGCAAGTCTCTCGGAATCGACCGTCAGCACATCATCGCATTCGGTGATGAAGACAACGATTTGGAAATGATCGACTATGCAGGTGTCGGCGTCGCGATGGGAAATGCGATTTCGCCATTAAAAAACATTGCGGATGAAGTCACTTTATCGAATAATGAAGATGGAATCGCAGAACTTTTGATCGATCGTTTGAACTTAACAGTAACAACATAAAATTCTATTCATTGGAGGGAAAAAGATGAGACTATTCGCTGATAGTGCTTCTGATTTACCGAAGCAGTTTTTTGACGACAACAATGTAGCGCTCTTCCCGCTCCGCGTCCACATTGGTGACGAGGAGTATGAAGACATCCTGACGATCCATTCAAGCAAGATCTATGACGCCATCCGCTCAGGTGGACAGCCGAAGACTTCCCAAGTTTCGCCTGAAGATATGCAAAAGGCATTCCAACAATTGGCGAAGGATGGCGAAGAAGGCTTCTATGTCGCCTTTTCTTCAGAGCTGTCAGGTACATACTCGACCGCTGTCATGATCGCCAATCAAGTGCGGGAAGACTATCCGGATTTGAAATTGACCATCCTCGATTCGAAAGCCGCTTCACTCGGTTACGGCCTGCTCGTCAAACGTGCAGTCGAATTGCGAGATGCTGGTGAGCCGCTGGATGCGATCATCGCCAATGTCGAGAAATTGGCAGACAATCTACAGAGCATCTTTACTGTAGAAGACTTGGACTACATGGCAAAAGGCGGCCGCATCTCTAAAGGAAGCGCATTTGTTGGTGGACTCTTGAACATCAAGCCACTTCTGAATGTCGAGAATGGCAAGCTCGTGCCGATCGAAAAACTCCGTGGACGTAAGAAAGTATTGAAACGTATGATCGAATTGATGGAAGAACGCGGCAATGACCTCGACAAGCAGCACATCGCGATCAGTCACGCAGACGATCTCGATTTCGCAAACCAGTTGAAGGATGAAATCGAAAGCCGCTTCAAGCCGCAGTCCGTTGAAGTGCACATGGTTGGTTCAGTGATCGGTTCTCACACTGGCCCAGGCACGCTTGCATTATTCTTCTTCGAATCGTATGTATAATACACAAAAGGCTATCCTGGAAAGTCGCCGGACGACTTCTTAGGATAGCCTTTTTAACATTTCTTCTATTATTAAGCGTTGCTTTTCTTTTTCGCTTCATCCGCTTTGCGCTGTCTGCCTTTTTTCCAAACGAACCATAGGAAGAAGACGAACGTGATGTACATGATGATCAATGTCATGATGTAGGCGATGTTGAGCCCTTCCGAGTCTTTCACATGATACGTCTCGGCGATTTCGCGGTCGAGCGTGATACGGTATTCACCGTTTCCATCGACACGGACGATGTCATTCTCGAATAAGCCGCGCATCTCCTTGTCATCCCCCACTACTTCAGCCGGGATGTTCAAACTCTTCGTCGAAGAAGAGTTGTTGACGGCAATGATCCAAGATTCTTCGTCGTTGAAACGATTGTAGACGAGCCAGTCATCTTCCGCGTGAAGGATTTCGATATCCCCCGTACGCAGTGCAGCTGACTTATTGCGTAGCGAGTTCAAGTCGGTAATCCGTTGACTGAGCTCCTCGTCCACGCTCAAGTCCATAATCTGGTGGGATTCCGGAATCGTCGCCCCGTTCATCGCGATTTCAGATCCATATTGGAAGACCGGTACACCCGGCATCGTCAGGAACTGTGCCATCAATACGTTCCAGCGTGTCGGCGGATAGCCGCGGTCATCCACAACGTCCGCTGTGAAGCGAGAATCGAAAATCGAATCGACTTGAATCAAGTAGTCACCGCTCTCTTCCATCAAATCCGGAAGGTCTCCGAGTCCTTGGTCAAAGTTCTTCAGTGATTTCCGCATCGCTTCTTCCAGTCCAGGCTGCACCGTTAAGTCAAGTCCTTCGACCGGTTCCATCTCACTGTCACCGATGACGTAAATATCGCGGATTCCTTTCATTGATGCCGAGAAGCTGCGGATGAATTCGGGGGCCAACTGATCGGCCGTTTGCAGACGAAGTCCGTCCACTTTGAATCGCATGATAAAATCCCCAAGTGCATCGGTCAATGCCGTCTGCACTTCTTCATTCGTGGTATCAAGTGCGACCGTCCCGTCCTCACCTTCTATGAACCATTCCGGATTCGTCGACATCCATGTATGATCCGGACTTAGCGTCTGGGTCGGCACATCGATGATGACTTTCAAGTTCCATTTCTTCGCAGCTTCGAGCAGTTCCTCGAATTCTTCTTCCGTTCCGAAGTGGCGGTCAAGCTGGCTGTAATCAAGCACTTGCTTGCCATCATATGTCGCTGTCGCGAACACCGGACCGATCGAGATCATCGTGAATCCGAGTTCTTGTATATGATTCAGGTTGTTTGTGATTCCGCCGAAGTCCCCTCCCGAGAATCCGTTGATATCCCGTGAATTCGCTTCGAAATCATTGTCCGATTGTTTATTGAAGAAGCGATCGACGAGAAGGTCATAAATGCTTTCGTCCTTCAGTTCCTGCGCCGGTTCTGCAGATGCCGCAGTCGGAAGCGAACTGATCATAAGAATAGCCGTCAGCAAACCGGCCAAGAATTTTCTTTGCACTGCCATTTCCTCCTTCGATGAGGTCCAATATCATTCCACTTGCACTATTTTATCAAACTGCCTTTCGGGCTGCTATGACAGAACGAGGAATTTATGATGTTTCGGATGACTTTCGTCCAAACTGTGACGGATTTCCCTCAAAAAAAAGCAGGCGCATGAATGCACCTGCCTCCCGCTTCCCTTAAGCTAAGAAATCAAAGCCAAGTGGAAGTTTGAATCCGAAGAACAATGTCGCGAGCAAGAACAATGCAAATAGTACCCAGAACATTGTCGTTGGCTTCTGTTTCTTACTGCGCACAAGCACCATTTCCATCATCCCGATCGTCAGGACTCCGAATAGGAACTTGATGCCGTACTGCATTGCATCAGCAGAAGACCATGCGATGAAGAGTGCAAGACCTGTGATGATGATCAAGATGTAGAACAAGCGCAAGACCATGTGAACTATTTTTCGGCCTTTGCTTTCAGTTCCCATGACTACTGCAGCAAAGAAAAGAGCTAGTGCTACGACCCACGTCGTAATGTGGAGATGTGTTGCATCTGTTAGAAAGTCCAAAATCTCACCTCGTCTATTAGTATCCACACAAGTGTATCATAATTCGGCTGGCAAATAGCTTTTCAGGTTATGAAAAATGTGTGACGAGCGTGCCGATCGATTCGATGGAAACTTTCACCGTATCGCCTGCTTTTAAGAACTTCGGCGGGTTGAACCCTTTCCCGACGCCTGCAGGAGTGCCTGTCAAAATGACATCGCCCGGCTCCAATTCAACGTACTTCGAAATCTCAGCGATCAGCTCATCGACGCGGCGGAGCATTTGTTTCGTGTTGCCGTTCTGTCTCACTTCTTCGTTGACTTTCGTGACGATGGACAAGTCCTGTGACTGGGGAATCTCGTCTTTCGTCACAAGGTATGGACCAAGTGGACAGGATTCCGAGAAGCTCTTTCCTAAGAAAAACTGCTGGTGCTTCGCTTGTGCATCACGTGCAGTCAAATCGTTCGCGATCGTATAACCGAATACGTGGTCATACGCAAGTTGTTTCGGAATGGACTTGCCGCCTTTGCCGATGACAACTGCAAGCTCTCCTTCGTAATCATAGGAATCTGTCAGGTCGGCGTGGACCGATACATGTGCTTCGTCCGCTACGATCGTGTTCGGTGCTTTTGTGAAGACGACCAAATCGACCGGTGCTTCCGCGCCCATTTCCTTCGCATGGTCTGCGTAGTTCTTGCCTACACAGATGACGTTTTTCGGAGTCCGGGAGATCGGTGCCAACCATTCGATGTCCGAGAAAGAACGTTTGAATTTCTCTGGGGTTTCAGAATCCGCAGCCGTTTGGGCCAGCTGGCGCACTTGCTCTACGAACTCCATTCCAAAAGCAACACCATCCGTCAAAATGGCAGGAAATTGTTCAAATAACGCAAACTCTTCCTGAATTGCTGCCATATCCCATACAGCTTCTTCTTTCTTCACTTTTGGGCCAAAACTTGTTCTTTCTTGATATCGAAAAGACAACAGCTTCATTCGTCAAACACTCCTTTTTTGTAGTTCCATCCATTATACACAGTGCAGCTTCTTAATAGTCATTTTTTTCGAAATAATGCAATGTTTGCGCAGAAGAAATTCCTCGCCGGATTTCTTACACACGCTTCCCGCTCGTTTTTCCATTCTTCCCGTACGTCAATTTGCGCCAGAGCATCTCGACCGGGCCTTGACGGAACTTTTGGAGCCAGAATTCAGAGAAGATCAATTGCACGGCAAAAATACCGAGCGCAATGATTGTGCCTGTCAAAATATCGACTTGTCCGTACAGGCCAAGTCCGTAAGAATAGAAAATCAATGTGGCAATGACCGACTGCGTCAAGTAAGTCGTCATCGACATCCGGCCGGCTTTGGCGACAGGTGATAGCACCTTCTTAGCCATGGCTGTCTGGGCGATCAAGGCAATAATTGCTGCGTAACTTATCGCAAGTAACGGTCCACCGAACATGTCCTGCACGTAGATCGACGCGTAGTTCGCCGATGTCACGAACGGCACGAGCTTCAAGACGAAGCCAATGAGGAACGGGACGATAGCAAGGACAATCCATATTCTCTTCAATTCCTGCACACGTTCGATCAGGCGCCATTTTGCAGCAGCCGCTCCCACCAATAAGAATGGCAAGATCGTGAAGACAAGAACAAAGAATGTGCCGAAGTTATTCGCATACGTCCAGTCGTTCAGGCGCTGTGCGAACACTTCTGCAAAAGAACCTGTGGCATACGCTTCGATCGATGAAGACACTTCCTGGATGCCGGTATAGAAGTTTGGATCAACAGCAACTGCAAGGAACATCAATCCAAGAAAAAGCGTGTGTGGCAACGTGTACAGAAGCACACCGATCCCGAGTAGCCAACCTGGATGCAGCCGGATCAGCCCGAGCAACAAGAAACCCATGATGGCATATGTAATAAGGATATCCCCGTACCAGATCAAGAACGCATGGATAATCCCAAAGCCCAGCAATACGAACAATCTGCGTGCAGCGAGTGGCATGAAAGGCTCGAGCTTCGCTTTACTCTTATTGAATTGCATCGCCAGCCCGTAACCGAAGAGCATGGCAAACAGCGGGTAAAAGCTCGCCTGGACGAAGACGTCGATGAACCAGAACACTTCCCGGTCCCCTGCATCGCTGAACCAGCTGTACGGGTCGATATATGAAAATGGTGTGTGGAACGAAAGCATATTGACGAGCAGGATTCCCAAAAGCGAGAACCCCCTCATCAAATCAATTGCATAAATCCGTTCCGTCAATGGTGTCGGCTGCAATGAATTAACTCCCCTCGATTGTCAATTGTTGATGTGTGTTGAATAAATAAAGGACGCGTTCCTTGATTGGCACACGAAGAATCGCTTCGACCGCTTCTCCGTATACAGAAAGCTGCACGCCATAACGCGCTGTCATTTCACGCGCTGGTTCAGGGAGATGACGGATGCTGTCCGTCTTATAATCAAGTAAAACCCAGCCGTCCTCTTCTTCAAACAAGCAGTCGATGATTCCTTGGATAATCTGATGATCTCCGTCTTCATCTTCTTTCGTATACGTGAACGGCACTTCTCGTTTGATTGCTTTTGCAGCGTGTAAACGCTCAGCCATCTCACTGTCATAAAAACGGACGATGCCTTCCGGCCGCACTGCACGTGCTTCTGCTTCCGACAAGATTTCCATTCCGACGAGTGAATCGATGAACGTACGCACTTCTGTCAAATCCATCTTTCGGTCTAGCGGGATATGCTGCATAATGGCATGGACCGCGGTCCCGATATCCGCAGCAGTCAATCGCTTCTCCTGCAGGAATTCCGGCCGGTTCATGATGGTCCGCGTGTCATCGGTCGCATTCCGGATGAACGATTCCGGCTCATCTTGCCGTTGCAGCATCTGCAGTCGCTTCAGCTCACTGACCGATTGCTTCGAACGTTTATCAACTGAGCGGGTAAATGGATACTTGAAATCAAACCGGCTCTTCACTTCCGCTTCCATCGATACCACTTCGTCCGCCACGTCCTGCTCTTCTTCCAATACGAGAGGTACCGGCTTCAAGTCGTTCCGTTCAACGATTTCAAGCTTGAACTGTGACGGATGGTCAATTGTATAGCCACTGCCACCGAACTCGGGTGCAATATCCGCATGACGCATAAGTGCCGGACCGATCCAGTCCAAATATCCTTTTGCACGGGAACGCATGAAGTCCGGCAAGCGGTCTTCCCGGCTAGCTGTCTTCCATCGTTCCGGCAGCTTTTCAATGTCCTTCACGGACGCGGTCAAATAAAGACGTTCCTTCGCCCGCGTCATCGCCACATACAGAACACGCATCTCTTCCGCCTTCATTTGCAGCAACTGTGTTTCGCGCACCGCAAGAAACGGCAATGACGTATACTCGACGCGTGTTTCCGGATTGACTGCCTTAACTGCCAAACCATAATCCTGATCGAATAAATACGACTTCCGGAAATCCATTTCGTTGAACTGTCGCCCAGCACCTGCGAAAAAGACGACCGGGAATTCAAGTCCCTTCGATTTGTGGACAGTCATGAGACGCACCACATCTTCTTTTTCCGTCAACGACTTCGCAGTGCCAAGGTCGTCTCCTCTATCGCGCATCCGGTCAACGAACCGCAAGAAGCGGAACAATCCCCGGAACGACGTTTTCTCGTACTCGAGTGCACGGTCATGTAAGGCGCGAAGGTTTGCCTGGCGCTGCTTGCCGCCTGACATCGCACCAGCCATTTCGTAATAATTCGTATCCAAATATACTTGCCACACGAGCTCCGATAATGAACCGCGTCTCGCCATATTGCGCCAATCCTCCAGCTGCAGCAGGAAACGACGCAGCTTTTCGGCAGCTTGCGCATTCACTTCCCCGCCTCCGCGGATGAACGATTTAACCGCTTCGTAAAATGAAGCTTGCGGTGCAGCAAGACGGATCTCTGCCAACTCATTTTCCCCGAGCCCGACAAACGGTGAACGAAGAACCGAGACAAGCGGGATGTCTTGATATGGGTTATCGATGACGCGAAGCGTGTTCATCATGATCATCACTTCCAGCGCATCGAAATAGCCGCCTCTCAGCTCTGCATAAAGTGGGATGCCAGCCGCTTCGAATTCGTCTACAAAATCACCGGACCATGTCATCGAACGCAGCAAGACCACAATATCGCTGTAAGCGATTGGACGGACTTCACCACTCCACGGGTCCGTCACTTTTTCCCCGTCGTCCATCAGCTTGCGGATTTTTCTCGCGATGTAGCGCGCTTCCCACTTGGACTTCTCAAGTTCTTCCTGATCTATCACATCCGCTTCTTCCGGCTCATGGATCAGCGCCAGTTCGACCGGCATATCCGCTTTCGGATACGGTGCTTTCGGTTTCAATGCAACTGCATCGTCGTAGTCGATTTCCCCGACACGTATCCCCATGATTTGCGAGAAGATAAAGTTCGTTCCTTCTAACACTTGTTCACGGCTCCGGAAGTTGGCGTTCAAATCGATTTTCAAACCATTGTCGGCAAACTCCGTCGTGAAACGGTTGTATTTCCCGAGGAACAGCATTGGTTCAGCAAGACGAAAACGGTAAATGGATTGCTTCACATCTCCGACCATGAACAAGTTGCCATCCGCTTCGCCGCCAGATTTGACGAGCTGTAGAATCGTCTCTTGCAGGCGGTTGACGTCTTGGTATTCATCGACGAGCACTTCCTTGAAGCGTTGCCGGTACTCTTGTGCGATTGCACTCGGCTCACCATCGACGCGCAAGATCCGCAGCGCATAATGCTCCAAGTCGGAGAAGTCGACAACCGCCCGCTCCACTTTTAACGCTTCGTATGCTTCTGCGAATTGCTGCGTCAGTTCAGCAAGTGTCTTCATTAGCGGCGCCATTTCACGCATTTCATCGAGAAGTCGTGCAGGACTCCGTTCAAAATAGCTCAAGAACACTGCATTAACGATTTTCTTCACATCGTTACGGATGCTTTTTGCCTCGTCTGCCAGTGCCGGGTCGCATGAATCCTTCTTGATTGAAGCTGCTTTTGCCCATGTGAAGCCCTTGCTGAATGTATACAGCTCTTCCCACGAATGCTCGAGCGCACCGAGGGCGGATGAAATAACGCTCGCATCCAGATAGAACGTCTCTCCGAGCGCATCGGGACCGTCCGGCTGCAACGCCAATTGACGGCCTTCTTCCGTCATTTGCAACGCTTGCTCGAGCGCGTGGCGAATAACCATCTTCAAATCACCGATGAAGGGCAATTCGTCGACCGTCGCCCCTTCCGGCACTGCGTACAATTCCGGTAAGCGCAGAAGCCATGTTTCCGGGTCCGGATGCACGCGCGAGTAATCGTACAAGTTCGAAATCAGTACTTCCATCGCCTGGTCGCTCCGGTCCGTCGTGAAACTGTCCGCCAAGCGGTAGACAGCCTGCGCCCGTTCCCCTTCGTAAGCACGTTCCAAAACAATTTCCATCACGTCATCGCGGAACAATGCCGCTTCCGTTTCATTAGCGATCCGGAATCCTGGGTCAATCTCCAGTAAATACGCATACTGTTTGACGACATTCAAGCAAAACGAGTGCAACGTCGAAATTTGTGCTTTGTTGATCAATCGCATTTGTTTCCGGAGATGGAGCGATTCCGGATTATTAGCAACTGCTTCTTCCAGCGCTGACGCCATCCGGTGCCGCATTTCTGCAGCGGAAGCGTTCGTAAATGTCACGACAAGCAGTTCATCCACTGACACCGGATTCTCTTCATCCAGCACTTTTTCAATCATACGGTTGATGAGGACTGCCGTCTTGCCCGAGCCAGCTGCTGCGGAGACGAGCAGATCACGGTCTTTGGCCCAGATCGCGCGCCATTGTTCATCTGTCCATGTCGATTCCAGACTTTTATTCGGTATCATTTAACGTCTCCTCCTTGATTTTCTCAAGCGCTTTGTCGGGTGAAAGAATCGGCAATTTCCGGTACGTCTGCTCCGGATCGTCCGGGTCGAACTGACAAATTGAACGGTAGTGGCAGAATTGGCAAGGTGCTTTATCTTTCACTTTGTATGGTGTGATTCCTGTCTCTCCGTCATAAATGCCGTTCCCTGCCCGTTGGTGCTGCTTCCGAACGTAACGCCGGATCAGTTCCATATCATCTTTCGCCACTGTTTTTGACTGTGCTTTGGAAATGCTGCCATCTTTGTTCATCCGGACCGGGATAATCGATGAAAAGCCTTTAATTCCTTCATCCATTTCGAGGACGATGTCCGGATCTTCGACGACCAAGCCACCCATCTTATACGACTTGACGAAGGCTTCTTCCAGCTCTTCTTTCGTCATCAATTTGTCCGTCTTCAACATCGGATTGTGCATATGGAAATACAGGACGCCTGCAGGTTCCGCTTGTTCGCCCAGCCATTTCTCGGAGTGCGTCAATGCTACATCCAAGTAAGTGAACGTCTGCAACGACAGGCCGTAATACACATCGCTCAGATCCAGCTCTGTCTTCGAGGACTTGTAGTCGACGACACGGATGTATGGCTTGCCGCTGATTTCCGTCGCGTCGATCCGGTCGATCCGTCCGCGGACATTCATCTGACGGCCGCCTTTCAATGGCAACTGAAGTGGCGGGATCGCCTCTTTCGTCCCGAAGCCGACTTCCAGTGCGACCGGCACGAATCCGGTCATCTTCGCGTGACGGCCGAGCATGTATGCCGTCTGGCGCACAATGCTCTCTAGTTTATGCTGGATGTAACGGTATCGATATGAGCTGATCAAAATGTGATTCACGAAATAAGGCGCTAATGCTTCCATCGCCCCTCGCGCCAGTTCATGGCACTGCTTCTGTGACAATGAAGACCAAGACACACCAAGCCTGCTCACTTCGTCGGAAATCCATTTGATTGCGGCATGGAACAAGTCGCCGATCGCCGGTGCTGCCAAGCGGTATTGTGCACGCTCTTCCAGACGAAGGCCGTATGTGACATAATGCGCATACGGGCAGCCGAAGAACGTCTCGACACGCGAGACACTCGAAGAGATCGGTTTGCCGTAAAGTGGTTCCGTTAATTCCTCGCGCAGCTTCTCCGAGACATTCGGTTTGACCGGCTCGAGGATGCGGTGAAGGATCGATTCCCATAACGGGTCTTTCCGGTAATAGGACAGCACTGCCCGCCATTCCGGTGTCAACGTACCCGTCTGTAATTGAGCCGCCAAGAAAGGCAGCGTCGCACGTGGATGTGAGATATACTCCAGTTGGTCCGCACTCGGCAATTCCTCCGGATCATTCACCGCAGGAACCGTCTCCAGCTGCAGCATCTCCGCAATTTTTCCGATATAAAATGACGGAAGCAGTGCTTTCCCTTCCTCATCCGCGATCGGGTACGAAATGGTCAGTTCATCGGAAGCCGTCGTGAAGGCACGGTACGCCATATATGTCTCGTCCATGAGACGCATACGGGTCGTCGGTGCCAGCTCGAAGCCAATCTGGTTGAACCATTCGCGGTCACTGTCTGTTAGTAGCCCTTCCTGCTCCACGCGTTTCGGCAAGACTCCATCATTGACGCCGATGACGAATACGGATTTCATATCCATCAGCCGCGACAAGTCGATCGTCGAAACGGTAATTTGGTCGATAGACGGTGGAATGCGTGAGAACTCCAACGTCTCGAATCCTTCATCGAGGATTTTTGCCGCTTTCGTCAGTGTCATCTTCTGATCCCCAAACATCAGGACAAATTGGTCGAGCACTTGAATCCACTGATTCCAAGCCTGTTCATGCTCACTCGCTGCTAGAAGTCGGTGCTCTTGTTCTTCACGGAACTTCAAGCGTTCGATCTTGCCGTAGACGTTCAGCTCCTCCATGAAGTGGAACAAGGCAGTCGCGATGTCTTTCCCTGTGACGCAGTTGCTGAGCACTTCCTTCAATTGCTGGAGCGGTCCCCTGATCAGGTCGCGCACTGCGTGCAATTCCATTTGCGCTGCTAATTCTTCATCCGTCTGGATGCCTGTATGGAATTCGAGTCCGCGGTATTTTTTATAAAACCAACGTTTCTCTTCAAACCAACGCTCGCCGTAAATTCCATTTGCTATAACGAAGTTTTCGAGCAGATCGCTTCGCTCCCGCCATTTGTTGACGTCCCCTTCCGGAAAGAACAAGTCCGTCTTGACCGCGCGAAAAATCGGTTCATAACTGAATTTATTGATCATCGCCTCCATAATGGAGCGACTGAATTCGATGAGTGGATGGTGGAGCATCGTTTTTTTCTGGCTGATGAAATACGGCAGATCGTATTGCGGGAAAATCGTATTCAACAGCGCGTCATAGACATCCGGCTGACGGTACAAAATCGCGATTTCACGGAAACGCATACCGTCTTCCACTTGCTTCCGGATTTTCCGTGCGACTGCATGGACTTCCGCTCGCCGCCCTGCTGCTTCGACTAGCGTCACGTGTCCATCTGACTTCACTTGCTGTAACGGATACCGGTCGAATTCCGCCTCCAAGTGTGTAAGCTCCTTGTTACAGAAGCGGTGTGCCTGTTCCAGATGGACTGCCGGTTCGATCGTCACGCCGTCTTTTGCAGCCTGCTCCTGCAATCTGAATGCTGTATTGGCTGGCTGATAAAACAATGATTGCTCATCGAACGGATCACTTCGTTCGTCATAAGGGAGCGCAATCGTCACAGACTTCGCCGTCTTCATCAGTTCGAAGATGATTTCGTATTCACGCGTAGTGAATGAGACGAACCCGTCGATATAAATATCTGCCTGCTGCAGCGTCTCGGAATACCGGATCTTCTCGCTCAGCATCGCCAAGTGCCCTTCCGAATCGACGAAAACGGTACCGAGACGATTCTCGATCTCCGTTAAAATCTTCTCCAGATCCATCGCTTTGTCGAGCAATGTCCGCGGTGCTCCCGCTTCCTCAAGCGCCGTACGGATCGAAGTCATTTCCCCGCAATCCACACAATAACGCGAAAATTCCTTGATCAATTGTTCCACTTGGTCTGTGAAGCCTTTCTTGCCAGCCGCACGGCGGAACAAGCGGAACTCTTCCTTATGTTCTTCCAGCAAGCTGCGGATCAACATCCGGTAACCGAATGAATCCACTTCCCTCCTGCTGATGCCGCCGACTTCCTGAAGTACGCGCCAGGCCAACCGTTTGAACGTCACAGCCTGCGCGCGAATCGTCCCTTTCATGCCGTCTGCGGTGGAAAGTCTGTACTCCGTCGAAAACGACATCTGGTCCGGAACGACAAAAACGATCGGGTCTCCATCTGCTCGGTGATGTAGCGAATCCACGATCTCTTGAAGGATATAATCTGTCTTACCAGAACCTGCACGTCCATGAATAATACATAAGGACATTTCTTCACCCCTTCAACGGAACATTTGTTCTCATTATAACAAGAAACACGGCCGGACGCTATTGATTCCTTTGCTCCCGCCGCTTTTCTTCACGCTCTTTTTTAATTTCCAGAAAGTCCGTATCCACTTTCTTCTGCAACCGTTTTTCCAGGACCTTTCCAATCACATACAATAAGATGATCACGACAATGACAATTGCTGTACGGACCGGCTGCGTGAACAACGCGCGGATGTCATAGCCAACATACGAAATCATGAAGATCATGACGAACTTCCCGGCCATCAATGTCATTAAATAATAATGACGGCTGATGTTCGATAGTCCTGCGACAACGTTGACAAGCGCTGACGGTGTGAACGGAAAACAAAGCAGCAGAAACAGTGGCCCGAAGCCATTCCGTTCCACCCAAAGAATCAACTTCTCAACTTTCTCATGCTTCGTCATGAAATTCATGAAACGCGCGCGTCCGTATTTCCGGACAATCAGGAAGACGACATATCCTCCTGCAACCGCTCCGCCCCACGACAGCAAAAAACCGAGCCATAGGCCGTAAGCTGTCGCATTTGCGAACACGAAGACAAAAAGCGGGAGAAATGGCAGGAACGCTTCGATGAACGGCAGTAGAAAACCGATCAACGGACCGAATGCCCGGTAGGACTGAGTTAACTCTATTATGTTATCCATCGTAAAGAAGTTTCCCATTAGACGCCATCCTTCATTAAATCCGGTACTTCAATCCCACTCCCCTTGAGTGGGTGTCCGAAAAATCAGTTTCTATCTTTCAAAGCTTTTGTGCTATGCTCTAGTTATTACTTTACACTCTTTTTCAGCTTTTGAAAAAGAAATACTATAGAACGAGGAGAGAAAATTTTGGAAAACCGCAGTTTCATATCCGGATTGAAAGCAGGCTCCAGTATCGCAATTGGATACTTCCCGGTCGCATTGACATTCGGCCTGCTCGCAAAGACGGCTGGGCTCTCCTTATTAGAAGCAACTGCGATGAGTATTTTCGTCTACGCAGGCGCTGCCCAGTACATCACGCTGTCACTCCTGACAGCTGGAGTCTCTCCACTCCTCATCGTCATCAATACATTCATTGTCAACATCCGTCACTTCCTCATGACGGCTTCACTCAATGAAAAGATGCAGCCGGACGCCAAATGGAAGAAAGCCATTTACGCGTTCGGCATTACAGATGAGTCGTTCACGGTGCTCGCTACACAAAAAGGCGGCAAATTGAAAACGGTATATGCAGCAGGTGTCATCATCATCGCTTATGCCAGCTGGGTCGTCTTCACTGCGGTCGGCCACTTGATCGGTGCCAACCTGCCTGCATTCTTGCAGGCAGCTATGTCCATCGCGCTTTACGCGATGTTCATCGGGCTCTTGATCCCGTCCGTTAAAGGGAACCGGAAAGTCTTGAGTCTCGCACTCATCGCAGCAATCATCAATTCTTTCTTCTATTTTACAGGTCTGCTGTCAACCGGCTGGGCGATTCTTGTCTCCACACTCGCTTCTGCCATCTTCATTGAAATCATCTCATCGAAAAGGGGGAAAGCGTAATGGAAGCTTGGTATTGGTGGATGATCGCCGGCATGGCCATCGTCACGTATTTGCCGCGTGCCATCCCACTGACATTTCTTGAAGGTCGGGAACTGCCAGAAGCAGTTCAAAACGTCCTGCGGAACATCCCGTTCGCAGTTCTTGGCGCTTTGATCTTCCCTGCTGTCCTTTTCATTCAGGAAGATATTTGGTTCGGCATCATCGGAGCCGCAGCGGCAGTCGGAATCGCTTTGCTCGGTGCAAACGTTATGTTCGTCGTCCTCGGCTCCATCGCGGTCCTTGCAGTGTATAGCGTATTTTTCTGAGTAATAATAAAAAGCTATGAATCGGCGCATTCGGCCGTTCCATAGCTTTTTCCATTTCTTCATTCATCTAAACATATTTTACTCTTTATCAGTTTCTGCTGCTCTCTGCTTTTGGATCATCCGAGTCGAATACCAGAATCCGGCTGTCAGCGACGCTGCATTGACAACATACAAGAGCCAGGTCTGTGTATATCCTGCATAGACAGCCGCGGCAATCAGTGCAACCGTCAAGACCAGTGCAACGACGTTATGGAACGTCACACGGGTGAACAAGACGACCAGTAAGCCAGGCACAAAAAACGACAGGATGAACTTCGTCAATAAAGATTCCACTATTTCCACTCCTTATCCAAGAACGATCAACCCGAGCCGGTGGTGGTCATGCCGGAATATGACATGCTGCCGCAACCTTACTTCGCCTTGGTGGTCAAGCACTTCCAGACGGCAATGTGCAGCATTCACTTGGATCGCTTCATATAATTCAGTTTCATTCGACACTGTCAATCCATTGATCTTACGAATGACTTCCCCGCGCAGCAAACCCATTTTCTCAGCAGGCGATTTCGGCAACACATCCAAGATCATGACGCCTTGCGCTTGAGGCGCTGCTGCGTGCAGTCCGCCTCGCTCACGCAAAATACTGCGGATCATCAAGCCGAAACGGCCCAGAGCGGCGATGCCGATCGCGATTAGCGCCATCGGTTCCCACGCGAATGAGATAAGCGCCAGGATAAGGACAGCAATACCTAGTGAAAGAATCGATTTCCCTAAAGCCGGATAAAAGTATAACGGCAATGTTTTCCGTGTACGGTTCCCGAAGCCGATGATGAACGGGAACAGAATGAACGAAAATGCCGTTTCGCCGATTGTTAGCTGTGGCCAGTACGGCGTCGATGAAGCGATCAAGTCACCTGGGACGACGAGTAAAATCGGCAGGAGCCAGAGCCTTTTCGTTTCAAAGCTTGCTGCTGTCAAACCACGTGCGGATTTTTCAAGGCGCGGCGAAGATCGGGGTGCTCCTTGTTTTTTGATGAGGATGCCTTCAGCTACAAGCAAGCCTGCTGTCAAAAGTGCGACCGGCAAAAGCCATTCCCAATTGATATATAACCCTTCGTAAGCGATTGGTCCGACGTTGATGTCCCAGCCAAAGCGGCGGAACAACCATCCGAGCGCAACCGCTGCCGCTGAAAGATAGACGAACGAGCCCATCTGATACCACCCGGATAGAACCATCACGAAACTGATTGCTGTCAAGGCAATCAGCCATTCCATTGGAACTGTGAGGCCGATGCCCGCCATTACTACTGAAAGGAGAAGACTGATGAGCAGCGTGTTTCTCAGCAGATCGACCAGTTCAGTCCAGCCCCAAACAATGCGCGAGCGGAACATCTTGCGCTCGCGTTTAACGCGCACATATCCGAGCACGATTGCTGCCGCAATCGCGATATAGAAAACCGGATTCAAGAAAAACCGTACAATATCGAAAAACAAATCTGAAACCACTGACTAATCACCGTCCATTCATTCAAAAAGCGAATCATGTTTCTTATTATTGTACCAAAGAAGATGAAGCTCGAGCAGTTTTTATTTTATCGGAGTGCGTTTTTCAGCTCTTCGATAATATCTTCAGCTGCTTCGATGCCGATCGACATCCGCACAAGGCGCTTTGTAATGCCGAGCCGCTTCTTATCCTCTGCCGGTAATTCCCGATGAGACGTTCCGTATGGATAGGAAACCGTCGTTTCGACACCAGCTAGTGTCGGGACGATTTTGATCCAGCCGAGCAATCGGTAAAACGTCGAGACATCGACTCCCTCAGGAATTTCGAACGTCACGATCGCGCCCATCCCCGAAGACCAGATCCTTGTCCGGCTTTCCAAGTAAGCCGCTACTTTCCCGGCACTTTCCGTCTGTTTCTTCATCCGAAGCGAAAGTGTCTTAATGCCACGAAGCGCTAGCCACACCTCAAATGGACTCAAGTTCATGCCCATATTGACGATCCGGGATTTTGCAACCGCCAGCAGCCCTTCACCACCAACAATTACACCAGCCGTCACATCACTGTGGCTGCCTAAATATTTGGTTGCGCTATGTACGACAAGATCTGCACCTTCCAAAAAACGGCTGCATCGTATAAGGCGTCGCAAAGGTATTATCAATCAACAGCTTGATATCTTGACGCTGCTTGAATGCTACAAGCTCAGCGATAGCTTCCACCCGCAAGAATGGATTCGTGATGGATTCACTGACGAGTAGCCGAATATCCGGGAACTCTTCCAACATCCCTTCCATCTTTTCATGATCGGTAAAATCAGAAAAATGGACAGCGATGCCAAACCGCTACAGCTCCCGCTAGGATCGCAGACATGCCAGAAGATGCCGCAGCTCCAGCCGGTACCCTCTCTAATACTGCGACCGTTTCACCAAGCGCGTCCGTATTCGGATTTGCCGTGCGACTGTATAAGTAAGTGCCTTTATTTTCATAATAGCCTTCCAGTTCTTCCAACGAATCGAATACAAAAGCGGAAGTCTGATAAATCGGCATCACCTTCGGTTGAATCGCACGTTCTTTCATCGAAGCCGTATGTACAGTCTTTGTTTGCATCGATTTCATGATCCTAGCCCCTTAATCCAGTTTGTCCATCTGTTCCTGTATCAATTCCTTGTTCAACGGTCCGACAATTTTCTTCTGTACGCGTCCTTCCGTATCAATCGTGTACGAAGTCGGGATCGCGATGCTCTGGTATGTCTTCTCGACTGTGCCTTCCGTATCCAACGGCATCGTCATCGTCAATCCGAACTCCTCGACAAACTCCTTGATCGCACGCATTCCATTATCCTTCGATGTCAAATTGACTGCGATGATCTCCATATTGTTCGCTTCTGCATCATTCTCATGATAATTCTGCATGATCGGCATTTCTGCACGGCACGGCGGACACCAAGAAGTCCAGAAGTTCAAAAATACTTTTTTCCCACGGTAATCCGATAATCTGATTACTTCTCCATCTATTGTCGTCAGCTCGAAATCAGGCGCGACCTGGCCGATGCCGAGTCCTTCTTCAGTCGGCAGGAAATCCACTTCCGTACCGAGCCGGAAATCATTGATCTGCTCAGTTTTGGATAGATTGCTTTGGACGACTCCCACAATTACAACAGTAATCAGGACCGCCAGAAGCAGCAGACCTAAACTTTTTTTGACCACGTTCCTCATCTCCGTTCCTCCACCCATCATACGACAAAACGCCCTTCCCACGCCACCTGCATGCCGTTGCAAATTGGTGAACAAACGGGGAGAGATGGATATTAGGAGTCTCTCGTAGTTTGCTTCCCATGGGAAATGACATAATTAGAGACCGGCTGACCTGCATTCCAGAGCTTCTCACGTTAGAGGCGCTGAGCCGAGCCTCCTCGGTTGCTGCGGGGTCTCGTCTTAGCTTTCCCCCTCCAACGTGCTCGCTCTTCCATTCCGGATCAGCTCGTTCGATAAAGAGAGAGGGGGGAGAATGCTAGTGATTTGGATGATCAAAGCGTAGCAGCCAGCGTCGAATTTTCACAGAAGGTATCGAGTGGTAGATGGAAATTTCAATTTTCGTACTGATTCAGGATTTAGTCGCGACTCACAGAATTTAATCGCGACTCAACACATTCTAATCGCGACTCAGTTTTTTCACGCTTGAAAATGAGCAAGTCAATGATGCATGTCGTACCTCAAGCTGGCAAAGTCGTAACCCGAGAAAAATTGGTATCTCCCACTCACTTTTCCTTCTTCAAAATCAGAACCCCAGCGGCCTACGCAGTCAGCCGCCCAGACATTTATCACAACACCAGCGATAGAATGAAATGAAAATTGCATCTCATCCCCAGTTCTCCCACACCCTCAGTGGAGGAGATAGTTTGGACTGGGCGAAGCGACGCAGCGGATTTCTACGCGGTACCCTTCCCCATTTTTTCACACACCAAATTAGAATCTCAGCGGCCTACGCAGTCAGCCGCCCCAACATTTATCTCGACACCAACAGTAAAACGAAATGAAAATTGCACCTTACCTCCACTTCTCCCACAACACAAAGCGAAGTGGCTGGTTTGGACTGGGCGGAGGAAGGAGACGAGCGTTCCTCAGCTTGGCTTCTTCCCGGAGCCCTGTCCGAAGCGACGAAGCGGATTCCCACGCGACACCCACTCTCACTTTTCCACACACCACAGTCAGAACCCAAGCGGCCTACGCAGTCAGCCGCCCGAACATTTAACTCAACATCAACAATAGAACGAAATGAAAATTGCACCTTACCTCTACTTCTCCCACAACACAAAGCGAAGTGGCTGGTTTGGACTGGGCGGAGGAAGGAGACGAGCGTTCTTCAGCTCGGCTTCTTCCGGGAGCCCTGTCCGAAGCGACGAAGCGGATTCCCACACGACACCCGACTTCCCTTTCCTACAAAAACAAAAGCCACACCAAAAGCGCGCGTCGCTTTTGGTGTGGCTTCTATATCTCATTGCTTATCCACCGATGTAACCGATCGGATTTACAGCATTCGAACGTGAACCGTTCCATGTGCCAATATGGATTTCGAAGTGAAGGTGAGGACCAGTAGAACGTCCCGTGCTTCCCATTGATCCGATGCGTTGGCCTTGTGATACTGACTGGTTAACCGACACGCTGATTGCACTCAAGTGTGCATAAACAGTCGTATGTGTCTGTCCATTGATCGAGTGCGTCACCATGATGACATTTCCGTAAGTACCCATCGGTCCTGCATAAGAAACATAACCGGACGCCGCTGCCATGATTGGCGTACCTGTCGGTGCAGCGATATCGATTCCGAAGTGGTTTTCATGACCAGAGCCGATGTTCCGTCCGCCATAGTTCGAGCTCAGACGCCCTGATGCCGGACGGATAAAACCGCCGGAATTAGCAGGTGCTGAAACCGCTGGTGGAGCTTCGTAACTCGGTTTTGATGCTGGCTGTGATGAAGACTGTGATTGTGCCGCCTTTTGCTGAGCAGCTTTCGCTTCTGCTTCTTCTGCTGCTTTCCGTTCAGCTGCCAACTTGCGTTGACGCTCTTCTTCAGCTTTTCTTGCCACTTCTGCCAGGCGTGCTTGCTCTGCAGAAATTTGTTTTTCCAAATCCGAGCTAATTTCCAGGGCTTCTTGGTAATTGCTTTCAAGGCTGCTCTTCTCATTCGCTAGACGTGACTGCTCTGCCTGTAATTGGCTGACAAGTGAAGCTTGTTCATTCTTCTGGCTGTCAAGGGATGCTTTCAGGTTAAGTAATTCTGCCTGACGCGCTTCTTGATCAGCAAGTTTTGTTTCAACTTGTTTCTTCTGTTTCGCCAGCAACTCTTTATCGATTGCCTGTTCACGCATGATTTCGCGGTCAGCCTCAATCAATGTGTTGACTGCCGAGAAGCGGTCGATGAAATCGATGAAGCTGTTTGCCCCAAGTAAAACATCGATGTAATCGACAGATCCGCCGCTCAATTGAATTGCACGTGCACGGTCCTGGAGCAATTGATCGCGTTCAGCGATTTTCTTTTCCAGTTCTTCGATAGACTGTTTCAAAGCTGCGATTTCGACTTTTGTCTGCTCGATTTCGCCTTCAACTTCAGTGATTTTGCCTTGTGTTTCATTAATTTGATCATCCAATTCGGTAATCTTCGCCATGATTTGCTCTAATTTCGAAGCATTCGTCGAAATGGCTTCTTTTTTCTCATTGATCCCTGAATTGAGTTCATTTTTCTCTTGCTCGATCTGTTGTTGTTTTTGTTCCAGTTCGTTCAATGTATTAGCTCCTGCTGCCGGTGCCATGATTGACACAGCTAATACAGTCGAAAGTCCAGTCAACATCCATTTCTTCATCAAAAAACTTTCCCCTTTCAGCACTCCTGTTATCTCTTTTACTTTCGCGCATTAAACGCGCAGGAATTTACGGATGGACATAAAACTGCCCCAAATTCCGATAAACACACCCATCAACAGGATGAGCCCTCCCACTTGATAAACAAGCGGTGTAAATGGCAGCAATTCAAAAATCTGGCCGCTCAGTCTCGGTTGGAGATAGTTGTCGATATTATAATAGAGCAGGGTGACCGATGCGATCGGAATGATCGAACCTAGGATCCCTAGCCACATCCCCTCAAGAATGAAAGGAATACGGACAAACCAGTTTGTAGCACCAACGAGTTTCATAATTTCAATTTCATGTCGTCTTGCGACGATCGTGATTCGGATCGTATTGGAAATAAGGAACATCGCAGTGAAGAGGAGCGCCAAGATCAGCACTAATCCAACGTTACGTCCTGTGTTCAGGACAGTGAATAACCGCTGTATTTTTCCTTCACCGTATTTAACATCTTCGACATTTTCCAATTCAGCTATTTGCGCTGCAACTTGCTCTGTCTGCTGAGGTTCTGTCGCTCGCACGTAGAAGACATCGAACAACGGATTGCTTTGTTCGAATAAGCTCAGCTCATCTCCGAAATCGAGGATGAGATCAGTCAATTCCTCTTCTTTCGTAGAGAAAGTGACTTCATCAACACCGGGCAAATCTCCGATTGTTGTCTCTATCTGTCCCAGCTGCTCCTGCTCTGTCGCAAGAGAGATGAACACTTTCATTTCAACATCGTTCTCAAGATCGTCAGCAACTTTGTTCAAGTTCATCATGATGAGAACGAATACACCGACTAATAGTAAAGTGACTGTCACTGCACTGACGGATGCGAATGTCATCCAACCGTTACGGCTGAGACTGCGCATGCTGTCTTTAAAGTGGCGGAACATTGTTCTAGCCTTCATAGCCGTAATCACCTCCGGCTACGTCACGGACGATAAGTCCGCCTTCGATTGCGATGACGCGATGTCTGATCGTATTGACGATTTCCCGGTTGTGGGTCGCCATGATGATCGTCGTTCCGCGGTTGTTGATTTCTTCGAATAGACGCATGATGTCCCAAGACGTATCCGGGTCCAAGTTTCCAGTAGGCTCATCGGCAATCACCACTTTCGGTGTGTTGACGATCGAACGTGCGATGGAAACGCGCTGCTGTTCCCCGCCGGACAATTCATTCGGGAACATGCGCGCTTTTTGTTTCAATCCGACCAAATCCAGTGTATCGATGACCTTCTTCCGGATCGAATCCGGGGATTCCTCGATCACTTCAAGAGCAAAAGCTACGTTTTCATATACATTCAGTCTTGGCAGTAATTTAAAATCTTGAAATACCACGCCGATATTCCGACGCAACATGGGTACATGTTTGTTTTTCAGTGTAGTGATATCCACACCATCAACAAGCATTTGACCAGATGTCGGCCGCTCTTCTCGGTACATCATCTTGATGAACGTCGACTTGCCGGCTCCACTTGGTCCTACTATGTATACGAACTCGCCCTGGTCGATCTCAACATCAAGTCCGTTGAGTGCCACAATGCCGTTCGGATACTTTTTGTAGACATTTTTCATTTGAATCATTTGGTAACCACCTATGTTTATTCTAGTTCATTCTTAGATGCCGTCTCTCAAAAAATCTAGCAGATTCATTATAACATCTTAAATCCCCGTTAGTATTACAGTTATGTATCAATTCAATGTGCAGCTTGAAATATTCATGGTTCTTAAGGCCTAATAAATTTTCATAATTGTCATCTCGTAATATGGAAGCATCTTTAAAGACTGAACATACTTTTCGTGATGTTTCATATACTTTTGTGCAAAAAAAAACCGGCTGTTGGGCCGGTTTCGTTCCTTACTGCATGGAAGCTAAGTAAGCTGCTACTGCTTCCGCTTCTTCTCCGTCGATGATACCGGCAGGCATAGCGCCTTGGCCGTTCACGATGACATCAAGGATTTCTTCCTCTGACATTCTGGATCCAACATCGTTCAAAGCAGGGAAATTTCCTGTGCCTTCCAAGTTTTCACCGTGGCAGGAAATACAGTTTTGCTGTACCACTTGCTCCGGATCTACTGATGCTTCATCCGTTGTCGAGCCTGTGTCGTCTGCAGGTGCATCTGCTGTGTCGTCATCCCCGCCACAAGCCCCTAACACTAACATACTGCCGAATAGAACTGCCAACCATCGCTTTTTCATTGTCCTCGACTCCTTCAATGACTTTATTTCAACATACTGAAACTATACCACAGTTACGCATTTTTGAAACCTTCGCCAAGTACTTCCGAAGCGTCCGAAACGATTACGAATGCCGCGGGATCGATAGTCTTCACCAGTTCCTTCAACTGAGTGAACTCGGTCTGGTGGACCACCACCATCAAAATCGGTTTTTCCGTATCCGTATAACCGCCTGTCGCTGGCAATTGTGTGACACCTCGGTCGATGTGATCGAAAATCGCATCTCGGATTGCAATTTGGTGATTCGTGATGATATAGACAAGCTTCGATCGGCCGAATCCGACTTGGACAAGGTCGATCGCTTTTGTCGTCACATATAAACTCAACAACGCATAAAGTCCTTTTTCGATATCGAACACGATTGCCGCGGCAAGAACAATCAGCCCGTCGATCAGTGCTACGCTTGTCCCGAGTGTCAATCCCGTATACTTCGTAATGATCTGTGCGGCCAAGTCCGTTCCGCCCGTAGATGCTTTTCCACGGAAGACGATGCCGAGCCCGAGCCCGACCATGATTCCGCCGAACAATGCACCTAGCAATGGATTGGTCGTCCACGGTTCCCAACCAGCCGTCAAGAAGACGACCAGTGGCAGGAAGATCGTCCCCACCGCTGTCTTGATGCCGAATTGCCTGCCGAGCAAGATGACACCCGAGATGAACAACGGAATGTTGAATGCCCACTGGACAAATGCCGGCGTCCAGCCGAATACGCCGTATAGGATTGTTGAAATCCCGCTGACGCCTCCAGACGCGACTTCGTTCGGAAGTAAAAATACGTTAAAGGAAATAGCGACAATCGCCGCTCCTGCCAATACGCTTATATAATCTTTGAACAGCGTAGCCTTCGGATTCACTGGCTTGCGGTTGCGCTGATTCTTTTTCTTTGCCATCATTCAATTCCCCGTTTCTGCTAAAACTCCAAAACCCTTTCAGAGTATAACAAAACCGCCAGCGGTTTGGAACTTCATCAAGATAAAGTACTCGTTTCACAAAGCTTGGGGACGCAAAAACGGCGAAAAAATCAGTTTCGATTTTTTCGCCGTCTCTTAAGATCGGTGGTGTGTGGCTTTAGTTATTGCAATTTCGAGCGCAGCAAGGAATTGATGAAGCCCTCGATGTCGCCATCCATGACTGCACTTAGGTTACCGGTTTCGTAATTCGTCCGGTGATCTTTGACCATCGAGTACGGATGGAAAACATACGAACGGATCTGGCTTCCCCAGCCGATTTCTTTTTGTTCGCCGCGGATTTCCAGCAATTCTTTCTCTTGTTCTTCGATTTTCAGCGCATACAATTTCGCTTTCAACATCTGCATCGCTTTGTCGCGGTTTTTGATTTGTGAACGCTCCTGCTGGCACGTCACGACAGCGCCTGTCGGAATGTGTGTAATCCGGACTGCCGAGTCAGTCGTGTTGATGTGCTGACCGCCGGCACCACTCGCACGGTACGTATCGATTTTCAGATCTTCGTTCCGCACTTCGATTTCGATGTCGCCAGTGAATTCCGGCATGACTTCACAAGATGCAAAAGAAGTGTGACGGCGGCCTGATGAATCGAACGGGGAAATACGGACGAGGCGGTGAACGCCTTTTTCCGCTTTCAGATAACCGTACGCGTTATGGCCTTTGATGGCAAGTGTGACGGATTTGACGCCTGCTTCGTCGCCGGCAAGGTAATCAAGCGTCTCCACTTTAAAGCCGCGCTTCTCAGCCCAGCGCGTATACATGCGCAAGAGCATCGAGCACCAGTCCTGTGATTCCGTACCACCTGCACCTGAATGCAATTCGACAATCGCATTGTTTTTATCATAAGGCTCACTGAGGAGCATCTGCAGCTCAAAATCGCTCAGTTCCTGTTTGTGGCTTGTCACTTCTTCCCCTAATTCTTCGAACAGCTCATCATCCATCTCTTCTTTCAGCAATTCCAAGGTCATTTCCATGTTTTCCTGGGAATCTTCGAATCCTCTGTAAGTGTTGACGATGTCTTTTAAGCCGTTTAATTCCGAAATGACCACTTGTGCTGCATCTTGGTCATTCCAAAATTCGGGGTCGAGCATTCTTTCATCCAATTCCTGAATACGCATCTCTTTGTTTTCTAAGTCAAAGAGACCCCCTGAAGTCCGCCAGTTTCTTGGCTGATTTGTCGAGCTCGTTGCGGATTTCTGCTAATTCCATCATATAAGTTCCTCCTCAAAATGATACCGGGGAGTCCATACTCCCCGGTAGACGTGCATTAGGCGCTGGCGCCATGACAGTTTTTGAATTTTTTGCCGCTGCCGCAAGGGCACAATTGATTGCGGCCGACTTCCATTTCTTTACGGACCGGTGTTTTCTTCGGCTGAGCAGCCCCTTCTTCTTTCGGGTTGACTGCTTGTCCTTTCGCCACTTCTTCGCGCTGGAGATTGTTGCGGATTTCCGCTTTCATTGCATATTTCGCTACGTCTTCCTCGATCGCTTCGACCATCGACTCGAACATCGCGAATCCTTCGTTCTGGTATTCACGAAGCGGGTCTGTCTGGCCATATGCACGCAAGTGGATTCCTTGACGCAACTGCTCCATCGCATCGATATGGTCGATCCATTTCGTATCGATCGAACGGAGAAGGACGACTTTCTCGAACTCACGCATGCGCTCGGCTGTCATTTCCTCTTCCTTCTGATCGTACTGTTTATATACTTCTTCCTTGATGAAGGCAATCAGTTCTTCCTGAGATTTGCCTGCGAGATCTTGCTCGGTGATCGTATTCTCCGGCAGCAAGTTCGCAGCAATCGTATCAGCAAGTGATTTCAGTAGCCACTGCTCCTGCTTCTCTTCCATCGTGTGCGTTTGGACCATCCGCTCGATCGAAGCGTTGATCATGTTCTCGACCAATGCTCGCATGTTGTCCGTCTCAAGGACTTCCATCCGCTCTTTGTAGATGACTTCACGCTGTTGGCGAAGCACATCATCATATTGCAGGAGACGTTTACGTGCATCGAAGTTGTTTCCTTCCACACGTTTCTGTGCGGATTCCACAGAACGTGTGACGATCTTCGACTGCAATGGCTGTGAATCGTCCATTCCGAGCTTGCCCATCATGTTGCGCATGTTGTCCGAACCGAATCTGCGCATCAAATCATCTTCCAATGACAAGTAGAACTGGGTGACCCCGACGTCCCCTTGGCGACCGGCACGTCCACGCAGCTGGTTATCGATGCGGCGTGATTCATGGCGTTCCGTACCGATGACCGCTAGACCACCGACATCGAGTACACCTTCACCAAGCTTAATGTCCGTCCCTCGTCCCGCCATGTTGGTAGCGATTGTGACAGCACCTTTTTGACCGGCATTCAAAATGATCTCCGCTTCACTTTCGTGGTTTTTCGCGTTCAAAACGGAATGCGGAATGCCATTCTTGCGGAGGAAATCCGAAATGATTTCGGATGTTTCGATTGCGACCGTCCCGACAAGAACCGGCTGGCCGACTTTATGGCGTTCGATGATATCTTCTGCGACCGCCTTATATTTTCCTGCAATCGAGGCATAAATCAAATCGACACGATCATCGCGGACAATTGGTTTGTTTGTCGGGATGACGATGACGTTCATGTTGTAGATGTTACGGAATTCTTCTTCCTCGGTCTTCGCCGTACCAGTCATACCAGCAAGCTTGTCGTACATCCGGAAGAAGTTCTGGAACGTGATCGTCGCCATGGTCATCGATTCGTTCTGGATCTCGAGACCTTCTTTCGCTTCGATCGCCTGGTGCAAGCCATCCGAGTAACGGCGGCCTTTCATGAGGCGGCCTGTGAATTGGTCGACGATGATGACTTCTTCGTCCTGGACGACGTAGTCCACATCTTTGTGCATGGAAACGTGTGCTTTCAACGCTTGGTTGATCGCGTGGTTCAAACGGACATGGCTAAGGTCGAACAAGTTGTCGATGCTGAATGCCTTCTCGACTTTCTCGATCCCTTCTTCCGTCAACGTCACGCCTTTCGTCGATTCATCGTATAGGAAATCGACATCTTTGCTCAAGATGCGCGTGAACGCATTCGCTTGTTTGTAAAGCTGGGCCGCTTTTGCCGCTTGCCCGGAAATGATTAGCGGTGTCCGTGCTTCATCGATGAGGATGGAGTCGACTTCATCGATCACTGCATAGTGCAGTGGCCGCTGGACCATATCGTGCTTGTAAAGAACCATATTATCGCGCAAGTAATCGAAGCCGAGTTCGTTGTTCGTGCTGTACGTGACGTCTGCCGCATATGCTTCGCGCTTCTCGTCTTTCGTCAAGCTATTGATATTCAAACCGACCGTCAAGCCGAGCCATTCAAAGAGCTCGCCCATCTCTTCCGCATCACGGCTCGCCAAGTATTCGTTGACCGTTACGACATGTACGCCTTTCTTCGTCAAGGCATTCAAATAGACTGCGAGCGTGGAAGTCAATGTTTTCCCTTCCCCGGTCTTCATCTCGGAAATATTCCCTTCATGAAGTGAAGCCGCACCCATCAACTGCACGCGGAACGGATACATTCCAAGGACGCGCTTCGATGCTTCACGGACAGTCGCAAACGCTTCTGTCATGAGTTGGTCGAGGGTTTCGCCTTTTTCGTAGCGCTCCATGAATTCCACTGTTTTCGCTTTTAGTGCATCATCGGACAGTGCTGCATAGTCTGCTGCCAACGCTTCGACCTTGTCCGCTTTCTTTTCCAGTCGTTTCAAATCTTTTTTATTTGGATCAAACACTTTATTGATAACTCCAAGCATATACAACCGCTCCCTGTTGATATTCGCCTTCTTGGCGAATCAATTTCCTCTAAAGATGCCGATACGTAAAACAAAATTAAAAACTTCCTTTTATTTTAACACTGCAGCAGCTGTGCTGCAAACATCAGAACCGCGATATGCAAGCAGACAACGGGATTGAACCGACTCTTTTCGAACGCAAAAACAGGCGGAGATAGTTGTCTCCGCCTGTTTCGTATTAGGATGTTTCGATCAGACCGTAAGAGCCGTCTTTCCGTTTGTAGACGATGCTTGTGCCGTTCGATTCAGCATCCGTGAAGATGAAGAAACTGTGTCCCAACAAGTTCATCTGCAGAACCGCCTCTTCCTCGTCCATCGGCTTCAAGTCGAATTGCTTCGTGCGGACGATCTTCAAGTCATCCTCTTCTTCAGCGGCTGCGCCATTTGTTGCCGTTGTACTCTCAGCAGCTGCGAATGCGAGCCCCATGCCATCCCGGTCACGGAATTTCCGGTTGACCCTCGTTTTATATTTTCTGATCTGACGTTCCAATTTAGAAACGATCATATCGATTGCAACGTATAAGTCATCGTTTTCTTCTTCAGCACGAAGTGTTAAATTTTTCATTGGAATCGTTATTTCCACTTTGACTTGACTGTTGTTTAATTTTTTCAGATTCACCATCGCTGTGGAGTTTGTACCATTTGTGAAGTACCGCTCGATTTTCTCGACTTTCTTCTCCACATGCTCTCTGATTGCTGGAGTTACCTCGAAATTTTCGCCTCTGATATTGAATTGCAGCATGTAAACTCCTCCTTCATTTATGCTGGTGGTGCTTAGTGTAGTATTTCTATATCTTCCCTCGAAAGTCCTTCTTAAAACGTAAATTATTTTAAGGAAAGTGGCTTGACGAACTGATCTCACGCTTTCCCCTTCCTGAAAAGTAAGCGCTCACAATGTTTCCCGCTTCTTTCAGCTGCGGACCAAGGAAAGCAGTTCGACCGATTCCGCTCCGGCGTCCTTCAATACTTTCGCCGCGTGCCGCATCGTTGTTCCGGTCGTATACAGATCATCGACCAAAACAATCCGTTTCGGCACCGGCTGGCCGTTCCACGAAAACAAGCGTTCCGCAGTAAGTCGCTGCTCCCGTGACTTCTGCCCTTGCACCGCTTCGGTCTTTTCCAGTAATGTTTGAAACGGAATGCGCGCTTCATGCAACAATGCCTCCACTTGGGCGAATGTCCGGTTCTTCAAGCGCTCCGGATGGAGGGGAATCGGTACGACTGCAGTGCCTTTTCGTCTTTTCAACAGCTCATGCAACTCCGGTGCGAACACACGCGCGAGCACAACATCCTGCAGAAACTTGAACTGATAAATATAATCCTGCATGGCCTTATTATACGTAAAAAGACATTTCCCACTTGTGATGCAGCCAGCGTAAGCGGTCTTCTCCCACTGCACACATTCCTCACACATATCTATGCCCGCCCGGCTGCAATACCGGCATACGTCTCCTCCGATCAGCTCGAAACCTTTCCTGCAGCCAATGCAGATCGTTTGTGGCAGCTCATTCAAGAACAGTCCGCGCCATGATGGGATTTGCGAAAGCGGCAAGTCGCATAGAAGGCAGTTCATCGCCGATCACCTCCTTTGTTATAAGAACGGATTAACTGCCGTGCCCGGTCCATCTCGAGGGAAATTCCATTATGGAAAAACACGACCTCTCCATCGGGGAAATCAGCTGAACGACCGGCACGACCGGATATCTGGATGAGTGCAGCATGATCGAACAGCGCTTCATCTGCACCGACAATAGCGATTTGGACATTTGCAATTGTAATCCCCCGTTCTAGAATGGTCGAACAGACGAGTCCGGGCACTTTCTGTTCACGTAATTGCATCACTTTTTCTTTCCGTCCAGGATCTTCCGCGTGGACCGCTTCAATTCCCGGTACGACTTCTTTGAAAAGCTGAACCGTTTCGTCGATCAATTGAATGGTCGGGAGAAAAAGAAGAAACGGCTCTCCCGCGTTCACTTTTTCCTGAAGCCACTTCTTCAGCTTCTCCGGCACTTTTCCCGCTGCCAGCTGTTTCTTATAACCCCACAGTGGCCGGTAAACCGGGACAGGCAACGGGAAGCCGTGATACCGTGAAAAAATCTCCGAGCGGTTCGGAATGGTTTTCAAAAGTCTTTTCGTCGGTGTCGCAGAAACGTAGATGATCGGAGCACCGGGCTTCCGCGCCTTCTCGACGGCACAGGCCAATGCGGGATCCACTGTATACGGGAACGCATCCGCTTCATCCACAATCACCACATCGAAAGCTTCTTCGAACCGGTAAAGCTGGTGGGTCGTGGCGATGACGAGCTGTGCTAATCCTTCTTGTTCCGGAGAACCGCCGTACAACGTGTGCGTGACGGTCGCCGGGAAAGCTGCCCGCAGTCTCGGCGACAGTTCAAGAACGACGTCAGTTCGTGGTGCAGCTAAACAAACACGCTGCCCTTTTTGGAGAGCTTCGTGAATGCCAGGGAATAGTAATTCAGTTTTGCCGGCGCCGCAAACTGCATAGACGAGATGCGGACGGCGAAGTGCGATGCTCTCCGCGACTTCTTCGGATGCCCGCTTCTGCTTATCAGTGAGTTTGCCTTGCCAATCGAATGAAGGGAGTGCTGGCTGCCAGCTTGAAGGGTTCCGCCAGACGAGCAGTTCGGTACAAGATGAGATTCTTCGCATTTGAAGACACTGTCTACAGTAATAGCATGTTGCTTCACATTTCGCGCAATCAAAGGGGATTATTTTTAAAGGGGATTGTTCCAGGCACCGCATACATTGCTTGTCGGTTGAGATGCCTTGTTTGATGGTGATGTCACCATTTGCGATCGCTGCATCGACCTGTTCTTTCGGAAATGGCGTGTGTTCGCGCAGCCAGATGCGGCCGCGTAGAAATTGTTCGAGGTCGGACATGCACTTCACCCTTTCCATATAAGAAAAAGCGACAAGGCTTGCGGGTTATTTGACAACCCAACCAAGCCCCATCGATCCTTCCCCAAGATGTGTTCCGATTACCGGACCGAAATAGGAAATATCGAATTCCACATTCGGACATGATTGTTCCAATTCGGCTAACCATGCTTCCGCTTCTTCCCGCTGGTTCGCGTGAATAATCGTCGCACGGAGTGGCAAGCCTTTATCCGCATCTTCCTTCAGCAAACCGGAGATACGCGCCATCGCTTTTTTCCGCGTTCGGATCTTTTCGAACGGAACGATCACTTTCTCTTCGAAATGAAGGATCGGCTTGATCTGGAGCAGTCCGCCCACCAGTGCCTGTGCGCCTGATAGACGCCCGCCGCGCTGCAAATGCTTCAAGTCTTCTACCATGAAGTAAGCACGCATCGTCTTCTTCATCCGCTCAAGCTCTTCGAGAATCACTGCCGCTGACTCGCCTGCATTCGCCATATCAGCTGCTTTCGTGACAAAAAAGCCTTGAATGGCACAAGATACTTCCGTATCGAATACGTGGACGTTAGCGTTCTCGATCATTTCCCCGGCTTGGATCGCCCCAGCATAAGTGCCGCTGATGCCGCTTGATAAATGGATGGAAATGATGTCATCCACTTCTTCCGCCAGTTGGCTGTATAGTTCTTTAAATTCGCCGAGCGATGGCTGGGAAGTTTTCGGAAGTTCGGTTTTCGCCTTTTTATAAAATTCATCCATCGTCAATTCCATCTCTTCTTTGAACGACTGGTGGCCGCCGAATGTCACTTGTAGCGGAATCATCTGGATGTTCTTTTCTTTTCGGTGTTCTGCGGACAAATAGGAAGTACTGTCCGTTACAATTGCTGTTTTCATCGTATCAGCCTCCATTTACAGTTTACCAAAGAAACGCTTAATTACCTATAGGTAATCAGGAAGTGCTTAAAGATTTCCAAACTGGAAAAAGGCGGGGAAACCAACTTGGTTTCCTCCGCCTCTTGCCATTTTTTTAGTTGCTGAAATTTATGAATTGCCGATGAAGTGAAGGCTCGTCACTTTCCACTTTCCATCTTCCTCGTGGAAGACGACGACTTGCCTGCCGCCTTGCTCGACGCTTCTTCCTGTCGATTTCTCTTCAGTCGAAACCGTGATATTCGCAAAGACTTCAGCACGGCCCTCTTCGTATTTCACGATGGTCTCATCCGCTGTCTCGTACACCGTCGTGTAAGTTTCGAATGCTTTCTCCAACGCTATGAGATCCTCTTCCTTATCGAAGCTTTCCG
This sequence comes from Planomicrobium sp. YIM 101495, assembly GCF_009707665.1. GTDB lineage: Bacteria > Bacillota > Bacilli > Bacillales_A > Planococcaceae > Planococcus. The sequence goes on from NZ_WLZW01000001.1 coordinate 1,079,102, forward strand.
GATTTTCCGAAAGCACTTCTCCGTATCTTTCCAGATCTTCGGAGTTGAATGCAGCGATATATTCATTAAAAGCAGCGAGGATTTCTTCCGCTTCCTGTTCAGGGACATCCGCTTGTTGTGTATTGCCTTCATCATCCATGACGAAACCGACCGTATCGTTTTCCATACTATGGTTGATAGCATTATTTTCATTCGATGAATTGCCGTCATCCGCGGAATTGCTGTTTGTCTGTGATTCTTCGTCTGCCGAACAGCCCGCGAGCAACGCGGCAAGACCTGCAGCCACTAACCATTTTTTCATATCAACGCCTCCAAGCCCATTTTGCCATAGACGAGCCCCTTTAATCAAATGACGAAAGGGTGAACACCCCCCCTTTTTTTCCACTAAAAAATGCGGAGCCATGTCAAGCAGCTCCGCATGTCGATACTAATGGAATTAGCGTACTTCAACCCAGCCATTCTTGATTGCTGTCACGACAGCTTGTGTGCGGTCATTCACTTGCATTTTCTGCAAGATGCTGGACACATGGTTTTTGACTGTTTTTTCCGATATGAACAATGTTTCACCGATGACCCGGTTGCTTTGTCCGTCTGTTAATAATTGAAGAACTTCGCTTTCGCGTTTTGTCAATAAGTGATACGGGCGACGGATTTCCGTCTGGTGGAACGAGCCTTTGTTTTCACGCTCGCTCAATCTGCGGAATTCCTTCACAAGGTTCCGTGTGACTTTCGGGTGCAAGTATGAGCCGCCCTTCGCCACGACTTTGATCGCTTGGATGATCGCCTCTGCATCCATTTCTTTCAGCATATAGCCGAGAGCTCCTGTTTTCAAGGCATGCGTGACATATGATTCGTCATCATGGATAGACAGAATGATGACTTTGGCGTCCGGGAACTTCTCCAGCAATTCACCCGTAGCTTCTACACCATTTTTTTGTGGCATGTTAATGTCCATCAGGACGACATCCGGCTGGTGCTCTTCGTATAGCTCGATGACTTCTGTGCCGTCCCCGCCTTCCGCGATCACTTCGAACGAGTCCTCGAAGTCCAGGATACGCTTCACGCCCTCCCGGAAAAGTTGATGGTCATCTACAATAATGATTCTTGTCATAATACCGTCCTCCTCAGCTATCTCAACTATCCTTGTTGCAAGGTATGGTGAATTTCAATGTTGTGCCATTTCCTGGAGACGATGTCAGTTCAAACAACCCTGACACGAGATCGATCCTCTCCTGCATCCCTCTTAATCCGAACGACTGGTCTTTCACCATGCTCTTGTCAAAGCCAGCGCCGTCATCCTCTACAGTGATGATGACGCTGGCTTCCTGCCATTCGATGACGACCTCGATCTTCTTTGCTTTGCCGTGCCGGAGCGCATTCGTAACAGACTCCTGCACGAGCCGGAAGATCGTCGTTTCGTAAGCGTTCGGCAGTCGGAACTCCTGCCCCGACGAGACGAACGAAATTTCCGTACCGGAATTGTATTCTTCGATCGTATCCAAGTATTTGACCAACGTCGGCACTAGACCAAGATCGTCCAACGCCATCGGTCTTAAATCATAAATGATCCTTCTCACTTCCGTCAGTGCTTCCCGCACACTTTCCTTCAGTGATTTGATTTCCTGAAAAGCAGGCTCAGGACCTTTTTGGCGATATGTACGTTCAATCAAATCGGAGCGCAGCAAAACATTCGCCATCATCTGTGCCGGTCCATCGTGTATTTCGCGGGAAAGGTGTTTTCGTTCTTCCTCTTGTGCAGCGATAATCTGCAAGCTGTACCCCTGATTCCGATTCACTTTGCCGATCGAATCATCCAACCGGTCCGCATCTGTCGAAAAGAAGTTCGAAGCGACATTCACTTGATTCACGAAATGCTCTGCACGTTCGATCGTGTGAAGCAAATTTTGCAGCCGACTTTGCAATTCTTCCCTTTTCTTCCGGCTCGCCTTCTCTTCCAGACGATTCGCTGACAGCGTTTGTTGCAGTCGGTTCGCCTGTTCATACGCTTCGCGCACTTCATCTTCCGAAAACAGGCTGAACGAATTGGTCACTTCTGCAAGACGTCTTCTGGCAGCACGCATTCGGTCTTCCAATCCCTCGCTCTGGTCGATAATCCTGTTCGCCGTCAGACGGATGTCCTCCAGCTGGTTTTTCAGATTCTCGTAATCGCGACGGCTTCGTTCACTGATTGTGAAGATTTCCTGTTTGGTCCCTTCCATTTTCGCAAGCAAATCTTCCCAGATGGATTCAAGCTCATTCAGATCATGCTGTTTAGCCATTTCAAAACCGCCTTAGCTATGTTTAACTTAAGTTAAGATGTAAAAAGCTTGCACCTTAATCCCTGTTCCGACGCTTTCAAGTATAACATTATCTGCAGACGCACAGGTTAAAAGCATATTACAAATTATCTGATTACATTTTACACCAGGAGGTTCAAAAATGCGAGAAAATTACAGAACGGCAGGCAGCTTCGGCGAAGCGGAAATGACGATCCAGAAGTCGCGCTTCATCGGTTATGCGAAGCGGGCGGAAACGGAAGCTGAAGCGATCGCCTTCATAGATGAGATAAAACAGCTGCATAAATCCGCTACGCACAATTGCTCCGCTTATCTGATCGGGGAACATGATTCAATCCAAAAAGCCAATGACGACGGGGAGCCAAGTGGAACGGCTGGCGTCCCGATATTGGAAGTCCTGAAGAAACAAGGATTGAAAGATACCGTCATCGTCGTCACCCGTTATTACGGCGGCATCAAGCTAGGGGGTGGCGGGCTGATCCGGGCTTATGGAAAAGGAGCGACGATTGCGCTGGATGCTGCCGGCATTGTCGAAAGGAGACTTCATCATCTAATGAAGATTTCCATCGATTACACGTGGCTTGGCAAGGTCGAGAATGAAGTGCGCCAGTCCGAATACCCGCTTCACGAGATTGTATATACGGACGGCGTCGACTTGTTCCTCCACGTCCCGGTCGAAAACGAAAGCTCATTCACCGACTGGATGATGGAAATGACGAATGGTCAAGCAGTAATCAAAAATACACAATCGGAATTTCTTGAATTCCCATTCTCTTGAGCCATGTCATTTTCATTTACGTTCTTGAATATTCCCTGTATAATGGATAGAACAATGGAGCAATATGACGATCAGCAGGAATGAACTAGCTTTGGAACTCTGCCTGTAAGCGATAAGCCCAATTCCGATAGAGGAGCAAAAGAAAATGAAACGAAAAGAGTATAAGAAAAGCCGTACCAAGAAGAGCCGCACATGGCTCAAAGTATTGGTCACGTTGGCTGCTTCCCTCTTGATCTGTGGTTCCGCTTATGGGATCTACCTCGTCAAGAAAGCCGAGAACGCTGCGGACCGGGCCTTCGAAACAGCTGGTGACCGCGGGATCTCCGACTTACGGGATGAGCAGGTCGAGCCACTGCATGACAACATTTCAGTGTTGTTCATCGGTGTCGATGATAGCGAGAAACGGGATCAGGACGACAACAGCATCCGCTCCGACGCCCTTGTCCTCGCGACACTCAACAACGATGACAAGTCGGTCAAGCTCGTAAGTATCCCACGTGATACTTACACGTATATTCCGGATGCCGGCTTCCGTGACAAGATTACACATGCTTACGCCTATAACGGCCCCCGCTCGACAATCGAGTCGGTGGAAGAATTGCTTGAAGTCCCGGTCGATTACTATGTAAGAATGGACTTCGAAGCGTTCATCGATGTTGTGGATGCACTTGGCGGCATTGAAGCCGAAGTTCCATATGACCTTTCCGAGAAAGATGAAAATGATGTCCACGACGCCATCGTCCTTGAAGAAGGCTTACAGGAACTGGACGGACGTGAAGCATTGGCTCTCGCCCGCACAAGACATTACGACAATGATATTGAACGCGGCAAGCGCCAGCAGATGCTCATCGAAGCAGTCATGGATAAAGCATTATCCGCTGCATCTTTGACGAAATACGGTGGCGTGATCGATGCGATCGGCGATAACATGAAAACGAACTTGACGTTCAAGGATATGCAGTCGTTCTTCGAATATGGCAAAGGCGGCATTCCTGATATCGAAACCATTACGCTTGATGGCTACGACGACATGACGACAGGGATCTACTACTGGCAGTTGAACGAAGAATCATTGATGGAAACGATCGACATCCTTCAGAGCCACCTCGGCTTGAAGCCTGATACGTCCACTCTTTCCAACAACAACGATTCCGACCTTGCCGAGAATGCAAGCGAAGACCAATACTAAACACAATCCCCCTTCCGGACGATTCCGGAAGGGGGATTTTTCGGTTCTCCAACACCCAAAAAGACAGCAGCGAATTCGCTGCCGTCTTTTTATTTACCAATCATTTTCACTAAATTGATGAGCGGGCGATAATTCTTCCCTGCCAGGCCGACGACTTCGACGAACAGCTCGATCGCAATCAGCATGACGCTCAGGAGAAGGATGCCTCCCCATAGTGTCGCTTGTGAGAACAATAAAGCTGCAAGGCCGAACAAAGCGGCGATTCCGTAGATGATCATGACCGTCTGGCGGTGTGAGAATCCGATGTTCAACAAGCAGTGGTGCAAGTGCGATTTATCCGCTTCCGAGATCGATTTCTTCTCGCGCACTCGACGGACGATCGCAAAGAATGTATCCGAGATCGGCACACCAAGCATGATGATCGGGATAATCAATGCGACGACCGTCACGTTCTTGAAGCCCATCAGTGCCAGTACCGAAATCATGAAGCCGAGGAACAATGCACCTGTATCCCCCATGAAAATCTTCGCTGGGTGGAAGTTGTAGAACAGGAAGCCGATGGCACTTGCCGCGAGGATTGCAGCGAGTGACATGACGAATACATCGCCCATGATGAAGGCCATGACTGCCAGTGTCAACAAGGCGATGGATGACACTCCTGCCGCCAGTCCGTCGAGTCCGTCAATTAAGTTGATGGCGTTCGTGATGCCGACGATCCAAAGAATCGTCAATGGAATACTGAAGTACCCGAAAGATAACTCACCGCCGAACGGCAAGTTGATGAACGAAATTTCCAATCCACCGGCAACGACGACGATTGCAGCCGCGATCAGCTGGCCAAGTAACTTAGCCTTCGCAGTGATCTCGAGCATATCGTCCAGAACACCTGTAATGACGATGATCGTTGCACCGATCAAGATTGCTGCCGAGATGGAGATGAATCCTCCGTCGATTGCGTTCGTGATAGGTTCAGCCGGTCTTAAAATAAAGTATCCAATTACAAATGAAGCAAATATAGCCAGTCCGCCTAAGCGCGGCATGATGCGTGCATGAACTTTTCGATGATTAGGACGGTCGACAGCTCCGATGCGGAACGCCAGCCGTTTAACTAGCGGGGTCAGCACAATGGAAGCGATGAATGCCAGAACCAATGTGAGGTAAAGCATGATAGTCCTCCTTAGTACGCTACTCAGTACTCAAATCCTTTTTATTATAGCATGTCTTGCAAGTAAATAAAGCCTTTTACTCCTTCTATACCCCATTAGACGCGATACACTCCATAAAGGTTTCACGACGGGCAGTGGAGTTTAGACAGAAAGTTTGATAAAATGACCAAGTAGCAGCGGCTCAGAAAAAGGAGACTACATGTGATGGCAACGTTATTTAATCGCTCGAATGAGACAAATCCACGGCAACTGAAGAAGTATAGCCGGATTACGAAAGAAATCAATGCGCTTGAAGCAACTTATGAAAACATGACCGACGATGAACTTCGCGAGATGACGGATACGTTCCGTGAACGATTACAAAAAGGTGAAAAGATAGAGAAAATCATCCCTGATGCATTCGCAGTCGTCCGGGAAGCATCAAAACGTGTGCTTGGTATGCGCCATTTCGACGTGCAGCTGATTGGAGGGCTTGTCCTTGCAGAAGGCAACATCGCGGAGATGCCGACCGGCGAAGGTAAGACGCTTGTCGCATCCCTTCCTTCCTATACACGTGCTCTCGAAGGAAAAGGCGTCCACGTCATCACAGTCAACGATTACTTGGCGAAACGAGACTTTGAACAGATCGGTCAGATCCATACATTCCTTGGATTGACGGTCGGCTTGAACCTCCCCCTCATGCAAGCACATGAAAAGCAGGAAGCGTACAAAGCGGACATCACTTACGGTGTCGGTACGGAATTCGGCTTCGACTACTTACGTGACAACATGGCGATCACGAATGCGTATAAAGTGCAACGCCCTTACCATTACGCCATCATCGATGAAGTCGACAGCGTCTTGATCGACGAAGCGAAGACACCATTAATCGTCGCAGGGAAAACGAAAGTGAGCGCGCACTTGCACCAAGTCGCTTCACTGGTTGCATCCCGCTTCAAGGAAGGTGTCGATTACGATTTCGATGAAGAAACGAAAGCCACATCCTTGACGGATACCGGCATCGAGAAAGTCGAACGGGCTTTTGATGTCGATAACTTATATGAGCTGGAGCATCAAGTCCTCTACCATTACGTCATCATGGGCGTTCGTGCGCGTGTCATGTTCCAGCGCGATGTGGACTACATCGTCAAGGACAACAAAGTCATGCTTGTCGACATGTTCACTGGCCGAACGATGGAAGGACGCACACTTTCCGACGGTTTGCATCAAGCCATCGAAGCGAAAGAAAAAGTCGAAATTACGGAAGAGAACCGTGCACAAGCCCAGATCACGATCCAGAACTACTTCCGCATGTACCCGCTCATGTCGGGCATGACCGGAACAGCGAAGACACAGGAAAAAGAATTCCGTGAAGTATATGGAATGGATGTCATCCAAGTGCCGACGAACAAGCCGCGTATCCGGGAAGATATGCCGGACCGCGTCTTCGTCACGACGGAACAGAAATACGAAGCTGTTGCGGATGAAGTCGCGAAGCGTCACGCTACTGGCCAGCCAGTACTTGTCGGAACGACTTCAATCCTGCAGTCCGAGGCGGTCTCGGAATACTTGAGAAAACGGAACCTTGATTTCCAACTGCTGAACGCGAAAAGTGTCGAGCAGGAAGTCAACCTGATTTCCGAAGCCGGTCAAAGGGGCCAAATCACGGTCGCCACGAACATGGCAGGACGCGGAACGGATATCACACTAGGTGAAGGCGTCGACGCACTCGGCGGCTTGCACGTCATCGGCACGGAAAAACACGAAAGCCGGCGCATCGATAATCAATTGCGCGGTCGTTCCGGCCGTCAAGGGGACCCTGGCTCCACACAATTCATCCTGTCACTTGAGGATGAGATGTTCCGACGCTTCGCCAAAGAAGATGTCGAGAAATTCAAGAAGAAAATGACCGTTTCCGATAACAATGAAGTAACAGGTAAAGATATGCATGAACTGACAGAACGCACACAGCGGATTGTTGAGGGCTCCCACTTCTCCATGCGGGAATATAATTTGAAGCTCGATGACATCATCAACGATCAGCGAAAAATCGTCTACGACCTACGTAACCGCGTACTCGATGGCAAGGAGAACTTCTCCATCCTGAAGACGATGATCGCCGATGCAGTCGAGTTCATCATCGAGGATACATTGCCGGAAGATCTCGACATCCAGCCGCAGCATATCGGAAGTATCGAGAAATCACTCAGCCGTTTCCTGAAAACCAAAGTTTCCATTCCAGCCGAGACGACGAAACGCAAAAGAATCAACGATGCTATACAGCCTGCGATCGATGACTTGCTTGAGCGGATCGAGTCATTCTCCACGCATACACGCGTCAACCGTACGATTCCCGCTGTGATGAAGACATTCATCGACCAGATGTGGGTCAAGCACCTTGAATCGATGACCCACCTGAAGGAAGGCATCGGTCTCCGCTCATATCAACAGGAAGACCCGATGCGCATTTACGCGCGGGAAGGCCTTGAGCTCTTCGGTGGCAACTTCCAGCGCATGCGGTACTCGATCGCATCGGAACTGATCGGATTCATCGATCTGCTCGAAAAAGAAGCGAAGGAGGAACAGGAATGAGCATCTTTTCATTTTTCAATAAAACAGATAAAACAGGACGTGATTCTACAATCAATTCAGAAGAAGTCCTAGCAGGTTCTGAAAGCGAAGGAAAAGACGAAGTCACCACTTCACTCGTCATGCCCGAACAATGGAATATTTCCAAAGAACAGGAATACGTCCTGAAATTCCACTCGAACGATCTGAAGCCGTTGAAATCAAACCAGCTATCCCTTGCTGGCATCACGATCGACGAGGACAAAGTGTCAGGCGACTGGATCGTCCAGGCGTTCGTCCGTTCTTCCCTTAACCAGGAAGTGAAGCTCGGCAAGATGGAATTGATCTTGATGGACGCGGACAATGCAGCGATCACTTCGAAAGAATTCGATTTAGGTGAACTTGGCGTCTTGCCTCCGAAATCGAACAAACCTTGGATCTTCACATTCGAGAAAAAACTCGTCGATGGCAAAACATTCCCTGGCGACGACTGGCTGCTTGCGTTCAACGTCCAGTCCATCTTCCCTCATGCAATCGATCTTGATGAGTCATGGGAAAAGGCACTTCCAGAAACGCAGAAGAATGCGCTCGAGGAGCTTGTCAAGACCTTGCCGAAGTTGAAGCCGAGCGAAGTGAACATCACTGGATTCCAAGCATCGTTCCGTGATGATGGCAATCTTGTCGTCTCCTTGTTCATCCGCAATGGTCATACGAAGCACATCCAGTTAGAGAAACTTCCCCTAGAAGTGCTCGACGCGAAAGGGACACGCGTCGTAAAAGGAACGTTCGAGCTCGATCAATTGCTTGTCAAAGCGAATACATCGAAGCCATGGACATTCATCTTCCCTGCCCAAACACTCGCAAATCCACAACCGGATCTATCGAAATGGGCAGTGCGGATCCCGCAGCAAAACCAACAAGTAAATGAATAAAAAATACCGCTGAAGCTCATCGCTTCAGCGGTATTTTTCATTTCACCTGGAATTGTGTAATGGAATCCTTCATCATGCGGATGTTTTTCTTGTTCGGCACGAAATGCGTGACGACTAAACGGTAATGCTTGTTCTTTTCATACCCAGCTTTCGGCGCATCGATGATGACCTGTTCCGGCTTGTTCCCTTTTTTCACGGTGACTGCCTGGCGGTTCCCGAGCTCGTCTTCGACATAAACATATTTATTATGAAGGAACTGTTCGTTCATCGCCTGTGAAAATGTCACGGTGAACTGCTTGTCCGACGTCACTGTCCGGGCATTGCTGTCTTTCTTGAATGTCGGTGCGACCGTCGCCTTCGACTGATAGACCGCCTGCATGCCATCGATGCGGATCGCGCCTTTCGTCTTATTCGTCGAACGCGTTTCGGCGACGTACAACTGATTGAATGTCAGTGGTGCAATCGCTGTCGCAGGAATCGTTGCTTCGACATACTTCCAGCCTGCCCAGTCGAGCTTGCCTTCTGCCGTGAAATCGACGATGACGTCTTTACCGGAGGCATCTTTCAATGAGCCGCGTAGCCAGTGGTTCATCGTATCTCCGTATACCCAGAAGCCGATGCGCTTCGGTGCTCCCGGAATTTTATAAGGGGAATTCCATTTCAAATACGCTGCAGAAACCCCTTCTTTGTTCTTTGTGAAATCATAGTTGAGCTTGACCGATCCACTTCCTTGCTGCGGCTTGATCATCCGCTCCGTCTCGATGGAACCTGTCGCGCGCGCACTTGCGAACGACAAGCCAGATGTTGAATCCAGCCCGCTCAATGTGACGACCGGCTCCGTTACTGTGACAGGAATCGACACAGTGACGCCTTCATAAGTGGCTGAGATCGTGCCGTTACCTGCCTTTGTTCCGGTAAAACGGTTGTTCTCGATCTTCCCGATGCCACCACTGACCGTTTCGAGTTTCAATTTCGACTGGTCAGGGTTCAGGACATTATAGTACTGATCGACCACTTGGTCTGCCTTGAAGCCGACCGATTCGCCGATCACCGTCGATTCACCAGCATTCGGCGAAGCTTTCACCGATGTCGGACTGCCATATGGTGCTGTCGAGATCGCTTGGAGAATCGCTGAAACTTTCCGCTCCATCCCTTGTGAAGGACGGTTGACAAGGGACGGATAGACATCTCCATATTTCCGCGCAATCATTGTCGTCGAGCCACCACCATCAAGGTTGATTGCAGTATGGACACCGAGTGTTTTCAAGTAGCGTGCGAATTCCGGCAGTGTCATTCCTGAGCTGCCGGCAATAGCACTGTCGACAGTGACGAAATAAGCACTTGTACCGTTTTCATTCACTGCGACTGCTGTACGCGCGGTTCTTTCTATAGCACGGGGGCTTGCAGAGTCGATCGTCATGTTCACTGCTCCGTTCTGCACAAGCAACGGACCTGTCGCCAGCATGAACTTCGCACCTTTCCAGTCCTGTTCCACGTCGATCGTCAAATCGACTTGATCTCCGACTTTCATGTTACGAAGCTTGTCCACTTCCGCCGTTCCTGAAGCGGATAGGACAAAACCGTTTTTCGGAATCCATGAAGCTTGGCTTTGCCCATAAGGACGGACTGCCTTCACTGTTCCGGTGATTCGCTCACCGAAGTCACGGCCAGTATTGACGGATGCAGCCGTTTCGACTACCACTTCCATTCCTGTCGAATTGGTCCGTGTCGTTTCGTAAGACCAGCTCGATGTATAAAGCACGCTATCTCCCGACTCTCGTTCGATATTCAATGAGTTGATCGTAGACGATTTCCCTTTATGTGTAATCGTGTAATCAAGTTCGTATGTACTGATTTTCGCTTTGTTGTCCGGCGTTACTCCGAATGCTGCTGGTGTATGCATGAAGTCGTTGTAGTTTGTCGACACTGCACCGAGGTTCACGATTTCGTTGCCTTCTGCCAGCAAGTATGTCGGCAAGCCGTTCGCAAAGGTGAAGAACGAAGCATTGACTGCGCCGACTACATGATGCTGCTCTTTCGTATATTGACGCGCCAGTGCGGACGTCGTCGCTAATGAAGTGAATGGATTGGAGATTCCGATATCGATTGTCGTGTACGGTTTCCCTAGATTGATGGACAATTGATTGACGCGCTGCGACTTTCCTTCAAAGCTTGTTGTTTTGCTTTCATGGTGGACACCTGGTGAGACCATTCCCGCCTCGAACGCCTGTAGCGGCATCGTCAACAGCAGGATGAAGCCCAGCAAGGCCACTCCGATTCGTTGCAATTTCATTTCTCAATACTCCTTTTGTGGTTTCGGCACCCAAAAAAGGAATCCACAAATAAAGATTTGTGGATTCCTTTTTTCGCTTCAACCAAGTCAAATCATTCTATATTGTTGACAAACAGGGTCATTACAATCCAATTTTATCACAACCACTGTCAAAAACAATAGAATAGACATAATTATAGAAAAAATCTTAATCCACTGATATAACTTCCGGCGGCGTTAAATCCATTCCGATTTGATCCGCTCTGAAGATGAATAACGCGAATTCCCCGCGTGTGATGGGATCGTTCGCACCAAAGCGTGTCGGCGTCTTCCCACTCGTCACGCCTGCTTCCACTAATGCTGCAACATCGGGGGCGAATCGTGGGTTAACGTCCGTGAATGGGATGTTTTGCGATGTTGCTTCCAGCTCATAAGCTGCTGTAATCATTTTTGCCATCTCGCTGCGCGTCATTGTCGAGTAGGCGCCGTACGAAGTGGCTGTCTTTCCGTTAATGACGCCAGCTGCTTTCAATGCATCCGTCGCCCATGCGCGGTTGGCAGGAACATCCGTAAATCCTGAAGCAGGATACGTGCCGCTTTCTTTATATCCAAGCACATTCGCAATCATGACTGCTGCATCGATTCGGATAATCGGACGGGATGTTCCGTATTGTGTTTCAGAAATCCCTCGTGCATATCCTTCCGTGACGATGTGATCAACTGCTTCCATATACCGCTCACTCACATCGGTGAATTGCTGCTTCGCTTCCGGTTTGAAAGCGACGATGGAAGAAATCCCTAAAACCATAACCAATAAGATGATGAATCCAAAACGCTTGTTCACATTAACATTCCTTTCAGCTTTCTTCCGAAACTATACGTCATGGAAAAATTCGTCGCAAGGTGCTTTTGTAGGATAGTATTTACCGATCACCATCAAGAAAGCTTACTGCGTAAAGTCCGTTCTTCGTCCATCGATAAACCGACCTTTAATTCCCGCCCGTCTTCTTCAGCGAGCCACTGCCGTGTATCTTCCGCCATCTCGCTCATCGGCCGCTGTTTCAGGCCCGCTTTCTTCGCTGCATCATTCGCTGCGAGGATGAAGCCTTCCGGATGGGTGCCACTTACCGGAATCCAAAATGGAATCTGGAACGGCTTGATTTGTTCTTCTAGCAGACGCTCGTCCGGAATCCACTGTGGGTGGATTTCTGCACTTTTGACCCCGTCCACGAACTGCTCCATCGTCACCGGGTCCGCCGCCACGTTATACACACCGGTATCTCCTTGCTCGACCATCGACAACGTGAAGTTCGCCAAATCCCGCGCATCGATCCATTGTAGCTTCCGGTTCTTCCCGCCTGGAATTAATACTTCCCCAGGAACCGACAAACGTTTCGCCCAATACGTGAAGCGGTCGGTCGGATCGTGCGGCCCTGCAACAATCGCTGGGCGGATGATTAACGATTTCAGCCCTTCCCGCTCCGCAATGACTCCTTCACACGCCACTTTCAAAGGACCGTATGTTTCCCCGGTCACTACATCACTTTCGATATACGGCTGATGCTTCGAACCTTCTTCGGGTACAGCACCAGCAGAAAAATCGTCGTAAACAGAAATCGTCGAAATAAATGTATAGTGATCCGTATCTAAAGAATTAAGAACCGTTTCAAGGTCTTTCGGACTGTACGCGGAGCTATCGATCACTGCATCCCATTTCTGATTTGCTAGGAGACCGGCGTCTTTCCGGCGGTCTCCTATGATGCGCGGCAAGTCCGCAAACAGCCCTGGATTACTCTTTCCTCTATTGAACAGCGTTACATCGTGTCCATTCGCGAGCGCTGCCTCTACAAGATGACGTCCAACAAACGAAGTCCCTCCAATAATTAATAGTTTCATTAAAAAAACCTCCTTTTGATAAAAAACTTTCATTCCTAAAGAAATGTGCTATAATTGAATGTATAATTTGAATATTAAAATTCTTATATAGGAGTGCTCAAAACATGGACGGTCAGCAACTTTTCTTCACAACTTTGAGAGATTGGACGCCACAGGATGAAGCGACTGTACTGAAAATGGATTATGAGGCACGGGCAAGAGTCGCCAAAACGATTGCCTGTGCGGGCTTGCTGATCGATTTGTCGCTGGACCAGCACACGATCGTCAGGGAAAGCGTTGCTCAGAATAAAAATACACCGATGCGTACATTAAGAAGGCTCGCGGAAGAAGACCTTTCTTCTTCAGTGAAGCAGGCAGCTCAACGGACTTTATCATCACTCATCTAACATTTTAGCATGATTATTTTAAATCCGTATATTTTTCCGACAGCTCCCCTAGTTTATTTTTCTTCAAAGCGGTTATACACAAGGTAACGCGTTTCACCAAAAGGAGGAATCAGGATGAGCAAAGATGGATTCTCAGACAAATTAAAAGGTGCAGTGAACAAAGGCAAAGGCGAACTGAAAGATCAGGTCGGCAATGCGACGGATGATCACCGCACACAAGCAGAAGGCAAAATCGATAAACTGAAAGGTGAAGCACAAGAACGTATCGGGGATTTCAAGAATAACCGCGACGACGAAAAACGCTGAAAATTTCAAACGATTTGAACCATCCATTTTCAAGATGAATGTTCCAAAGAAAGCGGCAGAGGGGATGCACAATCCTCTTTTGCCGCTTTTTTGCGGAAGTTGGTTGTTATTGCCCGATTTTTAAAAGATGAGAACGTTTCCAATGTGCAGAGAATTCGTATATAATCTATTCTGGCGTAGTTCTTGTCAAAGGGGTTAGTAAATCTTATGGAAAAACAACTGAAACTCAGTGAATATTTAGTAATCGGTTTTTTACTTTTCGCCTTATTTTTAGGCGCTGGGAATATCATCTTCCCTCCTTTACTCGGCCAGTTTGCGGGCGATCAATTACCGATGGCAATCTTCGGATTCCTATTGACCGGTGTCGGCTTGCCGCTCCTCGGAATTTTGGCAATCGCCAAAGACGGGCATGATTTGCAGTCGATCGCGAGCAGAGTTTCACCGTTATTTGGAATCGTTTTCACGATCATCGCCTATTTAGCGATCGGACCATTCTTCGGGATTCCACGAACAGCGACCGTTTCCTATGAAATCGGCATCTTGCCCTTTCTGCCGGAAAGTTCCGCTGCATCCGCTGTTCCACTCGCTCTTTACACCATCATCTTTTTTGCATTGACGGTGTGGCTCGCGATGAACCCAAATAAGCTTGTCGACCGTATTGGAAAGATCTTGACGCCTGTATTGCTTGTAATCATTTCGTTACTTGCCGTGAAAAGTATCCTTACACCGATCGGGGAAATCGGACCAGCCATCCAGACCTATGAAACGGGCGCCTTTTTCGAAAGTTTCATCCAAGGCTATTTGACGATGGACGCAATCGCGGCCCTCGTCTTCGGCATCGTCGTCATCCAGGCTATCCGGGAACGTGGCGTCAATTCCCGCGGCCAAATCTTGAAAGCGACATCGATTGCTGGCCTGATCGCAGCTGGCGGCCTTGCACTCGTCTACTCGTCGCTCAGTTTCATCGGAGCGACAAGTACAGGGGCAATCGGCTTACAGGAAAATGGAGGTACGATCATTTCCCTCGCTTCCCGTCTTTTGTACGGTGAATCGGGCGGAATGATCGTTGCAGCAGCTATAACAGTGGCGTGTGTGACGACATCGATCGGTCTCGTCTCTGCGACCGCACAATTTTCCCATAAGCTCTATCCACGGCTTCCTTATCAAACGTTCGTCTGGATTTTCTCAGGATTCTCGGCATTTGTTGCGAACATCGGACTGACACAATTGATCGCTGTTTCACTTCCGGTCTTACTGGTAATTTATCCGCTTGCCATTGTCTTGGTGATCTTGTCCTTGATCGATGTCACATTTTACAGGCATTCACTCGTATATAAAATCGCCTTGTCGTTAACGGGTATCGTCTCAATTTTTGATGGACTCCGCTCGGCAGGTATCGAGTTCGATGCACTTGATAGGTTGTTCGCTCATTTACCGCTTTTCGATCAAGGAATCGGTTGGGCACTTCCCGCCCTTGTCGGAGCCGTCGTCGGCTTTGCGATTGTGCACTTGTTCGGATTGAAACAACAGAAGGTATGAAAAAACCCGCTTGTCCTGCATCTGCTTCTGCCGGAAAAGCGGGTTTTTGATTCTTTTAAAAAAGTGGTTGACCTCGGTTTTTTTCTATTGTACGATTATTGTGTTAACCAAATAAAATTACCAGTTAACGCAAAGGGGATCTGTATGAAGAATGAACAATTGAAGATGATGATGGTCAGCGCACTGTTCGCTGCAATCATCGGGATACTTGCACAAGTCGTCATTAAAATTCCACCAGTGCCGATTACCGGCCAAACATTCGCCATCGGACTGGCAGCTACGATTTTAGGGAAACGCTATGGCACCCTTTCTGTTCTTGTCTATATCTGCATGGGGACCATCGGGATTCCCGTCTTCTCTGCAATGACTGCAGGAATTGGCATCCTATTCGGACCGACCGGTGGGTATATCATCGGCTTCCTCCCTGCCGTGTTCATTATGGGTTGGTATATGGAACGATTCGGTTTCACTGCCACACATGCAATCATTGCAAATTTAATCGCGATGGTCGTGACACTTGCATTCGGGACTGCTTGGCTAAAAATTTCAGCTGAACTGACATGGACCGCCGCAATTGCCGGTGGCGTGACGCCATTTATCTTAGTTGGCATCTTGAAGGCTGTCGCTGCCGCACTGATTGGACTGAAGATCCGAAACAGCTTGATCACTGCCCGCTTGCTGAAGCCCGCAATGCCGCAACTCGGAAGTCGCTGAACAATTGAAAAAGAGGAGGAGACGGATGCTTCTGTCTTCTCCTCTTTCCTTATTATTCGACCAATCAGAACAAGCGCGGTGTCGGTGGCGTAGCCGTTTTCTTCTCCGCCTCTTCATGGAACTTGCGGTCATCACGCGGATTAGTCGAATGCTCGAAATCCGAGCGGTGGTCATCACTCATGAATTTCTTCCCATCCAGGTTGTCTCCATCGTCCACGTTCTTCAATTCACTCGTATCTTCATAATGATCGTTCTCATTGAAATCGGCATCCAATAGATGTTCTTCTTCCGAGTCCCGGCCGAATGGAGCTGGCCCAAGATTTGGATCTACGCCTGGTGATTGTTCATCCATTCGGCGATTGATGCCATCTTCCCTGTTCATTTCATCTTCTGCAAGTGGCGGCTCGTGGTCCATTTCCTTCTCGGACAAGGCAGCCTCGTTGCGGTCAATACCGTCTGTTGTCGGATGGATCGTTTCTCCGTCCATACGGGAATCCTTCAATTTTGTATTCAAGCTCGGGTACCCATGCTGATCTTCGCGCCGGACATCGCGTGTATAAATCTCATCTTCACTCGGCGTATCTGCCGAACCATACTGTGGTTGTATATCCGGATCCGTTATTTTCGGATCGTTGAATTTCTCACCGTCACGTTCCACATCCCGGCCGAACGGGACAAATGCAGTGTTCCTCGGTTCTCCACCCCGATTCAGCTCTGCAAGGTCATGGTTGCTCATTGCCTTGTCTGTATACATAAGAATTGCACCGTTCCGAATTTCATGTTCATAAGACTCAGCCGTCGTTTCACCCAGTCTAAGTGAATTCAACTGTTTCCGGATTTCTGACTCTCCGGAAAAGATCGATTTGAATTTGTCTGCGATAGAACCGCCTGCATGTGTATTCGCATTGCCTTTTCCTCCCACCGCGCCTAATGCGTCTTCATCTCTGGCGATCAGATGGATATCACCTTCACTGTAGCCCATTTCCTTCAATTCAGTCATACGTCTAGAAAGTTCTTCTGCACTGTATACCATTTCGAATTTTCGGTCTGATAATGTCATGATTTTCATCCTCCTGTGTTTGGGTGTCTTAATTTCTATGTACCCGTCCGGAGTAGAATTTAAAACACGCTACACGCGCGTAAACACTTCCTCATACTCAAGCATCTTCAATCAAGGATAATAGGCCCGCCCTAGAGCATCGATAGTCCTGTATAAAATACTAGAAAAACTCTTGTCATTATTAGGTATTTCCTCTCCTTTTTTAGAAATAACTGAAAACTATCTATTTACAGAAGTTTATTTCGAAAAATGATGCTATCATAGATGAAAACGCTTAAGGATACAGTATAATCAAGATATGGAGGCGGAAATTATCGTTCTAAGAAATTCTTTTATCCACTATCTTTCTGAGACCGATTTTACAGACGAAGCCACCTCTCCTACATGGATGGTAGATCTTCTACCAGCGCAAGATGAAAGGAGGGATGTTATGGAAACGGGGAAGCGGATAAAATATCACCGATTGAAGCAACGGATGAGCTTAGATGTACTTTCTTCCGACATCCTCCCACAAAGGGAACTCAAAAAAATCGAGGGAGGTGAAAAAGAGCCTTCGTTGGAAGTTTTGAAGGCACTGTGCAACAGACTCTCAATTTCTTTGGCACCAAAGAACAATCCTGTGGGAACCGTCCTCGTGAAGAACTTCAAAAACTCCCTTTTGCATCCACAAAACAAAGGGAAGATTATGGAACAATATGCGGACATCCACAACCACCCTCTTCTTCATGCGAATGAGGAAATTGAACTGGAATACAGCATCCAGCAAATCCGCTACTTTATCATCACTGGCGACCTTGACAGTGCAGAAGAAAAAGTGAAGGAACTGGATCGCTTCAAAGAGTTCATGAACCAGGAGCAATTTTATCTTTACCATAAATTCATCGGGAACTATCATTATTTGCTAGGTGATTATGAGAATGCCTTGAAAACATATTTAATGGCTGAGAAAATTATTCCTTCTAATTTGCAGATTCTTGAAAGAGCAGATCTGCTTTATTCGATTGGGATATCTTCAACGCAATGTTGGCAAACTGATATGGCCAATCGCTATTCAGAGCTGGCTTTAAAAATATACCAACAAGAATTTGTGCCTAAACGAATCGTTGAGTGTCACTCTAATATCGCATTAACTGAATTTCAATTCGGTAACTTTAAGACTTCTTTGGAACACTATCGAAATGCTTTTACAATTGGCAGCAAACTCGATAATGATATACTTCTATTTACAACTGAATACAACTTAGCTTACAGTAATTATATTTTACAACAGTTTGATATTTCCATTGTGCATGCGGAACATACTTTGAAAAATATACCTGCCGAATATACTTCTGATTTATTAGCTTGTTATATACTTTTGGTTAAATGCAATATAGAAATTGACCGGCTTGATGATGCACAGATTTGGATCGAGAAAGGTCGACTAATTACTAACTCTTCCAGCTTTGATGCTGATTCAATTACAAATTTGTCATTAAGAGAAGCCTACTTTGAATTCGTAGTCTTAGAGCATCTCATTGACAAAGATTACGCGATGTTTGAACAAGTTTTCAATAATAAACTTTTCCCTATATTGAATGAAAAAAATAATTTTAATGAAATTGGTTATTTCTGTTCCCATTTAGGGAATGTTTACTGTGAGTTAGGTAAGTTTGAAGAAGCTGCCGCTGCATATAAACACTCTAGAAAAGCATACCAAAAATTGCTTTCAAATATGACTAGGAGCGTGAACTCATGAAAAAGTTAGTTACTTTCACCTTTGCTACAGCATTGTTATTAGGAGGTTTTTCTTCACTAAATAATTCTTCAACTGATAATGACGTCGCTGTCGGACACCGCGTCACTGAGCCGTGGGCCGTCATCAACAGCAATGATGTCGCTGTCGGTCACCGCGTCACTGAGCCGTGGGCCGTCATCAACAGCAATGACGTCGCTGTCGGACACCGCGTCACTGAACCTTGGAACGTTATCAACAGCAATGATGTCGCTGTCGGTCACCGCGTCACTGAGCCGTGGGCCGTCATCAACAGCAATGATGTCGCTGTCGGTCACCGCGTCACTGAACCTTGGAACGTCATCAACTCAAACTTGAATGCTTAATCAATTTTCCCATAGAAAAACCCATCATTTGATGGGTTTTTCTTTTTGTTCATAGCCTGGCTTTCCAAGCAATTCGAACATATTCTGCTTATACAACTCCACGCCAGGCTGGTCGAACGGGTTCACGCCGGATAAGTAGGCGCTCATCGCACAGGCTTTCATGAAGAAGTAGATCAAGTAGCCTGTATGGAAGTCATCCATGCGCTCGACTTCGAGTGAGATAACCGGCACGCCGCCTTCCATGTGGGCAAGTGCTGATGCTTTCAATGCTTCCATATTGACTTCGTGCAAGGTCTTATCCGCCAAATAATTCAAGCCGTCGTCGTTTTCTTCATCGAATGCGATGGTGCTTTCGTATTCGTCTTCGGCGAAGCTGACCATCGTTTCAAACAGGGAACGTCTGCCATCCTGAATAAATTGGCCCAATGAATGAAGGTCCGTTGAGTAGACGACGGAAGCCGGGAAGATTCCTTTTCCTTGCTTGCCTTCACTTTCTCCGAACAGTTGCTTCCACCATTCGTGGAAGTCCGACATAGCCGGCTCATAGCTCGCCAGGATTTCCATCGAATAGCCACGCAAGTTCAAAATCTGGCGATATGCTGCATAAAGGTAGGCGTCGTTTTCTTCGAGTGAAGGATTCGCGAGCTCTTTTTCTGCCTGAACGGCCCCTCTCAATAATTCACGGATATTTACACCGGCTACCGCGAGTGGCAATAGTCCGACCGCAGTCAAGACGGAATAACGTCCGCCGATATCACGTGGGATTTCGAATGACGTATAGCTATTCTTGTCCGTCGCTTTCCGGAGGGCGCCTTCCGATTCGTCCGTCGTCACGAAAATCCGCTCCGCCGCTTGTTCTCCGTACGTATCGTACATCCATTTCCGGATCGTCCGGAAAGCGATCGCCGGCTCTGTAGTCGTCCCGGATTTTGAAATGACGTTCACTGCGACATTTTTGCCTTTGATGTAGGAAAGGAGATCTTCCATGTAGCGGCTGCTCAAGTTTTGGCCCGCATAGATGATCTGGATCTGATCCAGTCCGAATGATGGGCGCAATAATTTCTTGATTGCTTTCGCACCTAAATACGAGCCGCCGATGCCGACAACGATCAGCACATCCATCGTATTCCGGATGGATTCTGCAGTCGCTTCGATCCGCTCCAGCTCCGCTTCCGACATCTTCGATGGCCAATCAAGCCAGCCAAGGTATTCCGAACCGGCTCCGGTACGCTCATGGATCCGGTCGTGGACCACTTCGACAAAATCCTGAAACGCATGGATTTCCTCTTTTTCGATGAAGCGATTAATATAAACTGTGTTTAATTTTACAATCGCTATGGTAATCACCGTCCTCTATAGAATGAATTTAATTTTACCATATCCATCGAAATTTAGGAGATGTTGTTTGGAAGATATTTGTCGATTTCATCAGCTTCCATCATATCGAAATCGCTCCAGGTCTACTTTTCCATTCAATCCGATCACGATACCTTCACGTTCCAGTAGCTCCTTTTGCGTTTGGCCTGCTTCCATATCTTTCAGTGCGATTTCCCCTTTCGCATTGATGATCCGGTGCCACGGGAGCTGATATGCACGGCACATACTGTGAAGGATGCGTGCAACTTGCCGAGCACCACGTGCGTTCCCGGCCTCACCCGCAACCTGTCCATATGTCATGACTTTTCCTTCAGGGATGTTCTTGATGATGTTTAATACGTTCTTCGTATACTGTTCCACGTCGACCTTCCTTCACTTTCCTCCGCTGCGATGTCGTTTCCGTTCCTAACGTCAAATGTCCTACTGTCTCCACTAACTCTTCGAACAGCAGATTCTTGCTCTCCATCCTGTAATCGGCTCGCCAGGAAACGAAAATCTCACGTGCGATTCCAAGGTGTTTTGCGCCTGATGTCGCATCCATCCTTTTTTCCACACATAATTCCCGCATGATTTTACGTACGGATTTTTTATACTTTCTCTCCATTAAACCTTTATATTGCACATATTCCAAGTCATCACCCCTTTTCAAGCTATCAACCCCGTTCATCGATGCTCAATTGTTTCGATATCTACGAATCATTTCACTCTCGCTCTCAGGCACCAATCTTCTGAAAGTCGGATGATCGAAGATTTTTCGACCGATATAAAATTCCCGTGCGCTTTCAGGACTCAAGTTTTTCTTGAGGAAAGACTCTTGTAATTCATCCAGTTGATCATCGCCACCGATATGGAAGTTGTCAAAATCATTTTCTATCGCCCAGTCACTGATTGTCAGCAATAGCTGCTCCATTGCCGGCTCCCCTTCTTTCCCTAAAGAACCCTCGACAAGCAGGAATAATTTGCGATCGGATGCAAGCACGTAGCTTGCTGCCATTAATTTTTCGCCCTTATATGCCCCGAACAGATGGAGATCCGGGCCGAATGCACTGACCAATGTTTCAAAATAATCGTTCGTAAAAAAATAAAAACTATGCGTTTTTTCCCTACGCCGTATGGTGGAGTAATACAAGATGAGAAATTCAAATAGATGCCGGACCGTTCCCAGCTTTTTCACAAAAATCGTGGCGTCCTTCTTTCGCTCCGTCATTGCAGCCCCAAGGTCAAGTGTGTAAGTTTCGTAGACCGGATAAAGGTCCAGCTCTTCCGAAAAATATGCAACATTGCCGGTCAATGGATGAAACCGGATATA
Source organism: Planomicrobium sp. YIM 101495 (assembly GCF_009707665.1). GTDB lineage: Bacteria > Bacillota > Bacilli > Bacillales_A > Planococcaceae > Planococcus. Next base: position 1,100,970 of record NZ_WLZW01000001.1, read on the forward strand.
CTCGGCGATAATCCGTTCTTGCCTGCAGTAATCCACAAAGGCCGCACGGAAACTCGCTGTCAACTCTGCCAGGTCATTTCTGTTGTTCATTAACGGACCGCCATAACCGAAAGGCGTTGTAATATCATAAAATTCAAGGTCCTCGTCATCTTTCAGTTTCCTTTTGATGAACGGATACGCAACTTCTCCCCACTGTCCCTTGAAATAAAAGAGCAAAGCCTCTCCCGGATCCAATTTCAAGGCGCTCTGAAAATAATCAGGTGTATAGAACACATCCGCTTCCAGGAATAAACAAAGGACCTGCCGCCAGCGTTCCGCATTTTTCAAGGATACTATCTCATACATCGGCTACCCCCTGCTCTCTTTGAAAATCATTTGAACACTGTTTGCAGTTCCCCGCTTCCTTCCGGTCCTTCATCAGTCAATTTCGAATAAGTACTTCTCATTTCCAGCAGCAACAATAAAAGAACGGGGAACAAGACTGCTATGAAAACGGCCACTGCCATAGAAACTAAAACAAGCTCCTGGAAAATAGAAGAAAGACTCGATTTTTCAGCAGGGATGAATAAAATATTGTCCACCTTCAGTTTGCTACTAATCTCTTCCATCCCTGCAAGCGCGACCGTATCGGCAATCTCCACCGAGAGCCGTTCATCAGGATGACGGACCTTGATCTTCAATAGATGCGAGGACTCCTGATAGTTTACATCTATTCGTCCATACAATTCTGTGACAGTGAAAGGAAGGGCCAGCTGTGAAATCGTCTTCTCCAGCACTTGCTTGCTTTTCATCAATAAGGTGTAAGCTTCAGCGACTTTCGGATCCTTCTTCTCGAACGGCAGCAGTCGATCGTGTTCATCAGCATTTCCAACCAAATGCAATTGGCTTATTGCTTCGTAATCACTCACAGTAATCAAAAACAATGGCAGTCCCATCAGCAGCAATGACAATAACATGGAAGCCAAGGCGACTTTCTTCTTGCTGATCAGCGCTTTTTTTAATCGCTGAAGAAAACATGTCTTCTGCATAACTCATTCACCCTTTGTTTAGTTTTTAAAAATTCTGATAATAGTTAGTTCATTTATATCACACTTAAATGGTTCTTTCTACACTTTTCAATGAATATTTAAATTATTTTTTTATTTTCTAATAGTCATTAAGTCCTTTCTACTAAATAAAATAAATGTATAGTCTCCCTATCTTGATTTTTCGCACAAAAAAACTCCCCATCAAGAGGAGTCAGTTTCATTATTTTATAATTCTACTAATCCGATAATGCCATTTCTTCTATAAATGATTTGTTTTTTCTCCATGGTTTTCAAAACTTTTGTCAAGGTCTGGTGGGGAATATTAAGATCTTCCGTGATTTCACGGATCGTTTTAAAAAGAACCCCCTCATCAGAAGCATGTTCTAAAAAGTAATGGATGAAATTCTCAGCTGTTACATAAAGTTTTTGATTTCCTTCTGCAAAACATTCCGTGCATTCACTGATTATTTTCTGTTCCGTGAATGGACGAAGTTGTTCTTCAGGTCCTTTTTTCAAAGATAGCATATGTCTCCACCTCCGATATGCACGCATATTTGAAGTTCTATTCACTTTATACCCTTTTTGCAGGACATTATACCGCCAAAATGTAAATTTATACGAGTATTTTCTTCACAATCCCCAAAACAACTAACTTTTCGGAAACTTTCTCCACGAACCATTTTGAATGGCTGCATTGATGGGTATACTAAGAGCGATGAAGTTTTTTTAAACAGAGGAGGAATTCATGTTGGACGGCAAACATTACATTAATGGTGAATGGTTATCAAGCGGCGATGGCGTGATTGAAGTGAAAAATCCGGCGACCGGCGAATTATTCGGTACGGTTCCGAACGGCGGAAAGGATGAAGCGACACGTGCAGTGGAAGCCGCTGCTGCAGCATTTCCCGAATGGAGCCGCAAGACGGTGTATGAGCGTAGCGCCCTGTTGATGAAATGGCACGATTTGCTGCTTGAACAGAAAGAGGAAATCGGCCGGATCTTGACGATGGAGATGGGAAAACCGCTCTCTGAAGCAATCGGCGAAGTTGAATATTCCGCTTCGTTCGTCCATTGGTTCGCTGAAGAAGCGAAACGGATGTACGGCCGCACAATCCCGGCAAGTAAAGAAGGAAAACGTATTCAAGTGAACAAGCAGCCTGTTGGCGTTGTCGCATCGATTACGCCTTGGAACTTCCCTGCTGCGATGATCGCGCGGAAGATTGCCCCTGCTCTCGCGACTGGTTGTACATTTGTTGCGAAACCAGCAAAATTAACGCCACTTACGGCAGTGAAAATGGTCGAGCTTGCTGAACAAGCAGGATTCCCGAAAGGTGTTATTAACCTTGTCACGGGAAGTGCGAGCGCAATCGGCGAAGTGTTCACGACACATCCAGATATCCGCAAGCTGACATTCACCGGCTCGACTGAAATCGGAAAAGAGCTGATGAAGCAGTCTTCCGAGCGGATGTTGAACTTGTCTCTTGAACTTGGTGGCCATGCGCCGATTATCGTCTTGGAGGATGCCGATCTTGATTTGGCAGTCGCTGGCACGATGGCTTCGAAATTCCGCAACGCCGGACAAACGTGCGTCTGTGGGAACCGTATTTATGTACAGGAAAGCATTTTGGATGAATTTACAGAGAAGCTTGCACAAGCAGCTGGGAAATTGAAGGTCGGGAACGGTTTGGATGAAGGTGTCGAAATCGGGCCATTAGTTGACCAAGGCGGCTACGAGAAAGTCGATCAGCATGTACGCGATGCAGTCGACAAAGGCGCGAAAATTGTCGTCGGTGGCGAAGGGAAGGCGGAGAACGGCTCTTACTTCTACAACCCGACCGTCTTGAGCGGCGCAAGCTCAGACATGCTCGTAATGAACGAAGAAACATTCGGCCCTGTTGCTCCTGTCATGCCGTTCAAGACAGATGAAGAAGCAGTGAAGTTAGCCAATGATACGAGATTCGGTCTTGCTGCTTACTTCTTTACGGAAAGCATGTCACGTGGCACGTACCTTGCGGAGAATCTCGAGTATGGAATCGTCGGCTGGAACGACGGTGCTCCTTCCACTGCACAAGCACCATTTGGCGGGATGAAGGAAAGCGGCATCGGCAGAGAAGGCGGACAAGAAGGGCTCGAAGCTTTTCTGGAGACCAAATATATTTCGATCCAAGTTTAATCTAAAAGAGAACGAGCCGCTGCTCGTTCTCTTTTTTTGCATTGCACTTATCCTATTTTCTCAGATACTTGAACGCCTTCATCTGATGGCGACAAAGCAAGCGAGTGGTACGCCGGAAAAAGAAGCATTAATTTTTCCGCCAATGACTTCCCTTCGCCTTCTCTACACAACACGAAAATCGACGGGCCTGCTCCGCTGATGGCACTGCCATATGCACCGTATTCACGACAAGCATTCCTGATTTCATCAAAGTTCGAGAATTGGACGCTCCGGTACGGCTCATGGAATGCATCACACTCCATCATTTCGCCTGCAAGCTCCCAATCATTCAGTGCAGCTGCTGTACAAAACATATTCGCTGCAGCGCTGCTTTGGATCGCATCAGCATAAACCAACTTTTCTGGCAGTAAGTCTCTCGATTCTTTCGTCGATAGCACCGTCTGCGGGACGAGTAGCACCGCTTCGACACCCTTCACGGGGACGCGGATAACTGACACTTCTTCCCCTTGTCCGATCGACACCGTCAAGCCGCCCATGATGGAAGCCGAGACATTGTCCGGGTGGCCTTCCAGCATGCAACCGATCTGGGTCTTTTCATCCGCAGAAAGCTTCAAGTCAAGCACGTAATCTGCGAGTTCGATCCCTCCGGCAATTGCGGAAGCACTGCTACCAAGCCCCCGACCAAGTGGAATATCCGTCTCGACGACGAGCTGGACAGGCGGTAGTTCCTTACCGTACTGTACAGCCGTCGTACGCGCCGCCTTGAAAATCAAATTGCTCTCTACATCATCAAACTGCTTGTAGTCTTGATGCTCATAGCTGATTGCGGATATTTCCGCAGCCCTCACATGAATCGTCATGTACAAGCCGAGCGCTAGTCCGAGTGAATCGAAACCAGGGCCAAGATTCGCTGTCGAAGCCGGTACTTTTATGGAGAATTCGTTCACACTCATGATTTCGCTGTTTCCTTCAACGATTCCCAAAACGCAGCCAAATCTTCCGGTGCAATTTGTTTGACGTCTTTATTGACCGAAATTGCTGTATCAGGATCTTTCAATCCATTCCCTGTCAGGACAGCAACAACCGTCGCGCCTTTTTGGATCGACCCGTTCTTCACTCCATCATGGACACCTGCAATCGATGCACATGAAGCAGGCTCTGCGAAGATCCCTTCTCTGCTCGCAAGCAGTTGGTAAGCAGCAAGCAACTCATCATCGGTGCGGGACAAGATGTTCCCTTTCGATTCTTCCAGCGCAGTAAGAGCCGTCTTCCAGCTTGCTGGGTTCCCGATGCGGATTGCCGTTGCAACTGTCTCAGGCTCTTCAAATACGCGGCCTTCAACGATCGGTGCAGCACCAGCTGCTTGAACACCTAATAGTTCGGGCTTATCAGCACCTTGCTTTTCAGCGTACTCTTTGAAGCCTTTCCAAGCTGCTGAAATGTTCCCGGCGTTTCCGACCGGTAAAGCAAACAGATCCGGCACGCGGCCTAATTGTGAAATGACTTCCAGGGCAATCGTCTTCTGGCCTTCGATGCGGTATGGATTGACCGAGTTGACGAGCGCGACGCCCGGTTCTTCTCCAATTTCACGGACCATCCGGAGTGCTTCGTCGAAGTTCCCTGGAATCTCCACGATTTCCGCTCCGTACATTTTCGCCTGCGCTAGCTTTCCGAGGGCGATGCGGCCTTCCGGAATGACAACGACTGTACGCATCCCAGCACGTGCGCCGTATGCAGCTGCTGAAGCGGATGTGTTCCCTGTCGAAGCACAGACAAGTACTTTCTTGCCTTCTTCTTTCGCTTTTGCGACAGCCATGACCATTCCACGGTCTTTGAACGATCCGGTCGGATTAGCCCCTTCCACTTTCACGTACAAGTCGATCCCCCACTCTTCCGACAAGTTCTCTAGACGAATCAGTGGTGTATTCCCCTCTTGTAGTGTCAGTGCAGGTGTCTCTTCCGTCACCGGTAACCATTCTTTGAATTCCTCGATTAGTCCTTGCCATCTCATAATGTGTCCTCTCCTTCGATGCGATAGTGGCTGAGTACTTCAGCGTGCTGTTCAAGCTGTTCCATAATGTCTAAATGTTGTTTCCGTGAAATCGAATGCGTCAGTAAAATCAGTTCCGCTTTGCCTGCTTGTTCCGCCGGCTCCTGGATCACTGATCTCAAGCTCGCACCGCTTCCACTGTAAATTGCCGTCAGCTTCGTCAATACGCCTACTTCGTCTTCTACTAGCAGACGGTGGAAGTACTGTGAATAACGAAGCTCCGGCGATTTCACGCGGTAGTCATACTGCAAATCGTGCGGGCGTTTGCCGCTGACGCCGAGAAGCAGACTACGGCAAGCTTCGATGATATCTGAAACGACAGATGTCGCTGTCGGTAGTGATCCAGCACCTGGTCCGTAAAGCATTGTCTCACCGACTGCATCTCCGTGGATGTACACTGCGTTGTATTCATTATGTACTCCGGCAAGCGGATGGCTTTGCTTCATGAACACTGGCTCAACACTCATCTCGATGCCTTCTTCATCTGCTTTCGATGTTCCGAGCATTTTGATCGTATAGCCAAGTCGCGATGCGATCTCCATATCTCCGTTGCGGATTTCTTTCATCCCCCGGACAAAGACATCTTCAAGACGGGCCGCAGACGAATATGCCAGCGACGACAAGATCGTGATCTTTCTCGCTGCGTCCAGTCCATCGACGTCCGCACTCGGATCTGCTTCTGCATATCCGAGTTCTGTCGCTTTCGCCAGCGCTTCGTCGTAAGTCATGCCTTCCTGGTCCATCTTCGTCAATATGTAGTTGGTCGTGCCGTTGACGATGCCCATCAATGCAGAGATGCGATCGGACGCCAATCCGTCTTCCAATGTACGGATGATCGGAATGCCGCCTGCAACACTTGCTTCATAGAAGAGATCACATTGCTTTTCATCTGCCAGCTTCAGTAGCGGCTGACCGTACATCGCCATGACATCTTTGTTTGCAGTGACGACTTGCTTCCCTGCTTTTAAGGCACGTTCTATAGCGTCATGTGCTTCCTCAATGCCCCCCATCACTTCAACAATGATCTGAATAGAAGGATCATCGAGAATTTCTTCCATGCTTGTCGTGAAAACGGATGGATCCAAATCGGTATCGCGTTGCTTGTCCAAGTTTTTCACCAATACTTTACTGATCGATACTTTTGCACCGAGTTTATGCTGCATACTTTCCCGATGATTCTCAATGATTTTCGCTACACCGCTTCCTACTGTACCTAAGCCTAGCAGCCCGATTGATATTTCTCGATTCATTCAAAAACGCCTCCAGTAAATGTTCTCTCTAAAAAAACAGTTGTATTTCCAATAAAGACATTATAGTATTATATTAGTTCCGAAACAAGTGAAAAGCGAAAATATTCGAAAGATGGGATTTGATTATTTTATGAAGGTAAGCAAATTTGGCGGCACTTCCGTTTCGAATGCCCAGCAGATTCGGAAAGTGGCAAAAATTATTCAAAGCGATGCCAGGCGCAAGATCATTGTCGTGTCAGCTCCAGGTAAACGATTCAAAGAAGATTTTAAAGTGACGGACCTTCTCATTGACTTAGCTTCACGTTCCTTACAGAGTGAGTCAGTAGAAGAAACATTCGGACTCGTCATCGGCCGCTTCAGCGAAATCGCTGCAGAACTCGGTCTCCGTGATGCAGTCATGGATGAAATCAAGCAAGACTTTATAAGACGATTGCAGGAAGATAAAACGTCGCCTGCATTTTATACCGATCAAATGAAAGCAGGCGGCGAAGACAACTCGGCACGGCTGATCGCTGCTTACTTGAACCAGACCGGGACCTCGGCTGTGTACGGCGATCCGAAAGGCGGCTTGATCGTCTGCGAAAGTCCTGCACGTGTACAAGCACTTCCGGAAGCATACGAAGCGCTCGGTAAGCTAGCGGACGCATCAGCTGTCCACGTATTCCCAGGATTTTTCGGCTATACGAAAAGCGGTGTCCTGCGCACATTCGAGCGCGGCGGCTCAGATATCACGGGCTCTATTCTTGCGGCTGCAGTAAAAGCTGAGCTATACGAGAACTTTACGGATGTCGACAGTGTCTTTGCAGCGAATCCCACTGTCATCGATCAGCCGATTGCGATTGAGGAAATGACGTACCGTGAAATGCGCGAGCTTTCATACGCGGGATTTGCAGTCCTGCACGACGAAGCACTGATGCCGGCATTCCGTGCATCTGTCCCCGTCTGCATCCGCAATACGAACAACCCGGAAGCACCAGGTACGATGATTATCAAAGAGCGGACGAAGCGTTCCGAGCGTCCGGTCGTCGGGATTTCTGCCGACAGCGGCTTCTCGACGTTATACGTCAGTAAATACTTGATGAACCGCGAACTCGGATTCGGCCGTAAGCTGCTGCAAATGCTTGAAGAGGAAGATGTTTCTTATGAACACATCCCTTCCGGCATCGATAATTTATCGGTCATCATCCGCAGCCACCAGTTGACTGGCGGGAAAGAGCGCCGTATCATCGAGCGCATCCAAAACGAACTACACGTCGACGATGTCCATATCCGAAGCGATTTCTCGATGGTCGTCCTTGTCGGAGAAGGCATGAATCATATGATCGGCCTCGCTTCCCGCGCGACTGCGGCGATTTCAAGAACCGGTGCCAACATCGAAATGATCAACCAAGGTTCTTCTGAGGTCAGTTTGTCGTTCGGTGTGAAAAAACAGGACGAGACAAAGATTCTCCAAGAACTATACAAAGAATTTTTCCAGCCGTCTCTCGCATCGACTTGCTGAATAGGCGTGTACGAAAAAGACGATTCCCCTCTGAACTGTTCAGAAGGAAATCGTCTTTTTCAAGTTTTCCACTTTGCATGCACCGGACCTGCATCCCCTTGGACTGGATCCGTCAAAGGCTTCGGCACATCCGCGATTTCTTCCAGCACAAACGGCCGCTCGCCATCTTTCCCTGTCTTGATATTCGGTGAAAGACCTCCGGGGTATGCACCGACGATTTGGAAATCTTCACTGCTGTTCAATTTCTTATGGCCGGTTCCCGCAGGCAAAAGTGCGACATCACCAGTCTTGACAGTCAACGTTTCCCCGTTTTCCCCGCCAAGCTGTATCGTCGCTTCACCGGAACGGACGCCCAGCACTTCGTGTGTATTACTATGGTAATGATGATACGTGAAGACATCCCCTTGCCAGCTGTTGGTCCAGCCGTTCATATTAAATGTCTTCTCGATTTCTTCAGGATGTTCCGCGAAACAAGCAGGATAAAGAATGACAGGCAAATCCGGATTGTTCGGAATATGTCCGTCATCCGTAAAGGTCATGGGACGTATTTTCTCCATTGCCGACAGCTCCTTTTCCCATCTGTACCCTCAGAAACTGTCTCATAATCACGAAATTTTGGAGAGAAATGCTTCCAGACGATCCAATCCTTGCTCAAGTACCGGCATGCTGTAGGCATAGGAAATGCGTAAGAATCCTTCGCCGTATGCGGTAAATGCAGATCCTGGTACAGCCGCCACGCCGCCTTCTTTTAACAAACGGCTCGCGAAATCAAACGAACTCATTCCGAATTTTTCAATCGAAGGGAACATGTAAAACGCTCCTTCTGGCTTCACGACGTCAATCCCCATCGTAACAAGACGGCCGTACACGTAATCACGGCGCTTTACATATTCCCCATTCATCTCACCCGGAATATGTCGCTGATTCGTCAATGCTTCCAGTGCACCGTACTGGCCTGGAACAGAGGCACACACCGTATTGTATTGATGCACTTTCAAGACGTGTTGCATAACCGCTTCCGGCCCGAGAACGAAGCCAATGCGCCACCCTGTCATCGAATGTGACTTCGAGACTCCGTGGACAAGGATTGTCCGGTCTTTAAGCGACGCGTGCTTCGCAAACGTCGCGTGCTGTCCGTTAAATGTATTTTCACTATAAATTTCGTCCGTCACGATGAAAATTTCGTGGCGTTCCAATACTTCTGCCAGTGCCCCGACTTGTTCAGCGGAAAGCGTGACACCTGTCGGATTCGACGGGAAGTTCAGCAAGATCGCTTTTGTCCGGTCCGTAATGAGCGCTTCAAGCCGCTCCGGATCTGGTCGGAATTCCGTATCACTCATATCTAAGTACACCGTCTTTGCTCCGCATAGTTCGAAAATCGGTGCATAGCCCGCATACGTCGGCGCTGGCAAGATGACCTCATCGCCTTCTTCCAAAATCGTTCGGAAGACGGAATCCAATCCTTCACTCGCCCCGTTCGTGACGATTATATCTGTTGCTGCTTCGTATGTAAGTCCATAGCTGTCTTTAAAGAAATTCGCAATCGCGTCGCGCAGTTCGATGATGCCTGCGTTATGCGAATAATTCGTCCGGTTCTCCTCGATGGCTCGGATGCCCGCCTGCTTCACTTCTTCCGGCGTCGGAAAGTCCGGCTGTCCGACCGTCAAATTGATCGCCTCCGGATAGTTAGCCATCTGGTTGAAAAATTGCCGGATCCCCGAAATCTGGATCGACTGTGCGCGTGGATTAATCGAAATGCTCATGGAACAACAACCTCTTCCCCAAAATTTTGACGCATCTATCCCCGTCAGTTATCCATAAGTTTACTGCAAGTTCAGCAGTGCGACAAATATTCCCTTCGCTTAAAATTCCAAGCGCTTCCGGACGGCTGAGACAAAACTTTGACTAACCGGCAGGACCGCTCCGTCTTCCATCGTCACCAAGTACCCGGCACCGATGTCTTTTGAAATCTCTACTATAGAGTGGAGATTTACGATATACGAACGGTGGACCTGCAAAAACTGATGCGGAAGACGCGGCATCAATTCTTTCAACGTTTGTGTGGCACAGTAGCTTTCATCTCCTGCATAAAACCACGTCTTCTTTTGGTTACTTTCTATATAAGCAATGTTTTCGACATGCACAGGCCGCCATACATCTTCCGATCGTCCAGTCAGGAAATGAAGCGGTTCACACGAGACGTTCACAACAACCGCTTCCTGTTCCGTGATGATTTCGAGCGCTTTCGAGCCTTCCACCTTGATAATCGTCCCTTCTGGCAACCAATCTTCAAGCTGTTTCCCGATTCTTTGCAGCAATGTGTTTTGCATATCCAATCCCCTCTCCAGTCGCTTATCGTGAAATAATAGCGTTCATCCCGTCTTAAAACCCTTTTGTCAGAATTTAAAGACAGTCAAAATAATCTGTTATATAGTAATATACATCAACTACAACTGTATTAATACAGTTAAATCAAATTTTTTCGGAAAGGGATGGATAAAATGGTCAGCAAACAGCAGCAAATCGAGGAATTGCAAAAGAGTTGGGAAGAGGATAGTCGTTGGAATGGAATTGAACGCCCGTACGGTGCAGAAGAGGTCGTGAAGCTGAGAGGCTCTGTTCTAATCGAACATACATTGGCGAAGCGAGGGGCTGAACGACTGTTCCGATCCATTCATGAAACCGATTTTGTCAACGCACTTGGCGCTCTTACCGGGAACCAGGCAGTCCAACAAGTGAAAGCCGGACTTCAGGCAATCTACTTGAGCGGCTGGCAAGTTGCCGCTGATGCCAACTCAGCTGGCCAAATGTATCCGGACCAGAGCTTATACCCGGTCGACTCGGTACCCGCGGTCGTCAAGAAAATCAACCAGGCGCTGACACGCGCTGACCAGATCGACCAATTGGAAGGCCGCGAAGGATTCGATTGGTTCGCACCGATCGTGGCAGATGCTGAAGCAGGATTCGGCGGTCCGTTGAACGTCTTCGAACTGATGAAGTCGATGATCGAAGCCGGCGCTTCAGGCGTCCACTTCGAAGACCAGCTTGCTTCCGAGAAAAAATGCGGCCACTTAGGCGGGAAAGTTTTACTGCCGACACAAAACGCGGTCCGCAATCTCGTATCCGCTCGTCTCGCTTCCGATGTACTCGGCGTACCGACACTGCTGATCGCCCGGACAGACGCAGACGCTGCTGACTTGATCACGAGCGACATCGATCCGGTCGATCATGAATTCATTACAGGCGAACGCACACCGGAAGGTTTTTACCGGACGCGCTCAGGAATCGATCAAGCAATCGCACGCGGTCTTGCTTATGCACCATATGCAGACCTTGTCTGGTGTGAAACTTCCCACCCGAACTTGGAGGAAGCACAAGCATTCGCCGATGCGATCCATGAGAAATTCCCTGGGAAGCTGCTTGCTTACAACTGCTCTCCTTCCTTCAACTGGAAAGCGAAGCTGGACGACGAAACGATCGCAAATTACCAGCGCGAGTTAGGGAAAATGGGCTACAAGTTCCAGTTCGTTACACTGGCCGGCTTCCATGCGCTGAACCACTCGATGTTCGAACTTGCGCATGACTATAAAGATAATGGCATGGCTGCTTACTCGAAACTGCAAGAAGCAGAGTTCGCAAGCGAATCAAAAGGCTACACTGCGACACGCCACCAGCGCGAAGTCGGCACAGGCTACTTCGATGAAGTTTCACAAGTGATTTCAGGAGGGACCAGCTCGACGACTGCAATGCAAGGATCGACTGAAACAGCTCAATTCCAGACAGTGAAAGGATGAAGGAATTTGATCACTGAATCGAACATCCGCATCCAGGCGGAAGAGCTTCCTGGAATGGATAAGATTTTGACACCTGAAGCACTCGCATTTATCGAAAAACTGCATGAACAATTCAACTCACGAAGATTGGAGCTGCTCGACAAACGGCAGCTCCGCCAAAAAGAACTCGATCAAGGCGGCACACTCGACTTCCTGTCAGAGACGGAGCACATCCGGAACGGCGATTGGACGATTGCCCCCTTACCGGACGACTTAAAAGACCGACGCGTAGAAATCACAGGCCCGACCAACCGGAAAATGCTCATCAATGCATTGAATTCCGGTGCGAAAACGTTCATGGCAGACTTGGAAGATGCCACTGCCCCGAACTGGCACAACGTCATCGACGGCCAGATTAATTTGTACGATGCCGTCCGGCGCGAAATCGATTTCAGTGTCCCGGAGACAGGCAAAGCATATAAGCTGAACGACGAGACCGCTGTCTTGATGGTCCGTCCGCGCGGCTGGCACTTACCGGAAGAGCACATCGAAATTGGTGACACGATCGCCTCTGGAAGCCTCGTCGATTTCGGTCTCTACTTCTTCCACAATGCGAAGGAATTGATCAAGCGTGGCAGCGGCCCTTACTTCTACTTGCCGAAGCTCGAAAGCCATCTAGAAGCACGCCTCTGGAATGATGTCTTCAACTTTGCGCAGGACGAACTCGGAATCCCACGCGGGACGATCCGGGCGACCGTCCTCATCGAGACCATTCTAGCCGCATTCGAAATGGATGAGATCCTTTACGAACTGCGCGATCACTCAGCTGGTCTGAATTGCGGCCGTTGGGATTACATTTTCAGCTTCATCAAACGGATGCGCAATAAGCCGGAATTCATCGTTCCGGACCGTGCACAAGTGACGATGACCGTGCCATTCATGCGTGCTTATACACTCCTTTGCATTCAGACGTGCCATAAGCGGAACGCACCGGCGATCGGCGGCATGGCCGCACAGATCCCAGTCAAGAACGATCCGGAAGCGAACGATGCAGCGTTCCAGAAAGTCGCCGAAGACAAACGGCGTGAAGCGACGGATGGCCACGATGGCACATGGGTTGCGCACCCTGCACTCGTTCCGGTCGCGATGGAACAGTTCGATGCGGTCATGAAAACACCGAACCAAATCAATCGGAAACGTGAAGACGTCCAGTCTACTGCCGAACAGCTCGTGGAAATTCCGACGGGTACCATTACCGAAGACGGACTCCGCGGCAACATTTCTGTCGGCATCCAGTACATCGCCTCCTGGCTATCAGGAAACGGTGCAGCACCGATCAACAACTTGATGGAAGATGCGGCAACAGCCGAAATCTCCCGCTCCCAAGTTTGGCACTGGATCCGCCACTCAGAAGGGAAACTGGTGGATGGACGTGACATCGACTTACCTCTCGTTGAGCAGATTATGGAAGAAGAAGACAATGTAATCAAACAAACAGTCGGTGAAAATTACGAACGCGGCAACTTCGCAGAAGCCCGTGAATTGCTTTCGAACTTGATTGTGAATGATGAATTTGCTGAGTTTCTGACATTGCCTGGTTATGAAAAACTAAAATGAGAGTGGAGGAGATTGTAATGAAAACGACAACTAATACGATCAAACGCCATAAGAAAGAGTGCTGTGAGTGTGGAGCTGAAATCAAAGAACAACGCGAGTCGATCATCTACGAATGTGAGCGGTGCATGACGCAGAAAGCTGAATAAGAGAACAAGAAAGAAACTGGCGGGACGTCCCAAATGAGACGTCCCGCCAGCTTCTTCTTATGCACCTTCATTATTCTGCTACTTCTTTCTTCGATTGATCGGATGAACGGATCCGGTAGCGTGAATCCTCTTCCAGCTTATTGAAAATCTCGATGTAGCGGTCCCCTTCACCGATCTCCTCACGCGGCGCTTCGTCCACGACTCCTGCGAGTGGCTGGTTCACAGGCTCGATGACACGTGAATCGAAATCGTTCATCAATCCTTGCAAGGCATCGTAATCCGTTACTTCTTTATCCTTCTCCACTTGCTTGAACAAGCGCTTCGATTCTTCTTCGGTCAACTCGACATAGCCAACAGTAATCCGTTGCGACATACGTTCGTCCTCCTTCTGGAATCTATATTAAGTTGAGATTAAGAAACAGGATACCCGATATTCCGCAAAACAGCTCCGCATCCAGTGGGCTGGCACCAGGCTAATTCTGTATCGCTTCGCTCTCCAGAATGGATCTCGGCACTGCGCTAGCCCACAGGAGTCTCTGCTATTTTGCTCCATATCTCTTCATCAATGATGAGGAGCGATACTTTTCATCACTACACTCCATTTAGAAGAAAGAGCGGAATAAGTCCGCCCTGAGCGGTTTCTTCCAACCTTTTTTGTAATGTCCATTCCTTATTTCAACTTATCTAGTTAGTCTTCTATACCCCAGCTGCGGAGAAAAACGCACTCACTTCTCGGTTTCGGCTGTTTTTCCGGCTTCCCAGAAAAGCGGTGCTTGTTTCGGCAATTTCCCGAACATGAAGCTTGCCCCTGGAATGAAGCGGTGGAACCACCAAATAACGAAGTAACAAATAATGACGACCAATGCATACTGCAGCGCAATCATCACATGCCACGACAAGCCAAATGTCTTAATCGGGAAGTAAATGTTCACTTGTGTAATCAAGTAAGGGTGCATCAAATAAAAGCCGAATGAATACGATGCGATCGCTTTGATCCGGTCCGTCGTCCGGACTTTGAAGCGCGTCACGAACTGCTCGCACAAGTACAGGAAGAATAAGCCACCGATGACGATGAAGAAAATGCCCATGCTTTTATACAGCTCTTCCGGAATCGCTACACGCGTATCCGTGAAGGCGTTTTGGTAACGGATCGAGACGTAGATCGTTCCGGCCGTCAAGAACAACACGCCGAGAACAGCTGTCTTCTTCCCCGTCACTTTCGCTTTGATTTCCTCGTAATGCAAGCCGATCCACGCGCCTAACAAGAATGCTGACAAGTTACTGACGAAGAACGGTCCGGTCACGACTTGATACTTCCAATTCCACATATAATACACGAGTTCAATGACGACTCCGAACGCCCATAGGTACTTTCTCAGGAACGCCGATGTCTGGACGATGTACATCAAGACCGGGAACACGAGATATAGCTGCACGACAAGCATGATGAAGTGCAGTTGATATTTACTGCCACCTGTCAGAATGTTCTCGACGATGCCACCGAGGTCGAACAGTTTATGTCCGTAGTGGATCACATCCATCTCATAGATGATCGACCAGATGACGAACGGGACGAGTATGTAGACGACGCGTTTGCGGAAGTAATCGAACAACACTTTACCTGTCCACTCACGGTCTCTATAGTTATAGAAAAAGACGATTCCGACAAGCATGATGAACAGGCCGGCCTCGATACGGACGATATTATTGAAATAATGATACACTTCATGCTGAATTGTGAATGGCTGGAATAAGTGCGTATATGGCGCAGTGACGTGTACGAAAACAACCATCAGCATGGCGAAGATACGGATATAATAAATCGAGCGGATTTCTTTTTTCACTTGGTCACACCTCTAATCTCATGAACCTGGCTCTCTTGTTAACCTACAGATTATGCTATCACATATCGCAAATTCTTGTTTAGTTGGCACTAGTGCTCTTGCCCTTTTTCCGTTACGATAGATGGAGATAGATTAAACAGATAGGCGGAGTGATTTGAATGCGCATAGCAATTTTCGATTTTGACGGTACTTTGTATTCGAAAGAAACATTCCAATTGATGATGGACCATTTAAAGGAGCACCCGGTGCACGGTTACCGCTACCGGATCTTCTTCAAGAAGATCATGCCTTCCTACCTTGGATCAAAAATCAAGGTCGTGCCTATGCATGTCATGCGCGCACGTTCTGTAGAGGCTTACTTAGCAGCACTGAACACGCTGTCCCGCTCAGAAATGGAAGAGTACTTCTCCGACATCGCTGCGAAAATGACGGATGACTTCAACCAGTCGGTCGTGGACAGATTGAAGAAGCATCACGAAGACGGCGATCACGTCATGGTCGTTTCGGGTGCGTTCACACCACTTCTCAATACGGTAACGGCCGGATTGCCGATCGATACAATCATCGGCACCGACATCCCATATACGAATGATAAGTACGATGCGGCACAAAAAGTCGCGCACGTACAAGGCCGTATGAAAGTCGAGAAGATCACAGAATCCCTCGGCGAACAACCCATCGACTGGGACAACAGCTTTGCTTATGGCGACAGCCACTCGGATCTCCCCGTCCTTGAGCTCGTCGGACAGCCGGTTGCCGTCCAACCTGAGCAGAAGCTACGCACCATCGCAGATAAGCGCAGCTGGGAGATCCTATAATACGGCTCCGACAAAAAAGGAACTGTCCATCACTGTCATATAGATGACAACTAGGATAGTTCCTTTTCATTTTCTTCACTCCATCATTTCGGCTAGTAGCTTGTAAGAATGGAGACGGTCTTCCTGATTGAAGACAGGTGTCGTGACGATCACTTCATTCGCTCGTGTATGATCGATGAATGCTTGAAGTTTCTCTTGCACGACTTCCGGCGTTCCGATGATGAAAGATTGTCCTTGCATCTTCTCTTTGAACTTCGCCACTTCGTACGATGGCCACGCATCCTCCCAGTCTTCCACCGGCGCTTGGAATTGTTCCGGCATGCCGCGCATCAAACTGTTCATCTGCAATTGACTCGACGTGGCAAGCATTTCCGCTCGTTCCTGCGTATCCGCTACGATGAGCGTCACACCGACCATTGCATACGGCTCAGCGAGCGCTTTCGATGGCTTGAAGTTTTGATGATACAGCTGAAGCGCCTGCAAGACAAAGTCCGGTGCGAAATGGCTCGCGAACGAAAAAGGCAACCCTTTAAGCGCAGCCAACTGTGCACTGAAGCCACTCGAACCAAGTAGCCAAAGCGGAACATCCGCGCCGGTACCCGGAAATGCCTTCACACGTCCAGATCCTTCAAAGTACGATTCCAGTTCCGCAACCAATTGCGGGAACTCATCGCCAGTCGTATGTAATGTCCGGCGAAGTGCGTACGCTGTCGCCTGGTCACTCCCTGGCGCTCTCCCAAGTCCTAGATCGATACGTCCCGGATACATCGCTTCGAGCGTACCGAACTGCTCCGCAATGACCAGTGGCGCATGGTTCGGCAGCATGATACCTCCTGAACCGACCCGGATTTTCTCAGTTGCGCCGGCGATGTGGCCGATCAATACAGACGTTGCTGAACTCGCAATGCCCGGCATACTATGATGTTCAGCTAGCCAAAAGCGGTGGAAGCCGAGCTTTTCGACCGTCTGCGCCAGCTCCACGCTACGGCTGATTGCTGCTGTCATGGTCGTTCCTTCGTTCACTGGTGTCAAATCCAATACTGAAACAGGGACTCCCCTGAAATGTTTTGTCTTCATGTCCTCACTCCTCCTGTCCATTTTAGCGCGACGGATGCAGAAACACATGTTTCCTGCTCAACTTCGAGCCATCAGAAAGAGGACGGCACAATCCTCCGTCCTCACGACTGGCACAATATGTTATTCAATCGATTCCAAAGCAGATGTGACGATGAAGTCCATCTCTCCTTCCTCCGTATCCATGATGAATTCACGTTTCACTTCACCATAGCCTTCCACGAAGTAATACCGGTTGATGGAACCTTCTTGCTCTTCAGATTCGAAGATTACCACTTCCTCGAATGTGCGGTAAGGAGTTTCCACCGTGCCATCCGTCTCCATGATTTCCCCTAAACTACTCGTCTGACCGACTTCAAGCGGGAACTTCAAGTAAGTGCCGATGACATCCAGTCCAGTAGGATCGTCTTCATACATTTCATAAAACTCCGGCTGCTCCAGAACAAGATCAATTTGCTGTTCTGAAATTCGGTAAATCCGCAACACGCGCGTTCCGCCGTTGTCTTCGTACATGGCAATATGTTTTTCATCCAAGTGTTCGACCTCGATGGTCAGCTCAGCATATTCATTTCCTTCTCCTTTGAAATTCTTCACTGCACCGTCTTCAGGTAAGTATGCCATCGGATCAGCTTCCGGTGTTTCCTGCGGCTCTTCCACTTCTTGCTCATCCACTTCGGCCGGCTCTTCTTCTACTCCGTCAATTTCTTCTTCCATCACTTCCGGATCAAGCTCAGGAACTTCCACTTCAGGCTCTACCGGTTCATCGTTACAGCCCGTCAATAAAAAGAATAAAGCGAAACAAGCACCAACTAGCTTTGTATTCATCGTTCCGCCCTCCCCTTATTTTTCCTATTTCTTTTCTTTACCCGCCATTCTAAAGCGGAAAACAACAACTGGCGGTTTAGAAATTAGCTCTTGACGAATTTATAACCAAAGCCCCTGACCGTCTGGATATACTTCGGAGTCGCCGGGTCTTTTTCGATTTTCCTTCTTAAATTACTGACATGCACTTTCACGGTCTGAATATCGCCTTCCGCGTAATACCCCCAAATGCGATCGTATAATTGCTCGGAAGTCCAGACGCGGTTCGGGTTCTCTGCCAGCAATAATAAGAGCTGAAATTCTTTGTGGAACAGCCGCACTTCCTTGTCGCCCACATACAATTCACACGCATCGACATGAATCGTCAAGTTATCGAACCGTAATACTTCCAACGGTTTTTCTTCACCGCTCACCCATCCAACTCTTCGCAGTGCAGACCGGATGCGCGCTTCCAGTTCACTGAAATCGAACGGCTTCGTAATGTAATCATCTCCTCCGACCTCAAGTCCTCGAACCTTGAACCTCGGTTCTTTCTTTCCACTGACAAAAAGAATCGGGACTTTTTTATGGAGGCGAATCTGCTTGCACAGTTCGAAGCCATCCATCTCCGGCATCTCGACATCCAGCAAAATGAGATCCGGGTTATGATGGTTCAATTTGGAAAGTGCATCCATTCCATTCGTTGCTTCCATCACTTCATAACCTTTTTTCTGTAAAAATAACCGCGTCATCTCACGGATTCCAGATTCATCTTCAACGATCATGACATTGGCAACTTTCATCTTTAGCTCCTCCTTGGATCATACTTTCTTGACGAGCGGCAATGCAACATGGAATACGCTTCCTTTATTCGGTTCACTTTCAGCCCAAATACGCCCCTTATGCGCTTCTACAATTTCTTTCGCAATCGCCAGTCCGAGTCCACTTCCCTTTTTTGCAGTATTTTTTTCGAATTTATAGAACCGGTCGAAGATGAACGGCAACACTTCCGGATCGATCCCGTCGCCTGCGTCTTCCACTTGGACGATGAGAAAGGCTTCAGTAGAACTTTCCTGCATGGAGTTCGAAAGGGAAATCGCCTGATCACCAGCTGGTGTATGCTTTACGGCGTTCAATAGGATATTTGAAAAAACTTGATCCAGCCTATCCGAATCTGCTATCAAGTCGTACCGTTGAAGTGGTTCCCAATTGATTTGAGTATTCAAAGCCGCCTTCCTTCCGCTTTTCTCTGCGTCCTGAAGAAGCGATTCGAGCAAGTATTGGAGCCACTGCGCCGCATCCAGCTGCTCGAACTTCAAGGTAATGTTACCAGATCTGTACTTCGCAAGATCTACAAGATCTTCAGTCAGCCTTTCAAGCAGCATCAATTTATTATGGATCATCGATAAATAGTGCGGATTCCTTTCTTCGATCAGATTTTCCTGAACAGCTTGAATGTATTGGTGAATCAACGTAATCGGTGTGTTCAATTCATGGGAAATGACCGATAGCATCTCATTACGGATTTGTTCGATTTCCTTGATCTCGTCCGTCAGTGTCGTCAATGTATGGTTTGAAATCTCAAGGGCTTCCGCTTGTTCCTGTAAATTCTTCTCGAGGAACTGGTTCATATTTACGATTTCCGTCGTCAGTCCACTCAGGCGCGATAAAATCGAGACCCTTAGCAGGAATTCCTCCTTCTCGCAAGGCGTGACAAGGTAATCATTCGCTCCCGCGGTGAACGCGGCTTTCTTCGATTCCAAATCATCATTTGCCGAAAGGAGAAGAATCGGCAATTCCGTCATCGAATACTTCACACGGATCCATCTGCAAAGCTCCACTGTATCCAAGTCCGACAATCCGGATTCGATAATCAGTAAAGCGACCTGCTGCTTAGCAAGCCTAATCGAAATTTCCGAGCTGTTTGAAGCCGCTCCTACCTTATAGGGCGCCGTATCTAATTGTTCCATAAGTGCCTGACGGTTCAGTCCTTCCGCCCCCGCGACCAATAGATTCAGCGCCCCACGACCAGCCACCGAATCTTGCGGCAATATCGACAGATTTAAATTCCGGATTAACGGCTCATCCGCTTTCATTGCATCAACACCCCCATCTTCCAGTGCCAGCGTCAACGGTTCACTGATTTCACCCGATGTCAACTCCAATAATTCGTCTTTTTGTCTGATGGCTTCCCTTAAGCTGACGAGCATCTTATCTTGTCGCCACTTCTCTTCTAAAATCCTCTCGCTTGTTTGCTGATTCTCCATATGTTCTTCAGACTGGAGGGCCAGCATAAATAAGATGAGTCCCGCTATCGCCAAAATAATGGCGCTAAACCGCAACATATTCAAGTAAGGTAAATAGCCTAATATAATCAGTGCATATCCTGCAGTTCCGCTGAATAACATCAGTTGAGCGGCTGTATGGAAATGAAGCCGCTTCCCTGTCTTCCTAGCGCTGTACAACGTCGCAGCAAGGGTACTGAAAGAAACTGACAGAAAAGACCACGGAAGTAGGTACCTGGCAACATCATAGTAAATCTGCGAATAAATAAGAAATAGAACTTGAATCGCGACAAGCCATCGGAACAATGTCGACACCCATGGAATCGTGTTCCAGAAGTTCAGCGCATGACTCGTATAGGCGAGTAGCAATAAACTTGAAACACCGATGAAGAACAAGACCGAGTAATTGTTCCAGACCGGAAATGGTCTCCATACATAAGCAAATGTAAGTCCTGACATAGACGCCAATGTAATGAGGATTGAAACATTCAGTCCAGCCAGATAAAGGTACTTCCGTTGTTTCAAATATAGTCCTCGGTACAACAAATACCCGACGAAAATCAAAGCCGCTCCCGTCAACAACCCGAGAATAGCGGTGACCCCTCTCGTCCTCTGTTCGAAAGCTTTTTCTTCCCACAGATGAAGTGGAATCTGAAGAGGCCCTTCTGTCGAAATACGAAGAAGTATTTCCGCGCCCTCTTCGTCAGGCAAATCTAGTGGGAGCACATAATTCCAATGGAAGTAGGGACGCTCTTCCATCGGTTGGATGTGCATCACTTTCGTTTCCTTGAATCCTCCTCCTGCAACCGGCTCGTATAAGACGACTTCATCCAGGATCGGTGCCGCCAATTCCAGCAGCCAATTGCGTGTTGCATCCGCATTTAGAAGATTCATCTTCACCCAATAAACGGAAGACGAATATCCGATGTTCGGTGCACCCACTTCGATGGGTAAAAAATCCCATGACCATGGAGGCGATGTGACGTCTTCAATTCCGAGCTTCCCTTCTTGATCTTCCAATATCTCTGATTGTGCTGATATTTTCAGATGATTGGAACGGGCCGACAATACAATCGGTTCTCCACTACTTGGTTCAGAAGCTTGTTCGGAAACTGAACAGGCAACCAGCATACAAGTTAAACAAAGAAAAAGCAGTATCCCAACTGAATATCTCAAGATATGGCTTCCCAAAAAGGACACCTTCTTCCGAATATTCTGAATTTTGCATTTAGAGGAATCTCTTGTCTTTATAGGATAGAGCTTATGTCAGCTCATTTGTTCCAAATCTTAGGTTATACCGTGCCGTTTGGATCATTTTTAATCATACCATTTTAAGGAGAAAAGTAAAACCTTTTGAATTCTGAAAATTCAACCAAAACTATTGACCTATCTTTTTTTATAATATAGTATGGAGTTATAAACAATATAACTTTATGCCTACTCCATAGAAATGCAATTACTATTTTAAGGAGGATTCTCATGCGAAGGTGGTCTCGTCCGTCTCTGTTGCTGAAGAAGAAATGGCTCATGGTGAAAATCGTATTGATAATTTTTGCAGTTGCGCTCACTTATCCACTTCTCCTCGTCCCGAAAACCATTCAGACGTATGAAGCAGTCCATGAACCCCTTGTCAGAGAAACGGCACAAAAACGTTCCGAAACGGTTTATTTAGCGAAGCAGGATCCTGTCTCCTTTCTTCTGCTCGGCGTAGATCAGCGTGAGAATGACCGTGGCAGATCCGATACGATGATTGTCCTGACCATTAATCCCGGACTGGATTCAGCGTTAATGCTCAGCATCCCCCGGGATACGTATGCGGAAATCGTCGGCTACGGATTCAGCGATAAATTGAATCACGCTTATGCTTTTGGTGGTGTTACGACAGCTGTCAGCTCAGTGGAACAGCTGCTTGATATCCCGATCGATTATTTCGTCCAAGTGAACATGGAGGGGTTCAAGGATGTCGTCGATCTGATCGGTCCGGTCGAAGTCGATAATCCATTCGCATTCGATGAGTTCCCGGAAGGTCCACAAACGCTGAACGGAAACCAAGCGCTTGAATTCGTCCGGATGCGCTATGAAGATCCGGACGGTGATTTTGGCAGACAGGAACGCCAGAAGCAGGTCGTCAAGAATTTGATTTCCCGGGCTTCCGATTTATCTTCTGTGCCCCACTATTCCAGTTTGCTCCAATCACTCGGCAACAATGTCAAAACCAATCTTGACTATGAATCCATTCTTCCCTTGCAACGGCATTACCGGAGCGCTGCAGAGTCACTCGAGTCATTGAGATTCTACTCCGGATATGGAGAAATAATGGGTGGGGTCTGGTATTACCGCGTCGATCCGGAAGAACTCGATAAGATTTCGGCACAGCTGAAGAATCACCTAGAAATTTCGCCTTGAAAAATAACCCGTTAAGCCGGTGCTTCCAGCTTAACGGGTCACAATAATTTCATGAATTCAACATCCTGCTTTTCGGTGCTTCCAAGTATTTCTCTTCGAACAAGTTCGGCAGCATCGGTTTGTCATAAAAGTATCCTTGGAACAGCGAGCATTGATGCTTTAGAAGGAAGTCTACTTCCACTTGCCGCTCCACCCCTTCTGCAAGCACGTCACATTCGATGCTCTTCGCCAAATTGATGATGGAAATCAGCAGTGCTTCCGCTTTTTTATCCTCCCCAATTTGACGCAGGAAGAACTTATCGATCTTGATTTTGTCAATCGGAAAGCTCGTCAAATAGGAGAGCATAGAAAATCCAGTTCCAAAGTCGTCGATTGCAACACAAATCCCTTTACTTTGGCACGCTTGCAGATTTTCCAGCACATGTTCCGAGTATGCAAGTTCGACTTGCTCCGTCACTTCCACTTCCAACAGTTTTGTCGGGATTTGATGCAGATCGATCAAGTCGAAGAAATTCCTGAAGAAAACCGGACTTTCAAGCAACGCCGGAGAGATATTGATCGCCACTGTGAAATCCCAGGCATAGCGGCGTCTCCATTCGCTGATCTGCGTGAATAACCGATCCAATAAATGAAGAGTCAGCGGCGCAATGGTTCCGGAACGTTCTGAGATGGCAATGAACTCTTCCGGTGAAATGAATCCGATTTCCGGATGATTCCATCTTGCCAGCATCTCTACCCCTTTGACTTCATTTGTCGCACCATCGATTTGCGGCTGCAGATGGTAATGAATTCCACTATCCTCCGATAAATCCCTCAAACCCGATTCGATGATCGAATGGCGGTTTTGGGACACACGCATTTGAGGTCGGAAGAAAGCATAGCTGAAGCCCGGTAACTTCTTCGCTTCCGTCATGGCATTTTCCGCAAACGACAGCAAATTATCTAAACTTGTCGTATCGTAAGGGAAACAACTGATCCCGACGCTCGCAGTGATGTGAACTGACTGGAAGTCATTGATCCACACTTGCTCTTCAAAGATTTTCTCGAGCTTCTCGGCAAAGAGATGCAACTTATCGGAAGGTGCAGGCTGCAGTACAATCAGGAATTCATCTCCAACCAACCTGCCGACCTGTATTTTGTCCCCTTCGAGGAGACGAAGCTGTCCGCTAATATTTTTCAGTACTTCATCGCCTATTTTGTAATGATAGATGGAATTGATCGTTTTCATATTGTCCAGATTCAGGAAATACACTGTGAACTTCTTTTCCTTCGCGATGAGTTCTTGACACACCTCAAGCATCTTCTGCCTATTCGGCAGCCCTGTCAAGGAGTCGTAATAGGCGAGTTCCTTCAATTTCTTCTCGTTCTCGATCGATGCTGTAATATCCCGGAAATAAACAGCCAGTCCTCCTTCTGTGATAGGATAGACGCTCACATGGAACCAGCGTCCGAGCGGCTCATAATATTCCTCGAAAAAACATTCTTCTTTCGAGGTTAAGGCGATTTTGTATTCGGCAAAAAACCTTGATTCTTCAAATCCTGGGAAAGCGTTCGTAACTTTTCTTCCGATGACATCCCGACGCTTGATTTCCAATATTTTTTCACCGTTCAGATTCATATAGACGAAGCGCAACTGGCTGTCCAATTGATAGAAGCCATCCCCCATCGTCTCCAGCACGCTTTCCGCAGTGGACTGCTCGACCGTATCGAGTGTCACAGCATGAAGGTAAACAAGTGCCACCGCCCCTTCTCCTCCATCTAACTCAAGGCTCTTCACTTTCGCAGAAAACCATTGAACGTCGCCGTCAGGCAGTGTGAACGGATACACTTGTGAATATTCATGCATTTGTCTGAGCGCAACTTGACGAATCGTTTCCATTTCCCGTATCCGGCCTCTGTCTCTGAATTGATTGAAGAAGTTTCCACCGACTACGTATAAATCAGGATCGATTTTGTGCTCTCTGCAAAAGATTTCCCACCTCTTATTCACTTGAAGGATACGGCCGGAACTATCCACGACAATCGCATTTTCTTCGATCATATTTATCCAACTCCGCATCCCCATCTCCCCTTTCGAATCTCCTGGTCTTTAGTTTATCATAACTGATCGGCTTTTGATTTTCCTCCCCATTTTCCATTCTCCTTGCACCACGCTTATCCAATCAAGTGACTTTCCTTCCCTCACAGCACGCATTCGCTATAATGGAAAACAAAGGGGGCATTACGATGTGTTTGATCGCTTTTCGATTTCAGGATCACCCGAAATATAAATTGATTCTAGCAGCCAACCGGGATGAGTTTTACGCACGTCCGACCGCGCCTGCCGATTTCTGGACAGACGAACCTACAATCTTGGCAGGACGTGATTTACAGGGCCACGGAACATGGCTCGGCGTCTCGAAGGAAGGACGGATCGCTGCATTGACCAACTACCGGGCGCCCGCCCATATGGCCGCCGGGAAAAAGACGCGTGGCGCCATTGTGCGCGATTTCCTCATGAGCTCGGATTCACCCGCTGAATATATGGCCAAACTTGTGCCAGAAGATTATGCAGGCTTCAATTTCCTCTGCGGCAGTGCCGACGAGCTATTCTATTTCAACAACGTGGATGGGCATTCCGAAACGGTCAGCCCAGGAGTCCACGCCCTCAGCAACGCCTTCCTGAATACACCGTGGCCGAAAGTCGAAAAGGCGAAAGTCTCAATGAAGACAATCACGGAACAGAACGGTCAGATTAATCCGGATGAACTGTTCGGCATCATGGCTGACGCAGACCAAGCACACGAAACCACATTACCTGATACCGGTGTCGGACTGGAGCTTGAACGTTCACTCTCTTCCTTATTCATACGCTTGCCTGATTACGGCACGCGTTGCAGCACTGTTCTTCTCGTCGAAAACGATGGCACGCTTCATTTCGCGGAACGGCGATATGAGGAAGGCGAGAAGGTCGGAGAGAATCACTATATGCTCCAAACACCATCCATTTAAGCGAACCTGCTTATTCCGAGTGATCTTGTCCCTTCTCTATTCCCTTTTGAAGGAAAAACATTCATTGTAAAGGAGCGTATTTTATGAGACTCGGCTATGCATGTATGAACACTGAATTAAAAACCGTCTTTCGCACAGCCCGGCTTGCGAAGATCGAAAACGAAGGCAATCAGAAAATCAAAGAATTGACCCTTCAAAACATGAGGACGACATACGAGATCCTTAAGTGGAATCTGCAACACGACATTTATTTCTACAGAGCTTCCAGTTCAATCATTCCACTCGCTACACATCCGATAAATGACTGGATTTACTGGGAAGACCCGGACTTTTTGGCAATCGCTTCAACAATCCGTGCTTTTGTCGAAAAACATCGGATGCGCATATCGGTTCATCCTGGACAATACACGGTATTGAACTCACCGAAAGCCGAAGTCGTCCGTAAATCCATTTTGGACTTAACGTACCATGACCGTCTCATCCGCTTGCTTGGTGGAAGGGATATCATCGTTCATACCGGAGGGGCTTACGGAGATAAGGAAGAAGCGAAGAAGCGGTTTGCTGCAACTTATTTGACGCTGCCAGAAAGCATCCGGGAAGGGCTCCGCCTTGAAAACGATGATAAAACCTTTACCGTTCGGGATGTACTTGATATACATGCACTTTGCGGTGTCCCGATCTGTTTCGACATTCACCACCACCGCTGTAACTCCGGTGGCGATGCAGTTGATATTTCAGAAGTACTAGCGACTTGGGACGGCTTCGGAATCCCTAAAATACACATCTCTTCTGGCAAGGAATTTTCGACCGATTTGCGTCACCATTCGCTGATCACAGAAGAGGATTTCGACGAATTGATCCAATTGTTGGCTGGTGAAGATGCGGATATTATGTTCGAAGCAAAATTAAAGGAGCAGTCTGTACTCCCGTTCCTCAACAGGATAAAATAAAATAACATCCCATTCCATTTAAACAGACGGTCCGGCAAGTGCTATTCAATAGCTCTTGCCGGACCGCCTGTTTTCACTTTATCCAGTTAATCATAAAAAGCCGGGAAGATGAGCCGGAAACACGTTCCTTTATTCAACTCGGACTCAATTTCGATCTCTCCGTCCATTTGGCGGATGATGCTATAAGTGACCATCATGCCAAGACCGGTCCCCTTGATTTTGTTGGAGAAATACGGTTCCCCTATCCGCTTCACTTGTTCTTTCGTCATGCCTACGCCTTCATCCTTCAGCTCGATCCTGATATTTCCTAAAACGAGCGCCGTGGTAATCCGGAACACACCACCTGAAGGCATCGCCTCAATTCCGTTGCGTAAAATATTGATGATCGCCTGGTGAAACTTTCTCGGATCGCCTTTGATGATCAATTCCGTATGCGATTTATCCACATGGAAATCGACATTTTGCCAACTTGCAAATGGATTCATGACTTTCAATACTTGGTCGATTTCGGAATCGACATCGATTTTCTCCACTTCGCCGTACGTCGGTTTTGCGAATAAGAGATAATCATCGATGAGCCGCTCTGCTGCCTCGACTTCCTCCAAGATAGTCTCATAGAATTCCAGTTGCTTCTCACGTGGATAATCTTTCGTCTCCAGCAACTGGACGAATCCTTTGATACTTTGCAGCGGATTACGCAATTCGTGTGACACAGATGCCGCAAAGTGGCTAACGGTCTCGAGCTTCTCGTGTTTCATGACAGTGTTCAACAACATTTCCTGCCTGCCGAAATGCTCGATCAAAAGGGCCGTCACAATGATCAGCACCCCTTGATTCAAGATGATCATCGTCCAGATCCCCATCATTTCATGAAGCTCATGACCAAAGAAAATATATCCGCTCAACATATTGAACAGTAAGGAAAAAATGGAAATGACAAATACTAGAACCGCCTTATTTAAGCGGTTAATCCGCATGTATAGCGGGCGAAGAAATGGTACGATCAATGCAATCAGGAATAGATTGGCGATCGCGATATACATTCCATCCCCGCCAATGAGGATTCGGACCATTGCTGAAACAATGAACAAAGTGGCGCTGACCGCAAAGCCGCCGTATAGTGCACCGACGATC
Source organism: Planomicrobium sp. YIM 101495 (assembly GCF_009707665.1). Lineage (GTDB taxonomy): Bacteria > Bacillota > Bacilli > Bacillales_A > Planococcaceae > Planococcus. The sequence continues at coordinate 1,128,811 of NZ_WLZW01000001.1, forward strand.
ATCGGCACTTGGCGCAAGTCGAATATATATTCCTCTGCAAGGATTTGATATGGAAACAATAGGCACAGAACGATGGAGATCGAAAACATGATCGTCAGCTTGATGCGGTGACTGACGAAATAATTTCGGGTTCCTGCTGTCGAGAACACTTGATAGATAATGATCGGAAATATAATGAAGAAGATATTATTGATCATTCCAGTAACCATCACTTGCACCCAGCTCACTCCTTCTATCCATTCATTTCCATTATACAGAAATCATCTTGAACAACTAGAGTTATTTTCCAATTCCTTTCTAATTTTGTTCAAAAGTCTTTCTCGCCGCTTTTTCATTCCAGCCAATGTCAAAGAACTTTCCTGTGCCAATTCTGCGACCGACACACCATCGATAAAAAGCGACTCGAGCAAACTTTGTTCATGCTGACTCAACTGACACTCGTCGAGCCAATCCGGCAGATGATCCTCTACAGGTTCTTTCGCAGCGAACGCTTCCAACACATCATCCCCAACACCTACCATCTTTTCACTGACCTTCGCCTCTTTTTTCAAATCGTCGAGCATTGCGCCATACATGCTTCGATAAGCGAATGGCGCGAATGACCCTCGCTCTTCCTCATAACGGAGCCATGCCTGCCAAAGAGCAATCGCCGCTGTCTGCCGGAAGCATGCAAAGTCACGGTAAATATGGAGCTTCCGGATGATCGCTGACGCCATCGGTTCATATTGCTTCCAAACTTGTTCAAACTGATCCATCGTTAGTCCTTCTGAACGTTCGTTGTATTCCCGGGTACAGCCATCATAGCGAGCCAGAAAAAATTTCTCAGAATCCATTTGAAGGACTTCCCATACAAATGCTGTAAGTTCAGACCTCCCATTTCATCAGCAAACCCATATGCAGCAAAGTTTCGGCCATAATTCCAAGTACCGTCCCACCTGTCTTCAGGATGTAATCTTTCCACCTTTTTCTCGCTGATTCCATCGCCACGAAACTGACACAAAATGTGAGCACCAACAAATTGACAACGTCGGGGCGAAAGACGTAAAGTAAGCTCGTGACCAAGTGTCCACTATTAATGACCGACCAGTTCGCAGGAGGAGGAAGAATGGACAAAAAGCAACAATTACTGTATGAAGCGATGCAACTGTTCTCTTCCAAAGGCTTTCACCAAACATCGGTTCAGGAAATCGCTGCAAGTGCCGGCATTTCGAAAGGTGCTTTCTATAAGCATTTCCAATCGAAAGAACAGCTATTCATCGAAATCCTGAAATTTTGCCAATCGGAGATTTCCCATATTCTCCTTCATCCGGAATTCATCGAAGGTTTCTCGAAAAAAGAGAACTTCGTGCACGTGCTGGAAATTCAAATCCGCAAAACGTTAGCAAATAAAGAATTTTTCATCATGGCTTTCATGGATCATCCGAAAGAGCTGTTGAAAGAAACCGAAGAATTGATGCACGACATGCGAGAGATGCAAAAGATCTTTTACAGGGAAAATTTAGAAGCGATCTACGGCCCGCGTATCCAGCCGTTTTTGGCAGATTTAGTCGTCTTGTTCGAAGGCATGCTGAACGGATACATTGGACATCTTATCTTAGAGGACTACAACCTGGAGCCGAAACGCCTGGCAACATCGCTCGTTGAATATATCGAAGCGGTCGTCGCAAGGCTCGATTCATTGGAGCCGTTATTGCAGCCGATTACTAGTGAAGTCTCAAAATCCACGCAGTTGTTCGATTTACTCGAAATGAGATTGAGCCACGCCGGTTTTTCAGAGAACACGAAGCAATCCATCAGCCTATTAAAAGAGGAAGCGGAGCAATCACAGCCGCGCATCTTTTTATTGGAAGCATTATTTACTTATTTGCACCAGGAGGACCGCCTCCAACCAGAACTCGGACAGCTAAAGAACATCATTTTAAAAGGAGTGTAACCAGTGAAACAAATCATCAACTTTTCCTTGAACAATAAATTCGCAGTTTGGATATTGACGTTCATGGTTGTCGTAGCAGGATTATTCTCAGGTTTGACGATGAAGCAAGAGTCGATCCCGAACATCACATTACCTGCATTGACAGTCATCACCGTTTATCCAGGAGCCGCGCCTGAAGAAGTCGCGGATGAAGTGACGATTCCACAAGAAGCAAGATTACAGAACCTTGCCGGACTGGAGACGATCACCTCTTCTTCCATGGCGAATGCCTCCTCATTGCAGCTCCAATTCTCATTTGAAACGGATATGGATGAAGCAGCAAGTGAAGTGGAAGACGCACTCGGTGAAGTCGGCTTGCCTGATAGCGCACAAGAGCCGAGCGTCATGCGTATCAGCCTTGACGCACTTCCCGTCTTGACATTGAGCGCCAGCAGCGCGGGCAACTCGATCGAAGAATTGACGGAAATCGTCGAAACTGAAGTATTGCCTGAATTCCAAAGCATCGATGGCATGCAGGACGTCCAGATCACTGGGCAACAAGTCCAAAGCGTGTCCATGCAGTTGAACGAAGAGCAAATGGCCCAATACGGCCTAACGGAAGAAACGATCACTCAATTGATCCAAGCTTCCAATATCACGTTCCCTCTTGGCTTGACGAATTTCGACGGAGAACTGAAGAACCTCGTCATCGACGGGAACTTCGCAACAATCGATGACCTGCGCAACCTGCAGATCCCAGCTGTACCTGCTGGAGCACCTGGAGCTGACGCTGGCGCACCGGGGGGACAATCACCTGGCGCTGGCATGGAAGCACCTGAAGGAACTCCGCCTGGCGGAGAACTCGCTGCTCCGGCACTGCCGACCGTTCCACTGAGCGACTTGGCAGAAATCGAAGTGGTCAGTGAAGCAGAGTCCATTTCACGAACAGACGGCGAACAATCGATCGGGATCCAGATCATCAAAGCTCCCGATGCCAACACGGTTGAAGTCGTCAACAAAGTGAAAGATGCAGCAACACAGCTTGAAGAAGACTTCGGCATCACGCTCACATCAACATTCGACCAGGCTGAACCAATCGAACAATCGGTTGAGACGATGCTGTCAAAAGCATTGTTCGGTATTTTGTTTGCGATCGTCATCATTCTCTTGTTCTTGAGAAGCTTTAAAACGACATTCATCGCAGCGATCTCGATCCCGTTGTCGCTTCTCATGGCGATTTTCCTGTTGGATCAGCTTGATATCACACTCAACATCATGACGCTCGGCGCGTTGACGGTCGCGATCGGCCGGGTCATCGATGACTCGATCGTCGTCATTGAAAACATTTATCGCCGAATGTCATTGCCTGGCGAAAAACTGCGCGGCAAAGAATTGGTTCGCGAATCAACACGCCAAATGTTCATCCCGATCTTCTCATCTACGATTGTCACGATCGCAGTATTCCTACCGCTAGCACTTGTCAGCGGACAGATCGGCGAATTGTTCCTGCCATTCGCACTTGCTGTTGTCTTTGCATTGTCCGCTTCCCTTCTTGTCGCGATCACGATCGTACCGCTTCTAGCGCATACGATGTTCGGCAAGAAATTGCAGGCACTTGATGAAAAAACACAGAAGAATGCTGAACACAAACCTGGCAAACTGGCTGCTTCATACGAACGTATTCTTGAATGGGCGTTGAACCATAAGGTCATTACATTCGGTAGCGCAACAGTTCTTCTCGCAGCCAGCTTCTTCCTTCTTCCGGTGATCGGCGTTTCCTTCCTGCCTGAAGAAGAGCAAAAAGTCGTCATTGCGACGTACAGCCCGGATCCGGGTCAATTGCTTGAAGATGTAGAACAAACTGCTCTTGATGCAGAAACGATGATTAGTGAACGCGAAGGCGTCACAAGCTATCAATACTCACTCGGCGGCGACAATCCGATGAGTGCAATGGGCGGCGGCGGAGACAATTCTGCATTGTTCTTCATTGAATATGATAGTGAATACGAAAACTTCGATGGCGAAAGCAAGCGCCTGATTGAAGAATTGAACGCTTCAGCCGAAGCTGGCGAGTGGGGGTCACTCGATTTCACTTCGATGGGCGGCAACAACATGGAGCTCTTCGTATACGGCAACAACCTTGAAGATCTGCAAACAGCAATCGACCAGATCCAGCCGGTACTTGAACAGCACGAAGAACTTGAAAACATCGAATCCGGTTTGAACGAAGCCTACGATCAATACACGTTGGTTGCAAATCAAGAAGCACTTAGCCAAAACGGACTAACGCCTGCCCAGATCGGCATGGCCCTCAGCAGTCAAAGTGAAGCGCCTGTCTTGACGACGGTCCGCAACGATAACAAAGACTTGGATGTTTACATTGAAGTCGAAGAAGCGGAATATGCCAGCATCGACGAAGTAACGGATGTCCAAATTCCGACGGCTCTTGGTACAACTGTTTCCATCGGTGACGTCGTCGACATCGAAGAGGGGAAATCGCCAGACACGATTACACGTCGTGACGGCAAGATCTACACTTCCCTATCTGCTGAAATTCTTGGCAACGACCCGACGACTGTCACAAGCGAAATCGACAAAGAAATCCAAGAACTCGATCTCCCTAGCGGTGTCACTGTCGATTATGGCGGAATCACTGAACAGATCAACGAGTCCTTCACTCAACTCGGACTTGCGATGCTCGCAGCGATTGCGATTGTCTACTTTGTCCTAGTGGTTACATTCGGCGGAGCACTTGCTCCATTCTCGATCCTGTTCTCCTTACCGTTCACGGTCATCGGGGTACTGGTCGCACTATGGATCACAGGTGAATCATTGAGTGTCAACGCATTGATCGGAGTATTGATGCTGATCGGTATCGTAGTCACGAACGCCATCGTACTGATCGACCGCGTCATCCACAAGGAAAAAGAAGGCATGACGACGCGCGCTGCTTTGATTGAAGCTGGCGGTACACGTCTACGCCCGATCTTGATGACGGCTCTTGCAACAATCGGGGCATTGATCCCGCTTGCGATCGGAGCAGAAGGTGGCGGCGGTCTTATCTCGAAAGGCCTCGGCATCACAGTTATCGGCGGTCTCATCAGCTCAACGTTGTTGACGTTGCTGATTGTGCCGATTGTCTATGAAGTCACTGCGAAGTTCCGCAAAAAAGAATTGAAATAAAATCAAGCCGCCCAACAAGTCTACCTTGACTTGTTGGGCGGCTTTTTCTTTTGGATTTTGTTTCTCGAAGGGATGGCGAAAATTGGAGTCCGGCTGACCTGCATTCCAGAGATCGCGAGCTAGAGGCGCGGTACCGAGCCTCCTCGGTATCGCTTTAACCCTCCAGCACGCTCACTCTTCCATTCCGGCTCAGCTCGTTCGATAAAAGGAGTGATGTAGAATGCTGGTGATTTGGATAATCAAGCATAGTAGCCATCTTCACATTCTATTAGAAGGTGTTGGGTGGTAGTTGGGGATTTCATTTTTAATGCGAATTCTGGATTTAGTCGCGACTCGCATTTTCTTCAAATCCTAAAAATAAGAAAAAGGCGGCCTACGCAGTCAGTCGCCCATACATTTAACTCAACACTAACAGTAGAAAGAATTGAAAATTGCATCTCGCCCCTACTTCTCCCACACCCACAGCGAAGGAGGTGGTTTGGACTGGGCGGAGGAAGAAGACAAGCGCCCTTCAGCTTGGATTCTTCCGGGAGCCCTGTCCGAAGCGACGAAGCGGACTCCCACGCGGCACCCGATCTTTCTCTTTCTCTCACTAAATTAAAACCACAGCGGCCCACGCAGTCAGCCGCCCGAACATTTAACTCAACACCAACAGTAGAAAGAAATGAAAGTTGGAACTCATCCCTACTTCACCCACACCCAAAGCGGAAGGGATGGTTTGGACTGGGCGGAGGAGGAAGACGAGCGTTCCCCAGCTCGGCTTCTTCTGGGAGCCCTGTCCGAATCACCGAAGCGGATACTCACGCAACACCCGAACTCCCTCACTATGTCACCCCTCTACCCAACCAGCACAAACGCCCCGCTCAAAATCAGCAACACACCGATGATTTTGCGCATGCCGATCCGCTCCTTCAATAGCCAGAACGACAACAGCATCGTCCAAATATACGTAATCGCTGTCAGCGGGAAAACCGTCGTATACGGCAAATACTGCAGCGCAATAATATTCAAAATCGCGCCGAGCCCGTATAACCCCACACCAAGCAGAAGGCGGATAATCACCGCCCGCCGCTCTGTCTCGAAACTGAATTCGGATACTTTTTTCAAGAAAAAGCCGCCAAGCGCCCCGAGCCACGTCATCGTAATCAGCAATAATACAAGTAACCCGTTAATTGCGATCACCTCCGATGATAACGACGCCGATCAAAATCAAGAGCGTTCCGAGTGTAACATTCATCGTCATTGCTTCATTCAAAAAAGCAGCGCCATAAAAAACTGCGATGACATAACCGATACTAAGTAACGGGTGTAACACAGACAGTTTGCCGAAACGGAAGGCGACCGTCATCAGGACCGCCCCCATGCCATATAGCATGAATCCGAGCCACAATTCCCAATCCCAGACCGAATCCGTTAGCTTCCAGAACAACTGGCCGGTTGCCGTAGATCCCGCGGCGGCAATCATCAAAATGATGCCGATCCAGGAAGTTCCTTGTTCCTGCTTCATACCGCATCCCTTCCTTTTTCCTGCCTGAATGACAGCAATGCAATGAAGATGGCGGCATAAAAGAATAAACTATTTCCGAATAGATAACGGAAGTCTTGTGCCGGAATCGCCGCCATTACAGCAGCAGTATTCAGTGCAACTGGAAGCAGCAGGAGCCAAACACGCCAATTGTTACGTAAATAAGCAACATAGATCAGAAGAACTGCAAAAAATGTATACACGGCTGGACGCCAAATGTACTCCTCAGCCGGCGTATCCACTTGTAGATAGTCGAGTGAAAATTGTTTCAGATCCGGGGCGATGATCGTATTGACGAGACCGAATTCGTTGCCGAGATAAATATTTGTGACAAAGCGGTTCATTTTATAATCTTCCGGCATCGTCATTTGCCAGACGATCGATGTTTCGTCCAAGAATGCTTCAATGGCGAGTCCAGGATTTTGAACGACCAGTGAACCCCATGTTTTGAAATACAGCGGCCAATCATTATAGATGACCCATCTGTCGTAATCACCCCATGAAAACTTGATCGGGTCGACAGCATATGGATTGTATTTCTCTTCCCATAATTCGAGTGCCATCAGATTGTCGACATACTTACGTTGGTCGTCCGTCATGTCCCCGTCACTCACCACGATATTCGCGATTTGCTGTGTCGGGATGCTGAGGGCTTCTTGCGGATCCGAATCCACTATTTCGAGCGCTGTAAAAACAGGGCCCGTGACGACTTCATGTAAGATGATGACTGCCAAGAACAGTGGTAATAGCCGCTTCCACATATGCCGGTACATGATCAGGACCGCAATCATCGAAATGACGAAGACTGGGAAGCCATTATGCCGGAAGAAAACGAGTACGAAGGAGCCCAGGAGGAACAACGCGACAAACGTCCATTTCCGCATTTCTTCTCCGCCTGTCTTGACAATTACCACAAGGAGCAGCGTGAAGAACAGAAGCGAAATGCTGTAAATGACATCCTTCCAAATGATGATTGCATACACGGCATTGACTGGCATGATGGCGAAGAAGATGAGCACGCCCCAGATGATTGCCTTGTGGACGCGGAAACGTTCCATTACATATCCCATATAGCCTATAACAAGTGCAAAGAGAAGCATCTGGAACAAGACGATGATGCCCGGGCTATCCCAAATCTGCGTCAGTCCCATGATCGTCCATGTGAACATGACCGGATGCCAGTTCGTGAATTCCTGTGTCTTCGACTGCTCCCACTGCTGGAGCGAGTCGGGCGTCATGGCACCCGGGAAGAATGCGATGAACATCAACGTCGTCGTCATGACGATCGGTAAACTGTATAAGAGTATTTTCCAAGCGGAAGTTTTCCGTTCTCCCACTTTTGCAGGAACCATCAATAAAAGACGGATAAGAACGATCACAAGAAGCGCGATTGCAGCTGACATGCCGAGGAACACCCCCGCGATGACAAACCAGTGGTTATCCATCAGGAAATGCTGTTCCGACCGGATCGAAAAAGCTGTCAATACGGAAAACAGCGGTAAGAAAATGAACAAACTCACTTTCTTCCCTTTCGTCCAGTGTTTGATTTCATCCAGAAAAGGAAGAGCTGCATAAAACAAACCGAACAAAATCAACGCCACCAAAAAGATTACGGGGATTCCGGCATTCCGGACCGGATAAAAGAAGAAGATCACCGGTAAACTCAACAAGAGGGCTGCCACGATCAGCAGCCCCATTCTCAAAAATGTATTTTTCATCATAAGGTCTCCTGCTTTGCACGTGCTCCAGCAGATTTCTCATGATTGATGCGGTCCATGATGGCGTTCAGTTCCAATTCATAATGCTTGCGGTGCGTTCCGGCTACCGTATCAAGGATCAGGCCACTCGCGAAGGATAACATCGAGAGCATAACGAGTCCGACCGCAAGAATCGCTGACGGAACTTTGGTGATGAAAGTCGATTGCACATACTCGACGATGACCGGGGTTCCAACTGCGAGACCGAGCACGAAGAAAATTGCGGCCCATGTCGTGAAGAACAGGAGTGGCTTATAATCTTTAAACAAAGTGAAGATCATCTTCAGTACTTTTATCCCGTCCTGGACTGTATTCAGCTTTGATTCGCTGCCTTCCGGGCGGTCGCGGTAATCGATTGCGACTTCCTTGATCAAGAATTTGTGATCGAGCGCATGGATGCTCATTTCCGTCTCGATTTCGAAGCCCGGGCTCGTCACCGGCATCGACTTGACGAATAGGCGGTCGAACGCCCGGTAGCCTGTCATGATGTCGGTGATGTTGCTTTTATACAACCTGTTGATCAAGTTTTTGACAAGTGTGTTGCCGAAACCGTGGAATTGGCGTTTGTTTTCGTTGAAATAGGTCCCATTGGATAAGCGATCACCAATGACGAGGTTGGCCTTCCCTTCCACCACAGGGCGAATGATCTCGTGGACGAACTCCGCAGGGTATGTATCGTCTCCATCAGCCATGACGTAGACGTCCGCATCAATGTGACGGAACATCGAACGGACGACGTTCCCTTTCCCTTGTCTCGGTTCAAAGCGGACGATTGCGCCATGCTCCCGTGCCACTTCGGACGTCCGGTCACTCGAGTTATTGTCGTACACGTAAATATCGGCTGTCGGCAATTCGCGCCGAAAATCATTGATGACTTTGCCGATTGTTAATTCTTCATTATAGCAAGGCAGTAAAACTGCAATTTTCATTCGTATGGCTCCTTCGATATAGAAATCTTTTCCTATCATAGCATATTAAATCAGACGTGAACGCTTATCAAAAGGTTACATACATAATATTTACAAAAAAATACCTTACCAAACTTTCGGCAAGGCAATTCAAGGTTCATTCCATATCCGTTTGTTCGAACGTCGCTTTGACAACACGCGTCAAAATTTCCACACCTGCCATCAAACTTTTTTGATCGAAAGACATTTTCGGGTGATGGAGCCCCGGTCCGAGATCGCAACCAAGCCCCAGCATGGTCGCTTTGATGTGCGGTCGTTTCAGCGTGTAATAGTGGAAGTCTTCTCCGCCTGGTGTCACCGAGCGCGGTAAGATCCGCTCAGCTCCCAGCGTTTGTCCAATCGCTTCAGCCATCCGCTCGACTGCACCTTCATCCACTTGCGCAGCTGCAATTTCTGCAGTTAATGTTGTTTCGATTTCAACTTTGAAATAAGAAGCGACAGACTGGATCGCCCCTTGCACTTCTCCGTAAAGCCGGTCCATCACTCGATTCGTCTGCCCGCGCATATCCACTGAGAACACGCCAGTTCCGGGGATGATGTTCGCCGATTCCCCGCCCGCTTGGAACATCGTCACTTTCGCGGAATGTGGAATCATCGGATCAAGGTGAATCGAGTGGATTGCCTGGACGAGCATCGCCATCACTTCGATTGCATTTTGCCCTTGATGCGGCCGTGCGCCGTGTGCATCCGTACCTTTGATTTTCCCGTTCATCAGCTTGGCTGCCCCGTTCAGGATGGCTGGTGTCGCATAACCCGTGCGTGCTTCTTCTTGCGGGCGAAGATGAACGCCGTACAAATGATCGATGTCATCCACCACACCTTGATCGATGAAGGAAAGCGCGCCGCTCCCTTTTTCCTCGGCCGGCTGGTAAAGCACTTTCAGTGTTCCTTTTTTCGGGATCCCAAGTTCCTTCAGCATCAGCAAGGCGCCTGTCACCATCGCCATATGTGCATCGTGTCCGCACGAATGGTTCGCTTGATACACACCGTCAACTTCCTGCCAAAGCGCATCGATGTCTGTACGCAAGCCAACACAAGGGCTGCCGCTTCCGACCGTCACAACGAGCCCTGTCGTATCCGGGAACGTCTCGACCATAAAACCTTCGTTCTCAAGAAATGCTTTCAAATAGGCGGTCGTCCCGATTTCCTTCCAACTGACTTCCGGGTGTGCATGAAGATACGCAAATAATCCCTCTACAACCGGCTGAACTTTTCCAACGATCGCTTCCATGACATCGCCCTCCATCTTCTATCTGTAGAATAATCCAATTATTCCGCTTTCCCGACAGTTTGGCAAGCTCGTGTAAAAAAAAAGACCTCCTGGAGAAGTCATCAACTTCCACAGTAGGTCCGTTTCATTCACTGAAGGCCGAGTACGTCCGCCAACGCACGCCACATCACAGCATGTCCCTGTTCGGTCGGATTCGCATTTTCGGTATTCATCAACTGTTCATAAGGGAGGCCCTGTTCAGCCAGTTCTTGATTGATTGCATCGAACTGGGAAAGGAATAAATAATCATTGTCCATCGCGATTTCCTTCAATACCATATCCGCTTCCGCCATCGTGTAATTGTAATCATACAATTCCTGTGTGGATGGTGGCGGCGATACGAGGATCAACTGGTTTGTGCGCTCAGCGATCGATGAAGTCAATTCACGCATCGTCACTTCGAACTCCTCGATCGAGCTGTTGATCCGGTCGTCAGTCCCGATCATCAAGATGACCACATCCTCCTGCTGATCGATCAAATGCGGCAAATAGTTCAGCACCCAAGCAGCTGTCTTGTCGGTAATGCCAGCGTTGATCAGTTCAACTTCGCCGAATGCTGGATCACTGAGATAATCACGGAGCTGATTCGCCCATGACGGTGACTCACGCCCTGCTTCCCGGTGCACTTCTCCGTAAGCATCGAATATGACGTCTCCCCCTTGTGTCGTGTAGCCAGGCAGCCCAGCGCCAGCTGTGATGTTATCACCGACCAGTTTGATGCGCGAGATTTCCTGGTTGCTCAAGCGCTGATAAAAATCGGTCATCTCGATATTCTCATCAGTCACTTCAGTGTCGGTGGACATCCCATCCTTCTGTTCTTTCGGTTGTGGCACAGTAGCCTCGCTATCTGCACGTGCGTGTTTTGCAATATTTTCATTCCATGTTCCTCTCGCCATGATAAGGATGACCATGCCGGCGATCAAGATCATGACCATTACAATCCGCAATAATTTCACTACATTTGCCTCCTGAATAGGGTTATTTCTTCCATTTTACCTTATTTCAGAGTCTTTTGGTGTAAAAATCTCCACTTAAATATAGGAAAGAAGCCATCCTCCGACTGCACCGATAACGACGATCATCCACGGTGGCAACTTCCAGTAGACCAACAAGCTGAATAATACCGCTGCCAGCGCGAAGTCATGCACTTCGATGATGCTGCTCGTCCAGATTGGTGTGTAGAAAGCGGAAATCAAAATGCCGAGAACCGCAGCGTTAATCCCCATGATTGCGCCTTTCACTTTCCGGTTCATCCGGAGTGCGTTCCAAAATGGCAATGCCCCGAGAATCAGGAGCATCGCAGGCAAGAAAATTGAGGCAGTCGCGAACAAGCCGCCTTGCCAGCCTTCCATCACCGCTCCTAAGTAAGCCGCAAACGTGAAGAGCGGTCCCGGCACCGCTTGTGTCGCACCGTATCCTGCAAGAAACGCCTCTTCCGTCAGCCAGCCTGTCGGAACGAATTCCTGTTCCAATAGTGGCAAGACGACATGTCCTCCACCAAACACAAGCGCACCTGCGCGGTAAAAGCTATCGAACATCGCGACCCAATTAGAGCCTGTCAACTCGCGAAGTAATGGCAGTAATGCAAGAAGTCCGAAGAACAATGTCAGGCAGATTACCCCGAACCGCTTCGACACCGGAAACTCCATCCCGGCTTCCTGTGTATCCGCTTCGTTCCGGTACAATAAAAATCCAATGACCGCTGCGATTAAAATGACACCTGCATGGGTAAAAGGTGCTTGCCAAAAGAGTGTCAACGTCAGCGCGAATAATACAATCGCTTTCCGCTTCAAATCCGGTGCCAAATTTTTCGCCATCCCTAAAATCGCATGTGCGACAACAGCTACAGCGACAATTTTCAATCCTTGGATCCATCCAGCGTCCGCCACGTCGAATGTCTCGACGAACAGCGCAAAGATGATTAACGCAATAACTGATGGCAAAGTAAAACCAAGAAATGACACGATGCCCCCAGCGACGCCGCCTCTTAACGCGCCGATTCCGATGCCGACTTGGCTACTTGCAGGTCCCGGCAAGAATTGTGCAAGCGCGACGAGATCTGCGTAACTCTTTTCATCGAGCCACTTCTTCCGTTTCACGTACTCTTCATGAAAATAGCCAAGATGCGCGACCGGTCCTCCGAATGAAGTCAAACCAAGACGCGTTGACACAATTAAGATTTCCAGTAATGTTTTGAAGCTACTTTTATTCTTCATGGAATGCCCCTTTAAATTCAGTCTTTTATTTCCTTGAACAGTTCATATGCCTTATCACGTGCTTCCCGCAAAATGACTTCCCCTTTTTCGGTAGCACTATAATACTTCCGGATTTTCCCGTCCACATTCCGATCTTCCCTTACGAGGAGTCCATCGCTTTCCATCCCGTGCAAGATCGGATATAATGTGCCTGGCCCAATGGTATAGCCATGCTCGCGTAATTCTTCGAGCATCCATGCACCGAAGATAGCTTCTTCCTTCGCATGATGCAATATATGGATATGTATGAATCCTGAAAACAACTTGCGCAGCACTTTATCGTCCATCCAGCTTCTCCTTTCATTTTTGATATTGGAAATCGATATCGACTTCCGTTATGAACAGTCTACCATAATGATTCTCATGAATCCCCCACTTTACACACTCTTTACAAACATGTAAAAAACCTTCCGCTCCTTTTTGTAAGGCAAAACGGAAGGCTTCCTAATCAATATGCATTTTTCGACCCAAACAAGACCAACACCGTTCTTAAAATTAATGATACATCGAGCCAAAACGTACGGTCCCGAATATAGCTCAAGTCCATTTCGACCCATTCGGCGAAACTGACCATCCCTCTTCCACTTACTTGCCAATAGCACGTCAACCCTGGGACAACAAAGATGCGTTGCCGTTCATAAAGCGTGTATTGCGCCACTTCATCCGGAAGTGCAGGTCTCGGCCCGACAAGGCTCATCTGGCCCTTCAGCACGTTGATGAGTTGTGGAAATTCGTCAATGCTCGTCCGCCTGATAAAGCTTCCGACTCTTGTCACACGTGGATCATGGCGCATTTTGAACACTGGTCCTGACGCTTCATTTTTCTGTATTAAACAAGCTTTCAACTCTTCTGCATTACACACCATGGAACGGAACTTGAACATGTCGAACCGTTCACCATCCTTCCCGACACGTTGCTGCTGGAAAAAGACACTGCCTTTTGGGTCTTCCAATTTGATGCAGATACCGACGATAAGGAAGATCGGCATCAAAACGATCAATCCGATCAATGCACTGACAATATCCAACGTTCGTTTCGCAGCTAAATAGCGCCGTGTTGAATTCGGATCGACGATGCTTTTGACTGGATATTTCACTTCTTGAGTCAAAATTTGTTCCTCTTTCTTTGGAGCAGAGATTGTCAAGAGAATCACCACTTTCTTACCAGTATTTGAATGATCATAGCGGAATTGTTTCAGCTGCCACCAAGGCAGTTCTTCCAATCGAATGATACGTAATACCGTGTCCTTGCATTACTGCTGGTTCATAACAATTCCGGCCATCGATGACAAGCGGCCGTTTCATGCTTAGGAAAACATCTGGTTTCAACTGCCGGATTTCCGGCCACTCCGTCAAGATCAAGACTGCATCGGATGCAACGATTGCTTCTTCGGCATTTCGTGCATAAGTGATGGATGAATCCAATAGAATCCGTGCATTCCCCATCGCAATCGGATCATACGCCACGACTCGCGCGCCTCTACTCACTAGCTCGTTCGTCACGAGGATGGAAGCCGCTTCGCGCATATCATCAGTTCCTGGCTTGAATGCAAGGCCAAGCACCGCGATTCGTTTATGTGCAAGTGACGGGAAACAGGCGTTCAGTTTTTTCAAGAGAATGCCTTGTTGTTGCTGGTTCACACTGATGACACCTTTCAGTAGACGGAAATCGTACGCAACATTCCCTGCGATCTGAATCAGCGCTTTTGTATCTTTCGGAAAGCAGGAACCCCCATAGCCGATACCAGCCTTCAAGAAATCAGCGCCGATCCGCTTGTCCATTCCCATGCCGACTGCGACATTCTCGACGTCCGCTCCGAGCAGCTCACAAATATTCGAAATTTCATTGATGAAACTGATTTTTGTCGCCAGAAAGGCGTTCGATGCGTATTTGATCATTTCTGCACTTTTTCGGTCCGTCTTATAAACCGGCAGGCCGAATGGTTGATTGATCCGTTCCACTATACGTGCGGCACGTTCATTCTCTGCGCCGATGATGATCCTGTCTCCATTGAAGGAATCCTTGATGGCGTCTCCCTCCTTTAAAAACTCAGGGTTCGAGACCACATCGACTGTGAATTGCCCGGCCGTGTTCTCCCTGATGATTTTCTCCACTCGTTCATTCGTTCCGACCGGCACGGTGCTCTTCATTACCACTACCGTATCGCAATCGACGTTCTTTGCAATTTCAAAGGCTGCACTGTCCACATACGTCAAATCCGCCGAACCGTCATGCCGCTCCGGTGTACCGACAGCGATGTACGTCACCGAACTGCGGTGTAAAGCTTCAGCCGGATCGCTTGTGAAGAAAAGCCGACCACGCTTCATATTATCCTTCATCATTTCTTCGAGGCCAGGCTCATAAATCGGTGATTTCCCGGTCTTCAGCATTTCGACCTTGAGCGGATCGATGTCCAGACAAATCACTTTATGGCCAATTTCCGCCAAACAAACGCCCGTTACAAGTCCAACATATCCAACTCCTATGATTGAAATCTTCAACTGGATCCCTCCTGCTAAATGACCTTTTCTCTTCCCAACAAAACTAATGCATAAAACAAATACTTTGTACCCAGATTTAATGGGTATTATTCAAAATTCAATAAAAAAACTATACAATTACATGACTTTAAAACCATTATATTTTCCTTAGGTTAAAGTAAAGTTAAATTATTAGTAAATTCTATCTATTTAGAAGAAACATCCCCGGGATAAAAGCGCGTAAATAAAAAAGCCACCTTTTTTAGCAAGGAGGCTTCATAGCGGCAAGTCTTTTTTGCCGATTCCAATATTCGAATTGAATTTATACTTCGCAATGTGCTTGAAGAAGACGATGTTTCCCCACAAGTAACGCTTCCACATCCGCTTCGGCTCTACCAGCAGTCGAAATATCCACTCCGCTCGCGCTTTCCGGAAAAGCATTGGTGCACGCGGAACTTTTCCCGCAGTAAAATCCAGGAACGCGCCGACAGCCATGACCGTCTGGACGTCCAGCCTGTCGAGGTAATCCGTGATCCACTTCTCCTGAAGCGGCACGCCGAGCCCGACAATGAGCAAGTTTGATTTACTACTATTAATCCGGTCGACCAACTCCTTGTCATCCGAGAAAAACCCATCGCTTACGCCCGTCACTTGAATTCCTGGATAGGTGCCCTCGATGTTCTTGCCAGCAGTTTGCGCAATGCCAGGTTCTCCGCCAAGTAAATACACACGGCCTCCCAGCTTCGCTAACGACTTCAACACTTCCGGTGTAAAATCCGTGCCGTTCAAATTCTCTTCCAGCGGGACGCCGAGTATTTTCGCTCCGATCTCCACCCCGACCCCGTCATTCAAGACCAATTCCGCATGCTGCAAACTACGCGCATAGACCGCATCTTTTTGTGCCGTATTGAAGCAGTGGGCATTCAAAAAGAATATCCGCGTCTTCTCCCCCCTCACAGCACGTTCAGCGAGCTTCTTCAACACTCGTTCTTTTGCAATTCCATGAAGAGGTACATTGCCGAACATCCGATTCTGCATGTTTCAGCCCTCCTTTACTTTGCGCGGTACATTGCTTCCACTTTCTCGAAATACAATTGCTCATCGAATTTCTGTTTTGCCAGTTCTCTAGAAACCGCTCCCATTTTCTCGAGATTCGATTCATCGAGACAACTCACCAATGATTCCGTAAGTGCTTCCCGGTCACCTGGTTGGATCAAGTAGCCATTTACGCCATCGATGACCGCTTCATCCACACTCCCCACATCTGTCGAGATGATCGGAATGCCGAAGCTCATCGCCTCAAGTATGGATAGCGGCAGCCCTTCGTTATAAGACGGCAAGACGAACAAGTCAGCCTGTCTCAACAATTCTTCCTTCTTCTCTGGGCCAATCCATCCGTGGAACGCAAATTTCTCTCCGATCCCTAACGTTTCAGTTAACCGCTTCGCTTGCTCCATCAGTTCTCCGTCTCCCGCAATATTGAACTGAACCTCTTTTCCGGCACGTTCCGCTTCTGGCAAGAATTCCACTGCTGCTTCAATCAAATCTAAAATCCCCTTGCGCTCGATCAACACTGCTAGAAAAAGAATCGATAGGACAGCTTTATCCGTTACATTCCTCAGATGAACCGGTATCGGGACAGCGTTCATCAAGATCTCAGTATTGGTAGCAGGTTCGATTTCCTGCAAAATGCGTTCCCAGCTTTCGCCTAGGACAATGACGCGATCAGCTTCTTTCAACAATCGAAGGATCTGCTTTTTCCTATTTAACGACGCTTCCAAATAATATTGCTTAAACTCAGCGCCATGCGTATGCACGACGACCTGGCTATCTGCGCTCTTCCCAAGATGGAATAAAATATATTTTCGGATGAAGCTTCCCCGTTCGGACATATGGAGATGAACGTATGCCGGCTGTCTCAAAACAAGGTGCGCTGCCACCGCAAATAATTTCACCCCGAAATAGAATGAGTTGAACACTTTTCCTTTTTCCGTGTGCGTCGGGATGTAAGTCAGCCGGATTGCACTGTTGAATTCATGTCGGAGGAATGATTCGACGACAGTAGTAATCCCCCCCTTGACCGAAGTTCTCGATCCACACATCAACACTTCGATTGGTCGCTCCACTTTGTCCACCTCACTTCATCAATGAATGTTTTTCGTATTCCGGAAACAATTCCCAAATGATTTCTTTTACCTGTTCTCCGTAAATCGGGCTGTTGACCGCAAAGTCGATTGTCGTCCGGATGAATCCGAGCATCTCTCCGACGTCGTAACGCTTCCCGACAAAATCATAGGCAAAGACAGATTGGATTTCATTCAACTTCTGGATTGCATCCGTCAGTTGGATTTCCCCGCCCGCTCCTACTTCATGCTCGCCAAGGAAGCCGAATATTTCAGGTGTCAAAATGTAGCGTCCCATGATCGCCAAATTGGAAGGAGCCGTTCCAAGTGACGGCTTCTCGATGAAATCACCGACTTTGTAAAGCCTCCCATCTTGTTGAATAGGATCAATAATGCCATAGCGAGGGGTCTCTTCGTCCGGAACGGATTGGACACCGATGACTGAATTCCCGGTTTCCTCATATTGCTTGATCAACTGCCGTAACGAAGGTTCTGGCGACTGTACAATATCGTCGCCGAGCAGGACAGCGAACGGTTCATTTCCGATGAATTTGCGTGCGCTCCAAACGGCGTGGCCAAGCCCACGTGGCTCTTTTTGACGGATGTAATGGATTTCGACTTTCGAGCAGCTTTGCACTTTTTTCAGCAGCTCGTACTTCTCCTTCTTGATTAAGTTCTCTTCCAGCTCGAAATTCGTATCGAAATGATCTTCGATTGCCCGCTTTCCTTTCCCGGTTACGATGATCAAATCTTCTATCCCTGACTCGATCGCTTCCTCGACAATATATTGGATCGTCGGCTTATCCAATATCGGCAGCATCTCCTTCGGCATCGCTTTTGTCACTGGCAAAAAACGGGTTCCAAGGCCAGCCGCCGGAATGATTGCTTTCGTCACTCTTTTCATTCAAATCTCGTCCTTTCCATCTCAGATTCTTGTTTCAGCGCATCTGCTTTTTATAAGATTCGAAATAGGATTTGTTCTGCTGCTGCATTAATTTGTTCATGACCACCCCAAGAAGCGAACAGCCTGACAATAAAATCATTTCTTTCGCTTTGATCGCATCATCTCTTACGGTTCTGCCGGAATGGACAACAAGCAATGCATTTTTGCATTTGTTTCCGATGATCTGGGCATCTGAAAAGGAAAGGATCGGCGGCGCATCAACGATGACAAGATCGTAGCCGACTGTCAATTCTTCGATTAATCGGTCCATAACCGGTTGTGTCAGCAATTCTGCCGGATTCGGTGGAATCGGACCAGCAGGAAGGAGGTCCAAATTCGGAATAGCGGTTCCTTTAATCGTATTCTTCAAGGCCGAATGTCCACTTAGTATAGTCGAGAGCCCTAAATTATTTCTGACCGGAAAGATATAGTGCATCGTCGGCTTCCGCATATCTGAATCGATGAGCAATACCTTTTTCCCTTCCTGCGCATAAATTGAAGCCAGATTGGATGCCACGGTCGACTTTCCTTCTGCTGGTCCTGCCGATGTAATCATAATGGTCGACAATTCTCCTTCTATGGCCGAGAAACTGAGATTGGTCCGCAATGCACGAAATTGTTCTGCTGCAAATGATTGAGGCTGATCGATATTGATGACCATCCGCTTGGTGCCACTCGGTTTTTGTTTACGGAATTGCGTCATTGCGCTTCCCTCCTCTTCAACGCAGGATGTACGACTTGCCCAGCCTCTTTTTCCATAACAAATGGAGAAATGACCCCAAGCACAGGAACGCCGAGCGCCAGTTCCACATCTTCTTCACTCTTCAACGATTGATCCAGGAACTCCATCAAGAATGCGATGATTGTGCCGAATATGAAGGAGACGAACCCGGCAAGGGCGATATTTAAAATTGGATTCACATTGATCGGTTCCAAGTCACTCCTCACAACAGCTGGAGACAGAATATTGACGTTATTTGTATTCATCAGCGTTTGGATCTCCTCCTGGAACGTTTCTGTGATTGTATTCGCGATTTCTACAGCCCGTGACTGATTCTCATCGACGATGAAAATATTCACCACCTGGGAGTTATCGTTCGTGCGAATCGTGACTTTATCGAAAAGCGCTTCAGGCGTCATGTTCAAGTTTTCCTTGTCGATCACTTTTTCCAGGATTACAGTGCTTTTGATGATGTCCCGATACGTATCGATCAAACCTAGATCCAGCTGAATATCCCTCTCTTCCCGGTCGCCGGGGATTGTGCGCTCTTGATTGACCAGGATCTGGGTAGACACTTCGTAGACCGGTACAATCGCATAAGAAGAAATGATCGCAGCTGTAATGACCGCTAAAAATACAAAGCTGATTACGAAACTGATTCTTTTCCTAAATATTTTGAACATTTTCTTCAGTTTTTTAGAATCCTCCACGTCCATCACTCCTTTCGTCTGGTTGTCTGTAAATCGAAGCCATCGCTGATAAATATAAGCAGAATGGAACGATGAAATGAATTGTCGATAACGTATTGTCTACAAACGAATAAACAAATACACCTGCGATCAATGCGAAATGGTAATAGCGTAAAGCACCCGGTATACTCCTCCCAATTCTTGAAAATACTAGGATCAATGCTAGGAAGAACAGAAGCGCCCCGACGACCCCCGTGTCGAAATAGAAACGGATGTATTCATTATGGGGTACGGTAAATCCTGAGAATAAAGAACCATCATTGACGACAAGTGAAGCTCCTAGCCCTTGACCGAACACTTCAGACCCATCTGCTTCTGTCAAGAAAAATCCCCAAGCTACTTCCCTGCCTGATAGATTCACTCCAAGTTCACTGCTTGCATGTTCGTTGAATGTCCGTTCCAAGATGTTTTCCCACTGGCTCACCATGACAGCAGTCCCGACAGACAGGAGCAGGACGAGCGGCACAATCGCCAAAATACGCCCTTTCAAATAATCCTTCAAATAATCCAGGACGAACAAGACAATCAGAAAGAGACAAGAAATCAATGCTCCGCGGGTACCGGTAGCGAACATGACAGTAAAATTGATGCCCGCCAGCATAAGAAAGAAAATCCGCATCTCCGGTCGTCTTTTCATTTCAATCAGACTCACGGCAAATCCCATGAAGGCAAGCATCGCCAAGTGCGCCCCCATATTAGCACCCTGCAGCCGGTTGGCGCCCAAATACTCTTGGTGGAAAATGGTATGCATCCCTAGCAACTCCAATAAAAAGCCGGTACCGATACTGACAAGTGACAGAAGTGGGATAAGCAGCAGAAAAAGGTTGGCGATTTTTGCGTCCCATTTGACTGTGAGCAGGAGGAATGGTGCACCGACTCCGAGCAAGACGACCAGTGGGCTGATACTGCTCAAGTTCGGGTGGAAATCGGATAGTGTATAACTGATCACCATCGCTCCCCCCAACACGATGAGTGGTTCAATGTTTATCAGTGTATAGCCATACAGCCGAATGGAAAGTGCCACCGTCAACAAGATGCCGATTTTATAAAAGGTGACTGCATCAAAACCGGCGACCGTAAAGTTGATCACGACATCCAATGAAATGGCCGATAACAATAAAAGGACGAGCGGCACCATTTCAGGCTTCAGCAACAAAGCTCCTCCAAACAGCAGCACGCCGCACAATAATAAAACCAGCGCCGATTCGTAGCTTACTACAGCTCCGATTGCAACAGCGCCTATGATGACCGGCAAGGCACCCCACCTCAAGTGTTTCCTTTCCAAGCTTTGTAATTCATTCATCCGCCACACCTTCTTTTCAGTCGATGTCTATCTACCCTCTTCAGGAAGCTGAGCCAAAGAATTGGAGCATCCCTTTCGCCCGTTTCTTACTGAATACGTACAGCATGTTCAATAAGGCAAGATGAACGAACGTGGAACCGTAAAGCAATAGATGTTTCGGAGAGTAGCCACCAGTCACCAACGCTTCTTTCAGCACTTCCCGCGATAGTTTAACGGTTTTTTTATCGCGGCTGATCATGCCATTTTTCAGTAGGATTTTCCCGACGGTCAAATTGAATTTCCCGAAGACATACTTTCCACGCTCTCGTGCGAGTTGCTTATGCTTATCGTACATTAATAAGTGTCCTCTGATGACAGCCGAGTTGTTGGTCGTAATCCGTTCTCCTGGGTGCTGTTGGAAAAGGACGAGCGGCTCTTTCACGAAATCGATCCGTGTTCGTCCCGCGAGCCGAATGTAGAGATCCCAATCTTGACAGCTCGGCAAGCTCTCATCGAACCCCTCGATCTCACAAAGCAGTTCCTTCTTTACAATGATGGAAGATGTCGTATCGATACAGTTATACGCCATTAACCGATCGATCAATTGCCCGCGATGAACCGGAATAGATTTCCATAGAAGAAGATCTCCATTCATTGCATTGAATCCGGCATAGACCGCGCCGATTCCAGAATCTCTGGAAAATACTTGAAGCTGCTTCTCAAGTTTCTCAGGGCACCACTGATCATCGGAGTCCAAAAAGGCGATGAATTCACCTGTAGCTGCGCAAATCCCTGTATTACGCGCGCTTGCACCACCACTATTCTTATCGTGACGGATATAAAGAAGTCGGGAATCCGCGATTTCTTCTATTACTGATTTCGTATCATCTTCCGAGCAATCGTCCACTACAATGATTTCGAAATCTTGGATTGTCTGCATCTGCAAGCTTTTCAAGGCTTCTCTGACCATCGCTGCCCGATTATATGTTGGAATGACAATACTCACACGGTAACCTCTGGTTGCGGCAAAGCCCACATTGAGCCCGTTGTTTGTTCGTGAGTCCATCATCTGATTCCTCCTCCCGCTTGCTGGTCAACCGTTTTCTTTCTGACCAGCCCTTTTATATCCCCCACCAGATCTTTTTCGAAGAATAGGAGCAAGACGCTATAAATCACTGCGCCGCTCACGATGGTGATCAATAACAACTGTATATTTCCTGTCTCCGGCATCAACCAAAGCATGCCGGAGAGCGAGATCGCCATGATACATGCATGCAGTAATGGCATTGCGATTGTTCGCGACAGTTCCCCTAAGCAATCCCCGATGATCAAGCGGATCCGGATCGCATAATTGAGATAGAACAGGAAAATCCGCAATGCGGCCATTGCGACTGCTACGACCGCGATATCACCTGTCAACGCTGATACGTAGACAACTGCAGGGACGACGACCAACAACGACAGTTGCCAATAGAAGCTCCAACGAACTTTTCCCACCGCGATGAACAAGCTTCCACTTGGATTGCCGAGCGAACGGAATAGCGCGTAAATGCAGAGGATCTGTACAAGCCCGATGATACTCGTCCACTCTTCTCCCAATAACAGCGGGACAGCAAATGGCGCAAGAAGCGCAAGCCCTGCATATAACGGCGCATTCAAGACCATCAGCAGATGGATGACGAACAAATACCATTTCTTCAACCGTTTTTTATCATTTTGGATTTGGGAAAAAATCGGTAACGATAATTTGGTGATGACAGGGTTCAACTTTTGGACCGGCTGCATGACCAAGTTGATTGCCATGCTGTAAAATGCCAGCAATTGCGGTCCCAGCATCACACCGATGACAATTTGGTCGATTTTCGTGTTGACCGTATTTGCAGCTGTCGCGCCGAGACGATACATCCCGAACGACACGAGTTCTTTTATTGCACTCCAGGAGAATTCAATATCCGGCTTCGATTCTATATCCCGGAAGCCGATGATGATCCATGGAATTGTCTTGGTCACCACCATCGCCAAGTATCCCCAGACGACCGCCCACACCCCGATGTGGAAAAAGATGACGAGTGACAGCGTGACAACCGTGCCACATACAGCCGCAAAGACTTCAACTTTCGTCAAGTCCTTGAATTCCATCCTTTTGACGGCAAGCGTCTGAAATTGGAGTCCGAATGGGATGATGATAAAGCTGATGCCCACGACCTGGATCATCATCGTCAGTTCCGGCGCCCGAAAAGCACCAGCGATGAACGGCGCAGCCGCCAGCAATAAGCAAAATAGGACGACCCCCGCTACGATCGAAAACCAGTACAGGCTCGATAAAGAAGTACGGCTGATCTTTTTCTTGTGGACGATCGCATCCGTGATGCCCATGTCCATAAGCAACTGGGAAAACTGGATGACGATTTGAATCAATGCAATCAAACCGAATATTTCCGGTCCGAGCAGTCGGCCAAGAACAATCAACTGGATTATCTGCAAAAGACTGACTGATGCAACTGATAATGAAGTGAACTTCACTCCCGCTGATGCTTTTGTTTTTAATTCAGACATGGCGCACCCTCATCACGAAGTTAGTATAGGATTTTCCTCCACATTTTTACTCGCTGCCTTCCTTCGATTCCAAATGGCCGATCTTCCGGGAAGTCTTCCGGAAACCCAAGAAGGTCGAACGATTCGCTGCTGTTTTCAGGAAGCTGTTCATATTGGTAAAGAAATTCGAAGTCGATCACTTTCAGTCCTTCATCCGTAAGAAGCAAGTTACCCGGGTGAAAATCGATGAGCGCATAGCCCCGCTCATAAAAGAATTCCGTGATTGCGAGCACATCCTTCTTAAACCGCAGTTTCAGTGCCAACTTCTTCAGCTTTTCCACCTTCGTCCATCTCCGTGTTTCGTAGTATGGAGTGATGATGTAATTCGCACCTTCATCAAGAAGAGGCGGAATGTAAGGACTCTCCCCGCCCAGTTCGCCGTATACAAGCTTCTCGCGCATCAGAAAACGTTCATTTCCTGCTTTGTACGTTTTCTTCACTGCCTTGATGCCGTCAAAGTCGATCAGTTCGACTTTCGCCCTTCGGCGGAGTTCGGACAAGTCCCCCAGTACCGTTTCTTCCGTTTCATAGTCTTGGTCCCACTGCATGATTTTGGTTATTATTTGCGGCATCAGTTCTGGTGCGACAGCATCAATGTATTCAAGTGCTTCTGTTTCGTCGTCCGAACTGTGGATTGCATTCGCCCGCTGCTCTGGTGCAAATTGATGATTGATTTCATCGCGTAATCCGAACTTCAAAAAGTAATTGGCATTCGTCACATACGGATGTTCCATCCTTCGCTTCGCCACGTGTTTCTGCGGATGATAATCATACAAGACGAGTAAAACCGCAGGTTCTCCGCCGCTCACTTTCCACGGACCACTTCCCCAGTTTCCCCCGCGGATGTTTTGCTTCGCTTCCTTACGCTGTCGCTCATCCAGATGAACAGCTTCCACAAGCTTCAGTCCCGCCTTGTCCAGCCAGTCCATGATGAACTCTTCTTTTCCGTTTTGCACAGCCCAGTCCCGGATGACAAACGTCATCAGCTCCCCACTTTTTACGAACTGACGTGTCTGCTCAGGCTCGAGCGTTTTCAACCACGTGTTCCGGACACTTAGTTTTCGAATCGTATCCGTCGCTGGCGCCCACCCTTCCGCTTTTAAGAAGCGGTGCAAATAAGGCAGATTCAGCTGCTCGAACTCCATACTATTCATGATCGACAGCTCATACAACAACGTCGGATAATCATGGTCCGCCTTCTCGATCGACGGCTTGTCCCGTTCTGTCAGCGGAAAGCCTGATTTGAGCCCCTTATGATAAACCGCATGGTACAGCAAACTCAGGAAATAGTTCCTTAAATCCGGAATCGGAAATGCACTTTTCCACTGCACAGGATTCTCCAGAATCTTCTCAGCCAAATGCGGTGGATAGTAAGCCATCTGTTCGTAGCCACTTCCTTCCATGCCGCTGACGCTGTAAAGGTCGAATGGTACGATTCCGACTTTTTCATCCAACGCATTCCGGATCGCTTCCAAATCACAGTCAGCCACAAGCAGATCGATATCTTCATCTAAGCTAGTGAATGGAATCTCTTCATGCCAGCGCAGGACTACAAAGGAAAGCTCAGCATCCAACAGTTCTGCCAGGAAAGGCTTCACCGGGACGAACGGAGACAAATAAGAGCGTGGCGCTTTTTGCACCTCATGCTCCCTTATCAAGACGATGAAATTCTGTGAACGACCTTCGTGTACAAGGTTTCTATATTGAAATCCCCAGTTTTTCCTCCGCCCCCTTTTATACGCCACCAAGCCTAGGAAATTCACGTAATCAAATGGCAAGGTCGGATGAAAAAGAATGAACGTTGCTCCCGAATTCATCGCTTGTCGCACTTCCTCGATTCGCGCGTTCTCTAGTACAATCACTTCGGCATTGTTCGCGCGAATGACTCCTGAATCTTCCGTATGGTAAAACTTATCGGACCGCTCCGTTTCGATCTCTTCCGTTACTGTCCCCAAGTAGTTTTGATTCCCTTTCTGCTCCAACTCATCGCACAACCGATCAGAAACAGCACCAACGTGTAAGACTCTTGGCGACTTCCGTTCCACATAAAGCCCTTCGATAAAAGCCGCAACCGTTGCCCCCTGTCCCATCGTTCCCGCTCCCTTCTTCAACTATACGATGACTCAAGTCCGAACCGATCGCCAGGTAACAGCGCGTCATCTTGCGTCAGCACATTCCGCCACCAATCTTCGTTCTCCTGATACCATTCCACCGTCTGCTTCAGCCCTTCCTCGAAAGCGTAGCGTGGTTTCCAGCCAAGTGCTTCGATTTTGGTCGGATCAATCGCATACCGCTGATCATGTCCCGGTCGGTCCTTGACGAATTCAATCATCTCCTGCACATTCCCGAGCAATGCCAAGACCGAATTGACTACTTCCAGATTGGAACGTTCATTTCGGCCACCAATATTGTAGACTTCACCAGCCTCACCCTTTCGCAGTACTAAATCCAATGCAGCACAATGATCGAATACATGAAGCCAGTCACGGATGTTGCGTCCGTCACCGTAGACCGGAATCTTCTCCGCATGTACAGCCTTTGAAATAGTGAGCGGAATCAATTTCTCCGGAAAATGATACGGACCATAATTATTTGAGCAGCGCGTGATGCACACAGGCATCCCGTACGTCTCATAATAAGATCGCGTCAACAGATCGGAAGCGGCCTTGCTCGCGCTGTACGGACTATTCGGATTGATGGGCGTTTGTTCCGTAAACAGCTCATCACCTTCAAGCGACAACTCCCCATATACTTCATCTGTCGACACATGAACAAATTTCGCCACGCCGTTGATTCTCGAAGCTTCTAATAACACTTGCGTCCCGACTACGTTCGTACGTACAAACGATTGCGGGTCAGCGATCGAGCGGTCTACATGGCTTTCTGCCGCAAAATGAACGACCGCATCGAACGATTCCCGCGCAAACAACGCTTCGATCTCATAACGATCTGCGATATCCCTCTGAAAAAACCGGTAACGCCTGTCGCCTGCCAAATGTGCATGCTTCGTGAGATCCCCCGCATATGTCAGCAAATCCAGATTACACACTTGGACATCCGGATCATTCGCCAAAAGATGATGGATGAAGTTCCCTCCGATGAAACCCGCTCCGCCTGTGACAAGAATCTTTTTCATAATCTCGCTCCTCTATATTTGCATTTGCAGTCCAACGATACTTCGGTCAACGGCGATCTCGACCAAGTACTGTCCGTACCCCGTTTTCTTCAATGGTGCCGCCAGTTGGAGCAACTCATGTTTCCCAATGTAGCCACGCCTGTAGGCGATCTCTTCTATACAAGCCACATACAGACCTTGCCGCTTTTGGATCGCCTCCACAAAATTAGATGCTTCAAGCAGCGCTTCGTGCGTTCCCGTATCGAGCCACGCCAAGCCTCTCCCCATGATGTTAACCTTCAGCTCCCCTCGCTTCCGGTACACTTCGATTACATCTGTAATCTCCTTCTCACCACGTGCGGAAGGTTCGATCGAACGCGCAATCTCTACAACATCCGGTCCAAAGAAATACAAACCTGGAACGGCATAGGACGATTTTGGATCCTTCGGTTTTTCTTCGATGGACACGATGTTCATATCTTCATCCACTTCGACCACTCCATAGGCACGCGGATCTGCGACATGGCAACCGAAAATGATTCCGCCTTCTTTCAATTCCGCCGACTCCTTCAAGCGGTTCCCGAAATCCGAGCCGTAAAAGATATTATCTCCAAGCACAAGTGCCACAGGTGAATCCCCGATGAATTGCTCCCCGATGGTAAAAGCTTCTGCCAGTCCATCCGGCTTTTCCTGAATGGCGTATTCCAACTTGATCCCGAGCTGCTGTCCGTTGCCGAGCAATTCGAGAAAACCGGCAATATCCCGCGGAGTCGAGATGATCAGGATTTCTTTGATTCCTGCCAGCATTAGCACCGAAAGTGGATAATAAATCATCGGCTTATCGTACACTGGAAGCATTTGCTTCGAGATCGACTTAGTTAATGGATACAGACGCGTACCGGAACCACCAGCCAAAATGATGCCTTTCATTTTTTACTCCTCCTCATTGTGCAATCAACGCCTGCGCATTTAGTTGTTTCAAGAAAGAACAAATCCGCTCGACCTCCCACTCGCCCAGCGCTCCGTAAAAGGGAAGTGCAAGCGTCCGGTCGACTGCCATATGGGCGTTCGGCAAATGTTCCGGTCTGCTGGACTGCAATCCGGAATACCACTCGAAACCGCTGCACAGCGGATAAAAGTATTTGCGGGCACTGACATTTCTTTTCAGCAGCTTATCGTGGACGTCATTACGCGAACAGCCGAAACCTGCTTCATCTATTTCGATGACGAAATATTGATAGCTGCTTTCCTCACCCTCCAGATTTGTGATAATCCGGAGACCAGGCACCCCGGTCAACTCCCGCTCATAAAGCTCTTTCAGCCGTTGTCTTTTCTTCCGTTCTCTTTCGACTAGTGGCAGCACTTCAAGTCCGACTGCCGCCTGAAGCTCATTCATCTTGCCATTCAATCCCGACAGCGCTACTTGATCCGGTCCAGTGATACCGAAGTTCCTTAGCATTCGCAGTACTTCCGTGATCCGCTCATCCTTGAAGGCCAGCGCTCCGCCTTCCACCGTATGGAAAAGCTTTGTCGCATGAAAACTGAACATCGTCATATCCCCGTAATTAGCTACCGGTACTCCGCCCGATTTGGTGCCGAAGACATGCGCACCGTCATAGATGACTTTCAAGTTGTATTTGTCGGCGATTTCCTGGATCCGCTCCACATCGCATAAATTCCCGAACACATGAACTCCGAGAATCGCTGTCGTCTTCTCCGTGATCAATGCTTCGATTTTTTTCGGGTCGATATTGAGCGTATCCGGCCGGATATCACAGAAGACCGGGGTCAGTCCATTCCAGTCAAGTGCCTGTACAGTCGCTGGAAACGTGAAAGGAGTCGTAATCACTTCACCTGACAGGCCAAGCGCTTTCAACCCAAGCAATAGTGCTATCGTTCCGTTATTGAACAATTCAAGACGGTCAATTCCTAAAAACAGCTTCAATTCCTTCTGCAGCAACTCATGCTGTCCACCTTGATTGGTCATTTGACCACTTTCCCAAATATCTTCGAGACGCTGGACTATCCCGTCCAACGCTGGAAGCAAAGGCTTCGTCACATATACAGGCTTCGTCAATCCTTCCATTTGCCATCCTCCTGAAGAAGTCAGCCCAAACGAGCCAGCCTCCATTTTTTCATGATCGGGAGTAATAATTTCCATAAGATGTGGAACTCCTCTCTTTTCGCCCATTTAGCCATTCCACTGTAACAAGCGATACCCACAACCACTTGGATGATCAATGTCAATGAATCCGCCGAATCGAGCAAGTGGCCGACTATATACGTAAGTGTCCCCATTCCCACAGCCAGCAGGAATGACGGGAAGAGATCCTCCAGCTGGCGGCGTACGGTATAGTTGATTTCCTTTCCTGAAAAATACATATTCAACAGTAATGCACTGTAGGAATCAACAACGATCAATGCAACCAAACCGATCATCCCGAGGTCCAACCAAATTGCGAGGAACACGAGTCCAAGCGTCATCGAAAACTTTCCGACCTCCAAATACAGAAATATATCGGACCGCCCTTTCACTTGAAGGATATTTAAGTTCAATGCATGAATCGGATAGAGCATGCCGGCGATACAAAGCAACTGAAAATAAATGGTCATTGGTTCCCATTGGCTGCCGAAGACAATCCGCACCATCGGCTCTGCAATCGCTGCAAGGCCGAGCATCATCGGGAAGATGAGAAAAGCGGATAACTTAACGAGTGTCCGGTAATTATTCTTCAGCCGTTCATCTTCATCCTGGATTCTGCTGAGAACAGGATATGTCACGCGCTGGATTGCAGCTGTCAGACTCTGTGTCACCACGTCACTGAACTTCGAAGCATTCATATAATAGCCAAGCTGCCCGGCCGAGTAATTTCTACCAATCAAGACGGCGAATAGATTCTGCCCAAGCGTATCGATCAATCCCGACACAAGGAGCTTCCAGCCGAAATGATACAGTCGGCGGAAGGAGCGAAAACTGAATGTCCATGAAGGGAGCCACTTCTTCATGACAAAGAACAAAATCGATTGACTGGCATTCATCACTAACAAGCGAACGATCAAGCTCCAAATTCCGAATCCGCTGAATGCCATGAAAATCGCGATCAAACCTGAAAAGAGACTAGCAATCACATTGACTGTCGCTTGCGTCTTGAAATCGATTTCCTTCGATAAAATCGCGCGCGGCACAAGCTCGAATGACTTGATGATGATTGAAATCGCCATCACCCGGATGAGCATCGTCAATTGTTCTTCACCGAAGAAAGCGCCGATTGCCGGAGCCGTTAAATAAATGCACCCATACAATACGAGTGACATGGCCAGATTGAAGTGGAATACAGTAGAATAATCGACTTGCGTCGGTTTCCTTTCCCGGATTAGCGCTTGTGTAAAGCCACTGTCAACGAGTGAATTCGATAACGCTACAAAAATCAGGACGATTCCGATCAAGCCAAAATGTTCCGGTAGGAGCAGTCGCGCCAAAATGATCTGGATGAGGAATTGCACCCCTTGATTCCCTGCGAGGTCCCCAAAACTCCAAAGTAACCCGTTGATTGTCTTTCCCTTTAATCCTCTTTTCTTTTGCATCTCCTGACTCCTCAATGTCCTTTGATGAACTTCTTGTAATCTACGTTTTATTATCAAACCCAAGAAATCAAGAATTATAGACTAAAGTCACTTTCCATTTAAATTAACCCATCATACAACACCACCTTTTTTACTACTATGAATATTTAGTCTGTACTTTTTTGATAGTATAGCATACAATATACCTATTAGACAGATTTTTTAGAAAACTTTTATTTTTTATTTACCTATTCTTATTTGAAAACACTTTTTATCGACTAAAAAATAGAGGTATTTATACCCATTAGGAGGAAACTCGATATGACAGACGTCTTCTTTTCCCCGCATTATGGTAAATTGTATGAAGAAATTGAAAATGGCACATGCGAACAATTCGAGTTTCGCCATCCCTTTGGGAAAATTCGGCATGTATTCATTAAACGGCCGCTCCCATTCCGGACAAACGGTCAAATTTTCTATGAAATTCTCACTCCTTATGGCTATGGAGGTCCCGTGATCGAAAAAGTCGTCCAAGGGCGAGAAAAAGACTTGGTCCGTTTGTATGACGCAGCGTTCAGTGACTACTGTGAAAAGCATGCAATCATCCGTGAGTTCATCCGTTTCCATCCATTGGTAGGCAATGCAGACCATTTTAAAGATGTGTATAACATACAGTTCAGACGGATGACCATCGGGACCGATTTGACCAAGTCAGCGGATCCTTTCCAAACAGAGTTCTCCAAGTCAGCACGGCGCAACGTACGGAATGCGTTAAAGCAAGGTGTGACGTTCCGCGTAATCGTCAATCCGTCTTCGCTTGGCGCATTTCCTTCTATATATTATCAAACAATGAAACGCAACCAAGCCTCATCCCTTTATTACTTTGATGATCGATATTTTGCTGAATGTTTAACCTCTCTCGGGAAAGCAATTGTTTTCGTAGAAGTGTTATACGAAGGAAAAGTGATCGGAGCGGGAATTAATTTTTCTTCCAACGAATGGATCCACACACATTTGTCAGGTACGCTTGCAGAGTTTCATCATCTTTCACCCGCATACATTCTGCAGTATGCACTTGTGCTTTGGGGCAAAGAAAATAATAAAGAACTCATCCACGATGGTGGGGGACGGACTGCCGATGAAGATGACCTTCTTTATTTGTTCAAAAAGCAATTCAGCAAGAATACGGACTTCCGCTACGAAATTGGTTACAAGGTCCGAAATGCTGAAGTGAATGCGAAAGCACTCCAGCAGGACGAAACGGAAGACGCGTTGTTCCGCATGTTCAGTGCGACTTCGTAGCCAAAAGACGGACCCAATTCGAAAAGGTGAAGGAGAGATCTTCAATCTCTCCTTCACCTTTTCGAATTATTCTTGGAGACATTTACTCCTCTGTCTCCTGTGCCGTTTCTTCGGCTTCTTCTTTTTTCCTGGCCAAAAGCTCTTCCCTATGAGCTTCAGCTTCGCTTTCGGCTCTCGAAGAAGCCTTTGCCAACGCTAGGAATACACCCGTTACAGCGAGTATGCCCCCGGAAATGATCATCCACATAAGATTCCCCTTTTTCCTTTTTCATGTGTCACTTTGTTTGAATCGATCTCAAGTTGATCTCATCATACCACATGCTTGGGGCACGGAAATGCATCTTCACGCTCGAGAAACCCCAGCAATTCCCCTCTAATCGACGGCAAAAAAGAAGACGGGACTTTTTATGCGGACGAACTGCAAATATTTTTCAACTAAAAGGCCTTTAGTCGCAAGAACACATTCTTCCGACTGTGGATTGGTCTTCAATTCCTTCAAAAAATCGTTCATTACGCGTTCTTCTCCTTGTTACCTTCCAACCCTTTTTGTTAATTATATTGCAAAAATTTTTATTCATTTGTACACTAATCCATGTAACTGATCATCAAACCATACACACCGGAGGGAATTTATTTTTATGCTCAAACAGTTTACAACACTCATTAAGAAACCCGCATTGGCGGTAACTGCTACTGTTCTGGCTGCAAGTGTCTTTCTCTATGATTTCTCGCATGCCGAAGCAGCTTCGGATGTCCGTTATGCTCATCTTCAGCCGTTCAGCCCAGAGTCCATCTGGAACACGGCAATGGGCAGCGGAGCGAAGTTCGACCCAGCTGACAGTTCACGGATGAAAAACTTCTTCAATGAAAGTGCTTATATCAATTCAAATAACGGATATGGCATTGCACTCAATATTGCAGAGCCGAGTGATCCCGTACGTTCTGTAACATTCCAAGGAAAAACGTATACACACCGGATTCCGGCAGAAGCAACAGTCATCTCAGGAACCGATGGAAACTTGAATGTAATCGACGGTCAATACGTTTATGAATACTGGCAAGTGAAAAAGAAGTCTGATGGGAATTACACAGCGGGATACGGCGTGAAAACCGACTTGCTCGATTCTGGCATCGAAGGCGGAATTCGCGCTGGCCAATTCAGTACGAACGGCGGCTTGATCCGCAAGCATGAATTGGAGAACTTGCATATGCCGCACGCACTTGTCATGGCTTTGTCTGCACAGCAGCTGAAGTCCGGATGGGTTTTCCCTGCAATCTCTGAAGATGGTGGGAACAACGGCTATTCTGGTACAATCCCGATGGGCAGCCTATTTGCGATTCCACCTGAAGTGGATATCGACAAACTCGGACTGAGCCCGGAAGGTCATATGCTCGCTGAAGCAATGCAGGATTATGGAGTGTATGTAGGAGATCGCGCTTCACAAATCACACTTTATGCGTCAAACGATGTCGAACGAGAACTTCCCGATGCGTTCAAACGGATGGTGAAAGATTTTCAATCCATCCTGAAAAACGAGCTGCGCTATGTCACGAATAGCTCAAAGAACTCGATCGGTGGCGGCGGTGAGCCACGTCAGCCGAAGCAAGCGGAAGTTGTCATTGCAGACAACCCGAATAAAATCGAAAATCCTGCAAATGTTGCAGGAAAACCGAATGAAGGGGAAAAAGAGCGTGTCGAAGAGCCAACCCCGAAGCCTAAAGGGGTATTCACGGACGTTCCAAACAACCACCGATTCTCAAAAGAAATCAAATCGATGGTGGAGCAAGGATTGATTCACGGTTATACCGATAGAAGCTATCGTCCCGATGCTTCCATCGAACGCCGTCATGTCGCGGAAATCATCTCACGCTCCAATGCAGACTTGACGCCTGTCCGTCCCGGTAAAGATTTCCAGGATGTCCCAAAAAGCCATCCGAACTACGATGGCATCCAAAAATTATACCGTGCAAAGATCATCGATGGATCGAACGGCAACTTCCATCCGTCCGCTCGATTGACACGTGCGGAGTCTGCGAAAATATTCGTCCAGACTTTTAACTTGAAGGAAAAACCCGGTGCTGCCAATATATTCTCGGATGTGTCCGGATCTTATTGGGCAGCTGACTATATCCGCGTGCTTTCATCGCATGGTGTCACACTCGGATCAAATGGTGCATATATGCCGCACCAAAGCTTGACGCGCGGTCAATATGCAGCATTCCTCTCCAGACTCTTGGATTGAGTGAATGGACACATACAGACAGGAAGAGAAAATGATCCAATTTTCTCTTCCTGTTTTTTTACTTGTCCAAATCCTGGAATCACTCCATCACCTGTGCCAATTCCACCACACGCGGCTGCAAGGCCGGGATAGGGACTCCATATCCTCCAGGGTTGCGGGTTTGCCAATTCCAGGAGTCCCGGCAAATGTCGATTAGCCCTCTTCGCACTTCCCAACCAAGGACCGCTCTTGCTTTCGTCGAGTCTGCACAATAGATGGCCACATCACCTGCTCTTCTTGGAACGATCTCGTATGAAATGTTTTTTCGTGTGACAAGACTGAATGCGTGCAGGATTTCGAGGACGCTGTAGCCTCTTCCTGTCCCGAGGTTGAAAATCTCCACGCCTTGCTGGAATGGTAAATGATTCAACGCTTTAATATGACCATCCGCTAGATCCATGACGTGCACATAATCGCGGACTCCTGTTCCATCAACCGTGTCGTAATCCGCTCCGAACACAGATAGCGACTCCCTTCTTCCGATTGCCACTTGTGTAATATAAGGCATCAAATTATCCGGGATTCCTTCAGGATCTTCACCGATCCGTCCACTTTCATGCGCTCCTGCAGGATTGAAATACCTGAGAATCGAAATTCTCCATGACGGATCGGAGGCATGGACGTCCTCCAGCACTTGTTCCACCATACTTTTAGTCCGGCCATAGGGGTTGCAGGCGTTCCGCACACACGTCTCGGAAATCGGTACTTGTTCTGTCTCTCCGTAAACAGTCGCAGAAGAGCTGAATACAAGGTTTTTGACGTGATGCCTCTTCATGATCTCGCACAAGTAAAGCGTTGCAGAAATATTATTGCGGTAATACAGCAACGGGTTGTCACTCGACTCCCCCACTGCCTTCAGCCCGGCAAAATGCATGACCGCTTCGATTTCAT
The DNA here is from genome assembly GCF_009707665.1 of Planomicrobium sp. YIM 101495. Classification (GTDB taxonomy): domain Bacteria; phylum Bacillota; class Bacilli; order Bacillales_A; family Planococcaceae; genus Planococcus. The sequence continues at coordinate 1,163,728 of NZ_WLZW01000001.1, forward strand.
GATTTTTGAACACCTCGTCCAAAGACTTCTGATCCAGCAAATTGATTTGGTAGAAAGGAAAGTCTTTGCCTGTTAGCTCGTTGATCCGAAAAATCACTTCCAATCGACTATTGCAGAGATTGTCGATGATGACGATATCCCGCCCTTGCTGAAGCAAGGCAACCGCCACATGACTGCCAATAAACCCTGCTCCTCCAGTAACAAGAATCATTTGAACTACCTCCCGCTTTCTTTAGGTGGCTTTTAGACTATATGTCTAAGGTTAAAGTTAGGTTAAATATCTAAATATATCGAAAATTTAATTTTATGTTTTGATTAAAAATGGAGTATTCCCTCTAACGACCAGGAAATACTCCATTTTTTATATTATTTCTTTCGCTTAAAAGCTTAACTAGAAGCGCATACAATAAAAGCCCCGCAGCCGCTCCCGCACTATCAATCGCGACATCGCGCACTTCTCCGCTACGCCCTTCGATAAACAACTGGTGGATTTCATCCGACATCGCGTACACCACTGAGCCCATAAAAGCTAAAGCGAAACTCTGCCAGCCTGTCACACCACTCCTGCGAAGTGCATTCGTCAGCAAGATCCCAAGCAGCAAGTATGCGAAGAAATGGGCATTCTTCCGGACGATCGTGTGAAATTGCTCGACGCCCCCGCCGGAGTCCGGTACGATCGTCTCGATTGCTTGGATGATCACCTCCGTTACGCTCGAACTTAACTGGCTCGACTGCGAACCGGGCTGATGGGACAGCATGAAAATGACAGCCATCCAGAGGATAGCTGCCCCCCAAGCAATCTTTGCTCCATTCTTCATGAACATCTATTCCTTTATCTGCGTTTTTTCACTTTCCATCCGGTCGCTCAAACGTTTCGCATGCTCGATCACTTCATTGATCGTATAAGCGATAGCATCAGCCGATTTGACGAGAAACAAATTGGTCGCTTCTTGATGCGGATCGAAGATGATGACAGGTTTCCCTGCTTTAGACATCCAGCCGATTTCCACATACGTGCCTGGGTCATCGTTCAATAATACGGCGATCAACATGGACGTCTCTTCAAGAAGCCGGACATCGTTATCGAAAATTTCCTGGCGCTGTTCGTCGGTCTCATTCCCTGTGAACAAACCATTCTCCTGAATCGGTCTCCTGGACACGAAACCTTCCTGATTAAGCCGGTCGTGCAATTCGTCAATCCACTTGGTGTCGATATGTGGAAAGTCAGGTCCTGCTAGATACACTTGAATTTTTCCTTTCACAAACAATCTCTCCTTTACGTTCGATTGCTCACGTTCAGCTTGATTCCATTTTACCTTACTGGAAATTAATTGCATAGTCCTGCAACAATTCGGGAATAGAAAAGAAAATTCGAATAAGATGATAAGTCTCTCAAAAATAGATAGAATATATAATAGAGAGAAAGAATGAATGGACCGCATTATGGCATCTGACATGGACGCATCATATACCTAGAAAGGAAGATAGCCAGTGCAGAGTCGAGAAGATCTTCCTTTACAGACAATTTTAATGCATACAATTAAAGACATGGTCTTCGTGGTCCGCTCAGATGATGCAGACTTCCGCTATGCCTTTATCAACGAAGCGGTAGTTGCCAATACAGGACTAGACCAATCTGTTATCGGTAAAACGTTGGAAGAGACGCTACCCGATGCCCAAGCCCGCTTCTTCAAGAGCATGTACAGCAAAACGAAACTATTGAAGCAGAAAGTCACGTATGAAGATTCCTACTTAACTACAACAGGCGAATGGCATTACGCCAAAAGCGAAATGAATCCGCTGTTCGATGATGCGGGGAACTGCAATTTCATCGTCTGCGTGACCAAAGATTTGACGACCGAAAAGCTCGCACTGCTTGAGAAGAAAACAACCGCCAGACATCTTCAAGAAAAACAAGCACATTATCATTCCTTGTTTGAAAATAATACGGATGCCGTCTTCACGCTCGATCTCGACGGCTTAATCCAGGAAGGAAATATGACTGTCACGAATTTGAGCGGCTACCCGATCGATGCGATTATCGGCAAGCACCTGTCGTATTTCATCGATATAGACGCTGAAGAACTACTGGAATTTCTTCATCAATCCGCAAACCATATTTACACGAGCGACAAGCGCGTGATGTTCCTCCACCGCTTAGGAATGAAATTCGGCGTGTTATTGAAAGTCATCCCGATCAAGGTCGAGTCTCGCCTCGTCGGACTGTTTGCGGTATTGAAGGATATGCGCGAATTGGATAAGCTCGCAAGCTTGCTTATCGATACCGAAGAGAAGTTCCGGCTCATCGCGGAGTATCTCAACGATACGATCTTGCTCACGGATGAAACCGGAAAAGTTTCCTACGTAGCCCCGTCGGTAGAGAAGACATTCGGATATAAACCAGAGGAAATCGTTGGAAAGTCAGCCATTCCGATCATCCCTCAAGACGTTCTTCCGATCGTCTTCAATGAGTTCGAACGGGCTTCGGTGGACAGGACAACCACGACATTCCAAGTACCGCTTTATCATCAAAAAGGGCATCTCGTTTGGTCCGAAGTCAGCATTACGCCAGTATTCGATAAGCAGAATCATACACTGATCATCGCAAGAGACTTCACATTGCAGAAAGACCGGGAAACACAGCTGCATCATTTTGCATACAACGATTATTTGACCGGCATCCCGAACAGACGCCTATTTACGGAGCGTCTGACGCAACGGATCCTTCAGCACGACGAACGGCAATCCCCTTTTGCCATCGCGCTTTTTGATGTCGATCATTTCAAAAATATCAATGACGAGTTCGGACATGAAGTCGGGGATTATGTCATCACTGAACTTGCCGACCGGCTGCAAAGTCAGATCGGCGATGACAATCTCGTGGCGCGCCTAGGCGGGGACGAGTTCGTCATCATGCTGGAAGCGGTCGATGATGCCGATCAAGTACTGGCGATGTATGAAAAAATAAAAGTTGCATTGAAAGAACCATGGATCTTCAACGACCAACTGCTTACAGTCTCTGTAAGTGCCGGCTTCACCTTGATCGGCGAAGGGAAAAAACCGACTGTCTCGGAAGCGCTACACGACGCAGACAGAGCGATGTACCGCGCGAAGAAAATTGGGCAGGACGGCATGACCATCAGGCACTATAAATGAAAAAAGTGGCGGAAATCACTATTGATTTCCGCCACTTTTTTATTGTTTTTACAAATACTCTTTCTCGATCGTTTTCGTGCTGCGTACAGTATCAATCGGTCGTACCATGCTTTCGATCGATTCGCGTTTCGGCTCCAAGAATGGCGGCAGCGATAGTTTTTCACCAACCGTCTCATATGGCTCGTCACCCATGAAACCAGGACCATCAGTCGCCCACTCGAAGAGGATCCCTGGTGCAACGCGTGCGTACAATGACTCGAAGAAGAAACGGTCGACGTAACCGGACGTACCGAATCCGAAGCTTTGCATCCGGTCGATCCACTCATGCAAGACTTCCGTATCAGCTACGCGGAATGCTGCGTGGTGAACGGTACCGAACCCTTGTCGTCCATCCGGCATCAACGTATTGTGCTCGACAATTACTGACGCACCGTTCCCGCCTTCCCCCACTTCGAATAAGTGCAGTGAGCCTTCCTTCGCAACTTCACGCATGATCATTACTTTTTCTAGCATTTCTTTAAAGTAGTCGAATTCTTTGATGCGGATGTGGATCGGCCCGAGTCCTGTGATTGCGAACTCCAATGGTACTGGACCGTTTTGCCAAGGCCTACCGGATGCAACGCCTTCGTTTCCTTCATCTGAAATCAGCATGTACTGCTGATCATCGAAATCAGTGAATGAAATCGTATTTTTTCCGAACAATGACTTGATGCCCGAATGCTTCACATCGTATTTATCGAAACGTTTCACCCAATAGTCTAGTGCAGCATTGTCCGGTACGCGGAATGCTGTTTTGTAGATTTCATTTGTCCCGTGTGTTCCTTTAGGGATGTTCGGGAAGTCGAAAAACGTCATGTCTGTTCCTGCAGACCCTTTGTCGTCTGCGAAAAACAGGTGATAAGTTTGAATATCATCTTGGTTGACCGTTTTCTTGACGAGTCGCATCCCGAGGACATATGTGAAAAACTCATAGTTTTTTTCTGCACTGCTTGTGATTGCCGTTACGTGATGAATCCCTTTTAGTTCATTCATGATCGATTCCTCCATTTTTCTCTTTTGGTTTCGGACAGTTCTTTGAAAGGTCCTTCGCCCGGTACCCGATTTTTTTCATCAGCTCTTGCACTGTTAGTTGTTCTTCCTCCGACAACTCCTCAAAAACTTCCTGGATTAACGCTTCATGCGGCGGAAAAATCCGCTCCATCAATTCCTGCCCTGTTTCGGTCAATGCGGCGTAAATGACGCGGCGATCTTCCGGTGAAGCGGTCCGCTTCAAATACTTTTTATCTTCTAACTTGTCTACCACATAAGTCGTGCTGCCACTTGAAATGAGCGTCTTTTTCCCAATCGTCTGGATCGGCTGTTCCCCGCGGTGATAAAGAAGCTCCAATACCGAGAATTCAGTAGGATTCAGCCCATAACACGCGACATCTCGACGAATGATATCTTGAATGGCTTGGGAAGCACGTAAGATGATGGTCCATGTCTTCAATTCCCTGCTAAGCTCTTCCACTCGGTTCTCCTCCAAACTTTTACTTCAAAACTATTAATCTTTAATTCAAGATAATAATAACACAGATAAATATTCGCGTCAAAAGATAAACTTTGAATTCGAGATATAATAGATAAAAGAAAACCGCCCATAATGGACGGTCTTTTTAGAAATCGTTTTAAGCAAGAGAATCAGAAAATGGTTTCGTGACATCCATCGCATAGATGGCGATGCGGTTCATGAGTAAATCTCCTAGCGCATAGATTGGACGCTCTGCTTGTTGCACTTGTGCGATACGATCATTCATTGCTGCCAGAACGGAATCCGCTGAGAATTCCCCGCCTGCTGCTTGCGTTTTAAACGTTTCTTTAAAGAATAGGTTGGTGACTTCAAGTGCCTTCACCTTGTCCCCGTCCTTTTGCACCGCAAGCACTTCATAATAATTGCCGTACTCGTCGTGCAGGATATCCTGTTCTTTGATCTGTTGCATACTCAAAATCAATCCTCTCCTCTCTCTTAATCCTTTCTGCAAATATCAGAAAGTTCCTGCTAAACAATTGTGTTGAACCCTTCCACATGGCGGTGCTATAATGGTGCAGCTTGCTTCATTTCATTCAAACGGGAGCGCTTTACGTTAAAACCGAGTAAACAACCCTGATTTGTTTTGTTTGTTTCAATTTTCATGAATAGGGTATTTTATATCGATTGCATAACGGGCTTTCCGGCAGCACATGAACACGGAAGTAAAGACAAAAATATATAGACAGAAGGGAAGTGTGAGTCGGCATCATTCCATGCCGATTCGAAAAACATGAAAAAACTACATTTATTCCTATTATTGATGATCGGGGCGCTCATTTTGGCAGCGTGTACCGGCTCACCCGAAGAAGATCCGACAACGGACGACGCAGTGGAAGATAGCGGTGAACAAGATCTTCTTGCAAAAGTAAAAGATGAAGGAACATTGGTTGTCGGAACTGAAGGAACTTACCCTCCATTCACGTTCCATGATGAAACTGGCACATTAACTGGCTTTGACGTAGAAATCGCGCGCGAAGTCGGCGAACGTCTCGGCGTTGAAGTCGAATTCCTTGAAACACAGTGGGATGCCATTTTCGCAGGTCTTGATGCCAGCCGTTTCGATATGGTCGCAAACCAAGTCGGGATCAACCCTGAACGTGAAGAAAGCTACGACTTCTCGGATCCGTACATTACTTCTACAGCAGTTCTTGTCGTAGGTGCTGACGAGACGGAAATCGCTTCATTCGACGATCTTGAAGGAAAGCTTTCCGCACAATCTTTGACAAGTAACTACGGCGAGATTGCGCGTTCATACGGCGCTGAGCTTGAAGGCGTCGAAGGCTTCAACCAAGCAATCGAGCTTTTGAACTCTGGCCGCGTCGATGCGACGATCAACGATAACTTGACGGTTCTCGACTTCTTGAAGCAACGCCCTGACGCAAACATCGAAATCGTCGATGAGTCTTCAGACGCAGCGCAAAGTGCGCTCTTGTTCCGTAAAGGCAGCGGCGCAATCGTCGAAGAAGCAAACAAAGCACTTGCCGACATGATTGAAGACGGCACGTACGATGAAATTTCCGAAAGATGGTTCGGAGAAAATGTACTTGAATAGTATTTTCACCGATCCGGTCCAACAGGAGCGCCTCTGGAATATTTCACAGACTTCCTGGATGCCTTTATTGGAAGGTTTGATCCAATTCACGATCCCGTTATCGATCATTTCGTTCATCATCGGACTCGTGCTTGCCGTCTTGACGGCACTTGCACGCATCTCGACGATCAAGCCGCTGCAGATCATCGCACGGGTTTATGTTTCGATCATTCGCGGTACGCCGCTGCTCGTCCAGCTGTTCATCCTGTTCTACGGACTTCCGGCATTAGATATCGTCATTGATCCATTCCCAGCTGCTATCGTTGGATTTTCATTGAACGTCGGAGCTTACGCATCCGAAGTCATCCGTGCATCGATCCTGTCGATTCCGAAAGGCCAGTGGGAAGCTGCAGATACAATCGGAATGACGTATGCGCAGTCGTTGCGGCGCGTCATTTTGCCGCAGGCTGCCCGCGTATCGGTCCCACCCCTTTCGAACACGTTCATCAGCTTGGTGAAGGATACGTCCCTCGCCTCCATGATTCTCGTGACGGAAATGTTCCGGATCGCTCAGCAGATCGCCGCGACGAACTATGAATTCCTGCTGCTGTATACGCAAGCTGCACTAATTTATTGGGTCGTCTGCTTCCTGCTATCGATCGGACAAGGACGGCTTGAACACCGCTTCGACCGCTATGTCTCACGATGATTCGGACTATCGACCAATTGGAGGAATACGAAACGATGATTTCAATCAAAAATTTGCATAAACGCTTTGGTGACTTGGAAGTGCTGAAAGGCATCGATCTTGATGTGCAAAAAGGACAGGCGATTGTCGTGATCGGTCCATCCGGTTCCGGTAAGACGACGTTCCTGCGGTGCATCAACATTCTCGAAACACCTTCAGCAGGTACGGTGACGATCGACGGCCAAACAGCAGACTTCTCGAAGCCGATGCCAAAAAAACAAATCACATCATTCCGGAAGCAATCCGCGATGGTGTTCCAGCATTACAATCTGTTCCCTCACATGACAGCACTCGAAAACGTCATGGAAGGACCTATCACTGTCCAAGGACGAAAAAAGGATGTCGCGAAAAAGCAGGCGCTTGAGCTCTTGGCAAAAGTTGGCCTCGCAGAAAAAGCGGACGAATATCCTTTCCAGCTGTCAGGCGGTCAGCAGCAGCGTGTCGGCATTGCCCGTGCACTTGCACTTGAACCGAAAGTGATGCTGTTCGATGAGCCGACTTCGGCACTCGACCCAGAATTGGTCGGAGAAGTACTGCAAGTCATGAAAGATTTGGCTGCAGAAGGTATGACAATGGTCGTCGTGACGCATGAAATGCGCTTTGCAAAAGGTGTCGCAGACGAAGTATTGTTCATGGACGGCGGCGTCATCGTCGAACGCGGTACACCGGAAGAAGTGTTCAACTCACCAAAAGAAGCACGTACGCAGCGTTTCTTGAACTTGATTTCGGAAAAAGAAGAAATTTAAATAGAAACAGGCCATCTACCCGCATATTCATGCGAATGGATGGCCTGTTTTTTTATGCGTTCATCGCGAGTGGCTATTGGGCTGCCGACTCAGTTTCTTTCACGAAGTATTGATCGTACCAAAGAAGGAACATATACATCGTCCAAATTTTCCGGGCGTTGTTCACTTTCCCGCTCCGGTGCTCTTCTAGAAGACGACACATTTCTTCTGTCTCAAAAAACTGTGCAGCCATGTCACTTTTGAACATCGCCAAGATTTCATTGAAGTATCCATCTTCTCTTATCCAGTTGCGGATCGGGACCGGGAAACCGATTTTCTTCCGGTTCGCGGAAACTTCCGGCAATGCTTTTCGTGAAGCAAGGCGGAACGCATATTTCGTCGCTTTCGGATTGACCCGGTAGCGGACAGGTACTTTCGCTGCGACTTCCATGACTTTTTTATCGAGGAACGGCACGCGCAGTTCGATGGAATGGCTCATGCTCATCTTGTCAGCCTTCAATAAAATATCGTCCGTGAGCCAAAGCTGCAAGTCGAGCAATTGCATCCGGTTGAGTGGATCTTGCCCTTTCGTCTTCTTATAAAATGGCGCCACGACTGTCGCAATACCTGGGCCGCCTCTGTAAGGCTTCCGCACAAGTGCACGCGCGTCTCGCTCTTCGAAAATTTTTGCCTGTCCGATAAACCATTCATCGACCGGCAAGCCACCTTTGATCATCAGTTGGCGCCCGCGCATATCTGGAAGCTTGAGTGCTGCACGGCCAAGTGGTTTCCGAATGAACGATGGTAGCTTGCGGTATTTCTGAAGTGCCGGTGACGCTGTGTATTCATCGTAGCCGCCGAACAGCTCGTCCGCCCCTTCTCCTGACAGGACGACTGTCACTTGTTCACTCGCCAGTCTCGATAGGAAATAGAGCGGAACGATCGACGGATTCGAATGCGGCTCATCCATCATGTATTGGATTTTCCCAAGCTCACGGAAGCATTCCACGGAGTCGAGCACTTCGCTGACATTCTCAATTCCAAGCTCGTTCGAAAGAATCTGGGCATGATCGATTTCCGAGAAATTCGCGTCTGAGAAGCCGACTGTAAATGTTTGGTGCGGCTTCAGGACCGAGGCGACATAGCTTGAATCGACGCCGCTCGAGAGAAATGAGCCGACCTTCACATCACTGATTCGGTGCGCATGGATCGACTCCTTCACCACTTCATCGATTTCCTCAACGAGCTGGGTAAGCGGTGCATCCGTTTCATTGAATTCTGGTGTCCAATAGCGAGTAGTTGTCAGCCGACCCTTGTCATATTCCATATAATGCGCTGCCGGCAATTTGAAGACACCTTTGAAGAACGTTTCATTCGAAACCGGATATTGGAACGTCAAATACGGCAATAAAGCATGTTCATTCAATTCCTTCTTGAAAGCCGGATGCGGGAGGAAGCTCTTGATTTCCGAACCGAACAACAAAGTCCCATCCATTCCTGCATAATAAAATGGCTTGATGCCGAATGGATCCCGCGCTGCAAACATCTTACGCGCCGTCCGGTCATAGATGACGAATGCGAACATGCCGCGGAGGCGATGGACGATGTCTTTGCCATATTCTTCAAATCCGTGAAGGATCACTTCACTGTCCGTTGCAGTTTTGAAGAGATGCCCTTTTTCAACTAGTTCTTCTCGCAACTCTTGAAAGTTATAGATTTCCCCGTTAAAAATCAGTACGAGCCCTTCGTCTTCATTGAACATTGGCTGAGTTCCTGCCTCGAGGTCGATAATGCTCAAACGCCGAAAGCCAAGCGCTGCACCGTGTTCAACGAATTGCCCCTCGGAATCCGGTCCGCGGTGGACGATCCGGTCCATCATCTCTTCAAGTACTTGCGCTGCATTTTCTGTTTCCCCGATAAATCCTGTAAATCCACACATTCATTTATTCCCCCATGTTTTGATGAACTTCTTCTCTTTTCAAGTTCCAGCAGCCTTATTGTTTTTACTTCATGAAGGAATTACTTTGGGACTTTAGACATGAGCCTTTGTCTTCGACATTTCCTTGTACCAATTAGACGTACGTTTCTCCAAAAAGTGCCCGGTTTGAAAAAAAAATTTAAAAAAGAATTCTCTCCTACAACGCAAAAGAAAGTCCTATGTGTTGTTATGAATGCGTGTAATTACTTGATCGCATGCGGTGAAGTTTCATTGAGGAACGACTCTAACAGTGGATCTGCTGCAGCCATTGCGAGCAATTGCTCTCCTTCATCGAATGCTTCAAGTTGCGACAGCATGTCCCGCGCAGCAAGGTGATTGCCGAAAACCATCTCTGCACGCGCCATTTCGTAATAGGCTGGTGCATAGCCCGGTTCTTCCTGCAGAAGGACCGCCAGCGATTCACGGGCAGCTAAGCCTTCGCCAATACCGGTATGCATCATGCCGATCGATAGCCGAACGAGCGGCATGTCTGCAATTTCCTGTGGTAAGGAAGCAGCCGTCTTACGCGCTTGATCCGGTAGATGCTCCACCATTTGGAGAAGACGTACATAGGCCGTCCTCACTAAGCGGCGCACACGCAATCGCCTGTTCATACCGCTCCACTGCCCCGTCAAACTGGCTGAGTGCTGCCTGTGCATCCCCACTGATGAGTAGAAGCTGAATATCACCCGGTTCTTCTTTTAGCAACTTCTCTGCCAGTTCTGCTGCAACTTCATACCATTTCTCGTCACCCGTTTGACTCGCCTGAAATAGCTGGATTTGCAAGAGCATTTTCCCGGCATCCTGGCTGCCCGTTCGTTCGACGAACGGTTCCAGCTCTTTTAGTGCATCCTTTGCAAGCTCCCGGTTCATGTAGAAATCGGCAAGGCGCATCGGCGGCATTTCGCTCTCCGGCATGCGACGCGCCGCATGTTCATAGAGAGCGATGATTCCTGCAGTTGCAAAGAAACGTGAAGACCCGGAACGGATTTTGCGAAAGAACGACTGTTGTTCTTGTTCTTCATTCTCAGTGATCAGCTCCAGCCACGCGTCTGCGCAATACAGCATTGCCATTCCGAGCTCTTCCCCAGCCATCATTTTCTTCAAGCGCTTATGCACTTCGATCGGTTTCTTCTGATCTATGAGAAGCTGCATGAAGTGTGGATACAAATCCTGTTCACCAGGTTGTTCTACAATTAGCTCTTCCAACAAACGGAGAGCGCGCTTAAAATCTCCACGCCGGCGCCAATAGTGGACGAACTGATAGCGAGACGGGAATGCCCCGTTTTCCTCGCCAGCCCGGACAAACAAACTTTCTGCAGCACGGAAATCTCCGCGAGCTTCCGCGATTCGTGCTTGCACCACGTATAACCACTCAACTGGGACATGTTCCGATACCGCTTCGACACGCCGCTCAATTTCCCGTAATTGTTGTTCCGCATCGATCAGCCCGAACACTTCGTCGAGTTGGATTGTCAGTGGCTCCAGCTCCAACAAGTGCATTGCAGCAGTGAAAGCTGCTTCATTCTCTCCAAGTTCTTTATACGTTACGTAGAGACTTGCGAATGCATCCGCATGTCCTGGATCGAGTGCAGCACAGTTGCTGAAGCAATGCGCTGCCTCCTCGTACTGCTCCTTCTCCTCTGCCAAAATCCCGAGTCGATACCAAGCTCCAGGTAGCTGTTTCATTTCGAGTGCTTTCGTATAAAGCTGCGTGGCAAAGGCTTGGTTCATTTCCTGTTCATAAAGCATTCCTTCCAGGACAAGCAACTCTGCTTCCGGCTCATACTCCCGTAAAGTGCGGAACAATTTCATGACACGTCCTCTGTAATTGATTTCTTCTCCGAAATCAGCATACCGATCGCACGCATCATAAAAGCCTTCTTCTGTACGTTTGTTGATTCTTTCTTCCAGAAGTTTTAGCGCTAGTTCCTTCTCAGCCGCCGTATCCCCTTCATCCCACAGCATCGATGCCGTCCGGATGAAGAATGACGCATCGTCAGCGTCTTCATATCCGCTGATGACCGCTTCCGCTTCCTTCATTTTTCCTTGCTTGATAAGCGAATGTGCGATTTGTGTGACGGTGTACAAGTCGGCTGGATCTGTCGCGAGTGCTAAGCGATACGCCTGCTCCGCCTCTTCGTATCGATCTTGAGCGGTCATAATGTGTCCGTTGTAAAGATGCAGGACATCCTTCTGATCTGAAACGGTTAGTCCTTCAGTGATGATTGCTTCCGCTTCCTCCCATGACTCTTCCGCCATTTTCCGGTCTGCCAGTCTTAAGTATGCGTAAGGCTGTTTCGGATTCAGCTCGATTGTCCGGCGGAATACTCCTTCCGCTTCAGCAAACCGGCCGAGTACGTCAAGACAGCGTCCGATTTCATAATGGAAGTATGGATCTTCCGGCTCACTGTCCGAAAGCTTCTGGAACCGCTCCAATGCACTGGCGATCGCTCCGCTCTCAAATTGGATCAAACCGTGCGTAATCTGGACAAAATGATCCGTTGGCAGCTGGGAAAGTGCCACAGAAGACCATTTGAACGCTTGTGTCTCACGTCCCATCTCCTGATAACACTTCGCCAAATAGCTGTAGGCGACGGGCTGGTAATGGTCGAGTTCAATCGATTGCTTGAGCAGTGGCACCGCTTCTTCCATGCGTCCCGTGTTCTGCAGCGAGACGGCTTTCAAGAACAAGGCATACGGCGTTTTCAGATTCGCTTCTTTCAGACAAGCAAGCACTTTTTCATGTTCATCTTTATGGTAATGTGTGTGGGCAGCGAGCAGCGCCAGGTTCGAATCATCTTTCCCGAGGTCCTCTTCGAGCTGCGCGATCCACTGGCCATGAAGCTCTTTCGCCCCGTCTGTGAACATCGAAAACAGACCGATAATCGCTGCATAGCGCTCATGCACGTTCGCTTGTAAAAATGCAAGGAATGCTTCATTCTCTTCCTGCTGCTCCTCGGTGCGTTCCAGGAATTCGAAAAATTGGTGAAAAAATTTGTGCTGCGTGGAATCGAGCAACTCCAATAATTCATGCCGTTGTTCATCAATGAACACCATGCTGAGATTGTCACTCATCTTATATGCGTTCTCTACTTCTGCATACGGCAGCATGAACGGACCGAGGTCGTTCGGATCATGGATGAGCAGCACTTGAAGACGGTCGTCATAGCCGACAACGACTTGAACGTGTGCATTGTTCTCAATCAGCATCGATAACAGGATCGGAACATCCGCATCAAGCAGCTGTTTATACGTGTCCACCGTTCCTTTGAAATAACGCGCTGTTAAACCGAGCGACTCCATGTATTCCATTGTCGTCTTCAATTTCGAGCCGGTGACGTCGAATACGTGAGTTGCGATTTCGTCTTGTCCGATTCTCTTCCCGAATGCCTGCACTATTAAAGAGAGTGACGCCGGGACGCAGTAATTGAGCTTCTGCACATCTGGTTTCATCTCAAGCCGTTTGCATTTTGCAGTCGGCTGAAGTTCTACTTTACCGAAAATGGTTTCCCCAAGCTCTTTTTTGTTAGCCGCTAGCCAAGCCTGCAGCTCTCCCCATCGTTCCAGCCGGTAGTAGCAATCGGCGATGACGTAAATGAACATGTCCTTGTTCGCATGGAACGGGTTCGTCTCGACGACTTCTTGCGCCTTGGCAATCGCGTCTTCATACCGGCCAAGATAGAACAGTCGCTTCACTTGTTCCGACTGGAAAGCGCGATAGCCAGAGCGTGCATCACCCGCTAGCAGAGCTTCGAGTGACTGCTCGTGGCGGCCATCGAGCTCTAAAATGTCTGCATAGATAAGCTGTGCGTAATCAAGACGATCTGACGTCCCTTCCGCAATCGTTCCTTCCAGCAGGCGTTCAGCTTGCTCCCGCTCCCCTGCAGACAGGAGGTAGTAGGCCTCCAAATCCGGTTGTACGTGCCCTTTCGCTTCTTCAATCCGGTTCAACTGCTTCTTCGCTTCGTCGATTCGGTTGAGCTGGCAAAACACTTTCAACAAAAGTGCATGTGCAGCAGCTAAATCATCCGGACTGTGTGTACCGCCTACTTGTTTCAGTCGGCTTGACATCCGCTCCTCTGCTTCGAGGCTGCGTCCCGTTTCAAGCAAACGCGTACAGTGCCAGGAAAATGTCCGCAATGTGCCGAACCGTTTATACGCCTGTGTAGAAAGTAGATTGCTGTAACTATACAATTCCGCTTCATCCGCTAGACGGATCAGGCGGTAAAATTCCGTTTCCGTTTGAATGGTTTGCAGCCATTTTTGCAGGTTCTTCACCGAACGTCCTTGCCATAATTCTTCTATAAGATCAATCAACTGTTGTGTTGTTTGAATTGCTGTTGGTGCCATCATGTGCGTCATTTCTCCCCTTTCCGCATTTGCGGTTGATTCATTATATAGCGGAAGAATTTTAGGAGCAATAAGAATTTTTGCAAATGAAATCGCTTTTTTTCTATTTATGAGCCGCTGAAATATTTCCATAAAAAAACAGCGAGGAAATTCTTCCCCGCTGGCTCATCGTTTTTGAAGCTGAATTTATTCCGTTACTGTGATTCGACCTTCTTCTTCGATGTCGATGACACCAAGTTCTCTAACATAGTTAATCAATAATTCCACGTCTGTGATGGCATTGTCTTCAGAGACAAGCAACTCATCATTGGCGAACATCGTGAAGCCGTCTCCTCCATTGAAGAGGAAGTTCGGCATGACGACTGTATAAATCTGTGCGTCATCAAGCGGCTCTCCTGCAATTTTGATGTCACTGACTCGATCGCCCACTGGTTTGCCCAGCGAGTAAGAGTATGCCATTCCCGACACGTGCAAGAACGCGTTGTAGTTTGGCTGCGAAACACCGTTCTCGAGCGCTGCACGGATATTCTCACCCTTTACGTTGGCAAGAATCGGCTTGTTGCCGAATGGCAAGATTGCGTAAGCACTCTTCATCGTGAAGTCTCCCGCTTTCGCTTCTTCACGAATGCCTCCGCCGTTCATGAACGCAATGTCCGCTTCGTAGTGAGCCCGGTAGCTGTCGGTGATCAAGTTCCCGATTGCTTGTTCATGCGACAAGCGATTGTCGCGGCTCAAGTCATTCGGCAAATCAGCAATCTTCTCCCCGAGCCGTTCTTCAAGCTCTACTTCATAACTTTCTGCTAGCTTCTGAAGCTCTGGGTTGCTCTCGACATCTTCACCTAACTTGATCACGGAAGTATTCAATTCTACTTCTCCAGCGATTTTCTTCACATCAAGGCGGATAACAGAACCAATATTCCCTTCAGGCTTCGCGATGAAGCGACCTTCGTTGTTGTAAATCGTCGAGTTGTCTTCATATTCTTCTTCCGAGAAGATGTAGCCAATTTCCGGAACATCCATCAGAAGCTTTTTGTCTTTATCAAGTGACTGCTGTGTCAGTGCAACGAACAGATCTACTTTTCCTTCAGCTGCAAGAGCTTCTGCAACGATCGCTTTCGCCGACTCCGTAATGTCATTCTGCGTCACTTCATCCGTCGCAGATGTCGTCACCATTTGATCCGTCAATCCAAGGAAAACGATTTTTAGTCCATCTTTTTCTTCCACCGAATATGTCGGTAGATTCGCGAATGCTGAACCATCTGGTCCTTTTAGATTCGAAGTAAGCCACTGGAACTCTGATGCTTCGACAAGTGCGCGTGTATTGTCAGGTCCATGGTCGAAATCATGCTGACCGAAATTCGCATAGTCAATGCCGATTTTGTTGAAGGCTTCGACTTGAGGGAATCCTTTGAACACCGCTTCGAAAATCGAACCGCCTCCCAAGTCCCCACCGAATGTCACAATCGTATTTTCTTGATTCGTTCTCACCTCGTCAACGACTGTCGCCAATCTTGCCACACCCCCACGAGGCTTGACCGGGCTGACATTGTGAGCATCATTGAAGTAAAGAATCGATGCATCCGCTTCGCTTGTATTAGGCTCCGTGGTCATGATGCGCGTCACAAACCCCGCAAGCTGTCCACGCGTAACCGCGTCATTTGGCCGGAATGTACCGTCTAGGTGATTTTGGACGATTCCACGTGCAATCAAATTCTGGATGAATGGATAGGCGCTCATCCCTTCATGAATGTCGCTCGCTGTCGCGGTAGATGCCGCTTCTTCTGGGAAAGCTTTTGCTAGCATGATTGCCATCTGGTCACGTGTCACGTGTTCAGCAGGACGGAACTTGCCATCTTTATGTCCAGAAAGAATTCCAATTTGTGTGGCTGCTGCAATGTAAGGCGCAGCTGCACTATCATTCGCAACGTCCTCAAATACTGAGTCCGCCTCAGCCACTTCGAGTCCAAGCGCATTAACGAGCATAATCGCCGTTTCTCCGCGTGTTACCGGTGCATCCGGGCGGAATGATCCATCCTTATAACCATTGACGATTCCTTCCCCGCTTACAAATGCGATATCTTCTGCAAAGCGATGACTATCAGGTACATCGCTGAATCCTGCTGCGGCTGCTTGCAGTCCAGCAGATAAGAATACGAGACAAACCACTATCAAGCCGATCCATTTTTTCATCGTATGTATTCCTCCATTCATTTTGTTCCTCTTCAACTATTGCAATAATCACGTAGCAGGTCAATGCGTGCAGAGGAAACATTACTGAAACTTAACATACCGGAAATATCGGAGAGCTTAATACACAGCACGTGCTTTTATCAACATTCTAAAGTCGAATAGAGCTATACCTACTTTCTTTGGACTTCCTACTGGCGAATAAGATGGCTATGAAGGATTTCTTCCTATCACTGTGTAATAAATAGGGCAGTACCTATTTCTGAGATGGAGGAGATTCAATTGACAAACAATCGATTCATCGAAGTCGCACCAGGTGTCGAATTGTTCGTGCGTGACATCGGAAGCGGCGACCCGCTTGTGCTGATTCCGGGCTGGACGTTCGGCGCAGCCGCTTTCAACCACCAGATCGAGCATTTCTCGAAAACACACCGCGTCATCGCGATTGATCCGAGAAGCCAAGGGAAATCCACTGTTTCGCTGCAAGGCAATGATTACGTAACGCACGGGAAGGATCTCGCGAAAGTGATCGAAACGCTTGCCCTCGAAAACATCACATTACTCGGTTGGTCGTTCGGCTGCCTGACGGTGTGGGAATATGTCCGCCAACATGGACTCGACAAGATCCAATCAGCTGTGCTGGTCGATTTATCGCCGAAGCCACTTTCGACCGATGATGAGAACGATTGGGTGGAAGGTCCGCTTGATGACATCGCTGGCGCTTACACTTCTTCGCTCCGGAATCCTGCTGGCCAGCGCTCATTCATCACGGAATATGCAACCGAGGTGATGGTGCAGCGAAAACTGGAAGCGGACGAGCTTGCGTGGATTGTCGACGAGTCGCTGAATACCCCTTATTATGTGGCAGCCAATTTGTTTGCAGCCGGCATGTTTTCCGATTACCGTGTGGAAGCAAAATTGCTGAACGAGGCTCTTCCGGTATTGACTGTTGCTGCTGAACATTGGGGCAAAACTGCACATGCTTTCATGGAACGCATTGCACCGGGCTCACAATTCGAAGTATTCGGCGGTCACCTCATGTTTTGGGAACACAGCAAGAAATTCAATGAAGTGCTGGAAGGTTTTTTGGAAGAGAATTGACACTTTTCTATACAGTCGATTAAAGAGATACGACTTACTTTCTTTAGCGTTAAGACAATAAAAAAGCTTTGATTGAGAAACTCAATCAAAGCTTTTTTATGTAATGCTTACTATCCAATTGCTCAGATTCAGAATGATCTTGGCAAGCCCAATACATGCTGTCCTACAAAGCTAAGGACAAGGTTATTCGAAATTGGTGCAACCATGAACAAGCGGGCTTCTTTGAATTTTCGCTCGATATGATACTCTTTCGCATAACCATAGCCGCCATAAGTATCCATTGCCGCATTAGCGGCCTTCCAAGCGGCAGTTGAAGCAAGGTATTTAGCAATATTGGCTTCTGCACCTGCCTTTTCGTTATTATCAAACAGTTCAGCCGCTTGATCCCGCATTAATTTTGCAGCTTCGATATCCATATAAGCGCTCGAAATCGGGAATTGAACTCCTTGATTTTGACCGATTGGACGGTTGAATACGATACGCTCATTTGCATATTGCACAGATTTATCTATGAAATAATAGCCATCCCCGATACTTTCGGATGCAACAAGCACCCTTTCTGCATTCATCCCACTTAGCACGTACTTGAACCCTTTTCCTTCTTCCCCAATTCTGTTTTCCACTGGAATCTCTACGTTATTGAAGAAGACTTCAGTCGTTGCATGGTTAACCATCGTTTCAATAGGAACGATATTTAAGTTATCCTTTTGTTCTTGCATATCCAGCAAAAACAGGCTGAGTCCTTCCGTTTTTTTCTTTACTTGTTCTTTCGGGGTTGTCCTAGCGAGCAATAGCATCAAATCAGAATGTTCAGCTCTTGAAGTCCAGATCTTCTGTCCATTGACGATGTATTTATCTCCTTCTCGAACAGCCATTGTTTCAATATTTGTCGTATCACTTCCTGCAGTCGGTTCTGTCACGCCGAAAGCTTGTAAGCGTAGTTCTCCACTTGCAATTCTTGGCAGGAAGCGTTGTTTTTGTTCTTCACTTCCATGATTCAGCAATGCGCCCATCGTATACATTTGAGCATGGCCTGCTCCTGCATTTCCTCCAGAGCGATTGATTTCTTCCAAAATTGCACTGGCTTCAGCAAGACCTAGGCCTGCTCCACCATACTCTTCAGGAATCATGATTGATAGCCATCCTTCATCTGTTAGAGCTTGAATAAACTCTTCTGGATATGCTTCTTCTTTATCGACCTTTCTCCAATAGTCTTCCGGGAACCGCTGACAAAATGCGCGAATACTTTTTCTGATCAAGTCTACTTCTTCTCGTGTACTTTTCATTTGAACCATTTCAATCGCCCTCCGAATTTTTTTATTATTTTGCAATTGGCACTGGATACCGTCTGGATGACGGTCCAGCTTTAGTAAGGTAGCTTGCAGTCTCGTGTCCGATTATTTTAGCTAGCTCCCCTGACGCCTCAAGTAAGCCCGTGAGATCTGTGCCAGTTTTCATGCCCATCGACTCCACCATATGCACCACATCTTCTGTGCATACATTTCCCGTTGCACCTGGTGCAAACGGACAGCCACCAATCCCGCCAAGTGCTGTATCGAATTCATAGATGCCTGCTTCGATTCCTGCTAAGATATTCGTCAATCCCATCCCTCTTGTATTATGAAAATGAAGCCGGAATCTTTGTTCAGGAAATTGCTTTACCACTTTTCGAACCAAATCCTCAACCTGCTTGGGATTTGCCATCCCAGTAGTATCAGCTAACGTGATTGATGCAATATCCAATTCACTGAGCTGTCCAATTAGCTCCAACACTCTTTCTGCTGCAATTTCACCTTCAAAAGGACAGCCGAATGTTGTGGCGAAAGAAACATGCAGCGCAATTCCTTTCCCTTTACAGTAATGATGAATTCCGATCAAATCTTCCATCGATTTATTAGTCGGTTGCTGAACGTTTTGGAGATTATGCGTATCACTCACTGAAAGCACATAATTGACTTCTTTCACTCCTGCAGCAGCAGCCCTTTCTGCTCCTCTCATATTCGGGATGAGTCCAATGAGCGCAATCTGTTCAGCATCGGAAATCACCTCTTCGTAGAAAGCATCTGAATTGGCCATTTGGGGTACTCGTTTCGGATGAACAAATGCTCCAAATTCAAATGACTCAACCCCAGCCCTTTTAATCATTTCATATAAGAGCTTCTTATCTTGTACGGTAACAATAACCTCTTCTAACTGAAGTCCGTCTCTTAAACCCACTTCATTCAGTTTAATTCTGTGATTAGTCAATTGCATCTAATTAACTCCTCCTCTTACAGCCGTATTCTATACCTTGACTTGTTCGACATTCATTCCAAGCTCTCTCAAAATTGCTTCAGTATGCTCTCCCAATTCAGGTACAGATGTCATTTTAAAAGAAATTTCTGCTGAAGTTACGGGAGGAATCAACGTTTGGATCAAGCCAACAGGAGATTCAGTCTCTCTCCATCTATTACGGTGATGCAATTGGGGGTGTTCAAGAACTGCTTCAATGTTCTTCATCTCGCCATTCGCGATTCCCGAATCGTTCAGCCTCGTCATCACTTCTTCAAATCCGATTTCATCAAACTCTCTTTCGATTAACTTGCGAAGTTCTGTGCTATTGGCTACACGATCAGAATTTGTTGCAAAGCGAGAATCTGCTTTTACTCCTTCATCTTTTAAGACATTTTCACAAAAGCGATTCCATTCACGATCATTCTGGATAGCGAGAAAAACTGCCGGACCTTCTGATAATTCAAAAATGCCATATGGATAAATGCCAGCATGGGAGGAACCTGTGCGCTGAAGCTCTGTCTCTCCGTAAGCTGTATACAATAGCGGATAACTCATCCATTCACTTAAAGCTTCGAGCATGGAGATTTCAAGAGTTACTCCTTTGCTCGTCTTGGAGCGTTGGATCAAGGCAGTCAAAACGCCGGTATAGGCATACATTCCTGCTGCAATATCAGCAATGGAAATACCGGCACGTGATGGTGTGTCTTTCGTCCCTGTGATGGACATTAAACCTGCCTCTCCTTGAATCAGCATATCGTATGCTTTTTTATCTTTGTATGGCCCATCGTTTCCATAGCCTGAAATCGAACAGGAAATCAATTGCGGATGATTCTTTTCTAATATTTCCTGCCCGAAGCCCAAACGATCTACCGCTCCAGGTGCAAGATTATGGACAAAAACATCCGCTTTTTCTAGCAGCTTGCTTAATGCTTTCTTTCCCTCTTCTTGCTTCAAGTCCAGAACAATCGATTCTTTCGAGCGGTTAAGCCAAACAAAAATACTCGACATTCCTTTTACTTTCGAATCATATTTTCGGGCAAAGTCACCTTCAGGGCGTTCCACTTTGATAACTCTTGCACCGAGGTCTGCCAATTGTCTTGTAGCAAAAGGAGCAGCTACTGCTTGTTCCAGCGAAACGACTGTAATTCCTTCTAGTGGTAACATGCGGATTCCTCCTTCCCATTATTGAATATAGAATCTGCTCCTAAATACCTGACCAAGCCGGTTGTCTTTTTTCATTGAATGCATCGACTCCTTCCTGACGATCAGCTGAATTCGCACATTTATAGTATTGGTCTAATTCAATAGCTAATGCAGAATACAAATCTGTCTGTAAACCTCTATCCACAGATTGTTTGATGGCTTGCAACGAGAGCGGTGCGTTTTTAGCAATTTCCTTCGCTCTATTAATTCCTTCTTCCAGAAGTTGCTCGACCGGATATATACCGTTAGAAAGACCTAAAGAAACCGCTTTTTCTGCTTCAATTTGTTTTCCAGAGAACAGATATTCCTTCGCAATGGCCTGAGGGATTTTTCTTGGCAATAATTGCGTTCCACCCGCTCCTGGAATAATTCCAATTTTCACTTCAGGTAACCCAAGCTTCACGTGATTTGCAAGATAATTCATATCGCAGCTTAATACCATCTCCATACCACCACCAAGCGCGTAGCCGTTCACAAGAGCAATAACCGGGAACGGAAATTCCCTAATCTCTTTATATGCATCTTCGAAAATATCATGCTGAAGTTTCCATTTCTCTTTTGTCATCCCTTTCCGTTCTTTCAAGTCTCCTCCTACACAGAAACTCTTACTGCCAGTCCCAGTCAAAATCAGCACCCGGAGGTCTGGCATTTTTTTGAGCTTGCCAAGACACTCGATGAGCTCCTCACCCATTTTCGTATTCAATGCATTCATTGCTTCTGGCCGATTCAATTTAAGAATGTAAACATTTTCATGTGCATATGATTCATCGAGTTTTAATGTTTCCCATTGATCCATATCAATTCCTCCATTAACTTTATTGGATTATTCTATTATTTAAAGTACAAACAAAATCAGTTCCGGGAAGACCCAGCTTAGAACTAGAACTGAAACGATGATGAGTCCAAAGGGTAAGACACTTTTTATAATGGTCCCCATCGATTCTTTCGGAACTAGCGACTTGATGGCAAATAAATTCATTCCGACTGGCGGTGTAATAACTGCCAACTCCATATTCAAGACCATGATGATACCAAACCAGACCGGATCGAATCCAAGACTCATGGCAATTGGAAAGAAAATCGGCGTTGTGATCAACAAGATGGAAACAACTTCCAGGAAGAAGCCCATCAACAGCCAAACTAGTGACATGATCAAGATGACTACCCATGGTGAGACAGCCAATTCAGTGATAAATGCTGACAAGTATTGAGGCAGCCCCAGTAACGTTAGCGCCGAACCGAACACGACCGCACCGATAACAACAGTTAACAACATAGCGCTTGTTTTTACTGCTTCCACAAATACAAGTGGCAGGCCTTTTACAGCCAATGTCCGGTGGATAAGGACCGACACAATCAGGGCATAGATGACGCCGACTGCTGCTGCTTCTGTCGGTGTAAAGATTCCGAGATAAATCCCACCAAGAACTATGACTGGCAAAAGCAAATCCGGAATGCCTCGCTTAAAAATTGCAGATGCTTTTTCTTTAGAGATTTCCGGTTCACCAACAACTATTTCAGTAAGTTTCACATCTTTTAATGCAGGAGCTTTAAACGAAACATAGATCGCTAATAAAATTGCAATCATCATTCCTGGTACGATTCCTGCTAAAAACAAGTCTCCAGGAGAAGTACCACTTAATGAAGCGTATAAAATCAATGGAATACTCGGAGGAATAAGAATTCCGAGTGAGCCACCGAGTGCAGAAAGTCCGTAAGTCAGTTTTTTCGAGTATGATTGCTTCAACATTTCCGGGATCGCAATGCGTCCGATTGTCAAAACCGAAGTCATACTGGATCCTACAATCGCAGCGAACACTGTATAAGCGGCAACACTTGCTACTCCAGTTCCACCTTTCACTTTTTGAAGCAATTGAAAGGCTACTGAGAAGATTCTTTCGCCACTTTTCCCGTGATACATAATATTCCCCATAATGATATACAAAGGTATGGCTACAAAAATAAACTCAGAGAGTGTATTCCGTAGAGAAATTGGCACTTGTGTTAAATATTGCGGATCAGCTGTGAATAGAATCGTAACAACACCAGATAGACCAAGAGCAAAACCGATTGGCACGCCGAGGAATAAAGCGGTAAACAATACTAGTAATAATATCAATATCGCGCTTGTACTAATCATAAAGTTCGCCCCCCACTTCCTCTAGTTCCACTGGCTCCTCGATAATGATTTTTAAAATCCCACAAAGTGCACCGATAATTAATAGTGCTCCACCTAAAAAAATGAAAGAATTCGGAATCCATAAGGGAACCGCTAACAAAGTTGGCGAGGTAGCTTCTCTTTCCCAAGTGCTCGAAGTGATTGCAAAGCCATAAATCATCAAAATCACTGCATATGGCAAAATCAATATATTATTTAATATCCTCACTGCTTTTTTAGCTCGACCCTTTAATTTATCTAAAACGAATGTAACCTTAAGGTGCTCATCTTTAATCAATAAATAACCCATTGAGAAAAAAACGATAAATTGTAGCAGGTACGTAGAAATTTCGCTGACCCAAATAGTCGGTGAACCAAAAACGTATCTGGCGATTACTTCATAGAAGACGATGGCAGATAGAAGTCCCAGAAAGATTCCTGACAAGTAAATGAAGATTTTCTCAAACCTTTCGACAAATACAACGGTCGTTTTCATCGATTTCCCCACCTTTCATAGACTAGTTAGAGAAAAAGCAGAGGCGGGGAACCCCCGTCCGCCCCTCTTATTCAGCATTATATTCTTGCACAAGATTATAAAGTTTTTGTCCAACTTCTCCTGATTCTTCGAGATAAGCTTGGTGACGATTCTCTGCTGCTTGGCGCCACTGCTCACTTTCTCCATCAGTAGGAACATGAAGTTTTACGCCATTTTCGATCAGCTCAGCTTTGTATCTTTCATCTCCCTCTCTAGCTGTCTTCCGAGAAGCTTCTTGGGCTACTTCCGATGCTTCGACAACCGCTTGTTTCACGTCATCGGGCAGTCCGTCCCACCACTGTGAATTCGCTGCGCCTTGGAAAGAAATAAGCGCAAGCATCATATCAGTTCCGTGATTAGCCACTTCATGCAAACCTCTTTCCATTACAGAAGAAGGTCCAGTAGCAAAACCATCGATCGTTCCATGCTCGACTGCCTGGTAAATTTCTTGAGAACTCATGGAAACCGGGGAAGCACCAAGCTCTTCAAGCATAAGGGAAGCCCCTTGTCCAAAGCCGCGCATAATCAGGCCTTCTACATCTCCCGGCACCTTGACCTCTGTTGTGCCATATAATTCAACCGAACCATAACCTGGCCAGCCGACTAGTTCCATTCCCATCTTATTGAATTGCTCGTTAAAGATATCACCATATTCCCCGTCTTCAGCAGCCCACATTGCTTCCCATGAATCAAATAAGAATGGAAGATCCGTAATCTGCAATGGTGTTGCAGCTCCACCTGCTAAGAATCCTGTAGTGATTTGTCCGATTTGAGTACCTCCTGTGGATATAGCATCCGGTAATTGGCTATCGTTGTATAATTGTCCGTTAGGGAATGTACTTGGATTTAATTGAATAGATGTGTCTTTTGTTCGTTCTTCAATTTCCGTTGCCAATGTTTCAAAATAAACACCCGTGGCATGTTCTGCAGGCAAATTATAAGCTATCCGAATATCTTGCACAGAACCAGATGCATTAGCCTCTGCACCATCTTCCGTTGACCCACAAGCTGCTACTAAAAGCGAACTTGCCATAAGACCTGCTAATAAAAATCCCCGCTTGCTCATTTCTATTCCCCCTCTTTTGTAATCGCTTACATTCCAATACAAGCTACAATGATATTTTTTCTTCAATTTGTTCAAACAACTGGCTAAGTCCGATAATCCATGCACCTATATCTGCAAACTCTTCTAGATTTACTGCTTGCTCGAAGAGGTATTCTGAAAACCGTTTTTGCTCTGTTGAAAGTGGTTCGCTAGCTGAATAATTTAAGCAATCATGCCACTTGTCCTTGTACTCTTCTATAGTCATTGGTTTTTCTTTGGACCCTGGAGCATGAAAAATTTCTTTTTCTACTGATTTCCCTTGGCGAGTAGTGATTCGTACATGCACGGGTAAATTTTCTAATTCCCTGGCATCGACCATTTTACCTTTGCCTTCCTTCCTAATGACTCGATGGAGATTTTGCTGGATCACCGTTCGCTGCACTTCCTCATCAGTGAACGTCTGCAATTGAATCACTCCATCTTCCAACGCCGCTAGACAAGCATACTCAGCGCTGAATTTCCCTTGCAGCCCTGTCTGAGGATTTGAATGGATCAAAGCAGTATATCCGCCAGGCGGAACAGTGATTTGAATCTCTTCTACATCATCGATGGTCAAAGAGTTCTCATTTCTCAATTCCAGTACTCCCGCCGTAAAGCGGTGCATGAAGTAACAGCACGCAAACTTCTTCACACTCAGCCCATTTTCCTCAAAATCATGTAAACCGCCGAACTTCACTTCTTTTATCTTCTGATTCAAAGTCTCATCATGCATTTCTCCAGTGAAAGCTTGGAAAAACCCTCTTTCTTCAAAAATCTTATGGTTTGCTTCAAATCCTTCAATTGCTAACAGTACTGCTTGAACGGAGTTTTGTGCTGCCAGTCCGACATGCAATGGCTTGGTCATCGTACCAAAATTCTTCTGCAATCCACTGGACATCGAAGCAGAGATTGCTATAGCATTTTTTGTCTTCTCTTCTGAAAGCTCTGCCAGATAAGCGCATGCTGCCGCTCCTCCGATAGCTCCTAAAGTACTTGTTGCATGCCATCCTTGGTCGTAATGACGAAAACCCATCAATTTTCCGATCTTTGTCATGACTTCTGTTCCAATTACAAAAGCTGCAATCACTTCTTTACCTGATTTTCCATACTCTTCTGCAAAAGGTAAAATCACTGCTGTGAGTGGTGCGCTTGGATGGGCTAAAATTGAAGGAGCCACATCATCGTAATCCAAAGCGTGTGTCGCAACACCATTAATCAGTGCAGCATGCTCCAATCGTACTTTATTGCCGCCTCTCCAAACGGATGCCCCTTCTCCATCCTTTATACTTTTCGAAAAAACTGTTTCTACTTTGAGTACCGCTGGTTCATTAAAACCTGCAATTGCAGAACCGACTGTATCAATAATTGCCATTTTGGAAAGTTGAAACATTTTTTCTGAAATCGATTCATATTCAAAATTCGTGATATAATCTGAAATTTTATTCATGAAATCAGACAAATTTTTACCCCTTTCTATTTAAAAAATATTTTGAATAATTTATTTATTTATAACATTGAAATTTCTATTGGTCTAATATATAATTTCAATGTTAACGATAGAAAAATTCTATAGCGAAGGGAGAGAGTGAATATCGAACCAAAAATTCTCGAATATATTCTTACTTTAGTCGCTGAGAAAAATTTTACAAAAGCCGCCAAAAAGCTACACTTGTCACAACCTTCGTTAAGCTATCAAATCTCAAAATTGGAACGAGACCTTGGCGTGCAATTGTTCGTACGTGAATATAACGAGGTGGTTCCCACCTATGCTGGAAGTATAGTCGTCGACTATGCAAAAAGTATTTCGCATCAATTCCAGCAATTGAATAATGAGCTGGCAGATATTGACGACATGAAAAAAGGAAAGCTTTCCATTGGGAGTATTACTTCCACAGGTGCTCACCTTCTGCCTAAGGCAATCTCAGAGTTCCGCAGCTTTTTTCCAGGAATTGAACTTAAACTAGTAGAAGGTGCTTCCCCTGAACTTCAAGACATGGTTGCTTCTGGAGAAGTCGAAATTGCTATCTTGTCTACACCTCTGAAAAACTCCCAATTGGAAACAGAAGTTGTTCGGATCGAAGAAATTTTACTGGCAGTTCCTCCCGATCATTGGCTGACAATGTATTCAGAAGTTGATTTAGCTCTTTGCAATAACGAGCCATTTATCGGGATTAAACCAATAAATAATTTTCGTTACCACACCGATGATTTATGTGAAAAAGCAGGATTCCAACCTAATATCGTGTTCGAAAGCATTAATATCAATACATGCCAATCACTCGTCCTGGCAGGGATTGGCATCACTTTTGTCCCAAAAATGTTTGTAAATGAAATTGAGTTGCATGAAAAACCGGTTTACCTTCCATTAGTCATCAATGGACAAACCCCAAAACGGGCCATTGTTACCGCTTTTAAAAACATAGGCTATTTATCTAAAGCCGCACGTGCTTTTATCGATATTTTAAAAATTGAATAGTTAAAAGTGGTGCCGCACACTCGAGTGTGCGGCACCACTTTTACTAAGAAAAAAAGACCAGAGAATCCATCTCGGTCTTTTCACAATTTATTTTTAGTTGCCTTCATCTTCGCCCACCTCTTCTTCTCCGCTTCCGTCAATGGCGCCGGGTCCGTCAGTTCGGGCAAGGCGCCGCCAGCGATTTCCCATAGGTAGAGGCTCGCGACGCTGCCATACGGGGAATAGCGTCTTTTGTATTTTGCAAAGAGAGCCGGCGTGATCTTCCGGTGGCGGTAGAGCATACGGAGTCCGCGCTGAATCGCCAAATCGCCGTAGCTCAACACGTCCTGCCGTTGCATCGAGAACAGCATGAGCATTTCTGCTGTCCATAGGCCGATTCCGCTCAGCTTCACCAGCTCTTCCGTAATCTCTTCATCAGAAGAGTGTGCGAGGCGCGACAAGTCGAGCTCGCCTGTGATGATTTTCTCCGCGGCCCCACGGATATAAGAAACTTTCCGGTGGGACAATCCGGCTTTTTGGATTTCTTCCGCAGTGTGCCGAAGCACGTTTTCCGGCGTGACTTCGCCTAGTAGCGCAATCAATCGCAACCAGACCGTTTCTTTCGCTTTCGAGGAAATTTGCTGGCCGACGATGCTGTGCGTGAGTGCGGTGAAAAGATCCGGAATAACAGTTCGCTTGATGTCTCCGATCCGTTCAATCGCCTCACCCAGCTTCCTGTCTTTGTTCTTCAAAAAATCAAGTGACGCAGAACTGTATTCGAAATACATCGTCTGCTCCTTCATTGCTTAATGCAATCCGTAGGCGATCATCGCATCCGCCACTTTTTTGAAACCGGCAATGTTGGCACCGGCAATCAAGTTGCCCGGCTGGCCATACTGCTCGGCTGTTTCGATACAGCTTCTATAAATGGATTTCATAACCGTCTGGAGCTTTTCATCCACTTCTTCCGCCGTCCAAGAATAACGCATGCTGTTTTGGGACATTTCCATCGCGGAAACCGCTACCCCGCCAGCATTTGCAGCTTTGGCAGGTGCGAACAGGACGCCATTATTCGTCAGCACACGGACCGCTTCTTCGTCACACGGCATATTCGCCCCTTCACCAAGCGCTTTGAGCCCGTTGTCGACAAGTGCATGTGCACTTTCACGGCTGATTTCGTTTTGCGTTGCACATGGCAAAGCGATATCACATGGAATTGTCCAGATTTCTGTATTGTCGTTGCCAAACCGCGCATTCGGATGGCTCTCTAAATAATGATAGATGCGCTTGCGTTCGACCTCTTTCAATTGTTTGACCGTTTCGACATCGATGCCAGATGGGTCGTAAATATACCCTTCAGAATCACTGCAGGCAATGACGGTCGCACCGAATTCGATCGCTTTCTCCATTGCATAAATGGAAACGTTTCCTGAACCCGAGACAATTACTTTACTGCCGGCAAATGTCTTTCCTTCGCCTTTCAGCATTTCTTCCACGAAGTAAACTGTGCCATAGCCGGTCGCTTCCTTCCGGACCAGTGATCCTCCGTTATCCGGGTTCTTCCCTGTTACCACACCTGCTTCATATGCGTTACGGATTCGCTTATACTGCCCGAACATGTAGCCGATTTCCCGCTTGCCGACGCCGATGTCCCCTGCTGGCACATCGATATCCGGTCCAATATGGCGGCTTAGTTCGGTCATGAAGCTTTGGCAAAAACGCATGATTTCCCGGTCTGATTTTCCTTTCGGATCAAAATCCGAGCCGCCCTTCCCACCGCCGATCGGTAATCCAGTCAGTGCATTTTTGAAAATCTGTTCGAAGCCAAGGAATTTCACGACACTGCTCGTCAATGATGGATGGAAACGGAGTCCGCCCTTATATGGTCCAAGCGTACTATTAAACTGGACGCGGAACCCTCTGTTCACATGAACTTTCCCCTCGTCGTCTTCCCATGCAACACGAAATATGATCAGTCGCTCCGGTTCTGCTAAACGCTCCAAGATACCATGGTCAATATATTCCGGATGTTGTTCGATGACCGGCTTTAAAGAGGAAAACACTTCCCAAGTAGCTTGCAGGAATTCGGACTCCCCCGCATTGCGCTCTGCTATTTTCTTATGTACAGCTTTTATATATTCAGATGAAGATTGGCGCCTGATTTCAGTTACTTCTGGTGTTGTATACCGCAATGTATTTCAATCCTCTCGGTTCGATGTATGAATAATTATTCCGCTGAATGTAGAGATATTTCTTATTATATCAAAGCATATATTTTAGAAGCAAACAGTAAATATATGATATCCGAATGTAAACGCTGTCATTTATCTCTTTTCGATCGTTTTCTTCTTCGATCTTCACTCGTAAAACAGCATGAAATAGCGGAACCACCCATTTTCCACACGCTCCGTATTGTATAAGGAATGAATAAAAAGAAAAATTGAATTTTTAAGACATCAACATCCAGAAGAATGGAATTCTTACGTTTTGCCCCCTTCCCTTTAATAAAGATAAGGAAATAAACGAGCCCGTTTTTGCATCCACTGTTCATATTCAGGTCCGAACTTTTCAATCAAGAGCTGCTCTTCGTAATCGATCCGGTTTAGGAGTGTCCACACGAGAAGCGAGCCGCCGATAACAGCTGCCATTACGCTCGCTAAATAAAGCGCCATGCCCACACCGATGAACAATAATGCCGTATACAAGGGATGACGTAAAATGCGATATGGACCTGTACTGACGATTTCATCCCCTTCTTGGACCGTGACATTGCGTGTGAATTGTGATTTCAAATGCCGGATGCCCCAAAAGCGCAGGAAAACGCCTAAAGCGAACAAAATGATTCCTACGCCCTGCATTGCTTGTACAAACAGGCCGTCCCCCTCGAACTCCCGAAGCAGCAATGCTGCCACGATTGTCGAACCGAGTGCCAAAAAAATAGAGATGAAACTCCTCTTTTCCATCGTCTCTCCGCCATTTCCTTGCCGATTCGGAAAGAGAAAGAATTCACTTATCCAAATGACACAAATAGCGACAAATACCCAATCCAACCAACTCATTCATTTTCCTCCTCGTATCATTTGATGTTTTTCACCTGGCAATTCTCTTCTGCATGTTTTTCATTCCCAATCTAGAGGTACTTTATTATTAACATACACGATATGCGTTGGAGGTGACCACCGATGTTCATTGAATACGGGATTTATTTAGCTTTTTCCCTATTTAAGCTTTTTTCATTCAGCCTCTATACCCAAACCGACTTTGCATTCAGCTTTTTGCTGTTGAACCTTTCCTCTATTCTCGTCCTCTCTGCCTGGACGCTTCTTTTGAAAAGAAAAAACCAGCGCATCGTCTGGCTGACACTACTGTTCTTGCATAGCACGTTACTTGTTTCAGACATTTGGTATTACCGCTATTTCGGTGACTTATTATCCGTCTCCCTGGTCGCCGATATCCCGCAAATGACGAGCGTGGGCGGCGGATTCATGACATTGGTTCGCACGTATGACTTCTTATTCTTCACTGACCTTCTTATATTCGGGCTTAGCCTGTTCATTTTAAGGAAGCGTTCAAGCTCTCTTACTCAGCGGAGGAAGCGGAAAACAGCATTCCTTTTATCTAGTATCGGCATCCTTCTTTTCACAGCACCACTCGCTTGGAGCTACATCCAAAAAGAAGAGTGGCTCGTCGGCAATTCCGTTTCGAACATGCGGGAATATTACCAGCTTGGCTTTTGGGGCTATCACGGGGCCGACATTGTTGAACATGGCACTAAACTCATCGGAATCAGAAGTCGATTAACAGATGAGGAACAATCACTTCTAGAGTCACTCCAGTCGGCCAGTGTCTCTGCTGAAGGGATCGAAGTGAAGATGACACCGAATATCGTAATGGTCCAGCTCGAATCCTTTCAAACCCACCTCATCGGCCATCGAGTAAATGGCCAGGAGCTTACGCCTCATTTAAACCAGCTTCAGGAGGAAATGTTCTATTATCCGAACTTCTATCACCAAACACATGAAGGCAGAACATCGGATGCCGAATTCAGTGCATTGACTTCGCTCTATCCGATCAAGTCCGGATCCGTTTACACCCGTTACGGAGAAAACGAATTTCATGCACTGCCCGAACAGCTGCATTTGCTCGGATACGAAACCGCGGCCATGCATGCGTATGATAAAACCTTTTGGAATCGTGACGGCTTTTATGAAAATGCCGGAATCGACCACTTCTTTAGTGAAGAAGATTTCCCTCCCGGTGAAGTCATCGGCATGGCACTTAACGATAAAGAATTCTTGCTTTCTTCTATTGAAATGATGGAGAGCGTACAAGAACCTTATTTTGCTTATATGGTTGCGCTGACGAGCCATACTCCTTATGAGATGCCGGAAGAATCCCCACAGCTCGACCTGCAAGGCATCGAAGATCCGCTCCTGCGAGGCTATTATGAAACGGTGCATTATGTAGATGACGCTATAGCTGCATTTATTGATGAAATGAAGCAGCGTGAACTCTGGGATTCAGCCCTCGTCATTTTCTATGGCGATCATGACAGCGGTCTTGCTTTTGACGGAAGTGAAATGGCTAAAGAGCTAAAGGTGGAAACCGCTGTCGATTTGTTCGAGCTCAAAAAGCGTGTACCTCTTTGGATCAAGCCACCCCAAACTGCAGCAGGAGGAATTGTCGAAAGTTTGGGAGGCCAGGTTGATCTTGCGCCGACGATTCTCGATCTTCTTGGTGTCGAAGCTCACTTTATGTTGGGACAATCGCTATTTGATGAGCAACCGAATACAGTCGTCTTCCGTGACGGCTCCTTCCGCTACGAAGACCTTTATTATAAGCCCGACCTGACAGGAGCAATCGGGGACGGCAGTTGTTTTTCCATCTCAAGCGGGGAGGAACTGCCAGCTAACGACTGTGAACCTTATATCGGACATGCTGCAGCACAGCTCCAGTTATCCGACTTGATCATCGAGCAAAATGCCTTGCAAAGTTTGAACGGTCAATAGAGAAAGTACGGTCCCCCTTGGCCGCTACTATAGTAGAAAAAAGCTGTCTTCCAAAGTCATGATCCATGATTTCGGGAGACAGCTTCCTTGTTAATCGACCATTCGCTTACGGTAAACAATGATTGTTGCTGCAATAGCAACGGCAATCCAGATGGCAATCACTGCAAATTGAGGCCAAACTGTGGACAGGGCAGCACCTTCTTCCACCTTCCTAGCAAGTTCAATCAATTGGCTGCTTGGCAAATACTCCAAGGCTTGAAGAATCGGATATTTCTCTGCGAATGCCAGACCGAATGAACCGAACGAAAAGATTCCAAGCACCGGCAAGACGATGACAGATGCTTCCATGACAGAATTCGCAAGCAAACCGAGCAAAGTTCCAACTGCAATATAAAATAATGTGGATAACCCTAACGCTGCGGTAATGATAAACATATTCGTCGGCTCATATCCCGCAATCCATGCAGTGAGCCCCAACGCAATCACCGTGACTGTGAACGTCAATAAGCTTTTACCCGCCAGGATTTCAGTTGTACTGGCAGGTGACAGCATAAGGCCGCGCAGCGTGTTCTTCTCTTTTTCTTCTGCAATCAGGCAGCATTGAATAAAAGTGGCGATAATGGCAAAACTCATATTGAACAGTAAATAATACGTATCGAGTGTAACAGTATCCATATTCTTATAGATGAAAGCCATAATCAAAGGAAAAAGGATTGTGACTGAAACAGCCGAATTCCGTGAGAAGTCTTTGAAGTCCTTTTGAAAAATCGCGTTGATTCGTTTGATTGACATGTTCATGCTAATACCCTCCCAGTCACTTGTACAAAAATATCTCCTAATGATGGTTCATTTGAATGAATCGTTGCAATCTGTCCGGTCTTCATCCACTCATGCAATCGTTCGGCACCTTCAGCTCCTGCAGGCAATACCACTTTCTCTTCCGTCAGCAACTCTACTGTAATGGTTTGATCTGAGTGCTGTTTTTTCAAGCGATCCGGCGCATCGAGCAATTGAATATGCCCTTTGTTTAAAAATGCGACACGGTCACATAATAAATCCGCTTCTTCCATATCATGTGTTGTCAGGAAAATCGTCGTTCCTTTTGCGTTAAGCGCACGGAGCCCATCATAAATATGACGCGTATTGACTGGATCGAGCGCTGATGTCGGTTCATCTAAAAATAAGAGATCCGGTGCATGTAAGAGTGTTCTCGCTAAAGTCACACGTTGCGTCATACCTTTTGATAGAGCCGACACTTTCTTCTTTTTCTCATTTTGCAGATTGACCGCAGCAAGCACTTCTTCAATTGTAGATTCAGGTACATCATACAGGTTGCAATACAATTTCAGATTTTCATGAATGGAGAGTCTTCCATATAAGCCGCTATTATCCGTCAGTACGCCAAAACGTTTTTTGGCAGATGGCTTTTTCAGATTGGCGAGATCTTCGCCGAAGACATTTGCTGTACCGCTCGTCGGCTTTAATTGACCAGTCAGCATTTTAATCATCGTTGTCTTCCCTGATCCGCTCGGTCCGAGGAATCCGAAGATTTCCCCTTTCTTTATATGGAAGGAAACTCCCTCAACCGCTGTTTGATTGCCGTACACTTTTGTGATGTCTTTCACTTCGATGATGTTTTCCATTTTCATCCTCCTCATTGGTCGTTTCGTTTGCTTGACCTAAGATTAATGGGATTTTCGGGAAAACACAGCTGTTTTTCGATGAAAAGAGCTATTTCACGGTTGAATGGAGCCTATTTGAGGCCCAACATCTCCTTCAAACTTGCCATTTTCGTTTTGGAGAGCGGGATTTGGGTCTTGTTTGCATCATCAAGAACAAGACTATAACTATTTTTCGTCCATGTGATCACTTCACGCACTTTTTGCAGATTGACGATATATGAGCGGTGACAGCGGAAAAAGCCGAATAATAAAAGCCGCTCCTCCAAATCGGTTAACGTGAAAAAGCTTGGGAAAGCTTCTCCTTTTATATGTAAGAGTGATTGGCCGTCTGTACTTTCTATGTAGTCGATTTCCGGCGGATCGAACAAGACGATTTTTTCATTGACGCGCGTCGGAATTTTTTCGAAGCGAATCGGTTGGGCGCTAACCTGCTCGACTTCCTTCTCCTCAGTTTGAACTTCTTCTTGTTCTTCAGAAACATCCATTTCCTGCAGCCCTTTGTCATCCAATCGGTAAACCTTCGTCCCTAACGTAACGGCAGACTCCAAATTCCCTGTCAAAAGAAGAATGCTCTTGCCATGATTTTGAAGCTCTTCAAGAGCGTGTAGATAAATGCGCTTGGACTCATTGTCCAAATTCTGATCAGGTTCTTCCAGGATAAACACTTTAGGATCTTTCAGGAGTATGCAAGCCATTTGAAGACGTTTTTTCTCCGAATGGTTCAGCTTCATCACTTTTACGCGCTGTCTTCCTTCCAATTGCATCAATTCAAGTGCGTGCTGCGGGGAAATTCCGCTTGTGAACAAGCCGTGATAAAAACGTAGTGTCTCTCCTACCGTCAAACGTTCGTACATGCCGCCTTCAAGAAATAAGAATCCGAGAAGATCCATCTTTTTGGAAAGACGCTTTTCGGAAACTTTAATGTCTCCTGCCGATAATGTTGAGCGGCATGTTAAGATCTCCATCAATTGCTGCCGTATATTGACGGAACAATGGATGGCAATCGTTTGTCCTTGCGTAAGTGTAAGATCGAATGCTGGAAAGACGATTACATCCGAAAATTGCTTTTCTGCCTTATTGAAAATTAAAGTCATAATTCCCGCCTCTTTTTCTATTTCTTATTGTGATTATACCAAATTTTCCTAACAGGAATTCTCCTTTCTTGTTTTCGATTTTCTTCGAAAGGGAAAAGATATAAAAACAATGAAAAGGAGTTTTGAGATGGAGGACCGTACTTTACACGAAGGAGAAATTTCAAAAGAACTGAGCGGAGTCGACGAAGCGCCTTTCCATGTTGAACAAGGAGAAGATTCGAGCTGGGTTGTCTGGAGGAAAGGGTCCGACTTGCCCGAAACCGTCTTCGCATCAAAGCAAGACGCCCTGGATCAGGCGGAAATATGGGCTGAAGAAGCGGGAACTTCGGTTTTGGTGAATGGAAATGCAGGAGAAAATCAACCAGAATAATAAAAAGAGTGCCTTGACACGTCAGTCAACGACGTTCCAAGGCACTTCTTATGTCATTTTCTATTTTTGACCGCAAGGCCCTTCAAGAAGTTACGCGTAATTTGATCGCCGCATTCCTTGTAGTTTTTCTGGCCTTCTTTGCGGAGAAACGCACTGATTTCCCCTTTCGAGACGATGAACTTCGCAGCCTTGAACGTCTCGAGCATGTCTTCGCCCGTCATCGCCATGGCAATCTTCACTTTCTTCAACAGTAAGTTGTTAGGATGTTCGAACGTCGGCTCCGGGAATTCCGGCTGTCCTGGCAGCGGGTCACGCTTGCCGCGCTTATATGACACAAGGCCATTCAAGAACGCCTCATACACTGACGTATCGGCAGTGATGTGTTTTCCAGCATCGTCCGCCACTTCCTCATCCGACTCCGGCGATTTCGTCATCACACCTTGCACTTCGTCCCGGCTCATTTCCATGCCGCCGAGCTTGAAAATCGCCAACATGTCCCTGTCTTTCAAATCCAGCGCATAGCGCAAACGGATCAAACGGTCGTTGTTATCCATTCGAGGACCTCCTTCTATTTCTTTAAGTTTAGTCTAAAAGCGCAAGTTCATCATCAATCCTGCATATATAAACAGGACAAATCCTGTAATCAATAATAACAAAAGCCACATGAGCCGACTTTGGCGAGCCGAAAAGAATGCCAGGAAGAAACAGCATAAGCTGATTGCGACCATAAGCAGCCCTTCAATCGACAAAGTGAACTGTGCCCGGATCGGTAAGTAGGATGCACCTGAAAGCCATTCGCTGAAAGGTGCCGTTCCCTCCCGCCGAAACGTCTGGTTGATATCGTGCGGCGGAGCGAGCTTACTCATGAAGGCGGTCAGGAAAAACACCGTCAAAAGAGCAATACTTTCGATCTTCAGCCATTTGTCATCGGGTCCGAGTTTGCTACTCCGCCGTTTATTGATCCAAGCGGCTGCGAACAGTGGGATGATGCTCAAATGTTTCAAGAGCAAAAGCTGTCCATACGGCAAGATCCACGAATCGACATAGTCCGCCGGTTTGACGAACAGCAGCATGACCAACACACCACTGATAAGCAAAATCGCGACCATGGCCATGGCGAATGGCGTGAACCACTTCGTAAACCGCTCCCAGTGGTCAGCGGTTCCCCGAAACCAAGCAACTTGCAGTAGCACTCCCGCCCATAAGGAAAGGGCAAGCAGGTGGATCGTGTGGCTCAAGAAACCAGTCAGTCCGTCAATTGAGGCAGCGTGGCTCCCGTAACCGATATTGACGATCGTCATCACCAGCAACATCGTGAAAATTGCGCGATGCGCCTTCAGCCGGAGCGCAATCAGCCAAAGGAGGGTGATTGCAACTCCCGCCATATACACATTGCCGCTCCGGAATCCGGTCAGCACTTCCGCTACCGCCGTCATGAACGGGCGGCTATCCGCCAAGAAAAGGACGAGCTGCATGATCGGTGCTGCCGTGAGCAACGGCATCGACAACACAGCGAACACAACTGCCTTGTCAGAAACCCGTGTCACAGGCTTCCGGGCTTCCGGTACGAATTGAAACACTACAATCCCTGCCAAAAAGGAAACTGTGATGTACAACAGAAAATCCGAAAGCCCGGTCAGCCACATCATCTGTTTCTACGCAGAACCAAGATCGCTCCGATCAGTCCTGCCAGTGCGATGACCGCGATGATGATAAACGGTGAAAAAGCTGTCGGTTCATTTGAGGCAGTCTCATTCGCTGCGAATGGTGATGGCGTTGCATCTTCGGTTACAATTTCAGCCGCTTCTTCCTCTTCTTCCGATTCCACTTCTTCTTGTGCTTCTTGTTCTTCAGCGGCTATATCCGCATCAAGTTCGAATGTATACGACCCTTCGAGCGGATGGCCATCTTCACTGAGGACCGTCCATTCTACAAGGTACGCGCCGTCCGCCAATTCTGCCGGCAGCGTCCCGGTCATTTCTGTATCAGTAAGGATGATTTCAATAAACTCGATTGTTTCTTCTTGTTGCGTCAAGACCATCGTACTGCCTTGCTCGATTCCCGCACCGAATGTCAAATGGACTTCCGTCAGCGGCTCTGTCACTGTTTCCCCTTCTGCAGGAAACGACGCCGTTAAAGTTGAATGTGCCGAAGCGAAATTTGGGATCATAAGCAATAGGATGAATAAGAATGATATTTTTTTCAAAGTGCTCCTCCTTCTCAGAATCGATTATGGATTCCACCCTTAAGCTTATGGGATTCAAGGTCCATAAACAAGGCAGAAGACTAATTGTTCACGGATTTTTCCAGATTTCAAAGGAGGCGTTCACAGAATTAATTCAGGTATCATTTCAAGAAGCGGTTTTGATTCACGGAAAAAAGCACCTTCCGCAACCGGGAAGGTGCTTTTCCTGTTCATTAAGATGGACGATAAGAAGTAAGCGGGATGTCTTCGTATTCTTCCGGATCCAAGTCGTATACCGATCCGTTCGCAACACCTTCAACTACTGCTTCCAATCCGCGCTCAACTGTTTTCACGAGCTGACCTTTCTGTTTCTGACCAAAGCTCTGCGTCTGTCCTTTCACTTCGAATAGGACCGTTCCACTTCCATTCAATGCATATGTTCCCAAGGCGGTACCTGGAAGATCAAGCCCTTGGGAATAAAGGGAGATATGACCGAATGGCGAGTTGCCGTATGATTGCAGCTCGTCGTAGATCGCTACGTTCAACTGGCGGGAGAAGTCGTAGTTGTAGTTATCCGCATATTGCGCATAATCCGCCCCTTCAGGTGAAGATGGATCTGGTACGAACTGCGCGGAAAGTGACAGCGACACTTCATCCGAAGTTCCATCTACGTAATAGATTCCTTGGTGGTGAAGATCGACGAAGACATCGACATTCCCGAATTCCGCTTGAAGTCCTTTGTACACATCACGGGAAACTTTCGATTCGTCCGTAATGAACCAGCCTGGATCAGCGGATGTACCTGGGAAGTCAGCCGCTTGTGGGACATAATCCAAGTCTGGGTTGAAGTCACGGTTCACATCGAACCCTGGATTTGCACCATAGTCATATCCTTGACTGATGCCGCGATCCAAGTAGTTCCATGAAGGTGATGCGTCAGCCAATTGTGGATAAGCCTCGACCACATCCGACCAAAGCATGCTGTTTCTACGTTTGTCCCCTTCAGATGCATCCGGGTTCATCATCGGCATGAAGACGATCGTCACTTGCTCTCGCAGTTCCCGGGAAGCTTTCGAGTTGTTTGATAAAGTTTTCAACATGTTCAAGATTGCGACTGTGCCAGTTTTCTCGTTTCCATGAATCTCACTTTGGACCAGAATCACTTTATCCCCTGAACCGACACGTGCCGTGAAGATATCCCGTCCTTCGAATGATTGGCCGGCGACGTCCACTTGTACGGTGCCTTTACTGTTCTGCTCGATTTTCTGGAGCGTTTGCTTCATCTCTGCATAATCGATGAATCCCTCAATACTGTAATCATGATGGTGTTCAGCTTGCACATTCACTGGCTCTGCCGCAAAAGTCGGTAAGACGAGCATTGTGCATAAACCTGCCGTTCCTAGTACATGTGCCCATTTTCTCAAAGATATCCACTCCTAGATCGATTTTGTATTTCAAAAATAGCTTAGCAAACCGAAATATTATTGTACATCTATTTTGAATATTTAAATATTTAGATACCTTCATTGTTATAATTATCCAGTATCCAACGAACTTTCGACATATAAGCACTTGTGTGAATATCCCCTCCTTCCAACTACTACGTCGGGAAGTTTCACACAGGCGAAAAAGGGAATGGATAGGGTGATTGACCAAAATCAAAAGGAGCGATGTGGAAATGATCGATTTCAATGGCAAAGCCGTCATCGTAACAGGCGGTGGATCAGGGCTCGGACGTGCAGCTGCCCTGTCCGTCGCGAAGGCAGGCGGCGACCTCGTGCTCGTCGACATGAATAAAGACTCCCTGGAAGAAAGTAAAAAAGAAATCCAAGATGCGGTTTCGGATGCGAAAGTGGAAGTGTTCGAAGCGAACGTCACCGATGAAGAGCAAGTGAAGAAATATGTGCAATTCACGATGGATAAGTTCGGCAAGATCGACGGCTTCTTCAATAATGCCGGAATCGAAGGAAAGCAAAACCTGACCGAAGAATACGGTTCGGACGAATTTTCCAAAGTGGTTGCCGTCAACTTGAACGGCGTGTTCTTCGGGATGAAGCATGTGCTGAAGATCATGAAAGAACAAGGCAATGGCTCGATCGTCAATACTGCTTCCGTTGGTGGTATCCGTGGCGTCGGAAACCAGTCCGGCTATGCGGCAAGTAAGCACGGTGTGGCCGGCTTGACGAAAAACTCCGGCATCGAATACGGACAATACGGAATCAGCATCAACGCCATCGCACCAGGCGCCATCATGACCGCGATGGTCGAAGGGTCTCTTCGCCAAATGGCTGGTGAGGACTGGGAAGCGGCAGGCAAGGAGTTCGTCAGCGTCAATCCGATGAAGCGCTTCGGGAAACCCGAAGAAGTCGGAAATCTTGTCGCCTTCCTCCTGTCCGATGCAGCTAAATTCATCAATGCGACCGTCGTTCCGATCGACGGCGGGCAATCGAATAAATATTAAGGCTCTACATGCAAAAAGACCGTTGTGACATCAAGTCACAGCGGTCTTTTGTCTATTTATTTTACTCACAATGGATAGCGGATATTCGTCCGTTGCTCCAGTACTTGGCGGTCGTTCAGCTTCCGGTTATGGGCCAGGTTCAGCTGTTCCATCTTGCCAAGGTTGTCGTGGACGATCAAGCCCAAGTCATCCAAGTTCTTCGATAAATTGCTGGTATTCTGCAAGAGCCCGGCCAAAAACTCCCGCTCATTTCTTCTCCACTTCGTATAGACAGGAAGCGTCTTCAAGTAGTCGACAAACGCTTGAAGGGAGTGTTGCTGTTCGATCAGCAGCTTCAATGTCCGGTATTGCAGCAAGTTGGCACGGTTCGCCTGCTTCTGCGTATAGCGGATATCCCGCTCCTCCAGCAAGCCTCTCGTCAAGGCGTCACTGTGGTAATACGTGATATATTCCTGTGCAAGCTTTTCGTATTGCTGTTGAATGTCCCACAGCTTTGCGAACGCCTCCCTTCCCTCCTTCGCCTCTTGCTGCGAAAGTGGTACTTCGACTTCCAGCGGTTTTTGGAAAAACACATGTGGTACGCGCATTCTTGCTTTCCCAGCAGCCAATAAGTTGTTGCTGATATCGCTGTAGAGTGACAGCCAGCGCTGCGCTTCGAGTGCTTCTTCCCGCACTTCGTCGCCTGACAATGTCAAATAGGCGGTGGCGATGACCCGCTTGCGGAGCGTGAAGCCGGCCATGTAATACTGCTTGCCGTTCACTTCCCAGGAAACCGGGTTGACGAAAACTCCTTCTGTCCATTTGCTTAAGCTCTTCACTCTCTTCAATAACAGTTTCGATGTTCTTTTATCCACGATAGCACCTCTAAACGTGTTGGATTTTTTCCGGGCTCCTCGTCATCGTAAAGAAAATAATCAGCCCTGCTAATGACGTCACGAACAAAATCGCTCCCATCGGTAAAGCAGACGCGCCTTGGATCCCGACAAGCGGTGACACAAGGGATCCGATGACGAGCGGAAGCATTCCGATGATGGCACTCGCGCTTCCCGCACGTTTACCCTGCCCTTTCATCGCGAGTGTAAAAGAACTCGTCAAAATCATTCCGACGGCGATCATGTAAATGAAAATTGAAATGACGAGTGATGCAAGCGGTCCTTGGATGATCGACATCGCGAGCAACACCGCCGTCGCGCTCGTCGCTGTGACGACCGCATACTGGAGTAGGCGTCTTTCGGAGATGACATCCCCGAACTTGCCGATGATGGCACTCCCTGTAATCAAGGCGATGCCGTTAATTCCGAACAGCAAGCTGAACAGTTGAGGAGACACGCCGTACAAGTCTTGGTAGACGAACGGCGTCCCTGCTACATACGCAAAGCTTCCACCGTGGATTAATCCGACGACAAGTGCATAGCCGACGAACGGACGTGTTTTGAACAGACTGCCCATCGTCTTCAGCGAATTGCCAATTGAACTCGGCTGCCGATTTTCGACAGGCAGGCTTTCTTTCAAGCGCCAGACGACGATGAGGACCATCAAGAATCCAAGGAGCGCTAAGAAATAAAATACCGTTTCCCAACCCGCAAAGCTGAGGGCAAGAATGCCTCCGCCAGCGATCGGAGCGGCCATTGGAGCCACGGAGTTGATGACCATGAGGAGTGCAAAGAATTTGGTCATTTCTCTTCCCGTAAAGACGTCACTGACAACTGCGCGGGAAATGACGACACCCGCTGCAGCTGTGAAGCCTTGCAGGAAACGTGCCGTGATGAACCATTCGATGGACGGTGCAACCGCACAAAGAATAGAAGATAACGCGAAGAGCAAAGTCGCAATGATCAGCGGCTTGCGTCTCCCGTATGTATCGCTCAGCGGACCGACGACAAGCTGTCCGACTGCGAGGCCGATCAAG
The DNA here is from genome assembly GCF_009707665.1 of Planomicrobium sp. YIM 101495. GTDB lineage: Bacteria > Bacillota > Bacilli > Bacillales_A > Planococcaceae > Planococcus. The sequence goes on from NZ_WLZW01000001.1 coordinate 1,205,496, forward strand.
CAAGTGGTCAAACTAAGCTGTACAAGTGAAACGTGTGCATTCAAGTTGTCTGCGATCAGTGGAAATGCAGGCAAGTACATATCAATATTGAGTGGGCCCAGGACTCCGAGCATTGCGAGTACTAATGCAAGCTCCATACGTCTGATACCGGTCGGGTTTTTTATCATGGTCATTACGCACCTTTCGTACAATACGTCTTTAACTATAGCGTATCCAACGCACAAGGAGCTATTTTTTTGTAAAAAAACAGAACAACCATTGGCGGTTGCCCTGTTTCACGTATCAAATTTCGCGTTCATTCATTTTCTTGTAATTATCATCTTTCCTGAAATTGCCGACGACTTCCATCGTTTCCGAAATGGAGACGAATGCATTCGGGTCGATTTCTTTGATGAGCGGGCGCAAATACGCCAGCTCATAACGTGTGATGACGGTATAGAGCACTTTCACTTTGTTGCCAGAATATGCACCCTCGCCGTCCGTGATCGTAATCCCGCGGTAAATACTGTCGATCAGTTTCTTCCGCATTGCGTCTCCTTGCGACGTGACGACCATCAAGCTCAGTTTCACGTGACGCGTATGGATCCGGTCGACGACAATACCGGTGATGTAAATCGAAGCCATCGTGTACATGGCAAGTTCCCAAGAGAAAATAAAACCGGAAACGAAGACAACTACGCTGTTCAGGACGAACACGAGAAACCCGAGCGGAATATCGCGTTTCAGCGTCAGCATCAAACCGACCAAGTCAAAGCCGCCTGTCGAACCGTAAAAGCGGATGATGAAACCAACTCCGACTCCGACAAGTACGCCGCCGAAGACAGCAGACAATAATGCATCATCCGTCACTGTCTCGACCGGAATATAGAGCATCGCAATCGAAGTGACCAGCACCGAGAAGATACTATTGAGGACAAATCGTTTCCCTAGTTTCATCCAAGCAAGGATAACGATTGGAATGTTCAAAACGATGAGCCAGTATCCCGAGTTGGTCGATGTCAGCAGACCGAAGATCATCGCAATCCCCGTCACTCCTCCCGACAGCATTTCGTGAGGCAGCAAGAACATATTAAAGGCCACTGCCAAAAGCAGTGAGCCGGCAAAAATCACAAGTGAACCATAAATCTTATCCATTCTCATTCTCCTTTCCTATTATTTTTGGCTATCCAAAAAAAAAGGGCAGCGTCAATCCGCTTTGCCCTTTCAAAACTTGCACAATGCTTCAAATTATAGAGCGCATGCAAGGATAATTGCAAGCAATACCGTTCAGCGTCTAATGTTGTTTTCATGTGAGCTTTTGTCCACAGTTCGGGCAGAACTTACTGCCTTCATTCTTCTGCCCACAGTTCGGACAGAATTTCGGTGCTCGTCCGTCCCCTGTCTCCGCTCCATTACCCGTCGGTGAAGATGATCTTTTTTGTTCTTTTTGCCCATCCATCATTTCTTTCGCGATGTTCATTCCCATCATCATGCCTGCCATGTCAGATGCGGTATTCGATCCGCCAGATTTGCCCATCGCATCCGCAACGGAAATCTGCTGGTACTTCCCGACATCGCCGACCATGCCGTGAGAAGCGCTTTTGTTAATCATATCCTGAATCTCTTTCGGATAATTGAAGCTCATCACTTGGAAGCCGGTCACTTTCATGCCATCGTCCATGAGCTGCATGTTCAGGTCATCCTGAATGCCTTTACCGATGTCACCGGCATTGGCTTGCAAGTTGAACATATCCTTCCCTTCCCGTGTGATCCACTTCATTAATAATTGATCGAGGATCGATGTGATCCGGATCTTCACTTCTTCGACCAGGTAGCTTTCACGTACGCCTGCGATTTTGTCGATCAAGCGGACGTAATCGTCAACCTTGAATTGGAAGGTTCCATTTGCACGGATCGGCATGCCGCCTGGAAGCTGCGGTGCCGGGATATTGATCGGGTTTTGCGTCCCCCAACGGACCGTGAACTCCTTCGTGTTAACGAACAGCACTTCGACCCGCATGCCGCTGTTGAAGCCGAAGCGGAAGCCTTTCAATGTCGACAGGAAAGGAACGATTTCCGACACAATGTCGTATTCTCCTTCATCCTCGAAGATCCCTTCGATTTTCCCGTTGTTCATGAACACAGCATCTTGCCCTGGCCGGATGATCAGCCGGCTGCCTTTTTTGATTTCGTCATTATTCCATTTCCAGAAAATCATATCTTCCCGGAATTCTTTCCATTCCACTACATCTGAAAACTGATTGCCGAAAAACACCATTCCCTTCAGTCCTCTCGTTAAAATTTACGACCTCCGCCGCTGAATGAACGTCCGCCGCCGGTACTTCCTCCGCCACCGAAGCCTCCGCCACCCCCGCCGCTACTTTGCTGCGGCTTTTTGCGGCGCGTGACCGTCTTGTTTCGGAATCGATCCTGGCTCACGCGTACACGTGTCCGGTTGTCATCGAAGTACGTGCGTGGCGTCGTCGTGACACGACCACCCGTATTGAAGAGCATGACGCCGACCACTACCGCTCCGAACAAGACCGCAAGCGCTGCCTGGAACCAGTTCTTGAAAAAGATATTTTCAGGATTGACGCCCGGACGGAATTCCATGTAGCGGCTCGCTGTCGTCACCGTGTCATGGAAAGCCCCGCCGTAATCGCCGGCGCTCATTTCAGGCATGATGCGGTCGAGCACCAGCTCGATCCGCTGACTGTCCAGCGTACGCTGTGCCGTACCGAACCCTGCCAAGTAGACGTCCCGGTTGCCGATATCGATTGTCAAAAGGACCGCATTTTCCTGTCCATTCGTGTCTGCCCAGTCATCAAAGAAATCTCCCATATATGTGACGATCGATGAACCCCCTGTACTTTCCGTCGTCAAAAATAGAAAGTCCGTATCATGCTTACGGCTATGTTCTTCCGCCAGTGCCTCGAGCTCCTGTACTTCCGGTTCACTTAATAGTCCCGCTCCGTCATAAATGTGCTGCTCGGCGGCAAATGCACTGCTGCTGAAGCACAAGAGTACCAGGAGCAGGAGAGTCGTCAAAGCTGAAACCTTGAACGTTCTCACCAGAGGACACCTCCTACCGCCCACGCAGCGATTTTCACCACTGAGAAGGTCGAAGCGGCGATTCCCGCAAACCATAGCGCGACTTTCCCGCCGCTGATCGGCGGCTTCCCGACCACTTTTCCAGTTTGCCCGTTCATGGCGAAAGTATGCTCCGTGTTTTCGAAATCATAATACACCATCCAGACCGGAAGCAGCGTGTAGTACACGCTCCGGCTGCCAGCATCAATCTGTTTGTTCGTGTAGGAGACCGTCGAGTACCCCGAAATCGTCCTATGTATATATGCATCGATATACGGCACGACCTTCGATTGCACCCGTGAAAAAAGCGCTTTGTCATCGTAATCGTATTTCTCCGCAAGATACCCTGCCAAATAGGGCATTTTGAATTCCTTCAAGTTCCCGTAATCGTACGGCTCCAGCTTATCCATCAATTCATCGTCCATCTTCTCGGACGCATCCGCCGGCACTTTCAAGTAGCTGAGGTCGATTTCCCGCCGGACGTCATAAAAATCCGTCTCCGTATAGATCGTGTCGCCACGTGTATACGTCCGGACTTTCGTGGCAAGCGCCGAGACGTCTGCAGTTCCATCGATGTCATATAGCCAAAACGGCACATACATGCCCGTCATTTTCTTGATGCGGTCGCCGTTCATGAAGCCGCGCGGAGTCAGGCGGCCGTTCTTCGTCCATTTCCGGAACGCCACCACCGCCTCTTCCTTGCCGATCGAAAACGGAATGACCAAAGCAGGCGCGAGGTCCCCCGACAGCCGGTCTGCGAGGACGACCGGCGCCCCGCAGAAGCTGCAGTGGGTTGCAGTCGTCTCCGCTTCGGTCAAAATCACGGCACCGCAATTTTCACAGTGGTATTCCTTCGCTTCATCCGGATCGAATTTCCGTTCGATGTTCGATTCGGGAAACGTTTCGATATCATCCTGCCTGCCGCAGCTCGGACAGGATAATTTCCCCGTTTCCGCATCGAACGCCATGTCCGAACCACAATTTGGACATTCGTAGTGGATGACCACATCTTTCACTCTCCTTTATCCCGAGCCCGCTCCGCGTTATTCGTTCTTTCCGAGCTGCGATTTCAGCGCTTCCAACTCATCGTCTACGTTGATGCCGCCTTTGAGTGAGTCCAACTCTGCATCCACATTCGTATCGCCATCGTATTTTTTTGCAAGATCGTTGATATCCGTCTTCGAACTTTGGTTCAGCTCTGTCATGGCTTGCGCTTCGTCCAATTCCTGGTTGATCTTCTGTTCCATCCGGTCAAATGCCGATAGACGGTCGCCCGCACCGCTCATCGATGATGTGAATTCGTTCATGCGCTTCTGCGTCTTCGCGACTGCCGCTTTGCCTTTCAATTCCTGGCGACGTGACTCAAGCTCGCTGATATCCGACTCCAGCTTGTCGTGCATCTGGCGCATCTGCACCGTATTCGCCGCTGCAAGTTCCACAGATGTCTGCATATCTTTCTCACGTGATGTCACTTCCGCTTTGCGCTGAAGGAATTTCCGTGCATCGTCTTCGTTCCCCGCTTCAAGCGCTTTGACCGCATAGCGCTGCATATCATCGATTTCTTTTTGTAATTCTTGGAGCTCGCGACGTTCGCGTTTTTCTGCTGCCATGATCGCAGCTGTCTCCGATTTGACTTTGCCGAGGTCGCTATTCAAGTCGCGCAAGTACTGGTCGATCATTTTCTCCGGGTCCTCCGCCTTGTCCAGCATTGCATTGATATTGCTTGCCATGATGTCTTTGAATCGTTTCAGGATTTCCATAATCATTCTCCTTTTGATTTCATTTTTCTTTGTGCATGTTCCACTCCATCAAACTTTACCCTTTTCCACCGAAGAATATGCTCACTGTGGGAAATAAGCTTGTCCCGCTTTCCTAACTATAACTCTTTCTACATTTTCCCCTACATTCCTGCCGCACATTACTGTTGCCCTTTTTCACTCAAATAATGGTTTGACTAATCAAGATAAATACTCTATATTATAGTCAAATGATGGTTTGACTGAGGAGGATGGACAAATGACGATCGATACATGCGAAATCATGTGCGTAGACGAAGAGAAAGTGGAGCGCGTGCAACAACAATTGAGCAGCAAATCTCCTGCAGGTGTCGCAGAGATCTTCAAAGTACTGGCGGATGAAACACGTGTGAAAATCGCATACGCGCTGTCACTCGAAGACGAATTATGCGTCTGTGATGTCGCGAATATCGTCGGTGCTTCGACTGCGACGACTTCCTACCATTTAAGATTATTGAAGAAACTCGGGCTTGCGAAGTACCGGAAGGAAGGGAAACTCGCCTATTATTCACTCGATGACGACCACGTCCGGCAATTGATCACGCTTACGTTCGAGCACCAAAGCGAGGCGAAGTCCATTGGTTAATGTAGAGGAAGAAAAGAACGTCTACCGCATCGAAGGGTTTTCCTGCGCGAACTGTGCAGGGAAATTCGAACGCAACGTCCAGCAATTGCCTGGCGTCGAAGAGGCGAAAGTAAACTTCGGTGCTTCCAAATTAAGCGTCTCGGGCAAGACAACGATTGAAGAACTCGAACGTGCGGGCGCTTTTGAAAATTTGAAGGTGCTGCCGGAAAAACCGATCCTGAAGGATGACGATTCAACTGTACCTGTCGTGAAGCCTTCATTCTTCAAAAAGTATCGCTCATTGACCATAGCAAGTACGTTCCTTTTACTGGCGCTATCCGCAACAGTCTTTTTCGAAGAAGGCAGCCCCGTTCCTCCATTGTTATTCGTCGCCTCGATGCTTGCAAGTGGCACACAACTATTCAAGACAGGATTCTCGAACTTACTGAAGCTCGAGTTTGATATGAAAACGTTGATGACCGTTGCCGTTCTCGGCGGTGCGGCGATCGGTGAGTGGACAGAAATCGCCATCGTCGTCATTCTTTTCGCACTCAGCGAAGAATTGGAACGCTTCTCGATGGACCGCGCGCGCAGCTCGATCCGCTCCCTCATGGACATCGTCCCGAAACAGGCGATTGTCAGACGGGACGGTGTCGAATTGACGATTCCTGTCGGGCAGATCGTCATCGGCGACACAATGATCGTGAAGCCTGGCCAAAAAATCGCCATGGATGGCCGGATCCTGAGAGGGCACTCGTCCATCAACCAAGCATCCATCACCGGCGAGTCCGTGCCGGTCGATAAATCAACTGATGACAACGTCTTTGCCGGCACATTGAACGGTGAAGGGTTATTGGAAATCGCCATCACGAAGCTGGTTGAAGACACAACCATCGCGAAGATCATCCACCTCGTGGAAGAAGCACAAGGCGAACGCGCGCCGGCACAAGCATTCGTCGACCGGTTCGCGAAATATTATACACCGGTCATCATGGCCGTGGCTGCTCTTGTTGTCGTCGTGCCTCCCGTTTTTTTCGACGCACCGTGGGAAATTTGGATTTATCAAGGGTTAGCCGTCCTCGTCGTCGGTTGTCCATGCGCACTCGTCATTTCGACACCGATCGCCATCGTCTCTGCGATCGGGAACGCTGCAAAGCAAGGCGTCTTGATCAAAGGCGGTATCCACTTGGAAGAGATGGGCACTGTGAAAGCTATCGCGTTCGACAAAACTGGTACATTGACGAAAGGTGTACCAGCTGTCACTGATTTCATCCAGCTCGACAATACGCACAGTGAACAAGACATTTGGGCAATCGTCGCGGCACTTGAACACCGTGCACAGCACCCTCTTGCCTCTGCTTTCCTGAAAGGAGCGGAAGCAGCGGGTGCCAATCACGAAACATTGCATGTCGAAGGGTTCGCTTCCATTACCGGAAAAGGCATCACTGGTGTCATCGCAGGTATTACTTACCAGATCGGCAGCCCGAAGCTGTTCAGCGAAACGAATGCCGACCTTCTTTCCGACGATGTGCGGGCGCAACTGGGGACGCTTCAACAGCAAGGCAAGACTGTCATGTTCGCAGGAACGGAACAGGGGCTCCTCGCACTGTTCGCAGTCGCAGATGAAGTGCGCGAGACGAGTAAGAGCACCATCGCCAAACTGCACGCACTCGGCATGAAACAGACCATCATGTTGACTGGGGATAACAAAGGAACCGCCGAAGCGATCGGTGCCGCTGTGGGCGTCCGCAACGTCTATGCTGACTTGATGCCTGAGCAAAAATTAGATGCCATCAAGCAACTGAAAAAAGACTACGAGAAAGTCGCAATGGTCGGTGATGGTGTCAATGATGCACCGGCACTTGCTGCTTCCACTGTCGGCATCGCCATGGGAGGCGCTGGAACGGACACTGCCCTAGAAACGGCGGACATCGCGCTGATGGCTGATGACTTGCAGAAACTTCCGTTCACCATCAAATTGAGCCGGAAAACGCTCGCGATCATCAAAGCGAATATCATCTTCGCCATCTCGATTAAGTTCGTGGCCTTACTACTCGTCGTCCCGGGCTGGCTGACGCTTTGGATCGCCATCGCATCTGACATGGGCGCAACGCTTCTTGTCGCACTGAACGGCATGCGGCTGATGCGTGTGAAAAGCGACGAAGACTAAATGAATATGATGCAAGCGGAAAATTGCCTCAGCATGTTTTCCGCTTTTTTTTGTCTTTTTTTCAGGAATAGAAAAAAACAGTGCTCCGTTGAACACCGCTCTCATCTTTACCTGGTTCGAGACGAACCGGTTTCCCGCTGATATTCCAAAATGTCTCCAGGCTGGCACTCCAGCACTTCACAAATCGCTTCCAACGTCGAAAAGCGGATTGCTTTCGCCTTGCCATTCTTCAACACGGATAAGTTCGCCATCGTGATGCCGACACGCTCCGACAGTTCTGTGACACTCATTTTCCGCTGCGCCAATACGACATCCAGATTGATGATGATCGTCATCTGTTCCACCTCATATCGTCAACTCATTTTCAGCTTTCATTTCGATCGCATGCTCCAGAAGCTTCTGGAGAACCGCTGCGAAGACCGCGATGACAAGCGCACCCATCGGAATAATCATCCCGAGCCCGCCAAGCCCCGGCGCATCGTCCACTTCGGCCAAATTAACAATGACCGGCAAGCATAAAATATAGATGCCTGCAATGATCAAGGCGAAGCGCTTGATTAATTGAATCGCACGTACCGAGAAGTGTGAGAACGCGACGCCTTTGTCGATGAAGCTGAGGAGCTTCAACGTCTGGTAAAGCGCTGCGAAATAAAGAATCGCTGTCGAATAAACTGCAAGGAGGAATACGACCGGCAAGAATGGCAATGCCGGGAATACCGCTTGGATGAATCCACCGAATCCAGGCAAGACGAAAATGCACCCTGCGAGCACCGGAAGCGCCATGAAGACGACGACCATTTTCAAAAACCATGTTTCTTTTTTCATCCGCACACCTCTTCTGCTTTTCGTTCCACTCATATTATCACGGTGTTTATCGTTTATCAATAAATAATAATCTATATTCGATATTTATTTATCGATAATTATATTTTCCCTTATAAAAAAACACGAAGGAAATGACCATTCCTCCGTGCTCCATCATAAAATTCCATCACATATCTTCATGATAGGATAGTATAACCGCCGCCATCGCTTTGGCGCTGATTAAGAGCCCTTTTTCATTAAAGTCGAATTTCGGGTGATGATGCGGATAAGCTTCCCCATCGTCCGGTGCTGCTCCTACATAGAAGAAACAGCCTGGCTTTTCCTTCAAATAGTACGCGAAGTCTTCAGAAGGCGGCTGCGGATCCGCTTCTTCGACCGCTATGATTTCCGGGATGTCCGCCCGTTCCAAAGCATTTTTCACATGCTCTGTCTCGACAGGATCGTTGTATAGCACCGGATAATCATTGGCGTAAACGAGTTCCGTCGTCACGCCGAACGTCCCTTCCAATCCTTTTGCAAAATGGCGTACTTGTGTCTCGACCATCTCACGGGAAGCCGTCGACATCGTCCGGACGTCGCCTTCAAGCTCGACCGAATCCTGGATGACATTGAACTGCCCTTTGCCATCGAATGAACCGATCGTGACGACTGCCGTGTCGAACGGATTGATGCGGCGGCTAACAATCGTCTGGCAATTCATGACGAATGCACTTGCAGCGACGATCGCATCGTTCGCAAGGTGCGGTGATGACCCGTGTCCGCCTTTCCCTTGGATCTTCAACTGAAAACGCGCACGTCCAGTCATTGTATTACCGCTCCGCCAGTACACTTTTCCCGCAGGCATCGTCGACATGACATGAATCCCGAACACAGCATCGACACCTTCAAGCACACCCACTTTGATCATCGCGATTGCACCGCCCGGCGGCATCTCTTCTGCAGGCTGATGGATCACTTTCACGGTACCTGCGAGCTCGTCCTTCATTTCTGCCAGCGTTTCCGCCAGCACAAGCATATAAGCAGTATGGCCGTCATGACCGCATGCGTGCATGACGCCATCGACTTTAGAAGCATGAGGAAGACCTGTCTCTTCCTGGATCGGCAAGGCATCGAAGTCTGCACGGATGGCGATGGTCCTGCCCGGCTTCGCCCCCTTGATCGTCACGACGACACCGCGCTGACCGCCGAAATCCGTTTCGACTGAATCCACTGGGACCCCTTCATAAAAATTCACGATGAACGCCGCCGTCTGTTCTTCTTCGAATGACAATTCCGGGTGGGCATGCAGATGACGCCGGATCGCGATCATGCGCTCTTCTTTCGCTTCCAATGTCTTCATCAATTCTTTCACGTTAAAAAACCTCCTTCTCTCCAAATCAAAAATACCACCGCTTTATCGATGCCTGATTCTGTTCCATCTATCTGTTTTTCGGGATGCCGGCCAGCTGCACCTTTTCTCGTCATGAGCATTCCTCCTAAAAACAGTATTAACAAACTTTACCCGCTCTGCACCTCTGTAATCGAAACAGTTATAGGTTCAGGCAAATTCCTTTACATCGCACACGATCTACTTTATCTTTTAAGTACGAGGTGAAGAAAGGAGAATGCACGCTTGAAACTGGAACAGCAATTATGCTTCGAAGTGTACAGGGCATCCAGCAATTTCACGAAATTGTATGCGCGTGTGCTTGAACCGTTCAGTCTGACATTCCCCCAATACCTTGTCTTGCTTGTGCTGTGGGAAGAAGATGCAGTTCCGATGAAAGACATCGGCACACGCCTCGGCCTCGGCACCGGAACACTGAATCCGATCATCAGCCGGATGCAAACGCAAGGCTGGGTGGAAAAAAGCCGCTCTTCCTTAGATAAGCGGGCAACACTCATTACACTGACAGACAGAGCTAGAAACGAACATAAAGCAATTTGCAGAGCGATTCAAGAGCGGTTGGAAACCTATCACTTCTTCGATATCGATGCAATCCAATTGATGAAGAACTTAAAGAATTTGAATGCAAAGTTCGCAGAAATGAAAATAGAACAGGAAGAAAATGCGAAAGGAGCAAAACAATCATGACACTTTATGATCTGAAAGCGAAAAAAACGGATGGCAACACGTATGAACTGGGAGAATACGCCGGAAAAGCGATGCTCATTGTCAACACGGCGACGAAATGCGGGTTACGCAACCAGTTCGATGGACTCGAACAACTTCACAAAACGTATGCGGACGATGGTCTCGTCGTCCTCGGCTTTCCTTCCGACCAGTTCGGCCAAGAACTTGAAGACGGTGCAGAAGCTGAACAGTCATGCCGCATGAGCTATGGTGTGTCTTTTCCGATGCATGAACTCGTCAAAGTGAACGGCAAAGATGCCGATCCGATCTTCAAATACTTGACCGAACATAGTAAAGGATTTCTCGGAAGCGCCGTCAAATGGAATTTCACGAAGTTCCTGGTAGACAAGCAAGGTAACGTCGTCGCCCGTTTCGCACCGAAGGATTCACCGGAATCGTTCGAGAACGAAATCAAGAAAGTTTTGGCCGAATAATCGTAAGCTCAAAGAAGCAAGCAAAAAATCCCGCTCCTTGAACGACTTGTCCTTGGAAGCGGGATTTTTTCTATTCCACTTGCTCCATTTTCTTTATCCGATGGTTCGTCTTATACGACTGCCAAATGGTGAAGAAAATGGACAATGCAGCGAGGATCAGGAAAATCAGTGAAATCGGGCGTGTCAGGAACAACGTCCAGTCCGGATCTGCCATGACAGCTCTTCTCAGATTCACTTCAGCAATCGGGCCAAGGATGACACCGATGATGGCAGGCGCGAGCGAGAATTTATACTTGGTGAACAAGTAACCGATCAAGCCCATGGCAAGCAAGATGTACAAATCCGTAAATCGGTTATTGAGCACGAATGTCCCGATGACACAGAGGACTAGAATGACCGGAATCAAAATGTGTACCGGTACTTGCGTCACTTTCATGAAGAAACGCATACCGAGAAATTGTGCGAATAACATCCAGAATGATGCCACGAGGAAGGCGAAGAAAATTCCACCGACGACGTTCGGTTCATTCGTGATCAGAAGCGGTCCCGGCGTGATGCCGTGTACCATCAAAGCTGAAAGCAACACTGCCGTTACAGCAGATCCCGGGATGCCGAGTGCGACTGTCGGGATCAAGTCTCCCCCTACAGTAGAGTTATTTCCAGCCTCGGAAGCAATGACGCCTTCCTCACAGCCGGTCCCGAACTTCTCGGGATTCTTCGACCATTTTTTCGCTTGGTCATAGGCGACAATGTTCGCGATGCTTCCGCCAGCTCCAGGAATCGCACCGATAATCGATCCGATTGCGGAAGAACCGATCAATGTGCCCGGTTTTTTCAAGACGGTAATCAAGGTCTTGATCGGCTTCAAAACAAACTTGACGTTTTTCAACTTATCTTTTGCCCGGTTATCAGCATCTTTGTTCATTTCCGTCGTCTCCAATGAAACTAAAAGACGTGAAATGGCAAACATCCCGATTAGGACGACAAGGAATGGGATTCCTGCACGCAGTACCGTTAAGTCGAATGAAAATCGGGCGATTCCCGAAATCGGATCCGCTCCGACGGTGGCAATCAAAATACCGAAAAGCCCCGCAATCAGCCCTTTTACAACTGATTCTCCCGTTACACTGGCAATGATCGTCAATGCGACAACAATGAGCGAGAACATTTCCCACGGCCCCATCATCAATGCAAACCGGGAAATTTGCGGTGCAATCGACACCAATATGATAAAGCTGATAATCGAACTTAAAAAGGAAGCCCAAACGCCGATGGATAATGCTTTCCCTGGCTCTCCATTTTGAGTCATCGGGTAAGCGTCAAAAGTGGTTGCCACTGATGAAGGTGTCCCGGGAATACCGAGCAATGCCGCAGTTATGAGTCCGCCAGACATCCCGCCGACAAACACACCGATCATGGCCGATACACCAGCTACAGGGTCCATACCGAACGTCAGCGGCAAAGTCAGTACGATTGCCATGGCCACCGTAAAGCCAGGAATCAAGCCAGCCAATATGCCAACGATGACGCCGATCATAATGATGATGAGAATACGCAACTGAAAAATTTCAGCGATTCCAAGTACAAGTAAATCGAGCAATTCAATAACCCCCTTCCTGCCCCATCAGAAGAATATGCCTGATGGGAAACGAATATAAAGCACATTTTCAAAGAAGAAATAAGTACTTAATGTCACGATGACTGCAACGCTTGATATGATGATCAGATCCTTTTTCTTTCTTGATCCGATGAGCACACCGGCACCGATGATGAACAAGATCGTCGTCACGACAAAGCCGATAAATTGCATTAAGAATATGTAAACAATGAATAGCAACACTGTCAGAAGAACTAATCTGTATTCCGTGTAAAATTCTTTCAGTGATTTCTTTGGCTTCGTTGCAGGCTTTCTTTTCCTCAATTCCACTACTTTCCCGATGATCAAAATCAAACTGAGGAAAGTCAATAATGCTGCGATCAATGTAGGAAAAGATCCCGGATCCAAATGCATTTCCGTCAAAGACGTATAATTGCCGGATTCCAGATAAACGACCAGACATAGCGCAATCAAAGCGAGGCCAATCAATATTTCTCCCATTCACTCTTCACCTCCATCAAGTTCTTAAAAACAAAAAAGGGCCTGCCCGCCCCCTTTTGTTTACAGCCGTTTCATTTATTCCGCGATCTCCGCAGTGATTTCAGCAATCATGTCATTTTGTTCATTCAAGTATTCTTTATATGCTTCCGGTCCCATGAAGTTCACTGAAGAACCTACGTTTTCGATCGCATCGATGTATTCCTGATTGTTCGCTGTCGCTTCGAAAGCATCTCCGAGCGCCTCGATGATCGCCGGATCCGTTCCTTCCGGTGCAACGTATCCACGGTTGATACTCATCGACATTTCATAACCGCTCTCCTTAAATGTCGGGACGTCCGGCAAGTTGTCCACCCGTTCCTGTGTCCCGATGGCGATGAACTTCATATGACCTGCTTCGACGAATTCATTCGCTGATGAATAATCGACGATCGCCGCGTCAATATGTCCGCCCGCCAGTGCTTGGATCGCTTCACTCAATCCTTCATAGCCGACCAAGTTATAATCGATTTCCAGTTCACGCCCAAGCTGCTCCACCCAGACGCGTGGGATGCCGGCGACTGTACCACCGAAGCGGACTTCGTTGCTCTTGCCGTATTCCACGAACTCTTCCAATGTCTCTACGCCAAGATTATTGGACACCGCCAAAATTTGATCGGAGGAGCTCATCGAAGCGATTGGAATGAACGTGTCATAGTTGATCGATGTAATATCCGTGTGGTGTGCAACAAGTAGGCCTTCGTGAATTTGTCCGATGTTATAGCCGTTCGCCGGTTTCTCGGATAGCTCCTCTAGGCCGACTGTCCCGCCAACACCCGCTGAGTTGATGACAACGAATGAAGTGTCGATATTTTCCGAAGTGTGCTCTGCGACGAGACGCCCTTCAATGTCACTTCCTCCACCTGGTGCCCAAGGAATGATCAGCTCAATTTCCCGCTCCGGAAAATCTTCGGCAGATTCCGCGTTATCCGAACACCCTACTAGTGCAATCGCAGCAAGCGCCAAGGCTGCTGTTTGAAACAATGACTTCATTGATTTCTTCTTCATTTTCATCATCCTCCGGTTATAGTATTGTCGGGTCCACCCGTGCAGCCATTTCATCTCGAATCGGCGTGCCATTCCTAAGTATCGTGTCCTCCTTCATTTTCCGATCACAACGATGCAGGTTTCTGCAAAAGCAGTAACGAATTAATATATTTCTTTAAACATTACAAAAATTATCATGGAAAGTAAAATTAAATATATTCACTATTATGATTAATAAAAATCATCATAGATTCAAATCTCTTTATCCGTCATTTTCATTCCAGCAAAAAAAGTACTGACAAGATTGTCAGCACTCTTCTATATCACGCTATTGGATCACGTAAAACGGCAGTTATTCCTTCTTCGGATAGAGGACCCTCCCGTCCCCTTTCTCGATAGCAGGCGCACCCCACACCGCCAATTCATGGTCAACCAGTTCTACCGTTTCCTTCTTGCCGTCGATGATATGCTTCACCTCGTGGCCGTTCGCAACTAGCCAATTGCTGATCAACAGTCTATGGCAACGTGCCGGATGCCGCTCCGAGCAGCAATAGGCCACTTTCTGCATCGACGCCTTCTCCAGGAGTTCGTCGATTCCCTGCTGGAATTCTTTCGACAATGTATAATCTGCATAGTTGTGGAACGATTGATTGCGCCACCCTGCATTCACTTCGCTGTCCACATCCTTCGATTTCCGGCGTCTCCCGCCGAGCTTCGGAAAATGCTCATAGACGATTCCTTCAGCTTCAAGCCACACAGGAAACAGACCTTTTGAAAACTGTGGCCATTTGCGGCTTCCTGGATACGCCCGCACATCCGCCAGCATTTCGATGCCTGTTTCTTTCAGCATCTTTTCAAAAAATTCCTTCGAATGATTCGAGTGCCCGATTGTATAAATGATCACCGGTTTCCCTCCTTACAGCTCTTCCTCCTTCTATTCCTGTGTTGCTGCAAAACTAAACGTTAAGCCCCAGGAGTTATTGCCGCTTCCTGCCTTTTCTCAGGCACATGAAAAGACTGTCCGAATTTCCCGACAGCCTTTACCTAGATGATTCACTTGTAGTGCCAGATACCCTATGCCAATTACCAAGAAGGGATGATCGCCCCGCTGAATTCTTCTTCGATGAATTGCTTCACTTCATCGCTGTGGTACAGCTCCAAGAACTGCTTGATCGCCTCGTCATCCTTATTTTCTGTACGCGAAGCGACAAGATTCACGAACGGCGAGTCGCTAGATTCACTGAAAATCGAATCTTCTGCAGGATTGTAGCCTGCCTCAAGTGCGAAGTTCGTGTTGATTGCTGCAGCGTCCAATTCGTTCAATTGGCGCGGAATTTGCGCCGAGTCCAATTCGATGAACTCATAATTATTTTCGTTTTCTGCAATGTCAAGAATCGTCGCAGCAAGCCCGACGCCTTCCTCTACTTTCAAAAGTCCTGCCTGTTCAAACAAGGCAAGAGCGCGTCCGCTATTGGTCGGGTCACTCGGCAAACCGATTCGTGCGCCTTCCGGCAAGTCTTTGATGTCCGTATACTCAAGTGAGTAGATCCCCATTGGGAATGTCACTGTATCGTCGACACGTACTAGGTCAAGACCGCGGCTTTCATTCATCTCATCGAAAAACGGTTCTGTCTGAAATGAATTCAAATCGATTTCCCCTTCAGAGAGCGCAACGTTCGGCATCACATAATCCGAGAACACTTGCGTTTCGATGGTGAATTCGAGTCCTTGCTCTTCTGCAAGTTCAGCTACTTTATTGACCACCTCTTCGTGCGGCCCGCCCGTTACACCGACAGTCAAAACACCGTCGTCCACTAAGCTTTCTGCTTCGCCGCTTGACGCCTCTTCTCCACCACAAGCTCCAAGTACCGCTACTGATAATACCAATAAACTTCCTGCTAATAATTTCTTCATGCCAATTCCCCTTCCAATGTCTCAATATGTTGTGTTTTACTTTCCACTCTTTTAATCGCTTCTCGAACGGAAGCTTCGGTGATCTCCTGTTCCATGTAATGGATCGATTCTTGCGGCAAGACCGCTTTTTTGACGACTTGGCTAATCAACGCTTCGTCTTTCACATCCACCGAGAGATCTGATAGACGGATCGGCAAGCCCCACGTCTTGTAGTACTCGATGAGGCTGTCGAGTTCTTGCCAGTCCTCTTCAATCGCAAGCTGGACAAGAAGGCCATATGCGACCAGTTCCCCGTGCAGATGCTTCCGCGTGCCAGGTGCTGCTGTCAAACCGTTATGGATGGAGTGCGCTGCTGCGACGCGCCCTGCCTTCCCCCCGAACCCACCGACCATGCCGCCCGCCATGAAGATCTTCTCGGTGACACGCTTAAGTGCGTCAGTAACGATTCCTTGTTCAGCAGCTTGAATCGCTCCCGATGCGTCTTCCAACAAGACACCCTTGCACAGTTCCGCTGCCTGCTGGGAAATGCGGATCCGTACTGGCAACGTCTGCCCTTCATAAAATGCATCGAGCAGCGTCCGCGCCTCGTAGTATTTCGCGAGTGTATCCGCGATGCCAGCCTTCAAATAGCGCACCGGGGCCTCTGCGATGATCGCGGGCTCTGCCAGGACGAGCGTATTCACTTCCGGGAATTCCGTGAAGTGTGTGAAAGTCCCCGACTCATCATAAAATACGCTGAGCGGTGCCCATGCAGCGCATGTCGCGGCGATTGACGGAATCAAAACGACTTTGACGCCTGTCAATGCCGCCGCTGCTTTCGCCGTATCGAGCACGGTACCGCCCCCGATGCCGATGATCGCGTCCACCTGCTTCTCAGAAGCCTCCGAAGCGATTTTCTCAGCAACCTCTAACGTGCAGTGGCCTTCTAAGAACGTCGTATTTCCTTGTGCTTTGACCAATACTTCCTCCGGCAAATATGGCGCTGTCTTTTGCCACGCAGTGACACCTGCCACGACATGAAATTGTTTGATTGCTAACGTGTCGAGCAATGCCAGCAATTGTTCCAATACACCTTCACCGGTATCGAAATGTCCCGGTGCCCCTTTTACTATTGTCTCCACCAAGCGGAACAACCCCTTTCCGAAAATAAGAAAATGCCTCTCTAAAAATAGAGAGGCATCAAAATAGACGATTTTGAGTTTATACCTCTCTTATCTTTCAAAATACAATGTGTATTTTGCAGGATGTAGCACCTTTTCCAAGTCATCTTGACTTGGAGTGGTTGCCGGGCTTCACAGGACCTGTCCCTCCGCCGCTCTTTATAAGAGATGTGCATATTCAGTTTTCTTCTTTTCATACTATTCTAATATACAAATAATTGCAAGGGGCAAATTCAGTTCCTTTACTGCTGATTGAAAAAGAGAGCATTTTGAAATCCGAATGAGAGAGATCAGCCTGGAAGCGAAGAGAACTTTTTCCTCCTGGGCGTGTACCTTCTCTATGACTACCCAAAAGCCGTTTGATCCCGTCCATTCGCTGTTTACTCCCGATGCAAAAGGGAACATACTAGGTGAGATGGCAGCAAGGACGAACCTTGCTGCAGCAGAAAGGTGGATGTATGGATGCAGCAGTTTGATGCGTTGATTATCGGATTCGGGAAAGCCGGAAAGACAGTAGCCGCAGGACTCGCGAAGAAAGGGTGGAAAGTCGCCCTCGTCGAGAAGGATGAAGAGATGTACGGAGGCACGTGCATCAACATCGCTTGCATCCCGACGAAAGCTCTCGTCCATGACGGCTTGCACGGAAAGCCTTATCAAGAAGCGATCGAGCGGAAAAATGCAGTTGTCGAGAAGTTGCGTGGAAAGAACTACGCCAGTCTGGCCGGACTCGACGAAGTGACGGTCTTCCATGCAACCGCACGTTTTCTTTCCGACAAAGAAGTGGAAATTGATCGTGACGGAACGAAAGAAACCGTGAAAGCGAAACATATTTTCATCAATACAGGAGCTGAAAGCATCATCCCGCCGATCAAAGGCGACGTCAATGCAGAAAACGTCTATACAAGCACGACACTGATGGAAACGAAGGAACTGCCAGAGCGGCTCGCAGTTGTCGGAGCCGGTCCGATCGGCCTTGAATTCGCTTCGATGTATGCATCATTCGGTTCGGAAGTGACCCTCATTTCGCCGGATGATGCACTGCTTCCGGATGAAGATGAGGAAATCGCGTCTGAAGTTCAGAAGGAAATGGAAGCAGCCGGCATCTCTTTCGAATTCAGCGTGAAAGCGGAACGGATCGAGAAACGGGAGAACGGTTCGGTGAGACTAAGCTTGTCGGACGGTGGACAAGTAACGGCGGATGCAGTACTCCTTGCGACCGGACGCAAACCGAATACAGAAGGGCTCGGGTTGGAGAACACCGGCGTACAGATGGATGACCACGGCGCGATTAAAGTGAACGCCAATTTGGAGACCGCTGTCGAAGGCATTTATGCACTCGGCGACGTGAAAGGTGGGCCGCAATTTACCTACATCTCGCTCGATGACTCACGTATCGTCATGGATGCCCTGTTCAAGGACGGCAAACGCACACGCGACTCTCGCAGCAACGTTCCTTACTCCATTTTCATCGATCCACCGCTCGCACGCGTTGGGCTGACTGCGCGCCAAGCGGAAGCGCAAGGATTCGCGATCATGGAAGGTTCGCTTGAAATCGTTGCACATCCGAAAGCTCATGTCATCGATGATTTGCGCGGACTATTTAAAGCCGTTGTCGACAAAAAAACCGGACACATCCTTGGTGCCAGCTTATTTGGTCCTTCCTCTCCGGAGTTGATCAATCTCATTAAGATGGCGATGGATCTTGACGTAACGTATACGTTTCTGCGTGATCAGATTTACAATCACCCAGTCATGACCGAAGCGTTCAATACATTGTTCGATATCGAAAAATAAAGGCAAAAAAGCTGCACGGCCATAAAATGGCGAGCGCAGCTTTTTCGTGTTCAATTAGGCGATCCAGTCCTCTTTCGGAATGTCTCCCGTTTCTTCTCTCATGTAGTACTTCCCTCTCGTTGCAACAGCCAAGACGACCGTCAAGATGGAAGCAAGGATCAAGGCGAAGAATGCCGCTGTACTTTGCAGGAACGTTCCCATAAAGCCAAGCGCTGCAATGGTACCAATGATGGTCGGCACGACAAGTGCAATGACGCCGACCGGATTCCACTTAAACAAGTTGAACTGCCGCGATTCGTAATAACCCGGTCCGATCTTCAAGATTTTCTTGACGACGAAAGCATCCGTCACAAGCACTGCCGCCCAGCTCATCAAAGCGACACCTTGGAATGTCATCGCCGTGCCGAGGTGATCGACGATGCCGCCAAGCATCAAGAACAATGCAGCAAGCGCAGAAACGATGACCCAAAAACGGCGCCCGGGCTTGAAGCCGAACATGTTCTCGAAGAAGCTCGACAAGGAAAGCGAAGAACTGTAAATATTCGTGATGTTGATACGGAGCTGTGTCAATACGGTAAAGAGCACACCACCAAGGCCGAGCAAGACAACGATGTATACTCCTGGGTTCGTTTCACCGAGCGTAACACCGAACCAAATACCGAGACCGCCCATCACACCGAAACAGAAAATCTGCGGGATGAAACCGATCATGATCGAACCGATTTTCAAATCTTTCGGTTTCAGGAACCGTGCATAATCGGAAGCGATCAGTGCCGTGAGTCCCATGATTCCGTGTTGCATGCCGATACATAGTAGAAGCGCTGTTCCACCTACTTGTACACCTTCAGGCATGTAAGACCAAAAGCTGCCGGCATAGACGGATTCATAATTAAAAGCGAAGACGATCGCTGCAATCAGGAAAATGAAAAATATCGGCAACGACCATTTTTGGAGCTTGTCCAATTGCTTGATGCCGAACCAGTTCAGTGGGATGACCACCAAACCGAAAACAACGATTAAGAGCCACATGGGGATGGCGGGGAAAAATGCATGCACTGCTGCAACAAGGATCATTCCTTCGAATGCACAATACATGATAAAGTTAGATGCGTAAATTAATGAGGTGAGTGAGGCTCCGATATAACCGAATCCTCCGCGGGATAGTAAATTGACGTTCATTCCTGATTTTGCTGATAAGTAGACGATGACCGATCCCAGGATTCCTGCGACGATGATCGCATAAGCGGCTGAGATGATCGCGTTTGCCGCTCCGAATTGCAGCGCCATGACGCTTCCCATCTGGAAGTAGAAGATGGCGGTCGCGATGCCGAAGACAATGTTCGTGATGCTGAGCCAGCCCATTTTCCGTTCTTCTCGCGGTACGCGTTCGAAAGAGTAATCGGCTGTCGCTTCTTCTGGTACTTCATACTTCTCTACTCGTTCTTTTTCTTTTTCTTTTTCTTTTTCTCGTTCTCGATCTAATGCAATACTTGATTTCATTCCATCAATCCTTTCTTTCGTCACCGTTCTGTCTTTCTGAGAACATGTAAGGAAAGCTCGGATTTCCAACATTCGTGTAAAGCAGGCCAATAAATGAGGATACAGAGGCTCGGATTATGCATCCGCTGCCTGCAAAGACAAATAAAAAAACGGTGAATCGTCTCTGTTGAACCAGATTTTCCAACAGAGTAATTCTCGTCCTTTTATTATTCTAACATTTTTTTTGTACCTTTTTAAAGTTTCACTCAAAAATGAGTCTTCGGAATTACATATCAGGAAGTAGTTGGCTCGTATTCCGCAAACAAAACGTGTATATTATATGGTTATCTTTTTTTATTAGAAAAGCCGCTCGTCCCAAAAATGGATGAGCGGCTTTTCATTATGGATTCCATTCAGGACAACAAACAGCTTTCTCCGTTTATTTCGCTGTGACGCCGCCATCAACCGGCAATTCGATGCCGCTGATGTGGTTCGCTTCGTCTGAAGCAAGGAAGAGCATCGCATTCGCCACTTCGATCGCTTTGCCGAGTTCCGGAAGCGCAATCTGTGAAAGGAAATACGGACGGAATTGATCGCTTTCCATGTACTCTTTACTCATCGGCGTCACGATGTAACCTGGGTGGATCGAGTTAACGCGGATGTTTTTCTTGCCGTAGTCGACAGCCGCCGCTTTCGTGATCGCGCGAACTGCCCCTTTCGATGCCGTGTATACACCAGCGCCTGACATTCCAACGAGTCCTGCGATCGATGACACGTTGACGATCGAGCCGCCGCCATTTTGTTCCATGTGTGGAATGGCCGCCTGCATCCCGAACATGACACTGTTCGTATTGACTGCGAAGCCTTTCGCAAAATCTTCTTCCGTTTGTTCCATGAAATCTTTCGAAACCGAAATGCCCGCATTGTTGATTAAAATATCGATTTTGCCATAAGCTTCAATCGTTTTTGCTATCACTTCGTCCCAGTCCGCTTTTGCCGCAACGTTGTGCTTGATGGCAATCGCTTCGCCACCATTTTCATTGATTTTCGCGACGACTGCTTCCACCGCTTCCAAGTTGATATCCGTTGCGATGACTTTCGCACCTTGCTTCGCAAAAAGCTCCACTGCTGCTTCGCCCATTCCAGATCCTCCACCAGTGATGATCGCTACTTTGTTTTCCAATCTCATCATCCAACACCTCTTTCGTATTATTGATAGTCAAACTATCACTTTATTTCATTATAACCCGCTTTCTCCACTTTTTCAAACATAAGTACTTCGGAAAAGCGGTATACTAAACACAAGGGAGTGAACTGCTATATGCAATCCAAACGTCAAGAAAACAAAGAGGTCCAGCGCCGCAAAATCATTGAGGCCGCACGCATCTGCTTCACTGAAAAAGGGCTCGCGGATGTGCAAATGAAAGAAGTTGCCCAACAAGCCGGTGTCGGAGTCGCCACCGTCTTCCGCTATTTCCCGAAAAAAGACGAACTCATCGTCGCAGTGGCCACTCGCTCACTCGACTTCATCGAAGAAGAATTTGCGCGGATCGCCGCTTTGCCGCTCAGCGCCTATGAACGTCTCGACCAATTACTGACGGTACTGCTCGATAACCAAAAAGCTGACGCTTACGAATCCGGCCGCTTCCGCGAAGCATTCGAAAGCTACGCTTCGTTCCAACGGGAGCCGCTGCCCAACATCGACGGCTATCTTGCACGCCAAACCGTCATCATGCAAAACTTGGCGCCGATTATCGAAGACGGGCAGCGCGATGGCTCCATCCGCCGCGACATGCCGGCCAAGCCGCTCATCGTTACCATCATCAACAGCTACGCGACATTCATCAACAACGTCGCCTTGAAGTCCTCGATCTCGTACCTGGACGAAGATATTCAGCCCGAGACGCAGCAGGACATCCTTAAGCAGATCCTGCTGAGCTATTGTAGAGGGTGAGTATGCAGGAGTTCTTTGAGGCATTTCAAGTCTGGCTGACCTGCATTCTAGAGTTTCGACACGCTAAAGGGTAAGAGTCACATAGAACTTAGGGAATTTGGATGAACAACGCAGCACAGCCTTCGTCGCTTTCTATCAGAAAGTGTTAAATCATCTCGTATGATTTCAAGAAGACTCTGCATTTTGGATTTGTCGATACAAGTGCAGACATAATCAGTCTCCGCGCAATTGATATCGCGTTTCGTCAGGTCGATATCGCGGTTCACTTGTTTGAAATCGCGGTTCGTGCAATCCATATCGCAGTTCACCATTTTGGGATGAATTTGCCCCTGAATAAGAAAGCATCAATAATGAGTTGTTCCTTTTTACTTTTCCACTCACCACTGGCACAACCACAGCGGCCTACGCAGTCAGCCGCCAAACTGCTATTCAACACCAAAAACAGAAAGAAACACCAACTGCTCCTCTCTCCCAATCCACCCACACCACAGCGAAGGGGCTCGCTTGGACTGGGCGGAGGAAGAAGACGAGCGTTCCTCAGCCTGGCTTCTTCCGGGAGCCCTGTCCGAAGCCCCAAGCAGATTTCTATACGACACCCAACCTCTCATTTCTACTCAACACCACCACAACCACTGCGGCCTACGCAGTCAGCCGCCAAACTACTATTCAACACCAAAAACAGAAAGAAACACCAACTGCCTCCTCTCTCCCAATTCACCCACAAACCAGCGAAGGGGCTCGCTTGGACTGGGCGGAGGAAGAAGACGAGCGTTCCTCAGCTTGGCTTCTTCCGGGAGCCCTGTCCGAAGCCCCAAGCAGATTTTTATACGACACCCACTCCCCCAAAAAAAGCACAACAAAAAAAGCCCCACGTTCCATGTTTTCACACAGACCGCAAGGCCACACACTTATTTCCCGTAAAACACCGTCACATTCCCATGCAAATGCAAGACACTCGCGGGGAAATCTTCCGTCACTTCACCAGAACGCAAACGCTCATAAGCTTCCGCTTTTTCTTCACCAAAAATAAGCATAATGATCTTTTTAGCATTCATGATTGTTTGAAGACCTGCAGTCAACGCCTTCTCCGGTACTTCCCCGTCCGGGAAATGCTCCGAGTTCTTGTTGCGCGTAGACTCAGTCAGCTTCACCACATGCGTCAACGAATCGAATGACGTACCCGGCTCGTTGAAACCGATGTGGCCATTGACGCCGATGCCGAGCAGTTGTAAGTCGAGGCCACCGCTAGCTGCGATCGCCGCTTCGTACTCGCTGCATTCTTTCGCAAGATCTGCAGCTTCGCCATTCGGCACATGCGCACGTGACAGTGGCATATCGATTTTGCTGAACAATGTGTCGTGCATATAATAGTGGTAACTCGTTTCGTCTTTCGCACCAAGGCCAACATATTCATCCAAGTTATAGCTTGTTGCTTCCGCGAATGATATCCTGCCTTCCGCTGTACGACGGATCAATTCCTCGTAGACGCCAAGCGGACTGTTCCCTGTCGCCAAGCCCAACACACTATCTTTCTTAGCCGACAGCTGCTGTTCGAATAGATCCGCTGCCAAACGGCTCATTTCTTCGTAATTTTTTACTTCTACCCATTCAATCGGGTGAACAATTGCTTTCTTCATTTCTTTCTCCTCCACACTTTAAACGGAATGACAGTTTCACGTGTACCATTTCGATGCACCCGCCAGTTTTTAATAAACGTTATCGTTATCAGAACAAATTTCACTGCACGAACAATGTCAGACGATCTTGAAACTACCTCTTAATATACTTTTAATGCCAAACGATTTCAAGAAACTTTCATTGCCCCTGCTGTTTTTCGACTATATTTCTTTTTGTATCACGGCAAAGTCCGCTATATAGACCGTTGTTGTCGTGAACTTGCCACATTTCCTTCAGCTCTCCCATTCATCTAGCTGTAAAAATCTCCGAGCAAATGGTATTCTATTCTTACTTTAAGAATGGGAGGCGTTTGCATTGGGAAGGCAGTAGACCGCATGAAGAGAACAGAATTCGGCTCATTTCATGGATCCTGCATCCATGCGATTCAGACGCTCCAACGGATCGAGCCGGTTCAATGAACCCAGTAATGGATTGAATACGAAACGAAGCAAGTTGGATGAGGCAGCCTGGTCTGCAGCACTTGCTTCACCCAAAAACACGGAGGTGAATCCCTTTTAGATAAGGGAGAGATAATTGGATATAGTCACGATTCTGAATGTTGCATTACTTGTGCTTTTACTCGCGCTGACTGCATTTTTTGTCGGCTCGGAATTTGCGGTCGTCAAAATCCGGATGTCCCGGATCGACCAATTGATTGCAGAAGGCAATAAGAAAGCAATACTCGTCAAGAAAGTTTCAAGCGACCTGGATTATTATTTATCCGCATGTCAGCTTGGCATCACGGTGACCGCACTTGGACTCGGGGCTCTCGGGAAACCGACAGTGGAGCGGCTCCTGTATCCGGCATTCGACTTCTTTTCGATTCCGGACGCAACGGCTTCTGCCGCTTCGTACGCGATCGCCTTCCTGTTGGTCACGTACTTGCACGTCGTTCTCGGGGAAATGGCGCCAAAAACACTGGCGATCGAACATGCCGAAAGAATGTCCTTGGTTCTCGCGCCTTGGCTTTACCGTTTCGGGGCAGTCATGAAGCCATTCATCTGGCTCTTGAACGGTGCGGCGCGCCTTTTGCTCCGTGCGTTCGGAGTCAAGCCATCGACGAAGGATTCCGCCTACTCGGAAGATGAACTGAAGATCGTCATGGCACAGAGCTACGAAGGCGGTGCCATCAATGAAACCGAATTGTCTTACATGGAGAACGTCTTCACATTCGATGAACGCTCTGCCAAAGATATCATGGTCCCTCGCACCGAAATGGTCGCGCTTGATAAAGAGACGCCTTTAAAGGAAGTTGTAGAAATTCTCGATGAAAATAATTACACACGCTACCCTGTGACAGAAGACGGCGACAAAGACCGGATCCTCGGTTTCGTCAGCACGAAGAAAATCTTGCCGCACATTGTCGCGGAAGAGCCTTGGCAAATGGAGAATTTCATCCAGGAGATGCCGAGCGTCTTTGAAATGACGGGGCTCCAAGATGCCCTTCTGAAGATGCAGAATGCCCGCGTGCATATCGCAGCTGTTGCGGATGAGTACGGCGGAACTGCTGGCATCATCACACTGGAAGATATCCTGGAAGAGATCGTCGGTGAAATCCACGATGAATTCGATGAAGATGAAATCGCGGATATCGAACAAGTCGCCGAACATCAATATTTGATCAACGGGCGGGTCCTTCTCGAAGATATCGAAGACCGTTTCGGCTTGAGTTTCGAGGAAAGCGAAGAAATTTCCACAATCGGCGGCTGGGTCCATTACCAAAGCCTGGAAGACGTCGAAGTCGGCCAGACATTCGAGATGAATGACACGATCTGGACCGTAACAGAAATGGATAACCAACAGATCAAGCAAGTCATGTTCCATACACAATCCTGAAAAATTAAACGGAGGTGAACCTCTCTTTCACGGAGAGGATACGTTTGGACGTCCAAATAACCATCAATTTACTGCTTGTTGCATTAATGATTTTGGCGACAGCCTTTTTCGTAGGCGCCGAATTCGCCATCTTAAAAGTGCGGATGTCACGGATCGACCAATTGATTGCAGAAGGGCATAAAGGGGCGATCGTCGCGAAGAAAGTGGCGTACAACCTCGATTATTACTTGTCTGCGTGCCAACTCGGCATCACAGTGACTGCATTGATTCTCGGTGCACTCGGTGAACCGACAGTCGAGCGGCTATTGAACCCATTATTCGAAGAGTTCAACGTCCCGGCTGCACTTGCCACTGTCCTATCGTATGCGATCGCCTTGTCGATCGTAACGTTCTTGCACGTCGTCATCGGCGAACTCGCACCGAAGACACTCGCGATCCAATATGCGGAGCACATGACCTTACTGCTTGCACGTCCGTTGTACTGGTTCGGCAAAATCATGAACCCGTTCATCTGGTTGCTGAATGGATCTGCGCAGCTTTTCCTTCGCCTCTTCAATCTTGAACCGAGCGGACATGGTGACACGCATTCTGAGGAAGAACTGAAATTGATCATGGCCGAAAGTTTCCAGAGCGGCGAGATCAATCAGACCGAATTGACGTACTTGAAGAATATTTTTGCATTTGACGAACGAATCGTCAAACAGATCATGATTCCGAAAGAGAAAATCATCTCCGTCGAGCAGAGTTTATCCCGTGATAATCTATTCGAAGTGATGAAACTTCATGAATACACACGATACCCTGTGACTTCCGCTACGCATAAGAACCGCTTTCTTGGTTTCCTGAATACGAAAGAGATCTTGACCAGCATCGCGGCTGGAAGGAAGCAGGAAGCCGCTTCATTCATCCACGAAATGCCGAGCTTTGCCGAAACTGCCCCGATCCGGAAAGTATGGACAAGCATGCAGCAAAAACGCGCACACATGGCGATCATTCTCGACAAAGATGGGAATACGGCAGGTCTCGTGACAATGGAAGACATTCTGGAAGAAATCGTCGGCGAAATCCGCGATGAATCGCCGGGAGTCGATCCGGCTTAATAAAAGTTGTTGAGAAGCTGGGAATTTTTCCAGCTTCTTTTTTTATAAGGGGGATGGAATTGAATGAAATTCACTCATTTCCGAAACTTCCACCACCCTCATCTCGTATAAATACTATCCTAGAAAAATGGTGGTGCTGCATAGATGAATGATTGGAATTTAACAGAACAGCTGGCACCGAAAGCTGTTCCTTACTGGCGGATGTATGAACTCGTCACAAATATCATTTCTGCCCTCGTCCTGGGCGTCTTATTCTTCCTCGACTGGCGCTTTGACTGGTATACATGGATCGGCTGGGTACTCATCGGGATCGCTGTACTCTTCTTACTCAGCGTCATCTGGTCCATTATCAGCCCGCCGCTCCTCTACAAAAGCTGGCGCTACGACTTAGACGCAGAATTCTTATACTTGCAATTCGGCATCTGGGAGCGGACAGAACAAGTCATCCCGATGTCCAAGATTCAAGCAGTCGCGATGAAGCAAGGGCCCATAATGCGTAAGTACGGCCTCGCTTCACTGTCCGTCGATACGATGGGGTCGAACCATGCAATCCCGGCGTTGCCGAAAAACATCGCTGAACAACTGCGTGAGCGCATCGCCCAGTTCGCGAAGATCAAAGAGGTGGAACAATGATTGCGAAACGCCGCCATCATCCGGCTTCCATCTTGTTCAAGTACGGCCTTCTTGTGCGCAATCTGTTTTTCCTGTTTCTCATCTTGTTCATCTTCAACCGGACAGACCCATCGACGATCATTACATACGGCCGGTATGCTTTCCTTGCCTACCTTGCCTATTCGATCGTCTCGACATTGTTGACTTGGCTGACGTCTTCCTACGCACTTGATGCGGAACGGTTCCATCTGTACAATGGCATCTTCAATAAAACCGAACGGACCATTCCTTTCGCAAAAGTCCAGAACATCAACCGCCACACATCGTTTTTCCACAAAGTTCTCGGTCTGACCTCGATCCGCTTCGAAACGGCGACAGCTGGTGAAGAAGCTTCCGTGAAGTTTGATGTGCTGACAAAAAAAGGAGCGGCACGGATCGAAGAAATTGTCGAGGCGAAGCGCAAACCGGAAGTACGTGAGGAAACGGAAATTGGCGCTAAAGAGGATGACGCTCCATCTGCAGAGATTCCCTTGGCGAAGCCGAAAGCACCGGCACGCACCATCCATTTCCGCCCGACGACAAGAGAACTCGTGAAGGCATCTTTCACTTCGTTCAGCTTCCTCTTGTTGGTTCCGCTTCTCGGCTCGCTTTACTACAACATCTCGGACTTCATCAACCTGGAAGATCGCGTGGATGGCTTAGTTGGTGACGTGATGAGCTCAGGCTGGATTATCGCCGCGACCGTCCTTGTCATCCTTCTCGCATCCCTCGCGTTCGGCATTTTCCAGACATTCCGTAAATACGGCAAGTACGAAATCGCGTCTGACGACAAACGGATCTATATCCAAAAAGGGATCTTGTCGGAAACCTCCTTCTCCATCGCCAAAGACCGTGTACAGGCGATTGAAGTGAATCAGTCCTTCATCAAACGCCTGCTCGGTCTTGCGGAAGTGAAACTGATCAGTGCCGGCAGCTTGTCACTCGGTGAAGACAATCTCGACATCAGCTCGCTTTATCCATTCCTGCCGAAAGCGAAAGCGTACGCCATTGTTTCGGAACTGTTGCCGTCCTATACAATCCAAGAGGAGATGGAACGGTTGCCGCGCCGTTCACTCTGGCTCCGGATGCTCAAGCCGAGCTGGCTGTGGATCATTGTGACCGCGCTGCTTGTGTTTTTCAAACCGGATTTCTTCCGCATCGAGCAGACGTGGTGGATTGCTTCAGCCTTGCTGCTCGTGCTCATCATCATGTCACGCGTGCTCGACTTTCTCCACACCCGTTTCTGCTTGAACGGTCAATTAATTCAGTTCAAGACTGGCGGCTTTACGACGTCGTTGTTCGTGACGAAGCGGGAAAAAGTCATCGAAGTCAAAGTGACGCAAAATGGTCTCCAGCGGCTGTTCGGGCTCCGTTCACTCGAAACCGTGACACGTGCAAAGCCTGTGCATCACTCGTACTTAACCGATGCGCCAGAGACGTTAGCGAGCGACTTCCATCAGTGGTACCGCGAACGGACGAACGAAATCGAACTTGAACCAGTTGAATAACGTCAAAAAGCCGCTCCGGAGAAGATCTCCGGAGCGGTTTCCGTTCGGCAATCAAGCCGGCACAATCAAATAGTAGACGCATTCTTAGTCATCCTGATTCGCCAAGATAGACGTCACGATATGCATTGAATCCCACTCCGTGCCTGAAAATGCGATGATCGGATACCTTTTCGGGAACAGCTCTTCCCTGATCTCCTCAACCGTCATCCCTTGCCCGTGCATGCGCTTCAGTTGAGCCGACAAATTCTCAAGATATGCGAGCTTCTCCTCCAACTTGCTTCTCCCGTTCTCCACATAGCCCGCGTGGCTGCAAAAAATCGATGTGAATTCGTATTCAAGCAGCTTTCGGATCGATTGCATGATCTGCGGAATCGATTCATCACGCATGATGACTTTCGTTCGCGGATTGACGTACAAATCGCCCGTGAACATCACTTTCGACTCACCGTCGTAAAAAGCGACATGATCCCGCGCATGCCCTGGCGTCTCGATCACTTGCCAGTTCCGGCTGCGGGACGACACCACCGACTCCAGTGGCTGCGCTTCAAAAGGTGCACGCCTCCCCCACGTCTGAATCCGGTACTCTGGATAAGGCGTATCCTCGCTGCATTCTGTAAGCCCTTTCGGATGGACAAAAATCGGAATGCCGAACTGTTGCTGAAGCCACGGTGCTGTGCCCGTATGATCTTCGTGGTTATGTGTCAAAACGACTTGGTCGATCGGATATTTGTTGTAGAAGGCGATTAATTCTTTCTCACATAGTTGTGGTCCCGCATCCACAAGCATGCCGTCGACGAAAAACACATAAACCTTTCCCATCTTCTCGACCGACATCTCCGCACAGACGACTCCTTCTTTTTCATCTACTACAAACACGATGTTCCCTCCCTCATTTTGCAATCTATTTCTCCACTTTACCACTAAGTTGAGTGAATAGTCACTCACTTATTTAATCGCATTTAAAAACATGCCGCGTGTGACGGCATGCTCATTAATTATTGGACTGTCACGGTCCGGGCATGTGCAATCGCTTGCTGCACCGTCGAGAATGTCAGGAATCCATCGTTACCCGCTCCTGTTATCTCAATGGCCATCTTCGGATTGATCCCGGTCACGTACAGATGGCTGCCCATGAGACGCAGCACATCCTGGATGATTATCAGCTGTTGTGCCGGGAAATGGTCTTCCCAGATGATACCCGAAATATCGATGATGATGTGCATCGTTGCAGACTGTTTGACGTACTCGCTCAATTTGGTCGTCAAGATGCTGAAGCGGTCGTTGTCCATTCTCCCGACAAGCGACACAGCAGCAAGGTTTTCGTCGACCGGTAAGATCGGCAGCATCAAGCGGCTGATTTCCTCTTCTTTTTCCGTGAGCAAGACACGCTGTTCTTCTTCCACGGAGACGTTCGTCTGTGTTCCGATAAAGAATAATTGATCCTCAACACGGACCGGTGCGATGTGCAGCCGATTCCAAAAAGACGAGCCGTCTTTCCGGAAATTCTTCAACACGACCGTTACTGACTTCTCATTCTCGATTGCTTCCCGGACTTTTTTCACTTGTCCAGGATTCGTCCCATCCCCTTGCAGGAAGCGGCAATTCTTTCCTTCGATTTCTTCCCGTGAATAGCCCGTCAGCTTTTCAAAGGTCCGATTCGTATAGATGATCGGATTGTCTTTCAATTGTGGATCTGTCACGACCGTCGCCACTTCGCTTCCTTCAAGCATGGCTTCAAATAACGTGCTTATTGTTGATTCGCTTAAATTCTTCATCAAAAAACTCCCACCTTTTTTATCATTCGCACAGGCAAGATGCCCTTGCCTGAACTCTTCTCCATTTCCCCTTTGCATCAAAAAACGAATTCCGAGAAAAAATGCGCTGTCTCTATTTTATCGAAAAGTGCGCTAGGTGCGCAATCCATGAATATTGAGCACAAAAATACTTCATCAAAAACAGAGTAACTCTCTTTCCTCTTGCCTAATCAGCTTCAGTTTAAACATCTTTGCGGGCATTCATTGCAATTCCATTGAAAGCGCACGAATCCCATTCAAAAGAATTGGTCGGCTTATCGCAAAAAGCAATAGCTGCATGATGACAGAAAAAAAGAACACCCGCGCCTCCCTGGCCGGATGTTCTGCACCTATGACAAATCTTCGAAAGCCTTCGCGATGCGTGTCATCGCTTCTTGGATCAACGGTCGCGGTGACGGTGTGCAAATGCGCTGGAACTGACTGCCTTCCTCACCGAACAAATGGCCATCCTCAAGCAGCACGTTCGCCTGATTGTAGATGCGGTCGTGGATCTCATCCGGCGTCAGTCCGTAACCGCCGAAGTCCAGCCACATGACGTACGTCCCGTCCGGAATCGACGTCTTCACTTTCGGCATCTTCTCCTTCAGGAACGTCTCGATCCACTCCATCGTGCCATCGATATATTCCTTCAGCTGATCCAGCCAGTCTTCGCCTTCATTATAAACCGCGATCACCGCAGAAATCGCGAATGGTGACGCGAGTTGCATCCCCATCTCAAGGGCATATTTCGCACGGAGGTCCGGATCTGTAATGATGACATTCGTGCAATGCAGTCCTGCAGTATTGAACGTCTTATTGATCGCGGTACATGTAATGATATGAGATGAATCTTCCACTGCCTTCGCCATCGGCATGAACGTCTTCCCTTGTCTCACTAAGTCTCCATGGATTTCATCCGCGATGATCAGCACATCATGTTTCCGGCAAATCTCCGCCATCCGGCTCAGTTCCTCTTTCGTATACACTTTCCCGGTCGGGTTGTGAGGGTGGCAAAGAATAAACAGCTTCGTATTGTCGTCAGCGGCTTTCGCTTCGAAATCCTCAAGATCCAAAACATACTTCCCGTTTTCCAAGACGAGTGGGTTGTTGACGACTACGCGCGCGTTCCCTTCGATCGCAGAAGTGAACGGCGGGTACACCGGCCGCTGGATCAGCACTCCATCTCCCGGCTCC
Organism: Planomicrobium sp. YIM 101495; assembly: GCF_009707665.1. Classification (GTDB taxonomy): domain Bacteria; phylum Bacillota; class Bacilli; order Bacillales_A; family Planococcaceae; genus Planococcus. The sequence continues at coordinate 1,237,649 of NZ_WLZW01000001.1, forward strand.
GTGAGCGCTTTGACCGCCACGTTCAGCGCATGCACAGTCCCCGGGCTATAGACGATCGCCTCTTTCGGAAAATGCCAATCGTGGCGCTTTTGGAACCAATGCTGGATCGCTGCGAAATACTCATCAGGAAAGACCGAATAGCCGTAAATCCGGTGATCGACTGTCTTGTGCAGTGCATCGACGAGCGGCTGCGGCACTGGCAAATCCATATCTGCTGTGAAAAGTGGAATCGTCTCTGCGTCATAACGCTCCGTTAAACCGAACTCCTTGATTAACTCTGCGCCGTCCCATTTCAGTGAATACGTATTTCTTCGATTGATGAACTCATCGAAATTATACTTCAAGTAAATCTGCCTCCTCTGATGTATGTGCTCACGTCCTGCACTTACTTCGCAGGAAGTCTCCCATTTCCTTCTATTATACATGACGCCATTGAAAAAACCGATGCATGAGCATTGCACTCACGCACCGGTGGATTTTCAAAAAATCCGCTTGCTTTCTTCTGACGGACTCAGCTCGAAATTCAAGCGGTTCCCGTCTTTTTTCAAATGGTACACTTCCGACGGCTCGTTGATCAGCGCGACGAATTCACGCTTTCGCGTCAGCGTCTTATACCTCAGTTCATACGCTTTCTTCAATCGTGTATCGAACCCCAATTTGCTGATGTTCGCGATGATTGTCCCCCCGCTGCTCATATGGACGAGCGTTTCATCCGCGCCGTGCTTCTCGGTCTTGCGGATGTGGCGGATGGAAAACCAGATACAGTCGTGACGCTTCGGTGAAACGCAAGGCATCAAGATAATATCGAGTTCTTCATTGATCACCAGCGGATAGCGGTGACTCGCGCCGATCAGTGCCTTGGAGCTGAGTGTCGCTCCGTGGATGCTCGAACCGAGATACTGGAGATTCCGTTCGATCAGTTCAAATGGACTCATATCCGCGACCGTCGTCCCTTGGCGGTGACACATCAATGTATGCAAATATCCAAACTCATCATGTTGCGGCAAAATCGCCATCGTATCCGGTTTGATCGCATATTGCTTTTCTAATCCCATTGAAAAAAATCCCCCTTTTGTCGTTTGCACTTAATTTATGCACAAAAAAGGAGTATACTTGGACATAAGGTTGGTATACTCCTTCCCTAGACCCCCGGGTGTTCGTCGGTCAGACAATCACACCCGGGGATTTCTTATGTAAAGCGTCTGCTTCACAATGCATCCCCCCAATCTTCAACTTTATCGGCGGTATTTTTTATGCGCTTATTTACGGATTTTAGAACCATATTCCACCATTTATTCAAGCGCTCTACTGCCGTTATTTAGATTATATAGGCAAACAATCCCATCTGTCTAACTCTTTTTAATTTTCTTTCAAATTATATTTTAATCGCTTAAAACCCTTTTATAACGGTGTTTTCAGTATGTGCAATTTTTAAGACAAATAGGTCTGAGGAGGCAGTTTCGCTTTTTTTCTAGAAATCGAGAGTGAAGCTTTATACCTGCTCGCCGTTGCCAGGATAAAGTTCCTCGATATACACTTTCGTTTCGGCGATTAATTGCTCCAAGACTACTTCGTCCACATCCGGCAATTTATTGATATACACGCACGATTTCCCACTCGTATATTTCCCAAGCTTCGCAAGCAACTCGTTCCGCGTATCCTCATCCGTCGTGAAGTACAAGCTGTGCTTCGTTTTTCGCGGGGAAAATCCGACAATCGGCGCATCGCCTTCGTGCCCTGTCGCGTACACGTAATGATATGAACCGAATCCGATGATACTCGGCCCCCACATTTTCGGCGGATAGCCACTCACCCGCTCGAACATCTCCAGTAAGCGGTACGCATCTTCCCGCTTGGCCGGCCGTTCGATCTCCTCGATGAACGCGATGACATCCGCATCCGTCTCAGTCGTTTTCTGCTTATACATACGTCTCATCCTCCTTCTTTTCTTACAAGTAGCTTTCTCGAACAACTTCCCGAACTCCTTCTTTGTCCCGCCATGTTAATCTCCATCGAAGAAAGGGTATAATGAAATCAATACGCCATTACATAACAAGGAGGAACTCACATGGATACGACTTTAATCTTGTGGATTGCGCTCGGCCTCGTCATTCTCGGACTCGTGATCGCAGTCATCGGCATCCTGCTGCTGCTCAAAGGCATGAAAGGCCCGATGAAAGAAATCAAAGGCTCTGCAGATAATCTGAAAGAGCGCATGGAGAACATCCAGCTCGAAACGTCGAAGCTCTCGCATACAGCGAACGAGCTGAAAGTCGACATTGACGGGAAGAAAGAAAAAATCACCACTGTCGTCGATGCCGGCAAAGGAACAGTCAACTCGGTCGTCGACATGAACTCAAGCGTCCGCGTCATCACATCCAACATTTCGGAACGCGTCTCCAACAGTAAACAGAACGAAGCGGAAGTGAACCAATGGACAGGTGTCGCAGCAAACCTCCTCGGTATGTGGGAAGCTTACCGAGATGGGAAGAAAACCGGCAACGCACCAACTGAACGTTCAAGATATTGAAAAAAGACAGCCGCGGCTGTCTTTTTCTTGTGCGTTTATTTAACTATTTTCCGGGCGTAAAAACATATCTGAAATTTCAGATACAAAAGATTACAAACAGAAAAAATCGTGGTAAAATGAAAACAAAATGGGAGGGTTTCAAGATGAAAACGCTCGGTTCTCTTCTTGCTGCTGCCGTCCTCACGTTCGGTTTATTTTCTTCTCCCGCCACTGCGATCGTCCTGTTTGATGACGTCAATGCAGATCATTCGTTTGCGTTCGAAATCGCGTATTTGCATGAGGAAGGAATCATCAACAGCTATACTGATGGCACGTTCCGTCCAAATGCACCAGTTACAAGAGCTCACGCTGCCGCGATGATCGTCCGTGCACTGGACTTGGATGATTCACCGCGCCAAACAGGCTTCCGTGATGTGCCAGCAAGCCACACCTTTTCCGGTCCTATTGCAGCAGCTGTTGACGAAGAAATCGTCTTTGGCTTCGCCAACAATTATTTCGGGCCAGGTTTGGCTGTCACACGTGCACAGGTCGCTGCAATGCTTGACCGTGCATTTTACTTCCCTGAAGCATCTGACAATGGATTCACGGACATGCACGCTAATCACTTTGCATTCGATTCAGTCTCTCGACTCGCGGATGCGGGCGTTGCACTCGGCTATCCTGACAACCGTTTCCGACCAGACGCTCCGGTAACGCGTGCACAATTCTCCGCTTTCCTAGCACGCACCATCGAGCCGTCCTTCATTCCTGAGAAAAAGGAACTGCTGACGATGGCGAATGAAATCTTGGCTGATCTGAAAGTCGAAAACTTCGTGGATGTTGCAACATATGTCGGCACAGAAAATGGCCTGACGTTCTGTCCGTATAGTGGTGGATGCTTCGAAGATGGTGGCGTCACTTTTGCGAAGGCCGAGCTTCCTGCCTTCATGACGGATGAGACCGAGCGGCTTTGGGGCTATGAAGACGGCAGCGGATTCGCAATTAAAGAAACACCTGCCGAATACTATGACGACTACTTGCTCGATGCCAACTATACTTCAAAAACACGCTTTGACCGGACCGAGCAGCCGATGACCCAAGACTGGATCCACATGCTTTACCCGGAAGCGACCATCGTCGAATTCTACTTCCCGGGCACTGCGCAGTACGAGGGCATGGATTGGCAAAGCTTGAACATGGTCTTCGAGAAAACAGCCAGTGGCGACTGGATTCTCGTCGCGATCATTAATGACCGTTGGACGATTTGAGTAGAGAATGAAGGAGAACCGCCTGCCGCGGATGCGGGGCGGTTCTCCTTTTTTTAACTGTGTGCAGTAACTTTTTCGAGTGACTGTGATCGGTGCTCGACAAACAATTCATTTCCCGGATCCAACGAAGTCGCCAACTCCATTGCTTTGGCCGCTTTTTCGTACGCGCCGATTGTCGTTAAACTATTTGCTTGGTGGAACAAATAATCCGTTCGCTCCGGTGAACTTTCCAGCAACTGCTCTATGGCCGCAATCGCCTCCGAATGCCGATCGAATTCACGTAAATAATTCGATTTATGATACAGGTAAAACGTGGGGGCTGCGCTCACTGCAATTGCTTGATTGAGAATTTCGAGCGCTTCTTCTTGCCTTTTTATCATCCGGAAGCAATTTGCCACGTAGAAGTAAAATTGTTCGCTCCCCACTTCCGATGTGATCCCTTTCGTGAAGGCAACGATAGCACGGTCAAATTGCTTCAGTTCTTGTAGGAATAATCCCTCCCAAAAGTACAATTCACCTTTTTCTTCGTTCGCAAAAGCTCTTTCGACATGTGCCAACCCTTCTTCATACTTTCCTTCTTTGAAAAATGAAAGGAATTGAGAGGTCTCGGAGCTGTCTCTAAGAACATCGCTCTCAAAAAGTTGCTCTATTTGAGATTGCGAAAGGATTTTGGCATAGTCAGCTGGTGATAAGCCACTTCGATCTTTCACATCTGCATCCGCACCGGCTTCTAGCAAGAGCTTTGCGATGAGTGTGTATAAATAGCCTCCATCTCCTAATATTACTGCCTCATGCAATGCGCTCCAGCCAAGTCTGTTCATATGATTGACTGGTACGCCCTGTTCTAAGCATATCTGAACTGTTTTGAGATAGCCTTTTTCACTGGAAGGAAGCAATGCAGTGCCGCCGAACCGGTTCACAATCGTGACATCCGCTCCGTATGACAGCATCAAGTCAAGTAGCTCCGAAAAGCCGTTCGCTCCCGCAGCAATAAACGGGCTAAGACCATTCGCATTTTTATGATTCGGATCGCTTCCAGCTTCTAAAAGAAATCGGGAAACTGTGAAATCATTTGCGAGAACAGCATGCATTAACGCCGTTTGTCCGGATTCATCTTGGACAAGCACATCCGCTCCCTTGCTGAGAAGATCCACTACTAAATCCTGGTTACCAGTTGCACTCGCTTCTATTAATAAGCTCCCGCTCAATTTTGCACTTTACTTCTTTCTAGTTTTCCGTACACAACATTTCCTTGGAATACGACCGCTTCTCTTTCCGGTGTGCGTGCGACCGCTTCTGCTGAGCAAGATGCGTTAACGAACACGAAGTCCGCGGCATCTCCGACTTTTGGCCATAACACATCTCCGCCATTTGAAAGCGGCACGATTCCACCCGTGATAAATTTCAAAGACTCAGCCAGTGAACGTTCATCGCTCTTCCGGTAAACCTCACTGTAGCGCGTACTCTTCTCTAGAAGATCTCCCGTTCCATAAGGTGACCACGAATCATAAAATCCATCACAACCGAAATGGACCTTCACACCACTCTGATCAAGTAAAGCAATCGGCGGCATCGTTCGGTTTAGCGGAATCGTCGACATGATGGCAATCCCTGTCTCACTTAATTCATATGCAATTTTCTCTTGTTGAGGAAGTACAACATCTCCTAGGCTGAACGCATGGCTGACTGCTACACGGTTTTCCCATTTCGCATCCTTCGTCAGTTCGATGAGCTTCTCAACGGTGTAATAGCCGACTTGACCACCGTCGTGTAAATGAATATCGACATCCGCATCATATTGCGTCGCAATCCCCATCATCGTATCCATTGATTTCTCGATGTTCTTGTCGATTCCGGCAGGGTCCAAGCCGCCGACCATCGTCGCACCATTTCGCATCGCTTCCCTCATTAGCTCAGGAACATCCCCGTTCAAGAGGCCGTGCTGTGGGAATGCGACGATTTCATAACTCATTTGGTCCGCATGTGCTTCTAAAGCTGCACGGACACTTTCAAGGTTTTTCAGTCCGATATACGGGTCGATATTCACATGTGTCCGAATGTGCGTCGCGCCTTTTGACTGCAAGAGTCGAATCATTGCAGTCGCGCGCTGCTCACCAGTTTCCGCAAGCTCAGTCAATTCAATGGCTTCCAGATCCAAACGCTCTTTCAAGCTAGAGACGGGGTGACAAGCTTTCCAATCAAGCGACAAGTACGTTTTGTCCAAGTGGTTATGCATTTCCTTGAAAGAAGGCAGCCCTAACAATCCGTTCGCATCCAAACTGTGGACTCCTGGTTCTGTTAAAGTTCCTGCCGGTTCTTTTCGTTCAATCCTTCCATCCTCGATTTTCAAGTCGTAAAGAGCAGTTAAGGTTTCAACCGCTTGCTCGGAAGTAGTAGTTAGACCATCTTCCAAAAGCACATTTTTAATCCAGGTAATGTTTTTCATATCGAATCCTCCTCCATCTTCACTGCATCTGCGGCAGTCTGTTTTTGATTTCCTGACCATTAAAGAAGACTGCTTTTACACCCGCTCTTCTCGCAATCGCCTCGGAAGTACAAGTGGCGTTCACCAAAATCATCGATGCATCATCCCCGACTTTCGGCCACACTCTTTCTCCTTCATTATCAAGTGGCGTTATGCCACCTGTCGCATATTTCAATATTCGATTCAATGAGAATTCATCCACACACTTGAAGCGCTCTGCTAATATATTTAGCTTTTGAATTGTGTTCCCTGTCCCGAACGGAGACCAGTGATCCGTGATACTGTCATGTCCAAGTGAAATCCCGATTCCTGCTTTATCCATTTCTAACACTGGAATTGTCGGACGGTTTACAGGAATTGTCGTCGTCACATCAATTCGATTCGCCCGCAGTTCAGCAAGAATCTCATCTAGTGCATCACCCGAGAAGTCGCCAAGTGCCATTCCATGGCTGATTGTGACATTCCCTTGCATCTTCGCTTCTTCTGTATATTGTGCTAGGCGGCTAAACGTATACGCACCGAGCGTATCCACATCATGAAGGTGCAAATCAATCCCTTTATTAGACTCTGCAGCAATGTCGAAGACCGTTGTCAGTGAGCGCTCGATGTGGCGATCAACAGTTGCCGGGTCCACTCCACCAACAAGTGTTGCACCATTCCTCATCGCATCTCTCACTAACTGCACAGAATCACTTCGAAGCAGCCCGTGCTGCGGGAAAGCAACGATATCGTATGTAATCCGGCCCTTGTATTTCTCGAGCGCTCGGACCGTCGCCTCAAGATTTTTCAACCCGATTACCGGATCCACGTTACAGTGCGTCCGAATATGCGTATGTCCGTTGTTGATCAAAAGATCGATCATCTTCTCCGCCCGATCTTGCGCAGTCGGCAGCAGTTTCGGTAACAGCTCTTTTTCTTCTTCCAACCGAGTAAAGATGCCTTTTGTGATCGGCGTACACGCTTTCCACGGTCCGCCGTAATACGTCTTGTCAATGTGAATGTGCATTTCCCGCAGTGATGGGAGCAATAGAAGATTCGCAGCGTCATATTGTACTGCTGCTTGAGCCGGGATATGACTGGAGACGCTCTTGATTTTTCCATCTTCGATTTCCAAATGGACCGTTTCAGTTTCCGTCCCAACAATTCGACCGTCCACTTTTTTGAATCCTTTTTCGATAAGTACATTACTGATCCAATGATTCGTCATTTTCCTACCTCCATTGAAAATAGAAAAAGCACGGACATCGCGCTTTTTCTATTTTATTGTTGTTTATTTTTCTATTTCGACATCGTTGATCATCAAGTAGTTCGCTGCGTTCAACCAGTAGCCACTTACACTCTCGTTATTCGCTGCCATGTGCTCGTAGTTACGGATTGGCACATAAACCGCTTCATCGAGTTCAATTTGTGCTAATTCCTCGTAAAGCGCCAATCGTTTATTCTCATCAGTTTCTTCGCGTGCGCTCTCGATTTTTTCATCTACTTCTTCATTCGTATAATAGAACGAGTTACCTGCTGGACCATGTGAGATGGAGTGGAACAAGTTGTATTGGTTATAGTCCCCATCTCCAGTCGCATTCCCCCAACCACTGATGAACATTTGGTGCTCGCCATTGTTGGTCATTTCGATGAACGTTCCATATTCGACGACTTGGATCTTGACGTCTACGCCAATCCCTTTCAGCTGGGACTGGATGACTTCTGCCATGTTGATCCGTTCTTTCCGGTCACTCGTCAGCAAGGAAATCTCCAAGTTCTCCGCTCCAGCTTCTTTAAGAAGAGCTTTTGCTTCGTTCAAATCGTATTCTGCCGGTTTCGTATTTTCGCTATGTCCGAAGACTTTTGGGCTCATCGCAGAATTCGCCAACGTTCCCGCGTTATTATAGACGCCTGAAATGATCGATTCGCGCTCAATCGCATGGCTGATCGCTTTTCGCACGCGCACGTCATCAAGTGGTGCTTTTGCTGTGTTGAAGCCGAGGTATTCGACCGCAAGCCCTTCCGTACGAACCAAGTCCATTGTGTCCGATGCGTCGATGCGCTCGATTTCAGTGACCGGAACTTGGTCATTGATGTGCGCTTCTCCTGTCTCGATCATCGCAAGTCTTGTCGCATCTTCCGGGACGACTTTGAATACGACACGCTGAATATTCGGTTTGTCTCCCCAATACTCTTCATTTCTCACTAACGAAATCTCTTGACCGCTCTTCCAATTCTCGAATACGAACGGGCCGGTCCCGACTGGTTTCTTCTTTAAAGATTCCGGATCTTCCGCTAGTACTTTCGGGCTCATGATGCCGCCTTCCTGACTCGCTAAGATGGAAAGCAGTGGTGCATACGGGTAATCCAGAAGCAATTGAACCGTGTACGGATCGATCACTTTCACTTCATTGATCATTGCGAATTTCTCACGCTGCGGTGAACCCGTTGCCGGATCCAGCAAGCGATCGAACGTCGCTTTAACCGCTTCTGCATTGAATGGTTCGCCATCGTGGAACGTGATGCCTTCATTCAATTTGAATTCCCAAGTTGTATCGTCGATGATTTCCCATTCTTTCGCCAAGGATGGCTGAAGGACAAAGTTTTCATCCGGTTTGACCAACCCTTCATAGACTTTCTGATAGTTGATGTTCGCAGATGGGATATCAGTGATGAAATGCGGATCCAAGCTTGTTGCATCCGATAGTCTGACGACATGCAATGTTCCTCCCATTGTATTCTCACCGGCTGTTGCCTCATTTTCGGATGATTGGTTGGAATTCGTGGAGCATGCTGCGAGCATAAAAATTGCACATATTAACATAACCCCTGATACAACATGCCTGAAGCTTTTCTTTTTCATCGGGTTCCCTCTTTCCTCTTCGTATTTTGGTTGAGCAGCGTTTAGTTCTTCCAAGCTCATCTCTAATACTAATTTAATAGTTTGAATATTTTTTATAATATCTATACATAAAATTTAACTATTTCGACTACTATCGGGAATTACATTTACTTTTACTGTGAGTCTGCTAATTTAAAATGAATCAGCTGCTACTTCTTCCATACACGTAGAAGCTTTTCGTTCCAAAAAAACAACTTTTTAGGGAGGGGCATCATGGCTATCGAATTGAATAAAGAAGAACCCGTCATCGTTACACAAACAATCGACCACCCAAGGCAATCCGTCATTTCCAATTTCTTTTCCGTGTTCTTAGAAAACAAGGCTGCCGTAGTGGGAGGACTGATCATTCTCTTCTATATCTTCATCGCAATTTTCGCACCGTTCCTGGCACCTTACCATCCACATGAAATCAACTTGGAGAACAAACTCGTGCCACCATCAATGGATCATTGGATGGGAACAGATGATAAAGGAAGAGATATCCTCAGCCGCATCCTTTATGGCTCCAGACTTTCCATGGGCGTCGGTTTTGCAGCCGTCATCTTCGGGGCATTCTTCGGAATCACCCTCGGACTGATCGCTGGGTATTACGGCAAGTGGGTCGATTCCATCATCATGCGTTGCATGGATGTACTCTTGGCTTTCCCAGGAATTTTGTTGGCCTTAGCTATCGTAAGCGCGCTCGGACCAAGTTTGATCAACGTCACGATCGCCGTCGGTGCTTTCTCGGTACCACTGTTCGCCCGTATCGTCAGGGGATCAACATTAGAAGTGAAACAACTCGAATACATTGATGCCATCCGGACGCTCGGAGCGAATGACGGCACGATCATCTTCAAACACATCTTGCCAAATATCTTATCACCGATCATCGTCCAAGGAACATTACGTGTCGCAACAGCCATTCTATCTGCGGCTGGATTGTCATTCCTAGGGTTAGGTGCACAGCCTCCCTCTTCAGAATGGGGAACGATGTTAAGCAGCGGACGTGACTTCTTGTTCACTGCACCCTACATCGCCATCTTCCCGGGTCTTGCAATTGCATTGCTTGTTCTCGGCTTCAATATCTTCGGCGATGGACTACGGGATGCATTCGATCCACGGATGAAAAAATAACAGCGAGTAACTAAAGGAGGTTCTTCCCATGCTAATGTTCATTTTAAGACGTCTTGTCCAGACCATTCCCGTCATTTTCGGGGTAACGATTGTCGTATTCATCATCATGCAACTTGTCCCCGGAGATCCGGCCGTTCTACTCGCTGGTGAAGGTGCGACAAAAGAAACGATCGAAGCACTGCGCGTCCAACTCGGTCTTCATCAACCGTTATACGCTCAATATATCGACTACGTCACGAATATTTTCCGCGGTGACTTGGGAACTTCCTTAAAAAATAACCAGCCTGTACTCGATGAAATCTTGATCCGCCTACCGATTACATTGGAACTTGCGATCATCAGTACATTCATCACAGTCGTTCTTGGAATGGCTGCAGGAATCATCTCAGCAGTTAAGCCTTACTCAATCATCGACACAGTTGTTATGATCCTTGCACTACTTGGAATTTCACTTCCTAGCTTCTGGTTCGGTTTAATGCTTATGTATGGTTTCTCTGTGAAGCTTCAAATCTTCCCAGTTGCAGGCTGGGATAGCATGGCACATATCGTGTTGCCTGCCTTCACTCTCGGCGCTGGAGGAGCCGCAATCGTTGCCCGGATGACCCGCTCCAGTATGCTCGAGGTCATCCGACAAGATTACATCCGTACTGCTCGTGCCAAAGGGGTAAAAGAACGTGTCATCATTTACAAACACGCATTGCGTAACGCACTGATTCCTGTCATCACAGTTGTCGGCCTCCAATTCGGTGCACTGCTTGGTGGAACAGTACTTGTCGAATCAATCTTTGCGATTAATGGTCTCGGACGAATGATCGTCGACTCCATCAGAATGCGGGACTTGCCAATGGTACAAGGTGGCGTACTCGTTGCCTCACTTGTATTCGTAGTCGTCAATCTCTTAGTCGACATTCTCTACAGATTCTTCAACAAACGGATTGAATTAAACTAAAAGGTGGGAGCAATATGACTGAACTGAATGAAATTCTATTAGAAGTGAAGGACTTAAAAACCCACTTCCATACAAAACACGGTGTCAGTAAAGCGGTCGATGGCATCGATTTCACATTAAGAAAAGGTGAAACGCTAGGTATCGTCGGTGAGTCAGGCTGTGGGAAAAGTATCACGTCATTATCCATCTTGCGCCTGATCCCTTCTCCTCCAGGAAAGATTGCTGGAGGACAGATTTTATATAAAGGCCGTGATTTAGTGACGCTCCCGGATAACGAAATGCGAAAGATCCGCGGAAATGATATTTCGATGATTTTCCAAGAGCCAATGACTTCACTGAATCCGGTCATTCCAGTCGGCGAACAAATCGCCGAAGCAATCCGTCTTCACCAAAAGATGAGTAAAAAAGAAGCACGACTGAAAGCAGTCGATATGTTGAAACTCGTCGGCATCCCCTCTCCCGAGAAACGCGCAAAACAAGAACCGTTCCAGTTGAGTGGCGGAATGCGCCAGCGAGTTATGATCGCGATGGCCCTGTCGTGTAATCCGGAAGTGTTGATTGCAGATGAACCGACAACAGCACTCGATGTAACGATTCAGGCCCAAATCCTTGAGTTGATCAAAGAGTTGCAAGCACGTCTCGGAATGGGTGTCATGATGATCACACACGACCTCGGAGTTGTCGCAGAAACATGCGATACAGTAGCAGTCATGTATGCAGGCAATATTGTAGAGCATGCATCTACTCAAAACTTATTCGACGATCCGAAGCACCCATATACACGAGGACTCCTCGCTTCCCTTCCGAAAATCGATGAAGACCGCGACGAGTTATATACGATCGAAGGAAGCGTTCCAAGTGCATACAATATGCCTGTAGGCTGCCGCTTCGCATCCAGATGTGAATTCGCACAAGCCGTTTGTCTAGAGAAAAAGCCTGATCTCATCGAACAAAGCGACGGCACGAAAGTCCGTTGCTGGATGTACTCGGACGAATGGGCTGGAGCAAAACCAACTGAGGAGGTATTCAACTAATGAAGATAGCAGAAGAGAAAAAAGTCTTATTAGAGGTTGCTAACCTGAAACAATACTTCTCGGTCAAGAAAGATTCCATCTTTAAACCAAAGACATACGTCAAAGCAGTCGATGATATCTCGTTCGTCGTCAATGAAGGCGAAACGTTGAGCATTGTCGGCGAGTCCGGTTGCGGAAAATCCACAACGGGCCGCTCGATTTTGAAGCTCGACGAACCGACAGGCGGCAAAGTGATCTACGCTGGGAGAAACCTTGTTGATTTATCACGAAAGGAAATGCGTGACTTACGAGGAGACCTACAAGTCATCTTCCAAGATCCATTTGCTTCCTTGAACCCTAGACAGACCATCAAACAAATTTTAACGGAAGCGATGACGATCCAACAGTCTGTTCCTAAGCCGCTACAAAAGGATCGGATGGCTGAGCTCTTGAACCTTGTCGGGCTCCCTACCGAAGCATTGAACCGCTATCCTCATGAATTCAGTGGTGGGCAGCGTCAACGGATTGGGATTGCACGCGCTCTTGCTGTAGACCCGAAACTGATCATTTGTGATGAAGCGGTATCTGCTCTGGACGTTTCCATCCAAGCGCAAATCTTAAACTTACTCAAAAAGCTTCAGAAGCAGTTCCAACTGACGTTTTTATTCATCTCCCACGACTTGAGCGTCGTCCGTCACATTTCGGATCGGGTAATGGTTATGTACCTTGGGAAAATTGTAGAGATCTCGGATAAGAAGGATTTGTTCGACAATCCGCTACACCCTTATACGAAGGCGTTGTTGTCTTCCATTCCTGCAACGAATCCTTCTATCAAGAATGAACGTATTTTATTGAAAGGTGACGTCCCTTCTCCGATTAATCCGCCGAGCGGCTGTCGATTCCACACACGCTGTCCGTTCGCTGCAGATCGATGCAAAACTGAAGAACCTGCTTTACGTGAACTGGAGCCAGACCACTTTGTCAGCTGCCATTTCGCTGAAGAGCTCGCACAATGACCTGGAAGCTTACTATATTAACAAAATAATTTGATATTCCTATTGAGCATTTCTGAATTTCGGTTAAGGTTTAAGTGAGAGAACCTCCGGAAGCAGAATGCTCTCCTTTTATTCTCTCGTCCTACTAACCCCTATCATGCAACGTGAGGAGTAATACATGAAATGATGACGATAGAAGCTTTTTCTCTTTATATCATGATCTGTGTACTTGCCCCTCTAATAGGCGCTTTCACACTGCTGTTCTTATTTGTTTTTGAAAAACGTATTGATTTAGTCGAAAAGGAAAAGAACGAAATCGCGCTGGAAAACGAATTGCAAAAGGCGCAGTACAACCAATTGACGCAAGAAATTCAGCCGCATTTCTTTTTCAATACGATGAATTCTATCTTGAGTCTTGCAAGGCTCGAGCGAAAACAGGAATTGATTCATTCCATCGAGACTTTCTCGAAAATCTTGAAGCACAAATACAAAACGAACACGACATTCATTACGCTCGATGAAGAATTATCGTATATCACTGCCTATTTGGACATCCAAAAGATCCGCTTTCGTGAACGTCTCGATTATGAAATCATCGCTGACGACACTGTCCGGAAAGCGATTATCTTACCGTTCCTCCTCCAGACACTTGTCGAGAATGCCTTCAAGCACTCTTTCGATAAGAAAGCTGGGAAGGCTGATTTGAAAATCCAAGTCGAGCAACATGAAAACACGCTTTCCATCAACGTTATCAATAGTCTTCCGAATGAAGAGGAACACACTGCAGCTGGTACCGGAATCGGACTTTCCAATATCACGAAGCGGCTGAACATCCTTTTTCCGAACGATGAAAAATCGGTCGGCATCAAACATTCTTCTGAATACACCACCGTCACGGTTACGTTTCCCCTTGTCTTTAAAAATGAACTGAAGGAGTGAATATTCCCATGAACATTTTACTTGTCGATGATGAACCTCTCGAACTGGAGCAAATGGAATACTTGATCAACAAAAACTTTCCGATGTGGGATATTTACAAAGCGCAAGATGCTTCACAAGCGTTGAAAATACTGAACAGCCGCGATATTTTATTGGCGTTCTTAGACATTCAATTGCCTGGAAAGACCGGACTCGAGCTAGCGAAAGAAATGCAATCCATTTCGGATGCAGATATCGTTATGGTGACGGCTTACCAGAGCTTCGAATATGCACAATCAGCAATCAAGATCGGCGTCGTTGACTACATAACGAAGCCAGTCATAGAAGAAGATCTTGTAAAAGTCTTGAACAATTACGCGAACGTCACGCACTACTCCGAAAATATCCAGCAATCGATTCGACTGATACACCAAAACTACGAAGAGAAAATCACACTTAGCTATTTGGCGGAGAAAATCCACATCAATCCGGCATATTTGAGCCGGAAGTTCCAAGAAGAAGTGAAAGTCGGATTTTCCGAGTACGTAAACAATTACCGTCTGATGATGGCGAAGAAAATGTTAATCGAGCATGCGGAAGTAAGCATTGGGGAAGTTTCTGAGCGATGCGGATTCAATAGCCAGCACTACTTCAGCCAGATGTTTCGGAAAGAGACCGGACTGTCTCCACGGGAGTTCCGGATGAAGGAACACCACCAGTGAAAAAGAAAAGCTTTGATTTTTATATTCAAGGAGCGGTCCAGCTCGGAATCGCTTTTGGCGTCGTCAGCCTCCTCGCTAGATGGATCACTGGGAACACCATTCTTTCTTCTCCTGAGACACTTATCCAGTACGGCTTAATCGGCGGCATCGGCTACGCATTCATGGGCGGACTCGCACTCATTCTCTTCGGCTTCGTCGCACGGAAAATCAGCTATACATTCTTAGGGAAAATGACCATTGGAGACGTCTTAAAGCAAAAGCTCAATCCATTTGGCTATTGGTACATGATGGCCCTGCTCATCTCGATGAGTATTTACACGCTGTTCATCCAAGTGATGGGAGCCGGATTACTATTGCATATCCTATTTCCGGTCCCGCTCTTTATCGGCATGTCGATTTTCCTGTTCTTTCTGTTCTTGATCGGCGGCATTGGCGGTCTTTACCGGATTCACCAATTGGCTGGAATCAGCGTCATCTTAGTATTCGGCACCATCATTCTCATTCCTGTTTACTCTTACATGCAGGAAGGTGTGACGGTGATTTTCGAAGGCATCCGGCTGTACCACCCTTATTTGCTCTTCACGACAAATAAGGAATCTCTCTGGTTCATCTCGACCGGACTGCTTATCTTTTTCGGACAAATGATTACGGACCGGGCTACATGGCAGCGCGTCTTTGTGATTAAGAAGGAAAAAGTCAAAATGGTCTTCATCTTGACTGGATTGATCTGGTTCACGGTTCCGATTGCCATTACATCCCTTTTTCTACTTGCCATCTCTGGCCGGTCATTCGATAACATTTATTCGCTCATCTTCGAACTAATCAACATATTAGAATCTAACATGCTGATTTTCGTCTTCATCCTGTTTTGTTTCGCGGCGATTCTATCCGCTGCTAGCTCCGAACTACATGCGCTAAACTCGTTATTCGTCCGCAATATTGTCGGTGAATTTAAGAGCTTAACAAACCACCAGAAGTTTAAATATAAAAACATCTTCTCGCTCGTACTAATCTCGATGCTACTTATAACAGCGATTGTACTGACGCCATATCCACTTGAATTACTGTTTTTCTTTGGCCATGTTTACAGTTCGATGATTTTTGCCATGCTCTACATCGTATTCAGTAAAGGAAAAGATACGCTTCCGCCCGTTCTTTCTTCGTTCATCGGAGCAGTAGGCGGACTCGTTGCAACGTCTTTTACTTCGTATTTTGAATCGATTTGGGTCAGTTTCTTCCTTTCAGCCATCATCATCAGTTTGTTTGTCTTGAAAAATTTGCTCCAACATCATTCCCGGTCGAGGAGGAATCTGGAGGACAGTTCACATGACGCACATTAAGCAAGAAGACAATCGTTTCCTTTCGGTTAATCCGGATTTACTCCCAACCCTTTCAGAGAACCGAACATGGAACTTCAGCCATTACTTTTCAGTCTGGATGGGATCGGTACATAATATTCCTTCGTACGTAACGATTGGTGGATTTTTTGCGCTTGGTCTCTCTACAGGCCAAGTATTCACCGTCATCTGTTTTGCAGCACTTTTAGTTGCCGTCTTGCTCGTCTTGAATGGACACGCAGGGAATAAATATGGTATTCCCTTTTCCATTTTGCTGCGTGCAAGTTATGGTGGAAAAGGCGCGATACTCCCCGGATTCTTCCGAGGAATCATTGCAGGAATTATGTGGTTCGGCTTGCAAACATATGCCGGTAGTATCGCGGTTTCCATTTTCATCGGTACGTTTTATCCAAGCTATTTGACACTCGGCGGAGATTTCTCATTCCTTGGGTTGAACTTTTCGAGCCTTCTATCGTTTCTGATCTTTTGGTTCATCAATTTGATTTTCATTTTCGCTGATGTCAACGCGCTCGGGAAATTGACAAAAAGTGTGACGGTCCTCGTCTTTGTCGTGTTTGGCGGCATGTCGATCTGGTCGATCCAATTGGCTGGTGGCATCCAGCCGATCTTAGCGTTCGAACCTGCCCATGACATCGAAGTCAGTGTCTTCTTATTGATTTCTTGTGTCTCTGCTATTGTCGCTACATGGGTCGCTCCGATCTTGAGCGTTTCGGATATCACCCGCTATTCACGCACGAAAAAAGCACATGCAGGCGGTCAATTCATCGGCATCATGGCCACTTATCTACTGTTCGCACTCGCCAGTATTTCTATCATTATCGGATCCGAAATCGCCTTCGGTGTCCCAGTCTGGAATGTCCTTGAAGTAGTTGATAAATTCGACAGCATCTTCGCGATTATTCTTTCACTGACCACACTAGCTCTTGCGACGTTGTCTGTGAATATTGTCGGGAACGTCATTCCAGCAGCCAATCAATTGACTGCACTGTTTCCACGTAAATTAAGCTTCAAGAAAAGCGCCTTTCTCGTCGCCGTCCTAGGTACGATGCTACTTCCTTGGAAGCTCATGGAGAACTCGACGAGCATCTTCGCATTCTTGAATCTGGTCGGTGCACTGCTCAGTCCTGTGATCGGGGTCATGCTGACACATTATTATATTGTCTCGAAGAGGAAGATCGATATCGACGCATTATATGGCTTGTCCACTAGCCAGCCTATTACTTCAGTTCAAATTCCTGCATTGCTAGCCACTCTTCTGACAGGAGGCCTGAGTCTGCTCGGCAGTCAAGTGGCTACGCTTGAAGTATTCTATTCGATGTCTTCTCTACTCGGCATCTTCATCTCAGCCGTCTTGTATTTCAGTTTCTATCAGATTCAACTACATCTTCGCCAAAGAAAACTTCATTAAAAAGGAAGCACCGGATTTCTACTATCAGAAACCCGGTGCTTCTCTTTTGATTTGCTATTACCTCTACACGACACAAGTAATTTTTCAATCGAGTTTTCCCGCCACTATGACTCCTCTACGGAATACCGCTTTTCGCGTTGCACGCCTTGCCACTGCTTCAGCAGCACACTGTGCGTCGACAAGAACGAAGTCAGCTACATCGCCTGCATTCGGCCACATCTGCTCACCGTCCCGATTAAGTGGTGTCTTTCCATTTGTGATGAAACGCAACGACTGAGACAACGACAACTCATCTGTCCAGCGATTGATTTCTATTAACCTGCCTAGCCGCTCCAAAATATCGCCATTCCCAGTCGGCCACCATGAATCATAAATATTATCGTTCCCCAGTGCCACGTTCACACCAACTTCATCCAGCATGCCGATGGGCGGGAGAATCCTTCCAGTAGGAAGACTTGAGATGATCGTGATGTCCGCTTCCTTCAACTCTTCCGCCACTTCTCTAGCTTCGGATGGTTGAACGTCTCCTAATCCAAACGCATGGCTGATCGCGACTTTCCCTTGTAGTCCCGCTTCGATCGTCAAAGCTGTCAAACGTTTCATCGTGAAGGTCCCTAAATGTCCAGGGTCATGCAAATGTAAATCAATCTCCACATTCCCTTCGACTGCGATATCAACCAATTCCATAAGGGATGCTTCGATATTCAAATCGACCGTTGCCGGATCGACTGCGCCGACGATGCCCGCTCCATTTCGCACAGCTTCCCTGATCAACTGTGCCGTATTCCCTTTCAGCAAGCCGTGCTGAGCAAAAGCCACGACTTCCGAATCAATGCGATGCCGATAGTCGAGCAGCGCTTCCTGTACACCCTGTAGGTTCGCCAGACCGGCTTCCGGGTAAATATCGACATGTGTACGTACAGACGTCGAGCCATGGGATTGGAGTACGTCTAGCAGCTTTTTTGCCCGTTGTTGCGTCGAAGCCTCCATGGAATTCAGGATATTCATTTCAATCGTACTTCTTTCCACGACAGAAGAAGCCGGCACACACGCACGCCACGCTTCGCCCATATACGTCTTATCGAGATGGACATGCTGCTCTTTAAAGGAAGGCAAGACAAGCAAACCGTTGCCATCCAGCGTCTCAAGTTCTTGTGGAAACTGTTCGTTCTGATTTAGAATCTCTATAATCCGACCATCCGAAATCTTCAAATGAACCAGCTCCGTTTCCGTCGCTCTTACTTGTCCATCTTCTTTTCGATAACCTGTCTCCAATAAAACATCCTTTAAAATATACATGACGCCCCTCCAAATTTTTTCAAATGAAGAGGGATATCCTTATGCGGATATCCCTCTGTATTTTGTTCACTTAATTGAAACGTTATTGATTTCCAAATAACCTGATGGGCTGATTTCAAAACCGCTTACATCTTTCGAGATTGCTGCAACGTTCTCAATGACACGCACCGGGATATAGATTACTTCGTCCATTTGGATTTCCTGTGCTTTTGCATAAAGTTCAACACGTTTGTCAGAATCCGCTTCTACACGTGCCTCCTCGATCAACTGATCCACCTCAGGGTTGTCGTAGAATGACGTATTCCCGTTCGCTCCTTGTGAGTTTGAGTGCATTAAGTTGTACTGGTTGTAGTCCGCATCACCAGTCGCGTTTCTCCAGCTGATGATGAACATCTCCGTGTTCCCAGAGTGTGTCGTATCGACAAACGTTCCGTATTCCATTACTTCGATATTTACTTTGATTCCGATGCCCTTCAATTGAGATTGCACGACTTCTGCTAAATTGATGCGCTCTTTGTTATCCATCGTCGTCAATTTGATTTCGAGACCATCCGCGTATCCCGCTTCGCTCAACAAGCGTTTCGCTTCAGCCAGATTGTATTCATAAGGCTCCAGTCCATCGTGGTAGCCGAATACTTTCGAGCCTAATAGTGAATTCGCTTCGCCACCGACGTTGTTGTAGACACCTTTACGGATCGCGTCCATCTCAATCGCGTGTGCAATCGCTTTTCTCACTCTCACATCGTTGAACGGTTCTTTCGAAACGTTGAATGTGATGTACTCTGTACCAAACCCTTCACTTTGGTACACTTCCGAATTTTGAGAGGCGTTTACTGCATCGAATTGTGCGATTGAGAGTGGTTCAGCAATATGTGCTTCTCCCGTCTCCACCATCGATGTTCGCGTCGTTTCTTCCGGAATCACTTTGAATTCGACTCTGCCGACTTTCGCCGGTGTTCCCCAATACTCTTCATTCCGGTTCAAGATGATTTCTTTTCCTGGTGTCCATGATTCAAATGTGAAAGGGCCTGTTCCGTTCGGCTCCCGGATGGCTTCCCCACTATATTCTTCGATTGATTTCGGGTTCAATATGCCACCTTCGTGACTGGCAAGGATGGAAAGCAGTGGCGAATAAGGTTCAGTTAAGTGAAATTGTACAGTATGTTCTTCGACGATTTTCACTTCTTCGACCATCGCCAAGACACCTGCTCTTGGTGATCCGACTTCCGGATCCAGTAGTCGATCGAACGTCGCTTTTACAGCTTCGGCAGTAAATTCTGTTCCATCATGGAATTTCACGTCTTGGCGTAATTTGAATTCCCATACCGTGTCTTCGAGCTGTTCCCAACTCTCTGCAAGCAAAGGCTGCAACTCAGCGTTTTTATCTCGGCCAACTAATCCTTCATAAATCTTTCCGTGGGTGATGCTCGCAGCATTGATCGTTGACATGAATTGATGATCTAAACTTTCCGCATCGGAGAGTCTTGCAACAATTAACGTATCTTCAGCGTCAGAAGCTTTCACTTCTCCTTTTTCTGTCGATGCATTTTTATCTCCTGTGGAACACCCTGCAAGAAACAGTAGAAGCATTAATAAAACAATCCCTAACCTTCTCTTATGAACCTTATTCAAATCGCTTCCCCCTCACACTCTGATGTATTATTAAAATTATAGGAAAAATTCTGATAATTAGGTTTCATTTTCTTTACTTTCTTTTACACAATCTTTACCTTATCGACTTTTGTTGAGATTTACGTGTGTAAAGGAGGGATTGAAACGCTCTCTGTCTTCCAACTGTTGATAATCCCGCTCCCCATATGCCTTCTTCATTTTTTTGAAATAAGCTTGAGCTTTCGACTTCAGTTCATCCAAATCAACACCTGGAATCTTTCTATCCTTCATGACGACGCGCCCATTTATAATGGACATCTTGACATCTCTCCCTGATCCACTCATGATCATCGTACGAATTGGATCATCCGTGATTCCCATATGATAGCCGTCCAAGTCGATGACAATCACATCCGCCTTCGCTCCAACCACCAGTCGCCCTAGGTCTTCCCTTCCTAAAAACTTCGCGCCACCGAGTGTAGCAGCTCGGTAGAAATCAGCGAATGAAGAACTTTGAAGCCGTTTTTCATGGAGGCGTGAAATCATACTGCCTGCCCGGATATTTTGAAAAATGTCAGGTGGGAATGTGTCTGTACCAATCGCGATATTGACGCCTGACTCCTTATATCTCGCAAAGGATTCCAAGCCGCTTCCACGTCGTCCCATAATGATCGGACAATGGATGACAGTCGTCTCTGTTTCATTGAGAATTGCGATATCATCGCCCTCTCCCCCGTTTGCTTCGCTATATCCCGCGATGAAGTTCGCATGCGGAATCCCTGTCTGTGGCCCTAAAAAGCCAAGGCTATTCAAATATTGGAGTGGCGTGACACCATGCTTTTCGAGAAGGCTATGATATTCAAAACTGCCTTGGGCTGCGTGTAGTTTAATCGGCGCTCCCAGTTCCTCACTATAAGCTTTTGTCTTTCTCAAACTCTCCTCCGTCTGGCTCTCAATCCGCTCCGGTGCAAACATCCCTTTCACGAGCCCGTCATAAGCACCGTCAAACTCTTTGACAAATTGGACCGCTTCCTCCAAGCCCACTCGTCCCGCTTCTTCATCCCACTGAACTTCAATCGTTCCGTCATCTTTCACAACACGCATGCCAAATTGATAGCTCGGGCCTAAGTAAATTCGCAGACCTAATTTTCCCGCATGTTTCGCAGCTGCTGCAGATTCAGCGTAAGTCTCTGCCCATTTTTTATAGAATACAGATGTAATCGGCATCGCTGTCGTGACGCCATTCAGAATTAGCTGAGTGTATGCATAAAGTGATTTGAACGCTTCTTCCTCTTGTGTCATCGCTTCTTTTGAACTGTTTTTCATATAATCCTCTGACCACAATAAATTCTTCATTCGTTCCTCATCCGCTTCGATATGCAAAATGTCATGATCGATATCTCCAAGCGCATTCAAATCAATGAATCCAGGACTAATCACTGCATTGCCACATTCGATTATTTCATCGACTACTCCATCATATTCGTTGCCGACATAAACAATCGATTGTTCTTCGTATACCACTTCTCCATTTGTAAGTAACACGTGATCCTCTTCGTGATAACCGATTACATACTTCGCCTTTAATTTCGTCTTCACCATATTGCCTCCTCTAGTATGAAAAATTGATTATCACAATTATAAAGAAAATGTTGGCCTTTTAATTGCTTAAATAATACGACTTTTTAAACTATTTATACTTATTTTTTGAAGTCAAGTTTTGATGTATATCACTTCGGCGTCTATAAGAAAACGCCTTCTGCAATTGAATTGCAGAAGGCGTTTTTTCATTCTTTATACAAACGAACTTTCTAATCGCTCAACTTCACTTCTTCGGCTGCTGATACTCATTTTCCCAGAAATCCGCGTCTTTGATTCCTAATTTCACCGGATCAAAGACCGGGTCTTTCCCTTCGCGTTTTTGTTTCTCATAATCCCGCAGAATTTTAATCGCAGGCTTAGTCAAGAACAGAATCGCTACGAAGTTAAGCCATGCCATACTTCCCATTCCGAGATCGCCGAATGCCCAGGCAAGATCAGCAGAAGCAATGCTTCCATAGTAAATCATGCCGAGCAGAACGACTTTCAAAATATGGTTCGGCCATGCGCTTTTGATTTCGCGGTCTTTGCTTAAGAACACGAGACAAGTTTCCGCTTTGTAATAATAAGACATGACCGTTGTGAAACAAAAGAAAAACAGTGAAATGGCCAGGAACGCTGCGCCAAAGCCGGGCAGGACGGATTCCACTGCCAATTGCGTGTAAATGGACGGAACAGCCGCGCCATCGAGGTTGGATGTAATCGCTGCTCCCCCGTCCGGCTTCACATCGTACATGCCCGTCAAAAGAATCATGAAAGCAGTTGCCGTACAGATGACCAATGTATCGATGTAAACAGAGAAGGATTGCACTAATCCCTGTTTAGCAGGATGCGAGACTTCTGCTGCACCTGAGTCGAAAGTTTCGCTCCCGATACCCGCAGCGTTGGAGAAAGCTCCACGCTGTACACCCCATGCAATCGCAGAGCCTACAATCCCGCCGAAAGCGGCGTCAGTGCCAATTGCACTCCCGACAATCAAGGAAAAGAGCGCTGGTATATCAGTGACATTGAATAAAAGGATGATCAAGCACATGCCGATATAAATGAATGCCATGACCGGCACGACAATTTCAGCCGCTTTCGCGATCCGTTTGACTCCACCGAAAATGATGATCCCGAGAATCACCATCAGTAAAACACCTGTGATGACCGGGTCAATGCCGAATGCATTTTCAACGGATATCGCAATCGTATTGGCTTGCAGGCTTGGCCACAGTATCCCCATGACAATCAAGGTAATAATGGCAAAGAGAATGGCAAACCATTTCATCTTAAGTCCTTTTTCGATGTAATAAGGGACACCACCACGATATTCTCCGTCAATCTTACTTTTATAAACTTGCGTCAATGTAATTTCGATGAACGATGTGGCCCCGCCAAATATGGCCATGACCCACATCCAAAAGACGGCTCCAGGGCCACCGAAAGCGATGGCGGTCGCAACCCCCGCGATATTCCCCGTACCGACACGGCTTCCAAGCGACATTGAAAATGCCTAGAAAGAAGAAACACCTGCTCGCGAAGTACCGCCCTTAAAGGTCAAATTGAACATATCCTTAAACATGCGCACTTGCACAAAACGAGTAAAAATCGAATAAAATAACCCGATCAATAAAAACGCATAAACCAATGCAGAACTCCAAACAATGTCATTCAGCCAACCTACTATATCTTCCATGCAGCCTCCCCCTAATACTTCCTGCTGTGCTTCAGATGAATTTTTTCAGAAGTATTATTCGTTTTTTAGTATGTTCCATTCTCCTTGTTGATGATGATCATTCGTATGTAATCAAACTGCTTGCCATGCCGCAGTTTCCAACGCGCCCCTATTCCTTGAGTCGTAAAACGGTTGACTCCCGATTTAACTTCTTGCCCAATCCTTGTATACCCTAAAAAAATCATTAAATGATTTAAAAACCTAGGATGTAGTATAGTATTCCTTAAATAAGACCCTCCTTTTCTTCACAGGGAGAAGATTGTCGATATTTTTTCAGAATACTATATTTATTGTAACATATATGTAAAAGTGGCTTTAAAATTGTGTACTAGACATCTCATGTTTAGTGTCTGAGTACCCTTTCCCCCTCCAAAAAGCGGTATAATAGAAGTATATGATCGATACTTCAGGAGGCGAAAACGGATGTTGAAAAGTTTTGCAGAATTGTGTTTGGCTACATTCAAGAAAGATCAGCTGAGCAGCAGTGAGAGTGAGTTGTACCGCCATAGTCACGATGAATCGCACCATGCGGGTGTTGAACCGGATTATGTCTTTTTCCCAGAAAGTACAGAAGACGTCCGGAAGATGACTGAGATCGCGACGCAGTTCGAGATTTCGATGACGGCTTTCGGAGTAGGCTCTGGTCTTGAAGGACAAGCGATTCCTCTTCAAAAAGGGGTGTCTATCAACTTCGAGCGGATGAACAAAGTAATCGAATTCTCACCAGAAGATATGTTGATTACTGTTCAGCCAGGCATCACACGGCTTGAACTAAACAGCGTCGTTAATAAACACGGTCTATACTTCCCAATCGACCCTGGTGCAGACGCAACAATCGGTGGAATGGTCGCAACGAATGCCAGCGGAACGACGGCAGTGCGCTACGGATCGATGCGTGACCAGTTGCTTGATTTAGAAGTTGTGCTTGCGAACGGCACGGTCTTACATACAGGAACGAAAGCAAAGAAATCTTCATCTGGGCTTCATTTAACGGGCCTTTTCGCCGGCTCTGAGGGGACACTCGGATTCATCACGGAAGTCTCCTTGAAATTGCACGGCATTCCGGAACACTCGATTGCTGCAACATGCACGTTCGCGGATCCAAAGCTTTGTGCGGAAGCAGCGAATATCATCTTGATGAGCGGCATCCCTGTCTTGCGCATTGAATTCGTGGATGCGCTGAGCATCAAGCAAGTGAATCAATACGGCAATTATACGATTCCAGAGGAGCACTCCCTGTTCATCGAATTTGCTGGTATGCAAAAAGCGGTCGAAGAAGAGGTCCTTCTTGCAGAAAGCTTGCTGGAAGAAATGGGCTCCAAACGCTGGAAAGTTGCGACCGAGTCGACGGAACGCGCACAGCTATGGAAAGCACGCCACGAAATGTCGTATGCATTCCGACATAACAAAGGAACACAAGTAACAGACGGTGATGTCTGTGTTCCGATTTCCAAGCTTCCCATCCTTGTTGAGTACGCACGTGAATTGATCAATGAGAGCGGATTGCAAGGTGGCATCCTCGGACATATTGGAGATGGAAACTTCCACACACTAATCATGTTCGATCCGACGAGCACGGATGAATTCCAAAAAGCCGAAACCATCAACTCAAAACTGGCCGAGAAAGCGATTGAATTCGGCGGTACTTGTACTGGTGAACACGGCGTCGGAATCGGCAAGAAGAAATACCAGTTGAAAGAACACGGCGAAGCACTCGCAATCATGAAGAGTGTAAAGCAACTGTTCGATCCGAAAAACTTGATGAATCCTCAAAAGATTTTCGATTGAATAGCTAGAGTCTAAAACACTCCAAACAAACGAAAAACCTTCCAAAAGCAGCGGCTGCTTCTGGAAGGTTTTTCGTTTTATTTCCCTAATAGATCGAGCTGTTTCATAAGCGCTTCGATTTTGCCAATTTGCTCTTCGTTAATGGAACGAGAAGGTGGCAAGACCGTCGTAGAAATATCAATTCCACGTAATTTCACCGCTTCTTTTACAATACTCAAGAAAGGTGTTTCCAACTCGTAAAGTGAAGGCATCAACGCTAACTTCTTGTGTTGTTCAACGGCTGCTTTGTAGTCGCCTTCTTTGTACGCCTTGTACACACCGACCGCTAACTGCGGTGCGAAGTTCGAGCTCCCCGGAATGGCGCCGTCCCCGCCAGTAATCAATGTATTCAACAAGTGATCGTCAAACCCGGCAAGTACCGAAAAATGTGGATGCTTACTTTTGACGTTCTGCACCATCTTGCGAATATGTGCAGTGCTATCGATCGTTTCTTTGATCCCTACGATATTCGAGTGTGCATCTGCCAGTCGCAGTACAAGCTCAGGAGATAGATCCTGCCCCGTCAATGTCGGGAAGTTGTACAAGATGATCGGACCTTTCACTGCCTCAGCGATTTCATGGTAGTGCAAGTACAAATTCTCTTCCGACAATCCCCAGTAATAAGGGTTGATGATCACTACGCCGTCCGCTCCGTGTTCTTCAGCGTGGTGGCTCAGTTCGATGACTTCCTGTGTACTTGTTCCACCTGTCCCGATTAATACAGGCAAGCGTTTGTCCACATAGCGGATCGCAAATTCTGCGACTTGCTTACGCTGAGCAACGCTCATCTGGCTGAACTCTCCCCCGCTCCCAAGGAAGAAGAGACCGTCGACACCTTCATCGATCAAAAAGTCGATGAGTCTCCCCATTCCTGCTTCATCCAAATTGTACGATTCATCGAAAATTGTTGATACCGGTGGAATAATCCCTTTAAATTTTACGCTCATTTGTCAGCACCTCCATTTCAATCGAATGGTCTTATTAATACATCTCTCTTATAGCGCTTTATACAGAAGTTCTTTCAAGTTGTCGACTGTCGAGACACGCGGGTTGTTTCGGATCAATCGATCGATCGTCAACGTCGTCTTCGCAATGTGTTCGATGTTTTCTTCTTTGATGCCGATTTCGCTTAGCTTCGTCGGCAATCCAATTTTCTTCAACAGCCCCAACACAGCTTGTGAAGCAGCCGTAGCCGCCTCTTCTTTAGAAAGTTCAGCCGTATTCACATCGAATAGCTGAGCAATCTTCTCCATTTTATCCAGTTGAACGGATGCGTTGAAGTCCATTACGTAAGGCATTAAGAGCCCTGTCACTTCACCGTGCGGAGATTTTACTAGGCCTCCAATTGGATACGCAAGTGCGTGAGCAGCTGCATTTCCTGCGTTCGAGAATGCCATTCCCGCGAGCAAGCTAGCAAGCATCATGTTTGAGCGAGCTTCCAAGTTGCTTCCTTGCTGGACTGCGAGTACAAGGTTGTCCGCAACCAATTCGATTGCTTGGACAGCAAGTGCATCCGCAATCGGAATTGCTCCTTGAAACACGAGCTCTCCTTCTGCTTGGATATAAGCATACGGCTTAGCTGTATACGATTCGATCGCATGGGACAAAGCATCAATCCCTGAGCATGCCGTAACGTACGCAGGCAATCCAACTGTCAGTTCAGGATCTAGCAATGCAACAAGTGGGCGCAAGTGGTTATCTGAGATACCGAGCTTCAAGTTGTTCGCAACGTCCGTCACAACCGCAACAGAAGTTACTTCTGAGCCTGTCCCTGCTGTTGTAGGGATCGCGATGAGCGGTGTTACCGGTCCTGGCACTTGGCTCTCTCCGCTTGCATAGTCCATCGGGTGACCGCCGTGTGCAGTTAACAATGCGACAAGTTTCGCCATGTCGATGCTGCTCCCGCCGCCAAGGCCGATGATTGCATCTGTATCCATCTGCTCCTTCGCGAACTCGTAACACTCTACCGCCGAGTCTACAGGTGGTTCTGGAACGACTTGGTCATAGACGACTACTTTATAGCCTGCTTCCGCTAGCATATCCGTAATGCGATCGACAATCCCTGCTTGTTTGATTCCTGGATCGGTGATCAACAAGACGTTCTTCGCTTTCAATTGCTGAAGTACTTTATCTAATTTCTGGATGGAGCCATTCCCGAATACAATTTTCTGTGTAGATAAGAATTCCCAAGTATTCCTCATATTTTCCACGTCCTCTTCACGGATTATAAATCGATTACTACCAATCGTTCGTCAGTCATTTCTTCGACTGCATAATGCGGACCTTCCTTGCCTACGCCGCTGTCTTTCACTCCGCCGTAAGGCATGACATCCGTCCGGTAAGTCGAAACGTTGTTGATGATGACGCCGCCGAATTGCAGTTCCTGTGCGGCGCGCATCGCTAGACCGATATTTGAAGTGAAGAGTCCGACTTGCAGACCCATGTTAGAATCATTCGCTTGTGCGAAAGCTTCGTCGATATCGTTGTAGATCAAGATGCTGATAACTGGTGCGAATACTTCTTCACAAACGACTTTCATCGTGCTTGTTACGTTCGTCAAAACAGTCGGCTGTAGAACCGAACCTTCTCGCTTGCCACCAACTGCGATTTTCGCACCTTGTTCGACCGCTTCCTGAATCCATTGGTCTGCACGTTTTGCTTCAGACTCGCTGATCATCGGTCCGACATCCGTTGAAGGGTCTTCCGGGTTTCCGACTTTCAAACTTTCAGTAGTGCTGACTACTTTTTCGATGAACTTTTCTGCGATGTCTTCGTGGACATAAATGCGCTGAACGGAAATACATGCTTGCCCAGCATTCGAGAAACCGCGCGTCGCGCAAAGCTCTGCAGCCTGCTCCACATCTGGTGCATCTTTATGGACGATGTTCGGAGAGTTATTCCCGAGCTCCAATGCCACTTTACGGATTCCAGTTTTGCTCTTCAAGTGTTTCCCTATAGCAGGGCTTCCAGTGAACGTGTACATATTGATTCGCTCGTCTTCAAGCAAGTACTCGCCCGTTTCGCTTCCTGATCCATTCACTAGGTTCAAGAATCCTGCTGGCAGGCCAGCTTCTGTCAAAATGTCGACCATCTTACATGCGATGATCGGCGTCACTTTCGTCGGCTTCAATACAACTGTGTTACCTGCCGCAATTGCTGGTCCGATTTTATGTGCAGTCAAGTTGAACGGGAAGTTGAACGGCGTGATTGCTGCTACGACACCAACCGGGACACGGACAGTGAATGCGATTTTATTTTCACCACCGCCCAAGTTCAACGGAATCCCTTTACCGACGATTCGTTTCGCTTCCTCAGCAGATGCGATGAACGTCTGGATGCCGCGGTCAATCTCAGCTGCTGCATCTTTCATCACTTTCCCAGCTTCATAAACAAGGATGTTCGCCAACTCTTCACGGCGCTCCTTGAAGAGTTCTGCTGCTTTCATTAAGATGTTGTAACGCTCGACTTCACTTAGTTTCTTCGTCTTGAACGTCGTTTCAGCGTTCTCGATCGCTCTAGAGACCATTGCCCGGTCCGCTTTTCCGATCCGTGCAAACTCTTCACCAGAGTATTTGTGGTAGACAGGAATCCATTCTTCGCTTTGAATCCATTCTCCGTTAATATAATGTCCGTAAGTTTCCATTTCTAATTCCTCCTTGTATTCAATTCATATTTTCAATCGGCAAAAGGATCGTAATTGTGATAACGGTCGTGGTGAATTGCATCCGAAACGAGATACTCATAAATCTCATCTACGATTTCGATACCGTTCTCTTCACTTGCCAGCGCTCTCGCTTCGCTTCCTTGACCTGGGTATTGGACGCTTTCATAGCCTGGTGCCGGCTTCATGTTGTTCATGTCCGCCATCGTCTGCTCGATGTTCGCCTTGAATGTCTCGAGATCTGAGTAGAACGCCGGGTTGATGACGATATGCAATTGGCCGAGGTTTCTGTCCTGCGTCAAATCACCGTAAAGTGGACTGACTTGGTTTCCAAAAGGAAGGCCGAGAAGAACACCGGAAAGGATATCGACCATCATCGCCAGGCCGAAACCTTTAGCTCCAGCAATCGGCAATAGACCTCCAACTTTGAACGGATCCCTCGTTGGGTTCCCTTCGTTATCCACTGCCCATGTATCGGGAATCATTTCGTTCTTCGAGCGGGCCTCTAAGATCCTGCCCCAAGCTTTCACCGTCGTCGCCATATCGAATGTAATCATCTTGCCATTCTTTCCAGGTGCTGCGAACGCAATCGGATTCGTGCCGTAATAAGCTTCCGATCCACCGAATGGGACTGCCATCGGATCCGCCTGACACACTGAGATTCCAATCAGATCTTCACGAGCTGCTTGCTGGACGAAATATGCAAGTGCCCCGCTATGGGAGATTTGGCGTACCCCTACAATTGCTACACCATTCGTCTTCGCCATTTGAATCGCTTCATCCATCGCCTGCTTTGCAGCAACATGTCCCGTCGCATTATCTCCGTGGAACACGGCTGTACTTGGTCCGGTCTTTTCAAATTTGAAATTCGGGTTGGCATTGATGCCGCCTTTAACGATTCGTTCCGCATAATATTCCACGCGGATTGCACCGTGTGAATGCGCACCTTTCGCATCAGCGAATGCCAGCACATCTGCAACGACTGATGCGTGCTCCCCGCTCAGTCCGGCTTTTGTCAGTTTCGCTTGGATCAAATTCATCAGTTCATCTTTTGTGACGTTCAAATCTGTCCCCTCCTGCTTCTTGTTTACTCACTTAGCCGCTTATCAATATTCCAACACACGGTTCCGCACGTTTCGTACGTGCCCGGAAATTGCTGTTAATGTTCGAAAGACATCACGTGTCCGCAGCGCTTCGATAATCTCTTTATGCTCTTTGACCGCGTCTTCCTGATCTACTTCCCCTCTCACATGGTAAAAACGTGCGATATGAAGGTGGCTATATAAATTTGCATGCGCACTCGTCAAGAAATCGTTGCCACCCGCCTCCATTAAGAGGTGATGGAACTGATCGTCTAATCGGACAAACTCGATGACTTTCTTATATGACTCGTTTGTATCCACCAACGACATCTCTTCCGTCAACTCCGCCAGTTTCGGCAAAAGCTCCATCTGGTTGGCGCGGATGATTTTTTCAGCCGCATCGCTTTCCAGCAGGATACGCACCTCGAGCATATCCCTCATGCTTTTCGCATCCAGGATCTCACTGACACGGTACCCTTTGTTATGTTCTTGGATAACCAGCTTCTCGACACTCAAGCGAGTCAGTGCTTCACGTATCGGAATCGTACTGACATCGATTCGTTGTGCTAGCTGGGAAATATTTATTTTCTCACCAGGAGGCAATTGCCATTCAAAAATCATTTCTTTCAATGAGTTATAGGCATAGTCGGTGACTTCCCGTTTCATCGTCGTCATGGGAGACCTCCTTCTGAATTAGTTGGAATTAATTGAATATAAAATTAGTGTACTAATAATATATGATTTAGTCAATAAAAATCGTTTTCAATATGACAATCATTAAAAAACAGAGAAAGGATCATTAAAAAATATACGATTAAACCCAAAAACAGCACCACTCATAATGAGCGATGCTGCCAAACATTCATTTAATCAAGTAAGCCGGATCTTTCCCAGTCGCTTTATCCACGATATTCATGACTGCTTTTTCTCGGATTTCACGGTAAGCATCTACTGAATACCATGCAGCATGAGGTGTCAGAACAACTTGATTCATCTCGCGCAGTGCGTGTTCACGCGGCAAAGGCTCTTCCTCTGTCACATCGAGGAATGCACCTGCAAGCTGCCCTTTTTGCAGAGCAGCCACCAGTGCTTTCTCATCGATGATCGGACCTCTCGCCGTATTGACGATATAGGCGGTCGACTTCATCATGTTCAATTCGGCTTCTCCGACCAAGTGATGCGTTGCCTTGATCAGTGGTACATGAACCGAAACGAAGTCACTGCTCGACATGATTTCATCGACTTCCGCTTTCACAACTCCTTCTTGCGCCATCTGTTCTTCCGTGACGAAAGGGTCGTAAGCTTTCACTTGGTAACCGATCGCTTTCAGCTTTTCACCTAGACGGCGCGGAATCTTCCCGTAACCGAGAAGGCCGACGACCGCTTCACTTGAGCGTAACGGAATTTCAGCTTTCTTGAAATCCCATTCGCCGTTTCTTGTGTGCCGATCATGGAGGAACAATCTTCGTGCTGCAGAAAGGATTGACGCAAGCGCATGATCGGAAACTTCATCTATACAATAGTCATTGACGTTCGCCACTTGAATGCCAAGCTCTTTAGCTGCTTCAAGATCGACCATATTGATGCCGATCCCAAAACGTGAAATCAGCTTCAAGTTCGGTGCTGCTTCCATGATTTCCCGGTCAATATTTGCATACAAGATCAGCAGAGCATCACTTTTCTTAGCAGCCTCGATAATTTCAGCTTTGTCATGCGATTGAAGAATCGTCAATTCGACCCCAGCTTCTTTGAAAATCCGTTCTTCCAGAAGCGTATCTTCCCAATCATGGTCGACGAGCGTTACTTTAAACATAATTGATTCTTCCTTTCTACGTCAAAATCAAAGACAATCCTGAAATATAAGTTACAATCAACAACGTGATAACCAGCCCTATGAAAGGTGGAATGATCGCTTTACTCAATTGAACGATCTTGATATTGGATACACTTGAAGCTACGAATAAGTTTAATCCGAGTGGCGGTGTAATGAACCCAAGACTCAAGTTGACGATCATGATGATCCCGAAGTGAATCGGGTCGATGCCCATTTGCATCGCCAGCGGCAATAGGACTGGCGTCAGGATAATGACTGCCGCGATGGTTTCCATGAACGTACCGACAACCAAAAGCAAAACGTTGATCAATAGCAGAAAGATAATCGGATTATCCGTAATGCTCAACATTGCAGATGCCACTTCATTCGGAATTTGTTCCAGTGCCAAGATACGGCCGAATACCGCAGCTGCTGCGATGATCAGCATGATTGTTCCAGTTGTAAGTGATGAATCGTAAACAGCAGCCAATGATTCTTTCCAAGTCATCTCGCGGTAAATCAAGAAGCTTAGAACTAAACCGTATACAACCGCTACAACTGCAGCTTCTGTCGGTGTGAAAATCCCGCCGTAAATCCCGCCCAAAATTACGACCGGCATCAAGAGTGCACCTTTCCCACGGTTGATTGCCTGTAATCTCTCTTTCCATGTAGCACGTGGGTCTGTCTCATAAGCATGTTTACGTGCATGCAGAACAGCCCAAATGATTAAACTTAAGCCCATTAAGATACCCGGGATGATTCCTGCCATGAACAAGTCCCCAATGGACGTTCCAGAAGAAACCCCGTAAATTACCAAAGGAATACTCGGTGGAATGACGATTCCGATTGTCCCTGCTGCTGCGATCAATGCTGTAGCGAATACTTTACTGTAGCCGCGCTTGACCATCGCAGGAATCATGATTGTTCCGATCGCTGCAACAGTCGCAGGACCTGAACCCGAAATAGCCGAGAAGAACATTGCAGTCAAAA
Organism: Planomicrobium sp. YIM 101495; assembly: GCF_009707665.1. Classification (GTDB taxonomy): domain Bacteria; phylum Bacillota; class Bacilli; order Bacillales_A; family Planococcaceae; genus Planococcus. The sequence continues at coordinate 1,270,870 of NZ_WLZW01000001.1, forward strand.
TCGTTGCAATCGCGAAACCGCCGCGGTAATGGCCGACGAACGAACTTGCGATGTTCAATAACCTCTCAGAAACTCCGCCTTTCCCCATCAGCACTCCTGCCAAAATGAAGAATGGAATCGCCATCAAAGGAAATGAGTCGTTAGCTGTAATCATTACTTGCGTCATCAAGCTGAACGGCAAAGAAACATCAGTGAATAGAATCGTCACTAGGCTGGCGATCAATAATGAGAAGCCAACCGGAACAGACAATAATAGTAGAACGATCAGTGAAACGAATAAAACGATTGAAGCACTCATACAATCGGTCCCTCCTTATGCTCTGGTTCCTCATCTTGATAAATATGGATAGATGCTTGAACCAAGCGGAGGATCGCAAAGAGAAATCCTACCGGTAGGGAAGTATACACAATCCACATCGGTATTTGTAAAGTTGCAGACTTCTGGTTGAAGGTCTGCATTTGTTCAACCAATAAGTAACCTTGAATCAATAGGAAGACAGAAAGAGCCATCAATAATATGTAGACAAATTGCTGAAGAACACGTTGAAGTGTTTTTGGTAAACGCTCCATGATGAGATCGATTGCAATATGCCTCTTCTCGACAAAGGCAATGCCGACTGATAGGAAAATCAGCCAGATGAACAAATAACGTGAAGCCTCTTCTGTCCAGGACATCGCATCCCCAAGGACATAGCGTGTAAACACTTGAAGGAAAATCAAAATGACCATAACAATCATCGATGCTGTAATAAATGCTTTCTCGAATCCATTCAAGATCCTAAGCAAGTTTTTCATAAGACGACCTCCCTTAAATAGGACCGGACAGTCATTGGCTGACTGTCCGGATTTAGTTCATTATCGGCCTAACTCTTCCATCAAAAGGTCAAACAATTCCGCACCAGCCAATTCCTTGATTTCAGGGTAAACGACTTCCATCGCTTCTTGGAAATTCGCTTTCTCTTCATCAGAAATCTCGACCAATTCCAATCCTTCACCTGTTAACAACTCAAGAGATGCACCTTCATCTTCAGCGGATAATTCACGGTTATAATCACGCGCCTCGATTACTGCATCTTCTACAACTGTCTGCAAATCTGCTGGCAAGCTATCATAGAATCCTTGGTTGAAAATTACTGGCCAAGGAGAATACATGTGGCCTGTCAGTGTCAAATACTCTGTTACTTCCTGGAATTTCTGTGCATACGTAAGTGCTAACGGTCCTTCAGCAGCATCAACTGTCCCTTGTTGCAATGCTGTATACAGCTCGTTGAATGCGATCGGTGTAGAGTTCGCTCCAGTAGCATTCCATGCTTTGATCTGCTGCTGGCTTTCTAGTGTACGCATCTTTAATCCATTCATATCTTCCATTGAAGAAACTGCTACATTGTTATTGAACAAATGACGGAATCCATTTTCCCAATAACCGAGCCCTTTGATGCCGACTTCCGACAATTGATCCAGTACTTCCTGACCTACTTCCCCGTCCAACGCTTTATGCGCTTGAGCAGCATCGGTGAACAAATACGGGATATCCCACAAGTACATACCAGGGCTGAATGCTGTCAATGGTGCACTTGAAGGAGCTGCCATCGTCAAGTTGCCCAATTGAACCGCTTCGATCATTTCACGTTCCCCGCCCAGCTGGCTGTTCGGGTAAATTTCTACAGTGATCTTTCCATCAGAATTCTCTTCGACCAATTCTTTAAATTTCTCGAAAGATTTGTGTCCAAAGTGCTCAGTCGTTGTAGCATGTCCTGCTTTAATTACGAATGCATCCCCGGAGTCTGATGACTCACCTGCGTCAGCTTCTTCATCGCCACCACACGCTGCCAAGATTGTCATAAAAGCAGCAATTATTAATACTAATCCCCATTTTTTCATTTTTCATTTCCCCCTTATGCTTTTTGTTTTTCTTTTGCCAGTTCCTGTGCAATTCCGATGATCCAATCTTCTTGTCCACCAACAGCATTCATTTCTCCAACACGAACTAAAATATCACGTGCATCTACTCCGTATTCTTTACCTGCCCGCTCAGCGAACAAGAGGAAGCTCGAGTAAACGCCTGTGTATCCAAGCATCAAGCTCAAGCGGTCAATCTGCACCGGACGCGTCATCATCGGTTTCACAACATTTTCTGCTGCGTCCATTGTCTTGAACAAGTCCACGTTATGCGGAATGTCCATTTTGTTCATTACTGCTACAAGTTGTTCCAGTGCAGCGTTCCCCGCTCCAGCTCCCATACCAGCAAGACTCGCATCGATCCGGTCGACACCTTCTTGAAGAGCGACAATTGAGTTCGCAACGCCAAGAGACAAGTTGTTATGCGCATGGAATCCAATATCTGTAGAAAGATTCTCTCTGAACAATGAAACGCGACGTTTTACATCATCCATCGTCAAAGCACCTGCAGAGTCTACGACGTAAATCGTTCCTGCACCGTACGACTCCATTTTCTTCGCTTCTTCCAACAAGTTTTCAGGAGTGGTCCGATGAGACATCATCAAGAAGCCGACTGTATCCATTCCAAGCTCCACACCTGCTTTGATGTGTTGTTCTGAAACGTCCGCTTCCGTACAATGTGTTGCAACACGTACCACTTCCGCTCCAAGCTGCTGCGCATTTTTCAAGTGGTCGATCGTTCCGACACCCGGCAGCAACAAGACTGCAACTTTTGCGTTCTTCGCGTTCTCGACTGTCGTACGGATGATATCATCTTCCGTTTCTTTCGAGAATCCGAACTGGATTGAGCTTCCGCCAAGTCCATCTCCGTGTGTCGCTTCGATAATGTCGACTCCTGACTCGTCAAGCAGTCGTGTCAGCAATGCAATTTGCTCATTCGTGTACTGGTGAGAAATGGCGTGCATGCCATCACGTAATGTTACGTCGTTAATCAATACTTTTTTTGAAGTCATGCTTGTACCTCCTTAGCCATTGATCCTGCAATCAATTCAGCTGTACGAATGGCAGCCGATGTGATGATATCCAAATTCCCTGCATATTTAGGAAGAAAATCACCCATGCCTTCTACTTCGATTTGAACAGTTACTGTATCTTCCTTGAATACCGGCTCTGACTTGTAGCGGTAACCTGGTACGTATTGCTGAAGCTTCGCGATCATGTCATCGATTGAAGCTTTCACTTGCTCATGTATCTCTTCTGAATGCTCTTCGATTTTTACGAAGATTGTGTTACGCATCAAAATTGGCGGTTCTGCCGGGTTCAAGACAATCAATGTTTTCGACTCTGCAGCTCCACCGACTTCACGCAACGCTTTCGCTGTCGTCACTGTGAATTCGTCGATGTTTTGGCGAGTTCCTGGTCCAGCACTTTTACTTGAAATCGATGAAACGATCTCAGCGTAAGGCACTTTCACAATATCCGAGATCGCTTTAACGATCGGAACCGTTGCCTGGCCACCACATGTCACCATGTTGACGTTGTCCAAGCTCGTAATGTCTGCAGATTCCAAGTTAACTGCTGGAATGATGAACGGCCCTACTGCAGCTGGCGTTAAGTCGATTGCTTTTTTTCCGAGCTCTTTCAGGATCTTCGCGTTTTCCAAGTGGGCTTTCGCTGAAGTTGCTTCGAAGACGATATCCGCTTGCTCATGGATTTCCTTGAATCCTTCGATTCCGTTATAAACAGGAGTTAACCCATGCTCTTTCGCTAACGCCAATCCTTTGGAATTCGGATCGATACCGATCATAACCGTCGGCTCCAATGTTTCACTTCTCAATAACTTATACATAAGATCTGTTCCGATGTTTCCGGAACCGATAATCGCACATTTCACTTTTTGTTGTACCATAATCAATTTCTCCCCTCTTGCAGTTCCAGGACTGCTTTGCTGTAGTAGTCGGATGCACCAGTCAAGTGGCGTTCGAGAAGCTGTTGTGCCAGCTCGATGTCACCATCGAAGATTGCATCCACCACGACCTTATGTTCTGAAACGATATCTTTTTGCCTTCCGGCAGTGAATTCTGATGTGACTTCGATCAGTGTCTTAATGACGCCATTCATCGAAGACCATAAACTGATCAATGTTTTGTTTCCTGTCATCTTGACCAAACAACAGTGGAAACTCAAATCCGCATCAACGTTCAACCCTTTGCCTGCGACTGTTTCTTCCATCTTCTTCAAATCTTCATAGAGGAGCTGTTTTCCTTCTTCCAAGAGATCTGGTTCCAGCTGAGTCAAAGCGTAGGTCTCAAGCAGAATACGACTATCGTATAGATAACGAATATCCTTTTCGCCGAATGGTTGTACAATTGCGCGCCCATTAGCGGCTCTTTGCACGAGTCCTTCTCGTTCAAGCTGAGAAATTGCTTCTCTGATCGGACCACGGCTGATATTCAGTTCTTTAGAAAGGATGGATTCCTTAAGATGCTCCCCTTCTTCAAAACCTTGCAGTAAAAGCTTCTTCCTCAAATAATCCAAAACTTGGTCGCTTATCGGCCTTTTTTCTACCTCAAGCAAACAACCACCTCATAATATAGTTTTCTGAACTCTCGTTGTAAACTGTTAACAGATAACACTACAAGTAATGTAACCGCTTGCAGTCAGAATTGTCAATACTATTTTAAACATTAAATTTTTTTTAGTCTTATTTCTTTCTGAAGATATAGATTGAAAAAGAGGCGTGGTACAGATTTTACGACACGGAGCAAATGCCACCCTTTCCACCTCCTAATGACCTGTAATGGGGGCGTACGAGATTTTTTCTGAATCATATCACTTAATTTAGAGGAGATTTTGAATGGCTAGATTAGACAATAAAATAGCAATCGTAACAGGAAGTGGTTCGGGATCGGAGCGACAATCGCAAAACGCTTCGCGGAAGAAGGCGCGAAAGTTGTACTTGCGAACGCAGCACTTTACTTGGCGTCCGACGAAGCTGGGCGTGTGACTGGCACCGAGCTTGTCGTCGATGCGGGCATGTCGTTGTAAGCGGAAGTTTCCTCCTAATCATATGAATGCCCCAGCGGATTGATCTGCTGGGGGGTATTTGAGGTGCCAGACACAAAAGTGCCAGACACTTTTGTGTCTGGCACTTTTTCTGAACTTATCTCATCCCGATCGATGTGAGCAGGACGATCCAAAACGGTCTGATCGGACGGTTTTCTTTGTGGCGGAATTGCTGTTTCAAGTGGCGGGATTTGGCTTCTGAATGCAAGTCAGCGATTTTCTGTTTGACAACTGCATCATCTGTCCGGAACATACGATTTCCTCCCATTTACAGGGATAGCTCCCCGATATTTTGCATAGCGGCTGCTGGATTGACTTCTTCTGTCGTTTGTTCTTTCAGCTCTCCGCTATTCGCACGGATTTTCGCTTGCACAGCGCCGAATAATTTCGGCTCCATGACTTGGATTTCGCCCAGCAAATCAATAGAAGACAAGCTATTTTGGACCGTCTCTTCTGTCACATCCGAAGAGATTGTGAGAAGCCCGTTCACAATGAGTGTCAATGGTTCTGCGAACGACTCGAAGCGGCTCTTCGTCCATGTCTCATCCCCTTCGATCAGAACGAATCGATCATCAAATGACAACACTTCCGTTTCCAAACGGTCCAGCTTTTCATAGACAAGATCTTCGATTTCTTCATGGCAAACGATGAAGGATTTAGAATTGATTCGTGAAATCGCTGCGTCAAACGCTTCGCGCGACAAATCCTTTTCAAGAATGAGCGGTTTTTTTGTCAGCAGCTTCGCTTTCTTCAAGCTGCGGATCGAGCGCGAGTTGAGTTTCAAAGACTTACGTAACGGCAGATAGCCCGCCGGAATGACTTGAACGACGCCATTCGGTGCGCTGCTCATCTTTGCATGCAGCGATTCTTCCTGCTCTGCATGCACAGTCACCAAGCCGTTTACTTCGATATCGCTGATTTTTTGGTTGAACAGCTCCATATCCAAGTCTTGCGGTAACGTCAGAGTTCCGTTAACGACCAGATGCAGCGGTCCTTTCGCTGCGCGCAAATAGGAATTGCTCAGCTCGACAGCACCATTTTCAAAACGGGGCGGAGTGTCTTCATATGTGTGAACGGAGCGGCTGCCTTCCGAGAACAGCTGACTCACCATGCCCGTCAAATGTGCTGGCACATAAATCGTACCGTTGATGATGAAGTCCATGTTTTCCGTTTCCAACTGCTCAGCTGTCAGGTCGTTCGCCAGAATTACTGTGCCATTGACGACCATTTTCAACTGTTTCGTCAGCGAGCTAACATACGCCGCATCGATCGTCAGAATACCATTGAAATAACTGTAGCCGTCCGGCACTTCGATCGTCTTCCCGACGTTGCCGATATTCAGCGATGCGAGCAGCCCGCTTTGGCCTGTGCGGTATAAGACCACCCCGACATTGCCGATTTTTTCATATCCTTGTACGCTTTCTTCCGTTGCATTCAATAAATTCAAGACGCCTACGTTCCCGATTCGCTGTTTCATCAAAAATCCTCCTCCATCGCTTTTCTCAATTTTTTAATCGCAACATGCAATTTGTAGCGCACGGTCGCTGCCGGAATGTCCAGCTGCTCCCCGATTTCCTTGCTTGTCATGCCGAGCCAATAGCGTTTGAACACGAGGTCGCTCAAATCCGGGGACAAGTGGGATAATAAATCACTCATTTCCAACTGGCTCACAGCGTATTGCCGCTCGGGAAAATCCGTCTCCTCTTCCCAGATGGACAAACGCGCCTCTTTCCTGCGGTCATCAATCAAGCGGTTCTTCATGACTCGGAAGAACCAGGCCCGCTGCTTGTAAATCGGCAGCTCCAGCAGATTGTCCTCTCCCAGCGACTTTTCCAGTGCATCTTGCACAAGATCGTACGCTTCCTGCTCGTGCCGGGCGATGGAACGGGCAAAACGGATCAAGTCATCTTCGAGATTTTCATACATCAATTCCGCTCCCATTCCATCCCCCACTTTCTGTGTATTTCCTTATTCCCTAAGATAACGGATGAGAAGCGCGAAGTGTTTGAAAAAAAATGAGTGCCAGACACTTTGGTGTCTGGCACTCGCCTTTCTCTTACTGGACCGTATACCCGCCGTCCAGGACGACCGCTTGCCCTGTCATGCCTTTCGCCGATTCGCTGGCAATATAGAGCGTCAAGTCTGTGATTTCCTTGATGTCGAGCAAACGTTTTTGTGGAACGAGTGGATAAAGCACTTCTTCAAGTACTTGTTCCACTTCGATGTTGCGCGTTTTCGCCAGGTCTGCGAATTGATTGCGTACGAGCTGCGTGTCGACGTAGCCCGGGCAGATGGCGTTGACTGTAATGCCGTCTGCTGCTGTTTCCAGTGCTGCGACTTTCGTCAAGCCGATGACGCCGTGCTTGGCAGAGTTGTAAGCCGCTTTTCCTGCGAACCCGATGACGCCGTTGATCGATGCCATGTTGATGATGCGGCCAAATTTCTGCTTGCGCATGTGCGGCAATGCGTGCTTTGTCGCGATGAATGGTGCCGTCAGCATGATCTGGACGAGGAGTTCGAATTTTTCTGTCGGGAAATCTTCAAGTAGTGAAACGTGCTGCATGCCGGCATTATTGACGAGAAAGTCCAGCCGTCCATATTTTTCCACTGTGAACTCGATTGCGCTCTTGATGTCCGCTTCTTTCGTCACGTCACAGACGATGCCTGCAGCAATGCCCGGCAGTTTCGCTGCAGCCGCTTCTACTGTGTCTTGTACTAAGTCGGAGATGACCACTTTCGCGCCCGCCTCCGAAAACGCCTGTGCGATGTCGTAGCCGATGCCCCGTGCCGCTCCTGTAATGAATAATACTTTTCCTTCCATCTAAACCCCTCCTGATTAGATCGCGGTCCAGCCGCCGTCCACTTTGATCGTTTCGCCCGTGACGAAATTCGCTAAATCCGAAGCGAGGTACAACACCGCTCCCGACGTGTCTTTCGGCTGGGACAATCCGTCCAGCAAGATGCGGCTGTGGACTTCTTTTTCAAAGTCTTTATCTTCGAACATTTTCGCTGTGAATTCCGTTTCGATGAAGGTCGGTGCGACTGCATTGACCCGGATGCCTTCTTGCGCCCATTCAACGGCCAGTGCCTTCGTCAGCTGCACAAGGCCGCCTTTGCTCGAACAGTATGCCGCGCGCTTGATGAAGCCGACAAACGCCATTTGGGACGCGATGTTGATGATGCGCCCGCCCTTTTGCGCGAGCATATACTTCGCTGCAGCTTGGCTTGCGAAAAAGGCTGTCTTCAAGTTCAAATCAAGAACAGTATCCCAATCTTCCTCCGTTACTTCTATCGCAGGCTTCGCGATGTTCACGCCTGCGTTATTTACGAGCACATCGACTGTGCCAAACGTTTCTGCAGCGGTGTCGACGAGCCGTTTCACTTCTTCGATGTCGCTCAAATCTCCTGCAACTGCAATGCACCGTGGATTATGTGACTGTAATTCCGCCAGCGTCTCATCGAGTGCCGCCTGATTTCTCCCGGAAATGACGACATTGGCATTCAGCTTGGCGAATGTCAGCGCGATGTCTTTCCCAATTCCTTTACTGCCGCCCGTGACGATGATCGTCTTATCTGCAAGTTCCGTGAAATAATTGCTCATTTTCCCGCCTCCAAGTCCTGCTTCAGGAAATGAACGAGTGTCTGCTCCCGTTCCGCATTGATTTCCCGGGAAGTTTCCTCGTCCCACTCATAAAATCCTTCGCCTGCTTTGTCACCTAGCTTCTTCTCTTCCACGAGTCCTGTCAACACTTCGCCGGAGCTGTCCGCTTTCGACAAGTCTTCGAACAAATAATTCGAAATGGCCGAGAACACGTCCAGTCCGCCCATGTCCGCTGTCATAAGTGGCCCTGTGACAGGGAGCCTGTGCCCGATGCTGTATGTCACTGCTGCGTCGATGTCTTCTTTCGACGCTGCGCCTGAGTCAAGAAGTGCCTGCGCTTCACGGAACAACGCATACTGCAGACGGTTGCCGATGAATCCTGGCAATTCTTTGTTCAAGAGAATCGGTTTCTTGTTCATGACCTTCAACAGTTCCATAGCACGTTCTACAGTTGACTCATCCGTGTGCTGTCCTTTAACCACTTCCACAAGCGGAATAAGGTGTGCCGGGTTCCAGAAATGTGTCACGACGAAACGGTTCGGGTGTTTCAAGTGTTCTGCAAGCAGGCTCGGTTTGAAACCGGACGTGTTACTCGCGATGATGACGTCTTCCGCCACCAGTTCTTCAAGCTGTGCATACAGCTTATGTTTCAACTCGAGTACCTCAGGAATCACTTCAATGATGAACGTAGAATCTCCCACAACTTCTTGAAGAGATGTCGACAAGGAAATACGTCCGTTGATCGCTTCCGCTTCCTCTTTAGAGAACAACTCGTTGTCCGTCATGACCTGGAGCTTCTGGCCGAGGCCTTTCGCGGCAGTTTGCAGATCGGTCTCGCTGATGCCGTAAACTTTCACAGGCTGTCCTGCCCATGCTGCTGATAACGCGATTGAATGGCCCATCGTACCGCAGCCGAGAATCGAAATCTTTTCCATCCTGAACACTCCCCCAAATAATGATATGTATAACGAATGATACCCAACAAACCGGAATGCTTCCAGTCTGTTGGGTAGATGAATCTTATAGGCCTAGACCGAATGAAAAGAGAATGACTGCGACCACTGATCCTAGTAATGGAACGACGACGGTCATTGCACCGAATGCAGGGTAAGCATCTTTGTGCGTCTCACCAGCGATCGAGCGGATTGTTGTGACAACGTAACCGCCCTGCGGCAAGGAATCAAGAGAACCGGAAGAAATGGCAACCGTTCTGTGCAATGCCTCTGCGTTGACCCCCAAGTCGAGATAGTGCGGCGCAAGAAGTGGCAATGCGATTGCTTGTCCACCGGATGATGAACCAGTCAAACCAGCGATGATCGCAACCGCTAGTGCCCCACCGATCAGCGGGCTTCCTGGAATGTCTGTCATGACGCCGACTGCTGATTCGAATGCTGGAGTCGCTTTTACGACACCGCCGAAACCAACAACTGCAGCGGTATTCGCAATTGCGATGACCGCTCCCATTGCCCCTTCACTGAATGCTTCCCCGATGTTCCGGAAATACTTGCGGTTGATGATGTAAGTCGCAAGAATACCACCAGTCAAAGCAATGATCAGTGCAGATGTACCGAGTGAATCGTGGAAGAAGAACGAAATAAGCAAGACCACAAGAAGCGGGATCATGCTAAGTAGCGGATCCGGCAAATCTTTCCGCGCTTCCGCAGAAGGATCTGTTGCACGTTCAACAAAGTGCTCGCCTTTTGAAATGGCTTTGTTGATCATCTTCTTCAACCACCAGTAACCGAAAATCATCATGAATACTGCAACGAAAATACTAACTTCCCACCCTGCAAGTGGAGACGTTCCCAAGAATTCGATCGGAATCCAGTTCTGGATTTCAGGTGAACCAGCAGACGTCATCGTGAATGTCGTAGAACCGAACGCTAGTGTTGCTGGGATAAAGCGTCGTGGCAAGTTCGCTTGTTTGAACAAGCTAAGTGCCATTGGGTAAACCGAGAATGCTACAACAAACAAGCTCACGCCGCCGTATGTTAGGACCGCACAGGCGATGACAACAGCCAAAGCCGCACGTTTCATACCGATTTTGCTGACTATCCATTTCGACACACTGTCAGCCGCGCCGCTATCTTCCATGACTTTACCAAAAATGGCACCCGTCATGAACATTAGCCACCAAGAAGCGATGAAGCTCGTGAAGCCGCTCATATAGTTCGTTAAAAAGTTCTCTGCGCCTTCAGCAGCCAGCTGCGGAAATATCGGCAATCCGTTAAGGATCGCTACGCATAGCGCTGTAAGAGGGGCAGCAATCAGCAAGTTCATCCCTCTCATCGTCAAATAAATCAGCAGCGCCAGTCCGCCGATCAAACCAATCATACCTAACATAAAAAATTCCCCCAAACCCCTTTAAATAGTTACTGAATAGATAATTTCTTTCATGCAAAAAGGCGTGCCGAACGAGGCAGCCATCCTTTTAAGAACAGAAACTGCGGGAGTCACTCCCGCAGTCTGGACCAGCTCTTATTTTTTGCCGTAACGTCTTACACGCAGAAGTGCTTGTTCTGCGTGACCTGCAAAGTTTTCCAACTGGCACAGGCGTGCAGCGTATTCGCCGATGTACGCACTCGCTTCAGGAGTCGTCACTTTTTGGTATGTTACAGTTTTGATGAACTTGCCAACCCACAGACCACCAGTATAGCGTGCTGCGCCTTTTGTCGGCAATGTGTGGTTTGTCCCGATTACTTTGTCTCCGTAAGCTACGTTCGTTTCAGGACCCAAGAATAAGCAACCGTAATTCGTCATGTGCTCCAAGAAGTAGTTCGGGTCCTCCGTCAAGATTTCAACGTGCTCGAATGCAAGACGATCCGCTTCGATACGTGCTTCTTCGATGGAATCGACGATCAGGATCTGGCCGTAGTCATCCCAAGAAACGCGTGCGACGTCTGCAGTCGGCAATGTTTCCAGCTGACGTTCGATTTCTTTCACTGTTTCTTCAGCAAGCTGTTCAGAAGTCGTGATCAATGCACCTGGTGACGTCGGACCGTGTTCGCCTTGTCCAAGAAGGTCTGTCGCGATCATTTCTGCATCTGCCGTGTGGTCTGCAACAACAAGCGTTTCAGTCGGGCCAGCGAACAAGTCGATGCCGACTCTTCCGTAAAGCTGGCGCTTCGCTTCTGCTACGAATGCGTTACCAGGTCCGACGATCATGTCGACCGATTCGATTGTTTCCGTTCCGATTGCCATCGCCCCCATCGCCTGGATTCCGCCAAGCAAGTAGATCTCATCAGCTCCAGCTAAAGACATTGCAGCGATTGTTGCGTGTGGAATCTCACCGTTGATCGGTGGTGTACAAGCGATGACACGTTTCACGCCAGCGACTTTCGCCGTCATGACGCTCATGTGCGCAGATGCAACCATCGGGTAACGGCCGCCCGGTACGTAACAGCCGACGCTTTCGACCGGAATGTTCTTATGTCCAAGAATGACGCCTGGGATGTGCTCCACTTCCACATCGTTCAATGAAGCAAGCTGTGCTTCCGCGAATGCACGGATGTTTTTCTGAGCGAATTTGATGTCTTCGATCACTTCGCCCGGCACTTTGGAAACGATTTCATTTATTTGCGCTTCAGTCAGTCGGAACGATTCAGGTGCCCATTTATCGAATTTCTCCGAGAGTTCTCTGACCGCCGCGTCACCGCGTGTTTCAATATCTTTCAAGGCGCCCGCTACGATTTCCGACACTTTGGAATCATTCGCGCTCACTTCTTCCTGTGATTTCCCTGCTTTAAACACTTTCACCATAATTAATTCCTCCATTCTAAATGAATACGTATGCAAAAACGTTCTAGAGAAAGAATATGGCACATTATCAAAAAAGTCAACCATCTTTTCACGTGGTTCTCCGTTCAACAAGACTGCCGTCCACTTCGACTGCCTGTGCGAGCCCAGTATACGCCTCGATTTCCTTCAGTAAATAACCGACCGTCTCCGCAACCATTTTTTCAATCGGCTGTTCCCAAGTCGTCAAGCCATACGAAGACCAGCCGGCCATTTCAATGTTATCGAACCCGACCACTTTCGTCTCTGCCGGCACCGCAACCCCGTGCTTTGCAAGCGCATCGAGCACACCGAGCGCCATAATGTCATTGGCTACAAAGAACGCATCAGGCAACTGCTTCCCCTCCACGATCTGCACCGCCGTCTTATATCCACCTTCATATGTATAGTCCGACGCATACTTCCGGTAATCGACGTTCCGCTTATCAAGCACCTCGAAAAAGCCTTTCTGCCGCTCCCGACTTGTCGACGTATTGGCGTTCCCCGCGATATAAACCATATCCTCCGCGCCTTTATCGATCAAATACTCCGCAACTTTCCGGCTCGCCTCAAAGTTGTTGCAGCACACCGAATAAAATTCATCGGTATCCAATTTCCGGTTGAAAAAGACGACCGGAATTTGATTGACCCGGAACTCCTCCGCTACCTGCAAGCTCAGCTCCGCATCGGTAATGACCACGCCCGCTACGTTATAGTTCAGCAGCATCTCTACATCGTCCGTCTCGATTTCGTCATGGTTCGTATGCACGAACAGCACACTGTATCCCCATTTCTTAAAAGCCGTCGTAAACTGCTTCAGCACTTGCGGATAAAACGGGTTCTGCACGCCTTTCATCACCAGCCCGATGATCCTTGTCCGGTTCGTAATCAAGCTGCGTGCAAACTCATTCGGCCGGTACCCTAATTCTTCTGCGGCCGCCATTACTTTATTCCGCGTCTTCTCCGACACTTTCGCCCCGTCAAAAAACACTCTCGATACGGAAGACTGGGAAACGCCTGCCAATCTTGCCACATCTTTCGCCGTTACAGCAGCCTTCATCCTCCTCAGCCCCTTCCAAATTTCTCGACTTTCAGAATACACTATAATGGCGGTGTTGGCACGTGGAAATTTATTTTGGAATTTTGGAGGTGGAAAAAGAGTGTCAGACTTTAGCGTCTAACACTCATCCCCCTGTCATCCGAATGGCCTAAACGCCCACTGAAACTCGTCGAACGGCTCATCAATCAATTTCCGGTAAACAACTGGCAGCGCCGTTGCGGTGAAGTCGATGGATTTGCGTTTCCTCAATATGCTCGAGTAGGTCGTGTATTGATAACGATAGCGCAGCTCGAAGCTAAGTTCCGGGAACTCATCGAACATGGTCTCAAGAAGCGGCAGCGGCGGATCCCACGGCGTCATGAATGCATAGAAGATGCCTTCTTCCCGTTGTTCGACCATGCCGTGGGGTGCCGTGTTCCACTTCGTCCCCCAGTTCGTGAGCTCCCACGAGAAGTCATCTCTCTCCTCTTTGGGACTTGGCACCAACGCTTCGAACGATAATTTCACGAGCGTGCCATCCGCACCTCCCAAAATCTGATTCCACTTCTCCAAAGCCAGCTCATCCCCGCTGACAACCAGTAAATTCTCAACCCAATCTGCCATGATTCCCGCTCCTTTCATTCGAACACAAAAATATCTCCTAAAATTGAACACACTACATCAATTTCCCAAGAAAAAAGTGCATGAAAATGTGTGTCTAATATTTTAAGAGATAGCAAAGAGCTCCATATTTCACGTGCTAGTGAGTTTCATTATAGTGAAGTGGATTTGATTGTCAACAGAAGGTAATTTCCAGCGACGTCTAGAGTCTGAAATCTTATGAATACCGATTAAATCCTGTACAACGTCGGTTATCGCCCGTTTCCCACTGTATCCCCGGTTATTTGGAGCGGATGCCCGGTTATCTGCTTCGGTTCCCCGGTTATTCGACCTGGATGCCCGGTTAAAGCTTCCCGATACCCGGTTACCCGTCCCAGCTCTGCCTCTGAACCCCCAGCTACAGAAACAAAAAATGCCAGACACCCAAGTGTCTGGCGCAATCCCCTTCACAGCTTCATCAAAAGTTTCGCGATAAGCGCTGCGCGTTTCGGGAGTTCTGAGATATTGATTTGTTCGTTGCGCGCATGAATTCCGACGCCGGATACTCCGAGGCCATCGATTGTCGGAATGCCCATGGCAGCAGTCAGGTTGCCGTCGCTTACGCCACCGACTGCAGCTTCTTTCAGATCAAGACCAAGTTCCTGCCCGACTGCACGCGCCATTTCGAACAATTGGGCAGATGCTTCTGTCCGCTCCATCGGCGGACGTGAGATACCACCTTGTACTTTAAGTTCCGTACCTTCGAGAAGTGGCGTGAGACCATGGATCAACTGATTGATGCGTTCCTGTTCGGCATTCGTCGAGGCCCGAACGTCTACACCAATTTCTGCACGGTCCGAGACGACGTTCAGTTTCCCGCCACCCTGGAATAGCCCAACATTCAGCGTAGTGCCAAGCTCGTAGTTCGTTTGTGACTCCAGATATTCGGTCACACGTACCGCGGCCCGAATCGCACTCGCTCCTTCTTCATGGTTGTTCCCCGCATGCGCGGACTTCCCAGTGAACTCGATAGTGTAACGCGCCGAGCCTTTACGAGCCGTTTTCAGCGCCCCAGTCCCGACGACAGGAGGCTCCGTGACGAGTGCATAGCTGCAGCCTTCCGCTTCTCGTCGGATGACATGACGCGAAACGGGACTGCTCAATTCCTCTTCACTTGTAAACAAATACTTGATTTTCTTTTCCATCGGCAAGCCGAGCTCGCGAATGGCTTTCAATGCCCAGATTGCTTGAACGAGACCACCTTTCATATCGAGGATGCCTGGTCCGTAAGCAATATCGCCTTCTACACGATAAGTTAGCTCGCCCGGATCCCAAACCGTATCGAAATGGGAAAGAATTAATACACATTCTTCTCCTTCTCCCGACTCGAACTTCAAGTGGTCGCCGTAATCTTTCTCTGGAATCACTTCCGCCTGGTGACCAAGGTGACGTTCGAGCAATTCCTGGATACGCGCTCCACATTGATTGCTCAGCTCTTTGTTCAAAGATGGCGAATCGCTTTCGACAAGATAGCGAATATCTTCAAGCAATTCTTCGTGATGATCTTCCATATATTTCAGTACTGGATCCATTCGTTTCACTCCTGTTCTACGAATTATTTATACCCTGTAACAACTGCGAGGCCGACCATGACGATGCCGACGATTACCCAAAGAAGGACGAGTGGCAGGACAAACTTGAACCATTTCGAATATGGGATCTTTCCGACTGCAAGTACTGCCATAAGAATGCCCGAAGTCGGCGCGATGATGTTCGTTGTTCCATCACCAAGTTTGAACGCAAGAACCGCCGTTTGGCGTGAAATATCAAGCATATCTGCAAGTGGCACCATGAACGGCATGACGATTGCTGCTTGGCCAGTACCGGACGTGACGATCAAGTTGAACAACAAGTTGAAGAGGAACATCGCTTGTGCCGCTAAGAATAGCGGCAACTCTGCCATTGGCGTAAACGCTCCGTTGACGATTGTATCGAGGACTTTCCCGTTTTCCAGTACGATGACAACCGCCTTAGCCAAACCGATGACAAGCGCACCGTATACGATTCCTTGCGCTCCTTTAATGAAGACTTGCACATATTCATTCATTCCAAGACGTCCTACAATTGCTGCAGCGATCGACATCATGATGAAAATACCTGCAAGTTCATTCGTGCTCCACTCGAATTGGAAGACACCAAAAATGAACGTTGCCATGAAAATAAGTGCAGTCAAAAGCACCAATTTGTGACGACCCGTAAACGGCCCGAATTCCTCAATTTTCAGCTGATCTGTTCCGTCTGTTTCAGAAAACTTCAGAAGACTCTTCGATGGATCTTTACTGATACGTTTTACGTAAAGCAAAATATACGTCATCGTAATCGCGAGTAAGATAAAGAATGCAACAAGACGTAAATGCCAGCCCGAGAACAGCGGCAGTTCCGCAATCGATTGCGCAAGTCCGGTAATGACCGGGTCGAATGTGCCTGTTGCGACGCCGACATATTGCCCCAGGTAGACCATTGCGACACCGATGATTGGATCTAGCTTCAGCGCTTTGGCCAGAACGATGCCGATCGGGATGAAGGCAATGATTGCATTTCCGCTAATCCCGACAAAGTCCATGACGGCAAAAATCATGATGAAAACGGCAACTAATATGTATTTCTGATTTTTTGCTCGTCCGATCAAGGCATTGACACCTGAATTGATTGCGCCGGTGTGATCGATGACGCCGACCGCTCCACCAATGATCAAGACCATGAAGATGATTGGTGCCGAATCAATCAGTCCTTGCTGGATTGATGTGAATGTCGACAATAAAGTTGTCGGCTGATTGTCGATGCGCTCGTACGTTCCTTCTATTACAATGTTACGGCCATCGACTTCCTCTCGTTGGAATTCGCCTGCTGGCACGATATAAGTCAGCAGTACTGCCAGAATCAATATCCCAAAAATGATGACGAATGCATCTGGCATTTCAAAACGCTTCTTTTTCACTGTGTCCATAATTTACTCTCCTTCGTCATCGGGTAAGGTGTCCCAAGCCAAGTGGCTGTTCCTCTTCTTTCCCAAATAGTATGTATTTCAAGATTATCGTATCAACTGCATAAGAATGGTGTCAATTTATAGAAAATTAAAGATTTACACTTAACTAAAAATGGCTTGTAATTTTCAACGATTTCATCTTAAAACTTTAAATACATTTTTTATTATCAGAAAAAATTGATTAGATTGAATGTTAGTGTTACATTATTGAAAGGGCTTTCTTTGAATTATATTCAACTTTATTGAACCAACTTAAACCAAGGGGGATGATGGACATGAAAGATTTGAATTCAAGAATTTCGGGTTTTTATAACAAAGAGACTGAAGAGCGTCAGCAAATTCTAAAAGAACGACTCAACTTGACTGATGGCCAGCTGGAGAAATTGCAAACGGACAGTGCGGGCTTACCTTTGGACGTTGCAGATCGAATGATCGAGAACGTCGTAGGGAGATTCCAGCTTCCGTTCGGTATCGCTACGAACTTTACGGTGAATGGTCAGGATTACCTGATTCCGATGGCTGTGGAAGAACCTTCTGTTGTTGCGGCAGCTTCTAACATGGCTCGAATCGCCAGAGAATCAGGCGGCTTCCAAACTTCATATACCGGTTCTATCATGATTGCACAAATGCATATTCTTGACCTCAATGATACAAACGAAGCGCAGCAGAAAATCCAGGATGCGAAACAAACTCTATTGGATCAAGCGAATACGTTTGATAAAACGCTGACTAGCTTGGGCGGCGGCGCGATTGATATTGAGTTGAGAACTTTGCAATTGCGGAATGGCGAGGAAGTTCTCGCGTTACACCTTCTAGTGGATGTCCTGGATGCGATGGGTGCCAACACGGTCAATACGATGACTGAAAAACTGACACCTGAAATCGAACAGCTGACCGGCGGCAAAGTATTGCTGCGCATTCTCAGCAACCTCGCCTCGTACCGCCTGGCCAAAGCCACTGTTTCCATTCCTGTCGAGCATTTGGCAACGGAAGGATTTTCTGGTGAAGAAGTCGCCAAACGAATGGTGCTCGCCAATGAAATCGCTTGGGCTGATCCTTACAGAGCCGCAACGCATAACAAAGGGATCATGAACGGCATCGACCCTGTAGTCCTTGCGACAGGAAACGACTGGCGTGCGATTGAAGCCGGTGCTCACGCCTATGCAGCGCGCGACGGACAATACCGCGCTTTGACAGAGTGGCAGCTCGAAGATGGTCAATTAAAAGGTGTCCTAGAATTGCCTATGGCTGTCGGTATTGTAGGCGGAGCAACGAAAACACACCCAACCGCTCAACTGGCACTTGAAATCATGGGAATCCAGTCGAGCTCTGACTTGGCTCAGCTGATTGCGGCTGTCGGACTGTCCCAGAACATGGGTGCAATCAAGGCACTTGCAACTGAAGGCATCCAGCGCGGACACATGGCGCTCCATGCCCGGAACATCGCTGTTCAAGCCGGTGCTTCGAATGAACAGATCGATTGGCTGACGAAGCAAATGGTCAGTGAAAAGAATGTTCATATCGACAGAGCGAAAGAACTTCTGCAGCAAGTGAAAAATTAAAGTGAAGTGAGTGGACCAATATGAAGCCGGAAGCCATCGGGAAGAAAATCAAAGAGTTAAGAAGAAAAAGAAACTTAACTCAGCAGGAACTTGCAGAAAAATGCGGATTTACGAACAGCTTACTTTCTAAAATCGAGAATGGACAAACAGGTTCTGCGATAGCGACACTTTCCAAGATCGCTTCTGCACTCGGCGTCTCTCTTTCTTGGCTCCTTCAAGATGAAGAGCAGCAATCCCTTATTATTTTGAAGAAGGAAGATCGTCAAACCGTTCCTGCAGGAGAAGAAATCGGGTATCTCTACGAACCTCTTGCAAACCATTCCGTCAGCAGCAAGATCGAACCGGTCTTGGTGAGTGTACTGCCGGAAAATAAGGATCTGACGCCTTATACACATGATGAAGACGAATTCATTCTCGTACTTTCCGGAACAATCAACTTGAATTACAACGGCGAACTTCAAACACTGAACCAAGGAGACAGCGCTTATTTCAACGGCGGGATTCCACACGTTTTTCTGCCGGCGAATGATCGTAAAGCTCAAGTCTTATCTATTTTTATTTCGAAACTGCATTGAGGGGGATTAAACAATGGAAGAAAAGAAACACGCTTATTACGATGTCTGGGGTGACAATGTTGAGCTGAAAGACCTGACTTTCTCTCTTGTACTTTCCATAGCAGGTACGCTGGGGGGATATTTGCTGGCGCCAAATGAAGAGCCGATGCCGCTCGTATTCGGTCTTGTCGGAGGCGTCATCGCTTTCGCTATCTCCAGCATCTTCATAAAGCCGAAACGCCTGGTCAAGATGGATAAGGAAGAGGTGGGTGAATAATGGATTTAACGATTATTTTAATGATGATCGTCGCAAGTGTCGGTGGAGCCGCTCTTTATACGATCATCGGAATCGCGCCGGGAACTGATGAAACAGCGGTCTTGGCGCCTGTCACATTGGCGCTCGTACTACTTGGTGTTTCTCCCTATGTCGTCCTGGCCTTCTTCATCTCGGCGATTGTCGCGAAGAAACTGACGGATTCCATACCGGTCGCTCTCGCCGGGATTCCCGGAGGTGTCATGTCCGCCCCGATGGTGGAACACGCCATGGTGCTCAAGAAACACGGCATACCGGATGTCAGTATCAAAAAAATGGCTTCCGGCTCTGTGATCGGTACGATTGTTGCAATTCCTTTGAGTGTATTGGTTGCGAGTCTGATCATCCCTTATGCGGAAACAATCAGTGCACATTCAGGACTGATTTTCTTCATTGGCGCAATCTTCCTTGCCCTGCTTGCAGCTAACAAAGTGCTTTCATTACTGATGATCATCCCATTTGCATTGCTGATCCAAGGTCTTCGCCATCTTTATTGGGATATCGGCGTAGTGCCTGAAGGAAGTACTGTTTTTGTATCGTTCTTCCTTGGGATTACAATCGGGCCTGTCATCTTCAAGCTTTTTGAACTCTTGAATAAAGAAAACCGCGGTCCCGAGCATGCACTAGGGATTAAAGAGATCCTTCTGAAGAAACCTGAACCAGTAAAAGGGTTTCCGAACCCGTTCAAGATCTTGACGAAAAAAGAAGTCGGAACTTCGGCACTCGGAAGTGTGCTCGGAACAGTGACGTTCTTTTTGACTCCTGTCGGCATGACAATCTTTCTCGGAGAATTCCTGACAAGGCATATCAAAAACCCAGTCGAGAGAGCATCACGTGCGATTTCAACAATGGATGGCTTAACGAATGCAGCCTATCTTTCAGGCACGCTCATTCCGTTGATTGCAATCGGGCTTCCTCTGTCGCCTATGGCAATCGGTCCTGCGAACGCATTATTCAATGCACCACCTGTCTTTACGCCAGAGCATAATATCCATCATATCCTTTCAATGGGCGAAATTGTCATCGCCACCTTGATTGGTGCTGGAATTGCCATTATCATTACTTTCTATGCAACTATTAAGTATGCCAATCAAATCTCTTCATTCGTTTTCAAACGAATTCCGCACGAAGCATTGATCGGCTTATTCGCGGGACTTGTTGCAATGCTCGCATTTATGGATGCCGGCTGGATCAATATCTTCGGCGTCATGCTAGTCGCATTAGTTTCTGGTGCACTTTACCGGCAAGGTGTGAACTACGGCGTCATGTTCATGATCCTCTACGCTGCGCCTTGGTTGCTTGGACTCGTGTGAGCAGGAAAATTATATGAAAAAGGAGCTGTCTCGAGATGAGACAGCTCCTTTTTTTGTGAGAATTGATGAAACACGTAAAGTTTTCTTTACATTTAATTTTTTTATTATATACTCCACGTAAAGATATCTTTACTTTTGAAAATGAAAGCAGGGGTGGATATGCCAGTAAAGAACAATATTCAAAAAATCAGGAAAGAACGCGGGATCAAGCAAATCACCATGGCGGAAGATCTGCAGGTGACACGGCAGACATTTACAGCCATCGAGAAGAACAAATATAATCCGAGTCTGGAGCTGGCATTGAAAATCATCAAATACTTCAATTTGCCGATCGAAGAAGTATTTATTTTAGAGGAGGAGAAAAAATGATGAACAAAAAGAAACTGCAAAAATGGAATTTCACACTGGCAGCAATGGGTGGACTGATCGGGATGCTTCTTGGAACAGTTTTCACTAAGGGGCTGGATTGGTCCGCGATCCTTGGGGCTTTTACTGCTTTCGCAATCATTTTTCTCATCAACTTCTTTTATGTACGTTCTAAAAGCGACAAGACGCCAGAAGTGGACGAACGGACAATCCTCAATATGCGGAAATATTACGCAATCATCGCAAATGTATTCCTGGGCATCCTGTTCCTGTCTTTGGCAGCTGTTACCTACATGGGGTACGAGCAAATCTCCCTTTCCTATCTCTGGATTTTCATCATTTCCTATATGCTTATCAGTGGTGTTGGAGCACTTATCGTTAATAATCGGTAAGAAGACAGCAGATGTCTGGCACAACCAAAAAACACTGTGTTCCCATATGAGAACACAGTGCTTCGTATTTGTTTCTTCACTTCTTCCGTAGTGCCGCTTCCCTCTGGATATCCTTCATGAATGATACCCCCATCAAGATAATCACGATGGCAAAGGGCAAGGCTGCGATGATCAGCATGTTTTGCAGTCCCTGGGTTCCGCCGAAATAGACGACGACTGCCGCGACCGCCGATTGAATCAGGCCCCATGTGACTTTGACTGAGTTACCTGGATTCAAGAGACCATTCGTGCTCAGCATACCGAGTACGAAGGTTGCGGAGTCAGCTGATGTGATAAAGAAGATCGCGATGACGAATAGAGTCAAGATCGACAAGAGTATGCCAAGCGGATATTCGTGCAAGACACCGAACGTCGATGTTTCGAGTGAAAATGTTGAAATCGTAGCAATGCCGAACTGCTCGAGCTGCAGCGCAGACACACCGAAGACGGAGAAGAAAATAAAGCAGACGACTGCCGGCAGCAAAAGAACCCCCGTCATGAACTCCTTGATGGTCCGGCCTCTCGAAATACGGGCAATAAAGATCCCGACAAATGGTGCCCATGAAATCCACCATGCCCAATAAAAGATGGTCCAGGCGTTAATCCAGCTGCGGTTGTCGCCATCCATCGGTGCGAGGCGCAGGCTCATCTTGAAAAAGTCCGTGACGTAACTGCCGAGCGTGTGCGTGAACATGTTGACGATGTACATCGTCGGACCCACGATGAAAAGTAAGATGAGCAAAACAAAAGCGAGTCCCATATTGATATTACTCAAATACTTGATTCCGCGTCCAATCCCTGACCAGGCAGACCAGCAAAATAGCGCGGTTGCGACGATTAGGACGATCAATTGGACCACGAAATTATTCGGCGTTCCGAACAAGAAAGACAGACCGCCTGTAATCTGGGCAGAACCGAAGCCAAGCGTGGCTGCGACGCCGACCACTGTCGCAAACACCGCGAGTATATCAACCGCTTTTCCGAGCCACCCTTTCATCAGCTTTTCTCCGAATAGCGGAATCAGTGTAGCACTGATCAAGCCGGGCGTGCCCCGGTTGAACTTAAAGTAGGCCAAGATCAGCCCGACAATTCCATAAATAGCCCAGGCATGGATACCCCAGTGGAAGAATGAATATTTCAAGGCATCAAGCACAGCCTGATCCGTTCCTTCTTCCGCTACTGGGCTGCTCGTGAAGGCGTGTGAAATCGGTTCGGCCGTCGTCCAAAAGACGAGACCCATCCCCATTCCAGCACTGAACAGCATGGCAAACCAGGACAGCCGGCTGAATTCCGGCTTGTCATCCTTCTTTCCCAGTTTTACATTGCCAAAGCGCGAAAACATCATGTAAACACAGAAAACAAGGATGGCGATGACCAACAATAAATAAAACCAGCCGAATCGCGTAGTCAATTCATTCGTGATCGTTGCGGTAAATGTATTCAAGTTTTCCGGAGCAAGTGCTCCCCATAAAACGACTGCGAGTGAAATCAAAACAGAAATCCAAAATACTTGCGTTGCTTTCTTCATGCGTCACCTCGTGAATCTCTTATATTTGGCTTCTATGGCTTGCGGAAGTTGAAAAAAGTACTATTAGTCCAACCCTTTCCCACCAGTTAAAGCGTCCCACCCTCTTCCCATTATTTTTTAGCCAGTACTATACTAACATATGTCTACTGTGAGTGGAGCTGTATGCCGGCATTTGTCTTCTATAGCCGGCGATGTCCGGTTATCTTGGGTGGATCCCCGGTTATCCAAATTCAACCCCAACCCAATCTTGCCTCGGAGCGGCCGCGGCCGCTCCCATCAAATCGGATCCTGGTTTTAAGTAGTTACTCGGCGGTGATAGGGGGAAATGCGATGAATGCCGTTCAAGTGGCGACGAACGTCACTTAACTCTCTTCCTATAACAATTATCTGCAAACGAATGTAAGTTAACTCACGACGAATACAAGTTATCGACCCGCAAACGCCGGTTACTTTCCAAGTCAACAAAAAACCGGACCCAAGAGAGCGCGTTCTCCAGGATCCGGAAAAGTTTCCTTCTATTATTCAGCTGGCGTCAAGTCTTCAATCGAGTCGATGTCCATGTAAGTTGGCACGACGAAACCGATTTTAGCGCCTTCGAGGTTTGGTCCGAGGTCCACCATGTCACCGCCATAAGTTTCAAACTGCGATCCGTGTGTTCCTGGCAACCATGCAGCAACCATTGCGTCTGCTTGGCCGTCAGCTACTGCTGACCACATGACAGCGTTATCAAGTGGTGTTACTTTCACGCTAAATCCTTGTGCTTCAAGCACTTTTGCAACAACGTTGGTCGATGCGACTTCTGTATCCCACTCAACGTATGCAAGCTCGATTTCCGTACCTTCGACAGGCTCTACTCCTTCTGTCCACTCAGCTACCTTGTCGCTGTTTTCTTCAATCCAAGTCGAAGTTGCTTCATCTACAGAAGTCCCTTCGGAAATTGACAGCATGATGCTTTCGATGTCCGCTGTTTCCCAGTAGAAGTTATCAAGAATTGCATAGGCTTCCGGGCTGTCTTGCTCCAAGCCTTCACGCACCATTGTGTTGATCGTTTCAGCGTCACCAAAGACGCCTTTTGGATCCTCAAGATATTTCAGGTCGTATTCCTGGAACTTCCAGTGCGGGCTCCAGCCTGTTACGATGATTGGCTCTTCTTTGTCGATCGCAGCGCCAAGTTCCGTTGCCATCGCGCCTGATGAAGAAGTGACCACTTTCCAGCCGTCCATGTTTTCGTACTCTTCCGTTGCTGCTTCAGATGCTGCAACAACGCCAGCGCCCGGCTCGATCCCAGTGATCTGATAACCCATCTCTTCCCCGTAGTTCACTTCGCCTGAATCAGTTGTGCCTTCATCTTTCACTTCGTCGTCGCCGCATGCTGCAAGCAACATCATTGGTGCGACTGCAACTGCTAACCCTAGGTGTTTCCATTGAATTTTTTTCATAAAATGATCATTCTCCTTTTTTTGTGAAAAATTGTCGTGCGCTCTTTCAAAAAGACTTAAGCATTCGTTTTTTTCTTCGTGGAAAAGCTTTGTGTCAAACGGTCAATGATGATCGCTAAGATGACAATTCCAAGACCAGCAACGAATCCAGTACCGACGTCGGCGCGCTGCAGTGCAGACAACACTTCGCGGCCTAGGCCCGGTGCACCGATCATCGATGCGATGACGACCATCGATAGCGCTAGCATGACGGTCTGGTTGATCCCAGCCATGATTGTCGTCTTCGCCATCGGCAGTTCCACTTTGAACAATTTCTGTGCACCTGTACTACCGAATGCTTCCGCTGCTTCCACGAGCTCTTCGGAAACTTGGCGGATCCCCAAATTCGTGAAGCGGACGGTCGGTGGTGTCGCGAAGATCAGTGAAGCGAAGATCCCCGGCACCATCCCTATACTGAAGAATGCGACCGCCGGAATCAAATAGACGAATGCCGGCATGGTCTGCATGAAATCGAGGGTCGGCGTGATGATTTTCTCTGCTATTTTGCTCTTCGACATCAATATACCGACCGGCACCCCGATGACGACGGACAAGAGACTCGCCACGAGCACGAGTGAGAAGGACAGCATGAGCTCTTCCCATAGCCCTTGGTTCCAGACGAGCAACAGCCCGAGAATCGAGAAGATTGCGAGACCGAAGCGTTTTCCGCTCAAGAAGAATGCAAGGACAGCAACGAGCAGGATGACAATGACCGGTGGCACTGACGCAAGCATGTCTGCGAAATCCTCCAATCCGTCACCGAATTCGTTCTTGATCGGATCGAATAGGAATGCAAATGTGTCGGAGATTTTATCTGTCGCCTTCGAAACCCATCTGGATAGTGGAATTTTTTCGACGTTTTCCATGAAATTAAGCATGTGTCAGATTCACCTCGCCTTGTCCTGCAAGTGCCGAAATCACTGCGCCGCGTACGATGATGCCGAGCAGTTTGCCATCTTCCACAACCGTGATCGGCACCGGTGAATCATGACTGATTTCAAAAATTGCGTTCATCAATGTATCTTTCGTAACTGCCGGTGCGTCCGTTTTCAGGATTGACTCCAAGCTCGTACTGCCGCTACGAAGTGCCGCTGAAGCGTCGTCCGCTGTCACATAGCCTTGCAAATTACGCGCACTGTCCGTTACGTAAATGCTCGAGATGCCCTCTTTTTGCATGCGATCAAGTGCCACCCGCGGACCGTGTTTTTCGATATTGACCGTTTCCGGACGCTTCATGATGTTGAACGCCGTCAAGACTTTCGAGCGGTCGACATCTTCTACGAACTTCTCGACGTAATCGTTCGCCGGGTTCATCAAAATCTCTTCCGGTGTCCCGACTTGCACGATCGATCCATCTTTCATCAATGCGATCTTATCGCCGATGCGAAGTGCTTCGTCCAGATCATGTGTGATGAAGATGATGGTCTTGCGCATCGTTTCCTGCAGCACCAACAGCTCGTCCTGCATCTCTTTGCGGATCAACGGATCGAGTGCCGAGAACGCTTCGTCCATCAGCATTACTTCCGGATCGTTCGCAAGCGCTCTTGCAAGACCGACACGTTGCTGCATCCCGCCGGATAACTGGGATGGATATTGGTTCATATAGTTGCCGAGTCCGACCATCTCAAGAGACGTGCGCGCTTTTTTACTGCGCTCTTCTTTCGCCATTCCTTGCACTTCAAGGCCGTACTCCGCGTTTTCCAGGATCGTGCGGAACGGGAACAATCCGAACTTCTGGAACACCATACTCATTTTCGTACGACGTACACGAAGCAGATCTTTCTTGTTCATCGTCGCAAGGTCCTCGTTATCGATGAAGACGTGCCCTTCCGTCGGGTCGATGAGACGGTTGAGCAGTCGTACTAATGTCGACTTCCCACTTCCCGATAACCCCATGATGACGAAAATCTCGCCTGCTTCCACTTCAAATGAAGCGCGGTTGACACCGACCGTACTCCCTGTCAACTTCAGAACTTCTTCTTTCGTCTTGCCTTCACCAAGCAATTTCAAGGCTTGCTTCGAGTTTTTCCCGAACACTTTCGACAAGCCTTCCACTTTTATCACCGGCATAGAAACAGCACCTCTCTTACCATTTTTTTGCTCTGCATGGTCAGGAGAGTTTATGGAATTGCTCTTGCGCAACATTATTTCCCGAACAGCCCGAGCGCAACAAAAAAATTGCCGCCGACAATCGGACTTCCGTGAAAAACCCATATACCTAACTCTTTTCGAACTCCTGACGCAAAACCGTATGATAACAACCATACGCTAAATTACCTACCTTTTCAAACCGATTCCTTCATTTCCCGCCATTTCCGATGGCTTTTCACCTGCAAAATTCACCTTAGAAAATCTCGTTTTTTTACTATACTCAACCCCCTTATCGCCTTCATGGCGGTAGCTCCGACTGTTATCTAAAAAATCTGATCCTTTTGTCATATGTGCGTGGAAAAGTTTTTGAAAAAATTTTTGTAAATCGGGTTTTTGATGCATTATTCAGCCTATTCCTTTTGGTTTTTATCCCGTTTCGTAAAATGAAACTTTGGAGGATGACAGTGAGGAATGGAGCATTTTTGGTGGTGATTTTTTGAGGGAAAGTGGAGTGCAAGTTAGAGGTGGATAAATGCGGTGCATGTATTGATCGATGTATGTGGCACCCTAGTGAATCTCAGTTTGAGTAGGGATAAGTTCTTCCGTTTTCTGGATAATAATGGTTATTTCTTGAATATTCCCGGTTACCGTCGAAATATCCTCGGTTAAATGCTGAATATCCCCGGTTACCGATCTTGTAAATTGAAAAACAACAGGTGGACGCACATGCGCTTCTGGTGATTTACACGATGAATCCAAGTTATCTCTCGAACAATCCAAGTTATCCTCCAATGAACACCAGTTAAACTCGATTGGATACAAGTTAAACTCCTCCCAACACCGGTTATCGATCGCACACGCCGAAAACCCGCCCCAGTAAAATCACTGGAGCGGGTCGAAAAATCATTCACACAAAACCGGACTCGTGCAATCACGCCCAAACGGCTTCCCATTCTTTAATGCTGTAATCTCGTGCTCCTTCTTGAACATACGGATCATTCAGGACAAGGTTTTCACAATCTTGATAAGAATCCGCCCTGTAGATCACCAAGCCGCCCGAGCCGTCTGTAAATTTTCCGTTCGCGTGGACTTTCCCTTCATTCCTCATGACCTCGAGAAATGCTAAGTGCTGCGGCCTGAATTGCTCACTTTTCTCTTGGTCAAGCATCGGCAAATGGACAGCAAAGAACTTCATAACATCACCTTCTTCACAGCGGTGCCAGGCACTCGAGTGCCTGGCACCGCTCTTTATTCACTCAAACAATGGCGTGACCGGTTTTTCATTATGGACGTGCTCAATCGCCTCGGCCAGCAGTGGCGCGACAGAGAGGACTTTGATTTTCGGTGCCAGCTTTTCTTCCGGCAGCGCGATCGTGTTCGTGACGACGAGTTCTGTCAGTGCGGAGGCCTCGATTTTCTGGACTGCGTCGCCTGATAGGACTGCGTGCGTCGCGCAAGCATAGATGGCTTTCGCACCGTTCGCTGCGAGGACATTAGCTGCTTTGGAAATCGTATCAGCCGTGTCGACAATGTCGACGATGATGATGACGTTTTTGCCATCGATGTCGCCGACGATTTTGACCGTTTCGGGCTCGCCGGGATGTTCTTGACGCTTATCGATGAAACCGATCGGCACGTCCAAGTAGTCCGCCATCTTGCGCGCACGCGTCAGTCCGCCGTTGTCCGGCGCCACCACGATCGCATCTTCCAAGCCTTTATCTGCAAAGTGCTTCGACAGAATCGTGCCGCCGAGCAGCTGGTCGACCGGCATGTTGAAGAAACCTTGAAGCTGCGGTGCGTGCAAGTCCATCGTGATGACGTGCGTCGCCCCAGCCGTTTCCAGCATGTTCGCCACAAGTTTCGCGGTGATTGGCTCGCGGCCGCTAGCTTTACGATCCTGACGTGCATAGCCGTAGAACGGGATGACGACGTTGATTGCGTCTGCAGAAGCGCGTTTCAGCGCATCGATCATGATGAGCAGCTCCATGATGTGCTCGTTTCCAGGCTGTGAAGTCGATTGGATCAAATAAACTTCCGCCCCTCGCACACTTTCCTCGAGATTGATTTGCACTTCCCCATCACTGAAACGTGTAATGGAGCTCTTCCCCAGCTCACATCCGAGCAGATCCGCAATTTCCTGCGCCAATTCAGGATTCGAATTCAGCGTGAACAACCTAAAGTTCCTGCTTAGTTGGTATGGCAATTTGGCTTCCTCCTCCGAATGAGTCGATTGATTTTATCAGCAGGTGCGATTCGCACCTAACAAATCGTACGTTACATTATTAAATAGTTGATTATATTAGTATACAAGGCTTTCCATGCAAATAGTATAGGAAAAGATGTCGGTTTCGTGCTGGAGCACTTCGCTTTAAAGCCCGCTCCACTCGCGCTATACTAGCAACCAAGGAACGATTTCTGAAAGGTGGAGGAATAATGGGACAATCGTTAGAAGGAAAAGTCGCGATTATTACAGGAGCAGGACGCGGAATTGGGCGCTCCACAGCGCTTGCGCTAGCTGACGAAGGAGTTCGCGTCGGACTGATCGCGCGGACTGAAAAAGATCTGGAAGCAGTCGTGAAAGAAATCGAGGCGAAAGGCGGGACCGCTGCATTCGCAGCAGCTGACGTATCATCGCTCGAAGGAGTAGAAACAGCTATCGCAATGCTCACGGAAAAACTCGGCACAGCAGATATCTTGATCAATAACGCAGGTTTCGGTAGATACGCCCCTTTCATGGACCTCACGCCTGACGACTGGACAGGCATGTTCGAAGTGAACGTCCTCGGCATGTTCCATGTCACACGAACCGTGCTGCCACAGATGATCGAGAAAAAACGCGGCGACATCATCAATATCTCGTCAATGTCCGGCGTCAACGGGACGAAAGGATCGAGTGCATACAGTGCGACGAAATTCGGCGTACTCGGCATGACCCAATCACTCGCTCAGGAAATGCGCCAGCACAACATCCGCGTCTCGGCACTCACGCCAAGCCGCGTTATCACGGACTTCTCCGGTGCGGACGTTCCAGATGCAAGCGAGGAGAAATTCATGCAGCCGGAAGACATAGCCGAGTACATGATTGCCCAGCTGAAGCTGCACCCACGCATCTTCATTCCACAGTCGAGTCAGTGGGCGACGAATCCGTTCTAAAAAAATACTTCAAAAAACCGCACCAGGACTTGTCCTGGTGCGGTTTTCTTATCATTACCGAAGAATATTCTTCGCCTTTGCTTCTTTCAACCACATCGGGAATTCGTTCAGCAATTGATCGTATAAGTATTCATCAGACACTTGCGAGATGTCGTCCAAGTGGAAGAAGTTCGCATTATCGACGACGCGGCCTTCCATCGTATCGAGCTTGCGCAGCACGTCGAAATTCGAATCGCCGATGCCGACAAATTGCCAGAAAATCGGCTGGACCGAAGAATCGCTGATGATTTTTTTGATCCCCGGTTTGCATCCACCATCATTGATGAAAACGAGAAAGACTGGATCTTTCCCCGGATCTTCAACCGTGTATTTCCGGATGACATCCGCCATCACTTTCGGCTCATCGTTGCGGCCGAATTTGTGCACCGCATCATTGGACAAAATATTTTTCTCGACATAGCCCATGAACGTCGCTTCGGTCGCTTCCGGCAGGCGGGAAAATTCATTGTCATACACCCACACATCCAGTTCTCCGTCATCATCGAATTGGCTGGCCACAGCCAGCACACGCTCGACCACTTCCTGCACGACGCCTTCTTTATAAAGCCGCCGCATCGAACCGGTGATATCAAGCACCACACCGACCCGCGCAGTAACGCCCTTCAAGTTCTTCTTCTCCAAAACGATGCCCGCCGCTCGTTTCTTCAGCGAGATTCCACTCGCGAACTCCGTTTGTGGTGCTTCCTGTTTTGGCACTTCCTTGACCGAATCTTTTTTCCGCAACTCTTCCGCTGCAGGCACTTCAATCTCTGTAAGCAACTCCTTGTTCTCGTCTACCGCCTTGTTGCCTTTCTTGAACCGATCGAAAAAACCCATTCTGAATTCCTCCCTTTTACTGCTCTTTCTTCTATTATAAATGTCCGCATGAAAAGGTGACAGCAATTTCCAGCTTTTCAGGTACAAAAAAACCGAAGCTTCATCCGCTTCGGAAACTCCTTCATAAAATGAAAAAAGCGCTCCCTATAGGAGCTGCCTTGCTTCATTTATTTATTGACCAAATCCTGATCCGTATAGGTGATTCCTTCAACTGCACTTGTACCTTCACGTAAAGCTTTGGCGAAATCGTCCTGATCTTTCACAAATAGAATCCGGGTTTGTCCAACCTGTGGTTTGCGTTTATTCACATAATCTGTTTTTCGCATCCAATTCACCCCCTGCATCGTGGAAATCTTAAAAGATCCCCATATATCATGTATTCCCCATTTTAGAGAAAGTTAAACATGTTATTAGGTGAGTGTCTGGCACCCGAGTGCCAGACACTCCAGTGCCAGACATTTTCCATTCACAAAATTGCCCAATGAGAAAACTTGCTCAATGGGCAATTTTTATGCTATAACTTTCTAGGGAATAAAAAATGAGGTGACGAGTTGAAAGATGTTGGGTTACGGGACCAGAAGAAACTGGCGACACGCAGAAGTTTGGCAGAAGCGGCTTTTGAGCTGGCGGTGGAGCGCGGCGTGGACGGGTTCGTCGTCGAGGACGTCGCGCGGAAAGCCGGGTATTCACGGCGGACATTTGCGAATTACTTTTCATGTAAGGAAGAAGCGATTGCGAATTCCTTCGCGCTGGATAATTTCCGGCGCTGGGAAGACCGGGGGGATTTTTCACCGGAGCACCATACACCGCTCAGCACCATCGAGCTGTTCATTCGGCGCAGCTTTTCAATCAACAAACTGATTCGTCTCAATCGACTCATCTCGCTTTCACGAGAACACCCTGCGCTCCGCCTTCATGTGACGGGTGTGCTCAGGGACGTGCAGGATTTTGCAAGGCTCGGTATTCGTGAAGAGTTCGGCAGCGCTTATCCGGAAGAGTATTATCATGTCCTGATCGGTGCCGTGTTCGGTGCGATTTTGCCGGTGCTCGATGAAAGCATCGAAGTCCGCTTGCCATCCGGGAATGAACCGGACGGAGCGGACAATGCGTTCGACGACTACATGGCGATAGTTTTCGCCCAGTTACGCAAAGGCTTCAACTAATACAACAAGAGAACGGAGTTGCACTTGTGTCCAAATTTTTCTACAAGATCGGAAAGGCTTCTTACAGCAAACCTTGGCTCTTCATTGCCAGTTGGGTGCTCGTGTTAGGCATCATCATCACCGCCATCGTCGTGAACGGTGTGAATATCAGCAGTGAGACAAGAATCGACGGAACCGCGGCACAGGATGTGCTCGACCAATTGGCGGAAGATTTCCCGGAAGTTTCAGGCGGCCAGGGCAGTTATTTGTTCGAAGTGCCTGAAGGAGAATCAATCGATGACCCTGCCAATGCCGGAGCGCTCGTTCAAGCGGTAACAGAAATTTATGAATCGGACGTCGTCGTAAATCCGCTGGACATGCTCCAGGATCCGGAAGCGATGGCGCAGATGCAGCAATTGCAAGGCGTGATGAACCAGTTAGATACGCCAGAAGTCGCCCATCGCCCATTCGTCGTCCAGGACATGCCGATTCCGGGTGTCCAAATTTCGGAAGACGGCACGATCGCATTGTTCCAGTTCCAAATTACGAAAAATGTGGAAGACTTGAGCGCTGAAGAACGTGAAAAAATCAATGACGCGGCAGCTACCGCGGAAAACGGATCGTCCATCACGGCCATCCCGACAGGTACAATACAAGGTGTCGACATTCCGATCGGCGGCACACATGAAATCATCGGGATCGCCATCGCGGCGATCATCCTCATCGTCACGCTCGGTTCGCTCATCGCAGCCGGCTTGCCTTTGATGGTGGCATTGATCGGTGTCGGCGTCGGTGTCGGCGGTACGTTCGCATTGTCGACACTGTTCGACATGAATAGTTTGACGCCTGTTTTGGCATTGATGATCGGCCTGGCTGTCGGCATCGACTATGCACTTTTCATCGTCAACCGGCAGCGTACGCTCATTCTTGAAGGCGGCCTTTCCGCAAAAGAAGCGGCGGCACGTGCGAACGGTACAGCCGGCAGCGCCGTCTTTTTCGCCGGCCTGACCGTCATCATCGCGCTCAGCGGCCTGCTCGTCATCGGGATTTCCTTCCTGAGCAGCATGGCGCTTGTCGCTTCGATGACCGTTGCAATCGATGTGCTCGTCGCACTGACCTTGCTGCCGGCAATGCTCGGTTTAATTGGTGAACGCATTGTTTCGAAGAAAGCGCTCGCTAAGTACAATTCGAAACCGGCAGGCAAAACGAGTTTTGCCAACGGATGGATTACACGCCTGCTCAAAATAAAATGGGTTGCCGTGCTGCTCGTCATCGCTATTCTCGGGACACTTGCAATTCCGGTTACACAGATGAATCTCGGCATGCCTTCCGGCGCAAGCGCCAATAAAGACACAGCTGCACGCCAAAGCTATGACATCATTTCTGACAGTTTCGGCGAAGGCTTCAACGGCCCGCTCCTGCTCGTTGCAGAACGAGCTGACAGCGAAGCGGTGGATCCGCAGGAATTCGTCCAGCTCCTTATGAACATTTCACAGCTTGACGGAATTGCCGAAGTGACTCCTGGCGGCTTCAGTGAAGACGGAACGATCGCCATCGTGTCGATTATTCCGCAAGAAGGCCCGACCGATGAAGAAACGAAAGCGTTGGTCGAAAGCTTGCGCACGGATTCCACGACTGTGGAAAACACGAATATCGAAGTCGGTGTAACCGGCTTGACTGCGGTCAACATCGATATTTCGGAAAAACTTTCGGAAGTATTCCCGGTCTATATCATGATCATCGTGGTTCTGTCACTCGTCATCCTGCTCGTCGTGTTCCGTTCGGTTCTCATCCCGATCAAAGCGACAGCTGGCTTCCTGCTGAGCATCCTGGCAACGTTCGGCGCAACGACAGCCGTATTCCAATGGGGCTGGTTCGGTTCCTTGTTCGGCATCGATACTGGCGGTCCGCTGCTCAGCTTCATCCCGATCCTGGTGACGGGAATCTTGTATGGACTGGCGATGGACTACCAAGTATTCCTCGTGTCGTCCATGCGCGAAGAATACATCCACGGCAAACGTGGCGACCGCGCCGTCATCAACGGCTATTCGACTGCTTCCAAAGTGGTCGTCGCCGCAGCCTTGATCATGGTATCCGTGTTTTCGGGCTTCATCTTCACGGATGACATCATGATCAAGCAGATCGGCTTCGCCCTCGCCTTCGGGATCCTGGTCGACGCCTTCCTGATCCGTATGATTTTCGTGCCGGCCGTCATGTCGATGTTCGGTGATAAAATCTGGTGGCTGCCGAAATGGCTCGACCGCCTGTTGCCGAACCTCGATATCGAAGGGGAGAAACTGCTGCAGGAATTGGAGAAAGGCAAAAAACAGAACAACTAAAAAAAGAGAGGATGGGTATCTCCTTCTCTTAATTGCCGCCGGTGGTTCCGGCGGTTTTTGTTTTTTGCGTTTTCCGCTTTAAACCACATGCAAGGGTCTCGTCTTTTTCGCGTCCCTGTGTACCGCACAATTCATGACAATTCCGCCGGTTGCATAAACATGCAAACGCCAAGCTCGGGAATAGTGTCCTCCCAAGATCGGCGCTTTTCATGGTATGCAATTGTAGTGTATTTTCTGAATTCTGTAGAATTGTTTCTTACACAGGGACGCTATTTTTATAAGGTTCAAAACACTCTAACTTGTTCCTCATATTGCCAATATAATTGTAGAAGGTTAAAGTTTTGTAAAGTGAAATTAAAAGTCACGGAAAAAAGGGAATATTTTAATAAATCTATTTTAAAGGGATTCCATCAGTTATTAACCGTAAAAAAGAACCTTGGCGGAGATGCCAAAGTTCTTCTTTTGCTTTAATTCAGCTTGAAATTCGTCGTAACTTAAAACCTGGCTTTGTCTGATACCATCTCTCACAGCGGCTTCACAAGAGTCCCGACCGGTCCCGTCAAAATTTCTCCATCCTTCATAACAGTCGTCCCTCGGACAATGGTTGCCACCGGCACGCCTTTTATCTGGAAGCCATCATATGCGGTCACTTTGCTTTTGCTATGGAGGTTTTCCCGTTTGATGGTCATTTGCTTATCCATATCGACGATGGTGAAGTCAGCATCCGATCCCGGCTGCAGTGATCCTTTTTGAGGGTAGACGCCGAATTGCTTCGCCGGATTTTCCGACAGCAGCGCAGCCACTTGTTGAAGAGAAATCCTGCCCTCCGACACTGCATTCAGCATAAGCGGGGCCAGCGATTCGACGCCGCACATCCCTGCTGGCACAGACCACAGATCTCCTTGCTTTTCTTCCTGCGTATGCGGCGCATGGTCTGAACAGACGAGAGAAAACGTCCCGTCTTCGATGCCCTGCCACAACCTGTCCTGGTCCTCCTGATACTTCACAAGCGGATATACTTTCATGGATGGCCCGATCGTTTCGTAATCTTCGTTTGTCAGGAAGAGATAATGGGGGCATGTCTCGGCCGTGATTGGATAGCCCTGCTCCTGGGCCAGCTTGATGGCTTCCGTTCCTTCTTTGGAGCTGACGTGGAGGACATGCAGCCGGGTGCCCGTCTGTTTTGCCATGGCGATTCCCGCCTGGATCGTCATTTCTTCTGCCAGGCTCGGTCTGCCGGCCAGCACGGTTGCATAGTCGGATTTCCCGGTCTCTTTCATTTCATTCGTCAAATGATTGATCAAATCGCTGTTCTCTGCGTGAATGGCGAATGTCTTGCCGGTCTTCGCTACGGCTTCCATCATCCGATAGACGCCGCCGTCATCACTCGGCGGGATGACGTCTTCCATCCCTTCCTTGTAATCGTAGATGAGCCGGTAATTGTTTTTATCCACGGCATAGCCCCAAAAATACTTGAAGCCGATGACGCCGGCATCATTCAGATCTTCCAGGTCACCGATATTCAAATCCCCCAGGCAGATTCCCCACATGCCAAAATCCACATGCGCTTTTGCGCTCAGGTTTTCCAGCTGCGCCTGAAAGTTCTCCGCATTATTCACTGGCGGGTTCGTATTCGGCATTTCAAAAATCGTCGTGATGCCTCCTGCAGCGGCAGCTTTTGTAGAATGGAAAAAGTCTTCCTTGTACGTCGAACCGCCGTCGCGCGAATGCACATGTGTATCGATAAGCCCTGGCAGAATGTGTAATCCTTCTGCATCGGTCGTTTTTTTTGCTTCACCTTCCAGGAGCTCTTGCGAAATGGCCGCAATCTTTCCGCCTTTGATATACACATGCGCTCCGTAAGTCGCTTCGGGTGTAACGATCTTGCCATTTTTGATCAAGTGATCCCACTTCATATTCACTTACCTCCATGTCCTCCAGATTAATGACGATGAGCTGTCGTGGAAGGGACCTTCACTTTCCCTACAAGTGTATTGATGTCCCTGACGTCGTATTGCACCATATATTCTTTAATGCCTTCCAAAATCTCAATCATCGAATTCGGATTGATGAAGTTGGCGGTTCCGACCTGTACAGCGTTTGCGCCTGCCAAAATCATTTCGATCGCATCGTCTGAGTTCATGACGCCACCGCAACCGATGATCGGCAGCTTCGTAACATTCCGGACCTGATAAATCATCCGCACAATGATCGGCTTGATAGCCGGACCTGAGATACCGCCCATGACATTGCCGATTTTCGGCTTCCGTGTATGAATATCAATGGCCATCGCCAAAATCGTATTCGCCACGTTCAGTCCGTCAGCCCCGGCTTCTTCACAAGCGATGGCGATTTCCTGAATGCTCGTTACATTTGGAGTCAGCTTTGCGATCAAGGGCCGGTCTGTTACCCCCCGCACTTTCTGAACCAGTTCAAACGACAGGTCACCATCCATGCCGAACGCTTTGCCGTCTCCTTCCAGATTCGGACAGGAAATATTCAGTTCAATTGCAGCCACACTCGGGATATTGCCGAGAACCTCTGACATTTCCGCAAATTCCTCGATTGAGTCTGCAGAAATGCTGGCAATGAGCGGGACATCGAACTTTTCATATTCCGGAATAATATGCTCAATATAATAAGGGAGCCCCTTACTTTGGATGCCGATGGAATTGATCATGCCGCCATTCACTTCACAGACCCGCGGCGTGTCATTGCCGCCGCGCGGATATTTCGTGATGCTTTTCGGAACGAGAGCACCGAGTGAATTAAAATCGAACAGCTCCGCCATTTCAAATCCGAAAGCACCGGAAGCGGGCATGACCGGATTCTTCAGATGCAGGCTGCCGATCCGTACATCGAGTTTCAAGTTTTCCATTATCCAAGCACCACCTTTTCCAAATCAAATACCGGACCTTCTCTGCACACTCTTACCGAACTGATCCCGTGCTCATCCCTGACATCGCAGACACACGCATAACAGACGCCGACAGCACAGCCCATGTGCTCTTCCAACGCAATCTGCCCGGGAATATTTTTCTGTTCGGCGATGCGCTGGATCAACCGGGACAGCCTCTTCGATCCGCAAGTAAATGCAGCCTTCACCTCATGTTCAACGAGCAAATGATCAACGAGTTTTTTCACATTTTCAACATCGCTTGTCCCGTCCTCTTCCGTCACTTTTATGACCGTCGCACCAAACCCCTGCAGCATGTCAGCTGCCAATAAATCGTTGCGGCTTCTGGCGCTTAAAATAGCCACACACTTCACATTTTTTGCTGCAGCTTCCTGGGCAAGCGCAGCCAGCGTGGCAATTCCCACACCTCTCGCCAGCAGCAGGATCGAATCCCATCCTTTCTGGAGCTCAAAACCGACGCCAAGCGGCCCGAAGACATCGACTTCTTCTCCCGCCTCAACCTTTGTCAGCTGGACAGTCCCTTCCCCTTTTACGAGGTAGAGAAATTCGATGGTCCCCTCATCACGATTGATGCGGTAAATACTGAATGGACGCCTTAAAAAAGGAAGCTCTCCTTCGCCGCACAAAATATTGAAAAACTGCCCGGGGGCAATCGATTCTTCGATCAGCCCCGCATCCAGCTTCATATGCCAATACCGCTCACTTACCTGTAGATTGGACAGCACCGGCAATTTGTACACCTTCATCCCACTCACCTCTTCGCTTCATGGACGACTTTCGCCCATTTTATGATTTCTTCCTCCAGCAATTGAGCCCCTGCTCCGATGTCTTCCAGCGCACTGTATTCTTCCGGGTTATGGCTCAGCCCCTCCTTGGAAGGAATGAAAATCATCCCTGTCGGACACAACCTTGCCATGTTCATCGCATCATGCCCTGCCCCGCTCGGCAGCAGCTCATAGGAATATTGCAGTTTATCAGCGGAATCCTTCAGACTGGTGATCACTTCTGCGGATAAAGTCACAGGAAGCTCGTCTGCTGTTTTTACAACAGAAACCGCAAGTCCTCTTTTTTTCTCCGCCTCGGCAATCGCAAACGTCATTTTTTCAATCACTCTGTCTTTGGACTCTTTGGAAATTCCCCGGATATCGACTTTCAGCTCTGCCAGGCCCGGCACAATGTTCATCGCCCCCGGCTTCACTTCACAGACTCCGACAGTCGCGACTGTTCCATAATGCTGCTCTTCGACTGCGGCAGACTCCAATGCCAGAGAAATTTCCGCCGCTCCGAGAAATGCATCTTTCCGGTAACCCATCGGGGTCGTCCCCGAGTGGGAGGCTTGGCCCTGAACCGTCAAATGAAAACGCGTCGCTCCTGCAATCCCTGTGACAATACCCAGTTGCTTTCCTTGTTTCTCCAGCACAGGGCCTTGCTCAATATGAATTTCGAAGAAGACCGCAAAGTCATCCCCCGAACGTTCAGCCCCCTCTAAATTCAAGGAATATTTCAATAATTCTTCAGATAAAAAAACGCCATCTCTGTCTTTCAGTTCTTCGTACTCCAACCCCAGCGTTCCGCTCATCGCCTTGCTTCCAATCGTGGAAAAACCGAATCTCGCAGATTCCTCTCCAGCAAAA
Organism: Planomicrobium sp. YIM 101495; assembly: GCF_009707665.1. Lineage (GTDB taxonomy): Bacteria > Bacillota > Bacilli > Bacillales_A > Planococcaceae > Planococcus. Next base: position 1,309,592 of record NZ_WLZW01000001.1, read on the forward strand.
GAGATGATTTCCAGTGGATGTTCTGTTTTGATTCCACGGTCATTCAGGCTCCTGATGACTTCAAGCGCACTGACGACCCCCAATGCTCCGTCATACTTCCCGCCTTCATAAACCGTATCAAGATGGGAGCCGAAAGCAACTGCCGGGAGGGACGGGTTTTCTCCTCCACGCCGCGCGATGATATTTCCCGCTGGATCCTCCCTGACATCCAACCCTTCTTTTCTGCAAAGTTCCGCAAAAAATTCTTTCACAGCACGCTCCTCTTCACTGTAGGCGAGACGATTGATTCCGACTCCTTCATCGCCGAATCCATTGATTTCGTTCAAGGTTTTTTCCAGTCTTTTTATGTCCAACGGCCAGACCTCACTTTCAAAATATCTCTTTACTTTATTATAAAGGAGACCATTGCGTAATTTTCATGGCTAAACACACAGAATATTCCTTCTAATTTTATCGTTTTTTACAGTTTTCATCATACGGCCGCCAGGAAAATCAAAAGACGGCCAAATACAGGCCGCCACTTATCATTTTCTTTTGTTACCACAGTCTGACGATGCCGCTCCCCTTTTCAATTGCGATTTCTGTCCCGTACTTTTTGGACAGCTTTTGCAGGGTCTCCAGAGTCTTTTCATCTTTGCTCAGCTTCGGCCATCCGCGCTGATATCTCTTCTGCCCGAAGCCGAGTTCAATCGGATGCAGGGTGAGTTCCGTCAGTTTCCCGCCCTTCATCTTCCAGCGCGGAATGACGGATTCCCATACGAGTGGATTGACTCCGAGGCCGATTTTATTTCCTTTGCTTCGTGTGTCCAGTCCGTCCGCAACCGTATGATCTTCTGATAAACCGTATTTGTCGTAAAAATCAGCCGGCAAATATTCAATGGTATCGTTCTGGAAAATGAAATTTCCCAGGCTGTAAAAGATTGGCCGTTCTTTGTAAATCTCTAAGCCTCGCAGAATATGTGGCCCATGCCCCAAAATAGCATGGGCACCTTCATCGATGAAAATGCGGCTCACATTTTCAATCACTTTTGCGGCGGATTGCTTGTCTTCTCCCTCCATTTCATGGGAATGAAGACTCACCACTACATAATCCGCCTGTCTTTTTGCTTCATGGATGGATTGGACAATACGCTTCATATCAATCGGATGCGGTGACCGTTCCGCTTTCGAGACTGGGCCTTCAGTGAATTTGTACTCTCCGAATGACACTTCATTCTCCGGATCTTCCGGTAAAAAACCTTCCAGAATATCCAAATTCCTTTTCGCATTGATTCCTGTCCGGTCAGCAACTTCTTTCAGTACCTTCAAATGGTCCCCCGTCGTTTCGTAGGAAGTGATAAAGCGCAGTCCGTTGACTCCCGGCCTGCCTTCTATATCCCTCCGTTGCTCGCCTGCGAGCCACGTCTCATGAAACGTCGTAGTAAGCCCGATCAAGGCGACACGGCCGGACGGTGTTTCCAGATAGGTTGGAGCACTCGCTTCGGCCATGTTCTCACCTGCCCCGGCGTGAACAAAGCCGGCCTTCTCCAAATGTTTCTTTGTTTCAGTCAACCCGGAATATAAATAATCAAGCGTGTGGTTGTTTGCCCAGGCGATGCTGTTGAACCCATATTCCTTTAAATCATCCATGACCTCCGGCTTCGTACTCGCCCAAGTGCCCCCGCATACGGCTGAAGGCATCCTCTTTTCGCCTGGAATTGTCACTTCAAAATTTGTAAACCGGAACTCGCCCGTTTGAATCAGAGCGGCAAGTTCCTTGAATTCAGCCGACTCTGCAGTGGGCAGCCTTCTCGTAATAAAACTGTCTCCTGTCGCGACAAATGAAAGCTCTTTCTCCATCTTCACGTGACAACTCCTTATTTTCCATCAAACCCCTGTTTGCGGATGTATTCTGTCAGGCTCTTTCTTCTTGGCTCGGAAATGTACGCCGCTATTTCCTTCGACCAACCGCTCGTCCGTTTACCGCCAGTCCGCCTCGTGTAATAATCCGTCATCGTTTTATCATATTGCTCCAAAGCGGCAGGAATGTTTTCCTCCCTGTAATGTTCATCATGAAAAACAGCTTCGACAGGCATACGCGGTTTTTGCCACGGGTCCTGATCCGGGTAGCCGAGGCACATCCCCATAACCGGGAACGTATATGGGGGCAGCTTCAGCAACTCTCCAACTTCCTCCGCCTGATTCCGGATGCCGCCGATCATGACTCCACCAAGTTCATACGCCCGCGCTGCCAATAATAAATTCTGTGCCACTAAAGCGGCATCGACGGACCCGACAAGGATATTCTCCAGCTCTTCGACAGCCAGTTTCTGTCCGTGCATCTCTGCGGCTTTGTGCATTTTGTAGAAATCCGCGCAGACTACCAGAAATAGCGGGCATTCTTTTATATACCGCTGATTTCCGCATAGCCGGTGGAGTTCATTTTTCGTTTCCTGATTCTTAATGATGATGATGCTGTAGGACTGCATATTGTGGGAAGTCGGCGCCCATCTCGCTGCATGGAGGATCGTTTCCAGCATTTCTGGTTCGACCGGCCGGCTTAAGAACTTCCGGATGGACCGATGACTTTCAATCAGTTTGACTGCCTCAGGCTTCTCCAATCGGACACGCCCCTTCTGATGTTATTCGAGTATTTTCAGCAGGAATAATGAAACATCCGGAATGTACGTAATCACCATTAACCCGATGAGGTTGAACGCGAGAAACTTCATCAACCCCGGCATCATCTCGCTTAAACTCATTTTGGTAATTGTTTGAGCAACAAATATATTGATGCCGAACGGCGGCGTATACATTCCGATCGCCAGGTTCGCAATCATGATGACTCCCAGGTGCACAGGATCGATTCCAAGTGCCATCGCAGCCGGGAAAATCAATGGCGCTGTGACGATAATTGCCGCGACACCTTCCATGAACATTCCCATGATTAACAGAATCAGGTTAAGGAGCAATAAGAAGATGATGACTGACGTAATATTCGTTGTAATCAGTTCTACAATTGTCTGCGGCAGCCGCTCACGTGTCAGAACCCAGCCCAGTACTTGTGCTGCAGCTACAAGCACGAGAACTTGTGCAGATGTAATGGCTGATTCTACACAGATCGTGAAAAACTCCTTCATATTCATTTCTTTGTAAACAAAGTAACCGATGAGGAATGCGTATACAGCTGAAACCCCTGCCGCTTCTGTCGGGGAGAAAATACCGGAATAAATCCCGCCCAAGATAATGACTGGAACGAGCAGTGCCCACCACGCTCTTCCGAAAGTGGCCCCCAGCTCTTTCAGTGATGCCCGTTTGTCTCTCGGTACATTGTTGCGCTTCGCATATATGTATATATAGAGAATGGAAGACAAGCCAAGAACAATCCCTGCCCCAATACCGGCAATGAACAGACTGCCTACCGAAACTCCTGTTACAGATCCGAAAATGATCAATGTGATACTGGGTGGGATAATCAGTGAAACCGCGCCGGAAGATGCCAGCAAGCCTGCTGAAAACGATTTACCATAGCCATTTTTGATCAAATCAGGATACATGATTTTCCCTATTGCAATAACGGTCGCGGGACTCGATCCCGATAAAGCTCCAAAAAACATACTTGCCACCTGGGTCGTCAAAGCGATGCCCCCTGCAAAATGTCCGACAAGTGCCCGGGAAAAGCGGAGAATCCGGACAGACAATCCGCCTCCGTCCATCAGATTGGCAGCGAGGATGAAAAACGGCAATGCCATCAATGCGAATTGATCCAGGCCGCCGAACAACCGCTGGATCAACACCATCGGTTCTGTATTACTTAAAAACATGACCGAAATGAATGAAGCCAGTCCGAGTGAAATAAAAATCGGAACACTCGTAAACAAAAACAATAGCAACAAAATGCCCAAAGTTATTAACATAGTAAGTTCTCCTTTTTATTCTTCGCTGAGTTCCACTCCGCGCAGCATCAAATACGTTCTATGGACAATATGGAAAATGGAAAGCACAGCTCCCAACGGAATTGCCAGATAGATCCAGAATGTTTTTATTTCGAGCGATGGAGTGATCTGGCCTGTATTCATACTGAACAAGACGAGGTCTATCCCGTATTTGACCAGCAGCGCCATGAAGAGGATGGACACCACATTAATGATTGTCTGCAGGATCACTTTCCCTTTTCCGGAAAAATAATTGATCAGCAAATCGACACCTACGTGGATTCCCCGCCTGAAACAAATAGCGGACCCGATAAAGGCGATCCAAATCATCGCGTAGCGGATGAACTCTTCAGCCCATGACGTGTTGGCAGAGAAAAAATAACGCAAAATAATATTGATAAAAAGAACAAGGGTCGCAGCTAGAATAGCTGAACCGACAAAGATGTCCTCGGTTTTCTTCAATATATTCATGACTTCACCTTTTCCATAAAATTAATAAATGCTGCAGCCTTTCAAGAAAACCGCTGCCGGGCAATCACCCTTCGTAAAAAAAGGAAAAAGCAAGAGATTGATCAACGTAAATACGTATTCAAGTCTCCTGCTTTTTCAGTTGAGTTCGGTCAATCAGTTTCCAATTTCATCTTTCACTTTTTGCAGAAGCTCCAATTGTTCCGGTTTGTTGTAAACTTCTTCATGGAACGGCTCGGAAACTTCTCTGAATGCTTGGATCTCTTCTTCCGTGAGCTCGTAGAAATTCACGCCGGAGTCGATGATCTGCTGCTTATAATCTTCTTCCGTTTCACTCAGATTATCCCGCGCAGCCTGTTTGCCTTCTTCTTCAGCTTCCTTAAGGAGCTCTTTCACTTCATCCGACAGGCCATCGTACCAGCCCTGGTTCGCCATCAGGAGGTATGTCATTGTTCCGTGATAGCTTTGGATGACATGGCCCTGGACTTCATGGTAATTGTTCAGGAAAATTGTCTGAAGCGGGTTTTCCTGACCGTCGACAATCCCTTGCTGCAAGGAATTATAAACTTCCGCATACGGGACAGGGATGGCATTTCCTCCCCATAATTTATATTGATCAATGAGCAGCGGAGATTCCATTACGCGCATTGTCAGTCCTTTCATATCATCAGGACCGTGAACTTCCGTATTCTTTGTAGTGAACAGCTTATAACCGCCAGGCCAGAATCCAAGCCCTTCGAAACCGCCGGAGTTCAGCTTGTCTAGAATCTCTTCCCCGACTTCACTGTCGAGCACGCGGTACTTCTCTTCCGATTCAGCCGGCCATAAATAAGGAAGGTCCACCAGCTTGACATCATCCACGAACGGCGTGACTACAGCAGAAGGCTGCATCGTGATGTCAATTTCCCCGATCTGAGTCGATTCGACCTGTTCTCTCAAGCTCCCGAGCTGTGAAGCCGGATATACTTCCACAGTAATGTTTCCACCGGATTCTTCTTCAACGATTTCCTTGAACTTTTCTGCTCCCACATGTTCCGGGCTTTCCAGCGGCTGGTTATGACTGAACGTGATGGTCATTTCAGGATATTCGCCGTCTTCTCCCTGACTTCCCGCACTGCTGTCAGAGTCTCCACAGCCTGCCAGAATCAAGGCTCCAATCCCCAAAACAGCAGCAAATGATTTCACCCTTTTGAACTCCATAAAAAAACCCCTCTCTTTTTTAAAATCTCAGAAACGTCCATACCAACAAGTCCAAATATTTTCACTTGAGAGAATTGTTGTACATTAATTTTACTCTTATTTTCAGAATACTTAAATGTGCGCTGAGCACAAAAAAAGAGGCAACTAATTGTCTGTTGAGACAAAAAGTCGCCGCTGCAGAATCCATTCGCTATTGTTTTTCCTCTGATAACAGTTCATATATTTTCAGGCCGAGGAACAGATTCATCTTCCCCTCGGAAGTCTTCAAGTCACACTGCGTAATATCCTCGATCTTTTTAACCCGGTATTTCAGCGTGTTAATATGTATGAACAATGCTTCCGCTGTCGTTTTCAGCACTTCATCATAAAAGAAAAGCGCCTTTAACGTTTTAATCAATTCATGATTCGTATCCTGCTGAATGAGCTTTCCGACAGTTTCCTGATAAAAGTCCAGCAGCTCTTCGTTATCCTTCAATTGATCGAGCAGGCGGTAAGCCCCAAGTTCATCATAATAGTAAATGCTGGCGGAGTTGTTGATCGTCCGATTCAGCCGGATCGCTTTTTCTGCCTGCATGAAACTGTTCTGGATGCCTTCGGGGCCTTTCTCTTTTCTGCCTGCCCCGATAAATAACGGAACTTTTGATGTGAGCTGTTCAGAAACCATCTGAAGAATTGCCTGGTAATCCCTGGCCTGCAGATCCATCCGTACTTTCAAAATAAAACACATGCGGCCTTTGAGCTGGCAGATCAAGGATTCAGGATGCATCTTCAGAAAAGCATCCTCAATCTGGTATTCCTTGAGCTGAAATCCACTTTCCTCAAAAGAATGCTCCTCCTGAGAACTTACAACAATGCAGACATACTCGTCTTCGCGCGTGATTCTGTGCTTGTCTCCCCATTCGATGATATTCTTTTCCTTGATATTTTCACTGAACAGCAATTCCTGGATGAAGTCTTTTTTGTACTGCTGCTCAATATCATACTTCACCCTTATCTTAAGGAATTCCAATGCCAGCAGGCTGGAAGCTTTTTCGAGAATAGCCAGATCGATGGGCAGATTTTCATTATTCACTTCCCAGCAAGTGATGTTTCCATAATATTCGCCTTCATTGATAATCGGAGCTGCGATACTGGACACCGTTTCTCCATTAAACTCTCTGTGAAAATACAAGGGGCGCTGAATGACGGACAGCTCATAAATTTGTTCTTTTGTTAAGGGAGCAAATTGATGGCTGAATTCCGGTACATCGATGAACGGGAACTCCGCTTCAAGTGTAATTAGATTTTTCGTCAAATACCCGACATTCTCGACGAATTCCTTTAACCCTTTCGTATTTCTGGAAATCTCATGCAAAATCCTGCTCGCCTGCTCCAGATCTTCCTGCAGAACCACTTTCTCATTAAAGATATAGTGCATGACAGGAGACAGGATATCCAGATACTTGATATGATCCGGAATTTCAATGATCGGAAAACCGAGCTTATCACCGCTTCTGATAATTTCTTCCGGTATTTCATCGACGAACTGAGACGGCTTGATTGCCAGCGCAGTGGCACCGGCAATGTGGAGATTCTGCACAAGCATGTTCTGGGCATGTGTATCATCCTTGATTGCAAACAGGGAAGTCAATATGAGCTCTTTGCCCTTCAGCCATTGGACGATTTCAGGCACTTCCATAATGGTTACGCTGTCAATTACTCTCGAAAGACCTTCATGCCCTGCAATCACTTTGCAATCGCCGAACTTCCCTATCTTCATCGCATTTCTTAACGTAATGCTCATGGTGACTGCTCCTTCGAACGCATATAATGTGAGTGCTTTCCACTGCTTCGTATGATTACTTGAATTAAGTCAGCTGGAATTCCTTCTTCAATCCCTCATAATCCAGATCCAGCACTTCGCAGCAGGCTTTCACTTCCGCGAAGAAGTCGAAGTCTTTTTCGACAGGCCGGTCACGATATTCCGAATAAAAGAGGATCAATTCATGCAGCTTCGTGAAAGCTTCAATTTTCGGATCCTTTTCCATCAACTTTCTCCTCACTTCCAGTCCTTTTTCTAAATCAAACCGATTAAAAGATTTGGACTTTTCTTTTTATTATACACTATTTTTGTCGGCTGGTGACAGCTGCTTTGGGCGACACTCATGTCCGCAATTAAAAAAACCGCAAATATAAATATTTGCGGGTTCTATATCGTCATCTCTTCCAAACATTCCTTAACCGGGAATATATGAAGCTTTTTTCACTGCATGATTACCTGCCAAATAACCGAAAGCAACAGCTGGACCTAAAGTACTTCCTGCTCCTGGGTATCCAGGACCCATAATACTTGCTGCCACGTTACCTACTGCATAAAGGCTGGGGATTGGTTCTTCATTAACGTCAAGTACTTGTCCATGTTCATTTATTACGGCGTCTCCTTTTGTTCCAATGGCCCCCGGATAAACGCGGAGTGCGTAATAAGGACCTTTTCCTATGGGACCAACACTTGGATTGATCGGATGCTCTGGATCCCCGTAATACCAATTGTATTCACTTTCTCCTCGATGAAACTCAGGATCCTTCCCATTTAAGGCATGATTATTATATGACTCGACTGTATTTTTCAAATTCTCCGGATTTACTTCAATTTTATTTGCAAGTTCTGTGATGGTATCAGCTTTAACAAGCCAATCCGGATTTTCTTCACCTGGCAAACTCGTGACCACCGTATATTTAGATGTAAATTCGTCGTCAATGATAATCCAGGCAGGAAGATTGATATAGCCATACTCTACTGCATCAAAATAATGAAAAGCCTTAGATGTGTCGTTATAATTAGCTGCTTCATTGACGAAGCGTTTACCGTGCTTATTAACCATAATACTTCCCGGCAATGAACGCTCGCCCCGGGTCATGCGATATAATTGCGTACCTTCAAATTCTTCGCCTTCGATTTTAACTGTAGGTACCCAAAAAGCTTCATTCAAATTCGCTAAATCTGCACCGACTTTCATCACCATTTTAAGCCCATCACCAGTACTCAAAGGTAAACTGGCTGGTGCCGTCAAAGGCCCTCTTAGAAAGCGTTGCCTGTATTTCTCATTCCATTCGAATCCACCAGTTGCTAAAATGACATTTTGGTGCGCGCCGATATTTATGCTCTGTCTTAATTGTGAAAAATTGCTCTCTCTAGTTTAGCGTTTACAGACGGGAATCCTATACGGCCTCACGATGGACTACCAAGTGTTCCTCGTGTCGTCTATGCGCGAAGAATACATCCACGGCAAACGCGGCGACCGTGCCGTCATCAACGGTTATTCGACCGCTTCCAAAGTGGTCGTCGCTGCAGCGCTGATCATGGTCTCCGTGTTCTCAAGCTTCATCTTCACGGATGATATCATGATCAAGCAGATCGGCTTCGCCCTCGCATTCGGGATTCTGGTCGATGCCTTCCTGATCCGGATGATTTTCGTGCCGGCCGTCATGTCGATGTTCGGCGATAAAATCTGGTGGTTGCCGAAATGGCTCGACCGCCTGTTGCCGAATCTCGATATCGAGGGGGAGAAACTGCTGCAGGAATTGGAGAAAGGCGAAAAACAGAACAACTAAAAAAAGAGAGGATGGGTATGTCCTTCTCTTAATTGCCGCCGGTGGTTCCGGCGGTTTTTTGTTTTTTGCGTTTTCCCCTTTAAACCACATGCAAGGGTCTCGTTTTTTTCGCGTCCCTGTGTACCGCACAATTCATGACAATTCCGCCGGTCGCATAAACATGAAAACGCCAAGCTCGGGAATAGTGTCCTCCCAAGATCGGCGCTTTTCATGGTATGCAATTGTAGTGTATTTTCTGAATTCTGTAGAATTGTTTCTTACACAGGGACGCTATTTTTTTATTGTCTACGTAGCACCGTGGGGATCGATCCGGCCGGTTTCTTTGGAGATGCGGGAGCCGTAATACAAACGCAAAAACCCCGCTGCAGCGAATGTGCTGGAGCGGGGTTTTGTATTTCCTTCCAATAGATCAGTTCATCAAATTCGGCAGCCACATGATCACTCCTGGTATGTAGGTTACCATCAAAATCACGATGAGCGACACAATCAGGAAGCCCGGCAAATAGCCGATGGTCGACTTCATGGAAGCGTTGGCGATTTTCCCTGCAAGGAACAGGTTGATGGCCATTGGCGGCGTGATCAGACCGACTGCCAAATTAACGACAACGATAATGCCTGCATGAACAGGATCGAGTCCGGCAATAGTGACGAGGATCGGGTAGACAATCGGCGTCACCAGGATGACTCCTGTCACCGAATCCATCAGCATTCCGATGAAAATCAGGAAGCCTACTACGATCAGGATGATGAGCCAGTTCTGGTCAGTCCACTCCATCAGGACTTCCGCCAGCTTTTGCGGAATCTGCTCGATTGTCAAAAGCCTCGAGAAGATGGTTGCAAATACAAGCGTGATCATCAGCATCGACGTGTTTAACGCAGCAGTCATTGAAACAGATAAGATATCATGCACATTCAGCTCGCGATAAATCAGGGACGCGACCAGGATGGCATAGACGACCGCGACGACCGCAGATTCTGTCGGTGTGAAAAAGCCGCCATAAATGCCGCCGATAATGATGACCGGCATGAGCAATGCCCAGAATGCCGTTTTTCCCGTGATGAAAATCTTGCGTAAACGTTTCGTTTCCACTTGATCCTCAACGGCCGTTTCTTCAAACTCGTTCAAGTCGAAGCGCCGCGAATAGAATTGGTTCACGATGATGAACCCGAAGATGAACAGCAATCCCGGGATGATGCCCGCAATGAACAGATCACCGATGGAGGTGTTTGAGATAAAACCGTACATGACCATTGGAATACTCGGCGGGATGATAGCACCGAGAAATGCACCGGAAGCCGTGAGCGCTGCTGCATATCCTGCGGGATAGTTAGCACGCTTCATTTCGGGAATCATCATGCCCCCCACTGCTGCAACCGTTGCAACACCGGAACCGGATACGGCACTGAAGAAGCCGCTTGCAATGACGGTGATGAGCCCCAAATAGCCCTTCACTTTCCCGACTAAAGCGCCCGAGAACGCGACGATGCGCCGCGAAATACCGCCTTTACTCATCAATTCCCCTGCGTAGAGGAAGAGCGGAATGGCCATCAGCGGAAATGAGTCGAGCGATGAATACAATACGGCTCCGAACATATTTGCGTCCAGTGATGAGCCAAATAGAATATAAATGGCCGACGAAAAGGCGAACGAGAAGACGATCGGTGCGCCCAATAGTAAAACGACAACAAAACTGACAAGCATGAGAATCATGGGCGCTCCCTCATTTCCAGCACTTCTTTCCCTGTTTTCAGAATGTAATGAATCAGGGTCAGAACACCTCCGGTTAGAATCGGCAAGGTAATAAGCCACATCGGCCAGCGCATGATGCTTGTCGTTTGACCTGTGTCCAGGAGTTGTAGGAAGTAACTGCCTGCCAGTGAGACAAGCATGAACGCGAATAGAATTCCCATGACATTGATGATGATGCTCATGATTTTTTCTTTTTTAGGCGTGTTCAGTAATCCATCGATCAAATCGATCCGAATATGATAATTTTGCTGAAACGTCGCTGCAAGCGCTAAATAAGTAAGCCAGATCAACGATATTTTTGCCACTTCCTCAGTCCAGGGAAGCGTGATCGGCAACAGCTTCCTTGATAACACCTGCAAAAACACGGCGGCTGCCAAAATGATCATCAGTCCGGCAGCCAGCATATTTTGCAGCTTTGAACTTATCGTAAAGTACTTTTCAAGCATGAGATTTCCCCCTCATAGCGATTCGAAAATCACTTACTGCGTATAGCCCGCCTCTTCCAGCACGAGGTCGACCAACTCATCTCCTGCTTCACTCCGGATCTGATCGATGAACGGATGGGAAGTTTCTTTGAATTTCGCACGGTCTTCATCTGTTAGATAATACGTTTCAAGTCCGGCTTCTTCCATTGATGAGATGGCTACTTCGTTGAAGTTGCGAATTGCCTCTCTTTCGATTTGCGCTGCTTCCTGTGCCGCTTCCTCCATCAGCGCCTGGTCTTCTTCAGACAGTTTTGCCCAGGCATCTTCACTGATGAAGAATCCGATCGGCGAGTATTGGTGGTTCGACACTGTCAAATAGCTTTGGTGTTCGAACAATTTACCGGCAAAAGAGAGAATCGGTCCGTTGTCCTGCCCGTCCACAACCCCTTGCTGTAAAGCTGTGTAAATGTCAGGGAACGGCATCGGTGTTACTTGTGCACCCAGTTCTGTGTACCAATCCGCCAGCACTTTACTTTCCGGAACACGCATCTTGATTGATGAAAGGACTTCAGGAGACTCCACAGCTGCTACATTGTTTGTGATGACACGAAAATCGTTATGCCCCCACGCTAACGTTCGGATTCCGTTGTCAAGGAGAATCGATGCAAACTCTTCCCCAGCAGGCCCGTCCATAAACGCTTCTGCCTCTTCAAAAGTGGACATCAAAAATGGAATGTCTAGTGCAGTCATTTTTGGATCAAATGCGGAATAAACAGCAGAACTTAGAAGTCCAATATCCAACGAACCGTTTTGAACCGCTTCCAGCATTTCACGTTCTCCGCCGAGCTGTCCGTCAGGGAAAACGGTTATTTGGATCCGGCCGTCCGTTTTCTCGCCAATGCTGTCGGCCCATGCCTGCGCCCCTTCATAGTGCGGGCTCCAGTCCCCGACAACTACGCCTGCTCTGAATTCATGTGAGCCACCTGGTTCCACCGCAGTTGCACTGTCTTCGCTGTCGTCCCCGCCACACGCTGCCAATACAATGATCGAAGAAAGCAAGATTAGCGCCAATAAGTACTTTTTCATTTCATTCACTCCTTCTGCTTGATTACTTTCCATCCAAAATCAATAATTCCGGCTGCTGCAAAATTGTTTTCACTGCATTCATAAAGCGTCCTGCCGGGTCCCCGTCGATGATGCGATGATCGAATGTCAGCGACATCATCATCATTTGACCGATCGTAATTTCATCGTCCACCACAATGGGCCGCTTCTCGATTTTGTGGATGCCCATAATTGCGACTTCCGGATAATTGATGATTGGCGTTCCGAACAATCCACCCGTCATTCCCGTATTCGAAATCGTAAATGTACTTCCGGTCAATTCATGTGCTTTCAGTTTCCGTACCCGTGCCTTTTCCGTTAATTCTTCAATTTCTTTTGCAATCTCGAGCACCGACTTCCGGTCCGCGTGCCTGATGACCGGCACAAGCAAACCGTGCTCAGTCGAAGTCGCGATGCCGATATGAACCGCTCCGTGGTAGTGGATCTGCATCTTCGCTTCATCGACACTGGCATTGAAAATCGGATTTTGCTTCAAAACGCGTGCAGCCGCTTTGATGATGAACGGCAGGAACGTCAATTTGACCGTCTCCTGTTCAGCATATGGTTTCAACTCGTTCCGGAGACGGACGAGAGACGTCACATTCACTTCTTCGACACCCGTGCACATGACCGCATTGCTTTGCGCAAGCGTCATCCCTTCGAATATTGCTTTCCGTGTTCCGCGGATCGGCTCAGTCCAGCCTTCTGCCGCAGGTTCTCTCCGCGTTTCCGGCCGGGCTGCCTGCTGAGGCCTCTGAGCTTCCGGGGTTTCCGACACTTCGGCGCTTTGCTCTTCAATATGCCGCTGCAAGTCCGCTGCAAGAATCTTTCCGCCCTTGCCTGTTGCTTCCACAGTCAACAGATCGACACCTGCTTCCCGCGCTGCTTTCCGGACCGATGGCGCAGCCAAGATCCGCTGCTTCGGCTTCCGTTCTTCCGGTTGCTCCGCCTCTTCCGCTTCTTTCATTTCAGCCGGCAACTTCTCCGGGACATCCGGCACTTCCGTTTCTCTTGCAGCTTCACCTTTCGCACTTTGCTCATCCACGCCTGAAAACAGGACAAGCGTTTCACCCACTTTAACGGGTTCACCAGGCTCAGCACCGAATTTTTCAATCCTGCCGCTGACCGGCGCAGAAATTTCGACAACCGCTTTGTCCGTCTGTACTTCCACGATGTTGTCGTTCTCCTTCACCTCATCGCCGACTTCCACCAGCCAGCCGACAATTTCCGCCTCGTGCAACCCTTCCCCAATGTCCGGCAACGTAAAATCATATGTGGCCATGCAAGCACTCCTTCTCTCCAACTATTATGTGTCTTCCAATACCGTTTTGATCGCTTCATTCAGCCGCTTTTCATTCGGCAGCCAATCCAATTCCACCTGTGCCGTCGGATACGGAGTATCGAATCCGGCAACCCGCAGGATCGGGGCAGATAAACTGTACAGCGCTTTTTCACTTAGGATGGCTGCGATTTCCGCCCCCACACCGCCCGTCTTGACCGCTTCGTGTACGATGATGGCTCTGCCCGTTTTTTCCACAGATGCAGTGATTGTTTCGATATCGATCGGTGCGACCGTGCGCAGGTCGATTACTTCGATTGAAGTTTGGTGTTCTGCAGCCCACTTCTCGGCGGTCGCTTTGACCATGTGCACCGGCGGACCCCAGACAATGATCGTCAAGTCTTCGCCCTGTCTCAACACATTCGCCCGTCCGATCTCAATGGTGTAATCTTCTTCAGGGACTTCCTCCTGGAAGGCCCGGTATAATTTCATCGGCTCCAAAAACAACACAGGATCCGGATCACGCATGGCCGCCGCCAGCAGGCCTTTTGCATCGTAAGCCGAACTTGGCATGATAATCTTCAGTCCCGGCGAATGCAGGAAGATTGCTTCCAGACTATCGGAATGTAATTCCGGTGTGCGGATGCCACCTCCGTACGGCGCTCTGACGACCATTGGGGCTGTTTGCGTGCCGCCGGAGCGGAACCGGAGACGCGAAGCTTGCGCAGCCATCTGGTCCATCGCCTCGTAGATGAATCCCAGAAACTGAATTTCTGCCACTGGCCGCAACCCTCTTGCAGCCAACCCGACCGCTGCCCCGATAATCGCAGACTCAGCGATTGGTGTATCAACTACGCGCTTTTCACCGAATTGCTCAAACAAGCCATCGGTCGCCCGGAAAACGCCTCCATTTTTCCCGATGTCTTCCCCCAGTAACAACACGCGGTCATCTTGTTCCATTTCATATTTGAGCGCCGAATTGATCGCTTGTACAATCGTCATCATCGTCATTGGCGGCTGGCCTCCTCAACTTGCGCTTGTTGTTCGCTCAATTGCGCTGTTTTTGTTTCGTAAACGTGCTCGAATACATCTTTCAATTCGCTGGCCGGGGCAGAAGATGCAGCCTGGAACGCTTCCGATACTTCCGCATCTGCCTGTTCATAGAGCGCGCGGTCCTTCTCTTCATCCCATATCCTCTGCTCAGTCAAATATGTTTTCAGTCGCACCAGCGGATCTTTTGCTGTCCACGTTTTTTCATCATCCGCCATGCGATATTTCGTCGGATCATCCGCCGTCGTGTGCGGTCCCTGGCGGAATGTTTCTGCTTCGATCAGTACCGGCTCGCCCGCCTGTGCTTTAGCAATCGCTTCTTTCATGACCGTGTACACGGCGACAGCGTCGTTTCCGTCTACCCGCACTCCTGTGATGCCATACGCCAATGCTTTCTGCGCAATCGTGCGGCTTGCCGTTTGTTTACTCACCGGTACGCTGATCGCCCATTGGTTATTCTGGACAAAAAAGATAATCGGTAATTTGTAGACGCCTGCGAAATTGAGCGCTTCATGAAAATCTCCCTCGGAAGTTCCACCATCGCCGATGTATGCAACACTAACGCTCTCTTCCCCTTTGTACTGGCTCGCCCACGCACCTCCGACCGCATGGAGGAATTGGGCCCCGATGATGATCTGTACCGGAAAGACGTTTGCCTGTTCCTGCGCCAACCCTTTCAAATGTCCCATCGCATACAGCAGGAATTGAGACATCGGCACGCCCCTGACCATTGAGACGCCAATTTCCCGGTAACTGGGATACACCCAGTCATTCTCCCGCATCGCGAAAGCGCTTCCAATTTGCGCCGCCTCTTGTCCCTGTAACGGCGCATACGTACCGATCCTGCCCTGGCGCTGCAGCTTCACCGCCCGCTGATCAAACACCCGCGCTCTCACC
Organism: Planomicrobium sp. YIM 101495; assembly: GCF_009707665.1. Taxonomy (GTDB): domain Bacteria; phylum Bacillota; class Bacilli; order Bacillales_A; family Planococcaceae; genus Planococcus. Next base: position 1,325,270 of record NZ_WLZW01000001.1, read on the forward strand.
ATCCATTCGTACATGCTAACCAATTCCGCTTCCTCGACAGGCATTTCCTCTTTCAGCGCCTTGCCTTGTTCATCAATGTAGGTGACTTTCTGAAAATCTAATTGGCTTTGATCCATCCACATTTCGAAACCTCCAATAATTTATCAAAACATATTTTATATTCTGTTAATTCATTTTATAAATAAGTTGACATGATGTCAACTTATAATTTTTTGAAAATCCCTTCTCTGCAGAAGAGATGCCGTTAATTTTATTGAAAAAGCCCGTACGTATAAACCTCAGCTATATCCGAAGCAATTTCTTTGTAATCCTTTGTGACTCTGCCAAGAGCGATTTCCCATAAATAATGCTGGCCCGGATAATAAAGCGCACCAGCTACCACACGGGAATCGTAGTCCGGATTGCGGATCAGCCCCATCTCCCTGACTATATCAACGTTTTTTGAGATACGGACGATGAACCGCTCCGTAATCTCCTCCCAGCGCGTACGAAGCAAATCCGACTGGCCGAATGCCTCATAAAATAGCGCCAGCCATTGCTGGTGCACCGTGGCCAAGTGTAAAAAGTTCACGACGTTCTGATACGTGAACGCAAACGCCTCTTCTTTGTTCTTCGGCGTATAAGTTACCGAAGCCACTCCGTAAAAATCTCCCATGATGTCTTCCATTATATTCAGCAGCACTTCTTCTTTTCCCGCAGGAAAATGCGAATAGACTGTTCCGTACCCCGTATTCGCGCGCTCTGCAATCAACGTCACCGTCGCTTCCTTGAACCCTTTTTCCAGGAACACTTCCTTTGCCCCGTCTAAAATCTTCTTGCGTGACCGCTCTCCACGCAGCACGTAACCATTTTTTTTCTCTGTTGCCACTGACCCAGCCTCCTTCGTAAAACGATAAAGTTTTTTACTAGCTTACCATATTGTGGCGGGCCAAGGAGGGGGATTTCTTATTGGAGCTACCTTATTTTGATATAAATAAGTGAAGAAGCTGGGTTTTTAGTTCGCTATATCTGCTCAATGACTTAATGCAGTCTCCACCTTTATGGGAATTTTTTCTTCCAATAAAAAAGCCATAACCAGGTATATTCACCCCAATTATGGCTGATAACTAAAATACTTAATAAGCTATCGAAGTTTTGTTTTCCAGCTACCCTTTTAATTTCCATAAATTATTAATACTCTCATTTTTCAATTCACAGGTGGCTGATTGATGTCTATAGGTTGCTGGCTTTTTTTATAAAATGGAAGTACTTGGTGACCTCCCCAATAGAGGAGAACACTAAGCGGTAAACTGACCATCCAAGACACCGGCAGGAAAACAATGCCGATCAGGCCGCTTCCCAACAATACGCCAAGGCCAAGCCAATTATAACTGACAGTCGTGCTATAAAGCTCTTCTAAATTAACTTTCTGTTTCCGTACCAGATAGTAATCTGCAAGTAAGATCCCCAACAATGGACCAAGGAAGGCTGAATAGAACGCAATAAATTGATTAAACGCGGAACTTGTGAGAAGCAGCCACGGGAAAGTAATGATACTTAAAAACCCGACTACAATGACTGCAACGCCCCATTTCATGTCAAACATTTCTACTAGGACAAGCGCTGGCGGTTTAATGTTGATTGTTAGGTTTGTTGTAAACTGAGCTACTACGATAAAGAACATCATGGCCACAGCTACAATAGGACTCGGGATAACAGATACCAGGGCTTGTATTGGATCCCAAATACCAGTGGCTGCAGCGGATAAGATTCCAATGATCAGCATGAGAATGAACATTGGAACAATACCAAAGAAATGACCAATCCAATTATTTTTCGGCTTATTTTCCAAATATCTGCCGAGATCCCCATTGTTAATTGATGCAGTGATTAGCACTCCTACAGATGCTGTGATTGCTACAAAAAATGGCATTCCCCAACTTCCTTCAGCCTACCAGTTCGCTGAGAGGTTCAATCCCCCAAGTTGAATAAGTTGATAAACAATATAAATTAAAAAACCAAGAACGACTACTGACAATATAGAATCGAACCATTTAATCGATTTGATTCCAAAATAAGCGATTGTTGTTTGAGCGATTTGAAAGAGAATAAAGAAGAGCCAAATGTTCCCCCATCCCCAGATTGTTTCAGTGATAAATACCATAGCACTTGCACCAATCCAAGAACCGATTCCATACCAAAAAACAGCAGGTATAACACGAATGAGCGAGGCAATACGAGCTCCTTTATAGCCAAATGCAGCTCGTGCCTGAACGATGAACGGGATGCCATGCCTGATGCCTGGTTTAGAATTCAGAACAAACATAACCCATAGGATCATCCCGGAAATAACCGCAACGCTTAATGCTTGGAATACATTTAATGAACCAACCGGCGGAAGAAACGATTGACCAACTATGAAAATTTGTATAACAACCATAGAGGAAATCCACATAGCAATGTAAGATGGTAAACCGAATATTCTTTCATTATCCGGAATTGGATTCATTGAATCTCTTTTTGAGTTTTGTGTAAGTTCCGAAGTTGGCGAGCCCATATTGTCCACACTCCTTCTTTATTTTTCATTTAGCAATTCCTTCACCGTGTCCAGTAACACTTTAGTTCCTTGTGCGATATCATCTTGGTCAGCCCATTCTTCCCGTTGGTGGCTAATACCTTTCCTGCATCGCACGAAAAGCATACCCATTTCAGCAATCTCAGCAACCAGCATTGCATCATGACCTGCGCCACTGATCATTGTATGGGGCTGCAGACCAAGCGCTTCCATACTGTTTTGGAGTTTCTTTGTGAGTCTCGGTGTGCAGGAGACTGGAGGCACACGCATTCCCTCATTTATTTCCCATTTTAATCCCCTCTCTTTACTTACCTCTTCAATTTTCAACTGTATCTCTTCGAAAAGCTTTTCTCTTCTGGACAAATCGATATCTCTTAAATCCAATGAAAAAGTAACCTTTTCCGGAATAATATTGCTTCCTCCCGGATACGTTTCGACAATACCAACGGTTCCAACTGTTTCAGCATGGAGAGGGTCAGTACATAGATTTTCAATGTAGAGAATAATCTCTGCAACCGCTGGTATTGGATCTTTTCTTAAATTCATTGGTACTGTACCAGCATGCCCTGCTTCTCCAGATACGGTAACCGTCATCCAATGGGGACCGGCAATGTGGGTAACTACCCCCACTGCCAGTTCCTCTTTTTCTAAAGAAGGCCCTTGTTCGATATGCATTTCCAAATAAGCATGAATATCGTTAACCCCGAGAACTGATTCATTGATTTTTTCCGGATCTATCTCATCTGAAAAATCACGGAGCGCTTCATAACGACTAATAGATTGTTCGTCTTGCCGATTTAAATCCAAAGCTGTGATCTTCCCGATGATTCCTCTACTTCCGAACAGACCATCGTTAAAGCGTGATCCTTCCTCTTCACAAAATGCGATGACTTCGAAAGGCCGGTCATGGTCAAATTCCTCTTCCTGCAAAACTTGTGCAATCTCCAATCCGCCCAAAACACCGATGACTCCATCGAAACGGCCTCCATCTCTCACTGAGTCAATGTGAGAACCTACCACTACTGGCGATAAATCGGCTTGCTTTCCTTCCTTCCTGCCGATTAAATTTCCAAAGTGGTCGTAACGGACTGCCATACCAATTTCCTTCATCCATCCAATGACAAGATCATGCCCTTTTTTATCTTCCGCGCTCAAGGCTCTGCGGGTCACTCCCCCTTCTTCACTCCTTCCGATTTCTCCTAACTCTAAAATTCGATTGAATAAGCGCGTTGAATTAATTGTTTCTGATATTTGCATAGCTTCCTCTCCTATCAATTCTCTTACGAATTTCTGAGATGTTCTGTTGCTTGCATATCTAGTTTCCCGTCTCTAGTTATAACCACTCCGTATTCTGTTTCAGCTTGCTCTTTTGAAATATAGTCATCCAAAAAGTCTTCAAACACCGCTTGAGGCGCCCGCTCAAAAGGATTACCGTATCCGCCACCGCAAGGACCTGTCATTTTTAACGAACTTCCTTTTACAACTACTGTATTGGGAATTTTTGACGGTAAGCTCATCTCTTCTTCTTCAGGCTTACGTATTGAAAGAGCTCCTACTTTTCCATCATTACCGCCCGCAAACCCCCATGGCTCGTATTTATGACCATCTCCTTCAACGGAGAAACTCCCGTCTTCAAGGAATGTCATTTCTCTAATTGACCCGATCCCGCCACGCCATTTACCAGGAGCACTGGAGTGGTTACGGAGTTCATAACGAGTTACTCTCAATGGATAATGAGACTCGATATCCTCAATTGGATTATTTCTAGTATTTGCATATAGCGTATCGACAGAATCCATACCATCCTTGCCATAACGCCCTCCATAGCTGCCCTCCATAATATCCATATATACCCAGTAATCTTTCCCACGTTTTCCGCTCATTGCGAGAACCTTTAAATTCCCCACGCCTGCGCTCACTTGTTTTGGCACAACTTCCGCTAGTGCTTTCATCAAAGTGTCTGCTACGACATTTCCTGGAGCAAAACGGGCAATTGTTGGGGCCGGGAAAATCGGATTACATAGAGTCCCACTTGGCGCAATGATTTTAATTGGACGTGTTAAACCCGTGTTCTGCGGGAAGTTCCCGTATTCAGTCGAATCTAGTAAAATCGAACGCAATGTCAAATAAATCGCAATATTAACTGTTCCTTCGAGCGGCATATTAATTGGCCGATCATCCACTTGTTTAGATGTACCTGTCAGGTCTACCTCTAGCTCATCGCCTTTCACTTTCAAAGTCACTGTGATTTTCAAATCTTTCTTAGCGGGATCATCGCTGTCCAAGTAGCCATCCATTAAACCTTCAGCCTGATATTCTCCATCCGGCAGTTTACTGATTGCATTCCGCATCATTTTTTCCGAGTAATCCGTTAATGCTTCTGCTGTTGCTTCAACAATATCAAGCCCATATTTTTCGACAATCTCTAGATAACGCTCGGCTCCAATTCGTGCTGCAGCAATTTGTGCTTCAATGTCTCCGACTACCATGTCTGAACTCCGAATATTATCTCTTAATACATTCCAGATAAATGTGTTTTTCTTTCCTTGCTCATATACTTTTATCGCTTTAAATTGCAGTCCTTCAGCATAAGCATCTACAGCATCTACAATCCCACAACTTCCTGGAGTCGACGCTCCTACATCTAAATGATGAGCAGTTGTAACAGAAAACCCGATCAGTTCTTCTTGGTAGAAAACCGGCACACAAATTCCAAAGTCTGGACCATGAGAAGCTCCATGATAAGTGGAGTTGTGTAAAATAATATCTCCCGGCTCATACTGCTCGTTTCTCTCCATCATAATGGTATTGATTCCTTTTACATATCCTGGAATCGGCCCTGATTGCAGTGGAGTGCTATGCGAAGATTCACACAGCTGGTGACCCGCAAGATTAACAAGAGCACACCCGAAATCCTCTGACTCGCGAATAATACTCGAATAGGACATCCTTGCAAGTTTGTGTCCCATCTCGATAGCAGCATTTTCCAAAGCACCTAAAACTACCTGCATAGTTATTGGATCAAGAACTGTTTTTGCTTTTGTTTCAAGCGTCATGATTGGTCACCAACCTTAATAATAAGATTTCCAAATTCCTCAAGGGAAAATGAATTGTCCGGTGGAATTACAGTTGTTGTGTCTTTTTGGAAAATAATCGCTGGCCCTTCAATTTGTATCCCAACCGGCAATAGTTCTCTCTGATAATGAATTGTTTCTATTTTTCTAAGTTCACCTTTATGTCGGAATGTCACATTTTCCGTTTTAACGATTGCTTCTTCCAAAGTGCTCCGTTCATTCATTTTCTCTTTGTTCAACTTCGGCATTTTACCCAAACCTGTAACACGGATATTCACAATTTCAATAGGTGATTCTTTGAAAGCATGTCCATATTCGTTACGATGCATTTCATGGAACAGATCAAAATACTTTTCAATATTTTGTCCAATCAACTCCTCATTTGGAAGTGGTACGCGAAGTTCGTAACCCTGTCCAACATAGCGGCATTCAGCAAAGCGCAGCATAGAAACATCTTCATCATTTACATGATCGTCAATTAGCTGCTGTCTCAGACCTTCTTCGAGTGCTTGGAAATCTTCATTCAATATGCCAAGCTCTAATTCGCTGCTCAGCATGAATTCCGTTTTAATCACATCATATTTTAAATCAGTTGTTAGGAGTCCTGTTGCTGAGTTGATTCCTGGATAAGGCGGGATAACGATTTCCGGAATTTTGAGTTCACGAGCGACATCGACCGCATGGAGCGGTCCAGCACCACCGAACGCTACCAGTGAAAATTCTCGAGGGTCCGCACCCTTTTGAATGGTTTTCTCTCGAATTGCATTGGCCATATTATTATTAAGGATTCTCAAAACCCCTTCAGCCGTCTCTTCCTTCGTCATCCCCAGCTTGTCGGCCAATTCGCCAATCACTTGATGTGCTGCTTCGGTATGCAGCTTCATTTCACCGCCAAGGAAATTCTCCTGATCCAACCTTCCTAATACAACGTTTGCATCACTGACAGTTGGGAACGTTCCGCCATGACCGTAACATGCTGGACCTGGTACTGAACCTGCGCTTTTTGGTCCTACTTTGAAGAGACCGCCTTCATCGATATAGGCTATGCTTCCTCCTCCTGCCCCTATTGTGTGAATATCAATCATTGGCACCATGACTGGATATCCAGCAATCCATGTATCTCTCGCAGAAGCTTCACCAAATCCGTCCTCTGTCACAATACCGATATCAGCACTTGTTCCACCAATGTCAAACGTTATAAGTTTTTTCCGATCAGACAATGCACCCGCATAGGCACCACCAAGAACTCCTGCTGCCGGTCCTGAGAGTAACGTATTGACAGGTTTTGCTGCAATATTTTCGGGAGTTGCAACTCCACCGTTTGAACACATAATATGGAGATCTGCAGAAATATTCGCTGACTTAAGGCCCTCTGATAAATTTCCTACATAGTTTTTCACTTTTGGTCCAATAAATCCATTCAAACCAGCCGTTGTGAACCTCTCAAATTCTCTGAATTGAGGAGACACATCAGATGACGAGGTAATGAAGGCTTCGGGATATTCTTCTTTGATAATCTCCACAACCCGTTGTTCATGCTCAGGGTTAATATACGAGAACAGAAACCCAACAATAATCGACTCAACCCCAAGTTCTTTCAATTCATTGACTGCTGCACGTACTTCGTCTTCATTTAATGATTTGATGACTTCCCCTTTTTTAGGACCCATCCTTTCGCTGACAGTCTTCCTATTTCGTCTTTGAATGAGTGGCTGGTTTTGCCATGGAATATCCTGCATAATAGAATAGTTCTCCGGCCGCTGATGCCGTCCAATGTGCATAATGTCTTTATAGCCCTCCGTAGTAATCATTCCAGTATGGGCACCATCAAATTCAAGGATTGCATTAGTACCAATTGTCGTCCCGTGAAAAATATGATTGATTTCCTCAATCACTACATTATGAAGCTTAGACAATTCTAAAATTCCATTAATTACACCCACAGACGGATCCTCTAACGTTGTGGGAAGTTTATGAATAAACGTCTTATGCTTCTCCGTGTCGTTAAAAAATACATCAGTAAATGTTCCGCCTACGTCTACTCCAAAAAGTTTCATAATTCTCCTCCTTTAGATGTTCTTATAAATATACTTAGCAAAAAGTATGCCAACTCTAAAACCTTGTTATATCAAGCTTTTAAAAACTGTACTAAAAAAACCCTTTGCTAATATGCAAAGGATTTAGAATTGAGCGACTATACAGACTATTCCTATACGATTGTTACTTCTTGCAATAATGCATTTAAATTGCGTTATTGCAAATTGACGTCGTATTTTTTCATTTTCCGGCTGACGGTAGAGACATCTACTTTCAATTGCTGAGATATTTCACTTAAATTGTCGCAATTTTTTGCTGCTTCAACTAGAATCTCCTTCTCAAAGCGCTCCATTTTTTCTTTCAATGTCCCTCCTATATCATTGGGGTGTCGCTGAGATTGGTGTTTTTCATTCATCTGTTCCGGTAAATCTTCGCGTTCTATTTTACTTTTTGCAGATGTAATCACTAATCTTTCAATTATATTTTCAAGTTCTCGAACATTTCCAGGCCATTCGTAATTCGTAAACCGATCAATTGTATCTGTTGAAAAATTACAAGAACGTTTGTATTTTTTATTGAATACGGTTAAAAAATGCTGTAATAGAAAAGGAATATCTTCCTCCCTCTCACGTAAAGGTGGAATTGAAACAGGCACAACATTTAGCCGGTAAAATAAATCACTTCGGAATGTTCCTTTCTCCACCATTGATTCTAAGTTCTGATTCGTTGCTGCGATAATACGGACATCTACCTTAACCGGAACCGTCCTGCCAATTGGCATAAAAGATTTTTCCTGTAATACTTGCAAAAGCTTAGCCTGTGTTTGTAGAGGCAACTCGCCGATTTCATCTAGAAATAAAGTACCTTTGTCAGCAGCTTCGATTAATCCTTTTTTGCCTTGCACATTTGCTCCTGTAAAAGAACCTTTAACATACCCGAAAAGCTCAGATTCAATCAAATGTTCGGGCAGCACACTGCAATTAATATGAATAAAAGGCTGCTTTTTCCGATCACTTATTTCATGTAAATGACGGGCAAATACACCTTTTCCGACACCGGTTTCCCCGAGAAAAAGTACTGTTGCATCAGTTTTAGCCACTCGGTTCAGTAAATAATATACCTTTTCAATCTTTAGCGATTTGATGATGAGTTTCTTGTCTTCATATCGTTTATTTACCTCATTTACTAAGAGTTCAACTTCTTTCTCAGCTTTCTTTAATTTCTCTCTAAGGATTGATTCTTCTGTTACGTCTTTAGAAATGTTGAGAATCTTCTCAAGTGATCCGTTTTGATTAAAAATCGGAATTCCCTGAACATATAACCGTTTATTTCCTTTTGTATATTGCGTCAAGTTCACTTCTTTTAAAGTCTCCAATACTTTTTTTGTAGAAGATAGGCTGACAATACCAGCCCCTTCCAACTCAAAAATCGATTTGCCTACAAAGTCCTTCATCTCGATGCCCATTATTTTCTTGCAGTTTGAGCTGACCCGCTCGACTACGCCTTGACTATTGACGATAGTAACAAGCTCTCCACTGGAATTCAAAATTGATTTCAACTCTTCTTCAATATCTTTATACCGCTTACTATTTAAAATCATCTCATCAAATTGCTCCGGATCAATGGGTAATACGAGCACCCTCTGCTTATCCAACTCTTTTATATGATAAGCCTCTTTTCCGCTGCCGCTCAAAATGATAGATTCACCTTTGTGTTTTTTAATGGAGAGTACTTTGCACAATTCCTTCTCCACCGGCTCCCCTTCTTCAATCACCGATTGGTAGCTTTGACCTTTTTGATCTATTATGAAAATACTCAAGTTTCCGCCCCCTTTACTGATTCACCATATCTTCCTATTGTATGAAGCAGGCAAATTCATTTGATCGCGATATTTCGCAATCACCCGCCGCGATACATCTATTCCTTTCTCATGAAGTCTTTCAACAATTTTCTGATCTGAAACAGGTTTCTTTTTGTCTTCGTTTTTAATGGCGATATAAATGAAATTTTTCAATTGATTCTTCGTCATCTTTGACTCATCAAGAAAATTATTGGAATTTGCAAAGAAATGTCTCATCGAAAAAAGCCCGTGCGGCGTCTCCACATATTTACTTTGTACAGCTCGGCTCACTGTTGAGACACTCAAATTCAATTCATTTGCCAAGTCCGTCATTGTCAAAGACTTTAATTGATTTGGTTCCTCCATAAAGAACCTTTCTTGCCTATCAACAATTTTTTCAATAATCCGATGTGCTGTTTCTCTTCGAAGTTGCAACTGCTCTGCCAACATCTTTGCCTCTAGCATTTGGCTTCTCAAAAAACGCGTTGCTTTCTTATCAGCATTCCAAGCATTTACGAAACCAAAATCGTAAGCCGTCTGTGGAAAAGCATGGGGATGAAGTGTGATTTCCAGTTCTCCATGACAAATTTCCACAGTAATATCTGCTGCTACATTTATTGGCCCGCTTCCTTCTCGAGAAAGTGGACGCGTTTTCATCTTTGAAATATATCCTGCGGTTTCCTTAATTTTTTCAAGCGAGTAGCCTGATTCCTTTGATAAATGCCCCCATTTCTGATGTAGAAATAGATTATAATAATTCGATAAAATATCTTTTACGAAAATAGGCATTTTATCTGCCTGCAGAACTAGAAATTCCTGAAGGTTTTTACACGCCATTCCTTTCGGTTCGCATGATTGAATTAGTGCAATCGCTTCATTAACTTCCTTAATTGTTGAACGGAAGCAAGCCGACATTTCTTCTCTTGACTGAGTCAAGAAACCTGTATCCGATAAATCTGCTAGTATGAGTTTCACTAGCTCCAAAGTCCGCTTTGAGATATTCGAACCCAGCAATTGCTCCATAACCTCTTGAATAAAATTATCTTCATTCCCTCTAATGTCTTTATCAAGAGTAATTACATCTCTTCTGTAATTCTCAAATTTTAGGCAAGGGTTTTTCTCTTCCTGCTCTTTAAGCCATGATTGTATCTCTTCAGCGGAATACGACAAAATATCTAATGACTGGACCATCGTCTGTGAAATAATCATTTTCTGTTTTAATGTCGTTTCTAATTTCAGAGACATTTTTGATGCACCCTTCTAATTTTATTTATTCTGACTATTATACATCTAACGTAAGCTAAATTAAAGAGGTGCTCTATTGAAACATTGCAGCAGCAGAACTTACGGATGTTTTCTTTCTTCTCCTTAGAGTATAAATTCTCTTGCAAAACGTGCTGTATTGGAAATAGATTATTCATGTGAATTTTACTTCCTACAAAAACGTTAAACCATCTTACTTAAAACTTTTTGTTCGAGGGAAATAGGGCTTCTTAAGTGAGGCATTAGCTTCTATGTGAATGGCTGCCTTCTATCGATATAATTAATTTTTTTCTAACATGTTGTCTGTACAGGCGAAGAGGTTTTGTCTTAGATACTATAAGGTACCTATATTCATTAAAGAAGTTTGTTAAAGAATACAATGACACATGAAAGCTAAAGTCTTAATAAAGCCACACGTTCTTAATAAGTAGCCTTTATAAAATTCACAATGCAGAGTTATTCAACTCTTTCATACCGCCGATTGTAAAATTAAGCTAGACAACTAAAAAAGCCATTCGTGGTGCACTCTAAATGTATTTTCCGACCATAGAAAAACAGAGGGGTGATGAGAAGCCGATTCCCCTTCTTTCAAGAACGAATTCGGACACATCGAAGGCGACACCATCGTGGGCGTGCGTCACAAAAGTGCGGTGATCACGCTGGTCGAACGGCTGACGAAAGTCATCATCGCCTTGAAACCCGCTGGACGCAAGGCTGGCGATATTGAAGCCACGCTGAATCAGTGGTTTCAGGGATGCCGAGAAATTTCTTCAAATCCATCACGTTTGATTGCGGAAAGGAATTTTCCAATTGGAAACCACTGTGTAACCAACACGACGTCTCGATTTATTTTGCGGGCCCGGGAACGCCTTCTCAGCGTGCCTTGAATGAGAATTCCAATGGGCTCCTTCGAAAAGATGGCCTGCCAAAGGACATGGACTTCAACGCGGTGGATCAATCGTTCATTTCTTCGGTGGCTGACAAGCGGAATAACATTCCGAGGAAGTCACTGAATTACCGCACACCCTTGGAGGCATTTTTGAGTCACCTGAATGGAGTCGATCTGTCTAGCTTAAATTGACAAACGTGATACTGTAATAAAACGTAAAAAAGAGCTGAAATATCAGCCCTCACTCTTCCCGTAAGTAATCTCGTCTTCATCTCTTGCATCCACTCCATTATCGATATGGACAATAGTCCGTAAAAGAAGTTTTCCTTTCGGATTTTCCACGATCCAATGCTCATCCGGCACAATATCAAACGGCTGCATGGTCTTTTCTTTCGATTTCACCGCACTCGCAAATTCCATCGTCTGTTTACCGACCACCGTTTCAATCACGGAGAAATCACTGTCTGACCGGTATTCATCAACTTGCTTAATGACCTGCAATTCTACAAATTCGATTTCCTGATCAGAGTCTCCCCCTTCGAAATAGACAGTGCCTCTCAAGGTTTCGCCTTCTTTCAAATTCGGCCTCTCTACAACTGTGTCAACTTTCATCGAACCAAATCCGATTGATGATAAAAAATCTCTGAATGCCATAATTGGGAAACCTCCAATTTTTGTAATAGACTTTACCACCAAAGCGCGTCTGTTAAACGTTATTGCAATTCCGGTTGCGTTCCCAAGGAGAGATACAATTCATGGCAATCCCACTGCTTGCATAAAAAAACAAGACGCCTTGCTCCTAAAGATAGAATCCTTAGGCTTGGCGTCTTCCCTCTATTTAACGTTCTTTTTTTCAGAATCCTGTAGAACCCTTTCCTTCCCACGGACGTGATTGAATGAACGCCTCAAATTCAGCTGGCGCGATCGGTTTCGAGAAAAAGTAGCCTTGACCGATGGTGCATCCCTGTTCGACCAGTAACTTCCTCTGATTTTCATATTCGACCCCTTCCGCGACAATCGTTAAATTCAAATTCAGCCCTAGGTCAATGATCGTTTTCACCATCGGATCCATTACATCAGCATCCAGCTCATCCACGAATACTTTGTCGATTTTCAATGTATCGATTGGTAACTTCTGCAGCATATGCAATGAAGAGTAGCCTGTGCCAAAATCGTCAATGGAAATTTTTATTCCCATTTCGCGCAGAGCGCCAAGAATCTCTTGGCTTTCCTTGATGTTCTGCAGGATGCTTTCGGTAATTTCCAGCTCCAGGTACTCGGTATCGAGCGTGGTTTCATCCACGATTTTCCGGACTGAATCTAGGAACTTGTGGTTTTTGAATTGCAGCACCGATACGTTCACCGACACGGTTAATGAAGGCAAGCCCATCTGCTGCCATTGCTTGTTCTGCCTGCAGGCTTCCCGCAGCGCCCATTCCCCGATGGAAACAATTTGTCCTGTCTCTTCGGCAACCGGTATGAATTCAGCCGGAGAAACCGAGCCAAGCTCAGGGTGGTTCCATCGTAACAAAGCTTCCATCCCGATCACTTCGTTATTGTAGAGATTGACTTTTGGCTGGTAATGGAGCTGGAGTTGATTCTTCTGGATCGCTTTTTTCAATTCTGTTTCAATGGTCATCTTCCGGGCTTTTATCCGGCTTAGTTCGGCATTGAAAAATTTATAGTCATTTTTGCCATTTTCTTTCGACAGATACATTGCGGCATCCGCATTTTTCATCAATTCTTCCAATGTCCGGCCATGCGCAGGGGATGTGCTTATACCGATGCTCGGCGTTACATTCACTTCATATTCACCAATACTCAAAGATTCCTGGAAAAGATCCAGTAACTTCTCAGCAACTTCAACACATTTTTCATTTGTTGCATTCGTAATCACTATGGTGAACTCATCTCCACTCAAACGAAAGAGGAGCATCTTCTTATCAATCACTGATTCCAGCCGTCTGGCAGTCCCGATAAGCACTTGATCCCCGGAATGATGACCAAGTGTATCGTTCACTACTTTGAATTGATCCAAATCAATCAATAGGAGTGCCGTCTTACTGGAAGGGTAGTCATTCAGGAGACGTCTAACTTCTTTAACGAAACTGCCCCGGTTACGTAACCCAGTCAGCGGGTCATGGTAAGCCAAGTGCCTGTATTGCCCCACCAATTGCTGGTTTTTGCGGAGAACCTGCAGCTGGTTGCCAAGCACCAGCAGAAACGCTGCTGACAATCCTGCAGTGAGCGCATTAAGCTCCCACTGATTGCTGTAAATAACCAATACAAAGAGCGTCAGAATACTTACGTAAGGGAAAAGCGCCACTTTATCCCTGACTGAATCTTTGACCAGCCATCCAGGAGAACCCATTCCCGGTTTTGCATAATACGCTGCAAAACCGATGAACAACGTGGCCAGCATCCAGATAAGATCAACAGAATGGCCGACGCGGTAGGTTTCCTCGAAAGAGAGATAGGCAAATATGAAATCGGCTGCTATCTGGAGGGAAAAACCGGTGAGGCACAACAAAAGGATTTCCTGCTGTTTATGTTTCTGGATCAAATAATACAAAATGGTAAGGACGAATAAAATCGTCAAATCCACCACCGGATAAATTAAAGTAGTCAAAGTCACCAGCCATGATTCCCCGGACAATTCCAGAACCGGCTGAATCAAATAATGGAAACTGATTGCTCCCACCGTAATCATAAATACAGTGATATTGAAAATAAAGGATTGGCCGGAAAACCCACTGCTCAACTCCCGGATTTTCGAAATCAAGGCTGCCAGGAAAAAGAAGTAGGCAACCAGCCAGATCACATATGATACATTTGTTGAATCCATCGCTCCTTGGCTGATTTGGAAGGAAAGCCACAGCCAACTGGAACTCAGGTGGACCGCCACCCCAACAAATAGTAACCGCCAGAAGTTCTTCTGCCTGCGCCCAGCATTTCGGTAAGCCAAGAAAAGCCACGTCAAGCTTACCGATCCGACAAGAATTTGAAGCACATTCATACCGATGTAAATCAGCCCAGGACTTTCCTGGAACGTAATCGTCCAAATGTAAAACAAAGAAATTAGCGATACCATAAGCGAAATGGGAAAACTGTTATTTTTAAACATGGCTGTTCCTCCTGTGCGTCAAAAACCGGCATGTCCAATCCACTTGCTGATAAACAATCTCTCAAAAAAATAGCCTTTCCATCATTTTACTAATACGAGATTAGAAATTCAAATTATTTCAATGAAGTTAAACTCGATTTGCAATCCCGTGCTCGGCACAATTCCGTAAGTCGCATAAACGTGAAAACACCAAACCCAGGAGGATTCCCTTCCTAAGCTTGGTGTGTTGCAAATTATACAATTGTCATGTGTTTTCTGAGGCTCCCTCCCCACTCCCTGTGTACGGTACAATTGATAACAATTCCGCTCGGCGGATAAAAATACAACCCAGGCGCGGGAAAGTTAATTCTACGGACTTCTCAAATTCTTCCTTAATAAAATGTATTGTATTTTCTGAATTCTGTAGAATTGTTTCTTACACTGAGACGAAAAAATTATTCATGACAATTCCACTTCTTCCATAAAAAAACAAGACGCCTTGCTCCAGAATATAGAATCCTTAAGCTCGGCGCCTTCTCTTCATTCAATTGTTATGTACTTTCAGAATTCTGTAGAATTTTTTATTTCCCTAGGTCGTCATTTTAACGCGTGCACACCCGTAATTTCTTCCATCAGTTGCTTCCAGTCGTCCCGGCTGAAATCATACATCTCCAGCTCGATCTTCCGCAACACCATGTGAATACTGTCGAACTTCTCATCTGAGCGGAACCGCCACCAACTTTTTACCGTCGGAGCCCGCTCACCTGGCGGGTAATAATACAGCGTCTCTTCCGGGTTCATGACCTCCTCGACCCGGTCCATATCCAGATATCCGTGCGGAAAATCAATGTACAGCCCAAGCGACGCTTTATGCGGCGTGATGTAGCCGATCTTATAAGTCGACTCGCCGTACCGCGCTTCCAGCGACTCGCTCCACGGGACCGGCTTGTTGCTAGCGATCAGCAAGCGATCACCCTTGTCCGGTTCGATCCGGCAGTTCGGCAGACTCTCGAAAACCTCGAGCATCTCGCTCATTTTTTTGCTGACTAATCTGTTCATAGTAGGCTCCTTTTTTAAAAGCATGCATGCGCTTGGAATGGCGCACTAACGTCCATTGCTTGTTTTCACCATTTTACCACCTCTCCGCTCTTCCCGCTCCCTTAAGCTTTCCTTTACAACTTCGCTGGACGCGAAAAAGACGCCTTGAGCTTGGCGTCTTCTCTCGATTTAATTGTCGTGTAGTTTCAGCACTCTGCAGAATCCCTTCCTTGCGATCCAGCCACCTGAACCTCCATTCAATATCACCCTAAATAACGGTGATACAAAGTTTTCGCTTCAGGAATGCTTTTTGTTCCATGAATCAAAACACGGCCGTCCTTAAAAATGACGAGGCGATGGTGTGTGGTCGAGAAAGACAGCAAATATAGATTGCGCGAAACCGTTCCTTGCTGCGCGGACAGCGCTTTTTCTAAGCTTTCCAAGTCCCTTTCTAGCGGTTCGGGAGGATGGATCTGCACCGTGTCCCTTCCGCACAAAACCGCAGTTTCGTTTGGTTGGAGAAAGAAAGGTAAGGATACGTGCGCCCCGCCCCGCAAGAAGGGCTATCTTCTTTTTTAACCTGATCGACATTCATAGAAGAATGATGGTTTTTGCAAAGGTCGAACGAGACCAGCTTATTTCTCAACTGAACTCTGTCTTCAACCAAAATTTTTCATCACTCTCCACTCCCTGTGTACGGTACAATTCATGACAATTCTGCTCAGTGGATAAAAATACAACCCAGATGCGGAAAAGGTAATTCCACTGGCTTCTCGAATTCTTCCTTATACAAATGTATTGTATTTTCTGAATTCTGTAGATTTTTTTCTAACACAGGGACGAAAAAATTCTCTCACAGGCTCCTCCACCCTACAGGCGACCCAAGCGGTCTCAGGTTTTTGTTTGGAGATGGGCGACTGTTTGCGCAACCAGTATTTCATCGTATGGATTTTGACGTCATTTTTCTCGCACCATTTGGCCAATGGTTCTCCACTTTTTCGATATTCGCTGATTTGACCTGACCAATACAGGACTTTCTCTTTTCTTATCAAAGAAACTCCTCCCAGAAATTCAATTCTGGAAAGAGTATCTCACGAAGAATCTTCTATTAAAACGTGTTCGCTATTTGACGCTTACTTATTAAGACAATTCCTTTTTCTGAATTACCTTGAAAAAAATGTCCCCAAAAACCAGTATGGTTTTCAGAGACATCATTATTGGCATTCAATTCGTTTATAAATACTGAATTGCGTTTGATACAAGCGGACTTTTTACTGAAAATCCCTAGGAACTTCTTTCTCCCACATCTTCCGGAAGACTTCCTCCCCATTCTCAAAAGCCACCAACGTATTGATCAAATAAAAATTTTTCTCGTCACTGGACATTTCGCTATGGCTTTCCACTTTCGTTTGCCAGTCATCACGCTTCACTTCGAGTTCCCACTCGCATTGCACGTGAGCAGATAAAGGATCTTTTTCCTTGATGGTGAAGGTGTTTTTGTTTTTGCTTCCGTATTGGATGCCGTTGGAAGGCAATTTTCGTTCGCCTTCATCCGAAAAGTCCTCGAGTCTCCAGACGCCTGTTGTGACGTCGTTGATAACGTTTCGTGTGCGGTTTTCTGTCCGGATGATTTCTCTTTCCATGACTTCCGCTGTTTCGGGACGTTCGAATTGGATGGAATCATCCTGTTCCTGCGGTGTCCGGACCGGCAGCTCAAGACTTGTCTTTTCGCCCGTATGAATTGTTAATATCACGGGTTTCGGTGACGGCCATGCCTGTGGCCACGACGTTGGCGATACAGCCAGCTCCAGCTGATGACCTTTCGGGATTTCCTGACCCAATGCATCCAGTTGGATGGACACTTGATATTTTTTACCTGGTTCCAGATGTTCAGGGAATTCATGTGAATCCCGGTGCGTCAGGTTGAGCATTCCCCAGCTGATTAACGTGGATTCTCCTGTTGGCGCTTTATCGCATAAACGCACAGCCATCGACGCCTGGGGCTGATCGCTGGAGACTTCCACGTGAAATACAGGGTGTCCGAGCATTTCAATGGTTTCTTCGAGCGGGCTTGAGGTGAACACCACAGATTTGCCGTTGTCCAGACGCTGGTCACCGGGTGCGTCGCCTGGTTGTCCAAATGGACAGTACAACCCTGTGTACATTCCTTGTTCCTGAACACTGGGGACAAAGACGTTTCCTGTTTCATCTGCTGTCTCGCCCAACTCATTTTCTTTCAAGTACAGCTTTTTCTTCGAAACGTTTGGAGATGGCCAGGCTTCATCCGCCACCCATTTACCCGGGCGCTGATCGTATGTAACAGCAGGCAATTCACTT
Organism: Planomicrobium sp. YIM 101495; assembly: GCF_009707665.1. Classification (GTDB taxonomy): domain Bacteria; phylum Bacillota; class Bacilli; order Bacillales_A; family Planococcaceae; genus Planococcus. The sequence goes on from NZ_WLZW01000001.1 coordinate 1,343,405, forward strand.
TCCTGAATCCAGGAGATCAGTTTTGGATCTTCTTTCACTCCGGTATCCGTTCCTTTTAGCCATTGATCCCACCAGCGCAGGCATTCCTGCAGGAAGCCGATTGCCGGTTCCGGCGTGGCAACTTCCGGGTACTCATGTGCCCACGGGCCGATTAATCCTTTGCTGTTTTCGTTTGGAAGGTTCTCCATCATCCGGAAGATGGCATCTGTATAGCCATCCTGCCAGCCGCCGACGGCAAACACAGGAATCGTTATTTTCGAATAATCCTCGCACACGGAACCGTGCTTCCAGTAATCATCACGGCGCTGGTGCACCATCCATTCTTCGACGAATGGCGGCGTGTTTTCCAGTCGATCGAACCAATTCTTCCGCCAGCTTTCCCCAACTATTGCAGGGTCTTGAGGTCTTGCATTATAGACAAACATCGTCGAAGCCCACCACAGCATATCAGACGCTAAAACATTTCCGCCCCGGTAATGGACGTCGTCTGCATATCGGTCGTCAGTGGAGCAAAGGGTGATAATGGTCTTTAAATGTGGATTCTCGCGAGCTGCAATCTGCAGTCCATTGAATCCGCCCCATGATTTCCCGATCATTCCGACCGAATCTGTCGCCCACGGCTGGCTGACGATCCAATCGATTACTTCCAGCGCATCGTCCTGTTCCTGCTTCGTGTATTCATCGAGCAGGATGCCGTCTGAATCACCCGCTCCCCTGATATCAACACGAATGCTTGCATAGCCATTGCCTGCGAAATACGGGTGTCTGATGGAATCGCGAATCGCCGTAAAATCATTCTTTCGGTAAGGAAGGTATTCCAACACAGCAGGAACCGGGTTTTCCCATGCATCCTCCGGCAGCCATATGTCGGCTGCTAAACGCGATCCGTCCGACATCGGGATAAAAACATGTTCCAGTTTCTTAATCTGTTTCGGAAATTCTTTTACCGTTTTACGATTTCCTGAGTCTTTTACGTTAAAAACCATACTTTCTTATCCAACCTTTCTTGCTGCTTGCCCAGCAATTTTTATTAAACCTCATACAAATCACTGTATTTTCCAGTCAAGTACGTGATCAAATAATCTGGGTTAAGCGGCTCATTTGTGGCATTCATTAAGATATCGAGCGGCTTTTTGCTTTTTCCGTATTGGTACACATGATCCGTCAGCCATCCCTTAATCTGTTCCAATTCATTGTTCCGGACCCGCTGCTTCACATGCAGTTCTTTATCCATCGTGTGATGAAGCTGCGCAGCGTACATCATGCCTATTGTATATAAAGGAAAATAACCAAAATCTCCGCTGGACCAATGGATGTCCTGCAAGATCCCTTCCCGGTCAGAAGGTGGAGCGACGCCAAGATAGTCTTTCATTTTTTCATTCCAGATTCCCGGGAGGTCGCTCATTTTGACCTCTCCGTCCAATAACGCCTTCTCCAGTTCATAACGGATCATGATGTGGAGTGGATAGGTGACTTCGTCTGCTTCGACTCTGATCAGAGAAGGCTTCACGACATGGCTCGATTGGTACAAGTCGCTCGCCGTCAAATCATGAAATTCCTTCGGCGCATGAGTTTTGAATACATCCAGGTTCGCTTCCCAAAATTCTTTGCTGCCATGAATGAAACTCTCCCAATAAAGGGCCTGGGACTCGTGCATCCCCATCGAACTCACTTCTGCCAGAGGGGTGTTTCGCAATTTGTCTGCAAAATTCTGTTCGTATAAGGCATGTCCGCCTTCATGAAGGGCGCTCGATACAGATTCCCGGAAATCATTCGGGTTATACCGTGTCGTAATCCGGACGTCGTTCTTATGAAATGCGAATGTATAAGGATGGACGGAAGTATCCAACCGGCCAGCCTGACCGTCAAATCCAATCTTGCTCAGCAAAGCCAAACTCAATTCTTTTTGGTTTGCCTCCGGGAAATATTTCGTCAGTTTACTTTCGTTTATTTCCTTGTCGCTTCCATTGATTCTGCCCAGCAAATCAATAATCGCCGTTCTCAATTTCGGAAACACACCATCCAAAAGTTCCACTGTCATGCCCGGTTCATATTGATTTAATAATGCATCGTACCGGTGGGCATCATAGCCCCAATAATCGGTGAATTGCTGATTATACGCAACCATCTTCTCCAAATAAGGCTGAAAAAGCTGAAAATCCGATTGTTTTCTTGCCTCCTGCCAGACCGCTTCTGACTTGGCTTTGAGCATGACGAATTCTTTATGTAATTGCTGCGGAATCTTCCGGTTCTTATCGTAAAGCGCTTCGCATTCCAGGGCAATTTGCCGGAGGAGTTCATCATCCGGATCCTCTTTAAACAGGTCAATATAATATTTCATTTTGTCAGATGTATTAAGTTGGTGGAGTTTCTCCGAGATGTAACCGACTGACTCGAGCCGGTCATCCAACCCTTTTGGGGGGATATTTGCGTGCGTGTCCCATTGCATCATGAACGTGATGTTCTTTAATACACTTTGCTCTTTGAGCAGTGCCAAAAACGCGTCTTTCTCCTTCTGTATTACCAATTAAATGCCTCCTCACTTACTTTCCTGTTATCTGCGGTTGCTCTTCGGATCGAAGGCATCCCGCAATCCGTCTCCGATAAAGTTAATGGAGAGAACCGTCAATAAAATGCCTAAGCCTGGAGGAATCCAGGCTTCCGGATGGTCCCGCAAAACCCGGATATTCTGTGCTTCAGACAGCATATTCCCCCACGTTGGTGTTGGCTGTGGAATCCCCATGCCGATGAAACTCATTCCTGATTCCACAATGATCATGGTTGCCATCATCAAAGTAGCGTTTACAATGATTGGCCCAATCGCATTCGGGAGGAAATGCTTTGTAATGATGCGGAAATCGCTTGCTCCCAACGACTTGGCACTTAAAATGAATTCCTGCTCTCTCAAAGACAGGAACGATCCCCGGATGATCCGGGTCAGACTCGGCCAGGTCGTAATCGCAATGATGGTGACGAATACACTGATTGTCACTTCATCAAGAATGGCAATGATTGTCAGCGCAAGTACGAAAAACGGCAGAGCCAGGAATAAATCCGCCACTCTCATAATCAGACTGTCGATTCGGCCGCCATAGTAACCGGCTATCGAACCTGTCACAAGACCAATCGCCAAAGAGAACAGCGTGGCTGCGAAGCCTACAATCAACGAGATCCGGCCGCCATATAACAGACGTGCAAAATTATCTCTTCCAGAGCCGTCTGTCCCCAGAATATGCTCACTCGAAGGGCCTTGCTCAATCAGCATTAGGTCGCCCTTTGTCGGATCGTGCTCCGTCAGCAACGGAGCCAGTATCACCGCTAAAATGATAAGTGAAAGTGTAATGACGCCGGCCACAGCCAGTTTATTTTTCATGAACCGTTTCAAAGTTAATTGAAACGGCGTTTTATTTACTGTTTTCAGATCACTTTTTTCTGTATTGTTTACAACCATCTGCTGTCCACCTCAATCATATCGAATTCTTGGATCGGCCACGCTGTACAGAATATCTGCGAGCAGATTTCCGAACAATACAGTAACCCCCAAGAGCAGATTAATAGCCATAATGACAGGATAATCACGATTCGTGATGGAATCGATGAACAAAGTCCCGAGTCCCGGGTAATTGAAAACCTGCTCAGTAATGACGGCGCCTCCAAGCAGCACGCCAAATTCATAACCCGTCAATGTTATGATCGGGATAAGGGCATTTCGCAATGTGTGCTTAAAGACGATACTTCTCTCCGACATTCCTTTTGCTTTTGCAGTGCGGATATAATCGCTGCCTAAAACATCAAGGGCTTCAGATCTCATATAACGCATGTAAGTTGCTGTCCCGGCAAGCGCAAGTGTGAGACCAGGCAATACCATATGATGCAGCCGGTCCAGCAAAGCTGCCGCTCCCGTCAAGTTGGGGTCAGAGGTTGTCCCCTGTGCAGGAAACCAGCCGAAGGTGATTGAGAACACATAAATCGCAATCAATCCGAAGAAAAAGTTCGGAATAGCCAAGCCTATAAAACCAAATGCTGTTCCTCCGTAATCCAGTAAGGAATAAGGTTTTTTCGCAGAGTATATTCCTAAGGGAATAGCAACCAGCAAGGTGATCGCAAAAGCAAAGAGCCCTAAATAGACTGTATTCAGAAGCCGTGCTCCGATCAGTGATTCTACAGAGCGGCCATTATAAAACATCGATTCGCCAAAGTCTCCCTGGGCAAAAGAACTTATCCAATTGAAGTATTGGACAGGGAGTGGATCATTCAGTCCCAGTTCTTCCCGCTGCTGCTCGTATACTTCCGGAGAAATGCTCGGGTCAACTTTCTTACCGGTCAACGGATCACCCGGAGCCGCCGTGGCCAAAGCGAAAATGATGATAGTCAGGAGAAATATCATCGGGATAAAAACCAATAATCTTCTTATTATATATTTATACATATTGAAACCCCCGTTATGTAGAGAAGGGAGTGTGCTATGGCACACTCCCTCTCATTACTTCCACAATTACTGTGCGTTATTTACCCACCATAAATGCGAATTATCGAGCAAGGTATGCGGCAATACTTCGACTCCGTTTATGCGGCTGTTGTAAGTCCATAATGCCGGTTCGACATATAGAAGCAAAGCGGGCAGATCTTCGGAGTACACCCGTTGCCATTCTGCATATACTTCCTTACGGTATGCCTGATCCAATGCATCCGGTGCAGTTCTGGCTGCTGTGATCAGAGCTTCCGACTCTTCATTGTTCCAGCGGGAATAATTCCATGGGCTATGGATCGACCATAGCTCAGTCGGGTCAGGGTCTGCAGTTTCCAGGCCCCAGCCAATCAGGTACAGATCGGTATCATCATTATCCTGGTCCATTTCATTCAGGAAAGCTGTCATTTCTTTCGGCTGTTTCAGATCAACACCAATGCCGACTTCCTCAAGCTGCTGCGCAATCAGCGGTGCAGAGCGTTCCCGCAATTGGTTCCCAGTCGGGTATTTCAAGTTAAGCACCCACTCATCACCATTCGGGGTTTCACGAAGGCCGTCCCCGTCCTGATCGACATAGCCCGCTTCATCGAGCATTTCCATCGCTTTCCCTGGATCGTAGGAATAATCGGCAGTTGCAGACTCATCGGATGCCCAGTGCTGCTGTGCAATCGGCGAGTTGATCACATCTCCCTTGCCGTATAAAAGACCCTGTACGAACCCTTCACGGTTGATTGCATAGGCAATCGCCTGTCTGATATTCTGGTCGGCCAACTTCTCGTTCTCAATCCAGTTATCAGGGTTGATTACCTGATCATTTACATCATCAGCTGTACGGTGATTCATTTTAAAGCCCAATACTTGGTAACTGAAATCCGTCTGTTCAACTAATTCCATGTGATTATAGGTACTTACCGTGTCAAAATCAGCAGGCGGAATTCCGTTTGGACGCGCGGTGAAATCAATATCACCATTTTCCAGCAGCCCGATCATAACTGAGCTTTCAACGATTCTCCAGACAACCTGATCCAAGTAAGGTTTTCCTTGCCAATACGCTTCGTGCCGCTCAAGTGTGTATTGTTCGCGATCGGAAATATTGGCGAATTTAAATGGACCCGTTCCGATAATGGACCCCGCTTCCAGTGATTCCGGTGAACCGGGCATATCCGAAACTGCAATGTTTTCAAAGACATGCTGTGGAATTATCGGGTAACTCGCCATATAAAGCGGCGTTATTTCAGGCTCTGCAAAGTGGAATGTGACGGTGTATTCGTCATCTGCGACAACGCCCTGGAACTCATCGGTTTCACCGGAATTATACGCTTCATATCCAAGCAGAGGTTCCACGTAAAGCGTTCTGAAACCGCCGGCAGAAATATAATCCGGATCGGACATCGTCTGGTATGTAAATACAACGTCATCGGCTGTGAATTCCTCACCATCATGCCATGTCACACCTTCTTCCAAATGGAACGTGACCTGCGTCTGATCTTCGTTCATTTCCCATTCTTTCGCCAGGCTTGGAATAAATTCAAGGCTCTCATTTTGCTTCACAAGACTTTCATGAGTGAACTCCAGAATTGTCTCTTCGTAAAGGTCCACTGCGAAAATCGGGTTGAATTGGCCCCCGGGCGCTGTGTTTAATGCTCCTGTCACTGTGCCGCCTTCTTGCGGATCACCAACTGGCTCATTTTTTTCCTGGTTCGAATTTTCATCCCCTGCTGAATCACTGCATGCTGCCAAAATCAAGACAATCGCTAACAATAATACTGATAACGCTTTCTTCCTATTTTTCATGAACATAATTTTTCTCCTCTTTTTTAAGATTAGATTTTCAGTTCCTGACGAGCAAAACGTTTACTCATGCATCATATAAATGGCATGCCACATACTGCCCATCATTTCTTTCTTTCAATTGTGGCCGCTCTTCGCTGCAGCGCTCGTGGACAAAAGGACATCTCGTTCGGAACGGACAGCCTGATGGCGGATTGGCCGGGCTCGGCAAATCTCCCGTAAGCTTAATTTTCTCAACCTTGTCTTCCTCATCCATCACTGGTACGGAAGACAATAATGCCTTCGTATAAGGATGCAGCGCTTGCTCATACAAATCTTCTGTCCTGGCAATTTCCATGATTTGTCCCAGATACATGACCGCTACACGGTCACTCATGTGATTCACGACACTCAAGTCATGCGAGATAAACATATAAGTCAGACCCAGCTCTTCCTGAAGGTTTTTCATGATATTCAATACCTGTGCTTGAATGGAAACATCCAGCGCGGAGACCGCCTCATCACACACGACGAACTCCGGCTCCATCACCAATGCTCTCGCAATGCTGATCCGCTGACGCTGGCCACCCGAAAACTCATGCGGATACTTCTGCAGATCTTCGTAGCGCAGTCCGACCTTTTGAACAATATCGCGCACTTTTTCTTTCCTTTCAGCTTTCGAAAAATTCGTTTGAATGAGCAATGGCTCTTCCACCAGTTCAAGTACACTCATCTTCATATTTAAAGAACTGAACGGATCCTGAAAGATCATTTGCATATCTTTTCGATGCGCCTTGATCTGACGCTGCTTCAAATCGGTAATATGCTTGCCTTTAAAAATCAGCTGACCCGAAGTCGGCGCCAATAAGCGGAGCATGGCCCTGCCGAGCGTTGACTTTCCTGAGCCGGATTCGCCAACAATCCCAAGCGTCTCTCCTTTAAAAATCTCCAAGGAAATATCGTCCACCGCTTTTACATGTCCGACCGTTTTTTTCAAGACACCTTTTTTAATCGGGAAATAGACTTTGATGTTTTTTACGTTGAAGAGAGGTTCATTTTGCGGCTGGACTTGCTGTTTCATGAATATCAGCCCCTCCTTCCTCATATAAGAAGCAGCGCACATGATGATCGGATGCAGCCTCTATTAACTCTGGGTTGGATTGAGTGCAAATATCCATGACGAAAGGACACCGCGCGGAAAATCGGCAGCCATGGGGGAAATCATAAGCGGGCGGGATTGTGCCAGGGATGGCATCCAAGCGGGATTGCGTTTTCTTAAAACTTGGGAGGCTTTGAATCAGGCCCTTAGAGTAAGGATGCTTCATCTCTTTTATGAGTTGCTTCGCAGAGGTTTGCTCGACAATCTGTCCCCCGTACATCACTGCTACACGATCTGCGTATTCCGCGACCACTCCTAAATCGTGCGTGATGAGCAGGACAGCCATATTGAATTTTTCCTGCATTTCTTTTAATAAATCCAAGATTTGCGACTGAATCGTTACGTCCAGCGCCGTCGTAGGTTCATCTGCAATTAGCAATTTCGGTTCACATGAAATGGCCATGGCAATCATGACTCTTTGTCTCATTCCGCCGGATAATTGGTGCGGGTATTCATGAATGATTTCGTTTGCCCGCGGAATGCCCACAATGTCCAAGAGCTCGACTGCTCTGTTATGAGCTTCCTTCTTCTTTAAGCCTTTGTGCTTTCTTAATATTTCAGTGATCTGATCGCCGATCGTAAATACTGGGTTCAACGCAGTCATCGGCTCCTGAAAAATCATGGAAATATCATTTCCCCGGATTTTCGACATCTCTTTGTCTGTTTTTGAGATCAGTTCCATGCCATCCAGAGACACTGAACCATCAATGATTTTTCCAGGTTTATTAATGAGCTGCAGAATGGATAAAGCAGTCATACTCTTCCCGCTTCCCGACTCTCCAACCAAAGCAAAAGTCTCTCCGGGTTTGATTGAAAGAGAAACCCCATCGACTGCTTTTGCTACTCTATTTTCATCTAAATAGAAATAAGTTTTCAATTGTTCGATCATCAATAGGTTTCGTTCATCACCCATCCGTGTACCTCGTTTCTGCAGAAATTGCATAAGACTTTTTTATCTCGAAAGATAAAAAGTTATATTAATAACATTCTTATGAGTATAAATAAGTTAAGATTATTAGTCAAATCGAATTTGCGCGAAAAATTGTATTAATCCGTATATTATTGTTGATATAAGGATGAAAAAGGAATTTTATGGTTATTGAGAATTAGCTTATAAAATATGATTGGTGAGAAATGTACTATAAATATATACATAAACTCGACATCGTTCTTGAACTTATACCTCTCTTTCTGGAGTTGGCAGCAAAAATAATTAAAATTTCTTTTTTCCTTTTCGGCTTATTCTTATATGAGTTAATTTCATAATTCGGAGCCCTTGCGGCTCTAAGTGTAAAATCAGAAGAAAATAGAGCACCTCCCCAAATCCTGTATAATGGTAGTCACCACAACATACACAAACAGGAGGGAAAGCGCTCTATGCCTATTATAAGACAAGATAACCTATTTGACATGCATGAATTATTTGAGATGCATGAATTATTTGAGATGGAACCTATCCACCGATTCAATGCCATTTTCTCGACGTTGGAACTGGGTCCGCTGCTTCGCGTCTTCGACAAGAAGACGCACCGCGGCGCGCCGAGAGAACTCAATTACGGTGCCATGATTTACTCGTTGATCGCTCGTGTGGTGGAGCGAATCCCAACGATTAAGCACTTGGTGAAGCGCCTGAAACAAGATCCCTTTTTCCGGTTCGACTGTGGCTTTTTACTGTCGGATGATGTGCCGTCAGAATCTTCCTATTCCCGCATGATCACAGCGATCAGTGAAACCGATGCGCTGGCAAAAATACACGATGTACTCGTAGCTCAAGCCATTCAAGAAGGGTACATCACCGAAGAATCCCTGGCGATTGACGCCACTCATTTTGAAGCACGCGACAAACCGACAGCGTCTGAGAAAAAGGAAAAGCCAGCGCCGAAGAAACCTGGTCGGAAGCCGAAAGACGAGCAAGCCGCCTGGCAAGCAGCGAAACAAAAGCTGGAAGACGAAAAGACTCTCTATGAAAAAGAGATTGTCCACCAATTGGATGCCTCCGTCGAGGCACTGGTAAACGAGATGTCAATCGCCCCGAAATGGGGCATTAAGAAAAACAGTGACGGAAAAAACATGTACTGGTTCGGCCACAAAGCCCATTTGGCCGTGAGTACGAACAGCCAATACATCATCAGGGGGCTCATGAGTTCTGGCAGCTTGAATGATGGGAAAGCCGTGATTCCTCTCCTGAAGCAAATCCAGCAAACGATGCCGGGTCTTTTTCAAGCGGGCATCATGGACAAGGGCTACGATTACAAACCCATTTATCGCCAACTGCAGGAGATGAACCTTCACGCCGTTATTGGGTACAACCCGCGCAGAGAAGTCGAAGTCGTTGGGTTTGATAAGCATTTCACGCCGACTTGTGTGCTGGAACAATCGTATCGCTACGACAGTTATAATGACAAATATGAAACCTTGAAATATTCCCGTTCAAAAGAATGTGCGACGTGTCCGTTGAAGGATGATTCCTTGTGCCAAAAAATGTTTAAAATCAAGAGGTCAGTAGACCTCGGGAAATATACATCCCCCGCCAGAGACTCCGTGAAATGGTCCCTGTACTACAAACAACGCGGCGCAGTAGAACGCGTCAATGCCTATTTGAAGGAGTATTTTGATCTGAACAATGTCCGGCATCGGACAGGCAAGAAAGTAAAAATCCATTTTCAATTCGTTACCTTAGTTTATAACGCGACCCGATTGGCGAGTGATCGATTGAAAGCCGCTAAGAATGTCGCTTTAGCAGCCGCCTAAATTTAAAAACCGAAAAAATGGTCCGAAAAGCCGTCTGCATTTTTTTAAAAGGACGATTTATGAAATTGATTCGATTTTAGGCGCATAAGCGAAATTATTTCTCTTATTTCAGCGCACACCAGACTATTTCCATGAATAAGCGAAAATTCTTCGCTTATTTCAACCTCCACAGCTCACATAACAAATACGATTTCACTTGTCCAACATCTTTTGAAGCGCCATGACAGCTTCATCGGCTGTCTGCGGATCGACGGTGATTCGGTTGATGACTCTTCCTTCAACTAGTTCTTCGAGCGCCCAAGTCAAATGGGGCAGGTCGATCCGGTTCATGGTCAGGCACGGGCACATGTAGGGATTCAGCGAGACGATATCGCGGTCGGGGTAGTCCTGGATCAGCCGATTGACGAGGTTCATTTCTGTGCCGATCGCCCATTTCGATCCCGGTTCTGATGCTGCGATGGTGTCGATGATGTATTTCGTGGAACCGGCGTAATCGGATATGCTGACCACTTCGTGGGTACATTCCGGGTGGACCAGGATGTTGCGGTCCGGTTCGTTCGCACGCAAATTCTGCACGTGCTTCGGCAAGAAGTTCATATGGACCGAACAATGGCCTTTCCACAAAATGACGCGGACGTCTTCCACCGCGCATTCGGCTTCCAGCTTCTGCTTGATCGGATCCCAAACGGCCATCTGTTCGAGCGGAATGCCGAGTTTCACGGCAGTATTTCTGCCGAGGTGCTGATCGGGCAAGAACAGCATCCGCTCTTTCCGCCCAAGCGCCCACTCGACCATTTCGACGGCATTCGACGAAGTGACCGTCGCACCGCCGTTTCTGCCGACAAACGCTTTGATGGCGGCGGTCGAATTGACGTAGGTCAACGGCGTGATCGTATCGCCGAACAATTCCTGCAGCTCGCGCCAGGCGCGTTCTGTCTGGTCGATGTTCGCCATGTCCGCCATCGAACAGCCTGCGCGCATGTCCGGCAAAATCACCGCCTGTTCCGGCGTGGTCAACATATCCGCGGTCTCCGCCATGAAATGGACGCCGCAAAACAGGATGAAATCCGCTGTTTGCTGCGCAGCAATTTGCGATAGCTGCAGCGAATCACCGGTCGCATCGGCGTACCGGATCACTTCGTCTTTTTGGTAATGGTGCCCGAGTATGTACAGGCGGTCGCCCAACAGTTCACGCGCACGCTTGGCACGTGCATGCAGTTCGTCGGCCGGCGCAGTAAGGTAATGGGCCGGCATAGCATCCGCCAGCTGTAATTCTTCCAGTAATGAAGTCATCTTCCTTCCTCCTTCGGTGAAACGGTTAAATTCATGCTCATATCGAGGTTGGAGACGCTATGAGTCAGCGCTCCGATCGAGATCACATCGACGCCGGTGTCACGATATGCAGGCAGTTTCTCGAGATCGATGCCGCCTGAAGCTTCTGTCCGGATGCCTGCAGGAACCATTGCTGCCCAACGCGTCATCCCTTCCGGTGTTTGGTTGTCGAACATGATGACGTCCGGCGCCGCGGCGATGGCTTCTTTCAGTTGTTCTTCCGTTTCCACTTCCACTTCGACCGGCATGATGTGTCCGTGGGCTGCGCGCACTTTCCGGACGGCTTCCGCAATTGAACCTGCAGCGGCAATGTGGTTGTCTTTCAGCATGACCGCATCGTACAGGCCATTCCGGTGATTGAAGCCGCCGCCGACCCGCACTGCGTATTTCTCGAACATCCGGAGCCCCGGTGTCGTCTTTCGCGTATCGACAATGCGTGTATGCTTCGAATCGAGCGCTGCCACACACTGCTGCGTCAACGTCGCAATCGCGCTCATCCGCTGCACAAGGTTTAGGAAAACGCGCTCGCCCGCCAAAATCCCAGCCACGCTGCCGCTGATTTTCACGAGCGCATCCCCCGCGACGACATGCTCTCCGTCACTTTTCAGTTTCTCTACACGAAGTGCAGGATCGAGCAGTGCGTACCCCCATTCGAAAACGGAAAGGCCCGCTACGACACCGTCCGCTTTTGCCCGGACGATCGCTTCGCCTCCTTCATCATGTTCAAAAATGACCGAAGAAGCATCTCCGTCCCCAAGATCTTCCATCAAGAATCGTTTCAATGCTGCTTCTGCTTTTAATCTGTTCATTGGACTGTCTCCTTGCTGTGAATTTCACGTGTATTGAAGAGGACTCCTTCGTGCGAAAGGTCAATCGTTTTTCCGCGCCATGCTGGCGACGGGAACGGGACATCTCCTCTGAAATGGGCGCCGCGGCTTTCGTTACGCAACAGTGCTGCCGTGGCCATCAAGCTGCTCGCGGCCGTCCGGTGAAATGCGTGGATCTCCTCATCGCTCAAACAGAGTAAATCATCCACTTGGGGAACGGGAACATCCGCAACAAACGCTGCGAGTGCATCCTTGTCTCTAAGAATGCCGACAGACTGGATCATGCGGTGCTGCAGTTCCTCTTGCGCAGGCAAAGAAACCGGACTGCCCGTAGCCTTTAAAGTCTGCAGTGTAAAGCCACTGTCCGGATTCCCTACACATCCTTGCTCCGCCAAGAATTCCCCCAACCGCTCCGCGAACACGAGCGCTTCAAGAAGCGAATTGCTCGCCAGCCGGTTCGCCCCGTGAACCCCTGTGGACGCGACTTCTCCGATCGCATACAGATTGGCCACGTTCGTGGCACCCCGGTCGTCCGTCTTCACCCCGCCCATATGAAAATGAGCGCCGGGACGCACCGGCAACGGATCGACCGCAGGATCCAGTCCGTGCTCGCGGCAATTTTTCAGGATGGAAGGGAATTTCATACCGAAATTCGCAATCCCGCGCGCATCCAAAAAGACCGGACCGCGCTCTTGCCAGTACCGCTCGATGGCACGGGCGACAACGTCCCGCGGTGCTAGTTCCCCGTCCGGATGAATGCTTTCCATGATAAACGTGCCGTTCCCGTCGATCAGCCGCGCCCCTTCCCCGCGCACCGCTTCCGAGATCAACCCGCGTGACGCACCGTCCACCATCAAAATGGTCGGGTGGAACTGAACAAACTCCAAATCCTCCAGCACCGCTCCCGCGCGGTAAGCAAGAGACAGACCGGTTCCTTCCGCCACACTCGAATTGGACGTATGGCTGTATAACGCACCGATGCCACCAGTCGCAAGTACGGTATGACGTGCAGTGATTGTTTTCCGGTGGCCATTTTCATCACTGACGACCGCGCCATAACAGCGGCCTTCCCGCACGAGAAGCTCCAGCGCCTGGTGATGCGCGAAACGGATGACACGGCCCCTCGTCTTCTTCATTAAATATGCCATCAAGCCCCGGCCGGTCTGGTCACCGCCTGCATGCAGGATGCGGCGTGTGCTGTGCGCACCTTCCATCCCAAGCAGCGGACATCCTGCATGATCTGTGTCATGCGGCAACCCATCCGCCAACAAGCGGCGCATGATCGCTTCCCCATTACGCGTCAGCAAATCAACGCGGTCGAACGCGGCATGATCAGCCGCTACGTTCATGGTGTCATTCGTATGAGCTGCCGGCGTATCGGATGGATCGAGACTCGCGGCGATCCCGCCTTGTGCCATGCGCGAATTCCCCACATCAGGCGCATCTTTTGTCACTACGGCAATCGTATATTCAGGCGGCAAGGAATGGGCAAGCATCAAGCCCGCCACACCGCCACCTATAATGCAGACGTCGAACAAACTTTACACCTTCTTTACATGTGTCTTGACACTATTAATGCCACAAAGATACAGTGATTACAAGTGGAAATATAAAGAGGAAGGATTTTGATGAAGATATGAGCAGTTATTTGGATGCAGCGGCGACAGTACCGATGAGGGAAGAAGCGTTGGCAGCTTATGTGGAGGCCGCGCGCAGCGGCTTCGGCAATACACAAAGCTTGCACGACGCCGGCACAGAGGCGGTGAATTTCCTGGACTCGTGCCGGGGCATGCTGGGGCAACTTTTAAATGGAAGAAGTGACGGCTTTTATTTCACGGGGAATGCCTCGGAAGGAAATGCGCTGGCGATCCGTTCACTTGTGAAAGCACGTCCCGCGCGGTGCAAATCAATCGTCACGAGCGAACTCGAACATGCGTCGGTGCTGACCGTTTTAAACCAATTGGAAAACGAAGGATATCAAATCCAATACGTTCCCGTGGACACAACGGGAACGCTGGACATGGGCGCATACGAAGAGATGGTCACGGAAGACACGGCACTCGTCATCATGCAGGCCGTCAATTCCGAAATGGGCGCGGTCCAGGACGTCGCACGGTGTGCACGGTTCGCGCAGCAGTTCGGCGTGCCGCTCCATTCCGATATGGTCCAGGCGCTCGGTAAACTGCCCGTCGACCTGGCAGCGAGCGATGTCGCATCCGCCGTCTTTTCCGCGCACAAAATTGGCGGGCCGAAAAGCGTCGGCATCGTCTATCTGAATCCGGCTGTTCACTGGCAGCCGGTAATTGACGGAACGGTGCATCAAAACGGCTTCCGCGCCGGAACGGTTGATGTGCCGGGGATCGTTTCCGCAACAATCGCGGCAAAACTCGCCGTTGCGGAACAGGCAGAAAGTTGGCGAAATGCGGTGGCGCTTCAAACGTATTTGCTCCAATATCTGCCTGCCGGTGTCGTGGCTGCCGGCGACCCGACAGCGAAATCCCCGTTCATCCAAGGGCTTCTTTTACCGCACGTCGAAGGGCAGTGGATGATGCTTGAATGCAACCGGCGCCAAATCTCGATATCCACCGGCACTGCTTGTAAAATCGGCGCGGGCGAAGCAATGTCAGCGATGCTTGCGATGGGTGTGGAAAGCGATGCAGCGAGAAAATTCATCCGGATTTCCTTTTCCGGAAACACTACGGTGGAAGAGTTGAAGAGATTCATTGCGGTAGTAGAGACTTCGCTTCAGGAGGCCCATGCCAAAAAGGAATAATAAAACATCCCCACACTCGCTGCATGTTCTGCAACACTTGTGGGGACGTTTTATTTTATGAGACTATTGTGAAGTAATAGTCGCTTCCCGTGCCACTTTCGCTTTCTTAAACACCAACTCTCCCACCAGACTCCCTGTAATCATGAAGAAGAAGCCGACGATCGAGCTTAGGAACATCGCCTGGAATAGATTCTCGAATACTTCAAAACCAGTCAGGAAAATATATGTACCGGATCCGAAGATAACCGACAGAATTGCGCCGGTCTTGTTGGACTGCTTCCAAAAGTAGCCCAGGCTGATCGGTGCAACAATGCCGCTGATGATGGCCGAAGTACCGAAGTTGGTCAGGATCGCCAGCGAGTCCGGACGGTTGAACGACATATACAGTGACAGCAGTCCGATGAAAATCAACGAGATCTTAGAAGCTTTCAACACTTTCAAATCAAGCTGATTCACGGTCAACTGTTTGTTCTTATAAAGAATCGGGGCAATCAGCACTTTGAACAAGTCATTTCCGATACTGTTAGTGATGCCCAGATACAGCGAATCGGTCGTCGAGAGAATCGCTGAGATGATGCCAATCACCAAGATGGCGATGATGATCGTCGGAAATGCCTCCATGATGTAAACTGGGACAGCGCTGTCCGCTGACGCAAGGCCTGGTGTCATGACACGTGCAGCAAGCCCGGCAAAGACAGAGAACACCGACAGCGTGAACAGGGAAACACCAGCTGATAACGTAAACGTACGGAGATCCTTCTCCTTCTCGATGGTCAAAACTTTGTTCATCAAGTGCGGCAGCAGCACGAATGAAAACAGCAGCCACTGGATGCTCAAAATCGCGAAGCCGCTGGAAAATGGACCGCCGTTTGACGTGACGGACACAAGATTCGGGTCGATGGCAGCCAAATTCCCATGAAGCGTGCCAAGGACATTCCAGCCACCTCCGATGGTCCAAAGAAGCGACACAAACAACAGGATCGCCACAATGGACATCGAGATGCCTTGGATGCTGTCGCTGACAATCTGGGCGAACGCACCACCGAGGCTGACATAGGTGATGGTGATAACGACGCCGAGCACAATGCCCCACATATACGGGACACCGATGACCGTCTCGAACATCGTCGCGAGTCCGACATTCTGCCCGACGATGTAATAAATATTGAATAAAACCAACAGCGCCACGAAAACTTGCAGTACTTTACTGTTGTAGCGGTTGCCAAGCCATTGCGGCAATGTCAAGCTTTCGCCGTTCTTCTGTCCTTGCCGCCAAAACCGCTTCGTGAACAGCAGCAAGCCGATCCACGTAATCCCGAAGCAGCCGATCGTATACCACAAAGTCGAAATGCCATACGTATATGCCCATCCAGGCACGCCAAGAAATAAGTTCGCACTGGCGTAGGAAGTCCCGAAACTGACGCCGACGATCCACGGCTTCACTTTGCCTTTTGCAATCGCAAAGCCTTTCATCGTTCCGCTGTGCTCAGCGCCTTTCTTTCCGAGCCAAATGGTCAAGAGGAAATAACCGACGAGCATTACACCGATGATCCATGGAAGAGCGTTTGATCCGTCAGCCATCGTTCGTCTCCCCCTTTTGTTTCGGATAAATTTTATTCCAAAGCGTCAAGCCCGCAATCCAGAATAGTGCGATGCCGATCCAATAAACAGTAAACATAGCCATTCCTCCAAGTCTAGTTGCCGACAGGCTCCTGTAGTTTTTTATAAGCCGCGCCTGGATGATCCGTTTTCAAGTGGTTATGCCCTTTGCCGTAAATCTTCTCGCGGTACGTGCCTTCTGCATAATCTGTTTGCACAAGCCCGCGCCGCTGCAACACCGGAATGACCAGCTCCACAAAGTCAGCGAAACTTTCCAGCGACTGCGTGTACGCCAAGTTGAAGCCGTCCACGCCTGTCTCTTCCACCCATTCTGCGATTTCATCTGCAATCTGTTCAGGCGAACCGACTGCGACGGGTCCTCTTCCCCCGATTCCGACAAATTCAGCCAGTTCACGGACCGTCCATTTACGGTCGGGGTCAGCGCGTGTGAACACTTCGACCGCTGATTGCATCGAATTGCTGTCGATGTATTCGAGTGTCTGGTCCGGGTCATAAACGGAAAAATCGATTCCCGTCCAGCCGCTCAGCAATGTCAATGCCCCTTCATAACTGATGGAAGCTTTCAAGTTGCGGTATTTCTCCTGTGCCTCTTCTTCCGTTTTTCCAACAATGGCGGTGAATGTTGTATAAACGAGGACATCTTCAGGGTTGCGGCCGACAGCACTAATACTTTCCCGTAGATTCGCAACACCTTTTTTCACGACTTTCTTCGTCGGTCCCGCCATGAATACGGACTCCGCATGTTCAGCTGCAAACGCTGTGCCACGCGGCGAAGCTCCTGCCTGGAACAGGACCGGCGTGCGCTGCGGCGAAGGCTCGGACAAATGAGCACCCGGCACACTGAAATATTCACCTTTATGGTTGATGTCATGCACTTTCGACGGATCCGTATAAACTTTTGCACGCTTATCGCGGATAACCGCGCCGTCTTCCCAACTGCCTTCCCACAGCTTATAACACACTTCCAAGTACTCGGCAGCGTAATCATAGCGCTGGTCGTGACTCATCTGCTCCTCTTTCCCGATGTTGCGCGCTGCACTCTTCAAATACGAAGTCACGATATTCCAGCCGATTCGTCCCCCCGTCAAATGATCCAGCGTCGACATGCGGCGCGCGAATGTATAGGGATGTTCGTGACTGACAGAAGACGTCACTCCGAAACTTAAATGCTCGGTCACAGAACTCATCAACGGCACCAGCAACAGCGGATCATTGACCGGAGTCTGCACGGCATTGCGAAGCGCCGCATCACGTGAGCCTCCGTAAACATCGTACGTCCCCAACACATCGGCTAAAAACACCGCATCAAACTTCCCTTTCTCCAACAACTTCGCCAACTGGATCCAGTACTTGCTGTCCTTATAAGTCGGTGACCCTTCGTCTTCGCTCACCCACAACCCCGGTGATTGGTGCCCTCCTGCGCTCGCCATTTCAAATGCATTCAAGTAAATCCGTTTCTTCGCCATTTTCTTCTTCCTCCTTTGGAATCACTTATCCAGCACGCCAAGCAAATCCTCAAGGAAAACAAAAAGCCTTCTTTTCCCGGATAAGAGAAAAGAAGGCTCCAAAATTTTATGGATGCGGTTCTCTTATCTTCCAAGATAAAATCTTGCTGGAGTTAGCACCTTCCTGACAATTGTCAGAGGTTGCTGAAGCGTCAACGGGCCAGTCCCTCGGCTTCTCTGGATAAGATGTATGAAATTAATCCCTAGCATAATGGTAAGTTTAATGACTGTCAACACTGATTTTCGAAGATTCCGACTTTCATTCATGTTCAAAAATTGAAGAAATGTTGGTTTTAAAAGGATGAAAGCGCTTTATTTTCTGGAAAATATTATAAAATTAATTTTCTGAACTGCCATGCAAGGTGCCAGACACTTTGGTGTCTGGCACCAAAGTGTCTGGCACCTTCCTCAAAGCTCCTTCACCATAATCAAATCCGTCTGCTCGTCATCCCCCATATAAAACGAATGTGCGCCTGTTTGGACAAATCCCTTTTTCTTATAGAAAGAAAGGGCATTTTCGTTATGCTCCCACACGCCGAGCCACACCTTGCTTTTGCCCAGCTCCCCGGCCATTTCCAGCGCACGGTTCAGTAGGAGTCTCCCGAGCCCGTGCTTCTGGAACGCCGACTTCACATAAATCCGTTCAATCTCGAGCGCATCGCTCCCCATTTCCTCTGACTGCGCGCCGTCCGTGTTCAGTTTCAGATAGGCAGCCACTTCATCTTCTGCCAAAGCGAAAAAGAAATGCGAATCCGGATTCGCCAGCTCCCGCTCCAATTGTTCCACGTTGAACGCCTTTTCCAAATAAGCTTCCATGTGTTCGGGCGAGTTCTGCTCGCCGAAAGTTTCCTTGAATGTCGTTGTGCTGATTTCCTGGAGTTGCATTACTTCTTCAAGCGTGCATTTTTTGATGTTGAATCCCATAAACTGTTCCCCTTTCTTCGAAATCATTAAAGTGTCTCTCTGAACCTCCTTCTGAAAGCTACCCATAAAATGAATCTCTTGAAAATTATTTTATAATAAACCCTGTATGACAAGATTGAATTGGATGCAGGCAATACCGCATTTTTTTGCCATAAGAGGTCGACTGCCAAGCCAGCTATTGATTGGTGGAAACTAATCGAATGAAAAAAGCTGCTTCCAAGTCCTTTCGGTTTCCGGAGACAGCTTTTCCCATTCATCATTCAACGCATAAACTGACGTTTGTTGATTGCTGTGACGCGACTATTCGGTCTCACACCCTAGCTTCCCGAAGCGTTTTCACACCATATACTTTCGACAGGATGAAGACGGCAAGAACAAGCAGGACAATCGTCAATAACAGCGTCAAAGCACTGCCGGTCACACCCGCCACGAGGAAGCCGATCAAGGCAATTGTTCCATTCGTGACAGCATAAGGAAACTGAGTTTTCACGTGGTCGAGGTGATCGGCGCCAGCCCCCGTCGATGACAAAATGGTCGTATCGGAAATCGGCGAACAATGGTCACCGAAAATTCCGCCCGACAGCACCGCTCCGATGCAGACGAGCATATGCGCATCAAGTGCGAGCGCCATCGGAATCGCGATCGGCAGCATGATTGCATAAGTCCCCCACGATGAACCGGACGCCAGCGACATTGCAGCGCCGACTAAAAACAGGATTGCCGGAATGATGAACGCCGGCACATTCCCCTGGATGGCTTCAACGATATAAGCCGCCGTCCCCATATCCCCAATCACTTTGCCGAGCGACCAAGCCAGCACAAGCGTGACGGCGACATACACCATCTTCTGCATGCCTTTTGTATAAATATCGAATATCTCGCTGAATTTCTTCACTTTGTAGACGATCATCAGGATAACAATCGATACGGCAGCCAAGAGATATGCAGTCGTCAGGGAGACGCGGAAATCGTTGCCGGCCACCGGTTCGAACGGGAAGCCGAAAGACATCAGCAAGCCGAACAATGTGACGAATAAAACGAGAAGCGGCAGCCAGATCAGGATGGCGCGCCCTTTCTCAGCCGAAACTGCTTTTCCATCTGTTTCGGGTCTCCTCAGCGGCTTCGACTCCGGCCAGTACAATTCGCCTGTCTCGCGTACTCTTCTTTCCGCTTTGGCCATCGGTCCGAAATCCAGTTTCGTGACCGCTACAAGCGGGATCATCAGGACGGTCAGAATAGCGTAGAACTGAAAGGGGATGACCTGTACCAGCGTATCGAACTCGGACAGCGCGAGACCAGCTGCATCAAACTCATTTTTCATGAGCCCCATGATATAGACGCCCCATCCGATGAACGGAATGAGCACAGCGACGGGCGACGATGTGGAGTCGATGATCCATGCCAGCTTTTCTCTGGAGATTTTTGCTTTGTCAAAAATCTTATCAAATACAGGCCCCACGATTAACGGCGTTCCAAGATCAGAGAAGAAAATAATGATTCCACCGAACCACGCCGACAATTGCGCCTTCGCTTTCGTATTAATGTGTTTCACAGCACTGAGTGCGAGCGCCGCACCTCCGCCTGATTTCTCCATCAATGCCACAAAGCCCCCGATGAAAAACAGCAGAACGAGTATTGCCGCATTATAACTATCCGCCACTTGCGGAAACAGAAAATTGCCGATGGTCTCCGTTGTCGCTTCCAACGGTCGTCCGCCCACCAGGATGAGCACTCCAATATACACGCCCGAAAACAAAGACACAATCACGTTTTTCGTGATGACTGCCAAAATAACCGCCACTAACGGCGGCACCAGCGATATCCAACCCATATGTTCCATACAGAAAGCCCCTCTTCTCACTCAGAGTGAATAATTATTCTAGAATAAGTATATTTAATTAACAACCAGAATGCAATCTCTTTTTTGACGGTAGGATAAAGTTTACTTAAAATGCTTTCCATTATATTTAAACATCTCCATTTATATCCTCTCTTACTGAACATATAAAAGCCGCACCCGGCAACCATGGCGGTCGCGGATACGGCTTGCTTTGCATTCTATTTTCTTTTCGCTCTATTCCCGCACGAACACTGCACTCTCCGTCTTTTCCAAACTCACCGGCGCAATCGTAATCGTCCCGTCCTTTTTGATGATGCCGTCCTCATCAAATTCGGTCCCCGGATTCATAATGATCGTTAGGACCGGACTTCCTTCCGCATCTTCCACCACGAGCGAATAGATGCCAAATTGTTCCGTATCGAAAATATCGAAGACAGTCGTCTCGCCGTCCCGCCTGTAGACGAACTCTTTATTATCCGAAGAGAATGTATGTTGTGGGTCGTCTTGTTGGACCCAGTCACCGAGCAGGCCGACCGCGACATACTTGTAGCTGATATAATCACTGCTCCGGAAATGGACGAGCTGCTGTGCGAGGCTTTCGTCCCCGTCGGTCTGGTAAGTCAGCGCAGCCGTATCCGCTACCGGCCATTCCAGTTTGTATTGCCCTTCTTCCAGCGCCTTATAGGACGCACTTCCTTCAAGAACCGCAACCTCTCTCCCGAAGATTCCGCCTCGGCGCTTGAGCCTTACCGTCTCTCTGTCGATCCGCTTGAACTCCTTGAAAATCACTTCATGCTCGCCATTGTCGGAGCGCGCAACGAGCACATTCACATCGCCTTCCATATAGAAATACAGCGAATTGACAGCAAGCAGCCCGAGAACTGCCACGCCGGCAATCCACTTTACCAAAGCCCCCTGGAAAAGGAGCACAATACCGGTAAAAACACTAAAAATAATTGCGTAATTGATGGCGTAAAAAATCCATTCGTAAATCAGTGAATAGCCGCGTGGAGCGGCAAATCCGATGAACGCGGCCTGGAAAAGCAGCAGAAAGACACCAAGCAGTAACAGGGAAATGCCGAATCCTTTTCTGCCGGTCATGGAGCACCTCCTGTGGAATTGAATTTTGTCTGTGAGTCAATCAATGTGAAAGAATCGGAAAGTATGAATGCACTATCCAGTTTTTTTAAAGCGCTTAATTACTGGATTGATTTCGATAAGGACTATTTTACTTTACTGGCTGATTATAAAGTAGCTTTATGAAAATCCATTTCCTGTAATCCTTCTTGTATCTCCAGACGCCGAAAGAGTATAATTGGAAAGAACAGGATACACACAATTTCAACAACTCAACCAATACAATCATAGGAGGAAAAAGCGTGAAGAAAACAGCCCTGTCTGCAATGCTCATTTCATTCATCACAACCTTGCTATTCATCTCCACCGCGGCTGCAGCTGCCCCGTTCAAAGACGTTCCGTCGAATCACTGGGCATACAGCGACATTCAAATTCTCGCCGGCAAAGGTATACTGAACGGCTATTCCGATGGCTCGTTCAAGCCGGGACAAAACGTCACACGTGAGCAGGCTGCGAAAATCATTTCCCTCGCAGCGGACATCGAGCCGGTTTATCCGAAAACGGCCACACACCCCGATGTGCCGACATCCCACTGGGCGTTCGGTTATATTGAAGGATTGTCTGCAGCCGGTGTCATCGACGGGAAGGCAAACGGATCCTTTGCACCGAAAGAGCCGCTGACGCGTGCACAGATGGCAAAAATCCTGACAGAAAGTTTCAACTTAGAAGCAAATTCCGATAAGCATTTCCGTGACGTGCCTGAAACTGCATGGATGTTCGAGTATGTCATGGCACTTCGCGACAGCGGCATCACACTTGGCTATCCAGAAGACAATTCATTCCGTCCGTACGGCAACGTGACGCGCGCCCAGATGGCCGCATTTGCGAACCGGGCAATGACATGGGAGTTGGAAAGCGAAGTTGAGCCGATACCTGAAGAGATGAAGCAGGAAATCATGGAAGAGCTTCACAAATTGGTCAGCGAGGCGCGCCTTGCTGCTGGCCACTACGAATTGAACGGCTTATTCGGCACATCCGGTTACGCTCATGCCAAAGCGAAAGAGATGTTTTTCCACGGAGAACCGGATGACTTTTATCCTGAACAGCAATTGACTACCGAAAATATGAATCGTTATGGATATCCGGTCCGCATGGGCGGCGAGAGCATCGCGACCGGCACCATCGGCAGCCACACCTTAGAAGATGTCGTTGACGGCTGGATCAATCCCCCCGTCGGACATTCCAGCTACCTTTTTGGCAGCTGGGACGATGTTGAATACGGTATCTACGGAGACATGAAAACCGGAAGAATCGTTTATACTGCCGCTTTCATGGTATACAAGAACGAAGGGGAATAATCTTCAAAGCTGCATCCGACACATACGTTGGATGCAGCTTTTTCGTATCGGCGCTCCCCCGCAATAAATAAGCGTAAAAATTACCGTTATTTTTGAATTCAAGCCCGAAACAGTTCAAATAGGGGTAAAAATTACCGTTATTTCATGAAAAGAGACTCTTTTCAAGCCATTTACGATGCATAAGGGGAATTTCTACCGCTATTTCACGGCTTAACACCCCCACACGCACGTATAAGGGTAAATTCTACCTTTATTTGCGATAGCGCGAGCGCACCCTCCTGCCCGCCCTCAGCCTAAAGTCTGAACATTACGAAAATATCTTCCCTTTTCATAAAATCTCGCTATAATGAGTAATTATGAATCGAAGGAGATGAAGCAATGACAAACCTGAGGAATGATTCGTTGCAGTTGCATCAGGAACACAGAGGGAAATTGGAAGTCCGTTCGAAAGTGGCGCTCTCAAATGAACGGGATCTGAGTCTTGCTTATTCTCCCGGCGTAGCGGAACCGTGCAAAGAAATCGCGGAGAATCCGGAAAGAGTGTATGACTATACGATGAAAGCCAACACGGTTGCAATCGTCACGGACGGCACGGCAGTCCTCGGACTCGGCAATATCGGCCCGGAAGCGTCTCTGCCCGTGATGGAAGGAAAAGCCTTGCTGCTGAAGGAGTTTGCCGGGGTCGATGCGTTTCCGATCTGCCTCGCCACAACCGAAGCAGAAACGATCATCCAGACGGTGAAATTGCTGGAGCCTGGGTTTGGAGGCGTCAACCTGGAAGACATCGCGGCGCCGACTTGCTTTGTGGTAGAAGAGCGCCTCAAGGCAGAGATGAACATTCCAGTCTTCCACGACGACCAGCACGGCACGGCGATCGTAACACTGGCCGGTCTGCTGAATGCGCTGAAACTGGTCGGCAAAAACATTGCCGATGTGAAAGTCATCGTGAACGGCGCAGGAGCGGCAGGGATTGCCGTCGTGAAATTACTGAATAATTTCGGGGTTGCGGATTTGATCATGTGCGATACGAAAGGCGCCATTTTCAAAGGCCGGACGAACGGAATGAACCCATACAAAGAAGAAGTCGCCGAGCTGACGAATACCGACCGGCAGGAAGGTTCGCTTGCAGACGTCATCCAAGGCGCCGATGTCTTCATCGGAGTTTCGGCGGAAGGCGCGCTGACGCAGGACATGGTCCGTTCGATGAATAAGGACCCGATCATTTTCGCCATGGCGAACCCAAACCCGGAAATCCTGCCGCATCTCGCGAAAGCAGCGGGTGCGCGTGTCGTCGGAACCGGGCGCTCCGATTTTCCGAACCAGGCCAATAATGTACTCGCTTTCCCGGGAATCTTTAGAGGGGCACTCGATGTGCGGGCCACCCAGATCAATGATGAAATGAAGATTGCCGCTGTTGTCGCCATTTCCGAGCTGCTGGAAGAGCATGAGATTCACGAAGATTACGTCATTCCGCGTCCGTTCGATTCGCGGGTCGCGAAAGCGGTCGCAGCGGCGGTGGCGAAGGCGGCTATTGATACAGGCGTTGCGCGGTACTTTGGCCAGGCGGATAATGGGCAGGAAGATGCTGTCGATTTAGTGGGTGCGGGGAAGGACTCGGCTAGATAATATATTAATAGAAGAAAGCATTCCGAATTTTTGTCGGAATGCTTTCTTCTGCTTTTGTGCAAAATTAGTGTTTCGTCCCTTTGAGCAGAACAATTATGAGAACTTATCTTCCGCAATAAATATTCGAGAATGGAATCTCAAAACAACCGGTGCTGCTGGTCAAGGATATTTCCCCATGCAATCGTTGCGTATAAAATGAATTGTCTCTTTCACAGTGGGCGACACTCGAATTCAATAGATTATTTGGAAAAAAACACATCCATTTATCAAATTATTATCTGAACCATCAAAAAAGATAAGCCAAAACTAATATTGTCTAAAAATTCCCTCTATTATAAGATGTAATTAGGGAAATAAGGAAGAGATTGCCTACTGGCGGATCGCCGTATGCGATGAAAGTCGCCCGTGCGGTGAAGGCTCGGATCGAAAGCCATTCATGATGGTATAAGACGAGAACGGTGTAGATGAAGAAGCGTTACTGAGAGATTTTGTCGAGCAGTTCGAAGTGGACCGCGCGATGGCGGACCTGCAGACACTAGTGGATTTCGGTCCGCGGGTAGCGGGATCTGCTGCTGAACAAGCGACGATTGCGATGATTAAAGAGAGAATGGAAAGTTATGGATATGACGTCGTGGAACAAGAATTCGAATTACCGGCAGTGATGGAAGGCACGGTTACGATCGCCGGCGTAACATATGACAATACGCGTATTGCTGGAGGTCCAGGGGGAGCTATAACGGGCACACTCGTTGAAGCCGGCCTCGGCAAGCAAGGCGACTTTGCGAATGCGGAGGGGAACATCGCTCTGATTCAGCGCGGCGACATCCCGTTCCAGGAAAAAGTGGATAACGCAGTAGCTGCAGGAGCAGCAGGCGTCATCATTTACAACAATGCACCAGGCGGCGTGAACTTCTCCGTACAATCCGACGTGCCGGTTGTCGGCGTATCGAACGAAGATGGACTTGGAATGCTTGCGAATGCCGGACAAGAAGCACAACTGGATATCGAAGTACTTGCAACACAATCTTCGTCCAATGTGATTGCAACGAAATTGCCTGCAGATGGCTCGACTGATGCAGACATCATCCACGTTTCTGCACACATTGACAGCGTACCGGGGTCACCAGGCGCGAACGATAACGGCTCAGGCACAGCTGCGGCAATTGAAATTGCACGTGTCCTGCAAGATGCTGACCTGGACAAAGAAATCCGCTTCTCCTTCGTGGGCGCGGAAGAAATTGGCCTGCTTGGTTCGAAATTCTTCGTGGACTCATTGACAGACGAAGAAGTGGCACGCAGCATCGCCAACTTCAACATGGACATGGTCGCGACGGCATGGGAACCTGCAACAGCCATGTACACGAATACGTTGGATGGCCAGCATAACCTAGTTACTACAACAGCAAACACCGTTGCCGAAATGCTTGGCACACCATCACAACTCGTACTGCTTGAGCGCGGTGCTTCAGACCACGTG
This sequence comes from Planomicrobium sp. YIM 101495, assembly GCF_009707665.1. Lineage (GTDB taxonomy): Bacteria > Bacillota > Bacilli > Bacillales_A > Planococcaceae > Planococcus. Next base: position 1,369,912 of record NZ_WLZW01000001.1, read on the forward strand.
AACTTCCACGATGCGGGCATCGATGCGGCCAACTTTATCCGTCGCGAGCCCGGCACAGCGAACTTGGAACCATACTACCACACCCCTGACGACACGATGGAACACATCAGCCAAGAGCGCCTTGGAGAAGCGATTGACTTGATTGGTGGATCTGTTTATTATTTGGCGCGTCAGCAGTAAAAGAACGGCGAAAAGCTCCTGGGAGATCTCAATCTTCCGGGAGCTTTTTCTTTTCCCTGCATTCTTTCGGACTTTAGCGGTTTCCGGATGGCAGCTGTTCTCAAGTGGAAGCAGCCATTAGATGGAAGCAGTTCCCAGATGGCCCCTGTGAACAGGTCAATTATGAAAACTTAGCACAATTTATGAATATACGAAGATAATCCTCCTGTCGCTCATAAAACTGTTTGCGAAATACAATTGTAGTGTATAAACTGAATCGTCTTTGGCACAGGGACGCGAAACTAAGACTCAAAAAACACCGTACTCAGGCATCCCTGAATACGGTGTTTTGCTGTTCTCTTAAAAGATCTTCATCAATTCCTCAATCTTCTCAATCTTATGCGCGTAGTCGCTCACTTCCCCGAATCCATATGCCGCATAGACGAACGGGATGCCGGCAAAGCGTGCGGCTTCCATGTCGCCCATCGTGTCGCCCACATAGACAGGTGTCTCGAGTTTGTTCCGCTCCATGAGAAGCTTGATGTTCTCGCCTTTTGAGAGGCCTGTGCGCCCAGGGTTCTCGAAGTCCTCGAAGTACTTTTCCGTCCCGTGGTACGCATAGAACGATTCGATATAGCCTTCCTGGCAATTGCTGACGATGAACAGGCGGTAGTGCTTCTTGAGTTCGCTCAACGTCTCCTCCAGCTTGTCGTAAAGCACGCCGCCGCTTTCCAGGATTTCCGCATGCTCGCGCTCGCAGCACACCCGCATGAGTTCCGTTCTCTCCGCACTGTCCAGGTCCTCGAACAGAATGTCTGCGATCTGCTGAATCTGCAGTCCCATCATCCCGCTGAGATCTTCTTCCGTCACTCGCTTGCGCGCACATTGTGCATCCGCCACGACAGCCGTCCAGGCGCCCGCCACACTCTTACGCGAATCCCACAACGTTCCGTCCAAATCAAATATGATTGCGTCCATCCGTTTCCCCCCAACTCTGCTAAACCTTGCTCACCTCCAGTTTAACACAGCAGGATCTCGCCGGGGAGTTGCCGAAGAGGCGACTTCCTTTCCACCCGTACCTCAAAAAATAAGCGAACTTTTTTCGCTTATTTGACCACAAAACGTCTCTCCTGACCAAATAGGCGAACTTTTTTTGCTTATTTCCAACCACCGACGCACCACGCAAAAAGAGCACCCCGCCTCCCAGGATGCTTTCTCTTGTTCACCGAGCAATCAACGCCAGCAATACCCCAACCATCCGTCGCATCTCCTCCACCCCGTACCGCTGATCACAAGGCAATGGCAAAATATTCGCCGCATACCGGAATTCCAAGCTCCCTCCCGCCGCATCCTCCAGCACATTCGGCCAGAGCGTCGGAACGTAGATGCCTTGCGCTGCCAACAGTTTACGGAGCGCCACGCCGTTCTCCGCATAGAACGGATAAGCAAACGGCCCGTCCGGAACGACCGGCTGCAGCCCGTTGGCCCCGCCCAGTTCGCCTGCGAGATATACATAGTTCTCATTCCGCCGGCGGCACACTTCCGCGTAGTCCACCGCCTGCAGCAAGTTCTGCGTGAGCTTGGACATCCTCTTCAATGGCTCGTCTGCAAGCGCGTTGCCGGTCTCCACATAATTCCCGTAATAAGCAGAAGCACCTTCTTCGAATCGCCCGAGCAGATAGCCCATCCGCGCACCCGACTTGTCCTGCTGGAGCGGCTCACCGAGTTCCGTATCGGTCGCAAGATACGCCCCGTCCGGCACGCCGAAAAACTTCCGGCACGAATAGATCGTATCGATGCCCGCAAGCGACTGCTGGAAAAATGCATGCGTATTGTCCAAAATGACTCTTCCGTACCGCGCCTTCAGCGCAACCACATCCTGGTCGCTCAGCTGGCCGTAATAATTGACCACATACAAGAACTCACCTTCCCCGAGCGTCCCTTCGAACCGCGGCGTAAAGTCCGCATGCACTCCGTAGTATTCAAACGCATGCCCATACTTCACCAGCATGTCCAGCACCACATCGCAAATATAAGCAGGAATGTACAGCTTGCGGATCCGTTTCGCCTGCATCAAATAGTGCAACGCGTTCCGCCCGGTATTGAGCCGGATCAAGTCACCGTGGTATTCTTTCCCATCAAACGTTTCCATGCCAAAATAGCCACCGATTTCTTTCATCACGCACCTCCTCGCTCACCCTCTATACAACGGAAAGAAATCCTTGTTCAGCGGGGCAGCCGTGCGTTCCCGGATTGCCACCAGCTCGGCGTAACCCGCCTCGTCCCGGATCCGTTTCCCCATCAGCAACTTCAACGGCTCCGTTTTGGTGAAGCCCCTCTTGAACCGGATCACGACTTCATTCCCGCCGCCGAGATGGACTTCCTTCTTGCCTTGTTCCACGCCCCAGCGGCACGCCTCGTGCAGGATCAGGCTATTGGCCGCCAAGTGGTAGTACGCCGGATCGTTGCCGGTCAGATGGTAGTGCATGTAATCGCCGTGATGGACCACGAGCGAAGACGAGATATAGTTGCCTTCGAATTTCGCATTGATGAAAAACTGCTTGCCGCCGAACACATCGAACGAATCACGCAGAAATGCCTCCGAGAACAAGTAGTACGCATTGTCCACACCGTTTTTCCGCGCCATCAACTCATACAAGCGGTGAAATTCCTTGGCGGTGGCACCGGTGTAATCGAATTCGATTTCGACGTTTTGTTTTCTCGCTTTCCTCACTTGCGTCCGGGCTTTCGGTGAGAATTCGTCCATGAACACATCCCCGACGGTCAAGTCGATCCAGAGCGTATGCCCGTTGTCCCGCAGTTCGTACAACTCTTCGAAATCAGCCAAGTTCCGGATCCACGGATTGAACCGGACATATTCCGTCACGATGCGGTGCTCCGTGCAATATTCCCCGAACGACGCGTCGAACCGCGCCACGAGTTCCGCCCGCCGTCCTTCCGCACAGCGCAGAATCACCGGCCCACTGAAGCCGTACGGCGTGATCGTGTCGAAGAAAGCCGTCTTCTCTCCCTTCACTGAAATCTCCCGAAGGATGAACGGATAATACACATGGCCGAGCGCCTCGTTCAGTTCAAAAATCCGCAGCACACCGTCTTTTTCTTTCGACTCGAAAAACTTCCCCCACTCAGGCAGGAAATAAATATCCGGAACGACCGTCACCATCTGGCTCCCCCTCTTCACTGTTGTGTTGGTTCACATGGTCAGCGCTGGACTGGTGCAACGAGCGACGCGCTTGCCGCTTGTGCAGCTGGATACAACAACTCGTGCATCTCCTCATCCCACACTTTGTGGCTGACGAAATAATCGAAATCGGTATGTTTGCCGAACTGCTTCTTGAACACATAAAGCGGATCGTCGGGGCTGCCGCTCGTCCCGCCGCCTTCATGGATCAGCTCCATGCCGCGCGTTTTCCCCCATTCCACAAGCGCATAGCGCAGCATCGCACTCGGTGCCAGCGCGTGATGCTGTGCATCCGTCCCCGACAAATGGATGTGAATCAACTTCCCGTAAAAGAAGTTCAACCCCATCCCGATGACGTTCCCTTCGTATTCGACTTCCACTAACAGCACGTACTTCCCCAAGTAATGCAGCAGGTTCCGGAAATACGCCGCATCAAAAAAATAGACGTCATCCGCCGCCTTCCGCTTCATCGTCTCGTGATACATCTCCTGGAACGCATCCAAGCTGTCCGGATTCGCGGTCACCCGGCACACCACCCCGGCCTCCAGCGCTTTTCGGATGCTCTTTTGCTTGGACTTGGAGAACTCTTCCTTGACTGGATCGCCAAAATCCTTCAAGTTCGTCCCCGTCGTCTTTCGCCGCAACGTCAGCGCGTAACAGACGCTGAAATCCGCGGCATTCCCAAGCACCGGATGAAACCGGACGAATTCACTGACAATGCGCTGCTCCTTGCAATACACCCTGAACGCCGCTTCGAACGCACGCACCAATTCCTTCTTCCCTCCGGTACACTGAGTGATCACCGGTCCCCCGTAGCCATATGGCGTGACCAGTTCGTAATACTCGTCCTCGCCCGTGCGCACAGGCACCGGCCGCTTGATGAACAAATGCCGGACCACTCCAAAATCGCTTCGGTGTTCAAAAACTGCACAGGCACCTTTCTCAATTCCTTCATACAGCAAGCCGTACTTTTCCTCGAAATATAAATCTAGCATGGTTTCCCTTCTTTCCCAAGACAGCCTTGCATCATTGCCTGTCGGTTCTCATACAAGACACGGAATTAATTCTTTATACCTAAATAAACGTTTGAAATCCTCTTTAAAAGTGATAATTTCCTTCATTATAGGCTGTTAGACCTTAATTGTCTATTAGTTTTTTAATAATTCTAACTTTTAAAGAATCTTCGCTTCTCGTTTCAATAATCTTGATAAAGCGTAAGAAGCACTGGCAGCGCATGATTCCAGCTCCCCAGTGTTAAGATATGTGTATGACATTTGGCACTTTCAAAAAACAGAAAAGACCACGAGGTGACGACATGAAAAGATTCTTAACCAAAAAGACGTTGGTGATCGCGCTTGCTTCACTCGCCATCTTATTGCTTCTGCTTCGGCGGATTTTATCTCTGGTCGCAGGACACGCTCGAGGCGATCGGTGCGGAGGGAATCGAGATAGAGGAAGTGGCACCCGAAGACGGCTGGTATGTGTATGAAGCAGCGGATGCAGCACAAGGGTTGGTTATTTACCCTGGCACAAAAGTTGAGCCGCAGGCATATGCCTATTTGGCACAGGGAATCGCAAAGCAAGGCATCACCGTGGCGATTCCTTCAGTAAGACTGAACTTGGCGATCTTTGATGTGTCGAAAGCGGATGAGATCATCGAGGCGCGCGATGAGCTCGACTGGTTCATTTCCGGCCATTCCATGGGTGGAGCGGCAGCGGCGATGTATGCGGATAAAAATCTGGACAGTGTCAGCGGACTCATCCTCCTCGGCGCCTACGCAGCAGGCAATGAAGGGTTAAGCGCATCTGACTTGCCGACCTTATCCATCGCCGGCTCAGAAGACGGACTCAGCACCCCTGCAAAAATCGAAGACAGCAGCGCCAACTTACCGGCGAACACCGAATTCATCGAAATCCCAGGCGGCAACCACGCCTACTTCGGCATCTATGGCAGCCAGTCCGGGGATAACGAAGCAGAGATGAGCGTGCGGGAGCAGCAGGAGATGATTGTGGGATTGATTGTTGAGTGGATGGAGAATGTGCGCTAAGGAATGATAAAAAGACCTCGCACCGCGGAATGTGGAGTTCCTGTGGGGTGAGGTCTTTTGGTTTTCTATTACTTTCAATAATTATTCCTAAAATTTTTTCATTCTATTTTCCAGAGATTCCCCATTTGGTCCCTGTGTTCACTTCAATTATGAATAGTTATCTTTCCAACTATTTATACGATCAAAAAGCTTCTAACTCCTTCATAATACTTACATCATTTTTCTTTCTATACAATTGTAGTGAATTGACTGAATCGTTTTTGGCACAGGGGCGCGATTCCATGGAAGCCAAAAAAAGCTGCCTCCGAAACCTTTGCGGTTTTTGGAGACAGCTTTTTGGGGGATGTTTTTATATGGAATAAGCTGTGTTAAGTTTGAAATATGGTCTACTTATCCTGATTCTTATAGCGAAGAAACTTCACCCGTCCCTAAAAAATCGAACGCTTTCCCCATATTTCTCTTCTTCGCTTCATCCAGGGCAAATTTCGCTACACTGATGTCCATTGCACCGGTGCCGATCGGAATGCAGATGACCCGCTTATTCTGGAAGTCTTCAATTCTCTTTTTCCCGATTGCCAGTTCCCCGATCGTCGCGTCAATATGTTCTTCAGTAATTTTGCCTTGTTCGTTCAAGTCTTTCAGTACGCCGCGGTGCAAACATTGCTCAATGTGATCGACGACAATGTGATCTGCATTCAGAATGAATTCGTTCTCGACTTCCTGATAGGACCCCATCGGGAAGACGACCGTTCCCGGCTGCACCCATTCATCCTTGAGGAAGCTGTCCTTCGATTGCGTTACACAAATGATCGTATCTACGTTTTGAGCAGCTTGCTGCGGATTTTCGGCAACTGTAATATTCCCTTTGACATAGGATTTCATCGATTCCTTGAAGTTTTCGGCTGCTTCATTGTAGATGTCATAGACGACCAATTCTTCGATTTCGAATACTTCGGCCAGCGCCATCGTCTGCGTTCTCCCCTGCATCCCGGCTCCGTACAGCCCGACTTTGATGCTCTTTTGGCCTTCTTTGATGTATTTCAATGCATTCGCTGTTTGGGCGCCTGTCCGGAAGTTCGTAATGAAGGCGCCGTCCATGACGCTGACGAAATTGCCAATTTGCGGATTGATCAATAGGATCATTGAAGTGATATACGGCAGTCCCAGCTCTTTCCGCTTCCCGAGCAGACCTCCAGCCCATTTGATTCCGGCAATATCCTGCCACCCGATGTACGCGGGCATCGCATTCATGAAGCCTTCGTACGGAGGGTATGCCGCTGTCTCACCTAAATCGAGCAATACCTTTGTCGGGTTTACGGTTTTTTCACGGCCCATATCCTGGAATGTTTTATCGACCAGATTCACGACATCTTTCATTGTGACAAGCTCTTTGATTTCTTCCTGGTTTAATAATATCGTCTGTTCCAAATCCATCGTCCCCTTCTAGTAATGCTTTTTAATATCCAAACCATCTCGGTATCGCCATTGACAACGGTTCAAAGAAGACAGTAAGTAAAATAACCGGGATAAACCCGAAAATAATGAACATCATCGTCGGTCTCACCACTTCACTGAACTTCGCATTCCCGACTCTCATACCGAAATAAAGTACGCTTGCATAAGGTGGCGTAATACCGCCCATTGCGAGGTTCACCGCCATAATTGCAGCAAAGTGAATCGGATCCACTCCATAACTGACTACCAGCGGCAATAATAAAGGCGCCGTCAAAATGATGGCAGTAGTATCGTTTACGATCATCCCCACGAATAATAAGAAAACCGTTACGATGATCAGAACAATAATCTTACTCTCAGTGATGTCTACGAACACTTCAACGAGTGTTTGAGGAATTCTCATATGAACGTAAGTCTGAGCAAGCAACAACGAGAAGAAAATCATTGTCATAATCGACCCGACAGAAGATGTCGAATCTTTGAAGAGCCCTACCAGGTTCTTGAATTTCAATTCACGGTAAAGCGCAATTCCGATGAATATCCCCAAAACACTCGCCACTGCAGCTGCTTCTGTCGGCGTGAAATAGCCGCCGTAAATACCGCCTAAAATGATGACCGGCAACAGTAAAGAAGGCAATGCAGCGAAAAAGATTCTGGATTTGCTGTTGGCTTCCCCCAGGAATTTGTAGTTCGCCTGCTTGGAAGCGTCAATATCATCAATGTTCTCATTGTATACATGACCTTTTGAAAAGTACTTTTTGGTATAAATCATATGTATCGCTATGAAAAGTACGATCAATAATAGACCCGGTCCGATAGTTGCTAAAAAAGAGCCCAACACAGAAGTTCCTGTCGCCCAACCATAAATAATGATCATGACACTCGGTGGTATGAGCGCTCCCAGGACTGAAGAAACACTCACCAATGCCGTCGAGTACCCACGAGAATATCCTTGACGGAGCATTCTCGGAATCATGATTTGGCCCACCGACGCTATTCCCGTAAATGAACTTCCAGAGATGGCACCGAGGAAACCGGATGTGAGTACAACAACTGCACCGATTGCCCCTTTAATTCTGCCAATAAACAAATTAGCAAACTTCAACAACCGGTCCGCTATTCCGCTGACACTGACAATGGAACCGAACAAAATGAATAATGGAACCGCTAATAAAGAGGGGCTGATGATCTGGTTGAAGCCCCATAAAGTGATGGTAATAAGCGGCAGGTCCCCAAAAATAATCATGAATATGACCGCTCCACCGAATGCGAACGGAAGGGGTGTCCCCAGAATCAACAGAACCAGTAACAATAGGATGTTCAATATGAACAGAAGCATCAGATCCCCCCTTCCTTACGAGATTTCCCAAAGTAGTTTCCTGCAGTTTTGATGCTGATGATCAAGTCGGCCAAAGTATAGATCGTCATCAGCAATAATCCGACGAACAGTGCTGATTCGATAAAGAACATCGGTATTGACAGAAGCGGACTGAGCTTCCACAAGTCAAATGAATACATGAGGAAGTTGAACATCCAATACGTCAATACAACTCCAATGGCCAGACTTACGATATTTTTCACGACATGGATAACAGTCAGTACGGCTTCGTTCTTCATAAAAACATCCAGGATATCTACAGAAATCTGGGATCTTTCCTGCGACGCGTTTGCCGAGCCAAGCATATACAGCCAAATCGTAGGGATAATGAGCAATTCTTCAATGCCCATCAGCGGAGCATTGAACGCTCTTAATAACACTTGGACAAAGACCAGGAGCAAAAGCATGATCATCATGAAGACGCCCAGGCTTTGCTGAATAAAAACCAGCTTAGAAGTCAGTCCTTTATAAGTTGAAATTCCTCTATCCAAAACTCCACTCCCTTACCTAAACTTTATTTCAGCCCTTAGTTTTCAATGCCTAATTCCGTTTTGATGTCCTGGAAAATTGAGCCGTATTCATCTTCGATCAGCGGCCAGACATCTTTGCGGACTTTGTCAGCAAACACTTTCACTTCTTCATCTGTCAATTCGATGACTTCTACTCCTTCTTCTTCAATTAACTCGTTGTACTTGTTTTGTTCTTCCTCTGCTTGCGCAAAAGCTTTCGTTTCAAATTCTTTTGCAACGTTCAGGATCGCTTCCTGATCTTTTTCACTCAGGCTTTCAAATTTGTCTTTGTTCACAGTCAGATAATGCGCTTCAAAATGTGTATTGATCGGCAGAACGTACTCCCCTAATTCGCTTAGTTGGTTGTAATACAATTCGGTTCCTCCGCCCAGAACGCCATCCACAACGCCCGTTTGCAGCGAAGTGAACATTTCTGAAGCCGGAAGCGGTGTTACGATGAATCCGATCCCTTTACCGAATTCTTCGAAAGACTTCATTGCGGGAACGCGGATTTTCAGGTCTTTACTGACTTCCGGATTTTTCGGATCAACCGCATCTTTAGCCAAGAATACAGAACCAAAATATTGCGGGTAAACAGCGAGTAATTTAATATTTTGTTTCTCCAATTGTTCAGACAGGTACTTATTCATCATTCCGTCTTCAGAGTTATATAATTGTTTTGCTTCTTCCCAGTTTGTTACGAGGTAAGGAGCAATTGCTACTTGAAGGGTCGGATCCACGCTTGTTCCGAGCGTCGCTAATTGCATTTCGATTTCTCCAGTGGAAACACTTTCCTGGACAAGCTGGTAGTCACCCAATTGAGAGTTGTCGTAGATTTCGATGTTCACTCTTCCTTCAGTGCTGTCCATTACGTTATCTACGAACTCATTCGCACTTACGTCCGTCCGTGTATCCGCTGGCCGGATGTGATTCAACTTCCATGTAACTTCCCCATCCCCATCAGCACTGCCAGAATCTCCTGAACCACATGCTGCCAAAACTGCCAAAGCCAAAATCAGAACCAAACTCAGAACCCATTTCTTTTGCATATCATTTCTCCTCCCTTTTCCTCTTGATTAAAACGCTTACATTTAATTGTTCAATTGTCCTACAATTGAACAATTAACATATTTTCATTATAATGCTTAAGGTTTAGAATGCAATGATTTTTTAGAAATTTTATTCTATTCGACCAAATAGACAAGATCACTAAAGATTCTCCAAATAAAAAAGTCCTATGATTAAGTCATAGAACTCTTAGCTGCATAAATTTTATTTTTTTGATTCTGTTAAATGGCTTTGAGCATTTTTCAAGTGATGGTACATCGCCTTTTTCGCTTCCTCTGCGCTGGCTGATTTAATAAAGCCAAAAATAGTTTTATGTTCTTCTATCTCTCCTAATAGATCTTGCAGATCATGGTTATCCATTATTACTTTTCTGAGCCCTAGAAGTTCTAACGTAATTGACTCCAGAAACTTCCACAGAATTTCGTTATTCGCAATTTTAGCGAGTTCCATATGAAAAGAAAAGCCTACTGTTGGAGTGTAATATGTACCGTTTTTAATTTGATCGATACTCGTTTCAATAATAATTTCCAAATTCTTAATATCTTTTTCAGTAGCATTTAAGGCAGCTCGATAAGTGAGTTCCGGTTCAATAATCAATCGAGTATCCATTAAAGACTCGTAAGTGCTATTTTGTCTCAGTATATTAATGAATTCCATTTTTTGTATATTTTGATGAGACTCTTCTAACACATGAGTTCCACTGCCAGCCTTTGAAGATATGATATTCAAATGTTCTAAAATCTTCAAGGCTTCTCTTATACTGTTTCTGCTTACTTGAAAGACTTTAGCCAGTTCGGTTTCAGTAGGTATTCGATCCCCCGCCACCCATTCTCCATTTTTAATCAGCGTTATAATTTGGTTCAAGACATCTTGGTAAATTAAGTTACGTGATGGTAGTTTATACATTTTATCCCCCTAAGAATTGAAATTCAGCAAAGTTCATTGAGTTTCTCTCAATTACGCTGCGTCCATATTCTTCAATTAATCATAACTAACAGATAAGCAGTTCGCAAGATTAATAAAAAAGAGGAGTATATTATAAAATTATGTTTCTTTCAGGACACTTCCTCATCCGCTGGACAGACCGTCAGACAGCGGAAAAAGCATTGAAAAGAAAAAAGATTGGTTCTCCCGGCGCTCAGTTGTCTGGCATATTATTAATTCCTTTGATAAAATCCGCTAATTTTTCGTTCCATTAATCAGCATAACCTTTTTTGCATATCTGCAGAAGTGAAGAATTTCTGGTGCTGATCTGGCGTTAAATAATATGCCGGCAGCTCCTTGACACCCATGCGCCCGGCTTTTGCCACACGATGATTGGCACGACAGACAGCTCAACTTGTTCAAGATTCTCCCCGATCCATTCCCTCGTCCGGGTGATGTTCCAGTTGAACGGAAAGCCTCCAAGTGTTTCCTCCCCTACGACCGGCGTGCACGGGACGAAATCAGGATCCAGTATCAGTTTCTTCACAGCTCCACCTGTTTCCTTCTTTATAGATCGAGAATACAATAATTCGATTTCAGAAAGAAACAACGCCAAGCGCTATCGGCACATTGGCCGCATTTACCAGAAGCGCTACTTCGCCAAAGCGGTCGACACGCGTCTTGGCCTGCTCACTGTCAGCAGTTACATCCACCGCAACCCGATCCAGACGAAAGTGCCCATGGTCGAGCGTCTCGAGCTGTATCCCTACAGCTCCTTTCCGCTCTACTGGGAGGAGACGCTCCCTGCGCCGGCATTCCTGGACCGGGAAGTTTTACGGGTTTTGCTGCCGGAGCCGTTCGCCAAGACCAACACCGCCTACTGCATGTACTGTCTGACGTACGATTAGAACGCGGAAGAAGATCCACACGAAGAAGACCTCGAGCCGCCGGACATGTAGTTCCGGTGGTTCGGGGTCTTTTCGGCTTCCTTTGGTTTTCAACATGAGTTTCCAGCAATTTCCCATTCGGTCCCTGTGAACACTTCAATTATGAATATTTACCTTTTTAGCTAATTATGCGAGATTAAGACTCTAAACACTTGGTAATAAAGGAATATTTTTTCTTTACATACAATTGTATTGAATAAACTGAATCGTCTTTAACACAGGGGCGCGATTTTTTCAATTTATTTATACCCAGACAGTATTAATCTTCAAAATTCTTCTCAAATCTCCAAGCATCCTGACACATATCAATAACATCTCGTTTAGCTTTCCATCCCAGTTCTCTTTCTGCTTTTGAAACATCTGCATAACAAGAAGCAATATCACCAGAGCGGCGTTCTGTAATTTCATAAGGAATATTAATTCCATTGGCTTTTTCAAAAGCTTTCACTAGCTCTAAAACACTAGCTCCTTTACCAGTCCCAAGATTAAAAATATTTACACCTTGCGTAAGATTATTTAATGCAGCCAGGTGGCCATCTGCTAAATCTGCAACATGAACATAATCTCGAACTCCTGTACCATCGGAAGTTGGATAGTCGTCTCCGAATATTTTTAATCCCTTCAATTTACCTTTAGCTACTTGAGTCACGTATGGCATCAAGTTATTCGGAATACCGTTTGGTGCTTCACCGATCAATCCACTCTCATGAGCACCGACAGGATTGAAATATCTCAGAATTGATACAGAGAACTCAGGATTTGCTTTAACAATATCTGTTAAAATACGTTCACTCATTGCTTTCGTTTCACCATATGGATTCGTAGTTGGCAAAAGATTCATCATCTCTGTAAATGGGACGTCAGGATTGTCTCCATATACTGTCGCTGAAGAGCTGAATACAAATTTGTGCACACCGTATTTAAGACAAGCATTGGCAAGAACCATTGTACTGACCAAGTTGTTGTAATAATAAGCTTGTGGCTTCTCTACAGATTCACCTACTGCTTTAAGTCCAGCAAAATGAATAACAGCATCTATCTTATAATTTTTAAAAATGACTTCAACAGCTTGAGTATCTGTTACATCAATTTCTCGGAAGTCTACTTCTTTATCTGTGATCCGTGAGATGTTTTCAATTGCCTCAAACTTACTGTTCGAAAGGTTATCAGCAATCATTACTTTGTGACCTGCTTCCAGCAAGGCAATGGATGTATGAGAACCTATATAGCCAGCTCCGCCAGTTACTAATATATTCATTAATTCAATCCTTTCTTTTAAAGTGATCATCTATACACCATTGTTACATCATTTCCAAGATATTCCTCAGCATCACCTTTCTTCTTTTATACAAAATGAACACATTACATCCAATAAACGGATATAAGCACACAAATTCACAAATTTCATCGAGTCGAATTTATGTGTTTAAATTTTTCGATCAACTAGGGTTTAGATAGAATAATTCCCCTATTTTTCTCTATTTCCATTTTTTCTAATAGATTTCATGTTCTTACCTTCTAAAATATCTGCAATTCTCTTACTAGCAAATCCATCACCGTAAGGATTGCTTGCTTTACTCATCGTTTCGTACTTCTCTTCATTTTCTAGCAACAATTTAAACGCGTCATAAATTGTTTCTTCTTCTGTTCCAACTAGCTCTAATATACCCGCTGCAATGCCCTCTAGGCGTTCAGTAGTATCACGCATAACTAATACAGGTTTCCTTAGACTTGGTGCTTCCTCTTGAATTCCACCGCTGTCAGTTAAGATAATATGCGATTTAGAAAGGAAGTTATGGAAATCGACTACTTCTAGTGGCTCGATAATTCGCACTTAATCCAAGTCGCCCAAGATTTCATTAGCAGCTTCTCTCACTAGTGGATTCATGTGGATTGGGTAAATTGCTTTAATGTCTGGAAACTCTTCAATTATTCTCTTGATGGCTCTGAACATATTTCTCATTGGCTCACCAAGTTTCTCTCTTCTATGAGCCGTAATCATGATGAGTCTGTTATATGCAACCCACTCAAATTGTTCATGAGTATATTCTTCAGTTACCGTCGTATTTAGAGCGTCAATTGCTGTGTTACCTGTAACAAAGATAGAAGCTTTATTCTTCCCTTCTCTGATCAAGTTCTCTTTAAAGATTTCGGTCGGTGCAAAGTTGTTATCTGCAACAATTCCCACTACCTGACGGTTAAACTCCTCAGGGTATGGAGAATGGATATCATAAGTTCTGAGACCGGCTTAGACATGCCCGACTGGAATCTGGAAGTAGAAACAAGCAAGAGCCGCAACAAATGTTGTTGAAGTATCGCCATGTACCAATACGATATCTGGCTTAACTTCCTCCAATACTTCTTTCATTTTCTCTAGAATAATGATTGTTACATTAAACAGCGTTTGCTTATCTTTGGTAATAGAAAGGTCGTAATCCAGAACAACTTCAAAAGCATCAAGCACTTGTTTGAGCATCTCTCTATGCTATCCAGTAACACGAACAATGGTTTCTAGACTATCTCTCATTTTTAGCTCTTGAACCAGTGGGCATATCTTAATCGCTTCTAGAAGCGTGATAAAACAACAATTCCTTTTTTGTAAATTTGAAAACCACGTTTCTTTATAGTTTATAGACTCCTTCAAGTTCACTTATATTCTTCATATCAAGAACCAATTTATCTTTCAACAAATCCATATTTTCTTTAATGTGATCATGACCAACCATAAGAACAACTATCTCAACTTCATTAATGAACTTTTTGAAATCCATTACTTGATCGTCAACCATTTGCTCTTTTACAAATGGATCAAATACTTTAACCCCAAATGCTAAATGCTCGTCCATTCTTTCGAGCAGCTGAAGCGTCGGGCTCTCTCTAGTATCATCCACATTTTCTTTATACGCTAAACCGTACAAGCCTACTTTAGTGATATCTTTGATATTATGTTCACGCATGATATCTCTAATACGGCCAAGTACATGTTCCGGCATAGAGTCATTAATCTTACGTGCAGATAGAATCAAGTTTGTTAAGTCAGGATAATCTCCAACTAAGAACCATGGATCAACTGAAATACAATGACCACCAACCCCAGGCCCTGGTTGAAGAATATTTACTCGTGGATGCTTGTTCGCAATTCTAATAATCTCATAGACATCCATACCATCATTGCGACAGATTTTAGCAAGTTCATTTGCAAAAGCAATATTTACATCCCGAAAAGTGTTTTCAACAACCTTAGACATCTCCGCAGAGCGAATATCTGTAAGCACGATATCCGACTTACAGAAGCTTGCATACAACTCTTTAATCATTGCAGCTACCTCTAAGTTATCTGCACCGATTGTTCTTGAGTTATGCTCAAGTTCGTAGACCATATTTCCAGGTATGATTCGTTCAGGAGCGTGTAGAAGGTGAACATCTTTACCAATCACAAAACCTCTCTCTTCAATTACCGGGCGAATGTGGCGGTCAATCGTCCCTGGAGAAATTGTCGATTCGATTATGATAGCTGCACCTTTTTCGCATACATCTAATACGCTTTTTACTGCCGAAATCACATATACTGGATCTAATTTCTTACTCTCTTCAATATAAGGCGTTGGTACTGCCAGAATATAAGTATCCGTTTTAAAATATTCTGTTGAGAATTCTATTCCATTAGCTTGGGCTGCTTCAAAGAGCTCCTTCAGCCCCTCTTCCTCAAAGAAAAGCTTCCCCTGACTCAAGGAATCAACTATTTCTTTTTTGTAATCTGTACCAACCACTTTTAACCCACTCTTAGCAAACATTAAAGCTGTTGGTAGTCCAATATATCCTAAACCAACAATATTAATTGATGACATAAAATTCTCCTTTGAAAATAATATAAAAAATATAGGCTAATAGTCTAAATTACTTTTTAAACTCATTGCTCTCATATTTTCTTGAATTTCTAATTCAGCCCCCTTCTTTCTAGAGTAATGAAATAATAAATCATTTGGATTAACTCTACTTATCGAGAAAAATATTTGTCAATTTCGATTAGTATAAATCAATTACTTCTCCAGAACATTTTTATATTTTTTCTTAGTCTTTTCGTTGACTACGATTTTATCACTTTTCAAATTTATTAAATCTCCCCATTCTTCTTGGTATCTATAAGGTGTAATATCGTGGGCTCCTCCTTGATGAAATGTGATTTCCCCGAAAATAATTTCTCCATCAATATTATAAAAATCAACTCGACAGGCAACAAATGGATTCGACAATTTTTCAGCATATTCAATCATACTCTTAAAATTCTTTGGCTTTTCCACCAAAGCCTCGTCAAAGTTCGGTCTCTTTAATTTAATTTTCATATTATTAAATCCTAAATCATATATGTTTCTTTTCGCGCCAGCATAATGTGTTCCATCGGCGGAAGTAGTCTCAATATCGACAGCCAAAAACTTTACTTTACCCTCAAAACAAAAAAATCTATAATCAACTAACCCAATTTTTGATTGTTCATCTATTAAAACTTTTTCACACATTATCTTTGGTACTATATTCTTATAATTCCACTCTCTAGAATTCCAGTAGTAATTTTTTTTCATAAACAAACTTAATTTATCCTTGACTTCCTTTATTGGAAATTCCTCTTTATTTTTACACCATATATTCCCATTTGAAAGGTGATTGCATTTCAAGAAAAATTCATTTGGCAATTCTTCTAAGGTGATATCTTTTGGATGATTATAAACAGCGTAAACCTCATTCAAAATATGCTCCAATCCACAGCTTTTCACATATTCTCTTGCTAAAACTTTGTCGGTGCAAATCGTAGTAAGAGGATCTCTATTGAATATATGAAGCCACCATAATTTTTCATTAAATGTTTTCGGGTTTTTTTCATCAAAATTATAACCATAATTCTTGCGAAAGTACCTTTTAGCAAAAGTTAAACTTGGCATAAGCTTAACTACTGTATTCTTCGACTCATGTAAAGAAACTTGAAACTTCATTTTAAATACTTCCTTTCATGTCTCAAATCAATTCTATAAGATTTTATATAAATTAATCTCAAATTCTACTTATCTTATAATCATACTTTTTCGTTTTTCTCATCACTGAAATTATTAAGTAAATATTTAATAGCGCACCTGAAACACTATATAAAATAATCGATAAAATATCGTTGCCAAAATAGTGTATTCCTATTAATAACATCCCTAACCTTATTACCAAACCCACATTCGTAAAGCTTAATAAAAATTTTTGTTCAAATATTACTGGTAAAGTTCTAACACTTGGATTATTTATAAAGACAAAAAATGACCAAAGTGACAACCATCTAGCGTATTCTCCTGCTACTCTCCATTCTTCTCCAAATATCCATCCGAAAATAAATGGACCAAGAATAAATATTAATCCGAATGGCATTATACCTACAACAACTAGCGCAGCAGTCGCTTTAGAAATTAACCTAGTGATATTTTCCTTATTATTTACTGCCTCTGCAACTCTAGGATAAAACACATCTCCAATTGCTTTCCCTAATAATTGTGAAGGCAACGATAGCATTCTTTGTCCTAATAAGTAAAATCCTGCACTTGCAGGACCAAAAGCAGAAGTTAACAACAAAAGCGGGAAGTTTTGAGTGATTCCGTTGATAAACATTTCAGGAGCTCTGTATTTTGGAAAATCCAAATATAATTTCGCGGTTTTCTTGAGTAAAGCTGCATTGGTTTTTTTTTTCAAATTTGAAATTAATTTTTTTGATGTTCCTTTCAGTAATAGCAGTATACTCAATAATTGGCCTACGGTAGTCAATAATACTAATGAAAAAGAAGTGGGACTTAATAACCCGATGCCAATTTTACTAAAATTCAACAAAACTGATTGTTGAAGGGTTGCTTTAGAATAAATACGAAAAAGTTTTTCTCTAATAATCCACTGATTTGTAACTTGAAGTGCTGCAGACAAGAATAAAAATATAGGGATAAATATTAAATAGTTTAATAGTACATTCATATTAAAGTGATTTAAAATTGGCTCTCCAAAAATCCATAGACCAATACCAATTATAATCGAAAAAACTCCTCCAATATATAAAGATATTTTAGCCACAGCTACTGCTACAGTTTCTTCTTTAGGCAGAATTATAGCCATAGGATAGGTAAAGCTAATAATAGATGACAGGAGGGCAGTAAACGCTATAAAAACTCCTAGAGTTCCAAATGCCTCTGGCCCATATAATCTAGTTATAAATGGAGAAAATATAACAGTAACTATTTGCGCAAGAATTGTTCCAGAAGCAACTGTCATAACATTTTTGGCGAATTTACCTTTCAAGATTTTACTGCTAATATAATTTTTAATATTGAAGATTCTAAACTTTCTATTCCAATAATCTTCATTCACATTTTATCCCCTCTAATCACACTATAATATGACAAAACCTTTTCTTAGGATTTCTAATATTTGTTTAAAGTCAAATTCACTGAATACTCGGTTTTTTTTAGCAGACTCCATCTATGATTACCTATTAATTAAAACAGTTATAAATTCAGATGAGCAAAAAAAAGAAATATAGTCATCTAAGTTGAATTTTGTTTGATTAAAATTATTTCAATTTAGTTAGTATAATTTTTTCGCTTAGTATAGTTATAATATCCTTTCGAATTCTCTAGTTATATTTCTATAATCATACTTTCTAACAAATTCTCTATTGGGTTGAAAAGATGTTGGTTTTTTATTTTTGTATAAATCATATTCTAAAGAAATATAATCTTTCAATTGTATTTGATCTTTATCATAATTAGCTTCTTCAAAAAAAACCCCAATTTTTGATTTTTCTATCACCTTAGCGACTTCACTATTTGCTAAATCTCCATTAATAATTGCGATAATAGGTTTTTTCAATAACATATACTCTAAAAACTTCCCAGGAAATACACCAATTTCTTTTTTACTATTCCAAGTAGAAAGGACTAGAAATCTAGATATTTGCTGTAAATTAATACTTTCCTCTCTAGTTACATAACCATGATCTATTAGTATATCTTGTAAATTATGTTTAAGTGCTTGTAACTTTAAAGCATTAAAATCATTTCCAGCATAATTAAACTCCACTTCATTTTTATCTAATTTTCCTTCATCTATTAGTTCTCGAATTACTAAGAAAAGTGACGAAAGATCTCTTTTTCCATTGTATAAATATCCGGTATATGCAAACGAGAACTTTCTAGGATTAACGAAGTTTGCTGGATAGTCATCTTTGTCATATCCGTTTGTGATAACTTCAGCTTTAAACCTATGCTTTTCTTTAATAATTCTTTTTAAATACCCCTCCGAAACAGAAATAATTTTATCAGCCTCTTTGCAAGCCTTACTTTGTATAAATTTATGAATAAAATTAATTAATTTCGGAAAAGTGTCAACTACCATCGGATCTCTAAAATCACAAATCCATTTAGTACTCTTTAACCTCTTTTTATAATATAACCCGCAAAGGACTGAAGATAGAGGGCCATACGTTGTTAGGACTACATCATATTTTTCATCATTTTTTTTTACATGTTTTCTAAATTTCAACAAAAAGTCAAGTGCAACAAAAATATTTAGTAATAGAAAAATCAAGTGCTTAATTTTTTTCTTCGCTTCTCTTCCCCCGAAATATACCTTTCCTTCTTTTGAAATAGTAGGAACCCCATTGTTTTTTTCGGTTATTCCTCTTCCCCTATTTAAATATTTCTCGATTATACTAGAATGTTTTAATTCATATATTTTTATTCCTTTAAGGTCATCTAAACTCCTCTTATCTATATTTTTCTTATTAGAAGTTGTGATTACATCTATTTTATGACCTTCCTTTAAAAAATATTTAGCTAATTTAGTTGGCCTGACAGCTCCAATTGCATTCTCAGGTGCAAACAAATAACTAACGATTAATACTTTCTTCATAATATCCACCTTGTAATATCTATTTTTTTTGCTTTATTACGCCACTACTGTTGACTAAAATAAACGCTAAAATTATAGCATTCCAAAAGAATCTTTTATTTATTGCATCAATGAAGAAACTCGGGGCTGTTCCAGCAATTAGAATAAGCAGTGCTAAATATGATTTTGTTCTAAATATTTTTAGAAGTAATAAAATAAAAATGAATAAAAATAATGAAACTCCAACTAATCCTACATCATTTAACATATTCAAAAATGTATTATGTACAACAACAGGAGAATTTCCCCAACCATTTCCAAAAAATAAGTTTTCTTTAATCCTTTCCCAAGTTACCTTCCATATTATTGAACGATGTGAACCATCTTCATAAGAGTTGAAATTAAAAAGTCTTTCCCTAATACTTATTGATAAAAATTTCATAGTTAAGAAGAATCCACTAAAAATTATTATTATTACTGCAGTATACTGTTTTAATAAGACTTTAATATTTCCTAAAAAAAATGAAATTATCATACTGGTCAAAAATACTAAGGTTAGCGAGAGAAGTCCTCCACGAGATCCTGTCATTAAAATTGCTAAAAAATTTATTGATAGTATGATTAAATAAAATAACTTATACTTTTTCTCGAATATTAAATAATAAACTGCAATAGTGAACCCAACCAAGTGAAAAGCAGCTAAATTATTTGGATCAATCTGTACACCAAATAGAGTTAGTACTTGTCTTTGTTCAACACCTGCATAGGCTTCTGAAAAAAAAATGCTGAGCGTTGCTAGTGAAAAGCTTGATATCAAAGAAACTTTAACTAATAAAAGCGTAAACTGTTTATTGAAATTAACGGCTGTAAATGCAATAAATAAACCTATCATACCTATATATGCAAATATATGATTTTTGACTGTACTACTTAGTCCCAGAGGAGACCATAATATTGAAGCAACCATTATAGTAAACCAGGCTAATATTAATATATGATATTTTCTTATATACACTGATTTATAAGAAATTAGCAGCATTAAGATTAATGCGAATATATAGTATTTCAATAATGAGGATCCTAAAATTCCATTGAGATATCCTTCATAAAAACTAAGGAAAAAGTAGCCGCCAATAATGATACTTAGTAGAAAACTAGGAGTATACAAACTATTTGTTTCTTTTATCGAATAATTATGGGTATTATTTTTCAATTTATTTCACCCTTCAAAAGGAAGTTCTTTTAAGAAGACTGTACTATCCTTTAAAAATACTAAAACATTCGAAACAACAAATCACTTTCATTTTGCAGCTTTTATGTTTTAAATAAATATGTTGAAGATACTATTGCAATTTAGAAATTTAGAACTCCATTCACCATTTTAAATAGTTAATAATAAGTTCCCTCCAAATTAAAAACATTTAAAGACTCTAAACATGATTTTGATAGCTTTTCAATTAAAATTCTCTATTATATTTGCAGGTAGTTGTCTTACCCTCTAATCAAAAGTATTTCTGTCAATTTCCAAGAACCTTCTTAAAAAAATTTTCGTAATTAACCTCAGAATTGTAGTAAGTTTTACAATGAATAAATGCACTTTCTCTCATCTTTGCCATTTTATTTTCATTATCATTATCTTTAACGAATTGAATTAAAGAATCCGCAATTTCCTTAGGAGTGGGATTAGATTTTAATAGAATTCCATTTTCATTATTCTTAATTATTTCTGATATACCACCCACGTCTCTTGCCATACTCGGAATTCCATTAATTGCAGCTTCCATTATCGATACTGGAACCCCCTCTATATCACTGAGATTTATAAATAAATTCACAAAATTTTCATTATAATATTTCAAGACATCTTTATTTTGGACGTGTCCTTTAAATTCATATTTAATATTCTTTTTATTATTCAGCATTTCAAATGCAAAATTTTTAGTAGCGTCTAATAATTCTCCATCACCAAAGTGAACCCATTGTATGATAATATTTTCAGGCAAATAACTTAATGCAAGAATTAACAAATCGAGTCGCTTTAAAGACACTACGTTTGAACAACTTACTAGTGTAAAATTTTTTGTGGATTTCAACCATAATTTCTCGTAATGTTTTTTGTTAAAATTTTCTTCCTCGACTTTTATCCCCAACCTTGAAATTAATTGCTTTGAACTTATACTTATATTTAATTTTTCCAACATTTTATTATATTCAGCTTGTGTATACTCAGAAATGAAATAAGTTTCATCGATATACATTTCTAGTTCGCTTCTAAAAGGAATATAAAGAGTCTCATCTCTTACTTCAAAAGCATGACATCTTGCTATTACTTTCCCTTTGAATCCTGAAGATTTATATTTTGCAATTGCTGTTGCCATATCTGACATCCAATAAGAGTAAAGAATCAAATGTTGATTTTCTTTTGGCACAGTATTTTTTAGAAATAGTTCTACTCTTTTAGTAATCATTAACGATCTAAACAAACTCGTTAAAACTCCCTTAAAGGAATATTTTTTCACCAACTTATTTCGTTTAATAAATCGTAATTCATTGAAATTTTTTTGTTTGAATAGGCTAGCAAGTGCAAAGAAAAAGCATGTCAAATATCGATATTTTCGATCTAGCTTGACTACGTTAATTCCCTCTGGAATTCTTCTCGTTAAGCTCTTATTCTGTCCCATTGAAACTATTGTAATTTCACTAAAGTACTTCGAAATCTCTAATAACTCGCTCTCCAAAAAAGTTTCAATTTTTCCGAACGGAAAATCTTGTGTGAAAATAAAGATTTTATTGATAGTCATTCTCCCCTATCTCATTGCCCTAAAAAATTTTTCGTGTTCTTTATCTAAAAGTTCTGTGTATTCTCGAACTATATCTTTGTAGTCGAAATTTTCTTTCACAAAACTAGTTGCATTGTTTTTATAAACTTCTATTTCCGTTTTACTCATTACAGCAAATTCCATTATCTTTTCCCTTATATCTTGTTCTGAATTTTTTTTAAATACTTTGCCATTCATATGTGATAGTCTATCTTTGTTGATATTGTTGTCTTCAGCCACTACTGGTAAACCACAGGCTTGTGCGTCAAAGAAGCTTAAACTGCATTGACGAGGAAATATACACAAATCTGCACTTTGATAATACTTAGCAAGATCAATATACTTTTGTGTCGGAAATCTTAGAATTTTATTCTTAGAGTTCATGAATATTTCCTCAACTTCACGTCCATAATCTCCTTGCGAGTTTCCTACAACAATTAGAACAATTTTTCGCTTTATTTCTTTAAATCTTTCTGAAAAAGCAGTTGCTAAAAGTTTCCCTCCCTTTGTCTCGTCTAATTTACCTGTATATATAATCACGAAATCTTCATTGGATAAACCGTTTCCTTCTCTAAAAGCAGTTCGCTCCTTGTCATTCGGATGAAATAATAAGGTGTCTGATCCTACTGAGATCCATGGGCTTAGACTAAGAGGAATGCCTAAATATCTTTCAACATAATTGTCATCTTGCGTTCTTATCACTTTTACTTCATTTTCAACAATAATCGGCGTAACAAATAGCTTGTATAGATTTTTAAAAACTTTACTAAATCTATTTTTTGAAGCCATTTCGAGCATATGACTATCTAAGACTAAAGGATATTTTAGTTTCTTAAGCCTTAAAATATATTGGATCCCAATTAGGGTGTCGTTCCCATGAACATAAAGTATATCAGGTTTTAATTCTTCTACTTTTGTGAAAATAACTTTCTTAAATACTGCTCTTCCACTTAAAAACCTTTTTATCGGAAGTCGTATTATTTTTACTCCGGTCTCTTTTTCATATCTTTTATCCGCTTTTTCAATATTTTCTTTGCCAAAAAAACTTGTTAATCCATCTGGAACTTTTTCCATTTCAGAAGTAATAACAATAACTTCATGGCCTAGTTTTACCATATATTTGGGTAATATATTTATTTGATACCCTGCCTCTGGGTGAAAGAAATCTTCTATATGAATGATTTTCAATTTTTTTCATCACCTTTATAACATTTGATATACTCTTTAAATTTGCTGTTTTTGTCGAATTGTAATGAATAGTCTCGGTACTCTTTTCTATTGAACTCGGATTTTTGAATAGATTTTATTACTTTGTACAATTCTTCGACATTTTCTTTTTCAATTACAAAGTTCTTGTCTCTTACACTTTCTGGACTACCTCCTGTATCGAATGTAATTACAGGAGTTCCACAAGCTAATGCTTCAATGTTAGTTGTAGGGAAGTTATCTTCAAGAGTTGGATTTACAAAGACATTAGCGCTAGAGTATATTTCTGCTAACTCTTTGACACTATTCGTTCGCTCAATTGCAATTATATTATCGGGAAGCACTTTTTTTTGTTCATTTGATATACCAACTAAAACAATAGATTTATCAGAACTAATTTTCTTTGATAGTTCTAAGAAGAATTCCAAGCCTTTTCTTTTCTCCCATACACTTGCTACCCCTAAAATAATAAACTTATCATTTATTTGATTTTTCACTTTAAAATTCCCTATTGTTGGTTTGAAGTTTTCTAAATTTATTCCGTTATTAATTACTTTCACTGGATATTCACTTAAGAAAGATTCTTTTACCAATTCTGCAAGCCATATTGAAGGTGTAACAATGGTCAAGTCTTTAACCCCAGTGAAGGCAATTTTCTTTCTTCTGAAATTATTTTTTGAGTTATTAATTCCCCAACTGGCTGGATAGCTACCCGGCTGAATACATTTATTGTCTCCATCTAATTTCCAACAATCACACCCTACATAATCAAAATAAGCACAATGTCCTGTAAAAGCCCAACAATCATGTAAAGTCCAAACTACTTTTTTATCTGCGATTTTCAAGTACTTGAAAAGTATCTCTACATTAATATAGTATCCGTGAATATTATGTAAATGAATAACATCTGGATTAATTTTTTCTATTTTCCTAATTAATTCTTTTGTTGCTCGTGTAGATGAAAAACCATGCTGATCTAACATCCTGGTTTTAGCGACGTGAATATAGTTATCTATTTTATTCCCTATTTTAATTGTTTTTTCGCAATTTATTGCATCTCCTCGACCAAATGCAATCCAGCTTTCATATCCTTGCTGCTTTAGGAGTGAATGTATATCCGTAGCAATTCTACCTGTACTTCCCGTGCCACAGACTGAATTAATTTGCAATACCTTCATGATTTCCTCCATACAACTCTATTCACATAATGCGTATAAGACAGAATAATTCTAACCACTTTATCCGATACATTTGGCATCGAATAGTCCGCAACTTGTCTCAATGTTCTTTCTTTTTGCGTCTCTAAAACAGTCAACCCTTGAAGGATTCTCTCTTTATCAAGTCCAATCATCATTACTGAACCTTCTTCCATTGCTTCTGGTCTTTCATGAGCTTCACGGATGTTAAGTGCTTTGAATCCAAGAATCGAAGATTCCTCGCTGATTGTTCCACTGTCGCTTAGAACTGCCTTGGCTTTCGCTTGCAGCTTTACATAATCATTAAACCCGAGTGGCTTCATCATTTTTATAAATGAATTAAACTTGATTCTTTTAGAATCAATCATCTTTTGTGTTCTTGGATGCGTGCTCATAATAATCGGCATCCTATACTTCTCCGCAATTGCGTTTAAGCTATCACATAGATTCATGAAATTCCTTTCGGAGTTGATATTTTCTTCTCGATGAGCTGACACTACGAAGTATGTATCTTCTTTAAGATTCAACCTTTGAACTATATCTGATTTTTCAATGTCTTCTTTTCTTGATTTCAGCACTTCAAACATTGGACTACCTGTCTTAATAATACGATCTGCTGGCAAGCCTTCTTTGAGTAGATACTCTCTTGCGATATCACTGTATGTTAGATTGATATCTGCAGTATGATCCACGATCTTTCTGTTGGTTTCTTCTGGAACACGCTGATCGAAGCAACGGTTGCCTGCTTCCATATGGAAAATTGGAATTTGTCTTCTCTTCGCTGCAATTGCACTTAGACAACTGTTCGTGTCTCCTAGTACTAACATTGCTTCTGGTTGTGCCTCTTCAAGAATTGGATCGATCTTTACGAGGATGTTGCCAATCGTCTCCACTGCTGTACCGTTTGCTGCATTCAAGAAATAGTCTGGCTTTCTAAGCTTGAAGTCTTCGAAAAATACTTCATTCAGCTCATAATCATAGTTTTGGCCAGTGTGGACCAGAATATGCTCGATTGCATTCGATTCTTCCAATTTATTAATAACAGCGGACAAGCGGATAATCTCTGGCCGCGTTCCCACAACTGTCATGACTTTTAGTTTTTTCATTTCAAACCTCCACAAAATAAGTATCAGGATTGTCGGGGTCGAAGCTTTCGTTTGCCCACATGACAGTTACCATATCGGACTCCCCGAGATTCTCAATATTATGCGTATAACCTACCGGGATATCCACAATCTCTAAGCTCTCCCCATCGACAAAGTACTCGATTACCTCATTTGAATCTACTTTACGGAAACGGATAACCCCTTTGCCACACACAACTAAAAACTTCTCATTCTTCGTATGGTGCCAATGATTCCCTTTTGTAATACCAGGCTTCGAAATGTTCACAGAAACTTGCCCGCGATCTGGAGTGCGGAGAAACTCAGTAAAGGATCCTCTGTTGTCTTTATTCATCTTCAATTTATAAGAAAACTCATCTTCAGGGAGGAAGCTTAAGTATGTGCTGTATAGTTTTTTCGTAAGCGGATCTCCCAAGTTTGAAACTTCTAGATTTGTTCTGCTTTCTTTAAAACTATTGATTGTTTGTGCGAGCTCGCCTAGCTTAATCTTATGCGTCACAGGCACTTCGCAATACTCGCCAGATCGAGTCGGTGTTCCTGCAAGTGCATTTAAGAACTCTTTTAACACATCATCGATATAAGACAGCGTCAATTCTGCATCAGGATTGTTCACCTGGATCTCTAAGCCTCTTGCAATGTTATGGCAGTATGTCGCTACTACCGTATTGTAGTTCGGCTTGCTCCATTTGCCGAAAAGGTTTGGTAGGCGATAAACATAGACTGCTGCACCTGTCTCTTGGCCATGAGCAAAAACTGAATCTTCTCCAGATTTTTTACTCGCGCCGTAAGGATTTTCATTCTGTGCTTGAATGGAAGAAGTTACGAGTACATGAGCCTTATTCTTATGCTTCTTTAAGAATGACAGAAGCTGCGCAGTCAGTTCGTAATTGCCTTCCATGAATTCACTTTCATTTTGCGGGCGGTTAGTTCCCGCCAAATGAAATACGAAATCGCTATTCGCTGCGAACCGCTCCAAGTCCTCTAAAGAATGTTCTCGCGTGAAAAGCTGAAGATCTGAAAATCCTTTGTTATGAAGTTCAGCGACAAGGTTCTTACCTACAAATCCATTTGCTCCCGTTACGAGAATTTTCATGATAGCGGCCATCCTTTAAGTTCATTTTGGATATACGGAAGCGCGAGAAGCTTCTCTTTAATCTGTGCAACAGTAAGACGCTCTGTATTATGTGAGTTGTACTCTTTTTCTTCAGTAATCTCTTGATCACCTTCATCGAAATACTTCTCATAGTTAAGGTCGCGGTTATCTGCTGGCACGCGGTAAAAGCCGGTCATATCTTCTGCAACAACGTGCTCTTCACGTGTGAGTAAAGTTTCAAATGCTTTTTCTCCGTGACGGGTACCAATGATTTTCACTTCAGCGTCACTATTGAATAGCTCTTTAATAGCTTGCGCCAAGTCAGCAATTGTCGAAGCTGGCGATTTTTGGACCATGATGTCCCCTGCATCCGCATTCTCAAATGCGAATACAACCAATTCAACTGCTTCTTCCAAGCTCATCAAGAATCTTGTCATGTTCGGATCAGTTACAGTAAGTGGCTTTCCTGCTTTCAGTTGCTCGACAAATAATGGGATGACCGATCCACGAGATGCCATGACGTTGCCATAGCGGGTTCCACAAATCAATGTTTTTTCAGGTTTCACAGTTTTGGCTTTTGCAACGAAAACCTTCTCCATCATTGCTTTTGAAATGCCCATCGCATTGATTGGATAAGCAGCTTTGTCAGTGGATAGGCAGATGACCTTTTTCACGCCGAAATTAATAGAAGCATTCAACACATTCTCAGTACCAATTACGTTCGTTTTTACCGCTTCCATCGGGAAGAACTCACAAGAAGGTACTTGTTTTAGTGCCGCAGCGTGGAACACGTAATCTACATCGTTCATTGCATACTGCACACTTGCAAGGTCTCTTACATCCCCTATGTAGAATTTCAATTTTTCATTGTTATAGAGTTTGCGCATGTCGTCTTGTTTCTTTTCGTCTCTGGAAAAAATCCGAATTTCTTTAATATCTGTTTCTAAAAATCGTTCCATTACAGCGTGGCCAAAAGAGCCAGTGCCCCCTGTAATCAGTAAAGTTTTTCCTGAAAACATATTAAACCTCCATGTCTTGATTAAGAGCGACCATATGCTCCTGAATTAATTTAACTGAATCTTTTACATCAAAATTCTCACATAAGTAGTTAAAACCATTCTGCCCCATTGCTTTTCTAAGCTCAGCATTATGGATTAGGTTATTTAATTTCCCATTGAAACTTTTAATATTCCCTGCAATCGCATAATCCCCAGCTTTTGAATCTATAAGCATTTCTCCAAAATCTGTGCTTTCGTCAATAGCTGCTAACACAGGGAGCCTTTTTTCAAAATACGATAGAACCCTTGAAGGATAGTTCGGAATAGTGAATCTCTGGTCTAAGAAGACCAATCCTATGTCAGCTTCGTTCAACATTTTTTCGTAATCTGATCTTGGCAATGAATTTAATAACAGCGCATTATCAATTTTATTTTCTTTAATTGCTTCTGCTACCAATTCTCTCTCGGTACCCCGTCCTACTAGTAAAAAGAATATGTCTTTATTAGATTTATTATCTTTCAATATTTCACAAACAAATTCCATTCCTTGCGGCTTGCCCATATTCCCTCCATACACTGCTAGAACTGCTGAATCAGGAATATTATATTTCTTTCTAAATTCATTAGAACTATCATATTTAGCTTCAGCTATTTTTTTAGCGTTCGGGAAGATTCTCACCTTCCCCCTATTAATTGACGGATTATGTTCCAGCACATATTGTCGGTTACCTTCTGACATTGCACCAATAATTGAAGCAGTTTCATAAAGCTTTTTTTCTTTGTTTTTGAAGTAATAGTAAGCTGGATGTTTTTTCGTTAAAATTCCGATATCCAATGCGTTTTGCGGAAAGATATCTTTTAACATCAAATAAGAAGGGCAATCAAAGTATTTCATCGCCCACTCCACTACCGATGCTGTAGTAACTGGAGGCGATTCAAATAAAATTAAATCAAATTCCCTATCTTTCAAATGGCCCTTAATGGCACTCTTGAACTGGTATTGCATCAATAATATTGTAGTTCCTTTTTCAACTATATTTACGTCGTACAAGTTTCCTGTAGTTACACGGAGCACTTCCATATTACGTTCTTTAAGTGATACCGTCTTAGAAGATTTCTTCTTTTCCTCAGAAACTACTACAGTAACTTGATGATTTTCTTTTACCAGCTCTTCCGCTAAGTCCGTGTATATTGTCGAGCTTTCTTCAGGCTTAGGAAAAGAAGTTGAGATGTATAGTATCTTCATTGCTTACACCAACTTCTTAGTCGTCGGAACTGATTTAATCTTCTCGATAATCGTTTTAACATCAGCTTCTTCTAATGTAGAGTACAAGGGTAGAGACAGAATTTGATTGAACCACATCTCTGTGTTCACCAATTCACTCTGCTCTTTGTATTCCTTATAAGCACTCATTAAATGGACCGGAATAAAGTGCACACTGGTCCCAATGTTATTTTCCGCCAAATACTCGATTAGTTCATCTCTCTTAAGCGGGAACTCTTCTGTAACTCGAATGATAAATAAATGCCATGCATTTTTTGATGTGTAATCATTTACTTTTTGAACTTCTATTCCTTTAATACCTGCTAAACCTTCCAAATACAATTTGACTAGATTTTCTCTAGCTTCTTGCATTTCTTCTAAACGATCTAATTGTGTAATCCCCAACGCCGCCTGTATGTCGAACATATTATATTTGTAGCCTGGCTCTTCGATATCATACATCCAAGATCCACCCTTACCATAGCGGTTCCAAGCATTTTTGCTCATCCCATGAGTAATTAAAACACGTGCTCTGTCCGCGATTTCTTTGCTATCTGTTACAAGCATTCCGCCTTCTCCAGTAGCTAGATTCTTCGTTGCATAGAAGCTGTATGAGACGGCACCTTGGGGATTGTAACCAATTCGTTTCCCTTTATACTCTGTATAAATTGCATGGGCTGCGTCTTCTGATACAAAAAGATTATGCTTATTCGCAATTTCATATAGCCTGTCTAAATCGCAAGCTTGCCCAGCATAATGCACTGGTACAATCGCTTTTGTTTTTTCTGTAATCTTCTCTTCTATTTTGTCTATATCAATTAATCCTGTTTCTGGATCTATATCCACGAAAACCGGAGTTGCTCCTACATGCAAAATCGTATTGACTGATGCTGCAAATGTCATGGAAGTTGTTATTACTTCATCTCCAGGCTTTACTCCTCCAGCAATTAATGCTATATGCAACGCTGCGGTGCACGAGTTCATGGCAACTGCATATTTCGCTCCTACATATTTCGCGAATTTCTCTTCGAATTCGATAGTTTTCGGTCCTTTTGCTAACCAACCAGACTCTAGTGTTTCGATAACCTCTTTAATTTCTCTTTCAGTTATATCGGGTAAACAATATGGAATGAATTTATCAGTCATTTGAAAGTTCCTTTCTCGGCCAATAGTGATAAATAGAAGCTTTAGAACAGAAATCAAAACCCTTTTTCGCATAGAAATTCATAGCTTGAAGATTGTCTATTTGGGTTCCAACTTTGATTTTATGTAAGCTGTTATTTTCCGCATAATGCTTTACAGTAGAGATCAGCTTCGTTCCTATTCCTTTTCCTTGTGAAGCTGGAGCAAGTGAGATTAATTCAATCACTAATTCCTTACTGTTTTTTATTGAGAATAAAATGAAGCCAAAAATCTGGCCTCCCTCTTCCGCAACAATAAAAAATTTCTCTGCTTTCTCAAAAGAATTATTAACCCAATTAAAATAGATATCCCGGCTCAAATTCCCATCTAAAAATGGATCATTATAAAACCGAGAATAATTGAATGCATTCTTTGCGATCTCCAAAATCTCTTCGTTCTTCTCGTATTGATTTTTCACTTTATAAAATGAGGGAGAATGTGCGGGTTTCATTTCCATTTCAAACTGCACATTCATATCCACAAGAAAAGCATTTGAATAAAGACCAATCAAATGATTATTTTCCACCGCGTTATCCATATTATTTATAACTACAAATTCGAAATCTCGAACCTGGCTTTTAATCTCCTGAAAATCTTTTTCTCTTAACTCTTCATTTATAATCACTTTTGCAGCGGAAACTCCAAAGTAATTACTATCCCAATCCAAAGGCTGTATTTCATACTTCATATTATTTAGCCTCGCCTTCATTAAAGATATTCTTCCTAAAGAGTACCGTCTGAACCGTTTTAAAAAATATTTTCAAATCTAACAAAAGGCTAAGATTTCTAGCATAATAAACGTCGTTCTTTTTTCTTTCCGTCCAATCAATCGAGTTCCTAAAATATGCTTGATTGTAGCCTGTAACGCCAGGCAATACAGTTAACTTTTCTTTTTCTTCTTCTGTGTATTGCAAAATATGCTCAGGCAAGTCTGGTCTTGGTCCAATGATGCTCATATTCCCTAAAAGTATATTGATGAATTGAGGCAGCTCATCAATACTTGTTTTCCTAAAGACTTTTCCGGATTTGAGCAACCTAGGATCTTCCTCCGAGTTAAAAGTAGAACCATCTTCATTTCGTAAATCCGGCGCATTCACTTTCATTGATCTAAATTTATACATTCTATAAGTGCTTCCATCTTTCCCTAAACGATCAGCCAAATAAAAAACTGGTCCGCTATCCTCCAGTTTGATAATTGTTCCTACAATAAAAATTACTATCAATAAAAAAGGCATAAATAAAAGAGCAATGATAAAGTCAAATAATCTTTTTATATATTTTTTATACACCTTTTCACATTCCATTCTCTTTGAAGTAATTCATACACTGTTTGCTTGCATGTTACGAGATTCAACATTCTTCCGATTAGCCAACCCCACCAAAACTTCCTTAACTTCTTCATTCCCCATCTTCGGAATCTTCTCAAGCAGCATATTCAGCTCCCCCTCACTAGCAGGATTCGCCTTCCCAATATGGATCTTCGGAAATACTTGCTCGCTCTGAATCTCCTCCGCATTCAAAAGCTCCTCATACAGCTTCTCCCCAGGACGCATGCCGGAAAATTCGATGCCGATCTCGTCTTTCTCATACCCGGATAACCGGATCAAGTTCTCTGCGAGGTCGACAATTTTCACCGGTTCGCCCATGTCGAGGACGAAAACTTCTCCGCCGCGTGCGAGTGAGCCTGCCTGGATGACGAGACGGGATGCTTCTGGAATCGTCATGAAGTAGCGGGTCATGCGCTCGTCGGTGACTGTGATGGGGCCGCCTGCTGCGATTTGGCGCTTGAAGAGTGGAATGACACTGCCACGGGATCCTAGTACGTTCCCAAATCGGACTGCGACAAATTTCGTTTCGCTCCGTTTCGCCAGATTCTGGACAATCATCTCCGCAAAACGCTTCGTTGCCCCCATGACGTTCGGCGGGTTGACCGCTTTGTCAGTGGAGACCATGACGAAGCTCTTGACGCCCGCAGCGTCCGCTGCGTCGGCGACGTTTTTCGTGCCGAAGATGTTGTTCTTGACTGCTTCCATCGGATTGTACTCCATGAGCGGCACGTGCTTATGCGCTGCTGCGTGATAGACGACGTCCGGCTGGAATTCTTCCATGACGCCGAACATGCGCTCACGGTCCTGGACATCCGCGATGATCGGGATGAGTTCGGTGTTCGGGTCGATTTTTGTTTTCAATTCCATGTCGATCAGATAGATCGAGTTTTCGCCGTGGCCGAGAAGCAAAAGTTTTGCCGGGCCGAAGCGTATGATCTGCCGGCAGATTTCGGAGCCGATCGATCCACCCGCTCCCGTGACGAGTACCGTCTTCCCTGTCAGCTGGCCTTTGATCTTGTCCATGTCGAGTTTCACCTCGTCACGTCCAAGCAGTTCTTCGATCTTGACGTCCTGGATATCCGTGACGGATACTTTCCCCGTCAAGATGTCTTCGATTACCGGGATCGTCTGTGTGCGGATACCGGTGTCAAGGCACCGTCTCATGAGGACTGCCGCGTCGTGCTTCCCGAGTGAAGGGATGGCGACGATGATGTGTTCGATGTTGTTGTCACGCACAATGTCTTCTACCGCGTCGGTCGCCCCTGCTACGCGGATGCCATAAATTTCAAGTCCTTGTTTCTGCGCGTCGTCATCGACGAAAACGACCGGTTTCAAGCCTTTGTCCCGGTTCTGGAGCAGTTGGCGTGCGACGAGTGTACCTGCCGCTCCTGCCCCGACGATGAGTGTGCGTTTTTGCACTTCGTTAGTGCGACTGAGGAGCATATCGCGGAACAGCCGCCAAGACAGTCGCGATCCTCCGATCAACAATAAGTGGAGCATCCACGTAATGCCAAGTGCGCGTAACAGTACATCGCCCCGTACAAGGAATTGCACGAGGCCGACGGCGATAATGGAGAACGTCACGGCCTTGAAGATGGAGACCAATTCGTTGATAGATGCGTATTCCCAGACTTTGCGATACAAGCCGTAATACCAGGCAAGCGAATGATGGGAGATGAAAATGGCAGTGGCGCTTGCGAGCAGGAAATGGCTTCCGAACGGATTCAAGACTGGGTGCAGGAGAAAATAGCCGATGAAGATCGAGAAGAAGACGATCAGTGAGTCGACAACCATCAAGAGTCCAATCCGTTTCTGTAAGTTCATCCGCATTCGATCCTTTCCTAATATTTTCCTATTTAGGGGTATGTTGACATGTTCAGTCATTTTTTGCATTCAATTTATAATACCACTTTTGTATAACTTTATATACTTAATTTACATCTTTTTAATAATATTTTGTCTCGAATAAAATATAAATTCTGAAAAAAAGCCCTTCCTACCAGCTCTACGAAGTTCGAGGCACTTTTGACCTAGTACCGCGCTGTAGTGGAAAGTACATATGACCATATGTACTTTCCGCTAAAGCGCGGGAAAGTTCTGTGGCTGAGCGGCCCGTTAGGATTTGACTGGTTGGTGCTTCCTTGTGTATGCCACAATTTAGGGAGCAATCGAGTCCTACACAGGGAAGCGCGGGCGAACACAATTCGAGGAGCAATTGTGTTCTGCCCCCTTCAGTTTTCTCCGTAATACTGATAATAGTAGCTGTCTTTCGATAATTTGAAGTTGTTGAGCACAGCACCGACCAAGCGGCTGTTTGTGCTTTCGATCGCTTCTTTCGCTTTCAGTGCCATGTCTTTCTCCGTCTCTCCTGAGTTGACTACGAGCACAGTGCCTTCGCACTTGCTTGCGATAATCTGGCTATCCGTCACGGACAGGACAGGTGGTGCATCAAAGATGATCAAATCGTACAAGCCTTTCAAGTGTCCGATCAACGCGTCCATCGATTTCGAACCGAGCAGCTCTGCCGGGTTCGGCGGGATCGGACCACACGTCAGAAGATCCAAGTTCTCGATCCCTGTCGGCCGGATCGTTTCCTCGACGGTCGCCTGGCGCGTCAAGACACTTGAAAGTCCTTTCGTGTTCCCTAAGTGGAATGTGTAATGCGTCGTCGGCTTTCTCATATCACCGTCGATGAGCAACACTTTCTTGCCGTCCTGTGCGAATACCACGGCGAGGTTGGCAGAAGCAGTCGACTTCCCTTCTCCCGGAGCCGCTGACGTGATGACGAGTGAGCGGATGTCCGCATCTGGTGATGAGAAGTTGATGTTGGTCCGGAGCGTCCGGAACTGTTCGGATACATAGGAACGCGGGTTTGTGTGCGTGACCACTTTACGCGCCGTCTCTTGCAGTTTCTTTTTCTTACGTGCCATCGTTGTCAGCCCCGCTTTCTTCTTAATGTTGTCGTTTCGGCAGATTCAGGATCTCCCGCGCTTTTGCTTGCGGTGGTGCGTCCTTCGTCCGGAATCGGCGAGACGACGCCGAGCACCGGGATGCCGAGGATGTCTTCAATGTCCTGTTCGGACTTGATCGTCGTATCCAAATACTCAAGCAGGAAGGCAATCCCTACACCAAGCATCATGCCGATTACTGCTGCGATCGCCATATTGAGCATCGGGTTCGGTTCGACCGGCTGCGGATTGTCTTTCAACACAGCGGGTGACAGCACCGATACGTTATCGACATTCATTAAGGTCGCAATCTTCTCCTCAAACACACGCGCTGTCGTATTGGCGATATCGACTGCAATCGCCGGGTCTTCATCACGCACCGTGAGATTCACGACTTGTGAGTTTTCGGCATTATTGACGGTGATTTTGCTGATGAGTGCTTCGACGGACAAGCCGAGGTCCAGCTGCTCGACCACTTCGTCCAAGATTGCCGGACTCTTGATGATGACCGAATATGTATTGATCAACTGCAGATCGGTCTGGATGTTCTGGTTCGTCAGCGGAGTCGCTTCCGGCTGGTCCTGGTTGACGAGGATCTGTGCGGAGCTCTGATAGATCGGCGTCAAGAACGTGTACGAGATGACGCCCGCGACGATGACTGCGAAGGCTGTCAGGAAAATAATGAGCCATAACCGCTTCTTAAGTGTTGCGAATAATTCCTGAAGAGAGATCGTTTCTTCCATAATTTCAGTAACCCCTTTACCAAGTAAGTCAAATTTTTACCTAAGTATACCATGTTTTGCAAACCATCGGATGCCTATCTTTCATGACATATTTGTAAAAGAAATTGAGCCGATAGTTTCATTTTTTATAAAGAATGATTCCAAATAAAAAACGGAGAAGGAAGGGATTCTTTCTCCGTCTTTTTATTTAATATGCCGTCGGTCTTTCACTTGCTGAAAGAGAAGTGCCCCCGCTCCGCCGATTGCTGTGAACAAAAATGGCAGAAGCGGCTGGTTATAACGCGGGTACGCGAAGTTCAAGTTATTGATGATGGTGAAGTAGCCGATGAATGAAGCAAGCAAGACCCATTCCGCCCGGCGCTTCTTATGGAACGCGATCAGTGCTGCGAGTGACAGCCCCCCGGCGAGTGCAAGGACGCGGAAGACGGCCGTAATGGTTTCTTTCGTCACCCCGTAAATCTCGATCCAATAGAATGGTGCACTCCACTGGATCTTCAATTTGATGATGGTGTAAGTCTCGATGAACCAGCGCTTGTTCGAATTCCACATCGTGGAGACGCGGTCGAGTGCATGGTCCATCTGGTATTGGTTCTGGACGTAACGTGTCGCTTCCGGATATTCCTGCTCGAGCGACAAAACGACGTCATTGAACGGTTCGCCGTACTTGTAGCCGTGCCCTTGGTAAGTGCCGAGCAGCATCGGGTTGCCCGCACCGCCGGAGAACGGGATAAAGTCACCGAACGCCACGTAATTGCGTACCCACCACGGCGACATGATCAGCAAAAACAGCAGCGCCGCGATTGCGAGGTGCTTCCGTAGCGGCTTGAGCGGATATTTCCGCGCCAGTAAATACAGCAGGAAAAATACCGGCAGCAACACGACGGTCGGACGGAACAAGATCATGAAGATATAGCTCGCTACCGTTAAGTAGAAGTACTTCGTCTTGTGCGTGTCGCCGAGCTTCACGGCGAAGAATGCAAAGCCGATGAAGGCTGCAGTGAACGGCGCTTCCGTCATGATCAAGTTGTCGGTGAGAATCTGCGGAATATAGAGCGCAAGCAATAATGCCGCCACACTTCCCGCTGCCGGGCTGACGAGCCGCTCCCCGAGCTTATACGCCGCGAAGACGCCGAGCATGCCGAACGCGATCATGACGAGCTTCGCCGATAGCATCCCCCACCAGCCCGTGCCGAACACGAGGAACGAAGCCGCGAGAAGAAACGGCAAGCCGGGCATGATGTGGACGGTCGGCTCTTCGGTGTTAACATAGATCAGCTCACCGTACTCGACGAGGTGTTTCGCCGAGTCGATGTAGCCTTTGTCGTCACTGTCGAGATTGAGCATCGGGCCGAACATGATGAGCACGCCGAGCCGGAGCGCAAGGCCGACCACAAGTGGAATGGCGAGCCAGAGATGGTGCTTATTCATGATCCGTTTCATAAGAATGGCCTCCGTAATTACAATGAACCTATTATAATCTATTTGAAGGCATTTGTGGAGGATGTTTTGGTTTTATTTGGAATCACTTCGGGTTGCGGAATGTTCTGCCAATGTTTAGGATGGGGATTTTGTAATGGGAGTGATGGTGTCGCGTGGAATGTCGCTTGTGGCTTCGGACATGGCTCCTGTGATAAGCCGAGCTGAAGAACGCTCGTCTTATCACTCAGCCAAGTCCAAACCAGCCACTTCGCTGGGGTGTGGGTGTAGTGGTGGTGTAGTGGCAGCTGGCGTTCCCTTCTAATTTCGTTGTTTCATATTTGATTGGCGGCTGACTGCGTAGGCCGCCGGGATTCTAATTTCGTGAGTGAAAAAGGATAATCGGGTGTCGCGTGAAAATCTGCTTCGCGGCTTCGGACATGGCTCCCGTGATAAGCCGAGCTGAGGGTCGCCCGCCTTATCACTCCGCCAAGTCCAAACCAGCCACTTCGCTTTGGGTGTGGGAGAAGTGGTGGTGAGATACAATTTTCATTTCATTCTAATGCTTGTGTTGGGTTAAATACTTGGGCGGCTGACTTCGTAGGCCGCTGGGGTTCTAATTTGGTGTGTGGAAAAGTGATGGAGAGTGTTTCATTGGTTACGAGCTCCTGCTTCGCAACACGTGGAAGCTCGAAATCGGTGTGACATTGTTTGATAATGACAAGATATGACTCTCCCAGCAGGGGTTGTAACTAAATCCAGAATGAACACTTCATCTGAACCTGCCAACTAATACCCGACACCTTCTGATAGAAAGCGACGAAGGCACCTTACGCAGGGATCATCCCACTCGCCAACATTCTACCAATTTTCCGTTCTCGAGCGAGCTGAGCCGGAATGGAAGAGTGAGCGCGCCGGAGTAATAGAGTGGTGACGAGACCCCGCAGGTCGCACGAGCGACCGAGGAGGCTCGGCGCTACTCCTCCAGCGCGCGAAACTCTGGAATGCAGGTCAGCCTTTTCCCCATAAGAACAGAATTCCGCACTTCTATACCTCTGCAGGTCAGCCGACTCACTCATATCCACCCTATCCCCCTCCCCCCTTTTTTGGTAAACTAGCGAAGTGAATGAAATTCGGGATTGAAGGTGTCGACCGTGATTTTTAATAGCTTTGAATTTATCTTTTTGTTCCTGCCGATTGTGTGGGTTCTTTATTATTTGCTCGGGCGCCTGCATATTCCATTTGCGAAGGCTTGGTTACTCGCGGCTTCCTTGTTCTTCTATGCATTTTGGAATCCGGCGTACTTGCCGCTGATCCTCATTTCCATGGTCGTCAACTATGCGCTCGGGCATTTCCTCGGGCGCGGCGTGGGTGGCGATGTGCTGCGACGCTTCATTGTTACCGTTGGGATCATGTTCAACGTCGGGCTCCTTGGCTACTATAAATATTATGATTTCTTCATCGAGAATGTGAATGCGATTTTCGGGATGGATCTGGTTGTCGTGGGGATTTTGCTGCCGCTCGCGATTTCGTTTTACACGTTCCAGCAAATTGCGTATCTTGTCGATTCGTTCCGGCTTGAGACGAAGGAATACAATTTCCTGAACTACGGCTTGTTCGTGTCGTTTTTCCCACAGTTGATCGCAGGGCCGATCGTCCATCACGGGGAGATGATGCCGCAGTTCAGCGAGAAGAAAAATTACCGGCTGAATTACGCGAACTTGTCGCGCGGCTTGTTGATCTTTTCCATCGGGATTTTCAAGAAAGTGGCCATCGCGGATCAGTTCGCGGTGTGGGCCAATCAAGGGTATGGACAGATCGAGTCGCTGACGTTCGTCGATTCGTGGTTCACGACGCTCGCGTATACGCTGCAGCTGTACTACGACTTCAGCGGGTATTCGGACATGGCGATTGGGCTTGCGCTGCTGTTCAACATCCGTCTGCCGATCAACTTCTACTCACCTTATAAGGCGCGGGATATCCAGGACTTCTGGCGGCGCTGGCATAAGACGCTGTCGATGTTCTTGACGACGTATATTTACATTCCGCTCGGCGGCAACCGGAAAGGGCCTGTCCGTACATATATCAACATTTTCATCATTTTCCTGATCAGCGGGATTTGGCACGGAGCCGGCTGGACGTTCCTCGTCTGGGGAGTCATGCACGGAGTGGCGAGCATCATCTGCCGCTACTGGAAGCTTGCCGGCTTCAAGATGTCCGACGGCTGGGCTTGGTTCACGACATTCCTGTTCGTCCATCTTGCTTGGGTCTTCTTCCGGGCGCCGACGATCGGTGAGGCATTCACGGTACTGAAGGCGATGTTCGGCTTGAACGGCATGTACATTCCGAGTGGTGCCATCAAGATCTTCCCGAACATCAACGAAGAGTGGCTCGTGACGCTCGTGTTCTCCACGCAGACCATCTACATCTACTTCGGCTTGCTCATCGGGCTGTTGCTCGCGTGGTACGCGAAGAACTCGATCGAGATCATGACCGACAACAAACGTACCGCTGCACTCGCCGTGTTCGCGGCGCTCCTGCTGTTCTACAGCGTCATGCAGCTGCAGCAAGTGAGTGAATTCCTGTACTTCAACTTTTAGGAGGGACCGTAGCTTATGAACGATAAACATTTCACCTGGCTTGCCTTAAGTGTCTTTGCCGTCCTGACCGCTGCGGTCGTCTCCTTCAACTATTGGATCGATCCGCTCTGGCATTACAGCCAGTCGCATGCATTCAACGACGTGCAAGTCGTTGCCGATGAACGCGAGCAGAAAACCGCCAATCAGCGCTTCCAGCCGAAAGATGCCGATACGCTCTTGATCGGTTCGAGCCGGAGCACATACATCAATTCGACCGCCTTCAGCAACTGGGACGTCTACAACTATTCCGTCGCCAACTTGTCGATGCGTGAATATCATACGATGCTGATGTATGCGTTCGAGCACAATCCGGATTACCGGCGCGTCATCCTTGGATTGGATTTCTTCAAGATCAATACGGCAGAAGCTTCGGCGCCAAAAAACATCTTGAGTTACGACACGAAAGTGCAGCAATCATTTTACCGCACGAAAAACTTACTGTCGCTCGACGTGCTGGACTATTCCCTCCAGAATTTCCGGCTATCCGCCACCGACTCGATTCAAGGTGACCGGCTGTATAACCGTGAGGGCGATGCAACTGCCGAACGGCTGAAAGGACGCGACGCGGCGTACGAGCTCGCGATGAAGATCCACCGTTTCGAGAAGATCTTCTACGCGGAAGGCTTCGAATATTTCCCGCAATATAAAGAAATCATGGCGAAAGTGCGTGACACCGAGCCGCAAGCAGAGAAAATCGTTTATACGACGCCGATTTCGACCGAGCTGTTCACGTCGCTTGTCGGAAACGACCTGCTCGATGAGTACGAAGTGTGGATCCGCGACATGGTCGACGTCTACGGCGGCGTCTGGAACTTCATGTATCCGAACGAGATCACCAATGACCTGTCCAATTACTACGACGGCCACCACTTCTATCCATTCGTCGGCGATCTAATCGGCCAGCGCATCGAATTCGGCCAGGACGCAGCGAACGTGCCGGCTGACTTCGGGGTGCTGGTGACACCGGAGAATGTCGATGCGCATCTGGCGGAAGTGCGGGAGATGGCGGAGGAACTTAAGGAATAAGAGTACATTCTACCGTTATTTTGAGATGGGACGGCTAGAACGTGGAAATAGCGAGAGTTTTTACCGCTATTCAATTGAAATTCACCTGTATCCCCTCGTATCGGCCAAATAGGCATACTTTCTACCGTTATTCTTGTGGAATCGCCTTCCATTTTTAAAATAGCGGGAATTTCTCCCGTTATTCATTTGAACACAAAAAAGGGCTGTCTCTGAAAGTCATGTACGATGACTTTTCAGGACAGCCTTTTTTTGTAATAAGTATAATCGCGGTGGAACAACCACTTGTTCCCTCCACCACTTTAAATGAGTACTGCTGGCCGGAATAGAAGGGGCGACTCCTGCGGAATCAGCGTAGCGCTGAGATCCACTTGGGCGAGGCGACGAGCACAAGTTAGCTCAGCGCTGCGCCCGCGGAAAGCGCCCCTGGAATGCAGGCCAGTCTCTCCTCTGCTTTTCGTCATTGTCCAGACTCCAGCTGCCACCCCCTCGAGACGCTTCGCCTTTACGCCTGATGGCTGAGAAGCGCCATCATTCGCAAAGGCTCCAGCGCTTGTCGGGGCTAAACGGCAGCTTCCGCTTTTCTTCTTTGTCCAGACTCCAGCTGCCACCCCCTCGAGTCGCTTCGCCTTTGCTCCCGATGGCTGAGAAGCGCCATCATTCGCAAAGGCTCCAGCGCTTGTCGGGGCTAAGCGGCAGCCTCCGCTTTTCTTTACGCAAAAACATTCCACCATTTCGGCTTCGGGATTTCTTGCGGCTCCAACACTAGGATATCTTTATCGAGCACAATGCGGTCGTTGTTCTCCAGGAAAATATCGACCATCTGGTGCATGTTCTTCTTCTCCATCAAATCGAGTCCTTTGTTGAACAGGAACGGCCGCTTGTCGACACTATGGACGTCGGATGCGTACAAATGCACATAGTTCGCTTCGATCAGCGTAAGTGCCGTGCGTTGGATCGCTTTGCCGAAGTGACCCGCGACCGATCCGGCTGTCACTTGTGACACGGCACCATGCAGCAGAAGCTTGCGCAGCCGCTCCGGCTTTTCGATGATGGCTTGGTTGCGCTCGGGATGTGCGATGATTGGAACGTAATTCGCCATGATCAATTGCTGGATGATCGGCACCGTATACGCTGGAATGCCAGTGGATGGCAGTTCGAGCAAGACGTATTTCGATCCGGCGAGCGTCAATGCTTCACCGCTCTCCAGCCGCTCCGGCAGTTTTTCGGACAGCCTGCATTCCATTCCGCTGTGCAGAGTGACCGGAATGGATCGACGCTGGATCTCTTGTTGCACCACACCAAGACGCTCTTGAATAAGGGCGACATCCGTGAGGAAATTCGGATGATGGCCATGAGGTGTCGCAATGATGTCTGTGATCTGCTCTTTGGCAGCCAGTTCCAGTAGTTGGATCGTGTCGTCCATTCCGGCGGCACCGTCGTCGATGGCGGGCAGGATATGTGTGTGGATGTCGATCATACGGTCGTTACCCCTTTGCTGCTTGAATTCTTTGTTGGTTTTGGGAGAGAAGTAAGTTTAGTTAGCGTGGACCAGATACTGCGCAAAACAGCTCCGCGTCTAGTGGGCTTGCGCCGAACTAGATCGTTCTCGCTTCCCGAGCCCGATCGGATTTCGACACTTCGCTTATTCCACTAGAGTCTCCGCTGTTTTGCTCCGTATCTATTTTCCAATGAGAGAGTTGAAGCCAACACTCTTCACTTTTTTGTGGAGAAGAGTGGAAGGAATTACAACCAACCACTTTTCATCCCACGCCAAAAGTGACTATTTTCCAAATTTACAATCATCTAACGGTATAAAGAAAGACACTCTGCTAGAGAGTGCCTTTGACATGTGAAATTTAAGGCCTCGAATTAGTTAATAAATTCGATTGATTCAAGGAAATTATACAGGATTCGGGACATTTCCGCACGTGTCGCGTTGTTTTGCGGGCGGAACGTGTTGTCTTTGAATCCAGATAGGTAGCCTGCTTTGTAGACAGTGTCTACGTACGGACGCGCTTGTTTGGAGATGTAGCGGTAGTCAGCGAATTGTGAAACGTTCTTGCTGCCGTCCATGTCTACGTCTTCCCCGATGAAGTCCATCGCACGGCTGATCATGATTGCCGCTTCGTTACGTGTGATCGCGTCGTATGGACCGAATTTGCCGTCGCCATAACCCGAGATGATGCCCGCTTCGAATGCTGCGTAGATTTCGCCGTCACGGTTGACTGCCTGGTCAAGGGAAACGTCGGTGAATGCTGCTGCAGTTTCGCCGTGGAAATCAGCTGGACGCAGACCGAGTCCACGTGACAGGATCGCCGCGAATTCACCGCGCGTGATTGTTGTCGATGGCGAGAAGCTGTCTTCTGTCTTACCGGAAACGATCATGCGTGATGCCAATTTGTCGATGTATTCTTTGCCCCAATACTTGCCAGCGTCGATTTTGTTGACGTCAGCGAACGTTTTGGAGTAGCTGATCAATGTGTGTGCTTCGAGTTCAGAGAAGTTCATCTTCACTGTGTCGTTATCCACTACATATGTCGGAACAGCTTTCGTTGTGCCGTCCGGGAATACGTGAAGGCCAACCGTTGTCGCTGCATCAAGTGCTTTTGGTGTTTGGATCGTGCGTTCGATCGGGTAACCGAAGTTCGCGAATGGAACCATTTTGCTCTCGGTGCCGACTTCTACACCGTACGTAGCTGCGATATCAAGTGCGCCTGATACTTGGTTCTTGATGCGCGCAATCGAGAACGTCATTTGCAATTCCGGAGACGTTACTTCCAGCTCTTCCGCGATGCTTTCGCCGTCAACTGTGAAGAGCGGCACTGTGATCGTTCCGACTGTTGATTGGACCGTGATCACTGCATCTTCATTTTTTTCTGCCAGTGCATTGAAGATGACAAATGGAACTGTCACTTCTGCAGGTTCTGAAGTTGTCGTGATCAAGAGTTCATTGATAGAAGAAGCTCCTTGGATCGCTTTCAGAACAGCCGGTGCCGATTTCTCTACTTGGTCTTCCGTTACCGTCAAGACGCCATTTTGTACGCCAGGTGCAGTTCCGCCACCTCCGCCAAGTGCTGCGTCGATGTCAGCTTGGATCGCATCGATCAGTTCTGCTGCATCTTGTGTAGAAGGCATGACAACGATTGCTTTCACCGATTCAGGTGCATTTTCACGGAAGCTCGCGAGCGCTTTTTGGATCAGTGGTGCCAAATCGTTCGG
Organism: Planomicrobium sp. YIM 101495; assembly: GCF_009707665.1. Classification (GTDB taxonomy): domain Bacteria; phylum Bacillota; class Bacilli; order Bacillales_A; family Planococcaceae; genus Planococcus. The sequence goes on from NZ_WLZW01000001.1 coordinate 1,413,711, forward strand.
ATTGACATTTTTGACTTCATCATAGAGGTCTGCACGCAATGCATTAGCGAAATCGACCATGTCAGCCAGTTCGCCTTCTTTTGCCAAGTATGGCTGCGCGTTCTCCAGGAATTCATTCGCACGTGCGATCGCTTCCGCTTTCACGCCTGCTTCAGTCGTCGCGTCCGTCGGCTGGAGCAATGCACCAAGGTCTTTTACGAGTGCTGCTTTGTGTTCGTACTCTTCATCGATGAACAGGGATAGTTCGCCAGCAATGTTCTTTTGGACGATGGCTAACATTGTACGTTGTTCGTCTGTCAGCGCCATGTACTGCTTCGCTAACTGCTCAGCCGCCTGCTCGACTTCAGGAAGTGTCGTCTCTGTCTCAGCAAATGCCGGAGCTGCAACAAGTACCGAAGAAACCGCCATTGTGCCGGCTAGGAATAATTTCGTGTTTTTGTTTTTACTCATCCTTGTGTCACCTCTTCTAATAAATTTATGGTATTCTCTATATTGTAGCGTATGGAGTCGAATACAACAACCGCAATCAGTGTAAATATTAGACAAATTCGACTTTTTCCATTATACTGCCAAGAATATGATTGTTCAAAATCATCATACACGAGGAGGTCCGAACGTGAAAAAACATTGGAAGAAAATTATTCTAATCCTTGGTGTACTACTGCTTGCAGTCGTTGGATACTTGGTTTATCTATTCGAGTTCAAGGAGTACGACGTAGCGGACGAAGAAGTTGACGAGATCACGAAAGAACGATATGAAATCGAATTGCCGGATGGCTCGAAGATCATTCTCGATGAAGACGGCAATCTGGTGGAAGATGGAAGTGTCATCAATGGCTCCGGCTCAGGCGGGGACGATGCGAATACAGATGCTGACGCGGCCGGTTCGGAAGATGGAGATGCCTCTACTGACGGGAACGCAGGAAGCGGCGTGGCTGGGTCCACGAACAGTTCCGGCGGTTCATCCGGTACTAGCGGCGGAAGCGATTCCGACAATGGCAGCGGCACGAACAACTCCAGTACGACCGGGAATACGAATAGTGGTTCTGGATCAGCGTCAGGATCTGGGTCCGGATCAGGTAGTTCAGGTTCTGGCGGGTCCGCCAGTTCTGGATCATCAGGTGGGTCTGGGTCTGGGTCTGGGTCTGGGTCTGGGTCTGGGTCTGGGTCTGGGTCTGGGTCTGGGTCTGGGTCTGGCTCAGGTGGATCGGGCTCCGGCTCATCTGGCGGTTCGGGTGGTTCCGGGTCTAGCGAAGGCACAGTGACCGTCGCACAGATCAAACAGAAATATCAGCCGGCGATGAACGAGTTGGAAGCGCAGGCGAACGCGCGCATCAACGGATTGGTCGGCCGCGCGAAAAACGAGTACAGCACGAAAAAAGCGAACGGCGAATCGATCAGCTACTCTTACTTCTACAGTAAGTACACTTCTGCAGCAGCAGAAGCCGAGTCCCGCACAGATGCGGTCTTCTACGGCGTCTTGAATGCCATGAAGAGTGAACTGAAAGCGAACGGCTTAGCGGAATCGCACGCAGATTCTTTCATCGCTGATTACGAAGCACGAAAAGATGCACGCAAGAGCGAATTGATCAGCAAGGCGACAGGATTTTAAAAAAGTGCCAGGCACTCGGGTGTCTGGCACTTTTTTGAGGGTTAACCGGGGATTTGGGGCATTTAACCAGGGATTGTTCCAAATCAAATGCCCTTCACAAAAATTTAGCACGGCGATTGGGTTCTAAGATTGAAACGCGCGGTACGCGCATTGCGTCCTGCACTTTTTTCATAATGTTTTTTAACTGTTGTTCGTTGGTATTTAACTTGGATTCGCTGGCGGTTAACTGTTGTTCGTCGGCGTTTAACTTGGATTCGCTGGCGGTTAACTGTTGTTCTCCGGCAGTTAACTTGGATGCGCCTCAAATTCGGTTCATTTCGCAAAAAAAGGGTTGTCCCCGATAGTCATTTTCCATGACTTTTGAGGACACCCCTTTTCGTTTTCATTGATATTTGACCTGCTTCAAGCCGAACTGATTGCGGAAATGCAAAAATACTTGGCGCGGGATTCCGAGCCGCTGGGCGCTGCAGGATGGACCGAGTTGTTGTGTGATGTACAAGTCGGTCAGGATCTCTCTCATGCCTTTTTGATGTTCCGATTCCAACCGTTCCTGGATTTCTTGGTACATTTCTATCCTCCCCTTCTAAAGGACTAACAAACTAATGACTTAATAATCATATTATACTACACCAGAAGGGCAGAAACTAGTATTTCCAAAAATATTCAAGTTCTTAAGTACCTGCTATTTTCTTATTTTTCGAATCATACATCGCCATGTCCGCCTGCTTCAAAAGGGACGAGACTGTTTCATCTGCAGGCACTGCGAGGACAAGTCCGATGCTGATATTGACATTGACCTCGAAGTCTTTGATGACGATCGGTTCTGCGACGATGGCGTGAAGACGGCGGATCATCGCGTCTTTCTCCATTGCATTCGTGACGTCGTGCAAGACCATGGCAAATTCATCTCCGCCGAGACGCGCAGCCAAGTTATCGCCTTCCATGACATCTGCAAGCCGCTTGCCGAATTCTTCGATGACCGCATCCCCCGCCTCGTGGCCAAGATAGTCGTTGATCAGTTTGAAGTCATCGATGTCGATGATGCCGATCGCAAGCGTTTGGTTATTCAGCATCGGGTCATCGATGTAGTGCTGCAGGTGATCTTTCAGCTGGCGGCGGTTCGGCAGCCCGGTCAGGGAGTCATGGAACGCATAGAAGACCAGCTCCTGCTCCCGTTCGCGCTGGATCGAGACATCTCGCGCTATCGTCACCATGTGGACGAGCTCACCGAAATCGTCGAACACTGGTGTGCCGCGAATTTCCGACACGCGCCACCCTTCTGTCTTATGGTAAATACGCGCTTCCGACACGAAGCTCCGTTTCAACTTCACCGAGTCCTTATATGCAGTCTCGAGCGCTTCGACATCTTCGGGATGAATCTTCTCGTACTGCAAACTGCCGATGTAATCTTCGCGCGAATAGCCGTATACTTCTTTGCACGCAGGCGAGACGTAGACGATCATCCCCCGTTTATCGAGCAGGAACACGACATCGTGCGAATTCTCGGCGATGATGCGGAACCGGCTTTCGCTCTCGATGTACTGACTCGCCATCTGATCGAGCTCGGTCATGTCCTTGAGGATGACGTACCAACCGACGTTCGCGCCTTTCACTTCGACCGGTGCGACAGAAACGAGCACGCCGATCTCGTGGTCGCGGCTCTTGATGCTGACGCGGAAGTCTTCCGCTTTGTAGCAGTGTCCTCCGTGGAAACAGCTCCGGGCTTTTTCCTTGCCGTCTATAACCAGCTCTTCGAAAAATTCGACGCCAAGCAACTCGTCTATTTTGTAGCCAAGCATCTGTGTGACGGTCTTGTTGATCGAGACGATCTTGCCATCGAGGTCGAGCGAGAAGATGGCGTCTTTGTTGTTGTCAAATAGCGAACGGTAACGTGAACGACTTTCTTTCAGCCGCTCCGACGCATCTTTATACGCGCGCTGGGCAATGCGCGCTTCCGTCATGTCCTTGACGACTTCGACGATGTGCGTGCAGTTGCCGGAGGCGTCGAAAAACGGGATCAGCCGTGCTTTGGCGAAACGCTTTTCACCCGATACTCCGTAGTATTCGTCTTCGAGCACGATGGATTCTTTCCGTTCGATCGCCTGTTCATAGTTTTGCTGCAGTTTTTCGGCGAATGGTGCTTCGTGCACGTCTTGAAGGGTCTTGCCAAGATGCTCTTCCTTGATCGGCATCTGTGCGAGCGCCGCTTCGTTGAAAAAGGCATAGCGAAGAACCGACTCATCCGTATATTCCATGATGAATACGATGTCGTCCAAGGCATGCAGCAAGATAGCGTCTAGTGGAAGTGGCTTGATTACATTCATAGCAAAAAATCCTTTCCTGGTTGCTCGGCTTTTCAGATCCACGAAAGAGTACCACCCATCAAAAAACACTAAAGCATGTTGCGGTTGTATAACGAGGGGGAGGCTTGGGGGATCTAAAGTGTGCTATTCTTCTTATATTCTCTTCCATTATAATGCATTTTCTTAATTAATATAGGTTAAAGTCGAAATTTTCTTCAATTGGTCATAGGTTATGGGAGAGATTATGGCAAGTTGGAAAAATGCGTTTGAGAAAGTGAGATTGGGTGTTGCTTTAATATTTGCTGCGGTGATTCGAGTGTCGAATGGAAATTCGCTTGCGGCTTCGGACAGGGCTCCCGTGATAAGCCAAGCTGAGAATCGCTCCTCTTATCACTCCGCCCAGTCCACACCAGCCACTTCGCTGGTGTGTGGGTGCAGTGGTGGTGTTGTGGCAGCTAGCGTTTCATTTTAATTCGGGCGTTTCATATTTGTTTGGCGGCTGACTGCGTAGGCCACTGGGGTTCTAGTGCCGATGTGTGGAAAAGTGATTCGGGTGTCGCGTAGAAATTCGCTTGCGGCTTCGGACAGGGCTCCCGTGATAAGCCGAGCTGAGAATCGCTCGTCTTATCACTCCGCCCAGTCCAAACCAGCCACTTCGCTGGTGTGTGGGAGAAGTGGTGGTGTCGCGGCAGCTAACGTTTCATTCTAATTCGGGCGTTTCATATTTGTTTGGCGGCTGACTGCGTAGGCCGCTGGGGTTCTGATTTGGCGAGTGAAATTTATTGAAAAACAGCGAAATGCGATATGGAATGCGTGAAGTGCGATATGAACTGGCTGAAATGCGATATGAAGCACGTGAAGTGCGATATGAACCGGGTGAAATGCGATATGACATGCGAATCGCGAGTTCGAGCCCATGAAGCGCGAGTTGGATCACCAAATCCACTAGTAATTTTCCTCCTGAACTCCTTCCCTACCATTCGTCACCTTCTGATAGAACGAAAAGAAGGTGACTTATGCGCGGATCATCCCACTCGCCAACATTCTACACCTCTCTCCTTCTTGAACAAGCTGAGCCGGAATGGAGGAGTAAGCACGTCGGAGGAGAAAAGCTAAGGCGAGACCCCGCAGGTTGCGCGAGCAGCCGAGGAGGCTCGAGGGCAAAGATGTGCTCCTGCATCGCTGCGCTAGCTTCGTCGCAAAGACATTGACCGAATTTCATTCGGCCAACATCTTCTCAGCGCCTCCAACGTGCGAAACTCCGCAATGCAGGTCAGCCCTCGCCCCTTCATCACTAATCCCACGAGAAGGTGCTCTCTTTTTGAAAACAGTAAAAAACCGGAAAGGCAGCCGCCTTCCCGGTTCATTCGTTGCTATTTTTACTCGATGACGAGGCCGTATTTCGCAAAGCCGCTCTCGAGGTCGCTTAGCCATTCGATTGTGCCGTTTTCTGGCATGAATGGTTTCGCGCGTCCAGATGTTTCGAAGACCAGTTCCGGCGTGCCGTCAACCTTCGCGAATGTCCAGTTGCCGTCCGCTGTCGGGTTCACTGTGCCTTCTGCGACCATGTAGTCTTGTACGGCTTGACGGTTCTCGTATGCGAAGTCGATGGCTTCAAGTGCGTCGACTACGCCCGGGAAGTTGCCCGTCGCACGGTGGTTGTTCGTGACGACCAGGAATTCCTGCTCGTCCGTCACTGCTTCCCCGTCGTACATCAAGTTCTTGATGCGGTTCGCGTCTGCGTTGACAAGTTCGCCGTCCGCATTGTATTTCGCTGGTTCCGTTACATCAATTTCGTAAGTGACGCCGTCAATGACGTCGAAGTTGTATGTGCGGAAGTCCGGGTTGATCAAGTTCTGTTCGCCTGTCGCTGCCGAATCGATTTGGTTGAACTGGCCTGCCGCCATTTCCAACCAGTCTTTCAGGCTTGCACCCGTTACGCGCAGGACATACATTGTGTTGTCGTAGACGTAGAGGTCTGCAACGTTCTTGATGGCGATTTCGCCTGTGTTGATTTCCGTGTAGTAATCCGCTCCGTTACGTCCGCCTGCTTTGAACGGTGCGCCTGCAGATAGCAATGGCAAGTCCGCATTTTCCGTGCCTGCCAGTTGCTGCTCGGCGTACCAAAGCTGTGCGTTCGTGACGAGCTGGATGGATGGATCATCTTTCACAAGTGAGAAGTAGCTCGTGATCGGTGCAGTCGTCTCGCCTACTGGTGAGTTGACGTATTCGATCGTTGCCTCGTGTGCTTCTTTCACTGCATCGATGACAGTTTGGTCGACTTCATCCGTTTCAGAATCGATTTTGCGAAGCTGAGCTTGTTGTGAAACGACTTCCCATTCATCGCCTTCTTGAGATAGTTTCAAGTCGATGACACCAAGGTGTGAACCGAATTTACCTGGCATGACGACTGGCGTGCCGTTGATTGTGCCTTGTTCCGTGTCAACTCCGGCAAGGTCGCCGTATGAGCCTGGGAACAGGTCGTGGTTGTGGCCAGTGATGACTGCATCCACGCCTTCAAGTTCTGTCAGTTGGTACGTGATGTTCTCTTCGCCGACTTCGTGGTTCTCGTCACCCATCCCTGAGTGGGAAAGAACGACGACGACGTCTGCCCCGGCCGCTTCCACTTCAGGAAGGAACTTCTCGACTGTTTGGACTGCATCTTCTGCAGTCACGTGGCCTTCAAGTTTCGCACGGTCCCATTTCAGGATTTGCGGAGCAACGATGCCGATGACACCGACTTGGATCGTGTGTGTCTCGCCTTGGCCGTCCGTTACTTCTTTATCGATGATTGTGTAAGGCTCGAAGCGGTTCTCGCCTGTCGCTTCGTCGTAGACGTTCGCGTTCAAGAATGGGAATGGTGAATCGTCGATGACTTCGTCCAAATACTCAAGGCCGAAGTTGAATTCGTGGTTCCCTAGAGTTGTTGCATCAAAGTCCAGTGCGCTAAGTGCTGCGACTGCCGGGTGGATTTCGCCTGGCTGCAGCGGATCGACGACGACTTTGTACGAGCCGAACGGCGTCCCTTGGATCAAGTCCCCGTTATCAAACAGAAGGTTGTTCGGGTTTTCTGCACGTGCTTGTTCGATCAATACCGCTGTCTTCGCCAGTCCAAGTGAGTTGGACACGCGGTCTTGGTAGTAATCGTAGTTCACGAAGTTCGTGTGCAGATCCGATGTTCCGAGAATGCGCAGTGCTACGTCAGCCGAATCGACTGGTGTGTACTCGCGAAGTGTACGCGCGATGATCGCTGCCATCTCGCGCGCGGAAATGCCTTTCGACGGTTTCACTGTGCCATCGCTGTAGCCGAGCAGCAGGCCGATGCCTGTTGCTTCCGCCAAGTTCTCGCTTAGGCTCATGCTCAAGTAACGTCCGTCTTTGAATTTCGACAAGATCGAAGTCGGGTAGACTTCTTCTGTCTCGACTGCACGGGCGGCAATCGCGAAACCTTGTTCGCGCGTCAGCATTTCATCCGGCGCGAACTTGTCCTCGCTCTTCCCGCTTGTCAGTTTCAATTGGAATGCAGCTTCGACATATGGTGCCAAGTCTGCATCCACGTCCGTGAAGGCGATGCTCGATCCGTCTTTCAACGGCAAGTCCATCGCTTCCACTAACGACTGGATAAATTCTCCGCGGCTTACTTCATCCGCTGCGCTTGCTGGTGCCGCTGTGAACAGGCCGCTCATGACAAGCACTAGTGCAGCCAAAATCATGGCCGCTTTACGATATCCTTGCATTTCTCCAGCTCCTTTACGAAATGTTTGTTCAATTCCATTATATCGAACCCTTTTCCCTATTGATTGTGACAGAAGTTGTGTCTTTAGACGGGACTAATAGCGTTCTAAAATGTGAAAATTTGGTGATATATTGCGTGCCAGACACCAAAGTGCCAGACACTTTGGTGTCTGGCACTTTGGTGTCTGGCACTTTTTTGGATTCCCGCAGGTTTTTTGATCCGTTTGGCGAATTAATATTAGGAAGAAGCAGTATAGACAGATGGAACGGAGGAGATTGGAAAGATGAAGAAGTTTTCTTTCTTGATGAGCGGGCTGCTCGCAGTGAGTTTGTTCGCGCCGCAAATGCAGGCCGCCAATGATTTGCCATCATCGCACCGTTTTTACGAGGAAATCGGTTACTTGATGGACCAACGCATTATTTCGGGGTATGACGACGGCACGGTGCGGCCGGATCAGACCGTGACACGCGCGGAAGCCGCCATCATGATCGGCCAGCTGAAAGGGCTCGACGGGACGCAGCGCGGGACGAAATTCACAGATGTGACTGCCGGACAGCGCGCGAGCGGATTCATCGCATCTGCGGAGCAAGCCGGATTCATGAATGGCCGCACGGACGGCACGTTCCAGCCATATGCGCCGATCACGCGCGGCGACATGGCGATCGTCACGGATAATGTGTTCGACTTAGCGTTTATAGCGACGAGCTACTTCACGGATGTGTCGCCGAATATGCGTGCATACGACGCGATCAGTAGAATCATCGGCGGAAATATCGCAACCGGTTATCCGGATGACACGTTCAAGCCGAACCAAGCGATTACGCGCGGACAGTTTTCTGCATTCCTCGCGCGTGCTTTGGAACCTCGCTTTAAAAACGACACACACCGCGCAGGCACATTCTTGCGTGACAAGACGAAAACATATCGCTACGCCGAAACGAGCGGCACTTCCGTCCACACTTACGAAGACGTGCCGCGAGTTCAAGGCCTCGAGATGGGCTTCATGTGGGTGACGCGGAATCCGGCGACGGGTGACACGACCTATTACGGCGATGCGGAAAATCGGAGCGGCTTGTACCTCTTGTATCCATATTCCGAAGCTGACACGGACTTGATCTTCCCAGCCGAAGTCGGCAAGAAATTCAACGTCGGCTCCGAGTTCCAGCCTATGCACCAAATCACTGCGGTCAACGTATCCATCACTACGCCGTACAAAACGTTCACGAACGCTATCGAAGTAACGGTCCCATACGATCCGGTATTTCACGAAAGCGGCGGTTTCAAATACTATGTCGCCCCGGGGCATCATATCGTGAAAGTGTTCGATTCGAATGGGAATGTCGTGCAGGAATTGATCGGGGTTGAGTGAATTAGAGAGAATGGAAGCACCTGCCTGGGGCGGGTGCTTTTTCATTTTAAGGGTTTTCGGGTTTGATCCTAGCGATTGGATTGGATTGGAGCGGTACGGTGCAGGCATATCGCATTTCACCCCGTCGATATCGCACCTCACACCTCTCATATCGCACTTCGCTCACGCCATATCGCATTTCGTCCGCTCAATATCGCATTTCACCATTTCCCCCTGAAAATGAGAGCGAAAGCGCGACACCGGGCGGCGATTTTGACATAGGGAAGCATCTGCTAGCGCAGATGCTTATTTCATTTTAGAGCTCCCGGGTTTGATCTGGAAGTCGGCTTTGCTAATTGTTGTGCTGCGCAGCAGTGATATCGCACTCCACAAGCAGGATATCGCATCTTACCCCGTTCATATCGCTTTTCGTGTCCCAGATATCGCACTTCGCACCATTCATATCGCATTTTGCGGTTTTCCAGTTTGATTCGAACACAAAAAGCCCGCCCCCCGGATCACTCCGGAGGGCGGGCTTTCAAGCTTTCGCTTATCGAACTGTTACTTCAATCGTAGTTTCGTATCCTTCGTAAGAGATTGTGACAGTTGTCGTGCCACGTTTCTTACCGATGAATGTACCGTTCATGATTGAAACGATACGTGGATCAGCAGAAGAATATTTCACTTTGCTTGTAACATTAGACTCTACAACAGTTCCGTCTTCGGCAACTTCACGAAGTGTTACTGTTACTTTGTCGCGTTTCAATAGGCGCAATTCCAATTCTTCTTTGTCTACGAACAAGCCTTCCTCAATAACCGGAGCAGCTTCGACTGTTACGCTGACTGTTGTTTCGTTACCGCCATAAGCGATCGTGATTGTTGTCGTACCTTCTGCGATTGCAGTGACAACACCGTTTTCAACAGTGGTTACAGAAGAATCTGCGACTGTGTACGTTGCGTCAGCTGTAACGTCTTGCTCGACTGTTTCGCCGTCTGGGAATACAGTCGTTTCAGTAACTGTCAAATCAGCTGTTTCACCAGCAGTCAATGCCAAGTCACCTGGTGCTGCCGTCAACGTTACTTCCGGCTGCGCCACTTCTCTTTCGAATACAACCTGTTCTGCAGAGTTGCCTGCAGCGTCAACTACTGTAACTGTTACAGAAGTTGTTTCAGCCGTTACGTCAAACTCGAATGATCCATCCTGGTTCAAGTCGAATTCTACCGCTTCGCCTGCTGTTTCGCCTTCAGTTGCAACGTATGAAGCTGACAATTTGTCGTTCAAGTCATAGTCAAGGCCGTACAAGTACAATTCTTCGTTGTACTCGATATACTTGTCTGTTACTTGTCCGGAAACTGTGTCACCTTCAACTGCTCCGTCGATGACAGGGTCCGTTGTTTTCACAACAACCGGTCCGACGTAGTCACCGATATAACCAGAGTCCGTCGATCCTGTGAAGTCAATTGTGTATAGACCATCAGGAATCGTCGATGCAGCACCGCCGCCCCATGGCTGGTATTGACCAGTCAGGTTCAGTGAGTAGCTGCCTGCAGCCAAGCTTTGACCAAAATGCACATAACCGATATAACCGTCTCCGAACTCGCCGCCTTCAGGATTCATGATATCCCACAACTCGATGTAGTTTGTTCCTACATCACCAGTCAAAGTGAATGTAAGTCTTGCCGAGTCGTTGAAGCCGTCTCCATCGAATGATAGATCTGTTTTGTCAATCGCCATGTCTGTAATTTCAGCTGTTGCTGCACCACCGAAATCAGCTGCGAATGGAAGAGAAATTTCAGTGTCGCCATCAGCGATGACTACATAACCTAAGATTTCATCTCCAGTTTTAGCTGCTGCATTTTGATCAGCGTTCAACGTGACAGTCAATACGACTTCACCGTTTGCATCAAGTGCAACAGATGATTGATCGACTACGACTTCTGCGCCTTCATAAGCAGAAGTTGTCAGTACTTCTACGCTGTAGTCACCGCCGTTGCCAGCCATGTCTGTAACGATTACTTCTTTAGAGACAGAAACGTCTCCAGTAGTGATGTCTTGTGGTCCGAAAGTGATTGTCCCTTTGACGTTGTCGACGATTTCGCCGCTTTGGTCAAGGATTGCAGTGTCCTGTGCGTAAGCAAGAACTTCTGGGAATGCTGCTGCGTAAGCGTTCACGCGTCCAGCACCTTGTGCAAATACGTCATACTTCTCAGTGTCCAAGATTTCCGCTGTGTTGGAAAGCGCGACTTTCACGTCAAATGCATCCCACTCAGGGTTTGCCTGAATTACGAGTGCTGCAACACCAGCAATGTGTGGAGTTGCCATTGATGTACCTGTTTTACGAGAATAAGCTTCGTCGTAAACCGCATCAGGGAAGTCCGCTTTGTACATCGGGATTGTTGACATGATGTTCGTACCAGGTGCAGATACATCTGGTTTGATATCGAAGTTCGGTGTAGATGGTCCGCGTGAGCTTGAATCGTTCACGTCGTCACCAGTAGTCATTGAAGATGTAACGTTTTCGAATGATACTGTTCCTGCTGCATCTGCAAGAGCTGCGCGGACTGCTGCGCCGTCTTCAGTTGCCATGTCAAACGTCGGAAGGAATTCGAATGCATCGCCTAGAGATACTACAGCCGGGCCAGTTCCCACGTTGTTGTGGACCAATAGACCAACAGCGCCAGCATCTTTAGCCGCTGCAATTTTGTCGACGAATGCAATTTCGCCACGTGATACAAGAACGAATTTGCCTTCAACATCAAGGCCGTTGTAGTCAGCAGGTGTTCCGACTCCCGGAACTGCAACTAGATCGAAGTCGCCTTCAAGTTGTGTTTCAAGGTTTGCACCGAAAGTTGTACCCATCAATGCAACGTTTTTAGAAAATTCGTAGTCGCCTGCTGCAACGTTGACAATTGCAGAGTACATCGCTTCAGGGTTTGTCGTGTTCCCTACAGCGATGCCAAGGCGTGCTGTAGCTGGTGTACCCATTGTGCCACGGTTCGGGCCTGAGTTACCTGTTGCAAGTGCTGCAACAACTCCAGCCATCGCTGCGTTGTTGATCGCGAATGAACCTGCATCAGTTTCAGAGTTCGCTCCGCCACCTAGTGACAAGTTGATAACATCCATTTCTTGAGTTACTGCTTCTTCAATTGCAGCGATGATGCCTGCAGTTGAACCACTTCCGTATGCACCAAGCACGCGGTAAGCGTAAAGATCGACTTTAGGAGCGATCCCTTTGATTCCGAATTCGTTCGCACCGATTGCAGCAATCGTACCCGCTACGTGCGTACCGTGGGAAGTATAGAACGAGCTTCCGTTCGCGTTGAATTCAGGAGTTCCTGCAGCGCGTTCTGATGGCAATGTTTCAGAAGCATCGTCTTCATCGCGGTCTCTGCTGTATTTTGAATCGTGCGGTACGAAGTTCTTCCCGCCTTTGTAGATGCCTTCAAATTCCGGGTGGTCAGCATCGATTCCTGTGTCAAGAACCGCCACTTTCACGCCTTGGCCTTCAAGGCCAGCGTTCCAAAGCTGATCGATTCCAAGGAAGTCATTGCTTGTGTTCATCGCCGGAGAATATGTAACTTCTTCTTTCACCGGAGTAAGCGTTTTGTTTTTCAAAGATTTCTTCGGTACTTCAGCTGCATGAACTTCTGTGTTCGGCTCAACTAAAGTAACGCCTTCGACTTCAAGAAGTTTCTCAACGTCTTTTGCTTTCAACGTACCAGCGAAGCCGTTTAAGACTGTGTTGTAAGCGAAAGTTTCGTTGAATTTGATTCCTTTTTTCGTAAGTTCTTTCTTAACAAAGTTTTGCTGAGTGTTGATCGCTTTCAAAGCTTTCGTTTCTTGTGCTTTGTTGAATGCTTTGCCGTGCGATTCAGCAAGACCTTTCAATAGACTTGGTGAGTATTCAGAAAGGTGGACGATTACGTCTACTTCTTTCTCGCCTTTAAGATTTTTCAGCTCTTCGTGAAGCTTAGGCTGACCTTCTGCAAGGTTCATTTGTTCCGCAACAGCTGTTTTCAGCTCCACATTTGCAGCGTCTTGTGCTGCCTTGAATGTGTTTTCCGCTCCGTTAGCCGCTACTTGGAAAGGCGACAATAGAGAGAGAACCATGATGAGCGCTGCTATGCTGCTTAAGAACTTGATTGACTTGTTCTTCAATGCTCATTTCCCCTTTAACAATTTTGTTCGTGCAAATCAGAATTGCCCGACAAATGAATCATATCACAAACGTTACGAATCGCGAAAGAATATTTTTACTTTTGAATCATTTATTAAAATAACATATCCTACATTAAAATTAATTTACAAATGAATCTGCATACTTAATCATAAATTTTGGAGGTTCTTTTACATTTTCGCTTATCTTTCAGGAAAACTTATAGGTCATGAGTTGTTCATTTTACTAATTAATTCCAATCTAAGGGAGTATTAGCTCATTTTTGAACTGAATCAGTTTGAATAATTATTCAACACGAAAAGAAAAGCAATCGCGCGCTCCGATTGCTCACGGTATTACTTTATTAGCATAAGGAATTCGCTGAAGCCCTGTCACAATGCCTAAACTTAGGATAAATATCAAGATCCAGACGATCGGGACCGCAAGCAGTGGATTGAACATGGTTTCATTAATTCCGAACCATTTATTCAAGTAGGTTTGGACGAGCGGATGCAGAACGTATATGCCAAGTGTCGCCATGCTGATCCGCGTGATGATCGGGTTCGGCCGAAGCTTCGGTTCGAGTGCCTGAAAGCCCGCAAACAGAAATAAAGTGATTAAGACATTATTCGGACGATAATGTTCATAAAAGAACTCATCCAGCTCACCACGCGCTTCCGTGAGGGCCGCTGTGCCCCAGACGGTTGTGATATATCCCGCCACCGCAAGGATTCCGAGAGCCGGTAGCCATTTTTTCGGGATTGGATAAAGAACGAGATACGCACCAAGCAGGAAATAGCCGATATACGGTTCGAATAGGCCTGCTGAGAACGCCGGCTCGAACTCCAGGAACTTCGGAACGAGCGGCATCAGGACCGAGAACACGACCCAAAATCCGAGAAAGATCTGGAACGTCGCCTTCGACATGTGATCGACCAGGATTTTCAGGAACGGTGCCATCAAGTACAGGCCGAGAATGACGTACAGGAACCACAAATGGTAGTAAATATCGTCAGTCAAGAACAGGATGAACATTTCTTTGATGGTATATGATTCTTCAAGCTCCCACTTGTTGTAGCCTAAGTAGATTGCGCTCCAAAAGAGGAGCGGAATCAGCACTTTCGACACGCGTTTCTTCAGGAACAGCGGCGTCGATTCCCCTTTCCGCCTTGTCAAAAGCAGCGCCCCGCTCAACATGAAAAAGACCGGCACGCACCAGCGCAGCGCCGAGTCGATGGCATTCGCATAATGCCACACCCATTCATCAGGTGTTGAGTTGTTCAGTATTTTGGACGCCGTATGTACTCCCACGACGACGATGATGGCTAGCGCCCTTAGCCAGTCCATGTAAACGTGTCGTTCCTTCACGCTCTTCCCCTTCTTTCCATAAACCTTCTGTGTTCTTCCTTTCCCTTTGACGGGCAGTGTGAAACCGATGATTCGCGCTGGGGTGGTGTCTGGCACCGAAGTATTGACTTCCCCTCCATTTTGCTTTATTATAAAGAACGCGATGAGCCCGTTTGCATAAGTCGCCAGGCATTCCTTTCGGGGAGCACGACCGTGAATCGTGGCCTGGGCGCCGCAAACTTTCGAAGACCCGCTGCCGTTTCGGCAGCGGGTCGTTTTGTTTTTTTATCCCCACTCCACCACACGCTGCTTCTCTTCATTCACCGTGAGCTTGAATACGTCCGGCCGCGCGTAGTGACCGACGGGATCGAAGTCGAAATGGCTTTCGGCGATACGATCCAGGTCGAGGTCGGCGTATAGGATCGTTTCTTCGCCGAAGACCGGTTCCACGATGTAGTTTCCGAGAGGGTCGACGATGCAGCTGCCTCCGCGCGTCATTTCTTCCGGAAAGTCAGCGAATTCTGGTCGCTCTGCAATTTCTTTCGGGTACATGCTTTTCGTCGAGTATTGATTGCATGACAGGACGAAGCAGCGGCCTTCTGCTGCGACGTGGCGCACAGTCGCATGCCAGGTGTCGCGGTGATCGGCAGTCGGCATGACATAAATCTGCACACCTTTTGCGTAGAGCGCGGCGCGGGCAAGCGGCATGTAGTTTTCCCAGCAGATGAGTGCGCCGATTTTGCCGTAAGGCGTGTCGAATACCGGAAGCGTGCTGCCGTCTCCTTCTCCCCAAATCAGACGTTCGGAACCGGTCGGCTTGAGCTTCCGGTGTTTGCCGAGCAGTTCGCCGTCTGGACCGAAGAATAATGCCGTGCAATACAATGTGCCGCCCGAGTATTCCTGATCCTTTTCGATGACGCCGATGATTGTGTACGCACCTGCGCGTTTAGCTGCTTTCCCGAGCTGCTCGGTTTCCGGTCCTGGCACGGTGATGGAATTTTTCCAGTATTTGAGGAAATCTTTACGCCCCGCGTCGCTTCGGCTGCCTACGACGGCGCCGAACGACATGCCGCGCGGATACGCAGGGATGAATGCTTCCGGGAACACGACAATTTTTGCGCCGCCCACTCCTGCTTGCTCCAGTAGATCGATTGCTTTCTCGACTCCTTTTTCTTTGTCCATGACGACGGATCCTGCCTGGACGACCGCTACTTTTACTTGTCTCTTGTTCTCCACGATGGGTTCCCCCTTTTGAAATTTCATGCATCTTTAGTAAAAGATTCTACATACTTAGTAGGAAGCCTGCTTTTTGCGCAAAGAAAAACCCGCATGCAGCGAGTGCACGCGGGTTTCCCTGTTTTCAATTTCACACTACGTGGTTGAACGTGTACGTGACTGGTGCAGTTGTGCCGTCTGCGAGTGGCAGGTCGACTGTGATATCAACTGTTTGGTTCGCCATCAGTGAAATGAACATTGCTTCTGCTGCTGCTGCAGCACCTGCAGCGACATTTCCTTCTCCGTCAGAAATCGTGTACGCCGTTCCGTTGACAGATAATTTCTCAATGCCTTGCTCAGCCAATGTTACGAAGAACCCTGTGCCTCCCACATCTTCCGGGTCAGGAAGTGGACCTTCTAATGTGAACGTGTTGTCTTCAGCTGGATCTGCCACTACGTCAACGCCGAATGCTTCAGCGAGACCTGCAAATCCATCCATCTCTTCTTCGAACCGTTCTTCAGCTTCTTCTGGTGTCTCTGGTAATCCATCGCCATTCCCGTCTTATACCGCTCGTCTCTTTATGTCGCAGCTTTCGTTCCGGGCCTACACCGTACAGGCGACTTTCATCGCATACGGCGTGCCGTCTGTTTCTCTCTGTTTTCCCTATAATCAGAATATTAACATAAATAAGGAGTGACTACAACAGATATGGTTGTTACATTTTTGTAAATCCCGTTATGAAGAAAATTGAGTTGCTTTTTACTGGTGAAAATCTATACTGAGGAAAAGGAGGTATGTTGATGTTCATAAAGGAACGTGTGCGACCGGTGCAACTCGATTTGTTGCCCAGTTTATTGAATCGGCTCCCAAGCTCCCATCCTGGATACGAAAAGGTGCAGCATCATCTAAGATCGATCAATGCCGGCTTTGGCGGTGAGCAGTATGTCGATGAGCGGCTCCGCCACATGAACTGGGACGTCCCCCATTTCATCGTCTGTGATTTGAATGTGGCATCGGGTCGGACGTTTTGCCAGATCGATACGCTCGTCTTCACGCCACATTATGTGCTGGTGCTCGAGGTGAAGAATTTTTCCGGGACGCTGCAGTTTCAGGGGAACCGCTACCAGATGACGCGCATTACACGCGAGGGCGACGAGGAAGGTTTCGATTCGCCCGTTTCGCAGGTGCTGCGTGCGGTCAAGGAAGTCCGCATCCTGCTTCGCAAAGCTGGCCTGTCCTTACCTATTTTCAGCGCGGTTGTCCTTCCGTACGCACGGACGATCGTGAAAGGCACCACCGACGACGTACCGATTGTTTTTTCTAAAGCACTTCCACTTTTCATCTCTAATCTCCCCACTACCAATCCCCTAGTGGCTACGGAAGATCTTCAGTTCGCTGCTGAAAAAATCGCATCATTTCATCAACCATTCATTCCAAAGAACTTTTCTTCCCGTTATGAATTTACACTGTCAGATTTGCGCACCGGTGTGATTTGCGCTGACTGCGGTCGGTCAGCAGCGAAGCAATCCATCCGGGCGCACTATTGTCACGCTTGCCAAATGCCGATACTTGATGGTTACGTCAGCGCGCTCCGGGACTGGCGCGACTTTATTTCGCCGCTGATTAGAAGTTCTGAGTGTCAAACTTTTCTCCAATTACCCAATAAAAATGCCACTTATTATGTCTTGAAGAATTTGGCCGAGCGAATCGAATATGGACTCTGGCGAATAAAAGAGTTGTGAATGAAAAAAGCACCTGCTGCGGCAGGTGCTTTCCTTATGGAAAACCGATGTCTGGTGGCTGCTTGATGCCTCTGAGCGGGGGTGGAAATGGCGAGTTATTACTTTGAGGACGTGAGTTATTACTTGAGTGGTGCGAGTTATTACTTCGCGTGCTCGAGTTATTACTTCGTCGCCTCGAGTTATTACTCCACCCTTTCGCAGGGCACTATACTTTGATCAGCCCACAAGCCCTTATGATGAAAAAAGCACCTGCGACGGCAGGTGCTTCCCTTATGTCAAAATCGACGCCCGGTGTCACGCATTCGCTTTCGTTTTCTCGGAAAAAGGGTGAAATGCGATATCGAGCGGGCGAAGTGCGATATGAAGTGAATGAGATGCGATATCCGAGGCGTGAGATGCGATATCGATGAGGTGAAATGCGATATGCCCACTCCACGCCACTCATTAAGATCAAAAGCCACCCAAAAAAGCGGAAAAAGCACCTGCCGCGGCAGGTGCTTTCCTTACTTCCTAAAAAAATCAGTTCGCGTCAAAGATCGATGCTGCCCATTCCGGGTGGTCAACGAATGGGTTACGGTTGCCTTGGAAGTCTTGGATCTTGTCGTTACGGCTGCGTTCCCATTCATCGACAGGATCTTGCTCGTGCCACTCAAGAAGCACAGAAAGTTTGCCATGGTATGGGTTCTTGCCGTTGTTCAAGCGATCGTTCAATTCCAGGTCAACTTTGTCGCCTTGTTCGTAGCGGACTGCCATGTAGAAGAGCATGCGTGCTACGTCGCCTTTGACAGCGTTCGGTGGCTCCCATGACTGGCCGTTGACGCGTTTACACTCGTCACAGCGTGGAACGGATGAACCGCCGTTATCAAAGTCGAGGTTGCCGCGTGAGCTGTTCACTTGTACGTCAGTTGGACGCAGGTGGTGAATGTCTGTACCTGGGCCTTTGCTTGTGCCGAAGTCACCATGGGATTTCGCCCACGTGTGCTCGCGGTTCCACTGGCCGACGTTCCCGCCGAACATTGATTTCGCACGTGATTCGCCTGAGTAAAGAAGGAGAACGTTGTTCGGGTTGTTCGGGTCTTCATCTGTTACTTTCAATGCATCACGTGCTTCGCTGTATGAAAGCTGTCTGTGGTCGTCGATGATTTCGTGTAGAGCGTCTTTCAATGCTTGGCCTTCTTTGCCGTATGCGTCAGCGTAGTATGGGTTGTCGCCGGGTTCAGAAGCTTCCGGTGTAACTGTTACTGAGAATGAAGATGTGACGGACTCTTCGCCGTCAGTTGCTGTAACGCCGACGATGTGCGTGCCGACTTCAAGGTTCAAGGATAGCTTCGAACCAACGATGCTTCCTTTCGTTGCAGTGAATGTCAAAGCATCGCCGTCCGCATCGTTGAAGTAATCCTTCAATTCATATGTAAGCGTTTCGCCTTGTTTCGCAGTTACATTCAAGAACGGTTTTGTTGCAGTTGGTGCGGTGTTATCAGAAGGGATTGATGGAGAGCCGATTGGCTCTCCATCAATCGTGTAAAATTTGATTTTGTCTGGGTCTGCGCCGTTGATGTATTCGATTGTCTCAACATTTTCAGCACCGCGGATTTCAGAAACATTCGGTCCGTCGATAACGACGTGTCCTACTTCAGTTCCTTTGAAATCGATGATCGCGCCAGCTTCTTTCGGGTTGATCGTCACTTTCGTGTCAACTAATCCTGCTCCGTGGAACTCAGCGTATTTCCCAGTGAAGAAGACGCCTTCTGTGATTTCAGAAGCTGCATCCAATGTGATGGAAACGCTTGGACGACTGATTGAAAGTTTCTTCGTCGTCAAGTTCGTGTATGAGTACGAACGTTCCGGCTCGATCGGTGTTACTGTGTCGTCTCCGTCATCTCCACCAGCAGTCAAGTCTACTTGTACCATCACTGGATCGTGGTCACTTGCGCGTCCCGCCATATCCGTGAAGTCTGCGTTGATGTGAAGAACGTCAACTTCTGTGCCTGCTACCATGTTGTTGGATACAAGGATGTGATCCAATACTTGTGAGTTCCCTTGGTAAAGATACGTGTAGCGGTCCGCTTTTTCCACGTGATTGATCATGTTCGTCATCAATTCACCTTCGTGGATTTTCAGTGGGTTCGCAAATTGGAAATCGTTGAAATCCCCTACAGAAACGATGTTCGCTTCCGGATTGTCCTGCTTGATGTCTTCTACAAAGTCGTAAACGATCTTCGCGATTTCGTTACGTTGTTTCTCACTGCCTAGTACTGGTGGCTGTTGTGAACCGAATGTCGGTGTGTCGCCACCTTTAGAGTTCCAGTGGTTCGCGATTACAACTACGCTCTCCCCTTGGAAATCGAACTGTGCTGCAAGTGGCTTACGGCTTGAATTGAATGCTGAGTTGTTCGGGTCGATGCGTCCTGGGTTGTGCGTCAACTGTCCGTCAACATAGTCGACAGCTGTTGTAGCAGAACCTGGGTTCTCGCCGCCTGTTACTGACACGCGATCAGGGTTGTAAAGGAATCCGACGCGGATGTTCGAGTTCGGCGCGCCGCCGTCTTCGTTATTGACCGGGTCAACGTTCAAGTATTTATACTCGACGCCACCAGCATCTTTGATCGCTTTGATCAAACGCTCGTAGCTTTGTGCTGCTTCCGGGCCGCCTGCATCCTGGCCGTTGTTATCTTGTACTTCCGTCACGCCGATGATGTCCGGATTTTCCATGTCTTGAGCAAATGCACGAGCAAGTTTCCGTGCTTTGTCATTCGATGTGGAAGATGTGTTGTTCGAGAAGTTCTCCAAGTTATAAGAAGCGATTGTCAATTTGTCGTCTTCTTTAACGATTGAAGTCGTTTCAGGCGTTGTGTCGCCTTTCACTTTCTTCGCTTTCATTTCGTTAAGAGATGTGAAGATCTTGTAGTTCTGGAATGAGTATCCGACGACACCGACGATCGGGCCTTCGAACTTATCACCAGTCGCTACTTCAAAGTCGCGTGCTGCACCGTTCGGCTCAAGGCGGAACTGGATGCGCTCTGGGTTTTGGTCGTTTTCTTCAAGAAGCAGACCGCCGTGGATTGTGTCTGTTTCCATCCCTTCAAGAACTGTGACAAGGTCACCGTGCTCTTGTGGTGCAACTGCTTTCACTGTGCCTACTTCAACGCGCATTGCTTCAAGGCTTTCCCAGAAATCGATTGCGTCCGTCTCAGGGTTGAAGACTTCAAGGTAGTCGCTGTCGATCGCTGTCGGCATGTTGCTTTCAGTAAGTACAAACGGCTCAGGAAGTGTTACGCCGCGCTCAACAATTTCGACGTTTCCGCCGCGGTCGTCACGCACGTTGATCTGAGTCGTTTTCAAGTCTGTTTCTTGACGATCGCTATAACCATCGATCGCATACTCGCTCACTTGTCCGGTTACGGATACAAGATCGCCCACAGAGACAGGCCATGCTTTGTTGCCGCTGTAAAGTGTGATCGCTTCAGATGTTTTTGGATCGTTGTCTGCTAGCGCATCCGGTGTTTGGATGTGGTAGTAGTTCGCGCCGTTCAATACGTAATGGTATGTCACGACTCCTTCGATGCCTTCCACTGTCTGGCCATCGAATGAAGAAGTGTGGCTTGCGCCTTGGATGTCATGGATCTGAAGGCTATCCGTCAGTTTGTAGTCATATGATCTTTCATCGCTGAACGTACCATCTGCTGCTTTCGCAACTGTTTTCAGCGTTGTGTCAGCTGAGATTGTGAATGGTGCAGTATAAACTGTTCCGTTCGTTTTAGGATCGCTGCCGTCCGTTGTGTAAAGGATATCCGCTCCGCTTGTCGATGTCGACAATGTCACTTCTACGCTTCCAACGAATGTGCCGCTGCCTGGTGTTGCAATAACCGGCTGAAGAATCGAAGCATCGGCTACGATATCTGCTTCAGTACGTGGGATTACTTGATATTCAGACTCGAACTGCTGCACGATTCCTGTGATCGAGTCGTAGTTCATGCCGACTTCAAGGCCAAGGGAGTTGTTCTCGTCACGAACTAGGAATTCAACTGTTCCATCGTTCGCTGTGAAGTTCGCCCAGCCGCCACCGTCATTCACGCTGACCAATTCAAGGTTCTCTACTTTAACAAGCTCTGATTCAGTTTCTTCGCCAACTTCTGCTCCAGTCACAACTTGTGCTGCAGGTTCGCCGACGTTTCCACCTTTTTCGACAACAGTCGCGCCATCAAGCTGAAGCAAGCCGCGGAAATCCGCAAGCGTCCCAGTCAATGTCACTTCTTCGCCGACAGTCAAGCCAAGGCTTGTCGGACGTACTGCAATCCCGCCAGTCGCATCTTGTACGGAAATCGTGTTTTTCAAGTTCGCTGCAACGACACCTTTGATCGTGACGACTTCACCAAGAGCAGAGTTGCGTGCATCTTCGATCGAGATGATGTCACCTGGCTCGTCCGGATCGCCTGGGTCTCCTGGATCAGGATCGCCTGGGTCAGAACCGTCCATTGTGTGGGAACCGAGATGGTCGAATGTGTTACGTGGGTACGTAGTCCATTCTGTAGCCGGATCGAATGCATCATCGATCACCGTGTCACCAGCTGTAACGTTGGCGTTACGTACAAGCGTTACGTCTTTTTTGTTCTCAACGCGTGCGCCTACTTGTCCAATCGAGTCAATCACTTCGCCATTTTTACGCAAGACAACCGGATCGTCTCCGTTGAAGTTGATAACCGTTGAGTCGGCCAAATCCCCTACAGCTTTAATCGCATCGTCAGCATCGTTATGGTAAGCGACGAATGTTTCCCCTGGAGCTAGTGTGCCAGATAGTGAAAGCTTTTGGTTCGCAGCATCTGCACCGTTGCTATGTAGTTCCAGCGTATATGCGCTCAGATCAACCGCGCTGCCAGTCCCATTGTAAAGCTCAATCGCTTTATTAAAACTGCTTCCTTCAATATACTCAGAAATCAGCAAATCTGACGCTGCTGTTGCAGCTTGAACAGGTGATGGCATCGCAGGCAACACAAGACTCGCTGCCAAGCCTACCGATAATAAGGCATTAAATGGTTTCTTGAATTTATTTTTTGCCATTGCTTGTTCGTTCCTCCTCATATTGGACAGAATAATAACCGGCAATGCATAGCTGTTCTTCCAGCGGAGAACTGCATTGCCGATTCTTTCGTTCACTGGAGAGAATGATGGTTCTTAGAAAATAATTTCGCCATCAACAATCACATCGACCAAGTCTGCATCGCCATCAAAGCCTGAAAGGTCAAGATCGCCTTCGACTGTGATGTTGTTCAATTCCAGCGGGACACCAAGCGTGCCGCCAGTGATTGTCAACGTACCTCTTACTGTTGCATTTTCCAGCAACGCAATATCTTCGATGTCGATTGTGACATCCCCGTCAAAAATATTACCGGAGAAATCATCTTCACCGATCGGTCCACCTGGTAGTTCCGGATCTGGATCTGGTTCGCCATTCCCAACTTATGCCGCTCTTCTCTTTTTGTCGCGGGTTTCGGCCTGGGCCTACACCGTACGAGCGACTTTCATCGCATACGGCGTGCCGTCAATAGCATGTCTTTTTACTTATTCCCTACTACAACTGTACGTAATAAATCTGTCACAGTCAATGAATTTTAAATATACTTACAACGAATTTACACAAAATTCATAATCGCCTAGTACCGTCGTTTTACTTTTTTGAAATTGGTTACATTTATAGGTAAATTGGAGTTGAAAGTAGTCTCTCTCGTTAAGATGAACCTCCTCAACAAAACCACCCACGAGAAAACATTCATGAGAATCGCCGCAAGAGAGCACAAAAAAAGCCCATCACACGAATGTGATGGGCTCAAAGGGTCTTGCATTCGAAACAAATTTTAGGGAAATAAGTTTCAGAGAGTGCTACAGACTGGGTTTCTTCGCTCCTGCCGGTTTTCTCCTCTCTGCCCATTACTGGACAGATCCAAACGGCCGGCGATCGACACTACTACAAACCCGCTGCCATCCTGCAAACATCATAAGCGCTAACACGCCTCCGCCAGCAGAACTTCAAACGTTCCATTTGATTGATCCCTTCGTTTAATGACCTTAGGCTTCCACTATCCAGGAACAAGAACGCCGGGTTTAACAGTTCGAATTATGCCCAGCGCCACTGATCATTCCAAATCAGTAGATCAAAAGTGAGCCCCTGGCTTACTTCGCACAATTGACTACCTTGTCCTGCCTACATGGATTCGTCAACCTAGCCATAATCATTTTTTAAAGAGCCCCGCCTCACCTTGTGAGTACGACTTTACCTGACTTCGCCCTTTTGGACTGTTAGATCCGCACCGGACGCAGGAGGATTAGGCTGATGATGGTTGAACTGTTCTCAACGACCGGAACTTCCCCGGCCAATTCAATCAAATAGTTAGAATGAAAGCCCCTGACGAGCAGGGGCTTCTATTCCATTCTTTTCACTTCCGAAGAAGCTTATAGAATAACGTTTCGTTTAGTTTTATTAAGGAGCTACTGTTCCAGCTTCATCTTGAGTAACCTCAAGTTTACCAGAGATTTCAACTCCGTTACGGGAAACCAATTCTTCAGAGATGTTGATGACGTTGTTGCCGTCTTCATTCAAGTAGCCCTCTGGAAGTGAGATTGTCACGATGCTTAGGTCATCATTTACTTCATCTTCAGACAAAGCAATTGAAGTACCTTCTGGAAGTTCTTCGCCGTTTACTGTGTAGTTTGAAAGGTTCAATGCGTTAGCAGTACCACCTGTGAAACTTACAGCAGCAGTGAAATCAAGGATGATTTCATCGTTTGGCACATCGAAGTCTACACCATCATATCCAGCACTGAATACCTGGAACACTTCTGGAGCAGCTGGAGTTGGGTTGATTGTGAATTCATCAGAAAGAACTGTTGTAGCAGCGTTACCGACATCATCAGTTACATTGCGGACAACCAATTCCCACTCAGTGCCATAGCCTGAGTCAACTAAAGCTTGAAGTGCTGTTTCGCCTGCAGCTACATCTACGATAAATGCATTGTCTTCAGATGTGTCAGGAAGTACGAAGTCTGGGAAGTATCCAAGGATATCTCCATCAATCACAACAGGGTTTCCTGCTGCATTAGTACCGCGGAATTCAACAACTACTTCAGGAATTCCTGCGTCTCCTTCTTCACCTTCGCCTTGTTGAAGAACTGAAGGAGTATCAAACACATCTAGACCAGGAGCTTTAACAGGCTCGTTGAATTCAACTACATATCCAACATAGTTGCCGGCTGCATCATCGTAACGGTATACATCGTTAGAAATTACTGGGCTAGCAGTATCGAATGTGTTCAATGGCGAGTTACCTGCGTTCAAGTCAAGGACTTGACGTGTATTGCCAAGCAGAGCATTCAATGGGTTTGTTACCGCATCAGTTGCAATCACTGCGCGAACTTGGAAGTTTGTGTAGTCGAAGTCTTCAGCAGATACTTCTACTCCATCTTCGTCTACTTCTGCAACCATTTCATCTACAAATTGAGTCCAGTCCTGGTTCAATTCGTAAACATATTCGCGATCGTTGATAGTAGTCGCTACAAAATCGACACCTGCAGGGAAAGCTACCCATTCTCCTTCAGAATCTACATCCGGATTGTTGTTAGGCACATAGTACTGGAAAGCCACTTCTTCAGTATCAAAGCCGTTAACAGGGATGTTCCAATTCAAACGAACTTGTTCAGGAGATTCCACTTCAACAGTAGCTGCCGGAGCAGTGTTGAATGCAGGAACTTCAAAGTTTTGAGATTCGCTAGTCATAACGTTTCCTGCATAATCCTCTAAACCAGATACTTGGATAGAGCTGTTAGCTGCAAGCAAGTTACCAACAGTTACTGTAATTTGATGGCGGAAATCGCCTTCGTTTTGGTCAAACTCTCCAACTTCAATTTCTTCAACTGAAACTTCTTGACCATTTACAGTGATTTGTGGATTTGCCGCATACTCATAAGTAATCGGCTCTGAGAAAGTCAAAGTTAATTCATCGAACGCCGTCGGTGAAACTTCCACCTTAGTCAGTTCTGGGTTGCGGCTGTCAGTGAATGTGAAGTATTTACCAGAAAAGTCTAGTGCTTCTCCAAATCCATCCATGAAGGCAGAATCAACAGTAACGCGTGAGTTAGGAGTCAATGCTGGGTTAACGCCATCATTATCCATTACATCAAGGATCGCAATCAAAGAGTTTGGATTTTCAGGGTTCGGAATCAATCCGCGAATTTCACGAATACCATCATTTTGATAAATATCTAGTGAAGCGATCCCATCAGTAATGTCTCCATCTTCTCCACGGAATACTACGTTATCATCAGCATCCAGAACGTATCGACCATTTTCCATCTCAAGATACATAGCTGGATTTACAGCTTTATCGAAGTATAGAGTAACGCGGTCAGCTTCGTTCGACTCAGCAGTCAATAGTGAAGGAACAGTTGTTTCGTCCACTACTGAAGATACTGGAGTGAAGTCGATTGTGCCAGATGCAACAAGGTTACCAATTTCGTCGTGCCACTCAGAATCAGCAGCTGCTTCGATCAATTTACCTTGAACAGTTGCAGTAAGCTCTGCCATTGTGTACTCAGAAGTCAATGTCACGTTAGCAACACCGTCTTGTACTGTTACGCGGTCTTGGCCAAGTGTACCGTGTGAAGTTGTTACTTCAAGAACGATATCGTCAGCGTCAGTTGCAACTGCGCCATTTTCATCGCGTACAGTCAAAGTTACTTGCGTGTTGTCTGCACCGTTACCGACTAGTGAAGATTTACCAAAAGTCACTTCAAGAGTGTGTCCAAGAACCGGTTCTGGATCTGGTTTCGGTTCTGGATCTACTTCTGGTGGGGCAATAACATCTTTAAGAGCATGCAACCAGCGAGCGAATTCACCGCGAGTGATGTTGTCGCCAGTGCCGAAACGAGTTTCAGACTTACCGCTTGTTACGCCGTTAGCAACGAGTTTCTCAACTGCGTCCATGTAACGATCGCTAACATCAGTGAATCCTACTGTCGTATCTTCATCAGCTTTAAGTTTGAAAGCGTTAGCGAAGAAGATTGCTGCTTCACCACGAGTGATGTTGTCGTTGAAACCGAATTGAGTTGGAGTTTTACCGTTAGTAACGCCAGCATCTTTCAACGAGTTAATCGCCAAAGCACCACGTGTAGGTACATCAGAGAAACCTGAAGCTGGAGCTGTTTCGTCGTTCAATTTAGCAGCGTTCGCTACCATGATTGCAGCATCTCCACGGATGATTGCATCAGAGATACCGAAACGAGTTTCAGTTTTACCTTTAGCGATGTTCTGTGAAACGACGAATTCAACAGCGTCTTTGTATTGTGGAGCTACGTCCGTAAATGCTGCAGTTGATACATCGTCAGCAAATGCTGCCGGTACTACTGCAGTTGCTACTAGTGTAGCCGTTGCTGCAGTTGCAACAAACTTCTTGTAAGACTTTGGTTGGTAAGCCATGTGTGTAATTCCTCCCTGTTTTGGTGTTGATTTAAAGAGATGATAATACATAATTTAATACCCTGGTCTCTGCGTTTCTCCGCTTGTTCAGATTCGCTCATAATAAAATAACGATTTGCGCGATAATTTAGGATGATTGAATGCGGACAAAACAGTCAAAACGGCAGAACTAATCAGAATATTAAACTCCTTTACAGTTTAACAAACAAATACAAAATTTCAACTCTTAATTGTATTTTGTGTCCGATTAATTACACTAAACACCAAAATTGATACGATAGTATGACAGAAAATACCGCTGACACAATTTTTACAACATTTTTTTGCGGGATATCTGTCGGGTCTGAAGAATCTGTTTTGCATACATTTTAAATAAAAAGCCATTTTTTTAGCTATTTTCATGCTGAAACTGAGATGTTCTGACAATTCAGCCGGCATTTCGCGCCTGCTCCATTAGGATTTTATCCCCTCCCAGGTGGTGGATAACTGCAAAAAAAATAGCCTGTCCGATAAGCATTTGATGCTTGCCGGACAGGCCTGTTTCATTGTTTTTCTTTCACGAGATTCTCTTTCACGACGAGCAGCGCCAAAATCGCGGCTAAATAGATTGAAACCGCTGGTGCTGTGAGGACGTGCCCTGCTGTATAGGCGATTCCGATCCCGAGCAGGAACGCGACGCCGTAAAGAATGTAAAAGTAGTTGAAGTGCGTTTTCAGGTTCTTGGCAAAGTGGATGACGTATCTACCTGCGAACCACACGAGCGGTGCCATCAAATAGATGAACCCGATCCAACCGAAGGAATAGAACCAATCATGAAAATCCATCTCGATCATCTTCAGTGTCTTGCCTGGCTCAGGCTCTACGTAGTTCCCGGCGAAGCCCATCCCGAACAATTGCTGGCTGATCGGCGAGGAGAAGAAATCTTCGCGCATCGCCACTTCGTATTTTTCACGCGAACTGAAGACAAGGTTCTGGACTTGCTCGGAAGTGAACGTCGGTTCTTCTTCCGGCAGTTCTTCCCCTTCAAGCGGTTCCCCTTCTCCCGGACGGTCGACCGGCTGGCCGAGATTGATTCCGAGTGAAGAGATGTGCGCGAACATATTTCCGAAGACCGGCGTGAATGGTGTCGCGACGAGGAGCAATGCCGTCAGAATCGCAGACACGAACAGATTTGCTTTGACGCGCTTCGTCCGGTTCTTCATCAGTAACATAATCAAGCTACCACAAAGAACGGACAACAAGACGATGACGATCCCGCCGTAGCCGACTTTCGTTCCGAGTGCGAGCATGCCTAGTGACAGGAGCACGAACGGAATCCAAGCCCACGGCCGTTTCAATGATTCCGTACGCTCAGTTCCGTATAAGGCGACGATCGGGAGCAGAATCGCCATGATCGCACCGATTTCATTCCCTGCATAGAACCAACCCGTGAAGCCGACTTTCGTGTGCGAATAGTTGGCAAGGCTCGTGCCGGTGATCTGTGCAACGATGAAGACCGCCGCGATGATGATACCCGACAGGAAGAAGTACTGTGTCGTTTTTTGTGCGATGTCGAATTTCATCGCTTTCAATTCCCGGTAAACGATGATCAGTCCGAGGAATGTAATGTGGAAATAAATCACTTTATTGAAGAACTTCAATTCCTGGAACAAGTAATAAGGATCTTTCACTTGCATATTCAACACGACATTGACGACGAGAATGACGGCAAGGCCGATCAAATAGGCGACGAAGAGCCTGCTGAGCCCGCTCTTCCTGGCAAGCCATAACATGAGCAGCAAAATCGCCACCATGTACGCAGCCCGGACAAAAACACCGACCGTTACGCTCGGGCCGGCCATGAACAGGGATGCAGTCGTCAAAATATCGATGATTGGCTGCAGCACTAGGAAAGCTACAAAAAGCATAAGTATCTTTTTCATATTCATGAGCTGGAATCCTCTTTCGTTAGTAGACTAAGTTGGTTGAAAATGGCCGACAGTTTCGGGCGCACATTGGATAATTCATACTCTCCGGATGTCTGCAAAGCTGCCGCACTGACTGCAGCTTGTTGTTCCGGCATCAAGTTGTTGAAGTGTGCAAGTCCTGTCGCCAACGCTTCCGGATTGCCCGGCTCGAACAGCCAGCTATTCTTGCCATCTTCGACATAATCAAGGATGCCACCGATCCGGCTCGCCAGAATCGGAGTACCGCAAGCCATCGCTTCAAGCCCCACAAGACCGAGGCTTTCGCCTTTGCGGGTCGTCGGGAAGATGAATAGCTCAATGACATTATACACTTTCGCGAGATCCGCGTGTTTCATGAGTGGAAAATGGATGACCAGTTCTTCCAGCCCGAGTTGTTTGCGCAGCGCGAAGAACGACGCGTCATCTTTCCCGGAACCGACCATGATGAGACGGGTCCGCTGCTGCTCCTGTGGATGGGCATCGACGTAACGTTTGAAGCCGTTCAACAGATGGTCCCATCCTTTGCCGACATCCATCCGTCCGACGTAGCCGAAATAACGATAAGCGGGATCGAGTCCGAGTTCATTCAGCTGTGCGTTCTTCCGATCAGGCTGCGGGCGGAAAATTTCCGCATTGACACCGCCTGACGGGAAAATGTGGATCGGATTGGTGATGCCGTACTTCTCTTTGACGAGCCCTTCATAATAACGGGACGGCGTGATGACAGCAGTCGATTGCTGGAGCAGCCGTTTGACGTTCGGCTGGAACTTCTCCTGCGAAGCGACTTCCGGCACGACGTCGCTGCCATGGACATTCGTCACAATCCGAACAGAAGGCTTCAGCTTTTTCAGCTGAAGCAACGGAAAGGCATTATGCGCGGCATAGTGGACGTAGATGAAATCGTAGCCGCCCGTCAATCCTTTCCGGATGATGTTCGCATAATGGGCAGCGTAAGCTTTTGCCTTGGCCGCTTTCGATGTCTGTTTGGTCATGACAGCACGGTCCACTTCGAAGCCTTCTGCTTGCAGGATCGCTTCCGTATTCTGGACAAATACGCCATAGCTCGGGAATTGTTCAGAAGGATACATATTGGACACGAGCAAAATCTTCAAATTTGTTCCTTCCTTTCCGTTCACTTGTTCGCTTCATCCAACTTCTGCTGCATGAACTTGAGCAGCCCCGACCGGAGTTCCGGACGTTGCAGGGCGAATTCGAGAGTCGTCTCGACGAAGCCGTGTGTTTCCCCGACATCGTAACGTTTGCCGTCGAATGCATAGCCGTAGACGTTCTGGATGGCATTCAATTGTTCGATCGCGTCCGTCAATTGGATTTCCCCGCCTGCCCCGACTTTCATTTCGTCGAGGAATTGGAAGATTTCCGGATTGAACACGTAGCGTCCGATGATTGCCAAGTTTGACGGCGCTGTGCCGGCACGCGGTTTCTCGACGAATTTCTTCGCTTTGTACAGCTGGCCGTCCTTCTCTGCAGGATCAAGAATGCCGTAACGGTATGTTTCTTCGTCAGGCACTTCCATGACGCCAATGATGGACGATTGTGTTTCTTCGTATTGCTGCATGAGTTGCTTCAGACCAGGCGTTTCCGACTGGATGATGTCATCGCCAAGCAAGACGGCGAACGGCTCATCGCCGATGAATTTGCGTGCTGTCCATACCGCGTGGCCGAGACCGAGCGGGGATTTCTGCCGGATATAGTGGATGTCCACTTTGCTCGACAACTGGACGGCATTGAGCAATTCGAATTTCTCCGATTCCGCAAGGCGGGATTCCAGGAGATGCGCGGAGTCGAAATGGTCTTCGATCGCGCGCTTGTCTTTCCCTGTCACGATGATGATGTCTTCGATCCCTGATTCGATCGCTTCTTCTACAATATATTGGATGGTCGGCTTGTCGACGATCGGCAGCATTTCTTTCGGCATCGCTTTCGTTGCCGGCAAGAAGCGCGTTCCGAGTCCTGCAGCCGGGATAATCGCTTTTTTGACTTTTTTCATGAGAGAGGCCTCCTTTAGTTGAAGTAAGGTCGTTTATATCATTATATGTTGCATAATAGAATGCTGTTTAGAAAGGCAGAAGAAAACACTCCATGCGGACGCTTTCCGCGGGCATGGCTTGAGCCTCCTCATTCACTTCGCTCTCTGCGGGGTCTCAAGCTCATGCTATTTCCGCAGGAAAGCGTTGGCCGAGGGAAGTTCGGACAATGCTTTGCGAGGAAGCAGCGAAGCGATGCAGGAGCACATCTTTGCCCTTCGCCGCATTCCGTGCTTTCTTCTTAAGATAGCATCAGATGCTCCAATTATCACAATTCAAAGATGAGTGCGTGAAGATATGGAGCAAAAACGGCGGAGACTCTAGTGGAATTAGTGAAGTCTCGAAATCCACCCGGACTCGGGAAGCGAGGACGGGTTAGTTCGAGGCGAGCCCACTAGACGCGGAGCCTTTTTGCGGAATATCGTTCTAACTAGATTAGATCGTTTGCTCAGCCTTGTGGTTCTTGGAGTCTCCTAGTAAGTAGACGTCGAAGCCTGCTTGTTCCCACTTGTCGCGGCTGATGCAGTTTTTCGTGTCGATGACAATCTTGTTTTTGAGCGTCGTAAATCGTGCTGGGTCAAGCTCCTTGAACACCGTGTGGTCCGTCAAGATGACAAGTGCCGATGCGTCTTGGACGGCTTCTTCCATCGATTGCGTCTGGACCGGCAATTGGTTTTCTTTGATATGAGGGTCATGCGCCATGATGTTCATGTTGCGCTGGCGGAATTGCTCCACCACTTCGACGGACGGGCTTTCGCGCATGTCGTCGATGTTGCCTTTGAATGCAAGGCCAAGTGCCGCGATTTTCGGATCGTTGATGCCTTTCGCATTCAAGATATCGGCTGTCAGCTGTGCTGTATAAGAAGGCATGCCGTCGTTCGTGCGGCGGGCCAAGTGAATCATTTGCGCTTTTTCCGGGTCCAATTCCACGAGGAACCATGGATCGACTGCGATACAGTGTCCGCCGACGCCAGGGCCTGGCTTGTGAATGTTGACACGCGGGTGGAAGTTGGCAAGGTCGATCGCTTCCCAGATGTTGACACCGATCCCTTGTGCAATCATCGCAAGTTCGTTCGCGAAAGCGATGTTGACATCACGGTATGTATTCTCCATGACTTTGACAAGCTCAGCAGTTGTGGCATCCGTTTCGTGCATTTCCCCTTGGACGAAGGATTCGTACAGTTCCGTCGTCATGCGTGCGGATGCTTCGTTGATGCCGCCGATGATGCGGTCGTTCGTGACCAGCTCCGTGAAGACTTTACCCGGGATGACGCGCTCAGGTGAATGCGAAACGAAGAGTTCCGTGCCGATTTCCATGCCTGACTTGATCAATTCCGGCATCATGACGTTTTCCACCGTTTTCGGTGGGACCGTCGATTCCAGGATCACCAAGTTGCCCTTTTCAAGGAATGGTACGACTGATGCTGTCGCTTTGCGCACGTAGTCCATCTCGGCCGTTTTGTCCGCTTTGATCGGAGACGGCACGGCGATGATGAAGACGTCCGCTCGTTGCGGCGTTGTGCCTGCTGTCAGCATGCCATTATCGACTGCAAGGTCCAAACGTTCCTGCAAGCCGTCTTCTTCTATATGAAGTTGTTTGTTCTGGATCATCTTTACCGCACGTTCATTGACATCCACACCGTGGACTTGGTGGCCATGATTGGCGAACATGACTGCTGTCGGTAAACCGATGTAGCCGAGTCCGACAACACAAATCGATTTTTTCATGATTGGTAAACTCCTTTATTTTTGGGATCTCAATACTTTCACAAGAAATACAGGCAGCTGTAATTGGCGTTTGATGCGGCTCGGGTTCGACGCGAGGCGGTACAGCCATTCGATGCCGAGCTTACGGAACGGAGCGGGTGCGCGTTTGACTGTTCCGGAGAAGACGTCGAAGCTGCCTCCCACACCTTGGAATACAAGGACGTTCTGAAGTGCCCGCATGTTCCGCTTCATCCACAGTTCCTGCTTCGGACTGCCGAGTGCGACGAAGAGGATGCGTGCGCCGCTTTCGCGAATGCGCTCGACTAGTGCCGCTTCATCCTTTTCATAGCCGTTCGAGTAGCCGGCGACTGGAATGTTCGGATGCGTCTTCTTGATTTCTTCGATCGCTTTTGTCACAACTTCCTCTTTCGCGCCGTAGAAAAATACCGGATGCTGGTCTTCTTCCGCGAAAGCGAGAAGACGCGCCATCATGTCTACGCCCGTGACACGTGATGTGACGGTGCCGCCTTTCACTTTCGACGCCAGTAAGATGCCGACGCCGTCCGCAATCTGGTAAGTGGATGCGTTGATCAGTTGTTTCACTTGCGGGTCTTTTTGTGCCGCCATCACTTTTTCGGGATTGACCGCGATGATGGTCGACTGTTCACTGCGTGCAACGCGACCGCGCAGATCCTCGATAATGCCTTCATATGTCAGCGGGGATACATCGACCCCGAGATAACTGTCTTTCATCTATTCAAACCTCGATTCCCTGGTCTTCAATTTTACTAGTATATCAGATTCAGCAGGGAGTTGCATAGGCTGAATGACAAGTGTTAGAATTTAGCAAGGACAAGGCTTCAAGGGTCTTAGTCCGCTCCGGTGAAGCAGTGAAAAGTGGTTAGAAAATTATCTATTTTCTGGCGCTGTTCGTCAGCCTCCCTTTTCGAACCTCTGACAAGTTCGTCAGCCCTCACCGGGACCAGTTTAGGAGGAAATGTAAGTGAAAATTGTATTATCAGGGTTTTATGGTTTGGGAAATACGGGCGATGAAGCGATTCTGAAGTCCATTATCGATAATTTACGCGCAGAGCTCGACAGTCCCGACATCACGGTGTTCTCCCTGTCCCCTGAAGAGACAGCGAAGGAATACAACGTGAAATCGGTGTATCGTGCATGGCGCCGTGAGAACAAGGAAAAAGTGAAAGCGCTGCGTGGCGCAGACTTGCTCGTATCCGGAGGCGGCGGTCTCTTGCAGGATACGTATCCGACGAAGTTCTTGTTCGGTCCGCTTCCTTATTACTTGCTGATCGTGCTGCTCGCGAAGCTTTGCGGAACGAAAGTGATGTTCTTCTCGCAAGGCATCGGGCCGGTCACATCGAAGTGGGGCAAGTTCTTGATGCGCCTGCTTGCGAACCGCGCAGACTTCGTGACGGTGCGTGACCAGTATTCGAAGGATTACTTGCACAGCCTCGGCGTGACGCGTCCGGAGACGGTCGTTACGGCAGACATCGTCTTCGCATTCAAAGCGGACGAGGAAGACCGTGCATACAACTCCTTGCCATTGACTGGCGAAGAGAAGATCGTTGCCGTGACGATACGCCCGTGGTTCGACCATCCGGATTACATCGAGAAGACGGCGCACTTGTTGGATGAGTTGATCGAACAGCGCGGTGTGACACCGGTCTTCGTGCCGATGGAAGGTAAGTATGACGTCCCTGCTTCCAAGGAAGTCATGGCGAAAATGAAGCACGCGGACAAAGCAATGCTACTCGGATCGGATTTCACACCGAACGAGTTCTTGAACTTCATCCGCCACGCGGAATTGACAGTCGGCCTCCGTTTGCACGCTTTGATCTTCTCAGCGCTTTCGAACGTCCCGCACCTCGGATTCTCTTACGACAAGAAAGTCGAGAGCTTCCTGAAACGTTCGGGCATGTGGGATTATTCGTTCCGCCTCGGCGAGATCGATGAAACTAAACTGCTAGAGAACGCGTTATATTTACTGGATAATAAAGAACAAGCGCAAGCGATCATTGCGCCGAATGTACAGACACTGCACGATGAGGCAATGCGTAACGTCGAGTTGCTGAAGGAAAAGTTCGAGAAATAACGGTTCGATGATAGAAAGGGAATGACTTATGAAAATCTTGCTTGCAACATCTTATGACTACCCCCACCTCGGCGGGCTGTCGACCCATATGACGACATTAAAAACAGGCCTCGAGAACCTTGGCCACACGGTAGAAACGCTATCGTTCACAGACGTTGAGAAATGGCGCCGCGACTTCGTTGCTCGCGGTCCTTCGTTTGTCCTGAACAAAGTTTCACTCGGCGCAGGCTACGTCTGGACGTTGAACCGCCGCCAGGACTTCCTGGAGAAAATGCTGAAGCAGCCGAAGTACCAGTCATTCGACTTGGTCAACGCACAGGATGTCTTCGCAACACGCGCTTCGCTGAAAGCAGGCCTTCCGACAGTGACGACGGCGCACGGCTATTTGACGTACGAAGGCATTTCGAAAGGCTCGGTCGCTGAAAACAGCAAACACTCTGCTGAATTGTTGTCGGTCGAATTCGACATGTTCAAGAAAACGCGCGAAGTCGTCACAGTCGATACACGCATCAAAGAATACATCAAGCGCGAAGCGGACGTTGACGCGACGATGATCAAGAACTTCATCGACGTGGAAGACTTCAAGCCGGAATTGGACCGCCGCGCGGAGTTCCGCAAGAAATACGGCTTCTCGGACGATGAGAAGATTTTCTTCATCCCGCGCCGCCTGACGAAAAAGAACGGCGTCATCTACCCGATCCTTTCATTCCCTCCTGTCTTGGAGAAATTCCCGAACGCGCGTCTTGTGTTCGCAGGAACGGGTGAAATGATGGACGAGATGAAAGCGAAAGCGAAAGAGCTCGGTATCGAGAAACAAGTCACAATGCTTGGCGCAGTCGACCATAAAGACATGATCCAATATTACGCGCTCAGCGATATCGCGCTTGTTCCGTCGATTTACTCGGCGGGTGTCGAAGAAGCGACTTCGATCTCGGCACTTGAAGCGATGGGCTCTGGTATTCCACTAATCGCCTGTGCAGTCGGCGGCTTGAAAGAGATCGTCGACCACGAAACGGACGGCTTGCTCGTAGAAGAGCGGAACGTGCCAGCATTGACTGACGCGATGATCCGACTCCTGGAAGATCCGGAATACGGCAGCGGCCTTGCTGATGCAGCACGCCAAAAAATCGTCGCAAACTATTCGCATTTCGCAGCAGCGGAAAAATACGAAGCCATCTACAAACGTGCGCTTCAACAATCTTGACCGGGCTTTAAGAAAGAAGGTACTGATATGTCGAGTTTGAAAAAAGCGGCGATATGGACGACCGGCCTCGCCCTGCTGCTGAAATTATCCGGATTTTTACGCGAATCGGTCGTTGCCCGGGAGTTCGGGGCATCGGACGCGACGGACGGCTACTTCCTCGCCTTTTCTTTCATTACGCTCGTCGTCGCAATGATCGCTACCGGCTTCAACAATGTCTTCTTGCCGATGTACATCAAGCGGCGACAAAGCGGCGAAGATCCGACAGACGGCAATGCCAATGCGCTGCTGAACTGGACGATGCTGCTGTTCATCGCGATCTCAGTGATCGGGTGGGCATTCGCCGAGAAGTTCGTGCCGTTCATCTACCGCAACATGAGTCCAGGTGCTGAGCAAGTCGCGGTCGAAATGACCGAAGTGTTCTTCATCTTCATGGTGTTCATCGCGCTTGCCGGCTTGCTGGAATCGTACTTGCAGTCACGCCGTATCTTTGTCCCGACACTCGTGTCGAAGCTGTCTGCGACATTAATGGCTGCCTTGTTCGCCTTGCTGTTCAGTGATGTCTGGGGCATTTACGCAGTCGCGTACGGCTTTATTTTCGGAACGATCGTCGGAGCATTGATTCAAGTCGTCTATCTTGTCCGGTCGGATTACAAGTGGACGCCGGCACTCAAAATGGAAGCGGACTTCCGCAAGGCCTTCTTGATTTTGATCGTGCCGTCCTTGTTGAACTCGGTCGTCGGCCAAGTGAACTTGTTCGTCAACAAATCGTTCGCGTCCGGCGTCGGCTTCGAAGGGGCTGTCACGTACTTGAACAACTCGCAGCTGATCGTGTCGATTCCGAACGCAATCTATGCGGCGACACTCGCAGCAATCATCTTCACCTTGATGTCCGAACAGACTGAGAACGTCGCGAAATTCCGCGACACAGTCTTTCGCGGTATGGAGCTGTCGTTCATCACGCTTGTCCCGATCACGGCAGGCTTGCTCGTCGTCGGGGACGCAGTGATCGCGTTCATCTATGAGCGCGGGAAGTTTACCGCAGTCGATTCAGCGAACACTCACATTGCGTTACTGTTCTATTTGCCGATCATCATCTTCCAAGGCATGCAGCTGATCCTTTCCAAATCAATGTATGCACGTGGGAAAACTGCGATCGTCTTCCGTATTTCTGTGACGACGATCGCGATCAACTTCTTGCTGAACTGGTTATTGGTCGAACGTTACGGTTACGTCGCACTTGCTTTCGCCGCGTCAATCGTCTCGATCTACTATTTCACAGTCTCGCTCATCGTTGTCTACAAAGACCTCGGCTGGGGCGAATTGCGTCGTTTCGGCGATTCAGCTGTCCGGACAATTTTGCCGGCCGCGGTCATGGCATTGACCGTATGGGGTGCGAAACGCTTGCTTGGTACAGAACAGTGGTACTCGCTCCTGCAGCTGGCGGTGCTGATTCCGATCGGCGTCATCGTCTACGCAGTTGCCCTGCGTATCATCCATCCGGCTGGCTTCGGCCGTGTACTCGGACTTGTGAAACGCGGGAAGAAATAATAGAAGCACGAGCTGCATGCGGCTCGTGCTTTTTTTGCGGGGTTTTTGGCTGAAGTGCGATATGGGGGACGTGAAATGCGATATGCCGGGAACGAAGTGCGATATCAGCGGCGTGAAATGCGATATGCGTGCGGTGAAATGCGATATCTCCCCTCGCCCCCAACAGAGCCGCAGCCCCTAAGCTATCCTACAAGCCCTTATCATGAAAAAAGCACCTGCCGCGGCATGTGCTTTCCTTACTTCAAAATCGACGCCCGGAATCCGGCTAGATCTCTTGAATACGTCCGAAAATGATGAAGTGCGATATGAGAGACGTGAAATGCGATATGCCGGGAACGAAGTGCGATATCAGCGGCGCGAAATGCGATATGCGTGCGGTGAAATGCGATATCTCCCCTCGCCCCGAGGAGAGCAGGAAGATTAGTTCAAAACCGGAAGCCCCTATATTGAAAAAAGCACCTGCCGCGGCAGGTGCTTTCCTTCTTGCATTAGTTGATGCGGTCGATCAAGTCCGAGCGGATGTAGCTGTAGCCGCCCGTATTGAGGTCGGAATGGACTTTGTACCAGATGTAGCCGTCGTTGCCTTTGACTTCGCCTGCGATGACGACTGGATAGCCAAGATCACCATCGACGCCGAGGTTCGTGCGTTTGTACGTGTACTGGATTTCTCCTTGCGGTGCTTTGCGGACGTTGACGCTCGGTGTGTTCGTGATGCCGAGGTCGTAGCGTCCGATGTCGCGTTGGCCGAGGTACAAGTCAGCGCGGAACATGTGTCCAGCGATTTTCGAGCCCCATTTCGGATCGGATGCGTAGCTGACATTGAAGCCGGCTGTCTTGTTCCCTGGCACTGCCCCGTTTGCGTAAGCGCCGTGCGGGTTGGCATAGTTCTTGTTCATGTAATCTTTGGCGAATGCTTCGATGCTCGCTTGTGGATTCGGATACTTCGCCCCTGCTTCCGGAGAGCTGTCATAAACCTTGATGCCGAACAGGTTGTTCTTCGTCAAGGCATTCTCACTCATGCCACTTGCACTTTCATGCATCGCTGCTGCCAGCATGAACAGTGCATTGACGTTGTGTTGGTTTTGAAGCTTGATGAAGTGCTCGCCCATGCCGATCAGCTTCGAGCGCTTGAGCGCGTCTTTGTAATAACCGCTATCGCTGTTCACTTCGCTGAGACGGTGCATGATGAAACGGTCCAGGTCAGCTGCTGAATAGCTTGTTTTCGTGCGGATCAATTGGAACTGGAAGTATGGATAGTGCTCGAACAGTGTACGTCCAGCTGAATTGGCGAAGTTCACACCGTCATGGCTGTAATAGCGGACGCCTGCTTGCATCGCTGCTGGAGCTGGTCCGATCGAGTGCGTACCCCCGCGCTGGGTTACGTGGTTGTATTCGTAATGCTCCAGTGTTCCCCACTGGTTCTTCACGAAGTAATCACGGTTCGTGATCAGTTCGTACGGAATGAAATTGACTTCGCTATGTTTCGCATAGCCGATCGTTCCGCCGATTTGGACTTTGACGAATTCTGCGTTGGCGTCGATGTAGCGGATTTCACGTCCATGCTCGACATATGTTGCTTGGTTACGGAAGTCTTTGTCGTAATAGACCGTCGTCACTTGACGGACGTTCCCTGCTGTCCGGTCGCCGTAAGCGATGCCCGACTTGATGCGGACGATTTCATCGCCGCGGATGATTGCTTTGGCAGTCGGTGTGGCCTTGAATGCTTCAGCTGTTTCCAAATAACTTTCACGACCCAGAGATTGCTTCACAAGCTTGCCGCCTTCTACGTAACCAAGGTAGTAATCCGAATCAACGGAAGGCTCGTCGGGTGTCACAGGCGGTACTGGTGCATCTTCAAGTGCATCCAAGAAACGCGAGATGAATGCTGCTGCTTGCTCGCGTGTTGCAGGA
This sequence comes from Planomicrobium sp. YIM 101495, assembly GCF_009707665.1. Lineage (GTDB taxonomy): Bacteria > Bacillota > Bacilli > Bacillales_A > Planococcaceae > Planococcus. The sequence continues at coordinate 1,453,112 of NZ_WLZW01000001.1, forward strand.
TTTTCCGGTCTGAAGGAATACGTCACCGGATTGGTGTTCGTATTCGGATAGCCGCTGATGATGCCGTAATGGGCGTTGACGTAGACTGCACGCAAGACGCCTGAGTTGATGCTTGCTGCATCGGTGAAGGTCATGGTCTTTTGCGTCAAGTCCATGCCGCTGTATTTGATCATGTTCTGGATCGTAAGTGCCATTTGTGCGCGTGTGATCAGGGCTTCCGGTCTGAAGCTTGATGACGAAACTCCTTGCATGATGCCGGCTTTATAGACCGCGCCGATGTCATCGCCAAGTGCTGCATTCGATGAGACGTCGGTGAAGGTGTGTGTACCCGCTGGAAGCTCGAGTGCACGGTTGATGAATGCTGCGAATTGCGCGCGTGTCACGTCTGCTGTCGGGCGGTATGTACCATCCGTGTAGCCGGAGATGACGCCGCGGTCGATCATGGCACGGAACTCTTTTTCCAGTGCGCTTCCTGGTACAATATCACTGGCCGACGCCGGTGATGTGAATGTGGCGATGCCAGAAATCAATAGGATCAATGCTGCGAAAAGTTTTGTGATGGATTTCATAGGAGCCTCCCTAGATGTGTTTGACTTCAGTGTAAAGCATTACACCGATGATAAAAAGAGGAATTCGGTATTTTTTGAAAGATAGTTCGCAATGCGTATGGAATATTCTGCGTTGAAAGTGCGGTTCCTCTGATTTCGATTAAGAAAAAAATCCACCCGATAACCAGGTGGATTTTTGAGTTTCTACTATATTAATAGTCGTTCTATTGATAATCTTATTTCGTGTTCATTGCACTGAATAATGCTGCTGCGAATTCAGAACGGTTCGCCTCACGCTGTGCATAGAAGCTTGACGTTTGGAAGACGGATGTCTGATCGATCGCTTTCAGTGTGATGATTTCTTTGTGGCCGCCAGTTGATGCGCTCACGTCGTTGTATTTGTATGATGCTGTTTGTGCTTGGATCTCGCTTGATTGTGAAAGTTTGAATGCACGCTCAAGGATGATTGCAAGCTGTGCTTTCGTCAAGGAATCGTACATGCCGAATGCCCCGTTCGAATAGCCTTTCAGGATGCCTGCTTCTTGCATTGCTGCAATGTCGCCTGCAAAGTTATGGTTCTTCGCTACGTCTCTGAATTGGACGTTCGTGCTTGCTTTAAGACCAAGCACACGGTTGACCATTGCTGCTGCTTGTCCACGTGTTACGCCTTCGTTCGGACGGAAGTCCTGTTTCTTGAAGCCGTTGATCACGCCGGATACGTTCAATGTTTTGATTGCTTCGTATGCTGGATGTGAAGATGCAACATCCACGAAGTTACCGTCTGTTACCGGTGGTAGTACTGGTTCTGGAGCTGGAGCGCTCTGTACGCTGCTTAGGCGTTTTGCCCCTGCATATTTAGGAGCCCAATATGGGTTGGTGTTGATATTTGAAATTTCGACTCCGCCGCTTTCTGCAGAGATCACGTTGCCGTTGCCGACATAAATACCTGTATGGGAGATGCCTTTTTTATATGTATTTGCGAAAAATACAAGGTCACCTTTTTGAAGATTGCTTTTCGATACTGCTGTTCCTACGCTGTACTGTTCTGCTGAAGTTCTTGGAAGTGAAATTCCGAAGTTGTTGAATACATAACGGATATAGCCGGAACAATCAAAACCTGATGGTGTTGTTCCACCGAATTTATAAGGTGTACCTTTGAACTTCATCGCGTAATCTACTATGGCTTCCGGTGTAGCTTTTGCACTGGCTTCGGCTTCGGTTGTCATCATTGGTAGTGCTGAGATCATCAAAATGGCGATCATCATGCCTATTATACGTTTTTTCAAATTGTCACCTCGTAAGTTAGTGTGATTCAAGTGTTGATCAGACACTGAATCAAGATTTGCTTCTGTGATGTACTTTATCTGTTTGTTGCTTGTTTATTAAAACTTGTTTTCTGAACCTGATTAGAATCATAACAGATTCAAGTACACCTTTTGGTTACGAGAATATTACATTTATGTAACATTGCCTAGAAATACGTTTAAACCCAGGAAGGACGGGCAATAGACGGTATATTTTCTGAATATTCATACCTACTTTCTGTCTGCATAGGCTTGATTTTTCTTTAAATTCACTTGTTTTGTTACAGTACAGGGTCGAAATGTCCATGGAATTTACGAATCCGTTTAACGAGAATCGCCGTTTGTTACAGGAGTTTCGACGTAAAAAAAGAACCACTCCAAATTTCTGGAGTGGTTCTTCCATTCATTTTCCGATCAACATCGGGTTTTCCGACCGTGCCAGGAACACGCTGAATGTGTAGCGGTTCATGAAATCATACGGCCCGAACGTCTCTGCCGTCGTTCCTTGGGTGATGCCCGCTTGTGTGAGGCCACGGATCGCCTCGTAGCTCGCCATGTTGCTATGGACGTCCGTGAATGGATTCGGCGCCTCTTCGTCCACGTTGAATCGATACGTGCTGTGGATCAGCAAGGCCATCTCTGCACGTGTCACCGATTGGTATGGCTTGAATGTGCCATCCGGGAAACCGGCGATGAGCCCTTGTTCGCGTGCCGACTGAATATAGCCGGACGCTTTGTTGTTCGCACCGACATCCGAGAATGCCGTGTCGCGCTGCGTGCCATCCAGGCCTTGCGCTCTGCCGAGAATGATCATCGCTTCAGCACGTGTGATCGACTGGCGCGGCTTGAACGTCCCGTCCGTATAACCGCCGATCATATTGTTGCTGTAAAGGTAACTGATATGAGGCGCAAACCACGATGACATCGTAAGGTCCGGGAAGGCCGGTTCTTCAACTGTCAATGTCACAGCGTCACGAACGGTCTTGCCGGCTGCATCGAGGTAGTTCACTTCGAACTTGTAAGTACCTTTCGTCTTGTAGACGTCCCATTTTCCAGGAGCCGTCTCTTGCAAGGCCGTGCCGTTTTCCGTCATCGTCCACCCGGAAGCATTGTTCTTGTTGTGCAAGTCGATCTGGATGTGCCCTTTGTTGACGGTCGCTTTCGGGAACACGAAGTTCTTGATGTTCTTTTCGTACTGGACGATGCCTTGACCGGTTTCGTCATCCCGTCCGGTCTTGCCGATATCCAGTGCCGTCTGCTTGATCATTTCCCGGTATTTCGTATTCGCGAGTCCAGGATACTGCTCCTTGTAGATCGCCATGATCGCTGAGACGTGCGGTGCCGCCATGGAGGTCCCCGTCAATCTGCGGTAGCCGTCCTGCTTGTCGTCCCAGATATCGAGCCCTGTCGGATACGTGCTGTAGACGAGCTGCCCCGGTGCGGAAATTTCCACTTCCGGTCCGTAAGAGGAGTTCGCTTCACGCTTCCATTCGCCGTCCAGTCCACCCACCGCAATGACCGTGCTGTACTTCCCTGGATAAGTGACTGTGCTCGGCTTGACTTCCCATCCTTCGTTACCGGCAGCCGAGACGATGATCATGCCTTCGTCGTAAGCGCGTTTTAGCATCATCTCAAGCGGCCGGTCATCGATCTTGATCGAGATGCTCATGTTGAGGATGTCGATGTCGTTCTGGATGGCCCATTCCACGCCTTTCGCGACTTGTGTCGTGGATCCGGCACCGCGGTTGTTCATCGTTTTGATGGCATATAGCTCCACACCCGGAGCGATGCCGATGATGCCTTTGTTGTTTTTCTGTGCGGCAATGATGCCTGCGACGTGCGTTCCGTGGCCTTCATTGTCGTCATATGGGATGCCATCTGCACAAACCGCTGCCGTACAGACACCGCCTGCAAGCTTCAAGTCCGGGTGGTCCGTCGCGATGCCCGTATCAAGTACGGCTACACGGACGCCTTTCCCTGTGTAAGGCGCAGTGTGCTGCGGTGTCGCTTTCACGGATTGATACGTGCTGGGAACCACATCGCTCGTTACTGTATATTCTCTGTTCGGGTAGATTTCAGCTGTCCGGAATTCGGCCTGCAACGCGTTCTTCTCATCGTCCGTCAGTGCCAGCTCCACGATGGGCAGCTCTTCGAATTCTTCTGTGACGGATGGATACGCAGCTTTGATCGCGCCGATCTCCGCTTCAGATGCATAAATTAAATAACTTTCCGATCCCTCGGCTGAAACCTGCGCCGGCAGCAGGACGATAATGGATAAAAGAATGAAAAAAGCGAGCTGTTTCATGTCAAGTCCCCCCTGATGTGTAAACTTCTCTCCCATCATACCTTATTTGCACTGGAAATAGCATGCTTGATACCCAAAATCCGGACGAGCCGGAAAAATAAAAAACCCGCAGCCAAATCGTGATGGCTGCGGGTTTCGGATCGATCAATGATGTTTTTTGCTGACTGTCGCACCGACTGTTTTGTAGTAAGGCAAGACATCGGTACGGCCTTCGTAGTGATAGAAATAGTCAAGCGTTCCGAGGAACAATGCTTTCCCCATCGCTTTACGGTGTGCTTCGTTGTTGATGTACTTGATGTCGATCGAGCTGTCGATAAAGCCCATCTCGACAAGAGCAGCCGGTACTGTATTTTCACGGAGGACGGCAAAGTTCCCGTAACCGAATGGATTGACGCCGCGGTCACGGAGCGGCCACGTTTCCTGCATGCGTTCTTGCAAATAGATTGCAAGCGCACGTGATTGCTGGACGTTCGTGTTGTTGGCTGCCGTTTTTGCGTAATAGAATGTCTCCTGGCCATTTGCTGCGCCGTTCAATGCATTCGTATGAAGCGAGACGAAAATATCACCGTCGTTACGTGAAGCGAATTTCGCACGGTCTTGCAATGTGACGAAGACATCGCTGTTACGTGTCATCTTCGCATTGATCGGTACCATATCGAAATAGGATTTCATATGACGGCCAATGTTCAAGACGACGTTTTTCTCCTGGTGTCCATAGCCCACCCCGCCTGGATCGTGCGCACCATGCCCCGGGTCGATGATGACCGTCAAGTCACTCGCTGCTGATGGCGGAGGGCTTGGCAGGACCGAACCTGGCTTGGATGTCGTCAAATACGAATAGCTGACGTATCCGATGACGTTATTGACTTTGACGTGCGCCCAGCCGTTTGACACTGTGCCGACGCCGACCACTGTTGCATGTTTCAAACTGCTGATGACTCTATGGGAAGTCCCTGGACCCGAACGCATATTCAGCGTATCCGAGCCGGTATTCACATACATCGTCGTTCCGAACGAGACTTCACCAGGTTTGACCCGGAAGTCTGCGTTCAATGTTCTTGCCAGGAAAACCGAGAAGTCGGCACGGATGATCTGCAATTCCGTTCCGAATGAGCCACCCGGAAGTCCTTGCGCGATTCCTTTATCCATCAAACTCTTTGAAGCGGCTGAAACAGTCGTACCCATATTGAATGCACGGCCGATCAATAACGCCATTTCGCCACGCTTCAATACTTTATTCGGTTGGAATGAACCATCCGGGTAACCGGAAATGATGCCTTTTTTGCTCATTTCGACGATATAGCCTGATGCCATATTCCCTTTCCCAACATCTGTGAATGGCGTATTTCTTTGTGAGCCATTCAAATTCAACGCTCTTCCAAGCATCGCTGCAGCTTCTGCACGTGTCACTTGTCTAGCGGGATTAAAGCGGTTATCGGAATAGCCGTTCGCGATTCCCTTATTGACGAGATAGGAGATTTCCGCATGAGCACGGTGAGTATTTCCTACGTCTGTGAAGTGTGAGCTGGCTTTAGCAGGGCTGAAAGGAACGAATACGGAAGCGATCAACATGAAACACAACAATACTATCCATTTTTTCAAGACCACATTTCCTCCTATACTTAATTAAAATCAATTCATCCCATACTTTAACTTAATTATCATGAAAATTCTATGTATCATTTGTGCTAATTTGCTTTTTTAAGCGCTTTTTGAAACCATATTTAGTAAAAAAACGCTCCATACCAGGCTTTTTGTCCCGCTCAATCTTCTCTCATTAAATTTAATTATTTTGAAAATATCGCATAATCGGAGGAATGTCCACCTTTTTTTCAAAAGAAAAACCCCGGACATGAACGCCCGGGGTTCGTTTTGAGAGAAAGAATTATGCTGCTCCCTCTTCGCCTTCTTCATCTTCTGCAGGCGCATCATTCACATCAATGATACGGCCTTCGATTTCATTGGATACTTCACCGCGACGCTCAAGTTCTTCAAGCAAGTTGCCCCAGTCAGAAATCCCAAGGTCCAATACGCGGCCTTCAGCGTAAGCTGTTGCGAACATGTCGTAGCCGTCTCCGCCTTTAGCAGTGAATGCGTTTGTTGCAATTGTGTAAGTTTCTTCAAGTTCGATTTCTACAAATTCGCCATCTGCAGCTTCATAAGCGATGCTTACTACGCGCTCACCAGCAGGTTGAGACGAATCGTAAGTCACTTTCGCACCCGCAACATGAAGGAATCCGCCGCTCTCATTCGGTGCTTGGCTGACACTGTGCTCGAACGCTGCGAACAAATCAGCACCAGTCAGATCCATCGTCGCTAACGTGTTACCGAAAGGAAGAACCGTGATCACTTCACCGACTGTGATCGGGCCAGCATCGATCGGCGCACGGATGCCGCCGCCGTTCTGGAATGCCATGACGACAGAATCATTGTATTCTTTCGCTTTTGCAAGCATGCCGTCTGTGATGATGTTCCCAAGCGCTGTTTCGTTTGCACGGACGGATGAACCATCGCCGCCTTCATCGCTAGCACGTGGGTTTGTCAATGCTTCCGTTGCTGTTGCTTCAATTTCTTCAGTTTGGATTGCATCCACTTTTTCTTTGAAAGGAGCAAGAACTTCAAGTGCTTCTGCATCTGCTTCTAAATCACCAGTTCCGATCAATTCACCGAAATAGCTTGTCAAGACACCATTTTCATCGAATGTCACGTCAAGTGTTCCAAGATTTTTTGCATATTCCCCTGTTTGAACGATGATTGTCGGCTCTTCGCCTTCTTCACCGATTACTACTGGTTCTTTCAACTCTGTATGGCTATGTCCACCAACGATGATATCGATGCCTGATACATTCGCAGCAAGCTCAAGATCATTATCGACTGCAGGGTTATCATCGTAACCGATGTGCGTCAAAGCGATGACTTTGTTGACTCCCATTTTTTCGAATTCAGCAACCATTTCAGCTGCATCTTCCAAGTAATCGTCAGAGAAGGAAACAAGTCCTGGGCTCGCGATGTTTTCTGTATCTTTCGTCGTCAACCCGAAGATCCCGACTTTCTCGCCGTTCACTTCTTTGACGATCCCGCTGTAGATGTTGCCGTCTTCCGCATCGTCTGTTACTACCTTAGACTGGAACAAGCCAGTGAACAGCTCATCTTTCGAGAAGTCGACGTTCGCTGCTACGAACGGGAAGTTCGCTGCAGTTACGAAGTCTGCCAATGCCTCGTGTCCTTCTGGTGAAGAACCAAGATCAAATTCGTGGTTTCCGAAGACCATTGCATCAAAGTTCATCAATTTCATCAATGCCAAGTCTGCTTCCCCTTGGAACTCGTTGAAATACAATGTTCCGGAGAATGCATCTCCAGCGTGAAGAAGAAGTGCATCCGGGTTTTCAGCACGATAATCGTTTACCGCTGTGACCATTTTCGGCAATACATCCACGCGTGCATGCGTATCATTCATGTGCATCACTTGAAGTGAGAATTCTTCCGGCACTTCCGGCTCTGGAGGAGCTTCCAGCAATTCCGCTGCACGGTGGAGGAACAATGCCATCTCTCCGCGTGTTACAGCGCTGTCCGCGCCGAATTGCGTCGCTGTTTTGCCGTACGCGATTTCGTAGTCAGCAAGAGCTTCCACGTATTTCGCAAATCGTTCGTTGACATCCGTAAATTCAGTTTCCGTTACACTGTCATCGACTTCCAGACCAAGTGCATCTGCAAGCACTTTCGCAGTTTCATTACGTGTCAGTGAATCGTTCGCGCCGAAACGGCCTTCTTTTCCGTCAAAGATTTCTGCTTCCACGAGTGCGTCTACTGCCCATTTGTGTGAAGCCGGAACATCCGTGAAACCGGAATCAGCGTATTCCTCTTCCGGATCGAATCCAAGTGCATTTGCGAGTAGCAATGCAGCATCTTGACGTTTGATGCTGTTGTCTGTACCGAATGATGTCTCGCTGATACCTTGCGTAATTTGTTGATCCACTAGAAATTGTACTGCGTCGACATAGCGGTCTGCCACATCTGTAAATTTCATATCCGCAGATGCTGGAGATACTGCTGCAGCGACTGCTGCCACTGTCACTGCCGAAGCGATGAATTTCTTGTTTTTCAGGACGTAAGCCATGAATGATTTCCTCCTCAGGAATAGGTTTTTTCTACTACCTTTTCATTTTAACAAATCCCCCTTCAGACATCTACATAATTAATAAACTCTTAACAATTCAATGAATCTTTCCACATTTTGACGTTCAACGTCTAATGACATGAAAAAGCCGGCTGAATTCCTTCAGTCGGCTTCTATGTTATGGCAAGATAGCGAATTGATGGACCCAATACGGGAATCCGTCCGAGTCTTCCGCATACCCGATCCCGATGACCGTGTACGGGGCGTGCAGCATGTTCTCGTAATGCAGTTTCGAATCAAACCAACCTTGCATGACATCCTCTACTGTAAAGAAGCCCCTCGCAATATTCTCCCCGACTTGGTTCGTCGGGTAGCCGAGCTTCACAGCCATTTCATAAGGCTTACCATACGTCGGGGATTCATGGGCGAAGTAATTGTTCTTCACCATATCCTCGGCTTTTTTCTGCGCGATGGCACTTAATGCGGGATCTTCTTTCAAGATAGACAATCCTTTCGATTTCCGCTCTGCATTCACTGCAGCGATTGTCCCGTAAGCTTTTTCTTTCTTGCCAGCGTAAATTTTCCGATCACCGTCATACGTAACTGTCCCTGTCCTTACTTGTTCTTGGAAAAGCAGTGTACGGTCCGTGAACGCTGCCAATTGCGCACGCGTCACTTTTCCGTATGGATCGAAACGGGTCTGGTCGACACCGTGCGTGATTCCCACCTCGGACATCGTAATGATGTAATCGTGTGCCCACTGGCTTGCCGGCACATCCAAATAACTTTTCAGGTGATTGTCATCGACCGTGATCTCGAATCCCTCGATGATGACCTTCGCCATTTGGGCGCGTGACAGCAGCGCATCCGGATTGAAGTGATTGGCATCAGCGAAGACTTCCCGCTCCGTCAGTACCGCGATTTCGTCATAGGCATAATGGCGCGGACCCACATCCCCGAATTTAGGTTTGAACTCCGTACGGGCAGGCAGTTCGAGCGCACGGGCTAAAATCAAGGCTGCTTGTGCACGGGTGATGAATTCATTCGGGCGAAACGTCCCATTCGAATAGCCGTTCAAGATTCCTTGTTCGGCCATCGATGTGATGGAGTCATGTGCCCAATGTTTCGGTGAGAGATCCTTAAAAACGGCAGCGTTAGCAGAATGAGGGAAGATAAGTGCAAATGTTAAAGCAATGACTAAGATGATTTTCTTCATAGACCAACACCCCTTTATTTCCCGGGGAATCTATGTCTCGTCCCCTTTTCTCCCTATACCCGTTTTGTAGTTAGTTCAGCCCATGAAATTGAAATAAGTTACGATTTTTTCGCGGTTGCCGCCAAGATTTTCGCCCCGATCTCCAGCGCATCGTGGTTGAAGTGCATGTCCGGATGATGAAGGCCAGGCGTCAAGCCAGCGCCAAGTCCGATCATCGTCGCTTTCAGTTCAGGCTTCTTGATCGTGTAGAAATGGAAGTCGTCCGCACCCGGCGTATGGATCGGCTGCGCGGTATTCTCCGCACCAAGAATTTCCGTTATTGCCGCCTCAGCGATGGCACGTGCTTCCTCCGACACTTCCGCACCAGGCGTGTAGTCGTCCCATTCCCATTCGATCGTCACACTGTGCAGTGATTCGATCGCTGCAATGCCATCCGTGATGCGCAGTTTCAGCGCGTCCATAAGACTATTCGATTGCGCGCGGACGTCCAGCGCGAATGTCGCGCGTCCCGGGATGATGTTCAGGCTGTCGCCTCCTGCGCGGATGTTCGTCATTTTTGCAGAATAAGATTCAAATGGTGAAAAGTAGATGGATTTGAGCATTTGCTGGATGCTCATCAAGACGTCGATGGCATTCTTCCCTTGATGTGGCCTGGCACCGTGCGCGTCTTCGCCGATGATCCGCCCTTTCAAAAAGTTGCTCGAGCCGTGATGAAGCGCGGAAGTCGCCAGTCCAAACGGTAATTCATCTTGCGCACGCAAGTGAATTCCGTACAGATGCGTGACGTCTTCAAGTGCTCCGTGGCGGACCATATCGAGCGAGCCGTTGCCGGTTTCTTCCGCTGGCTGGAATATAAAGCGGATACGCTTATCGAGCGGCTCATCCTTCAGATGCATGATCGCACCGAGTACCATTGCCATGTGCGCATCGTGCCCGCATGAGTGGTTCGCTTGTTCGACGCCGTTCACTTCCTGCCAAAGCGCATCGATATCTGCACGCATCGCGACGACGCGCTCGCCTTGCCCGATTTCGGCAATGAGGCCGGTGACATCGTCGAACGTCCGGTAGCTGACACCTAGCTCGTCCATGATTTCCGCCAACTTCTTCGTCGTCTCGACTTCCTTGAAGCTCACCTCCGGATGTGTATGGAAATGGTCGAAATTATGCTGGATATTTTGTTTGATGTTCATGTTCATCCCCCGCTTCTCTTTTTTACAAATTGTACCCTGTGCCGGGACGGCGGGGCAATGGACGTTTCTCCTATGTTGAATGGAAAAGCTGTTCGCGTTTGCGAACGGCTTTCCTTATTTTCGGAGCGGCTGGCCGCTCCAAGTGCAATTACTGGTTTGATTGGATCGGCCGTGGCCGATCCAAAGGAATTCAAGATCTTTTAAAAATTTATAAATGAAATTTTATCTAAAAATGAAATTTGGAAACAGACAAGTTTCTTATCCCAACAATGATTCCTCAAGTGATAGATATTATATTGCAATTCAAATTCAATTTTTGATGGCTTTATATGCATCAAATTTGAAATTTACATTATATGGAATTATGAGAAAAAGCGCGTTACAATAAAGATAGAGGTGATTCTAATGATCATAAAGTTTCGGGAACAGCCGGCAAGTTTCGCTGGTTATGAATCTTTACTGAGACGCTTACCATCAGGGCATCCCAAAATTCCATTCGTGCTAGAAAGTTTGACTCAAACACGTGCAGGGTTTGGAGGTGAGTGCCGACTTGATGAATTGCTGGAATTCTTTTGTCCTCCGTATCCGTATGTGATGCTGCAAGGCGTGTCCCTGCCTGAAAAATGCCAGATTGATACGATGATTGTGACGCAAAGCTGTGTGATCCTTTTGGAAGTGAAGAATATTTCCGGCCTGACGCGCTATACGCAGCAGCCGAGCGGTTTTCACAAAGTATTGCCGAGTGGCGAGGTGCGCGGCATGAAGAGCCCGCTCGTGCAGGTGGAGAATGCGAAGTTTAAAGTGGAGCGGCTGCTCAAGCGGCTGGATGCCCCTCTGCCCATTTTCACCGCCATCGTCGTGGCATACCCGAGCCAGTTGGTCGAAGGTGCCCCGGCTGGCGCAAATATTTGGCGGGCTGAGGAGGCGTTGGTCAGGCTCACAACGATGCCGCTGCCGCCCGTGAAAATTTCTGCAGATGAAATGGTTCGTTTGAGTGAGCGGCTGGCCGCGCTCGATAGCGAATTCGTTCCGTTCCCCCTTGCGCCACGCTTCCAGGTTTCCACAAAAGAACTCCTCACGGGCGTTTTCTGCCCCTATTGTGAGATGCACAAAATGAAGCGGCTTGCGCGGTCGTGGATTTGTAGGATGTGTGAGCGTTCTATCAAGGGGTTGGATGAGAGGATTTTAGATGAATGGTTCATGCTGGTGGGTCCAACAATCACAACGAAAGAGTGCCTGGATTTTTTGAACTCTCGAATTTAGAGTCTGCGTACCGATTATTGAAACGGAAAAATTATGAACTTCACGGAAGCAAAAAGAATCGCTTCTATAGACGTCCTGCTAATAAAGAATGGCGATGAAAGGGGCGGTTCTCAGTTGGGATAGCGAGGAAGAGTTTCCGGTACTTCAAAAAATGTCCGGTCAACACCCGCTTCAGAAGGCCGATACTTATTTGATCGGATCGACTGCGGCCGCTCCTTGGAAATTGGCTTGGGATTTAAATTTTTGAGTACGAAATTTGGCTAGTGCGGATGAAATGGATCCTAGTGCGGAACAAACTTCGGTTAGTGCGGATGAAGTGTCCGCCACACAACACCGGTTGAACACAAAAACCCCGCCTAGGCGAGGTTTTGTCGGAGCGGCTGGCCGCTCCAAAGCCAATTAATGGTTTGATTGGATCGGCCGCGGCCGATCCGTGTGTAATTATTGGCCGTGCGGTGTGCGCTCGGCTGGTATTTCTTCTTTTTCCAATCCACGAATGAGCTGCTCCAGCAGTACCGGCATTTCCTCGAAGGCATTGCGCATGTGGAGGCGTTCGGTGCGCTTGTGGGCGTCTTTGCCGAAGGGGCCGACGTTGAAGACGGGCGCTTTCAGCTGCTTCATCGTCTGGAATGGGATGCTGTATGTTTCGCCGTAAATCGGCGTGTTGCGTTCGTATGTGATCCAGCCGTCTTCCTGGTCGTGGTAGTTGACGTAGCTCAAGTCCGAGATGCCATTGAAGTAGTGGACTTGCTGGATGTTGATGTCGAACAGTTCGCTCGCGCTGGCAATCACCGACTCTACGCATTGCTGGATCAGCGGGTCGTCGGTTGAGTTGACGGCCGGGTAATACGGCGGGGCGAACAGCAACGTGATCGCTGGCGTCAGCTCTTGGCAGTTGATGAGCAGGATGTCTGCCATGTGGATGGATTTTTCGCGGACGTCCCATTCCGCGTGCAGCATCGTCTCTGCCAGCAATTCGTCCACGTAATCATAACCGAATTTGTCGATGGCGTATTGGCGCAGTTCCTCATAGCGCATGACCCGGATGTCGCCGACTGGCGAGATGCCTTCGCGCGCGCACATCGCCCGGTAGTCTTCCATGCAATGTGCTGCTGCATCGCGTGCCACTTTCTCGAAACGGGCAAACACTTCTTCCTCACTCTGTTTGAATGTGAAGACGTTATACATCGCGCTCGTCCGGTAAGGTGTTTGCGCTGAATAGGAATTTTTCAAGTCTCTTTGCATCGCCGTGACGGGCAGCGGCGTCGTTTCACCGTAAGAGGTTTCGCGGAAAGTGTCGTTCCATTCCATCCGGTGCGTCAAATACGTCGACATGTAACTCGATGTGATGCCGGACAGCGGTTCACCGACATGCGTTTCTTTGCCGTAAAACAAAGCGGCCGGCATGATCTTCCCAATCGATCCTGTATAAATGTAATGGGCTTGGTCTTGCGGCGCCATCGCGAATACCGGTTCACTATTCAGGAAAAGCGTGTATGTAAGGTCGAATTCCTTCTCCAGCTCCAGCAGTTCGTTAACGCCGTAGCGCATGCCTGCCGAGTTGACTTCTTCGTCAGCGACACTCATGAGCAACAAGTTAATCGGCCACTGCTCGGTCGATGCTTTCTCGATCAATCCCATATGCAAGGCAAGTCCCGCCTTCATATCCATCGTGCCGCGTCCGAACAGGTAGTCACCCGACTCCAAGTCTTCCCTTGCAGCATCGTCCAGCTCGTCTTTCACCGAATGCATCGCTTCCGTCAGTTCGACAGGCTTGCAGGCAAGCGGTTCGAGGTCGCCGTATTCTTCCGTCGGGACCGTATCGTAATGGCTGATGAGGACGACTGTTTCTGTGACGCCCGGATGCTTGTAGAGCGCGAGGACGTTTGAACGGCCGCGGTCGACATCCTTTAGCATCAGTTGTTCGGGGTGCTCATGGAAATAAGGCAATTTCCCAAGTTCCTCCGCGAGATGCTGCGCGAACTCAACCTCACCTTTCGTCAAAGTCCCGCTTTTCCAATTCACAAGCTTGCATAATAATTGTTTCCGCTTCTCTGCCGTGTTCCATAAAGTCGACACGTTCAAACCCCCTCTACCCGGATCATACGCGGGCTTTCTTTTTAATCCTTACGTTATAGTCGTTTGCGCCGTTTGGCAAGCAGATCTTCCACCGCGCCGGATCCGAAAAGCACACCGATGACAATCAGTACAAGGCCGAATAAATGGCCCAATGTAATCTTTTCCCCCAGGACAAGCGCTGCTGCGACAAGTGAAAACAAGGTATTCAAATTCATGAAAATCGCTGCTTTTGTCGGTCCTGCTTGGCCGATCGAGTAATTATAAAGCATATGCCCGATGGCGGTTCCGAAGATGCCCGAGAAAAAGAATGCCAGCCAGAAAGCCGGCGGGACTGCCATGAATGCCTGCATGCCGCCCGGTTCCTGGACGAGTGAAATAATAAACAGCACAATCGAGCCGATCAGCATCATATAGGCAGTCATTACACGCGGATCCAGATTTTTCACAGCGTTGGCGATGACGATATAGCTAAGCACTTGTGCAAGAATCGAAATGAAAACGAAGACATCGCCCAGGTTCATCTCACTTGCACCATCTCCTCCGATGAGGACCGTCGAGAATACGCCGGCCATTCCGACCACTACACCAAGCCACTGCAGCCTCGACGGGAAATTGCGCATGATCAGCGATACGAAAACCGCTGTCAACATAGGACCGGTCCCGAGAATCAAGCCGGCATTCGTTCCGGTCGTCATGGTCAAACCGGAAGATAGGAAATAATGGTGGGACACCACATTCAATAACGCACCGAGGAAAATATACAGCCAGTCTTTCCGTCCCGGCGTCTGATGGAGTTTGAACATGAATAAGATGATGAACACGGTCACCGCGGCAAGGAGGATGCGGAATGCGGTGAGCGTTACGGGTTCCACATGCCCGACAAGATATTTCACGACCGCTAAATTAAAGCCCCACACGACCATAATCGACGTTAAAAGGAGATAGATTTTCCATTGCTTCACAGCGTCAAGCCTTCTTTCGCAAATCATATTATGTGCAATGTTACTCCGCTCCCCATGAAATGTAAATCCGAGGTGCACGATTCATTTTTGTAGAATCATATTGACTGAATTTTCAAGATAAATTATAGTGGGTTTATGTTGAGAAAATTGGAGGGTGACTTTTTTCATGAAAAAAATCGTACTGACGGGCATGATGACTGCCTTGATTTTCTCTGCCACGGCCATGACCCCATCTGCAGCTTCGGTGTATGAAGTGAAGCCTGGAGACAACTTGTACCGGATCGCACTTGCGCAAGGAGTGACGATCGATGATTTGAAGAAGTGGAACAGCTTATCGACCGATGCGCTGCAAGTAAGCCAGCAGCTCCAGATCGGTAGCGCCACAGCCGAATCCACAGCTCCAGCCCAGGCCGTCTCCCAGACGCCCGCGACTGCACCAGCAGCGGCTGCTTCGACGGCAAGCACGGGAGATGTATACCGTGTCCAGAGCGGCGACTCACTGTACAAAATCGGCAAGAAATTCAACATGAGCATCAATGAATTGAAATCGCTCAACCAGTTGACGAGTGACCGCCTGTTCGTTAATCAGTCATTGAAAGTGAAGGGCGGCGCAGCAACTGTCTCTGCACCGGCAAGCACTGCTTCGGCAACGAAATCACCAGGCATGGCTGTTTCGAACAAACCACTTGCAGTGAATGCGAATCAGTTTTATGCAGATGCTGTCGCGGTTGCCATGCAGCAACTCGGGACACCATACGTCTTCGGTGGATCTACACCCGCAGGATTCGATTGCAGCGGCTTCATCCATTACGTCTATTCAAAAGCCGGGCTCAACTTTGGACGCACGAGCAGTGCTGGCATGTACCAAGCTTCCACGGAAGTGACCAATCCCGCATTCGGTGATCTCGTCTTCTTTGCGAATACATACACGTCGGGAATTTCACACACAGGCATTTTCATCGGGAATAATTCCTTCATCCACGCTGGATCGAAGGGCATTGAAATCACCCGACTCGACAACCCATATTGGAAAAATCATTTCGTCTCCTTCAACCGCCTGCATGCAGTCGGTTCGATGCAGTGAACGGTGAGGTGAATAGGAAAAAACGGCCGGAGAAAGAACTTTTCTCCGGCCGTTTCATTTGGTCATCGAGCGAATAAATACTCGACGTAGTAACGCCAGTTCACTGATTTCGCATATTCGTAATCCGGCCTTTCACTCGGGAATGGCAAGAAAACCGCTGGTGGAGAAGCGAAATCCTTCAGCTTGTCTTCATGTAAGACAAGTTCCCCCGCTGCTACCCCATCCGTCAAGACAGCTTTCCCGCCCGTGTCGAAGGCGATCGTCAGCGGTGTGTCCAGTCCGTAGCCTTCCGGTGTCAGGACATGTGCTGCACCTTGGTCTTCAAGACGGTTGAATACCCATTTCTCCGACAGTCCGACTGCTTCTTCCGCTTCGTTCACCGTAATGGAGACGTTTGCTGATTTGCCGTATGGCAGGACATCCGCAATGGCCTCGTCGGTCACGATGCGCACTTCATAAAAGGCGATCGGGTTCACTTGTTCTTTCGGATCCAAAGCGCGGTATGCCTTGAACCATTCCGTCTCCTGTGCCGGCAGCTGGCTGACGAAGGAAACAGTGCCAGTGATTGCTGTCCCCAGCCCTTCCGCCTGTACCGTGACAAGGTCTTGCTGCTCGACTTTCAGCCACTGGTCTTCCATCAAATACGTCACAAGCATTCTTTCGTGCGAGTAGACGTCGACGCTAAGTGGCTCCGTGTCTTTGTTGACCCGTGCAACGATGCCGTCAACCGGGCTGATGAGCGCAGGCTGAGACGTGCTGCGGTCAAGTTGTGCGTCAAGTACCGCAAGTCTTGAATCGATAGCTGCCAGTTGCTGCTCCGCTTGCGCGATCGCAGCGGCATACGGCCCGTCCTGCGGCACTTCCACACCGACCGAGACGTTGATATCAAGTTCGACCGTATTGCCATCGTCATTCGTCGTCGTTTGGCGATCCGTTGCATTGCGCGTCGTCGGTGACGTTCCACGCGGACGGCTCGACTCCAGGCTGCGAAGCGCGCTTTGCACTTCCCGGCGCTCCGTCTGTAATGCCGTGCGCTCGGATTCCCAGATTGAACGCTGGTCCTCGGATTCCGCTTCGTTCAAAATCGCAAGCTCTGATCCCGCTGTAACCGTATCCCCTTCAGCGACCAGCCATTGTTCGATAGCTTCCCGGTCCTGAATGTAGATACGATTCGTGCCGAGCGGTGCCATGACCGCTTCTTTCGGTAAGTCTTCCGTATACGTATGGCTGAAAGCACGTTCGTATTCGCTGACGTAGACGTCTTTCGTCAAGATGCTCTTGTCTCCGAACATCAGCAGTGCGTTTGTCGCAAGAAATGCGGCGATGCCGATCGATAACGCGATATAGAAAAATTTATTCAACCGGAACGCCTCCTTCCGTAAAGCGCACAAGCCATTCTTCCACTGGCATCAAGCTGAAGGAAGCGACAAATAGTGCGATCGCCACATGGATAAGCAATAGGACGAACAATAATTTTTTGGGTGGAATGGTCGTGAACGCCCGCACGAACCGGTATTGCAGCGCGATGATGAGCGCTGTCACGACTGTCAATTGGTTAAAGAAGAACGTCAAGAATGATGCATCCAGGAATGTTGCCGCGAGCGGACCAAACGACAAGATCGACACCGGCATCGTGAAGCCTGCCAGTGAGAAGATGATGAAGTTTAATGCTTTCTCGATGATCAACAGCGCCACGACATATAGCTGCATGACGATTGCTGCGCGCCAAGGCATGTCTGTGATGCGGTGAAAAGCGAATGCTGCGCCGTATAGATGGAACGACAAGTAGATTCCTGCCCAGATCAGCACGCCGAAGAGCGAGACGTAACGTGCCAGCAAGTATGTATCATCCATTCCTGCGGCCATATAAGGCGTCAAGGAAGCGGTGTTCATGCCCCAAATCTCCGGAAGCGCGAATGTCAGCACCCCGAACAGCAGGACCAGGAAGACGCGCGGACCGAATCCCCGCATTTCCGTTTCGTTCAGATTATGTATGAGTTCCCCTTGTCTTGTGAAGTAACGCCAAAATTTAAAGTCGAATATCATGCGCCTGTTCCTTTCCTCAATCTGCATAACTAACTGTACCAAAATTTCAGCCTTTTTGAAATGCTGAGCAAGCCGCTTTTTCACGGATTAAATGACAATGATGCAAAAGGCATAGAGAATTATCCATACCCCCTATTTCCAAATAGTAAAACTCCCGTCCCCTTTTACCTGGGACGGGAGTTTTGTCGATTATTCGACGACTGTGTATTTCTTATGGGAAATGACGGTCATATTAGATGGTGCGCCGATCTCTTTAGCGTCTTCCGGAGAGATTTCGACGATAACGGAATTATCCATGATCTTGAAGATTGTTCCGCTCACTTCCACTCCGTTGCGCGTGAACGTGATCCATTCACCGATTCTGCGTGCTGCCACGAATTCCGAAACTTCTTTTTCATGCGGTTGGAAAGCCATCGTTACCACTGCCTCTCTTTTAAGCGATATCGTCCTATTATAACACATTTTTGCGGGAAAAGCTCCCGTGAAGAAGTCACTCTACGCCCGGCAGTATCGTCAATGTGCGTGCATCCGCATCCAGTCGCGCCTTGGCGCCGAGCGGCACGGAGAAATGTGGTTCGCAGTGACCAATTTTGAAGCCTTTGACGACCGGAATCCCAAGCGGTTTGAAATAATAATCGAGCACTTCATCAAGCGTCAATGTTGGTTCGCCCGGCTCCGGCTCGGCATTCTTGAAGTCGCCGATGATGACTCCTGCCACTTCCTTGAACTTGTCGGCCATCTTGAATTGGTTCAGAATCGCATCGACTTGCTGGGGACTGTTGCCGATTGATTCGATCAGCAAGATCTTCCCTTTAGCATCGAATTCGAAACGTGTGCCGAGACTGCTCCGGAGCAGCGTGATGTTGCCGCCGACCAGTTCGCCGATCGCCTCGCCGCCGTTGATCGTTTCGAGCGGAGATATTTCATCCGTATAGTGAAGTTCGAACGGTGCGAATAGTTGGCCGAACATGCGCCCGCTCCGCTCATGGAATTCCGGCTTGCCCACATCCGACGCGAGCATCGGTCCGTGGAACGTCACGAGATCCGCAAGCTGGCCGATCGCCGTATGCAGGAACGTGATATCGGAATAGCCCCAGAACACTTTCGGATTTTCCGCGATGAGCGGGTAGTCGATCTGGCCCGCGATGCGCGCAGCTCCGTATCCCCCGCCGGCACAGATGATGCCTTTCACTTCCGGGTCCTCGAACATCTCATGCAAGTCCGCAAGACGCTCCTCGTCCGTCCCCGCCAAGTAGCCATTCTTCTCTTCGACGGATTTCCCCATCTTGATCCGCAGACCCATTTCTTCCAAAAACGGCAGCGCCTTTTTCAAATTGTCCAAATCGGGCGGGCTCGAAGGTGCAATCACTCCGACCAGATCCCCTTTTTCCAAACGTTTCGGCATCGTTCGCACATGCGCCAGCTCCTTCTCAACTATTATTTATATTTGTACCTTCCACTTTACCAATGGATTGGCCATTTCTCAAATTTCGGCTGGCCGCTCTGCGAATGAAAGAGGGTGGGGAGCATATCGCATTTTGTTTCGTCGATATCGCATTTCGACTCGTTCATATCGCATTTCGCCAATTTCCTCGCATACATAAATTTTAGAATTTTTAGTCATTTTGATTCATGTAATTTTATGCACAGCTCTCTATACTTAATACAACTTCAGATTACGTCACTGAAGCGCAGCGATTTTCAAGGACCAAACGGAGGGAGCGGGAATGATGATGAACTTTGACGAATGGTTGAAGCTGGACTGGGAAGATCTTGTGATAGGAGCGGCGGGTTCACTAATTCTCCTGCTTTTCATGTTAGTCACTTTCCTGTAAAGCGAGGTGCACCATGCAGAAAACGATCGGCTAGAAAACCTTTTCCTGTTCCGTACAGCGAAAAGGTTTTTTGCATGCAAAAACGCCTATCGCCACGTGCTCCGATAGACGTTTTTATTCTGGATTCTGCTTCAAGATCCTAACCTCCATGATATTGCTGTTCCCACAAATCCCGGAACAGGTCTTCGTTTCTGTCGCTCAGTGCGGCATCCATCATCCGATTGAAGTTTTCCTGTTCCAAAAAAGCGATCACTTCCTGCGCCTCCTGCTTTGCCTCTTCTGCGACTTCCACTCCGCCGACGACCTGTTCGTCTTTCAGAATCGACTGCAAATGAACATGAATGTCCGAGACCAGCAGCAACTGGTATAGGGGCAGCCTGATGAACCGGTTGCCTTTTTGGAAAACAAACACTTCGGATAAGTTCTCGACTTGGTAAGTTTCAGTGTTGACGATAATTTCTTTCCCTTCCACCGGCACGAAGTGGAACAGTTCCTTTTCCTTCATGATCGAGAAGTATTGGTATGCGAAAACGAATTTGATGAGATGATTCTCCCGCTTCGTGTAAAACGGCTTCATAAGTTTAATGTGCAACATGGCATTCCCCTCCCTTTTGTTTAGAATATTCTGACTTACATCCAGTTTACCATACTTTTCCCGTTTTCGCTCAGAAAAAAACCCATTCTTTCCTACTGTTCTTGCCACAATGGGCACAGTCCATTTACGGAGTGCCTGAAAGGACGTATAATAGAGAGAAAGTCATTTTTTAGGGCGGTGCATTATGGCTACTGTTCAATCTTTAGCAGAACGATTCGATGAAACCATTCAGGATTATATGGCTGCTGTCGACGATACGCTTCACCCAACGCGTGCGCTGGATGAAGAATTGGTCCGAAAAGCGGTCTTTTTAGTGCGCCGTGGCGCTGTACAGATTTTGTCCTTCCAGGAAGACCGATTGCTTCTCGAAGCCGTGGTCAGCGATGCCCACGCAGCGAAAGTCGTCCTCAACTTCCAGGCCAAAACTGCTGTTTGTGCATGTCCGCAAGACGCGCAATGCCGACACAGGCTTGCTGTGATCTTCTACCTTTATCAAAAAGTCGGCTCGCTATCGGAGTGGGTCGCTGCTTGGCGTTCAAAAGAACAGCAGACGGTGGCGTTATCAGACAAGCCGTCCCCCCAACAATGGGAAGCATTAATCAAATATATATGGCGGGATCCGATTCCTTCCTACACAGCACGCAACTATTTTTACTTTGAACAACTGACTGATGGGCGGATCAAAAACGCGCTGGCGCATATGCCGCTCGAGCGCGAATGGAAAAACCTTTTCAGGACGTATGTCCATTTCCTTTCGCTGTCGGAAGCATGGGATACATTTTACGAAGGGACCGAAGATGTCCACCATTCCTTCTTCCAAAAATGGTTCGATGAAGAATGGCACGAACTTGCCGATCTGCTCAGCCAATTGCGCGTGCAGCACCGGACATTCGAGTCGGATGCCTTTTTCGAATTCCTGCGGGACCGTGTGCATTCGTTCATCTTAGCGGATGATAAGTCCTTTTCGCTGCGTTTCTCTGTGTACCGGCTGTTCTGGACGACGTTGTTCACGAACGACGCACTCCGCAGAGCCGAACGTGCGACGTTCCACGACATCGACCAGCGCATCGAAGTGTTCTTCAGCATCCTGCTCGGTGAAGACGTCACTATCGAGCCGATCGCGGTACACGAAGTCGCTGATTACATCGAGCTGGCGACGCTCGCAGACCGCGAGCAGTTCAACCAGCCGCTACAGGCCAGTTTGCATGCCATCAAACCGCATGTGAAGACGTTCCTGTTCGACAAGCTGCAATTACAGCAACGTCACGGCTACGTCAAGGACTTGAGCTACTTGTTCTCGCTTATCGACCTGGACGAAGAGAGCTGGGAAGATCTGTTCCACCAGTTCGGCCACTTTGGCTTGCCTGCGTATTCGATGTACTTGATCGAAAAGAAATTATACAAACAATGGGCGGAGCTGCATCACCTGTACCACTCCCCTCTTTACTTCGCGGAGGAATGCGGACTGAGTCAAGTCCAGACAGACGCTCCGGAATACGTGTTGCCGCTCTATCACCGTTATGCGATGGAGCACTTGAAAGAGCGCAACCGCGCCAGCTACAAACAAGCCGTCCGCATCTGGAAAAAAATGAAGGCCGTCTGCAAACGAAGCGGACAAATGGCATTTTGGCAATCATATTTGACCGAAATCCGCACGCAGAACAAACGACTGCGCGCATTGCATGAAGAGATGGAGAAAGGAAAGATTTTATGAATCACTTCCTACCCGAAGGAAATCGTTCGTTCTACTTGAAAATCAACCGGACCGGCCAATTCCGGGTCCAGGCGTTCAATGAAGCCGGAAACCGGATCCCGCCGGAAGTTTGGTCGCCATACCTGTATTTCCTCGATCAGGAAAGTTTTTTCGGTCTGACCAAGACGATCGATGGACTCGATCTCGTCTTGACCCCTGCTGAATTCGTCCGTCTGTTCCAGCGTGAGCCGAACCATTTCGTGAAATTCCAAGGCGCTTCCAAAGAAGATAGCGCATGGATCGAGATGGCCGGTCAAGTGGCTGAAAACTTGAACGATCCGGATCTGTGGAATCACATCCATACCGACAACGACGGGATCACGCTCGATGCCGGCTATGCGACAGAGGAAGTGCGGTCGTTCCTGAAAGAGACGATCCTCTTCCAGTTGCAGCGTAAAGGGCTTACGGTCCAGGACTTGCCCGCTGTCAGCCGATTCGTCAGCGAAGCCGGATGGGATGGACTCGAGCCTGCGGCAGATTATGTCGTCGCCTTACAGCTGAGCGAACCCGACCTTGACAACTTCTGGACGTTCAAGACGGTGATCCGCTCCAAGCGTGGCAGTGTTTACTGGTCCCCGCCTGTACGGAAAAAGCACGGGCCAATCGAAGACGCCTTGCCGGAAAAATGGAAACAAGCTGCAGGTGACATCAAACAGCGGCAAGCACTCTTGCTGTCGCTGTGTCCGACCATCACGGCTCCCGAAACGGAAGACCGTTTTTACGAAACGCAGTGGACCGATGCAGAAGTGCTCGCCTTCATCCAGCGCGATGCAGAAATCCTGCAAAGTTTCGGAATCGAAGTATCGATCCCGGCTTGGCTGCAGACGGTACAAGAGTCGAAAGTGCGCGCGAAAGCGACCATCAATTCTTCAGCGCGAAAAGCTTCCGTCGTCGGACTTGGAGAAATTGTCAACTTCGATTGGAAGTTCTCGTTGAATGGCCACGACTTGAGCATGCAGGACTTCCAGCAGTTGGTTTCGGAAAACCGCGAATTCATCCGTGTTGGCAACGAATGGGTACGCGTCGATGCCGGGCTTTTGAAAAAGCTGCGGGAAATGATCGAGCAAGCGGACGAAGCCGACTGGACCATCAAAGACATGCTGTTCCAAAACGTGCCGGATGAACTATTGGAGTCGCCGGATGATGACCATGACCCACTCATCGACTTCCGCATGAACGACACATTGCGCGGGTTCCTTGACCGAGTACTCGATAAGCGTGAGCTTCCGGAGACCGAAGTTCCTGCTAATCTGAAGGCGGAACTACGCCCATATCAGAAGGTCGGCTATGATTACTTGACCTTCATGCGCCGCGAAGGCTTCGGTCTTTGCCTCGCGGATGATATGGGACTCGGCAAGACCGTCCAGCTGATCGCTTACCTGCTCCACGTGCACGATGGCCAGCCACGACAGCCGTCCCTCATCGTCTGCCCGACTTCCGTACTCGGCAACTGGCAGAAGGAACTGGAACGGTTCGGACCGGACTTGAAAGTCGCCACGCACTACGGCGGCAATCGTCCGCGCGGAGAAGCCTTCACGAAATTCCTGGAATCGGAGCAGCCGGATGTCCTCTTGACGACTTACGGCATCGCTTCTTCCGATTCCGAGGAATTCGGCGGAATCATCTGGACGAGCATCGCACTCGATGAAGCTCAGAACATCAAGAACATGTACACAAAACAATCGCGGACCATCCGCAAATTCAAAGGTGAGCATCACTTGGCACTGACCGGCACACCGATCGAAAACCGGCTGTCCGAGCTTTGGTCGATCTTCGACTTCATCAATAAAGGATATCTGTTCCGCATCAAGCAATTCCAGGAGCAGTTCATGATCCCGATCGAGCGGGATGATTCGGATCAGCATAAGGAGCGCTTGCGGAAACGCATCCAGCCATTCCTGCTGCGCCGGACGAAGAAAGACCCGGACTTGCAGTTGAACTTGCCGGAAAAACAGGAACAGTTGGAATACTGTCCATTGACTCCGGAACAAGCAGCGCTGTACGAAGGGCTTGTCCAAGATACGGTGGAGAAAATGGAGACGCTCACAGGATTCGAGAAGAAAGGGCTTGTGCTGAAGATGCTCAGCAAACTGAAGCAACTATGTAACCACCCTGCTCTTTATCTGAAAGAGCCGTATACATCAGCAGCGGAAATTTTGCCGCGTTCTCAAAAGCTGGAGCGTATCGTGTCTCTGGCGGGGGAAATCGCAGAGCGCGGGGAACAATGCCTGATCTTCACACAATATATCGGCATGGGGCATCTTGTGCAGCAAGCCCTGGATGAATTGTATGGACTCGAAGTGCCGTTCCTGACCGGCAGCATGCCGAAACAGCAACGGGATTCTTACGTCCAACGCTTTCAGAATGGAGAGTTCCCAGTCTTCGTCCTGTCCTTGAAGGCAGGCGGTACCGGTTTGAACTTGACCGCAGCCACACATGTACTCCATGCAGACAGATGGTGGAATCCAGCAGTTGAGAACCAGGCGACCGACCGCGCTTACCGCATCGGTCAGACCGAATTCGTGCATGTGCATAAATTCGTGACGATCGGGACCATCGAAGAGAAAATCGATTCTTTGCTCGTACAGAAACAAGCAATCTCCGACCAGTTCATCCAATCGAGCAATTGGATGACCGAACTGTCGGACACTGAATTGAAAGACCTGCTCACTTATTCCGTATAAAGAATCCGGCCGACAATCCCCTATCGGCCGGATTCTTTTATTTCGTATAGGTGATTTGCTCCTTCACATCTGCGGAACGGAAGATTGCTTTCAGCTCACTTAGCTCCCGCTCCGCTTCTGCCAGGCGCTGATGTAGCAATGCGGTCAACTTGATCAATTGCTCCATATGAAACTCCAGTTGCAGTTGCGATTCTTTAGGCATTCTAAGGGCTCCTCCATTCAAAGATTAAGTATAGACGTTGACACCTGTCGTGCCAGGCGGTTGAAAATTGAAATCCGATTCGGACTGCGGGACCGACTGACCCTGTCCTTCCTCTTCTTTCGCTTTCCGGTTATCAAGAAAACGGACGTGTTCCCCGATCACTTCCGTCACATATGCACGGGTTCCGTCTTCCCGGTCATAATGACGTGACTGCAGCCTTCCAGATAAGGCGATCAGCGATCCTTTGACACAATACTTCGCGACATTTTGCGCTTGTTTCCCCCAGATAGAACACAAGACAAAATCCGCTTCGATCTCTCCTTGCACGTTCTTGAAATTCCGCGAAACTGCGAGAATGAAGCTTGTCCTCGTGCGCCCTTCACTCATTTCACGCATGCTCGGGTCTTTCGTCAACCTGCCGACCATTCCTACTTGATTCATCGATTCACCTCCTTCCGGTTAAGATGAGTCTATTAAAAGACTGCATGTCCGGCAACTCGCGAAATTCGATAAACCCGCACTTTTCTTCGATTAAATTTCACTTTTGGACTGTTGTGCAAAAAAGTTAATTCACGGAAATTCCGTCGGCTATGCCACGCTCCATTTCGACACTCAAATTCAAAAATGATTTTTGGCATTTCCGTAAATAATCGAAGAAGCTTTGGCTGCTATGCTATACTGAAAAAAAGACCTTACCGGAGGGGAATTGTGTGAAAACCTTTAAATTGCTGTCTTTCAGCCTTGTCGAGAATGAAGAGGTCGAGTACCCATTGATCGACGGAATCATCATCAACCAGGAAAATAGCCACCGTTCGTGGGTGTTGGAGATGTTGATGGAGCATCAGCATAAAGACGTCTTCAACCGCCTGCAGGAAATCGGGGATGTCGTCGACGTGAATGTCGTCATTTCGTATCCTGGGAACGAACCTGCACCGTTCGAAGTAGCGGTTTACGGAGTCAAACCAATCGGCGAACACATTTCGGTCCTCATGAAAGGGACGTTGAAACGCGCACGCCGGAAGTACGCGGAGACCTTACTTTCGGAACTGCTCGAAGATGGACTTTCCGGCGATGAACTGCTGGAGCAATTCGAATCGGATATGCGTACACGCCCTGTATTGCGTACAGACGAAGCGAAGTAAACAATAGCGCCCATTACGCAAAAAGCCACAGAAACCGCTAGGCGGCCTCTGTGGCTTTTTCTACATCTAATTCAGTTCAATTGCTTCAGGCGGTTCTCTACGTATGCCGCTTCCGCTTTGCACGAGTATTCGAAGAAGGTGTTCAGCTCTTCTTGCTTCACTTCAATGCGTGCAATCTGTTCCTCGGAAGGCGGCTCGGATAGAATGCGCTCGATTGTCTCATTCATCTTCTTCGCTACCTCTTCATGGAACACCGGATTCGCGCGTACTTCCAATGGTACTTTCTTGTACCATCCTGCATTTTCTTCAATGTATGATTTCCATGTTTTGATGAAATCCGTCAGCTCGAAACGTTCTTCGCTCCATTCGATATTCGCCATATAATCTTCGAATACTTTGGAGATCGAGCGCGTAATGCTGCTTTTGATTCCGGTGGGCAATGTGCTATACATGATGTTTACCTCCTACTATCGGAAAAAGAATAACAGCTCTCAGTGCGTGTTGTTCTTTTCTATGTATTTCATCTATGCGGCGGCGACAGGTACGATTTATTTTTCTGCTACAGGACCCAGTGCGAACAAGATGTCGCATTCACAGGCAAGTTCTCCGTTGACTGTCGCAATGGCATGTCCACGTCCCATAGGTCCACGCATCTTCGTCAGTTCCACTTCGAGTTTCAGTTGATCTCCAGGAACAACTTGACGCTTGAAGCGGCAATTGTCGATGCCAGTGAAGAAGGCGAGACGTCCTTTGTTCTCTTCCATCTGCAGTACAGCTGCTGCTCCTACTTGTGCGAGTGCTTCTACGATCAAAACACCTGGCATCACTTTGTATGAAGGAAAATGGCCGTTGAAGAAGTCTTCATTGGCCGAAACGTTCTTCAGTCCGACTGCACTCTTCCCTGGTACGATCTCCAGCATCCGATCCACCATCAGCATCGGGTAACGATGCGGCAAGATCGCTTCGATTTGTTCATTTGTCAGCAAGTCCATCTCTCCCTCTCTGTAGGCGAACGGTCAATCACTCGTTCCACCCATGATATCAAAAATGTGCTGCCATGTTTCCACTTTCAATGCGTCACTTGGTTCCCCGTCACCGATTACGCCATAACCGACCATCACACCGAGCACAATCGCACCAGCCAAGAGGGCGAGGACGAGAATGATGCGCAGCCAGATCGGGAACATGCGAATCTGTACCCACCATGTTTTCTTCGCTTTTTTCTGTTCTTCTTTTGCTTCGGTCTTCGGCGAGGATTTCGCTTCTTTACGGAGCGAAACTTTTTTATTTTCTTCAGCCATTCCTTTAGACAACCTTTCCAAAGATGCATGCCGGCATATGATTTTGAGCCGGTCAATCTATCATTGAGCTTCCAGCGTTTTCGCTTACATCCAGTATACTAAATATCTGCTTAGCTGGCATCTGTCAATTTTCACATGCACTCCTGCTCATTGCTACTTAAGGCGTTTGTTCAAGGATTCCAGCATGATTCCTGTGCCATGAGCTACGCAATCAAGCGGATTTTCCGCGATAAAGACCGGTACTTTCAGTTGTTCCGTGAATAGTTGCTCCATGCCGTGCAGCTGTGCACCGCCACCCGTCAGGAAAATCCCGCAATCGATGATGTCCGCTGATAGTTCCGGTGGTGTCTTCTCAAGCACATTCTTAGCGGAAGCGACGATCATATGGACCGACTCCCGAAGCGCCCGCTCGATCTCACCCGAGTTCAATTTGATCATGCGCGGCAATCCCGTCACCATGTCACGGCCACGGATTTCCATTTCGTCCTTCCGGCTGTCCGGATAGACGGTACCGATCGTCACTTTGATCTGTTCGGCCGTCTGCTCACCGATCAATAAGTTGTACTGCTTCTTGACGTATTGGAGAATATCCCGGTCGAACGTGTCGCCTGCGACTTTCAGCGACTCACTCGTCACGATGCCTCCCATGGAAAGTACAGCGACGTCGGAAGTGCCTCCGCCAAGGTCGATCACCATGTTGCCGGATGGTTCGTAAATCTCCATCCCCGCTCCGATCGCAGCGACTTTCGGCTCTTCTTCAATGTAGACTTTCTTGCCGCCCGCTTTCTCTGCCGCTTCCCGGATGGCTTTTTGTTCGACGCTCGTCACGTTCGTCGGACAGCAAATCAAAATCCGCGGCTTCGACATGAAGCCACGTAATTTCAAGCGGTTGATGAAATGCTTGAGCATCGCTTCCGTGATCCCGAAATCTGCGATGACGCCATCCTTCAATGGACGGATCACCTGGATGTGTCGCGGCGTACGCCCGATCATCTTGCGCGCTTCTTCCCCGACTGCCACGATCTGGCTGGTCTTGCTGTCCACTGCCACTACAGACGGTTCATTGAGGACGATTCCTTTGCCTTTCACAAAAACAAGCACGTTCGCCGTTCCTAAATCGATTCCTATATCTTTTGAAAACATTCTCCGTTTCCCCTTCCAGCATGGTACCCATTCTCATTCAAATTAATGATGCTCCTAACTGAATATTCTATCACAGTTTTCACGTAATGGACAAAATTTGAAGGTGGAAAGACCCGCTCAATAGAAAAAATGCCTAGTCTTTCGGAAAGAAAGATCCAGGCATTCATGATAAGAATATTTTATGAGAAATGAGATCAGTTTACTTGGAGTACTTCTGTCTCTGCTTCTTCAAGTGATACACGTTCGATGTTTGCACCGAGTGATGCAAGTTTCAAGTGGAACCCGACATAGCCGCGATCCAAATGCTGAAGTTCGTTGACGCGTGTGATGCCTTCTGCTGCAAGTCCTGCAAGAATCAATGCCGCTGCTGCACGGAGATCCGTTGCTGCAACTTCTGCGCCTTGCAATTGCGAAGGTCCTTCCATGATGACCGAACGTCCTTCGATCTTCACCGAAGCGTTCATCCGGCGGAACTCTTCCACGTGCATGAAGCGGTTCTCGAAGACCGTTTCCGTCAAAATCCCGTTGCCTTGTGCTGTCAGCATCAGTGACATCATCTGTGACTGCATGTCTGTCGGGAATCCTGGGTGTGGCATCGTCTTGATGTCGATGGAACGAAGTGGGCGGTTCGAGCGGATCCGCAAGCCTTCTCCCGTTTCCGTAATGTCGACACCCATCTCTTCCATTTTGGAGATCAATGCTGCCATATGTTCAGGAACAGCGTTCTCGATGATGACATCGCCTTCCGTGATCGCTGCTGCAACCATGAACGTTCCAGCTTCTACGCGGTCGGGGATGATGTAATGCTCTGCACCATGCAATCCTTCGACGCCTTCGATACGGATCGTGTCCGTACCAGCACCGACAACACGTCCGCCCATTTCATTGATGTAGTTCGCAAGGTCGACGATTTCCGGCTCTCTTGCAGCGTTTTCAATCGTTGTCACGCCATCTGCCAAAGCTGCTGCCGACATGATGTTCTCCGTCGCACCCACGCTCGGGAAGTCCAAGTAGATTTTCGCCCCGCGTAGACGACCATCAGTCTTCGCTTCTACATAGCCATTGCCGAGTGTAATCTGTGCGCCCATCGCTTCGAAGCCTTTCAAGTGCTGGTCGATCGGACGTGAGCCGATTGCACAGCCGCCTGGTAGAGCGACGCGAGCAAAGCCGTTGCGTGCGAGAATCGGGCCCATAACCAGGATGGAAGCGCGCATTTTGCGCACGTACTCGAACTGCGCTTCACTCGCGAGTTCAGGAGTCGCATCGATAATCATCATTTTTTCTTCCGCAGAATAATGAGCTGTCGCCCCTAAACTTTTCAATACGGCTTGGATCGTATAGACATCCGCCAAGTTCGGGACTTCCTTGATCACGCTTTTCTTATCAGTCGCTAGCAACGCTGCTGCCAGGACCGGCAATACCGCATTCTTCGCTCCTTCCACTCGTACTTTCCCCTTTAGCTTTTGGCCACCCGTTACAATAATCTGTTCCACTAAAAAACCCTCCATGTATAAAATAATCATCTATATGTACGTAAAGTCCAATGTCATTTTTTTGCAAGCAAATCTTCTTTATCGTACATGTTTTTCGTCTCAACGACAAGTATCAAGTGTCCCATTCATCTGCTTTTTTCCCAGAAATCCGACTTTTTTCGACATTCAGCCATATTTGCTTCATCTCAATAGAATGTTACAAAACGATTACAGAACTTTTCCCTCTCAACATAGTCTCAAACGTAATTCACCAATAATTTCCCGGGAAATAAGAAACATCCTTTGTTATTCGCTGTTCTGCCACATTCACGAAGTTCATGCCCACGGCATAACAGCGACTTAGAATAAATAAGGTAGCTGTCGCGACCATGAAGCGATATTCAGGAAAAATGTCGATACGGCCATGCCGATCATGATACTTAAGAAAATGTAGAGAATCTGTGCTTGCAGGACATGATGTTTGCGGATCCACTTTTCGAACATGACTGCCCGAAGTGCATAAAATGAGACGCCTACAAAGAAGATGTGGCTGATGATGGAGATGAGTGCTGTTTGACCAATCATGATTTCCATTTCCGCTGCCTCCTAATAGAAAAAGAGCGGGCAAAAGTCGGATGACCTGTGCCCGCCCCAATCATTTATTTTAGCTCCAGCGCTCAGGCCTTCGGGTCGTAAGCCAGCCCGGCGAAGCGGCAAAAACACGCCACTACGCCGGTCCGTCTTATGCCTGTCAGGCCTTAACGAGCGCTTACGCTTTTCTTTGTCCAGACTCCAGCTGCCAGACCCTCCAGACGCTTCGCCTTTACACCTGATGGCTGAAATACGCCATCATTCGCAAAGGCTCCAGCGCTTGTCGGGTCTAAACGGCAGCCTTCGCTTTTCTTTGTCCAGACTCCAGCTGCCAGACCCTCCAGACGCTTCGCCTTTACACCTGATGGCTGAAATACGCCATCATTCGCAAAGGCTCCAGCGCTTGTCGGGTCTAAACGGCAGCTTACGCTTTTCTTTATACATTACCCTCATACACGTTGATACGGTTCATCGCCCGTTTGAGCGATAGCTCTGCGCGCTTGAAGTCGACGCCGTCTTTCTTCGCCTGCAACAGACCTTCTGCACGTTTAGCAGATTCCTGTGCACGTGCGATGTCGATGTCCGCCGCCAGCTCAGCTGACTGCGCTAAGATTGTTGCTTTGTCAGGACGGATTTCTAGGAACCCGCCGTTGACAGCGACCAATTCCGTTGAGTTCTCTTTCTTGAGTCGGACTGCGCCGATTCCAAGAGGAGCAACTGTCGGGATGTGACCGGGCAAAACACCCATTTCACCGGTAGCTGTTACCGCAATAATCATGGAAACTTCAGAATCGTATACTGGGCCGTCGGGAGTGACAATATTGACTGTAATGGTCTTCATTTTTTCCCCTCCTGGTCCCCTGTATTAGACTTCTACGCCCATGCTTTTAGCTTTTTCGATCACGTCTTCGATGCGGCCGACTAGGCGGAATGCATCTTCCGGCAGGTGATCGTATTTGCCATCAAGGATTTCACGGAACCCTTTGATTGTTTCTTGCACAGGTACGTAAGAACCTTTTTGTCCAGTAAACTGTTCAGCTACGTGGAAGTTTTGAGATAGGAAGTTTTGGACGCGACGTGCACGGTTAACCGTCAGCTTGTCCTCATCGCCTAGCTCATCCATCCCCAGGATTGCAATGATGTCTTGCAATTCACGGTAGCGCTGCAATGTTTCTTGAACTTCACGGGATACTGCGTAGTGCTCTTCGCCAACGATTTCAGGTGACAATGCACGTGAAGTCGAAGCTAGAGGATCTACCGCAGGATAAATACCCATCTCGGAAAGTTTACGCTCAAGGTTAGTTGTTGCATCCAAGTGAGCGAAAGTTGTTGCTGGAGCTGGATCCGTATAGTCATCGGCTGGTACGTAGATCGCTTGGATCGATGTAACCGAACCTGTGCTAGTCGTTGTGATACGCTCCTGCAATTGACCCATCTCTGTCGCAAGTGTCGGCTGGTAACCAACCGCTGAAGGCATACGTCCAAGAAGGGCGGATACTTCAGAACCTGCTTGTGTGAAACGGAAGATGTTATCGATGAAGAGAAGAACGTCAGCGTTCTGCTCATCACGGAAGTATTCAGCCATTGTCAAACCAGTCAAAGCAACACGCATACGTGCGCCAGGTGGCTCGTTCATCTGACCGAAGACCATTGCCGTTTTCTTGATTACGCCGGAATCGCTCATCTCGAAGAACAAGTCATTTCCTTCACGCGTACGCTCACCAACACCAGCGAATACGGATAGACCACCGTGTTCTTGTGCGATGTTGTTGATCAGTTCCTGGATTAGAACTGTTTTACCTACACCGGCACCACCGAAGAGACCGATCTTACCACCTTTGATGTAAGGAGCAAGCAAGTCTACAACTTTGATTCCTGTTTCAAGGATTTCCACTTCAGTGGAAAGATTCTCGAACGTAGGAGCTGCACGGTGAATCGGGTTGCGGCTTTCAGTTGCCGGAATCTCATCACCTAAGTCGATCACTTCACCAAGTACGTTAAATACTCGGCCCAATGTAACGTCTCCGACTGGAACAGAAATCGGTCCGCCCAAGTCTGTTACTTCGGAACCGCGCTGCAATCCATCAGTAGATTCCATCGCGATTGTGCGTACTGAATCGTCACCAAGGTGAAGTGCAACTTCAAGTGTCAAAGTGACTTCCGCTTGGCCAGGACGATTGATATTTACTGTTAGGGCGTTGTAGATGTTTGGAAGTTGGCCGTTCGCGAACTTGATATCTACAACAGGACCCATAACTTGAAGAACATGTCCTTTGTTCATGCTGTTCCCTCCTGTCTTGCTATTTCTTTGTCGCATATCAGAGCGAGCCGCCACGACCTGCTGCTAGGAGCAGGTGCGTGCGCTTCCGCTTTTTTCTTTCGCTTTTCTTCACTGTCTAGACTCCGGCTGCCAGACCCTCGAGTCGCTTCGCCTTTACGCCTAATGGCTGAAAAACGCCATTATTCGCAAAGTCTCCAGCGCTTGTCGGGTCTAAACGGCAGCCTTCGCTTCTCGTTATTCCAGTGCTGCTGCACCGCCGACAATCTCAGTGATTTCCTGAGTGATGGCAGCCTGGCGCGCACGGTTGTAAGAAAGAGTCAAACCGTTGATTAGATCGCTCGCATTATCCGTTGCACTCTTCATTGCTGTCATGGACGCAGCGTGTTCACTTGCCTTGCCGTCGAGGACTGCTCCAAAGATCAAGCTTTCTGCGTATTGTGGAAGAAGGACTTCCAAGATCGCTTCGGCGGATGGATCAAATTCGTAAGAAGCTGTCGATCCGGTCGATTCGATGTTAGACAATGGCAAAAGCTTTTTCTCTGTAACTTCCTGCGAGATAGCGGAGACAAAGTGATTGTAGTACATATAAACTTCGTCATACGTACCGTCTGAGAACATACCAACAGCCTTGCGCGCAATTTCTTTGATTTCTGCAAACGTCGGATGATCGGAAAGACCGATTGAGCTTTCCAAAATCGTCATCTCTTGCTTTTGAAAGAATTCCGTACCTTTACGGCCAACGCTCAAGATCACATACTCATCCTTCGATGTATGGCGCTCGCGGATGCGGTTCATGACTTTACGGAGAATGTTGGCGTTGTATCCACCTACAAGTCCGCGGTCAGACGTAATCACGAGATACGCTGTTTTCGCAACCGGACGTGCAACCATCATCGGATGGCTTGTGTTATCAGAGCCTGCAGCGATGGATGCTACGACGTCCTGAACTTTCTCCATGTAAGGAACGAATGCTTTCGCATTGATTTCTGCACGGCTAAGTTTCGAAGCCGAAACCATCTGCATCGCGTTTGTGATCTGACTTGTCTTTTTCGTTGACGTAATACGGTTTTTTATATCGCGTAAAGATGCCACTGGTAATTCACCACCTTGTTAGTTTTCTCGTATTCGAAACGGTTTATGCTTCTGATTTCACGAACGTGCGCTTGAACTCATCGATCGCTGCGCCGAATGCTTCATCTGAAGGTAAACCTTGTGTTTTGCGAATCGTATCCAAAACGTCTGTGTGGTTTGAATCAAGCCAGCTTGTCAATTCCGCTTCGAAACGTGTGATGTCAGCCAACGGAATATCGTCAAGGTATCCGCGAGTAAGCGCGTAGAAGATCGCTACTTGCTTTTCAACTTTGATCGGGTTGTTCAAGTCTTGTTTCAAGACTTCAACTGTGCGTTTCCCACGCTCAAGTTTAGCTGCAGTTGCTGCATCCAAAGATGAACCGAATTGAGAGAAGGACTCCAATTCACGGAATGCCGCCAAGTCAAGACGCAACGTACCAGCAACTTTCTTCATCGCTTTGATCTGTGCTGAACCACCTACACGTGATACAGAAAGACCTGCGTTGATCGCTGGACGAACGCCCGAGTGGAAAAGGTCAGACTGAAGGAAGATTTGTCCATCAGTGATCGAGATTACGTTTGTTGGAATGTAAGCTGAGATATCCCCTGCTTGTGTTTCAACGAACGGAAGTGCTGTGATCGATCCTGCTCCAAGTGTTTCGTTCAACTTCGCTGCACGCTCAAGTAGGCGTGAGTGCAAGTAGAAGACATCCCCTGGGTAAGCTTCACGGCCTGGCGGACGACGAAGCAAAAGTGAAAGTTCGCGGTAAGCCGAAGCTTGTTTCGTCAAGTCATCATAAACGATGAGGACGTGTTTGCCGTCGAACATGAATTCTTCAGCCATTGAAATACCTGCGTATGGAGCCAAGTATAGAAGTGGCGCTGGTTGTGAAGCGGATGCAGTTACGACGATCGTGTAATCAAGTGCTCCGTTTTTACGGAACGTTTCAACTACGTTACGAACAGTCGATTCTTTTTGTCCGATTGCGACATAGATACAGATCATGTCTTGGTCAGCTTGGTTCAAGATTGTATCGATCGCTACAGACGTTTTACCTGTCTGGCGGTCACCGATGATCAACTCACGCTGTCCACGGCCGATCGGTACAAGTGCATCGATCGCTTTGATCCCTGTTTGCAGTGGCTCATGAACCGATTTACGTGCCATAACGCCTTGCGCTGGGCTTTCGATCGGACGAGATTTTGTCGTATTGATCGGGCCAAGGCCATCGACAGGTTGCCCAAGTGGGTTTACAACGCGTCCGATCAATTCTTCACCGACTGGTACTTCCATAATACGGCCAGTTCGACGTACTTCATCGCCTTCTTTAATGTCTGTGTATGGACCAAGGATGATGATACCAACGTTGTTGGCTTCCAAGTTTTGTGCCATTCCAAGTACACCAGTAGAGAACTCAACAAGTTCTCCAGCCATGATGTTGTCGAGGCCATGAGCGCGTGCGATACCGTCACCAATTGTGATGACTGTACCTACGTCGTCAACTTTCATCTCAGATTGATAGTTTTCAATCTGCTGCTTAATCAGCGTACTGATTTCTTCAGCTTTGATGCTCATGTATGTCACCCTCTCCTAATTGAATGTTTATCCGATCAATTGACGCTGCAGACGTTCGAGCTTCGAACTGACAGAGCTGTCAAAGATGCGGTTGCCGATTTGAAGACGCAATCCTCCGATAAGGGACGGATCGATGATGTTTTCAATTCGCAAAGATTGTTTACCGATTTTTTTCGCAAAAGCTGTCGAGATGGATGCTGTCTCTTCTTCCGTCAAAAGACGGATCGAGTAAACTTTCGCATCTTCGATTCCTTTTGCATCATTCGAGCGTTTGATGAACTCATCCGCGATGCTGCCGACTTCTTTCAGGCGTTTACGCTCCCCTACCAGCTGCAGTGTATTCAAAAGATACGGCTGCGCGCCACCGAATAGCTCGGTAACCAGGTTCTTCGTACGTTCCTGTGTCAGTTTTGGCGATGCAAGCAATTTGTGCAGTTCCGGGTTGTCCTGGAACACTTGCTTGATCTCACGAAGGTCCTGCTCCACTTGTTCTGTTACGCCATGCTTTTGGGAAACTTCGAACAATGCTAGTGCATAACGTTCTGCAGCTTGACTCATTGCAATTCGCCTGCCTTCGCAATCGTTTCATTAATCAATTGGCGGTTTTCCTCTTCTGAAATCTCTTTGTCCAAGACTTTAGAAGCGGCAAGAAGTGACAATGCCACAACTTCGTCGCGTACTGCAGCGATCGCTTTTTCACGTTCGTTTGCAATTTCTTGAACAGCTGCGTCTTTCATGCGTCCAGCTTCAGCACGAGCCGTCGTGATAATGTCCTCACGCGAAACTTCGCCTTGCTTTTTCGCATTTTCGACGATCTGCTGTGCTTGCGTACTTGCATCTTTCAAGATAGCACGCTGTTCTTCCAAAAGTTTATGTGATTCTTGGCGGCTGTTTTCAGCTGCTTCGATCTCGCTAGCGATCAATTCCTCACGCTGCTGCATAACTCCCATCAATGGGCCCCATGCGAATTTCTTCAAGAGCAACATAAGTAGTGAGAAGATCACTAATGTGACAATGATGTCACCGATATTCAAAAACTCCCCGGCCGCGCCGAGTACGAGGTGATCAAAAAACACGATTGTTTCACTCCCTTCAAGAGCATAAAATAAAATTTCTTCTATTTATATATGATTCTTCTGCAAGATGTTTTTCGAAGGTAAAATGTGCCTTACAAACATAAATGGCGAAAAACATGCCGAAGCACTCTCGCCATTTAGCTTCTTACTATGGGTGGAAGATGCACCAGCCAGCCCGGCTGTGCGGCACAATTCGCCGCTTCGCCGGTCCGTCTTATGCCTGTCGGAGCTGAACGGGCGCTTCCGCTTTTCGTTGTCCAGACTCCAGCGCCCAACTCCTCGGGTCATAAGTCAGCCCGGCTGTGCGGCACAATTCGCCGCTTCGCCGGTCCGTCTTATGCCTGTCGGAGCTGAACGGGCGCTTCCGCTTTTCGTTATTACTGGTTCATCGTGATGAACGCGATAACTACAGCGATGATTGGAACAGCCTCAACCAAAGCTACCCCGATGAACATTGTTGTTTGAAGTACGCCGCGAGCTTCTGGCTGACGAGCGATACCTTCTACTGTTTTTGAAACGATAAGACCGTTACCGATACCTGCGCCTAGTGCTGCTAGACCAACTGCGATTGCTGCTGCTAATAAACCTAATGAACCTGTCATTGTGATTTGTCCTCCTCAGGATGATTGTTTTTTTATGCGCCCATTACAGGCAATTTATCTCAATGGTCGTCCGCAACTTTGTGGGATATATAAACCATTGTTAACATAACGAAAATAAATGCTTGGATGGTCCCGATAAAGATCGAGAATCCTTGCCATGCCATCATTGGCACGATTGATGCTGCAAAGCCTAGAATACCTGTCGAAGCGGAAGCCGCTAAGAGTGTTAGCAGGATTTCCCCTGCATAGATGTTTCCGTAAAGACGCAGACCAAGTGTCAGCGTATTCGCGAATTCTTCAATGATGTTCAGTGGCAGAAGAAATGGCATCGGTTTCAAATAACTTGCCCCGTACCCTTTCAGCCCCTTCATTTTAATACCGTAATAATGGCTTAAGGCAATGACCAGAACAGCCAATGTCATTGTCACGGTCGGATCTGCAGTCGGTGATTTCCACCAGAGATCGCCGTTGACCACCACAGCAAACGGAAGTCCGAGCAAGTTCGATACGAATATGAACATGATTAACGTAATTCCAAGAACGTGGAATCGTCCGCCGTCTTTCCAGTCCATATTACTCTTGATCAGGCCTTTCACGAAGTCCATGATCCATTCCATGAAGTTCTGCATGCCGGTCGGCTTCAGCTTTAAATTCCGAGTGGAAATGAAAGCGATTAAGAAGACGATGGTTGCAGCCACGATGAGCATCATGACGTTTGATAAGTTGAACCAAATTCCAAATATCTCCTTCATTGGAGCGCCATGATCCACGATAGTTTCACCTCTCTTTCACGTTCTTATTGGTGTTTCAGATGATAGACGATGCGCTCTACAAGAAGTAGAACATACGGTATCATCAACCCGATTACTGCGCTGACCAGGTGAATATGTTCTGCGAAGATTATTGCCAACGCAGCGACGGCAGCACCTGATGCAAACCGTAATGCCGTTCCAAGCGAACGAACTTTCGAGCCTTCTGTCACCGCCCGGTCGAATTTCTCCATCCGGCGAACCAAAATCCACATATTATACAGTCCGAACAAAGTGCCGATCGTCAAACCCGCGAATACTGACTGATATGGGGTGAAACCCCAGCCAAGCACAAATGCGGCAAGGAGAAAATAAATCACTCTTTTTTGTTTGGTATAGATCTGCCTAAGTCCATCCATATATTTAAACGTCTCCTGATTCGAATTTTCGGACGGTTTGAAGCATCGCCCAGACACCGACAGCAAGGCCGACGAATAGACAGATGATCAGAAATAGTGGGGCGGTCCCGATTTCATCATCGAGCCACATTCCTGTGAATACCCCGATAAGCACGGACCCGACAAGTTGTGAGAGGATGGCTGAATAAATCGCCATCGCTTGTAAGGGACTTTTTGATGGGCGCATGATAACCCCCTCGAAATCCGTTTTGAATTGACAATGGACCTCTTAAAGAAGTATTGTCGCATCAGGCTTTTAGAACAACATCTAATATGTACAAAAGCCTTTCATGCGTACCCTTGAATAGCATACAATAGGGTCAAAATCATGTCAATTGGTAGAAGTGAAAAACATCACAAGCGATTCTTCCCCGACAAATTGTGGACAAATTTCAACACAAATTCGGAAAAAGTTTTTTCACCTGCTATTTTCTCATTCCCCCACTCCCCTATCGCACCTCAAACGTCCGTTGTCTTATTCACATTCTGAAAAGCTTACTTAGCTTGCGCCTCGAAGTAACTGTGAAGCGCTTCAACGATCCGGCCGGAAGCTTTTCCGTCGCCGTATGGGTTGGATGCTTTCGACATCGCTTCATATGCCTCTTCGTTCGTCAACAATTCTTTCGCCAGCCCGTAAATCGTTTCTTCATCCGTCCCCGCAAGTTTCAATGTCCCTGCTTCGATTCCTTCCGGACGTTCTGTCGTATCGCGAAGCACAAGAACCGGCTTGCCGAGTGATGGCGCCTCTTCTTGAATACCGCCCGAGTCCGTCAAGATGATGAATGCGCGTGCTGCGAAGTTGTGGAAATCAAGCACTTCAAGCGGTTCGATCAAGTGAATGCGTGGATCGTTGCCAAGCACTTCCGCTGCCAATTCACGAACGACTGGATTCATATGCACTGGGTAGACCACTTGCACGTCTTCATGTTCTTCCGTCAAGCGCTTGATTGCGCGGAACATGTTGCGCATCGGCTCGCCGAGATTCTCACGGCGGTGTGCTGTCAGAAGAATCATACGGTCCGTCCCGATCTTGTCAAGAATCGGATGGTCGTATGTTTCACGCACTGTCGTTTTGAGTGCATCGATCGCTGTGTTGCCGGTGATGTAGATCGTACTTTCGTCTTTGTTTTCATCCAACAAGTTTTGAGCCGATTTTTCGGTCGGTGAGAAATGAAGGTCTGCCATGACGCCTGTCAACTGACGGTTCATCTCTTCCGGATACGGCGAATATTTATTGAATGTGCGCAGACCTGCTTCTACGTGCCCGATTGCGATCTGGTTATAGAAAGCAGCCAAGCTTGCAGCGAATGTTGTCGAAGTGTCACCGTGTACCAACACGATATCCGGCTTCGCTTCTTTCATCACTTCATCCAAGCCTTGCAGAGCACGTGTCGTCACATCGCTTAATGTCTGACGATCTTTCATGATATTCAAATCGAAGTCCGGGCTGATCTTGAACGTTTCAAGCACTTGATCCAGCATTTCACGGTGCTGTGCTGTTACGGTGACAAGCGGCTCGATCGTTTCTGGATGTTTCTTCAGTTCCAGCACGAGCGGTGCCATCTTGATCGCTTCAGGACGTGTACCGAAAATCGTCATGACTTTCATTTTCTTTGCCAACTTGATCTACTCCGTTTCATTTTCTATTTCGCGTGCGGGCACCCGAATTGTTTTATCTTTATAAGTTGGAATAACAGCTCCGACACTCCGCAAAAAGGCTCCGCGTCTAGTGGGCTCGCCTCGAACTAAATCGTTCCCGCTTCCCGGGTCCGATTGGATTTCGAGACTTCGCTAAGTCCACTAGAGTCTCCGCCGTTTTTGCTCCGTATCTTCACGCTATTGTTGGTGAACAGTGTTACTCACTAACAACCTTCTTCCCCATCTTATACAGAATAAAGTTTTACTTCGTGCCGAACAACCGGTCGCCTGCATCCCCTAGTCCTGGGACGATGTATCCTTTTTCGTTCAGTTTTTCGTCCAAAGCCGCAATGTAGATATCGACATCCGGGTGCGCTTGTTGCAATGCTTCCACGCCTTCCGGAGCTGCGATGATACACATGAAGCGGATTTTCACTGCGCCACGTTTTTTCAACGAGTTGACTGCTTCAACAGCAGATCCGCCCGTTGCAAGCATCGGATCGACGACGATGAATTCCCGCTCCTGGACGTCAGACGGCAACTTCAAGTAGTACTCGACCGGCTGCAATGTTTCGGGATCGCGGTACAACCCGATGTGTCCTACTTTCGCAGCTGGAATCAACTTCAGGATGCCGTCGACCATGCCGACGCCTGCACGCAAAATCGGTACGACGCCCAGTTTTTTGCCCGCCAGTACTTTCGATGTCGCTTTCTGTACCGGTGTTTCCACTTCGATATCAGTCAATGGCAAGTCGCGTGTGATTTCAAAAGCCATCAACGTTGCGACTTCGTCCACCAATTCTCGGAACTCTTTCGTACCTGTTTGCTTGTCTCGGATGTAAGTCAATTTATGCTGAATCAATGGATGATCAAAGACATACACTTTTCCCATAGTCATCTCTCCTTTTAGACATTATTATCCCATCAAGTATAACAGAAATTTGCCTCTTGAAGGGAGCGCGAAAAGCATTGGCGCAATTCTGAAATATCGTTGAAATCGGTTTTTCCCCACAAAAAAACTGAGACAGAAAGCAACAAGCGCTTTTTGTCTCAGCTGAGTGGAAGCAAGTTGGCTTCTGCAGACGGCATCGGCTTGTAGAACAGGAAGCCTTGTCCGACCCTGCAGCCCAGCGCTTCAAGGACTTTCCGCTGTTCTTCCGTCTCGATTCCTTCCGCCACTGCATCCATATTCAAGTTTTCCGCCAACTGGATGATCGTCCGGACAATCGCTAGTGAACCCGCATCTTCGAGTTGGGTGATGAACGAACGGTCGATCTTGATTTCTGTGACCGGCAGCTTCTGCAAATAGCTGAGCGACGAATAGCCGGTCCCGAAATCATCGACAGAGCTTGTGAAGCCGTATGAATTCAGCTGGGTGAAAATGTTACGGGCTTTCTCGATATCGACGAAGCCGATCCGCTCTGTGATCTCCAACCGGATCCATTTCGGCTCGATGCCGAAGCTCATCGTCGCGTTGATCAAATTCGGTACAAATGTCGGATGGAAGAAGTGGTCTGCCGAAATGTTGACGGCGACTTGCCGCAACTCCATTCCTTCATCTTGCCGCTTCTTCAGCCATTCGAGTACGAGACGCAACACGCTTTGCTCCAGCACACGAATCTTGCCGTTCTTCTCCGCCAGTGGAATGAAGGTGTTCGGCGGTACGTAACCGAGTTCCGGCGAGTACCAACGGGCCAGCGCTTCGAACGAGAGGATCTTACCAGTCTTCAAGTCGACTTTCGGTTGAAGGTGGATACTGATCTCTTCATTCCGGATGGCGAGCGTCAATTTATTGGCGATCCGCAAGTCGCGCATCATGTTTTCATCGTATTCCGATTCGTAATAGCAGAACACCTCGCCCGCTGTCGACTTCGCATTCGATAACGCGCTGTCGGCATGACGGACGATTTCTTCTGAATCGCTCTGATGCGGTGTGATCAGCGCGACGCCTCCTTTCAAGGAAAGGAATAGCTCCATATCGGCGAGCTGGATCGGCTCGTTGAAGCGTCGTGCCAAATCGTCCAAGTAACGCGGCACTTTGTCGAGCGCAGTGATTCCCACGATGCCAATCGTCGAATCGGAGAACCGTGCAAAGAAAGCATCTTTCATCAACTTCGCTTCTTCAATCCTTTTCGCAATTTCCGTAATCAACAAATCACCGACGCGGTGACCATATTGATCGACGACTTGTGCAAACTCATCGACCGTCAGGAAAATGACGACGCCTTCCCGCTGCTTGTCCAAATGATCCTGCAATTCCGTAATGAAGAAGTTGCGGTTCGGCAGACCGGTTTCCCGGTCGTTATAAGCGAGGACCAACCGTTCTTGCAGCTGCTTGTAATAGTCGACCGTCAAGGACAGCATCGGCGAGATCTTCTGGATGAATTCCACTTCATCTTCCGTCGGGACGGTCGGGACGTTGAAGTAGACCGCGAACGTCCCGATCACTTCATTCTCCTTATCGAAAATCGGCACCGACCAACTCGATGCAAGATCAAAGTCCTTGACTACCTTCGCAGTGCGCGGCGACGCCCATAGCGGATCGGTCTTCATATCTTCGACGATGATCGGCTTCTTCAAGATAGCGGATGCGCCGCAACTTCCTTCGTCCTGACTAACAGGGCCCCCGTCGATCTGCCGCCAAAATTCCGCTCCGAACGCTCGACCCGATGCTTTCCGGAATTTCCCTTCTTTATCGATGAAAAGTACGGTACATTTCGCATCGCTCGGTAAGAAGGATTCCACCACGGAACAAATAGCATCGAGCAAGATGCTGATCATATGGCCTTTATGAATATCCACATAAATATCACTTTGCAGCTTGACCAACGCTTCCGCACGCTTCCGGTCGGTGATGTCCCGCTGCAGCAAAAGGACGAACCGTTTCTCTCCAGTATCTTCCTTCATCCACTGGATGGTGATTTCATTCCAGAACGGGCGGCCTTCCTTGTGGTAATTGAGGATCTCAAAAACCCCCGGCTCCCGCTTCGCCATGCATGCACGGATCGCTGTCGCGACTTTTTGGTCGGTGCGTTCCCCGTGCATGAAGCGGCCATTCTTCCCAATCACTTCTTCCAGCGAATACCCGCTCATCCGGTAAAATGCCTCATTCGCGTAAACGATCGGCATGTCATCCCTTGCCGTGTCCAGAATGAGGAAACCAATCTGGAGTTCTACTCCAAGACCTCGAAGCCGTTCCCCAATTATTCTATTTTCTTCCATCAGGTCATAATCCGGCATTTCCATTCCCTCATTTCTTGTCCACGGAATCAAAAATACAGCTGCCGGGACATTCCGTTCAACGGCAGCTGCAACCTTTTACTTGTACAATGGCAATTTCGCCGTCAATGCAGCGACACGTTCTGTCGCTTCTTTTTTCACTGCTTCGTCTTCCGGATTCTTCAAAATGGAAGCGATGATCGAAGCTGTCTCTTTCATGCTTTCTTCCGTAAAGCCGCGTGATGTGACTGCTGGTGTACCAAGACGCAGGCCAGAAGTGACGAACGG
Source organism: Planomicrobium sp. YIM 101495 (assembly GCF_009707665.1). GTDB lineage: Bacteria > Bacillota > Bacilli > Bacillales_A > Planococcaceae > Planococcus. The sequence goes on from NZ_WLZW01000001.1 coordinate 1,496,902, forward strand.
GCTTTCCGGATCGAATGGAATCGTATTTTTGTTCGTCGTAATCCCGACTTCATCCAGCAAGTGCTCCGCAACTTTCCCCGTCAAGTTCAAAGAACGCAGATCTAGTAGCATCAAGTGGTTGTCCGTCCCTCCGGATACAACATCGACGCCTTCTGCCATCAATGTATCCGCAAGAACTTTCGCATTCTTGACTACTTGTTCAGTATACGTTTTGAATTCAGGCTGTTGTGCTTCACCGAATGCAACCGCTTTGGCGGCGATGACGTGCATCAGTGGACCACCTTGGATGCCTGGGAAAATCGTCTTGTCGATCTTCTTCGCGAATTCTTCCGTGCACAAGATCAAGCCGCCACGTGGGCCGCGCAATGTCTTATGCGTCGTCGAAGTGACGAAGTGTGCGTGTGGCACTGGATTCGGGTGAAGTCCTGTCGCAACAAGTCCTGCAATGTGTGCCATATCCACCATGAAGTACGCACCAATCTCATCAGCGATTTCGCGGAACTTCGCGAAGTCGAGCGTACGGGAATACGCGCTTGCCCCTGCAACGATCATTTTCGGCTTATGCTCAAGTGCCGCTTCGCGGACCAAATCATAGTCGACGAGTTGTGTTTTTTCATCTACACCATATTCTACGAAATTATATTGTTTGCCGGAGAAGTTCACTTTACTGCCGTGCGTCAAGTGCCCGCCGTGGTTCAAGTTCATCCCCAGCACAGTATCTCCCTGTTCAAGGACTGTCGTGTAAACGGCCATATTCGCTTGAGAGCCCGAATGCGGCTGGACGTTCGCATGGTCCGCTCCGAAGATCTCTTTCAGACGATCGCGCGCAATATTTTCTACTACATCCACAAATTCGCATCCGCCGTAATAGCGTTTGCCTGGATACCCTTCAGCATATTTGTTCGTCAACACAGAGCCTTGAGCTTCCATAACTGCCGGTGATACGAAGTTCTCTGAAGCAATCAGTTCAATATTGCTTTCCTGGCGTTGCTTCTCGGCTTCCATCGCTTTAAATACCGCTTGATCTTGTACTTCAATCAGTGTCATCTGTGAATCCCTCCTGTAGTTGAATAGCTACACGATCATATGCTGCGCGGACACCGCCGATCAGTTTCGGTCGGGTCGTGGCGGCTGAGACGATCGCATCTCCTACTAGTGTAACAGAAGTTCGGAGCGGAACGGCTACTCTTTTTAAATGCATGCCGATCATCGTCTGACCGATATCGATTCCAGCGTGGGCGGACACTTCTTCGACGACTGTCGGGTCTTTCAGGCGGGTGTATGCACAAGCACTCATCGATCCGCCGGCTTTCGGTACCGGAATGACGGATACTTCCTCAAGTCCGTACCGTTCCGCCGCTTCCCGCTCGAGTGTCAGTGCCCTGTTGATATGTTCACAGCCTTGGAAAACAAGATAAAGACCATGACGCTCTGCGAACCGTTCAAGCGGTCCGTACAGCGACTCCGCGATATCCAGTCCGCCTGCCGTACCGATCCGCTTGCCTGCAACTTCTGAAGTGGAACAGCCGACAACAAACAGTTGGCCTTCCTTGAATATGATTTGCTGTTCGAGTTGTTCCAGCATTTCTTCAAGCTGTGACTGCCATAATTGCTGCATGCTGCTCCCTCCTCAGTTTTCCAGGTCGGAAATTTTTTGGATGCGCGTTTCGTGGCGTCCGCCTTCGAATTCCTCCGTCAGCCAAGTACGCGCGATTTCTGTCGCAAGTCCTGGTCCGATGACACGTTCGCCCATCGCGAGGACGTTCGAGTTGTTGTGGCCGCGCGTCGCTTTTGCACTGAACAGATCGTGGACAAGCGCACAGCGGATGCCCTTCACTTTGTTCGCTGCGATCGACATGCCGATTCCCGTTCCGCAGATCAGGATTCCGCGGTCATACTCGCCTGCTGCGACGCCTTGCGCAACCGGGCTTGCGTAATCCGGATAGTCGACGGAATCATCCGTCTGTGGCCCGAAGTCTTTGTATTCGATGCCCATCTCGTCAAGGAGACGAACGATTTCTTTTCTCAAGTTATTGCCACCATGGTCTGAAGATATTGCGATTTTCATTAAAAACCCTCATTTCTCTAAAATTCTTATGACTCCATTTTACCACTTGCGATACAAAAAGACATGCAACCGCCATCGGATTGCATGTCTTTACGTATATTTTCTTATGGACTTTACAACTTGTCGATTACTTTCGCGATCAGCTCGTCCAATTCTCTATACGTCTGTTGGTATGTGGGTAAGTCGCCGCCATAAGGGTCTTGGACGTCTCCGTCTTCCTCTTCCGCAAACTCCTTCAGCGTGAAAATCTTCTCAGCAGCTTCCGGATAGTCGACCACGAGCCGCTCTTTATGCGCGTCCGTCATCGTCAGCACAAGGCTCGACCAGCTGATGAAGTCGTCTTCAAGTGGTCTCGAAGTATGCTCGCTCGAAATCCCTTCAGACGTCAGGACGGCTGCTGCGTGTTCCGACATCGGAGCTTCCCCCGCAAAAATACCTGTCGATTGCACTTCAACGCCGGGAATGTTTTTAGCTTTCAAAATCGCCTCTGCCATCGGACTTCTACATGTGTTGCCCGTACATACAAAAAGAATCTTCATCGATTTCCCTCCTCAACTAAACCATTTGTGGTCGGCCGCTTTTTCCAGCCGGTTCATCAATGCCGCTTCTCCCGAAGGAACTGCCGCAAGAATCAAGTCTACCTCCGTATCATCACACTGACGGAGCGAACGGTAAAGGGTTTCTGCCGATAATGGGAACGAATAGTCCGCTTCCGTCACTTCGCGGTCGCTGAGAAGTGCGACTTCTTTCCCTTGTGAGTGGATATAAGCGATCGCCTTATCGATCAGCGCCGGATTGTTCTCAATCATATAAACCGGAGCGTCCGGTGCGTAATGCATGTACTTCATTCCCGGTGATTTCGGTGCACCGGAGCCTGCTTCCGCTGGCAGATGGACTGTTCCGAGCACCGCTTCCAGCTGCTCCTTCGTCACGTTGCCCGGACGAAGAATGACCGGGACATCGGTCGTCAAATCAAGCACCGTCGATTCCAAGCCGATTTCCGTCGCTCCGCCGTCTAAGATCAATCGGATTCTTTCATCCATGTCCCGATAAACGTGTTCTGCAAGTGTCGGACTTGGCTTTCCGCTCGTATTGGCACTTGGCGCAGCAAGCGGGAATCCACAGCGCTTCAACAAGTTCAGTGCAACAGGATGGTTCGGTACGCGGACGCCGACTGTCTCCAACCCTGCTGTTACAGATGGTGCAAATGCGCCAGGGACCGCGTCGAGTACGAGTGTCAGGGCACCCGGCCAGAACTTATCCATGCACAGCAAGGCTTTCGATGAAACATTCTGGACATACTTGAGCGCCGATTCCTTCGAATCGACGTGGACGATCAGCGGATTATCCGACGGACGGCCTTTCGCTTCGAAGATTTTGGCGACGGCTTCACTGTTCGAAGCATCGGCTCCGAGCCCGTAAACCGTCTCGGTCGGAAAGGCGACAACTTCGCCATTCCGCAACAAATCCACAGCCTGTGCATAAGTTTCTTCTTTATTCACATTTCTATCCACAAAAATAATACCTGTTTCCAATTCGAAAAACCTCATTTCTTTGGATTTTCAGTCAATTATCCACAGTTTGTGGATGACCTTATCTGTTTTGTGAGTAAATTGTGCAAAATTACTGCAAAATGCAAAAAACCATTCGGTTCCGCTTGTTGATATCTTGTCTGATAAAAACGCGATCGTCCGGAAAAGCGTTCTTCAATAAGTTCTCCACAGCTTCTCCCTGCAAATGACCAATTTCCAGACCGATGAGCCCAGGTCTGTTCATAACTTCCGGCAATCCCTCCGCCAACCGTTCATATAGCGCAAGCCCTTCCCGTTCTGCGAACAACGCCATATGTGGTTCGTGATCACGGACGGTATCTGCCAGTTCCGGCGATTCGTGCAGCCCGATGTAAGGCGGATTGGACAATACCATATCCCATTTCTCGTCCTTGATCGGCGTGAGCAAGTCCCCTTGACGGAATTTAATCGCTGCTCCAAGACGTTTTGCATTGGTCTCCGCTGTCATAAGCGCGCGTTCCGATAAATCGGTCGCCGTGACTTGTGCATCCGGCCATTCGCATTTCATCGAGACGGCGATCGCGCCGCTCCCGGTTCCGATATCGACAATCGCTGGATCCTTCTTCAATAGTGCCTTGCCCATCAACAATGCCTGCTCCACCAGTTCTTCCGTTTCAGGACGTGGAATGAGGACATCGGGATTGATGGTGAATGTGCGTCCGTAAAACTCTTCCTGGCCAGTCAAATGCTGGACCGGGACACCTTTTGCAAGCTGCTCGACATTTTCTTCGAACTGTTGCAGCTGCTCCGGACTGAGTGGGGCACGCATCGATGCGAGAAGACTTGCGTGCGACAGTCCAAGCTGTGCCTGCAGAAGCATCCGCGCAGTCGCTTCTTCTCGTCCATTCTCCGCTAAAAAAGAAGAAGCCCCGCGCAGGGCCTCAAATATTTTTTTGCTGTCAGCCATTATTGAGCTGCTCCATCCGTTCCGATTGTTCTTCCACGATCAACGCTTCGACAACTTCTCCCATTTTCCCTTGGAGAATCTGGTCGAGCTTCTGAATCGTCAAACCGATGCGGTGGTCGGTGACGCGGTTTTGGGGGAAGTTGTACGTACGGATCCGTTCAGAACGGTCGCCCGTGCCGACAGCAGATTTGCGGACTGCATCGTATTCTGCACGTGCTTCTTGCTGGAATTTATCATAAACGCGGGCACGTAATACTTTCATCGCGCTTTCCTTGTTCTTGATCTGTGATTTTTCATCCTGACATGTAACGACTGTATTCGTCGGCAAGTGCGTCAGTCGGACTGCGGACATCGTCGTGTTGACCGATTGCCCTCCAGCACCTGAAGACGCGTACGTATCGACACGGATTTCGTGGTCATAGATCTCGACTTCGACTTCTTCCGCCTCCGCCAAACAAGCGACCGTCGCTGTCGACGTATGGATGCGTCCGCCCGATTCCGTTTCCGGTACGCGCTGCACGCGATGTGCGCCGTTCTCGTACTTCAGTTTGGAATAGGCGCCTTTACCGGTAATCATGAAGACAATTTCTTTGAAGCCACCAAGCTCGGTCGGTGAGGAATCCATAATCTTCACTTTCCAGCCATTGGACTCGGCGAAACGGCTGTACATCCGGAATAGGTCTCCAGCGAATAGTGCCGCTTCGTCTCCTCCAGCTGCCCCGCGCACTTCCATGATGACGTTCTTGTCGTCGTTCGGGTCTTTCGGAATGAGCAAGATGTGCAGATGCTCTTCGATTGCAGCGAGCGCATTTTCAAGTTCTGCCACTTCCTCTTTGACCATCTCGCGCATATCGGCATCCAATTTGTCATCGAACATCAGTTTTGCGTCAGCGAGTTGTGAGTTGACGTCCTTGTATTCACGGTAGGCATCCACCGTTTCCTGGATGTCGGATTGTTCTTTGGAGTATTCGCGGAGCTTGTTCGAATCTTGGACGATTTCGGGATCGCTCAGGAGTTCGTTCAGCCGCTCGTAGCGGTCTTCCACCGCCTGTAATCGATCGAACATTTGGTTCACCTCTATTTTGTTTGTTATGGATTGATGTTTTGCCAGATATTCCGCAAAACATTTCCGTACCGCGGTGCTCATGCCGAACTAACCCGCCCTCACTGCCTGAGGCCGGGTGGATTTCGTCAAATCGCTCATTACCACAGGCACTCGAATGTTTTGCTCCATATCTTCATTTGCATCAAAAATAGTCGGCAGTATTTAGATTGATTCTCTCGAGGAGTGATTCACCTAAGTATGATCTTTCAGTTTTAGATTTGTTCTGTCACGGTGGCGCCTGCTGGTACTTCGTGGTGGTGGCGGCAGCGTGGTTCGTATGCTTCCGATGCACCGACGAGGATGGTCGGGTCTTCTTCGCCAGCCGGCTTGCCGTCGATGAGACGTTGCGTGCGACTTGCCGGTGATCCACAGACGGTGCAGACGGCCTGCAGTTTCGTGATTTGTTCAGCGATGGATAAGAGATCCGGCATTGGACCGAATGGACGGCCACGGAAGTCTTGGTCAAGTCCTGCGACGATGACACGGAATCCGTGATTCGCTAATTTCTGGACATTGTCGATGATGGCGCCGTCGAAAAATTGTGCTTCGTCGATCGCGATGACATCGAAATCGTCATTGATGAATTCCCATAGTTGGTCGGAATGACCGATCGGTAAGGCAATGACTGTGGTGCCATTATGTGAGACGACCGCTTCTTTACTGTAGCGATCATCGATTTTCGGTTTGAATACGGCAATTTTCTGTTTGGCGAATTGTGAGCGGCGGACGCGACGGATCAATTCTTCGGACTTGCCGGAGAACATACTGCCACAGATGACTTCCACCCATCCGGTTTGTTTCATTACGTACATGGTCGAGACCCCTTTCAAACACTTTCTACTATGTTATCATACCCAAAAACCGGAGACATTACTTCCTTCAAGAAAAAAAGGATTCGTTGCAACTTCGATAGTGCGAAGCGCGTTTCCTCCATCCGATTTCTCAAAAAAAGCATGATTCAGGCAATAAAAAACCTGCCTTGGCGTTTGTGCGCAAGGCAGGCATAAAAGTCTGCTTATTCGTTGATTTCTTCTTTGAGGCCATATTTCTTGTTGAAACGGTCTACGCGGCCATCTGCTGAAGCGAACTTCTGACGTCCTGTGTAGAATGGGTGGCACTCTGAGCAAAGCTCAACGCTGATGTTTTCTTTTACAGAACCTGTTTCGAAAGTGTTCCCGCATGAGCAAGTAACTGTCGCAACTTTGTATTCTGGGTGAATTCCTGTTTTCATGTTATTTTCTCCTCCCGCCCTGAACCATCTGGAACAGAGTTATATAATCTATTTTGTCTATTGCCTTACATGGCGTCTGGTGGCCATATATGCAATAGATCTTAGTAATCTCACTCAACTATCATAACAAAAATCATAGGGCATTTCAAGCATTTAGATCATCTTTTTGTTGCTGCGGTGTGCCTGCATTTCAGCGTTCAACTTCTCAAAAAACTCTTCGTTCGATTTGCTCTGCTTGATTTTCTTCAAGAAGCGCTCGCCGAAGTCATGGGAATCTGAGAACGTCTTACGCAACATCCACAATTTCTCCAGCTGATCCGGAGAGACGAGCAATTCTTCTTTCCGCGTGCCCGAGCGGCGGATATCAAGCGCCGGGAAGATCCGGCGTTCTGCCAGGCTGCGGTCGAGGTGAAGCTCCATGTTCCCGGTCCCTTTGAACTCTTCGTAAATGACTTCGTCCATCCGTGAGCCCGTATCGACAAGTGCAGTCGCAAGAATCGTCAAGCTTCCACCTTCCTCGATGTTACGCGCTGCCCCGAAGAACCGTTTCGGTCTGTGGAAAGCCGCCGGGTCGATCCCGCCGGACAATGTACGGCCGCTTGGCGGAATGACCAAGTTGTACGCCCGTGCCAGACGCGTGATCGAGTCCATCAAAATAACGACGTCCCGCTTATGTTCGACGAGACGCATGGCGCGCTCGAGTACTAGCTCCGCTACTTTCACGTGGTTCTCCGGCACTTCGTCGAACGTAGAAGAAACAACGTCCGCGTTCACTGAGCGCTCGATATCAGTCACTTCTTCCGGACGTTCGTCGATCAAAAGCACAATCAATTCCGCTTCCGGGTGGTTCGTCGTGATCGAGTTCGCAATTTCCTTCAACAGCATCGTCTTCCCTGCTTTCGGCGGAGCGACGATCATGCCTCGCTGGCCGAAGCCGACTGGCGCAACCAAATCCATGATGCGTGCTGACAACTGATCTGGTCCGTTCTCAAGGCGGATGTGGCGATCGGGATACAATGGCGTGAGTGCCGGGAAATGCACTCGCTCTTTTGCCACTTCCGGGTCTTCGCCGTTCACTGCGTCCACTTGCAGCAAGCCGAAGTAACGCTCGTTCTCTTTCGGTGGACGTACTTTCCCGGAAACTTTATCACCGTTTCTCAAGTCGAAGCGGCGGATTTGTGACGCGGAAATATAGATGTCCTGTGAGCTCGGCGAGTAGTTGATCGGACGCAAGAAGCCGAAGCCTTCCGACTGGATGATTTCAAGGACGCCTTCCATGAAGAAGAAGCCTTCCTGTTCTGCGCGTGTTTTCAAGATCGCGAAGATCAGTTCTTTTTTCGACAGTTTGCTGTAATTGGCCAGCTTGTATTCCTTGGCCAGGTTGTATAGGTCTTTCAGCGTCATGTTTTCAAGTGCTGAAATTGTGATTGTTGTCATTCGTTGGACACCACTCTTATCTTATTATTTGGGAAAAATTTTGTTGGGTGGGATTGTGATGATAAGGTATTTGAGATACTCCGTAAAAAAAGCTTCGTTACAGCGTCCCGGTGCTCCTGCATCGCTCACTGCTTCGCTTAGTCCCGCATGTAACTTCGCTTTTTTACTCCATATCTCTACTTCGTTGTTGGTGATCCATACTATTAAGTACCACCATCCTACTCAGAAAAGCGACGGAAGACAACACTAACTACCATTATTCACATTCAATAGTCATAAGATATGGAGTAAAATGGCGAAGACTCTAGTGGCTTTAGCGAAGTGTCGAAATCCAATCGGACCAGGGAAGCGGGGACGATTTAGTTCGGCGCGAGCCCGCTAGACGCGGAGCCATTTTACGGAGTATCTGTCTGTACTATTCAATCCATACCACTCCAACTTATCTTCAAAGTATTTTCACGGGGATCATTTCTTGCATGATATTGGAAAGATCGGGTAAGAAGGAGCCCGACAAAGTTGCCGGACTCGTTATAGAGAAGAGATTATTCGTTCATGACCAGGTTCGGCTTTTTCTGGAGACTGTGACGCCCTTCGATAAAGCGGACTGTGCCGGATTTCGCACGCATAACCAAAGAATGGCTTTCTGCAAATGCGCCTTTCAGTTGGACACCGCGTAGCAATTCGCCGTCTGTCACGCCCGTTGCAGCGAAGATTGCGTCGTCTCCTTTGACGAGGTCGTCCATTTTCAAGACTTTGTCGACGTCGATGCCCATGTCAAGGCAGCGTTTTCGTTCTTCGTCGTTTTGTGGAACGAGTCTGCCTTGGATTTCGCCTCCGAGGCATTTCAAACCGACTGCAGCGATGACGCCTTCTGGTGCGCCGCCTCTGCCGAAGAGGATGTCGACGCCAGTTTCGTCGAATGCTGTGTTGATCGCTCCGGCAACGTCGCCGTCTGTGATCAGCTTGATGCGTGCGCCTGCTTCGCGGATTTGGCGAATGATGTCGTGGTGACGCTCGCGGTCCAGCAATGTCGCAACGACGTCTTCAATGTTTTTGTTTTTCGCTTTTGCGACAGCGCGTAAGTTGTCGATGACCGGTGCGTCGATGTCGATTTTACCGACAGATTCCGGCCCGACCGCGATTTTGTCCATGAACATATCCGGTGCGTGCAGCAAGTTGCCACGGTCAGCAATCGCCAGGACCGCCAGTGCATTCCAGCCGCCCGCAGCGACGATGTTCGTGCCTTCGAGCGGGTCGACTGCGACGTCCACTTCCGGACCGATACCTGTTCCGAGCTCCTCCCCGATGTATAACATCGGTGCTTCGTCCAGCTCGCCTTCACCGATCACGACGACACCTCGCATTGGAATCGTGTCAAATACCGTTCTCATTGCAGTTGTTGCTGCATCATCGGCTTCATTCTTCAGTCCGCGGCCCATCCATTTGGATGAAGCGATCGCAGCAGCCTCTGTAATCCGCACCAATTCCATTGATAAACTTCGTTCCATGATCCAGTTCCTCCTGCTCGTCATTCGTTTCTACAAACTTTATTGTAGCACAACTGAATCGCTAACTTTTCTACTAAAATAAACCCTCTTATTATACAAAGCAGCTTCGACTTCCGCAAGCCAGCACTGAGCCGACCTGCAGAAATTTCCGCTGCCTTAAGGTTCTTCTATAAATCTATTGTTATTCTTTTTACTTTGCGTTGTTGTCTGCCGCTTCTTGGATGCTCGCGACGGGATCAATCGTCTCTCTGCGGATGTCCGCGCCGAGTCCGTTCAATTTATCGATCAACTGGGAGTAACCTCGTTCGATGTGATAAATTTCACGTACTTCCGTTTCGCCTTCCGCAAGCAGTCCAGCGATGACAAGTGCAGCGCCGGCACGCAAGTCAGAAGCAACGACAGTCGCTGCTGTGAGCGGTGTCGGTCCTGTTACGATTGCTGCACGTCCTTCGACACGGCCACTCGCGTTCATGCGGCGGAGTTCGTCGATGTGCTTGAATCGTGCAGAATAAATCGTGTCCGTGATCATTGACGAGCCTTTCGCCTGTGTCATAAGCACAGAGAATGGTTGCTGCAGATCGGTCGGGAAACCTGGGTAAACCAAGGTTTTCACATCAATTGCCGTCAAGTTTTCGGCGCGTGGAATGTAGATTGATTCCTCGCCTTCCTCAACTTTGACGCCCATTTCGCGGAGTTTCGCTGTTAAAGCTTCCATGTGGAAAGGAATGACGTTATCGACTGTGACACCATCGCCGATAGCAGCTGCCATGATCATGAATGTCCCCGCTTCGATGCGGTCCGGAATGATAGTATGCTTCGTCCCGCTAAGTTCCTCTACACCGTCGATACGGATAACATTCGTACCCGCACCTTTAATTTTCGCACCCATGTTCGTAAGCAACGTTGCGACATCGATGATTTCCGGCTCTTTCGCCGCGTTCTCGATGACAGTCTGTCCTTTTGCAAGAACCGCTGCAAGCATGATGTTAATCGTAGCCCCGACACTGACGACATCCAAATAAATCTTCGCGCCGCGCAGTTCATCGGCACGCAAATAAATCGCGCCGTGTTCGTTCGTCACTTTCGCACCAAGTGCTTCGAATCCTTTGATGTGCTGGTCGATCGGACGTGGCCCTAGGAAACAGCCCCCCGGCAAGCCGATTGCTGCATGCTTAAAACGGCCGAGCATCGCCCCCATCATATAGTAGGACGCGCGCAGCTTTTTCACGTTGCCGTTCGGCAGTGGCATGTCTGTCATGTTCGTCGGGTCGATGTGCATCGTCCCGTCTTCGATCGACACTGTGCCACCGATTTCTTCCAAAATGCTCTTCAGTGTATTGACGTCAGAAATGTTCGGCAGGCCTTCGATTGCCACTGGTGAATTCGCCAAGATGGATGCCGGGATCAGTGCAACTGCACTGTTCTTCGCACCGTTTACCTTGATTGTACCGGAGAGTCGTTTGCCGCCTTTAATTTTGTATACGTCCATAGCGTTTACTCCTTTTTCAGCCTTCAACCGAGCGTTTTTCCCAGTCAGCAAGGAAGGCTTCGATTCCTTTGTCAGTCAGCGGGTGCTTGAACATTTGCTCCATTACTTTCATCGGCATTGTCCCGATGTGTGCGCCCGCAAGTGCAGAATCCGTTACGTGTTGCGGGTGACGGATCGATGCTGCAATGATTTCCGTTTCGATTCCATGGATGTCGAAGATTGCTGAAATCGATGCGATCAATTCAATTCCGTTGTGGCCAATGTCATCAAGACGACCAAGGAATGGAGATACGTAAGATGCGCCTGCACGTGCTGCAAGAAGCGCCTGGTTCGCACTGAAGATCAATGTGACGTTGACTTTCTTGCCTTCGCTCGCCAAAACCGAACAAGCTTTCAAGCCGTCCGGTGTCATCGGCAATTTCACCGTGATGTTCGGTGCAAGTGCTGCCAATTCGCGTCCTTCTTTGATCATGCCTTCTGCATCCAGTGCGATAACTTCTCCACTGATGGATCCGTCAACAAGCGCCGCGATTTCTTTCAGGCGGTCGTGGAACGAGACGTTCTTTTCTTTAGCTACGAGTGATGGGTTCGTTGTCACTCCTGATAGGATGCCCCATGCGTGTGCTTCTTTAATTTCTTCGAAGTTCGCTGTATCGATGAAAAATTTCATTTTCTATTTTCCTCCTAGGTTAAAAAGAAGTGTTGGCAGACGGTTTGTTATCCGCAGCCAGCTCTTTCAATATCTCGTTGAGAATTTCCTTTACATCATATCAAAATCTGTCCTTCCCCGCCACTTTCGCAGTTAAGGTCACAAAAGACCCTTGACTGCTTCGAGTAATTCGAAGGCATCGAACGGCTTGATGAAATAGAGCGAAGCGCCATTCGCCATGGCTTCTTCGATGAGAGCGGGCTCGCCGAATGCGGTCATCATGATGACTGCGGCTTTCTGATCATTGGCTTTCAATTGCTTGAGGATCCCGATGCCGTCCATTCCGGGAATTTTCATATCCAATAATATGACATCGGGATTCGCGGCCGCGGCTTTGTCCAGCGCTTCGGGGCCGTTCGCTGCAAGGACTGTTTCCATACCTTCTGCCGAGAACAGTTCCTGCAAAAGAAGGCGGATGCTTTTGCGGTCGTCGACGATTAAAATGGTTTTCATGTAAAACGCCTCCTGTCTCCACTGTAGACGGTGGATGGGTTTAAGCCAAGTAAAATGAAAGGGAGTGAGGGTGTCGCATGGGGAAAACGCTTGTGGCTTAAGGACATGGTTCCCGGGTGTTTCTTAAGTATCCACTGCGTCGCTTCGAACAGGGCTCCCGGAAGAAGCCAAGCTGAGGAACGCTCGTCTTCTTCCTCCGCCCAGTCCAAACCATCTCCTCCGCTTTGGGTGTGGGTTAATTGTTGGAGAATAATCACCAGTGTTTCATTCTAACGATATTGTTGAGGTAAATATTCGGGCGGCTGACTGCGTAGACCGCTGGAGTTCTTAGTTGGCGTGTTGAAGAGTGAACTCGGGTGCCGCATGGGGAAAACGCTTGTGGCTTAAGGACATGGTTCCCGGGATAAGCTGAGCTAAGAACCGCTCATCTTATCCCTCCACCATGTCCAGGCCAGCCACTTCGCTGGGTGTAGGTGAAGTGGAAGTGAGTTGTCGTCGGTGTTTCTTTCTAATTTCAATGTTTCATAGTTGCTTGGCGGCTGACTGCGTAGGCCGCTGAGTTCTAATTTGGTGAGTGAAAGTGAGTAAAGGGCGTCTCATAGTATTTCGCTTCGTCGCTTCGGACAGGGCTCCCGGAAGAAGCCAAGCTGAGGAACGCTCGTCTTCTTCCTCCGCCCAGTCCAAACTATCTCCTACGCATTGAGTGTGGGTTAATTGTTGGAGAATAATCACCAGTGTTTCATTCTAACGATATTGTTGAGGTAAATATTCGGGCGGCTGACTGCGTAGACCGCTGGAGTTCTAATTTCAGGTGTAGAAAAGTGAGTGGGAGAGATTCATTTTTGTCGAGTTACTACTTGAGCTGCGTGAGTTACTACTTGGCGTCAAATCGAGCATGAAAACTGAACTCAACTCCTACTATACGATGCCTTCTGATCGAAAGCGACGATGGCTGATACGCCTAGATTACCCAGATTCCCAACATTCTATCCCTCTACCGTTATAGAAGAAGCTGAGCCGCAATGGAAGAGTGAGCACGTTGGAGGGGTAAAGCTAAGACGAGACCCCGCAGGTTGCGCAGCAGCCGAGGTGGCTCGGCTCAGCGCCTCTAACGTGGGAAACTCTGAAATGGAGGTCGGCCGGACTCTGATTTAGTCAATCCCCTAATCAAAAAACCGTCCCCTACCATTTCTGGTGTGAGGGCGGTTCGGTTGGTTAGTTTTCGAGTGATGCTTTGATGAACTCGCGGAATAGTGGCTGCGGGCGTGTCGGACGCGAGATGAATTCCGGGTGGAACTGGCAAGCCAGGAACCATGGGTGGTCTTCGATCTCGATGATTTCGACAAGACGGCCGTCCGGGCTCGTGCCAGAGAACTTGAAGCCTGCCGCTTCAAATTGCTCGCGGAATTCGTTGTTGAACTCGTAGCGGTGACGGTGGCGTTCGTATACCAATTCTTCTCCATATGCTTGGTCCGCTTTTGAATCTTTTTGCAGTTTTGCCGGGTACAGGCCAAGGCGCAGTGTGCCACCGAGGTCTTCGACGTCTTTTTGTTCCGGCAACAGATCGATGACCGGGAACGGTGTCAGGGCGTTCAGCTCTGAAGAGTGTGCGCCTTCGAGACCAAGTACGTTGCGTGCAAATTCGACGGAAGCCAGCTGCATGCCAAGGCAAATCCCGAAGAATGGCAGGTTGTTTTCACGCGCATAGCGGATCGCGGAAATTTTCCCTTCGACGCCGCGGTCTCCGAAGCCACCTGGAACGATGACGCCGTCACAGCCTTGCAGTTTTTCAGCGATGTTGGCATCGTTGACGTGTTCTGCATTGATCCATTCGACTTTCACTTCTGCGTCGTGTGCGAAAGCAGCATGTTTCAACGATTCGACAACCGAGATGTAGGCATCTTGCAGTTCGACATATTTACCGACAAGGCCGATGCGGACTGTTTTCGACAAGGATTTCACGCGATCAACCAGTGCGTTCCATTCCGTCATGTCCGCTTCCGGTGCTTCGATGCCGAAGTGGTCTAGGACGATCTGGTCCATATGCTGTTCTTGGAGACGAAGCGGCATTTCATAAATGACATCGACGTCACGCGATTCGATGACTTCTTCCGGTTTGATGTCGCAGAACAAAGCGATTTTGTCTTTCATGTCTTGTGGGACTGGCTGCTCTGTGCGCACGACGATCAAGTTTGGCTGAATCCCGAGGCTGCGCAGTTCTTTTACACTGTGCTGTGTCGGTTTTGTTTTCATTTCACCGGCTGCGCCAAGGAATGGGATGAGTGTACAATGGATGTACATGACATCTTCGCGACCTAGGTCCGAACGCATTTGGCGGATGGCTTCAAGGAATGGCAAGGATTCGATATCCCCGACTGTACCGCCGATCTCCGTGATGACAACGTCAGCTTTTGCTGTTTTCGCAGCGCGCAGCAGACGGTCTTTGATTTCGTTCGTGATGTGCGGGATAACTTGGACTGTGCCGCCAAGATAGTCGCCGCGGCGCTCTTTCTTGATGACTGTCGAGTAGACTTTCCCTGTTGTTACGTTCGAGTATTTGTTCAAGTTGATATCGATGAAACGTTCGTAGTGGCCAAGGTCCAGATCCGCTTCCGCGCCGTCATCTGTAACGAATACTTCCCCGTGCTGGTACGGGCTCATTGTGCCCGGGTCAATGTTGATATATGGGTCGAACTTCTGGATGGTTACGCTTAAGCCCCGGTTTTTTAGAATGCGGCCGAGTGATGCAGCAGTGATGCCTTTGCCAAGTGATGAAACGACGCCACCTGTTACGAAAATATACTTCGTCATGATTGTTTTCCCTCCTAAATATGAAAAAATAAAAGCGCCCCCGCCTGCTATTGCAGGGGGAGCGCGTAAACTGTGAGTTTCGTCTCTCCGATTTTTCGGAGCCCAGTAAAATCCTACCCGAGTACAGCCACGGAAGTCAAGGGAAAAAAGATTCAGTTTACTTAAGGTCGTCTTCCTCTTCTTCGTCTTCTTCATCGATAATGTTGCCGTCCATGTCTTCTACAAGCACATCAACGTCCACTTCATCTTCGTCATCGTCTTCGTCGAAGTTCAATGGCTCAGCTTTTACAGCTGGTGCAAGATCATCTTCGTCGTCTTCCTCTTCATCATCTTCTTCGACAAAATCGTCTTCGAGCAGTTCGTCTTCAAGTTCCAGCTCTTCCACGTCATCGAAGTCGTCTTCCACCACTTTTTTCTTCTTCTTGCGGACTTTCACTGTTGGTGCAGACTCTTCTTCGATCTGTTCAACCGGGTACCATTCGCGCAAGCCCCAGCGGTTCTCGCCAAGGATGAGGAAACGGCCATCGATGTTCATATCTGTATAAAATTGTCCAAGTTTCGGCTTCGAATCTTCTCGTGTCCAACCGAGCAATTTCTCCACTTCTTCGACGATTTCTAGAAATAATTTCGTTTCGTGTGTTTCTTCCAATAGTGAAAAAGCAAGGTCGACGAACGACTCTTCCTTCAACTCTTCTTGTGACAATTCCCGAATGTTCAAATTGTGCACATCCCTTCTACAGTCATTAACTCTATCCATTATATACAAAGTCCATGCGCTCCGCTAGCGCGAGTTCTTTTTTCTGCTCCGTATTTGTGTCCAACCGAAATAAAATAGGTAAAAAGACAAAATCAAGAAAGGCACGGCGCCGAATGCTTGGTTGTACAGGAAAACCGTCAGGATGATGCAAAGAATGATGATGATGTAATGGGCTGATTTCGGCATTCTGCACATCCTTCGTCTTTGTAGTCACTATTAGTTTATTATACCGGACAGTCACCGTTAAATCGACCGGCTCCTGACCCTGATCAGCGAATAAGCAAAAAAATGATGGAGGAAACAGCTTCCCCTCCATCATTTTCCGCTCCGCACCGAGCCTACCCTTTTAAGAGCACAGCTTGATCCGTCTTACATATTGCGGCGATACTGCCCGCCCACTTCGTAAAGTGCTTGTGTGATTTGGCCAAGACTCGCCACTTTCACTGTTTCCATCAATTCCGCGAAAATATTGCCGCCTGTTTTTGCAACTTCTTTCAGGCGTGTAAGTGCTTCGTCCGAATCATGGCGCTCCTGGAATGCGCGGAGATTGCGGATTTGTGTTTCTTTCTCTTCTTTCGTTGCACGCGCGATTTCCATCGCGTTGATGTCGTCATCCGACTGCGGATTCGGGTTCAAGTATGTGTTGACCCCGATGATCGGCAATTCGCCGGTATGCTTCTTCATCTCGTAGAACATCGACTCTTCTTGGATCTTGCCGCGCTGGTATTGCGTTTCCATCGCACCAAGTACGCCGCCACGGTCGTTGATTGCATCGAATTCCTTCAATACAGCCTGCTCGACCAGTTCTGTCAGCTCTTCGATGATGAATGCGCCCTGCAGCGGGTTTTCGTTCTTCGAAAGTCCGTGCTCTTTCGTGATGATCATCTGGATCGCCATCGCACGGCGGACGGATTCTTCCGTCGGTGTCGTGATCGCTTCGTCGTATGCGTTCGTGTGCAGCGAGTTCGTGTTGTCCTGCAACGCCATCAATGCTTGCAGCGTTGTCCGGATGTCATTGAAGTCGATTTCCTGTGCATGCAGGCTGCGGCCTGATGTCTGGATATGGTACTTCAGCTTTTGGCTGCGTTCGTTCGCGCCGTATTTATCGCGCATGACAATCGCCCAGATGCGGCGCGCCACTCGACCGATGACCGTGTATTCCGGATCGAGACCATTCGAGAAGAAGAACGACAAGTTCGGAGCGAAGTCATCGATGTTCATGCCACGGCTCAAGTAGTATTCCACGTAGGTGAAACCGTTCGCGAGCGTGAACGCCAATTGTGAAATCGGGTTTGAACCAGCTTCCGCGATGTGATAGCCGGAAATGGAGACCGAATAGTAGTTTCGTACTTTTTGGTCGATGAAGTACTGCTGGATATCGCCCATCATGCGCAGCGCGAATTCCGTCGAGAAGATACAGGTGTTTTGTCCTTGGTCTTCTTTCAGGATGTCCGCTTGCACAGTACCACGGACGACTTGCAGCGTCGCTTCACGGACTTCCGTGAATTCTTCCATCGTTAATGTGCGGCCCAGCTCTTCTTCTTTGACTTTGACTTGCTGATCGACAGCCGTGTTCATGAACATCGCAAGGATGATCGGAGCCGGTCCGTTGATCGTCATCGAAACGGATGTCGATGGTGCACATAGATCGAAGCCGTCATACAGCTTCTTCATGTCTTCCAGTGTACAGATCGACACACCGGACTCGCCGACTTTCCCGTAAATGTCCGGGCGCTCGTCCGGGTCTTCCCCGTAAAGCGTCACCGAGTCGAATGCAGTGGACAGACGTTTCGCATCATCGTCTTTCGACAAGTAGTGGAAACGGCGGTTCGTGCGCTCAGGAGTTCCTTCACCCGCAAACTGGCGCTTCGGATCTTCTCCAGTCCGTTTGAACGGGAAGACGCCTGCTGTGTAAGGGAAAGAACCTGGTACGTTCTCTGCGAAAACCCAGCGAAGGATTTCGCCGTAGTCTTCGAATTTCGGCAATGCAACACGTGGAATTTTCAGTCCTGACAAGCTTTCCGTACGTAGCACTGTACGAATTTCCTTGTCGCGGATTTTCGTCACAAGCTCATCGCCAGAGTACGACTCCTGCAATGCTTTCCAGTTGCCAAGAATGCGCTTGGATTCTGCTGTCAGCTCTTCACGGACCACTTCCGCAAGAGATTCAAGCGACTGGATCAATGCGTCTTCCGGAGAAGTTTCCTTAACTGCAGCCAGTGCCCCTTCCAATTGGAACAGGCGGCGCGCAAACTTCACTTGCTCAGCGGATTTCGCATGGTAGCCACGGATCATTTCCGCGATTTCGCGCAAGTAGAAACGGCGGTCGTTCGGAATGATCATGTTTTCTTTTTGTGTTTTCGCAAATTGCTCATAGTCCGTAGACCAGTCCGTGTCGCACTTTTCGTTGACTGTAGAAACGAGCGCTGCGAATAGTGAGTTCGTTCCTTTGTCGTTGAACTGGCTGGCAATCGTGCCGTACACCGGCATGACGTCCAAGTCTTTGTCCCATAGCAAGTGACTGCGCTGATACTGCTTCTGCACTTGGCGAAGCGCATCTTCTGAGCCTTTTCGTTCGAATTTATTAATGACAATCAAGTCAGCGAAGTCGATCATATCGATTTTCTCAAGCTGTGATGGTGCACCGAATTCACTCGTCATCACGTACATCGAAACGTCCGAGAACTTCGTGATAGCCGCGTCCCCTTGGCCGATCCCGCTCGTCTCGACGATGATCAAGTCATAGCCTGCAGCTTTGACGACATCAAGGACATCGCTAAGCGCTGCCGAAACTTCCGAGTGCGAACCACGTGTCGCCAAGCTCCGCATGAAGACTCGTTTGTTGAAGATCGCGTTCATCCGGATCCGGTCGCCAAGCAGTGCTCCACCCGTCTTCTGTTTCGTCGGGTCGATGGACAGGATCGCAATGTTCTTGTCCGGCAGCTCCGATAGGAAACGACGGATCAATTCGTCCGTCAATGAACTCTTACCAGCTCCACCCGTACCTGTAATCCCGAGTACCGGCGTGTTTTTCGAACGTGCACGTACTGTTTGGAGCAACTGCGCTGTATCGACATCGCGTGTGTGCGCTTCTTCAGCCGTCGTGATCAAGTTCGCAAGAATTTCCGGACGGTCGACTGATAGTTCGTCGATCTCCACGTCTTTGGAAGCCGTCGAGAAGTCACTCTCCTCCACGATTTCTTGGATCATTCCTTCCAGGCCTTTCTGGCGACCGTCTTCTGGTGAGAAGAGGCCCGTGATGCCGTACTCGTGCAATTCCTTGATTTCACGTGGCAAGATCACCCCGCCGCCACCGCCGAAAATCTTGATGTGCGGTGCGCCGCGTTCCTGCAAGAGATCGTACATGTACTTGAAGTATTCCACGTGACCGCCTTGGTATGAGGAGATCGCAATTCCTTGCACATCTTCCTGGATCGCAGCGTTGACCACTTCTTCCACCGAACGGTTATGTCCGAGGTGAATCACTTCTACGCCTTTTGACTGCAAAATGCGGCGCATGATGTTGATGGATGCGTCGTGTCCGTCGAACAAGCTTGATGCGGTTACGAAACGGACGTGGTTTGTCGGTTTATAAACTTGAGTTTCTTTCGCTACTGCCATTTATTATTCAACCTCCTGTTTAAACTGTGATTTCCCTGCCATCCCCTGCAAAAGAAATTTTGTTTGTAGCTCGATATATTCTCCGATCGTGAAATCGCGCAATGCCCATCTGCGGAACGCCCACATTTGCCCTTGGACGAACAAGTGATGGGACATCAGCTCGACTTCCCTCTCTGTCATGGTGAGATCTCCGTTGACAACACATTCTTTCAAGAGTCGGGAGAAAATCGCCATCATTTCGAGCTCTTTCGTCAATACGTAACGAAGTGCATCTTTCGGCAATGATTTGGATTCCTGGTACATGACGACAAATTCATCCTGCATTTCGTCGACCAGCATGAAATAATGACCAACCGCCGTCGCCAACACTGAAAGCGAACCGCTCTCACTGTCCAGCCGGTTCAGACGGGCATGCACTTCGTCGTAGATCGAGTCACAGACCAGATAGAGCACATCCTCTTTCGTCCGGATGTATTCATACAATGTCCCGATCGAAAAACCGGCTGCTTTCGCGATTTCGCGTGTAGTCGTACGGTGAAACCCTTTTTCCTTGAACAGCATGACCGCGCCGCGGATCATTTGAGCACGGCGCTTCTCGATCAAGCTTTCATCTTTGACGGAGGATTGTATTTCACGTTTCCGAGTCATCGGCTTCCCCTCCGTTTACTTTGTAACCATCCGGGAAATGACGAGACGCTGGATTTCCTGCGTGCCTTCATAGATTTGCGTGATTTTCGCATCGCGCATGTAACGTTCCACCGGATAGTCTTTCGTGTAGCCGTAACCGCCGAATACTTGAACCGCTTCGACTGTCACTTTCATTGCTGTGTCGCCGGCCATCAATTTCGCCATTGCGGACTCTTTGCTGTAAGACAATTTGTTCGTTTCAAGCCATGCTGCTTGGTACGTCAATAGACGTGAAGCTTCGATCTGTGTCGCCATGTCCGCCAACTTGAACGATACGCCTTGGTTCGCAGCGATCGGCTTACCGAATTGCTCACGCTCTTTCGCGTAGCCTACTGCAGCGTCCATTGCGCCTTGTGCGATTCCGACAGCTTGTGCTGCGATGCCGTTACGGCCGCCGTCAAGTGTCTGCATTGCAATCTTGAACCCTTGTCCTAGCTCGCCAAGCATGTTTTCTTTTGGTACGCGGCAGTTATCGAAGATGATTTCTGTTGTCGGGCTTGAGCGGATGCCGAGTTTTTTCTCTTTCTTCCCGACCGAGAAGCCTTCGAAGTCTTTCTCGACGATGAACGCTGTCGTTCCTTTATGCTTCGATTCCGGATCTGTTACTGCGAAAACGACATATGTGTCTGCGATGCCGCCGTTCGTGATGAAGATCTTCGAACCGTTCAATACGTAGTGATCGCCGTCTTCTTTCGCTGTTGTCTTCATCGAGCCAGCGTCAGAACCTGCTGCGGGCTCAGTCAAGCCGTAAGCACCGATTTTCTTGCCTTCCGCCATCGGACGAAGGTACTTCTTCTTCTGCTCTTCTGTTCCGAAAGTGTATACAGGCCAACCTGCAAGTGAAGTGTGGGCAGATAGGACAACGCCGACAGATGCATCAACGCGTGACAATTCTTCTACTGCGATACAGTATGCCAAGTAGTCTGAACCGATGCCGCCGTACTCTTCCGGCCAAGGGATTCCTGTTAGGCCAAGCTCAGCCATCTTGTCGAAAATTGCCATGTCGAATGTTTCGTTTTCGTCACGCTCTTCAGCTGTTGGGGCTACTTCTTTCGTCGCGAAGTCTCGCACCATT
Organism: Planomicrobium sp. YIM 101495; assembly: GCF_009707665.1. Classification (GTDB taxonomy): domain Bacteria; phylum Bacillota; class Bacilli; order Bacillales_A; family Planococcaceae; genus Planococcus. Next base: position 1,518,331 of record NZ_WLZW01000001.1, read on the forward strand.
TTACGGATCATTTCATGTTCTTCAGATAGTTGAAAGTTCATTGTTCATTCCTCCGATTATTTAAGTAGTTGTTTGCTGATAACGATTCGTTGAATTTCACTCGTGCCTTCGTAGATTTCCGTCACTTTCGCGTCACGGAACAGGCGCTCGACCGGATAGTCTTTCGTGTAGCCGTAACCGCCATATACTTGGACCGCTTCGATCGAAATATCTGTCGCTGCTTTGGAAGCGAACAGCTTCGCCATCGATGCTTCTTTGTTACAGTCTTTGCCGTTCGCGTAAAGATCCGCTGCGCGGTAAACAAGCAATTTCGCTGCTTCGACTTGCGTCGCCATATCTGCGAGCTTGAAGCCGATGCCTTGCTGCTGTGCGATCGGTTTGCCGAACTGCTCACGCTCTTTCGCGTAAGCGACTGCGTATTCGTATGCCGCTTCCGCAATGCCGAGTGCTTGCGCTGCGATGCCGATACGTCCTGTGTTCAAGTTCGCCATGGCGATCGAGAACCCTTTGTTTTCTTCGCCGAGCATGTTTTCCGCCGGCACTTTCATATTATCGAACGTCAGTTGCACCGTGCGTGAGCCGTGTAGCCCCATCTTCTTCTCGTCTTTCCCGATTACAAGGCCCGGGTAGTCTTTCTCGACGATGAATGCTGAGATGCCACGTGATCCCGCTTCCGGCTTCGTCGATGCGAAGACGATGTACGTGTCCGCTTCTCCGCCGTTCGTGATGAATACTTTCGAGCCGTTCAAGACGTAGTGGTCGCCGTCGCGGACCGCCTTCGTCTTCAAGCTACCTGCATCCGAGCCTGCTGCCGGTTCTGTCAGACAGAACGCGCCGAGGTACTCGCCGCTCGCAAGCTTCGGTACATACTTCTGGATCTGCTGTTCGTTGCCGAAGTTCAAGATCGGGTTCGTCCCGACTGAAGTGTGCACCGACAAAATGACGCCGACTACTGCACTCGCCTTCGACAATTCATGAATCGCCGTGATGTATGAAGTGAAATCCATTCCGGAACCGCCGTGCTCTTCAGGGACTGTGATGCCCATCAAGCCGAGTTCGCCCATCTTCTTCAAAATGTCAGTCGGGAAAATCCCTTCTTCCATCTTCTCGACAAATGGTGTGATTTCTTCCCGCGCAAAGTCGCGCACCATATTCCGCATCATCTGCTGTTCTTCTGTCCATCGTAATTCCATAATTGTCCTCCTTGTTTCAGCTATATTCGTAGAAGCCTCGTCCAGTTTTCTTGCCTAGCCATCCTGCTTTCACGTATTGGCGTAGTAACGGGCTCGGACGGTATTTGCTGTCGCCGAATCCTTCATGGAGCACTTCCATGATGTATAGGCACGTGTCCAGTCCGATGAAGTCCGCAAGCTGAAGCGGTCCCATTGGGTGGTTCATACCGAGTTTCATAATATCGTCGATCGCTTCTTTCGTCGCAACCCCTTCTTGCAAAGTGAAGATCGCTTCGTTGATCATTGGCATCAAGACGCGGTTCGCAACGAATCCTGGGAAATCGTTTACTTCAACCGGTACTTTCGAAAGCTTCTTCGTCATTTCTTCGATCTGCTCGTATACTTCGTCGGAAGTTGCCAGTCCGCGAATGATTTCGACAAGCTTCATAACCGGTACCGGGTTCATGAAGTGCATCCCGATGACTTGTTCCGGACGGTTCGTCGCTGCTGCGATTTCCGTGATCGGTAGTGAAGATGTGTTCGAAGCAAGAATCGTATGCTTCGGCGTCACTTCGTCCAATGTTTTGAAAATGCTTTGTTTGATTTCCATATTTTCGACAGCTGCTTCGATGACAAGGTCCACGTCGCTCGCGTCTTTCAAGTCAAGTGAAGAAGTGATGCGGCCAAGAACTGCTGTTTTCTCTTCTTCAGTCATACGGCCTTTCTCAACGTTCCGGCTAAGGTTCTTCGTGATGACGCCGATGCCGCGGTCGTAAGCTTCTTGTTTCATATCGTTCAATTTCACCGTATAGCCTGCTTGCGCACAAACTTGTGCGATGCCTGAGCCCATTTGGCCGGCACCGATCACCATTATGGTTTGAATCGTCATATTCATTTTTCCTCCTTTGGCACTTCGATCATGATGGCATCCCCTTGGCCTCCGCCTGAGCAGATGGCTGCGATGCCGATGCCCCCGCCGCGGCGTTTCAATTCGTATGCGAGTGTCAGAATGATACGCGAGCCGCTCGCCCCGATCGGATGGCCAAGTGCGACCGATCCGCCGTTGACGTTGACTTTGTCTTGATCAAGCGATGCGATTTGAGCTGATGCAAGTGCGACTGCCGCAAACGCTTCGTTGATCTCGAACAAGTCGATTTCATCCAATGACTTGTTTGTTTTCTTCAATAGTTCATTGATGACGATGCCCGGTGTTTCCGGGAAACGATGTGGTTCGATCGCGATTTCCGTATGACCAAGGATGGTTGCAAGCGGTTGCTTGCCTTCCTTCGCCGCACGTTCATCGCTCATCAAGACCAGCGCTGCTGCTCCGTCATTGATGCCCGGTGCGTTCCCAGCTGTGATCGTGCCGTCTTTGCCGAAAGCTGGCTTCAGTTTCGCCAGTGATTCGATTGTCGAGTTCGCACGGACCGATTCGTCAGTGTCGACTTTTACCGGATCCCCTTTGCGCTGTGGAATCTCGATTGCGACGATCTCTTCTGCAAAACGGTCTTTCGCTTCCGTCGCCAGTTTATGCGAGCGAACTGACCACTCGTCTTGCGCTTCACGCGTCAGATTGAAATCTTCGGCTGTGGAATTTCCGTACGTGCCCATGTGGACTTTGTCGGGATGGAATGAGCAGGACAAGCCGTCGTGGACCATGCCGTCGATGACAGTTGCATCGCCCATGCGAAGCCCCCACCGTGCTTTCGGCAAATAGTACGGTGCATTCGACATGGATTCCATGCCGCCCGCTACGATGACTTCCTCGTCGCCGAGGCGGATGATCTGGTCCGCAAGTGTGACACTGCGTAGACCGGATGCGCATACTTTGTTGATCGTTTCGGATTTCACGTTGTACGGGATGCCCGCTTTATAAGCAGCTTGGCGTGATGGAATCTGGCCTTGGCCTGCTTGCAGGACGTTCCCCATGATGACTTCCTGCACTTGTCCAGGTTCTACTCCGGCACGATTAAGTGCTTCTTTGATCGCTTGTGCTCCAAGGTCGCTTGCTGAAAGTGTACTGAGCGCGCCTCCGAATTTTCCGAATGCGGTTCTTGCTCCGTCCAGAATGACTGTTTTAGGCATAGCATTTCTCCTCCTTGTTTTGAAAACGTTTGCACATGACGCTAAAAAATATAAATATTGGGCGGATTCCTGAGAATCGCTGATAAACGGTGAAAAATCGCCGAAAAACTCCAGAAAACCGCTGATAAATCAAGATCGAGGATCCGCTTCGCTAGCTTCGTCGCAAACGCATCGGCCGAACTCCCTTCGGCTAATGCGTTGACTGAACGCTCGCTCGGCGACTGGGCAAGAGAAAAGGGAGCATGCACTCCCTTTCCCTTTTTTTCTATCATATCTGAATTTTCCGGCCCTTGCAATGTTATTGAACAGGCTGTAATTCTTTTTCTTGCATTGGAGCAGCTGATCCGTAGATCGACATTTCCAGAAGTTCGGCAACGTCGTACGTTCCGACTGTCTCGTCGACTTCTTTCGCTTTCGTCCCATCCGAAAGCATCGTCAAGCAGTACGGGCACCCGGACGAGATGATCGTCGGGCTTACTTCGAGTGCTTGCTCAGTACGGGCAACGTTGACACGGTGGCCAGCGTCTTCTTCCATCCACATCATCCCGCCGCCTGCGCCACAGCACATGCCGTCCTGGCGGTTACGGACCATCTCGACCAGCTCGACGCCTTCGATCGCTTTCAGGATTTCACGCGGTGCATCGTATACGTCGTTGTAACGACCGAGGTAACACGAGTCATGGAACGTAATTTTTTCGTGTACCGGGAATTGTGGTTTTAAGCGGCCGTCCTGGACGAGCTCGAATAGCATTTCCGTATGGTGGTAAACTTCGGCTTCGAATCCGAAGTCCGGATATTCGTTTTTAAAGATGTTGTAAGCGTGCGGGTCAATTGTAACGATTTTCTTGACGTCCGCTTTTTCAAACTCGCTGATGTTCGCTGTCGCCAACTCCTGGAACAGGAACTCATTTCCGAGACGACGCGGTGTATCACCAGAGTTTTTCTCTTTGTTTCCGAGAATCGCGAATTTCACTCCCGCTTCGTTCATCAGGCGGGCAAAGCTCATCGCGATCTTTTGCGAACGGCTGTCGAATGCACCCATCGAACCGACCCAGAAGAGGAATTCGAATTCTTCACCGGCTTTTTTCATTTCTTTCACTGTCGGGATGTGAACGTCCGGGTTCGCATCTCTCCAGTTTTCTTTCTCTTTGCGGTTCAGCCCCCAAGGGTTCCCCTGCTTCTCGATGTTTGTCATCGCGCGCTGTGCGTCTTTGTCCATTTTTCCTTCCGTCATGACAAGGTAACGGCGTAGGTCGATGATTTTATCAACGTGCTCGTTCATAACCGGACATTGGTCTTCACAGTTACGGCAAGTTGTACATGCCCAGATTTCTTCTTCTGTGATGATGTCGCCGATCAAGCTCGGGCTGTAGATGTCTTCAATGATTGCACCTTCAGCGCCAGCTGCCATCGCCAGTTGGTTCCCTTGCGTGTTGCCGAAAGCCATTGCTGGAACCCATGGCTTCTTCTGTGTCATGACGGCACCAGTGTTCGTCAAGTTGTCACGAAGCTTCGTGATCAAGTCCATCGGAGACAGCATCTTACCTGTTCCGGTTGCCGGACACATATTCGTGCATCGCCCACACTCTACACATGCGTAGAAGTCGAGCATTTGCGTTTGCTTGAAATCAGTGATTTTCCCTACACCAAATGTCGGCATCGCGTCCGGATCGTCTTCATCCGCATCTTCCAATGCTTCAAAATCGATCGGCTGCAAGCGGCCAACGTGGTCCGTACGGTGGAACCAAGTGTTCACCGGACCGAACAGCAAGTGCGCGTGCTTCGATTGCGGCACGTAAACCAGGAACGTCAAGAGGATCAATAAGTGAATCCACCACATGACGTAGAAGATCGATGCTGCAGCTACTTCAGGCAGCCATTGGAATGCCATCGCGATAACAGATGCGACCGGTTCACTCCAAGTTCCTTCGTGACCGTGCCAGATCAACGCCATTCCGTTACCTGCAAGCACTGTCACCATCAAGCCACCGATGAAAATCAAGACGAGACCGGACTTGAATCCGCGCTTCAGACGGACAAGCTTCTCGACGTAACGGCGGTAGAACGCCCAAACAACCGCTACAAGAATCGTCAATGTAACAATTTCCTGGAAGAACGTGAATGCCGGGTAGAGCGGGCCAAGCGGCAAATGCGCTTCCGGCGAAAGCCCTTTGATGATGAAGTCCAAGGCACTCAGCTGCACCAACAGGAATCCGTAGAAGAACATGACGTGGATCGTTCCACTCTTCTTATCCTTCATCAATTTCTTCTGGCCGAATACGTTGACCATGACTTTTCTGATTCGTTCGTTGAAGTTATCTTCAACTTCCACTTTCTGCCCAAGCTTTATGTAATCGTATCTGCTCTTTAAAAGGTAAATGAACAAATAGACCCCATATACTACTACAGCCAGGAACAGAATCCAATTCGCAATGAGCAATGGCTCCATCGTGCAGTCCCCCTTGTGAATATATTCTAATAATTCCTTATGACAAAGTGTACGGAATATTTCTCCGCTTGTCGATGCTAATTTCTATCATAATAATGAATGAGCATTCAGTCAACAAGGAATTTGAAAAGGCTTTCTATTTTTTGAAAATAGATTCTTCTCCAGTTTAGCACACACTAACCAACGCTCCATAAGAAATTTTTCCCAATCGCAAAACTGGAATCCTTCCTCGCAAAAAAGCCCGGCAGCCTAATCGACGGCTGCCGGGCTCTTCCCTATGATTCAAACTGGAGTGCAACGAATTCAGCACCGAAATGCTGCATCGCCGCTCCAACTTTCTCAACCGCAACACCAATTAAAACAGATGTACCCGGTCCACCAGATGTGGACGAGTCGATACGTTCAATCGATGTAGGCTTCTTCCCAATCATGCGCTCCGCTTCCGACGCGACGCCTTGCGAACCGACCGGCCAAACGCGTTCAGCAAGACCGCCTTCAATCGCTTCTTGAATCACCTTCAAGTCCGCCACTCGGTCCTTCTCGAGAAGGACACGTTGTCCGACGAGCGGGACGCCATAAAGGAACCAATGCAGTCCTTCCGTTGTCACCGCGCGCTTCCTTTTCCCAAGCAACGTAACGGAAACTGCGGATTGCATCGTCTCCATATTTGTTTCGGAGCTGCCGGAAATCGGCGGGCACGGAATTCCTGCTTGGCTGAATAATTGTTCGATCCCTTCGACGTAACGATGCCAATGAGCATCACCACTGAAGTTTTGAAGAAGTACGGCTTCCGGCTCACTGCCTGCCGCCCATTGTTCGAGCAGGGCGACGCGGGCTGCGAAGTTAGCCGTCACCTCGTCCGGTGCTGCAACAACATCTGCAGGCTTCTCCCCGATGGCCGCAGAATTGTCCGTCGTGATGATCCAATCGCCGAGTGCCAAAGCGTTGCGCGTCATTGGGTTGCCATCCTCGCTTTCAGGACGAACGGCATGACAAGTGCCGCCACGACAGCATTAATCATTGCCGCAAGGAGAAGTCCAGGCACTGCTGCGTAGAAAAATGCCGGTGACAGGATGAAGTAAAACGGAATCGCTGCGATGATGCCGTTGCCGATAATGAAGACTGGCCAGATCAAGAACTTCGCCCCTTTTTGGTGCATCAAGGCGAAAATGAAGATGATGGCCGCCATCTCGATTCCGATCACCGCATGCATTGGTCCGAGTGGGAATCCACCCGACAGCGCTGACAATAAATGACCAAGGCCGCCGACCGCTGCAGCGAGCGCAGGAGATAGGATGAATGCGGCGACGAGCGCCGGCATCGCATCCATTGCGATCGAAGCAGGACCGAGCGGAATTTTCACCATGCCACCAACAGCCGAAAGTGCGATGAACAAAGCCGTCAGCGTCAATGTGCGCGTATTCATTCCTTCTTATCCTTGCCGCGTCCGCCATTTTTGAAGACGACTTCGCCGCGGATATACTCCGTATCCGGGATACCGCTCCGTGAGTTCACGACGCGTGACGCTGCGAATAAATAATCCGACAGGCGGTTCAAGTATTGACGCACGACCGGTGGATAATCACCGCCCGCTTTCGCGAGTGTTACCGTCTGACGCTCTGCACGGCGCGCGATAGTGCGGGCAATATGCAACGTTGCTGCAGCCGGTGAACCTCCTGGCAAAATGAAACGTTCAAGCGGCGCTGGTTCTTGCACCAACACGTCGATGCGCTCCTCGAGCACTTCGACCGCTTGTTCCGTCAATTTGTAGTTCGGTTCTTTCCTCACGTCCGACAAGTCGCCGCCGCAGTCGAACAATTCGTTTTGAATCGCCGTCAAGTCTTCGCGTAAGTCTTTGAAAAGCTCGGGATCCAATTCCGTGATTGCTTTGCCGATGAACGAATTCAGCTCATCCGTCGTGCCGTATGCTTCTACGCGTGGGTCGTCCTTATCCGTTCGCGCACCGATCAAGCTGGTCTTTCCGCCATCCCCTGTTTTCGTGTAAAGTTTCATGTCCATCCGTCCCCTTTCAAATTTTCAGGCAGGCCGTACCAAATCCTTGTAATGCTCTGTGCTTCTTTGAACAACAATTGATAAATCCGTCCCGTGGCATCGCGCCATTGCCGGTCCAATGGGTCGAGTGGAACGATGCCCCGGCTGATGTCCGTCAAGATCCATATATGTATGTTTACTTGCTGCTTATCGAGCGCGCCTTGCACTTGTTTCACGATGTGCGCTTCTGACGCGCCTTGTTCCAGCTGGCCGTAAATCCACTCCTCCAAACCAGTGGTCACTGTTGTGTGATTCGATGCTTCCGGCAAAATCTCCTCGTACCAGTCGACTTGGCCAGTCAGTCGGTCTTGGACGAATTGCCGTTTGCCGTTAAATGCACCTCCGAAAACGATATGCATGGCTGTCCCTCCTCGAATGCATGCCGGCTCGTCCACGTGAGACGGTACCGGTAGCCGTGGCGCACGATTTGTTGTGCGAATTCTTCTTTCAAAGCCTTGGCGATCAAGTAGCGGATCGGTCCGCCGTGCGCGACGACGATGCAAGAAGAAGTGTCCGGCAATTTTAAAACAGCGCGGTCGACCCGCTCCGCCATCTCCGTCAAGCTTTCGCCGCCAGGAGGACGGTGAAGCTCCGGGTCATCAATCCACTGCCGGTAATGCAGATCCGCCTTCAGCTGGTCGTACGTCTTCAGCTCCCAGTCACCGAAATGGCATTCCCGGAAATCCGGGTCCGCGGTGTATTCGGCATTCGGGAACAAAACCGCTGCAGTTTCCCGGCAGCGTACTAAGTCGCTTCCCCACACACGGGTGGCCTTCTCATCCTGAGCGCCAATGAATGGGAGGACCGATTCGTCCGTCCAGCCGAGATAGCGCTTCTCGCGGTTACTCTCGGTCGGTGCGTGGCGAATCAGATCAAGAGTAAAAGAACGATCCATAGCACCAATTCAGCTCCTTCCACACCCGCTCCGAACAAATCGCCGGTCATCCCGCCAAAATGCTTCTTGCACCAGCTGCCGTAAAGAAAAGCGAACAGTGCCATCGCTGCAAATACGGCGATGGCGAGCAGCCATTGTGTCGTCAGCACGAGAATGATTGCACCAATGATCGTATAAACGACCGTTGCAGCCACTAGCTTCCCCCGGTTCGCATGCTGCTGGAAATAAGCCGCAAGTCCGGTCGTCTTGGCGCTTTTCACCGAAGCGAAAAGAATCAGTAAGACGATCCGCGCTGCGAACGGAATCGCGATGACGGCCGCGAGCGGAACAGCTTCCACGATTTCTGCCACTAGGATGATTTTCCCGACGACAAAGAACAACAGGACCATGACGCCGAATGCACCGATGCGCGGATCTTCCATGATCGCAAACCGTTTTTCCCGGTCACGGTAAGAGAAGAACGCATCACCCGCATCCGCCAGGCCGTCGAGGTGAAGACCGCCCGTCAGGACAACCGCCCCTAAGACAATGACAAATGCCGTTAGCAGTGAGCTGATGTCAGTGAACTCCTTCATTCCGAACAGCGCGAGCGCAACGATGCCACCGAGCCCTATGCCCACTGCTGGCAGCGCCATATACATCGCGGTAATATCGGAGCGCTCCATCCGGACTTCACGCCGAATGGGCAGCACCGTAAAAAACTGGAGCGCCAGCAACATGCCGTTTTTCAGTGAGGCGAGCATTTGCCCCGCCTCCTCCCTCTATCATTTCCTGTGAAACGCCAGTCCGCTTTCCATTTCAATCGCTTGCACCGCTTCACTCGCGAGCCAAATGTGAATGCGGCCGAGCCATCTTTGGTAGGACGGATCCTTGATTGGCTCATCCAGTACTTCGTTCGAGACGATGACGAACAGCGAGGCGCGAACGCGGATGCGAGCGATGGTCATTTGCAACTCCTGCCACTTCCGTTCCATGCAACCTTCCGTTTCCACGCACGGCGTCCCGTGCTCCCAGCCTGCGTACAATTCGTTCGCAAGCCACGTCGTCACGCAGTCCCATAAAACGGCTGCGCCTTCTGGAATATCTTCGACCACTCTTTCAAACTTCACCTGCGCTTCGATTGTCGTCCAACCGTCAAACTGGCGGTCACGCCGGTGCTTGTGTATGCGTTCGTCCATTTCAGCGTCGCCTTTTTGGCCGCTCGCAAGGTATAAGCGCTCACTGCTGCCGTGTTCCCGGATCAGTTTCTCAGCATAAGCACTTTTCCCGCTTCGGACGCCGCCGCTGATGAAGATCAATTCGCTTCCAGCCATGCATTGATCGCTCCCCTCAGTTCCGCCATCCCTTCCGGTGTTTTCATGCCGACGCGGAACCACTCCCCGTCCATGCCCGCGAAGTTCCGCGTATGGCGAAGGACGATGCCCGTCTGAAGCATGTCCGTGAAGAACTTCTCAGCGTCACAGTCTCCCGGCAAACGGAAAACAAGGAAGTTGACGGCTGAGTCTGTGACGATGCAGCCGTGGCTACGGAGAAATGCGGTCATTTCTTCCCGTTCCACTTTCGCACTGCGCTGTACTTCTTGACGGTACGCTTCTTCCTTGAAGCAATTCGTCCCGATTTCGGCAGCTAACGCATTGACGTTCCAATGGGCCGCTGCGGCAGTCAGTTCGTCGAGGAGCTTCGGTTCGGCCAGTACATAGCCGAGACGTAGACCTGCGATGGCGTACATTTTCGTCATCGAACGGACGAGGATGACGTGCAGGAAGTCCGGTAAGTGCGGAGAAAACGAAAATTCCTCCCCGGCAAAATCGATGAACGCCTCATCGATGACCAACTCACAGTCGGCTCCCCCGCAAGCTTTTGCAAGTGTCGTCATTTCTTCCACCGTCAACAGTCGGCCAGTCGGATTGTGCGGATTGCAGATGTAGAGCGCGCTGCAGCCTTGTAAAGCCGCGCACACTTCCACTACATCCAGCTTCCAATCGGTGTCGGCCATCAATTGCACCGCCCGGATTTCCACACCTTCTGCTTCTAACGTCTTCCGATATTCCGAAAATGCCGGTTCGATCAACAAGACGCGCTTGTTCCGGTAACGTCTCGCAAGCCATGTAAAGATTTCCGCAGCACCATTCCCTGCCGCCGCCCATTCCTTCGAAAAGCCGTGATAGCTGGCAGCGGCGCTCCGAAACGGTTCCGCTTCTGCATCTGGGTAGCGATTGATTAAATCTTTCAACGCATCCCATCCACTGTCGACGAACGACGGCGGACCGAGCGGATGAACGTTCTCACTGAAGTCGATGATGCGCTTCGGCACTGCCATCCCGAGCCGCTCGTAAAGCCGGTTCGGGTTGGCGCCGTGGTCAGGCAAGTTCAATGCAGATTCCCCCTATCACAAGTAAAATGAAAAATCCGAGCGCTGCGATGTTCAAATGGCGGACCGATTCTTTAATGTGACGGGCTTCAAGCGCGTGGAGCGGTTCGCCCATCCGCGCCCGTTCTGAAGTGGTGCCGCCGTATGAATTGACGCCGCCAAGTTGCACGCCAAGCTGGACAGCAGTCGCCGCTTCCAGCCAGCCACTGTTCGGGCTCGGATGCTTGCGTGCATCACGGAGCCAGATGTAGAGCCGCTCTTTGAAAGGTCGGCTCGTGCTGTTTTTCGTCAGCAACAAAATCAGCAATCCCGTCATCCGGCTCGGGATGAAATTCAGGACGTCATCGAAACGGGCGGAGGCAAAGCCGAAACGTTCGAAACGTTCATTTTTGTACCCCACCATCGAATCGCACGTATTGACCGTCTTGTAAAGCCACAGCCCCGGCGCTCCGAGCAGAAACGCCCAGAACAGCGGAGCCGTCACGCCGTCGCCCGTATTCTCGGAAACGGTCTCGACCGTGCCGCGGACGATTTCGCTTTCGCTGAGATGTTCGGTATCACGCCCGACGATCCACGACAGCTTATTGCGTGCTTCCGGCAAATCGCCTGCAAGGAGCGGGCGGTGCACAAGAAGTCCAGCGTCTGCCAAGCTCTTCTGTGCCAGTCCGGATGCGATGAGCAGTGCTTCCACGATTAGTCCGATGCTCCAGTGAACGGCATAAGCTGCAGTGACGATTGCATAAACGATGGCAAACACGAGCACCACAGCAACTGCCACCATCGCAAATCCATTTCGGCATGCATGTGGGGGGTGGTTCCACTTTTTCGTCAGTCCGCTAATCAGTTTCCCGATGAAACGGACCGGATGCGGCCAGTTCGGCGGGTCCCCGATGATGCGGTCGAGCAACATGCCAAGCGCGATCGCCGCGAGATGGATCACCATTCAGCTTTCGCCTTTCGGCTGCGCCGTATCGCTTCCACCGTGCATGCAAATACGCCGGAGCCGACCAATTTTCCGAGGTCTGTGATCGGTCCGCCGTAAGGTAGTTCTTCACCTTGCTGTGTAGCCGCGACGAGACAGCTGTCAGTCGAAGTCCCCGTTGCAAGTGTCCCAGTCAGCGGATCACGGACATCTTCCTCGAAAAGCGCTTTCGTTTTCGCTTCGGTTGCTGTGATCATCGTCTGGATGAACGCTTCGTCGGTCAGGCAACCATTGACGAGCACCCACGTGTTTATGGTGCCGACATATCCCGGACGAGTCATCGCCTGCGAGACGTCGACCGCATTTCCGACACCTGCTGTCACCATGACGATGATGCTGCCGAACGCGCCTTCGAATTCTTTCACTACAGCATCTTCTGTATGGACTGCAGTCATCATGGCAACCGTGTTCGTCGTTTTGTAGCCGTGCTCACTGATGAACGTTTCCATTTCTTTCACACTGTCTTCGATGTTGTAATCGTAGCGGACGTGCCGGTTCATGAATGTACTGAACCAACCGGACCCTGCATTGACGACAGCGGAGGAAACCGTTTTCAACGGTACCGGACTTTCGTACAAAACGTAATCACTTGAAATCCGCATGTCCTCTGCGCTGATCCAAGCAGACGCAGCATTCCGTTTCACACCTGGCAATAGTGTAATCTGCGGCTTCGGCAATTCCGGATGCGGATGGTTGCTGACGCGCGTTCGGTAAACTTGCTCGATGGTCCCTTCTTTCACCACTTCATGGGGCTCCCCGATGCGGGCGATTTCCCCGTCTTCGAGCAGCAGCAATTCGTCGCAATACATGGCAGCCAAGTTGATGTCGTGGAAAATCGAGACGACCGTCAGCTCTTTTTCGATGGCCTGCTTTTTGATCGTATCGAGCAATTCCTTTTGGTGATTGATGTCGAGATGGTTCGTCGGTTCGTCAAGCAACAGAATCGGTGCGTCTTGGGCAAGTGCCTGCGCGACGAAGACCCGTTGCTGTTCGCCGCCCGACAATTGGTCGATGAACGTGTCTTTATAGGCAGTGATGTCCATCAGTTCCATGGCTGTGGTGACGGTTTGTTCATCTTCTTTCGACCACGATGAAAACCATCCCCTTTGGTGAGGGTAGCGGCCGAGCGCCACAGTTTCCTTGACTGTATGCGAAAAAGCGTGCGCATGAAGCTGCGGCAAGACGGCCATTTCACGCGCAATCTCTTTTGCCGAATAAGCGGAAATCAGTTGGCCACCGACTTTCACTTTTCCATTTTCGAACGGCAATGCACCACTGATCAACTTCATCAATGTTGATTTGCCGCTGCCATTCGGGCCGAGTATGCCGAGCATGCGCCCTTTTTCTACACGGAATGAGACATTCTTAACGATGGGTTCATCGCCATAGCCGCCTGATACATCTATGATTTCCAGCATGTCATGACCTCCTCTGGCGCTGGCGGAAGAAAATCCAGGCGAATACCGGCGCACCGATGAAGGCGGTGATGACGCCGATCGGCAATTCAGCCGGTGAAATGATGGTCCGCGACACAAGGTCACAGACGATCAATAGGGATGCCCCGTTCAAAAATGATAGCGGCAGCACATGGCGGTGATCCGCTCCCCATAAGAGCCGCGTCATATGTGGCACGACGAGACCAACGAAGCCGATCGTTCCGGAAACAGCGACGGCTGCACCAGTCAAAATTGAACCAGCGACCAGCACGAGCATTTTCCATTTGCGAACGTCGACACCGAGGTGCTGTGCGCGTTCTTCGCCGAACAGCATGGCATTCAGTTCGCGGCGGCATAGCCACAGTACGAATGAGCCGATCAAGATGAATGGTGCTGCCATCTGGACGTACGGCCACCCTCTCATCGAGACGCTGCCGAGCAACCAGCCGATGATTTGGCGCAGCTCCTCGCCTGTCAATGCGATCATCAGGGAAATGACCGAGCCGAGAAACGAGCTGAAGATGATCCCTGTTAAAATGACCGTTTCCATTTTCATCGAACGGTCGACAAGTCGTGCGAACGTGATGACACCGAGCATTGTCAGCAATGCGAAAACCATTGAGATGACCGGCAAGGTATACATGCCGAGGAACGGGATCGAGATACCGAAAAACAGCGTCATAACCGCTCCGACCGATGCACCGGAAGACACGCCAAGTGTATAGGGATCCGCCAGCGGGTTTTTCAGCAAGCCTTGGAACGCAGCACCGGCAATGGCAAGCGCCGCTCCGATCAGACCCGCGAGGACGACACGGGGCATCCGGATGTTCCATAAAATAGTGGCCGCCGTTTTGTCATACTCCGGGTTCCACAACACGCGCGGGGAAATGGCTGCTGTCCCGACTGTCACGCCGAGCACAATCACGCCCCCAAGTATGAGCAAGGAGACGAGATAGGCGGCAACGGTTTTACTCACTGAAGAGCTCCGGGTAGATAGCTTGTGCGATTTCCAGCAAGCCTTCTGTCAAACGTGGTCCTGGACGTGTCGTTCTGTCCGAATCCACTGCGTAAACGGCGTCGTCCTTCACAGCCTGTACATCAGCGAACCCGCCGCGCGTCTTGATCAATTCAATCGCGTCCGGTACGTAAGCCGCTTCCGTCGTCAAAATTACATCCGGATCTTTCGCAACGATCGCTTCCGGATCTAAGCTGATCCATCCTTCTTGATCGCCTGCCAAGTTTTCTGCACCAAGAAGGTTCAAGATTTCATCGATGAACGTGCCGCTTCCTGTCGTATAAATTTCAGGCGTGCTGCCGACTTCGACATAGACAAGCTTCGGCTCTCCCACTCCTGCAACCAGTTCTTCCACTTCTGCGACTTCCGCTCGCATCTCTTCGATGACTGCGTCTGCCTCTTCTGTAGCGCCCGCCACTTGACCGATGACCGAAATCGTTTCGTACGTCTCTTCGAAGTTGTTCGCTTCATCGACGATGTAAACCGTCAGACCTGCATCGCGGAGCTGCTGGTAGCCTTCCCCGCCTAAGCCAAGGCCACCTTCATGCCCTAACACTAAGTCCGGCTGCAAGCTGATGATTTTCTCCACGTTGAATTCCTGACCACCGATTTTTTCAATATCAGCGACTTCCGGTGGATAATTATCGAAATCAGAGACGCCGACTACTTTGTCATCCAGCTCCAGCTCGAACAGGATTTCCGTATTCGATGGTACCATCGAGACGATAACGGTCGGCTCTTCTTCGATGACCACTTCTTCAGCTGCTGCATCGGTCAACGTCAGCGGGTAGACGGAATCCTCCGCTTGTTGCGTTTGTGCTGAATCGGACGTTCCGCTTTCTTCAACTGGCGTCGCTTCCTCCATGCAACCTGCAAGAAAGAGCAGTGAAAGCCCCATCGCCCAACCGAATTTCTTTGTTTTCCCCCAAGTATGTCTCATGTTGTTCTCTCCCATTCCTGATAGTCTTACTGCTGCACAGCTGTTTTTTTCCATGCTAAAAAACCTCCGCATCACTGCGGAGGTTCAGAAAGGTCGTCCTGAAAAAGACGTGCACTTTCCGCTTGTCCTCGCAAGCATCGGGCTGTTTCTTCACAAAGGCAGGTCTCCTGGCTCGTGGTCATCGCTCGCTGCTCCTTCCCGGAAATTTCCAGTGGTGCTGCAGTTCGCTCTCACTTACAGTGGCGGGACCGCGCCGTAATTGCACCGGCTTCCCTTTTAACTCATGTGGTGACACATGAAGACCTTTGTGTGATATGGAATTTTACTGAAAACGGACGAACGTCCATTTCCGCTCCAAGTCGTGTTCTGCTGTTCATTATACCGTTTATTCCTGAAAAGTCTCTCACATTTTTTCCGGAGCAGATACACCGACGACGCGCAGTGCGTTCGCAAGTGTCGTTTTCACTGCTGTGATCAATGCAAGACGAGCGCCTGTCATTTCCTGTTCTGATGCGTCCAATACTTTGTGCGCGTTGTAGAAGCTGTGGAAATGTGAAGCCAATTCATGGATATATGTCGGGATGCGGTGTGGTGCGCGCAATCTCGCTGCGTCGCTGATCACTTTCGGGAAGTCCCCGATCCGCTTCAAGACATCAATTTCTTTTTCAGAAGTCAGCAAGTCCAAGTGTTCCACGGATGCTGCCAGGCCTTGCTCTTCTGCTTGGCGAAGAATCGAACTGATCCGCGCATGTGCATACTGCGCATAGTAAACCGGGTTTTCATTGGATTCCGAAACGGCAAGATCCAAGTCGAAGTCCATGTGTGAATCACCCGAACGCATCGCGAAGAAGTAACGCACTGCATCGAGTCCAACCAAGTCTACGAGCTCACGCATCGTGACTGCTTTTCCTGTCCGTTTGCTCATCTTCATTTTCTCGCCGTCTTTGTAAAGCTGTACCATCTGCGTGACGTTGACTTCGAGCGTGTCACGATCGTAGCCAAGTGCTTCGATCGCCGCTTTCATCCGCGGAATGTAGCCGTGGTGATCTGCTCCCCAAATGTTGATCAGCTTATCGAAGCCGCGCTGCAATTTGTCTTCGTGGTATGCAATGTCCGGCGTCAAGTACGTGTAGGTGCCGTCATTCTTGATCAAGACACGGTCCTTGTCGTCGCCGAATGTTGTCGATCGGAACCAAGTCGCGCCTTCTTCTTCGTAGACGTGGCCATTCGCTCTCAGCTTATCGAGCGCTTTGTCGATCTTGCCGTTTTCGTAAAGGGATGTTTCCGAATACCAGACATCGAATTCGACGCGGAAATCTGCTAGGTCTTGCTGCAACTTCGCCAGTTCCACTTTCAAGCCATGCTTACGGAACGCATCGAAGCGCTCTTCCTTGGAAAGCTTCGTGAACGAATCGCCGTGCTCTGCAACAAGTGCAGCCGCGATGTCTTTGATGTCCTGTCCGAAATAACCGTCTTCCGGCATGCTGTCTTCATGGCCGAGTGCTTCCATGTAACGGCCTTCGATCGAGTACGCTAAGTTGTTGATTTGGTTTCCTGCATCGTTGATGTAATACTCTCTCGATACGTCATAGCCTGCAATGTCCAAGACGTTGCATAGCGAATCGCCTACGGATGCACCGCGTGCGTGTCCGAGATGCAAGTCGCCTGTCGGGTTCGCTGAAACGAACTCGACTTGAACGCGCTCGTTGTTGCCTGAGTTCGTACGTCCGTATTCTGCTTGTTGTTCAAGAACTGTTTTGACAACTGCTTGCAAGTAATCTTTTTTGATTGTGATGTTGATAAAGCCCGGACCTGCAATTTCGACTTTCTCGATGTTCGCTGCTTGCGTATCCAAGTTCGCAATGATTTCTTCCGCGATGGCACGTGGCGCTTTTTTCGCGATGCGCGTCAGTTGCATGGCGACGTTCGTCGCGTAGTCTCCATTCGCTTTGTCTTTCGGAGCTTCCAATTGGACTTCCATTTTTTCTTCGGTCATGCCTGCTTTTACCACGGCATCCGCCAGGACGTTTTTGATTGCTTGTTGCACTTGTTCTACTGCGTTCATGCTGATCCCTCCGTAAACTGAATTTCCATTTCGTATTCGCCGATATAATCCGCACCGATCACCAAGTCGTAGCGCACATGCAGTCGTGTGTTGCTGACGTGGAGTTCGTGCGTCTTCGTCGTCAGCATGAAACTGTGCTCGTTGGTGTAGTTTCCTGTTTGTTCTTTATTCAAGATGAAGGGCAAGCGCATTTGTAAGCCACCGCTCCTGACGATGACCACTTCCTGTTCGCGGAACTTGACCATTGTCCGGATGTCGAGGCCGTCTTGGCTTTCCGCGTAGCGTAAATAACGTCGGCCGTTCTTTTCCGTCAATGTCCCTCTCGCCTGAAATTCGGTTTTTTGCTCTTGTTCACCCGGCTGGCGGATGATTGTCGTCAACCGTACATGCACTTGCTTTTCCATCCATTCCGCCCCCTGTCGTAATAACTTATCTATTATAGCCCGAGCTGGAGGCTTTTTTCAATGTCGAGTGTTTGAAAAGGTGATGGTTTGGGAACGGAGGGTGTCGCTTAGAAAAACGCTCGGGGCTTAAGGACATGGCTCCCGTAATAAGCCGAGCTGGGAATCGCTCGTCTTATCACTCCGCCATGTCCGGGCCAGCCCCTTCGCTGGGGTGTGGGTGAAGTAGTAGTTTCACGGCAGTTAGTGTTTCGTTTAAATGTTAGTGTTTCATAGTTGTTGGGCGGCTGACTGCGTAGGCCGCTGGATTTTGAGTTTAGGAAGTAAAAAGTAAGGTCGGGTGTCGCTTAGAAAAACGCTCGGGGCTTAAGGACATGGCTCCCGTAATAAGCCGAGCTGAGGAACGCTCGTCTCATCACTCCGCCATGTCCGGGCCAGCCCCTTCGCTGGGGTGTGGGTGAAGTAGTAGTTTCACGGCAGTTAGTGTTTCGTTTTAATGTTAGTGTTTCATAGTTGTTGGGCGGCTGACTGCGTAGGCCGCTGGGGAATTTAGAAAGAGATTAAGCATGGCAAAATAAGCGAAATTTTTCCCTCTATTTGTACCGCATAGTATTCAGAAAGAGGTGGCCCTGAACGTCGATACACGACGTTCAGGGCCACCTCTTTTCTTGCACGTGCTTACCGTTTGTAAGTTGTGACGAAGGATGGGCGTGGAAAGATATTCGGGCGGCTGTCGATGCCTTCCGGTGTTCTCCGTTTCCCATGTGCCTTGCTGTAGGCTTGCGATTCCTGCCAGTTTTTGAATGCTTCTTCGTTGTCCCAGATGGTGAGAATGACGTATGTGTCGGTTTCCAACGGGCGCAACACACGGATGGCTGCGAAGCCTGGCTCTTGTTCGACCATGCCGGCGCGGTTCTGGAACCGCTGCTCGAACGTTTCGCGCCCTTCTTCAGAGACCGGAATGTTGTTAAAGACCGCATAGAACCCGTTGTTGATGTCGCCGACCGCGTTCAGAATATGATACGCTTCTGCACCCGGAAGTGCCGGTCCGCTTTCCGCTTCGTAAAGTACAACCGCTTCATCTTTATCGTTCGTCAAATACGCAAGCCGTGCAGTAGGCTGGCTTGCGAGAAGTGCCATTGCCCCGTCACGTGTTCCTGACCATTTGTACAATTCCATTGCTTTCCTCTCCAATCTCTGCCGCTTATTTCACCCAGCCCAGAATCATTTCCCGGATTAATTTGCTTGCTGTGTTGGCCGTCTGATCGGAATGATCATAGACCGGCGCCACTTCGACGAGGTCGAAACCGGCAACGTTGACACCTGATGAAGCGATGGCGTGAATCGCCTCGAGCAATTCGCGTGACGTGATTCCGCCTGCATCGACTGTGCCCGTGCCCGGTGCGTGCGCCGGATCGAGTACGTCAATATCGATTGTAACGTAGACCGGACGTCCCGCGAGTGTCGACAGGATTTCTTTCAGCGGCTTGAGCACTTCGAATTTCGAGATGTGCATGCCGTTCGCTTTTGCCCAGTCGAACTCTTCTTTCATGCCGGAACGGATGCCGAACGAGTAGACGTTGTGCGGTCCGATGTATTCCGCGATTTTGCGGATCGGCGTGGAGTGGGAGTATTCTTCCCCTTCGTAATGCTCGCGGAGATCCGTGTGCGCATCGAAATGGATGATGGCGAGATCTTCGTGGTGATCCGCGACCGCTTTCATGACCGGCAGTGAGACGAGGTGTTCGCCGCCCATGCCGACCGGTATCTTGCCGTCCGCCAGTACTTTGCGGACGAATGTCGCGATTTCGAGCAAGCTCTTTTCCGGATTGCCGAATGGCAGTGGGATGTCGCCGGCGTCGAAAAACTTCACGTCGTCGAGCTCGCGGTCGAGATACGGGCTGTATTCTTCCAGACCGATCGACACTTCGCGGATTTTGTTCGGGCCGAAGCGTGAGCCTGGACGGTAACTGACGGTCCAGTCCATCGGCATGCCGTAAAGGACCGCTTTGGATTCTTCATAGTTCGGATGGCTTTTGATGAACACTTTGCCTGAATAAGTTTCGTCGAATCGCATCTTCATTCCCCCGCCAGGTCTTTGACGAATTTCGGCAGGACGAATGCCGCGTGATGCAATTCTTTCGTGTAGTATTTCGTGTCGATGTCGTGGAAACGTTCTTCCGTCACCGCGAGCGGGTCGTATTTTTTCGAACCGATCGTGAACGCCCATAGGCCGCTCGGATAGGTCGGGATGTTCGCCAAGTACAATTTCGTAATCGGGAAGATTTCTTTGACGTCCTGTTGCACTTGTTGGATCAAGTCCGCTTTGAACCACGGGTTGTCCGATTGTGCGACGAAGATGCCGTCTTCTTTCAATGCACGCGAAATGCCTGCGTAGAAGCCTTTCGTGAACAGGTTCACGGCCGGCCCGACCGGTTCCGTCGAGTCGACCATGATGACGTCGTAGCGGTTTTCGGATTCAGCGATGTGCATGAAGCCGTCTCCGACAATGACTTCCACGCGCGCGTCTTCCAGGCCGGATGCGATCGTCGGCAAGAATTTCTTCGAGTACTCGATCACTTTGCCGTCGATATCGACGAGCGTCGCTTGTTTCACTGACGGGTGCTTGAGCACTTCACGGATGACGCCGCCGTCACCACCGCCAACTACAAGCACGTGTTCCGGGTTCGGATGCGTGAAGAGCGGCACATGCGCCACCATCTCGTGATAGACGAATTCGTCCTTTTCCGAAGTCATGACCATGCCGTCCAAGAACAGCATGTTGCCCCATTCTTCCGTTTCTGCCATCTCCAAGTATTGGAACTCCGTCTGTTCTTCGTGAAGTGTTTTCTTTATTTTCATTGTAATGCCGAATGCGTCGGTCTGTTTTTCTGTATACCAATGTCCTGCCATGCGTCCATACCCCTTTTCATTAAAAAATAAAATACCCTAGAAAAGTATAAGTCTTTTTGTGGAAAGCGCAATAGTTTCCATCGGTACTTTTTTTACCCTAAATCCATTCAGTTACACGCAAAAAAAGGTTTTCTGCAGAGGGAAATTGTTCCCTGCACAGAAAACCTTTTTATAATCCCGAATATGCGAAGGAAGAAACATGAGCCATTGGGCTTGGGTTTGTCGCAGTGGATCATGTCACTTGCCCGCAATTCAGGTGTCCTAGCTTATATTTGTAAGCTATATCTCTAGTTTACTGCCTTTCATCCCGAACTTCAATATCGGAATGGCCTATTCTCCAACCGACACAGTTTCGTCATACATAGTCAATCTTCCATCAGGAGGTCTTGACGAAGCTGCGGAAGACTGCGCTGCCACATTTCCTCGTTGTGCGTTTTCAAGTACTCGCCGAGGACACGCTTGGACTCGTCGTCCATCTGGCTGACGATGATGTTGCGCTTCATGGACTTGTCCATCAAGTTGACATGGTCTGCCAGCACTTTGTAGCCGCGACGCTTTTCTTTATTGACGACCATTTCACAAGCTGTGACGCCGGCGTAGTAAGGCCCTTGCGGATTGAAGTCGATCGTCACCCAGATCAGCCAGTACGCTTTCCCACCTTCCGAGTCCTCCCGGTTGGTTGTGAATTTCACCCGTTTCTCGACTTCGCTTCGTGCGTGCATCGCGCCGATGTCCAGGAAGGCCATCTTTTCCTCGACGTCGACGAAGACAGGCGAAACGTTTTCCAGCGACAGCGAGCCGACACCATATCCTTTATGGCCGTCGATCGGGTCGTCTTTTATAATCGTAAATCCTAATTTCTGTTTCGGTTTCTCTTCATTTGCCATTCTGCTCATTCCTCCGTTCTGCTATGATTGACTTAATCTTTAGAAAAGGAGCTGTTTTTATTATGCCATACGTAACCGTCAAAATGCTCGAAGGACGTACAGAAGATCAAAAACGCGCACTTGTCGAAAAAGTGACAGAAGCCGTTTCTGAAACGACCGGCGCACCGGTCGAAAATGTCGTCGTCTTCATCGAAGACATGAAAAAAAGCGACTACGGCGTCAAAGGCAAGTTGTTCTCGGATCAGTGAAGCATTGCACGAAAAGACGGTTCTCCTCCAATGGGAACCGTCTTTTTTGATTGGCTGCCTCTCGGCTCATTGAAGTCGCGCATCACGGAGTTGTCCGATAAAGTCGAATGCTTCACTTATTTCCGCTTCCGTGAAGTTCAATTTCCCTTTCACGATATGCACTTTCTCCACTTGTTCTTCCCGTGGCAATTGTTCGAAATACAGAAGTGTTGCCGTCAGTTCCAGGAAGCGGCTCGACCGGCTATTCAGCTCTGCCACTTGCGCCGGATCGAATCCTTGCTGGCCGAGCGCCGCACGGAACTCGAGCCCTTCGGCCGTCACCGCATATTTATATTGCATGTATGAACCTTTGTCTTCCTTCGCTTCCGTCATGAAGCCCATGTCGCACAATTCCTCGATGCGGGCCGTCAGCTCTTCGGAATAAGGTCCATAAATATGGAATTCGTATTTTTCCTGGAACGGTTCGCCCAGTTTCTTCAATATGTAAACCATCTTCTGCAACTTCTTGCGGCCTGTGACCCCTTCTGCTGCTGCGATGAAATCCACAATCTTCGCATGCTCCTGAAGCAATTAAACCCCTCCTTCTCTCAACATTTCTATAATTTGCTGCTTGATGGCTTTTTTCTTCCCGTCGATTAAAAGTTCGGCAGGGAAATACAATTTGTAATCGGTCCGGCGTTTGCCTGAAATCGCATCGACGATCTGGGACTGTCTCGACAGTTCCTTGATTTCACCTGATGGCATGAGTAAATGGATCGGCAGACGCTCTTCCTCTTCGCCCGGCCGGTAAAAATCATACGGCAGATCCGATGTCGAATCGTCGATCAAATAATAGTCCGGGTCAATACCTGCTTTGCGGAATAGGTCCGCGAGATCTCCGAGCTTCCGGTAATCACGGCCCGGATCGAAATCGATGTATTGGAACAGGCGGCGATTGACGAACCGGTCACTCAAATCGGACAGGACCGGGTCGCGTTCCGTCGTCCACAGCTGGAAGTATGTCATAAGGACTCCTTCATCGAGCGCCAAATAGTCACGCAACGTAAAAGTTCGGTCGAAAAAGCGCGTAAAATGGGTCGGTGGTTGTGCGAATTCATAGCCGGTATCGCTCAATTCCTTCGCACGCTGGAGAATTTTCCGCAAAATGACTTCAGCACTTCTCGCCACCGGGTGGAAATACACTTGCCAGTACATTTGGTAACGGCTCATGATATAGTCTTCCACCGCATGCATCCCACTCGACTTGATGACGACTTGGTCGCCGAGCGGACGCATGACGCGCAAAATCCGCTCCATGTCGAAATGGCCGTAAGAGACACCTGTATAGTAAGCATCCCGCTGCAAATAATCCATCCGGTCCGCGTCGATCTGGCTCGAAATGAGGCTGACCACTTGCTTGTTCGGATACGATTTCGCGATGACATCCGCCACTTTTTGGGGGAAGTCCGGTGCGACTTTCGTGAGGATGCCGTTCACTTCGGTGTCCCCCATCAAAATCTGGCGCGTGAAGTCCTCGTGATCCACGTCGAACACCTTTTCGAAGGAATGCGAGAATGGACCGTGGCCAAGGTCATGAAGAAGCGCAGCACAAAGGACGACGAGCCGCTCGCTTTCATCCCATTCCGGCCGGCCGTGGAAAATATCATCCGAAATGCGCCGGATGATTTCGTAGACGCCGAGCGAGTGGTTGAAGCGGCTATGCTCCGCACCATGGAACACTAAATAGGAAGTGCCCAGTTGCTTGATGCGCCGAAGCCGCTGGAATTCGCGTGAATTCACGAGATCCCAGATCACTTGGTCGCGTACGTGGATATAGCGGTGAACCGGATCTTTGAACACCTTTTCTTCCACTAATTTCTGTAAACCGTATTCCATGGCTACACCTCCAAATTCTTGTCATTTCCGTATCGGGTACCCGTCATTTTACACGAGGGGTGCAGTCCTTTTCAATGCCCCGAAGGCAGCATTTTCGCGTTGCGCTCCACGACCCGTTTTAAATAAAATTCATACAATTCCGTTTCGTCATGCTTTAACCCGATTGGTTGCGGCGAGCCGAATAGTTCGTGCAGCTCTAGCACCGTCTCCTCCACCGTGATCGTGCGTCCGAGCAATTCCGACAGCGATGCCATCACTTCGGGCCGGATCAGTGGATAGGTGAATTTCGTTTCTTCCCCTTGAATCCCCGTTTCGTAAAAGCGGCGGATCAATTCCCCCCGCTCAGCGCCGGAGCCTTCAATGCACAAGTACACTTGCACGGCGATTCCTTTACGGATCCGTCGTTGTGAAATGCCTGCGAATTTCTGCCCGCCGATGCTCAAGTCGTAAGAGCCTGGGCAGTAGGAACCGACAATTTCGTAAGCTTCGATGGCACCTTCCGGGAACAATTCCCGGACAAGGTCGACCATCATTTCATAACCTGCCGGGATATCGATCGGATGCTCGCGTTCAGACAGCACCATCGAGATGTTCAAGACGCCCGGATCGAGCACAACAGCAAGGCCGCCGGAGTTCCGGACAATCGGGTCATACCCTTCCGCTTTCAGAAGCTCGACCGCTTCCGCCACATGCGGCAGCCGGTGATCCTGGATGCCGAGCACGACGGTTTGGTCGTGGACCCACGTACGGATCGTCGCCGGGCTATCCCCTTTGCCGACTTGTTCACACAGCAGATCGTCCGCGGCGAACGACTCTAGCGCCGAGCGGGACAAACCGCTCACGGACCCGTCCCAAAAGCGCCATTCATTTATTCCGGATTTTGACGGCATTCGATTCCCCTCTTTCGTTCGTTTCGCTTCCTTCAGTCTACCCGAAACCAGCCCGCCTGAAAAGATGCCGTGCTCATGGCGAATTGGTGACAAGTACCGCTTCCACAGGAAGTTCGCGCGTCCTTATGCTAAACTGGGGGTGAGAAAGTTAACCATTAAAGGAGTGTTTATAAATGAACGAAGCAGCAATTACGTTGGATGGTTGGTACGTATTACATGATTTCCGCTCGATGGACTGGGTTTCCTGGAAAATGCTGACGGACGAAGAACGCCAATTCGCAATCGACGAGTATCAGACATTCATGAATAAAGTGAACGAAGCTGACGAAAACAAGACAGGTGCACACGCACTTTACTCGATTGTCGGACAAAAAGCAGACTTGATGCTCATGCTTCTTCGAGAAACGATGGACGAACTGAACGAGCTTGAAACGGAATACAACAAATTGACATTGATCGCTTACACAGTGCCAACGTATTCTTACGTTTCTGTCGTCGAGCTTTCCAACTACCTGGCTGGGGAATCGAATGAAGATCCTTACCAAAACCCGCACGTTCGTGCACGCCTATACCCTGAGCTTCAGCGCTCGCAGTACATCTGCTTCTACCCGATGGACAAACGCCGCGACGGTGACGACAACTGGTATATGCTGCCGATGGACGAGCGCAAAGATTTGATGCGTTCACACGGCTTGATCGGCCGCAGCTACGCCGGCAAAGTGAAACAGATTATTTCCGGTTCAGTTGGTTTCGACGATTACGAGTGGGGTGTGACATTGTTCTCTGATGACGTCCTCCAGTTCAAGAAACTGATCTACGAAATGCGTTTTGACGAAGTCAGCGCACGCTATGCGGAGTTCGGTTCGTTCTACGTCGGGACACGTCTTGACGCCGAGCGCACAGCGAAATTCTTGGAAGTTTAATCATGATGTTGTGAAAAGCCGCCCGCGGGCGGCTTTTTATCGTTTTTGAAGGGATTTTGGAAGTGTTTTGGATAGAAGTGGCTGAAATTTTGGTGCTTTCTTTCCTTTTCGGGACGAAAAAGGCGTCTGTTCCGGCACTTTTATGCCGGTGACTTCCAGTTATTTGGACATACTGTCCGATTTGAAGGGAATACTGTCCGATTCATCCAACTTACTGTCCGGAACCTTATTTACCCAAAACCGCGACCGCAGCCACAACAAAACCTCCAAACCCCATCAATAAAAACCTCATCAAAAAAACGCCCCGCTCCCGCGAGACGTCCTTTCCCACTATTTCTTACAACGCTTTCATCGCCGCAACGACGACCATGATCCACGCTGCGATGAACGCCACGCCGCCGATCGGTGTGATGGCGCCGAGTACGCCGATGCCAGTCAGGCTCAACACATACAAGCTGCCGGAGAAAATGACGATGCCAGCAATCATCAAGTAGCCTGCCCAGCTAAGCTGCGTGAGCGGGCCGAGCAGTGATGAGCTCATGAGAATCGCGATGACGATCAAGCCGACCGAGTGGAACATTTGGTACTGGACGGCTGTTTGCCACGTGTCCAAATATTTGTCTTCGATGCGGCCTTCCAACAAGTGTGCACCGAATGCGCCGAACGCCACGGATAGCATGGAGCTGATGGCTCCGACGATTAAGAATAATTTCATGGTTTCTCCTCTTTCCAATCAGAATTCGAAGATCGAGTCTTTGTTTGCGTCGTCTTCTTCGAGTTTATTCAATGATGTGACAGGTGCGGGCGCTGGTGCCGAGAGTGGCAATGTGCGCGGCGCGGATGCAACCGTCCCGGAATCATCCAGTACAAGTTCGCATAACGCCCGGATCGCTGCGATCGATTCGCGCTGTTTGGCGGGATCCGCCGTTTTCGCCTGGGATAGGTGTTTTTCGATTTGCTGCATCACATGGGCTGTTTCAATCGCCATGTCGCATCCCCCTTTTCTGTTGACCGCATCCATTTTAACACGTCCGATCCGTTCCGTCAGTCCAAGCAGAAATCGATCGGCGCTTCCCCGCGTGCTTTCAAGGCGTCGTTGATTTGCGAGAATGGGCGACTGCCGAAGAAGCCTCGGCTCGCGCTAAGCGGACTCGGATGTACCGATTCGATGATGGTGTGCCGCGTCGTGTCGATCAATGCTTTCTTCTGCTGCGCCGGTCTGCCCCATAGGACAAAAATGACCGGTTCTTGCCGCTCCGAAAGCTTGCGGATCGCAGCATCGGTGAACTGCTCCCAACCGTGTCCTTTATGAGAATGAGCAGCGCCTTGCCGTACGGTGAGCACTGTGTTGAGCAAAAGAACGCCTTGCTCCGCCCATTTCGTCAAGCTGCCGTCTACTGGTTTCGCGCAACCGATATCGGTATCCAGTTCTTTGAAAATATTTCGCAGACTCGGTGGGTGCTTGACGCCCGGTTGGACGGAAAAGCTGAGTCCGTGCGCCTGCCCTTCGCCGTGGTACGGATCCTGGCCGAGAATGACGACCTTGACGTTACGGTAAGGCGTCTCTTCAAACGCCGACCACATCAATTCTTTCGGCGGGAATATCACTTGTTCTGCATACTCTTTTTTCAAAAAGGCACGGAGCTCCTTATAATACGGTTTCTCGAACTCTTCCCCGAGCACGTCCTGCCAATCATTCCGAAAAATTTGTTTCGTCATGCCATCCACTCCTCAATCTTCGAATTCGACTGTCACATCGTAATTCACCAGCTGGAACATTTCTTCGACGGAGCGACTCGCATTCGTTTCGGCGAGATCCAGTACGCCTTGCCCTGTCGTTTCCTCCAACATCAACGTTTGTGCTTCTTCAGCCAGTTCATAGGCTTCCGAGATGTCCGCGCCTTGACGGAACAACCCTTCATAAGAATATACTTCTACTTGGTCCATGAAAATCTCCGGGCCTCCGACAAAATCCGCACGCGGCAACGTCAATGTCGCCGTCTGCGCTTCTTCATCGATGTCGATATCGTCCTCCGTCAATTCCGAGAAGTCCACGCCCGCTCTCACTACTCCTGGAATGACGACGAGCAGTTGCCGCCTCGTCCCAGGCAGGTCGAGCCCGATTTCCTTGCCGAACAGCGAGTTATCTTCCCGTTCAATAATGACTTTCGAGTACGCTTCCGCCGTCACGAGCTGGTTCATATCTTGTAGCCGTTCCAAAAACGCACCCTTGCTTTCAGTCGCCGTGCTTCCTTGCAGCATCCAAAACGTCCCGAGCGGCAGCGCCACAAGCAGGAGCAACAAGACCGCAATCACCACGAGGAAAGAGTTGCGCCACACCGACGACATCACTTTCATCGTTTTCCAAAAGCCGGACTCCTTCGTCTCTTCTTTCCCCTTCACTTCTTTCAACAAGCGTTCGATTTCATCCAATTTCGGATCGCGGCCCATCCCCATCCCTCTTCCCTTTGCCAGCAGGCAGTTTCCTGCCGCCCGCTGATTCTTTGAATTCATTTTAGCATGATTGCAGTTGGTTGGCTTCTAAGAGCGGTGAGCACTATCCATTGTAAATACGCAGTAGTTTGTTAAAATAAAACCAAGAACGAATTTACCCAAAAAGGAGACCACACCATGAGTTTGAAAAAGACGTTAACGATCGCAGGCTCTGACACATCAGGCGGCGCTGGTATCCAGGCTGACTTGAAGACTTTTCAGGAACACGGCACGTACGGCATGAACGCCTTGACGGTCATCGTCACGATGAATCCGGACGGCTGGAGCCACGGCATCCACCCGATCCCGGTTGAAACTTTGCACTCCCAGCTTGAGACCGCTTTCTCCACAGGCGTCGATGCGCTGAAAACCGGCATGCTGCCGACGGTCGAAATCATCGAAATGGCCGGCAAAGCGATTGCGGATTCCGGCTTGAAAGATGTCGTCATCGACCCGGTCATGGCATGTAAAGGCGAAGACGAAGTACTGTTCCCCGAAAATGTCGAGGCAATGATCAAGCACTTGTTGCCGAACGCAAAAGTGGTGACGCCGAACTTGGTCGAAGCAGGACAGCTTTCGGGCATGGGCACGTTGCAGACGGTCGAAGATCTACAGGCAGCAGCTGAAAAGATTCATGCGCACGGTGCGCAATTCGTCGTCATCAAAGGCGGCAAGCAATTGAAGCATGAGAAAGCGGCAGACTTGTTGTTCGACGGTGAGAAGCATTACTTGCTGACTGCCGAAAAGACGGAAACATCTTATAACCACGGCGCAGGCTGTACATTTGCCGCGGCGATCACAGCAAATATCGCAAACGGCCAGTCCGTGAAAGACGCGGTACTCAATGCGAAGATTTTCGTCTCCGCAGCAATCGAGCACGGCTGGAAACTGAATGAATACGTCGGGCCGGTCATGCACGGCGCAGCGAACAAGTTTCCGAAACCTGCTGTCGACGTCGTCGAGCTATAAGCAATTCCCGTTAAAAGGTCTCGATCCGGGGCCTTTTTTTCGTCACGGGAAGTGCCGGGACAGAAACCTCGCACTGCACTCCGATTTTCCTTATACTGAATGAACACGATCTCTGAGGAGGAACAGCATGGAACTTGTCGATGTCAACAAATTACAGGCACAGCTTGATGCCTTTGCAAACAAAGATCTCTATCTTCATCTCGAAACGACGAACGGCTCGTACGCCAGCCATTTCAATGAAGGCTTCTTCAACGCCGGAGCATTCATCCGCAACGTTGTCATTCACTATGAACTCGGGAAAGTCGTCGGCGAAAGTCCGCACCGCGTCGGCTTGAAGCTGCCGCACGGCTGGGTTTATGCACAAGGCATCACCCACTTCGAAGTCGATGCGCAAGGACGTCTGCTGCTTGCCGGCCACGACGGCTCCGGCAAACTCGCAGTCGCTCTCCAATTGAGCGCAACACCATTCGCCTACTAAGAAAGGAGGAACCTCTGATGACCATTCCAAAAGAACGCCACGTACTCGTGGTTTTTCCACATCCGGACGATGAAGCTTTCGGGGTATCCGGTACGATGTCGATGCATATCGAGCAAGGAACACCTGTTACATACGCTTGTCTGACGCTCGGTGAGATGGGCCGGAACCTCGGGAATCCACCTTTTGCAACGCGCGAATCCCTGCCGGAGATCCGCCGCGCTGAACTCCTTGCCTCGGCAGAAGCGATCGGCGTCACGGACCTCCGCATGATGGGGCTCCGCGACAAGACGGTTGAATTCGAAGACGATGAAAAAATGACGAAAATGATGGAAGATTTGATCGCTGAGACCAATCCGTCACTTGTCATCACATTTTATCCGGAATATGCGGTGCACCCGGACCACGAAGCGACAGCTCGCGCAGTCGTCCGTGCAGTCGGACGCATGGAAAATCGCCCGAAACTGCACTGTGTGGCATTTGCCAACAACACGCTGGAAATGCTCGGGGAGCCGGATATCATCCACAACATTGTCACCGTCCGCGACAAAAAAATCGCGTCGATGCGTGCACATATTTCTCAAACAGCATGGATGCTTCAGGAAATGGAGCACAAGTTGGAGCAAGGCGAGCCGGAAGCTGAGAATTGGCTGACGCTCGAACGCTTCTACTCCTATCGCTGGGGTAATGAGTTTTCTTCATAATCGCTGAAAAAGCACTTCTTTCTCAAAAAAGAAGTGCTTTTTTCTTACTTTTCGGATAATATAAACATTACGTATTGGGTATTTATATACAGCGCACTCATGTATAATAAGTTCAAAATGCGTTTATTTATGCATTCTTAGAAATGAGGGAATCTTGATGAAAAAGCACTCACCAGCCACTTGGCTCTTATTCTTAATTCCATCTTTACTCGGGATCATTCTGTTCCTAGTGCCGATTCCAGTCACGAACGATGAAGGGACCACTGAATGGATGGTCACTATCGCCGTCTTGGCGAACTGGATGGCTGCGAAGATCGAAGGGGTCGTTCCGTGGATCATGACGGGAATCTTGATCGTCGCTGCGGTCGGTTCCTTCTTCTTCATCGCGAAGAAAGAAACGAACGATGATTCGTTCGTGGAAAGATTATTCAACGTCAATCTGTTCTGGACGATCATCCGGATCCTCGGTGCAGTATTCGCCGTCATGGTCATGTTCCAAATCGGACCAGAAGCGGTATGGAGTGACGTCACAGGCGGCATGCTTCTTGCAGGCGATGGCTTGCTATCATTCCTGTTCACGATCTTCCTGTTCGCAGGTCTTCTATTGCCGCTCCTGATGAACTTCGGCTTGCTCGAGTTTTTCGGATCGATCATGGTGAAGATCATGCGTCCGCTTTTCCGCCTGCCGGGCCGCTCGTCCATCGATGCACTCGCTTCATGGGTCGGTGACGGAACGATCGGTGTCCTCTTGACGAACAAGCAATACATCGACAATAAATATACAGCGCGGGAAGCGGCTGTCATCGGCACCACTTTCTCAGTCGTTTCGATTACGTTTTCCATTGTTGTCATTCAAGAAATCGGTTTAGGAAGTTACTTCCTTCCGTATTACGGAACGGTCATTTTGACAGGCGTGATCCTTGCGCTGATCATGCCGCGCATTTATCCGCTTGCTCAGAAAAAAACGGATTACATCGATGGCTCACCGGAAGAGTCCCAGACGGAAGAAGTTCCTGAAGGCTATACAGTCGCGAGCATTGGGCTTGAAAAAGCGCTTGAAAAAGCAGACAATAACCGCTCTGTTTCGTTCTTCTTCAAAGACGGTTTCAAGAACGTACTCGACATGTGGATCGGTGTTGCACCGGTCGTCATGGCATTCGGTACAGTCGCATTGATTCTTGCAGAGTTCACGTCCGTGTTCACGGTACTCGGAACACCATTCGTCCCTTACCTGGAATTGCTCGGCCTCCCGGAAGCGGCAGAAGCTGCACAGCTCATGGTTGTCGGCTTCGCGGATATGTTCCTGCCGGCGATCTTAGGAGCCGGACTTGAATCCGAAATGACGCGTTTTGTCGTCGCGACGGTCTCTGTCGTGCAATTGATCTACATGTCCGAAGTCGGCGGACTCTTGCTCGGATCGAAAATTCCGGTAAACTTCTTCGACTTGGTCGTCATCTTCCTATTGCGTACAGTCATCGCACTGCCGATCGTTGCAGGCATTGCACACTTATTATTCTAATGTTCTCCAAAAAAGCGCCATCCCCGACTTTTCGGGGATGGCGCTTTTCTTATGCGTTCTGTAGTTTGTTCTTCAGTTTCTCGAGCATGTCTGCTGTCATCGCATCGAGATCGTAAGCAGTCTTGAAGCCCCACTCGTCCCGCGCAGCGGTCACATCGATGTTATCCGGCCAACTGTCCGCGATGCCTTGGCGGACAGGGTCCACCGCGTAATCCAGCTGGAAGTCCGGCAAGTGCTTGCGGATCGAAGCAGCGATCTGTTCCGGATCGAAGCTCATCGCTGTGACGTTGAAGGCGTTGCGGTGGATCAGCTGATCGGCATCCGTCTCCATCAAGTCGATGATCGCCTGCAGCGCATCTGGCATATACATCATGTCCATGTAAGTGCCTGCCGCAATATACGAAGTGTAGCTATTCTGTTCGATCGCCTGATAATAAATATCCACTGCGTAATCCGTCGTTCCCCCGCCTGGAGGCGTGACGTTCGAGATCAGTCCTGGGAAACGGACGCCGCGCGTATCGACGCCGAAGCGCTCGAAATAATAATCGCAAAGCAGTTCCCCTGCCACTTTATTGACGCCGTACATCGTCGTCGGTCGTTGCAACGTGTCTTGCGGCGTATTGTTCTTCGGTGTCGAAGGACCGAACGCACCGATCGAGCTCGGTGTGAAGAACTGAAGGCCAAGTTCACGTGACGTCTCAAGCGCGTTCACGAGTCCACCCATATTCAAGTTCCAAGCAAGTAGCGGCTTTTCTTCCGCTGTCGCTGATAATAACGCCGCCATATGCATGAGCGTATCCGCTCCGAAGTCTTTTGCCAAGTCGTGCATTTTTTGAGCATCTGTCACATCCAGTACCGCGGATGGGCCAGTGCTTCCTGATGCCGGTCGGATATCTGTAGCAAGAACATTGTCTGCTCCATAGATTTCACGTAATTTTGTTGTAAGTTCTGAGCCGATTTGCCCAAGCGCTCCTGTAATCATGATCCGTTTCATGTGTGACATTCCTCCTGTTTACAACTGTCCTTCTGAAAAGAACAATCTGATCATCATAAACCCTTTCAATAAAAGGTTTCGGTTAACCCATTATAAAACGTTCTCTCTGTAAATACAATATTTTTATTGATGCCGCCAACCTTGGATGTTGTTATAATTAAAAGAAAAAAGAGGTGCACCATGCATTTGCTCCGTCTCGTCATCATTTTCTTGTTTGCTATTCTCATGTCGTCCATCCTTATTGCGACCGGCATGCCACGCTTGATGGTGTTCTTCATCGTCATCACATTCTATGTGCTTGCCGGAGTGGCACCGCCGATCTACATCACTTACTTCTCCAAATCGCTCAAGCGGATCGACCGGTTCGTCAAGAGCAACCGACGCAAACCGCTATTCGGCTATCCTTATCAGATCGCGTATGGCAGTGACGAACAAATCCAGCAAGCACTCCAAAGAATCCTTGCCCGCCATCGTCAGCCGGAATTGCAGCAGACATACAAGGCGCTTCTTGCGATCACGCAGGACCAGCCTGGAGTCGCCCTCCAATATGCCGAACAAATCCAGCGGGAGTCGCTGCGCACATATTACTTGGCACATGCA
Source organism: Planomicrobium sp. YIM 101495 (assembly GCF_009707665.1). Classification (GTDB taxonomy): domain Bacteria; phylum Bacillota; class Bacilli; order Bacillales_A; family Planococcaceae; genus Planococcus. Next base: position 1,551,684 of record NZ_WLZW01000001.1, read on the forward strand.
GCAGTCAATTCAGGTGACTACGATTACGCCACGGAACTGATGGAGCAGCTGAAGGAACCGTGGATGCGGTCCGCGATCCGTGCACTCATTGCATTCGAAACGAACGATCCGCAGTTCGACCGGCTCGCTGAAGACAGCATCGCCGCAGCACGTGGCGTCCAGAAATATACACTCTTTCATGCATTCCGTCGCTTGAAAAAATCCGGATCAAAACAAACCTAAATAACCACCAGCCCCCTGCTTATGAAAAGCAGGGGGCTGGTGGTTCGTTTTTATGCCTGGATGCTCCAATCGAATTCATCCATCAAACGGTCGTGCCGCCGATGATGTGCGTTTTAACGGTAAGTTTCGCCAATTGCGCCCGGTCGATTGTCACACCGAGCCCCGGCTTGTCCGCGAGCAAGACGTTCGGATGGATGTATTGCAAGTCGCCGATTTCCTCACTGAACAACAGCGGGCCGGTCAACTCTGTCGTTTCGATATTGTTTCGTGCCATCGCCGTATGGTAGCCTGCTGCGGAGCCGACAGAAGACTCGACCATCGACCCCACTTGGCAAGCCAGACCTGCTGCCTCTGCCGTCTTCGCGAGCTGTGCTGCTGGGTAAATGCCGCCGCACTTCATCAGCTTGATATTGATGACGTCCGCCGCTCCGAGCCGAATAATCTCCAGTAAATCTTCCATTGTCTGCAAGCTCTCATCCGCCATGATCGGCACAGCCGTCTTCGTACGGATCTCGGCTAAGCCGTGTAAGTCGCTCATCCGAATCGGCTGCTCGATCCAAGACAAATCTAACCCTTCCAGTTGCCTTACCGCCGCTGAAGCGATGCCAGGCGTCTTCCATCCTTGGTTGACATCGACGCGGATCGGTACAGCCGGACCGACCGCTTCGCGCACTGCCTTGATGCGGTCGACATCGTCCTGCGCTTTGTCGGCTCCGACTTTCAGCTTCAATGAAGTATAGCCGTCTTCGATTGCCTGCACAGCTTTTGTCGCCATGATCTCCGGGCTCTCGATGCTCAAGACTTTCGGATACGTCAGCCGTTCGTTCGTCTTGCCGCCGATCAGCTGGTACACCGGCAGACCCGTTGCTTTCCCCATCAAGTCGAAGCAGGCGATGTCGACTGCCGCTTTGGCTGCGGGATTGCGGACCAGTGCGCTGTCCATCTTCGCGTGAATCGCCTCGATATCGAATGGGTTCATCCCAAGGATCGCAGGCACCAGCACTTCCTTCAAGTTTTCGAACGCACCGAGAAAGAACTCTCCAGTAACGTGCTCATCCGCTACCGATTCCCCGAAGCCGATCAGGCCAGTGTCCGTTTCCAGTTCCAAAATGACTGCCGGCATATCCGGATACGTTGCATATGAAATAATGAATGGCTCTTTCAACGGGAACCTTACCGCATACAATGTTGCTTTTGTAATCTTCATTATGCATTCCTCCTCTGTATATATACGTATAATCATACACTCGTTTAGGGAAAATAAAAACCAAGCGCAGCCCGGCAGCTTCGCTTGGTAAGATAATTTATTGAATGACGCCAAGTTCTTTCCCGACTCGTTCGTAAGTCGCGATAGCTTCATCAAGCATTTCTTTCGTATGGTCGGCTGTTGGCATGTTGCGGACACGGCCAGTGCCTTTCGGGACCGTCGGGAAGACGATTGACTTGGCATAGACGCCTTCTTCAAACAAGCGCTTAGAAAATTGCTGTGTCAGCTTCTCTTCACCGATGATGCAAGGTGTGATCGGTGTCTCGGAGTCTCCGATGTTGAAGCCGAGCTCTTTCAAGCCTTTCTTCAAGTAGTCGCCGTTGTCCCATAGCTTGTCGTGCAGTTCCGTCGAGTCCATGATCATCTGGATGGCGGAAGTGATCGCCGCGACGTCACCTGGTGTAACTGCTGTCGAGAACAAGAATGGACGTGAACGCACTTTAAGCCAGTCGATCAAGCTTTGTTTGCCGGCAACGTATCCCCCGACAACGCCGACTGCTTTCGACAGTGTGCCCATCTGCATGTCGACTTCTTTTTCAAGGCCGAAATGCTTCACCGTGCCTTTCCCTTTGCCTGTGACGCCTGATCCGTGTGCATCGTCCACATACGTGATCAAGTCGAATTCTTTCGCGATCTCCACGATTTCCGGAAGCTTCGCGATATCACCGTCCATCGAGAAGACGCCGTCCGTAATGACCATCACTTTGTTATACAAGCCCGACTCTGTCGCTTCTTTCGCTTTTGCACGCAAGTCTTCCATGTCCGAGTGTTTATAAGCGATGATTTTCGCTTTCGACAAACGGCAGCCGTCGATGATCGACGCGTGGTTCAATTGGTCGGACAGGATCGCATCGTTCTTGTCCATGACCGCAGAAATTGCCGCCATGTTGCAGTTGAAGCCTGACTGATACGAAAGTGCCGCTTCTGTGCCTTTAAATTCTGCAAGCTTCTCTTCCAATTTCACGTGAAGGTCGAGCGTGCCGTTGATTGTGCGTACTGCCCCTGCGCCGACGCCGTACTTGTCGATTGCTTGTTTCGCGACTTTCTTCAAGTCTTCGTTCGTCGCGAGTCCGAGGTAGTTGTTGGAAGACAAGTTGATCAAGTCTTTCCCGCCCACTTTGATGATCGGTCCGTTCGGTCCCTCCACCGGGTCGATTTCGTTATAAAGGCCTTGCTCTTTCAATTCGTTCAAGTTCTCTTCTAAAAATGCATCCAGTTTTTTTGACAATGTCCTCTTCCTTTCGAGACGAGATTCTGCTTTCATCTTACCATATGGGCTTTCGTTCCAAAAGAAAAAGGGCAGTCCGGTCGCCCGTCTGCCCTGTTTCGTTTACTTCAATGCGTTTTCCAAGTCTTCGATCAAGTCTTCGACGTCTTCGATGCCGACCGAGATGCGGACGAGCCCTTCGACGATGCCAAGTTCGCCGCGGCGTTCGACTGGAATCGATGCGTGCGTCATTTGCGCTGGAACCGAGATCAAGCTTTCCACCGCACCAAGGCTTTCCGCCAACGTGAAGTATTTCAGTTTCGCCAGCAACTCGCCGGCTTTGTCTTTGCTGCCGACGTCAAACGAGATCATGCCTCCGAAGCCGCGTGCTTGTTTGCTCATCAAGTCGTGGCCTGCGTGTGCTGGCAGTCCTGGATAGATAACCGTACCGACCGCGTCATGTGCATCAAGGAATTCCGCGATTTGCTGTGCGTTCGCCATCGTCTCTTCCATGCGGATGCCGAGTGTTTTCAGACCGCGCATCAGAAGCCACGAATCCTGTGGCCCAAGGATCGCACCGACCGAGTTCTGGATGAAGTGCAACTCTTCCGCAAGCTCTGCAGAGTTAACAACGACAAGGCCTGCTACGACGTCACTGTGTCCGCCGATGTATTTCGTCGCGCTATGCAAGACGATGTCTGCACCGAGTGGAATCGGGTTTTGCAAGTAAGGCGTCATGAACGTGTTGTCGACGATGGTCAGTAAATCTTTCGTTTTCGCAAACGCTGAAACTGCTTCGATATCCGTCACTTTCAACAGCGGGTTCGTCGGCGTTTCGATGAAGATCGCCTTCGTGTTGTCTTTGACTGCCGCTTTCACTTCGTCCAAGTTCCCTGTATCGACAAGCGTGAATTCAAGGCCGAAGCGGTTGAGCACTTTGTTGACGACGCGGTACGAACCGCCGTATACGTCATCAGTCATGATGATGTGGTCGCCTGCCGAGAACATCATCATGACTGATGTGATCGCCGCCATGCCGCTGCCGAATGCGAAGCCGGCGTGGCCGTGTTCCACGTCCGCAATCAATTCTTCGAGTGCGTGGCGCGTCGGGTTACCCGTGCGCGAGTATTCATAGCCTTTGAACTTCCCTACTGCTTCTTGCTTGTATGTGCTGACTTGGTAGATCGGCGTCGAGACAGCTCCTGTCGCCTCGTCTCCGAAAATACCGCCGTGAATCAATCTCGTTTTTGGTTTCACTTGTCTTCCTCCTCAAAAATTCTTCCGTAAATATCCTGGCTCATGTACCGCTCGCTCGAATCCGCAAAGACCGTGACGATGTGGCTTCCTTGCTTCGCCGCTGCCGCTTCCTTCAGCGCCGCCTGGAATGCAGCACCAGACGAACTACCGACGAGCAAACCTTCTTTTGCTGCAAGCTCTTTTAGCGCAGCGAATGCGTCCCGGTCGGAAATCGTGTGGATGGCGTCAAACAGCTGCTTATCCATATAGCCCGGCAGGAATTCCATGCCGATGCCTTCCGTCAAATGCGGACCGGGCGTGCCTCCGTTCAGGATTGATCCTTCTGGCTCCACGATGACGGTTTTGATCGCCTGATTCTTATCTTTTAAAAAGCGTGCCGTTCCCATGAAAGTCCCGCCTGAGCCGGCACCGGCAATAAATGTGTCGATGCGGCCGTCCAGCGCTTCCCATAGCTCTGGTCCGAGCGTCCGGACGTATGTCTCCGGGTTCGCCGGGTTCGAAAACTGGGAAGGCGAAAATGCGTCCAGCTCTTCCACTAACGCTTCCGCCTTGGCAATCGCACCTTTGATGCCTTCAGCAGTCGGCGTATTGATTACTTCTGCACCAAGTGCGCGCATCAGTGCTTGCTTCTCCTGGCTGAACTTCTCAGGTACGACGAATTTCACTTTGTAGCCTTTGCCGATCGCTGCAACTGCCAGACCAATGCCTGTGTTGCCCGCAGTCGGTTCAACGATTGTGCCGCCTGAATGCAGAACGCCGCGTTGCTCAGCGTCTTCGATCAACGAGACGCCGAGACGGTCCTTGACACTGCCGCCGGGATTGAACATCTCCAGCTTCGCAAAAATGCGGCAGCCGTTCGGGATGTCGACGCGCGTCAATTCCATAAGCGGAGTATTGCCGATCAGCTGTTGGATCGATGTGACGAATTTCATATGGACATCTCCTTACGCTTGTTCGTCAGCGAACACTTGGCGCCACTCGTCTTTTCTCGCCAACATTTCACGTGCCAGTTCCTGTGCACCTTCTAGGCTGTGGCTTGCTGCCCAGCCGCATTGCACTTCGTTGCATGCCGGCACTTCGTCTGCAGCGATGACGTCTGTCAATGTGTTCTCGAGGATGCGCAAGACATCGTCAAAGTCGTCGTGGTTGATGAGTGACAAGTAGTAGCCTGTCTGACAGCCCATCGGCCCGATGTCGATGATCTGGTCCGAATGATTGCGGCTATGCTCTGCCATCATATGCTCAAGTGAATGAAGCGCGGGCATTTCCATGAATTCTTTGTTCGGCTGCTTGAAACGGATGTCGTACTTGCGGATCGTGTCCCCGTTCGCTCCTGTTTTCTCGCCAGCAAGTCTGACGTATGGTGCAACCACTTTCGTGTGATCCAAGTTGAATGATTCAACGTTCATTTTCTTCATTAAAATCTTCCCCCTTCAATTTTTTGTTGCATCGATTAGCCACGCATACCGGTTGAGCTGCGTGAATTCGACTGTGAAGCCAGCCGCTTCGATCAGCTCTTTCATGACCGGGATGGTCGTATAATATTCACGCTGTAAATCTTCTACAAGGTTATCATGCCCGCGCGTTTTTTCAAAGGCGATCACTTCCTGCTTCGCTTCTTCTGTCACGAAGATCGTGTCGGCGAAGACCACTTTTCCGCCCGTTGTAAGCATCTGTCCGTATTGTTTGAACGCTTCGCCTTTTTCCGCGTCCGTCAAATGGTGAAATGCGTAGGAGCTGACGAACGCTCTCGGTGCGAACGGCACTTCAAACTTGAGGAAATCCCCGTCTGTCACTGTTGCTTGTTCCAGCTTTTCCGCAGTCGCTTCGCGCATCGCCTTGTTCGGTTCGATGCCTGCCACTTGGAGGCCGCGCGCAAGCAGTTTGCGCGTCAAGTTCCCCGTGCCGACGCCGAATTCGACGACAGGACCGATTGCACGATCTGCCACTGTTTGGAGAATTTCATCATATTTATCGAAAACATCCGCGTACTCGGCATCTTTGCCGCTTACCGAATCATCGTATGTGTGTACCCATTCATCAAAAATCTCTACGAATTCACGTCCCATTGTGATTCTCCTTTTTAAAACATAATTATTCCTATCAAGTTACTAGGTTTAATAGACGTGTTTAGTTATATCACAGGATCCGTGCAGTATCAAGCAAAAAAGCCCGCCCTCACAGCTTGAGGACAGGCGGTAATTCACTTTTCTTTTCGATGAGTTTCTTCAGCCATCTCTCGGACATCGGAAGCGTGTATTGCACGATGCGGCCGGTCAATAACGCCACTGCAATCGTTCCGACACCGACCGGTCCGCCGAGCAGCCAGCCAGCAATTGCAGCTAACGTCTCGATTCCCGCACGGACGATGGAAATGCTCAATCCAGTCTTCTCGACCAGAATCAGCATGATGCTGTCCCGCGGACCGGCGCCGATCTTCGGTGCCACGTAAATGCCGATGCCAAGTCCCGAGATGAAGATCCCAAGCACAAGCGTCACCGACTGTGCCGTAAGCGTCTCGAAGTTCGGCAAAATGAAGTTATAGAAGTCGATCATCGCTCCCGTGAACAGCATGTTCAGGAACGTGCCGACCTGCGGCAAACTGTGTGTCGCAATGGACGACACTGCGATCAACACGAGCCCCGCCAAAATGACCCATGTCCCGATCGTCAAGCCGAAGTTCAGGAACAGCCCGACATGCAAGACATCCCACGGGCTGATGCCGAGCCGGTCCGCCTTGATGACCAATGTAAAACCGAATGCCATGACCGCCAGGCCGCCAAGGAAAAACAGCCAGCGATACATAAGTGAATGTTTCATTCCATACCTTCTCTCGTCTGTTCTTTTCTCAGCTTCAGGACTTTTCTGCGATCAACTTTGCATACGCTGCTCCGGCGACTTGTATGAGATCCGCTGGTACCAATTTCAACTGCATCCCGATTTTGCCGGCAGAGACGATCATGAAGTCCCGCTTCTCTGCTTCTTCCGATAAAAATGTCGAAAATTCCTTTTTCATGCCGAGCGGCGAGCAGCCACCGCGGATGTAGCCCGTCAACGCCTGGATTTCCTTGACTGCGACGAGTTCCACTTTCTTCTCGCCTGCCGCTTTCGCAGCGCGTTTCAGGTCGAGTTCCTCGACGACCGGGATGACAAAGACACAGATGTCCCCGGAAGTGCCGCGTGCGACAAGCGTCTTGTAGACCGCTTCTGGCGGGTAGCCGATCTGTGCGGCAACGGATGCACCATCGACCGCTCCATCTTTGTCATACGCAATGATTTCGTAAGCCATCTTATGTTTGTCGAGCAGCCGCGCTGCATTAGTTTTCGCCAATTTCTTCGCCACCAGCCACCCTCCTCTTTTTCTTTGTTGAGTTGAAAGAATGAATAGGGATTTCCGATATTCCGTAAAACGGCTCCGCAGTTCTTTCATTCAACTTTTAGTCTTTTTGTTCGAGCAGTTTTTTCAATGCATCGGCCATTGCTGTGTTTTTCGGTTCGTCTTGCTGTTTCAAGTATTTTGTGACGTCTTTTTTCGCTGCTTTCGATTTGTTGCTGCCGCGGCGCTTTTCGAAAGCTGATAGCTTCTCGCGGTGTCCACATTTGCACGTGAACATTTTCCCTTCGCCTTCGCCGCGCATTTCCATGCGTTTGTGGCAATTCGGACAGCGGGCATTCGTCTGGACCATCACTTGCTTGCGGTAGCCACATTCGCGGTCCTGGCAGACATGCATCTTTCCGCGTTTGCCGTTCACTTCAAGCAGCGCCTTACCGCAGTCCGGGCACACTTTTCCTGTAATGTTGTCGTGCTTGAACTTCTCTTTGCTCTTCTTGATATCCGAAACCGATTTTTGCGCGAAGGCGATCATCTCTTTCATGAACTGCTCTTTTTTCAGTTCGCCTTTCGCGATTTTCGTCAGCTGCTGTTCCCAGTCGGCTGTCAGTTTCGGTGATTTCAAATCTTCCGGCGCAAGGTTGAGCAGCTGGCGCCCTTTCGATGTGACGACGAGGTTGCTCCCCTGCTTTTCGATGACGAAGGATTTGAATAATTTTTCGATGATGTCGGCGCGTGTTGCGACCGTTCCGAGCCCACCCGTTTCACCGAGTGTCCGGATCAGTTCCTTCGATTCGCCTGCCATGAACTGTGCCGGATTTTCCATCGCGCCGAGCAGCGTTCCTTCATTGAAATACGCCGGCGGCTTTGTTTTTCCTTCAGTGAGGGCGATGCCTTTCAGCTTGATTGTCTGTCCTTTTTCAAAAGCAGGCAATGTCGATTCGCCTTCCTCGCCGTCATGGCGGTACACGCGCTTCCAGCCTTCCGTGCGGATTGTCTGGCCTTTCGCCTGGAACGTTTCGCCGCCCGCTTCGAGTTTCACTGCGGTTTGGTCGTACTCGTGGAGCGGCATGAACACCGCCAGGAAGCGGCGGACGATCATGTCGTACAGCTTGATTTCCTTGTCCGACAGCTTGTGCAGCTGCGGCATTTCCTCGGTCGGAATGATGGCGTGGTGATCGGACACACGCGCGTCATCGATGACCCCTTTTTGAGGGGCGGCCGGGTGCTTCAGAATCGTGTTGGCAAACGCCCGGTACTCCCCGACGCCCGACGCACGGATGCGGTCTTTCAATGTGTCTTTCATATCGGACGTCAAATGCTTCGAATCCGTCCGTGGGTAAGTGACGATCTTGTGCTGCTCGTACAGGTTCTGCAGCGTGTTGAGCGTGTCTTTCGCAGACCAGCCGAAGCGCTTGTACGCTTCTTTTTGCAGCTCCGTCAAATCGAACAGCGGCGGTGCCGGCTGTTTTTTCGGTGTGACGTTGACCGAGACGATCTTGCCTTCGTGTGTTGCTTCGAGTTTTTGGAACAGGCGGTCGATCTTGTCTTTATCGAACGATTGCGTCGAATTGCCGTCGGTCCATGTGAATGCTGCGGTCTCGCCGATTGCCTGGAGCCCGTAATACGGTTTCGGCTGGAATTCCTTGATCTGCTTCTCGCGTGCGGCGATCATCGCGAGCGTCGGCGTCTGGACGCGTCCGGTCGACAGCTGGGCATTGTGCTTGACGGTGAGCGCACGCGTCGCGTTGATGCCGACGACCCAGTCCGCTTCTGCGCGGGCCACTGCCGCTTCGTACAAATTGTCGTACTGGCGGCCGTCTTTCAGATTGTTGAAGCCGTCTTTGATCGCTTTGTCGGTCACCGACGAAATCCATAAGCGCTTGATCGGCTTGCGCGTTTTCGTCTTCTCCAGGATCCAGCGTGCGACGAGCTCCCCTTCACGCCCTGCATCGGTCGCGATGATGATTTCGTTGACATCACCGCGCTGCAGCTGCGCTTTCACGGCATTGTATTGTTTCATCGTTTGCTTGATCGGCACAAGCTTGAACGGCTCCGGAATGATCGGCAACGTCTCCATCTTCCATTCCTTGAAGTCCTCGTTGTATTGCTCCGGCTGCGCCTGCGTTACGAGGTGCCCGAGCGCCCACGTGACGATGTATTGTTTTCCTTCCAAATAGCCATTCCCTTTTTGTGAACATCCGAGCACACGCGCAATATCGCGCGCCACGGAAGGTTTTTCTGCGAGTACAACTGATTTCATTGAAAAGCTCCTTCTTGATTGTAGTTGGGTTTATTATAACATCTTCGCGGGGAGGTGTTGGGAGAGGGTGATTTTTTGGGAGCAGATCGGGATTGGACAGTATTTCTCTCGAATTGGACAGTAAATCCTTTTACTGGAAGTGGTCGATTTTCAATTATCTTTTCCCGAAAAATGAAATTCATTTCCATTCAATATGTTCTTGCATCACCACCTCTGTTCAGCTATATTTTTCTAAAGGAGATGATCATTTGCTTTTGAAAAAACGCAGCGAGCCGCCCGAGGTTTTCCAGCTGGAAAGTTTGATCCGGCGAATCCCCGACAACCATCCCACAACGCCACATCTTCGAGAAAAGCTCCGCCGCATCACCGCCGGCTTCCACGGTGAACATCGTGTAGACTCCCTTTGGCAGGAGATATCGCTTAGCTTCCCCCACTTCCTTCTTCACGATTTATTCATTCAGAAATCCCAATCCAGCCATCAGTTTGATACCATCCTCTTGACGAGCCATTTTGTTCTCGTCCTGGAAATCAAGAGCATCGTCGGACAATTGAATTTCGATCCGGAGCTGCGCCAATTTACCCGGACGAACAAAGATGGCAGTGTCGACGGCATGCGCAATCCCGACGATCAATTGCGCCGTCACGAAAGATGGATCGAGCAATTTTTATCGCAGCAGCGGGTCAAACTTCCCGTCATCGGAGCAATTGTCTTCACGTATCCATCTTCGATTATCCAGTCGCGTCCGGACAAGCGCCTCATGATCCAGTCGTCGGGTCTTCCTTATTTGCTGGAGCAACTCGTTTTAACGTATCCTGAGAATGTATTGTCGAGCAAGAGAACCCAGAATCTTGCCCGCGAACTGGTTGATCTCCATACTGATAAGCCGTTGAAGATGCCTGTGCTGCCTGCCGGTTTTGTGAAAGGGGTGCTTTGTGATACGTGTGTTGGGGTGAGGATGTGTTATCGGTATAAAAAATGGTCGTGTCCAACTTGTGCTTGCATCGATCCTTACGCACATTTGAAGGCACTGCAGCAGTATCGTGTTTTAAGTGGAGCCCAAATTAGAAGCCGCGATTTCCGGGAATTTACCGGTATCGAATCCACATCAATCGCCTCCAAACTTCTAATGTCATCCGGCATGAGTTTTGATGGCAGTTTTAAAGACCGAATTTATACTATTCCCGAGTCATTTAACCTTGCGGACAGTATTTGGGTGATTCCGGACAGTATTTTTGAAATCCGGACAGTAAGCTCTTTTAATGGAAATCCGTTGTGATTTATTTCAAAATTTTCCCACCGATTCTATACTCAAACCGTCCAAATCAACACAGTTCCACCTAAAATCCCAAACACATAAGAAAATCACACACAAAATCAGCTAACCCACTAAAATGCCCGCCGCTCTGCGGTACACAAACCAAAAAAAACCTCCCGCGGGAGGTTTTTCAACAAGTCAATCAGTGCTTGTCGATCGTTTCTTTCGACAGGTGTTGGCTCATGTTGGCATATTCGATGAAGACGCGTGCAAGTTCGCGAAGGCGATCGTGGACGTCTTCGTTGACGATGGCATTCGTTTCGTCAAAATGGCTCGTGTGCGTATAGACGTAGTTCGGCGTCACGAGGCAGCGGAAGTAGTCGAGGATCGGCTTCAGCTGGTTTTCGATGACGAGGTGGTGCTGGTACGTGCCACCGTTTGCGACGATCGATACCGGCTTGTAGCGCATCGTGCGCGGGTGCAGCAAGTCGAACGCATTTTTCAGGACGCCAGGGATCGAGCCTTGAAAAATCGGCGTGGCGATGATGTAGCCGTCCGCATTTTCAAAACGACGAACGAGTTCGCCCATGTCTTCATTATATTCACCAAGTGGGCGGCCATCGACGAATTGGTGGTCGAAATCAGCCAGGTGAAGAATCTTCAATTCCAGATCAGGTGCGATTTCTTTCAAGTACATTTCGACCTGCTCCAATATGGCGCCAGTTTTTCTCCCAATAATCGTGCCGTCTACTAATAATATCTTCATAAGAATTGGTCCTCCTTGATTCCCTATCTTCCTTTTTAAGTTGTTCTCATCTTTCATCCTATCAAAAGTTGCCACGTTTGGCGCACTCGGAAGCTCGTTTGTCAGAGATTTCATTCTTTAGACTGAGGTGCGCCTTTTTTAATTCTCGAAAACGCATGGAGGCCTATCGATTTTATTCTTGCGGAAATATGCTATACTAGTGAAAAAATGCAGGTGATTCTTTTGGACAAACAGCAGATTGAACGGGAAATTGCAGAGTTGAAGATGGATTACATCCGCCAGCAAGGCGATATCGAGAAATTAGAATCGACCGGCCACCCACAAATGGTGGAAAAAGCGGAGCAACGTCTTGAGAAAATGGAACAGCAACTTTCGGAATTAAACAAAAAACTCGCGGATCTATAAGCCGCGGTTTTTTATTTCCCACTTTCATGGATCTACGGAAGTTTTACTATATGGAGGAATACATGTTATGAGTTTATTAACAGTTGAGAACTTGAGCCACACATTCGGTGACCGCGTGTTGTTCAAAGAAGTTTCATTCCGTCTTGTCGAAGGCGAACGCGTCGGCTTGGTCGGCGCAAACGGTGTCGGGAAATCCACACTGATGAACATATTGACAGGCAAGATCATCCACGACGGCGGCCGTGTCGAATGGCAACCGCGTACACATTACGGCTACTTGGACCAGCATACGGTCCTGACGCCTGGACGGACAATCCGCGAGACGCTGCAGGATGCTTTCCTCCCGCTTTACGAGAAGGAAGAACAACTGAATGCGATCGCGATGAAAATGGGCGAAGCGGATCCGGATGAACTGGAGACTTTGCTTGAGCAGATGGCAGAAGTGCAAGACGCGCTGGATGCCGGCGATTTCTACACACTCGACATCAAAGTCGACGACATCGCACGCGGCCTAGGCCTGGATGCGATTGGTCTCGAGCGTCCGGTCGAAGCGTTATCAGGCGGTCAGCGGACAAAGTTGCTGCTGGCAAAATTACTGTTGGAAAAGCCCAAAGTCTTGCTGCTGGATGAGCCGACCAACTATTTGGACGAAGAGCACATTACGTGGCTCGTCAACTATTTGAAAAACTATCCGTATGCGTTCTTGTTGATCTCGCACGATACGGAATTCATGAGCGCAGTGACGGGTGTCATCTTCCATTTGGAATTCTCCAAGCTTTCCCGTTACACGGCAACGTACGAGAAGTTCCTCGAGCTTGCAGAGCTGGCGAAGCAGCAGCACTTGGACGCTTACGAAAAACAAGCGGATATGATCAAGAAAACAGAGACGTTCATCGCGAAGAACAAAGCGCGCGCGTCTACAACCGGCCGTGCGAAATCACGTCAGAAGCAGCTTGACCGGATGGACCGGATCGAAAAACCGGAAGTGGCCGCGAAGCCGCAGTTCGACTTTAAAGAGTCTCGCAGTCCGAGCCGTTACGTCGTCGAAGCGGAAGCACTGGAAATTGGTTACGACAAGCCGCTTCTTCCGCCACTGTCCTTCATGATCGAACGCGGGGAAAAAATCGCACTTGTCGGCATGAACGGTGTCGGGAAATCGACGTTGCTGAAGACGATGCTTGGGAAAATCCCGCCGCTCGACGGCAAAATCATCCGCGGGGAATACTTGTCCCCAAGTTACTTCGAGCAGGAAGTGAAAGGTGATAGCATGACGCCGATCGATGTCATTTGGAACGCCTTCCCTTCGATGGAACAAGGCCAAGTGCGTGGCGCCCTCGCCCGGACCGGCCTAAAAGCGGACCACATCTCTCGCCCGATGAAGTCTTTGAGTGGCGGCGAGCAGGCGAAAGTGCGCTTGTGCAAGCTGATGCTCGAAGAAAGCAATTGGCTCGTCTTCGATGAGCCGACGAACCACTTGGACGTCGATGCGAAAGCCGAGCTCAAGCGCGCGATGCAAGCGTTCAAAGGCACGATTGTCCTCGTCAGCCACGAACCTGATTTTTATGAAGGCTTGGCGACGAAGGTCTGGAACGTCGAAGAATGGATAGAAGCAGGAAAAAAAGTACAAGTTTAACGAGCAAAACCCGGAACCGCCAACAGGCGGATCCGGGTTTTTTCATTTTAATAGGTCGTCAGTTTGAACAATTCCTGGAAGCCATAGATGACGCGCTGCCAAGGTGTGAAGTCGTCCTGGTATTCTTCCACATCGAGCGTGTAAAGCGCATCTTCGTTATCCCACAACCGGTTGAAGTATTCGGCCATCTCTTCTGCCAGTTCACTATCATCCGGTGCGGTGATGCGCAAGTTGTTCTCTAAGTTGTAGTTCTTGAGTGCACGTTGCGTCAAGTTGGCCGCTCCGGCTGAGATCATGATTTCGCCGTCCTGCTGGATCATGACCGTCTTCGTATGGAACTGGAAGTCGATGGCGTTGTACCAGCGGACTTCAAGTGTTTCACCTGCTTCTTCCACGAGCTCATGCACGACAGGCCGGTTCGGCAAGCCGCTCTTTTCGTTGCCGAACGAGTTTTCATTCGGGTCGAGGATAAGACGGATGTCCGCTCCCCGCTCTCCCGCGGCACCAAGCTCTTCGACGATGTCGCGGTGCGCCAAATAAAACATGGCCATCCAAATTGTATCGCCTTCCCCAGTCGCCTTAATATCTTCCGAGAGTGCGTCCAGGATTTCCGACTCCGTGATGTACTGTGCAGTGTAAGGGCCGTCCTGCTCCGCCACGTCCACGCGTGGAAGATCCGGTCCGCCCGAGAAGTGCGAGACGGCTTCTTCCGCTTCCAGCAAGTCATTGAGGATCGGGCCGCTCACTTTGAACGCCTGGTTTCCGTGGAAGCCGCTCGCTGTGTGTGGATTACCGGATGAAACCATCGCTTCTTTGTCCGTAATGACCGCTTTCCGATGGTTCGCTTTGACGTTCATCAATTCCATGTAAGAAGACAACTTCATTTCCGGTGCTTGGCTCGCAATGCCGTTCGGGAGCCAGCCCTCGCCCCAGTCGAACCATTGGAAAAAGATGCGGTACAGGCCGGAGTAGACCGGCGTGGAATCACGAAGCGGGTCGAGATCCGTGTAGATGACTTCGACATCCGCTTCTTTCAGCTGTTGGATCAGTTCCGATTCGTAGGAGCCGTAGCCGCTATTGACCGGGTCGGTGATGAAATAGATCGGCACTTCCGGCTCGGCGTCCCGCTTCGCAATCAGCTGCTCCGCCAGCTCCAGACCGATTTCTGGAAAGTCGATGTCCTGGTCGTTGTAATTATCGAACAGGAAGAAGTCGAGGACGATGAATTCTTCCGCTTGTTCAATCATTTCATGCACTTCATCGAAGATCCTCAGCTCATGCTCGAGCCCGGTCCCTTCCTTGTCCTGTGCATAAGTCAGGTCGTAAATCATTTCGATGTTATCCACATTGTGGACATCCCCGGCGTAGGATACTCCATCCGGCAATGGTTTATATGTATGCCAAACAATCACGAGCAAATACAGCAATAAAAAAAAGCCTGCTGCTCCGGCAAGGATACGTCTCCTTTTGCTGTAGTTCCGCTTTTCCTTATTTTTCACGATGACTCCCCCCCCGATTACTGAACTATACCCTGAATCAGCCTTTTTGATTCACACGATATAAAAAAACCGCATTCCCTCATGGAATACGGTTTCCTTATTCGAAAAGCACGCAAATCTTAAGCGGTTAAGACATACTCACGTGTTTTGTCATCTGCCAATAGCATGTCTTTCAGGCGCTGCTTACCGCGGAATAGGCGCGATTTCACCGTTCCGATCGAGACTTTCATCATCTCGGCAATTTCGATCAATGATAGCTGATGTACGTAGAAGTAGACAATCGTCGTACGGTAAATCGTATCCAGCTCCCCGATTTTCATACGGAGCAATTGGGAAACATCTTGCTGCTCCAATAGTTCTTCCGTTCCGATCTCATCCGCCGGGATCAAATCCAACAACGAAATGTCCAATTCTTTCGGCTGCTGCGCCATATGTTTGCTGCGTCGCACGTTCTTGCGGTAACGATCGCGGAACGTGTTCATGCAGATCGTTGTCAGCCAAGCTTTTGCGTGGTCGACTTCACCAAGTGATGATTCGTAGCGTACGACTTTCAGCCATACTTCCTGCATTAGATCTTCTGCCTCCGACTTGTTCCGTGTCAGCTTCAAGCACAGATGGTAGATGTATCGATTGTATTCGTTGTATAAGTTTTCCATGTTTATTGCCCCCGTCCGTTTTTCTCTTGTCTTCATTATGCCAAGGGGCAACATTCCGCTCCATCGTATTCGCTTTCATTTAAATTACAATTGTGTAATGAAGGCGAAATAAAAATGACCTGCTATGAAAGCAGATCATTCCACAGAAAATTCCTCTGTTTTTTCGCGCATGATTGTAATGGTCAGGCGCGCGATGCGGTTGCGGTCCATTTCATTCACTTGGACATGGAGATCTTCGTACGTGAATTCCTCCCCTTCATCCGGCACATGTCCGAGCTGCTGCATGACGAAGCCGGCGACTGTGTCCTGGTCGTTCGGCAATTCGATGCCGAACAGCTCGTTCGCATCTTCGATTTCCAGACGGCCTTGGCATGATAACTGGGTATCCGTCATGCTATAGACGAATTCTTCCTCGTCTTCATCCGTTTCGTCTTCGATGTCCTGCCCGATCATTTCCTCGATGATGTCTTCATGTGTCACGATGCCGAGCGTTCCACCATATTCATCCAAAATGATGGCCATGTGCTTCTTCTTCGCCATCATCATCTTGAACACTTTCTCGACACTGACCGACTGGACGATGAACAACGGGTTATCGTCCATCAGTTCACGAAGCGTCAAGTTCGGGTTCATCGACCATTCAATCAATTTTTTCGAATAGAAAAGACCGAGGATGTTATCCATGCTTTCTTCAAAAACCGGGTAGCGTGTGTAAGAGGAATCCAGGATCAGATCCCTCACTTCCTCATAAGTGCTTCCAATCTCGATGCCCACCGTTTCTGTCCGATGGGTCGACATCACATCGGAGACATCCTTATGCGGGAAGTCGAGCACGCCTTTGATCCGCTCCGACTCGTCTTCTGCGAAAGTCCCTTCGGTCGACGCGATGTCGACCATCGTCCGCAGCTCTTCCTTCGTCAGCGAAGCTTCTTTGACCGCCCCTCTTGAAATGATGCGGATGAAAATATTCGTGAATTGGGTCAAGAGCCAAACAAGCGGCTTCAGTAAAATGACCAATACCGAAATGATCGGCGCCACCAAATACGCGATGCGTCCCGAGAAAGTTGCTGAGATGGTTTTCGGCAGCACTTCACCGAAAATGATGAGCACAACCGTCAAAACAGCAGTGGCAAGACCGATTTCCCATCCTTGTGTGATGGCGATCGTCGTGACAAGTGTCGGCAACATGATATTTGCGATATTATTAACGATCAGGATCGTCGTGATCATCCGGTCCGGCTTTGCGATCAACTTCTGCAGGCGCTGTGCTTTCACATCCCCTTGCTCAGCGCGCAGCTGGACCTTCATCCTATTGACGGCAGTCAATGCCGTCTCGCTTCCGGACATGAAGAACGACATGAATAAAAAGAATGCCAATGCGATATACAAATCGATTTCCTCCAATATATGAACTACGAATTTTCGAATATTTTACTGAATAGTATACCATAGCGTTTTTTCGCCTGTCGAAAAGAATCCACTGTATGATATAATTTTCACGCCTAAACAAATAAAAATCGAAAAGAGGGAATTTGATGGACTTACAAAAAATTGACCAATATTTCAAAGACTATCGGCAAGATCATCTGGAAGAACTGAAAGCATTCTTGCGCATCCCTTCCATTAGCTCTCTATCCGAACACGAACCGGATATCCGCAAAGGAGCCGAGTGGCTGAAGCGATCCATGGAAGGAGCAGGCCTCGAGAATGTCAGCATCGAAGAAACGGAAGGTCACCCTGTCGTCTACGGAGACTGGCTCCACGCTGAAGGAAAACCGACTGTCCTTGTCTACGGACATTACGACGTCCAGCCGGTCGACCCGCTCAACTTGTGGGAGACACCGCCATTCGACCCGCACGTCCGTGACAACAAGCTGTTTGCACGCGGTGCGAGTGACGACAAAGGACAAACATTCATGCACATCAAAGCGGTCGAGGCATTGCTTCGTCTTGATGGCACGCTGCCGGTCAATGTGAAGTTCATCATTGAAGGGGAAGAAGAAATCGGCAGTCCGAACCTTCCACTTTACGTCGAGCAGCAAAAGGAACGATTGGCAGCGGATGTCATCGTGATCTCAGATACGGGCATGCAAGGTCCGGGACGTCCCGCAGTTTGTTATGGACTACGTGGTCTTGCAGGCATCCAAATCGATGTGAAAGGTCCAAAAGGCGATCTGCATTCCGGACTTTACGGCGGAGCGGTTCAAAACCCACTTCACGCGATTACGGAAATCCTTGCAAGCTTCCGCGATAAGGAAGGCACGATCCAAGTGGAAGGTTTCTATGAAGATGTGGAAGAAGTGACTGCTGATGAACGTGCAGAACTGGCAGCACACGCATTCGACCTCGAACAGGAGAAAAAAGACTTGGGCATCACAGAAGACTTCGGGGAAACAGGCTATTCGTTCCTTGAACGCACGTGGATCCGCCCGACACTTGAAGTGAACGGCATCACAGGCGGCTTCTCCGGCGAAGGCATCAAGACGGTCCTTCCGGCAGAAGCGAGCGCGAAAATTACGTGCCGCCTCGTGCCACACCAAGATCCGGATGATATCGTTCGTAAATTGCGCGCACACGTCGAAGCGCACAAGCCGGCTGGTGTATCTGTCGAGATTTCCGAATTCGACAAAGGCAAACCGTTCTTGACGCCATTCGATCATCCGGCGATCCAAGCTGCCGGCCGTTCTTACGAGAAAATCTACAACGTGCCAACTGCATACACGCGCATGGGCGGCTCGATTCCGATCGTCGCTGCGTTCGATGAATTGCTTGGATTGCCAGTCGTGTTGATGGGCTTCGGTCTATCTTCCGAGAACTTCCACGCGCCGAACGAGCACTTCCATCTTGAGAACTTCGACAAAGGGTTGCGCGTCATCGCAGACTACTTATTCGAAGCAGCTGAACTGGTAAAATAATATCCAAATTGAATAGCATCACCTGAAAACAGGGGAAGAAAATATATTTTTCTTCCCCTGTTTTCTTTTTACGCATATGATGGAGACAATCAGAAGATTCGGCTGCGATGCCGGACTTCTTTTTCCACCAAGTCATATCCCACCAGGAGATTGAAATGATTGCTTACTTATTCTTTTGTTATGCTCTCGGAAATATTTTGACCGCGTGGTTCGTCGGGAAGCTGTATGAAGTCGACTTACGACAAGAACGCAGCGGCAACCTCGGTGCACGTAACGCCGGCGCAACGCTCGGCAAACGGGCATTCTTCCTGACATTCATCGGCGACGCCGGAAAAGCGGCAATCGCTGTGATGCTTGGCTTCTACTTCGGATTCGGCGCGCAAGGTGCGGCACTCGGTGCATTGATGGTCGTCATCGGCCACATCTTCCCCGTCATCCTGAAAGGGCGCGGCGGCAAAGGCGTCGCGACTTTGATCGGAGCGACCTTCATGCTCAACTTGCCGCTCTTTGGCGTCATGGCCGGCACGTTCCTCATCGCCATCGGTTTGATCAAAAGTGCGACGCTCTCGATGCCAATCGCCTTTCTTGTATACATCTTGGCCGTCGCACTGACGGGTTCCTTACCCGTATTGTGGCCGGTTTGTGCAGCTATGGCAATCGTCTTGATTCGTCATAAAGCGGACCTACAGGAAGTGTTCCAGCTGCGTTTTTCAGGGCTTCGGAAATAAATTTTTGAAGTTATTCCAACGTCTTGCAGCAAGGAGGAGCTTAGATTCAGTTTTTTCCAAATCCTTTTGATACAATAGGAGCATCAGATAAAGACGGGGTGAGTCCATGCAGCATGCTGAGAAAGAATTAGTGAACCATGTAAAGCTTTGTGACGGCAAGGGGCAATTGAACCCTGAGTCGATCGGTTATGCTCGGCAGCCATTGATCGAAAGCAATCTGGAGGGCCGATTCTTGCGCAAGAAAAAATGGAACTACTGGTGCGTTTATGGCGAAGAGATCGTCTTCTCGGCGACCATCAGCCATCTCGATTACGCAGCTGTCTGCTTTGTTTATTTCCTTCATTATGAAACGCAGCGTTTCTTCGAGAAGACCGTGACAATCCCGCTGTCCCGTCAGACGAAGATGGGCAGCCACGTGCTCGAGTCATGTGTATTCGAAGATGACAAGATGAGCATCCACTTGGTTTACGATAAATTGCTCGACAAGACGAAGATGAAAGTACGTGTCCGTGATTTCGACGGCGATTCACTGGAAGCCGACCTCGAGATTCTGCACCTTGAAGGGAACGAGTCATTGAACGTCGTCATCCCGTGGAACCGCAGAACGTTCCAATTCACCGCCAAGCACCACTTGCTGCCGACGAGCGGGACCGTCCGCGTCGGTGAGCAGGAGTATCATTTCAAACCGGAAGACAACTTCTCCATCCTCGACTACGGCCGCGGCGTCTGGCCACGCGAAGCGGTATGGAACTGGGGCATGGCCTCCCAGCGCTCAAATGGTCAATTGATCGGCTTGAACTTCGGGGGGCAATGGACGGACGGCACCGGCATGACGGAGAACGCCTTCTTCCTGAACGGCAAAATGACGAAGATCCATGAAGACGTCCTGTTCGAATACGACCGCAGCGATTACGAAGCGCAGTGGACGGTCCGGACGAAATTCTCCGATGATGTCCACTTGACCTTCACACCGTTCTTCGAGCGTATCGCCAAGACCGACGCCAAATTGATCCGCTCTGAAGTCCATCAATTGTTCGGCTACTATAACGGCTATGTCCGGCAGCCGGACGGCAAGAAAATTCGAATCAAACAACTGCTCGGCGCCATCGAAGAGCATGACGCGAAGTGGTAAACAACTAACAAGAGGGCAAGCACTGACGGGTTCATCCCCGCCGTGCTTGCCCTCTTTCCTTTTTCACTCCGCTTGTTCCGCGAGCAGTGCCTGCATCTTCTCCGGATAGTCCGTGAAGATCCCGTGGACGCCTACCTGCTTCAATCCATCAAGATACTGCCCATCGTTGACCGTATAGACGTAGACGACCGAACCTTTCCGCATCGCTTCGGAAGTCATGCTCCGGAATGCGGCCGGCAAGGATACATGCAAACGTGTCGTACCGACGCCTCTCCCGTAATCATACGCATTCACCAATACTTGCGACGTCAGGAGCGCTGACGTCAAACTCGTGTTGCGCGTCGCCCAGGCGATGTCTTCATGGTTGAACGACGACAAGATGACGCGTTCCGACAGCTCCGCCTGTGCCACCAGCCGGATGACTTCCTCAAGCAGCCCATCGTATGGAAAGACATCCGTTTTCAGCTCGATGTTCAAGGTGTGGTGCGTGTCACGGAATACGTCCAGCACTTCCGCGAGCGTCGGGATTTCCGTCCCTGCCCATTCCTCGGAAAACCAAGAACCTGCATCAAGCGTTTTCAGCTCCGCAAGCGTGTGGTCTTTGACAAAGCCTTTTCCGGTCGTCGTGCGGTGCAGCTTTTCATCGTGGATGACCACGGCTTCCCCGTCTTTCGTCAAATGGACATCGAACTCGACTCCGTCCACAGCCAGTTCAGCAGCTGCGCGGAAAGCCGGCAATGTATTCTCTGGATATTTCCCCGAATAGCCACGGTGCGCAAATAATTTCATCGCGATTCCTCCTATAATTCCGTCCGGAGCTGCCACAGTTCCGGGAAGAATGAATGTTCAAGCACTTTCCTCAAATAATGGACGCCGGAAGAACCGCCTGTCCCTTGCTTGAAGCCAATGATGCGCTCCACCGTTTTCATATGGCGAAAACGCCATTGCTGGAAAGAGTCTTCGATGTCGACAAGCTTCTCCGCCAGCTGATACAGCTCCCAGTGCGTATCGACGTCGCGGTAGACCGTTTTCCACGCTTCCTTCACACTGTCTTCCACATCGTAAGGTTCTGTCACATCCCTCGCAAGAACCTCTTCGTCGATCGCCAAGCCGCTTCTTGCTAGCTTACGGATCGCAGCGTCGTACAAGCCAGGCTGCCGGAATTGTTGCTCAAGTTCGGCGTGGAGCACCTGATCTTTTTCGTAAATCTTCAGGACGTGCTTCGTTTTGTAGCCAAGTGCGAATTCGATCATCCGGTATTGGTACGACTGGAAGCCGCTCGCGTTGCCGAGGTCTTCGCGGAATTCACTGTACTCTGCAGGCGTCATCGTCGCAAGGACGTCCCACGCCTGGATGATCTGGCTTTGGATGCGGGAAACCCGCGCCAGCTGTTTGAATGCTGGCTGCAAGTCATCTCCGTCGATGTTGCGGATGGCCGCACGGAGTTCGTGCAGAATCAGCTTCATCCATAGCTCCGAAACTTGGTGGATGATGATGAACAATGTTTCATCGTGATGGGTGCTGACGCCTTCCTGTGCATCGAGAAGACGATCCAGATGCAAATACTCTCCATACGTCATACTTTCTTTGAAGTTCGTGCGGATACCGGTTTCCCCGTCTGCCGCCAATTGTCGTTTGCTCGTTGAATGATCCATGTCGTTGCTCCTATCACTCTCTGCTTGCGCTCTGCTCAACTCGATTTCCAATACATGCGTTCGATGTGGATTAAAAAAATGAGATAAGGGAATAACGTTATTAAATAGCATCAATATTTTCGAAAGGATGATTTTCATAATGGCTAATAAAAAATTGACCTTATTCAGTTCGCTCGTACTTTCCTCTTCACTCGTTCTGGCTGCTTGCGGTGATGACGAGCAAGTGACGCAACCTGTGACGGATTCCCCGGAAACGACTGAGACATCACCCGACAGCAGTCCTGGCGGCGGTACGACCGATGAATTCGATGATGGTGAACTATACGGCTTCAAGGAATTGAGCATCGAT
Source organism: Planomicrobium sp. YIM 101495 (assembly GCF_009707665.1). GTDB lineage: Bacteria > Bacillota > Bacilli > Bacillales_A > Planococcaceae > Planococcus. The sequence goes on from NZ_WLZW01000001.1 coordinate 1,574,225, forward strand.
GTCGATTATCCCGACCAAGACGACGCGTATGACATTTCCTATGAAGAAGAACGCGGTGCAGTCGAAGCCGAGTATGAAAACAAATACACCGGCGACAACTTGACAGGCGATGACGCCTATGACCAAATGCAAGAAGCGCTTGGGAACTTGGAATTGTCCGCTGGCATGAACAGTGACGAAGCGATCACACAAGTGACCGAAGCATTCGGCATGGAAGAAGGCTTCTCCTCGATCGAAGTCGACGTGACGTATGCCGACGGTACAGAAGAAGAATACAAACAAAGCGGTTCGAACTGATCAGCCGCTCCCCCGACCACTTGCCTGAAGCAAGTGGTTTTTACGTTCGGTCCCAATAAGTCAAAGACGACACCGGGGAGAATCCGACTTTCTCGAAAAGCGCTGTCCCTTCCTCGTCCGAGTCACTGTCCAGCAACACACGTTCTTTCCCGCGCCGTCCCGCTTCGTTCCGGCTCCAGCCGAGGATCAATGCGGTGGCGTCATCAGTTGAAGCCTCGATACCGGAAACCCACAGCTCGCCCCGCTCTTCTTCCATGAACAACGAACCGAGCAAGGCGCCGTCCATGCGGAGTTCCCACAGCCCTTCTTCCCCGCCTTCGTTCCACTCAGAACCTTTCGGCAAGGCGCCTGCCTCGGATGCTGGTGCACAATAGACAATTTCGGTGAAGCCCGGCTCGTATCCCAGCCCTTCCAAGAACGATGCAGCTGCTTTATCTTCTTTCTTGAAGGCAGCCATGGCATCGTCTGCGCCTCGCTGCTCGAAGCCGTGATGGATACCGTCCGCGAGTGCGCTGCCGATTGCGAGCCTGCGGTAATCAGGATGTACGAATACTGTCCACTCGAACGTCCCGATTCCTGAGATATCCATCGCCGATGCCACCCCAAGCAGTTCCCCTTCTTCAGTCTGTGCGAGCACTGCGAAGCCGTTCGTCTCAGCGCTTGTCCACGCCTCTGTCCGTAGCAACTCACTGAAGCCGTCCTGTTGTCCCACCAGCTGAGAGAGTTTCTCCGCCAGTCCTGCTTCCACCGGGAATGAATCGATCGATAACGAAATGTTCATCTGTCATTCTCCTTTTTTCTTTTATCGTAACATACCCCGTTTCTGCATGGTGTCGTGTTCCGTGCAGCTCCATGAAAAAAAACTGTGGGAAATGATGTCATTTCCCACAGCTTTCGAAGTTCAACGTTCTTATAGTTTAGCGTCTTTCAGCATATTCGCGTACAGTCCGCCTCGTTCGATTAACTCTTTTTGTGTACCGGACTCGATGATTTCGCCCATTTCCATGACAAAGACCATGTCCGCTTTCTTCACCGTATTGAGTCGGTGCGCGATGACGAAGCTTGTTCGTCCGACCATCAGACGATCGAGCGCTTCTTGGATCTTCAATTCCGTCACGGTATCGATCGAGCTCGTCGCTTCATCGAGCAGAAGAATCGCTGGATCCGCGATGAGTGCGCGGGCGATAGACAGCAGCTGTTTCTGGCCTTGGCTGATCATCGAACCATCGCCTTCAAGGACGGTATCGTACCCATAAGGCAGTTTCTCGATAAAGGCGTGGGCGTTCGCTTTCTTCGCCGCTTCCATAATTTCTTCATCCGTCGCATCAAGCTTTCCGTACCGAATGTTTTCTTTGACCGATGTCTCAAATAAGAACGGATCTTGCAATACGAATGCAATCTGACTGCGCAGCGTCTTCCGCGGCATTTCATGAATCGGTGTGCCGTCGATCAAGATGACTCCTTCATTGGCATCATAAAAACGTGCGAGCAATTGCATGACCGTCGTCTTCCCGGCGCCAGTCGCACCAAGCAGCGCGACCGTCTGTCCGATTTCGACATCGAAGGAGACGTTGCGGATCGTCCAGCCTTCTTCAGCCGTCTCATACTTGAATGATACGTCATCGAACTGGACACGACCTTCGATGACTTTGTCCGCATTTTGCTCGACAAAGTCTTTTTCGACCGGTTCGTCCATGATGCTGAAGACGCGCTCCGCACCTGCAATGGCCGATAGGACCGTGTTGAACTGGTTCGCCAAGTCATTGAGTGGACGCGTGAACTGACGGGAGTACTCGGTGAAGATGACGATGACACCGATCGACACTTGGCCGTTCAGCGCCAGGACGCCCCCGACACCTGCGACGATGGCGAAGCTTCCGTTGTTCAGGAAGTTCATCACTTTCGGAATGAAGCCGGAATATGTCTGCGCCCAAAAACCAGTGTGCCGCAGCCGTTCACTTTTTTCAAGGAAGTCTTCCATGACTCGTGGCTCTTGCGAGAATGCTTTGACAATCCGCTGGCCGGAGATGGTTTCTTCGATGAGACCGTTCAAGTCGCCGACCGCTGCTTGCTGCTCCTTGAACAGCTTGCCTGTGCGGCGGGTGATCCATGTCATCGCGACGTACATTGCCGGAATGATGATGAGTGTAAGCAGCGTCAAGATCGGACTGAGCGTCACCATGACGATGGCCGTCCCGATCAAGATGAGCAGACTCGAGAACACTTGGATGAACGAACTGTTGAGCGTCGCCGAGACGTTCTCGATATCGTTCGTCATGCGGCTCATCAATTCACCGTGCTGTCGTTTATCGAAAAACGTGACGGGCAAGCTCTGGAATTGCTGGAACAGCCCTGTGCGCATACGGTAAATGACTTGCTGCGAGATGCCGATCATCCAGTAGTGCTGTAAGTAAAGCGATATGGAATATAGGATGTAGACGCCGACCAGTGCAAAGATGATCGTCCCCATCCCGTCGAATGTGCCGGGCACGAGGAATTCATCAACGATATAACCAATCAAATACGGCCCGAGTAGCGCCATTGCTGATGATACAAGGACCAAGAGTAGTACGGTGATCAACAGGAAGCGATGCTCATCGACCAGCTTCCAAATACGGGCGAGCGTCGATTTCCAATTGCGGGCACGATCGCTCTTTTTCTTATCTGTCTTCTTTAAATCCTCTTTCCGGATGACCGGTTCATAGCCGAAAGGTCGGCGGATCGCATTAAACATATTCATCCACTTCCTCTTCTTGCTGCGATTCGGCAATTTTTCGGTAGAGAACGGATGTCTCCAACAATTCTTCATGCGTTCCGTACGCAGACACTTCCCCATCTTCCAATAGCAAGATGGCATCGGCTTTCATCGCCGTACGGATTTTCTGTGTGACCATTAGCATCGTTGTCTGCTCACGGTCCAACTCATCCCACAGCTTCGCTTCCGTTCGGACATCAAGCGCACTTGTGCTGTCGTCTAAGATCAGGATCGATGGCTTGCGGACAAGCGCACGCGCAATCGATAGGCGCTGTTTCTGCCCGCCTGATAAGTTGACGCCTTTTTGGCCGACCCGTGTAAAATAGCCTTTCGGGAAATGTTCGACGGTTGTATGGATCTGGGCTTTTTCGGCGGCGGCAGTCAACTCCTGCTGATGCGCTTCCTCCTTGCCCCACGACAAATTATCCGAAATGGTCCCGGTGAACAGCAATGATTGCTGCGGAACGATTCCGATCGTCTTGCGCAGGACAGGCAGCGACCAGTCGCGCACATCACGGCCGTGGATCGATACCGTGCCTCCCGTCGCATCGTAAAAGCGCGGGATCAGCTGCAGCATGGATGACTTCCCTGCCCCGGTCGCTCCCATGATGGCGAGCTTCTTCTGCGGGTCGACGCGGAATGACACCCCGTCGAGAACCGTACGCGTCGTGCCTGGATAGACGAACGAAACGTTGTCGAAGACGACTTCCCCGCGACGCACTTCTGTCGTAGCACCTGCCGTCTGCTTCTCCCGGTCGTCTTCCGCAAGCAGGACTTCCTCGATCCGTTCCGAAGAAGCTTTCGCACGTGCGAAGACCATGATGATGAAGGAGAACATCGAGAACGAGCCCGTCATCCGCATCGCGTAGTTGATGATCGCCACCAACTCCCCGATCTGCGCGTCACCGTTCTGGATGCCGAAAGCCCCGAACCAAAGCACTGCCAGGAGCGATGCGTTCATCCCGAACAACAGGACCGGCAAGACGATTTCCATGATGCGGTATGCTTTGACCGTGTCGCTGCGAAGCGAACCCGCCACGTCTTCGAAACGGTTCGCTTCATATTTGCCGCGCATATACGCTTTGATCAAGCGTACCGCCTGCAAGTTTTCCTGGATCTTCCGGTTCACGACATCGAGGCGCCGCTGAACGTGTGCGAAGTGCTTCACACCCTTCAGCACCATGAAATAGAGGAAAGCCAGAAGGAACGGGAAGACGATGACGAGGTAGATCGCCAGTTCCGCATTGACGACGAACGCCATGATGATGCTTCCGATGACCGCGAGCGGTGCACGCAGCATAATCCGTAAACTCATGAACAATACGTTCTGGACAAGCGTGACATCGCTCGTCAGACGCGTGATTAGTGCCGACGCCGGAAACTTATTGAATGTCGCAAGCGAGAAGGACTGGATGCGGCCGTACAGCTTCGAGCGCAGATCAAACGAGAAGCTCTGCGCGATATGCGAAGCAAAATAGGAATTCCCGATTCCTCCGATGAATGCGACAAGCGATAGCCCAAGTAAAATCAAGCCGAGACGCACGATGGCATCCATGTCTCCTGCAATAATTCCATCATCGATGATCTGTGCGATGATAAGAGGCTGTATCAGTTCTACTGCTAATTCCATCAGCATTAACGTCAAAGCGATAACAATTAAAAATTTATAAGGTTTTGCATAGGAAAAAACAGTTTTCAATTTGAAAATCCTCCTGAACATTTCGATACTCGAATCTTTTCTTTGTTGATTATTATGCCATATCTTCGACAAGACGGATAGGGATATTCTGAAAAAGCCCAAAATTGAAGCAAAACAACACTTCATCTATAAGAAAATTTGGGAAAAGGATGACTGCTGATACTTTTATCATTATAATATGATTAAAATCTGATAAGGGGAGTCATCAATGAGCGGACTAGTTAAACATCTTTCTGACCACCTTATTTTTCACCAGACACCTTTCCCCATCCTCGCACTGGATGAACACGGAGTGGTTGTATGGTGCAATGAGCAAGCGAACCGTTACTTAACGAGAAGAACTGAATCGTTGATTGACTCGATTTACGGTGGATTCAATCCTGAACAGCTGAAGGCTTCCGATTATTCATGGGAAGCGATTTTCGCTAATGACAAACTTCACCGTTTTGAAGAAATGGAAATCGATCTGAAGGATGGTATCCGGTTGCCGGTCACCGTCGTCGCGAAATCGTTCGAATTCGAAGGCACGCGCTATGCGCTATGCATCTTCGAAATCGACAGCAACGGCGAACCTGAAGCGGCGAGCATCGAGCTGGAGCAATTGCGCAGCGGGCTTGACGCGACGTTCATGCTGTCTTATTACGACGAGAACTTCACTATTACATATGCGAATTCCTTATTCCTATCCCGCAGCCAATGGACGCCGAAACGCGTACTCGGCAAGGCGTTCCATCAAATGTTCGGAAGTACGAGTGCCGACGTCGATCAAGTCAACCGGATCGTCAACGTATTGAAAGAAGGCACGGTCTGGAGCGGCGACATCGAGAAGTCGACGAAAAACGGCGAGAGCTACTGGGTCGAACTCGTCGCCATCCCGATGCAGCTGCCGGGCAATGAAAAATATTACATCTGTATCGAAAAAGATGTGACCGATCGCAAAGAAGCACAGCGCTCACTCGAAGAAATCGCCTTCATCGATCCCGCGACCGGACTCGCCAATCGCCATAGCCTTGAGCAGTCCGTGAAGGAAACGATCGCCAGCGGCCAGCATTTTTCATTCGTCTACATCGACATCGACCGCTTTTACACGTTGCGTGACGTCTCGAACAGTGAGACGGAGCAGAAGTTGCTCCAAGAATTGACGGTCAGGTTGAAAACGTATTTCCCCGATACCGTCATCACCCGTGCCGGCTTGCACGAGTTCGCCTTAATCACGCCGCTTAGTAGTTGGTTCATCGAAGGCTTCAGCGATTACTTGAAGCAGCATCCGATCTACATTGAAGGGTCCGCCATCCCGCTCACCGTCAGTGGAGCGATTACGCGTTTCCCTGAAGACCAGCAAACATTCACGCACTTGATGAAAGCGTCCGTTGCCACGATCAAACAGATCCGTGAGCGCGGCGGCAATGCCATCTCCGGCCTCTCCGCTGAAGCACATGAAGAACTGAACCGCAAAACATTGATCGAAGAACGGCTAACCGGTGCGCTGGAACGTAACGATTTGAACGTCCTGTATCAGCCGATCGTCAACTTGAAATCCGGAGATCTCGAGCGGGTGGAAGCACTCGTTCGCTGGGAGGATGAAGTCGCCGGGAGTATTATGCCGGCCGAGCTGATTCCGATTGCGGAAGAAACCGGATTGATCCATGAAATCGGTCAATTCGTGCTAAAGACCGTCTGTAAGCAACTAGCGGATTGGAACAGCCGCGGCCTTGACATCGACATCAGCATCAATACGTCGATCCGGGAATTCCGTGGCAAGAACATGGTCGACCTCCTGATGCAGCAATGTAAGGCTGCAGGATGCAACCCAAGCTCACTGACCATCGAAATCAATGAAAAGTTCGCGTTCGAAGCGGAAGCGGAACAAGATATCGTCCATCAGATGAAGCTGCTGCAGCAGCAAGGCGTCCGGTTCGCGCTCGATGATTTCGGCACAGGCTATGCCTCGTTCCGTTATTTGCTGTTGCTGCCGATCACATCGATCAAAATCGACGCGTCGATCATCCAGCCGCTCGCTCACCAGGAAAAAATGCAGAAAATGGTCAACGGTCTCATCCATTTCGGCAAGTCTCTCGATTTCCAAGTGACCGCTGAAGGAGTAGAGACCGACGAACAGTTACAGTTATTGACCGCAATGGATTGCAATACGATCCAAGGCTTCTTGTCCGGCCGCCCGATGAAGGCTGCGGACTTGGAAAATTGGATCCAATAAAAAAATCGGTTTGTCACGGAATTCATTCCTGTGACAGACCGATTTTTTTCTGCAGTCGTTTTGCTTGCTGCTTAAAGAACAATTGCATCAATACTTCCGCAAACACGAGACCCATCGCGATTGCACCGGAGATCATCAACGCCTCGGATGCGAACGCAATCGCCTCGAGAAAGTCGCTCTCGACGATGTTGCGCATCGCATTGTACGCTTTACTTCCCGGAACGAGCGGGATGATACCGGCGACACTGAAGACGATCATCGGCATCTTAAAGCGTTTCGCCAACAAGTGTGCCAGTAGCGCCACGATGAAGGCACCGACGAATGTCGCCTGGATCGAATCTCCGACGAACATAAAATACAGACGGTACGTCAGCCATCCGCTCATGCCGACAAACCCACAGCTGGCTAAGGTTTTCGTCGGAATATTGAACATGATGCCGAATGCACCAGCTGCCACGAAACTAAGAATTGCCTCGACCGGCCAATTCATACGAACCCCTCCTTAAAATGCCAATACAACGGCGATGCCGGCGCCGATCGCAAACGCGGTCAGAAATGCTTCTGCACCATTCGACAGCCCACTCATGAAATGCCCTGCCATCAGGTCCCGGACTGCATTCGTGATCAATAGCCCTGGGACGAGCGGAATGACGGAACCGATGATGATCGTATCGAGTTCAGTCCCCCACGCAAAATGGACTGCTGCCATTGAGAGTGCACCGATGACGACCGAAGCCGCAAATTCCGAGAAGAATTTGACGCGTGTCTTTTCGATGAAAATCTCGACGAGGTAAAAGCCGATGCCACCGATCAAGAGCGCGAATAGCACATCCGCCCATCTCCCGCCGAGCAACAGGAAAAACGAGCCACTCGCTGCAGATGCCGCCAGCACTTGCGCCCACATCGGGAACAAATAGTCATTCTGGTCAATTTCCGTCATCATGTCATAAGCCTCACGTAACGTGAATTCCCCCGAGACGAGCTTCCGTGATACGGCATTGACCTTGGCGACACGTGCCAAGTTGGTTCTGCGGTCTTTGACACGGACAAATCGTGTAGGCAATTCATTACTCGGTGAAAACATGATGCCGCTTGGTGTGACGAAGCAGTGCGAGTCCGTCATGTTCTGCGAAGCGGCCATGCGGATCATCGTATCTTCCACCCGATAGGTTTCCGCGCCGCTTTCCATCATTACTTTTCCTGCCAACAAAAAACAATCGAGAGCAAGCTCTCGCCGTGGTTCTGTAATCTCGGCCATTGCCGCTCCCTCCTTTTGCTCCCATCTTAACGCATTTTGGTACTCAGGGACAATTGTGTGCTAGAGAAGTAGCTTTATTGAAATCTGCTGAACTGCTAATTTCTTGCTGGGATTGACTACTTTGGAGACCAGCTGACCTGCATTCCAGAGTTTCGCACGCTGGAGGAGCAGTGAAGACGTTGATCGAATTAAATTCGGTCAATGTCTTTGCGACGAAGCTAGCGTAGCAATGCAGGAGCATCTCTTTATCCTCGAGCCTCTTCCATTCCGGATCAGCTCGTTCAAGAGTAGGAGAGACATAGGATTTAGGAGATTTGGATGAACCGAGCATGGCCGCCTTCGTCACTCTCGATTAGAAAGCGTCGGATAATTCGGGGGGAGTTGAAGTGGCATTCCGATTCTTGATTTTGTCGCGACCGATATCGCGTTTCGTCAGGTCGATATCGCCTTTTGCGCGATTGATATCGCGTTTCGCTTGATTCTTATCGTGTTTCGTCATTTTCACGATGAACTAGATCCTAAATACGAACCTCTTCAATAATGGACAATTCATTTCACCTTTTCACTCACCACCATGAGAATTACAAGGGGCCTACGCAGTCAGCCCCACCACCATATATGTGACTTCGAAAGGAGAAAGAAGCACTGCTGGTCAATCACTCCCACTTCACCAACTACACGCAGCGGAGGGGCTGGCTTGGACTGGGCGCAGGGTATGACAAGCGTTCCTCAGCTTGGCTTCTTCCGAAAGCCCTGTCCGAAGCCCCGAAGCGAATTCCGATGCGACACCCTGTCCGAATCCCTGCAGCGAATACTCATGAAACACCCGTCTTGCCCTTGTACCACCAACACAAAAAGAGAGCAAGCGATGCCAGCTCTCCTCCATTCGAAAAGTCAAAATGAATGGACCCTTTTACGGCTTCAAAATGACTTTCGTGCAATCGTCTGTATGGTCGTTGAAGATTTGATACGCTTCGCTTGCTTTTTCCATCGGCATGATGTGGGAAATGATATCACGCGGATCGTACAGTCCGTCTTCCACTTGCTTGAACAACTTCGGCATGAGGTGATGCACCGGTGCCTGACCCATTTTCAAAGTGACGTTCCGTTCGAACAGGTTGCCGAGCGGGAACATATTATATGTCATTCCGTACACGCCGGTCAGCTGGATATGGCCGAACTTCGATACAGCGTCTTTGGCAATCTTGATAGCGCTAAGCGTCCCGCCTTGCAGGAACATCTTTTGCTGTGCCGCTTCAGCCACTGATTTCTTTCCGTCCATTCCGACACAATCGATGACGACGCGCGCACCGCCTTGCGTCAAGTCATGAATAAAGGCTCCTGTATCGTCATGCATAGAGAAGTCGATGATCTCCACGCCATTCATCTTCTTCGCCAATTCCATCCGGTATGGAATTTCATCGACCGCAATAACCCGCTCTGCTCCGGCAAGCCACGCATATTTCATCGTCATCAGGCCGATCGGACCGCAGCCGAGTACGACGACGGTATCGCCCGGCTTAACGCCTGCATTTTCGACACTCCAATATGCTGTCGGCAAAACATCCGACAGGAACAGTACTTGCTCATCTTCCAATCCGGACGACTCCGGAATGATGAAAGGACTGAAGTTCCCATAAGGCACACGCAGATACTCCGCCTGTCCCCCCATATAATTCCCGTAGCGTTCCGTATAGCCGAAATAACTGCCTGTGTCGAAGTGCGGGTTGCCGTTCGAATTGTCGCACTGACTTTCCATGTCATGCGTGCAATAGAAACAATCACCGCAGCTGACATTGAATGGCAAGACGATGCGGTCCCCTTTCTTCACTTTCGTTACATCCGGTCCCACTTCTTCGACAATTCCCATCGGCTCGTGCCCGATGACATAGTCCTTCGTTGTCGGCATGGCCCCTTTGTAAATATGCAAATCTGAACCGCAAATAGCGGTCGAAGTGATTTTCACGATGATATCATCCCGTTTTTCGATTTCCGGATCCTTGACATTCTTCACCTGGATATCCTTCGCCCCTTGAAACGTAACTGCTTTCATCAATTCATCCCTCCGAATAGTTAGAATATTCTTGTCGTTCCCTTTTTTTGTCTAAAGGAAACGTATTGGAGGATTTGAGTTATGAGAAAAAATCGGGCTGGCCTATATTTCAGAGATCGCGAGTTGGAGGAGTGTCTTTCATTGGGGATTTGCTGACCTGCATTCCAGAGTTTCGCACGCTAGAGGAGCAGCGCCGAGCCTCCTCGGTTGCTGGCGCAACCTGCGGGGTCTCGTCACTACTCTGATTCTCCAGCGTGCTCACTCTTCCATTCCGGCTCAGCTCGTTTGATAACGGTGGAAGGGGGAGTTTAGGTAAGTGGGACGATTCTCGCGTAATTTGCCTTCTTCGCACTGTATTAGAAGGTGTCAGGTATTTGTGAGTGATTTCAGATTTCATGCTGATTCTGGATTTAGTCGCGACTCAGATTTTCACTCTTGAAAATACGCGAGCAGAAGAATAAATGTCGTACCTCAAGTTGGCATGAGTGGTGCGTTCCCATTTGTCCGATTCCGTCACTTAACGGTAAAAATTCCTCTTATCTGAAAGCAATGAGCAAAATGAGCGCTGATAAGGGTAAAAAATACCTTTATTGGCTCCGCAGATGGAAAATCGAACGACTTTCCATTGTATAAAGGTAAAAATTCCTGTTATTGAAGCTGGAAATGCCACACTTTGCGGAATAGGGGTAAAAACTACTCCTATTTTTGTACCCCTGGCGAAAAAGAGATCTCTCATGCGTCGCCTGACCGCACCATTCCATTCGCCAAATCAGAACCACGGCGACCTACGCAGTGAGCCGCCCAGATATTTACCTCGACATCAACAGTAGAAAGAAATGAAAATTGCATCTTACCACCATTTCTCCCACACCCCCAGCGAAGAAGATGGTTTGGACTGGGCGGAGGGTATGACAAGCTTCCTGTGCTCCCATAGCGCTTTACGCTACGGTCGCAGAGACGCATTCCAAATTACATTTGGTCTGCGTCTAGCTTGGCTTCTTCCGGGAGCCCTGTCCGAAGCGACGGAGCGGGAACATTGGCCGGAGGAAATCCGGTCGATGTTTCTGCGACGAAGCAGCGAAGCGATGCAGGAGCACTGTTTGTCCACGCGACACCCGCTCTTTCTTTTCCACTCTACAAGTCAGAACCCAGGCAGCCTACACAGTCAGCTGCCAAACAAGTATGAAACACCATAATTAGAATGTAACGCTCGCAATCACTACACCACCATTTCTCCAACAACACCAAGCGAAGTAGCTGGCTTGGACATGGCGAAGCGACGCAGCGGATTTCTACACGACACCCTATCTCACCTCTCCCCCAACCGCACTCGCTCGACTGGCTCAAAATCGCCCAGCGTGTAGCTGCTGATTTCGCCATTGGCCACTGCATACAAATAGTCGCCGCTGTACACAAGCCGTTGAATGGTCATCTCCCAATCCTCATACTGACCTCCCGAATCCTCCACTAAATTCGCTGCAAGTTCGATGCCGTCCCTTGTAATGGAATACAACATCGCCCCTTGCCCGCCGAAGTCGACGTAGTTACTGCTCGCTTCTTCATACAGGATGACCGGGAAGCCGAACAGATTCTTTTCCTGATGCACAAGCAGTGCACGGTGATCATCGTGAAGCGGTGAGTATGTGCCTCTGCCGCCGATAATTTCGATGTCTTTTTCACGCGGGTTGTGGAAATCGCTGACATCGAATAAGGAAATCTTCATCCCACCCGTCAAGACACGCGGTGCACCGCCGTCTTTATTCGGCTCGAGCTTCGTATCAAAGCCAAAACCGATCAAATGATCCTTATCAAGCGGATGCAAGTAGTTGGAGAAGCCCGGGATCTTCAATTCGCCCAGGACAACTGGTTCCGTCGGTTTAGACACATCGATGACAAACAGTGGATCCGTTTCACGGAACGTCACCATGTATGCCATGCCTTCCATGAAACGAGCAGAATAGATGCGCTCTCCCGGTGCCAAGTCCTCGACTGAACCGACTTGTGCCATCAAGTCGTCCAAGACAAACAAGTGGTTTTTGGATGGTTTTTCATCCCAGACAGAACCTTCTGTCGTCACGACGCGGAAATATCCGCCGTATTCGTCCATCGAGAATTGGTTAAGTAAGTGTCCTTCCACCCGGCCGGAAGCGATAAAGTCGACAGCCGCTCCGTTCAAGCCAAACTTGAAGATTTCGGTATCGACTTGCTGGGGCATCCACATTTCCATTTCTGCTGCTCCGTCTCCCTGTTCCGCTGACTCATAGATAGGCGCCGTCAAATAGAGATTTTGTTTGTTCATATAGAGTTGCTCGCTGCTGCCGAGAAATCCTTCCGTGACGACTTCATTCGCATCCGGATCGGAAAGATCGAGAGCCGTGATGAGCGTGTAGCTGCTTTCAAGCGCTCCAGGCAAAATCGTAATTCGGTCATAGGACAAGCGCTCTTCTTGCTCTTCACGGTTCGAGTCATAATTGCTCGGACGCAATTCGGCATCTTCAAATTCTTCGAAGCGCCACATCTCCGCATAGACGTTCGTCACCATATAGAGGACATTGCCCGTCAGCCGTGCACTGTTCATGTAGCCGTCCGTCCCGATTTCGCGCTGAAGTATAGGCGCCGCCGGATCGCTGATATCATAGAGGAACGCTGACGATACGTCAGTGGTGAAGACATCATCCTTTGCGATTGCCATCTTGTAGCGACTGCCGAGGACGATCAGCGTATCTCCCGATAAAAACAGCCGTGACGGGTAAAACTCGCTGTCGAATGACAGCTCCGCAGCGTTCTTCATTTTCGCAGGCTCACTGATATCCGTGATCATCACTTCCTCATCACTGATGGAGTAAATGAAGTTGCCATCTGTTTTGACGAGGTCCGCTTCATCTACGCCTTCCACTTGCTGGTTGGTCATTGAATGATCGCTTCCCCCGCCAATACTTGCCCCGTCGCTCGAACTCTCGCTTGCCGCCTCATCCGTTGCGTTGTCGGTTGCACCATAGCCGCTTTCTTCACTTTCATAGAAAGCCGCTACTTGACCGAAGTAAGTACGCAGATTCTTTTCCGAGCCGACTGCCGTCAATTCCTCCTGGACCGAAAATGGGAACCGATTCGATTCGAGCGTTTTCCAGCGGACGCCTTTGAATGCATCTTTTTGAATGTGCAAGACGTACTCGCCGATTGCGAGCTTCTCCACCTCGATCGTCCGGCCATTCGGATAAAGTTCGATTTCTGCATCGACCTTGTTTCCTTCCCGATCGGCGATATACACTTGCTCCTTCTCGATGGCCCCTTCATGCAGCCCCGTCGAAAAACTCGCGCGCCATCCTTGCTCCGCCAGTACAACTGACGATGCATGGACGGAAACACGGTCGATCATCGCACCGAATGCCAATGCAATCCCAATCATGAAAATTGCTGCGCCGAACCAAACTCTTTTCTTCTTCACTTATCTTCACACCCTTCTCTCTCAGCCATTTAAAGAGTAGACCGGGCATTCCTGAAATTAGTTACACTTGTTCCGCTGTTTTTCTGAAAATTTCTTCCGCTTCTTTGAAAAATGCTTCTACATCGACCATTTCTCCAGCACCTTGTGCGAATTCAGCGCTGCCGCCCCCTTTTCCGTTTGTCGCTTCCAACAGGGCGTTCAGTACTTTTCGCATATCACCCGCCGCTTCCGTTCCTTTTCCTACTGCAAACCGGACACGCCCATTTTCGGTAGTGAGGAACAGCAAGTAGTTCCCGGGCATTCTCGCAGCTGCCAGCTTCGCCAACTGTTGCACTTCCTTGAAGGGACGTTCGCTGAATTGCTTGAAGACGAATGGTCCGTCCGACTGGAACGACGAGGCTTCCAGTTCGAGCATGATTTTGCGTAGCTGCACCATCTCTTTCGCCGTCTCCGTCTTATCTTCGAGTAACGTTGCCGCAGCTTCCGCCAGTTGAGGGACCGGTGCATTCAGCAGACGCGTCAACTCTGAAGAGACTTGCTGCAGAAGCTCGAACTGCCGCTCCGCCCGTTCACCGCACAGAAAATAAAGCCGGGTCCCGCCTTTTGCCGATTCGGTCCCGACGATTTTCAAGACACCAATGCCGGCAGTCGTCGAAGGGTGCGTTCCACCACACGGATTGACGTCCACCCCTTCGATTGTTACGAGACGGATGTCGCCCGTCACTTGCGGAGCTTTTCGTAAGTTTCGTATCGCCGCCTCTTCTTCCTTCACCCATTCGATGGTGATCGGCAGCGCTTGGCGGATCAAGTCATTGGCTTTTTGCTCAGCAGCCAAAAGTGTGGCTTCCGAAATCTTGGCGACGTCGAGGTCGATCGACGCACGCGCTTCGCCTAAATGAAAACTGACCGTCTTCGCACCGAACCCATCTTCCAGCACCGCACTCAATAAATGCTGGCCGGCATGCTGCTGCATATGGTCGCGTCTTCTCGCCCAGTCGATGGCGGCAAGCGCTTCTTCTGCCACCTCTGCCGTAACGTAATGGCGGATTTCCCCGTCGACTGTCTGGACATCCGTGACCGCCACTTCTCCGATCGTCCCTGTATCCGCAGGCTGTCCGCCCCCTTCCGGATAAAAGTTGGTCCGGTCGAGTACGACGTATTGTCCTCTATCGTCTTTGCCTTGTTCTATTACGCGCACGCGTGCTTCCGTTAATTCCGCTTGTCCATCATATAATTTCTCTGTCATGTCCTGCCTTCTTTCCATTGGTTGATTTTTCCTCATTGTACCGGCATTTCCTACAGGAATCCAACACATCTTCCCTCATCGTCACTCTCTCCGATCGCTTTTTTTCATCAAAAGCAGCTTCCGCTCTTGACACTCCCGCTTCGTCATGGTGTATTAGGAGAAAGAGGTGATGTTTATGTACAAAGTACAGGAAGTAGCAAAGATCGCAGGCGTCAGTGTTCGTACGTTACACCATTACGACAGCATCGGCTTGTTGAAACCATCCTCCATCGGCAGTAATCGGTATCGCTATTATAATGATGAGGATTTAAAGTCGCTGCAGCAGATCCTATTCTTGAAAGAGCTTGGCTTCTCGCTGAAGAAAATCCAGGAAGCCATGACCGGCGGCTGGGACGCGGTCAAAGCACTTGATATCAACGCAGCGTTGTTGAAAGAGAAGAAAGAGCGCATCGAGCAATTAATCCAGCATACGCAATTGACGAAGCAAGAGCTGAACGGCGAAATTGAATTGTCGAATGAACAGAGATTCTCAGCGTTTATCGGCAACAAGGAATTACCGGATGTCTCCATTTACGAAACAGGTCTGCCA
The DNA here is from genome assembly GCF_009707665.1 of Planomicrobium sp. YIM 101495. Taxonomy (GTDB): domain Bacteria; phylum Bacillota; class Bacilli; order Bacillales_A; family Planococcaceae; genus Planococcus. Next base: position 1,589,782 of record NZ_WLZW01000001.1, read on the forward strand.
GCTGAAGCAGCTGCAGAAGTCGCTCCAGAGCCAGCAGTTACCCCTGAACTGGAAGTGGAAACAGCGCCCGCTCCTGCCCCGGTGAAAGAAGAAGAGGACTTGGAAGAAATTAACCGTGAAGCAGACAGGATCTATAATGCTGTCGCTTCGTTGATGCACTTGCCACCAGATGCAGCAGAAGTTCAAAGTGAAATGAAGGCGTATTACACGCTGCTCGACCGTTTTTACGCATGTTCACCGGCGATGTTCAAAGGCCTTGCCGACTTGTACGCAGGCGACCCGCGCCATGGCAGCAACATCGAGCGCTACCGGACGGGACTCGCAGCTTACTTGAAGAAAGCGATGTACGTCTATGCCGAAAGCCGCCAACATGCGTGAGCTGATCGGTACATGCAAGGATTGCGGCAAGGAAGTCTATTGTGAAAACGGCTTTTTGAACGGCACGCATGAAGATGGAGAGCTGCTTTGCTTTTCATGCGCTGAAGAGCGGAACACCGACAACACCAATCAAAAATAAGAGGCGGCTGTCTCACAAGGTCAACACACACGACCTTCAGGAACAGCCTTCCTTTGCTCGAGCCTTGAAAAATAGAGGAAGAAATTTCGCTTATTGCGACTCGAGCTTCAAATTCCATGAAAATAAGCGAAGAACTTTCTCCTATTTGGTCAGAAAACGAGAAAAGGGACGAGTTTCTATAGAATAAGCGAAAAAAATTCGCCTATTCCAACGCGATCGCTATTCTTTTCGAAAATAAGGGAACATTCTTCGCTTATTTTGGAAGCCATGTCTTTTAGGAGAGCCCTTCTTTTCTCGTTCCATAAAAAAATGGTGAAGAGCACATTCGCTCTTCACCACTCTTTTATGCTTCTGTCGTTTGCTTCAAAGCGTCCAGGCGCGCTTGCACTTCTTCACCAGTCAATTGGTGTTCGAATGCGTAGCGGTTACGCGGGTGCTCACGGCACTCGTCCGAGCATGAACGCATGTATTTGTGTTCGTTCTCTTCGGAAGATAAAATCTTTGCGTTACACTCCGGATTCGCACAGTTGACGTAGCGTTCACACGGTTCGCCCGTGAAGTGATCGCGGCCGACGATGACGTGTTCCGTCTGGTTGACCGGTACAGCGATGCGCTCATCGAACACGTACAATTGGCCGTCCCATAGCTTGCCTTGTACTTCTTCGTCTTTTCCGTACATGACGATTCCGCCGTGCAGCTGGGAAACGTCTTCGAATCCTTCGCGCTTCAACCAGCCCGAGAATTTCTCACAGCGGATGCCGCCTGTGCAGTACGTCAAGATTTTCTTTCCTTCAAGCTCTTCTTTATTATCACGGACCCATTCCGGCAAATCACGGAAGTTCTCGATATCCGGACGGATCGCTCCGCGGAAATGGCCGAGGTCAAATTCGTAATCGTTGCGTGCATCAAGCAATACCGTGTTTTCATCCTGCATTTGCTCAAAGAAGTCTTTCGGTTCCAAGTATGTTCCAGTCAGCTCGTTCGGATTGATGTCCTCTTCAAGTCCAAGGTGAACGATTTCGTTGCGCGCACGTACATGCATCTTCTTAAATGCATGACGGTCCGCTGCATCGATCTTCCAGGCGATGTCTGAGAAGCGCTCGTCTTGTTCCATCATCTTCATGTAAGCTTCCGTCTGTTCGATCGTTCCGGAACACGTTCCGTTGATTCCTTCGTGAGAGACGAGGATACGGCCAAGCAGTCCCAGTTCCTTACAAGCAGCCAAATGCTCTGCAGCGAACGTTTCCGGGTCTTCGATCGGCACATATTTGTAGTACAGTAATACGTTGTGTGTATGATTTTGCATGAATCCTACCACCTTATTTATTTTTGGTTCGACATCTACTGAAGTTCAATGGAAAACCTCAATTATTTTACGATAAATCGGACCAAAATACAACCGCTTAGCAAACCCGGTTTTTCACCTGGTTGCCTTTCAAGCCTTCGTCGATCGCTTCCGCGTTCATCGCCATCATTTTGTGGCGCGTCTTCTCACCGGCGCTGCCGATATGCGGAAGTGCAGTGAAGTTCGGCAATGTCAGAAGAGGATTATCGAGTGGCAGTGGCTCCGTTTCGAATACGTCCATGCCTGCAGCCCAGATGCCGCCTTCTTTCAATGCACGGTAAAGCGCATCCTCATCCACCGTTCCGCCTCGTCCGACGTTGATCAAACAAGCCGTTTCCTTCATCAAGCCAAGTTCGCGCTCACCGATCATGCCGCGCGTCTCGTCCGTCAGTGGAGCCAGCATCAAGACGAAATCGGACTTCTCCAGCAGTTCGTCCAGCTCTGCGTACGTTGCACCTTCAAGGTTCCGACGCGTCCGGTTGTGATACAGCACGTCCATGCTGAACCCGACTGCACGTCGACAAACCGCTTCACCGATCCGGCCCATGCCGATGATGCCGAGTGTCGCGCCGTATACATCCTGCCCCGTCAAGCCGAGCGGTGTCCATGACTTCCATTCTCCTGAATGCACCGTCCGTTCCGCTTCGACCAATCTTCTCGCTGTCGCAAGAAGCAGTGCAAACGACAGATCTGCTGTCGTTTCCGTCAACACTTCCGGTGTGTTCGTAACCATGACGCCGTGCTCACGCGCTGCGTCCAAGTCGATGTTGTTAAAGCCGACTGCCAAATTCGAGACGATTTTCAAGTTCGGCGCCGCCTCGAACATTTCGCGGTCGACCTTCACCGATAGCATCGTCCAAAGCGCTGCCGCTTCCCCGATGTGCTTCATGATCTCTTCTCGCGGTGCCGCTTCCATCTCGTCTTCCCACATCCGGATTTCGTACGATTCACGCAAGCTTGCGATCGCCTCTTCAGGCAATCTCTGTGTAATATAAATCATCGGTTTCATCTGACATACCCCCATTTTTTTGATTATGAATTGCGTTTTCGGATTTTCTTGAAGTAGTAAACGACCGCCGCAATCCCGATAAGTGCAATGATGACATAAACGATATTCGAATACAGATCAAGCGTCTGAAGAATCTCTTCGCTGTTCTCTCCGACCGCTTCTCCTATCAGGACCAGAATCGTGTTCCAGATGATCGTTCCGAGCGTGGTGAAGAGAATGAACAGGGTGAACTTCATATTGGACATCCCTGCAGGTAAGGAAATCAAACTTCGAATCAATGGCACAAGACGTCCGAAGAACACAGTCCAGACTCCGTAACGGTCGAACCAGGCATCCGCCTTATACAGATCCGCACGCTTCAGCCTCAACCAGTTCCCGTATTTATCGATGACTTTCTCAAGGCGTCCGACGTCCATGAGCCGTCCGACCCCATAAAGCACAACCGCTCCTGTAAGAGAGCCTGCAGTCGAAACCGCAATGACACCGAAAATCGTCATATCGGTTGTCGTCGTCAAAAATCCGCCGAGCGTCAAGATCACCTCTGAAGGAATCGGAGGAAAGACGTTCTCCAGCATGATCAGCAGGAAAATCCCCCAATATCCGTAGTCAGACATGACATCTGTTATCCATTGCTCCATCACATTACTCCTTTAGCATTTGCCTCTAATTTCCCTAACTCTCCCTATTATAGCTGTATTTCCTCAAACCGTCTTATCCCAAACGCTTCTACGCCTCAGGTCCTAGATGAAAACGCAGCTCCAGCCCGTATGAGCGGATCCGGATGCTTGATAAGATGTAATTACAAACAAGGAGGAGGAAAACAACATGAACAAATTTTGGATGGTAACACTCGGGATTATCGCAGGCTTCATCGCCATCTCATCGCTCCCCAGCTTGATCAGCTTAGCTATCACAGCATTGGTCATCTATGCGAGCTTCCATTTCTACACAAGAACCGATTCGACGTTCCTGAAAGTCGTCTGGGCGATTGTCGGAATTGGCGGCGCAATCTCAGCAGTCTCGAACATTCCAGCGCTCTTCGGTCTAGCGGCGGTGTACTTGCTCTGGATCATCTATCGCGACTGGAATAAAGATAGCTCGAAGAAAGTCGATTTGGTGAAAAAAACGGACGATCCATTCGCGAACTTCGAGAATGAATGGGATTCAATTACAAAATAAGGAGGAATTCAAATGAATTCAGTATGGGAACGATTCAAATTGGCAGTAGCAGCAGACATGGACCATTTCACGGCAAAGAAAGAAGCGAAAAATCCGTTGGAAGCACTCAACCGGTATTTGAAGCAAGCGGAAAAGCAGACGGAAACGACTGGCAAATGGCTTGAGCGTCAAGCGAGCTTGAACCGTCAGCTGGAGAAGGAATTGGCACAAGCGATGGAGCTCGGCGACAAACGCACAGCGCAATTGGAGCTGGCACAAGCATCCGGTGAAGAAGATTTGATCCACTTTGCGCAAGCAGAAGCTGACGCGTACGCAGCACGCACCGCGGAGCTGGAAGAAGCTTTGGCAGAAAACTTATCCGAGCTGAATACACTTGAACAGCGCTACGAAGAAATGAAGCATCGCTTGGCAGACATGAAGATCCGCCAACTCCGCCTCATGGGCAAAGAAAACATCACGCGGGCACATTATGAGATTGACCGTGTCCTCGATCCGAAAGAAGCGGCGAACGCGGTCGGGGAACTCGACGAGCTGACAGACTACGTCAAATCACTCGCGAACCAAGTCGAAGAAGCATACGAAGAATCCGCTTTGAAAAGACGTCTCGAATCTTTGCAGAAAAAAGACCCGATGGACAAAAAAATCGTGTAAGCTAGAACAAGGAGGAGATTATCTTCTCCTTGTTTTCTAAGGTTTAAAAGGAGGCGAAGGAAACGTGCAAACATTGACTACTAATAAACAGGCGTTCATCGTCTTGGGCATTTTATTCCTGATTTTCGCCGAAGCCCTGTTTTTGGGGAACGGCAATGCATTTTTCGTCATCCTTGGCTTGCTCCTGCTGTATTACGGAGCGAAAGATCAAAGCAGTTATCGTAAATACTATATCGGTCTCGGGATTTTCTTCCTTGCGATTTCCATATTGTCGATGTTCACGTTGCGTCTTCTCGTCTTCGCAGCGCTCGCTTACTTGCTTTATAGACTGTGGAAGGGCGAATCATGGGAGCAGATCGTCGATTTCAACAATCCTCTCGACAAAGATTTGATCCAAAATAAATTTTTCGGTGTCCAAAGCACACCATTCGAAGCTTACGAATGGAAAGATATCCACGTCCAAGGCATCGCAGGCGACATTTTGATCGACGCGACGCAAACGGTCTTGCCGAAACGCACATCCCTTCTGTCCATCAGGCAAGGATTCGGCAAAGTCCGCGTCATCTTGCCTTACGAAGTGCCTGTCCGCATCCATTACACGACCCTTTACGGCAACGGCACATTCTTCTCGAAGCCGACCGGATCGATCTGGAACGGCAAAGTCGAGCTGTCCGATGGCTACGAGATGGACACAGCACCGAAAACCGAAATGATCATCACAATCGCCACTTGGGTCGGTGATGTGGAGGTGATCCGCCGATGAAAGCGATCGTCAGACGAAGCTTCTTCTTCATCGCGCTTTTCACCGTGCTGGTCGTCAGCATCCTGTTCACCTTGCTCGGCTTCCCTACTACAGACGCTTGGGGCTTCTTGTGGGAAGATGTCATCGCCGGCTTTCCATATGGACTCTGGCTGATCGTCTTGATTCTCTTTCTTTCCTGTGGCATCGCCTTGTGGTCGGAATCGATCGGGCGCTCCCGCATTTCCGAAATCGAGGCGATGCTCCAGGCCTTGCTACGGAATGAAGATGAATCCGTGATAAAGACAGCTCAAATGAAGACATTGCCTGAAAACGTCTCGAACTCGTTTCTGAAAGTGCAAAAACTGCTTGAATCCCAGCGCAAGAGCCTCGCCCGTATTTCCAACGAAAAAGCGGAAACGGAAGAACAACGCATCCAGGAGCAATTGGTCATCGAGCGCCAGCGCCTTGCGCGTGAGCTGCACGACTCGGTGTCCCAGCAATTATTCGCCGCTTCGATGATGCTGTCAGCAATGACGGAACAGGAAGACGCACCACCTACTTTGCTTCAGACGGAAAAAGTCGTCCAACAAGCACAGCTTGAAATGCGCGCCCTGCTGCTCCACCTACGTCCTGTTGCGCTGCACGACAAGAGTTTGTGCGACGGTCTAACAGAACTCCTGAACGAACTGAAGGAAAAAGTGTCGTTCACCATCGAGCACCGACTCGAAGATGTCCCGCTTCCAAAAGGCGCGGAAGATCACCTGTTCCGCATCGCGCAGGAAACGCTATCCAATACGTTGCGCCACTCAAAAGCGACCGAAGTGCACATCCTATTCGTCGAACGCGATCACTTCGCCATTCTCCGCATCCAGGATAACGGGGTCGGCTTCACGAACAGCCAAGGCGCCACTTCCTCTTACGGACTGAAGCATATCGAAGAACGCGCCATCGAAATTGGCGCTACGAGCAAAATCGTCTCCGTGCCATCCGAAGGCACGATTGTTGAAGTGAAAGTTCCAATTGAAAGGGTGGATTCAGTTAATGAAAATCTTATTAGTCGATGATCACGAAATGGTCCGCATCGGCGTCTCCGCCTATTTACAGGCACAGCCTGATATGGAAGTCATCGGAGAAGCTTCGAACGGCGAAGAAGCCGTGAAGATGGCACTCGAGTTGCGTCCGGATGTCATCTTAATGGACATGGTCATGCCTGTCATGGACGGTGCTGAGGCGACGGCTGCAATCATCAAGGAATGGCCGGAAGCGAAGATCATGATCGTCACGAGCTTCCTTGACGATGACAAAGTATATCCCGCCCTGAAGGCAGGTGCGGTCAGCTACATCTTGAAGACATCGAAAGCTTCGCGTATCGCGGACTCGATCCGCCAAACCATGGGCGGCACACCGGCTTTAGAGCCTGAAGTCATGAGCAAGATGATGAAGCAGATGCGGCACGACCGCCATCCGCACGAAGAACTGACCGATCGCGAAATGGAGATTCTCCTTTTACTCGCGAACGGCTACACGAACCAGGAAATCGCGGATGAATTGTTCATCGCTTTGAAGACGGTTAAAACACATGTCAGTAACCTACTCAGCAAACTGGAAGTGCATGACCGGACACAAGCGGTCATTTACGCATTCCAGCACAAGCTCGTCTCTCCACCAAAATAAAGCCGCAAGACTTCCCGTTTTCTCTGGGTTGTCTCGCGGCTTTTCACCTGTTAGTTATTCATTTTTGAACGGATCTTCATCGCGGAACGGGAATTCCTCATCCGGTGATCGTTTTTCAACGACTGGATCGATTGCTGCCCGGTCCTCTTTTTTCAATCCGACATCTTTTGCTTCTTCTTCCATCTTCTTCTCTTTCCAAGCTTCTTGATCTACTTCAGCTTTCTCAAGGCTCTTCTCTGCACGGTCAAGATAGCGGGAGGCATGTTCTTTACCCCCAAGACCAAACGCTAGACCGAATGCCAACGCAACGCCGCCAAGGATCAAGATGAACGCAGACTGGATAATCGACGCTGCAATTCCCAGCATATCGAGCGCCATGAAGAAGGCAAAGGCAAGAATCGCATATTTCGCAACGTAGCGAAGTATATGCGGTGAACCGGAAGAATCTTTAAAGACATTCCCGACGAAACTTTCCGCCATGTTAGCCAACCAGAAGCCGACTGCCAGGATCACGAGTGCTGCAAGGACTGCAGGCAAGTAAGCGAAGATCCCGCTGACGAGACCGACCATGAATGCCAGACCGACGACTTGTAGTGCTTCAGCTACGAACAACAGGACGATGACGACTTGCGCGATCGTACCGATGATGCCGGATACGGATTGCTCTGCGTCTGCTGTTGCTGATTTCTTATCGAAGCCCATTTTCCCGAACAATGAATCTGCGCCGAGGTTTTGTGCAATCTTACTGACGACACTTTTCACCCAGCGACCAACGATGAGACCTACTAGTACAAGCAAGATCGCAATCGCGATGTTCGGAAGCATGACGAGGATCGAATTCAGCATGGCGATTGCTGGACCCGAAATTCCATCAAGGTCGAGTACTTCGAGCGCCGTGATCGAAACCGGCAGTAAGATCAAGACGAACGCGATCAATCCGATTACTTTCGACAAGCTCGTCCCTTCAAAGAATGAAGAGAGGTGGAACCTTTCTGCCAGACGGTCTACACCGGCTGATGCCAGGAAGGAAGAAAGGATCTTCCGGACGATTGTTGCAGCGAGCCAGCCGATCGCGAAGATCAATGCCGCTCCGATCAATTTCGGAATGAAATTCAAGAAGCTTGCGAGCATGTTTGAGATCGGCTCACTCAAGCCCTCGATGTTCAATGCGCTCAGCACTGCTGGCAAGAAAAGAAGCAGTACAAGGTAGAAAGCGATATTCGCAGCTGTTTCCAGCCATTTCGTCGTATTCGCTTCCGGAGCTTTCGCTTTGTTGGCAATTTTTTTCAAGTCGGCTTTCCGGCCGACCATCAGGATGAGGCGTTTTGCGACGGATGCAAGAACCCATGCCACAAGCAAGATCAATCCTGCTTTCAGCAAACTGATGAAAGCACCAGATAACTGATCGAACATGCCTGCAAACGGAGTTGCGATCGCTCCAAGGTTCAAGACATTGAAGAACAGCATCAGTGTGAAGATGATGATTAAAATGAAAACGACTTTACTGATGATTTTCGATACGCTGTACTTCTCTTGCTTGCTGCCTACCTTTTCGTCCAATTTGAATTTCTGGAGCATCTTGTAGACGACCCGTTCCAATACTTTTGCGACGATGAAGCCGACGATCAGGATGACGATGGCCAACAAGATCTCGGGAAGTGCGTCCCAGAAACGGTTGAGATAAAGTTGATTATCCAATGAAACTCCTCCTTTTATTTTATTTAGGTAACTTGTCCTATTTTGACCATGCCCTCTTTCGATTTTCCTTAAACACACTTTTCAGGATTTATGATAGAAGAATGACGCAGAATTGACCGCATTTGTCGGCTTGGGCCCCCACAAAAAAGACCGGAAACCGCACCTGATGGCGATCTCCGGTCTTCCTATTCACTTCATGCAATCCACTTTCACTGTTACTTTAAATAAATCACCGTCCACTTCGATCTTGAGCGTTCCTTCATGCAGTTCGACGATCGATTGGGCGATCGCAAGGCCGAGTCCGGAGCCTTCCGTTTGCCGCGCAGTGTCACCGCGCTTGAACCGTTCGAACAACTCGTCGGTGTTTTCCCCGAGCTCATACTTGGTGACATTTTTGATGACGAAGACGGCTTGTCCGTCCACTTCGTTCAAGTTTGCATAAACACGCGTTCCCGGCAATGCATACTTCACGGCATTGACGATCAAGTTATCCAGCACGCGCCACCACTTCTGGCCATCTACCAAAATAAACAATGGATGGTCCGGTGCATTGACCCGGAAGTCCAGCCCTGAACTTTCCATCACTTCTGCGTGTTCCGCAAAAGCCTGCACCATCAACTGTGTATAGTCGACGCGGCGCCGTTCAAGCTCCAAGTTGCCACTCGCCATTTTAGAAACTTCGAACAGATCCTCGATCAGATTTTTCAATCGATCCGCTTTCCGTTCCAGCACTTCCGCATACGCCAGCCGCTCTTCTGTCGTCAAATCCGGTGCTTTCATCAAGTCGGTATACGTGATGATCGATGTCAGCGGCGTCCGCAGATCGTGGCTGACGTTCGTGATGAGCTCTGTCTTGAGCCGTTCACTTTTCGCCTGCTCGGAAAGTGATTGGCGCACGCCTTCCTTCAATTTGCTCAAGTGGCGGGCATGATCCGCTAGTGGAGATCTTCCTTGTACCGGTATTTCCTGTTCAAGTCTTCCCTCTGCCATCGCTTCCGTCCGTTTCATCAGTAAGTTCAAGTAGCCGAAACGCTGCAGGAACAGAAGTAGCGCAGGCAAGCCGATGAACAAACTTGCAGGAATCCAAAGGATGATGCCGGGCGGGATGTTGACGAGCAGCATCGTACCGAATCCCCAGAAAAAGACGATGACCAGCAAGCAGAGCATCTGGATGCCGATCGATTTTTTGAGGAACGCAAAACGGGCGATCTTGATTAAGTTCCATGTATAGCTGTTTTGCAGATCTTCGGCCAATTTGCCTTCTGTTCTGTAAAGCTCTGCAAGCCAAAGCATTTGCAGTAAAGCGATGGCTGTTACAGCAAGGGCGAAGACGAGCAGCCAGACACCCGATAGGAAATTGATCCAGAGCTCCCCGTACATCATATAGCGGAACACATTGAAGAATTTTGCCATCACAGCAACCTGCAATAGATAAACCGTAAGCAGCAAAGCAGCGAGGCGGATTTCAATCGGCCAGTTTTGCCACGTAACGTAAAATTTATTCCCTGTGAACCAGTTCCATTTGAACGGAAGCTTCATAAGGAGAACCACGACTCCGATGACGGACAGGACGATGAATGCGTAAAGGAGACTCTTTGTCAGATTGAATGCCTGGAAATCGTTCGCGTACAACGAATCTGCCAACTCTGTGGAAGTGATTTGGATCTGACCTTCAAACTCTGCTTCCGACTGGATGTAATCTTCCTCTTCATAGGATTCATAAACCTGTCCGTTGCTCCGAAGTGGTCGATCTGCCGTGAATGTTTCCTCATAGACTGGCCTGTCATCCAGTTCACCACGCGTGAACACTTCGCCGGTCTCGATATTCGTCAGCTGGTAAGCATAATACGGATAGTTCTCGAAAAATACCGGACGCTCCGCTTTCACTTGCTGCATGATATCAGCAACTTTCGCTTCCCGCTCCGCTTGGATCTGCTCACGCACAAGTTCGTCATCCTGGAAAAACGCTTTCGCCGCAGTAATTTCAGATTCCCGCTGCTCTGTCAGTGTGGTTTCCAGATCTTCGTTCCCTGTATCCGCAGCTTCCTGTATGTCTCCTTCATAATTCTCCTGGATCATGCGGATCCTTTCCGCTAACGACGCTTCGCGGTCACGGAACTGCTTAATGTCCGCAGCTGTGATCGGTGTCTCCGCGAGTTCCGGAGGCGCCAGCTCCAAATGCACTAATTGCGACTTGAAATTTTCGTGCTCCGAGGAGAAATTCCCGGTCTCCAAAAATGATTTCCCGATATATTGCGGCCCGAGTTGCAGCACGCTCCAAAGCATGACGATGACAAGAGATGCCGTAGTCAGCCAAATCCACTTTTTCATTTCCTTACCCCTTCCCCTTGTCCCGCAACTCTGCCAGCCATTCTGCGGACGGCCCTTCGAAAATGAAATCCAAAAGGAACGAAGAACAGTAGACCAGTGACACCAATGCGATCATGACGGCGATGACCGACCACAGATCACTTTTCGATTTTATAGCCAATGCCCCATACCACCTTTACGTAGCGCGGATTTTTTGGGTCCGCTTCGATTTTTTCCCGGATTTTCCGGATATGGACCGCCACGATGTTCTCTGCGTTGTAGGCCGGTTCGTTCCAGACGCGTTCGTAAATGTCCTGGATTGAGAATACTCGCCCCGCATTCGTCATCAGCAGTTCCGTAATCTTGAATTCGATCGGCGTCAGCTTGACCGTCTCGCCGTGTAAACTTACATCTTTCGTTTCCGAGTCAAGGACCAGTCCGTCAATTTCCACGCGTTGCGCTTTTGTTTCGTACGTTCCAAGACTTACATAACGTCTCAGTTGTGATTTGACACGCGCAACCAGCTCCATTGGATGGAACGGCTTCGTCACATAATCATCCGCTCCCACCGAGAGGCCGTGGATCTTGTCCGAGTCTTCCGCCTTCGCACTCAGCATGATGATCGGGATATTGCGGGCTTCCCGGATCTTGAACGTCGCCCGGATGCCATCCATGTGCGGCATCATGAGATCGAGAATGATGCAATGCACTTCATTGTGCTCAAGTAGTTCCAATGCTTGCAGGCCATTCTCCGCTTTCAGTACGCGGTAGCCTTCATTCTTCAAATAGATTTCAATTCCGTCACGGATATCCGCATCGTCATCCGTCACCAATACCGTGAATGCTCCCATATCCCGCACCTCTTTTCCTCTTAATCAATATACTACTGCACAATTCTTAAGGACTTCCCACGAAGAATATGAAGAAATTCTTAAGAAAATTTCTGAAGGGATTCATTTGTCGGCCCAAACATTTGAGCCAATTGTTTTCTTTCATTATAATGGAAATAAAATGAGGAGGCGATTCGATGTATAAAACAGTCGCGGAAACTGCCGCTCTCTTATCCATGCCGGAAGAACAGATCAAGCGCTACGTAGCGGAAGGCCGGATCAAAGCAGTGTATGACGGTGAACAATACATGATCAACACCTCCCAGTTCGATTCGCATTTCCAGCAGCTCGAGCAAGCGAAACAGGAGCTGGAAGAGTGGAAAAACACGCCGATCCCAGAAGATTTCGATATTAAAGACGAGGACTGACGTTTTGCCGAAGAAAAGCAGAAGAACAAAAAAGCGGTCGTCGAAGTGAAACTCACTTCAACGATCGCTTTTTGCAGTTCAAATTCATCTACTTGCAGGAATCGCTTGATCCGCTAGCACCTGTTCGAGCTTTTGTCCGATCAAATAACCCCATTTGTCGAACTCGACTAAGAAGCCGTCATGTCCATAAACCGTCTCGATGACGGTCCAGTCCGCTTGCGGCTGTCCCTCAAGCCAATCGATCATCGGCTCTTTCGGGTACAGGAGATCTTGCGTGAAGAGCAGCGAGAAGATCGGCACATCGAGCTTCTTATCCCCGAGATCATGGGTGTTCATCGCCTTCAGTAGCGTAATGTAGCTGTTCGGATCAAAACGGGAAGCGAGCTTTTTCCCTTGGTAATCCAAATATGACTGGATATCGAACCCCTGCTCGCCCTCTTCCCGCCCGAAACGGCTGTGGAACAGCTCCCCGCTCCGGTACGTGACGAGCCCCGCCATGCGCGCGATTTCAAACCCGCGCAAGACAGCGCCCGGCGCGTAAAAGCCATTACGGTAATCGGGATCGTTGCGGATCGCTTCGATGCCGATGTGATTGAAGGCAACGCCGTACGCGCTATACGACGGTGTGACCGCGAGTGGCATTACAACATCCACCACTTCCGGAAAGAGCCGGCCCCACTCGAGCGCCTGCATGCCGCCAAGCGAACCGCCGATCACCGCCGTGATGCGGCCGATGCCGAGAAGCTGCAACGCTTTTTTCTGTGCGTTCACCATGTCGCGGATCGTCAATTCCGGGAACGATGTGCGGTAAGGCGCTTGCGTCCGCGGGTCGATCGATGCCGGCCCCGTCGAACCATCCGAACCTCCCAGCACATTGAACGTGATTGCCTGGAACCGATCCGTATCCACCGCTTTCCTTGGACCGACCAGCCCTCCCCACCAGCCGGGCGCGTCCGCGCTGCCGACAGCACGAGCGTCTCCTGTTAAGGCGTGGCAAAGAAGAATGACCGGACCGAAGAGCTTACCGGCGCGCTCGAATGAGAGCTGCACTTCCGGCAAGACGATCCCCGATTCCAATTCAAAAGAGCCGATACTGATCTGTTCCATTGCATTCACCTCCTACGCGTTTTGTAAAACTGCTGCCTGGATCGCCTGTTTCAAGTCTGCAATCAAGTCTTCCGGATCTTCCAATCCGACTGATAGACGGATCAACTCTTCCGTGACACCTGATTTCTCAAGGTCTTCCGGCTGAAGCTGCTGGTGCGTCGTCGAAGCTGGATGGATGATCAGCGATTTCGCATCCCCGACGTTGGCGACGTGCGACCATAGCTGAACGCTGTCGATCACTTTGCGGCCAGATTCCCGTCCGCCTTTGATGCCGAAGTTGACGATCGATCCGAATGTGCCATTCTTCAAGTATTTCTTCGCCCGTTCATGTGATGGGTGATCTTCGAAGCCGATGTAGTTGACCCACTCGACATCCGGATGCTTGTTCAAGTATTCAGCGACTTTCTGTGCGTTTTCCTGATGCTTCGGCAAACGCAGATGTAACGTTTCCAGTCCTTGCAGGAAGGCATGTGCCGATTCCGGACTTAACGTCGGTCCGAAGTCACGCAGCAGCTGGACGCGCAGCTTCGTCGCGAACGCTGCACCTGCTGCATCGATGCCGTAACGGATTCCGTGGTAGCTATGATCCGGCTCCGTATAACCCGGGAAGCGCGGATTGTTGTAATCGAACTTGCCGCCATCTACAACAACGCCTCCGATTGTCGTACCATGCCCGCCGATCCATTTCGTCGCGGAATGGACGACGACATCTGCGCCGAATGCAATCGGATTACTGCCATAAGGCGAAGCAAATGTGTTATCGATGACCAGTGGCACGCCGTGTGCGTGTCCAATTTCTGCCACCCGTTCGATATCTAGCACATGAAGGCTCGGGTTTCCGATGATTTCCCCGAAGATCGCTTTCGTTTTCTCCGTCACTGCCGCCCCGAAGTTCTCAGGGTCCGTGCCATCAACGAACTTGACCCTGATGCCGTAGCGTGGCAGCGTATTGGCGAACAAGCTGAACGTTCCACCGTACAGATTGCTGTCCGCAATGATTTCATCTCCCGCCTCCGCCAAGTTCAAGATTGCAAAGGCGATTGCAGCCATTCCGGATGACACGGCTACCGCTGCCGTCCCGCCTTCCAGCAGCGCGACGCGTTGTTCGAACACATCGACTGTCGGGTTCATGATGCGTGAATAGATGTTCCCTGGTTCTTTCAAGCCGAACAGGTTTTGTGCGTGTTCCGTATTTTTGAATACATAGGAAGTCGTCTTATAGACCGGTACCCCTCTTGAGCCGGTGACCGGATCCACTTCTTGTCCTCCGTGCAATAGTAATGTTTCTGGTTTGAAATTCGTCATTGTGCATTCCTCCTGAGTATTGGTTTTAGATGGTCTGATTGGCGAGGAGAGCACAAAAAAGCCCTCTTCGATTAAGAAGAGGGCCGTCAAATAATAACATTGCCTCCTCTCATCTGCCAGCGCCGTCGTACACGGGCTGTAGGATTTAGCACCTTTGCAAATTGAGTGATTTGCCGGTTGCCGGGCATCGCAGGGCCTATTCCCTCCGCCGCTCTTGATAAGAGTATTCAGATTCAGTTTTCCATCTTGTTGAGAAGTATAAGAAAGTTCACGACTATTTGTCAAGCGAATTCGCAAAATATTTCTGAAACTTCTTTTCCCTTCAAACGTTTAACTTAATAAGAAGTTTGAAAAAAGGAGTGGGAATCATGCTTTATTGGGTGCTCGCCGCCTTGCTCGGTGGCTATTTGATCGGTTCCCTGCACGGATCCGTTGTCGCACGCCTTTTGACCGGAGTCAATTTGAAAAAAGAAGGCGTAAAAAATTCCGGCGCCTCCAACGCTGCGATCGTGCTCGGTCCGAAATTCGGAGCGCTCGTCGCTTTCCTTGATATCTCGAAAGGAGCTGTCGCGGTCATTGCCCTCCGCTTGGTGCTCGACGGAACCGCTCTATCGCCCGAACAATCATGGACGGTACTGTTCGTCGTCGGCGCAGGGACCGTGCTCGGCCATAACTATCCGTTCTACATGAACTTCGACGGCGGCAAAGGCACGGCGACGTTGATCGGCATGATGCTCGCGCTCGACTGGAAGCTCGGCATTGCCGGCGGACTGCTGTTGATCGCGGTTTCCTTGCTCACAGATTACTTGATTATCGGGGTGCTTGCGCTGTACGGCACCTTGCTCGTCATCGCCTTTTGGCCGGCTGTCGGGCTCTGGCCACTTGTCACTGCGTTCGGTCTGTTTGGCCTTGCGCTCTGGAAGCATACCGAGAACATTAATCGCCTCATGAAAGGGACCGAAAGCAAAGTGTCTTCCGTGTTCCGTAAGAAAACAGCTGGTTGAAACGAATCGATCGGAGCGCATCGCCTAAACAGAGGTGGATGCGCTCTTTTTCTGTCCAATATTAAGTATTCTGGCGCTTCATGGTAAACTGAACTTATTACAACCTTTAGGAGGCTTTCCACACAATGAAAGAAACATTGATTGAACGTTTGATCCGCTATGCAAAAATCGATACACAATCCGATTTCAACCTCACGGAGACACCGTCTACACCGGGGCAATGGGATCTGATCCGGGAACTTGAAAAGGAAATGAATGAAATCGGCCTGACCGATGTGGAGACAGACAGCCACGGCTATTTGTTCGGCACATTGCCAGCCAACAGCGAAAAGGATTTCCCAGTCATCGGCTTTCTGGCACACGTCGATACGGCGACGGATTTCACTGGGAAAAACGTCAATCCGCAGCGCATCGACGCCTATGATGGCAATGACATCGCCTTGAACGAAAAAGTCACGATGAAAGTGTCGGACTTCCCTGCGCTTAAAAACTATGCCGGACATACGTTGCTGACGACGGACGGCACGACTCTGCTTGGTGCTGACAACAAAGCGGGCATCGCAGAAATCATGACAGCGGTCGAATACTTGATCCAAAACCCGGAAATCGAACACGGCAAAATTCGCGTCGCATTCACGCCGGACGAAGAAATCGGGCGCGGTCCGCATAAGTTCGACGTGGCACGCTTCGGCGCAGATTACGCCTACACGATCGACGGCGGTCCGATCGGTGAGCTGCAATACGAAAGCTTCAACGCAGCTGCCGGAAAATTGACTGTCCAAGGGAAAAGCGTCCATCCCGGGTCTGCCAAAGACAAAATGATCAACGCCCAGACGGTCGCGATCCGCTTCCAGGAAGAGATGCCGAAGGAAGAAGTTCCGGAACGGACGGAAAACTACGAAGGCTTCATTCACTTGAACCAATTCAAAGGTGATGTCGAAGCAGCGGAATTGTCTTATATCATCCGTGACTTCGACCGTGAATCTTTTGAAGCGAAAAAAGAGCATATGAGACGGACTGTCCGCAAATTGCAGGAAGAGTTCGGAGAAGAAACGATTCAATTGGAGCTCGAAGACCAGTATTACAATATGCGTGAAAAAATCGAGCCGGTCATGGAAATAGTTGATACGGTCGAACAGGCAATGAACAAGCTTGGCATTGAACCGTTGATCATTCCGGTACGCGGCGGAACGGACGGCTCGCAGCTTTCTTACATGGGCTTGCCGACGCCGAACATCTTTACCGGCGGTGAAAACTTCCACGGGAAATACGAATTCATTTCCGTCGAAAACATGGAAAAAGCCGTCCAAGTCATCGTCGAAGTCGCCCGTACAGCCGAAAGATCTTAAATCAAAGCAAAAATGCCCTTGAAGTCATCCAGACGACTTCAAGGGCTAGTTTTTTACTTCTGAAATATCAAGAAATCTCATTCACTTTTCTTCATGTGAATCGATGATTATCCGGCCATTTTGCCTATGTCTTTCTTCTTGCTTCTTGTGTATCTTCATCGTCATATTTTATCTTCCAATCATCTTAAGGTTGTTCCATGTTTGAGACGGGGCGGATAAAGGAATACTTTATTAACACATATTATGAGAGAGGTGCTTCCGATGGCAGACAAAAAACGCTTTACTGAAGAAGACCGGAAAGAAAACCGTGGTGCTCCGTTGGATAATCCGGAGCAGTTCAAAACGGATAAAGAAAGCATAAATGAAATGCACGAAGAACAGATGAATGTGGACTCGATTCCGCTCGAAGATTTGAAACAGGAGCAGGAAGAGGAAAAGAATCCGCGCCAGACGAAAAAAAATTCTTCCAGTGAAGAGAAGTTCCCAGAATGACCGATTTTCATCCAATGGTTTCATTGCACACCTACATGCCGAACGGCTGCTGACCAAGCAGTCGTTTTTTTCTGTCTACATCGCACTCCAGTATTTCTGTGATATGATGTCTTAATGGAAATGGAGTGATCGTATGAAAAACTGGATTTATCCACTGATGGTCGTCGTTGCGGCCTCCTGTTACGGGATCCTCTCGACAAACATCAAAGTGGCTATGAGCTATGGCTTCACGACAGCTCAAGCTGTCACCAGCCAATACTTTATCGGGTTCTTCCTTGCGGCCCTTTTATATGCACTAACGAAAAGACGTCTTCCAAAATTGCACGGAACGAAAATCCTGTTTCTCTCAGGAGCATTCACGGCAGTGACCGGCATGGTATACAGCCATTCCCTCAATTTCCTCCCCGCTTCGCTGGCAGTCGTACTGCTCTTCCAGTTCACTTGGATCGGCATGTTCCTCGACTGCATCGTCCGGCGTCGCCGGCTGAAACGGCTCGAAGCGATGTCCTTGATCCTTTTATTCGGAGGAACCATCCTGGCAGCAGGAATCCTCGATGTCGACTTGAGCGGAATCCCGTGGCAAGGCTGGGCTTGGGGGCTGGGCGCAGCGTTCTGCTTCTCCGCCTTCATGTTCATCAACGGCAAACCGGTCGAAGGCATGGATACGACAACGCGTCTCGTATTCGTCTCCTTCTTCGCTGCCATTGTCGTCGGGATCTTCCAGACGCCTGAAATCTTGTGGGACGGCACGTTGTTCGGGGAAGGGCTATGGGTATTTGGCGTGCTGCTCGGCCTGTTCGGCATCATCGCACCGATCTGGCTGTTCTCCATCGCCGTGCCGCGCGTCGGCTCCGGCCTATCTTCCATCTTGAGCGCCATGGAACTCCCTGTAGCGATTCTCGCTTCGGTCCTGGTGCTCGGCGAACAACTGACCTGGGTGCAAGTGGCGGGCATCGGCATCGTCCTGTTCGGCATCATCTTGCCGAACCTATACCGGCGGGTGCCTAAACCGATCGAAACCGACCCCGCACCACCGGAAGTTCTTTAAGCAAAAAAAAAAGTTGAGGAGAAATGGATCTATTTCTCCTCAACTTTTTTCATCTAAATTTCCGGTTCCAAGGGAGTAGGAACGCGGACAACTTTTTCCGGCTGCTCGAAGAACATTTGCTGAAGCCCTTCCTTGTTCACAAGCAAATCTGCCAGCGTATACTCTTCCAGCACCATCAAATACGCGTGGAGCGCTTTCCCGAGCACTCCTTTTAATCCACACACCGGCGCAATCGGGCACCGGTTATTCTCTCTATCAAAACATTCCACAAGATGAAAGTCATCTTCCATCTTCCGGACAACCGTACCGATATTGATCTTTTCCGGATCCTGCGCCAGGCGGATTCCCCCGCCTCTACCACGTACCGTCTCAATGAAACCGGCTTTGCCGAGTTCAAATGTGACTTTCGTCAAATGGTTCTTTGAAATCCGGTAAGCATCCGATATTTCTTGAATGGTCGTCAATGTCTGCCGATCATTCGTCCCTAGATAAATCAAAACCCGCAGCGAGAAATCTGTATACATCGTTAATCTCATTCATCTCACCTTCCATCTTCCTTATTATAGCCAGCCATCCTCCCACAAGAAAGAAACTAGCTTGCAGTTTCGTGCATTCAGACCTCTTGTATCGATTATTTGTCTTTTCTGTGAAGACAAATGTGTCTAAATTTTAAAGATGTATTATAAATATATCTTTAAGAATGAAAGCGGTTTATAGTGAAGATAGAAACAAACAACAAGGAGAGATGAACCATGTTATCAGAACAGACAAAAGACATCATTAAATCAACTGTGCCGGTATTGGAAGTCCATGGAACTGCAATTACAACAACGTTTTACCGCAACATGTTCGAAGCCCATCCCGAATTATTGAATATCTTCAACCACGCAAACCAAGCAAAAGGACGTCAACAAACTGCTCTTGCAAACACAGTTTACGCAGCTGCAGCGAATATCGACCGTCTGGAAGCGATCCTTCCGGCAGTTGTCCAAATCGCGCATAAGCACGTCAGTCTTGGCATTAAGCCTGAGCATTATCCGATTGTCGGAGAATATTTATTGAAAGCAATTAAAGAAGTACTTGGTGATGCAGCAACTGACGATATCATCAATGCGTGGGCAGAAGCATACGGTGTCATCGCCGACGTCTTCATCAGTGTCGAAAAAGATATGTACGAGAAAAACGAAGCGAAAGAAAACGGCTGGTCGTTCTTCAAAGACTTCGTAGTCGCTCGCAAAGAAAAAGAAAGCGACATCATCACTTCATTCTACTTGAAGCCGGCTGACGGATCCTCTGTCCCGACTTACGAACCAGGTCAATATATTTCCGTTCGCATGTCCATCCCAGGTGAACAATATTTAGTAAACCGTCAATACAGTTTGTCACAAGCAGCAAACAACGAAGAATTCCGTATTTCTGTCAAACGTGAAGCGGACAATGACCCGAACGGCCGCGGTTCTGTCCACTTGCACGAAAACGTCAACGTTGGTGATATCATCGAAGTGAGTGCACCAGCCGGTGAATTCGTCCTTGAGCCGACACCTGGACCAGTAGCGTTCATCAGCGGCGGCGTCGGCATCACACCAATGATGAGTATGCTTGAGACAGTCGCTGGTGTAACACCTGAACGTCCGACAGCCTTCCTGCACGCTGCACGTAACCAGACGCTTCACGCGTTCGATGATGAAATCAAGGAAATGATCGGCTCAATGGAAAACGCAGTTTACAAAGCTGTCTACTCCGACCAGCCGGAAGGTTATTTGACTCGCAGCATCCTGGAAGAGTTCGTCGATCCAGCTGGAGACGTCTACGTTTGTGGACCGGTGCCATTCATGGAAGCGATGATCCGCGAATTGCGCGCGATGGGCATCGAAGAAAGCAAGATCCACTTCGAGTTCTTCGGACCTGCTGTGGCAATCAACTAAACGGCCGATAGCCTAAAATTATCGATGGAAATCCGGGAACTGCTTCATGGCCCCGGATTTTTTTGTGTACTTTTCTTTTTCCCTTTTGCAGCGCGTCCATTCTTGCGGTAGCATTAAGAAAAAAAGGAGTGAGCGCATTGACATTTCCTCCACACTTAAAGCTTGTCCTTGCAACACATTCCGTCATCGTCGACCGCTCCCCCGCTTCTCTGTTGGAAGGAGCGCCCCGCGACTGGATCGACCCGCTAAAAAATTGGATCGACGCAGACAATGACGGCGTCGCTGTCGCTTATTTTTTCCGGCAGTACGCATTGTTCCTATCAGCGCAATTCGACTTGCTGGTAAATCACGGCGGCTACTTCCACTGCCCGGCAGACGAGCTGCAGTTTACACGTTCTGCGAATTACGGATATCCGATGCTGGAGACGGTCGTCTCTTCTGATTGTTTCCGCACTGTGTCCGATTCCGAACGTTACGAAGCGATGCACTTCATCCTCCACGAACAGACGAGTACGCTCATGGCAACATTCCGTGAATACGCCAAAGTTTCTCCGATCACGCTTTGGGAAAACGCCTTGAGTTCACTGATCTGGCTGTATGCCAACGTGGAAAAACGCAATCCACGCCGGGCCGCTGAAGATGTGGAGTGGCTGATGGACGCTGCGAACTGGCAGCCGATGCGGAAGTCGTACATGCTGCTCCTTTTAGGCGATACATCGCTTCAACAAGCGGTGACCGAGCCAATCCGGAAAACGTGCTGTCTGTACAAAGAGTTGCCTGCTTTCGAGACGTGCACATTTTGTCCGTCTCCGAACTGATTTACGACAACAAAAAAAAGTCTCGGAGCGCATGGTGCGTCCCGAGGCTTTTTTGATTTATTTCTCGAACACTTCGTGGATGACTTGTCCAGGTGCAATATTGATCATGTTTTTATAAATACAGCTTGTCGGCTTATTCGGTAATGCTTTAGCGAAAGTCTTCGCGTGGTCCGTCTCGCCGACGATGTGCACTTCATCCCAGTGCCGGTCTTTTTTCAATTTAACGACTTTCGACGCCATTTCCTTGTAGAAGCGGTCCAAGTTCTCTTGCACACGCTCATCCACTTGTTCCGCAGGACTTCTGCCACCGCTGCTGCTTCCTACCGATCCGCCGCCTTGCTGTTCTGCTTCGACGTGCAGATTGGCGTCGAACTCTTCATAAATCTCTTCATTGACGATGCCCATTGATGTATCGATGATGCGGACGCCTTTGGAGCTCGGTAAGACGATTCCCGTGTACGGATACGCTTTATACATATAACGCAATTCATCCAGGACAGGCGCAGTCTCCCAGTGGAAGCTCGTCTTCACCGCGACTTGTACATGATGAACCGACCAAAGATCGTCATGTGTGGATGCAAAAATAACGACTCCCTTTTGGAGGTCGTTTTGGTTATCTGCTATCTCCTTCTCGACTTTTTTCCGCAAGGCTTTGTAGTTCTTGATTTCGTTACTATCATTCGAAGCCGTCAAATACTCTTCAAGACGTTTAAGGCCGTTCTTCAAATGAATTTTCCAGGCACCGTTCTGTGCATTCAAATCTGCCGGATTCGTGTTCAAATAAACACTCAACACACAGCGCTCATTGCATTCAAAAGTCTTCAGTTTCTGAATTTCATCGTATAATGTCATTCATCCATCATCCTCCCTTAATGCATCGTTCTTATTAGATTACCCGAAGCCCCTTAACATAAACAACCGTTTTTCAATCTTTCAGTTATTCGAACGTTTGTCTGAATGGTAGTCGGGTATCCATGGAATAGGAGAAAATTAAAGGAGAGTGCTGAATATGGAAGAAATCAACAAAAAAGTAGAAGACAAACTGAAAAATTTTGATGACGACAAAAAAGAACAAATCCTTTCTGATTTCGGTCGCTTCAAAGAGTATCTGGGCAGTAAAGTCGAGCTTGGCGAAAAAATGGGATTGAGCGAGGAGCGTATCGCTCAATTGACCGAGAAAGTTGCAGGCTACTTGGCGAAGAAAGAAGAACCCAAAAACAGCGAAGAGCATTTATTGCAGGAATTATGGAAAGTCGGGAATAAGGAAGAGCAGCATATGCTCGCTCACCTTCTTGTCAAATTAGTGAAAAAGGATTCTTGATTTCGAATTGAAAAAGCTGCGCGGAAAGTTCCCCCTTCCGCGCAGCTTTTATTTTTGTGGAGCCGGTTCGATCAGCTCAAGAAGCTTATGGCTGATGCAAATATCCGCCAGCAATTCTTTCCGCTGCTTTTCGAACTGAATGGTCAGACGCTCACCGTCCCGCTCGACGATCTCCCCTGCACCGAATACGCGGTGGCGGATTTTCGCCCCTTTGGTGAGCAGCTCATTTTCACGCAGTGCATTTTCGTTTTCCGGCACTGTGTTTTTCGGTGGCGGCGGCGCTACTTTGATGGTCGGCTTGACGGATGTATTGCTGCTTCCGGACGACAGTGCCAATTGCCGCACTTCCTGGACAAACAGCGATTCCGTATCGTAGCTGATCAGCTCTAAATGCTTCTTCGCACGTGTCATCCCGACGTAGAATAGCCGGCGGGCCTCTTCCAGCAAGTCCGGCTGCTCCGTATCATCCGTCGTTGGAATGATGCCGTCCACGAGATCGATCATATAGACCCGTTCGAACTCCAAGCCTTTGGCGCTGTGGAATGTCGACAACGTCAGCATCTCGTCCGTTTTAGTCGCTTTAGCCTGCCGCGTCACGCCTTCCATCTTTTTCAGGTGAAGAGCGAAGTCCGTAATGGTGGCGTGCTGTTCGGCCATTTGCTCCAGCGTCACAAGGATCTTCTCCAAGTACTGGATCTTCATGCCGAACTTCTCCGCACGTCTCGCTAGCATCTGGTCGTAGCCGAGATCCGAGCGGATTTTCCGGATGGCTGCAAGTGGTGCTAGACGGGCAACCGTCTCGAAGCTCTTGCGCTGCTGAATTAACAGTTTCTGCTGATAGTCTTTCACTTCGACGTGGCGCATGATTTCATCGAATGCATGCCGCGTGCCTGGCTGGATTTTCGTCAGTGCACGCAATTGACTGCCGGACCAGTAGGCACTCGTCTTTGAAGCGAATTTCGCATAAATGTCGACTCGTTCCGGCTTCAAACTGAAACGCATGAAGTTCAACAGATCTTCCACGATCCAATGAGAGAAGAAGCGGTTATCCGCATCTTTCATATAAAACGGGATGCCGAGACGCTCCAGTTCTGTCATCAATAACGTCGACGACGTGTTGTTCCGATACAGGATCGCCGTGTCGCCGTAATGATCGAGCGCTTTCAGCTCCTTAATCAAGTACTTCCACTGGGCATCCTCGGAAGCGAGCCGCTTGATGACGATCGGTTCGCCTTGCGCTTGTTTCGTATACATATTCTTGTCATGGCGCTGTTGGTTCATCTTGATGAACCGGTTCGACAAGTCGACGATCGTGCCGGACGAACGGTAATTCCGCTCCATTTTCATCACGTACGCCTCCGGATACACGCTCCGGAACTTCAACAAGTATGTCGGCTCTGCCGCGCGCCACGTGTAGATCGATTGATCATCGTCCGCTACGACGCACAAGTTCTGGTGCTTCGCGACAAGCTTCTCGACGATGGCATGCTGGACGAGCGACGTGTCCTGGCTCTCATCGGTCATGATGTAATCCCAGCGGTCTTGGTACGTTGCACGCAAGATCGGATTCTCCTCAAGCGCTCGATTCGCCAGCGTCAGCATGTCATCAAAGTCGACTAACCTAACGTTATAGTTCTCTTTGAACGCTTCATACGTCTTAAAGATTTCTTTCGCTCCTGGGAACGGCTCCTTCAACCCCTTCCACTTGTCGCGCGGGATCATCTTGTTTTTCACATAACTAATAAAAGACACCAGCTCTTCCAACTGGTCGTCCGTAATCGCTTCCTGATTCTCCGTCTCGTACATCTCGCGCAATAAGCGCTTCTTATTCAGCCCTTGTGATTCGTTCCCTTCGATCATAACGTAACGTGAGCCTGCAAAATGGTCGCGTGTGATCTGGAACGCCAAGCTGTGGATCGTCGAGAAATCCACTGGCGCAAGCTCTGGGAAAAACTTGTGGTAACGCTCCAGCATGTCGGTGGCAGAAGCCTTGCTGAAGGTGATTGCCTTGATGCGCGAAGGGCTGACCTTCTTCTCTTCGATCAAATAACCGATGCGCATGATCATTGTCGTCGTCTTGCCGGATCCTGGGCACGCCAGGAGCAGTAACGGGCCTTCAGTCCGTTCTACTGCCTTGCGCTGCACCCGGTTCAACCGGACTCCTAGCTGCTGTTCCTTCTGTCCGAAAAAGTCTTTCATCGCTTACTCCTTTTCCTTGTATTCCTCGTACGCCCATCCGCATGAATCCCGCCAAGCTTGGGATGAGTCGTATCGTTTGCTCCTTCTATCGTAACACAAAAAGGACTCATCTCCATGAGTCCTCCTGCTGCTTTAGATGAAATTTTTCTCGTCAGGTTTGGAGATTGGATCGGCACGCCTTTTATCGCGGCGCATCTCTGGATCTTCATAGTGCCGTTCGTCCAAAACGATTGATTTCTCCGAATGCTCAGGAACCACCGTCTCTCCCTGCTGCACCTGTTCGTTCTGAAGTTCCGTTTTTTCTTTTTCCCCCAGCATAAAACGATCGCCGGAGGACCGTTCCGCATAATTGCGGTTGGCATACAGGAAAAAATGACCTCCTTCCACTTTCTCCCGTATGTGTTCGGCCTGGTCATCTGAAATCTCCATTTTCCGCATCGTTTCACGGAGACTTTCGTTTCCTGACAAGGCAGTCGAAAAGCGCTGCTTCCAATCGTCTTCCACAAACACATCTTCCACTTCGCTGTTTCGTCTGACAAAGGTCAACCGCTCATCCTGTTTCGCCAATACGAACATATCGGTTTCCACGTAGCCTTCCGCCTTCATCCTGTTGATTTGTTTCACTAAAGCGTGTTCGTCTTCAAATGTTTCTGCGAAGAACTGGACCATGTCATCCCTCCTTTTCGCCTTTCTGTAAAAATACCCTTAGGCGAAAGGGATAAACGCATTTCCTATTCCTGAATGATTTCACAGACGCGGCCCACTTGGTCATCTTCCAGCCGCACCTTGATGCCGTGTGGATGGGTCGGCGAGTTGGTCAACAAATCTTTAACGACCCCTCTCGTCTTCTGTCCGCTCCGCTGGTCCTTCTTCAAAATCACGTACACATCCAAGCCAGGATGGATATCTTTTCTATTCTTGCCGTTCATCGCTTCTCCTCCTGTTCCCGAAAAATAAAAAAAGGCGGGAACCCTCCCGCCTCTTTCATTTTATAGCTTACGGCCGCCACGGTCAAAGTCGTCATCGAGCCCTTTACGATCCAGGTTTGTCGTATCCTCGATGTCCGCTTCTTCACGTCGGACCGTTTCACTTACGGTTTCCGTATCTTGGACTTTGCGTTTCCCGACAACGAGTTCTTCGCTGACGACATCTTTCTTGGAGACGTCCACATGCTCCTCGCTGACAGGTACGTGAATACTGTCGTTGTCATCGCGGAAGTCATGCGTGCCGGTCACCGTTTCTTCATTAACCGGGCGCCGTTCGATATACACTTCCTCGCGCTCTACAGGCACATCCACCGTCTGCTGTTCTTCGACGACGTGCTTGCCGACATTCACTTCACCCGTTTTGACGCGCTCCTTGTCCACACGGAGCTTCTCTTCGTGCAGGCGCAAACGCTCCTCTTCCGCCTCATCCCCAGTAAAGTCACGGTCTTCTGTGAAGCCAGTATTTTTATCGGCGAATAGACCTTGATTTTCCGTACTCGCCAACAGATCTTTATCGCGGTTCGTCGCTAAAAAGTCACGGTCGTTCGTCGTTTCCCTCGGCTCATCGCCCAGTGGAGCTGCTGAACCCAGCCCGAAGCCGGTTCCAGTGTCTTCCCCGACACCCGCTGTTTCCCGGCGATCAAAACGGGAACCGGCCGTTTCATCCCTCTCTACCGGATGGTGACTATCTGTATTGTACGAGATGTCATGGACATCGCTCGTATTCACAGTTTGTCCGTCGCGGCCGACACCGCTCGTCGTATCCGCCACACCGCCAACCATTCCGCCGGTTTGCATGCGCCGGTTGTAGTTTTCCTCGAATGTGTTATCAACGAACAACAGAATCTTCCCGTCTTGGACCTCTTGATAATAACGATCCGCTTCTCCTTCATCCACTCCCATATCCGTGAATGCCCCGCGTGTCGAATCGTCCCCTGACAGGAAGTTCATGAATTTGTCCATCCAATTGCCTTCCACTGACTTGTAATCAACATCCGTGCGGCCCCTCACCATCGAGATTTGCTCTTTATCTCGAGCCATCACATACATATCCGATTCGGAAGAACCTTGTGCTTTCAACTCTTCGATCTTGCGTAATACATCTGTTTCTGTGTCAAACGTCTGCATGAATTTGTTTTCAGCCATTATTTTTTCCTCCTCTGTTCGCTTGTGAATCTCTTGCATGGTAGTGATTGTGTCTAGTTAGAGAAATACCCGGCTGGCCGATTTTAAAACATCAGCCGATTGAAAATGAATCCACTGCTCTGCCGTTGATCCGCTGTTATTCCACTTGCCGTTCCCAGAATCGATGCTGTGCGACAGCGTCGATGAACGCTCCGGAAAACGCCGGCATTTCACTTCCTGTAATGATACCCGGCTGCTCCATCATCTGTGCCGCTTCCAGCCATTTCATGCCTTCATGCGTCGCACCGATCGGCTTGAAATGATCGAAGGCCTCCCCCAGGAATTTCGAAGCCTTCTTAGCGAATTTCGGACTGATCGACGGACCACCGACTGCATATAATGCGTCGTAGATGACGGGATCCGTCGTGGAGAAATGATGGTCCACTGCCAGCTCTTTCCCATCGGTTCCAGCCACTTTGCCCTGGGTTTCACTGATGACTTCATAATGTGCACCTGCTGCTTCGATGGCATCGAGCACCACTTGGACATCCGCCGATTCGAAACCTTCCCCGATCAGCACACCGATTTTACGTGTTTTCGCTGATTTGATGGTTTTTTCCTGACTCAATGCAGCGGAGGACTTCGTAACGTTCACTTGCTCGATTGCTGCATCCGGCTGCTGTGCACCGACATGTCCCGCGATTTCTTCTGCCATGACGCGGTCCACACGGGCAAACATATCGACAGCATTTTGACGCACGACCATCTCCTTACACTTCCCGAGTTCAAAACTGAACGCTTCGATGATGTGCTGTTTTTCAGGAGGCGACATGCTGTTCCAGAACATACGGGCTTGCGAGAAGTGATCTTCGAAGCTGCCGCTGCGCGCACGGACTTTCCGCCCCTCCATCTTTTCCTGATAATGCGCATAGCCGCCTTCCTCTTCCGGTACGGGTGACGGCGATCCATTCGCCAAGCCGTTCCGGTGGTAAGCCACTTGCCCTTTATTGATGGTCTGGCGGTGATAGCCATCGCGCTGGTTATTATGGAATGGACACACCGGCCGGTTGATTGGCAGCTCATGGAAGTTCGGACCGCCGAGCCTGATCAGCTGGGTATCCGTATAGGAGAACAGACGTCCCTGCAGGAGCGGATCGTTCGAGAAATCGATGCCCGGGACGACATGTCCAGGGTGGAACGCTACTTGTTCGGTCTCTGCGAAGACATTGTCCACATTGCGGTCCAACGTCATTTTGCCGACGATTTCCATCGGCACGTCCTCCTGCGGCCACAGTTTGGTCGCATCCAGCAGATCGAAATCGAATTTATGCTCATCTTCTTCGGGAATCACCTGGATGCCGAGTTCGTACTCCGGATAGTCCCCACGGTCGATCGCTTCATATAGATCCCTTCTGTTGTAATCGGGATCTTTCCCCGCGATTTTCTGCGTCTCGTCCCAGACAAGAGAATGAACACCGAGTACCGCTTTCCAAGTGAATTTCACAAAATGCGATTTCCCTTCCGCGTTGACGAAACGGAATGCATGGACACTGAAGCCATCCATCATCCGGTAGCTGCGCGGGAGCGCCCGGTCGGACATCGCCCACATGATCTTATGGGCCGTCTCTTGATTATGGGCGACAAAATCCCAGAACGTATCGTGTGCGGCAGATGCTTGGGGCATTTCATTATGCGGTTCCGGCTTGATGGCATGGACCAAATCCGGAAATTTGATGGCGTCTTGGATGAAGAAAATCGGCATGTTGTTGCCGACGAGATCATAGTTTCCTTCTTCCGTGTAAAACTTCGTCGCGAACCCGCGTACGTCCCGGACGGTATCAGCCGAACCACGGAAGCCGACGACGGTTGAGAAACGGACGAACACCGGCGTCTTCTTTCCTTTTTCCGATAGAAATTTCGCTTTCGTCAAATGCTCCAGTGACTGATACGCTTCGAAATATCCATGTGCTGCATAGCCACGTGCGTGGACGACACGCTCCGGAATGCGCTCATGATCGAAGTGGGTCATCTTCTCACGGAACTGGAAATCCTCCATCAACGTCGGCCCCCGGTCTCCGGCCTTCAATGAAAATTCGTCTTCGGAAACCTTCAATCCTTGGTTCGTCGTCATTCCCTTGCCTGAATCATCCGTCCGGAATGTTTCCAACTGCTCGTTCTTGCTATGCTCGTCAATGTGGTTTGCGCGCTTGTTCTTCATCGATCTGCTCCCTTCGTTCCCTTCTTCACTCTTCTCCTTCCCTGTCATCCATCTGGGAAAACCCAGAAAAGAGAGAATATTAGAGGAAACCGCAAATTTTTATGACGGAAGATTGGTAACCTTTTGGCAGATGATTCGTACTATATAGAGAAGACAGAAAGGAGGGGGCAATGTGGCCGATTGGATCAAACGAGCAACAGTCTTACTTTTTTTCGCTGGCCTATTCGGCTGCAGCGAAAATCTCGCTTCATCGTCGCCACCGCCTTCTCCTAAAGCAACGGCATATCATGACTTGTCCATCATCCAGCAAGCGAACGACAATGCAGTGCTCGTAGATGGACGCACGCTTGGCCTGACCGATCTTTCTTCACTTTCGAGTATTTCCGGCACCCCCCAACAAGCCGGAAAACTCGAACAAGGCATGCTCGTCGATGTCAAAGCCAATGAGGAAGAACAATGCATCGAATCCCTCATCGTCTATGATGACGAGAAAAGCCGCGAAATCAGCCGGGCTGTCAGCCATGTGCTTGATCATCAGAAAATCAGCTCTGACCTTTCACCGACCATCGTCTCGGTCGCCCATCAACTCGTCACGTTACGGCTGGAAGACCGTGCGACCGGACTTACATACGAATGTATCATCCATCTGACTAGCATGGATTACCGCATCAAACAAATTCAAGCCTAAAAAACCGCTCGCCACATTCGGCAAGCGGTTCCTTTTTTAGAAAATGCTTAAATCCCATTCTTTCGAAATCTGCTTCAGCATCATCGTTCCTGCTGCACTGTTTCCTTGCACATCAATCGCAGGTCCGTACACACCGATGCCCGCTCCCGCCCGGAACGCATACGTCTGGGAGTGGAGCTTCGGCGGGACCGCCGCCAAAATCCCGCCTGACACGCCGGACTTTGCCGGGATTCCGACATGTGCAGCGAAATTGCCGGATGAATTGTACATTCCGCATGTCACCATCAACACTTTCACTACTTGTGCGATGTCGTCCGAAAAATGGCGTTCTTTCGTAATCGGGTTGTAGCCATCGTAACCGATGATCAAGCCGATCAAGGCCAAATCTTTCACGTTTATTTTAATGGCGCACTGGCTGATGTAAATATCAAGCGCTTCTTCCACTTCGATATCCAGGAAATTGGCTTCCTTCAAATAATATGCCAGCGCCCGGTTCCGGTGGGACGTTTGCCACTCCGAATCATACACTTCCTGATCCATCTCAAGCGGATGGCCGACGAGCTTCTCCAGAAACTCGAGCAAGAACTGGAATTTCTTCTGCGGCGTCTGTCCGGGAAGCAGCGCCGATACCGTGATTGCGCCGGCATTGATAAATGGATTGAACGGCTTGTTCGGGCGATGGATCTCGAACGGGATGATGGAATTGAACGCTTCACCGGTCGGTTCGACATCCACCCGCTCCAGCACATAGTCCAATCCGTAATGGCAGCAAACCGCGATGAACGACAACGCCTTGGAGACGCTTTGAAGCGTGAATTCCTTCTCCGTGTCACCCGCTGCGTAGTAGTTCCCTTCTTCATCGATCATGCAAATACCGAGTTGTGCCGGATCTTCGTTGCCGAGTGCCGGGATATACTGCGCTGTCGTCCCCAGCACCACGTGCCCTCTATTTTCTTCCACCCATTTCTCTAACTGCTCTTGGATGTGTGGATTGTTCTGCATCCCTTTTCCCCCTTTGATTAAATCCCCTTTCAACTGATGTTGAAGGGGATCCGTATTAGTTGTTACTATACCATTTCTTCGCCGCTTCCACTTCACTCATCGTCAATTGGTGTCCGCGGCTTTCCCAGTGCAGCTCCACGGAAGCTCCGGCAGCCGACAACATCCCTTCCAGCTCCTCGGATTCTTCCGGCGGACAGATCGGGTCGTTCGAACCCGCCGCGATGAACACGCGCTTTCCTTGCAAGTCCGGTAGCTGCGCTTCTTTATTCGGAACCATCGGGTGATGCAGAATGGCGCCTTTCAATGCATCACGGTCCGTGTACAGCAAGTTCGCCGCGATGTTCGCGCCGTTGGAATAGCCGATCGCGATGACGTTCGAACGATCGAACCCGTAATCTCCTGCCGCTTTCGTGACGAAGTCGTTCAGTTCAGCTGTGCGGAACTTCAAGTCTTCCATATCGAAAATGCCTTCAGCCAACCGCTTGAAAAAGCGCGGCATGCCGTTTTCCGAAATGTTCCCCCGCACACTCAAGACCGATGCTTCCGGATCGATGATATCCGCGAGCTGGATCAAGTCCTGCTCCGTTCCACCCGTCCCGTGCAGCATCAAAAACGTCGGCTTCTCGCTGTTGCTTCCTTGTCTGAAAATGTGTTTCATGTTGTTGTCCTCCCCTTAATGGCTTGTTTTTTTGTTTTTCCCTATCTCAAGATGTTGCAAACTTATCTTGATTTCGAGATAAATATACCATAGATTGTTGTGGAAGGAAACTGAATTGTCTTCGGGCGTGGGAGCGGAAACCGGTGTTGTTTTGGATTTAACCGGCGCTGGTCGGATGATAACTTGCATTGACCGACCGATAACCGGCGTTCATCAGAAGATAACTTGCATTCGCTCCTTTTCTCCGCATAAAAAAACCGTCCCGGCTATCGGAACGGCTTTTCTTCCATCAAATTGCATTCGCCTGTAAATCTTGCAAGTCTTCTTTTGTGAACGCATAGTTTTCATTACAGAAATGACATTGCGCTTCCGCTTTTCCGTCCGTCATGATCATGTCGGCAATTTCATCGGCGCCCAGGCTCGTGATGGCATTCGAAATGCGTTCGCGGGAACATTGGCACTGGAAGTGGATCGGCATCGTATCGAGCATCTTGACATTGTCTTCGCCGAGTACTTCATGCAAGATCTCTTCCGGCGTCATGCCATTATGGACCATTTTGGAGATGGTCTGGATTTCTGATAAGCGCTGTTCGATTTGGTGAATCACCGCTTCGTCCGTCCCCGGCAGCAATTGTACGATGAATCCGCCGGAAGCTAAAATCGTATTGTCCGGATTGACGATGACACCGACGCCCACTGATGACGGGGTCTGCTCGGAGCTGACGATGTAATTGGTGAAGTCTTCCCCGAGTTCTCCCGAAATGAGCGGCACTTGGCCGATATACGGTTGCTGCATGCCGATGTCTTTTGTGACGGACAGCGTGCCTTCCGTTCCGACTGCGCGGCGGACATCAAGTTTGCCTTGGCCATTCAGCTCGAAATGGGTCTGTGGATTGGATACGTAGCCGCGCACTTCCCCTTTTGCATTGGCATCGACGAGAATATTGCCGAGCGGTCCGCCGCCATTGATCGAAATCGTCAACTTCTCCTCGCCTTTCATCATCGCACCCATCATGACGCTCGCTGTCATCGAACGTCCGAGTGCTGCAGAAGCGGTCGGCCATGTGTAATGGCGGCGCTGCGCTTCTGCGATCGTATCAGTCGTCCGTGCTGCGTATGCACGCACTTGTCCATCATATGCTAAAGCTTTCACTAAATAATCTCTCATCTGACTTCCTCTTCCCTCTATTGGATATCTGCGCGTTTGATGCGCAGTTTCACTGGCGTGACGTCTTCTCCGACCGGATCGATCACGGTCAAGTTCGTCACGGTGTTTTCAATCTGCCCGCGGATTTCCCGCAAGTAATCTTCGCGTAGTACTTGCTGCTCGACTTGCTCCGCCTGCGTAAGTCCTGCAGTACGGGATTTATAGGCTAATTCATTGATGCGCGGCAATATGTTGATCATGTGTCTCCACCTTTCTAATTCGTTATTTGTTCATTGATCCAGTCCTTCAAGTTTGCTGTGTGCGGCTGAAAGCGCTGCTCTTCAAGCTTCTCGGCAAGCGACGCTATGGTTTCCTGTTGCATGATGCCGATCCATGCCTCTTCCGCTTGCTTCATCAAGTCTTCCACGATGCAGCAAGGAGCGTCTTCGTCCAGTTCGAGCATATCTCCGAACACACCGTTCGGTTCATATAAGGAGCGGACTCCTTCGATTGCGGTATAAATATCATAGACGGTGATTTCTTCCGCCTTTTTCTTCAGCTTGAAACCGCCCTTCACTCCTGGCACCGAGACGATGACGCCAGCGTTGACGAGCTTGCGGAGCAGCTTCTGGAAGTAAGTCGGCGAGACGCCTAACTGACGGCTGATGGCTTCTCCAGGCAACACAGCCCGGTCCGGCAACAGATGAAGCAATACCGTCGCATATACCGATTGTTCGACTCCGGTCTTCATATGCAAGACCATCACCCCTTTCCAAGATAACAAGGACAATGTTTATCCTCTTTTAAGATAATAATACTTTTTCGATAAAATGTAAACAACTTTGCTTGGGGCATAATCATACGCCCTTTAATCGAAAAAACTGTCCAGAAAACCGGCGAGCGGCTTTCAGGACAGTCTTCTCTTATTGGAACCAAATCCCGTATCCAAAGTAGACAGCAAACAAAGATAAGGCCGCAAACGCGACATACTCTCCGAACCCGCCGGTCTTCACGGTAAAAGGAAAACGGAACTTCACCTTCCACGGAAACAGCAGCTTAACACCGTGCTTCGTCATCATATCGAGGATGATATGACTGATCATGCCGGCAAGCAACCCGTGTGCGAGACCGTCAATCGGCAGAATGAAGTGGAACAGCAACGCCGATAAAGCAAGGAACAACAGACTGTGCGTGAACGTCCGGTGTCCGAACAGTGAATTGATGAGCTTCGATAATAATGGAAAGGTCTTGCCGATCTTGCTTCCTCCGTGGCAAATGTCCGGAATGAGTGATCCGATGACGCCACCGATGAGGATGAGGACCGGTTCTTCCGGTGACAGCTGGGCAAATGCAAGACTTGCTGTGATGCCGCCTAAGATGTGTGTCTGTCCTGTCATTTCGTACTTCCTCCTTCTTCCATTTTGAGTATAGCAAAAATCGGGTATGCTGAGTATAGACATCATTGCTAAAGGAGCTGGAACACATGGGAATTCATACATTTTTCACTTCATTGAACGATTTGGAACGGATCATCCGCGCACCCGGCAGGTTCAAGTTCGAGGAACATAACGTCGCGGCGCACTCATGGAAAGTGAGCCAATACGCGATGTTTTTCGCCACCATCGAAGAACGCGCCGGCAAAGAGGTCAATTGGAAATCACTTTATGAAAAAACGATCAACCATGACTTTGCGGAAGTGTTCATCGGGGACATCAAAACGCCTGTCAAGCACTCCTCCCCCGAACTGAAGGAAATGATCGCGAAAGTGGAAGAAGGCATGATGGAGAAGTTCATCTTGCGTGAAATCCCAGATGACTTCCAGGGCGTCTTTTTCGATCGGATGAAGGAAGGGAAAGACGGAACAATCGAAGGAAACCTGCTCGAGATGGCCGATAAGCTCGATCAGTTCTACGAGTCGTTCGCAGAATTGAAGCGCGGGAACGCCGATCCGGAATTCGCCAAAATGTACCGCATCGCTTTGAAGAAGCTCCTGAGCATGCCGCTCCAAGCGAGTGTCGCCTATTTCCGCGATACGATGCTCGAAGACGTCATGGCGGAAGAGACCGTCATCGATATTAAAGACATCACGCGGCAAGTCCTCCAGCAGTGAATTGCGTGCCCTATATTTTTTGCTGAAAATATGGTAAATTAAGCGTATTACACATTTTCGGAGGTGAATCCCTTTTTAAAGGGAACCTATTGGACCCCATACTTTTAGTGAATCTTTTTTTGCTCGTCTTATTAATCGCTTTGACCGCCTTTTTTGTCGGAGCGGAATTTGCAGTCGTGCGCGTGCGCATGTCCCGTGTTGAACAGTTAATCGAAGAAGGGAACAAGACCGCCGTACTCGTCAAGAAAATCGTCGGCGATCTGGACTATTACTTGTCCGCCTGCCAGCTCGGCATCACGGTCACGGCTCTTGGACTCGGTTGGCTCGGTGAACAGACCGTCGGCAAGCTCCTGCACCCGCTCCTTGAAGTGATTGGCGTGCCTGCTGCTGTATCGACAGTCATTTCATTCGGTCTTGCATTCGCCATCATCACATACTTACATGTCGTGATCGGAGAAATGGCACCGAAAACGCTGGCGCTTCAATTTGCGGAACGCATGACGTTACTGCTTGCGTTGCCGCTCTACTGGTTCGGACGCGTGATGGCCCCTTTCATTTTCATATTGAACGGCTCTGCCCGCGTCTTGCTTCGCATATTCGGTGTGCAGCCCGGGAAAGAACAGCAGGCGCACTCGGAAGATGAATTGAAGATCATCATGGCGCAAAGCTTCCAAGGCGGCGAAATCAATCAGACCGAGCTTTCGTATATGCAGAACATCTTCGCTTTCGATGAGCGCAGCGCCAAAGATGTCATGGTGCCCCGCACACAGATCGTCGCGTTCCCTGCCGATATCACGACAGAGGAGCTGCTCGAGGAAATCCGCGAGCACCGATATACGCGTTACCCGATCACGAAAGACGGGGACAAAGATGACCTCATCGGCTATCTGAACGCACGTGAAGCATTGACGTTCTATGCAAAAAACGATTATTTGGACATCAGCTCGCTGCTGCATGAACTGCCGCATTTCAATGAAATGACGCCGCTTCAGACAGCACTCATCCGCATGCAGAAAGACCGTACGCACATTGCGTTGGTCATCGATGAGTACGGCGGAACTTCCGGGATCATCACGATGGAGGATATCCTGGAAGAAATCGTCGGCGAGATCCGCGATGAATTCGATGAGGAAGAAGAAGCGGAAATCATCAAGGAGAGCGATAAGCGCTACTTGTTGAATGGCCGTGTATTACTAAAGGATCTTGAGGAACGTTTTGCCCTCGAATTTGAAGACAGTGAAGAGATCGACACCATCGCCGGCTGGATCCAGCATCAATTAACGGAACCCGAGATCGGTGCGAGCTTCGAAAAAGGTGATTGCCGCTGGTCGATCATCGAGATGGATAATCGGTATATTTTAAAAGTATCACTCGATATGCTAGGCGATTGATCCGACCACTCGAGCTGTACGAGAGAAGTCTGTGTGACTTCTTCTTGTGCAGCTTTTTTTGTCCTCGGAACTTGACTTTTCATCTGAATACCGCCAAAATGGGAACAAACGTTCTTTTTTAGGAGGGAACATGATGAAACCCAATAAGCATCTCACCGTCCGCGGCCAACTGAAAGATCGCGGACGGACCAAGTGGACAGCCATGATGCTGACCGAGCACGTCCAGCTATTGA
The DNA here is from genome assembly GCF_009707665.1 of Planomicrobium sp. YIM 101495. Lineage (GTDB taxonomy): Bacteria > Bacillota > Bacilli > Bacillales_A > Planococcaceae > Planococcus. Next base: position 1,626,291 of record NZ_WLZW01000001.1, read on the forward strand.
AGGAGTGGCAGGAAGAACCGTACCTTACAAAAGAACCCGCGCTCGAAGAATCGGACATGGACGCCATCCTTGAGGAAATCCAGGCGGCGTACCAGCGTGCAAGCTTGATCCACCTTGACATTTGGCGTGACGGCATCACTTCGACATTGAGCGGCATCATCGAAGATATTTCTGCGGAACACGTTTGCCTGACGCTCCGTACCGATGAGCGGCAGCACATCATCCATTTCCATGAAATCAGCAGCGCCACCGCAATCGGCTAAACTTTCTGCGGTATGGTTAAAATACTCCGAAACAGGGCATACAACACATAGACAAACTTGTAAGGAGTGGGACGGATGAGCAAAGTCATATCAATCGGAAAAGAGCTGGCAGGTGAATTCAAAAAAGACCGCGCCACTACACTTGCCGCTGCGCAAGCCTACTATTACCTTTTGGCGATCGTGCCATTATTGATTCTTCTTTTAGCAATACTTCCTTATCTCCAAATTGACCCGCAACGGGCCGTCGATTTCATCGGAACGATCTTGCCCGGGGAAGTCGCATCGACTTTTGAGGAAACGATCGTCAGCGTTGTGACGACCCCTTCCGGCGGCTTATTGACGTTCGGTATTTTGGGTACGTTATGGTCCGCTTCAAACGCACTTTCCGCTTTTATCGAAGCGACAAACCAGGCGTATGATGTCGAAGAGACGCGCTCGTTTATCAAAGTTAAAGCAACAGCTATCATTTTGACATTGTTCATGCTCGTCGCCGTCATCGTCGCATTGGTCTTGCCGATTTTCGGCGGAGCGATCATCGATACCATCAATTCGTTCCTGAACTTGCCTTCCCAAATGGAATTCCTATTCCAGATCTTACGTTGGGTCATTTCGATCGCCGTCATGAGCATCGTACTGGCTTGCCTGTACAAATTCGCACCAAATAAGAGCTTCCCGTTCAAGGAAGTCATCATCGGCGCCGTCATCGCCACGATCCTGTGGCAGCTCGTGTCATTCGGCTTCTCGATCTATATCGCGAACTTCGGGAACTATAACGCTACGTATGGCAGTCTCGGGGGCTTGATCGTCCTCATGCTTTGGTTCTTCCTGACAGGCTTGATTCTCGTCATCGGTGCCGAAATCAATGCGATTCTGCACAAGCGGAAGCATACGAAAAATGCACCTGCAAAAGTTTACGAAGAATAGGAAGAAGGCTGGCAGACGTTTTTCATCTGCCAGCCTTCTTTTCTCATTCAGTTTATTCCATTTCAGTCGAATAGATTAATTGATCCGCAACGAAAATCCTGCATTGCATTTTCAGGAAAGTTGAGCCGATGGATACTTTGATGTTCTCCATCTCTCCCTTTTCGTTTTTCAAGTTCCCGTACAAACGCGAACTGAGGCGCAAGCCGACCTGCTCATCCTGCAAAACACCATCGACAAAAAGCTGTTCGCCTCCCCACGTGTTTTCCACGCGGATCGTATGTCCTTTATATTTCACTTCCCAAACGTCTCTCATCGCATTCATTCCTTTCTTCCTGCCAAAAGCTTTCTAGATGCTCGTCAACGACTCCTGCAAATCCAGCAGGTCTTCGATCACGCAGTCCGCTTCGGCCAATTCCGCTTCCTGGGCGAAATGGAAACGGCAACCGACAGCGGTCAGGCCGTTCGCTTTGGCCGCGCGGATATCGGACAGCCGATCCCCGATGACAGCACCATCTGTAATGCCATATTTCTTCACGATTTCTCCGATCAATACGCCTTTATCCAATGAATCGATCTGTTCGATGCTGAACGTCTCGGTTACCCATCGGTCAAGGTCGTACTGCTCGACAATCGCCGACAAATAAGCGGCCATTCCATTGCTTGCGATATAAATCGTGTGCCCTTCCGCTTTCAAGGAGGCGAACAGCTCCTCCACGTTCGGATAAAGCGCACCCGTTCCACTTTGGATGTTGTGGATCAGCCGTTCATGGAATATTGCATTCACCTGCTCGCGCAAGTCCAGCGTGTGCTCCGGTAACAACGTTTCCCACACTGTCGGCAGCGGCACGCCCATGATCTCACGATAACGGTCGATCGGCGTCCTGCCCGTCCATTGCCCTTGTTCACGCAGCCAGTCGAATGTATTTTCAAGCGACCGTTCCAAAATCAAGTCAGTCCGGAACAGTGTTCCGTCCATATCAAAGATGAACGAAGTCGCTCTGTCTTCCTTCTCTTGCGCATCGAACAGCCCAGCCTCTGCCGGCTTCGCCAGCTTCACTTTGCGCGGTTCGACGAAGATATTCCGCTTATGCCAACGGAAATAAGACGCATGTTCAGGCGCCACAGCAACTTTCGCATATTTACCTAATCCGTACTTCGCATAATCCGTTTCCGGAATACGGCTCGCGACGCGCAGACTTCCTGCACCCGTGAATGCGATCAAGCCGGACTGGAACAACGCTGCATGGTTCGCACACAGCAAGATGCCATTATACGGATCTAGTCGTTCCGCATCCGTGCTGTCTTTCCAAGGTTTCGCATAAGTCGTCGTCAACGCTTCTTCAAGCGCAAATCCACATAACGCACACTCATCTGCCCAAAGCGGCTGAAGGCTTTTCTCGAACTGCTCTCTTCCAAGGCGCATCTTCGTCTTGATTTCCAGTTCCATCTCAGCAATCAGCGTCAACAATGGATTGTGCTTCGTTCTTTTGACGACTTCGATCGCCAGCTCTAATTGTTCGTCTTCCACCATAAAGACGTTCAAGCTGCTGATGAGTTCCAACAACCGAATGGCCAACTCTTCATTACACGGATACAAATAGCCCGAGTTGCCGTTCGCATCTTCCTGAAACGCCGAATATTTGACCGGCAAATAAGGCTGGATCGCCTTGAAATGATCCTTCACGAGCACAGGGAATTCCAATTCACGATAAGCCGTCTCCGCAACAAAGGCCGCATCTGGATGCCCTGGCACACGTCCTGTCCGGCACGCCTCCCGTAAGAGACTGACCGCCACGATGTATCCTCTGCTGTAATGGAAGACTAGATCGCCTCGTTCCAGCTCCTGCATGCGTCTCCATGAATGCGGCACCATCCCGGATTTATCGATCTGCGGTGTCCAAAGAATGCCAGCTTCCCGTTCTTCATGATACGTTTCTCCCTGCATAACGATAAAACTGTTCATGATTGCCTCCTAATTAGTCGTTACTTTGATTTCTTATCTTCTTTCAGTTTAACGCAAATCGGTCATTTGCGCCTGTTCTCCATCCAAACAAAAAAGCGGTGTCAGAGACGTTCTTTTCGTCTGCGACATCGCCCAGTTTATTCCTTTGATTGATTGCCTATCAGCTCCGAAACACCTTAAACGTCCCCGTCCCATGTGCCAGCTTCTTTCCGCCTTCTTCGAACAGCTCACCTTCAAGTATGACGGTACGGTATCCTTGCTGGAGGATGCGCGCGGTTGCGAAAACATCTCCGGTTCCGCTCGAAGCCAGATAATTGATATTCAAATTTATCGTTGCACATGTTGACTTCGTCGCAGCTTGTACCGCCATGCCGAATACTTGGTCGAGCATCGATGCGTGAATTCCGCCGTGCAGCGTCCCGTTGACGTTCATGAACTCCTCTTTGACAGATAGTTTCAGCAAGACCTTTTCCTCGCTGAACTCAAGCATTTTAAATCCCATATTCTTGAAGAACGGACTGTCCGTAAAACGCTTTTTAACCTCATCTAATGATGTTTCCAGATTTTTGACTTCCATATCATCCACCGCCAATTCTTAATTTGTTCCTGCCAACTAGAACGCTGGAACATGATTACTGAACAGTATACCACTTCAAAATCAGCAATTGTCCATAAAAATAAGGCTTCACCACTCGTCTTCCTCGAGCAGCAAAGCCTTCCGTTACGTCATCATTTAAAGAAATCCGGCATTTCACTGGCTTTCAGCGGAAACTTCGCCGGACGCTTCTCGATAAAGGACTGTATGCCCTCCTCTGCATCTTTGTTGCTTCCTGCCCAGTGGTAAAACTTCGATTCGATCAAGTGCGATGCTTCCGGATGATTTTCCCCGAGCATACGCCACATCAATTGACGCGCATAACGGCTGGAAGTCGCAGCTGTATTGTCCGCAATTTCCCGGGCAATTTCATACGCCTTCGCAAGTGGATCGTCCTCCACGTATTGTACAAGGCCGTTCGCAAGCGCTTCATCAGTCGGTATGTATCTGCCCGTCAGCGTCCACTCCAATGCTTTCCCGATGCCGACAAGACGCGGCAAGAACCAACCAGAGCCTGCTTCAGGACCAACACCACGGCGGTTAAACACGAAGCCGATCTTCACATCTTTCTTGATGATGCGGATATCCATCGGCAACGTCATCGTCAAACCAATTCCTACCGCTGGCCCGTTGATCGCCGCGATGATCGGCTTTTCAAGCTCATACGTCCGAAGACTCGCCACACCACCGATGTCCCGGAAGTCCTCAGCCGACTTCTCGGTCGCAAAGGCATCTCCGCCCGTGGACAGGTCCATCCCTGCACAGAATGCACGGCCGCTCCCTGTTACGACAATAACGCGCACTTCATCATCAGCATTCACTTTCTTATAAAAGTCGATCAATTCCTCGTTCATCTTATACGTATAGGCGTTCATCTGCTCCGGACGGTCAAGCGCCAACGTCAAAATGCCGTCCTTCAGATCGGTTTTAATCGTTTCGTACAAGCTCCTGCACCCCTTCCTCGTACTCCTTGTTCAGGGCCTCGATGATCTCCTTCATCGTCTCTCGTTTCGTAATCGTCGTCACGCCTTGACCTGCCGACCATATATCACGCCAGGCCTTCACATCAACGAGGTGGGACAAATCGATTTCATCCTTTGGCTTCAATTCCTTCGGATCGATTCCTTGCTTGATGAGACTCGGAATGAGGATGTTGGCGTGTACACCACTGAACGAATCCGTGTAAAGGACGTCTTCGATTGTCGATTCGATGACCATGTCCTTGTATTCTTCCGGCGCATTGCTTTCTTCCGCTGCCAAGAAACGCGTTCCCATATAAGCATAATCAGCGCCCATCAAGCGCGCAGCCGCGATGTCTTGTCCTGTCGACAGCGAACCCGACAAAATGATCGTGCCATCGTAGAACTCCTTAACGCCCGCGATGAATGCGAACGGATTCAACGTACCGCCGTGTCCGCCCGCTCCCGCACAAACAAGAATCAAGCCATCGACTCCACCTGCTGCCGCTTTTTTCGCATGGCGAACATTTGCCACGTCAGAATAGACGAGTCCACCGTACCCGTGAACGATTTCAATGACATCTGCCGGCGAACCGAGCGATGTGATGACAATCGGCGGCTGATGCTTACGGATCAGCTCCAAGTCGTCATCGTAACGCTTGTTCGATCCACGGTGGGAAATCAAGTTGACCGCCCACGGCTTTTCGCCGAGCGCTTCCTTGATCTCCAGCAGCCACTCTGCACATTTCTCAACAGGACGTGCATTCAATAATGGAAAAGAACCGATTGCGCCTGCGTTACTTGCTTCAATGACCATCTGAGGCGTCGAGACGAGAAACATCGGTGCAACAATCACTGGCAATTTAAACATGCTCAATCACCACCGCGATCCCTTGGCCTCCGCCGATACAAAGGCTGGCGACCGCATACTTACCGCCGCGACGCTTCAGCTCATACGCAGCGGATAACAGAATACGTGCCCCACTCGCACCGACTGGATGCCCAAGCGCAATCGCACCACCGTTGACGTTCACTTTGTCACGATCGAGTCCAAGCTCTTTTTCCACCGCCAAATACTGCGCGGCAAAGGCTTCGTTGATTTCGAACAGGTCGATATCATTGAGTGACAATTCCGCTTTTTGGAGCGCTTGCTTGATTGCTGGAACCGGACCGATCCCCATGATTGTCGGATCCACACCTGCGACACCCCACGAAACGATGCGTGCGACTGGCTTCAGGCCGTGCTTCTCTACTGCCTGTTCACCTGCAACGACGACCGAAGCCGCCCCGTCGTTAATACCAGACGCGTTCCCTGCTGTCACTGTGCCATCCTTCTTGAACGACGGACGCAGCTTCGCCAAGCTTTCTTCACTCGCTTCGGGCTTGATGTGCTCATCTTTATCGATGAGCTTCGAGCCTTTTCGCCCCTTCACTTCCACAGCGACAATCTCTTCAGCGAAAATACCGCTCTCCACCGCTTTCGCCGCACGCTGATTCGATTGCACAGCGAACGCGTCCTGCTCTTCACGCGAAATATCATGTTGCTCACTCAACTTCTCCGCCGTCATTCCCATGCCGCTTCCTGTATACTGATCCGTCAGCGTGGCAAGCAACATATCATCGAACTTCATATCGCCCATCTTCGAACCGCCAAAGCGTTGCTTGAAGTTCGCGTATGGCGCCATCGACATGTTCTCTGCCCCACCAGCAAGGACGATATCTGCCTCACCGAGTAAAATGTGCTGTGCCGCTGAGACGACCGACTGCGCACCTGAGCCGCAAAGGCGGTTCAATGTCAGCGCCGGCACTTCTTTCGGCACACCCACGTGAAGCCCTATGTGGCGCGCTAAATAAGCCCCATTCACGCTCGATTGAATAACATTCCCGTAAATGACATGGTCCACGTCTTCCGGCTTCACCCCGGAACGATTCAACGCCTCCACCGCTGTCGCCGTCCCCAGTTCCGTTGCATCCGTTCCTGCAAACGCCCCTCCGAATCCGCCAAAGGCTGTCCGTGCACCATCGATCAAGTAAACATTTTGCATTTTATGATTCTCCTTTTCTTTTAAGAACTTCCGATTAAATCCCCACTTCTTCTTGATGTTCTTCAGGTTTGTTAAAGAATCTTAGAAGTACTTCCAATACTACAAAGAAGAACCCTAGAGGAACAAAGAAATAAATCGGCCAAACACTGATTAGCTCTCCGGCTACTGGAATCGCCATCTTATTTTGAAAGCCAGAAACCGCGAAGAGTACACTGTAATACGTCAGCATTACAAAGACGATTAAATCGATGACAAGAATCATCAGTCTATTCACATTCCGGAACCCTTTTGGTGCTTTCGCTACAATTTCCGATAATCTTGGTAAAACTCCAACCCAGTAAACATAGCCAAGTGCCGGGAAAACCGCGATAGGCATCAGGAAAAATTGAACGATTTCGTAAGTACCCGAAATCGGATTCCCGAAAATATTCCTCATGAACACATCAGCTACGATCACGAGCATCATGAGAAGGATCGCAATTCCACTTATATACTTTCCAACATTTCTAAATATGCTGCTAATCTTTTCTATCGTTTTCATTATCCACCTCTATCATCTCATCTGACTTGGTAACCATGTGACTATTTCAGGGAAAACAATCAATAGACCGATGACAACAATCGTTGCCACGACAGCAAACACCGTCGATGTCTTGAACAATCGTTCAATCGGGATTCCCGTAACGCCTCCCACCGCATAAACACTGATTCCGACCGGTGGTGTAAGCATTCCGACTGTACATACGATCGTTAACATAATCCCGAACCAAACCGGATCCGCATCGATTGCTGTAACGATCGGCATAATGATCGGTACCGTCATCAAAATAACGGCAACACTCTCAATTAACATGAACAGGAAGAAGTAAAAGACCATGATTATGATAATCACGAGTACCGGAGAATCCATGATTGGCCCAAGCAAATCGATGATTTTTCGAGGAACAAGTGAAAGTGAAATGAACTTCCCGAACAATGATGCACCGACAACGATGAACATTGCCATAACCGTGATCTTCGTTGTCTCGACCATCGAAGTCTTGAAGAAATTCAAGTTAATTTTCCCTAAAATTGTCGCCATGATCAATGCGATGAACGCACCGACTGCCCCAGCTTCTGTAGGAGAGAAAACCCCTAAGTAAATCCCACCGAAGATGGAGATTCCCATTGCTCCACCAAGAATCGTCACGATGAAATAGCGTGAGATTGGTACATTGTCACTTACGTACTCTTGTGAAGCAGCTTTTAATTCTTTACTGTTGAATCTCAAATAAATGATCACGAGAACAGAGAAAACAAGCATTAGGAGAATTCCTGGAATAAGTGCAGCTGTAAATAACTCGCCAATCGAAATCTGAGCTACCACTCCGTAAAGAATTAAGATAACACTAGGCGGGATAATTGCTGAAAGTGATCCTGCCGCAGCTGCAATTGTGCCAGCCAAATGATCCGGATATCCTCTCTTTTGTAGCTCAGGAACTGCAATTTGTCCGAGGGCTGCAGAAGTCGCTGTTCCAGAACCGGATACACCACCAAGTAAACCACCGAGCAAGATTGTCATTACGCCGAGTGGACCTGGACGTCCTCTGGAGAGGGTGTACATTAAACTGTATAAATCCTTGACGATTCCGGCTTGCATAATGAATTGTGCCATTAAGATATACAAAGGAATTGTCGTCAATGCGTAGCTAGCTGTTCGAGCAAAAGGTTCATTCTGTAAGAACCCGCTCAATAGATCCATTCCACCAATGAGGAAGATACCTATCATCCCGATGGAAAACATTAATGAACTGATGTACTGGCCTACAATCAAGAAGTATAAAAATAGAACTAATGAAACAATGATGATTATATTTTCCATTATCGGTCCCCCCTCTAACTTATAAAAAAATGGGAGCTCTAGAGCTCCCATTATAAATTACTCAATATCCATAACCGCTTGAGGAAGGACCGCACCTGATTCAACAAGCATATCTCTCCAAAGCAACGCCATTTCCTTACCACCTAGATCTTGAGAATCCAGGTTCTCAATCCAATCAATCCATGAAGAAACAACTGCATCTTCCAATTTCTCATGAACCTCTGGTGATACATCATCAAAGTGAATGATTTGACCACCTTTTTCTTCGTTTGCTGCGATGTTTTCTTCCGTTTCGCCCATTGTCAATTCAGCACCGTCAGCAGCAATTTCGATTGATCTTGTTTTGAATGCTTCCTGTGCTTCAGGAGATAGAGAATCCCAAGTTTCTTGCGTCATCGCCGTGTGACCGATGAAGTGTCCTAAGTTGACGCCAGTGATCGTGTGCTTGATTAATTCATCAAGTCCGAAAGCGATCCAGTCCGGAGCGTTGTAAATAATGCCGTCTAGAGCATTTCGGCTTAATGCATCGTATGCGTCAGAGATTGGCATAGACTGAGCAGTGATGCCAAGCTCGTCAGCTAGAATTTCGTGTACGCGTGAAGCAGTACGTACGCGAATTGCAGCTGAGAAGTCATCTACACTATCGAATTCTTGCTTAGTTGTTGAAAGAACATATGGCTCTGTCGCTGGATTTGCGAATGCGACTAGCCCTTTATCAGCGAATTCCAATTCATAGTACGTTTTTCCATCTTTGATTTCGCGATCGCTTTCCATCATTTTTCTCATCGCTTCCGTTGCAATTCCTGCATCGGACTCAAGAGTCGGGAGCATAACCACTTCTGTGTAAGGGAAACGCTGTGGGTCATAGGGTGGCATCAATGTTAAGGCAATATCCATCTGACCAGAGTTGAGTGCATCCAATTCTCCACCGAGTGTGACAAGCTCGCCTGCAGTGAAAATATCGAACGTGGTTTGACCGTCTGAATCTTCTTCTACAGCTTTCGTTAATGGATCAAAGAATCCACGATGCCAGAAGTGCTTATCCGGGACTCCGGAAGACGCTCTTAAATTCATTGTCTCTCCAGCTTTTGCTGTCGGTTCATCTGAAGAACCCGTTTCTCCCCCACAAGCCCCAAGTACCAGTGCACTTGCCAACAATACAGACATCCATTTACCTTTTTTCATATAAACCCTCCTTAGATTTTATTTTAGTTTTTTCAATTTACAGTCTCTTTAGAGCGCAGTGCATGCTTTAATACTTTTCCTGATGCGTTTCTCGGCAGTTCGTCCATGAATTCCACTTCGAAAGGAACTTTGTATTTCGCCAGCTGTGTTCCACAGTATGTTTTGATTTCTCCTTCTGTAATCGCTTGCCCTTTTTTGACTACTGCATAAGCTTTCGGCACTTCTCCATAAATTTCGTGCGGAACTCCTACGACTGCTGCTTCCAAGATTTGTGGGATCTGGTAGAGGACTTCTTCGATCTCGACCGGATAAACGTTCTCCCCGCCTCTGATGATCATGTCTTTCTTCCGGTCAACGATGTATAGGAGACCATCTTCATCAAACTTCCCTAAATCTCCACTGTAAAGCCATCCATTCTGAATCGCTTTTCCAGTCGCTTCCGGATTGCGCAAATATCCTTTCATGACTTGTGGGCCTTTGACAACGATTTCTCCCACTTGTCCGACAGGCAATGATTCGCCGAATTCATCTACTACTCTCACATCCGTTTGCGGCAAAATCTCTCCGACTGAACCGATTTTCTCAAGTGCTAAATGATCTTTCAAAGAAGATGCAGCTGGTGCGTTTTCAGTTTGTCCATAAAGATTTTGCAACGCGACGTTCGGGAACGTTTCCTTCAATTTCTTCACAAGCTCGTATGGCATCGGAGCCGCTCCGTAACCGAATAACCGTAATTTCTTCAAATCAAGCTTTCCGATATCCGGCAAGTTCAAAATGATACTGAACATAGCTGGGACACCGAAGAAAATCGTTGGCTCTAAGGTCTCCAAGTTCTTGATCGTTTTTTCAGGAGAGAAAGCTTCTTCTATTAAAATAGTTCCTCCCATATAACTGACTGGTACGACAAACACGTGGCTTGCCGCACAGTGGAAGAGTGGTGTCGAGACCAGCATCCGGTCGTCTTCCGTAATGCTCATCGCTTCCGCCCAGATTTCGCCGGCAGCTTTGATGTTCGTATGCGTCAGCATGACTCCTTTAGGTTTTCCCGTCGTGCCGGACGTGTACATGATGACTGCTGTATCATCGCCTTCCAGTTTCGTTTCCTTGTATTCTAGCTGATCGTTCGAGACGATTCCTGCTAATGTATTTTCACCCTCACCGATGACGACCGTGTCTTCGAATTTAAACGATGTTTTATCGATCACTTCGACGATTATCTCGTCGTAGATCAACGCTTTCGCCTGTGAGTTTTCAAAGATGAATTGAACTTCCGGAGCTGCCAGCTTCGTATTCACCGGCATGACTGTAAAGCCGCCTAGCTGAATCCCGTAATAGCAAACGAGGAAGTCATCCGAGTTCAAGGAATACAGCGCGATGATATCGTCTTTCTTGTAGCCCTTGTCTTGATAGTAAGCAGCCACTTTCTTCGCTTTCTCGAAGAACTCCTCATAAGTCATCTCTCTACCATTGAAAGATGTGTAAAGTTTATTCGGATGTTTTGTTACTTTCTCCTGAAATTTCTCTGTGACGAACATGCTGACCAGCTCCTTACTTTAATAATTTCAAAATGTACTTGGCAAAAATTCGTTGCAGCTCCTCTTTCGAAATCCGGCCATCCCCCCGGTACCACTGTTGAATCCAGTTCATCGAACCCAGAATGATCATGCGGGCGATCAAGGGGTCTTCCAAAGAAAATCGGCCTTCTTCATTTCCTTTATTGATAATTTGATCGAACAAACCAGCGTAAGTTCTCCGTAATTTCAATGCTGCTTCCAATTGTTTTTCTGTAAATACTTGGTCAGGCTTCGTGATAAGGTTGAAAACTTCTTTCTCTTCGATTGCGTAGTCCAAGTGAACAGCAATCATGGTAATCAACGTTTCCTCGATATCCCCGCCTTTTTCAAGGACTTCTTTCTGGTCTTCGATTGCCGCGGAGAGCACCAGGTTGTGGCACTCATACAACAACTCGCTCTTGTTCTTGTAGTAGTAATATAGTGCTCCTTTGGTCATCAGAAGGTCGGCAGCGATTTCTTCCATGGTCGTTCCAGCGTATCCTTCTCGATTGATGATCGCTGCGGCTGCCCTTAAAATTTCCTCCTTCTTCTTGAGTGCTCTTTTTTCTGCTAGCTTCAAACCCTCACCCCTAACTCAAAATTTTCTTAGCGATGATGTTTTTCATGATTTCTGTCGTCCCAGCATAAATGCTCGTTACTGGAATATCACGGTAACGTCGGGCGATTTCGTATTCTTCCATATAGCCGTAGCCTCCGTGCAACTGCAGGCATTCCGCAGCCACCCGTTTCGCCATCTCACTGATCCACCATTTCGCCATGGACACTTCTTTCACAATGTCTTCGCCCGCGATGTGTTTTTCAGTCAGCGTATTGATGTAGTTACGGCCAAGGTCGATTTCTGTCGCCATCTCCGCAATTTTGAACTGTGTATTCTGGAAGTCTGCGATGCGGCTACCGAATGCTTTCCGCTCCTTCACGTATTCGAGTGTCAGGCGCAGCATCTCTTCCGCTTCGATTTGCACTTGTAACGCTACGACAAGACGTTCTTGCTGCAGCTTCTCCATCAAGTAGTAGAAACCTTTCCCTTCTTCTCCCAACAAGTTTTCCACAGGTACTTTTGCATCTTCGAATACAAGTTCCGCTGTGTCTCCGGAGTGCATCCCCATTTTATGAAGTGTCTTTCCTTGCTTGAATCCAGGAGTGCCTTTCTCGACAACGAGTAAGCTGATGCCGCGGTATGCCGGCTCCGCTTTCGGATCGGTCTTGCAGACAACGACGACGTAATCCGCATTTCCACCATTCGTGATGAAAGTCTTCTCCCCGTTCAGGATATAGTAATTTCCTTCACGTTTCGCTGTCGCCTGTACGCCCGCGAGATCCGACCCAGCACCTGGCTCAGTCATCGCAATTGCAGAGATTAGCTCGCCTGTTACACTTCCAGGCAGCCACTTCTGCTTCTGCTCTTCCGTTCCATAAGACTGTATGTAAGGGCTTACAATATCCGAATGAAGACAGACTCCGCTCGCTAAGCCGACACCTACACGCTCAAGCTCTTCCACCAAAATGAATGAATAAGAGAAGTCGAGTCCAAGTCCGCCGTACTCTTCTTCCACCCAAGGAAGCAGGAATCCATTTTCGCCGAGCTTCGTCCAAAGCTCACGTGGAATAGCTTTGTCGTCCTCCCATTGCTGGTAATGTGGATATGCTTCTTTGTCCAACATTCTCCGCAGTGATTTTCGAAACAGCTCGTGTTCCTCCGTTAAAAAAGACGCTTTCATAAAACTTCTCCCCCTAAATTGTCAGAAAATTAATTCTTATCATTATCTTACAAGCCACCATTCTTAATTGCAATAGATTTTTCGCTCTGAGTTTATATTTTAACTATAAGTTTAAATTCGAGACCTTTACGCCTATTCTTTATAACATTTTTCCTAGTCGTACTTCTTCAGCCATTTCGAATAAATTCGCGATCGCTACGTTCAGTTGTGCAAAACGCTCATCTTTCTGCTCACCGATTTTCCAGCGATGGTGGATCTGTTGCAGGATCACCGCGAGTTTATAGAAGCCGAATGATACGTAATAGTTAATATCGGTTAAATCTCTTCCACTTTCCTTTGCATACGCCTCTGCAAATTCACGTCTGCTGAAAAATCCAGGCTGGTTTGTCACGACGTTGATTCCCATATCCGGGTCTTCCGCTTCTCCCCAATACACGATGGAAGAGCCGACATCTAAGAGTGGATCTCCGATTGTCGAGAGCTCCCAATCAAGCACTCCATGAATTAAACCTGGAACGTGTGTATCCAAAACCATGTTGTTCAGCTTGAAATCGTTATGGACAATGGTGGTTTCCGTCGTTACCGGAAGATTCCTCCGAAGCCATTCTTCAAGGTCACCAAGGTGACTATACTCGTGCGTCTTTGCATGTTCATAGCGACGAATCCAGCCGCTCACTTGTCTTTCAAGAAATCTGGCCGGCTTCCCCATAGATACCATTCCAGCTTTTTCATAATCGACAGACTGCAAGCGGATCAACGTCGCGATGACACCTGCTGAAATCAAGGGACCCGAATTTCGCGAACCGCCATAACCTTCAGGCAGTTCATGATCAACAACGATCCCTTCTTTCTTCTCCATGACATAGAAGTGCTTGTCCATCACTGCCAGATCTTCGCAATACACATATGGTTTTGGCGCCAGTGAAAAAATTGGATGGACTTTCTCCAAAATTTGAAACTCCCGTTTCATATCATGTGCTTTCGGAGGCACTTCACCAAACGGCGGCCTCCGCAGAACACCTTTCCAACCGCCGATTTCCAGTAAATAAGTCAGATTGGAATAGCCTTCCGAAAATTGTTTGACCACCATTTCATCGGCTGGCAGATGGGGGATGGATTGATGCAAATAACGTTCTACACCAAGCCAATCAATTGCTTCAGAAGCTTTATCCATATGCTCGGTCATAGACGTCTCCCTGTCCCTTCAATCATATTTAAAGAAGCCTAGCCCGCTCTTTCTTCCAAGTCTTCCAGCACGTACATATTTCTTCAGCAATGGCGCCGGCCGGTATTTCGAGTCGTTTGTCTCTTCATACAACGTCTCGACGACAAACAGCATCGTATCCAAGCCGATCAGATCCGCCAAGGCAAGCGGTCCGATCGGATGGTTCGCACCGAGCTTCATCGCCTTGTCGATATCCTCTGCAGAAGCGATTCCTTCATCGAGGACAAAGATTGCTTCGTTGATCATCGGTGTCAAAATACGGTTGACTGCGAAAAGTGGTGCTTCTTTCACAGCAATTGCCGTCTTATTGAATTTCTCCGCCATTCTGAAAGCTGTTGTGAATGTATCATCGTCCGTTTGTTCCGCACGGATGACTTCAATAAGTGGCATGACAGGCACTGGATTGAAGAAGTGCATGCCGATTACTTGGCTGCTTCGTTTCACTGCCGCTGCCATTTCCGTAATACTCAATCCAGACGTATTCGTCGCGAAAATCGTCGAAGGTTTACACACCACATCTAGTTCAGCCAACAACGCTTTCTTCGGCTCGATTTGCTCGATGATCGCTTCAATCACCAAATCTGCATCTTTCAATTCGTTGATGTCGCCAGTTGGATGCATTCTTCCTCTGATGTCATCCGCTGTTTGCTGGTCTTGCTTTCCTTTTTCCACATTGCGCGCTAGCGTCTTCTCGATCCGTTTGATGCCGCGCTCAAGTCCTGCTGCATCTTTATCGTATAATACAACATCAAATCCACCTTCAGCCGCGATTTGCGCGATGCCATTCCCCATTGTTCCTGCCCCAACTACTGCAACTTGTTTCAAATTCATTTCCCCCTTTGTCAATTGTCCGTTCCGCCTTACATTGTCTCTTCAGTTATCAGTACTAATTTCCCGTATGTTTTACGGCTCCCAAGCTCCTGTAATGCTTCAGGCAACCTGTCGAATGTATTGCGACTATAAAGAAGTGGACGAATTGCTCCTTCTTTGAATAGCGCCACCAACTTCTCGTGCGCTTTCACCGTCTCTTTCGGATACAGCTTTCGGAAAAGTCCGTAGTGGATGCCCACAATCGAATAGTTTTTGACTAACGCATGATTCGTTGGTGCTTGAGCAATTTCCCCTCCCGCAAAGCCGATCACCAACAACCTTCCTTCAAAAGCGACGCAGCGGCGTGATTGGTCAAAAGTCTCTCCTCCTACCGGATCGAAGATGACGTCGGCTCCTTTGCCGTTCGTCCATTCCTTTACAACCGGAATAAAGCCTTCTGTGCGGTAGTTGATTGCCAAATCCGCTCCGAGCTGTCTACATACTTCCGCCTTTTCATCACTTCCTGCAGTCGCGATTACTTTCGCCCCGGCTGCTTTTCCGAGTTGGATTGCAGCAGAACCGACACCGCCTGATCCTGCATGGACGAGCAATACTTCTCCTTTTTTCAACCGACCACTTCGGTTCAATGCGAAGTAGGCTGTTTGATATGTGATGAAGAATGCCGCTGCTTCCTCGTAAGACATTTCTTCAGGAATTGGGAAAGCTTCGGATTCCTTTACGATAATCCATTCACTGAATCCACCTGCTGGCAGTGAAGGAGTTGCTAGTACCCGTGTGCCCGGTTGAAGTGTCACGCCACTTCCTACCACAGTGATTTCTCCTGCAATTTCTGCACCAGGTGTAAAAGGGAGCTCCGGCTTTTCTTGGTACTCTCCTTTACATTGAAGGATGTCGAAGAAATTAAGTGCTGCAGCTTTTACGCGGATCAACACTTCGCCTTCTCCAGGTTCAGGCTTCTGCATATCTGTTAGTCGTAATGCCTCATCTGGCTCTCCTAAAGTAACGACTTGCCAAGATTTCATCAGCTCACTCATCTATTTTTTCACCTTCGCTGATTTCTTGCCTTGTTCGCGGAACTCCAAATTCCCGATATCACGCAAGTGGACTTGGTCCGGTCCATCGACTAAGCGAAGTGTGCGGGCATTTGCGTAATGCGCAGCAAGTGGGAAATCCTCCGACAAACCTGCACCACCGAATACTTGCATCGCCCGATCAATGACATTGATCGAAACGCGTGGGGCAGCAATTTTAATCATCGCAATTTCTTTCCGTGCTGCTTTGGTACCTCCTTGATCGATTTTATGTGCCGCGTGCAACGTCAAAAGGCGAGCTTGTTCGATTTCAATCCGGCTTTCTGCAACAATTTCACGGATGACATCCTTGTCAGCTAAAGCAGATCCGAACGCTTCTCTACTCTCCGCCCGTTGGCACAATAGTTCCAGCGCTCTCTCCGCTGCACCGACTGCACGCATGCAGTGATGGATCCGACCAGACCCAAGACGTCCCTGTGCAATTTCAAATCCTCGTCCCTCACCAAGCAACATATTCTCTGATGGCACGCGGACACCCTTGTAGTGAACTTCCGCATGTCCCTGCGGCGCATCATCGTAGCCGAATACCGTAAGCGGACGAATGATTTCAACTCCCGGCGTATCGAACGGTACGAGAATCATCGATTGCTGCTTATGCTTTTCAGCATTCGGGTCTGTCTTGCCCATGACAATTGCGATTTTACACCTCGGATCCATCGCGCCAGTCGTCCACCACTTCTTCGCGTTGATTATGTACTCATCCCCGTCACGAACGATGCTGCTTTGAATATTCGTTGCATCCGATGAAGCGACATCAGGCTCTGTCATGGAGAAACAAGAACGGATTTTCCCTTCGAGCAACGGCTCCAGCCACTGCTTCTTCTGTTGTACCGTACCGTATTTCACGAAAACTTCCATGTTCCCGGTGTCCGGGGCATTGCAATTGAAAATTTCTGGTGCAATCAGTGAACGACCCATGATTTCACAGAGGTGGGCATAATCATAATTCGAGAGGCCGGCTCCGTATTCCGGGTGATCCAGAAAAAGATTCCACAACCCTTGTTTCTTTGCTTTCGCCTTCAATTCCTCGATGATTGGAGGGATTGTCCAGCGGCTCTCTGCAGTCCTCATATATTCTTCAACGGCTTTTTCTGCCGGGTAAACATGTGTATCCATGAATGCTAGTAATTCTCGTTGGAGTTTTGCAGCTTTTGGTGACAATTCCTTGAGCATTTGTTCTCCTCCGTCCACTTTTGAAAGCCTTTACATTTTTTAATCTCAGTTTCAAAAATAGTATAAGTGTTATGTTTTTGAATTACAAGTCAATTTTCGAACTATTTATAAAATTCTTTTTATAACAAAAAAGCAACCGCCAGATTGAGCTCTGGCGGTTACTAAATGTTAGTGGAGGTTTATTCTCCCAAATCCACATTATGATAAACTTGCTGCACGTCCTCGAGGTCTTCGAGTGCGTCGATCATTTTCTCGAATTGTTCTTGTGCATCTGCCGGCAATTCCAGCTCGTTTTGCGGAAGCATCGTCAGTTCAGCAACGGTGAATTCCGTGATGCCGTTTGCTTTCAGTGCTTCTTGAACTGCGTGGAATTGGTCCGCTTCCGCGTAGATGATGACGGTTTCTTCTTCTTCCATGATGTCGCGGACATCCAAGTCGGCTTCCATCAAGAGTTCAAGCATGTCATCAGCGGTCTTGCCTTCAATGCCGAAGACTGCCGTGAAGTCGAACATGTAAGCGACTGAGCCGCTGACGCCCATGTTGCCGCCGTTTTTGCCGAATGCCGCGCGGACGTCGGATGCAGTCCGGTTGACGTTGTTCGTCAATGTGTCGACGATGACCATCGAACCGTTCGGGCCGAAGCCTTCGTAACGCAATTCGTCGTAGCTTTCTTCGGAACCGCCTTTCGCTTTTTCGATTGCCCGGTCAATAATGGCTTTTGGTACACTATATGTTTTTGCACGTTCAAGAACGACTTTCAGTGCCTGGTTCGATTCCGGATCGGGCTCGCCCTGCTTGGCAGCCACGTAGATTTCCCGGCCGAATTTCGCATAGATGCGGCTTGTGCTGGCGTCTTTCGATGCTTTTTTCTCTTTGATATTATTCCATTTGCGTCCCATGCTGTTTCCCACTTTCTTTCAACTTTGAATGTGAAGAACGTTCACTCGTTCTATTATAATACAAAATCATCCGAATGAAAAAGCATGGCACGATAACACAGGCAAACAAGCACGATCAATAAGGCGCTTTCTGGTAAAAATAATTCGGCTTCACAATCGTATTCAGAATCCGTTTATGAAAAACATGAGTCGTTGCCGGAGACAGCGGCGGAATGAGCCAAGCCCAGTTTCCTGTCACCGGACGCTCCGCTGCCGCTTCTTTTTTCTCGAAGCTTTGGAATTGCTTTGCCGCTGTGTGATGGTCGACAATGGTCACACCGGCGCGCTGGAATGAATCAAGTACGGCAACGTTCAATTCGACGAGCGCTTTGTCTTTCCAAAGCGAGCGGTTGGAAGTGGCTGGGATGTCCATCACTTCCGCCACGTTCGGCAATTGGTCATACCGGTCTTCATCGGCCAAGTTGCGTGCGCCGATCTCTGTCCCCATGTACCAGCCATTGAACGGAGCCGTCTCGTACTTAATGCCGCCGACTTCAAGCTTCATGTCTGAAATCAACGGGATGGCGTACCACTTCAGTCCGAGAGAGGAAAAGCCTTCGATGTCCGGATGGCCGATTTCCACTTCGTTCACCAGGTGAGAAGGAATCTCCCGCCAGATCGGCTGCTCCCCTTCATATCCTACAACAAGCGGCAAGAGGTCAAAGTGCGTACCTTCCCCCCTCCAGCCGAGCTCCTCACAAATGCGGGTGAAGGCAACGGAAGTCGAATCGCCGACGACTATCCCGTCCCGCTCATAACCTGCGTAACGATACAATTGGTGATTCCAGATGCGCATTGTTGGACCGTCCGCCCGCTTAGCTGGAAAAATTGAAATCGCCGGACGGATTTTCCCGCCGTTCCAGGCATATTCCATATGTTCATGAAGCGCATCGAACGCTTGGGTCGGATCAGTCACTTCCCTGCGATCAAAAACCGTCATCGAATCCCAGAACAGCCGCCCGATGCAGCGGTTGCTGTTGCGCCATGCCAGTTTCGCTCCGTACGCCAGTTCTTCATATGTGTGCGTATAGGTTCCGGTCTTTCTGATCTCCTCGGCAACTTCCGCCAGGCGGGCTCTCGCTTCGTCCTCGCTCTTCCCCCATTCGTGGTAGCATGTAAAGACGAATTCGGCTGCTTCTTCCCATAATCCTGTTTGCGTCTCAAAAGTTGTCATCGCTATCACTCCTTCCCTCCATCTTATCATCTGAAAATCGCCGATTGCGCCGAGATTGTGACAGCTCTTTGATTTTCGCGTGCAGTACAGTACACTTTAAGAAAGGAGTGGGACAATTGATCAAAGTAATTTTTTTCGACTTGGATGATACATTGCTCTGGGATAAGAAGAGTGTCCAAACAGCATTCGATGAAACTTGCCGTTATGCAGCCGAACAAACGGGGACGCCTTGTGCTGGGTTGGAGCAAGCAGTGCGGGAAGAGGCGACGGACCTTTACGCCGGGTACGATACATACGAGTTCACCCGCATGATCGGCATCAATCCGTTCGAAGGGCTTTGGGGAAGTTTCGACGATGAAGGAACTGAATTTCAGCAGATGAAAAAGATTGTTCCCGCATACCGGCGTGAAGCCTGGACACGCGGACTTGCGCGCATCGGCATTGACCGGCCGGAACTTGGCGTACAACTGGCCGACCATTTCATTGAAGCACGGCAGCGGAATCCATTCGTCTATGAAGAAAGTTTCGAAGTGCTCGATGCTTTGAAAGAGCGTTATTCGCTATTGCTACTGACGAACGGCTCGCCTGGTCTCCAGCAGCAGAAACTCACCATTACACCGGAGATCTCTCCGTATTTCGACCACATCATCATTTCCGGTGGGTTCGGGAAAGGAAAACCTGATCCTGCCATTTTCCGCCATGCGCTCGATATAGCAGGTGTTTCAGCGGACGAAGTGTTGATGGTCGGGGATAATTTGATGACGGACATTCTCGGCGCTGGACGTGCAGGCATCCGCTCGGTGTGGATCAACCGGGAAGAGAAAACCGTCACGGGCCCAGCTGAACCGACATTCGAAATCCAGCATCTCAGCCAATTGCTTCCCCTTCTCGATGAGCTGAATGCGACGAACAAGAAATAAAACAATCGCCTTTCCATCATTGGAAAGGCGATTGTTTTATTGTTCATTCCAGATCGATTGCCTGTACCGTGACGATTTCATCCAGTTTGCGCAGACGTTCCAAGCTTTCTTCGCCTGCCCCTTTGTCGATTGACAGCATCATGATGGCATCTCCGCCTTCGTTCGAGCGGCCAACCTGCATCGTTGCAATGTTGACATCTTCAGTGCCGAGCAGCGTTCCGACGCGTCCGATGACACCCGGGCGGTCATTGTGCCGGATGAATAGGAGATGTCCTTTTGGCACGACATCCACTAAGTAATCATCAACTTTGACGATACGTGGTCCTTGTCCATTCAACAAGGTCGCCGACACTTTGCACGTGCCTGCCCTCGTCTTCACTTCTGCTGTGATCAAATTCGTGTAAGCTTTCATTTCAGTTGACTTGCTTTCTTGGACACGGATTTCTCGGTGCTCCGCCAAGTACAAGGCGTTGACGACGTTGACGTTACGTCCGAGATGGCGTTTCAGCAATCCCTTGATCAAGTTGCGCGTCAGTGGTCCCACTTCGGAATTGGCAAGTTCACCCGTATAGCGGATCTGGACTTCCTGTGCCGTATGCCCTGTCAAATCGGTCAAGAACACCCCGATGCGTTCCGCCAAATCGAAGAATGGTTCGATCTTCGCCATCGCTTCTTTCGGAACAGACGGCAAGTTGACTGAGTTGCGAACGATGCCTTCTGTCAAGAAGCTGATGACGTCACGGCTGACGTCAATTGCAACGCTCTCCTGTGCTTCCACAGTCGATGCTCCGAGATGCGGCGTCGCGATGATTTCTGGTAAATCCAGCAAGCGGAAGTCGACCATCGGCTCCTGCTCGAACACGTCGAGCGCAGCGCCTGCGACTTTTTTATTCACCACTGCGTCATACAATGCTTGTTCATCGATGATGCCTCCGCGTGCACAGTTGATGATCTGCACACCATCTTTCATCAGTTCGAATGCCTCTTTGTCCAACAAATGGCGCGTCTCTGGAAGAAGCGGTGTGTGGACAGTGATGAAGTCTGCAGCGCGCAGCACGTCTTCCACCGTTCCGAATGCGACGCCCATCTTGTCGGCTTTTTCTTCCGTCAAGAACGGGTCGTACGCGATGACTTCCATTCGCTGTCCTTTCGCACGCGCTGTTACTTCCGCTCCGATCCGGCCAAGGCCGATGACACCGAGCGTCTTGCCTTTCAGCTCGACGCCGACGTACGACTTGCGGTCCCAGTTGCCGTTCCGTAGTGAATGGAACGCTTGCGGGATCTTACGCGCCATTGACATGAGCATCGCCATCGTGTGCTCTGCCGCTGAGTTCGTGTTGCCGTCCGGTGCGTTGACGACGATGATTCCTTGTTCGGTCGCTGCTTCCAGGTCGATGTTGTCGACGCCGACACCTGCACGGCCGATGATTTTCAGCTTGTCTGCCGCTTCGATCACTTCACGCGTCACTTGCGTCTGGCTGCGGACAATCAACGCGTCCATCCCTTTGATGCGTTCCAGCAGCTGTGCCGGTTCCAGTCCCGTATCGACGATGACTTCCAGGTCCGCCGCTTCACGCAGCGGAAAAATTCCTTCTTCACTTAATGGATCACTGATCAGTACCCGATATGTCATCTCACACTTCCCCTTCCTGAAGATACATTTGCTGCGCTGCACGGACACCTGCACCGAGCTCGATGTTCTTTCCTACTTTTATCATAGCGAGCTCTGCGGCTGCGAGTGCTTGCAATACTTCGACCGGCGAACAGAAGCCCATGTGACCGATACGGAAAATTGAATCTGCCAAGTGTTGCTGGCCGCCTGCGAATTCCACTGCGAACTGCTCTTTCAAAACCTTACGGAATGCCACAGCGTCGAAGTCATCCGGCTTCACTGCCGTAACAGTCGGTGATGCGTGCTCGTCGGGTGCCAACAGTGGGATATCGAGTGCGCGGAATGCTGCGCGTGTCATGTTCTTCATCAATTCATGTCGTGCATATACTTGCTCCAACCCTTCCTCTTCCAATAGAGCGAGTGCTTGCTCTAAGCCAAACAAGAGAGAAACAGCCGGCGTAAATGGTGTTGTATTATTAACGATGCTATCGCGATGTTTTTTCAAGTCCAAGTAAAAGCGCGGCTGCTTGTTCGCTTCGATTTTCTCCCAAGCGCGTGCGCTCGCTGCGATGAACGCGAGACCTGGTGGCAGCATAAAGGCTTTCTGTGAGCCTGTGACGACGACGTCGATGCCCCACGCGTCCATGTTCGTTTCCGCGCCTGCAGCAGCTGATACGCTGTCGACGACTAACAGTGCATCCGATACTTCCCGCATCGCTCCTGCGAGCTCGCGGATCGGGTTGAGCACACCCGTCGATGTTTCACAATATGTAGACAAGACGACCTTCACTGCCGGATGCTCTTTCAGGAAATCTGCGACTTGCACTGGATCGAGTGCATTGCCCCATTCGATTTCCATGACGTGTGTGTTGATGTCGTATGCTTTACAGATTTTTGCGAAGCGGTCGCCGAATGCACCGGTTACGATGACAAGTACTTCTTCGCCGGGAGCAACTGTATTGACGACAGCACTTTCCAATGCCGCCGTTCCGCTGCTCGCAAGAATCATCACTTCCTGTTCTGTGCCGAAAACACGTTTCAAGCCTGGACGGATCCGTGCAATCAGTTCGGATGTCTTCTTCCCTCTATGGCCCATCATTGGTTGCATCATCGCCCGCTCGACGCTCGGCGGAATTGGTGTAGGTCCCGGAATTCTCAAAATCTGTTGATCGATCAGCATATTCAACATCTCCTCTTTTGGTTTCGGGCAAGAAAAAAAGACTTTCCACCCCTTCTAGCTACAAGGGGCGAAAAGTCTTTTTTTTCGCGGTACCACCCTAATTCACTGCAATTCAAGCAGTCTCATTGGTCACATGCGTAACGGGCACGAAGCGGATGGATCTACTGAAGTTCAATCCATCTATTCCGGAGTGCTGCAACTTGTCAGGACCGCTGATTCCCACCACCCATCAGCTCTCTGAAGATCCCGGATCAAGTTACCTGTCTCCTTCGCAATAGTTCACGTATTCTCGAATTGTTTCCATGATAGCCAGACGAAAAAATATTGTCAATATAGAATAATTATTCAGGTTTTTTTGAAAACGTTTACAGCTCCGGCAACTTCACTGCCTGCACGCCGCCTATGTCTTTCGGCTTATTTTTCAATTCGCTGAAAATCGAACCGCTTTTTCACTCCGGCAAAAAGAAAACTCCCACCGGAGAAGTTTCCAGGGGAGTTCCGTAACGTGTGAGTTAAGCCAATCCGAAGTCATTGACAAGAGCAGCTAGGCCGCCTTGGTAGCCACTGCCTATTGCGTTGAATTTCCATTCACCGCCGTGACGGTAGATTTCACCGACAACAAGCGCTGTTTCGATCGAGAAGTCCTCGCCAAGGTCATAGCGCAAGACTTCTTCTCCGTTGCTTTCGTTCAAGACGCGGATGAACGCGTTCGACACTTGTCCGAAGTTCTGGCCACGGCTCTCAGCGTCATGGATCGTCACCGTGAAAACCACTTTATGGATGTCTGCAGGGATGTTCGGCAAGTCGACGATCACTTGCTCATCATCGCCGTCCCCTTCACCCGTCAAGTTGTCGCCCGTGTGCGTAACCGCACCATTCGCGCCGACTAAGTTGTTGTAGAAAATGAAGTCTTCCGCGCCACGGGATTTGCCGTTTTCAGCTGTCAGGAAAACCGATGCATCCAAATCAAAATCATCGCCGCCACTGTATTTGTTCGTATCCCATCCAAGACCGACCGTCACTTTCGTCAATCCCGGGTTCGTTTTCGTCAAATCAATTTTCTGTCCTTTGGATAAGTTGATCGTTGTCATGTACTTCTCCTCCGTTTACACTGGTTTATTTGCGTTGCGTGTCTTCATACTTCTTCTGCAATTCTTCGATGCGTAAGCGTCCTTCTTCACGCATCTTGCGGTTCTCTTCTTCGATCGCTTTCGTATCGTTCATGCCTTGCATGATCGTCTCCCATGTCTGTTCGATCGTTTCGATTTTGATGCTCGGCTGACCGGACATGCGTGCGATATCGACCGACTGGCGAGAAATATCGTTGGCATTGTTCAACAGCATTTCATTCGTCCGGCGATCGAGCTCATTCATCGACTCTGCTACGAGACTTTGACGCTTCGCAGCGATTGCGTTAATCAAGCCCGTCTTGAAGATCGGAATCGTCGTAACGAATGCCGAGTTGATCTTCCCGATCAGCTTCGTGTTCCCGCGCTGGAGCATGCGGATCTGCGGAGCCGACTGGTACGACACTTGCTTCGCCATTTCCAAGTCATAGACGCGCTGCTCAAGAAGCTCGATGGCGTTCTGCAAGGAGTTCAACTCCATCAATGCCATCTGGTCGCCGGTTTCGGCACGCTTGCGCACTTCCGGTTCTTTCGCTTTCAGCTCTTCGACTTTGACGTCTCCCGCTGCGATGTACTTCTCCAACTCCATGAAGTAGTTGAAGTTTTGATCGTACAATTGCTCGAGTGTCGTCGTGGAATCTTTCATCTGCGCTTCATACTTCGTGATTTCCACGTACACTTTGTCGATTTCCGTGCCCATCGTCTGATATTTATTGAACAATTGCTCGATCATCTTGTTGCCTTTGTTGAAGATCTTGTTCAAGAACCCTTTCTTCTCGACGAAATCCTTCTTGTCGAACTTGTCCATGATTTTCCCGAGCTGCTTCAGCAATTCACTTGATTCTTCCATGCTGTTGGCCTGGACGGAATTCAAGACTTTTCCTGTGAACGCCGATATTTCATTCGCGGGTTCGCGTCCGAACTCCAATAATTGAATCTGATTTTTCGGATCAATGTTCGCTGCAAGCTGCAGCACTTCCGGATCGTTCTTCAACTTCGCTTTCAATTGGTTCTCGTCTTTCATCACCAATTCCTGCTGTTCGATCTGATCTGGCATCATATTCGTCATCGGTCTCACTCCTTCGCTATTATAGCCATTTTCTAAAAATTTTCTTCACGACGGATGGTTCGCGGAAAGGCTCATTGAAGCTCCGCTCATCCAGCCAATGCGTGTCCATCATCTCCGGATCGATCCACCGCTCTACGTCCTGGTGTCCTTGCGGATTGATGACGATGACGTCAAGTCCGAACGCATGGATCAGTGCAATCGCATTGGCATCCGGCCGGCTCAATTCCCCGTCCTTCTCCTCGTTATAGAACAAGAAGGTCGGGACGAATTGTGGGTAATCGAACAGTTGGATGCTTTGGATGACTGTGTCAGGCAAAGACATCGACTGCGAAAACGCGTATAGATTCACATCTTCAAGCGACTCGCCTGCTTGCGGCAGGAGAATCGGCTTCTCGACATGGCGCGCAATCGCTGCACCGATTGCGGTCTGGACCCCGTCCGGCAGCTTGCCGTAACGCCACCAATTCGATTCCTTCATCTTTTCCGGATCCAGCTTGCCGTCGCGCCCAAGCGCTGCACGGTAATGGAACTGCTGATTGCCTTTCCGCTCTTCGATGACCGGGAAACTACGGATCAGCTTCGTATCCTCACGTTCCGTCAGACTATGGATATTGTCCCAAAACCGTTTCCGGTCCTTCTCGATGCCCATAATCTTGGCGAAGACGACCGGAATGTTGACGCTTCCACTTTCCACTTTGAAGCCCGGACGAACCATCGCACGTTCTCTCGCAAGCATGAAGGCTTCATCGATGGTCGTCTTCAACCGGATCGATTTCGTCAAATAGGATTTGAACTGGAACGGTTTATATAAACCTGAATCATCGTGGTGCAAAAGACGATCGACTTCCTGCGTCGCACGGTATGCGACCGTGCCGACCCTCTCCGGCTTTTCTTCCGGGAACGGCAGGACGGTCGTCGCCATTACTTGGAAGCTATGCGTATGTGGAGCTTCACCGGACACTGCGCTTTCGAACCAGCGGCTGCCTTCAGGGTCGAAGACGACGACATGGAACCCGAACGCGGCAGCGAATGTCAAGAACCACTTTTCGCTTTCGGATGGCGGGCCATACCAAAGAAATGCCGGTAGCCCTTTTTGGAGTGTTAAGTTCTCCAGTTCTTTCTCGATATGATTGAAGATCCATTTCACGAGGTCGGTCGCGACACGGCGGAAAGTCGGATGCGTTGTTCCGCTCCCCGATTGCGCCTCGAACGCTTTCAGCACATCGATCAAGACGATGCGGATCCTGCGGTTGAGGCCAGCATCCTTCAGTCTGGGCAGAAGCCCTTTGCCGTCCAGGAAGGCGACAATGCGGTTCGGCGTCAAGCCTCGCTCTTTCTTATTCATCTCGAATAGGTCCTGCAGTGCACGCAGACGCTCCTGGTCGATCTGCTTATCCAAACGGTCGAACAACCGGATGAGCTGCCCGCCGGATGCTTCTAGCGCTTCGTGCATCGAAGCGAAATAATCATCCGGATCGAGCGGTGTGCCCAGGAACTGTGCAAGCAGCTGCGGATAAGTGAGCGAGTCCTCTTCGACTTTCGTTTCTGGATGCTCGACGACGGGCTTGTTCAGCCAGGCGCCGAATGTTTCCGGATCCCACGTTCGTGCGCGGACCGGATGCAATTGAACCATGGGACTCCCCTCCTTCGTGCTTATCTATATTGTATCGAAAGTCCGGCCACTTGCGCCATGATTTCCTCCCCAGCTTTGATTCCTTTCAAGTCCGTCACAGTAATATGTGACGAAATCTGCGCATTGCTCCTCACGGCTTCACCGTGAGCGGCTAGAATCCCTTTATCCGCGCTCTCCAAAAGATCCAGATCCAACAGTGAATCTCCTGCAGCGACGACGAAATCCGCACCGACTTCCTCTTTCACATATTCCATCGCGCCGGCTTTCGTGATGCTCTCAGGCATGAAGTACAACTTCCGTCCTTGCAAGGACATATTCCAGCCGATTTCCCTGAAGGCCGTCGTATATTCCAGCAAACGCTCCACCGGGAACCGTTCCCGGTCGACGATCAAATAAACGAACCAGCCATCTGCCTCGCGCACCCGCAAGACCCAGTCTTCCGAGAAGTAGCGGCGGATCTCCGGCATCAGCTCTTCGATGATGGTCTTCCGGCTGACACATTGCTGGCGGATATGGTCCGACCATTCTTCGACAGGTTCGCCGTCCTTCAAAATGACCGCACCATTCGAGATGACCGCAAACGATGGCGGCTCTTCCCCTTCGTAAATCCCCGTCACGCGTTCGTACTGCTCCTGCGTGCGGGTCGTCACCGGCAAAAACACCATTTCATTGCCGAGCTCCCAAAGGGCACGCTGCGATTTCCTGGTCATGAACGATTGCGGCCTTCCTTCGTATCGTTCGACTTCGCGCAGTTCCTGTTCAGTCGCATCCATCCCCATCGATCTCCGTGAGTAAATCAGTGTCTGATCCAAGTCGCTCGCAAATAAAATCGTCATAGTTCTTTCCCCGAACGGATCAGCCCGATTGAACGGTAGAACAAGTCCGGCTCGACTTCCACCGGAATCCCTTTTTCTTCCGCAAGCATCAAAATGTGCTGGACGTCCGGATGTGTCGCGTCGTTCACGAGCACTTTCCATGGATCGCGGCGGAGTAAGACGCGAGTCGTTTCACCGACGCCGGGCTTGATCAAGTGGTAATCCGTTTCCGCGTACAGCTTGTCGCCGATCGCCTCGACTTCAAGCATCCCTGCCCAAGTCCGTTCGACCGTGAGTGGAACGGTTGCAGCTTCCTGAGCGGCAGCTTCTGCCGTCTCTTCGAAGCAACCCGTCACTTGATCGATGAAATCGTTGGACAAGTCTTCTTCTGCAAGTTCGCCGTAAAACTTCGCTCCGTGATAGTCCTCCGGTCCGATGAAGCGGCCGTTCAAGATCGTCCGGCTGACAAGTCCTGAGACGGTGGCATTCAAACAAGCGCTCGGTATAAGAAAATCATCCCGCGTTCCGAAAAGCACAGCGCATGCCCCGGGGTCAGCGAGTACAGCCATATCATCCACAAGCTGCATGTCTTCTTCCTGGTTCAGTTGCTCTACCGCTTTCGTCAATTCTTTCTGGATCGCGCCTTTCCCTGTCCAGCCGTCGATGAACTGGATACGGCCCGTCGGATGATTTTCCCTGATCGTGCGCATCGCATTCACGTCGATCCCTTTGTCCCGCATGATCGAGACGCTGTAATGCACCCAGTCGAGACCCAAAATCATGTGCGCATAGCGGCGGATCAAAATGCCGACCGGACTGCCCGCTCTTGCAAGGGATACAAGGACAACTTCTTCTGTCTCTGCATTCTTCAGGATTTTGTGCGTCACGACGCCGACAAGATGGCTCAGCCGCTGCTTCGATGTTTCGACCGAAGCGTGGTAGAGCGCTGTATATTCTTCCGATGGCCGGTATTCGATCGGCAAACGTTCAGCGTAGTGCCCGCCTGCCTGGACAGCCCGCTCCCGTTCTTCGAGCGAGCTTTCTTCGAACTGGTCCGTCAAATCTTTCAAGAGAAATGTCACATCGTCTTTTGCATAGCTGGTCTTCACTAAGTTTGTCGTAATCATCGGTCAACATCTCTCCTTCAATTCGTTAGTGAAATCCATTCGAGTGGTGCTTTTTCTTCAAGATATGAAACAAGCGGCAGCCATTCCTCGCGCTGGATCACAGATTCAGCGATGAGGTAAATGCGGTCCGCCTTGACTTGCCCCAGATTGTAAATGTATTGATCGACCGAACCCATGTCAGGCAGCTGGAAAGCCGCCTTTTCCTGGATCGGATAGCCCGGTGTCTGAGCGGCATGGATCGGACTGCGTGTCGTCGTCTGGACTTTCACATCGCCTCCGAGTGCCAGTGCAAAACGGAGCGGCACATACATGTTCTCCCCGATGCCGATGACGAGTGCTTTTTCACCAGCTAGAAGCGGCGCAATTTTCGCAGCGGCGTCTTCAATCCACTGCTCGAGCTCTTTTTGCTTCGCGCTCGATAGCCCGAAACGTCCGGTATATGGGATGTAGCGCTGATTGGTTGCAGAACTGCGCGCCACTGTTTCTGTCATTATTTCTTTAAGTGTTGCACCTGTGTCGCCAGCAAGCTTCTCAGCTGCTACGTCTTCCGGAGACTGACCGTGGTGCAACGTGAATTCGCCTGACATGAGCGCCAGGACATCCGCCTGGATTCCGCGACGCGCAGTGAATTCATCCATTTTGGCGCGCTGCGTACTGTTGCGCCAATCAAGAATCGATAAACATTTGTAACATTTCCCGGGAAATTGATCATCGAGTGCTTCCACAAGGTTGATCAGCGTGTTACCCGTCGAAATCTCGTCGTCGACCAAGACGATCGTCTCGGCCTCTTCCAGCATGCCTTCAGGTGCGTATACTTTATGCGAAGTCGCATGGGAGTGCTCTTCCTCAAAGACGAAGCTTGGTTCGCTTCCTGTAATCGCTTCGCGCGTCGTATGGATATAGTCCGCTCCGAGGAAATGCTGGAATGTGGCATGTCCTAGCCCGGTCGCCGTCTCCGCCATGCCGATGAAGACTGTCTTGCCTGGCAGTTCCTTCTTGTACTGCAAAGCTTTTTGCATCAAGGCCGTGTCCGGTTCCCCGCTGTCGATCATCACGGCGATGCGTTCAGCGTCCGGGTGTGGAGCAAGCCCTGTATTCTCCATCAACAGCGACGACAGCAAGCTGCCTGTACCGAGCGCAATCGCCGGATGGACGGCCAAATGCTTCGCGATCAGTTTACTGATGAAGAGGAACTGGCGCTTCTTGTTGACGCGCAGCCCCATCTCGAACAGCGCTTCAGGCTTCAGGCCGTAGTAGCTGCGATCCGCGCTGACAGAGAGCTCCAGATACTCCCATAATTTATAGTTGTTTTGAAAATTGATATTCTCGAATGTGGTTGAGGACGTCGATCGGTTGATAGTTTTCATTCAGCACCCCGTATACTCTCGCTTGAGCGACTGTTTTGCGAGCCCAGTTCAAATGCGGCTTCACTTCGTTCATCTTGTTGCGGTTCGCGCTTTGCAGCACACCGTTATGGACCGTGCTCTCGCGTAAAATCTGCTCGGCATCGCCGAACGCTTCCTTCGTGATGATATGACCGGCATTGACGATGGCGATCTGGGAAGGATGGATGCATGTCTTCCCTGTGAATCCGTTCAGCAAGTCCAGCTGTACTTCTTCCCATAACACCTTCTCGGAGTCCGCAAGAAATGGCAGAACTTGCGGCCCGCTGAAATATTCGTAGACCGGACCGGAGACCGTCAATCCTTTCTCTGCTCTGCCGAAGCGATTCAAAATGTCGGTTAGGCAATCGCGGACGACGTGAAGGTCATAAATATGGCGCGTTGCCGGACGGCGCAGCCCGAACAAGCTCGAGAAGTCGGTCGCGCCGACACGGACATTCAAAATCCGGTGCGCTTCTTTACTAATCACTTCATCGATCGCCTGCAAGGTTGCGGTGCGGCTCTCCGCATAAAGGATTTCCTTTGTTTCAAGGAGCGGCAATGCATACAAGTCCCGGCAAGCGCGCTCGGATGCCCGGTCGAGCGCGGCAAAAAATCCAGGAAGATTCTCAGCGAGTGCCTTCGGAAAGACGATGCCTGCTAATACACTAAGTGCCGTACCAGCATGCTCCGCCAAATAATCCAGCTGTGCCGCACTGCGGACACGCAGAAATAAAATCGGACACTCTTCTGGCAAGCCTTGCCCACCTTTTTCCAGCTGCTTCAACTGCTGGATCATGTTCTGCTCGGCTTCCGGCAGGGCCGCGTCAGAAACGGCATCTTCCAGACATATGATGAGTGTCGCAAGACCTGAGAACGTTCCCCGGCCATAGCTGCCGGATAGGATCTTCTCTGCAATGTCCGTCCGTGAGCCCGGTGTATAAAGTGCTGCACCAAGTGCGATGCCCAACGTTTCACGATCCGTGTCACGGTTGAACTTCATCGGTGATTCTGCGAAGAATGTAGTTAAATCAGTTCTGGACAATCCATTAAAATGTTTCATTGTTATTCCCCTCCCGCCGGCTGTTGTTAAATAGAGATAAGTTTCAGCTGCTGATATTCCGCTGGCTGCATAGGCGGGAACAGAATTCCTTAATTCTGTTCGCTGTCCTGCGGGAGCTTACGCTGTAAAATTTCTTCGTCCAGTCCGGATCAATTTAAACGACCCACTTGCTCTAAATTCAGAAAAAAGCAAGGGAACGAGCCCCTTGCTTTCTTCAGTTGATCAGCTATCCAGGCCAAAGTCTTTCACGAGTGAACCTAAGCCGCCTTGATAACCGCTGCCGATGGCGTTGAACTTCCATTCTCCCCCGTGGCGGTACAATTCACCGACTACGACTGCTGTCTCGATGGAAAAGTCTTCTCCGAGGTCATAACGGATCAACTCTTCATTTGTCTCTGCATTCAAAATCCGGACGTAGGAGTTGCTCACTTGCCCGAAGTTCTGTCCGCGCGCTTCTGCATCGTGGATCGTGATTGCAAATGTCACACGTTCCATCGCCGAAGGAATTGCCGACAGGTTGATTTTGACTTGCTCATCATCGCCTTCACCTTCGCCAGTGCGGTTGTCGCCCGTGTGCTCAACTGCTCCGCCTGCACCGATTGTGTTGTTGTAAAAAACAAAATCCGCTTCAGATCCCGCTTTTCCGTTCGCATCCAAGAGGAAGACCGACGAATCAAGATCGAAGTCGTCGCCTCCGTCATATTTATTCGTATCCCAACCAAGTCCGACAATTACATTCGACAAGCCCGGATTACCTTTCGTCAAATCCACTTTTTGTCCTTTTGATAGATTGATTGCCATCTTTAATCGCCCCTTATTTTGCGTATTTGTTTGCAATAGACCCGATATCCGGATCAGTTGTTCCTTCGCCGACTGCCGCAAATTTCCACTCTGTGCCTTGACGGTAAATTTCGCCCGTGATCAACGCTGTTTTCCCAGAATAGTTTTCTGTCAGGTTGTAATGGACCAGCTCTTCTCTTGACTGATTATCGACCAGGCGGATGAA
Source organism: Planomicrobium sp. YIM 101495 (assembly GCF_009707665.1). Taxonomy (GTDB): domain Bacteria; phylum Bacillota; class Bacilli; order Bacillales_A; family Planococcaceae; genus Planococcus. The sequence continues at coordinate 1,658,744 of NZ_WLZW01000001.1, forward strand.
CGCGTTCTCGATCATGCCGAAATCCTGGTTCTTCTTCTTCGCATTGTAAATGTTCACGACAAATACAAGGCGGTGAATCGATGGAGAGATTTTCGATAGATCCACGTTGATCGTCTCGTCATCGCCATCCCCTTCACCGGTCAAGTTATCGCCGGAGTGTGCGACGCTTCCATCTTTGCTGCGTTTGTTGCCAAAATAGATCAAGTTCTCTTTTGCAGCAAGTTTGCCGTTTTCGTTCAACATGATGACAGACGCGTCACAGTCGATATCCGGTCCGCCTGCTCCACCGCCGCCGAGTAAAGAACTCAGGAATCCACCACTCTTCTTCGTCTGAACAGGGTCCCACCCGAGGCCTACCATAATGCTTGAAAGGGATGACCTTCCTTTCGTCAAATCGATCTTCTGACCTTTTACTAGATTAATCGCCATTTTCAGCACGCTCCATTTCTTTTTTGGACTCTTTTTTCATAGTATGGCTATTTACAAAAAAATTCAATTATTACGGCGAGGTCGCCACTTTTTTCTCCTCCTTATATACGTCCAGAACGAGCGAAAGTTTCATCCGTTCCATAAAGAAGAGCAATTCACCTGTCTTCCTCCATTCTGTTCCTCGGTTTCTTGAATTGCCCGCACGATTCCGAAAACTCTTTGCTGAGCATACTTTCCGCGAAAGGCGGGTAAACAGTGATGACAGACTGTCCATACATAATTGAAAGGGGAAAGTTATATGAAACTGCTTTCCATCATCATCCCCGCCTATAACGAAGAGGCGAATATCGTGAATATCCATAACCGGCTCATAGCTGAGCTGGAAGAATTGCCGTGCCATTATGAAATCATGTTCGTCAACGATGGCAGTCGAGATCAGACGCTCGGTGAGATCTTGAAGCTCGCCCGTGAACATGACTACGTGAAATACATCTCGCTGACACGGAACTTCGGCAAGGAGTCAGCCATCCTCGCTGGACTCAACCGCGTGCACGGTGATGCAGCCATCTTGATGGACAGCGACTTGCAACACCCGCCAGAGATGATCTGCGAGATGGTCCAAGGGTTCGAGGAAGGATTCCACCAAGTCGTCGCGAAACGGTCGCGTACAGGCGAATCGAAAATGCGCAGCGTCTTAAGCTCCCTTTATTATAAAATCGTCAATGCCGTTACGGATGTCGACTTTGTAGACGGTGAGGGCGATTTTCGTTTGCTCAGCCGCAAAGCCATCAATTCCATCTTGAGGCTGAGTGAAAGTAACCGCTTCTCCAAAGGGTTGTTCTCGTGGATCGGCCTCAGTAAAAAGATCCTCACGTACGAGAACGTCGTGCGTGTGGATGGCGAATCGAAATGGTCGTTCGCGAGCCTCGTCAACTATGGCATCGACGGCATCATCTCCTTCAACATGAAGCCGCTCCGCATTTGTTTTTACACCGGCTTCATCGTGCTGTTCCTGTCGCTTCTATATGTAGCAATCACGTTTTACCATATCTTGCGCGATGGTGTCGGCGCACCAGGATACTTCACCACCATCACTGCCGTCCTGATGCTCGGCGGCATCCAATTGATCAGTCTCGGCGTCATCGGCGAATACGTCGGCCGAATCTACAACGAGTCGAAGAAACGGCCGAACTTCCTCGTCGACATCAGCAATGCGGATGAATTCGATGAGTAAATTACTGAACACGGAATTCGTCCGCTTCGTCATCGTAGGTGTCATCAATACGTTGACTTATTACAGCATTTACCTTGTGCTGCACAATATTTTCGACTTGCCTTACCTTGCAGCGCATCTCGCCGGCTTCTTCATCAGCTTGAACATTTCATTCTTCTTGAATACGTACGTTACATACCGAGTGCGGCCGACGTGGAAGAAATACTTGGCGTTCCCGCTGACACAAGTCGTCAATATTTCGGTATCGACGGCACTCATTTTCATTTTCGTGGAATTCCTCAGTCTCAGCAGCAACATTGCGCCGTTCGCTGCGGTCTTGTTCACTGTGCCGATTACATTCATCATTTCCAGCAAGATCTTAAAAGACAAGCCGGAACAAACTTCTTGAAAAGACGGTGAGATTCGTGAAATACGTAAAACTTTTCTTTGTTTCCTTGCTGCTTGCCATCGTCGGACATGCCGTCTTCTTGGTGCAGCGGGCAAACGAACACTATATGGTCGGCATCAATGATGGCTTGTCGCAAATGACCGTGTTCAAGCAATTGCTTTATGAACACTACACGGCAGGCGAATTTTTCTACTCGTTTTCATTCGGCTTCGGAGCGGACATTTATAGCGGGTTGTCTTATTATTTCTCCACTTCGTTCGTCTTCGCTGCGACGGTGGCATTGTTCTTCCTATTGGAAAGCATCGGGCTCTTAAGCACGCCGGATGCTTTGCTGTGGGCACAGGCAGCAGTCTTCATCAGCACGGTGCGGCTTACAGCTGTACTGTTTTTGACGACGCTCGTGTTCCGTTACTTGAAACTTTCCTGGCCGGCCGCATTCATCGGCGCTGCCATCTACGGACTGTCCGGCATGTTTTTCCGGCATACGGTTTATTGGGAGTTTTTCGCGGATGCGTATTTATGGCTGCCGCTTCTCATTCTCGGTGTCGAAAAGATTTTCCGGGAACGGGCGCCTGGCTGGTTCCTTGCAGCCGCAGCCATCTCGCTCATTGATAATTTCTATTTCGCCTATATCAACTTCTTGCTGACGGCCATTTATATTCTGGTCCGCCTGTTCATCCCGCTCGCGCACGATGAGATCGAGCGGAAACGAGCACTGCTGTTGTTTTTGGTGACCGGGCTCATCAGTTTTGGCATCAGCGCCGTGTCCTTCATTCCAGCGGTTTACGCCTACTTGAACAATCACCGGCCGTCTTTCGAGCAGGACATCGCGTCGTTCGACTTTGCCGATAACATCTTGTTCACGAGCCGCTACATTGTGCTGCCAGCCATTTTCGTCCTATTCCTTTTCGTAGCAGGCTTTTATAAAAACCGGGCGTTCCGGCTATTTTCGATCCTCGGCTTCATCGGCATCGTCCTGCATTACAGCCCGCTCGCTGCCAGTGCGTTCAACGGCTTTTCCGCGCCGCAATACCGCTGGGAATATTTCCTCGCGCTTGTCGCGGGTGGTGCGGTCGCCGCTGCATTCGACCAGCTGCATAAGCTGACGATGCGGCATGTACTCCTTGCCGTCTTTTCAAGTGCGTGCTTTTATTTCGCTTTCCTGACGGCCGACCCGGATCGCGATTGGAGCGAACCGGCATTTTATGTTCCACTAATCGTTTGGGCGCTGACCGCGACGGTGCTCGTCCTGGTCACGCGATACCGGAAGTCCGGCTTCAAATGGATACTGCTCACCGGCACGATTGCCTCCCTCCTCCTTTCCGTCAACCTGTATCAGAAGGATTGGTTGCTTGAACGTGGCAACATCGAAGAAGTGAACGAAGAAATGATGACAAGCTCCGGTTTCGACGATCCGGAAGTCCGCAGGCTGATCGAAGAAATCCATGCACAGGCGGACGGGCAAACGTACCGCATCGACTGGATGGAAGGCGTCCGCAACAATACGCCGATCGTCCAAGATTTCAGGGGCTTGAGCGCCTATTCAAGCATCTTGAATAAAAACTTGCTGTACTTCTATTTATACGATCTGCGAATCGACATGGGACGCGAAAGTGTCAGCCGTTATGCGACACTCGGCAACCGCGCGAACTTGCATAGTATGATGCAAGGCACATATGTCATCCGTGAAAACGACGACACACAGAACGTCCCGTACGGATTCACGGAAGTGCTCGCCTCAGACCATTACAAAGTGTATGAAAACCAAATGGAATTGCCGTTCGTCCGAAGTTCGTCCGCGGTCCATACCGAAGAGCAGCTGGAAGATCGATCTGTTCTTGTCCGCGAACACGCCATGCTTTCCGGCATCGTCCTGGACATTCCGGCAACGGGCGCGCCAATTCCTGAGTCAGACGGCACCGACTTACCTTTCGTACTGTCGGAAGTCGGTGCACGCTTCGATGGGAAGACACTCCAAGTGACTGCTGCGGATGGCGGCATTGACTTGAGCGTCCAAGAACTGCAGCGCTTCGAAGGCGATTTCTATGTGTCGTTCCATCTGGAAAGCGAAGCCGCGGACAAAGGGTTCAATCTTGCGGTCAATGACTACGTCACAAGCCGGAAATCCAATGCTTCTGTCTACAAGACGCACGTCGACGACTTGACCGTGCGCATTCCGGCAGCTGGGACAGTTGAAATCCGCCTGCCGGAAGGCGACTACCGATTGACGGACATCCGAATCGATTACGAGGATTACAGTACGCTGCAGGAAGCTGTACAGGCGGAAGACGGCTTGCGTGCGCTCGAATTGGACGGCAGCAGCATCCAGCTCACGTATGACAATCCGGAAGCGCATGACTTTGCGAAAATCGCCATTCCGTACGAAAAAGGCTGGGAAGCTTCCGTCAACGGGGAGAAAGTCGAGGTGTTAAAAGCCGATTACGCCATGATCGGCCTGCCGATTGAAGCTGGCGAAAACGCCATCACGCTCACTTACCGGCCACCGTTCTTTGCGGTCCTGCTTCTGATCACGGTGTTGTCCTTGCTTGGCAGCTTCTTCTTCCTCCGCCATTTCCGAAGATCGAAGTGAGCCGCTATTATTTGGTGCTGGCTGTTTAGCTGTTTTTCGCAGGGGAATAGATAGGTGGAAGATACTTACTGAAGGAGTGATTGAGTTGAGTAAAGATCCATACGAAAAAATCGATGAACAGGTGGAACCACAAGTGCAAGATCGTCAGCCAGGGCTTGAGACAGAAATGACACCGGAGCCGATCTATGACGATGAATCTTACAAAGGCTCGGGCAAATTGGACGGCAAAGTCGCGCTCATTACGGGCGGCGACTCAGGCATCGGCCGTGCTGTCGCAGTCGCCTATGCAAAAGAAGGCGCGAACGTGGCCATAGCCTACTTGGATGAGCACCAAGATGCGGAAGATACCGTGAAGGCGGTCGAAGCTTACGGCGTCCAGGCGATGAAGATCGCTGCGGATGTATCGGATGTGCAAGCTTGTAACCAGCTTGTGGCAGATGTCATCGGTGAGTTCGGCAAGCTGAATATCGTCGTCAACAACGCTGGTAAGCAATTCCCGGTGGACGATTTCCTCGACATCACACCCGAGCAATTGAAAGTGACGTTCGAAACGAATATTTACAGCATGTTCTACATCACACAAGCCGCACTGCCGCATCTCGAAAAAGGCGACAGCATCATCAATACTTCTTCCGTGACGGCATACCGCGGCTCGGAAGAATTGATCGATTATTCAGCGACGAAAGGGGCCATCACTGCATTCACCCGCTCGCTTGCCCAAAGTTTGAGCGAAAAAGGCATCCGGGTCAATTCTGTGGCACCAGGGCCAATCTGGACACCGCTCATTCCGGCTTCGTTCGGTGCGGAAAAAGTCGCCAGCCACGGCAGCGATACGTTGAAGGAACGACGCGGTCAGCCTGCGGAAGTCGCACCGGCATATGTCTACCTCGCTTCGCGTGACGGTTCGTATGTGACTGGGCAGGCGATTCATGTGAATGGTGGAGATTACATCTCTTCCTGAGAAAGAAAAAGAGCTGCACGAGAAACCGATTTTCCGGCCTTCTGTGCAGCTCTTGTTTATTTTATGGAATTTTCTTTTCGATCACCGGCATATAGAAACGGACGTCCTGAAACGGGGAAAAGTGTGCAATCGGCTTTGTTCTGTGCAAATCTAGCGGGTGGAACGCAGCCATCGTGTTCGTCCTGATTTCCCCTTCCATCCGGTGAAGATCCCACGGAATATGGTCAATATCCACACAGATCAAGGACTTGCCAGGTTTTGTCCACAAACAATAACGTTCCGTCAGCCATTGTCCGAAAGCATCCGATAGGAGCGGCTCCGTGAAAGTCCGGAACGACATATCCAGCTCTTCCCGCTTGTGTCCTTTTTCCGTCAAGACACTTCGGAAATGATGGACGCCGCGCGCTTTTTTCTTTGTGATTTTCGCATGGCGGTATGGCAAGAATCCAGCCATAGACGCAGCTTCCACAGCGAGTGGACTATTTGCATCTAAACTGAAGAAATAGACTCCACTCCTACCCCCGTGCTTCACATACGTGCGGACATTCAATTCCAGAAAAGTGCGAGTGCCTGGAACCGATGGCAAAAAACGCGGCCGGGTCCCGGACACGTTGAATCCGACGACACCAAGCCATGCACTCCCTTCCGCAAGGTCCAGCTCTAACTCTTCCGGTACATGTAGGCGTAGCGATTCAGCCGGCACCGCCCAGTGCAAAAAAAAGACATCGTGCCATTTCTGTTTCATGATCCATCGGTCCATCGGTCTGCTCCCCTCCAAAAAAATGGTGAAAGAAATCAATTGATTTCCTCACCACTTCTTCCTGTTTGTTTATTCATCTTCGTCCGGCAAAGTATCATGTGATTCCGGCGGACCCGGCTTCAGTACAGGGCGATTGGAAAATGCCTGGGCTTGTTCAAATTTGAAATCATGCCCATCCGGCGCTTTTTCTTTCATCCACGGGAGGTCACCGCTGCTTTCGCCACCTTCAGAGAAATCATACAGTGTATGAGAGTACTGGCTTGCTTCCCATTCCGGCGGGACAGTCGATGGCACAATGACCCCACCTTCTTTTGCCTGAAGATCTTCGATTGCTGCGAGCCATTGATTTTGGTGCATCGTGTCACGGGCCATCAGGAATGACAGCAAGTCTTTCACGCCTTTGTCTTCTGTCATGCTGTATAGACGTGCCACTTGCAGCCTTCCCTGCGACTCGGCATTGACGTTGGCGCGGAAATCAGCAAGCAGGTTGCCACTTGATACCATATAGCCTGCACTCCACGGAATTCCCTGTGCATTCTCGGGAACTGCGCCGAGTCCTGAGACAATGGCATGGTGTGGGTTCATGCCACCCATAATCGCTCCGACCACTGGATCGCTTGTCGCTTTTTCCTGCGCATACAACGGGGCCCCTTCAAGAAGACGCGCCACCATAGTCGCCAGCATCTCGATATGCCCAATTTCTTCCGTTGCCGTATCCAGCAGCAAGTCTTTGTATTTTTCATTTCCTCTTGTATTCCATCCTTGAAATAAATATTGCATGGCGACTGTCATCTCGCCGTATTGACCGCCAATCAATTCCTGCAGCAATTTGGCATAAGCTGCATCCGGCGCGTCTGGTTTTGCATGATATTGAAGTTCTTTTCTATGAAGAAACATCTCGATCATCCTCCTCGAATTTTAACTTCATTCGCCATCTTCTGAATGGATACGTCCCACACTGTTTTTCTTCACATCTTTTGGATGGCCGCCGTCGTAATCGGAATCGCCGCCTCCCGCATTGAATTCCTTCTCACTCGAACTGCCCTTATCTCTGGAATGTCCATCTCCGTCTGAATGGAGGCTTCCCGGATTACCGGTTTTCGTATCTGCCGGCTGTCCGCCATCGTAATCGGATGCATTCCCGCCTGCATTGAAATTATTTTTTTCCGCATTTTCCTTTTGCCTTGTAAGGTCGCTCAATTGTTCATTACGCTGGCTTTTTTCGCTGCTCACCTTTTGCCCCTCCCTTCCTTGCTGAGATTGCATTCATTGATTACCCCCAGTGCATTCCATAAAAACCCTTTTCCCCTTAATTCGTTCTTTGTCTTCACGTTTCACGAAAGCCTGGCGGGGTAAATGAATAACTAAGTGTATGAACGCAAGGAGGAGATTGCATGGGGAAGGTATTGGCGGTCGTATCAAACGGCTACGTAGATGATTCGAACGATTACATGACAGGATGGTGGGCCGAGGAACTGTTCGAGCCGATCCTGGAACTGGAAAAAGAAGGGCATGTGGTGGGCATCGCTTCCCCGGACGGAGGCAAGCCGGTCGTCGATCCGAAAAGCCTGGAAAAGGAAAACGACCCGGAAGGAACATACAAAACGCTTTACGAGTCCGGCATCGTTGACAAAACGCTGCCGATCGTCGACGTGAAGGCGAGTGAATTCGATGCAGTATACATCGTCGGCGGGCATGGGCCGATGTTCGACTTGGCGCATCACCACGATTTGCATGCCGTCTTGAACATCATCCATCTGCACGGCGGAATCATCGCTGCCATTTCGCACGGCGTCGCGCCACTGCTCTTCACGAAAATGACCGACGGCAGCGGCTTATTGGACGGTCTGAAAGTGACAGGCTATCCGACCAGCAAGGAACCGGAAGAAGTGAAACAATTGCTTCCTTTCGATCTTGAGCAGGAGCTGTCACGAATTGCGGACTATTCAGCGGAGGAAGACGCGGAGACACACGTAGTCTGGGGGAGTCCACAGATTTTGACCGCCCGCAGCCCGAACTCCTCCAAACGCTTTGGGGAAGAGCTGGCACAAGCGCTGAACCGGAAAGAAGAGCAAGAGGAAGCGAAATTTTTCGATTAAACTACTTGACGTAAGGGTATGGTGAAACAAGAGCAAAATAAGGGGAGGATTTTTATGACGAATAAAAACAACGAACCTAATGACACGGACAATCTTGAACATAAAGATACCGACAAGTATATGGAAGCGAACAAAGAGACGATGGAACGTCCACCAAGCGAGCCGGAAGGTCTTTCAGAGCCACGAACGAAAGGCTATCCGCCACTCCAAAAAGGATTCATCGTGTTCATCGTCGTCGTGCTGATCATCTTAGTCATCGGCATCAGTACAAACATGTTCGGACTCATGTAAATTCAAAGAAGCGCACCCGCAATCGCGGAAGCGCTTCTCTTTCGTTTACAGGCTTTCTGCCAAGGTCACTTGCAGCGTCTGCTGTTCACCGTCTCGGTACACGGTAATGGAGATAGTCTCACCGATTTCAACTTCGTTATACAAATATTGGCGAAGCTGAAGCACCGATTCGATTGCCTCGTCTCCCATTTTCACAATGACGTCTCCTGACTCCAGTCCACCTTCTGCCGCTCCCGAACCTGGTGAGACGGAATCCACAACTACGCCGCCTTCAACAGTCGCAGGCAGTTCAAGCTGTGCTTCTCTGTACTGCGCCGGTACTCTTCCCAGGTCGATGATTGTGACACCAAGTGCCGGCCGCTCGACTTCCCCTTTTTGTTCTAGATCCTCAATGATCGGAACTGCTGAATTAATCGGAATCGCAAGACCGATGCCTTCGACAGAAGCTTGGGCAATTTTCATCGAGTTGATGCCGATGACCTGTCCTTCGCTATTGATCAGCGCACCGCCACTGTTCCCTGGATTAATCGCTGCGTCCGTCTGCAGGACTTCTGCCTGCCAGTCCACCGCTCCGTCCCCGTCGATATCAACCGGTACTGAACGCTCCGTTCCTGAGATCACACCTGTCGTTACTGATCCTGAGAATTGCAGGCCAAGCGGATTCCCGATCGCAATGACCGGCTCCCCAGCTTTCAAGACTGATGAATCTCCGAAATTCGCAACTGTATCGATTGCTTTCCCTTCCACTTTCAGCACAGCCAAGTCGGTCCAAACATCTGCACCGAGCACTTCTGCCGGCAGTTCCGTTCCGTCAGCCATCGTTACGACGACATCCTCTGCTCCTTCAACGACGTGATTGTTTGTGACGATATAAGCAAAGTCGCCTTCTTTCTTATAGATGACACCCGATCCGACGCCCGCTTCCTGCGATTCCGCTTCACTTGATTGCATGAACGGATTTTGACGCGCTGTCTGCATATTCGTCACGCCGACAACTGCCGCTGATGTTGCGTCCACTGTTTCCGTCACGTCAGTCGTCACTACTTTCGAGACGCTCTCCAGTCCGCTAACCGTTTCGACCGGCGCATTCGCTGTGTCAAAAACGCCGTCACCATCCGATATCCCTGGCAAAATTGTCCCGGCAAGTACGACCCCTGCAAGCACTCCGCCAAATCCTGACAAAAAGTGACCTTTTCTTCCTTTGTTCGGCTCAGCCGATTTATAATAACCCATTCGTGATTCCTCCTCGTTTCGCTTTCGCTCTGTTCGAGCTATTGAAACTAGCTTAACAAGGAGTTATGAACAAACTATGACCGAAGTTTTAACAGATGTGAAACGTTTCAATCCAGCATGTATTTCTGCAAAAAAACAGGGACCGCACATTCGGCGGCCCCTGCTCCGTCATTCACGAAAACATTTCCTGGATCAATTCTTTGTTGCGCTTCTTGAAGACGTCGTTGTGGGACGACACCATCGCGACGCCTGTCGCATCCGGCTGGATATAAAGCTTCGCTTGGTTGACCGCGTTCGCTGCATCGACGAATGTACCGGCGATCAAGTTCAATTTCCCTTCATGCTGCAGGATGTCTCCCGCTCCGTACAATCCACCGACCGACGACTCACTCTTCGGATTGCCCGCAATGTAATAGTCATCCGCAATGGCGATGCTAAGCGGGCTGTTGTCAAGCAGGCTCGCATCACGCTCATAACCGTGGTTGATGATCACTTCATCAACCGGAAGCAAGGTCTTTTCATCTGTCAATTGATCCGTCAGCTCCACCAGTTCGATCGCATCGCGACTGTCTGATGCGATCAACCGGCTGATCGATGTATTCAACAAGCATGTTGCCGCTCCTCCGAGCAACTGCTCGACTTGCGCTTCGTGCCCGGTGAATTCAGCTTTCCGGTACGTCACATAAATTTCCTCTGCGATCGGTGACAGTTCGTTCGCCCAATCGATGGCAGAATTTCCACCGCCTGAGATCAGCACTTTCTTGCCTTTGAAACGTTCCAGCGACTTGACCGTGTAATTCAAATTGGAAACCTCGAAGCGCTCCGCCCCTTCGATATCCAGCTTCTGCGGGTTCAGGATGCCCCCGCCGACTGCAACGATCACCGTCTTCGAAAGATGCATCTCACCTGAAGCGCCTTCGATAACGAAGTGCCCTTCCGCATTTTTGGCGATGGTCTCCACTCTTTCATTCAATACGATTGCCGGATCGAATGTCTGGCCTTGCTCGACCAACTGCTTGATCAGCTCAGCACATTGAATCGGTGGCTGGCCCCCAACGTCCCAAATCATCTTTTCCGGATACACATGCAACTTTCCGCCGAGCTGTGGCTGAAATTCGATAATTTTCGTCTTCATTCCCCGCAGACCCGCATAAAAAGCTGAATACAGTCCAGCAGGCCCTCCGCCGATGATCGTCACGTCAAACAATTCCCCGGTTTTCATTTATTGATTCACTCCGTCCCCAAAATTTCTATTGACTCCGAAAACATTTCAACTTATAGTTTGTATTGTACTGAAAATGAGAATCATTATCAACCATCAACACGATATTTTTTAAAAAGGAGGATGGCGCCATGGTTCGCCTGCTCACGAAGGATTTATCCATCAGCTATGGGGAACGGCTGATCGTCAAAGATTTGAGCATCGAAATTCCCGATAAGAAAATCACGACGATCATCGGCTCGAACGGCTGTGGGAAATCGACGCTCTTGAAAGCAATCACCCGTGTCATCGCCCACCAGTCCGGCTCTGTCATGCTGGACGGCGGGGAAATCGCGAAAGAAAATACGAAGGCGCTTGCCAAGAAGATGGCTATCTTGCCGCAATCGCCTGAGAATACACCCGGCCTAACTGTCGGGGAGCTCGTTTCGTACGGCCGCTTCCCTTATCAGAAAGGGCTTGGACGCCTGACGAAAAAAGATTACGACATGATCAACTGGGCGCTCGATGTGACCGGTACCCAGTTCTTCAAATATCATCCCGTCGATGCCTTGTCCGGCGGTCAGCGCCAGCGCGTCTGGATCGCGATGGCACTTGCACAGGAGACGGAAATGATCTTCCTCGACGAGCCGACCACCTACTTGGATATGGCCCATCAGCTAGAAATTCTCGAACTGCTCGAGAAGCTCAACAAAGAACAAGGCCGCACGATCATCATGGTGCTGCATGACCTCAACCAGGCTGCGCGTTTTGCCGATTACATCATCGCCATGAAGAACGGCGAAGTCGTCAAAGCCGGCGACTGCCATGAAGTAATCACCAAGCCTGTGCTCGAGAAAGTATTCCGGATCGATGCAGACATCGGCATCGACCCACGCACACAAAAACCGCTTTGCCTAACATACAATTTAATCAAAGGAGCTTGACCTATTATGAAAAAATTCTTATTGCCCCTATTCCTTCTCGCATTTGCGCTTGTCCTTGCAGCGTGCGGAAGCGACGAAGCTGATACAACGTCCGAGAAATCGGCGGATTCACCGGAAACCATCACTTACGAATCTGAGAACGGCCCAATCGAAGTACCTGCAAACCCGCAGCGCGTCATCATCCTGTCCACTTATGGCGGTGATGCGGTAGCGCTTGGTGCACCACTTGTCGGAATCGACAGCTGGTCGAAAAGTAACCCGAACTTCCAAGATGCTCTTGAAGGCGTCGAAGAAGTCTCGGAAAACGACTTGGAAAAAATCCTTGAGCTTGATCCGGACTTGATCATCGGCAGTTCAACGATGAATAACATCGACAAATTGAATGAAATCGCACCGACTGTCACTTACACATACGGAAAAATCGGCTACCTCAAGCAGCACCTTGAAATCGGGAAAGCGTTGAACAAAGAAAAAGAAGCACAAGCATGGATCGATGACTTCCAAAAACGTGCGAAAGAAGCCGGGGAAGAAATCCATGCGAAAATCGGGGAAGATGCGACGGTTTCCGTCATTGAGAACTTCGACAAACAGATCTACGTCTTCGGCGACAACTGGGGACGCGGAACAGAGATCCTGTATCAGGAAATGGGCTTGAACATGCCCGAAAAAGTAAAAGAAATGACAGAGAATGACGGCTACTACATGCTGTCACAGGAAGTCTTGCCGGAATATGCTGGCGACTACTTGATCTTCAGCAAAGATGGCACACAGGACAATTCATTCCAGGAAACCGAATTGTACAAGAATATGCCAGCTGTGAAGAACGGCAACGTATTCGAAGCGGAAGCACAAGCATTCTACTTTAACGATGCACGTACACTTGATTTTCAATTGGACTTCTTCATCGAGCACTTCCTAAATAAATAAGCAGCAAAAAAAGAGGGATTCTTCGGAACAGAATCCCTCTTTCAATTCCTTATAGAAATGATGATTAAAGATGAAACGAACCCTTCCTTTCACAACTAAATTGATTGCCGGCCTTCTCGTCCTGGCCGCGATGTTCGTCGCTTCACTCGTCTTCGGCGCAGCGGATACGTCATTCCGTGAAGTGTGGAATGCACTGTTCGCCGAAACAGCGGATGACACGACTTCAATTATCCGCGAGATCCGCTTGCCGCGTGAAATCGCGGCCATCTTTGTCGGGGCGGCACTAGCGGTATCGGGTGCGATGATGCAAGGTATGACGCGTAACCCGCTTGCCGATCCTGGACTGCTAGGCTTAACTGCCGGTGCGAACGCAGCGCTTGCCTTCACCTTAGCGTTCATTCCATCAGCGAACTATTTCATGATTATGATCGCCTGTTTTATCGGAGCAGCGATCGGGGCGGGCATCGTCTTCGGCATCGGCGCTATGAAACGCGGCGGGTTTTCCCCGTTCCGAATCGTGCTGGCAGGTGCCGCGATCACTGCTTTGTTGAATGCAGTCGCTGAAGGCATCGGCCTGTATTTCCACATTTCCAAAGACATTTCACAATGGACGGCCGGCGGATTGATCGGCACGACGTGGGGACAGCTCCAGGTTATCGTGCCGTTCATCATCGTTTCCTTGCTCATCGCGATTTTCACTGCCCGCCAGCTGACGATCCTCAGCTTGAACGAGGAAGCGGCGATCGGTCTCGGGCAAGACACGAGACGCATCAAAGTGCTGCTGTTCTTCATCATCACGTTGCTTGCCGGCGCAGCCGTTGCCCTCGCCGGCAATATGGCGTTCATCGGCTTAATGATCCCGCATATCGTCCGCGCAATCGTCGGGACAGATTACCGGTTCGTCATTCCAATGTCAGCGGTTGCGGGTGCTGTGTTCATGCTATTTGCTGACCTGCTCGGCAGAATCATCAATGCACCGTTCGAGACACCAGTTGCGGCCATCGTCGCGATTCTCGGCTTGCCGTTCTTCCTGCTGATTGTCCGTAAAGGAGGAAGAGCATTCACATGATCCATCCATCTATTATCCGGAAGCAGCGGATTACATTTGCGGTCCTGTTGCTGTTGATTGTTTCGACGATCGTCATCAGCCTTGGACTCGGCTACTCTTCCCTGTCCTATGACCGGCTCTTTCCGGTCTTGTTCGGGCAAGGGACGTTCAAGGAAGAATTCATCTTATTCTCGATCCGGCTGCCGCGCATTTTGATCACGTTACTCGCTGGGATGGCACTCGCACTATCAGGCGCCATCTTGCAAGGCATTACACGGAACGACCTCGCTGATCCCGGCATTGTCGGAATCAACTCCGGTGCTGGCGCTGCGATTGCCCTCTTCTTCTTATTCGTCCCGGTCCAAGCCGGCGCATTCGTCTATTTGCTGCCAGCTGTCGCATTCGGCGGTGCTGTCGTGACCGCTTTGCTGATTTACTTGTTTTCTTACAGCCGCAACACTGGCCTCCAGCCTGTCCGCCTCGTCTTAGTCGGAATCGGCTTCTCGATGGCGCTGTCCGGTCTCATGATCATCTTGATTTCCTCAGCTGAGCGGGAGAAAGTCGATTTCATCGCCCGCTGGCTTGCCGGCAACATTTGGGGCACGGATTGGCCGTTCATTTTGGCACTGCTCCCGTGGCTCCTGCTCCTCATCCCATTCGTCTTGTTCAAAGCCAACCGGCTGAACATGCTCGGACTGGATGAGCCAGCTGCCATAGGTCTCGGCATGTCCATCGAAAGGGAGCGCATCATTCTACTGCTTGCAGCGGTTGCGCTTGCCGCATCCGCCGTGTCGGTCACGGGCGGCATCGCTTTCATCGGCTTGATGGCCCCTCACTTGGCACGAGCGCTCGTCGGACCGCGCCACCAATTGATGCTACCGACCACGATTCTGATCGGCGGCTGGCTGCTTCTGCTGGCGGATACGGTCGGCAGAAACCTTCTGCAGCCGGACGGCATCCCGGCAGGCATCGTCGCCGCATTGATCGGCGCACCGTATTTCATTTATTTGCTGTTGAAAAAATAAGAAAACCTTGGAGATCCCGTGTTGATGGGAGCTCCAAGGTTTTTTGTAACTTCTTTCTCGTTTAAACGTCTGCTCAGCAGGAAGTAAATTTTAAGGAGGAGAATTATGAAACCGATTTTTTCTTTTCTATTGTCCGTTCTATTATTGAGTGCTTGTTCCGCTCCCGATGAACCGGCCTCTTCTGAAAAAGAGACCGCCTCACTTCCTTCCACGTGGGAAGAAGTGCAAGGCTTTGTGATTGAGATGGAAGAAGATGAAATTTCTGAACGGATTCTTATAGCTGAGGGCATTACGGAAGCTGAAGCACTGGAAGAGAATCCCTCTTATGATCAAGCTATCTGGCTTACGAATGGGGAAATCGATTTTCCGGCTCTCCAAATAGGAGACGGAGTGACCGCCTGGTGGGATACTGCCAGACCTCACGAAGAACCCGGAACCTTAACTGTTCCCGCCGAGAAATTGATAACAGACCAAAACTGATTTGTCCGCCGTTTTAAAACGGCGGACATGCCAATACTCTTCGTTCAAACAGGAAGACATTCCTTGTTCGGACAGGAACACTCCAGACGGTTCGGGGCTTTTCTATTATTCCTCTTTCGATTCCTGGAAAAATTTACGGTCCAGCTTCACATACTTCGCTTCAAAATCTCTGATCTGCAAAGGCCTGTCATATAGATACCCTTGATGGATGGTACAGCTGCTTGTTTCGAGGAATTCAACTTCTTCTTGCCGTTCGACGCCTTCTGCAACAAGTTCGCATTCGATG
The DNA here is from genome assembly GCF_009707665.1 of Planomicrobium sp. YIM 101495. GTDB lineage: Bacteria > Bacillota > Bacilli > Bacillales_A > Planococcaceae > Planococcus. Next base: position 1,674,640 of record NZ_WLZW01000001.1, read on the forward strand.
CTTTTCGCTAATTGGATCAGCGACTTGAGCACAGCCTCAGATTTCCTGTCCTTTCCGATTTTCTGAATGAACGACCGATCGATTTTGATTTTATTGATCGGAAAATGGGTCAAGTACGAAATCATGGAAAAGCCGGTCCCAAAATCATCGATTGCAATAGAAATGCCTCTTGATTTGCACAGCAGCAAGTTTTCCAGCGTTTCTGCGGAATAAGTCAGTTCTGCCTGTTCGGTAATTTCGATTTCAACCATTTCGGGCTGAATCTCATATCGCCCGATGAGTTCAAAGAAGCTGTCAAAAAATCGCGGATTGGCGAGAAGGGAAGGAGTCATATTAATGGCAGTCTGCACACTCCAGCCGAAAAGCAAGTTCCACTCCTTCATCTGAATAAATACCTTTTCTACGAGATGAAGCGTTAAAGGAACGACCGTACCGGTCGCTTCCGCCACTTCAATGAATTCCAGCGGCGAGATTTCACCAAGCTCTGGATGCGCCCAGCGAGCCAACACTTCAGCTCCGACAATCTCCCGTGTTGATCCATCAATCTGAGGCTGAAGTGTATAGTAAATCCCTGCATCATCCAAGTTTCCAGCCAGACCTTCCTCAATGGCGGACTTCCGCTTGCGCAACGCATCCATTGCCGGCCGGAAAAACAAGTAAGAGGAGCCACGGATCTTCTTCGCTTCATACATCGCGGTTTCTGCATTAGAGATAACTTCGCTGAACAGCAGGGCGTCATTCGGATAACAGGAAATCCCGATGCTGACATGGATAGAGAGATCTTGGAAATTATGAACAATAAGCGTTTGTTCGAAGATGTCTGTAATCGCTTTCGCAAAATTCTCCAGCTTTTCTTTCGGTTCCGGTGCATAGAGAACAGCGAATTCATCACCATCCAAACGGAAAACTTCGCAATTTTCGTTTGTAAATCCCTTCAACTTTCCAGCAACATGTTTCAGCACAGCATCGCCGGCATCATGCCCGTATACTGCATTAATTAATCTGAGATTATCCAGATTTAAGTAATAAATCGTGAACTTCTTTCCCAAAGAAATCAAAGCATTGCTTTTCATTGTCAGAAGGCAGCGATTCGGCATTCCGGTCAAATAATCATAGTTGACGGATTCCAGCAACTGCTCTTCCACTCTCTTCTGGTCGCTGACGTCTTGGAAGTAAAGTGCAAACCCGCCTTTTTTCAGCGGGGCGACTTTGATGTGGAACCATACACCCAGCGGCTGGTAATAATCTACGAACTCTATGATCCGCTGTTCTGCCATCGCTTTTTTATAGGTATGATGAAAAGATGAATCAACCGCTTCGGGAAAAACATCGAACAAGCTCGTCCCGACGACCTTCTCCCGTGTAGTACGGAACATCGATTCTGCGATTTCATTGATATAGTGAAACTGGAATTGATTGTTCAGCAAGGCAAAGCCATCTGTCATACTCTCCAATACACTTTCTGCCGTGATCGGTTCAATGTCATGAAGACTTGCCTTTTTACGATAGATGACAACTCCGTGCGAACCGTCGGATGATAAACGGATTCCCCGTACTTTGACTGAAAGCCATTGTATTTCTCCATTCTTCAGAAGAAAAGGGTACATTTGCTTGTGTTCAGTGAGCTCTTTGCTGATGACGCGCCGGATAGCCTTGATTTCACTATTTTTTCCCGAGCCTTCAATTGTGCAAAGTAGTCGGCGCCGATTGTGTAGAGCGATTCATGGACATCTTTTTTCAAGCAAAATTCGATCCATGCCTGATTGACGCGTACGATAGTTCCGCAGCTATCAATCGCAATCACGAACTCTTCTACTGTATTTATCCACTCTTGAATCTGGCCATTTTCCTGTCTCAAATTTTCCACGCCCTCACTGTCTATAATACGGTTCTCACGTTTAATGGATTCATGCATTGTACTTACTGACAATTTTTCTGAGCTGTGCTGAAAGTAAATGACAGGACAACCAACATGCTTTTTTCTTCATTACATTTGTTTCAAGATAAATAATGTTTAACTAAAGATTATAGACCTGTAGCGTTTATAAGAAAATGAACTGTAAGTCTCATTTACAGAAGGATTTTTCTATTTTTATTTTTAAAAGCAGCTCTGGGAGGGGTTCTTTCTGTCTTACGAACGATACGGCAAGCGAATCGTAAATGTCGTTCCTTTCCCTTTTTCGCTTATAACATCCACTTCGCCGCCGTGCAAAGTGACCAGCGACTTAACAATGGAAAGACCGAGTCCGAATTGTCTGCTGCCACGGGATTCATCGGCTTTGTAGAAGCGGCGCCAAATCAAGTCGACTTCTGCTGCATCGATGCCTGCACCGTCGTCGGTCACTTCGATAATTGCTGCTTCCGGTGTTCCGTAAGCCCGCAGCCGAATCGTCCCATTCTCTGTAAATTGGATGCTGTTTTTCGTGATATTGATGAACACTTGAATGAGCCGGTCCATGTCACCATAGATCACTTGCCCCGGTTCACTCTCCACGAGGATAGAGTTCCCTTTTTCAGCGGCCTGTACTGCGAGTTGTTCCTGAATGATCTCGAGCAACTCCTCCGCTTCGATCTCTTCTTTCTCCAGCACGACTTGATTGGAACGGATCTTTTCGTAGTCGAGGTTTTCATTGACCAATCGGATGAGCCGCTTCGTCTCTTCGCTGACGAGCCGGATTCCCCGTTCTTGCTGGTCTTCGTCGATCGCACCGGTCCGCAAGCCTTCCACCACACCTGCAATGGTCGTGAGTGGCGTCCGCATTTCGTGGGAGACGTCAGCCATGAACTGCCTGCGGCGATTTTCGAGCGCTTCGATCTCGTCATTGGAGACTTTCAGCTTCTCGGCCATGTCATTGAACCCTCCCGCAACGTCATCGAATTCGTCGAAGCCTGCATTCGGAAGTCGGACGTCGTAATCGCCTTCACTAATTAACACCGCTGCTTTCTGGATGCTTTGCAGTCGGTTCAAATGAAGCCGGCCGAGCAGCAAACTCAATAACAATGCAATGAAGAAGGCAATCAACATCGTCGTGATGAGCGAACCGTTCAGTTCGGCGATCATTTCACTCGTTCCGCTGACCGGAGACGCTAGTAACACACCGCCGACCAACATCCCTAACGATACGTAAGGCATGGCGACGAAGGTCATCGTGAATTGGAACCGTTCATCGTCCCGTTTGACGACGAGCGTCTCTCCGCGCTCGATCACATTCCATTCCTCTTGGCTCAATTCCACCGGCGGAAAATTATTATTCGCCGGGTACAAAATCCGGCTTTGCTGGTCGAAGACGATGAAATGGATATTTTGTGCCTGCAGAATCGACACATACGCCTGCAAGTCCCCGCCGCCCGGACGTTCCAGCTGACGGAGCACTTCCACGCCATAGCGTTCGAGTTCATCCGCTTTGTCTTCGTAAGCGAAATCTTCGACGTACCGGACAAACAACAGGCTCAGAACGATGAAAGCGACGACCAGAATGCTCAAGTGACTTGTGATCAACTGATAGAAGTACTTAATCCGTATGTTCTTCAAATTTATACCCTACTCCCCATACCGTATGGATGAAAAGGTCGCCTTGATCAATCTTCTTACGGAGTCGCTTGATGTGGACGTCCACGGTCCGCTCATCTCCGTAAAACTGATAGCCCCATACTTGCTCGAGCAGCTGCTCTCGGCTGAACACTTGCTTCGGATGCCGCAGCAAGAACAACAGAAGGTCGAATTCCTTCGGCGTCAATCCCGTCACTGGTGCGCCGTCTTTCTGCACTTCCCTTGTCTCTTTGTTGGCCTTGAAATGGGTGGTTCTGATGATGTGTGCATCCGATTCCGCATTCCGTGTACGCCGTGCGACCGCCTTGATCCGTGCCATCAAAGCAAGCGGACTGAATGGCTTCGTGACGTAATCGTCTGCTCCCATCTCGAAGCCGATGACCTGGTCCGATTCACTGTCTTTCGCAGTCAGCATGATAATCGGAATGTCATCCCCCTCATCGCGGATTTTCCGGCACAGCGTCATACCGTCCATCCCCGGCAGCATCCAGTCGAGAACCAGCAAATCGTAATGGCCATCCCGGTATTTCTGGTAGCCTTCCAGCCCGTCCGCTGCAAAATCTCCTTGCATCCCTTCTTTCGAAAAGAACATCTCCAGCATCGTACGGACTCCTTCGTTATCTTCCACTACAAGTAAGCGCATTTCATCCCTCCTCGGCAAAAAGCCACCTTTTCGTCCAAGGCGGCTTTAAGAATCATTCTTCCAGTTGTTTCTTATCTTTCTTCTTCAGCTTTTCGAACAGTGCACCGATCATGTCATAATCGATGGCGATATCATTCTCGTAAGCGTACTTCACTCCGTAGCCTAGTGCCAGTGTCATCGAGGATGCGACTGTTCCGCCGAGCACAGAGCCCGCTCCCGGAATGAATTTCAGTGCCTGCCGGTAAATCGTCTGACCGATCGTCTGCGTAGCGGTGATGACAATCATATCTTTCGCCGCTTTTTTCGTTAACGGCTTGTCGTACAGCTTCGATAATTTGATGATGAGCCCGACCTGCAGCGAAGTGAGCGGCACGACATCCGAGCCGGGAATCGGCGACGCTCCGATCACTCCAGCTGATACGCCGGCACCGATGATCCAGCGGTTAGCCGCCGAAGCTTTCTCCTTCATGCTTTTGGCGAAGAGCAAGTCTTTGCCCTTCTTTTCGAGCAAAAAAAGGATTTCCTTCTTCAACGTTTCCAGATTTTCTCCGGTCTTCGAAGAAATCGGGATCACTTTGTATTTCGCTTGCGTATGATCATTGATAAAACGGACGATGGAAGGGATATCCTCCGCTGCATCGATTTTATTGAGCACGATCAAAATGTCTTTATTGTGCTTTTCGATTGCGTTGAATTTCTCCTTCTCGCTTTCGGAAAACACTGTGCCTGCAGCGTTCAGGAAAAACAGAACGACATCCGACTTCTGGACGAACTCCAATGTCTTCTTCGGGTTCTCATCGTTCGGGTCATTCAAGCCTGGTGTATCCATGAACTTGATGTTTTCTAAGCCTTGCAGGTTGTAGGGATCGACGCTCACCGTCTCACCTGGACGCGGGTTCGTCGAAGCGATCTCTTCCCCGATGATCTTGTTGATCGTCGATGATTTCCCGGCATTCACCTCACCGATCAGGGAAATCAGCAGTTCTTGATCGAGCATATCATTCACTTTGCGCATTTCGTCTTCGAACATCTTGTCCATGACGCGCTGCACTTCATCTTCGAATTCCTTCACCATACAACAAGTGCCTCCTCTATCGTTCTTTCCTCCATTATAGACAATTTCATCCGCTACGCCTATTGTTCCGGCCCTGCTCAATTCCCTTCTGATTTTCCTGCGGAAGCATCTTCATATGTGTGCACGTACAAGCCGTTCTTCTCGGACCACTCGCCGTACAAGATATCACTGACGCTACTGTAGCCTTCTTTCTGAAGCCTTTCATGCAGCCATTCCTTAGACATCCGGACTTGCTTCATGATCTCTTCGTTCATCTCCCCCTCATCAATGACCAAATAATTCACCGGGTCATCTTCCGGGTCAAGATTCAGCATTTCCGGCGTGACCTGGTCGTATTTCGCAAACTTCTTCACACTGATCGAGCCGCCCGGATCCAAATAAACATCTTTCACTTCACTGAGCGAAAAGACGCCTTGCTGCCGGAGCATCAGACGCAATTGCTCCATTTCCAAATGATTTTTGTTCAGCTCATCAAGGTTGAGTTTCCCTTCCTGGACAAGAATCGATGAGTTGCCTTTGAACAACAGTCGCACTTTATCGTATTTCTTGGACAGCTTCTCAATGAGATACAACGTACTCCCCCATATTGCCAGCGCAAATAATAAGTGCAGCAAGTTAACCTTGTCGTCATAGATGCTCTCTTCCAAAATTCCCGCCAGCACGACGGCATAGACGAAGTCGAACGGCGTCAGCTGCGACATTTCCTTCTTCCCAAGCAAACGGGTCATTACAATCAATGCAATCAGACCAAAAAGCAATTTGACCGCGATTCCCATATACATCATTTCTTCCGCCTCCTACGTACTTCCTTATCTCCCTTCTTCCCTTTTCCCCCTTTTTTAAGCGGAGACGGTCTGCCGCACGTAAAAATGGACAAAAAAATACACGGTGAGCTTTCTCTAAGCTCGCCGTGCATTCAAACATTCAAGCACATGACCAATTGCTCGCCGCTTCTTCCTACTACACGGCGGCCCGTATCGACAAACCCTGCCCGCTCGAACATCTTCTGTGCAGGCTTGTTTCGCACATTCACTCCGAGCACCACTTCTTCAAAGGAAGGGAATTCCTTCCGCACGAATACCGGCAGCGCCGCGAGTGAACCGGATCCGACACCGCGCCCTTGCAGCTTCGGATTGACCGAATAGCCTCGCATCAACAACGCTTTCGGCTTGTCCGTATATTTGTCCCGATCTGCCGACTCGTCCAACTCGAAGAATCCTCCCACTTCGCCGCCGACTTTGATGACGACGAGATGCTTTAGTGGATTTGCTGCATCCCGCTTGATGATTTCCTGCGGAAGGCCCGTGAATTCCAGTTGGTCGGATGGCAAATCATACGTGACCGCCACTTTCGAAGTGTAGCTGTGCAACGTCACTTCATGCGCACGAATCATTTCTCTTCACTCCTTCTTTAATGTCACTGCCACAATCTCAGGCACGTTAAAAATCCTAAGTGGGAAGACGCTGTTTCCGAGCCCACTGCTCAGCACCAATTGCGTCCCGCCTTCTTCGTATATGCCTTTTGTCATTTCAGGCAACCAACCTTGTCCCGGTGCGATCAAGCCGCCGACTCCCGGAATGCGGATCTGTCCACCGTGTGCATGACCCGAGAAGACCACATCGATCCCCGCCTCTGCGTAGACCGACAACACTTCAGGCCGGTGTGCCAAAAGCAATGTGAACCGGTCCGCCAATGCCGCTTCCGCAAGCGCATGTTCCGTAAACGTCTCCGAGGAAATCGTGTTGCCCATCAGCGGATCGTCGATGCCAGCTAGCTGGACCGTCTCGCCGCCGCGTTCCCATTCGGCGGTCTCATTCCGCAGCACATGGACACCGCGTAACGTCAGCGCTTCTGTGATTTCCCCGATCCGGTTAGTTGCGACTTCGTGATTGCCGAGGACATAGTACACATCCGCCACTTCCACGATCGCATCGACGAACACAAGGCTCGCCTCCAAGTCGTACCGGTTGCTGTCGATCAAATCCCCTGTCAGGAAAATAACATCAGGCTCCGCCTTCCGGACAGCCTTGATCAGCCGCTCCTGCCCTTCACCGAACGTCGCATCGTGCAAGTCCGTCACTTGGACGATCTTCGCACCGTCAAAAGCTGCCGGAACCTCTTCAGACGCAATCTCATATTCAGTCGTCTTCACCCATTCATTATTTATGACGATAAATCCCCAGATGAACCCGATCACCAGCAGGAGAATCAGTAATTTCTTCATAAAATCCCTTCTATCCGAACCGCCGATTGAAATGCGGCACTAATACTCATATGTAGCTCCGTTCCATTTTAGCAGATGATCAGGCAAATGCGTGAAAAAACGGATGCTCCATCTACACTTTCACTTTCGCAGCGTTCTTCTTCGACATCCAAATGCCGAACGCTGCGATTGCCACAATAAGGAACACAGTGATTGCGACGCTCCACCAATAAGCGCCCGTCTCAGGTCCTGCCCACAGCCACTGCGCTGCATAGGAAGGCACTTTGAACGGCGACACCGTCCAATAAGCACCGAGCAGGCCGTCCACCAGCTGCATGAACAACAGCAGCACAAATGACACCGCTGCCGCTAATCCGCCGTTCGGCATCCACGCACTTGCTGTGAGGATAACCGTCACGACAAGAATAATCCAGAGGCAATACGTGCCAGCAAATTGCAAGAAACTGCCGATTTCTACTTGGCCGAAAAACAGAGCCGTGTAATAATAGCCGGCAAGTAAGCCGAACAAGACACTTCCGACAGCGATGAGATTCGCCGCCACCCATTTGCTCATATAATAAGCGCCGTATGATAACGGCCGAACATACAGCAATGTCGCCGTCCCGCTCCGGCGTTCACCCGCGACCGCGCCCATGTAGGCCAAAATCAAGACGAGCAAACCGATGAACTGATACTGCCCGATGATATTCGCAAGGATTTCTCCTGGACTCGGCTCCGGGAATTCAATGACAGCCCCATCAGGCAAATTGCCGAGCGAGTCGAGCAGCTGCGGCAGGAAATATTGCGTGACCGGCTCGAGAATCGCGAATAGGATGAAGACGAGCGGAATCCAAAGAATTTTGTAATTCCGGACGTTCTCCCGCCATTCCTTCTGAAACAACACACGAAATTGAGTCATTCCTTCCCCGCCACCTTCAAGAAAATTTCTTCAAGCGTCGCCGATTTCCGCTCCACACCGCTGACAGCGAGCCCTTCAGCCGCAAGTCGTTCAAGCACCATCTGCATCGTGGGACCTTGTGTGGTCACCGGCAAAATCACTTCCGTCCGGTCCACCGTTCCTTGCCAAGCGTTTAGCGCACTGAACCGAAGCGCTTCCTGACTCGTCTCAAAACGGATCTGGATGCGCGGCTCCGAATAACGATCACGCACTTCTTTAAGCGAGCCTTGCTCGACAAGCTTCCCTTGTTGCAAAAACAGGAGCTGATCCGTCATTTCTTCCGCGTCATTCAAAATGTGCGTCGAGTATAGGATCGTCGTATCTTGCTGAAGCGATTTGAGCAAGTTCAAAATTTCGCGTCGTCCCGTCGGATCAAGCGCTGACACCGGTTCGTCCAGCAATAGGAGCTTCGGCTGATGGACGATGGCCTGTGCCAGTCCGAGCCGCTGCTTCATTCCCCCCGAAAACGTTCCGCACTTTTTCTTCATCGCCGGTCCGAGCCCGACGAATTCGAGCGTCCGGACAGACTGCTGCCGTACATTTGCCGCTTCGACTCCGCTGATCTTCGCGGCCATCTCGACAAATTCCAGCGCCGTCAGCCACGGGAAGAACTGCGGGTACTGCGGCAAAAATCCGATTCCGCCTTGCCCGGATTGATTAATCGTTCCTTCCGATTGCTTCAACAGTCCGGTAAGCATCGATAAGATCGTCGTCTTACCAGCTCCGTTCGGCCCGATCAATGCCGTCGCCGTATTCTCTTCCAGCCGGAACGAGACGTCCTCAACTGCCACTTCCGCGCCAAACTGTTTCGTGAGTCCTTTCGCTTCCAATACGTTCAATAATTCCGCCTCCCTATGACAAAATACAAAATCGGTCCGATAATATTGATGACGACGATGATGACACCCCAAAGCCATTTCGGTCCGTTCGGCTTTGGATTCTTGATCAAATCAACCAAAGCAAAAATCATCAGCACCAACTGAATGAGGATTACGGGTAATAAAGCCAATACCACTGTTGTATCCGACATTTGTTCTCCACCTGCCATTCTTCCTGGTCTCTATCTCTCATTATACCGTGCTCTCCTGAACTTTCCTTCACCTAATTTCCTAAGCTTAAAGACTATGGTATAATTTTTTCATGAAATATTTGGAATAATCTGTAGTCAGTAGGAGGATTTACGTGAAAATCTGGAGACATCTTCTGTATTCTTTCATCATTTGGGCGGCCGCCTTCTTCTTGATTCTCATCCTGCTCTTAATGCCGAACGACACTTCGTTTGAATCTGGAGCTGGCGGATCGTTCGTCGGAGCGGAGTACGAATACAGTCTGGAAAGCCATAAAGACAATTTCGTCCTGTTCTTCGATTATCTCGCTACACAAGGCGGCTTAGGGGAAGACCGTTACGGCCAGCCGCTCTTGCCGATCGTCCTCGAAATGTTCGGCAGAAGCTTGAAAATCATCGTGCCCGCACTTATTTTAAGTTTTTTCATCGGCATCGCCAAAGGCATTTTCGATTACCGTTACCGCAGGTCGAAGACGAATGTGCTCGGAAGGACTGCCACATGGGGCGTCTTGTCCGTTCCCGACTTGGCGTTGATCATCGGCATCCAAATCGCCTTGTTGACGCTCACGTCGAAAGGATGGCTGTTCCACATCGATCTGTTCGGACATGATTCCATCGACAACGTCATCATGAATGTCGTATTCCTGTCCATTTATCCGGCGGCCTACATCGCCAATGTCACGTTCCAATCGCTCCAAAAAGAGCAAGGACTCGATTACATACGCACCGCCAAGTCGAAAGGCACGCCCGCTTTCGCCATTCTCTACAAACATATGCTGAGGAACGGGATGGCACGCATTTTCGCACATACGAATACGATGATCCTGTACGTCCTATCAAACCTCTTCATCATCGAAGTGTTCACCGAATACAGGGGCGCCGCCTATTATTTCTATGAATCCCTCGGTTCACCGAGCCAGTTCTACGTCGATCAATTGATGACGGGACGCGTGATCGAGACAATCGCTTATGCCTTTTTCTTCACCTTATTGATCCTTGCAGCAAGCATCGTCGCGAATCTCGCAAAAGCTGTCGCAGTGCCGGTGAAAGGAGGGATTCCAGGTGAATAAAACGTTATTCGCTGGTCTCATCATCCTTGCTATCACGGTGTTTGTCCTGATTTTCGGCCCTTATTTGCCGATGGTCGACGAAGACCTGAAAGCAGAACTGCCATATCGTGATAGTTCGGGGAAATTACTTCCGCCTCCTTATCCGCCGTCCGATGATTTCCCGCTCGGCTCGAACCGAAAGGGAGAAGATTTGCTGTCGATTTTGGTGATCGGCGCACGCGAGACGTTGCTGATCGTTTCCGCGATTGCGGTGTTGCGCATCATGCTCGCCTTCGTCTTGGCGGTCGCCGCTTTTTACAGTCGGACCGCAAAAGTATTCATGCAAATCTGGAATTCGATCTTTTCCTTTTTGCCGTCAATTTTCTTCGTGCTGATCATCTTGGCGGTACCAGCGATCATGTTCGCCACACACCGCGAATTTTGGGTCGTCGTCGTGCTCGCCATCATCGAGGTCGGGCGCGTCGCTTCCATTTTCAACACGTCGATGCATGACTTACGGGCAAGGACTTTCATGGAAGCCGCCATCACGAACGGCGGAACGCCTTTCACGATGTTCCGCCGCTATTATTGGCCGATGCTGCGCGGCGATTTGCTCGCTTCGTTGTCCGCCGAAATCAGCCGGACGATGTTCTTAATTGCCCAGCTCGGTGTCATCGGCGTCTTCATCACGCAGCAATTTATGAGCCAGCTCGACCGCAGCTATTTGGCGATCGACCGCTCCAATTCGTGGCCGACCCTTTTCGCGACGCTGCGCCAGGACGTTTACTCCGCTCCGTGGGTCCCGCTTGCAGCGCTTGTGACGATCACTTTCGTCATGCTCGGCTTTTATTTACTCGCAGAAGGGCTGCGGGAGCGGAAAGACTTGCGGATGAGACGATTGCAAGAGTGAGTCGGCTGGCGGAAGCGTTTGTTGCAGTATTTTTGATTTGGTTGCAGGAGCAGCGAAGCGATGCAGAAGCAGAAGCAGGAGCACATGGTTTCGGATTTCCAATTTGGTTGCAGAATTTTTGATTTGGTTGCAGAATATCGGATTTGGTTGCAGTATCCCCAAAAAGGAGCTCTCCCCCAGCTGACTACAGCAGCTTCGGGGAGAGCTCCTTTTCAATTTTCACCATTTCATTTCCGATAATTTATTCTTCAGCAATTGCCGGTCCTCATCCGGCAACGACCACCCGTCAATCTCCGCAAGCAATGCTTCCCGGTTGCCGAAGCCTTTGACAAAACCATTAAGACGGGCTGCAAAAATGGAGTCGTGGAGAAGTTCCGCTGAAGGAAACAAGTCGCCCAATTGCTCCAACGCTGTCGGATAGCGCTTCAAATAGTATTTCTGATGGCGTCCTTCCGCCGGTGTGAACGAACGGAACGGGACAATCTCAGTTTCGATCGGTTCGCCGCGTTCCTGTTCCATCTGCGCTTTCACTTCCCGGATCACCGCTTCCTGCTCCGCAGTATAAAAATGGAGCATAGAAATATACTGCCTGCCTTTGTATTCATCGCGGTTCGGATAATGGTTGCGCCAGAAATGCTTGAGCACTTCTGCGTAGCTCAGTATTTCCGGGTCAAATTCGATGTGCACCGTCTCGGTATGGTCGCCCATTTTCCGGTAAGTCGGTGAAGAAGTCGTACCACCTGCAAATCCGACTTCCGTGCGCAACACGCCTGGCAAACTGCCGAAGCGTGATTCCGGTCCCCAGAAACAGCCCATCCCGAAAGCAGCTTGTTCAGCAGCCTGCAAGTTTTCGGATAAGGGCTCCTCTATCTCCACAATCGTTTTTTCTGTCATGAAAATCCCTCCTATTCAGCCTTTTGGTAAAGCCGCCAATTCCGCCCTTCCCGGACGCGCCGCTCGGTACCACTGCCAGCAAAGAAGCGCGATCAATGCGGCATCGATCACATCGCCGCCGTAATACATGAGCATCGCGCCGCTCTCCGCTTCTGCACGCGCTACGCCAGCGGGTGGATGTGCATAAATCCATTTCGACAAGACTTTATGGCCGCCGAGCGCCAGGATCAGGACGATTGCCCGTTTCTTAAAAGGTACACGATGTGCGACCGGGTCGATATAGATGAGTGAGATGGTGAACAAATAACCTGCTGCGAAAACATGCACGTGAACGAGAACGTAAAGCCAGAAATATTCGTGCATCCATGTGAAAAGCGGCGTCGTATAAAGAACAGCCAAACCGCCGATGTTCAGAGTGGAAGCGGTCAGTGGATGACTGTAGAAACGCGCGACACGGCTTTTCAGCAAATGGGACAGCTTCCGCGCATGCCGGACATTCAGCGTACGGAGCAGGAGCCTCATGGGAGCAGCAAGCGCGAGTAAGAGCGGCGCGAGCATCCCGAGCAGCAAATGCCCGAGCATGTGTGCAGTGAAATCGCTGTGCGCCCGTTCGGCAAGCGGCCCAGCAAAAACGGCTGCTGCGCAAGCCGCGCCGAGCAGCCAAAAGACAATCCGGTACGGCGGCCACGGTTTGGATCGTCTGCCGGAGCGGACCGCTGCGCATACGTATAGAATAGCAACAGTGGCGGCCAGCACAAGAATGAACGCTTCGAATACCGCCATTCCGGACATCATCGCCTCGTGCTGATGATAGTGATCATGCATCACTCTGCCCTCCCCGCTTCGCGGTCCTGCGCCATAACATAAATCCAGCGATCAGAAACACTGCCGCTCCGATATTCCAGGCCAAATCATAAGGCAACAAATCCACACCGTAACGGATCTGATGGACGCGCAATAACTTGTGGTTGATGAGGCCGTCGAACAATTGGAAGCCGCCTGCCCCCATCAGCACACCGCTCCCCCATTTCATCATCCAAAGCGCATGACGCCTCCTTAGGTCGGCGAAAATGAACAGCGATCCGATTGCTGCAAACCAGGCGAAAGCATTCAATAAGCCATCCGAAAACACCCCCACCGTTGTCGTCGACAAATCGTAAAAATGATGCCACTGCAACAATTGGTGAAAAACCACTTCATCGACAAATGCCATAAGGCCGATTCCGAACAAAACCCCTGACCAAAGATTACGGGAAGCATATTTCTTCCGGTTTCCGTTCACTCCATCACCCCTGCTGGATTTTCTATCTATTATTCCCCTCCTCCGCTATAATTAAAACGAAATCTAGATTCAACAGGGGGGATTTTATATGGTCAATTCAACTGAAGTACAATCCGCAGTCAGCCGTTACATTTCCGCATCTTTACGCGATCATTTCGGCAAAGGGCCGACTTCCGCGTTCGTGACTCTCTCTTCCGGGTTCATCACCATCCATTTGCGCGGCTTTTTGTCTCCTTCCGAAAAAATTCTACTAAAACAGGAACGCCATAACTTGATCCTCGAAATGCGGGATCTGCTTTTGGAAGAATTAAAGCCGGACATCCGGTTTCAATTGCTGAAAAGCGCCGGTTTCGAAGCTTCCTATATTTTCGCCGACTCGGACCTCGAGAAGCAGACCTGTCTCATTCTCGCTGAAGCGAAGCAGCTGCCTGCAGGCGAAGTTGCCTTGCCCTCATCCTGGCCTGATTCAGTCGACAAAGGTGCGTTCCGTAAAGTGATCGACGAAATGAGCGAAAAAGCGCAAAAGATGCCGGAGCAAACTGAACTATACTGGCTCAGCGACCGTACGATTCTTGTAAAACGCGTGGGTATTTTAGTCGAAATCGAAAAAGCGCTGATTGCCAATGGATATTCAGAAGAACTGAAAATTTCCAAAAGGCCCCTTGAATCTGAACTGCTGGATAAACCACGGCTCGAGCTTATTCTCGACCGAAAAATCGACGAAACTTTCCTGGACTGGGATTTCGAAGAAGATGTCGGCTACATCGTCTTCACATTAATGAAAGAATGAAAAAAACGGACCATCCGGCATAAAGTGCCGGATGGTCCGTTTGTATTTTCCATCACGAACGGCAATGTGCGCAAATCGTGTAGGATTCTTCCACAACCAATTGTGTGAAGTAATCTTCCTCATCGGAAAACTCCCGCTTTTCAATCGGCGTGTCGATGAAACCGCAAGCATCTCCTGCAAATTGCCTCAGATGAATCCTCTTCTCTAAATGATCGATAAAGTATTTCAATTCTCTCTCCCTCTCCAAAAGCAAAATAAAAAAGCCGAAAAAACCCCACGGAAATGAGAATTTTTTCGGCTTTGTACTCAGCTCTATTGTCTGAAACATGGAACCGGCTATTTGATTTATTTGCAGCCGGAACGATGGCTGCACTGCTCTATCAGTCTACTCCACCGGACCGCTTTCGTAAAGGGGGGGACGGGCTTCAAAACCCCATCTTCAGTTTCCCATCCTCCAGCACGAGACGCGCGCTGAACTTCTTGCCGTTCTTCGAAACGAACCCTTTGATGACGGGCGTCTTCCCTTTCGTACACAAATACTCGATTTGCTTGGCCGTCAGCCGTTTTTTCAGGAAGACCGATGGGAACGACTGCTTGCATTCCGTACAGGCATAGTAGCTTTTTGTCGAAACGATCGCGCCTTTCCTACAAGTCGGACAAGCGGCGATCGCCTGTTTCGCCGGCGCCTCGATTGTTTCCGGCAGACCGTTCTGCTGCAATTGCGCCGGCACTTCCGAAAGCAACTTCTGGATGAACTGGCCGATCGTCTGCAGGAATACATCCGACGACCCTTCGCCGTTGCCGATCTTCTTCAAATACGTTTCCCATTTCGCAGTCATGGACGGGCTTGATAATAAATTCCCTTCCACTGCCTGGCACAGGATGCGCCCTTTGTCTGTCAGCGAGACGATGTTTTTTGTGACTTTGATGTATTCATGGCGCTTGATTGTTTCGATGATGCCGCTCCGCGTCGCTTCCGTTCCGAGACCTTCCACTTCTTTCAGGATATTCGTATCTTCCGCATCTTCCACGAACTTTCCGCACGTCTTCATCATAGCGATCAATTGCCCTTCCGTATACGGCTTCGGCGGTGTCGTCATCCCTTCTGCAATGGCAATTTTACTCTTCACCTGCTCGCCTTGCGTGAGCGGTGGAAGCGGCGGCTCCTGCTTCGCTTCTTTCGTTGCCGGGAATAGTTCTTTCCAGCCTTTATCGATCTCGGTTTTTCCTGTCGTGAAAAATGGCAGACCTTTCACATCGGTCGTCACTTTCGTTTCCGCGTAGCGGTAGTCCCGGTGGAACATGGCAAGCGCCGACCGCAAAACTTCATCATACAGACGGCGTTCGTCCGGCGGCAGCCCTTCCACTTTCCGCGCAGTCGGAACGGTTTTCGTCGGGATGATGGCATAATGTTCCTGGACTTTCGCCGAATCGACGAAGCGTTTCTTCGGCGCTTTCGAGGCGACTTCAAATTCGATGCCAGCCACACGCTGATACGCCTCGACCTGCCCCGCCAAGTACTGGAACTCGGCAGGCGTAATGTGTTGGGCGTCAGTTCTCGGGTAGGAGACGAGCTTTTTCTCGTATAATTTCTGCATCGTGCTCAGCACTTTCGCCGGACTGTATTTCCATTTGCGGTTGGCCGCTGCCTGCAAAGTGGAGAGGGAATGAAGCATCGGCGGCGGCATTCGTTTGTCCGCCGTTTTCACTTCGGTTACTGTGCCGTCTTCCTGCGGATTGATTCCGTGCTTCGTTAATAATTCCAACGCTTCTTCCCGCTTCTTCGTTTTCAGCTTCGCCATTCCTTTGTAACGGCCGTTCGCCGCCTGGAACACCCCTTCGATTTCATAAAACGGCTCCGGCTTGAATGCCGCGATTTCCTTTTCACGCTGGTAAATCAAATAAACCGTCGGCGTCTGGACACGGCCGATGGCAAACACTTCACTGATGCCTTTTTGCTGGAGCAAAAGCGAATACAGGCGCGAACCGTTCATCCCGACGAGCCAGTCGCTGATCTGCCGGGCCCGCGCTTCTTCATAAAGAAGTAGATCCTGTCGGTTATCCCGCAAATTCTGGAACCCTTTGCGCACTTCATCGGTTTCAAGTGAATTGATCCACAGGCGCCGGATCGTCTTGCCACGCACGCCGGTCTGCCGGTAAATGCTGTAGAAAATATTGGAGCCTTCACGGTCGACGTCACACGCATTGATCACCGTATCCGTCTCTTTGATCAGGCGCTTGATGATGTTGAACTGCTGGGACTTGCCGCGCGCCACTTGGAATTGGTATTCGGTCGGCAAAATGGGAAGTGCCGCGAGCGACCACCTTCCCCATTTCGGATCATACGCTTTCGGCTCCTTCAACTCCACGAGATGGCCGATGCCCCATGTGATATATGCACCCTCCGGAAAAATCGGGTCCGGCGCGACTTCCAGATAACCGTCCCGCTTCACCGTTTTGAACGCCTCGCCGTAAGCCTTCGCCTGGCTCGGCTTCTCGGCTAATATAACTGGTTTCATCCGCTTCTTCCTTTCCTTTGCTGTTGCTTTCATTGTACTCTTTTTCGGGGTTTGGTTCAGGGGAAATGGTTTTTGACGGGGATTTTGAAATTGGAAAGTATTTACGCGGAATTGGAAAGTATTTTGGGCAATGCGAAAAGTATTTCAATACTTTTGGACAGTAAGCTCTTTTAATGGAAATCCAAGAATTTTAATTTCAATTTTTCATTGTATAAGATGGCCCGACGACGCTTTTTCATGATCGGACAGTATGCTTTTTAAATGGAAATGGAAAAATTATATCTTTAAATATTTCCCACTAAATCGCGCGCAAAAAACAAAACAACCCTCAAAAGAAGGTTGCTTCGCTTCATCTATCCATTTCCGCACTCAACTGCACTTTTTCTGAAGAATAATCTCTCCGTTCGGATCCCGCTCGTCCATCTCTTCGAAGCCCATGCTTTCATACAGCCGGCGCGCCAAGTTGTTTTCTTCGATGATGCTCACGTACACCGTATCGACACCATACTTCTCACAGACCCGTACAATCAGCCCTTCCATCGCGGTTCTGCCGTAGCCTTTCCCTTGATGCTTTTCATCGATCATGATCCGGTCGATCCAAGTGTCTTTATTCGACCCGAATGAACCATACATCGCAAAGCCAACCACTTCGTCCCCGGCGTAAATTGCGACCGGTTGCCATTCTGGGTGTTCGTTCGCCTCTTGCAGACATTCATCAACCGTTTCAATGAACGACTCCTGGCCGCTCTTCAGCTTCACGCTGCGGACAGCCGCCTCGTTCGATTCGTCAATCCTCTTAAAATGAAGCGCGGCCAAGTTATTCTCCCGCAACGCTGACATCTGCTTCCAGCTCCAACTCGACGTTCCCTTGGATCGCGCGGCTGATCATACAGGACGTCTCTGCTTTTTCCGCGAGGCGCTGTGCCAGCTTCCGGTCGCGGTCGGTTGCACCTGCGACGAGCACGATCCGCGGCTGGTGGATGATTTTTTTATACGTGAACACGCCATTCGTGACGTCCACGATGCCTTTCGACTCCATCGTGAGCGATTCTTTATCCAGTCCATTGCGCTCCATCATGGCAGCAAGTGTGATGATGTAGCACGTCGCCGCTGCCCCAAGCAGCATTTCGTCCGGATTCGTGCCGACGCCCGGCCCATCCATTTCCGGCGGGATCGAGATTTGCGTGTTCAAATTGCCTGCGTGGATTTCCCCTACGCCGTTGCGAAGGCCCGGCCAGTCCGCTTTCAAATGAAATGTATGAGTTGCCATCGTTGTTTCCTCCATTCGACGTTAGACTTCCTTAACGTCATCCTTTGTAAACTGATCATAAAGCGCGACGCGGCGGTCGTCAAACACCGGGATGCGCATGCGCACTTCGTCCACTTCGGCGATGTCAATGTCCGCATAGCCGATGCCTTCCTGCATGCCCATATCGAGACGCACTTCGCCCCATGGTGCGATGACCATGGAGCTGCCGCCGAATGCATTTTTCGGGTCCGCTCCGATGCGGTTCGATGCCACGATAAAGCACTGGTTTTCGATCGCGCGCGCCTGCAGCAACACACGCCAATGATCGATACGCGCAGCCGGCCATTCAGCTGGGACGAATATAACTTTCGCACCGTTCAGCGCCTGCGCCCGCAGCCATTCTGGAAAGCGGATGTCATAGCAGATCACGCCTCCGCACTTCGCGCCATCCAGTTCGAACACGCCGAGCCCGCTGCCTTCCTCCAAATGGATATGCTCGTCCATCAAGCTGAAACGGTGCGCTTTGTCGTATTCACTGACTACTTCGCCGTTCCGGTCCACCACATACATCGTATTGTAAAAGCCGCCCGCTTTTTTCGTGGAGACCGAACCCCCGACGATATGTACACGGTGCTCACGCGCAAAAGCCTTCAAGAAATCCATTGTCCGCTGTCCATCAACATCTGCCAGCTCTTCCAGCCGGTCCAGTGCATATCCCGTATTCCACATTTCCGGAAGGGTGATCACATCCGCACCACTATCAGCCGCTTGTTTCACATAGTCCGCGACTGCCGCAAAATTCTTGTCCGGCTCCCCGAAAACAATATCCATTTGTACACATGCAATTTTCATTTGCTTGCCCCCTGTAGACATTTTACTCATAACTCTATAAGATTTAGGGAAGATGTGCAATTATTTTGAAATAAGGACTGATGAAATGGAATACTCGAAACGCATGAACAATTTACCGACCCAATTCTTCGCAGTACTTGCGGGCAAAACTGCTGCTGCGCTCGCACAGGGGCGCGATATCATCAACCTCGGCCAAGGCAATCCCGACCAGCCGACACCTCCCCATATCGTCAAAGCGTTACAGGAAGCGGTCGCTGATCCGGCGACCCATAAATATTCACCATTCCGCGGCGTCAAAGCGATTCGGCAGGCTGCGGCAGACTTTTATATGCGGGAATACGGCGTGAAAATCGATCCGGACCTGGAAGTCGCGATCCTTCCCGGCACGAAGACTGGTCTCGTGGAATTGCCGCTTGCCCTTCTCGATGAAGGCGATGCCATCCTCTTGCCGGACCCAGGCTATCCGGATTACTTGTCAGGTGCGCCACTCGCCGGTGTCTCCGTCGAGCTGATGAAGCTTGAGGAGAAGAACGCTTATTTGCCCGATTACGAAGCGCTCTCGCCGGCCGTTGTCGAGCAGGCGAAGCTCATGTATTTGAACTACCCGAACAACCCGACCGGAGCGACTGCAGACGAGGCGTTCTTTGAAGAAACTGTCCGTTTCGCCAAGGAAAACGATATTGCGGTCGTCCATGATTTTGCATACGGTGCTTTCGGTTTTGACGGCGTGAAGCCACCAAGCTTCCTCCAGACGGAAGGGGCGAAAGAAGTCGGCATCGAGATGTATACGTTCTCCAAAACGTATAACATGGCGGGCTGGCGCGTCGGCTTTGCGGTCGGCAACGCCAAAATAATCGAAGCGCTCAATTTGATTCAGGACCATCTGTTCGCTGGCCAGTTCACTGCGCTGCAGCTCGCTGCTGCTGAAGCTTTAACAGCTGGCCAGCAATGCGTCACAGACCTTGCCGCACTGTACGAGCGCCGTCGCAATGTGCTTGTTCGTGAAGCGAACCGCATCGGCTGGCAAGTGACGGCGCCAAAAGGCTCGTTCTTCGCCTGGCTGCCGGTTCCTGAAGGCTTCACAAGCATCACATTTGCAGATCATCTGATGGAAAATGCGGACATTTCGGTGGCTGCCGGGAGCGGCTTCGGTGAAACCGGTGAAGGCTTCGTCCGCGTCGGCCTATTAGTCGATGAAGACCGGATCGTTGAAGCGATTACCCGGATTGAAAAATTGAACCTTTTTTAACGCAAAAGGCCACGAACCCATCCCGGTTCGTGGCCTTTTTCTTTATTTATTGCTTCCAGCTGCTTTCTTCATTCCCTGCTGCGCTTCTTCAAGGAGAAATGCAGCGATGCGCTCGATGTCCGGATTGAAGACACGGTCTTCATCGATCGGACCGGCTACGCTGCGGATGGCATCCCACCGCTCGCGTGTCCGTTCCCCCATTTTGCCGATGCCCCGGTATTCGACTGCTTGTGCTGCACAGAATGCTTCGATTGCCAGCACACGGCGCGCATTTTCGATGATATCCCGCGCATGGCGCGAACCGATCGTCCCCATACTGACATGGTCTTCCTGATTGGCGGACGAGGGAATCGAATCGACTGAAGCCGGATGTGCCAGCGTTTTATTTTCCGACACGAGACTGGCCGCCGCATATTGCAGAATCATCGCACCCGACTGCAATCCCGGTTCAGGGCTGAGGAAAGCCGGCAAGCCTTCGCTGAGTGCGGGATTGACGAGCCGCTCGATGCGCCGCTCGGATATATTGGACAGCTCCGCAATCGCCACTTTCAGGAAATCCATCGCGAAGGCAATCGGCTGCCCGTGGAAATTCCCGCCGGAGATGATGGTGCGCCCATCTTCGAAAACGAGTGGATTATCGGTCGCTGCGTTCATTTCGATCTCCAGTTTCTCTTTCACATACCCGAGCGTCTGCCACGTGGCACCATGTACTTGGGGAATGCAGCGGAGTGAGTAGGCGTCCTGCACCCGCACTTCGCCCTGTGCAGTCGTAAGCCTGCTTCCTTCGAGCCACCAGCGCATGCGTTGAGCGACCGCAATCTGTTCCTGATAACCGCGTGCTTCGTGGATCGCGGGATGAAATGCGTCCATGATGCCGAATTGCGCTTCGAACGTCATCGCGGCAATCCACTCGCTCTGCAAAGCAAGCGTCTCCGCTTCGATAAATGCCACTGCGCCTTGTGCGGTCATGGCCTGCGTACCGTTAATCAGCGCCAACCCTTCCTTGGCAGCGAGCTTCACCGGTTCCATTCCGGCATCCTGCCAAACCCTTGTAGCACTCACTCTGTGTCCGTCTTTCCACATCTCGCCTTCCCCGATGAGAACGAGCGCCAAATGCGAGAGCGGCGCAAGGTCTCCCGAAGCACCGAGCGATCCTTGCTGCGGAATGACCGGATGAATGTGTCTGTTGACCATCTCGGCCAGTCGCTCCGCCACAAGCGGCCGGATGCCCGAGAAGCCTTTCAATAAAGCATTCAGCCGTAGCACGACCATCGCACGGGAGACCATTTCTGAAAAAGGCGCACCGATTCCGCATGCGTGTGAGCGGATGAGATGCAATTGCAATGCATCCGTATCACATTCTGCAATCGCCACGTCGCTGAATTTCCCGAATCCTGTATTGATGCCGTATACCGTCCGTCCGTTCTCGACGACTCGCTCCACCGCTTCCCGGCTTTTCTTCACAAGCTGCATTGCCGCCGGGTCCAATCGAACTTCTTCCCCTTCAAATAGGATCCGCCGCAATTGCTCGAGCGTCAAATCCTTTCCTGTCAACGTAATCATAAACTCCACCCCTTCGAAAAAGATACAACAGCCACGACTACTGCATCTTCATTTACCACCAGTATAAATTTTCTGAAATTACTTCACAAGAGATAACTGTAAAATTTTAACAAGATACAGCGGTAGTGTATTAGTGGATTGAAGAATTGATTTGTCCTATAAAATCTTTGAATTATTAACGGAGAGAAGTTATACAAATTATATCTCCTTATATTTCAGTGATGAAGGGGTGCTCCGCGTGACTTACACGACGAAAATCAAGGCCATCGGAAATTCCCATGGTGTCATCATTCCACAGGAATATATCTCAGAAGCAGGGACCGAATATACTATCCGAAAAATGCATCCCGGAATCGTCGTCAGCAAAGACCAGTTCAATAAAGTAACTGGCTTTGCAGTCGTTTGCTCGATCACCTCTTCTCAGAAAAATTTCCCTTCCAACGTCGATTTGGACGAACAGACCACTACACAACGACAGATTCTTATGAGCCAAGTGCGCTCGATGGATTTCAAAGTTCGGAATGTCTGGTTTTCGGAAGAAACCTCTTTGGACATTCTCGAGGAAGTATAAGACAAGGTGAAGATGATTTTCGAATAACAAAACCGATTCTCAATCCGAGGCAGGACTCGGAATTGGTTTTTTTGTGGAATGAAAAATCCCCAAGATTGCCTCGGGGATTTTTCACAAATCTCGTGCCTTATTCAGATTTCCTCAGTGCTAAACCCGTCATAAACTGCAGCCACGCGTAGACACCCGTTTTCACAGTAGCGTCGACGTGGTTGTCCCGCTGCGGATCCAGGCAGACGAAATCGATGTGCTTCACCCGCTCCGACTTGCCGATCTCAAGCAGGGCTTCGAACAGCTCTTCCGTCATCATGCCGCCCGGTGTGGATGCCGGGACGCCGGGTGCCACGCTGATATCAAGTACATCCATGTCGATCGTCGCATAGATGCGGTCCACCTTCTGAAGCGAGTCGATGGCACTGCGCACCGTTTCCGTCATACCGGCCTTACGCGCCTGGCTCATCGTCACCATCCGGATGCCTTTTTCATCCGCATAGTTGACCAGGTCTTTCGTGTTGAAGTAGCCGTGCAGCCCGATGTTGACGACGTCTTCTCCGCGGACCGTTCCGCCGTCGATGAGCTGGCGGATCGGCGTGCCGTTTGCCGGTCCTAGTTCCTTCGGGTCGCGGACGTCGAGGTGCGTATCCAGTTGCAAGATGCCGACGCGCTCATACGGGTATGCCTTCTTGATCCCCCGTACCGCACAGGCTGTCACCGAATGATCGCCGCCGATCATGCAGGTGATATTGGCACTAGCGAGGCTTTCCGCCGTTTCTTCAATACGCCGGTGCGATTCTTTGATATTCGTTGTATGCATGGCGACGTCTCCCGCGTCCCGCACGGATACCTCCCGCAAATCGACCCGTTCATCCAGATTGTACACCGCAAAGCTCTTCCACATTTTCCGGAACGCTTCGGGATAGTCGGAAGCCGCTGAAGCGGAAATGGAGGAACGGGACAGCGGCGCACCGAACAGGATGACGTCCGCTTCCCCTTCTTGCTGGACCCATTGATGCACGTGAGTAACACGGTCCGATGGCTGCCATCCCCATTCCGGATTACGCAAATAATTCATCCAACCACCCTCTCGCCGTTTTTCCAAACGGTTTTCACATGATTGACGCCAAATAAATACTGTAATTCCTGGTAAGAGTGCACGTCCCACAGTACGACATCCGCCTGCTTGCCGACTTCGAGTGAGCCGGCACGGTCCTGGCGGTTGATTGCACATGCTGCATTGTAGGTTGCTGCAGTGAGTGCTTCCGCTGGTGTCAAGCGCATGGAAATACATGCTAGATTCATGACAAGCGGCATGGAAACGGTCGGAGACGAGCCAGGGTTACAGTCTGTGGAAATAGCGACTGGCACACCAGCATCGATCATCTTGCGCCCTTGTGCCGCTTCTTCCCGCAAATACAGCGCCGTCGCCGGCAAGAGACAGGCGATCGTGCCTGCTTCGGCCATTGCCCGAATGCCTTCATCGGATGCTTTCAGCAAGTGCTCAGCAGAAATGGCGCCGACTTCCGCTGCCAGTTCCGCTCCGCCATACGACACGATTTCGTCGGCATGGATTTTCGGTGTGAGCCCATACGCTTTGCCCGCTTCCAAAATGCGTTCCGATTGTTTGGGTGTGTAGACGTTCTTTTCACAAAACACATCATTGAATTCGGCAAGCGGCGCAACCGCCGGCAGCATTTCTTCAATTAAAAGATCGACGAACTCATCTTCCCGTCCTTTGAACTCCGCTGGCACGGCATGCGCGCCCATAAACGTTGGGACAAGATCGATCGGATGCGTCTCGTTCAATCGCTTCATCACTTGCAGTTGCTTGAGTTCCGTTTCCAAGTTCATGCCGTAGCCGCTTTTCCCTTCGACTGTCGTCACACCATGTGCGAGGAATGCATCCAGACGCTTCCACGTTTGTTCGAACAATTCCTCTTCGGTCGCTTCACGCGTCATACGCATCGTCGCGTGGATGCCGCCTCCTGCGTTCATGATGTCCATATAGGAAACGCCTTGCAGACGCTTCTCAAATTCACCTTCCCGGCTGCCGCCGTATGCCACGTGTGTATGCGGGTCCACAAGCCCGGGCGTGACGAGACGGCCTTCCGCGTCGATGATTTCCGCTTCCGCGATTCGCTGCGAAAAGTCCCGCTCCAGTTGTTCCGTCGTGCCGACCGCTTTGACAACGCCGTCTTCAAGCCACATACTGCCGCCCTCGATCAAGCCAAGCTCGCTCATCGCCTCTTTCGACCGAGGTCCTTGCTGTCCTCTTAATGTGACAAGAGAAGCATTCTTGATCCAGACCGCTTTACTCATGAATGCTTTCTCCTCCTTTCATCATCGGGATGTTGACGCCCTTTTCAAGTGCCGTCTTTTCGGCCAGTTCATACCCGGCATCAACGTGACGGACGACGCCCATGCCAGGGTCCGTCGTCAGCACCCGTTCGAGCCGCGCTTCCGCCTCTTTCGTGCCGTCTGCAACTATGACCATACCGGAGTGTATGGAATACCCCATGCCGACACCGCCGCCGTGGTGCAGAGACACCCACGTCGCACCGCCGACTGCATTGACGAGCGCATTCAAAATCGGCCAGTCCGCCACTGCATCCGAGCCATCTTTCATCGCTTCCGTTTCGCGGTTCGGCGAAGCGACTGAACCTGAATCCAAGTGGTCACGGCCGATGACGATCGGTGCGCTGAGTTCGCCGCTTGCGACCATGTCGTTAATGATTTTCCCGAAACGCGCACGCTCCCCGTACCCGAGCCAGCAGATACGCGACGGCAGTCCTTGGAACTGGATCTTCTCCTGCGCCATCCGGATCCAGTTGCATAAATGCGTATTGTCGCTGAACTCACGCAGGATCACTTCATCCGTTTTGCGGATGTCTTCCGGATCCCCGGAAAGTGCCACCCAGCGGAACGGTCCTTTCCCTTCGCAAAACTGCGGGCGGATATAGGCCGGGACGAATCCCGGGAAGTTGAATGCATTCTCCACGCCTTCATCTTTTGCCACTTGGCGGATGTTATTGCCGTAATCGAACGTCACAGCGCCTTCCTTCTGCATGTCGAGCATTGCCTGAACATGGACAGCCATCGATGCTTTCGACTGTTTCACGTAGGCACCGGGATCCGACTCCCGCAGTGCTGCCGCTTCTTCCATTGTGAAGCCTGACGGAACGTAACCGTTTAACGGATCATGTGCACTCGTCTGGTCAGTCAGTACATCAGGCGTAAAGCCGCGTGCGATCATCTCCGGCAAAATTTCAGAAGCATTCCCGAGCAAGCCGATCGACAGCGCCTTCCCTTCTTGCTTCGCCTCTTCCGCCAAACGGATCGCTTCATCCAGCGAATCGGTTTTCACATCGGTATAGCGCGTCGCGATGCGGCGGTCGATGCGCGTTTCGTCCACATCGATGCCGATGCACACGCCGCCTGCCATCGTCACAGCAAGCGGCTGCGCGCCTCCCATACCGCCGAGTCCTGCCGTCAGTGTGATAGTGCTTTTCAGCGAACCGTCGAAGTGCTGCTTCGCCAATTCCGCGAACGTTTCATATGTACCTTGGACGATTCCTTGGGAGCCGATATAGATCCAGCTTCCTGCAGTCATTTGGCCGTACATCATCAAGCCTTTTCGGTCTAATTCGTGGAACGTCTCCCAATTGGCATACGCCGGGACGAGATTGGAATTCGCGATCAAGACACGCGGCGCATCTCCGTGGGTCTTGAAAATCGCGACCGGCTTTCCGGATTGGACAAGAAGCGTCTCATCGTTCTCCAGTTCTTTCAACGAACGGACGATGGCGTCGAAGCTTTCCCAGTTTCTTGCGGCCTTGCCGATGCCACCGTACACGACCAATTCATCCGGATGCTCCGCCACTTCTGGATCCAAGTTGTTCATAAGCATGCGCAAAGCCGCTTCCTGCTGCCACCCCTTCGTCTGCAGTTCCGTTCCTCTATAACGGATCACTTTTTCACTTGATAACGCTTTCATTTATTCAACCTCCTCTTTCTTATATCCAGTTTAGCGGAATGATTCCGATAATTCATCCTGAATCTTGATTCTTTTTTGGATTGGGAGTTTTGAAAGTATGTTTGAGAGCTGCCGACAATATCTCATATGTAAACAAAATTAATTAAAGCACATTTTCTTCTCAAAGAAGAGAAATTACGGAATAATCACCATCGAAATCGTACGATCTGTTCCATCTTTATCTTCTTTTCTATTATAGTATTTTTCCATTAACGTACTTAACTCCGACTGAAAATCTTCGAATGAGTTATCTGTTAAGTTCAATTTCACTAAGGAAAATGTCGCTTGATCTTGAGTACCTTCGCCAACTCTGTTCTCATGATAGTCTTTGTAGTTCTGAAGAATATACATAAAAAAGTAAGTTACAAATTTTATTTTATCGCTGTATGTTGCAGACTGCCAATCTTCTTCACTGATCTTATAGGCTTGGGTATTCAGCGCATACAGCTTTTCTTCAACTTTTCCAATTCGATTTATGCCAACGACTTTCAATAAATCGTCATCAACCATTGAGTTCACATGTCTGTATAATGTTGCTTGCGATACTTCTTTCAATAGTTTATTCAGTTGCATAATCGAGTATCCTTCATCGACATCTATTAATTCCAAAGCGATTTTAAACCTGACCTGGTTTTTAAATAAATCAAATTCCATCTATTTCAATCCCCTTTTTATTCATGATAGTGAGCTGTTATATAGACTTTCTTCGGGATTACCAACTTCTTGTCACCATTTATATCAGGATTTTCTTACAATAAAAAATGATATTACTCTTTAATGTATTTTGAGTCTGTATCTAAAATACAATAATATGGTTGACTTTTCAATTATCATTATTGATAATGATAATTGAAGGAGTGATTCAGATGAATACAGATATGTCTGCTCTACTGGAAATTGACTGGCCACAGATTTTGCCTTTTGCCTTGCCAATTATTTTCTTCAACTTATTACTGATTGGAGTTGCACTCTATGATTGGTACAAAAGAAAAGTGCTGATTGTCTCCCCCTATATTTGGCTGGTCATCATTCTATTGCTCCAATTGCTCGGACCGATACTGTATTTAGTGATTGGAAGGAGAATGATCCGAAATGATTACAGTCGAGAAGCTTCATAAGACCATCAAAAAAAGAAAAATTTTAAGCGATGTCACCTTCTCAATTGCCGAAGGCGAGTGTGTGGGCTTGTTGGGACCGAACGGAGCCGGAAAAACGACGCTCATTAAATGCATGACCGGCATTCTGCAACATGAACAAGGAGCCATCACGTTCAATTCCACACCCATCGTGCAGCACAAGAAAAGCATTGGCTATTTGTCCCAGCAGACGGACTTCAAGCCGTGGATGACCTGTGAAGAATCGCTCTTTTTCTTCGGAAAATTGTCGGGCTTGGATAAGGAGTTTTTACAGGGGAATATTTCAGCGGTTTTAAAAGAAGTCGGGCTCAAGGATAAGGGAAATTACAAAGTGGAACAATTATCCGGCGGCATGAAGCAGCGGCTAGGGATCGCCCAGGCCATTTTGCACCAGCCGCTGCTGCTGATTTTGGATGAACCGGTTTCTGCGTTGGATCCGATCGGCCGGAATGAAGTAAAAAAATTGATTGCTCGCTTAAAGAAGCGGACGACTATCATCATTTCGACCCATATATTGGATGACGCCAGCGAATTTTGCGACCGGTTTATCATCATTAAAAATGGAAGGATTGTCGGAAACATAAATGACGATTTTCAGAAAACAGAGCGTAAACAAATCCTTGTGAAGATGGGGAATGTCCCAAAAACAAGTGAAGCTTTGAAAAGCTCTGAGGTTGAAGGCGTTGAATGCCTATCACCGAACACCTTTCTTTTAACAGGAGCTAAAGAATTGCATTTAAATAAAGTCGTAAACGACTTCGCTGCAAAAGAAATGGATATTACGTCCATTGAGTTTTATGAAAGAGGGATAGAAGAAATTTTCCTGGAGATGGTGTCGGACACATGACAAACTTTTATACATTAACGCGCACTGAACTAGTAGAAGCCGCAAAAGAATTTAAGTTCATCTGGTTAACGCTGTTTTTCGTGATTTTGGGCCTTACTCAACCGCTGATCACTAAATACATGGACGTTATACTTGAAAATGTTGGCGGCGCAGATGGCATCACCATCGATCCGAACCGGCCGGTACCAAGTTCTGCTGAAGTTCTACTGTCCACCATTTCCGGCCAATTCAATCAAATCGGACTCATCATCCTGATTATTAGCTTAATGGGGCTGATTGCAGCCGACCGCAATAGCGGTATGCAAGATTTCATATTGACCCGCCCTGTTTCACTGCGCTCCTACCTAGTGTCAAAGCTGGCTGGCCATTGGATAATCAGCATGTTCAGCATCTCCATAGGGGCAGTCGTTTCCTATGTTTACACCATCTTCTTATTCGGTTCTTTCTCTTTTTCAAACTTTGTGCTGTTTCTGCTGTTGTACAGTTTGTGGATCCTTTTCGTCGTGAGTCTTGCCATCTTGATCAGTACCTTTGTGAAGAGCCCCATCCTGATCGCCGTCACAACAATCGCTGCTTCTATTTTCTTTATTCTGATCAAGGGGTTCAACCACCTCTTGTTCCAGCTATCCCCAGGCGGCATCTTAAATCTGGCGGAGAACCAGTTGCTGTCGGTCCACGACTTGAATTACTTCAGTATTGCAACTTGTTTGGCATTCATTTCACTGAATCTCTCATGGGCCAGTAGGAATCTGAAAAAGGCATAATTGAAGGAGGCTGGTTCAAATGTTATCGATTAACAACTTGACCAAGTTATACAAAGGATCTGAAAAAGGCATTAAGAACTTAACCTTAGATTTGGTTAAAGGCGATATTTGCGCTTTCATCGGCATGAACGGGGCAGGAAAAACGACTTCCATCAAATCCATCGTGGGCATTCATGGCTTCGATCAAGGAGATATTGAATTAGATGGCGTGAGTATAAAGAAAAACCCACAAGAATTTAAACAGATGGTCGGATATTCGCCCGACACTCCTGTACTCTACGGAAACATGACGGGGTATTCGTACTTGGAACTCATTGGAAGCATTTATCAAATTGATAACGCGACGATAAACGAGCAATTGAACACTTTGCTGAAAAAGCTCAATTTCGGCAGTGCTATCCATGAGTTGATTTCTACCTATTCGCATGGCATGAAACAAAGACTGGTGCTCATTTCCATCCTTATGCACAATCCAAAACTGATCATATTGGATGAACCCTTTGTCGGATTGGATCCGAACGCCACTTATTTTTTACAGGAAGAAATGAAGAAACGGGCAGCTGAAGGATCCATTGTGTTGTATTCGACTCATGTTTTAGAAGTAGCGGAAAAGCTCTGCAACAAAGTGGTCATGATCCACAACGGCGAAGTGGTCGTCAATGATACGATGATCAATCTATTGTCCGAAAGTAGCTTAAGTGAAAAATTCAGGAGCATCACAACACATGAGTAAGCTCATCCAATTGCAAAAGTATAGCTTAGCAAATGATTTTCAGTTTTACAGATTGGGATCATCCACTAATCAGGACGACCTAAAGCATGCTGTTCTTACGTTGGCGGGCTATTGTGCCGCTGTTGTCATGGCCATTGGCTATATTGTCTATATCGCCTTTGATTTGTACATCCGCGAAGAATCCATGTTGTTTTTTCCGATTCTTTCGTCCATTTTGTTTTGGGTCTTGGGGTTCTGGACCATCTTAAGCGGCCTTAAAAAATTGATTTTTTCTTCAGATACTGAACTTATTTTCAGCCTACCCATGCCATTGTGGCAAGCCAAGCTATTTAATGTAATCAAACTCCTGATCCTTTATTTACTCATTGCTGCAATAGCCGTTTTTGCTGGCATCTTGTTGCATATGTTCATTCTTCCCGACTTCTGGTTCGTACTATTATCCAGTCTTCTTCTTGTTGTGATCCTCCCTTTACTAGTTATCGCAACAACATTCATCATTTCATTAGCAGTAAAAGTTCTCCTTAATTTTTTAAGAATCCATAGTAATGTGATCGAAGCTTTGCTTACATTCTTTTTATTCCTTTCACCTCTTTTATACAACACGTACAACTCTGCTTCATTAAATTACAAAGACATTTTTTCCAATAGTTCTCCACTCTACTTATTCGGCATCATTAGCAATTCTACATCAGAAGTTGGCTTCTTCAATTTAGTGTGCTTACTAGGAATAACTCTCGCTCTTGTTCTCATAACCGGCTACGTATTTACTAAAAGATATGCTTTCTTAGTTGCAAGCTACTCTACTTCGTCAAAAAGGAAAGCTCGTGATTCTAGCACACTTTCTTCCAATAGTTTATTTAAAAATCTATTCTCAAAAGAGCTGAAACTTTATCTATCATCTATCACCTATGTCAGCAATACGGTACTAACACCTGCGCTATTACTAATTGGCAGCCTGGCTTACTTGTTCAATATTTCCCCTCTGTTGTATGACTATACCTTGGAACTGTCAATTATCACGTTATCAAGCAAGTATATCTTCATACTATTTACTACTGTATGCATTCTTTTGACCACAACAACTTCATCAAGCCTATCTTTTGAAGGCCAAAGCATCTGGATTTTGTTGACGTCTCCGCTCTCTTTGATGGACCTTGCAAAAGCCAAGATCGCATTAAACGTGCTGCTATTTGTGCCGGGATTAGCTTGTGCTATTTTGGTCTATACTCAAAATTTCAGTTCATCGTTATTGGATTCACTGCTCTTCATTTCTTTTACCATCACTAGTTTACTTCTTGTCAGCATTGTGGGCTTCTTTGTCAATTTGAAATTCCCTAATTATAACTGGTCCAGTGAGATGGAAGTAATCAAGCAGGGTAAATCCACTATAATCACCGCTATTCTCAGTACATGTCTCCTCTCTATTACCGGGATTTTAATCATACTGGATTTCAGTTTCACATTTCATCTTCTTTTATTGGTCAATGTCTCCATAATTACATTCCTAATTTATAAACTAAGGGAAAGCTCGTTAATTATGGATTAAAGCAATGAGCTCCGCCAAGTATGAATTAAACAACATCTCTTGAACAGTTGGCACCAGAAGCTTTGGCGTCGTTTTCCTGTTAATGCAGCTCTTGGAAGATGGATTTTGAATTTGTTGTTTCTTCTTTCTTCCCATTAATCGAATGGTTACAGGCATTGGTTACACTCATTGTTGGTGTGTACTAAATAGAAGGGAGACATTCAGAAATCACCAAATGTCTCCCTTCTATTTTGCAGCTTCCGATAACCTCATGATATGTAAACTCGTATTTACTCAGAATTGTTACTCTTCTACAAATTCAACAATTTCTTTTATATACTCAGCATCACTTTCATCAGTTCTATAAAAATCAATCTGATCC
Organism: Planomicrobium sp. YIM 101495; assembly: GCF_009707665.1. Taxonomy (GTDB): domain Bacteria; phylum Bacillota; class Bacilli; order Bacillales_A; family Planococcaceae; genus Planococcus. The sequence continues at coordinate 1,706,477 of NZ_WLZW01000001.1, forward strand.
CAACTCTCACCTGCTCGTTTCCCAATAATTGCACCATCATCGACAAACCATACTTTTGAATCAATTAAACCGACAGAAGCATTTGGATTATTTAACTCAATATACATATCTGGATTTTCCAAGTCTATATTTGGATTCTCAATCTCCTTGGCGTTCAAGTAAATCATGATGAAATTATCGATAGTAGTTGAATTTTCTATATCAGTAAAAACTTTTTCGTAAATTACTTTGCTTGAATTCTCAACGTCCTCATAACCAATTTTTATTTCTTTCATAATTTCTGCCTTACTTATATTTCCTACGAAAAAACCTCCCAAAAATATAAGTCCTACAATTACCAAGCTAATAATTAATTTTACTGTTTTACTCACATATATCCCTCCCTCATATTTATTATCAAAAACTTTAATCCAAAACTATTAGTTAACTTAACTATACCAATTTCATCCATTTTAAACTATATAAAAATCAAAACTTTCAGTTATTTATTCTTATTTTTCACTCTGTTAAACCGTTCGTAAAAGTACACATTTACGAACGCTTCAAAAACACCAAGAAACGGCAAAAATAACGTTCGTAAACATCCCACAACACTTTACGAACGTTCGCATATTCATAGGCACCTTTCCGAACGGTTTTCAGCTCTCCTGCTACAAAAACAGCCCACTTCCTCCTTGGAAAGCGGGCTTTCAATATGTTTTTATTTTCCAGTCACTGGTTCTCAGCGTACAACTCCGATTTCCTTCACCGGAGACAGCCGCAGCTTCACTTCCCCGATGACATCTTTTTCGGAAATAAAGCCGATTTTGCGCGAGTCCAGGCTGTGGGCGCGGTTATCGCCAAGGACAAAATAACAGCCGGAAGGTACCGTCAATGCGGCAACGTCCGCCATCAGTCCGCGATAGCCCATCGCGTGTGCCTTGGCACGGTTCGATTGCAGATAGGGTTCTTCCACTACTTGTCCGTTCAAATAGAGTTCGTCATCCTTCACTTCCACACGGTCCCCCGGAATTCCGATGACCCGTTTGATGTAATTATCGCCGTTCGGTACTTTGAAGACGATCAAATCGAAATTCTCGATGCTGGTCAATTTGGAAATCATGACGAGATCCGCTTCTTCGAACGTCGGCTGCATGGATTGGCCATGCACTTCCACAGGTTCTACGATGAATTCCCGCATGACAACGATCAACAATGTCGAGAGGAAGATCACCTTAAGCCAGGCAATCATGTCCGTGCTCTGATTTTCGTACATGGTTCTCCTCCTTTTCCTCTTCACTTCCTCCATTTTACTATAGAGCGGCTTCCGTTTCATCCGATGTTTTGCGAACTGTAGTTGGTCTTGCTACAATAGATGAAACAATCAAAAAAAGGAGCGATAGCGTGAAATCATTAGCGAAGGACCAAGCAATCTATGCATTTTCTTCCCATCATGAACCGGTGCTGTATGTGCAAGTCGGAGACACTGTCGAAATCGAGACTTACGACTGCTTCACAGACCAGATCCAGTCGGCCGAGCAGGAAGTGACAGCCATCGACTGGGATGCCATCAATCCGGCGACCGGGCCGATTTACGTGGAAGGTGTCGAAGCGGGTGATTTGCTCAAAGTGCGGATCGACAAACTTGAAATCGGCACGCAAGGTGTCATGGTGACTGGTCCTGAACTCGGCGTCATGGGCCATCGCTTAGAGGAAATGACATCTAAAATCATTCCGATCCGTGACGGCAAGGCTTGGTTTTCCGAGAAAATCGGGCTGCCGCTCAATCCGATGATCGGCGTCATCGGTGTCGCTCCTGAAGGGGAGCCGGTATCGTGTGGAACGCCTGGATCTCACGGCGGCAATATGGATACGAAATGGATCACAGAAGGTGCGACGCTCTACTTCCCGGTCCATATAGACGGTGCTTTGTTCGGTCTTGGCGATTTCCATGCCGCGATGGGAGACGGCGAAGTGAGCGTGTCAGGCATTGAAGTTCCAGGGAAAGCGACGGTCACGTTCGATGTCGTCAAAGGCCACCGATCCGACTGGCCGCTTCTGGAAAATGAGCATGGCATTTACTTGCTTGTTTCTGCGCTTACATTAGATGAAGCAATCAAGATTGCGACCGAGGAAATGATCGACTTGCTGCTGCCGCATACCGAGCTGTCGGTTTCTGATCTGACGATGCTCATGAGCGCAGTCGGGGAAACACAAATCAGTCAAGTGGTCGACCCGCTTGTCACCGCTCGCTTCTTCGTGCCGCGGCATTTGCTTGAATCGCTCGGTGTCGTGTTATTCGACTAACCGAAATCCCTTTTGGTCACAATGCGTTTTCTGTCTGAATCATCGGACTTTTGAGCCTGAGCGCATTCTGTGATACACTCAAGAAAAATGTAGGTGAAGAAGAATGGTAGGAAGAAATGATCCTTGCCCATGTGGCAGTGGTAAGAAATACAAGAAATGTCACGGCAAAGCACAAACCGTTTCTGTAACGGATTTGGTCAATGACGAGCTATTCAAAGTCCGTCAATTGTTCTTCTCGGAGAACCCGGACCAGCAAGAACTGCAAGCATTCCGTACACATCAGCAGGAGTGGCAGCCACGCCTGATGCAATCCATGGCTGAGCAGGATGCACAAGCATTCGTCATCGAAAACTACTTGTTCATGAAGCGTCCAGAGCTCTGGCAGGAATTTTTGGTGAAACAGATTGAACAAGCACAGCGTCCGACGACGAAGAACGTCTTGGAAAGCTGGAAGGATGTCACTGTTTTCCTTGGGGAATACGTAGAAGGAGATGTCGAAACGGCTCAGTTCAAAGATGTCTTCAGTGATAAGACGTATACGATGAACGACCAGCCTCCGACGGATATGGAAGATGGCCAAGGCCTTCTTGCCATTCTGTTGCCGGATCCACGCGCTGGCGAAAACGGCGCGTTGTTCTTGAACGGCTATTTGACAGTCGTCGGTGAATTCGGACCATTCATGGAACGTCTGAATGCTGCGATGGGCGATGTAACTGATAAAGAAGCATACTTGCACGATCATTACTTGGAAGTTGTCGAAATGATCGTCAAGTACTCTGCAGGCACTGTGGAAGATTCGATCGAATTCGCGCCTGAGCACGAAGCGGTCATGAACGAATTGCAGAAACATATCGAACAAGCGGATTTCGACGAAGAGACCGTCGGGAACATCACAAGCATCATGAGCAGCTACTTGACGAGCCAGCAACCATCCGTCCAGAAGCCGGAAGCACTTGTTGCAGGATACTGGCGCTTCTTGCAGGACCACGAACTGATCAACGGTCCGATGCTTTCTGCGAAAGATTTGAGTGAGAAGTTCGCAGTTTCTTCAAGCACGATTTTGAAACGCTCGAAAGAATTCGCAGCATATTTCGAAGAGCTACTTGGGAAAAACGCTTAATATAAGCCGAACAAAATGAAACACCTCCAAAACAACGCTTGCATAAGCTGAAGTTTCGGAGGTGTTTTTTGTATTGGTCAAACGTTTAAGATCAAAAAACTGCTCTTTTAGAGCAAGTCGAGGTCTTGATAGGCAGATTGGTAAGGTCCGTTGTCTGTCACTTCTGAATGGTAAAGTGCTTTTAAGGCGAAATTCTTTTCCAGGTCCATGTCCTTCATCAGTGTTTTCAGACGCGTTTTCAGCTCCGGATTTTCACTGACGAGACGTTCCATCTTCGATTTCGTATATTTCATGATGCGGTCGCTCCTTTCTATTGCTGTTGCTATTGTATCATCTCTCTTGCTTTTGTTATTCCTTTTCCGCAAAAGCCGAAACACTTCGGCCTGCCTGTTGCCACAGCCGTAAGGAACGGAATTATCCACAGTTCTTGCTCCCGAAACTTATCCACATGTTGTTTTTTTCCCCATACCCCCTTATCCACAGCCTCTTCGTCATTTCAAGTGAACCGAAAAGTTCATTGGAAAATATAAATTCCCTTGAAAACAAAAAAGAGTTCCGGTGACTCCCGGAACTCTTTTTTTTCACGATAATCTCGGTGCTTTGACGCGGTTCTTCCGATATTCCCGGCGCGCAGGGGCTGTTTCGAAAAACTGTTTTTCCCCAGCGGATTCCGGTTTGACCGGCGGCACTTCAACAGGTTTCCCGTCGTCGCCCATCGCAACAAGTGTCAGGAACGATTCGGTTGTTAGCCGCTCCTCGCCCGTCTGCAAATTCTGAGATTTCACCCGCACGTATACTTCCATTGAAGTACGCCCGGTCGAAGTGACATTCGCTTCAAGCTCGAGTACATCCCCGACATGCGCAGGTGACAGGAAATCAACCGAGTCGATGGATGCAGTGACGACAACTCTTCTGCCTGAATGCTTCATTGCAGAAATACCGGCGATTTCGTCAATATATGCGAGCACTTTGCCCCCGAAAATCGTATCCATGTGATTCGTGTCAGGCGGCAAGACCAAACGCATTTGAATGGCTTGGGACTCTTTCATCGGCTTCGCTTTCATTTTCACCAGCTCCTTTCTTTCCATGCTAGCCTGCCAAAGGCGAATCTGCAATAAAAACATCTATGCTATACTCGAAAAAAGGGGGCTTTCCAATGTCTGAATTATTATCCATTTTGAACACACCTGCATTCCAATCAAAAGAAACGTTGAAGCAGCAAATGAAGGAACTCGGCTTCGGTGCGGGTGATCACCTCATCGTCCATTCCTCCTTGAAGGCGATGGGCTGGATTGCCGGCGGGGCGCAAGCGGTAGTCGAAGCACTTCTTGAAACCGTGTCAGCTGAAGGTACTGTCGTCATGCCTGCTCAGTCGTCCGACAATTCCGATCCGCGCTATTGGATGGAACCGCCCGTCCCGGAAAATTGGCACGACCCTATCCGTCGCGAGTGGCCGGCCTATGATCCCCATCTCACTGCGCTTCGCGGCATGGGGAAAGTCGCTGAATGCTTCCACCGCCATCCGGCGACAATCCGCAGTACGCATCCAGCCCATTCCTTTATTGCGCAAGGGAAATATGCGGCGGAATGGATGAGCGAACAGCCGCTTGAAGATTCGTTCGGGGAAGGCTCTCCGCTCGCCAAAATGATGCAGCATGACGTAAAAATCCTGCTCATCGGGGTCGGGTTCGATAGCTGTACGGCACTCCATTATGCCGAGTATGCACAGGAGAAAAAGACATACTCTCCGCAAGGCGCAGCGATGACAATCGCCGGCCAGCGCCAGTGGGTCGAGTTCGACTGCTTAGATATGGATGCTGACCGCTTCCCGGAGCTCGTGAAAGACTATACCGGACACATCCGGACAGGGGCGCTCGGCCAAGCCGACGTGAAGATTGCCGACATGCGGTCGCTTGTCGAATTCGGCATCGGCTGGCTGGATCAGCATCCGGTTGTTTCCTGAAACTAAAAAGACGTTCACGCCAGGTCCACACGCCTGTCAGTGATCGTCTTTTTGTTTCGATATGATTTCGTCCAATAATTGTTCCAGTCGATCATTATTCGAATTGAATGAATCCACAAATGCATTGATGATTTCAGCCGTGCCGGGAATTTTCTCCCAATCCAGACGGTAGCCAGCATTTGCCGCCAATTGTCTCGCAAATTCCCGCACGGTCCGTCCATTTCCTTCCCGAAATGGATGCAGCGCATTCAGTTCAGAGAGAAAATACGCGAGCCGCTCGATGAAAAGAGGCCGCGGCAAGTTTTTCAAGTACTGCTCCGAAGCCAGCTCCTCAAACACTTTCGTCAATTGCGCATCAAGATGAGTCGGGTGTGCAAACGTGGAAGAGCCCTTTGAAATCATCTCTTCACGGAGCTTTCCGGCAAATGGATAAATATCCTGGAGGATCCACCGGTGAATTTCGAGGAACGCTTCCCGGTCAACCGGATCGTACAGCGGACTCACCGCCAGTTCAGAGAGTCGATAGACGGAATAGACTGCTTCGATTTCTTTCAGCTTGTCCTCATCATACAGCTCAAAGTGATTGATCAAGACGTCCGTTCCAGGATAACAATACATCGAGGTGTGCTGATATTTAGACATTGAACTTCCGCTTTACAGCTAAATGAAATTGGTGTTCGGACGTTTCGCCGGTCAATACGGAATGAACGATTCTTTTTGTCTCTGCCGTCACATGAAACCCTTCGGTAACGAGGGAGTGTGAGGCATAGGAAATCGCCTGTGAAGCGGATTTTCCGGATACGCGCAAGCTTATTTTCGCCAACGGAATGACCACCTTTCCTTCATCTATTATACCATTTTCAGCCCTCTTCTTCCATTTCCGGACGCCTTTCCCCTCTCTTTTTTCAAATAAAAAAATCGGCAAATCGAAGCGATTTGCCGACCTTCCTCATTCAACTTTTCACCTGCAACCCTTCCAGCTCTTCCGCTGTGAATGCACGCGAACGTGTAAGGAAACGCTTGCCTTCCACGCCTTCGAGCGAGAACATCCCACCCCTTCCTTCGACGACATCGATGATCAATTGCGTATGGCTCCAATAGTCAAATTGGTTCTTGTGCATGTAGAATGGTGTATCTCCGATTTCCCCAAGCTTAACATCCTGACCCCCGAGGAATAGATCTCCTTCCGGATAGCACATCGGCGAACTACCGTCACAGCAGCCGCCAGATTGGTGGAACATGATCGGCCCATGCTTCGCTTTCAGGAATTCGATCAATTCGAGTGCTGCATCTGTTGCAATGACTCGTTCGACCATTTCCATCACTTCTTTCTTTTTAGAAGAATCCTTGCTTGTCTTCGCTGTAGCTGACGAGCATGTTCTTCGTCTGCTGGTAATGATTGAGCATCATCAAATGATTCTCACGTCCGAAGCCTGACATTTTGTAGCCGCCGAATGCTGCGTGCGCCGGGTATTGGTGGTAACAGTTCGTCCAGACACGGCCTGCCTGGATGCCCCGGCCGAAACGGTACGCTGTATTCGTATCGCGCGTCCAGATCCCTGCACCAAGTCCGTAAAGCGTATCATTGGCAAGCTCCAATGCTTCTTCCTTCGTCTTGAACGTCGTGACCGACACGACCGGTCCGAAGATCTCTTCCTGGAAAATACGCATTTTGTTGTTCCCTTTGAAGACGGTCGGTTGAATGTAGTAGCCTTCTGCCAAGTCCCCTTCAAGCATGTTTCGTTCTCCGCCTGCCAGCAGTTCCGCGCCTTCCTGCTTCCCGATATCCAAGTAGGACTGGATCTTCTCCATCTGCTCCTTCGATGCTTGTGCCCCCATCATCGTTTCCGGGTCAAGCGGGTTTCCTGTCTTGATCGCTGCGACACGCTTCAAGACACGCTCCATGAAGGCATCGTAAATATCTTCCTGGATCAATACACGGGATGGACATGTACATACTTCTCCTTGGTTCAAGGCGAACATAACGAATCCTTCAATTGCTTTGTCGAAGAAGGCATCATCCTGATCCATGATGTCCTTGAAGAAGATGTTCGGCGATTTCCCGCCCAGTTCGAGCGTTACCGGAATCAAGTTTTGTGAAGCGTACTGCATGATCATGCGGCCTGTCGTCGTCTCTCCTGTAAATGCGATTTTGGAAATCCGCGGACTTGAAGCGAGCGGCTTGCCTGTTTCCAGCCCGAAGCCGTTGACGATATTGAGGACACCTGGCGGCAGCAGATCACCGACGAGTTCAGCCCACACAAGAATACTGACTGGTGTCTGCTCAGCTGGCTTCAAGACGACACAGTTACCCGCTGCAAGTGCCGGCGCGAGCTTCCACACTGCCATCAGTAACGGGAAGTTCCACGGAATGATCTGTCCGACTACGCCGAGCGGCTCATGGAAATGGTAGGCGACCGTGTCATTGTCGATCTGGCTCGTCGTCCCTTCCTGTGCACGGATAGCCCCTGCAAAATAGCGGAAGTGGTCGATCGCAAGCGGCAAATCGGCGTTCAATGTCTCACGCACCGCCTTGCCGTTGTCCCAAGTTTCTGCAACTGCCAGCATTTCCAGGTTCTCTTCCATCCGGTCCGCAATCTTCAGCAGGATGTTCGCCCGTTCTGTCGTCGATGTTTTGCCCCATGCGTCTTTCGCTGCGTGTGCAGCATCAAGTGCCGACTCTACGTCTTCAGCTGATGAACGCGCAACTTTCGTGAACACTTTTCCATTGACCGGTGAAACGTTCTCGAAATATTCTCCGCCAGCCGGTGCTTGCCAACCGCCGTTGATGAAGTTATCGTATTGCTCCTTGAAGCTTACTTTTGAACCATCTGTGTTCGGCATTGCATAAACCATTCTCTCATCTCCCTTTCCATTATCTGTTCGACCGGAATGAATACGCTTACATAATACCCACTCTTAAGCGCTCTTTTCAGTCGTCTTATTTCTATATTGTCAAATTCATCGGAAAATTGCAACTATTAGAAACCAATTATTTCTCTTTCTTCCCTTTGGGGTATAATAGGGACAGAAGCATCTTTAGCAGAAAGGGTTTTTTCTATGAGAATCAATAAATTTTTAAGTGAAACAGGAATTACTTCACGGCGCGGAGCCGATAAGTTCATCGAAGACGGACGTGTAACAATCAACGGCAAGCCTGCCGAGCTCGGCAGCAAAATCGAAGAGGGCGATCAAGTTCACGTCGATGGCAAGCTTGTCAAACAACCGAAGCGGCAATACGTCTATTTGAAATTGAACAAGCCGGTCGGCATCACAAGTACGACAGAGCGCCACATCAAAGGGAACATTGTAGATTTCGTCAACCATTCGGAACGGGTCTTCCATATCGGGAGGCTCGACAAGAATTCGGAAGGCCTCATCTTGATGACGAATGATGGAGACATTGTCAATGAAATTTTGCGTGCCGAAAACGAGCATGAAAAGGAGTATATCGTGACGGTCGACAAGCCGGTCACTGATGAATTCCTTCGTAAAATGGAGGCTGGCGTAGAGATTTTGGATACGATCACTTTGCCGGCGAAAGCGACCAAAATTTCGCGCTTCACGTTCAAGCTGATCATCCGGCAAGGATTGAACCGGCAGATCCGCCGCATGTGCACAGCTCTCGGCTATGAAGTGCGAAAACTCAAGCGCATCCGCATCATGAGTATCCACCTCGGTGATCTGGCAAACGGCGAATGGCGTGATTTGACGAAAGAAGAACTAGCAGAACTGTTCAAAGAACTCGATTATCAACCAAAACGATAAGGAGGTGGTCGCATGCTGACCATTACGGCAACCCCAAACCAGACAGGTGTAAAAGTAAGCGGGGATTACTTTGATCTCGACGAACTGAACCAAGCACTCTACAAAGTGCTCGGACCAGAAGGGAAATACATGGGTTACGAAGGAAGTCGGATGCGCATCCTCGGCGTCTCTTATGAAATCCGCCATGCTGCACAAGGCGACCGCAATATCGAATTCATCTTCAACGGCTTGAATGAGCATGCGAAAAAGAAAAAGGGCATGATCGTGCCGGATAAGAACATTTACTATTCCGCTGAAGTGCTGTGGCCTGAGATCATCTACACTGCCATCGCGCTGAAGGATTTCACTCAGCTCCACCTGAAAGAAGCTGGTGGTACGCAGTGGGATCCGCTGCTTCATGTCATCACACGCTTCCAGGCAATCGTTCTTGATTGTCTGCAAGGGCATGTGCCTGAAGAGGAATATAAAAAAGTGCTGGAAGCATTCCAAGCCGCTCCGACCGTGCATGACTACGCCATCCAGTACGTGGACTTCCTGAACTTGCGCTACTTGGACATGACGAAAGGACAGCGCGAAAAGAGCCTTGGTGCGATTGCCTTTAAACTCGCAGTGCATGATCAGGACTACACAGCATTCCGCAAGCAGGTCCTGGCTGCCGCGGAGCCTACGAAAAAGCCGATCCATGAAATCGCGATCAATCTGGAATACCCGGAAGGGATTGAATGGTAAAAAAATAGCGCAGGAATGGGTGTCCATTCCTGCGCTATTTCTTTTATCAGCGGCCGGTCTGAATCAGCAGGAATTCGCTGTCCTCTTCCGCGTGCACGCTATGTAACTGTTCCGGTTCAATGTAAAGGACGTTGTCTGGCGCCGCATTCACCCGTTCCCCATCATGCTCGAAGGAGACGATGCCTTGCCGGACGACGATCATGACGTCTTTCTTCGATGAATGCTCTTCCATTCCTTCACCTTTTTGCAACTGTACTGTTGTTACAAGCGTCTTCTCGAATTTCAGTACTTTGCCGAAGTGACGCTTTTTCTCACCCAGCAATAGAGGGGTTTCAATCAACTTCATAGCTATCCCGCCTTTTCAATAGGATATCCGTGCTTTACCCGTGCTGCTCCCCGGAGAAACTTCACAGTCGGCAAAAAGAAAAGGAGCCGGCGCAGACGCCAGCTCCCTCTTATTCCACCAATTGAATGAATTGGCGCGTCCGTTCATTTTGCGGATTTTCAAAAAATGTCTTCGGATCCGCAGACTCGATGATCCGTCCTTCATCGATCATGATGATGCGGTCCGCAACTTCCTTCGCGAATTTCATTTCGTGAGTGACGACGACCATCGTCATCCCTTCCTTCGCCAATTGCTTCATGACCTGCAGCACTTCCCCGACAAGTTCCGGGTCGAGCGCCGAAGTCGGTTCGTCGAACAGCATCACTTTCGGCTCCATCGCAAGCGCCCGCGCGATGGCGACACGCTGCTTCTGTCCTCCGGAAAGCTTGCTTGGATAGACGTCAGCTTTATCAGCAAGCCCGACTTTCTCCAAAAGCTCGTGTGCTTTTTTCACAGCTTCCTCTTTTTTCTGTTTCTTCACGATGACCGGTGCTTCGATGATATTTTCCAGCACGGTCTTGTGTGGGAACAGGTTGAAATGCTGGAACACCATTCCGACTTCCGCACGGATATTCGCAAGCTTATTTTTCTTCGGATCGATCTTCAGACCGTCGATCGTAATCGACCCCGAATTGATCATCTCCAGAAAGTTGAAACATCTGAGAAGAGTACTTTTCCCTGATCCACTGACGCCGACGAGAACAACCACTTCTTGAGGTTTCACATGCAAATCAACACCTTTAAGCACTTCCAGGTCGCCGAAGGATTTGTGTATTTTTTCTCCGATTATCATGTTTACTCCTCCTTAGGCTTTGTCCACATCGAGTTTATTTTCATACCATCTGACAATGTACGTGAAGATCATTACGAGAACCAAGTAATAGAAACCAACAACAATGAAGGTCTCAAATTGCTTGAACGAAGCGGCAGCTGAACGGTTTGCCACCGAAAACAGCTCCGCTACCCCGATCATCCAGACGAGCGACGAGTCTTTCAGAGCGATGATGAATTGGTTGCCGAGCGGCGGGATCGAACGCTTCAGCGCTTGCGGGAAGACAATTCTCCGCATCGTCTGGTTGTTCGTCATGCCAAGTGCCCGGCTTGCTTCTGATTGGCCGACATCGACGCCTTGGATGGCACCACGGAAAATTTCGGCGATGTAGGCACCGTTATGGATTCCGAGTGCAATGGCCCCTGCCCAGAAGTTATCAAGAATGATAATTTGCGTAATCCCGAAGTACAGGAACATAATTTGTACCAGTAGCGGTGTCCCGCGGATGATGGTGATGTACAGATTCGCGATACCCTGTAGGATTTTGGATTTCGATATTTTCATCAATGCGAAGAATAGACCCAGCACTGTACCGAGAACAATCGAAATCGCTGTTAGTTCGAGCGTGATGACAACGGCTTCCAGAAAGCCGGGATACGTCGTCGCAAAAATATCAAAAATCGTTTTTAACGTCTCCATGGCGATTCTCCTCTCAGCTTAGCGCAGAATTTCAATTCCTTCTGTCTCCACTTCGAGAAGGTTAGTGCCGAACCATTTTTCGGAAATTTCCGCATACGTTCCGTTTTCAATGATGGCATCAAGTGCTCTGTTCACTTCTTCCAATAGCGCTGTATCTTCCTGACGCACTGCTACTGCAGCTTCTTCAATCCATAGGTTGTCGCCGATGTCCTTGATGGCAAGCCCTGCGTTCTGTGCTTCGAATCCGACAACGTCAGCTGTGATGACCGCATCTACACGCCCTGGCACCAAGTCCTGCAAAGCAACGACGTCACTGTTGTAGTACTGGATATCATCCGTATATTCTTTTGCTGCTGGTTCGTATGTTGTCTGAGCGACGATCCCGATTTTCTTGCCTTCGAGGTCTGCAGCTTCCGTGATGTCCGTATTGTCTTCAGAAACCCAGATCTTCCCGCCGGACAGGTAATAAGGATCTGAAAATGCAACTGTTTCTGCACGCTCGTCCGTAATCGCCATCGATCCGAGGATGACATCGAACTTATCGCCGATCAATCCTTGGATGATCGTTTCGAATGGGTTCGTCACCGGGTTATGCTCTAGCCCCATCTCTTCCGCCAAAGCAGCACCGATTTCGATATCGAAACCAGTCAGTTCGCCGCCTTCTTCATAGTTGAAAGGTTTATACAGTCCACTTGCAGCTGTTGTGAACTTCCCTTCCTCCAGCAGGTTCAATTCGTTTTCGCCCTCTGTGCCTGATCCGTTCGAATTATCGGTTGAGTCATCGTCCCCACAGGCTGCCATAAGCATTCCTGCTGTTAGAATTACACCTAGAAATTGTAGCTTCTTCTTCATGTCTCTCTCCCCTTTTTTCGTTTTATTGACCAAAGCGCCGTGGCGTTTCGGATGTTCCAGTAGTTTGGGCATTTCTTCTAGAGAAAAACGTTCCGTTCCTTAAAAAGCACTTCCGCCTTTTCCAGATTCGCTTTTACTTCAGCATGTTGTTTGACGTAAATGAATCGCATAAGTGAGGTCAGCAATGCGTGGACTGCTGTATAGGAGCCGATATTCAAGTTCGAATCGACTGCCACACGCAATGCGATGTCCGCGTAGGCAGCTGCCGGAGAATCGTCGGGATCGGTCAGGATGATGATGTACGCACCCTTTTCCTTCGCCATGGCGAGTGTCTCGAGGACAGCTCTCGTGTAGCGCGGAAAGACAAGGGCGACCATGACGTCACCTTGTTCGAGGCGTGACAAGGATTGATAGTATGTAGATTGATCCGGCATCAAGACATCTGTATGATTCAATGCCCCGTTTAACCAAGTTGAAAACCAACTTGCCAGGCCCTCATCAAAAAAATTACTTGTCACATATACTTTGTGCGCTTCGCTGATCCGATCCACGGCATGCAGGAGGGTTTCCTCATCGATCACTTGCTTCAACTTATGGATGTTCGCAATGTCCGAATCCAGCAGCTTGCCAAGAAAAGACTGGCCATCTGAATCTGCTGAAACTTCCTGGACTTGCTCGATCCGTTCTTCTGCCAGCTTCCGTTGTAGCACATGCTGGAATTCCGCGTAGCCCCGGTAGCCGAGTTTCTGCGTCCACCGGATGACGGTGGACTCGCTCACTTCCACTTGTCTGCCGACTTCAAGCGCAGACGAGAAGGCGAGCACGATAGGTTTGTCGAAGAACAACTCGGCCACTTTTTTCTGGCCAGAACTGAAATGTTTATAAGAATCCGAAATGATTCGCAGTAATTCCTGCATTTCTCACGTCTCTCCTGTCGTTTTGTGCCCAAATACTTTTGGCAAGTATAACAAAGCGCAGGAAATCCTGCAAACTCAATTCTGAACATTCCATTTTAATTGACTTGATTTATAATTCCCTTTCTTCCCTCTTCTTTTGATTTCAAAATCCCTTAAATCATTGGTGAGACTTCTTTTCGTGTATAATATTTATATAAGGGAAACGGAGGGAATAGACTATGCGTTTCGAAAATGGTGTCTTTAAATTATTTATTTTTTGGTACATAATCGGTGTTTTACTTCTAAGTTTCGACTTGCTTCCATCATGGCTTGAATGGGCGAACGCCGTTTTCCTCATTCTCGCAGGAGCATTGGGCGCTTTGTACTTCATGCGCCGGTTCGGAATAGGCATCGGCCTGTCGTTGAGCGCCTTCATCTTCATCTCGACTTTCATCGTCGAAGGCGCCGGTGCCAAAGCCGATTTCCTATTCGGTTCTTATGATTATACGGAACGTTTTGCACCGAACTTGTTCGGTGTGCCAATCGCCATCGGCTTCGCCTGGATCATGGTCGTAGCAACAAGCCATGTGGCAGCACGCTGGATCTTTCCAAAAGGCGGCATCCTGTATGCTGCTGCGGGAGGAATCGGTGCTGTCATCATGGATCTCATCATCGATCCAGTCGCGTATGAAGTGAAAGGATATTGGATTTGGGAAGATACAGGCTGGTATTACGGCATCCCTTGGACCAACTTCTTCGGCTGGTTCGTCGTGTCGTTCGTCCTCCACTTCCTCATCGATTTGCTGATGAAGCGAAAAGGTTGGGACATCAGCGGGGGCGTTCCTGAAAAACGGATGCTGCTCTTGTATGGACTGATGATCGCCATGTTCATCCTGCTCGGCTTGATCAACGGCCTGTACTTAGCAGCAATCGGCACGACCGTCCTGACAACAGGTTATTTGGCCTTAGCCTGGAAGAAGAGGCCGGTATGATCACGGCGAAGAAATCGAAGCCCTTCAAGTACGGCTTCTCTCTCGTGCTCTTGCCTCTTTTCAAACGATCGTTCCACCGCCTGCTTGGACAGAAACTGTCGGAACCTCCAGACAAGCCGGTCCTCTTCATCGCGAACCATAGTTCCTGGTGGGACGGACTGCTTTTCTTCCTGTTGAATGAACGGATCTGGCGGCAGGATATCCATATCATGATGGACGAAGCAGGGCTGCAGCGCTTTCCATTCTTCCGCTGGCTCGGTGCATTTTCAGTCGATCGGACGCGACCGAAAGATATCATGGAGTCGCTCCGTTATGCGAAAGCGTTATTGGATGACGGGAAATCCGTCATCCTGTTTCCGCAAGGTGCGGAGCAGCACTTGGAGACGCGCCCGCTCACGTTCCAGAGCGGCGTCACATATTTAATGGAAAAATGTCCGGATGTCCCGGTCGTGCCGATCAGTTTCTATTATTCATTCGGACGCGAGCGCAAACCGGATGTCTGGGTCCACCAGCATCCACCGCTCAGCCTTGCCGATTTGGAAGGGACGACGCGCACCGACAGGACAGCAGCTTTGCAAACGCATTTCACCGCTTTGCTCGATGCGCAACGAGAAGATGTGATCGTCGGGAATGATCAGGCGTATAAGGAACTGGCGGTGAAATGGAAATGGTGATAGCCATCTATTCACTCGTCCTTGCTGCGTTCATCTTGTGGACGGTGGGCAACCGTGCGTTCATGCCTTCACTTCCTGCACCTTCATTCGCCGGACAACCGCCGAAGATTTCCGTCCTTGTTCCGCTGCGGAATGAAGAAGAAAATGTCGAGACACTGGTCGCCGCCTTGAAAGGGGCGGATTATCCGCAGCTGGAGTTTCTGCTGCTGAATGATGGATCGGAAGACCGGACGAACGAACTGCTGCATGCGGCGACGGATGGAGACGGACGCTTCACTATTTTACAAGGCACTCCGCTTCCGGATGATTGGATCGGGAAAGTCCATGCATGCCACCAGTTGCAGCAAGCCGCGACCGGTGACCACCTGCTGTTCATCGATGCCGATATTTCCTTCACGCCTGAAGCCATCAGCCAGTCTTTGACATTGGCGGATAAGACCGGTGCAGCTCTCGTCACCGGCTTTCCGGCTTTTCAAGTGCCGCCATTCCTGAGCAAGCTGCTCGTGCCGATGCTGCATTTCGTCATCCACTTTCATTTACCGCTCGTATTCGCCAACTATTCCCGGTACCCGCTCGCTTCGGCAGCTAATGGCATGTGGATGTTCTTCGAACGGGAAGCTTATATGGAAATCGGCGGTCACGCGTCCGTGAAAGACTCGCTCGTCGAGGACGTCCACTTGGCTCGCCGCCTGAAGCAACACGGGAAACGCGTCATCCTTGCCAATATCACCCGGTCCGTAACTTGCCGTATGTACACGAACAACCCCGACGTATGGGAAGGGTTCTTGAAGAACAGCTTCACCGGCATTGGCCGATCGTCTTTTCTGGCACTTTTCCTGACACTTTTTTATACAACTTTTTATTTTGCACCACTTCCGCTCGCTATCGCTGGAATTTTCACCTTCCGATGGCTTTGGTGCGTGCCTTACCTCTTGATCGTCCTTCAGCAGGCATTCGTTATGTATGTGACGCGGCAACAACTTCGTCTCGCATGGTTGATGCCGCTTCAGGCAGGCGCCATGATTGCCGTTTTGCTCACGGCGATGTGGAAGCACATAAGAAAGCAGCCTTACAGCTGGAAAGGAAGAAAGTACTCCTAGACCTTAAAGGAAAGGATGTGAACGCGCGTTTCACCGCTTCTGATGAGCTGGTGAAACGAGCAATTCCATGAAGAAAGTTGTCATCATCGGTGGCGGGCTTGGCGGACTCGCTGCGGCAATTCCGCTTGCACATGCCGGGTTCGACGTCACGCTGTTCGAACAGAACGACCATTTCGGCGGCAAGCTCATGCCGGTGAAGCTTGGGGATCATCATTTTGATTTCGGGCCGAATACGATTACGATGCCCCAAGTGTTCAAAGGGGTTTTCGAAGGGGTCGGAGAACGTGCGGAAGATTACATCCGGCTGATCAAGCTCGATACGCATACGCGCAACCATTTCCCCGACGGAACGGCAATCGATTTCCTGTCAGACCCCGAGGCCATGAGAAAGCAGCTTCAAACGCATGCGCCGGCAGATGCGGAACGCTACGATGCATTCATCAAAGAAATCACACGGCTTTATGGGCTATCGGAAACATATTTCTTTCCGACGGTCTTCCAGTCCTGGCGCGATTATGTCTCGCCGTCACTCGGACGTGCGATGCTGCAAGTCCGGCCGCTCCAGACGATGCACAGCTTTTTCGGCAAGTATTTCCGCGATCCACATATGCGCCAGGCACTCGATCGTTACGCCACTTACGTCGGCTCGTCCCCGTACAAAGCACCGGCGACATTCGCCATGATCGCCTACTTGGAGCTTGTGCAAGGCGTTTATTACGCAGAAAAGGGCAACATTACCATTGCGGAAGGGTTTGCGGCAGTCGCACGTAAGAAAGGGGCAGTACTGAGACATTCCACAGCAGTCAAACGGATCACCGTCAACGAAGGCAAAACGGAAGGCGTCGAGCTCGCAGACGGGACGACCGTGGAAGCGGACATCGTCATCTTGAACGGCGATTTACTGAGCACTTTCCCCGCCCTCGTCGATGCCCGGCATCGCCCTTCTTTCACCGATGCGAAGGCATCAAGTTACGAACCGTCCATTTCGGCGTTCGTCGTGACTGCCGGGCTCAATACCCGTCTCGATGCGTTACGGCATCATAACGTCTTTTTCTCCGGCGACTATGCCCAAGAGTTCGAGGATCTGTTTCAGCACCGCCGTTATAGCGAGGAGCCGACCATCTACATCAGCAACTCTTCTTATACCGATCCCAACGTCTCGCCTACCGGGGACAACCTGTTCATCTTGGCAAATGCACCCGCGCTCACGCCGGAAGGGAAGTTGCAGCTTGAGCCGGAAGCTTATAAAGAGCGGCTGTATGATCTGCTCGAAACTTACGGCATCGATATCCGCAGCCACCTTGTGGAAGAAGCGATTTTCACACCGGCGTTCATCAAAGATCATTTCCACGCATATCGCGGCGCTTTGTACGGCCCTTCTTCCCACCGGAAGAAAGATGCCTTCCTGCGCCCCGGCAATGCCGCAAAAGATATCCGGGACCTGTATTTCACCGGCGGCAGCACACATCCGGGCGGCGGTTCCCCGATGGTCGTCATGAGCGGCCAGAACCTGGCTCGACGGATTATCGCAGAAACGAAATGAAGACAGAAAAAAGCGTCCCGAGCGAATCGGGACGCTTTTTTCTGGGTAAGTTATTTTTTGTATCAGATCAATGCGGAGAGGATCGCTTGCTTCGAAGCGTCCGGAACGAAATGCTTCCGCTCGAATACGTCGTAATGCTTCTTGCGGATCGCTGATAGGATTTCGCGGTACACAAGTCCGGAGCCCTCGACCGGCATCCGCGAAGACAGTGGATACTGATTGATCGTCTTGAATGATTCCTTGTAATAGCTTTCTGCCATTCCTGCCAGCTCTTCCCAGAGCGCAATGAATGAATCGTCCACTACACGGCACCTAAGGCTCGCTTCCGTGACTCCGTGCTTCGCCATCAAGTCCGCCGGGAGATAAATGCGGCCGATGCTCAAGTCGTGGCCGATGTCACGCAGGATATTCGTCAATTGCATACCATAGCCAAGCGCGACCGCTCCGTCCACCAAAACTTCTTTCTTTCCTGGAGCAAGAATCGGCAATAACATCAAGCCCACCGTACTGGCGACATGGAAGCAATATCCCAGCAAGTCGTCCATCGTTTCATAGCGATGCTTCACCAAGTCCATTTCCTGTCCTTCAAGCTGCAAGAGGAATGGTTCTTCATCCATGTCGTACCGCTGGAACGCATCATCGAGCGCGACCCACATCGCGTTCGTGCGATCGAAGTCTCCAGCAAGAAATGCACGGAATTCCTGTCTGAAGCGTGGCAGCTCCTCGTGCGGGGCATGCCCCTCATCCACGATGTCGTCCGCCGTACGGCAGAACGTGTAGACAGCCCAGACCGCTTTCCGTTTGTCGGATGGCAACAAAGCGAAAGTCTTATGGAAACTTCTCGAATTCTTGGCGATCACTCGTTCGCATGCGTCATATGCTTGCTTGACGTTCATAACGGTTGCTCCCTTCTTTTTTGAAATCCTTGGCCATTTGCTCCGCCGCCAGCTTGGCGCCTTGCATGACGATCGGAATCCCGCCGCCCGGGTGGATGGATGCTCCGGCCGCATACAGGCCATCAATCGGGAAAGGCTTGACTTGCGGGCGGAATACACCCGATTGGAACAAGGTCGGTCCGATGCCGAAACTCCCGCCTTTGAAGAGGCCGAATGCTTCCGCTTCTGTCGGCGTACGCACTTCCATCCATTCCGTCGCTTCCTTGAGTCCTGGGAATGACAACGCTTCTGCACGCTCCAAGATCGCATCTAGCCACTCTCGTTCATCGCCCCATTTCACGTCCGATCCCGATGGCACCGGGATCAGCATATATAAGACGCCTTTCCCTGGAGGTGCCAGTGAGTCGTCGATGATCGATGGGTGGAATGTATAGAAAGCCGGGTCGTCCGGTTTTTCTTTCGTCTGGAAGACTTGCTTCATATGTTTTTCATAATCACTGCCGATGAAGAACTGGTGGACATTGACGTCATGATAAATACGGTCGAGTCCTAAGTACACGAGCACACAGCCCGACGATGCTTCGAAATCCTTGATTTTCCGGGACGGTAAAATGGAGCCGATCGACGGGAACTCGCCGTTGAAGAGAACTGCATCGAATGATTCCGTGCCTGCTGCAGTTTTGACACCTGTCGCGCGGCCTTCTTCGATGACCAACTGTTCAACTGGTGTATTCAAGCGGATCTCAGTTCCAGGCCGTGCCTGCAATTCCTCTGCGAGCAGCGGAATGAGGCTCCCATACCCGCCCCTCAAATAATGCACGCCATGCTCATGTTCACTGAACGGAACGAGCGAATACATCGCCGGTGCGTTGAATGGATCCCCACCGATGTACAGCGCCTGCAGCGTATACGCCAGCCGCAACCGCTCATCGCGGAAATACTGTGCCATCAATTTCTTCACGGTCCACTGCGGCTTCAGCTCCAGTAAATTGCGGATATTCTGGAACGTCCAGAAGTCCGCTTTCCGGACGAACGCATTTTCCAGAAACGCCGACTTGCCGATCGCAAAGCGGGACTTGCCCTCTTCCATGAACTTCAGGAATCCTTCCCGTTCTCCCGGAAAGACCCGCTCCACCTCATCCGCCTGACGCGCTGCATCCGGATACTTCGTATAGACGGTGCCATCCGGATAACGGATCGTGTAAAGTGGGTCACAAAGCAGCAGTTCATAGCGATCAGGCGAGATGCCTGCCTGTGACAGCAGATCCTGGAACATACGCGGGAGCAATACGATCGTCGGGCCTTCGTCGATCCGGTACTCACCATATTCGACAAAGGTCAGTCTTCCTCCTACCTTATGCTCTTTTTCGTAAAGAACTATTTCGTGTCCTTGCTTCGTTAAGTATAGGGCGCTCATCAATCCGCCGACGCCGCCTCCGATAATGGCGATCTTCATGCAAATCCCTCCAATTCCGGAAGCGGTGAAACCGGGATCGTCTGCTTCCCTTCTCGTTTCAAGATCGTATTGACCGTGATGCGCGCCGATTCCAGGATGGTCGGCAATCCGCTGCCAGGATGCGTCCCGCCTCCGACGAGCCAGCAGTTGTCAAGCTCCTCGAATTGGTTATGCGGCCGGAACATCATCATCTGCGTCAGTTGGTGGCCAAGGTTGAAAGTCGCTCCTTTGTAGACGGCGTAATCCTCCTGCCATCCAATCGGCGTCAACATCTTCTCGATCTCGATATGATTACGCAATCCTTTGAACTCCGTTTTCTCTTCGATGATGTCGAGGACGAGTTCACGGAATGCTTCCTGCTCGTTGTCCCAGCCGATTTCACTGAAGTTGTTCGGGACCGGGGCTAAAATATAAAGCGTCGACTTCCCTTCCGGCGCGAGCGTCGGATCTGTAACGCTCGCATTCTGGATATAGATCGACGGATCCGCCGACAAAACACGGCCATTCGTTATTTCCTCTACGTTCCGCTTGTAGTCTTTCGAGAATACGACGGAATGGTGAGGCAAATCATATTTCTTGTCGAGGCCGAGATAAAGCATGAAGGTCGAGCAGGAATATTTCTTCTTCTCCAGTTTTTCGGTTGAATATTTCTTAAGGATGCCAGGTTCGACAAGACGCGTCATGACGTGCGCAAAATCGCCATTGACGACGACTTCATCTGCCGCGACTTGTTCACCATCTTCCAATATGATGCCTTTGACCGCTTTGTTTTCGATCCACAGTTTCTCGACTCCCGAATTCAGATGGATGCGGCCGCCAAGCTCCTTGACCACTTTCGCCATCGATTCGGACAATTGATTGACTCCGCCGACCGGGTGGTAGATGCCATAAGCATGTTCCATATAAGAAAGAATCGAGAACGCTCCCGGACACTCCCACGGTGACATGCCCAAATACTTCGACTGGAAGGCGAATGCCATCTTCAATCGCTCGTCTTTGAAATAGCGGGACAGGACATCATATAATGTCTTGCCGAGTTCCAACTCCGGCAATGCCTTGATGACTTTCGGCTGAAGCAAGTCTTTGAAGCTGCTCATATTCGATTGCAGGATCGGCGCGAGCGCATTCATCTTCTTGTCTGATTCGACCATGAACCGCTCATACCCTTCTCCGTCCCCTTCGAACTGCTCATCGATCTGTGCCTTCATCCGTTTCGGATCGCCCGTCATCATCAACTTCTGCTCATCGAAAATCAATTCATACAATGGATCCACTCTGATCGGCTGCATGTAATCCTCCAGCTTGCGTCCCGCCGCTTCGAACAGCTCCTCCACAATATGGATCATGCTGAGGAACGTCGGGCCTGTGTCAAAGCTGAACTCTCCCAGTTGCAGCTTTGCATTGCGCCCGCCAACATTGCTGTTCTTTTCGTAGACATCTACTGTATATCCTTCTGCAGCCAGCAACATCGCTGCCGCTAGCCCACCAGGACCGGCTCCTATTACAATCATCCGCTTTTCCATTGCTTCCACCTCTATCTTCAATAGTTATACAATAACTATACATGCATCTCTTTCAAATGCCTAATCATCTAGCTCCAAAATGTTAAATTCGATTTCCAAAGCTTTTAGGCAATAAAAAACGACTTCCCGGGCCAAGGGCGTCGTTTTTATTCTTCACTTCTATTTGTCGAATGTCTTATCGGAAGATGCATCATCCGATAGGTTCTTCTTCAATGACTCAGTGTACTCCGTGCTTCCACCGTATATTCCTGCACTCGGCTTATCCGTATCAGGCGCGACTTCCGAGGAATTGGAGCCTGCACTTCCAGTGCTCCCGGATTTCGAATTTGAGCTTGAACTACCGGAACCACTGTCTGTTTTGTTCATGGCATCCTGTGCATCGTCGATCATGTCCCTCTCCTTGCTCATCATCTTCTGCTGGTTATCGATGACGTCTTTTACTTTATCCATCGCCTTCGTGACGCCCGGCTTCACTTTGTCGACCATGCCGCCCGTCTGTTCATTCAAGGAATCCAGCCCTTTCGTCAAATTCTCTTTAAAGTTGCTTCCTTGCGCTTGGCCATTCGAGTCCACTTTCTTCTGTGACATGGCCGTGCCGATTGCAACACCGATGCCGAGCAACGCCAATTTTCCGATCATTCCACCTGAATTTCTAGCCATTTTCTACCACTCCTTCTTAATAATCACCGTGTCTTTATTATTGACTTAATTGCCTTCTTTTAAACTTCCTTGGCTGAAAACACCAAAAAATAAAAAATCCCGCGCAGCAATGAGAATTCTCACAGCCGTGCGGGATTCTTGGTTTTGTTCAGTTCTGTGGCGCTTCTTCCTGTCTTTCGAATGCTTCTAATGCTTCCAGGAAAGATCCTCCGTACTTCTCGAGCTTGCTGACACCGACACCAGTAACTTCCAGCAGCTCTTCTTCATTTTTTGGCCGGCGCGCGCACATATCAAGCAACGTCTTGTCGGAAAAAATGACGAATGGCGGGACACCAGCAGCATCTGCCAAGCTTTTACGGACTTTGCGCAGTGCTTCGAACAGTGGATCACCTTCTGAAATCTGTTTCGTGATGACCGCACCTTTCCGTTTCACTTGCCGTTTTCCGAGCAGGACTTCCTTGCCGCCTTCTGCGACGAAGATCGTCGGGAACTGGCCTTGTGCGACCGCCAACAAATCTTGGGAAATCATGAACTCGATGAGATTCGAGACTTCCTTGGCACTATGATGCTTCAGGATGCCATATGTCGAAAGCCGGTCAAATCCGAATTCGATGACTTTTTTGTTCCGTGAACCTGTCAGGACTTGTGCAGTGAGCGCTTTGCCGAACTTTTGCCCCATCCGGACCACACAAGAAAGAATCATTTGCGCTTCTTTCGTGACATCCTGGCTTTCACGCTCATCAAGGCAGTTGCCACAACGTCCGCATGGCTCTGCCTCCATGTCACCGAAATAGTGGATGATGAATTGCTGCAAGCAGTTTTCGGTATGGCAATAGTCGACCATCCCCTGCAATTTCTTCAGCTCTTCCGGAATGCGTCCGGGGTCTTGGGATTGGTCGATGAGAAAACGCTGCGTCTGCACGTCTTGCGAGGCATACAGTACAACACATTCACTAGGGAGTCCATCCCGCCCTGCACGGCCCGCTTCCTGGTAATAGCTCTCCATATTCTTCGGCAATTGGTAGTGGATGACGTAGCGGATGTTCGACTTGTCGATGCCCATGCCGAATGCGTTCGTCGCGACCATCACGGAAGCTTCATCCGTCAGGAAACGGTCCTGTTCTTTCTTCCGTTCCCAATCCGGCATCCCCGCGTGGTATTTCGCAGCGCTGACACCTTTTTTGATCAGTGCATCGTAAATCGCGTCTACCGTCTTACGCGTCGCCGCGTAAATGATTCCCGCTTCCTTGTCATTCTTCTGGACGTACTCCCGGACAAAGCGCGCCCGGTCCTGTCCCTGGACGACCGAAAACTTCAAGTTGCTGCGCTCGAATCCGGTCATGACCGTGTGTTCTTCGGAAATATCAAGAATCCGGCAAATGTCATCCCGCACTTGCGGTGTCGCAGTCGCTGTCAGTGCAAGCACCGCCGGACGGTCCGGAAACCACTCCAGCATCCGGCTGATCAAGCGGTAGCTCGGCCGGAAGTCATGTCCCCAATGCGATATACAGTGCGCTTCATCCACTGCAATCAGCGGTACATGGACTCCTTTTAGACCATCGAGGAATATCTCGGAATCCAACCGCTCCGGCGCGATATACAGCAATTTGATCACGCCTTGCTGGACGTCATGCAACACTTCCCGCATTTCATCGAAGCCGAGCGAACTGTTGATATACGCCGCCGGGACACCCGCTTGCAGCAAGCTGTCCACTTGGTCTTTCATCAACGAAATGAGCGGCGACACGACGATGGTCGTTCCTTCCATCGCAAGAGCCGGAATCTGATAGCACAGCGACTTCCCTCCGCCGGTCGGCATGACACAAATCGCATTATTCCCCGCGAAAACATGTGACATCGCCTGCTCCTGTCCCATGCGAAACTGCTCGTAACCAAAATACTTCTGCAAAATCCCTTGCGCTTTTTCGAGCAAACCCACACACTCCCTCTTTCTTTTCGTACCGATTAGCTTACCATATCTCCGGGTTCTTTTCTTCGAATTCGATCGCTTCCGGTGCGGTTGTTCCAGCATTATTCCATACCTAAAAAACCGACGGTCCACAAACGTGGTCCGTCGGCTTTTCAGACTGTATAGGAAACATTCCTCCAACTGCCATATTCAAATATCCAGTTCCCATTGT
This sequence comes from Planomicrobium sp. YIM 101495, assembly GCF_009707665.1. Classification (GTDB taxonomy): domain Bacteria; phylum Bacillota; class Bacilli; order Bacillales_A; family Planococcaceae; genus Planococcus. The sequence goes on from NZ_WLZW01000001.1 coordinate 1,730,932, forward strand.
TTCGCTTCTTCCTCTTTCATTTGCTGCTCCGTTTCTGGAGGATGAGCGGTGCGGAACGGATGTGAATCCATCGGGATGACCTCGACCATCTTATCGATCATGTCCTGTGGATCGAATTGATCTTCGAGCGCGGCGTCCGCCTGTTCCATCTCCTTCTTGTCGGTGAAATGGATCTTGTCATCGAACCATTTCCATTTAGCCTCTGCACTGCGGTCATTGAAGCCGGTTGCATAAGCACCTGGATTGATGGTTGCGACTTGCACACCGAAACTCTCCATCTCCTTGCGCATCGTTTTTGCGATCGCTTCGATTGTGTGCTTGGTCGCTGTATAAGGGCCAACGTAAGGAGTGGACATGATCCCGGCCATAGAAGATAGGAAGATGATCTTGCCGCTCCCTTTTTCCACAAATTTACGTGCAGCGATCTGCGCCGTTTCCAACGTGCTGAAGACGTTCACTTCGAACAATTTGCGGAAATTCGCCATCGGCACTTCCGCAAGTGGTCCGCCTTCGTTGATCGCTGCGTTCGCGACAAAGATATCGAAATCATACTCGAGCATCTGCGCCACATCCTGCGGGTTCGTAATGTCCATCTTGAATACTTCTAGCTCGACTCCGGCCGACTCCGCTTCTTCGCGGAGTGATGTCACTTGCGGCGCGCTTTCCACCGCCGCCAAAACGTGATGCCCTTTTTTCGCCAACCCGATTGCTGCTCCTTTCCCGAGTCCGCTTCCTGCACCTGTAATGAAAATTGTTTTGCTCATAGATTATGCTCCTCCTCAATTTTCTTATTGCAGTTCTTTTCCCTCAGCAGTTTTGTCTAAACGAAAACAGAAATAAAAAAGGACAAACTCGGCGCGAACCCGAATTAGTCCTTTAAGTCTTTCATGTTGTTGCCGCTCCAAAGTTTCCCATACGACGCTTCACTTGAATATACGATGCAGCTTCTTCAAGCTCTTTTCGATTCATCGGCTGATCACCGATCCATAATTTATATTCGCTTGTTTCAACTAAATTTTGAAGATTAAGGTCGACCGTCCGGTTTGTGCGATCCAGTAAAAAATCGGTCGAGGTATCAAAAAAGTCGGCGAGGCGGGACAAATGGTCTACTGACACTTGTTTCTTTCCACCTTCATAAGCCCAAACGGTACTTTTGGCAAGCCCTAACTCTGCAGCCAACTGCTCCGGTGAAAGGCCTTTCTGCTCCCGCAACTCTTTTAATTTTTTCGATAAATCATTCATAATGCGCGTACTCCTTTAAGATTATATTTTCTAACTATTTAAAATATACAGTGATATAAGGAAATATGCAACGATAATGTTTTGGTAGAATTATTTTATTATCTCATTTGTGTACAAAAAGTGAAAAAAATATTAAAACGATATTTTCAGTTCCCTTCTCTTTCCTTTTTCTTCCGTTTACCAGTGAACGGTTTATCTCATTTATATAGTAGAAAGAAATTATCGCAAAAAAGGAGTTTTAATATGAGACATTCTTATCATCCATTTGGGGAGCATGCAATACTCGTCGAATTGACAGGGGAACAAAACCTCTCCTCTGTCATCCGTCGATATTGCGCCTTGCTCGAACAGCAGGCACCGTCCTGGTTCCTTGAGTGCGTCCCGGCCTATGCGACAATCGCTGTTTTCTATCAGCCATTTGCCTTCGCGGAGCAAGAACATTCTCCATACAAAGCCATCAAAGCCGAACTGGAAGCCCTTTTTTCCCGCATCGACTCGGCACTGGAAGCTCCTCCACGCACCATCGAGATTCCAGTCTGCTATGGCGGCAGCTTCGGGCCGGACCTGGCCTTTGTCGCCCGGCATAACCGCTTGACGGAGAAGCAAGTCATTGCCTATCACACGAAGGCCCTTTACACGGTCGCCATGATCGGCTTCTCCCCCGGCTTCCCTTTTCTCGAAGGGATGGCTGGAGAAATTGCCGCTCCGCGCAGGACGACGCCGCGCCTCACGATTCCGGAGCGCTCGGTCGGCATCGCTGGCGGACAGACCGGCGTGTATCCGATCGCGACACCCGGCGGTTGGCAATTGATCGGTCGTACGCCGAAACGCCTTTTCATGCCGCACGAAGAAGAACCGATTTTATTGCGTGCCGGGGACCGGATCCGATTTACCGAGGTAAGTCTCGAAGCTTACAAAGAACTGGAGGTGCGCCATGCTGATCATTCGTAAAGCTGGATTGTTCACGACCATCCAAGATCTCGGACGGCCAGGTCTGCGGCGTTTCGGCATCAGCAGTGGTGGTGCGATGGACACGTCTGCATTCCGGATCGCCAATTTGCTTGTCGGGAATCCCGAGAACAGTGCAGCCATCGAAGTGACCATGAACGGACCCGAAATCTTGTTCGCACAATCGGCAGAGATCGCACTATGCGGCGCAGATCTTTCCCCTGCCATCAACGGTACCGACGCACCTATGTGGCGTCCCGTCCAGATCGAAGCAGGCGATGTTCTTAGCTTTGGGATGCCGAAGTCCGGTTGTCGCACATATCTCGCGATAGCTGGCGGCATCCAAGTCCCCAGCGTAATGAATAGCGCGTCTACGTTGACGCGCGCCGGCATCGGTGGATTTTGCGGCCGGGCGTTACGAAAAGGCGACCAGCTGTCGATTGGCGAATCCCGGAGCACAAAAACTACGAAGGCGGTAAATTGGTACGTCTCTCCCTGCTTTAGAACGGACAGTCCAGAGGATCCCATCATCCGTTTGCTGAAAGGGAGACATCATGCACTTTTTGGAGCAGGTAGCCATGAACGTCTCACGACCGAGCCGTTTGTCGTTACGAATGAAGCGGACCGGATGGGCTATCGTCTCGACGGGCCCCCGCTCACGCTCGAGAAGCCACAGGAACTCTTGTCCGAAGCCGTCATCCCAGGGACCATCCAAGTGCCTGCAAGCGGCAATCCGATCGTCTTGATGGCGGATTGCCAGACGACGGGCGGTTACCCGAAGATCGGTCAAATCGCAGCAGTCGACTTGCCCGTGGCCGCCCAGCTCCGCCCCGGCCAGCAAGTGCGCTTCGAACTGATCAGTACGGAGCAGGCACAGGAGGAATGGTTTGTCCAAGAACGACTGCTCCGGCATTTGAAAGCCGGAATTCTCACGAAAAGGAGGAACGCGTGATGCACAAGAAAATCGATTTGAATTGCGATCTGGGAGAATGGCAAGATATCAGCCAGATGGACAGCGACGCGGCGATCCTCGACTACGTCTCTTCCTGCAACATCGCTTGCGGCTTCCATGCAGGGAATGCCGCAGTTATGCGGAAGACCGTGGAACTGGCGCTGCAAAAAGGTGTCGCGATCGGAGCACATCCCGGCTTCCAGGACTTAGAAGGGTTCGGCAGACGCCCGATGCCCGTCACCCCACAAGAAGCGTACGAATTGACGCTGTACCAGATTGGCGCATTGCACGGTTTCGTCCGAGTCGCTGGCGGAAAATTGAACCACGTCAAACCGCACGGCGCACTCTACAACCAAGCAGCAAAAAACCGTCTACTTGCTGATGCCATCGCCCGAGCTGTGAAAGACTTCGATCCCGCGCTGATTTTGTATGGCCTCGCGGGAAGTGAATCGATTCGAGCTGCCGATTCCATCGGCCTCACAACAGCAGCTGAGGCGTTCTGTGACCGCTCCTACCAGGTGGACGGTTCATTAACCCCGAGAGACCAGCCAGGCGCTTTGCTCGCGCTTCCCGAGGACTCCATCGCACAAGTCCTCAGCATTGTCCGTGATGGGACGGTCCGGACGCTGACACAGGACGATGTCACTCTCGCAGCAGAAACTATCTGCCTGCACGGTGATGGGGAGCATGCCCTCCAGTTTGCGGAAGTGCTGACCCGCGCACTGCGGGAAGATGACATCCTGATTTCCCCGCTCCGCGCCTAGACATAGGAAAAGCTCTGTTTCGCACGGATGAGTATCCGGCAAAACAGAGCTTTTTATATATGACGCTTTATTTCTTGATTGCTTCTTGTTTCACACAAGTCGACAGCCATTCCGGACTTTGGATCGTCCCGTCTTCGACCTCTGATTGATACAGCTTATTGCTGTGCATGAATTTGAAGATCCCATTATTGAAGTCCGTTCCGATTTCCTTGAAGAAAATCCCTTCATATTGGCAATCTTTGGACTGCGTGAAGCTGATTTTAAATTGCTCATCCTCTTTCACGACGTAGCATCTTACCCCTTTTTCGTACTCCTCTTCTTCAGCGGCTTTAATAGACCGCGCAACAGAGACGACGTGGAAATCCACGAATGGAATTTCACGCAGGAGCAGGTTCATGAATGAACCTTTCGTAATTTCCTCCCAACGGCTACGTGCAGTCTGGCCGATGACGATTTGAGTAATATTGAATTGATGCGCAGCTTCTGCGATTACCTTCGGAGCAGGGCGCTTTTCGTTGTCACGGAGAAGGAACTCTTCCGCACCATGCTCTTCTGCCAGCTCTTTCCAACGTTCCACATAGGATGATTTTTCTGCGTCAAATTCATCAAAAGGAAGAGGATCGACTGTCAGAATGTAAAGCGGACAATCCAACATGGACGCCAACTTGCTTCCTCGGTTAATCAGACGTTCCCCATTGGGGCCGTAAAACACACAAACTAGTATGCTTTCATCCATACGTCCTCTTGTTTTTTTCATTTCTTTTACCCCTCCTGGGCTTGTTTTTGCATGGGTTATCTATATAAACCATGAAATTATACTGCTGACTCCCAAAAATAGCAAGCGTTTTATTAAAAAACGACAAGAATCTATGCAGCGTCAGCTTTCTTTTAACATTTTAAAAACTTGAGAAGTGATAGAAGCTATCGTTTCCTGTATAATTTAGTGTATCTGTATTTATATAAGAAGCAAGTCTTTAGGTTTTTCTTTTCATTTCAATCCTTTAGGCCTATGTTTTACAGCCATTTTTCTCATTCTTTTTTGTATAGGAGGTCTTCACGTGCATTTACTCATTGTTGCCATTCTTATCCCATTTTTAGCGGCGGCCCTGATTCCGCTTTTATATAGGCGATTGGGTAACTTAAACCTCGGTTGGTTCGTCTTGACAGTCCCGATTATTCTTTTCACGTACTTTGCATCGCAAATCCCGATGATTGCAGGAAATGAAACGATTACAGCCTCACTTGACTGGATCCCGTCTCTCGGCATCAATTTCGTCGCCTATTTGGATGGGCTTAGCTTAATCCTCGCCTTATTGATTACTGGCATGGGCTCGCTCGTCACATTGTATTCCATCTATTATTTATCCCCTACTGATTCGTTGCCTCATTTTTATGCTTATTTGCTTTTGTTCATGGGTGCGATGCTTGGCGTAGTGTTATCTGATAACCTGCTCGTCCTGTATGTATTCTGGGAACTGACCAGCATCTCTTCATTCTTGCTGATCGCCTTCTGGTACCACCGGAAGAATTCACGTTCCGGCGCACAAAAGTCCTTATTAATCACTGTCGCTGGCGGCTTCGCCATGCTTGCGGGCTTCTTGATGCTGCACTCAATGACAGGAACATTCAGCGTAAGGGAAATCGCCGTCTATATCATGCAATATACGGATCATGCACTTTTCTACCCGGCCTTGTTCCTTGTGCTGCTCGGTGCATTCACGAAGTCCGCGCAATTCCCGTTCCACATCTGGTTGCCGGACGCGATGGAAGCGCCGACACCGGTCAGTGCTTACTTGCACTCAGCAACGATGGTGAAAGCTGGAATCTACCTTGTGGCCCGCTTCACACCGATCTTCGGTGGGACCGCTGCCTGGTTCTGGACCATCACAATCGTCGGACTGATCACCTTGTTCTGGGGGTCATTCAATGCCATCCGCCAAACTGACTTGAAGGCACTTCTCGCCTACTCCACGATCAGCCAGCTCGGTTTGATCATGAGCTTGTTCGGCATGGGTTCGGCAGCACTTTATTTCGATATCGCCGATGCGGCGGCAATCTACGGATTCGCTACATTCGCTGCATTGTTCCATCTGATCAACCACTCGACGTTCAAAGGCCTGCTGTTCATGGTCGTCGGCATCGTCGACCACCAAGTCGGGACACGTGATGTGCGCCGCCTCGGCGGCCTTGCGAAGTTCCTGCCGGTGACGATGGTCTTCGCCGTGGTGGGAAGCTTCTCGATGGCTGGGTTGCCACTATTCAACGGCTTCCTCAGTAAAGAAATGTTCTTGACTGCTACGGTCAATGTCATGTCCATGCCGGCATTCGGTGCAGATATCATCGGCTGGCTCATCCCGGTCGTCGCCTGGACAGCAAGCGTCTTGACGTTCGTCTACAGCATGATCATCGTCTTCCAGACCTTCTTCGGGAAATTCGATTCGAAACGACTGGACCGCGCGCCGGTTGAACCAAATATCGGCATGCTCATTTCACCAGCGATCCTGTCGATCATGATCCTTGGGTTATTCTTCTTCCCGAACGTGCTGGCGGACAATCTGCTGGCGCCTGCAGCGGCTGGCATCGTGCCTGGTGTGGATGCAGCCGTCACGATCGGCCCATGGCACGGGTTCAATCCGGAATTCTTCATGACCGTCGGAATCATTGTCCTGGGCGCGGCCCTTTATCTCCTATTGCCGAGATGGGGGAAAGTGTACAACTTGCTGCCATCCAATTGGTCATTCAATAACTTGTACACGAAGACGTTGTCATTCACTGAAGGAACGTCCAACCGGCTGACATCCACTTATATGACTGGACATCTGCCGCATTACTTCTCTTATATTTTCGGGTTCTTCGTATTGCTGGCGGGAGCTACACTCGTCTTCACCGGGGCGCTAAACCTTGACAGTTCCAACGATCAACCAGCGAGCATCTATGAAATCATGCTCATCCTGGTCATGGCCGGTGCTGCCATCGCCATCCTATTCGCCAAATCCCGCTTGAGTGCGATTTTACTGAACGGGGTCCTTGGATTTTCCATCGCAATTTTCTTTGTCCTGTTCCGCGCACCTGACTTGGCGTTGACGCAGCTTGTCATCGAAACGGTCACGACTGTCCTGTTCCTTGTTTGTTTCAACTACCTGCCGGAGTGGCGAAAAGAATACACGCCGCGCAGGACGAAAGTGCTCAATGCCATCATTGCGATTGCAGGCGGCCTGACGGTGACGCTGATCGCGTTGTCCGTCAACAGTGTGGACTTGTTCGATTCGGTTTCAAGCTACTTCGAGGATTCCTATGAACTCGCTGGAGGAAACAATATCGTCAACGCGATTCTTGGTGACTTCCGTGCATTCGATACCATGCTTGAAGTGCTCGTCCTGTTTATTGCAGGGATCGGCGTATTCTCTTTGATCCGCCACCGTGTCGGAAAGGAGGCGGATTCTGATGAAAATCAATGACGTCATCTTAAAGACCATCACAAAAGCCGTGGTCTTGATCATCATCACCTTTGGCATCTACTTGTTCTTCTCGGGGCATAATAGCCCGGGCGGCGGATTCATCGGCGGTCTTGTACTCGCTTCCGCCTTCGTCCTCCTGTTCTTGACGTATGATGTCGAAACCGTCAGTGAAGGGGTACCAATCTCATTCAAGAAATTATCCGCTTTCGGCGTGCTCCTTGCTATGGTCAGTGGCCTCGTTCCCGTCTTTTTCGGGCAGCCTTTTTTAAGCCAGAGCTTCGGCTACTTCGACTTGCCGATCTTCGGAAAAACCGAGCTGGCCACTGTCACGATTTTCGAAGCGGGCGTCGCGCTTACCGTCGTAGGTGTGGTGGTCAACATTATTCTCAGCATAAGTGAGGGATCAAATAAATGGAAACCTTAATCATCTTGTTGGTGGGCGTGCTGACTGCCGTCGCCATCTACTTAATCTTATCCAGGAATGTGATCCGCCTTATCTTGGGGACTGCCATCTTGTCGCACGCTGTCCACTTGCTGATCTTGACGATGGGCCACTTGAAAACCGGTGATGTCCCATTGCTCGGCGAAGAAGCAGAGACATACGTCGATGCGCTTCCGCAAGCATTGATCCTGACGGCGATCGTCATTTCCTTTGCGGTCACGGCCTTCATCCTGGTCCTTGCCTACCGCGCTTACCAAGATCTCGGGACAGACGACCTGAACGAGATGCGGGGGGTGCAAGATGAATAACCTGCTGATCTTGCCGATGCTACTTCCTGTCCTTGCCGGTGTCACGCTTATTTTCTTCCGCAGCTACGGAAGATTCCAGGCGTTGATCAGCTTAGCTGTCATGATCGTTGTTGCGGGGCTGTCGATCTACTTACTGATCGATGTCCAAAATAATGGCATCATGCGGCTCGACTTCGGCGGATGGGAACCACCATTCGGCATCTTGTTCGTTGCGGATACATTCTCCATGCTGCTCGTCGTCACCACTTCCATCGTGACGATCATCTGCCTGCTTTATGCAGCAGTTGCAGCTGGACGTAAAATGGTCACGCTCTACTTTTATCCATCCGTCCTGTTCTTGAACGCCGGTGTAATCGGCTCCTTCATGACAGGCGATATGTTCAACTTGTTCGTCTGCTTCGAAGTCATGCTCTTGTCTTCCTATGCATTGCTGACGCTGGGCGGTTCGAAGCGCCAGCTGCGGGAAGCGATCAAATACGTTTCCATCAATATCGTATCGTCATGGTTCTTCCTCGTCGCACTGGCATTCCTATACGGATCCATCGGGAGCTTGAACATGGCGCATATCGCAGCGCGTGTCGCAGAGAACGGCCAGGAGCCGATCTTGACGACCGTCAGCATCGTCTTCCTGATCGTCTTCTCGCTGAAAGCCGGATTGTTGCTGTACTTCTGGCTACCAGGCTCGTACAGCGCGCCGCCTGCGGTCACTTCCGCATTGTTCGGTGCACTGCTGACGAAAGTCGGGATCTATGCCTTGTTCCGCGTCTTCACACTGATCTTCCCCCATCAGCCGGACATCACGTCGGCAATCATCGGCGTCATGGCGGCGTTGACGCTCATCGGTGGAAGTCTCGGAGCTGTCGCCTTCAACGACATCCGGAAGATCGCAGCATACAACGTCATCATCTCGGTCGGCTTCATCCTTGTCGGACTGTCCATCGCGACACCGAACGCAATGGAAGGTGCCATCTATTACTTGGTGCACGACATGATCGCCAAGGCACTCCTGTTTCTGGTCGTCGGAACGATGGTATTGTTGACCGGCACGGCCCAAATCGAAAAAATGAGTGGGATGATGAAAAACTACCCCGTGCTCGGCTGGACATTCTTCATTTCCATGCTGACGCTTGCCGGGGTGCCTCCGCTTAGCGGGTTCATCGGTAAAGTCTTCATCACGGAAGGCGCGATCGACAACGGTTCATATGTCTTGCTTGCGCTCAGCTTGATCTCCAGCCTGTTCGTGCTCTATTCACTGTTACGCATCTTCAAGGACTGCTTCTGGGGCGAGACGATCGTCAGCCGGGATGAACAGCCCGTTCTGAGAAAAGGCATCTTGTGGCCGTCGCTCATTCTTGTCGGTCTCACACTCGCACTCGGGCTGGGTGTCGAATTGTGGGCGCCTTTCGTGGAAAATGCCGCATACACGTTGCTCCACCCGGAAGTCTACATCGATGCCATCTTAGGTGATGGCCGATGAAGCTACCTCTTCCAGTCACAGCCGAAAATAATGTTGAAAGGATGGGATGCCCATGCCGGCACAGTTTCTCCTGAATATTACAATCGCGATTCTTTGGACATTGCTGATGGACGAAGAAACGTTCCGTTTGTCGACATTGATCGCCGGTTACTTGCTCGGAATCGGCGTCCTGTTCTTGATGCAGCGCTTTTTCGGCTCTAAGTTCTACTTGATCCGCGTCTACTCGGCAATCAAGCTTTTGCTGATTTTCATTTCCGAGCTGTTCCAATCGAGCTTGTTGATCATCACCCAAATTTTAAGCCCGAAATTGAAAATCAAGCCGGGAATCTTCAGTTATGAACACAACCTCGAAGGAGATTACGAATTGACGGCACTCGCACTCTTACTAACGCTTACGCCAGGCTCGGTCGTCATGGAAGTCTCACCTGATGGAAAAGTATTTTATATCCACGCAATGGATGTCGAAGAGTCGCGTGATGCGGTTCTTCGGTCGATCAAAGTATTCGAGAAAGCGATCATGGAGGTGACGAGAGATTGATGGAAATCGTATTGACTATTGCACTATCACTGTACATTTTGGCAATTTTGCTCGCGCTCTACCGGATCATCCGAGGACCGTCGATGCCGGACCGGGTCGTGGCGCTTGATATGATCGGTGTCAACTTGATTTCAGCTGTCGCAGTCTTCTCAGTCGCACTCAGCACCCATGCGTTTTTGGAAGTCATCCTGATCGTCGGGATTCTCGCATTCATCAGTACCATTGCGCTGGCCCGTTTCGTAGAGAGAGGAGAGATTGTCGAACATGATTCAGATCGTTGAAGGCTTCGGCGTTTTCCTCATCCTTACCGGCGGCATCATGGCCGTGATCAGCGCGATCGGCATTTTGCGCCTGCCGGATGTGTATACGCGTTCACACGCAGCGACGAAAAGCTCGACGCTTGCTGTACTGCTTTCCCTGCTCGGGACGTTCATCTACTTCTGGGCAGCCGAGCAATTCATCAGCGTCCGGCTACTGCTCGGGATCACGTTCGTCTTCCTGACAGCTCCTGTCTCTGGGCACTTGATTACGCGTGCGGCCTACCGCTCCAAAGTGAAACTGGCCGAGTCGTCGACAGAGGATGCCTTGGCTGAAGTGCTGGGCAATCCCGGACGCCAGGAAAAGAAGAAACCCTCTTCTTCCGACAATGAAGAGAAGTGATGTATTCCCAATGAGAAAAAGGAGTCCCTGCAATCAATTGATTGCAGGGACTCCTTTGCTATTGCCGGTCGGACTTACCAGACCGGTTCAAATTCATTTTTTCAATATGGATCCGCTTCGTGCCCTTTACTGGATGCTCCTTGTGCTACCTTGTTTGCAGCAGGCTTACCGTAAAGTTTCGGCTCCGCATCGCTTTCTTTCATCGCCTTGATTTTCTCTTCCATGTTTTCACGGACACGGCGGCCATAATCTGCGTCTGCTTGCGTGAAGTGCTCGATCATCGCTTCTTGAATGCGCGGGTCACAAACGGACAGTGCGTCTCCAAGGTTGTTGATCAGCTCATCGCGCTCCCAATCATCGAAGCTGCGGTACGTCTCACCCGCCTGCCCGTAATTGTTCGTGCGGTCGATCGGAGCCGACACGGCTTTGGCATCATAATGCGGCTCATGTGGCGGTGTGCCTTCCTTGCTTGCTTCCTGGAATCCACCGATCATCGACGGCTCATAGTTGATGCTCGGGTTCGAACCGTTTTCGCCAGGACGGTCATAATCCATCGCCCCGCGCTGCTGATTCGTCGCGACACGTTTTTTCGGTGCATTGACCGGAAGCTTCAGATAGTTCGAGCCGATGCGGTAGCGCTGTGTATCGGAATAAGAGAACGTTCGGCCGACCAGCATCTTGTCATCAGAAAAGTCCAAGCCGTCCACCAACACGCCTGTACCAAATGCAGCTTGCTCGATTTCCGAATGGAAGTTCTCCGGGTTGCGGTTCAAGACCATCTTGCCGACTGGCAGGAACGGGAATTTATCTTGCGGCCATAATTTCGTATCATCCAATGGATCAAAGTCAAGCTCAGGGTGCTCATCGTCGCTCATGATTTGCACGAACAACTCCCATTCCGGGTAATCGCCACGCTCAATCGCTTCGAACAGATCCTGAGTCGCATGCCCGACGTTTTTCGCCTGAATCGCGTCCGCTTCTGCCTGTGTCAAGTTGCGGATGCCTTGTTTCGGTTCCCAATGGTATTTCACGAGAACGGCTTCACCTTTTTCGTTCACCCATTTGTATGTGTTAACGCCAGACCCCTGCATATGGCGGTACGTCGCCGGAATTCCCCAAGGTGAGAACAGGAAGGTAATCATATGGATCGCTTCCGGAGAACGCGAAACAAAATCGAACATCCGCTCCGGATTCGCAACGTTGGAAGCCGGATCCGTTTTGAAGGCATGGATCATGTCAGGGAATTTCATCGCGTCACGGATAAAGAAAATCTTCAAGTTGTTTCCGACAAGATCCCAGTTGCCGTCTTCCGTATACATCTTGACGGCGAAGCCGCGCGGATCGCGATCCGTCTCCGGCGAGTGGCGGGAACCTGCCACAGTAGAAAAGCGGACCATAAGCGGCGTCTGCTTGCCAGCTCCAGAAAACACTTTTGCACGTGTATATTTTTCAACCGGCTCATCGCCTACTTTGCCATACGTTTCGAAATAACCGAACGCACCAGAACCACGTGCGTGGACAACACGTTCCGGCACTTCTTCCCGGTCGAAATGTGACATTTTCTCGAGGAAGTGATAGTTCTCCATCGTTGCCGGACCACGGCTGCCGATGGTGCGCATGTTCTGGTTATCTCTGATCGGATGACCTTGACGATTCGTCAATGTTTCTTCCGTTTCATTCGTGCCCATTTTCTTCTGCAACTCTTCACTATTTTCCTTCATTTGAATCCTCCTATTCTTTATTTAGGTATCACCTCTCTAATTTCCCTTTCGGCTTGTTATTAAACATGACTTTTTCTGAATTTTGTTGGATAGACAAAATTGTTTGAATATGGAAGACTAAAGAGACAGACATTTTTTTTAGAAAGCAGGTTGCTTCATGAGTATTGAATTAAAAGAACAACGCAAATTCGAATTTGTACAAGTCTATGTAAAGGTCTTTTTTGCTTTTCTCTTATCTTTGTTCTTCCGAAAAGAAAAAGGCACCAAAACTGTTCTAGTGGGAGGAAACTTAGGAGAGAAATACGAAGATAACGCTTCTATTTTCCACAAACATTTAACAATCCATCATGCTGACGAAGTGATTGCTTATTGGATGTATGACCCCGCAACGGATTACGCGCGGGACAAGCCGATTCCGAATGCCGTAGCGCTTGGAAGCTTCCGCAATTACCTATTATTTTTCCAGGCCGACTATACGTTCCATGGTCATTCCCTGCTTTATGACATCGTTCCGGGAGCCGATAAGTTCCTGTTCCTCAACCGGAAAACAGTCATCACCCATATAAGCCACGGCATTGAAGGGTTTAAGAAAATCCTCATCCAAAAAGAAGATATACCTTTGTTGAAACGCACAGACTTCTTTAATTGCGCTTCCCGTTTTGAGTACGAACTGAAGCTGAACGAATGGAAAATCCCGGAACATAAGCTGATCATCACCGGCTTTCCGCGCTTCGACCGCTATCCGGCAAATACGCCGGCACCCGAAGTGAAAAACATTTTAATGATGATGACTTGGCGGGAGTGGCTTTTTGACATGGACGAAGAAGCATTTAAAGCCAGCGCTTACTTCCGGAACATGGTTGGAGTTCTTACCGATTCACGTATTCGTCAAGTGATGAAAACCCATGGCCTTCAAATACAGGTAGCCCTTCATCCGTTCATGAAAAAGTTCGAACACTATTTCAAGGATTTCAAGAAATTCGGCAACGGCGTGCAATTTCTGGACTTTAATGAAGCATCCATCGAGCAGGCCATCTCCGCCAACGATATGCTGCTTACCGACATTACGAGCGTTTCGTGGGACTTCCTTTATTTGAACAAACCGATTGTTTTCTTCATGTTCGACCAGGAAGATTTCGTCTCACAGCGAGGCACTTACCTCGATCTGGACACGGATCTGTACGGCTATAAAGCAAAAACCATTGATGATGTGTATTCGTTGTTGAAAAAAATTGCTGAGGAAGGCATCCATACGAACGACTGGTATGCGGAAGCTCCGACTTACATCGATTTCTTCGACCAAAACAACTGTAAGCGGCTTGCCAACCGTGTGATGGGCCTGCAGTGAATTTACAAATGGATGACGTAAATTTTCGGTAAATTTACACGTTTTCCTCCTTTTTCTTAGTTCTTCTTGTACAATGAATTTATCTCTCGAAGAGGAGAATGCATGATGATCAAAAAGTTCACGAAAGAAGAGAAAAGCTGGGCATTTTACGATTGGGGAAACTCTGCTTATTCGATTATCATCACGACCGCCGTCTTTCCACTGTTCTACAAAGCCGCAGCGACGGAAGCAGGCGTCAGCAACGCTGATTCCACCGCGTATCTCGGCTATACGATCGCCATCTTCACTTTTATCTTAGCGATGCTCGGCCCGATTCTCGGAACGCTTGCGGACTACCAAGGAATGAAGAAGAAGTTCTTCACGGTCTTTTTCCTGCTCGGGACAGTGTCTACTGCGATGCTCGCCTTTATCCCGGCCGATAATTGGCTGATGCTCCTCGTCTGTTATACATTCGCCGCACTTGGGGCGACAGGGGCCAACCTTTTTTACGATGCCTTTATCGTTGATGTAACAACCGAAAAACGCATGAACCGCGTTTCTGCATTCGGCTACGGTCTCGGTTATATCGGTTCAACCATTCCGTTTATCCTTGCACTTGCCATTATTCTGCTTTCACAAAACGGCGTCTTGCCGATTACAGTCACGAATGCGAGCCGGATTGCATTCCTGATCACCGCGGTTTGGTGGATCGTGTTTACGATTCCATTGTTCCGTCACGTCCGGCAAAAACATTTCATCGAACGCGAAGCGAATCCGGTCGCACAAAGTTTCAAACGCCTTAGTAAGACCATTCGGGATATCAAGCAATACCGTAATCTTGTGCTTTTCCTTTTTGCTTATTTCTTCTACATCGATGGCGTCGGGACAATTATTTCGATGTCGACAGCATACGGCACGGACCTTGGCTTAACAGCTACAAGCCTGCTGATCGTTCTGTTTGCCACACAAGTTGTTGCGGCACCGTTTGCACTGCTTTACGGGCGTCTGGCAGACCGTTTCACAGGGAAACGGATGCTGTACGCCGGAATCATCGTCTATATCATCGTCTGCATCTACGCGATGTTCATGGAAACACTTGTCGACTTCTGGATTCTTGCGATGCTTGTCGCATCCAGCCAAGGCGGCATCCAGGCACTGAGCCGATCATTCTTCGGGAAGCTCGTGCCGAAAGAGAATTCCAACGAATTTTTCGGGTTCTATAATATTTTCGGCAAATTCGCCGCGATTATGGGCCCCTTGCTCGTTGCAGTCACTTCCCAGTTGACTGGTAATTCCAGTTATGGTGTTGCAAGCCTTGTTGTCCTGTTCATTATCGGTCTCGTTATCTTGACTCGGGTGCCCGAACCTACGGAACACAAAGCTGTGGATGAAGTGGTCGCGGAGTCTTAAGAAATTTATTCACTCCTTAAAAAAGGCTGTTCGCGAAGTCATAGTTTATGACCTTGCGAACAGCCTGTTTGGTTTCCGACTATTTATCTTTATCTTTGTCTGTAGAAGTGACCGTGACGTTTCCTTGATTGTCCATCTCGGCTTTCACTTCGCCCATTTCGACAACTTCCGGCTTGCCCGCTCCTTCTTCTTTCTTCGCTTTTTTGATTTCTTTTTCGACTTTCTTCTCCGCTTTTTCATGCGCTTTTTGCGCTTTTTCTTCTTCTTTCACTTCGTTTTCAACGGCTTTCTGCTGCTTCTTTAGTTCTTTTTCCTCTTTTTTCTCTTCGCGCTTCGCTTTCATCTTGTCGACCGGCGCTTTTGCCTTCGTCTTCAATTCAGCCGATTTCTCTTTCGCTGTATCGGCTTTGTCTTTCACTTGGTCCAAGGCTCCGCTTGCCTTTTCTTTCACTTGGCCCACTGCATCACTTGCCTTTTCCTTCAAGCCGCCGCCTTCGCTACCATCTTCACCACCGGATTTCATGTCAGCTGCTTTCTCTTTGACGACTTGCTGTACTTCTTTGCCGCTTTTCGGCGTCAATAATAAACTGGCGGCTGCTCCAACGACCGCTCCTGTTGCAGCGCCGGCGATAAAGGCACCACCTGTCATGCCGGATTTTTTCTTTTCCATCTGAGGAGCGGGGGCGGATATTTTATTGGCGCGGACAAGACGCTCTTCCACTTCTTCGACAATCTCGAACAATGTCCGTCCAGTCGCTTCAACAAGTGACACATTCATATGGAAGTCCGCAAGATCCGCCTGATTCCGGACGACGATGCAATCATAGTCCACTGCATCGTATTTGTCATCGAGCATTTCAGCTTGATACCCTTTTTTCTCCAATGCTTTTTGAACTGATGTAAACGGATGTTCCACTGCAATCTTCACCATTTCAACACGCTCCTTTTCTTAAAAGCTACTTAATTCTCATGTTTTTTTGTTTTTCCCTATTTCAGAATCAGCTAAACAAAGAAATTGCAGATTTCAAGTATGCGTCGCGCACGGTGAAACAGCTGTCAGGAAACCGGCGCTTCCGAATACTCCAGCGCCCGGATGCGTTCGCCGCTTTTATTGTCAAAAAAGTGGACGCGCGACATGTCAAAGGCAAGCCTTGCCCGCTCTCCTGTCCGCACCGATGCCTCAGGATCAACGCGGGCGATAAATTCATGATCCCCGTATACAGCATGGAGTATGGTTTCTGCCCCGGTCAATTCCGAGACAGTGATGACCGCATCGAATTCGCTTGTCGGAATGTCGGATAAATCTTCTGTCGATACATGGATATGCTCCGGACGGATGCCAAGCGTGATTCGCTCGCTGCTGTAGCCGGCTTCGTCCATGAGCTGCTGCTGCTTCGGATCAAGTGCGATGCGCTTGTCCCCGATGACGAACATCCCGTTCTCGATCGCTCCATCAAAAAAGTTCATGGCAGGAGCACCGATAAAGCCACCGACAAAACGGTTTGCCGGCAAGTCATACACTTCTTTCGGCGAACCGACCTGCTGGATCAGGCCGTCTTTCATGACAACGATCCGGCTTGCCATCGTCATCGCTTCAGTCTGGTCATGAGTAACATAAATGGTCGTCGTTTTCAGCCGGCTGTGGAGCTTGGCAATTTCCGCACGCATCTGAACGCGGAGTTTCGCATCCAAATTAGAAAGCGGCTCATCCATAAGGAACACTTTTGCATCCCGGACGATTGCACGTCCAAGTGCCACACGCTGTCTCTGCCCGCCCGACAGCGCTTTTGGCTTCCGGTCCAAATACTCTTCCAATCCGAGGATTGCTGCTGCTTCTTCCACCCGTTTCCGGATTTCCGCTTTCTTGAATTTACGCAGTTTCAAGCCGAATGCCATATTTTCATAAACTGTCATATGCGGATAAAGCGCATAGTTTTGGAAAACCATCGCAATATCGCGTTCTTTCGGCTGTACTTCATTCATCCGTTTGCCGTCGATGAAGAATTCACCTTCCGTAATTTCTTCCAGTCCCGCGATCATGCGGAGTGTCGTCGATTTCCCGCAGCCGGAAGGCCCGACAAAAACGATGAATTCCTCATCCTTGATATGTAGATTGAAATCAGCTACCGCGATTGCGCCATTATCATATGTTTTCCCGAGATTTCGAATGTCGATTTCAGCCATCAGCTCTCCTCCTCCGTTTCTTTCATTATAATTCGTTTTCTGTTTATTACAAATATACATAGGGGGGGAAATTCCACTCTTCACAAAAAAAGCAGCGGAAGAAATCAAATGATTTCTTCCGCTGCTTTTTATCATTAAGCTTTTACAGTTTTCTTCTCTTTTTTGATCTGCTTGCTCCGCAATTGACCACAAGCTGCGTCGATGTCCGCACCTTGCTCGCGGCGTACGCCACAGTTGATGCCTTGCTTTTTCAATGTATCGAAGAACGCCGTAATCGCTTCAGGCTTACTTTGTTTGTACTGGTCATGCTCATCCACCGAGTTGTATGGAATCAAGTTCACGTAAGACAGGTGACGCTTGTCTTTTAGAAGTCGCGCCAATTCCAGTGCCTCTTCCACATGATCGTTTACATCATCAAGCAAGATGTATTCGAACGTGATGCGGCGGTTGGATTTCTCGAGGTAGTAATCGATGGCAGCCATCAATTTCTCGATCGGGTAAGCTTTGTTGATCTTCATGATGCGTGAACGCAATTCGTTGTTCGGCGCATGGATGGAGATTGCCAAGTTCACTTGCAAGCCTTCATCCGCATAGTCGTAAATTTTTGGCACGATACCACTTGTTGAAACAGTGATGTGACGTGCGCCGATTGCCAAGCCTTTTGGCGAGTTGACGACGTGCAGGAAGTTCATCAGATGCGTATAGTTATCGAACGGTTCGCCGATTCCCATGACGACGATGTGGCTGACGCGCTCGCCTTCTTCATACGTATCGAAGTGCTCTTGGACCGTCATGATCTGCTCGACGATTTCGCCGGCAGTCAAGTCACGGCTTTTGCGGAGAAGACCCGATGCACAGAAACTGCAGCCGATGTTACAGCCGACTTGTGTCGTAACACAAACAGAGTTCCCGTATTTGAAGCGCATCAAGACCGTTTCGATCAAGTTGCCATCCTGCAATTGAAAAAGGAATTTGATTGTGCCGTCAGAAGACTGCTGTTTCACCGTTTCTTTCAACGTACGGATGATAAAGTTCTCTTCGAGCAATACGATACATTCCTTCGAAAGGTTGTTCATGTCCGCGAAATCTTTGACGCGTTTTATATATAACCAATCCCATACTTGTTCAGCACGGTATTTTTTTTGTCCTTGTTCTAAAAACCATTCTTTCAATTGATCAAGCGTCAATCCATAGATGGAATTTTTCATTTTATCATACCCTCATTTCGAATTTCACAATTGCTAATTATAATACTAAAAATCTATCTTGACAACAACTATTTCACTTTACGCAGAAAAATCTGTCAATCCAGGGCACCGGGACGGCACTTTCCGCTCACCTTCAACGCGTGAAAAAAAGAAGCGGCAAAGAAAATCATCCGATTTCCTTCGCCGCTTCTGTTGCCGTTCTTTTTACACAAGCTGTTCGCTCTTCTCAAGCATTGAACCGGTCTCAGCCAGTCTTGTATGCCATGCGAAGGCTTTCTCAAGCACGTGTGGTGTTTGGCCTCCACGTGTCTTCGCTTCTTCGTAATAAGCGCGTAGCTGTGGACGGTATTCCGGGTGTACACAGTTGTCGATGATTTTCTCGACGCGCTCACGTGGCGCAAGACCACGCAGATCGGCATAGCCTTGTTCCGTCACGACAACGTCGACGTCATGCTCTGTGTGGTCCACGTGTGAAACGAATGGCACGACACTCGAGATGTTGCCGCCTTTCGCCACGGACTTCGTTACGAAAATCGCAAGGCGTGCGTTCCGGGCGAAGTCGCCTGAGCCGCCGATGCCGTTCATCATTTTACTGCCAGAGACGTGCGTCGAGTTGACGTTTCCGTACATATCGAATTCCAGCGCAGTGTTGATCGAAATCAATCCCATGCGGCGGACAAGTTCCGGGTGGTTCGAGATTTCTTGCGGGCGCATGATGATCTTGTCACGGTATTTTTCGAAGTTGCCGAAGACCGTTTTCATTTTTTCATCCGATAGAGTGATTGAACAGCACGAGGCGAAATCGACCTTTCCAGCGTCCATCAGATCGAATACTGCATCCTGCAATACTTCCGAGTACACTTCCAGGTTCTTGAATTCCGATTTGACCATGCCATGAAGCACAGCGTTCGCGACAGAACCGATGCCGGACTGCAGCGGCGCCAATGTTTCATCCAATCTGCCGGCACGGATCTCCGAGCGGAAGAATTCCAGGAGATGGTTCGCCATGATTTCTGTTTCTTCATCTGGCTGAACGATTGTCGATGCCGAATCTGCTTGATGTGTGAAGACAATGCCACGGACTTTATCGAGGTCCACCGGAATACCAGGTGTGCCGATGCGATCGTCAACTTTCGTCAACGGAATCGGACCGCGCTCCCCTTGGATGCCTGTGTCATAAATGTCATGGATGCCTTCGAACAGTTCCGGCTGGGAGGTGTTGATTTCCACGATGATGTTACGTGCATGCTTCGCGAATACAGATGAGTTACCGACCGATGTCGTCGGGATAATCATGCCGTCTTCAGTGATCGCTAATGCCTCAATGATTGCGAAATCGATCGGCTCGATGACGTTCGTACGGATCCATTCGGCCGTATGCGATAAATGGTGATCGACGAATAGCATTTCGCCTTCGTTGATTTTCTTGCGCATCAACGGCTCTGCCTGGAACGGCAAGCGCTTGCCGACAATACCTGCCTCTGCGAATAATTTATCGATATCCGAGCCGAGAGAAGCTCCTGTGAAGACGTTCACTTTGAATGTTTCCGTTTTTGCACGTTCGACCAAAGCGAAAGGAACCGCTTTCACATCTCCTGCACGTGTAAAGCCGCTCAAGCCTAGTGTCATTCCGTCGCCGATCCATGAAGCCGCCTGCTCCGGCGTCACGACTCGGTCATGCAATTCAGTGGTTCTGATGCGTTTTAATTGTGTTTCCATTGATTCCACGCTCTCTTTCTCTTTATATTGGAAGGTTCTATTTTTCAAATAAAGCGTTTTCAATCGCTTTCAATATGAAGAAAACAATTTCCATATAGCGGATGCTATTAATTTGATAATTATTAGATAATTTTAACTTGCTATCGCTTGAAAGAGAGAATCCATGCCTGAATAAGTGAATTGTTGAGTGAAACACAAAAAAACGCTACCTAAAGCAGCAGTTTCAAAATGACAGCAATTTACGGAAGTAGCTTGAATACGATTGGCTGACCGGAATTCGTGCCCCGTTATCCATTGCAAGGACGAATGTGGAATGCGTATCCGGGAATATTTCCGTTATGTGATGGACATTGACGATAAAGGAGCGATGGCAGCGGATGAATTGGTCGCGTGGCAGGGAATATTCGAATTCCTGCAGTGGGTTTTTGTTGGTACCTGAAAAACCATCTCCATATACATGCGTCTTGCGGTCTTTCACTTCCAGATATTTCACTTCCGAGAACGGAATCGGCTTCCAGCCATCCGGACTCTTCACGGTCACCACTGATTTCCCTTCCGTATAAGTCGGATAAATCGCCATGACGCACCCTTCCAACTCGCCGTCATTCTCGAATGGAACGGCCATTCCGTGATACGGTACACCGAAGACGTCACGGTTGATGAACTCGGAAGCCTTCTGGTTCGTCTGCAGCGCTTTATGTGCAATGGTTCCTGGCTTGACTGGATCTCCCGGTTTAATTTTCAAATCCACCCGTTTACTCGGCCGATAATACAGATAATGTTCGCGGTCGGAAACAGCGATGGAAATTTCGTCTGAAAACAATTCCCCGACTACATCCAGCAGTGAGCCGAGCGTAAATTTTTCCATGGATGGACCTCCTGTAATTAATCTCTTCTTCCATTATAACGCACCTTTCCCTTAAGCCCGATTCAACCTGTGACAAGTTTATGGAAGCGCCGAAATGGACGGTTGTCCAAAGGGGAATCCAAAACGAGTCTATTCGATTGACAGCAGAAAAGCAGCTCGCATAAGATAATGAAGCTAAATGTTTTTCAGGAACGAACTTGAAGAAAGAAGGTATCTTCCATGACAGCCGATCAACGTAAGAAAATTATCATATTAATGATCAATATGTTCATTGCCATCGCCAGTTTCGGAATCGTCATCCCAATCCTTCCTTCCTACCTCGAATCGATCAACCAAGGAGGAAAAGCAGCTGGTATGATGATCGCAATTTTTGCTGCTGCACAGTTCCTCTTCTCACCGATTTCGGGGAAATGGACGGATCAATATGGACGTCGGATCATGATCATTTACGGCCTACTCGGCTTGACGATTTCCATGTTCGTCTTCTATGCGACCGACTCCTTGCCGATCCTATACTTATCACGGATCATCGGAGGTATAGGCGCCGCAATGCTCGTGCCGGCCATCTTCGCCTACATCGCAGACATCACGACACTTGAGCAGCGAGCGAAAGGAACAAGTCTTGTTTCCGCGGCCATGTCACTCGGCATCGTCGTCGGGCCTGGCATCGGTGGATTCCTCGCTGACTATGGCTTGAAGCTACCGTTTCTCGTCTCTGCCCTTGTTTCGCTTGCGGCCGTCCTGTTCTCTGCAGCCTTACTGAAGGAAAACGACGCGGCGATTCAACTGCGCGCTGCAAATGTGAAGCAGGAAAAAGAAGAATCGATGGCCAAAAAGATTGTCCGTTCAACGAAAATGCCTTACTTCATTCCGCTCATCTTGACGCTTGTCATGAGCTTAGGATTGCTCGCCTATGAATCTATCGTCGGTCTGTACCTCGACAACCAATTCGACTCGACGGCAAGAGACATCGCCTTCATGATCACAGCGACTGGGGTCGTCAGTGTCATCGTGCAGCTGTTCGTCGTCGACCGATTAGTGACACGCTTTGGTGAAGTCCCAGTGTTGATCTCCTTCCTAGGGGTCACTGCTATAGGTTTCCTTCTGTCTTTATTCGCAGGAAGCTATGCCATGTTCTTCATGGTGTCGCTCATTATCTTTATGGCGACTTCTATTTTGCGTCCGGTGCTCAATACGCTCATTTCCAAAATGGCTGAAGGCGAAGTCGGATTCGCTATGGGAATGAATAATGCCTACATGAGCATCGGGAATATCATAGGACCGCTTGTAGCCGGTGCGTTATACGATATCAACATCCTTTCTCCGTTCGTACTCGGGTTCGTCATGTTGCTAGTGACGATGGTGATCGCCATCAATTGGCACCAACGCCAATCGACGAATAAAACAATTGCCCTTTAATTTCTTTTAGAATAGCTGAAAAAACGGCCTCTTCCGGCCGTTTTTTCATTGTATTCGCTCTTATCGAAAAAAATTTCCCCCTCTTTCACTCAAGCATGTTGCTTTACGGGACCATCCATAAAGTTGTATAATAGTTATACATAATAAGCAGAAAAGTAGGTCATCCAATGTACAACATTAAAGCAGTCTCCAAGCTTTTGGATATGCCGAAAGTGACCATCCGTTCTTGGGAAACCCGCTATAACGCCATTACCCCGGCCCGGACTGAGGCTGGACATCGACTGTATTCCGAACAGAATATAGAAGATTTGCAATGGCTGAAAATTCAAGTCCAACAAAATGGCATGAAGATCAGCGAAGCTGTGCGCTTATTGCATGCTTCGAAACAAACAGCACAACAGATCCAGGAGGAGAGCAAAGTCGTTTTCGATTCCGAGCCATATAGCAGACAGTTACGGGAATTAATGGCTGCTGCTGCTGAGATGGACACTGAGCGCTTTAATTATTTGCTCGACTTGAATTTCTCCTTGTTCCATCATCAATCTGTCTTCTTCAATATTCTTGCACCATTCATGGTACAGGTCGGAGAAGAATGGGAGAACGGCAATTTCACGGTTGCTCATGAACACTTGGTCACTTCGATCATTCATCAGCGTTTCATGCAGTTTTTCCGACTCTTCCCGGTAAAAGAGGACTTACCGAAAGTGATGGCTTTCTGCCCGAGTGGTGAGCACCACGAACTCGGTCTGCTGATGTTTACACTGTTCCTGCGCGAGAACGGCTATGGCGTCTTGTATTTCGGGGTTGACACACCACTCGACGGATTGCCGCAAGTCATCGGATCTCAAGAAATCGAGGTCGTCGCGATGTCCTACTCATCGAAAGAACGGAGAAAAGTCACGGAAGAGTATATGAAGACACTCGCTTCCCAGTGCCCAGATCTTCAATTCATCATCGGTGGCAACGGGGCTGACAGTTTTTCCAATCCTGGACCCGATCCGCAAAGATGGGGAGAATGGCTCGTGAAGTGGCAACAAGCCGTGAAAAAGGTTTAACCACTCGCCCCCAAATAATCGTCAAACGAAAAAGCTCGTCCGAAACTCCGTTCAACCGGCTTTCGGACGAGCTTTTTTTATTTTTCTGCTTGGCGAACCATCAGCCCACTGCATGGAACACGAAGTTCACGAAGAACAACGCTGAGATTACATACAGCACAGGTGTCACTTCACGCCATTTGCCGATGGCGATCTTCAAAATCGGATACAAGATGAATCCGACAGCGATGCCGTCTGCAATGCTGTAAGTGAATGGAATCAGTGCAATGATCAGGAGTGCCGGGAAGCTTTCGCTCATATCTTTCATATCGAGGTTCTTGATGTTCTGTACCATCAAGCCACCGATGATGATCAAGATCGGCGCAATCGCACTATCCGGAATGATTTTGATTGCCGGAATGAAGAACGCTGCTCCCAAGAACAACAGTCCTGTCGTCACTGCAGTCAGGCCGGTTCTACCTCCTGCTGCCATTCCCGCGGCACTTTCGACCGTCGCAACGGTCGGGCTCGTGCCGAACACACCGGACGTCATCGATGAAATCGACGTTGCCTGAAAAGCCCGTTTGAACTTTTCCGGATGTCCGATGAACCCCACTTGACCGTGTACGAGACCGATGTTTTCAAACACCAGGACCATCGTCAGCGAGAAGACCGCCACCCAGAAGCCCATCGTCAACAAGCCGCTGAAAGACAGTGCATTGAACACTGCGAATGCCTCTTCCAGCTTCATGCCTGCCCCCCTGTTCATGCCACTCGTGTCAATCAAGCCGAACAAGAACGCGACGCCGGTACCCGCAATGATTGTGATCAAGAAGTTCCCCGGAACGTTCCGGATGAACAGGATGATCGCGATGACGAACGTGATGACAGTCGCCAGAACAGTCGCTTCGCCGAGTGATCCGAGTGCCAGGATGGAGCTCGTTCCACGTTCGACGAGCCCGCCTTTTTCCAGCCCGATCAGCATAAGGAACAAGCCGAGTCCGACAGAGATTGCTTCTTTCAGCGAATGCGGGACAGCTGCGCTCAAGATCTTCGCAAGCCGCGTAAATGCGACGATGGCAAAGATCAGGCCAGAGACGAAGACCACGGCAAGCGCTTCCTGCCATGACAAGCCCATCGATTGGACCATCGTGTAAGAGAACAATGCGTTGATGCCCATCCCCGGAACGAGCAGAATAGGTGCATTCCCCCAGAATCCCATGAGGAGACAACCGAACACAGAAGCCCCGATGGTCGCGACGATTGCGGCTTCTACAGGCATTCCTGCTTCAGACAAAATAAGTGAGTTGACGGCAACGATGTAGACGATCGTGAAAAAACCGATCACTCCTGCCATCATTTCACGTTTAACGGTTGTTTCATGTTGTTTTAGACCGAAAATCCGGTCCATCCAAATCATCATTTACTCTACCTTCTATTTTAATTTGCCCTCTCCCTACCCGCTTTTCCCACTTTGCCAGTGGACAAGCCATTAGGAATATTAGCCGAAAATAGGTCAGATGTCAAGAAACGGAATCTGCTGCATCCCATTCCTTCAACATGCGTTTTCCTTCAAAAAAAATGACCCGTCCGCCATTGTCATGACGAACGGGTCAAGCATCTTTCGATTAAATGAACATCCCTGCGATTGCCGCACTCAGTAATGACGCAAGCATCCCTCCGGCTACTGCGCGAATACCAAGACGGGCAATATCCGGACGGCGTTTCGGTGCCATTGCACCAAGTCCACCAAGCAGGATTGCAAGTGAGCTTAAGTTTGCGAAACCACAAAGCGCAAAACTGACGATGATGACAGTTTTCGGTGACAAATTCGGGATTTCAGGAGCGAAAGCTGTGTAAGCGACAAACTCATTCAAGACAAGCTTCTGTCCGATGAAGCTGCCAGCTTGTACCGCTTCAGCCCACGGTACACCAATCGCCCAAGCGAGTGGTGCAAAAATGAATCCGAGGATTCCTTGGATCGTCACGCCTTCGAAACCGAACCAGCCGCTGATTCCGCCAAGAGCGCCGTTCAACAGCGCGATAAGCGCGATAAAGGCAAGAAGCATTGCCCCGACGTTCAATGCAAGCTGCAAGCCATCAGAAGCGCCTCGAGCTGCTGCATCGACAACGTTGACCGCCTGATCGTCTTTTTCCATGACGAATTCGCGTTCTACCACTTCTTCCGTCTCCGGCATCATGATTTTCGCCATGATCAAACCTGCTGGTGCGGCCATGAAGCTTGCTGCAATCAAGTACTCAAGCGGTACGCCAAGAAGCGCATATCCAGCAAGTGTCGAACCTGCGACTGAAGCAAGCCCTCCCGTCATGACTGCAAACAGCTCAGAGCGCGTCATGCCGTTGATGAACGGACGGATGACAAGCGGTGCTTCCGTCTGGCCGACGAAAATGTTCGCAGCAGCAGAAACGGACTCCGCTTTACTCGTTCCGAGAAGTTTCGAAAGAGCGCCCCCCAGTAATTTGATGAACCATTGCATAATTCCAAGATAGTAAAGAACTGCGATTAAAGATGAGAAGAAAATGATGATCGTCAATACTTGGAATGCAAAGACGAAACCGAATCCTTCCGTATCAGCTGCAGGACCGAATACGAATGCGATCCCCTCGCCAGCGAAATCGATTACATTTTGAACCTTTCCCGAAACCCAAAGCAATACTTCGCGCCCCGTCTCCCATTTCAGTACAATAAACGCAAAACTCACTTGAATAGCCAAGCCTACGAAAATCGTCCGTGGATTGATGGATTTTTTAGCTCCGGAGAGTAAGAAAGCGATTCCAAGAACGACTGTGATTCCTAACAAGCCCCATAAAAAGTTCACTACTTCACCTCGTCGAATGTTTTTAAAATTCCGCCAAAATACTATATCAACATAAATTAAAGTCATCTGTCGTCAGACATCTTATCAAATTCAAGAGTTGCTGTAAATGATAAATACTCAAATTATTACACAAAACCATAAGTTGTAAAACTCTTAATTTTCATTTTCCTGAAATAACTCCACTTCTTCCGTTTCCTCTATAGCCCTCGAAAGTCTCCTGCTCCACTCTCTACGACAATACCCCGCTGGAAGAGAAGAAAACGCACCGCGTTAAGACGCGGTGCGTTTTACTTATGCTTTCAGTTCCTTACGATGACGGATCCGGTAAAAGACCAAGTACAGTGCCGGTACCATCAGAAGCGTAAAGAAGCTCGAGAATGCAAGACCCGCGATGATTGTGATGGCAAGTGCTTCGAAAAGCGGATCGCCCGTCACCGCTACTGGGATCAATGCCACGATCGTCGTGATCGATGTCAAGATGATTGGCTTCAACCGTGCGTAGCCCGATTCGATGATTGCTTCTTTAATATCGAAGCCACCACTGATACGGCGTGCCTCGACAAAGTCGATCAAGACCACTGCGTTCCGCACAACAATCCCTGTCAGCGATACGATTCCCATGACGCCGAGGAAGCTGAGAGGTGTCTGTGTCAGGAACAGTCCGAGAATGGCTCCTGAAATTCCGAGATACACCGCAAGCAATACCAAGAATGGCAAGCTGAACGAGCGGAACTGGAAGGCGATGACTAAATACACAAGCAAGATGACGATGGCAAACAAAATACCGATTTCCGTGAAGAATTCTTGCTGATCAGAGTTCTCGCCCCCGACCGACAGCTCCGTTCCTTCCGGTAGATCTTTGCGCTCTTCTTCTACAACCTCAAGCACCTTCGCTTCGAAGTCTTCAATTTCTCCGAATGCTCTGAGTGTGATGGCCCGATCGCCTTCCAAGTGAGGCATTTGTGCGATCGTTGTCGTTTCTTCCGCCGTCAGCAATTCATCAAGTCCGATGAATTGTGGCATTTGAGGGCCGGCTTCCGCTGGTGGTCCGTCCGCAGCTCCTTGTTCTGCAGCTGCCGGCAACTGGAAGTCGGACAAATCGATGTCCTGCCCTTGTTCGATGCCAGATTGCTTCAAGACGACCTGGTAAGGGTCCTGTCCTTCATATAGGCGGTAAAGCGGCAAGCCTTGCGTCAGCAACTGCAGCTGGCCCGTCACTGTACTCAATGCGATGCCATTGTCCTCCAGCGCTTCCCTATCCGGTACATACTCAAGTGTCGGAATCGGTTCGCCGAGGTTATCGGTGACGACATCCGCTTCTACATCAAGCAGACGTTCCTGCAGACGGTCGCGCATCGCAGTCAAATCTTCGATGCTGTCACCTGTGATCGTCACCGTAACAGGTGCTCCGGTCGGTGGTCCTTGGACGATCGTTTCAAGGAAAATCTCTGCTTCCGGATAGCGTTCTCGGAGCTCCGGCTGCCATTTGGCGATAAAGTCTGCAGCGCTGATTTTTTCTTGATCGATTCGGAATACCGCTTGTGCCGTATTGGCACCGGTATTATCCATCGAGGAAGCGAATAATCCAGGCAGTCCATCTCCTGTAAAGCCGGCTGTTTCATAAACTCTTGGTTCTTCAGCAACGAGTTCTGCCGTCAGTTCTTCCAAGAAAAAAGTCGTTTCTTCGATGGTCGTCCCTTCTGCCAAGCGGACGTTCATCGTCACTTCTTCCCGCTCAGCCGCAGGGAAGAATTCAAACGGTGTAAAGAAAGCAAGAGCAAGCAGTGCAGTCGAAAGAAACAAACCGCCGATTCCGACGACAAGCGGCCGTTTCAACACTTTCGGCAATAGCTTCTTCGAATAGAACAACGCCAATTTCTCAAGCGGCTTCCCTAAGAAGCCTGGTGTGTCCGAGATTTTCTTGTTCGGGTTTCGGTTTGTTTTCAGGAATTGCATCATCGGCACCAGTATCAATGACAGTACGGTCGATGCGATGATCGTCGTGATCAAAATGCTCGGCAATGCTTTGATGAACGCTCCGTTCCCCCCTGATAGGAATAACAGCGGCGAGAATGTCACAACAATCGCAAGCGTCGACGAAATGATTGACGGGTACACTTCACGTACACCGTTGATGGCACCGAGCTTTGCTGAATCCCCTAATTTATAGCGGCGCTGAATGTTGTCGTTGACGACGATGCTGTCATCGACAAGAATCCCGATTGCGATGATTAGGCCGATGACGGAAATCTGGTTCAAGTCCACTCCCATGAACGGAATCGGAATCAACCCGATGAAGATGGAAGCAATGACTGTCAATGCGACTGCAAGTGCTCCGTATAGCGTCAAACCAGCTGTCGTGACGACGAGTACCACAATGATCGCAATCAATAACGATACGTAAAGGCTTGTGAAAATTTCATTTACGTTCGCTGCTTGTGATTCGTACAGTTTTGATTCGATACCGGAAGGCAAGCCGTCATTGAAACGATCCATCACAGCCATGACGTCTTCATCGACTCCTGGCACGTCTTCCCCTGTTTTCAAGAAGACCGTATAGGAGATGGCCTGCTGTCCTTCATATGTAACGATGTCTACTGTTTCTTCATCCACTTTTTCAATCGTGGCGACCTCTTCCAAAGGAATTGCTGCAGTTCCTACTTGCAGCTGGCGCAATTTCTCGATGCCCTCTTCCTGCTGTACCGTGAGGGTTATCAATTCATTGCCATTGTCATGTGTGCCAAGAGACAACGGCTGGTTTGCCTGCTGAAGGGATTCGATCACTTCAAAAGGCTGCATGCGGTTCTCAGCTAGCGCTTCACTGTCGAGCTCGACAAGAATCTGCTGCGTACTGAGTCCTTTGATCTCCGTACCGGCTACACCTGATACACCTTCCACTTCCTTAGACAGCTCAGTGAAAGCATCTTCCATATTCGCCAGCTCTTCTTCATCTCCGTAATACATGAAAGAAACAAGAGGCGAAGTCAAATTGATTTTCTCGATGGATGTTCCTTGTGTCTGGTCCGGGAAATTCCTTGCAGCTTGTTGGACAGGCTGCTGCATGGAACTGACGGCTTCATCCAGGTCGACTCCATCTTCGATTTCCAATGTGATGATCGACGCGGAATTCGCGGAAACCGACTGCATAGAAACAATGCCGTCGACGCTGCCTAGCGCTTGTTCGATCGGTGTGGTAATGGATGTTTCAACTTCTTCAGGCCCTGCACCCGGGACGATGGTAGAAACCAGCACCAAGTTCGGTGGTGTTTCCGGAATCTCCCGCTGTGGCAATGTCAAAAATACGAATACACCTACTAATGATAGTACTATGAATAGAAATAAAAATAATTTGCTTCGATCCAATATATAACTCATGGCTCATTCTCCCCTACGTTTTGTATAAGTATTGTATAACTTATATTTTTATTTAGCCAGCTTTACGTCTTTCTAAACAAAATTTTTTTGAAAAACATGAAAAAACCGCTTCAGGATAGACTGAAGCAGTACATTCAAAGCTTGATCGTATTCCGATGTTTCATGATGAAGGCACTGGCAAAGATGAGAAGCGGCACGGCAATGCAGAGCCGAAACCAAAGATTGCTGCCGCCTAAATAGATTGCCAACATCGGTGGGATCATCGCTGCACCGCTCCAGAAGAGCAGCTTCCATGCCTGTGTTAAAAGGCCCGTCACGAAAAGGACGAGAGAAATGCCTCCAAGGAAAACCAATATCGTTCCAAACATATCCATGCGCCTCCCTAATCATTCACAGCATTCTCTTCTCCCTACATTTTAACGTGTATACGTTGTATACCCGTTATACAGCGGAAGCAACACATGAAAGTAAAAAAAGAATGCCCGCTAAGACATTCTTTCATTCGATCGATTATAAGTTCTGGAAGAAGGTCCTTACGACGTCCGCCCCTCCGATGAGCGTGCCGATCGAGCTGCCGATATTCGTCAGCACGATGACTAAGAGAACACGCGTCACTTTGTTATCCCAAAAGCCTTTGACTGTAAAGACATCCTTTGACAGCGTCTCGAAGTCTCCAACATTCGGCCGGCGAATCCAAGCTTGCACAAGACCTGAGAACCAGCCAGCAGCGATGAGTGGATTCAATGACGTGAAAGGTGCGACGACAAAGGCGGTGATGATGGCAAGCGGATGACCGAACGCCAGGGCAGCACCAACAGCCGACAATCCACTGTTCCAAATGATCCAGCTGAAAGTCTGATCCCAGCCGGCAGACGGGTTGTTGATGAAGGTGTATGCAATGATCCCGAGAATAAGGAGTGGAATCGCCCAGCCGATGATTTTCGGCCATGGTGATTTCGGTGGAACTTCCGATAGCGCTTCCAGGTCATGGTTGCGGTGAATCTCTTCTGTAATGCCAGGCACGTGCGCCGCTCCAAGAACGGCAACAACTTTATTGCCGGGAGCCTCTTTGATTTTTTGGGACAAATATTGGTCCCGTTCATCAATCAGCGGCTTCTTCAGACGCGGGAATGATTCGGTGAAGTCGTTCAAGACAGCATTCAGCGTATCTTTCGACTTCATTTTCTCCAACTCTTCTTCTGTTACGGTCTCTTTGCTGAAAATACTATAGAAGACAGACGTCAGCAATTGCGCCTTGCCCATCAGCCCGAGGTTGCCCCAGATCCGGGAAAACGTCGTCTGGATGTTGCGGTCAGCAAGGACAAGCTCAGCGCCGGCTTCTTTCGCAGATTCGATTCCTTGGATCATTTCCTGACCCGGCTTGATATCGAACTGGTCTGCCAGACGGTTCTGGAAGGACGAAATCGCCAAGTTCATCAAAAGCAGGCTCGCTTTTTTCTCTTTGATCAATTTGAAAATGTCCATCTCTTTCCACTTGGATTTCTCCATGATGGACTGATAGCGCTGTGCGTCAAGCTCGATACAGACGGAGTCCGGCTGTTCCGCTTCGATCACTTCTTTTACTTGTTCCGCACTTTGGCGGGAGACATGCGCTGTGCCGATGAGGATGATTTCCCGCTCACCAAGCTGCAGGCGTGTGATATTTTCTTCTTGCATAATGGTCTTCCTTCGCGAATTAAATTTCTTTCCACCAAATCATGAAAAGACTGTCTACTCATAATAATGAATCACATCACTTAAAATAGCAATCATCAAGTCAGCCGAATGTATAGATGACAAAGCGCTCATGCGGATTTTGCCGAATGCCTGGCGATACGACTTCCTGCTCCAATTCGAAGACCGTCCGATTTTCTAGAAAATCGATGTAATGGACGGACGGATAAAACAAGATCACGTGCATCCGCCGGGGTTCCTTCTCATAGGAAGCAAGGATGTTCCCGACCACTTTCATGAACAGCTCCGCAGAAAACGGATTAAAGAAGTAGAAGCAATCATCGCTCGGCTGGATGGTGTAATTTTCCGCGAGACAATGCTCGAAATGGATCATATGTCCGGCCTTCCGATGCTTTTGCTGGAATCTTTCCAAGTTGGTCAGTGCTTCCGCATAATATGTCTCGTTCATCTCGACACCTGTCGCCCGGCAGCCGAAACGGTCGAACGCAGCGAAGTTCAAACGGCCTTTGCCACAGCCGAAATCGACAATCCCTGTGTCTTTCGAAAATGGATGTGCTTCGAATAGTAGATCGAGCAGTGCATAAGGTGTTGCTTCATAGCGGTGGTGATGGAACGACTTCGGGAATCCGACCTGCTCTTTCGCCGTCTCGATTCCGAGTTCTCCATCGCGCTTCTGGTCTTCCATCATGCCACGTCCTTTCTTTAGTTGTCCTATTGTGGGAAGTCTGCTACAATACAGTTAATTCAATAATTTCCTGCTCCCTCAGTGGAGTGTGGATAGAGGTGCGAAGTTCATGAGTAAGCAAATCGAGGGAAATGAGTCCCGTAGACATTTGCTGAAAGGGGAATTCGCCGAAGTGTCCGGAAGCTCATCTTTCCGGATGCTGGGCCTGTTCTTGAACAAAGACAGGACTGTCATACAGGAGAACTGTATGGAGGGCTATCTGATTGCGCAAAAACGAACGGTCTATTAGTTTTTGCTGCAGCGACGAATCCCTTCGTCGCTGCTTTTTTTATTGCTCTCGCCCGGAGCATGTCCCTAGTTTGGTGAAACATATCATTAGGAAAAGGGTGGTAAAGATGAATTTCGGACAAGTGATCACAGCAATGGTAACACCATTTGGAGCCAACGGAGACATCGATTGGCCTGCCACGGAACGATTGATCAATCATTTATTGGAGAACGGCACAGAGGCGCTAGTCATTGCTGGAACAACCGGCGAATCCCCGACATTGTCTGCAGAAGAAAAGAAAGAACTATTCACGTTTACGGTCAATGTTGTCGCAGGCCGCGCTCCTGTCATCGCCGGAACAGGCTCCAACGATACGCGCGATTCGGTCGCCATGACACACATCGCTGAACAAGCAGGCGTCGACGGCATCATGCTTGTCACTCCTTATTATAATAAACCATCACAGGAAGGCATGTATCAGCATTTCAGAACGATTGCCGAAACGACGCACTTGCCGGTCATGCTCTACAACATCCCTGGCAGAAGCGCTGTCGGCATGACGCCGGAAACGATCATCCGTCTCGCACAAGTAGAAAATATCACGAGTGTCAAAGAAGCGAGCGGCGATTTGGACGCAATGGCACAAATCATCTACGCGACGCCCGATTCCTTCCAATTGTATAGCGGAGACGATGCACTCGCGTTGCCGGTATTGTCCATCGGCGGCGCGGGAGTCGTATCAGTCGCAGCGCATATCGCTGGCAATGAATTACAGGATATGATTCGCTCGTTCCGTCTCGGCGACCTTGCCCGCGCTGCATCGCTTCATCAGCGCTTGTTGCCACTATTCAAAGGTTTGTTCGCTGCGCCGAACCCTGTGCCGGTGAAAACCGCCTTGAACTTGAACGGCATCGATACGGGAAGTGTACGCTTACCGATGATTCCACTGGATGCCACTGAACTGGATACATTACAAAAACTCCTGGCTGTCACGGAAAGAAGTTTAATCAGCTAATGGAGAAGAAATGGTTAGCCTGTCCGGCTCACTTCAAGTGAACCGGACAGGCTTTTTACATAAAAAAACAGCGCATTCGCTTCCCTGCGCTGCGTCCTAATTCCCCTCTGATTTCAAGCGAAGTGACCCTTTGAAATCCTTTGGAACACTTGCTTCAACGTACCTCCGACTAACAGTTCTTCCTTGTTGATGCCGATTGCCACCATCATCTTAGCGATTTCCGGACGGATACCTGTCAAAACGGGCTTAATTCCGACGATCTTAAGGGAGCGTGTGATTTTCGTCATCTGTTCCACGACATTTTCATCCACTTGGACAACGCCAGACAGATCCAAAATGAGGGTATCGACATCAAGACGTGTCGCTTCCTGCAGTACTCTCTCCAGGATAAACCGGCCTCGGTCCAGGTCGATATCGCCGACGAGCGGCAAGATCGCGATTTTTTCAGTGACGGGAACAACCGGGGCAGACAATTCCAGGAATTGGCGGCGTGAAGCGGCAAGCCGTCTTCGATAAGTTTCCAAATAGGCAGTGCTATATGAGTAGGTCGCATAATCCATATAGGAATGGAACAGCTCCATCACGTTGAATAACGTTTCGACTGAAATCCGTTGGCGAATCGCTTCACTTTTCACAAG
The DNA here is from genome assembly GCF_009707665.1 of Planomicrobium sp. YIM 101495. Lineage (GTDB taxonomy): Bacteria > Bacillota > Bacilli > Bacillales_A > Planococcaceae > Planococcus. The sequence continues at coordinate 1,765,127 of NZ_WLZW01000001.1, forward strand.
CTTCGAGAGATGTTTGCGGTATAGATTGGTCTCCAAAAGCGCATAGTCAAGCCCGACCCCGAGCGCGAGAAAATAATTTCCAGTCTCCGCTCCCCATTTCGAAAGCCCGGCAAGCACTTCGTCTTCGTCCAGATGACGGATCAGTGACCAGCCCAGCAGCTCGATGAAGTCTGCGCGCACTTCCTGGATGTTCTGCCTCATTTCTTCGCTGATCCGTTCCGTCTGAGGATTCACTTCCCCTTCCGTCTCTTCTTGAATCAGCTCTGCGATCAAATACTTCTGTGCTATGATTTCCTCTCCTAGTGAAATGATTCCTTTCTCCACTGCAACCCCTCCCTGCCATATTTCTTACAGTCTATTATACAGAGATAAAATTGAATTGTGGGTATTTTTAGAAAATTATTAACAGTCACTGAAAATTACAGTAAAAAACTGCCCGGAAGAAGAACGATGTCCTCCTGCAGGCAGTTCATTATGGATTATTGTTCTTTGAGGACCGTACCTGCATAGAGGTCATGAGGAAGCCGGGACCCGTCAAATGACGTTCTGTCTTTCAAGTAAGCGAAAGTACTCACCGAGTCTCGGTGTATCAGCCGTTTGACGATTTGTTCGTCCGTCAATGCCGTGCCGTCTTCGCTCTCGATCATGATCCCTTGCAGTTTGTGGCCGATTGTCTGGCCGCTTCGACGCAGCTGGATGTATTCCAACCCCCAGAATGTCACGGTCGGCAAGACGACGTTATAACAGAATTCCGTCCCCACATTCTTCTTATTCTTCGTCGCTGCCCGGAACACGCCTTCCACCGTAAGACTTGCCGCACTGGAGACAAGTGAATCGATCAGTAATGCTTTTATCCGTTTCTTCATCAATGGTTCCATTTTTCTTCCTCCTTTTTCTGTGTGTTCAAGGGAATCAGTCGACATCAGTTTTTCTTCACGAACTCCGACTTTAATTTCATCGGACCGAAGCCGTCGATTTTGCAGTCGATGTCATGATCGCCATCGACCAGGCGGATGCTTTTCACTTTCGTGCCTTGCTTCAGGACATTCGAGCTGCCTTTCACTTTCAAATCCTTGATGACTGTGACCGAATCTCCATCGCTCAGGACATTGCCATTGGCGTCTTTGACGACTTTCTCTTCTTCAGATGGTTCCGCTCCCGGCGTCCATTCATGCGCACACTCAGGGCACACGAGCATGTTTCCATCTTCGTAAGTATACTCTGAACCGCAGTTCGGGCAATTCGGCAATTCGTTCATGTAAATCTCCTGCTTTCTTAAATTTTTTTTGGAACAGCATCCTGTCCCAGCCTCTAAGACTAGATTAGCCGAAGCGGTAACGATTTGCCATAGCGGACGAGTGATTGAGCATCCGGATCGCTCCTTACTTCATATAATCCGGTACATACATCATGCTTGGATCTGCAGCGAGCCACGTCAGGACATCCTGCTCCGAAGTCCCGTCCGTCTCCTTCCAGGCTACAGCAAACGGCAGCATGAACGGCTTGCCTCCTGTAAAGCCGCTGATGGTAATCGAGACGCTGTGTTCGAGATATTCCGCATGATTTGCGTTTACCTTCCTTACAGCCAGCAGCCATTCGTCGTCGACCGTGCCAATGCTCCACTTGAACAATCCGCTGTACCAACTCTTCAGTTCGAGCCATTCCCCTGTCTCTACTCCTTCGTCCGTTATGTCGAGTGAAGGCATGAACGAACAAGTGAAGATGTATTCTTCATCCGTTTCCGGCACAAGGAGCGTTTCGATCAAGAAACGGCCATCGACCGGAATTTTCTCCTCGCTTCCCATCTTGACGATCCACATGTCTGTTTCAACTTCGCTGCCATCTTTCCTCTTCACATTTACCGTCACATCACCAAAAGGCGTCTTCATCCCGCCTCACCTCTTTCTTTTCCTTTTCTTTCAACAAAACCACCTATGATTCCTTCCAATCCTAAAATCACTTCCAACTCTCCGGAATTGCATGAAAAAAACCGCTCCGGAAAGTCATCTTCCTTGACTCCCCTGACCGGCCCGTTTCTTTCTTCAATTGAAAATCCGATCGATTTCCCGGATTTCTTCATCCGTCAATTGCACATTCACCGTCTCCAAATTATCGAGCACTTGCTCCGAAGTTTTCGCACCAGGAATGATGACGTCGATTATGTCGTACGTTAAATACCACGCAAGGACGAGATGAGCGATATCGACGCCTTTCGCCTCAGCGATCGGACGCAGCTGGTGGACTTTCGCTGCATTCTTCTTGAACGTATCCCCTTTGAACAGCGGATTGCCTGCACGCAAGTCCTCAAACGTCTCATGCCCCTTGTACTTGCCCGTCAACAAGCCCGACGCCAGCGGGAAGTATGGGATAAAGGAGATCCCTTGATCTGCAACGTAAGGGAAGAGTTCACTCTCCGCTCCACGATCGAACAAATTATATTTCCCTTGGAACACGTCCACATGTCCATCCGCATTCGCTTCTTTTAACTGCGGCAAGGAAAAGTTCGACACGCCGATTGCGCGGATTTTCCCTTCCTCCTTCAGGCGGTACAGCTCCCCGATCGCTTCTGCTTTCGGCGTCGCTTCGTCCGGATAGTGGATATACATCAAATCGATGTAATCCGTTTGCAGCCGCAACAAGCTTCTTTCCGTTTCTTCTCGCAAAAAAGCAGGTGTATTATTGTGCCTGACACCCTCTTCCGTAATGATCGGGGAGATTTTCGTCGCAATAACTACTTCTTGGCGCAAATCATACTGCTTCAACACTTCGCCAATCAACTCTTCGGATCTTCCGACACCATACATATAGGCGGTGTCAATCATCGTGATGCCGTGGTCGACCGCTGTTTTCACGAGCATTTTCCCTTCCTCTTCGTCAAGGTTCGGATAAAGGTTATGACCGCCGACCGCATTCGTCCCAAGTCCGATCGGATGTACATACAAATCCGAATTTCCAAGCCGCACTTTTTCTGTCATTTCGCATCCCTCTTCTCTAAAAAAATCGTTTGCCTGCTGTCCCGCCGCTCCCATACGTGTCTATTCTTCTTTACCCTTTCGCACAAAATCAAATCCCGTCAAAAAGACATGCGCTATTCTATTCGAATGCCGCATGCCTTTCCGTTCAATTATTCGAAGAGCTCCTCAACTGGTTTTACTTCTCGACCAGCTGGTCCAATAAGCATCTCCATTCCCATCATCATGAATAGCCAAATACTCGTCCCAACTCATCTTATGTGACAAGCATGCCTTGCTGCAATAGCCAGTGGCATCCGTCTCGAAATAATAGCCTTCTTCCAATGGTTTTTTGCAGGAGCTGCACAACCACTTTCCGCTCTTCATTTCCATTACCTTCCCTACTTTCTATCATAGCCTGCCATTTCGTCAGGCTTCAATTGCAAGACCGGGACATGGAGTTTTAACGAAGATGGTCGATAAACTGTCCCTATAACCCTGTGATTGCACCATAAAGAAGGGCTAGCCCGATCACTAGTGCCGGATGCAGCTTCCATTTCTCGAGCATCAGGAAGCTGACAACCATGAGAATGATGGTCTCGATGGAGCCAAGTGATGCTTGCGACTCCAATACGAACTGCAGTGTCATGAAGCCGATCAGGACCGCGATGACAGGTTTTACGATTTTCGAAATGTTTTTTACTTCCGGTGAATCTTTATAGCGGTACAAGATTGCCATAAGACCAAGCATCAACATCAGTGATGGTGCAACGGCCCCGAACAGTGCGACCACTGAACCGAGGATACCGCCTTCTGAATAGCCGATATAGCCTGCCATTTTCGTTGCAATCGGCCCGGGCAATGAATTCCCGATTGCCAGTACTTCACCGAACTCTTGGGTCGACATCCACCCATAACGCTCTACGACTTCCTCCTCGACGAGCGGAATGGAAGCAGGTCCGCCTCCGTAGCCGAGAACGCCAGGGATAAGGAAGGCCAAGAACAGCTGCCAGTAAATCATTTCTTCACCGTCCTTAAGATGAACGGCACTAAGACGAACAAGATTAGTGCACCGATCAAGATTGCTGGATGGAGCTCGATAAACTCAAGCAGGAAGGCGGAAGCGACGATGAACAAGATTGCGCGCCCCCAGCCTAGTGCGTCTTTTGACTGCTTCACGAAACTCCATGTGAGCACCGCGAGCATGACTGCCACAACCGGAACGACCGTTTGCGACATATTATGGACCCATGGCACATCTTTGTACGACTGCAGCAATCCGAGCATCAAGATCATCAAGATGACCGTCGGGATGACGGAAGCTGCAAGAGCAGTCAGACAGCCTGCCAGTCCGCCGATGCGGTATCCGATATAACCAGCCAGCTTCGTCGCAATCGGGCCAGGCATCGTGTTCGCAAGAGCGATCGTATCTCCGAAGTCTTCATCAGTCATCCATTTGAAGCGGGCGACCACTTCCCGCTGAAGAAGCGGAATGGCGGAAGGTCCGCCACCGAAGCCCAGCATTCCTACACGGAAAAAAGCCATGAATATATCCGTGTAACGCAGCTGTTCCTTTGTCACCAGACCGCGACCGCGCCGTCTGTACGGGATTCCGTACCACCTGCCAGCACCCCTGTCTCAGGATTTCTCCAGATAATTTGTCCGCGACCGAAGCTTCCACCATCCGGCATCACTTCAATCTCATGGCCTTTTCGTTGAAGCGCCTGTACAAGATAGCTCGGGAACCCTGGCTCCACGTGCACTTTCTTGCCGCCGATCCATTGCCAACGTGGCATGTTGAGTGCTGCTTGCGGATTCAATAAATAATCGAGCGTGTTCGTCATCACTTGGAAATGCCCTTGTGGCTGCATATAACCACCCATGACGCCGAATGGGCCGACCGCTTTCCCGTCCTTCGTCAAAAATCCAGGAATAATCGTGTGATACGTGCGCTTCCCTGGTTTCAAGACGTTCGGGTGTGCAGAATCAAGCGAAAAGTCTGCCCCTCGGTTTTGCAGACCGATGCCCGTTCCTGGAATGACAATTCCTGAACCGAAGCCCATGTAGTTACTTTGGATGAAGGAAATCATATTGCCTTCTTCATCAGCTGCAGCAAGATACACCGTGCCGCCTTTCGGCAACTCATAAGGTACGGGGTCACTCGCCTGGACATCGATTGTCGCAGCGCGTACCTTCGCGTATTCGTCCGACAGAAGATGCTCTACAGAAACTGGCATATCCTCAGATTCTGTAATGAATGCTTGGCCATCCGTGAACGCCAGTTTCATCGATTCGATTTGCTGGTGGAGCGTCTCCGCGGATTGCCACTGCGGCGCATCCAGTTTATCGAATACATTCAATGCCATCAGTGCGACCATCCCCTGGCCGTTCGGTGGGATTTCCCACACATCATGTCCGCGGTACTTCGTCGATACCGGTTCCACCCACTCAGGCTTATAAGCGGCAAGATCTGCTTTGCGCAAAAAGCCGCCATGCTGTTCCATGAATGCATCGATTTTCGAAGCGATTTCTCCTTCGTAAAAGTCGCGTGCATCCGACTCCCCGATTGCTCTAAGCGTTGCAGCGTGACCCGGTGACTTCCACATCTCTCCGATTTCCGGCGCACGTCCGTCCGGAGCGAATGTCTCGAACCAGCTGTCGAATTCAGCAGACTTGAAGGAATCTTTGAATTTATCGTATGCCTTCTTCCAATAATGGCCGAGGATCGGCGTCAGTGGATAGCCTTCCTCTGCATAACGGATCGCCGGCTGCAATGTTTCTAGTAAGGACAGCTTCCCGAACTTCTTAGACAGCTCGGCCCATGCTGCAGGTACTCCTGGAACCGTGATCGGCACAAGTCCGTGTACAGGCATCTTTTCGTGTCCTTTCGCTTTGACTGCATCGACCGTCAAAGCTTGAGGTGACGGACCGGAAGCGTTCAAGCCGTGCAACTTTCCTTTCGTCCAAACAAGTGCAAAGGCGTCGCCGCCGATTCCGTTTGATGTCGGTTCAACGACGGTCAATGTCGCTGCAGTCGCGATGGCTGCATCGATGGCGTTCCCGCCTTTTTTCAAGATTTCAAGGCCTGCTTCTGAAGCAAGCGGCTGTGATGTCGCCACCATACCTTTTTTAGCGAACACTGTGTGACGTTCGGATGCAAACGGGTTATGCAAATAATCCATGAAAAATTCCTCCTTCATTATTGGAAAGTTCTCTTTGTTCTACTTATTGATATTGAATGATATCTGCGAAAATGACAAATGCTGCACCAATGACAAACCAGATTAAGATAAGCGGCCAGATGAACTTCAGCCATTTTTCGTACGGTACACCGGCTGCAGCCAAGTACGCCATCAACGTAGTGCCTGTCGGGAAAATAAGATTCGTGAAGCCATCACCTAATTGGAATGCAAGGACGCCCGTTTGCCGGGTGATGCCCAATAAATCTCCAAGTGGCACAATCAAAGGCATCGTCGCAGCTGCTTGTCCCGATCCGGAGTTGATAAAGAAGTTGATGATGGTCTGTACGGTATACATACCTACCACTTGAATCGAGCCCGGCAGATTCGTGATTACGGAAGCAAGTCCATGAATCACCGTGTCGATGATCAAGCCATTCTCTAAAGCGACAGGAATCGCGCGTGCAATCCCCACAATCAATGCCCCAAGCGTAAATGCCTTGGCACCATTGACAAATTCTTCGGCGATCCGACTCGGACCCATTTTGGCACATAGCCCGGCAACCACACCCATCGCTAGGAATAAGGCCGCAATGTCATTGATATACCATTCATGTTCTACGACTCCCCAGACCAACACCCCAAGTCCGCCGACAATTGTCAACATCACAAAATACTGGTGCAACTGGAATTTGGATGATTGCTTTAGCAACCCATCTGGCTGATGTGCTTTTTCCATATCTGCCACGACGCTTTTCGATGGATCCCTCTTGACCCGCCCTGCATAGCGGATAAGGAAAATGCTCGCTGCCACAAGCAGGACGACAAGGACGATGGCACGTAGCCACATGCCTGAGTAGATTGGAAGTCCCGCAATGCCTTGTGCAACACCGACATTGAACGGGTTCATCAGTCCAGCGATAAAGCCGCTGTAGACGCCGAGCAGCACCATCGATAAGCCGGTGATCGCGTCATAACCAAGTGACCGCGCAAGTGCGATTGCAAGAGGTACGAGCGCCATTCCTTCCACCGTCATTCCGATTGTAAAGCCCCCGATGGAAAACAGCGTCAGGAAAATCGGGATGATGAGGATTTCCCGGTTTCCGAGCAATGCCGTCACTTTGCGGATCACTGCGTCAAACACGCCCGTAGCGGTGATGATCTGAAATGCTCCGCCGACAACAAAGATGAATAAAATAATATCCGCCGCTTCGTTCAGCCCAGTGATGAATAGGCCCGGTATTTCAAACAGGCCGATCGGATCCGCTTCGACAGTTTGATACGTCCCTTCCTGTACAAGCACGCGGCCCGTTTCAGGATCTTCCGCACGGTCGAATTCCCCTGCTGGAATCACGTATGTCATGACGACTGCTGCTAGTACGATGATGAATAGCAGAACAAACACATGTGGAATCTTGAAGAAGCGTGCCAACGTGCTCTTTTTCGTTTTCTCTGGTTTTTGCAATGGCATTCCTCTTCCCTTTCTCTTTATATGAGTGATTTAAATTTTACAAAATTCTTTAAGTTAAGTAAAATTAATTATATTAAATGATACGATTAATAAAACTCATAAAGGTGGGAATGACATGGATCATAAATTAGAAATTTTTGTAACGACTGCCGAACAGAAAAGCTTCACCCGGGCCGCTGAACTCATGCACTTGACCCCGTCCGCTGTCAGTCTCAGCATCAAAGCGCTCGAGAAGAAGCTGGAAGTCAAACTGTTTGAACGGACGAATAAATTCGTTCAACTGACGACTGCGGGTCAAGCTGTTTTTTCTCATGCCAAAGAAATCCTCTTGAAATATGACTCGATGAAAACTGCTATCGCCGAGCTCGAACCAGCTACCAACATGCCTGTGTCCATCGGTGCTGCCTATACGTTTGGCGAATATTTCCTACCTGGCATCATCTACGCCTTCAGTAAGCGCTATCCCGGGATCACCCCGGATATTGTCATCCAAAACTCCAAATCGATTGCAGAAGGCGTGCATAAGCAAGAACTCGATATCGGCTTCATCGTCGAAGGCGAAGTCGGCGATTTGGACGTCGATATCCACCTTTACACTGAAGAGGAAATGGTCCTTGTCGCACCGCCGAATCACCCGCTCGTGAAAAATTCACAAGTCGACCGACAATTACTGGAGGCGGAAACGTGGATCATCCGGGAAGAAGGCTCCGGCACACGCGAGGTGACGGACAAATTATTCGCCCAGCTCGGCATCCGGCCGAAACGGATCATGAGCTTCGGAAGTTCACAGACCATCAAATCTTCCGTCGCGCTCGGCCTTGGCGTCTCCTACTTATCGGAATCCACGGTGCGGGCCGAAACACTCGATGGGACGTTAAGTGCTATCCGACTGGAGGATTATCCGAATAAGAGCCGATTCCACGCTGTCACGCACCAGTCCAAGTTCCACTCGCCTTCCGCACAGCTTTTCAAGGAATTCCTCGACTCTTATGCATTGTCCGGAAGAGCTTCCGTGCAGGCGAAAAAGACCGTGAAGAACATCACCGGCAATTGATTGCAGCAAAGTTTTTCATATAAAAAGAATCCTGCCGAAGGCGAAAGCCCGGCAGGATTCTTTCATTCACTCTAATTGAACTTTCACCCAACCACGGACCCCGTTGATGAGCCAAAAAGCATCGAAGTCTGAAAGCTCGGCTTTTAGGATGACCCGTTCACGCAGCCTTCCCTCGCTTAGCAATTGCTCGCGCATCACGCCAGCTAAAACACCGCAGTCGATCGGCGGCGTATAAAATTCCCCGTCTTTTTCTGCGACGAAATTCCCGATTGTAAACTCGGTCGCTTCCCCTTTTTCGTTCCAGAGGAGCGGTGAGAAATTCCCAGCAGGCTGCCGTGCTTCTTCCCGCTCGTACATTCCTCGGTGTGTCGTTTTGTGGAACAGGAATGGATTCCGGCTATCGACCGGTTCCAAAGCTAGCGAACAATGGACCGGTCCAGTAATTGGTACTATTTCGTCCGCTTGCACTTCGATGTCTCCGGAACGACTCAACAAAAGACGCACTTTGAACGTTCCAGAAGGATGTTTTTTTGCAACTTTCTCCAGTTCCTTCATGATTCCCTCGTTATTTCCCGGGAAATGAACGTATTCCGCAGAACGTTTGAGCCGCTCCAAATGCCGGTGTATCAAAGGATACGTCCCATCTTTCAGTTTCAACGACTCCAGCAACCGAAATTCCGGTCGTTTCGCCTTCAATATTTCCGCTTTCGTCATCAGCTCTTCAAATTCACCTTCCGAAGTCGAATCCCATGTCACACCACCACCGACACCGTATTGCGCCGTCCCTTTCTCCTGGTCGATGATGACTGTCCGGATCGGCACATTGAACACCGCGTCTTTTTCGGGTGTAATAAAGCCGATTGCCCCACAATATACTTCCCGCGGCGACCGCTCCAGCTCATGGATGAACTTCATCGTGCTGATTTTCGGCGCCCCTGTAATGGAACCACACGGGAAAAGTGCCTGAAACCAATCGAAAATTGTCTTGTCTTTTGCAACTTCCGCTTCCACAGTCGACGTCAGTTGGTGTACGGTCGGATATTTTTCCGTTTCGAACAATTTGGGCACGCGCACTGTTCCATCTTCAGCCAGCCGGCTCATGTCATTGCGCAGCAAATCGACGATCATCAAGTTCTCCGCCCGTTCTTTTGGTGACGTGACCAGCTTGCGAATCTGCTCGAGGTCTTCTTCCAGCGTCCGTCCCCGCGCTGCAGTCCCTTTCATCGGCTTCGCCGTCAATACGCCTCCGTCCAGCCGGAAAAATAATTCCGGAGAAGCAGAGAGAATCTGCGTATCTCCTAGATCCAGATAAGCACTGAAGTCTGCCTGCTGATTCCGCGCGAGCTGCTGCCAGAACGAGCGGGCACTCCCTTTGAACTCGGTATGCATGCGCTCCGTGTAGTTCACTTGGTACGTCTCGCCTTCTTCGATTGCCTGCTTGATGCGCCGAATTCCATTGGCATAATGGCCGGGCGGCGAATCAAGTTGCCATTCCGATGTTTCATACGCTTCCTCGGTGAACGCATCCGGCGTTTCCGGCGCATTGAAAATACCGAACCAAGCGAGGGGGAGCGATGGATTCTCATGGACAGCCATCACAGAGTGAAATGCCGGTGCCGCTTCGTAGGAAAGAAAACCGGCTGCGTAATAGCCTTCATTTACAGCTTTCTCGACTTCTTCGAGGAGAGGTCTGACCTCTCCCGTTTCATGCGCTTCCAAGATGCGGACCGGACGTCGAAACAGCTTCGGTTCGATGTTCCCGTCTTTTGACGCAAATTCAAAGATCAACTGCGGTGCTGTCATGTCGTTCCCTCCTCTTCCACGCTTTCGCTTGTTCATATGCATTTTGCAGCATTGCAAATCCTTCTTCTGTGGCGATCGATTCCGGGTGGAACTGGATGCCATTGACCGGAAGCTCTTTGTGACGGACTCCCATCACTTCTCCTTCATTTGTTTGCGCAGTAACGAGGAGAACCTCCGGCAGTGAAGCACGTTCCGCGACGAGCGAATGGTAGCGTGCGACAGGCGTCGTTGTCGAAATGCCTGCGAACAGCCCGTTCCCTTCATGTGTGATCTCGAATACTTTCCCGTGCACCGGCTGATCGCCCTTGATCACACGCCCCCCGAAATGCTCGACGATCACTTGGTGCCCGAGACAGACGCCGAGCACTGGAAATTCATCACTCAGCTCGCGTAATACTGCCCGTGCTGTGCCGTCTGCCGGCGGATGACCAGGTCCCGGCGACAAGACGATCAGCTCGGGATCGAGTTTTCGGATCTGTTCGGTTGTGATGGCACCGGATTGGTAAACAGCCATCTGTTCATCGAAACGCCGGAAATAATGCACTAAATTATAGGTGAATGAATCTTCGTGATCGATGACGATGATCATAGCGGTCCTACTTTCTATGTTTTGCTGCTTTCATTATACAGTGCAATGCCGCTCCGATTAAAGCAGCAAAAAAGCCCACCCGATGTGGGAAGGCTTTCGATTTGGGCAATACTGCTTCATCACAGCAGCACTGCACGTTTCACGCGGAAATAATAGAACCATATTCTCAAAACGAATGAAAGGAAGACCAAGAATGCAAAGGCTTGGATTCCAGCGGACCAGCTCACTCCTCCATACCTCATTACGGAATTAAGATTGAACAAATAAATCAAGACCATTGGAGCAAACAATACACTATACATAAGCGCAAGCCGTTTTGCCTGCCGTTTTTTCGTCGCCAGATCACTGAAAAATACCGGCCGCTCTTCCCCTTCTATCCACTCCTTGCGCCAAAGCACCCACTTGTCCAAACCCGATAAAGAATTGAAAACTGGCTCCCAGCCCGCTTCGCGGTGAAGGGAGAAGTAACTTTCAGGTGGATTGCTCTGGTGATCCGCGTGGTAGCAATATTTCCGGGGTGAGCTTTCCACGAAAGAGAACATGGATCCGATTTTATTGACATACGTCAAATGAAGGCCTTTTTGCTCCTGTGATTCGAGCCACTCTTCGAGACGATCCGGCGCATACATCCAGCCCACTTTCAGCCGCTTCACCATTTTTCTTGGCGGATGCCCTTGTTGCAGTGGTACATCGAGTGGCGGTTTCTCCATCGCGGCATTCGCCTTTTTAATCTTGACGATGGAGTAGATGCCGAGGATGAGCGTCAGGATCACTACGCCTAAAAGGGTATACGTAACAGCCCACAATGGACTCGGTTCGACATTCAAGGAGCCGTCTTGCATGAATGAAGACAACACCATGGAGGCGTTCGCCAGCAGCATGCCGCCAAAATAGAAGACGAGACTGAAAAAGACCAGCATGACGAAACGGTTGTGGCGGATGAGTCCTTCGCGTGATGGCTTCAGATGGATTGTCTCCACTTCTCGCCTGTTTACCGCGATTTGCCAAGGACCCGTTGTCACTCCTTCTTCCCACCCTTCTTCCTTTAAAGAAGAAGGCAGTTGTTTGCCTTTGTTCTTATTGAAAGCGATGCGGTACACCAGCTCCTCCGCTCCGCCTTCTTCAAAGCGGAACTGCCGTGTCCAGCGGTTCAGCCCGCTCAGCTTCCATCCTTGCTGCGCATTTTCTGTCAGCCATTGCTCCGTTTTCTCTGCATCATAACTCCAGAACAGCCGGCGCTTTTTCATCATCGGAATTCCCCTCCGTATTTCAGCATGTTCGCATGCAATTCCTCGAGTCTTTCCATCTCTGCACGCATCAAGTATTTCCCGGCATCCGTGATTTCATAGACGGTTTTTCGCTCGACATCAGCAAACACCGTAATCATGTCATCTTTCTGCATTTTCCCCAATGTGCCGTAAATCGTGCCGGACCCCAACCGCAAGCGCCCGCCCGAAATCTCTTCAACGTGCTTGATGATGCCGTAACCGTGCCGCGGCTCAGCTAGCGCCAATAAAATATAGAAGGCGGTTTCCGTCATCGGTATGTATTTTTTTAACAGTTTCTTGTTATCCATCGTCACGTTCACCTCTTCTATGTCACACCTCGACTATATCACGATGCGACATACAGGGCAATCCATTTTCACCTTTTCGTCATATTTAATCTTGTCGGAAAGAAGGAATCGGCCGGACCAAGGACGAATTAATACATCAGGAGCAAGAAGAGGAGGTACAAATTAATGATGAATTACACAACAATCATGGCTGCAGTGGATGGTTCGTCCCAAGCGGAATTTGCTTTCCAGAAAGCGGCACACATCGCAGCACGCAACGACGCAGCATTGTACTTAGTGAATATTATTGATAACCGCTCATTCGGATCGATTGAAGCATACGGGAAACAATTTGCTGATGATTCCAGACGGAAGTCGGAAGAGCTGATGGGCCGTTATGAAGGCGAAGCGAAAGCAATTGGCGTAAAAGATGTACACATCTTGATTGAATTCGGCGCTGCCAAAAGCATGATTCCTGGCGAGCTCGCTGACCGACTGGGTGCCGACTTGATCATTTGCGGTGCGACTGGCACGAATGCAGCTGAACGATTTGTTCTCGGGAGCGTTTCCGAACGGATTGTCCGCAATGCAAAATGTGATGTGCTCGTTGTCCGTCCTTCCGAAGAGATGAAAGCGTGATTTAACGCATAAAAAAGCGGAGAAATCGATTTGATTTCTCCGCTTTTTCATTTCCACGCTTAGTTCCCGCCATACAATTGCTTCAATTCTTCTTCCTTCATCGTAAAACGATGTTCTTCCGCCGGGAAAGCACCCGATTTCACTTCTTCCACATAAGCCTTCAGCCCCTTTTCCATCGCTTCGCCCGTCTCTGTATAAGAACGGACAAATTTCGGCAAATGATGTGAGCCATATTTCAACAAGTCGTGGTAGACAAGCACTTGGCCATCTGTCTCCGCTCCTGCACCGATGCCGATGACCGGAATCGTGACCGCCTCCGTCACACGCTTCGCCAGCTGGTACGGGATGCATTCCAGCACCACCATGCAGGCACCTGCCGCTTCGCACGCCTTTGCATCTTCAATCAACTTCTGGGCAGCGTCTGCCGTCTTCCCTTGTACTTTATAGCCTCCGAGCACACCCGAAACTTGCGGTAAGAGCCCGAGATGACCGACGACCGGAATGCCGGTCCGTGTCAGTAAGCGGGTTACGTGCTCCACCTCATCCGCTCCTTCCAGCTTCAACGCGTTAGCGCCGGTCTCTTGAAAAATCCGTAAAGCATTCCCGAGAACACGATCGTCGCTTCCTTGGAAAGAACCGAACGGCATGTCGACGACCAGGAAGGTATTCTGTGCCCCGCGGCGTGCCGCTTTTCCGTGATGGATCATGTCTTCCACCGTGACGTGCACAGTCGAGTCATAGCCGAGCACGACCATGCCGAGTGAATCCCCGACAAGCAGGACGTCCATACCTGCCTGCTCTGCGAGTTTCGCAGACGGATAGTCGTACGCTGTCACCATGGCGATTTTTTCTCCTTGTTCTTTCATCTTGCGGAATGTTGCGGTTGTCTTCATTTTTTCCCTCTCCTTTTCAAGGAGTCCACCTTATGCGAAAAGCCTTTCTAGTCCGTTACAGGACAGAAAGGCAGGATTTTGAATGCACGGTTTCCTCCGTCCCTGTCTTCGTTGATCAAGGCAGACTTTTCTTTTTTCAATGGATGATTAAGCAGGTGCAGCTCCAGATCAGATACCGCCCGTATCCACTATAGCAAATCCGCTAATAGTCTGACAACTAGCCGACATGCTTTCGTCATATTGCTGCCCCGATTCCGCTTAAATCGAAGCAATTCCTCACAAAGCGAAGTTTGTCCTAGTATAATGAAAACAGATGATCCACACAGAAAAAATTGATGCAGGAGGCTTTTTCATGAAAAAAATTCTCATTCCAGCACTTCTTCTTTTGATGATTGGTTGGGCTGGTTATACTTTCCTTTTCACAGCTGATGAAGAGCACGTCGCTCAGGAAGGCACTGGGTTAAAAGTTGGTGACGTCGCACCGGACTTCGAATTAACTACGCTTTCCGGTGAAGCTGTGAAGCTAGAGGATTACCGCGGCAAGCGCGTATTCGTTAACTTCTGGGCGACTTGGTGTCCCCCTTGCCGCGAAGAAATGCCAGATATGCAAAAGCTATATGATGGAACGGATGTTGAAATTCTCGCAGTTAATATGACTGCTTCCGAAAACAGCGAAGCTGGCGTTTCGAAATTTATCGACGACAATAGCTTCTCCTTTCCGGTTCCTGTCGATCCGGAAGGCCATGTGACAGATTTGTATGAAGTGCGTGCCTATCCGACATCTTACTTAATTGATTCCGAAGGCCGCATCGCCCATATTGCACTCGGTGCTATGGATTATGAGCGAATGCTGGACGAAACGGAAAAAATGCAGTGAACATGAAAAGTCCCCGATGCCTTTTGAGCATCGGGGACTTTTTTCCTCTAGTTAAAAACTTCGTTGATGGCTTCCCGGTCATAATCCAGAATCCATTCATTGAAGCTCTCATAAAGAGGCCGGATTGTTTCACGGGAAGTTGCCACAAGATCGCAACCACGGTCGTCATAGACGTGAAAAATCGTCTCATTTTTCGGGTGGACAAAATAGAGCGATTGGAAATTTGCTTTTGAGAAACCCATGTCCTGCTCAATCAACAAAGTGAGTATTCGGTGGTAATGGATCTCGGAAGGCTTGCATGGCAATACCCAGCGATGTGTGCGCCAATTTCCAGACTCATCATCTTCCGGAATATAATAAGGCAATTCGGTATGCTTGAGCCGGTACAATAACTTGTGATCCTTCACGAGTGTCTTCCACATTCGTACGTTCCCTGTTTTCACCCGTCTACTGTAGCGGTGAATATCCATGACGATCCACAATTCCTCATCAAGTGGATAGATTTCCTCGAACAAGGTGAGCGCGCGCCTGTATGCTCCCTTCAAGTATGGACTGCCCGAATAGTATTGTTCCTTCTTCGCGCCTAGCCCAAGCTCGAACCGCAATCCAATCGGCCATTCATAAAAGAGACCGGGTTCGAGCCGCATATGCTTGAAATGCTTCTCCAAAAAATCATTCACGTGTCTATCTCTCCTTTATATCCCTCAACTCAGCATGCGCATATTCATGCACATTAATATTCATGCTTATTCTTGTTAGTGCCAGGAATTGTTATCCTCAAGCAGCACCCATAGCGCTTCGAACTACTTATCCACATGGGGATAAGTAGTTTACTTGCTACTTTTACGTTATCCACAACCCTTTACATTCTATTTTGCCGAATCCAGTCCGCAAGATCGAACACATAACTTTCTTTTTCTGACTGCAGCAATAATTTCGCTCCACGTGCGTAAGTGAGCAGGATGTCGATTTTTCTGCCTTTCGCGTCCGACAAGATCAACTCCTGCACGGTTCGATACCGATTACCATTTCGTTTGCAGAGGAAGTAACGCCCATGATTTGCATAGCCTCCCGAAAATAAAATCCAATCTTCATGAACAGCAAAAACCGTAGCTCCTTCGATATCCGGTATCCGGTAAACCGTCTCCCCATTTTTCCAGATGCCGATGTGAAAATCATCGTAAAAATAAAACCACACTTCTCCGTCTGCCACGACGTTCATCGCATAGCAATCAGAAATGAAATGATCTCGTGGTTGGTCGTGCCATTCCACCATATTCCCTTCTGTATCCCAACCGATCAGCCCTTTTTCTCCGATCGGCTGTTCCCAATGATTATTTCCATAAACACCTTCGTCAAAATAACCAGTCCAAATTCTTCCGTCTCCGGTTGCAGATAAATGGTTGATGCCGTCACCAAGGCAAAACGACCGAGTAATTTTCCCAGTCAGATCGAATACTCTGCCATTCCGTTCTTCTTTTCCACCCTCATGAAAAACAGAGCGAGAACTCGCCAATAACAGCTCGTAATCACTTAAATACTCAATGAAATGATAACTCCACTTTTGATTTTTCAATGGTACCTTTATGTACTGTCCATCTTTGAAAATAACTGCTTCATGATCCATTGGTTGTTCCACCATGCCTCCAGGAACCCCTTCAGCCAATATCTCACTTTCACAAATCGTCCAGAGCACGCAAATCTCACCATTCGGCCCCAGCGAAGCGGCTCGCACAAAGGAGTTCCCTTCCCACAAGGCCACTGGCTGCATTTTCACCTTCTCAGCTTTCTTCAAGTTCTTCCTCCTTATTCTTCATCAGCGCCCAGTCCGTCCGCAGCAAAGAAAAGACCAATGCATCATGTGACTTCTCTCCTTGAAACAAGTAGCCTCTAAGCGTTCCTTCTAGTTCAAACCCCATCTTCAGCAAAAGTCCATTCGATTTTTCATTTTGAGGAAAAGTGATCGCGGCCATCCGAAATATCCCAAGCTCCTCGAATGCATAACTGAGCACGCCCGCCATCGCCTCTGAAATGTAGCCGCGCTTCCAATGATCCGGATGAAGCTCGTAGCCAATCTCCGAACGCTTGAGACGCAGCTTCATATTGTTGAGACCGATACTACCGATAAATTCTCCGGTCTCCTTCAGGACGATGCCCCAACGGATTCCTTGGCGAATCTGGTAATACGTATGGAATGAGGAAATCAATTCTTCTGCTTCCAATCGACCCGCCAGCTTATCCATTCCATAATAGCGAATCACTTCATTCTCCGTCAAAATCTCGAAGATGCGGTCGGCATGCTGTTGCGTCAATTCGACTAACTGAAGACGCTTTGTTTCAATCAATGGGAATACCATAAGATCATCCTTTCCCCAAATATTTCTTATGCGAATGAATGTTTCACGTGAAACATTCATCGCTTTTCATCTTCTTTAGATGAACCAATCATACCAAAAATTCTGTAAACAAAGGAAGTAGCCATCGTTTTTTATTGGTAGGAGCGGGTATAGAAAAGAAGCATGGCTGCATGAATCCGAGAAGGAGCCCATCATCTAAAGGAGTGGAAATAAATGATCGTTGTAACGAACCATATTCGCTTGAGAAAAGGAGCCGGCGATGTCATGGCTCCGAACTTCACACAACCCGGTAAGCTGCAGGCACTCGAAGGCTTCGTGAAAGTCGAAGTGACGAAGACGCTGAAACTGCCCGACTATGACCAATTGAACGTCCACACCTATTGGCAGGACATGGACAGCTTCGATGCATGGAAAAACAGCGAAGCGTTCCGCGAAGCACATCAGCGCCCAGAGTCCGGAACCAACGATAATCCAAAAGAATCACCGATTCTCCACAGTGAGCTGGTGATTTCTGAAGTCGTCTCCGTTCTGGAAGCAAAAAAAGATCAGCACTAAACAGAAAAACGGAACAGGTACGTCTTCCAGAGACGCCTGTTCCGTTTTTTTTATCTATCATGCAGATAGCGGTTCCGCAGCCGGCTTGCCGAAATAATAACCTTGGAAAAGCTCATAGCCTTCTTCCTCGAGCCACTCGAAATCGTGCTGTTCTTCTATGCCTTCAGCGAGCGGCACAGCTCCTACTTCTTTCGCTTTCGCTAGAAACTTCAACGCAATACGCTGTTTTTCCTTATCCTCCGCTATTCCTTGCACATATTGCATATCGAGCTTCATATAATCCGGCATAAGTTCAGCAAGCGCCTGCATTGTGCTGTACCCTTCCCCCACATCATCCAGCGCATAATTGAAGCCGCGCTCTTTGTAGTAAACCAAAATCCGCTTCAAATGATCCAAATCTTCCACTTTCTCGGTCTCGACTACTTCGAATATTAGCTGTGCAGGATTCACATCCAAACTTATAGACAGTTCAATCGTTGACCGTAGACAATGTTCCGGAGAATAAATGGATGTCGGAATAAAATTGATGAATGCCTTTACGTTTTCGAGCCGGGCAGCATGCCTAACAGCTGTCATCCGGCAGGCGCGGGCCAGCGCATATAGGTGGCTACGGCTTCTTGCTGCGGAAAAGATTTCATTGGGGTAAATGAGTGTTCCTTCTTCCCCAGTGAAACGGGCCAGTAATTCATAGCCATAGATGGACCTGTCCGCCGAAAGAATCGGCTGGTAATGGCAGAAGATCCGCTCATTACGGATGACGTCATCAATTCACTGTGCTTCAAAATTTTCTTCGATCTCCGCAAGCGGTCTCCACGCGGCTCCATCCACTTTGAAGAAAACTGCCGAAGCGTCCATATGATGCAGACAGAAATCCCAGAATTCCCGTGCGCCCCCATTCTTCTGTTGTAAAGCCTGCTTCTTTGCTCTCCGCTTCCCAGACGCCACGCTTCAAATGTCCCGTTACTTCTTCAAGCACCGATTCATTCTCGCTCCCTTCGAAACGGAACTCGAATAGCAAATTATTCACTGCACAATTAGAACAATTCATCGCTCTCCTTCTTTCCTGTAAAAGTACTGAATATAGCATATCCTACTTTTTACAAAATGTCTTTTTTAACTATTTCGTAAGGTGGAATTTTTCAAAAAAATAGGGCTGACTGCGTAGGCCTCTGTTCTTTCGGGATTGAATGAAAAAGTGATGGGGTGTCGGATGAGCAGCCGCTTGTCGCTCCGGACAGGGCTCCCGGAAGAAGCCAGGCTGAAGGGATGCCCGTCTTCTTCCTCCGCCCAGTCCATAGCCGCTCCTGCGCTGGTGGAGTGGATGAATTGGGAGAGAGAGGAATTTTTGTTTGTTCTATTATTTTCATCGGCCATGTTTTTGGGGGCTAACTGCGTAGGCCCCGACTCTTTTATGATTGAGTGGAAAAGTGATAAACCGTGAGGACAATGCTGTGCTACGTCAATTGGATTATATTGGGGTATCTTATATATAAAGGCATCTTATGAATAGGAATGGATTCCAAAATAAGCGTAAAATTTCCCTTTATGTCATGAAAATTCGCCCGTTTTCCCTCTTTTGGGGCAAATAGAGGGTATTTCTCCTGTTATTCTTGCGGAATTCCCTTTTATTTTCTCGATAAGGGGAATTTCTCCCTTTATTTATCTTCATCGATAGCCCGGAGTACCGTAAGAGGCTAAGAAAGCAGAAAAAAGACCGTCCCTGAAAGTCATGTGTTATGACCTTCAGGGACAGCCCCGGTTTCTCACTTCATTTCACTTGCCCTTGCCCTTGAATCAAGTATTTGGACGAGGTCAAGGCATGCAGCCCCATTGGTCCACGGGCGTGCAGCTTTTGTGTGCTAATGCCAATCTCCGCTCCAAAACCGAATTCAAAGCCATCTGTGAAGCGGGTCGACGCATTGTGGTAAAGAGCCGATGCATCCACACCGCTCATGAATTGGCTGACACTCTGTGCATCTTCCGAGATGATCGCCTCCGAGTGTTTCGTGCTGAACTCGTTAATATGGTCGACCGCTTCGTTCACAGATGCCACCACCTTCACTGCCACTGCCAAGTCAAGATATTCAGTCGCCCAATCAGCCGCTTCCGCAGGTACAATCGACTCTCCACACGCGTATACGGTTTCGTCTCCGTGGATCACAACTTCTTTTTCCTGCAAAGCAGTAACCAATTCGTTCAAATGCTTCGCTGCCCACTGCTCATGAACGAGGATCGTCTCACAAGCATTGCAGACAGATGGCCGCTGCGTTTTTGCATTGATGGCGATGGATAGCGCCATTTCGAGATCCGCCGTTTCATCGATATACAAGTGGCAATTGCCCGCTCCTGTCTCGATGACCGGCACCGTCGCATTCGCCAATACGGTCTGAATCAGCTTCGCTGAGCCACGAGGAATCAGTACATCCAAATAACGGTTCATCTTGAACATGTGCCCTGCCGCCTCGTGGCTCGTATCTTCGATCAATTGCACCGCTTCTTCCGGGAAATCTGCTGCCGCAAGCGCTTGGCGGATCACTGCAACCAGTGCCTTGTTCGAATGGAAGGAGGAGGAACTGCCTCTCAAGACGACCGCGTTGCCCGTCTTCAAACAAAGACTTGCCGCATCCACTGTCACATTCGGGCGGGCTTCATAAATCATGCCGACGACGCCGAGCGGCACACGGATTTTCTTCAGCTGCAAGCCGTTCGGACGCTCCCACTCTTCCAGGATCTCGCCGATCGGATCTTCCAATTCCGTCAGCTGAATCAACGCTTCTGCTATCGCCTCGATCCGGCCATCCGCTAAACTGATGCGGTCAAGCACCGATGCCGACATCCCTTTTGCATTTCCCGCTTCCAGATCCTTCGCATTTTCCAGCAGTAATTCCTCTTCCGCTTTCACGAGATGTTCTGCAATCGAGCGAAGCGCTTCATTTTTCTGCTTGCCTGTTTTCTGTGCGATGTCTTTCGCAGCAGCTGCCGCTTTGGCTGCTTTACGTTCAATTTCATTTTCTGTCAAAATCATTTGCTCACCCCCATCTCCGTCAAGCTGAACCATTGATTGCGGTGGATCACCACTTGGCGACGCCCTGTTTTCGTAATGACCCGCGCTTCCTTGCTGCACAGCCCTTTGATTTCCATCAGTTCTTCGGAAGAAAAATTCACTTGGCCACGCCCGATCACTTCCCCGCGTGGATTGATTACTTCCACCACATCCTCAGCCGAAAAATGGCCATGGATATCAGTCACGCCGACTGGCAGTAAGCTTTTCCCTTGTTCGAGAATCGCTCTTGCCGCCCCTTGGTCGACCGTGATTTTGCCACGTGCAATCGAGTGGAGTGCAAGCCATTGTTTGGAATTTTTCACACCGCCTCCCTGCGCCCCGCCGATGTATGTGCCATCGCCTTTTCCTTCCAGGATTTCAAGCAATTTATTTTTTCCACTACCAGAACCGATGAACACTTGAGCCCCTAGGCTTTTCGCCGTCCGGGCCGCTTCGACTTTCGAACGCATCCCGCCTGTCCCCATTTTCGAGCTGCTGCTGGATGTCGCTTTGATCAAGTCGTCGCTAATATCGGACAAGTAATTGTATTTTTTCGCGTTTGGATACACGTGCGGATTTTGCGCGTAGATGCCGTCAATATCCGTCAAGATAATCAATTCATTCGCATGGACGATGCCGCTGACGAGAGCCGACAACATATCGTTATCTCCGAATGTCAGTCCCTTGACCGACACGGAGTCATTTTCATTGATGATCGGCAGCACTTGCCGCTTCAATAATTCCTTGAGCGCACCGTTAACGTTTTGGTAAAGCTCTTTGTACAGCAAGTTCTGTCGTGTCAAAAGGAGCTGCGCTGTCGTAATGCCGTGCTTGCCGAATTGTTCGGTGTATTTCTGCATCAGCTGCCCTTGCCCGACAGCAGCGGCCGCTTGCTTCCCTGATATTGTTACGGGACGCGAGCTATAGCCCAAATCCTTGAATCCGGCTGCCACTGCACCGGAAGACACGAGAATTACTTCATGTCCTGCCGACTTCAGCTTCGCCATTGCCTCCACATGTTCCTGAAGTTTTACTTCATCCAATTCCCCGTCAACTGTCGTCAATGAGCTGCTGCCGATTTTGACAACCACTCTCTTTTTCTTCAACAACTGTCACCTTCCATTCCTCATTCTCACTTTTCAAACATTAGTATTATTATTCACTCTTACGTATAATAAGTCAATATTGATTCATTAGATTGCATAAAAAATTAACGATCAAAACGAAAGCAAGCGGAGATACCCAATGAGCACTCTCCGCTTGTTGTTTATGTTCGATATAAATGACTTGAAAGAGGGAGGGAGAAAGGAAACCATCCTACAACTCGTTATTCCACTTCGACCGTCCAGTTGAACGTATCTTCCACGCTGCCGTTTTGGATGCCTGTAATCGTGTCGTAGATCTTTTGGGATAATTCGCCGATCTCGCCATTGTTGACTTTCATCGTCCGTTCTTTCCAGCTCAGCTCGCCGACCGGAGAAACGATGGCAGCTGTACCTGTGCCGAATACTTCTTCGACTTTGCCTTGCTCGTACAAGTCGAAGAGTTCATCGATTGCAATTTTTCGCTGACTCACTTTCATTCCCCATGATTCCAGCAATTCAATAACAGACTTACGTGTGATGCCGTGCAGGATACTGCCGTTCATCGCAGGCGTCACGACTTCCCCATCGATCTTGAAGAAAATGTTCATGCTACCGACTTCCTCGATGTAACGCTTCTCGATGCCGTCAAGCCACAGTACGTCGGCTTTCCCTGCTTCTTTCGCAGCTGCTTGTGCCTGGTAGGCCGCTGAGTAGTTGCCAGCTGTCTTTGCCATACCTGTTCCGCCTTTAACTGCACGTGTGAAGCTGTCTTCCGCGTGGATGACGACTGGCGTCAAGCCCCCTGGGAAATAAGAGCCGACCGGTGCTAGGAGGATCATCATCTTATATTGACGTGAAGGAGATACGGCTAATTTCGGCTCCGTAGAGATGATGAATGGACGGATGTAGAGGGACGTACCTTTCGTGCCTGGCACCCAATCCTTCTCTAGTGAAACGAGCTCCTTCAAGTATTCCAGGATTAACTTCTCGTCAACCGGCGGGATACTCATCCGTTCGCTCGATAAGTTGAGTCGTTTAAAGTTTTCGTCCGGACGGAATAGGAGGATGCGATCGTCAGCCGTGCGATATGCTTTCAATCCTTCGAAGACCGTCTGTCCGTAGTGGAAGATCATCGCAGCCGGATCCAGCGTAATCGGTGCGTACGGTTCGATTTTCGGGCTATGCCATCCTTTCCCTTCCTCATAGTCCATGGAGAACATGTAATCGGTCATAACCGTGCCGAAAGGAATTTGGTCACCCACCGGTTTTGATTTCAGGTGAAGGTTTTCGATGATCTCTAGTTGTGTTGTTTTTGTCTGCATGTAAAAAACTCCTTTCGCCATCTCATAGGCTTATCGTTATTTCGGATAATTATACACCTTTCTTTCAAAATTGCATGTGTTTTTAAAATTATTTAAAAAACATGAGAAAAGTCCTAATGAAAGACCCCTTTCACTGAAAAAAATGGCAAAAGAAAAAGGCCATTCAGCGAATGACCTCCAAGAAATGCATTAAAATTTTGGCAGTCATTCCCCAAATGACCTTGTCTCCATAAATATAAAAGTGCTCATCGACTTTCTTTGTGCGCCAATTGTAATTTTCCCCTCCAGCAATCAAATCATAAGGGAAACTCTCTTCAGGCTGGGCGTCAAAATCGACACGATACACTTTCGGCTCCGTTTCATTGAAAAATGACAACGGCACCGTAAAGAAGCTATCGACTTCTGCCAGATTCGGATCAAACACCGCTTTTGGATCGATAAAGCCTGCATACGTGTAGACGAGCATCCCGAACGGGGAAACGATGTAATCCAGCGGCCGGATATTCGTCATATCCGTTCGGCGGATGCCGAGCTCCTCCATCGTCTCACGGATGGCGGCAGCTTCGGGGCTGACATCTTCCGCATCAATCCGCCCTCCAGGGAAACAAATATCGCCCGGCTGGTTGCGCATGTTTAATGACCGCACTTCGAACAGCACATGGATCTCCCCATCTTTTTCAATCAGCGGCAGTAAAATCGCAAATTTCGCGAATTCCTTTGCGCCTAATATATCCGGTTCCCGATTCTCCACTTTTGCTAAAATCTGCTCTGTATCCACTGTCATCACCTCGCGTCTATTCTTCTATCTTACCAAAATCCATGTGATTTTACTGATTCCCCGATTCTTTCTTTTCAACACTGCAATTTGTTAAGATGAATGAAAAAGGATGAGAAAGGAAGATTCCATGCTGATCCGAACCGCTCTCGATTCTCCCGGCCTGATTGCCGGAATCACTTTAAAAGACCACCATGCACCGGAGTCCAATAATATGGCGCTGCACACATGCAGCGACCCTGAAGCAGTGCTTGCCAACCGTAAGGAGCTTGCACGCTCACTTGGCACGGACCTCGAGCAGTTCGTCTGCACGGCGCAGACCCATAGCGCCAATATCCGAAAAGTGACCCGGCATGACTGCGGGAGCGGAGCTTTTTCTGCCGAACACGCCATTCCGGATACAGACGCGCTTTATACAACAGAGAACGATGTATTATTATGCAGCTTTTCTGCTGATTGCGTTCCAGTCATTTTTTCGGAAAAAGCATCTGGCGTGATCGGAACGATTCATTCGGGCTGGCAAGGCACCATCAAAGAAATTTCGGCACACACATTCCGTGAACTTCATCGAGCAGAAGGAACCGATCTTGGACAACTTCAGGTGTGGATCGGTCCAGCGATCAGCCAACAGTGCTTCGAGGTCGATAAAGATGTTGAAAAACGCTTCCGTCAGCTCGGCTATGCTGACGAATGGATTACTTTCGATCCAGAAAGAGGAAAGTATCTGATCGACAACCAGCAAGTAGTGCGCACGCAATGCTTGCTCGCCGGCGTCCCTGCTGCAAACATCTCAGTCGAACCGTTTTGTACGTATGATGAACCAACCGGTTTCTCGCACCGTCAAGACAAGTCAAGCGGCCGCCACCTCGCCTTTATCATGAAAAGGGTTTAGTTTTCTGCGAAAACAGCAATACTGAGAGTATGAGGAGGCGCAATTATGCTGAAAAAATCATTTTACGGCGAGAATTGGCGCTGGCTTATTCTTGATCCTGATTCCCAGCAGGATACAAATTTATTGCCAGACATCACCGAAGTCTGCACAAGCTGGATCGACTCTGTAAGGGATAATAAGACAAGCAACCTGGAAATGGAGACGACCATTCGCGGAGAAGAAGCGGTTTGGGGCGGCCTCGTTTATCACCAAAACATTGAAGATCAAGATGACCGGGCGGATTTTCATTATTATTTATCCCGTGATTTATTAATTACTACGCACTTGGATGCCTCTCTTCTGCATAATCTATCCAAGAAGGAATTGGTAAACAAGATGCAGCATGCTGAAAATGCAATTGAAGGCTTTTTAATTATCATGGGAGAAGTAATTGCTTCTTTTTTGCAGGATATCGATGCATTTGAGCAGCGTATGCATCAGCTCCTGTGGAAAATGAAAGAAAATAACGATGAAAAAGTATTTAATCAAATGATGCACAACCGGCACGAAATTCTCGTTTGGAAAAATCTCATCATTCCGGTTGCTGAAATCCAGGAAGCGATAGAAGAAGCGTTTGGCAGTGAATCCACTGAAAACATCCATTATTTCCGCACGAAAAAGCGTGTCAGACGGTGTCAGAACATCATTCGTGAATACAATGAAGAAATCGGAGAAATGATCGATATCGAAACAGTCACTTCTTCCCAACGCGGAAATGAAATTGTAAAAACGCTGACGGTCATCACCCTCCTCTTCACTCCAGCATCTGCATTAGGTGCAATTTGGGGAATGAACTTTGCCAACATGCCTGAACTGGACTGGCGCTACGGATATCTGCTCTCTCTAATTCTGATTGCTCTCATTACAGGCGCATTTTATTATTATCTTAAAAAGAAAAATTGGATGGGCAGTTTATTGCGCTCAATAAAAGATTGAACCAGCAGAAGGCACCGCGTCAATGCGGTGCCTTCTATTTTTTAAAAATCAAACGGATTGTCCGGACCACTCGTTTGTCTTCGACTGTATAATGATTGCTGCGAAACGGTTTGCTGTCAGTGCACCGATCGATAAATTAAAAATCATATTAAAAATAGGTGCAACAGTGCCGAGCTCTCCGATAAATTGAAATGCCAGAATCGCTGCGAGCGCCGTATTGCATAACCCTACTTGAAAAAGCGTTGCCCGCGCGTCGGCCTCTTCCATCCTGAATAACCTGGCCAGCCAGTAAGCCGCTGCCATTGGGAATACTACTTGAATAAAAGTTGCCGCTGCGACAAGAGGAATGATGGAAAGCTCTGAGGCGATCGCATTTTTTCCGTCCCCTACAAGAGTGTATACGATGACGAGCAAGGCCACCGAAGATCCAAGTTTTGTGACCGATCTCGAATAGACTTTGAGCTTCGGTGCGCTTCTTTGGATGATCAGCCCCGCTGCCATCGGGAGAACGACGATGAGCAGGAACGTCGTCAGCAAATCGAAAAACGACATGGTCACTTCGCTTCCAAGCCCGATCATTGCAAGCGGGGTCACAACAGGGCTGATCGCCACATCGAGCAGCGATGCCGCGACGACAATCGAGGCATTGCCGCCCGCCAAAAATGTATAGACTGTCGCAGCAGTCGCACTCGGTACAGTCCCTGCCAACACGAGACCTGCTGCAATCTCCGGGTAGCTTGAAAATAGGAGATGTGCCAGCGCCACAGAAACGCTGACGGTAAGCGTCCATTTCAGGATGGTGATGATGAATAATACTTTCTTTTTCTGACGGATCTGCTTAAACGCCTGAATGTCCATTGATAGTCCGGCGAAGAAAATCACCACCCCGAGTAAAAAACTCGGCAGCCAGGATGGCGGGTGAAAATAGACCGGAAAAAAATAAGCTCCTGCTGCAGCCAGTACAATCAATAATGGTAATTTCTGCGATACCCAATTAGCAATATTCCCCATACCCAACACTCCCATTTCTTTGACCGTTATACGCCATGTTATTCTAATTATTCTGTGAATGGAAGGACTTCTTTGTTTTCTTTCAAAATGAAATCTTCTTCGCTTCTCTTTTTCAAATAAATTTCCTTTTTACTTCCTCGTCATGCTTAAACTTGGGACGTTCAGGGTATAGAAGATGAGACGAAGCTACAACTATCAGAAGGAGATGAAAGTGAATGGCAGATGCAATGTTTACAGAAGCCGCAACAGCGGCAAGTGGAAGAGAAGGTCATGTACGTTCCTCGGATGGTGTAATCGATTTCGATACGGCGATGCCCGGCACACCAAGAGCAAAAGAGCTGGAAGCTGGTACGACGCCAGAGAAGCTTTTTGCAGCAGGCTATGCATCTTGTTTTGACGGTGCTCTCCAGTTGGTTGCGAAAAAAGACGGTGTGTCATTTGAATCCGAAACAACGGCAAACGTCGATTTCCTGAAAGACGAAGCGGACGGCGGCTTTAAACTCGCTGTACGGCTTCAAGTAAAAGGAACAGGCGTCGAAAAAAGCACATTGGAAGAACTGCTTAAAAAAGCACATGATTTTTGCCCATACTCCAAAGCGACAAGAGGCAATATCGAAGTGACGCTGGAAGCTCTTTAAGCAAAACGGAAAACGTTCTGGAACGCCGGTCACCGGCTGTCCCAGAACGTTTTTTTATGTGCTCCCGATTATCTGAAAACCGCTCTCCCTCTTCTCAGTTTCTCTCAAATCATGTTATCCTATATATCATTTAGCTCGCGAAAGGAGAAAAGATTTTGTCTAACCGCCATATTCTTTTGATTTTATTGCTTCTTCCCCTTCTTCTGCTGGCGATACGGCTCCCTTGGTTATGGAACTCGGTCACAGATCATGGAATAGAGGCGGAAAATGGCAAGCTCGATTTGAGCAATTGGGATTTCACGGATCATCCAAAGCTCTTGCTGGATGGCGAATGGGAATTCTTCCCTGGCGAATTGAATCCGCCGGGAGAGAAGACAGCTTCTGCGCCAGAATTTCTCACCTTACCTGCTTCTTCTGATGCTCTTGAAAAATTCGGACATGGTGCCGGAACTTACCGTTTGTCCATCCAGATGCCGGAACAGCAAGTCCAAAAGGTGCGCCAAGTAAAGATTCCTTCCCGTATGGACAATTTCGCCTTGTATATAAATGGACGATTACTGCTCGATAACCTGGACGATTCGTCTTCCGAAAAAATCATGGATCCTTCTTTTTTCAGTCACGGAGCCTCTTTTCCAATTCCGGAAGATCAGCTGGTGGACATCGTGATCTTGGTCGGTGAAACAAAGCTTCCACGCCATACCGGCATTCTCAAATCGATTTCTTTCGGGAGTGAAGCGTCGCTCGATGCAGCTGCGAACCGTAATACAGCGACCCAATTACTGGTCTTCACCGTTGCCATGCTGGCAGCTTTGTATGCCTTGGGATTCTTTCTTTACAGGCGCAGACAGAAGCATTTCCTTTATTTCTCCTTGGCGACGTTTTCCCTCGGTTTTGCCACTGTATTGGACGATGACCGGCTGTTGCTTGAATGGATTCCGCTTGAGTATGTCTGGGCTGTCAAAAGTTTATTCATCTGCTATATCAGTGTAGGGATTTTTCTTCTCTTGTTCATCCAAGATTTTTTTAAGGAATATCGCGATCATCGGTTATTGAAAATCTGCAAATGGCTTCTGTATGCAGCAGCCATTGCCATTCTCGCCATGCCAATCCATTTGACGGCACAGGTCGGTTTATTTACGTTCTTCATCCTCTGCGCATTTTTCCTGTTGGCGGCAGGGCTGATGGGGCGGACACTTCAAGAGCGCAAAGAAGTGATTTTTCTCATGCTGGCAGCCATCAGTGCGATATCCAGCTATTTATGGGGCATCTATAAATCAAGGAGTGCTGTCGAACTGCCTTATTATCCGTTCGATATTCTGGCGGCGTTCCTGTTTCTATCGATTTTCCTCTTTTTCCTTTTCACACGGATCGCGCATGAATACAAGATTACCGCGATGCAATTACAAGAAGAATTAACATCCAAAGAACAGTTTCTTTCCCGGACCGCCTATGAATTGAAAAATCCGCTTTACAGCATCATGAATTTGACCCATAAAACCGCTCAGCAGGAACAGGAGCGGTTATCGGATCAGGCGAAAGATGATTTGTCCATGGTGCTCGCCGTCGGACAACAAGCAGCGATGACCATCAATTCACTTGTCGACATGGCCTGGATCACAGAAAGCCAGTTCCAATTGAAAAAAAGAAAATTGAACCTCGAAAAAATCATTTCAGGGATTCTTGATCTTTTATCCATTCAGATTCAGCACAAAAAAATCAAGGTGAGCATGGACATCTCTCCTGAGCTCCTTTATATCGAAGCAGATGAAAATCGGCTGCTCCAAATCCTATACAATTTGATCGACAACGCCGTGAAGTATACAGAGAATGGCTCCATCATGATCCGTGCTGTGAATGAAAACGGAAATGCCATCATTCAAATCATTGACACCGGAAACGGAATGGATGCGGAAACAGTTACCCGGATATTCCTGCCATTCAATCAGACACAAGATGCTAATGGCTTCGGTTTCGGCCTCGGTCTTGCCATCTCCCGGCAATTGGCTGAACTGCATGGCGGCACGCTGACCGCTTCTTCCAAGCTGACTGAAGGCTCAGTTTTCACACTCACACTGCCGCCGGGCGGAACAGATGACACTTCCCCGGCGCGCGATACTTTTCCTGCAGGCAAAAGCACTTCTATTGCAGCTCCAGTCACGGCTGCTTACGAATTGCAGCAAAGCCTGCAAAAAGCAGAAGGCCTCACTTTCCGCCCGCGTATTCTACTGGTCGAGGACGACCCGGTGAGCATGAGGGTCATAACCGGCATCCTTTCGGAAAGTGACTATGAAGTGATTACAGCAGGCGATTCAGATGAAGCATTGGAACGACTGAGCGAATACGAGTGGGACCTTGCCGTCATCAACGTACTTCTGCCAAAAGTCTCAGGCTACCAATTGACGCGCATCATCCGTGAGAAATATTCTCTCCTTGAGCTTCCGATCCTGCAATTGACAGCCAAAGACCGGCTGCAGGATATATATCACGGCTACCTTTCAGGAGCGAACGATTATATTTCGAAGCCGTTTCAACGGCTCGAACTGCAGATCCGCGTCAATGCACTTGCATCTTTGAAACGAACGCGTGAGGAGAAAATCCGAACAGAAAGTGCGCTCATGATTGCACAGATCAAGCCGCATTTCCTGTTCAACACGCTGCATACAATCGCTGCACTCAGTGAAACTGAACCATCACGCATGGTCAGCCTTCTTGAGCATTTCGGAAATTACCTGCAGCGAAGCTTCAATCTGGAAAGCCTTCACCGTCTTGTGCCGCTCGAACATGAACTGGACCTTGTCCGCTCCTATTTATACATTGAAAAGGAACGATTCGGCGACCGGATCCAGGTTGTTTGGGAATTGGGAGATAGCCATGGCATTCAAATTCCTCCGTTGTCGATTCAGACCTTGGTAGAAAATTCCTTACGCCATGGCATCCTTTCCCGCGTTGAGGGCGGTCAGCTGAAAATCAGCATACGGCATATGGAGTCATGGACCGAAATTGCGATCAGCGACGATGGTGTCGGGATACCGGAAGAAAAAGTCGAGATATTGCTCAGCGGCAAGCAGAGCGAAAGTGCAGGAATCGGCATTTTCAATACGGACTCCCGCCTCAAGCAAATATACGGAGAAGGTCTGAAAATCGACAGCATTCTTGGTAAAGGAACCACCATCTCTTTCAAGATCCGCCCGGTCACTCTTCTCGATTAAACTAAAACAAATAAGCGTCTCTCCCATCTGTCGGGAAGGACGCTTATTTGCATCTTATTTCTTTTTTATTTCAAGGGATGTCCGGTATGCCTGATATAAGGATTGGATTTCCAGCGTTGGCTCCATCTCATATTCCTCTTTCAACATCTTTTTCAGCTGTGTGTATTGACGTTCTACAGAATGGTGATCCCCGAGCTGTCCATATAACTCCATCAGCTTCAGATAATTTTCTTCGAGGTATGGAAAGTACGACTGAAGCAGGAGGAAGATGGAAACTGCCTCGACCAGCAGGTTTTCCTTTATCAAGAAATCCGCTACTTTTTTTGCGTGGTGAGACCACAATAAATCCAGCCGTTCCCTCTCTCTATCGGCCCATAGCTGATCTTCATCACTTAAATAATGAGCGGGATATCCAGCGACTAGCCGGTGATGAACAGCTATCGAAGAATTTGCTAGGACAGGCAGCTCTTTTAATTCTTCCTCCCACTCTTCCACATCCACTACCGCATCATTCGTTAATAATTGGTAATTATTTTCCCGATTGATGATTTTGATATCCGCTCCAGCGCCAGCACAAGTTTTCCTGATCTGATAAATCGCGCTGTACAATTGAACATACCCTTTTTCAGGCGGCATGTCCCGCCAGAACTCTTCCAGTAAGACGTCCTTTCTTACCGGTTTATCCCGGTGCTGAAGCAAATAGGCGAAAACACTATGAACTTTGGAAGTTCTCCATTTTGTCTGCAATATTTTTTCCTTGCCAGCTTCAACCTCCAGAAATGAGATGGAATGGCTTGTACAGATCTTGATAAAAGAAGTGGCTTCTGCGATGGGATGCTTATCTTTTAGGCGCGATAAACTTTCCTGAAGGCGTTCAAGCCGAACCGGTTTGACCAGATAATCCGCTGCATTCAGTGCAAATGCTCTTACGGCAAATTCAGGGTAGGCTGTTACGAAAATGATAGAAACAGAGGGCAAGACCTGCTTCAGTTTTTCCGCCAGATCCACCCCTTTGATTCCAGGCATTTCAATATCCAGAAACAATAGATCCGGCTTCTGCACCATTGCCTCTTTCAAAGCTTGACGGGGGTCAGTAAATGTTCCGATCACGGAGACATCCGAAAGCTTTGTTAAAAGTCTTCCCAAATAATCCACCGCTAATTTCTCATCATCTACAATCATCGCTCTCATGAACTTCTCAGCTCCTTAAAGCAATTATCCCATGGAAACGCCGCTTTTAAAAGGACTATACGTTTTCTGTATAGTTTTTGTACAGATGAATACTTTAACCTATTCTACGATGGAAAAATAGGTCTCCTTGCACGCGTGTTTTATATAAAAAGTAAAAAGGATGCCTGTCGTCTAAACTTTCGACTCGTTTAATTACCTAAAAGGAGGAAAAGATTCTTATTCATTTAAACCGAGCCGTAAAAAGAAGAACATTCATCACTGATTAAAAAAGAAGATGGAGGAAACAATGAAAAGATTATTTGCTATGTTAATGTGTTTGCTTTTGGTCGCAGATCTGTTCTTTATGCCACTCGCATCAGCGAATGCGGCTGAGCCGGAACAGCCTACAGATGAAACGATTCTGCTGACAGAAGAAACGTCAACCGCCCCTGCTTCGGATGAGACTATGGAAAATACCGAAACCGAAGCCTCTTTGGAACCGAAAGAAATCATCGAGACAGCACCGGAAGAACAGCCGGCTGTCGGTGAACAGCCTGTAGAAGATAACGGAACAGAACTTCCTGAAACAGAAGCTCCTCCTGCTGAAGAAGCACCATTGGAAGAAGAAGCTGAAGAGCCAGTTGAAGAGGAACAATTGGAAGAAGAAATCGTCGAAGAAGACATTGCTGAAGAGGAAGAACCACAAGCAGCTTCAGTCATTGCCGAGAACATCTTGACTGCCGCGACGATTACAATTGAAAACGAAGCAGGCGATGAACTCGAAGGCGCCGACCTCAATTCAATTGTCAACCTTCATTACACTTTCAATTTGCCGAACGGACATGGCTATGCGGATGGATCGACATTCTCATTCCAGCTTCCGAAAGAGCTGAATGTATATGAAAAGATCGAGAAATTACCACTTAAAAAGAATAATGAAACAGTCGCTTATCTGGATGTAAGCATGGATGGCACCGCTACACTTACGTTCACGAAATTCATTGAAGAAAACTCTAATATTAGCGGGAATTTCTCCATCTGGTCCCAATTAAAACGGGAAACCATCATCAATGAAGACAGAACGATCGTCATCACACCGATTGCTGGAGGAGCAAGCATCGTAATCCCGCTGAATTTCAATCCCGGCGGTCCTGATATCTCGAAAAAAGGAACACCGAACCGTGCCTACAACGCGGAAACGATCGATTGGACAGTGGATTTCAACAAGTCCATGCAAACACTTTCGAATGCAGTACTGGAAGATATCTTACCGAGCGACCAGGCTCTGCAAGATGGATCGATCAAAATGTATCACTTGATCACCAACATGGACGGCTCGACAACACTCGGTGCACTTGTGAATCCGAATGATTACACAATCAGCGAGCCGGACTTTTCGATTGCGTTCAAAAATGAAATCGATTCCGCTTACCGGGTGGTGTTCACGGTAGATATCACGAATGACTCTGCCAAGAACCTGATCAATAACGCCACATTGAAAGCTGACGGCAAAAAAGATGCAACAGCTTCCGCGACTGTCACAGTCGGCCGCGGCGAACCGCTTCAAAAGACATCAATCAATTATGACAATCGCACGCAAACAATCGGCTGGGAAATCAAATACAATTACAACCAGCGAACAGTCAGCCCATCCGATGCGATCCTGACTGACTTGTTTGATGCTTCCCAAGATGTGCTCTTAGACACGTTCGTCGTGAAAAAAATCAGCATTGATGCAAACGGCAAAGAAGTCGGCAGCGGTGAAACCGTCAATGACTACAGCATCGTGCCGATCACGAAAGACGGCAAAAACGGTTTTACCCTGCAATTCAATGGTACAATCGATTCCGCTTACAAAATCACGTACAAAACAACTGCGAATGAACGTGTTTTTGAAGATGGCAAAATCACTAACGTCGTAACAAGCGAATCATACAAATCAACTGGAACGCGCAATATTTCCCAGCAGATTTTATCTAAAACAAACAACAGTCCCAACTACAAAGACAAAACGGTCAATTGGGAAATCAACTTCAATAATGACAGACAGGAAATGAACAACTTGGTCTTGAAAGACGTCTTCACGAACGGTGGTCTCACGTTCCTGCCAGATAGCCTGAAAATCTCAGGCTTGACTGCTGGAACAGATTACGTCGTCGAAGCGACTGGCAACAACGGCTTTGATATCCGCTTCCTGAAGACCATTACACGTGAACATAAGATCACGTACAAGACAGCCTTCAACTACGAAGCGCGCGATAACCGCTCACTCAACTATCTGCAAAACGACGCGACACTCACTTGGGTGAACGCAGACGGTGAGCAGAAAGAAAAGAAAGCCGTCAGCAACTTCACACCTGACAATTACACACAATCCAACGGTTTCAAGAACGGCTCTTATAATGCAGTGACGAAAGAAATCACATGGAAAGTCGGCATCAACTACAACTTGAAGACGCTAGAGAAAGCACAAGTTGAAGATGAAATCGCAAGCAATCAGAAATTCCTGAAAGACACGCTTGCCGTTTATGAAATGAGCCTTACCGGCGGTGCGAACGGTACAGAAGTGAAAGAATTGACGCCTGGAACGGATTACTCGGTCAGCTGGGTTTCCGATTCGAAGTTCATCGTCGAATTCAAAAACACTTTGACAAAGCCGTATATGATTTCCTACAACACAAGCTTGAAAGATCTTCCGTACGTGGAAAGCACGTACAAAAACACTGCTACGTTGACGAGCGGAGGCACTGCTGAAACGGCGCTTGAAGCGTCAGTCGACATCCCTCATGGCGGCGGTTATGCAACAAAAACTGGCGCGCAGAACGGTAAAATCCTGAACTGGGCAGTCAACATCAACTTTGCTCAGGCAACAATCCAAAATGCGACACTGACGGATACACCAGATGCCAATCAGGAAGTGTTGGCTGACACGATCCGCCTGTACGCTACAACGATCGGAACGGGCGGTCAAGTGACGAAAGGCGCTTTACTGACAGAAGGAACGGATTATACACTTGCTGTCTCAGAAGAGGCACCATCTTCGTTCACCATTGCATTCAAGGAAACGATCAATAAGCCTTATATCCTTGAGTATCAGTCATTCATTCTGAAAGCTCCTACTTCCATCTCCAATGATGTGAAGCTCGACGGACAGAATCTAAGAGAAGATAAAACAGAAACAACGAAAAGTGTTGAAGTCAGACGTACACAAGGAATGGGAGAAGCAACCGGCGAACTCGGCGGCCTGCTTATCACGAAAACAGACAAAACGACTGGTAACGTTCTTTCAGGTGCAACATTCGAGCTGAAAGATCCAGACAGCGGCATCACAGTGAAAACCGGCACGACTGGTGCTGACGGGACGATTCAATTCGAACGATTGCTGTTCGGTGAATACAATCTGGTCGAAACATCCGCACCATCCGGTTATTTGAACGAAGGCAAAACGACTGCTATCACAATCGATAACGGTTATGAAAAAGATAACAGCGAAGAATCAGGCAATGCAGTTACAATTACAAACAGCAAACTGATCCACGCAGTTCAATTGGAGAAAGTCGACGGTGAAGAGTCGGCCAAGAAATTGGCAGGAGCACAATTCTCCCTTTATGAAACAACAAGTGGGACTCCTGAATTGCGCAGCCTTCACAAAACGGATGCACAAGGCCAAATCTACATCGAAGGTCTTGCACCAGGAGATTATCAATTCGTCGAAATTACAGCACCGTTCGGTTATGCACTCGACAATACACCGATTCCATTCACGATCGGCGAGAAACAATTGGAAATGCTGAAACTGGATCCGGTCAAGAACTTCCGAGTCAAAGGCGGCGTCGAATTGACGAAAGAAGACTTTGACATTCCGCTTCTCGGCTTGCAAGGTGCTGTATTCGACCTGCAGGACGCCAGCGGCAAAGTGATTCTAGCGGATCTGACAACAGATGAAAACGGGAAAATCACCATTAGCGGCTTGACGCCTGGCGATTACCGATTCGTCGAAACAGCAGCGCCGTTCGGCTATCATTTGGATGCTGCTCCGATTCCTTTCACAATCGTGGATGCACAAAATGAAATCCTGAAAGTACTAGTGAAAAACCGCATCATCAAAGGCGGCGTCGAATTGACGAAAACGGATGCAGATGACAGCGCCCTTCTTGAAGGCGCAGTGTTCGAATTGCAGACAGCTGAAGGAACAGTCATTCAATCCGGACTCACAACAAACGAACAAGGCAAATTAGCCATCAACAATTTGCGCCCTGGCGCTTATCAATTAGTGGAAACGAAAGCACCGGCCTTCTATCAGCTGGCTGCAGAGCCTTTCGCTTTCACGATCGAAAATGGAACAACTGCACAAATCACGAAAGTGAATGCACCGAACGCGTTGATCACTGGTTCTGTCGAATTGACAAAAGCTGAGACAAACAACGCGGCGAATGTGCTTGCTGGTGCCATCTTCGAATTACAGGATGCAGAAGGCAATGCACTTGAAACAAACTTGGTCACAGATGCTTCAGGCGTCCTGACGGTAACAGACTTGAAGCCGGGCTCGTACCAGCTTGTCGAGACTGCTGCACCTACAGGATATGTACTCGATGCAACGCCATACAGCTTCACGATCGAGCCTACACGCACGGTCGCTGAAATCAAAACAGTAACAATCAACGCTTGGAACGAAATGAAACCAGGCAGTGTCGAATTGACGAAAGTAGCTGCTGAAGATACAGCGCTTGTCTTGGAAGGCGCTGTATTCGAATTACAGGATGCAGAGGGCAATACACTTCAAGAAGGTTTGACGACGAACGCTGAAGGTAAATTCGTCGTGGACGGCCTTGCTCCTGGCGCTTATCAATTCGTTGAAACGGCAGCACCATTCGGCTACGCACGATCCATCGAGCCGATTGCATTCGAAATAGCCTTCAACCAGCCAGAAATGCTGACAATTGAAGTGACGAACGAATTGGCGAACGGCTTTGTGGAACTTGTCAAAGTCGATAGCCGAGACAGCGACATCACGCTTGCCGGAGCCGTATTCCAGCTTTTGGACGAGCAAGGAAATGTCCTTGTTGAACGCATGGAAACAGATGCAGAAGGAAAAATCAAAGCAGAATTGAAACCCGGCAATTATCAATTCATCGAAGTCGAAGCACCATTCGGCTATGAATTGAACAGCACACCAATTCCATTCACAATCGAAATCGCACAAGAAACTGCTGTAGAATTAACAGCTCAAAACGTTATCATTCCAGGAGCAGTGGAACTTCTGAAAGTCGACAGCAATAGACCAGAACGTGTCCTTGCCGGCGCTGTCTTCAAATTGCTCGACGCACAAGGAAATGTGCTTCAAGAAAGACTCGTCACCGATAGCGAAGGAAAAATCTTTGTCGACGAATTGCTTCCAGGAAAGTATCAATTCATCGAAACTAAAGCTCCTTCCAGATACCGTCTGGACCGTACGCCAGTCGATTTCGAAATCGTATTAGGCCAAACAGAAACGCTCGAAGTGACGAAAACGAACCGCCGCTTCATCCCGGAATTCCCGGACAAACCGGAAATTCCAGTACCACCGACCGACCCTGAAGTACCAGTAGATCCTGAGAAACCTACGGACCCTGAAAAGCCGGTTGACCCTGAGAAACCAACTGATCCTGAAAAACCAGTTGACCCAGAAAAGCCAACTGACCCAGAAAAACCAGTTGATCCTGAAAAACCAACTGATCCTGAAACGCCGGTTGACCCTGAGAAACCAACTGATCCTGAAACACCGGTTGATCCAGAGAAACCTACGGACCCTGTAACGCCAGTTGATCCAGAGAAACCGACTGATCCTGAAACACCAGTAGATCCAGAGAAACCGACTGAACCGGAAACGCCAGTTGATCCTGAACAGCCAACTGAGCCGGAAACGCCAGTTGATCCTGAACAGCCAACTGAACCGGAAACGCCAGTTGATCCTGAACAGCCAACTGAACCTGTAACGCCAGTAACACCTGAAACACCAAAAACGCCTGATGTGTCCGGTGTTACACCAGATACAGGAAAAGATAAAGCCGACAAGCCTTCAGCAGGCAAAGTCGAAAATCCGAAACAACCTGTAAAACAACAAACAGATGCAGAGAAACTGCCGCAAACAGGTGAAGAACATGTGCCGTTCCTAATGATCTTAGGATTCGTTCTCCTCTTCGCTGCGAGAAGACTACTGACTGCTGATCACACGAAAAACTAAGGATGTGAGAAGGAGTGCTGATGATGAAAGTGAAACGAATACTCGGCTGGCTGCTCTTGGCTACAGGACTCCTTTGCTTGGCCACTCCTCTGTGGATCGAGTGGCATCATCACCAGGATGTAACAGCCCTGGAGGAAGCACTCTCGCTTGTCGCTGATGCGCAGGACGGCGAAACTTCTAAAGAAGTAGTTGCACAAAACGGTTTTACCGTGCAGGAACTGGAACAAGTGATGGAGCTTGAAATTCCGTCCATCTCCCTCAAGCAATTCGTCTTAAGCGAGACGACGGAAGAAAACTTGAACATCGCCTTGACCCAGATCAAAGAACACCAACAGCCCGGCGCCGGCAATTTCACGATTGCCGGGCATCGTGGCTACCGGGACGGCAGACATTTCAGCAAGCTGGACCAAGTCGAAGCGGGTGAAGAAATACGACTGCACGCTGGAGGCAAAACGTATGTCTACGTCATCTCCGGAGCTGCCGTCATCGCTGAAACCGATGTCCACGTGCTCAATGACACACCAGACCGGACTGAAATCACCTTGATCACGTGCACCCCCTCTGGAAAGCAGCGTATCGCTGTTACAGGAGAGCTGCAGGAAGTCATTGATAGCTAAGACCAAAAGCCCGTACACGCACAGAAATGTGCTTGTACGGGCTTTTTTTACGTTATACTTCCTCCATGCATTGAAAACAAGTAAAGTTCCTCTTCATCTCCGATTGTCCATCCGTCAAAATAGGAACTTGCATGGAACAAATCAAGAAATACATCATCCGCTTGCACAATCAATAGCGGGCAGTGGTCCAGCAGCAACACTTGCTTGATCTGTTTTCCTACTAACAACTCCTTAGCATCTTCCAAAGCGACTGCGTTGGATTTTATATCTGTTTCGCCAAGCAAAATCATCTCCGCGTTCCGGATACGCCATGGGCATTCTATTGTCAAAAACCCGCGTTCAAATTCAAGCGTAAGTTGTCCCGATGTATCGACCGAGACAATCTTCTGTTCAATGAACACATCGAAACAGAGCGGATGTATATGGAGTTGCCAGCGTTTCCTTGCATCCGCTACAATCCAATGTTGGAGGCTCTCTTTCGTATACGCATGGCTATTATCTCCATCCAAATAATCATCCGTCGCATCACTCAATTCCTGCCACTCTTCCTGAAGGTCGGATAACTCGTATGTAATTGCCGTTTGGTAAATCTCTCTGACTACCGAAATCGCATTTTCTCCTGAATACAGTAATTCCATATGAAGCTTTTTCACATAATGATGCACACAATCCAATTCAGCAGGAGTTTGCAGCCCCAACTCCTGCATCGCCTTTTGAAATATCTCTTCGATTTCGAAAAGATTGTGGTGATTTGTCAGCGACATTCCTGCAAGCACCTTTACATTGCGCGAAAATTTATACAGATTGCCGGTTGCCCAAGCTATATAATCTTTCGCTTCCGCACTTCCCCTATAACGCTTGAAATATAAATCCATTATATCCATTTTTCTCACCTGCCCAATCAGTTCTTTATCTAATTTTACGTTTTAAAGATTCGTAGGTTCCACAAAAAAAGAACTCCCATCTTTTCAGTAGGGAGTTCCAGGTGATTGCGATTAAGATTGGAATGTTTTTTTATCCAGCTCCAAAATTTCACCAGTAGATACTTGTACTTCTTTCAGCATCTCCGGATTTTCCATCAGTGACATACCAAGGGAAGGAATCATTTCCTTCAGCTTCGGCTCCCACTCTCCCACTTGATCAGGGAAGCAGCGGTTCATGACATCAAGCATCGCTGTAACGGCTGTAGAAGCACCTGGTGAAGCACCAAGAAGTGCCGCAACCGAACCATCAGCTGCCGCGACCACTTCCGTACCGAATTGAAGTGTCCCTTTGCCGCCTTTTTCCGTATCCTTAATGACTTGTACACGTTGACCAGCCACGAGCATTTCCCAGTCTTCGCTCTTCGCGTTCGGGATGAACTCGCGCAGCTCCTGCATGCGCTTGTCTTTTGACAGCATCAATTGCTGGACGAGGTAAGACGTCAATGGAATGTTTTTGGCGCCGCCTGCAAGAAGCGTCGTCAAATTGTTCGGCTTGATCGAAGTGAACAAATCAAGCAACGAGCCTGTTTTCAAGAACTTCGGTGAGAAGCCCGCAAACGGACCGAACAACAGTGAACGTTTGTTATCGATGAAGCGTGTGTCCAAGTGTGGAACCGACATCGGTGGTGCACCGACAGCCGCTTTTCCGTATACTTTCGCGTAATGCTTCTCAACGACTTCCGGGTTTTTGCAGACCATGAACAAGCCGCTGATCGGGAATCCGCCAAGGTGTTTGCTTTCCGGGATGCCTGTCTTCTGAAGAAGATGGAAGCTACCGCCACCGCCGCCCAGGAAGACGAATTTCGCCGTATGCGTCTCGATCTTGTCGTTGCTGCGCACTTTCACTTCCCAATCGCCTTCGCTCGTACGTTTCAAGTCTTC
This sequence comes from Planomicrobium sp. YIM 101495, assembly GCF_009707665.1. GTDB lineage: Bacteria > Bacillota > Bacilli > Bacillales_A > Planococcaceae > Planococcus. The sequence continues at coordinate 1,805,875 of NZ_WLZW01000001.1, forward strand.
AACGGCGTGGTTGTAGCGGACATCGACTTGCTGCTCTTCAAGGTGCTTGAATAGCATACGTGTCAAAGCACCGAAGTTGACATCTGTTCCTGCATCGATTTTCGTTGCAGCGATCGCTTCTTGTGGGTTGCGTTCTTCCATGATGAGCGGGATCCACTCTTTCAGTTTTTCCGCATCATCCGAGAACTCCATCGTATCGAACAAAGGGTTTTGCGACATCGCTTCGTAGCGTCGTTTCAGGAAGTCGACATTGTCCTCACCTTTCACCATGCTCATATGTGGCAAAGCCATGATGAAATCCTGCGGGTTCCGAAGTAAATTATTCTTGACGAGATACGACCAGAATTGCAGCGATACTTGAAACTGCTCGTTGACATTGATCGCTTTCGTCATGTCGATCGATCCGTCCGCATTTTCGCTTGTGTAGTTCAATTCGCAAAGTGCTGCGTGACCAGTACCTGCGTTGTTCCACTCATTCGAGCTCTCTTCTCCTGCTGCGCCCAGTTTCTCGAATACTTTGATATTCCAGTCCGGAGCCACTTCTTTCAGCATGGTGCCGAGCGTAGCGCTCATGATGCCTGCGCCAATCAAAATAACATCTGTACTGTTTTTCATGATCCATAACCATCCTTATTTTAAGATTTGCAAAGCTATCCTTGCGCCTCTTATTTTGTCAATACATTCTTTAACTAGTTTATCACAATTCGCAAAGTTGGGTTGAACATTTCGATTGGCCCGAATAGAAATAATCGGAAGGACAAAACCTGTTCTCAGAAAAAAAGAAAGACATGAACCGCAACGCGATCCGTGTCTTTCTTTTCATTTGGCAAAGAATCAGTACAGCAGTTTCGTTGCTTTCGAATTCACAAGCCGGTGAACGAGCACTGCACCAAGTATGGCTCCGCTGATGCTCGAAACGAGAAAAGCCGGCATGAAGAACAAAGCACCCGCTTCGGTACCCATCAAGATACGCGCATAAGGAACCGCAACAAGAGAGGCAATAATCCCGGTGCCGATTACTTCCCCGGCTCCTGCAAGCCATACCTTGCCGAACTTCAGATATAAAACGCCCGCGAAAAATGCGCCGATCATGCCCCCTGGAAACGCAAGCAGCGAGCCGGTTCCAGTCAGTACACGCACAGCTGCTGTCAGAAATGCGATCAGTACTGCCGGCCCCGGCCCGAATAGCACCGCTGCCAACACATTGACAGCGTGCTGGATCGGATAAGCGCGCGCGACACCTGCAGGGAAATAAATAAAAACTGAACCGGCTACAGCGATGGCAGTAAACATGGCGATCAAGACCATTCTTTTCGTTGTCATACAGGAGCGCCTCCTTTACATGAAAGTCTGAATCGCTGGATCTGTCCTTTTATGTTATCAGCTTGTGCCAAAGAGGAAATCACGGCGACAGATGAGGCGCCTGCCTCCCATACCGCTCCAGCATTTTCTGGCGTAATTCCGCCGATTCCGACAATCGGAAGTTCCGGATACTGCAGGCTGACCGACCGGATCCCTTCTGTCCCAGCAGGCTTTTTTGCATCACTTTTTGTTTGTGTGCCGTAGACCGGCCCCATTCCGACATAGCCCGCTCCAGCAACTTTCGCCCGCTCCGCTTCCACAACAGAATGGACAGAAACACCAAGAATCTTGTCTTCTCCGATTCTCCGCCTTACTTCCGCACAATTCATATCGTCCTGGCCAACGTGTACACCGTCCGCATCGATTCGGCAAGCGAGTTCAACGTCGTCGTTGATAATAAATGGCACGCTGTAAGCCTGGCATAGTGCTTGGCACTCCTTCGCGAATGTCTCAAGTGCGCTATCTGTTAATGCGCCATTTCCTTTCTCGCGCAGCTGGAACCAATCGATTCCGCCTTCCAGCGCTTCCCCGAGCAGCACGAGCGGCTCTTTTCCTCCGCAGTTTTCAGTTCCCATGATGAAATAGAGGGACGGCTTATCGAACAACATATACTTCCTCCCTCTCTTCGGCGTTCCGAAACGCGCTATGATTCGTCGGGCCATGTCCGCCGCCGATATTCAGCGGATGCGCGAGTGCTGCCTGAATAAATTGTTTAGCGGTATGGAGTGCCATTTCGACCGCCTCACCCTTCGCTAATTCTGCCGCCAGTGCCGCTGAGAACGTGCAACCGGTGCCGTGCGTCTGGATCGTTTTGAGGCGCGCGGAACGAAGTAGGAGTGATTCACCATTTCTATCCAAATAAAAGTCTTCAGAGAAATCCGGGGAAGTCCCGTGGCCGCCTTTGATCACTACTCCCTCAGCTCCAAAGACCAGAATGCGTTCCGCCGCCTTTTGTCTGGAGACTGCATCATGAATTACCATCCCACTCAATACTTCCGCTTCCGGAATGTTCGGCGTGACCACTTTCGCAAGCGGCAACAAATACTTTTGCATCGCTTCCACCGCTTCATGCTGAAGGAGGGAGGCGCCGCCTTTGGCAATCATGACCGGGTCGGTGACAATATTTTGCCATCCGTAACGCTGAATGCCTTCCGCTGTTTCTTCAATCAGCTCCGCGTCAAACAGCATGCCTGTCTTCAGAGCAGCAATTTCAAAATCGTCCCCGATTGCATCGATCTGTTGCCGGACCGCATCCCGGCTCATCGGGAAAACGCCGTGCACCCCCAGCGTGTTTTGGGCCGTCACTGCCGTCAGAACAGAAGCTGAATAAACACCGAGTTCCTGGAATGTCTTAATATCTGCCTGGATGCCCGCTCCTCCGCCGGAATCCGAACCAGCGATCGTCAATACTTGCTTAGTCATGTTGCGCCACCTCCATACGTACTCGTTCTGCCATGTCCGTCTCCGTCAAACAAGCGAGCTCATCGAGAAAGTGCTGCTGCAGACTGCCTGGCCCTCGCGACCGCTCCGCAGCCCGTTCTCCTGCAATTGCATAAAACCGCGATGCTTCGGCAACAGCAGCGACAGAAGGTTTTGGCGAAACGGCGAGAAAAGCAGCGGCTACACTGCTGAGCAGACAGCCCATTCCGGTTACCGCACTCATGGCGCTGCTGCCGTACGGAATTCGTTCCACAGTTTCCCCGTCCGTGACGATGTCAATTTCACCCGTTACCGCAACGATCAATCCGTAGCGCCGCGCCGTTTCAATCGCGAGCTCTTCGATATTTGCTGCGCCGTCTCCTGCATCGACGCCTTTCGCTTGCCATTCCGCTCCTGCGATGGCTGCAAGCTCTCCCGCATTGCACCGGAGCAGCGCGATCTCGATTTCCTCCAAAAGCTGACGGACCGTCGCCAGGCGAAACGGCGTCGCGCCCGCGCCGACCGGATCGAGTACGACCGGGATCCCTGCTTCATTCGCAGCTCCTCCCGACTTCAGCATGGAATCGCGTGAACGCTGTGTGAGTGTCCCGATATTCAACGACAATGCACCGGCGATGGATGTCAACGCTTCCGTTTCTTCGATGGCATCTCCCATGATCGGCGATGCGCCGAGTGCGAGGAGGCCGTTCGCCTGGAAATTCGAGACGACGTGGTTCGTGATGCAGTGGATGATCGGGCCCTTTTCCCGTACTTCTCCCAGCACATCAAACACCTGCCTTATTCGAAGTTGCAACGTCCCAGCTTTCCATCGTCCACGCCTGCTGCCAGAAATGCCATTCGTAATAAACGCTGCGCCGGAAATGCGTTTTCAGCTCGTTTCGCCTTTCTTGCGGCAGCTTGTCCGCCAGTTCGTTCATCCGCCCGATCTGTTCGTTCACAAGCTCTCCGAACCATTCCGAACCGTACGTGCCGATCCAGCGGTCATAAATCGGGTGATCCGGTTTCGCATCCTTCAGCCGCTCCCCGATCTCCCAGTACAGCCAGTAGCACGGCAAGATCGCCGCCAAAACATCCGCCAAATCCCCTTCCGCCGCGCGGTACATGTGCGACACGTAGGCGTAGGCGCTTGGAGACGGCTCGAAATTCTTCTTATCCGCCTCCGTCACGTCGAGCAGCTCCATGAAGGATGCGTGCAGCGCGAGTTCCGCCTCGCACGTCTGCCCGGCATGGTGCGCAAAACTCTTCGTCGTCTCCAAATCCGTTGCCTTCACCGCGCCAAGCGCCTGGACTTTGGCAAAATGCGTCAAGTAATAGGAATCCTGTAGTACATAAAAACGGAACACATCGAGCGGCAGCGTGCCATCCGCGATCCCTTTTACGAACGGATGATCGAAACTCGCTTCCCATAAACCGTTGTTCTCTGTCCTTACCTCTTCACAAAATGTCATCTTTCCTATCTCCTTTCTTAGGCAAATAAAAACACCGCTTTCCAGGAAAGGAAAGCGGCGATTGAGGTCAGCAGAAAAACGGGAAAATGCTCACGTTCGCCCACTTTCCTCCGCTGGTATGATCCAGATCAGGTTCAAAGGGTCCAAGCTTCTGCTTGTCTCAGCCGGTACACGGCTCCCCTAGTGGTTTGCGGTATTCGTTTGTCGGGACTACTATAGCACACAGGATTGGAAAGTTCAAAATGTTTCTTTACTTCCTTAAATTGTCTGCTCACTATTCTTTTCCGAGCGGCTCTGCAGCTTCACGGATAGATTGTTCCAGTTCGGCTGCATATGCGTCGCGCTGCTCTGCTGTCCAGCCGAACTCCTGCTCCATGAAGTCGATGACGGCCCGCTGGTGACGGCGAACCCAGCCGATTGCGAAAAACAGCGCACCGGTGCGCCGGATGAAGAAGTCTGACGGTTTATACGCAGCCTCATACTCAATTGCATAACGGAGCATCGCGTAAACGAATGGGTTCCCTAAGCTTGAGAGCCCTGCTTCCTGATAATAAGAAAAGACGGTTTCCACATTCGAGCCGTAGCGCTGGATCAAAAATTTCGCTTGTCGCTCATCGATTCCGGCCTCTTTCGCTTTCACCAGCATCGTAGATTTGAATTTTCGGAACCCGGCGGACCCTCCGGTATCCCCGCCGGAAAGCGGCATCGATCTAGTACTGCTTGCTGGGTACATGCGGCCCGTTTCATCCGCCAATTGTTTAACGACGAGGTCTACAATGGTTTCCGCCATCTTCCGGTAGCCGGTCAATTTCCCGCCGGCGATCGACAACAGCCCGGTGTCCGACAGGAACGTTTCGTCTTTACGCGAGATTTCCGAAGGCGATTTGCCGTCTTCGTGAATGAGCGGACGCAGCCCTGCCCAGCTGGATTCAACGTCTTCCGCTGTCATCCTCACTCCTGGAAAAATAAAGTTGATTGCATCGAGCACATAATCGCGGTCCCGGGCAGTCACGACCGGGCGCGCAATGTCGCCTTTATAAACGGTATCAGTCGTACCGACATAGGTTTTCCCTTCCCTTGGAATCGCAAAAACCATCCGGCCATCCGGCGTATCGAAATACACTGCCTGCTTCAGCGGGAATCGCGTATTATCAAAAACAAGGTGAATGCCCTTTGTTAGCTGAAGCGACTTTCCTTTACGTGAGTGGTCCGCTTCCCGGAGCGTATCCACCCACGGGCCGGCCGCATTGATTGTTTTGGCTGCCCTCACTTCATGCACGCTTTGATCCAGTTCGTCCCGGACCTTCGCACCGATCACTTTGCCGCCTTCATAAAGAAATTCTGTGACTTTCATATAATTGATGGCCAATGCTCCGCACTCCACCGCTTTTTTCATCACCTCAAGCGTCAGACGGGCGTCATCCGTCTTATACTCCACGTAACGCCCTGCACCCTTGATGCCTTCCGATTTCAGCAGCGGCTCCTTTTTGAGCGCCTGTTCTGCTGACAGCATCCGGCGGCGTTCACCCTTTTTGACACCTGCCAAAAAATCGTAGACGCGAAGGCCAATGTTTGTCGTGAGCGGTCCGAATGTCCCTCCTTTGTAAAAAGGCAGCAGCATCCATTCCGGTGTCGTGACGTGCGGTCCGTTCTCATAAACGATCGCCCGCTCCTTCCCGACTTCCGCCACCACTCCGATTTCAAATTGCTTCAGGTAACGAAGGCCCCCGTGCACCAATTTTGTGGAACGGCTCGAAGTTCCCGCTGCAAAGTCCTGCATTTCGACGAGTGCAACTTTCAGTCCGCGCCCTGCTGCATCCAGAGCGATCCCTGCCCCCGTGATGCCTCCTCCGACAACGAGCAGATCAAAATGCTCCTTTTCAAGCTTTGCCACATGGGCTGTACGTTCCTTATTCGTAAATGACATTTCCGTCTCTTCCTTTCTTCTTGCAGAACGAAAAAAAGAGACCGCAAAGCTGCCCCACTTCCATTTGGAAGCAAGGCGCTGCGGTCTCTCTGATTCTCGGTCCGATTTATTAACTTGTCCCCATTATAGCATAGTGGCTGACTTCTTTAAAGCTGTGCATTCTCAGTGGGCAACGGGCATTTTGTATTCCCGGGTCGCGGAAACTGCCCGTTTCCAGCCGTCATAGAGCGATTCGCGCCGGCCCTCTTCCATCTCTGCTGTAAACGTACGATCGATCCTCCACTGTGCGGCGATGTCTTCTTTCTTTTCCCAGAAGCCGACAGCCAAGCCCGCCAGAAAAGCCGCGCCGAGCGCCGTTGTCTCATCTTCGTCCGGGCGGTCGACCGGAACGCCGAGAATATCGCTTTGAAATTGCATGAGGAAATTATTCTTCACCGCTCCGCCGTCCACACGAAGCGAAGCAATGCCGATGCCGGAGTCGGCGGCCATCGCCTCCAGCACATCCCGCGTCTGGTAAGCAAGGGCCTCCAAGGTCGCCCGGATGAAATGTTCTTTCGTCGTGCCCCTCGTCAACCCGAACATCGCCCCTCTGGCATCGCTGTCCCAATATGGGGTGCCAAGACCGACAAACGCCGGAACAAGGTAAAGTCCTTCAGCAGATTCGACGCGTTCGGCATATTGCTCACTGTCCTCCGCATGATTGATCATCCGCAAGCCGTCCCGCAGCCATTGAATGGCGGATCCTGCAACAAAGATGCTGCCTTCCAGTGCATACTCAACTTTTCCGTCCAGGCCCCAGGCAATGGTCGTGAGCAGGCCATGTTCCGATTGCACAGCTTTCTCACCAGTGTTCATCAGCATGAAGCTCCCCGTTCCGAAAGTCGTTTTCGCCATCCCTTCTTCAAAACAGGCCTGTCCGAATAACGCCGCCTGCTGATCACCCGCGATGCCCGCAATCGGCACGTCCAGACCGAAAAAATGCGCATGGTCTGTATGTGCATAAACCTCAGAAGAAGAACGCACTTCCGGAAGCATGCTTTCCGGCACATCGAGCATTTTCAACAGCTCCGCATCCCATTGAAGTTCGTGGATATTGAACAGCAATGTGCGGGAAGCATTCGAGAAATCCGTGATGTGAGCCATCCCTCCTGACAATTTGTAGAGGAGCCATGTGTCCATCGTCCCGAAGAGAAGCTCCCCGTTTTCCGCCTGCGCACGCGCACCAGGTACATGGTCCAGAAGCCATTTGATCTTCGTGCCCGAGAAATACGGATCGAGCAGCAGACCGGTTTTTGTCTTCACCATCTCTTCATGTCCTTCTTCACGCAGTTGCTGACAAATCGCTTCGGTCTGTCGGGATTGCCAGACAATCGCCCGGTGCACCGGCAAACCGGTCTCTTTGTTCCAGACGACTGCGGTCTCTCGCTGGTTCGTGATTCCGATGCCTGCAATCTGCTCGGGCGCTACCTGTGCTTTTCTGAGCACTTCCGCGATACAGGCGAGCACTGAATTCCAGATTTCCAGGGCATCATGCTCCACCCAGCCCGGCTCAGGAAAATGCTGCTCGAATTCCTGCTGGGCAGTTTTCACAACGCTGCCGCCCCGATTGACAAGCATTGCACGCGTACTTGTTGTCCCCTGATCGAGGGACAATATGAATTGTTCCAAAATATTTCCTCCTTCTGAACGGCTGAAAAGCCAAGAAAAAACAAGGGACCGCCTTACCGCCCCTTGTTTTCTTTAAACGTTTAAAAGATTGTGTAGAGCACTGTATTCGCCAGGGTGATCATTGTAAACAGAATCGTGTTCAAGAAAGCACCCAGGTACATATTTCCTGTTTTCCGGTAGAAATAGCGGTTGAACACTGCCGCAATCAACAGCACCGGCACCAATCCGATGACGATGATCGAGGACAGGGATTCCGCTGGATAGCCGCCGGTCCCGATGATGAAGAGCAGACCGTAATGGTAAACCAGATACAGCAGCAAGCCTCCGATAAAGTGCAGAATGGCGGCCAGATAGCCTTTGATGCCATCGTATGCACGGCTCGCCGTATTCATATTGACCGCCAGTCCGACGATGAAATAATAGATCAGGAAGAGCGGTGCATAGCGCAGAAGCGCCCAGAAATGCTGCTCCTCGAACGTCTTGACAGCAAACGTCCAAAGCCGGAAGTCGACGTTGAAGACAGCATCGACTAAATACAGGATACCGTATCCAACTCCCACTGCGACGACGGCTGTTGCCAATGCAGAAACAATCGTCTTGAAGCCTGCTTTGACACCGTACGTTGCAATCGTTGCGCCTTCTGCCTTTCTTGTAGCGAAATGATAGCCGACCAAAATCATCAGCATCACTATCGCCACGTTGATTGCCCAGTAAACGGTCGGGTTGACGGTCGCGCCGCCCATCCATTCCGTCGTTTCAAAGAAGCTCTCCTGCGCGCGCAGGAAGACGTATTGTACGATACTGAGGGCAAGAATCAAACCGGATCCGAGCTTGACGGAACGGCTGGCTCCTTTGACAAGACCGGCGATCAGGATGAATCCTGATAATCCGATGGAAATCATGCTGATCTGGCGGAGCAGCCGCATGCCTGTTTCATCCCCGCTGTAGAGGGCGGTGAAGAACAGGGCCGGATACAGTGCGCCGACGAGCAATAAAATATAGCCGATCAGCCTTGCTCCGTCCGTTTTCGGTGCATCGAATGCTTCCGGACGGGATGTGTAGACCCAATTGAAGAATGGCAGTTTCGTCAATAGCCCGATGAGCGGGATGAACAGCAGGAAAAAGCCGATCAATGCAACGAATGAGAACCACTCTTTCCACATCCATGTCTGATCATCTTCGCCGATTTGGATCAGTCCCTCGTGTTCGGCAAACGCCATGTCATAAAAATCGATTGCATAGCCGGTGGACGTTTTCGAGAAGTGGTTCCACGGGTGTGTTTCTTTTGGCTGGTAAATGACGCGCTGTCCACCGTCCACTTCATAAACTGTGCCCGCTTCGGCGCTTTCAAGGCCGCCTAGGAATCCGAGCCCTTCCGGCGTGCTGACGTAGTCCTTTTTCGCTACCGGCCCGGCAGCCCCTTCTGCGTTGAAGAAGAATTCATCATACACACCGGCGATTTTTCCGGATGGCCGCGGACCATATGCGACATTGATTTCTTCATCCGTGTAGCCCATTGTTTTCAGCCACTGATAGTCCGACCCCATCGTCAGGGAGCTTTGGATTTTACGGATCCCCGATTGTTCATAATCCAATTCATCGAGCATCACAGCGTGTGTGGAGGAGAACCCTCCCATCGAATGACCCGAAACTGCGATCATCCCGTTGCCCTCTTCATCTTTCAGAACGAAATCCTGCTCATACATATACTGAACCGCGTCATACATCGCGAGCGGCCAGAATGAGAAGAACGGAACCGGTTTTTCCATCGTGCCTGTGGAATGACCGTGATCATACATATCCAGCGCCAAGACGACATAGCCGCGTTTCGCCATCTCGATCGCCTGTGCATCCTGCATCTCCCCGGAGTTCAAATAGCCGTGGGTCGCGATCACTGCCGGCCTCGGTTCTGCATCAGCACCGTCCGGCTTGTAAAGAAGCCCGGAAAGTTCTCCGCGTTCCGTTTCAAAATAAATCCGTGAAACGTCTGCGTTTCCGCCTGCCTGGTTGAAATGGGATGCTGCGATGCTTCCCACTAAAATAAGAGCAAGTGATATAACCAGTAACACAAACGACTTTTTCATTTTTCGCATTTTCTTCTCCCTCTCTTCCTGAGTGTTTTCAATCCGGCAGCCGGCGGACTTCCTCTTTGTTACCGCCCTTTGACTTCACGCACATGCGCGCAAGAAAAAAATAGACACATCGAATCAGCCTGGCATCCGCCAGGGCAGTCAATGTGTCTCATTTATCTCGGCACGGATTTATTAACTTGTGCTCAGTATAGCGGACAGTGAAAACGCTGTCAATACGAGTAGGTCGAATTTTGCAAATTCAAAAACAGCCCTTACCACAAATCCACATTCGAAGTCGTCACCGCGTGTGCACCGTTGCGGATGGCAATCTCCACATCATTCTGTGTCCGGATCAGCCCGCCTGCAATTACAGGAATGCCTGTTTCCTCGCGGATTTCCTGAATGATTCCAGGGAGCACGCCAGGCAGCACTTCGATGTAATCCGGCTGCAGCTTTTTGCATGCCTTCAAATTGTGATCGAGCGCATGGCTGTCCAGTGCAAACAAGCGCTGGATCCCGATAATATTGCGCTTTCTTGCAAATGAAATTACATTCGCCCTTGTCGAAATGATGCCATCCACTTTCACATTATTGACCAGGTATTCAAGTCCGTATTCATCCACCTTCAAGCCTTGAATCAAGTCCACGTGCATATAAACTTGCTTGCCCTTTTTCTTGGCATATTTCACGGTACTTTCGACAGTCGATAAACGGGTTTCCAGAAAAATGATTTTTTCGTGGTCTGTTTGGAGCGCTTTCTCGAAGTCTTTCATGTTGCGGATTGCTGGAATAACTGATTTATTCATTGCGTTCCCTCCGTCTCCCTATTCTGCGAGATTTAAAGGGAAATGACAAGAAAGTTGATTGCACTCTCTCTTTTGTTTCACGTGAAACAAAACGCACCCGCACAGGAAGCTTCAGTTGCTTCTGTACGGATGCGTTTGCAATCTTACTCGTCCATCCCCATCGATTCCTTGTACTTCTCCAAATACACCTTCTCAGAAGGACTCGCCATTTCCAACCCGGTCATGGCACGATGCCAGTTCGGATACAGCGGCTTCGGACGCGCGACGCGTTCGATGCGGTCGTGCTCTTCTTCGGTCAGTTGGATGTCAAAGGAAGCAATGTTTTCCTTCAGCTGCTCCTCGTTTCTTGCAGCGATGACGACCGGCCCGACGTTCGGACGGTCCCTGACCCATGCGTAGGCAATCTGCGGCACGGATGCGCTGTGGTTCGAAGCGACTTCTTCGAGGGCGTCGATCACTTGATACAGCCGCTCCTCGTCCTGCACCCAAGGCTCCGGCCAGCCGCCGCCTTGGCGCGTGTTCTCGGGCGCTTCCTTGCCTCGGCCGATTTTGCCGTTCAAGAGACCTTCGCCGAGCGGACTCCAGATCATCGACGAGACGCCGAGTTCGGTTCCTGCCGGCAGCAACTCATATTCCGCTTCCCGCGCTTCCGGCGTATAGTAAATCTGCTGGGTGATCGGCGGAATAAAGCCGTTTTCTACAGCGAACGTGTGCGTTTTCGCGAGCGCCCAGCCGCTGTAGTTCGAAACGCCCCAATGGCGGATCTTCCCGGATTTCACGAGCGTCGTCATCGTCTCGACCGTCTCCTCGACGGGCGTCTGACCATCCCATAAATGGACGAAATACAAGTCCAAATAATCCGTGCCGAGCCGCTCCAATGTTTCATCCAGCGACTTGACGATATTGCTGCGCGACGCTCCCCGCTCCCACGGATTGTCACTGAGCGGAAAGCCCGCCTTCGACGAAATAAGCACATCACTCCGGTGCCCTTTGACTGCTGCTCCGAGCACCCGTTCTGCATCCCCTTTCGAGTAAAGGTTTGCTGTATCGAACATATTGATGCCCGCTTCAAGACTCATATCGACCATCCGGCGCGCCTGTTCTTCTTGAACATCTCCAGCTGCTTCGAAACCATTCGTTCCGCTGAACGGAATCGTTCCCAGAATGTACTTCGGCACGCGGAGACCCGACTTACCAAGATAGATATATTCCATTACGTGATTCCTCCCATTGTTTTCAGCTTTTCGAACAAACTTCAACAATAGTAGAATACCCCTCAACCGCTCGGGCAAAACGGCTGCCGCTCCAAAAAACCGCAGACAGGATTGTCTGCGGGACCTTTATTCAAGTTGCTGCTGAAGACGCTGCAGCCTGATCAGCTTTTACACAATCGATCGCGATGACGATTCCAATGATCAGATGCTCAAGGTCCTCTTCGAGAATCTCCACCTGGTAGCTGTCTCCCCAGCTGAACCATTGCTTGCTGACGCTGCCGATCACTTCGCTGCGGCGCAGCACTTGGAAGTTCATGTCCCAAACATTCCCTTCCACCGTCACGTCTTCTGCATCGATCTGGTAACGCGCCTTGAAGAAAGAAAATTCCTTCTTGATTGTCACCATCTCACGCCCGTCCACCTCCAGATAAAATGTCGGCAGGAAACTGAACGTCTTCTTCGTGATGACTGCAATCTGTTCATTTTCTTCATCATAAACCGAGAATGTCTTCGGAATCTGCAGAAAACTGCCCTCTACAAAATACACATCACGTTCGGCTTCATCTCTCACCGTAAATTTGCCGCTCAAACTGAATACTTTCTGTTTGATATACAACCGCTTCATGCCGCTCACTCCTTCTTTATTGTTACTTCAAGAAAGAGGACCGGAATCCCTGCTGGAAAAGAAAAAAAGCATGCTGTCATGCAACATGCTTTCCAATAAACAAGTTCATATTAAACGGACGGGTTTCGGTACACTTCCACCCGGTTACGCCCTTGCCGTTTCGCAGCGTACAAGGCTAGATCTGCTTTGTTCAGCAGCTGATCGATCGATTCCCCGTCCTCTTGCGAAAGTTCAGCTACGCCACTGCTCAGCGTTACAGAAATCACTCCTGTCGCTGTTTCCAATGACGTCTGCTCGATCTGCCTGCGCAGCCGTTCTGCGAGCTCCTGACCTGCTGCCGCGTCCAATCCTTCAAGTACAAGCACGAACTCTTCCCCGCCGTAGCGGGCAAACAGCATGCCTTCCTCCAGCTGCTCTTCGCACACCTTTACGATATGCCGCAGCAGCCGATCGCCGACATGATGACCATACGTATCATTCACCCGCTTAAAGTGATCGATGTCGATGAGCACGATCGTGAAGTGCACTCCCTGTTCTTTCGCAGACGCGAGCTGCCTGTTGCTTTGTGCGAAAAACGCACGGCGGTTGTAAATACCTGTCAGATCGTCGTAATAGACAAGTTCCTCAAGCTTCATCTTCAGATTCTTCTCCTCGGTGATGTCGTTCAGGATAAGCAACAGCCCTTTCGCGGTGTTCGCGTGCTGCAACGAGGAGATGCGCACTTGATATACCCGCTCCGATTGATCTGTTTTCAACTGCAGCTCCTGGGCGATTTCTGTTTTCCATTCGAATGGAAATGCCTTGCCGGAAAGTTCTTTCCACACTGTTTCAAAATCCCGGCCGAAAAACGATTTGTCTAAGGCCGGAAACATCTGCTTACTCGCTCTATTGAACTCGATCAGGCGATGTGATTCATCCAGCACGATGACGCCATCATTGATGCTGTTGAAAATCGCATCCTTCGCGACCGGCATGAGCGCAAACAGTCGGGCTGAACTGATCGCCCATAAATAGAGCAGCGAGGAAAGACACAACGCCATCGGCACCGGGTCAACTCCTTGTGGACGCAGGCCAAGCAAATAAACGAAGCCGGCTCCCAGCGGAATCAGCTGTCCATATAGTAAGGCCATCAATTGCGGCCGATACGTCACTTCTGTTTCCTTCCAGCGAAGAAGGATGAGCAGGACCGCCCCAAACAGGCACACGCAGGTGTAGATCCCATGGACGATATACCAAATGCCGATTTCGACATGGATGAACGGCGCACCAAGCGCAGGGTCAATTTCGAAGATGCGGTAATGCAGATGGTGCCAATCGTTCGTCGCCACCATCAGGAAACTCATGACCGGGATGACGAAGAGCGCAAATTGACTCTTCCATGTCAGCTTGATACCCAAATAATGCATGATGAACACCAATCCGAGAGCAGTAGAGGCCGGCATCCCGATGTATTGGATGATTGTCCATAATTTCGCCTGCTCCACGTTCGTCGCGGATAGAGCGAATGCTGCAGCGAAGCAATAGATCACGATGGCTCCTGTATAGAGGATAAAATATTTGGCGATGCGCCGATTGTAATGATGCCGCTTGACAAAAACATAGACGCACAGGAACAAGTTCAAGACACCTGACACACTGATCAGTGAGATATATGCCGTTAATGGGAGACTCATAAGCGCCTACCTTCCGAACGTTTAATTTGTTTCTAACTTAGCACATCGGGAGGAGATAGACCACCCTATCAGCCTTCCATCCTGTCCTTGACTTTGTGCGGAATCATGACCACTTCCGTCTGTAAGTCCACTGGCCGGAACGACTTCTCGATACATTGCTCCCAGTATTCCATGTGTTTGCGGTCGATCCAGTGGCCGGATTCCTCGACTTCGACTCCTCCTTCTCCTTGAACCGAATACCAATACAAATATTCCTTGCCGTCCAGCTGTTCCCTGAAAATTGTCTCGACGTACATCTTCTCGCCTTCCAGTGTCACCAACACATCTTCCATGTGCTCATTCAGAAAATGCATCCATTCATCCACGACAGATGATTTTCCTTCCTTCACCTGGAATCTCGTCAGTTCTACATTCACCTTGCTCACCCTTTCACCCAATAAGATGACCCGTCATCATTCCGGTCCATGAAGCCGTACTCGATCAAGTGCCTGCGGAGGGAAACATAGTCCTCATGCACACCCTTCAGAACGGCATTCACTTCCTTCTCGCTGTAAGTCTGCCCTCGTTTGAAACGCGTGATAATCTGCTGCAGAATGATGAGCTTTTTCTTCTCCTTGCTCGGAATGGAGCTGATCGAACCGTCCACCCCATCCTTGAAATAGGTTTTCAGCACTTTCTCCCGCTCCGCCCCTTCGATGCTATACCGTTCGTCCACTTGCCTTGCCCCCTTGTGTACGGTGTACTTGTCCCTTTCCTTCAGCGCCTCCATGAGCGCCAGGAACAGCTTCGCCTGCCGCTCTTTTTCGCGCAGCTTGAAGCGATGCTGCCGGACGGTCGAGACGCTGTTGACGCTGCTTCTCTCCACGATCTCTGCATCCCCGGTCTCGTCAAAGAAATGCTGAAGCATCTCAACTTGGACGCTCGACAAGCCCGTCATCTTTTTATCCAGCGCGATGATCGCATGAAACGGCGACCGGTGCTGTTCTGCGATATGCTGTTTTACCATGCCTTCCGCTGTGAAAAAATGTTGTTCCATTTGAAAAACTTCATCCTGATCGAACAATTCCCCGCAAAACAAACAGTGAAAATGTCCATTCAACGTATGATACCCTTTGACCAACTCATCAACAGACACATCCTGAAAATCCACCAGATCCTCTCCCACATCCATATTTTATAAACAATTATATATTACGTTTATAAATAAGTAAATATCAATCGTTATATCTATTTTAGAGAAAGTAAGAATAGAAAGATTTCTTGTGGTAAAATGAGATCACTCACTAATTATTCTGGAAAGTAAAATAGATTGGAGCAATTACATGTTTACAAAAACCGAGATTTTCAATGATATTGTCCAGATCATGCGGACAGACTACTCCGGAGCTTTTGAAAAAAAGAACGTTAACAAACCTGAAAACTACCGGATCACCGATGGCATGACAGACCGAGCGTTTATCGAGACGGTTCAGTCCTATTTGCTTGATTTCGCAGACGGTCACTTATCATTCGATGCAAAAGATGCCGTCATCCCGAACAGAGGATTCAGAGTAAGACGGTTTGAAGACGCACTGTACGTAACGGAAGCGACCGAAGAAACACGTTTACGACGGGGTGACGTCATTGTGGAAGTCGATGGCATGACAATCGAAGCGGCAGGACAGCTATGGGCGAAGATTTTGGAAGACACTGTACACGAACGCCAATTTTGGAACGTCGCACTGCGGTCTGCGACAGAACTGGTCGTACAGCGGGAAGAAGAAAGCTTCCGTTTGCCTCTTGCCACTTATGAGCACGCATCTTATGAACCGAGTTACACCGCTGAAAAATTGAATGATGAGACGCTTTACATGAAACTGACTGATTTCGCGCAGGAAAAGCCGATTCTCGATCTTCTTGAGCAGCAAAAAGACGCACTCGATCACGTCGACAATTTAATCGTCGATGTGCGCGTAAACAATGGTGGGAACGACATGTTCTATTTCCCCTTGCTTGATTACATTTTCGACCAACCCACCTCCTTCAAAAGCCTCTTCAAAGAAGACGAAGTCATGTACACCAATTACACCGAGCGGAATTGCCGGCTTTGGATAAACGAACTGAACGAATACTTGGAGCAGGAACTTGACGAAGAAACAAAGAAATGGGCGCATGGCGAAATGGCTTTGTTTGAGAAGAGTGCCGGGAAAGGAATGGTCGCTGTAACAGAGGAAGAAGATTATCCGATTCATGGTCGACTTACACCACAAAACGTCTACGTGCTAACGGATGTGGCCTGTGGAAGTTCAGGAGACACATTCGTCAACAACGTCAAAAAATCGCCGAAAGTTACGGTCGTCGGGCGTGCCACGATGGGGATCGTGGATTTCTGCAATGTCGTCACACAGGATTACGGTGCGTATGAATTCGTTTACAGCGTTTCCAAAATGCATGAGAAATACTATACGAACGCAACAGGCGTCACACCGCACGTTCATATCCCTTGGACACCCGAGCATTTGGAGCGGGATGTGGATCTGGAATATGTGCTTAACTTAACAAAAGAACATAAGGAAGAGCGGGGGAACGCACATGTCGCAAGGGCTTCTACACCACATTGAACTGTATGTATCCGACTTGAAACGTTCGGCCGATTTCTGGGGGTGGCTGCTTGAGGAGTTGGGTTACGCGCCTTTTCAAAAATGGGAGCAAGGGCAAAGCTGGAAACTCGGGGACACCTATCTTGTGTTCGTCCAAACGGAAGAGCGCTATCTGGACGTTCCTTACCACAGATCCCGGACAGGGCTGAACCACCTGGCGTTTCATGCGCGTTCCCGCACGCATGTAGACGACATGACGAAGAAACTGGAGGAGCGGAACGTCCGCATCCTTTACACTGATAAGCATCCTTATGCCGGTGGGGAAGATTATTATGCTGTGTTCTTCGAAGACCCTGATAGAATGAAAGTCGAACTGGTTGCACCGCCAATTTAACTTTTCCTAAAAAGAATGCCCGGCCTGCTCAAATGAAGCAGGCCGGGCATCCGTCTATCCTTCATTCACTTTTTACCGATTTCCGCTCAAGCATCTGCAAATGCAGCTTCGCTTCTTCTTGTTCGAACGAGCTGAACCAGCGATAGTTCGCGTCGTCGATGATCCGGAAATGCTGACTGATCATATTTTGCTGAAGCTTGAATTCCCCCCGCTTCTCGACCTCTTTCCACCAGACTTTCCCGCCCAACGTTTTCATCGTAGGCTGTTCGATCGTATCGAACGTGACGAGCCGTACCACTTCGAGCGGCTCATCCCCTAGTCCATTCTGCAGAATCTCACTTTGTTCGAACAAGGCGACACAAGTGACGATCACGTTCCAACTCGCCAAGGTACGTTCTTTCTCAATCTGGACCAATGTCTTTTTGGAAAGACCCAGAATTTTTGACATTTCCTCCTGAGAAAGTTCTCCTTCCAACCTGATCAGCCGCATCCTCTTTGAAACGATTTCGATTACTTCCTCCTGAATCATGTTCCCACCTCGGTTTCATTCAAATTATATAGTGTAATATTACACCATATATCCTTTGCTAGCTATTGTCTTTTTTGAAATTTTCTAAGCGGAAGTACAGGTCTACATATTTATAGACACAAAAAACAGTTTCCAAAAGCTTTGACTCTGCCTTTGAAAACTGTGGTAAACAAATTATTAAAATTTCCTTTATTCGAGTCTATCTCTCCATCTGTGCAGCCGGTTTTTCCGTCAAATAATCACTGGCAACTTCTACGTTTACAAGCCCGCTTTCCCGCAGGAACTGAATCAAGAGGTGAAGATGCCCCGCTCCATAAAGGACGAAGATCCGGTCAGAAGAGGAGGCGGCCAGTGCAATGATATTTTTGTAGATGAGCAGATTCCGGTAGTACCAATACTGCGCTGTCCACATTGTGCCCGCTGGATTTTCCTCATCTCCAACCAGCGCCATTTTCATGTAAAATTCCTGGTTCTTCCTGATGTTGTCCGGATGATTGAGCCATAGCAGAAACTCCGTCAAGGTATGGCTTTTCAAGTATGCTTCGGATTGCTCTGCCATGGTTTGTCCTTCTTTCAGTATTTGGCGGAGTTGATTTGAACCGTTTTCCGATGCCCAAACACTGATATCAGGAATCCCTTCGACATCGCCATTCCAATCAACCGCCTCCACTTCCGAAAGGCCCGTCTCCTTCGCTAAGCGGAAGCCGATCTGATGATGCTCGGATGCCGTCAGCTCGAATTCGCCGTTCGCGTAAGCATCGTATTCTTCGTTCAATTCTTTTGTGTATTCTGCCAAAACTTCCAAAGCGACTTTTGTCGGTTTGAAATCTTGAAGAACGTGGATGAGATTTTGAATTTCCTGTTGGCGTGTCTCACCTAATACGTTGTCCGTCTCCACTTTAAATAAATCCCCGTTTTCCGGATTTGCCAAATGGCTTGATCCCAGAATCAGAACTGTCGGTTTTCCGTTCATTGTCCACTCCTTTCTAATATAGGCGAAGCCAGCTGATCAATTGCATCAGCTTCTTGAGTTTGCAGTAAAGACGTTTATCATGAACAGCAGGCCAAGCCCAGCGGAAGAACGATGAGATTGACTTTAAAAAACGGACGCCAATTGAGCAATGCATTCAGTAAATTCAAGAAGGACATGAAACAGCTTTGATGATCAAGAAATTCGGCTCTGCCATAAGTCTCTCGTAACGTTCAGGAGCCAGCTCCTTGAAGCGCTGCGTCGGCTTCGGCTCGATCACTTCCTTGATGGAAAAGTGCTCGAGTGTTTTGGCGAAGATTTCGTTGAGCGGCCTTCTGTAAAAAGGGACTTCGTGGATTTTTCCGCTCTTTTTCCATTTGTCGATAACCAATTCCGTCGAGAAGTAATGGGCTTCTTCCAATAACTTAATGTCGGTGAATGGATGATGCACTGAAAACAACAAGACTCCACCGGGATTCAGGATCCGATTGAACTCTTCGAATGTTTTGGTCCAATCCTTGATGTAATGCAACGTTAGCGAACTGAGCACAAGATCGAAAGATGCATCTTTGAATGGCAGCTCCCCTTCCAAATCCACGCACAGCACTTCCGCTCCTCCTCCGGTGCGCCGGATAGCCGAACTGACCATTTCCGGACTGACATCGATTGCTGTAACCGCAGCTCCTCTTTTCATCAATTCGAGAGCGTACCAGCCGGCTGCGCAACCTGCGTCAAGAATGCGCAGGCCATCCATTCGTTCAGGCAATTCCGCCAGCATGGCAGGCCTTTCGTATTCGCTGTTGTATAAGTTTTCGTGGTCCACTGAATGCTCATAATCTGCAGAGAGATTATTGAATGTCTCGATGATTTTTTCTTTCATCTTTCACTCACCCATTTTTCGTTTAAAAGCTCTTGGAAACCGGCCAGAATCCGCTCCATCTCCCCGAATGGAAACAGTTTGTTTTCCACTTTCCTCTTTAAATCTTCCAGCGCTCCGACAGCCGAACATTTCAGCTCAGCAGGATAGCAGTAGCGGATACTGTTTGTCTCGAACTCCTCCCCATCGACTACTTGCCACTGCGCTCCGCGTGCTTTCACAAAGTCGAGGTCAAGATCGACGAAGCTGAGGACATCATTAGTTATTCTGGAAGGTATGGCGATATTACAATAATATGAAACAATTTCCCCCTGCTCGATTTCCATTGCGGCTGTAAACCATTCGTTCAGCGAGAAATATTCCAGCGACACGTCGTTGAGCGTGAACGTTTTATTTTTACTGAAATGCTTTAATTGCCTTCCCG
Source organism: Planomicrobium sp. YIM 101495 (assembly GCF_009707665.1). Classification (GTDB taxonomy): domain Bacteria; phylum Bacillota; class Bacilli; order Bacillales_A; family Planococcaceae; genus Planococcus. The sequence continues at coordinate 1,825,883 of NZ_WLZW01000001.1, forward strand.
GCAAACAAAGAACCAGGACATACTCTTCTGTTTGTTCGATGACTTCCCCCTGCCACTCGTAATGCGGGATATCGGGGAATTTTAATGCTTTGATTGTGATTAAATTTCCCATTTTTCGCCTGCTCTCTTTTTGTGAATTTTTGCGGTAAGCGAAGTGAAAATGTTCCTCATTGAAATGGCATTGGGGATGAATATACAAGACGCCATACATGACTGGATCCAATTGCTTCTCCTTGGCCTCACCTTTTGAAATTCATGTCATTTTTTATCATACCACGGAGGAGCTGCTATCTTTCTTTCTAAACTGAATTTTCCGAACGAAAAAATTAAGAAAACCTTCATTTGTTCCCGCACCATTTCTTCACGTATTTCCTGTATTGTTAACGGTAGATGGAACAGGAGGAAGACGAGATGAAAAAATGGGCATTATTATGCGTGCTCGTGGCAAGCGCAGGACTTTTCTATGCGCTGGATGAACCATTCTCCAGCACCAACACCGAAACGCCGTCAGAAGAGGTACAAGAGCTCCAGGAAGCGCCGGAAGAACCCGCTCCCGAACCGGAACGGAAAATCGAGCTGACGGAAGTGGATATCCGACAAGGCAATCTGTTGCTCGTCAATCAGGACTACCCCGTGCTGCCCGAAAGCATCCGGACCGATGTCATAGATGTATTGCCGCAGAGCGAATGGACGGACGGCTACGCATTGTTGAGCGAAGACATCCAGCTATCCGAGGATCTGGTGAAACGCTTTTCTGAAATGGTCGCGGTCGCGAAGCAGGACGGGATCGATAATTTCCTTCTGACGAGCGGTTTCCGTAGTTTCGAAGAACAGGAAGTCCTGTTTGCAGAAATGGGTGCGGATTATGCTCTCCCACCCGGCTACAGCGAGCATAATCTTGGACTATCACTTGACGTCAGCTCGACCGAGATGCTGATGGAAGTCGCACCGGAAGGCAGGTGGGTCGCTGATCATGCGTGGGAATTCGGCTTTGTCGTACGCTATCCGGCAGACAAAACGGAAATCACCGGCATCCAGTACGAGCCTTGGCATCTGCGCTATGTCGGCCTGCCACACAGCGCCATTATGAAAGAAAAAAATTTTGTGCTGGAAGAGTACCTCGCCTATTTGAAGGAGGAACAGGAAATCAGTGCACAAGTGGATGGAGAAATTTATACCGTCACCTACCACCCGGTCAACGGTTCAACGACCGTCACACTACCGCCTGAAGGAACATTTGAATTGTCGGGTACTAACGTCGACGGTGTCATCCTGACGCTTTCAGAGTCGGATGAGTAAAAAAAGGAACGAAGCAGACAACTAACTGCTTCGTTCCTTTTCCTATTATGTAATTCAAGAAGCCAAAATGACCCCCGCAAACTCTCCCATCAGCACGTCTTTTTTATGCTGGTTCCGGCACCTGAACGACGCGCGAATGGAGATTCGGCCATTTTCCTGATTGTCGTATTGCTCGATTTCCACTTCACAAATGATCGTGTCTTCCGTGAAGACCGGCCGCAGAAATTCGAAGTTCATCGTACGCGCCAGGACGTTGTTGTCGCCTCCCACTTTGGTTGGCAGCGTCGCAGTCAACAGCCCTTGCACCACTAGCCGCCCCTGCTCATCAGGAGTCAGATGATGCACCCCTTCGTCACGTGAAACTTTCGTGAACAATTCTACATCCTCTTTCGTGAACGTCCGTTCAAATGAAATAATCTCGCCAACTTGTAAAGACATCGCTGATTCTCCTTATTTGTTTATTGGGCGCTGCTTTCTTGCTTTTGCACTCCACTTCTCCCTCTTATACCATTCTTTATTACTTTGCTAATCATTTCGACTTTCAAATTATATACTTCAAAAATTCATCAAAACTAAGTATATCAAATTCTCAGAACACTTTAAGTTTGTTTCAGCTTTTTAGCGGTACTCCATATTTATAGAGGGAGGAACAAAAATTGATCATGGACGACTTCCAACTAAAAACCATAGACACCGGCACAGTGAAAATCCGTCTGCGCTATGGTGGCGAAGGCCCGCCACTGCTTCTTTTGCACGGTCACCCGCAGACGCATATGATGTGGCACCTCGTCGCTCCGCTGCTCGCGAAGGACTTCACAGTGGTCATGCCTGACTTGAGAGGATACGGGGACAGTTCCAAACCACAGACGGACCCTGATCATTTTCCTTACTCAAAACGTGCAATGGCGGAAGACCAAATAGCTGTCATGAAAGAGCTTGGCTTCACTCGATTCGCAGTTGCCGGGCACGACAGAGGTGGCCGGTGTGCCTACCGCCTCGCCCTTGATTTCCTTGAAGCCATCACAAAACTTGCGGTTCTCGACATCATTCCGACCGGGGAAGCGTTCAGGCGCACGAACAAAGAATTCGCGACGGATTTCTGGCATTGGTTCTTTTTGGCGCAGCCTTATGATTTTCCTGAAAAGCTGATCGGTGCAAATCCGGATCAGTTTTATTTCCGGGAGACAGAAGCTTGTTTCATCCGGAAGCGTTGGCGGACTATTTGCGCTGCATCCGTCTGCCCGGCACCATCCATGCGATGTGCGAGGACTACCGGGCAGGTGTCTCGATCGATTTCGAGCTGGATGAGAAGGATCGTGGTGTGAAAAAATCGCTTGTCCGGTTCTTGCTTTGTGGAGCAATCAAGGCGAAGTACGAAGTTATACGATGTGCTGGCCGTTTGGCGGGATTGGGCTGATGAAGTGGAAGGCCGCGGGATAGAATGTGGACATTATTTAGCGGAAGAAGCGCCTGCGGAAACTTATGAAGAGCTGCAGCGGTTTTTCAAAGTTTAACGACAAAAAACAGTTCCCGGAAGCAGCCGAATCCACTGCCGGGAACTGATCTTTTTAAATTTTTGGCTCATCCCCACCACATCGCTGTCACGAAAAGGGCAAAATAAGAAGACAGTACCGCTCCGATCGAATAGATTACGACAATGACTGCCAGCACTGGCGTGAGTTTTCCGCGCCGCTTGAACAAGCAAAAGAGGAAGTAAGCACCCAGCAAGTAAAAAAGAAAGCCCGCAATCGACAAGCCCGTCAAGTAATAGAGCGCATCGATCGCAACGAACTGTTCATTCAAATAATACGCGATTCCCTGTCCGTTCCAACACAACCAAGTCGCTGCTGCAAAACTCACAAGCAAACCAATAATCAATTTCCTCACACACATTGCCCCCACTCTGATTCCAGTAACATCTATTTCTTTTAGTGTAATATTACACTATAAGAGGTTTTTCAGCAATTCTTTTATTTAAAAAAGCAGTTCTTGAAGGTTGGAGACTCCACCTTCAAGAACTGCTGATTGTGCACGTCCTATTCTATTTTGTCTTGCTCCATATCTCTATTGCTGGCAGCTGACATTTCTCGAGCGTCAAATCTTCACCGAACCATTCGATGAACACATTCCGGATTCCTGCCGCCAGCTCATCAGCAGAGGTTGTACGATCCAAAAGCTTTACGATATCCCTTATTTCCGGATCATACTCATCCGGCGGGCAATCCATCGCCAATAAATCGATGGGATCCCATTTGTCCACGACCTTTTTCACTAAAAGATATTCTCTCAATTGTCTCCTCGCTTTCGAAATCCGATGCTTCCTATTTTCACTGTCAAGAAACTATCTCATTTCTCGCCGTGAAATACAAGACCACTGCCAAAATTAAAGCACTTACAGGAAAGACGATTAACACCCTTTCAGCGGCATCGTCCTGCATCGCTTCGGCAGAAAGCACCATCATGAGATGGACGATCACGAATAAAACAGAAAATAATACAGCACCCGCAAAAATGGCATACTTACTGGAGCGATCACTCCGCCCGAAGAGCGTGATCAACACAAAAGGCATGGCACATAGCAAAGCCAGCATGCCATATTTCCAATCTGCTAACCCGCCTTGCAGCATATACGCACCAAAAAATAAATTAAATAAAATGGCAGTTCCATAAATAAGGATAAATGCTCCAATTACGCTTCCCGCCAGCATAGCGGCTTTTGATTTCAACATTTCTTCCACCCTTCCCTTTCTTCGAACTCAATTGATTAGCGCCGAACGAGACAAAGAACAAACAAGCTTGCCCCCAGTGAAATCAGGATATTCTTCAGTAATGCTCTTTGTTTTGCTCGCTTCACGAGTTTATTGAACCGGTCATTGTTCATCGGTACTCCTGCTTCTCTTTGCATTTCCTTCCTCCCTTCCCTATCAAAACGTTCAAGGCTTGAAAAAGTGAACAAAAAAGGAGCTGAATATTCAGCTCCAATCAATTATCAGTAACGGTCGGTCGTCGCCCCAAGCACAGCAGCCCGGATGTTCGGCAGCTCATTGAATTGCTGCAATTGTTCAGGCGTTCCAGTCACTACCGCTCCGATGATTTTCAGATTTTGTACTTCCGGCTCCAATTGCCCATTATCCGTGATGGCATCATACAAACGATTGGCTTCCTGCTGAAAGTCTCCCTTTTCTTCCCTCAGAGATTCGATCTGCCGGATGAAAAATTCCACCCGCTGTTCGCGTTCTTCTCCATGAAGAAAGCCATAGACATTGTTTCCAATGATCGGCTGATCTTCCGCACCGTTTTGGCTCAGTGGAGTCGCATCATCCACCCAGTACCAGGACAATTGATCACCAAACATTTCCTGTACTTCCGCAATCGTGTAAGCTGTGTCAAAAGAATAGGCCAGCTCTACCAATTTGTTTTCATCGATTTCATCCAGCAATGACTTGTCATCCGGGATAAATTCGTAATTTCCGTCCGGGTGATAAAATTCAATCACCCGCTCTCCCAGAAAATAAAGCGGGATTCTCTCGTCCTCGATTTCCCCTTTCCCTGAAATTGAGTGAGAATGAATGGCCCGGGAAGGACCGAAAATGGTAAAAACCTTCTCATGATTTCCCCATGGTACCGGCGTATCCGCTAAATATTTATTGATTTCAGTAGTGACTGTAGCCGAGAACGGTGTGTAATTAAATAACGATCCTCCGTATTCAACGTTTGCCCCGATAATGGATTGCCAGGCATAATCATAATTGCTTTCCTGCTCCATTTTTTTATACATCAGGAAAGTCCCCAACCAAAAAAGGCCAATAAATAGAATTACACTGACAATCACGGAAATCAGTCCATTCCTGATCAGCGATTTTCTTTTCGCTTTCTTCACCAGCTTAGAAAAGTCGGCGTCTTTTGAAAACAACTCATTTTTTTTACTCATGCCCCTGCCTCCTGTACTCTTGAACAAATTCCTTGCGCGCACGGTACAAGGTCGTCTTCACCGAATCTTCCTTCATCTCATGCAGCTCCGCAATTTCTCTTATAGACAGATCCAAACTGTATTTCAAAAGCAGAAATTGCTGGTGTTTCGGCTTCAGCTTTTTTAAAACAGCATCCACCCCTTGTTTTACTTCATTCTGCAGTATCGCTTCCTCTGGCGTATGCTCTTCGAATAATTGCCGGAAGTCGAATTTCAAGGAAATCGCCTGCCTCCTCGAACGCTTCCGGTACAAATCATAATAGCCATTGACCGCCACTCGGAAAAGCCAGTTTTCCACATTCTTATGACTGATCGAATCGATGTAGAGGATGAATTTATACGCCGTATCCTGCACGATATCTTCTGCATCTTCTCTGGATGCGCCCATCTTCAGCAAATAAGATTTCACGATCTTCAAGTATTCATATAGCTTTTGGTCCATCAACGAATCGCCCATTCACCGGCCTCCCCCCTTATCAACGTTTCTGCCAAGGAAAAGTGAACAAGAAGATGTGATTATTTTTTTGAAAAATTCCAGGATCCAATGATTTCATTTTATTCTTCCGCCGAGCCGTTTTATAAAAACCTTTTATGATTCATTTAAAAGCTATCTTCATATTACCAATAGCAAAGCTTTCCAGCCGATGTTTCACGTGAAACAAAAAACAGGCACCGAATGAACGGCACCTGAGAGAGGGAAATCAAATCATTCTGTATTTTTCCGACCATTAATAATTATTATTTGGATCAATCATACGCTTGCTGCAAATAACCGAAGATAAAAAGTGAAATTGAGCACCCGCTGAAGCATCGGCTTTAGCGGGTTTCCCAATTACTGTTGCATGGAGTCCCCTGAAATTAATTGCATCGTTTCAAAGAACAAGGACGGCTCCCAATTGTCGAAGCTTAACTCCTCGCTCCGTTTTGCCAGATCGCCATAGGCCAACTGTGTGCGAAGGTCATCAGTCAACGAAAGTTTGACAAATGGACCAGCTGGTGTCAGCCAGTTCAGTTGATCCAGACGATTCTGCAGCGAATGGGCAATCCATTCATCTTCCGCTTCTTCCGTTTCGAATAGCGGCTCCTGCGCCGTCATCATCCACGTCTCGCTCTGATGCTTCGGAGGCAGCCAGTAAGCTTTCGCTAACACGCCTTCTTCCAATGTGTATTCCGGAATTTCGTGGCGGAGCTCCTTCACCCAGTCCCCGTTGCCTAGCTGCAAGTCACGCGAAACGTAGACATTGCCCTGCAGGATTTCCCGGTCTGCTTTCGTAAAGACGCCGTAAGGGTTTCTTGTCGGATCCGAGCCGTATACTTCTTCGTCCAGCCTTTTCGCAGGTTCCGGATTCCACGTCTTGAAGTCGGCTCCGTCCAAGTTTTTGACATTCAACGATAATGCATACGGAATCCATCCGGTATTTGTCACTTCTTCGAAAAGAAGCGTTACGTCGTTTTCAAGCGTCCGTTCGACCAATGTGTATGTGCCGATCTCCATGCCGAGCACCGACAAGTCATAAACCGTCGTTTGGTCACGGCCTTCTTCCATCGCCGATTGTTCGCTAAAGCTGATGAACAACGGCTTCTCGACCGCCAAAGTCATTTCTTCATCGGTGTAGACTTCAACTTCGTCTTTCAAAAACATATTGAGTGTAAAAATGATTAGGACCATGAAAAATACGACCAGTGTTAAAATAACAGACTTTCTAAACACGTTTGCCACCTCTATTTTTTCTGAGCTTCCGTAAAGAAACAGGACTGGATGGTCTTGACCATCGTTGGATCCCGAATTTCCATGTGCTCTTCTCTTTCCAAAATCCATTGCACCACGGCCTCAATTATACCTCTTTCCGCCCAAGATAAGAGCTTTAAAGTATGAACTCTTAAGCAATATTATGGACTAAAAAGAAATAAAAAATGGATGAAAGAAAAAACCAGGAGAACGCTCTCCTGGTTTTCCTTAAACAAACATATCCAAAATCAAGACACCCACAAGACCGACGATTGAAATGATCGTGACCATGACCGACCACGTCTTCAACGTTTGGCCGATTGTCAGGTTGAAATACTCCTTGTAGATCCAGAAGCCGGCATCGTTGACGTGTGAGAAGGTGATACTTCCCGCACCTGCTGCAAGCACCATCAGCTCTGGACTGACGCCTGTCACACCGATCAGCGGCGCTGCAATGCCCGCTGCAGTCATTCCTGCGATTGTCGCGGAACCTACTGCGACACGCAAGATCGCTGCGATAATCCATGTCAGGATAAGCGGTGACAACGTCGAGCCCGACATGATGTCCGAGATGTACTGGTCAATATGACTATCGATCAGGACTTGCTTGAACGCGCCCCCTGCAGCGATGATGAGCAGGATCATCGCGATGCCTGTCACGGCTTCGCCGAGTGACTTCATGATTTCGTCCATCTTTCTGCCGCGGTTCAGGCCGAATGTGAAGAAGGCCAACAGAACCGATAGCAGTAAAGCGACGTTCGGGTTCCCGATGAAGTCGAAGAACGGCATGACCGCAGAATCCGGTGCTGCGATTTCCACGATCACCTGCGAAGCGATCAGGATGACCGGCATCAATGACGTTAAGATACTCGTCATGAAACCAGGCATTTCCGCTTCCGTGAATTCTTTCGGATTGAACAAGCCTTTCGGAATTTTAACTTCCAGCGACTCTTTCTTGAACAGCTTCGTGAACAACGGACCACCGATGATGATGGCCGGGATCGCAATGATGATTCCGTAGATGAGTGTCTGGCCGATATTCGCTTCGAAGACGCTTGCGACCGCTGTCGGTCCCGGATGCGGCGGCACAAAGCCGTGCATCGTGATCAATGCGGCAATAACTGGCATTCCAACATACAGAATCGGTACGCCTGCTGCTGCTGCAATCGTGAAGACCAGCGGAATCAAAACAACAACGCCAGTTTCGAAGAACAAAGCGATACCTGTAACAGATGCCGTGACGACGGCTGCCAGCTGCACGCGGTTTTTCCCGAATGTGCTGATGAGCGTCGTTGCGATTCGTTGGGCACCGCCGGAATCGGTCATCAACTTACCAAGGATGGCACCGAAGATGATGATCATTGTCAGACTGCCGAGCGTACTGCCCAGGCCGCTCTGAACCGATGCCATGGCATCGATCGGCGACATGCCTTCCATGATTCCGACAATCAAAGCGACAATAATCAATGAAATGAAGGCATTCAACTTGAAGACCATCATCAAAATAAGCAATAGGGCGACCCCTATACAAACGGAAACGATCGGCATATCTTTTTACTCCTTTTGGAAAGCCATGCTTGATGGCAAGATTCGAGTAGCACGTGAAGACCATGCGACACGTGCTATAAATTTCATTTTCCGGCGAACAGCCGGACGAATTTGGCCATGACCGGTTCCATCGCACGCTGCATGTCTTCCATGACCGTCGATAGATGCATCATATCCTTATTTTCGAAATACGTCTGCAAATGTGACACGGCCGCCATCGAGACTTCCGTGTTCACGTTGATTTTCGTGATGCCTGACTGGATTGCCTCGCGTACTTTCTCTTCCGGTGTTCCGGAGCCGCCGTGCAGGACGAGCGGGATGTCCACTACTTGCTGAATGCGGCCGAGAAGTTCGATGTCGATCTTCGGTTCCCCTTGGTACATGCCGTGCACTGTGCCGATCGCTGCTGCCAGGAAATCGACGCCGGTCTGTTCGACGAATGCTTTCGCCGATTCCGGATCCGTTAACGTGCCGGTTCCTTCTTCTTCATCAGAAAAAGCACCTTTCGCAAGCGAACCGATTTCCGCTTCGACCGAGACGCCAGCCATATGAGCGATTTCGGTGATTTCCTTCGTCAAGCGGATGTTTTCCTCAAGCGGATGCGTCGAGCCGTCGAACATGACGGAAGAAAAGCCACAACGGATCGCGCGGATGATGGATTCCTTTTCGTAGGCGTGGTCAAGGTGCAGTGAGACCGGCACGCTTGCCTTTTCTGCCATTGCGCGGACCATTGCCGCAAATCCTTCGACATCGACGGTCGGGAAATAACGTTCCCCGAGCGCGATGATGACCGGTGTGTCTTCCTGTTCCGCCACGCGGATAGCCGCTTGTACGGTCTCCAGGCTATAGACGTTGAATGCGGCAACGCCATATTTCCCTTTTTGGGCATTGATCAACATGTCTTTCGTATTCACTAACATCTGATGTGCTCCTTTATTCGTAATAGTGGATGGGTCATCCTTCTAACAATTCAGCTGTTTCTTTCAAGGTCGTGACGGCACCGACATTCCCTGGAAAAATGACATAAGACAGCCCCGGGAATTTACTTTCTTCCCCTGTGTACCATACCGGAATTCCCGGTTTGATCTGGCCTGCGACTGTCGCTTTTTTCACTTCCAACCCTTTGGTTCCGATATCGCTCGAAGTGATGCCACCTTTTGCGATGATGTAACGCGGACGAGTCTGCAAGTTTTGGACGATGCTTGTAACAGCATCGGAAATCTTCACTGACAGCATCAATTCTTCTTCTTTTTTGCCTTCGCCGAGATCCATGCGTTCGCGTCGCGTGTATACAGCGACGGTTTTGCCTGATTGGATGGAGCGTTCTGCCGTCTCTTGCACGCGCGCTGTTTCCTGCTCGAACTTCTCAGGCTCCAGCACAAGATGAACGTCAAATTCGATGAACTCGATAAAGTCACATTTCTTCAGCTCTTCCAGCTGCTCCGTCGTCTTCTTAACGTGGGAACCGACGATGATCAATCCACCGTTTTCCGCCGGACCTGAGACCATCTCGTCTTTTGTCAACAAACCGCGGTCCGGGATGCCTCCAATCACTTTCGTCAGTGCTGCTGCACTTCGAAACATGAACTGCTTGCCTGCCTTCATTGCACGGACGAGGGCAACGGCAAAGATTTCGATGTCGACATAATCGACTGCGTTGACGATGACTTTATTGAAGTCACGGACGTCCATCAGCTGCTTCGTGATGGATTCGAAATCGAGTGCGCGCAAGCTTGCAAGTGTGATGTACGTCGCGTTATCCGCCAAGAAGCGACCTTCTGATTTCTCTTCTGCCCATTTGCCAAGGTGTGAGTTGCTGTAGCCGAATGTCCGGTCTTTTGCGAACTCTGTCTCCCCTGCTGGCACTAAGCCTTCTCCATACTGGACATAGTGGATGTCATCGATCGTGAAGCGTCCGCCTTCTTTGAAGAATGGCACGATCACTTCCCCGTCGAATGCGACAGAAGAACCTGCTTCGACCGTTTGTTTCAACGTTTCCGTCTCGAGCGGATAGTGCCCACGCAACGTCGAATCTCCGCGGCTAATCAAGAGGAACTCTTTGTCTTGCTGCTTGGAGACTGTTAGCGCATTATCCGCGATTTCCTGATGCGCACGTGCTGTTTCCGCCGCTGTGAAGCCGCGTGAATTCGTCAAGATGAAGAACATTGCCTGTTCTTCTGCGAATCCTTGCGAAATGCTTTCCACAGACCAGTCTGTATAAACCGAGACGCCGTGCACGGTCTGCACGCCTGTCGGGTCGTCATCAAGGACAATGATTTTCTTATTCAACGAAGCGAGTTCGGTTTTCAATAGTTCTTGGACAGCACTTCGGTCTACTCCCGGAATTGTAGCGAATACTTCGTCGACCGGACGTGTCTCTTCTTGGTTCACCTTGCTCATTTTTCGACTCTCCCCACTTCAACATTCGCAAGCTTCTCGAAATATTGAACAATCCCGCCGTGGTCGTCAGCCGACTTGCCGTCTACTTTCAGTGCATGGAAAATCTCCAGCAATTGGCTTGAAAGCGGCATAGGTACACCAATTTCGTGCGCCGTGTCGATGACGTTCGTGATGTCTTTCATGTTGATATCGATTCTGCCGCCTGCCACGAAGTTGCGGTCAAGGATGAGTGGTGCTTTTGCGTCGAGCACGGCACTTCCTGCAAGGCCGCCGCGGATCGCCTGATACATTTTCTCTACATCGATTCCTGCTTTTGTCGCCAAGACCAATGCCTCGGACATTGCAGCGATGTTCAAGTTGACGATGACTTGGTTTGCAAGCTTCGCTGTCGTTCCGCTGCCGTTTCCTCCGACAAGCGTCACTTCCGTACCCATCGCGTAAAGGACATCTTTCACCTCTTCGAATACTTCCTCTTTGCCGCCGACCATGATTGCAAGCGTCGCGTCGATCGCTTTCGGCTCGCCACCGCTGACCGGTGCATCAAGCATTTCGACGCCTTTCTCAGCTGCAAGTGCCGCAACTTCCTTCGATACGACCGGTGTGATCGAGCTCATGTCGATGATGACCGTGCCCGGTTTAGCTGTTTGCAAGACGCCGTTATCTCCCAGCACGACTTGTTTGACGTGTTTGTTGGCAGGAAGCATCGTGATGATGACCTCGCTGCGCTCTGCCACTTGCGCCGGTGACGCTGCACGCGTTGCTCCTGCTGCTACAAGCTCGGCTACCGCCGTTTCGTTCAAATCATTGACTGTAACAGAATACCCTTTTGCAACTAAATTCGATGCCATCGGTTTGCCCATGATGCCCAAGCCGATAAATCCGATTTTCTTCATGATTGTCTCGCCTCCATAGCTAGTTAGTCCATATACAAATGAATCATTACGTGTGAATTGAATATAAAGAAAACCCTTACATTCGACATTGTATACTTTTACTAAAAAATTGTACACGATTTGATATCTTTTTGTATACATTTTAGCATTTTATGTGCACATTGCAGTGATTTCTTTGAATTTGTCTTCCAATTATTGTGTGTCTTTCTTTTCCTTGGTTTTTTTGATAAGTTTAAAGCAACAGTTTTCTACAAATAGAGGTGATCGGGATGAGACAGGAAATAAAAAGCCGTACAGCCTCCCAGCAGGCGTACGAAGCAGTACGTGACCGCATTTTGAGCGGAGTAATTCCGAGTGGGACGAAAATCGTCGAGGAACGTCTCGCAGAAGAGCTCGGCTACAGCCGGACTCCAATCCGCGAAGCTCTACGTCAGTTGGAGTACGAGGGATTGATCGTCCGCAAGAAAGTCGTGCAGCCGAGCGAGAAGGATTTGCGGAACTTGTTCCAGGTGCGAATTTTGCTGGAAGGCTTCTCGAGTCAGTCCGCAGCGATTTATTTGCCGGAACGAGAGCTGGAAGAGCTGGCTGCGTGTATCCGCACCGGACGTGAAGCCAATTCAGATGAAGTGATGGTCGCGAATGCGCGGTTCCACGAAATCATCGTCCAGGCGAGCGGCAACGCACAGATCATCGATATCATCGACCGGATGCAGTCGATCATCCATCTGTTCCGCAAAACCGTCGTGCTGCACAAGCGGCCGAACTTGATCGATGAACATGAAAAGATTTACGAGGCGATCAAGGATCGTGATGGAGAATCGGCAAAGCGCCTGATGGAAGAGCACCTGCAGGCAGATCTGGATTTTTGTCTGCATATCATCAGCAGCACGAATTTCGGATGAGTGAGCGAACGATAAAAACCTCATCGCGGCCGCTGCAGAGAACTAAACTGCAGTAAGGCGCGATGAGGTTTTTATGCCCTTTTATTCGTATAGCTCTTCTTCTATCAGCTTGAATCCTTCGATCATCATGTCTTCTTCCACTTCGATCATGATGTAGCGGCGGCCGTTATGATTCACTTGCTTGACGTAGCGCAGATCCTGCGGGCTGATCTTGATTTCCGCCACTTTCGTCTCGATTTTGATCGATTTGGACGCGTAATTCGGGACGACGTGCGAAGCCTTCATTTCGTAGGCGTCATCTTCGGTCACTTGCCGGAACGCGCGCTCCACTTTTTCCGTATTCACTTCTTTGATGCCGCTCGCCTTCAGAACGCGCTCCATTTCCTTCGTATCGAGGACGGGCGCTTCCATCTCTTCGTCGTCTTCTTCCACGACGAGCATGGCATTGATTTCGTCGTAGACGTTGGCAAGCGTCTTCGAATTCATTTCTTCGCCGATGACCGCTTTAACGATTTCTTCGAACACCGCTTTATCTTCTTCCGCCGTCATGATCTCATCACCGTTCAGCACGTTCTCGATAAACTGGAAATCCGGCTTGTTCACTTTTCCTGCGCTGTATAGGATGTGATGGATGTCTGCCCCGTTATCGCTAAAAGCCGGAAAAAAGAAGCCGCCAATCGGTGACGTCAGTTTGATGACCGGATCCGTCATGAGATTCGATTTGAATTCTTTCTCAGTGAAGTCGAATACGAGCGAGCTTTTCGGGAGTTCCGTCTGGTTCATGCTGCAAAGGATGAAGGGAGTCTTAAATACTTCATCGCGCATGTCGATTTCCGTTTCGTCCGGTGCCCGCTTCGTCGTCTTGAAATAAGTGCCTTGGATGAATGTGACGACCATGTCTTTTTCATACGGCCGCTCCTCCACCATCTTCAGCGCGATCGCCTGCATATTCGCCTGCCATTCCTCTTTGTCGTCCGTCTCCAGCCCTTCATACAAGAGGTGCTGCGTATGATCGGCCTGCCCGTCTTCCTGCGGCTGGAATCTCACCTCGAACAGCTTCTGGTCCAGCTTACCGCCCAGCACTTTCTTGAAGTTATTGAGAAACAGCTCCTGCTGCTCCCGCTCTAATAACGAAAACGACTGGCTCTCCTCGTGGAAGATCTCCGTGCTTTCCTTCTGAATGTAGACGTTATAAATATCAGCGATTTTCAATAAATCGGTATCCAGCTTGAATCGTTTGCGGATATCCGCGATGTCGTTCTTGTTCATTTGTCGTTCCAACTCCTTCGGTCGAAAATAAAAAAGAGCAGCCAAAGCTGCTTCAGCTTTTGGTGCTCTTTCATTATAACAAGTTCTTTAGGGGCGAGGGTTGTTCGAATAAATCTGAGGATGCGATGGAACGAACCGGCTTGCAAAATAACAGGAATTTTTACCGCTATTCTTGCTGAAGAGCCTTCAATGGCTAATATAAGGGTATTATTTACCCTTAAACACCGTAATTGGCGATTTTCTAGTGCTTTTTCATTGAATAAAGGTAATTTTTCCTGCTATTTCTTCAGATTTCGGCTCTAACTTCTAAATAACAGGAAATTTTCCTCTTATTTCGCTTCAATTGTTTTTCATCTCATGCGGTACCCGATATGAACGGATTCTATTGACTCCAGAAGCGGGAAATAACATTTTCTTAGCGACTAATTGACCTAACAACTTTTTTATCGTTTTTTCACTCAAGTTCAAATGTGCTTCAAACTCTTTCGGAAAAATAGGTTCACCCTTTTGGATAGCGAAGCGCAGCATTTCCTTCTCCGTCAGGGATAAAGTGACTTGACCCAATTCATCCCCCAGACATTTTCCAATCACCTGCTGTACAATCTGTTGGCATCTGCGGGGACGTTCTTTTACTTGGTCATAAGAAAAGCGCATGACAGTCCACCCATCAATGACCAGCTGATTTTGACGTTCCAGATTATCAGAGAAATTCCATCTGCTTATATTCCTTGAGTGTGGCCCGTAACCGTCAATCTCAAAGCAAATTCGGATACCTGGACGAATATAAGCAAAATCCAAGTACCTTTTGCCATCCTTAAAATCATCGACTTCGTATTCCGGATGGAGATACTGAAAATGACGAAACAGCGGCCACCATATTTGTTTCAAAAACAAAATCTCTGCCTGCTGATGCCCTTCTTCCAAACGTCTTAGCCTTTCTCCGGTCCTAGTCTGCCGATGCGCGTTTAAAAAAGCCTCATATTCTTTTTCGAATTCCATAGAGTCCCTCTTTCAAAGAGATTTTTAAAAGTGCGGTTATTAATGCTTGAATAATTTTTATAAAGAGGTGAAAAGCGGATATTCAAAACAAATGGGGATGGTTGCAGAAGTTTCACTGGAGGATAAGTTTAGATTAACGAATTTTTAGAATTTATCAATTAATATTTTCTTTATAATTGCGATTAGTGAATATGGGTTTTCACCTTTGCTTATTGTTTTAAGCAAAAATAAAAAATAGGCGAAGTTTGTTCGCCTATTTTTAGTTCAAAAACTTAAAGAATTTTTCATTCCATGCTTACCTCTTTGCTTCTCTAAAGAGATTTTCCTAAAGGTTATGAGTATTACGGAACGTTCTTTTATTTTGTTCTCCTTTAAACAAGTAGCGAATTCCTTTTCCAGCCAATAATTCATCTTCATACCTCGGCAACACATGAAAATGTGCATGCGGGATATGCTGTCCTGCAACTTCACCGCAATTCCACCCTAAATTATAGCCGTCCGGTTCGTAAAGTTTGTCGAGATGCTGTTTAACTGCCTGAAGAAGATCATAAGTCGCGACCCACTCTTCCTGCGTTACATCAAATATTGTTTCTCTATGTATTTTTGGAATAATAATTCCTGCTCCTTCTAGCGGGACACCTTTTTCACTGGCTTTTTCAAGCTGCAAAACAGACAAAGTTCATTTCCTTTAAACGAAATCGAAAAATCCCATGAGATAGTCTCATGGGATTTTTCGATTTCAATCTCATTGCTTCCTTTCGAACGAACGGATCTGGAGCTTGCGGATCTGTTCCGCCAGTTCCAGGACCGGCCCTTCCACCTGTGCATCTCTGATGACTTCCCCGATCGGGAGGCTGTAGACAGGACCCGGTTTGGCGCCCAGCTCACTCATCCATCCCGCCAATTGCTCCGAGGAACTTGCGTAGACGATCTTGCCCAATCCGACTTTCCCATGGGCCGCCGAACACATGGGACAATGTTCGCCGGAAGTATAAACGGTCGCTTTGCTTCTTTCCTCAGGCGGCATATTGTTCGCTGCCCACCTGGCGATGGCAAATTCGGGGTGCTGCGTGCTGTCGCCACCCCCGTTATGATTATGGTCTTCAAAAAGTACTTCTCCTGAAGCGGATACCAGGACAGAACCGAACGGCTCATCCCCCTTTTCCAACGCAGTCTCCGCCAATTCCACGCAGCGCCGCAAATGTTTCAAATCCGTTTCTGTGATCATGCTGATTCCTCCTCCTGTTACTGTATTAAGTTGCCAGGCCGATTGAACGGTTTTCGTAGCGCGGGTCGTCCAATGCTTTGACGATAAAATGCGCCACATCCGCACGCGGGATGGACATCGATTTCTCCGGCACGCCTTCAGCCGTTTCCCGGTATTTCCCTGTAAATTCGCCGTTCGTCAAGCCCATCGGCCGGGTGATCGTATAGTTCAGCCCGTGAGACCGGATCTGCTCAACCGCCGCCCCGTGGTCCACCAGCGCGTTTTTCAGCATCGTCATCATCAACTTCCCGCTGACGCCCGTCAATTCCTGGTGGATGCCGGCAGAAGCCGTGTAGACGATGCGTTTCATGCCGTGTGCTTCCATGCCCGCTATGATATTCTTCGTCATTTCCTGAAGCTCAGTGGATTTTTTCATCCCTTTATTGGAGCCGAGGCACGACACGACCGCATCTTGGCCGGCAATCGCCGCAGCCACATCCCCGCGGATTGAACGCGTCTCCCTGCACCACCGTCAAGCTCTCGTGTTCGATCTCCAGCTTTGGTAGTGTCCGCACAAACGCCGTCACCTCATCGCCGCCTGTCTCACGACTTCCCGGCCGACACCGCCGGTTGCACTGAAATAATAATTTTCATTAAACGCTATAAGTGAAAAAACACCTGCCCTAGACGTCCATGTAAGAAGAAAAGGCAGGTGTTTTCCAAAACCTAATTGTAATACAGGTTCTCAGTCGGATATACCGGATCATTGGTGATGTCGATGCCAAGCTTCTTGAAGGTCTGTTCGTTTTCCCTGTTCAATATAACCGTGGAATGCGCTTGTGTATCTCTTAGATTTGGCAATTGCTTATAAGCCAGCTCAGAAGTAGGGTTGGTGACCGCGCTGATTGCCAGTGCAATCAACACCTCATTGGCGCTTAATGTCGGGACCCGGCTGTTCAGATCATCGGTTTTCAGCCGCTGAATCGTCTGCAGAATCATCGGTGACAACAAATTAATTTCATCGGAAATATTGGTCAATTTCTTCAGCCCGTTCAGAATCGCGGCTGCCGAAGCATCCATCAACGTGGTCGTCCGGCCGGTGATCATCTCCCCATTCGGCAGTTCCAGTGCAATGACGGCCTGTAAATTCGTGCTGTCCAGGCTCTCTTGAATCGCTTTCGCATAATTACGGGCCGGCAATACAGGCGCCCGGTCCTCTTTCTTTAAGCCGGTCTCTTCCAGAATCACTTGCATGTGGCGTACACTGTCTTCATCGGCAAGCCCTTTTTTATAATCGTTCTCTACGACGAAACTGCGCCGGATGATTTCCTGCCTGGCAGCTTCCTGCACGGCCATATCGTCGGTGATGCCCGATTTCAGACGGTTAACCCCCATATCAGTCGGTGAGCTGTAAACAGACTCTTTACCGGTAATCCTTTCAATAATCCGTTTGATGACAGGAAACGTCTCCATATCCCGATTATAATTGATCGCTACTTTCCCGTATGCTTCATAGTGATAATTGTCAATCATATTTACGTCTTTCAAATCGACGGTAGCCGCTTCATAAGCGATGTTTACCGGGTGTTTTAACGGCAGGTTCCAAACCGGAAAAGTCTCAAACTTGGCATAGCCGACTTTATTGCCCAGTTTATTCTCATGGTACATTTGGTTAAGGCAGGTGGCGAGCTTTCCACTGGCCGGGCCAGGCGCCGTGACAACCACGATCGGTTTTGTCGTTTCGATATAAGGATTTGTCGCAAATCCCTCTTCTCCAAGGACTGCATCCACGTTTGTAGGGTAGCCGTCGATTTCGCGGTGGATCCCGACGCTGATTCCGCTTCGCTCAAGCTTCGTCATGAATACCTTGACTGTCGGCTGTCCTTGGTAACGCGTGATCAGGACACTGTTGACCGAAATGCCATACGCCCGGTATTCATCGATCAAGCGCAGGACATCCTGGTCATAAGTGATGCCGTAATCTTCACGGACTTTGTTCCGTTCGATGTCTCCAGCGTACACACAGATGATGATTTCCGCATTTTCTTTCAGTGTGTGCAAAAGTTTGATTTTGGCATCTTCATCAAATCCCGGCAGGACACGCTTTGCATGTTTGTCGCCTATCAATTTCCCGCCAAATTCCAGGTAAAGTTTATCATACTGTTGCACCCGTTCCAGGATGTAGGCAGATTGCTCCTGCAAATATTTCTCCGAATCAAATCCAATTTTTTTCATTCAATTACCGTCCCGTCTTCTATACTTCAATCTCTCTCTTAACCTGATAGATAAAAGCACCTTAAGAGAAACTATCAATTATCATCCATCTTTACTCATTATAGAGCTTTTTTTAAAAAAGAAAAACCGGCCCAATTGGTTCATTGACCGGTTGTTCCCAAGAAGCATCGCTGACTTCCCATGGATGTGTTCAATTAAATGATGGAATTCAGAACAATGTGTTGGTCCATTCTTCATAATCCTGAAAGCCCCGCAAACCTGCTCCTTGCTCACTCCAACCACTTCGCTGTCGGTGTATCGGCATAGAGCATTTCCTTCGGTGTTCCTTCGAAAACGACTTCTCCGCCGTGTTTTCCTCCGCCCGGTCCAAGTTCAATGACCCAGTCACTTGCGGCAATAAAATCGAGGTTATGCTCAATAATCATGACCGAATTCCCCTGATCCACGAGGCGTTGGAACAAAGTTAACAGTTTGGCGTTGTCCTGGACGTGCAAACCGGATGACGGCTCGTCCAAAATATAGATCTGCCCTTCTTTTTGCAGATGGCTAGCCAATTTCAGGCGCTGCACTTCGCCGCCGCTCAATGAACTCGTCGTCTGTCCGAGAGTCAAATACTCAAGCCCCACATCTCTTAACGTATTGACACGGCTGATGATCTTCGGGCGATCAAAAAAGTCACCGGCTTCCTCAATCGTCAGCTGTAAAACCTTCACGATATTTTTTCTTTTGTACGTATACGAAAGAGCTTCATCCGAATACCTCGTCCCCCCGCACGCTTCACAAGTCACCGTTACCGGATCGGCAAAAGCAACATCCGGCTTTGTCACGCCTTTTCCGTCGCAAACCGGACAGGCGCCTGCCGAGTTGAAAGAGAACAATCCGGCAAGCTGTCCTGTTTCGCGGGCAAAAATCGCCCGGATGTCATCCATGATGCCCATATAGGTCGCAAGTGTCGAGCGGCTGGAGAGACCGATCGGCGACTGGCTCACCATGATCGCTTCAGGATATTTTTGTGGGAATGCTCCGAGCATTAACGAACTTTTTCCTGATCCCGACACGCCGCAAACAGACACGAGGACATTTTTCGGAATGGCCACTGCTATATTTTTCAGGTTATTCATCGACGCATGCCTGATGGAAAAAGATTCGGCGAATGGACGGGGATGCGGGTTGATCTCGCGTGTTTGCTGAAGGGCTGTTGCCGTTGACGAACGTTCCAACTCCCCTTGCTTCCCCTGAAAGATCACTTCCCCGCCGTGCACACCGGCACCCGGCCCCATTTCAATGATTTCATCGGCGATCTTCATGACCGATCGATCATGTTCGATCACGACGACCGTATTGTGCTGTTCCTTGATGCGCTTCAACATTTGAAGAAGCAGATCCACTTCCCCGGGATGCAGACTTGCGGTAGGTTCATCGAAAATATACGTCATATTGTTCAGGCTGCTGCCCAAATGACGCGCGATCTTCACACGCTGGGCTTCTCCCCCAGAGAGCGTCCCCATTTTCCGCGACAAACTTAAATAACTCAATCCGAGATCGATGAGCTGCCTGATCGAAGGAATGGCCTGGCCAGCAATGGTGGACCCGACCGAATCCTTTATTTTTTCAAGCTCTGCCATTAACTCCGTCAGCTCGAACGCCTCATAATCTGCAATATTGAAGCCGTTGATTCTGCATGCGAGCACCTGGGGATTCAGCCCGGAGCCCTGGCACGTCGGGCATGACGCACGGGAAGTCATCGCCAGGACCTCATCCAGAGAGGTTTGGGCAAGTTTTGAAACATCCCGGTTAATGTACAGCCGCGTAAACCTCGGCAATAATCCATCCCATTCATGGGGCTGTGGACCATTTTTCGTATGGAACGGTGCGAAGACCCGCTCGCCTTCGGGAGGACCATGAACGAACAATCGATAGTCTTCCTCCGAAAAGTCCTTCACCGGGATGTCCGGATCGAACAAGCCTCCCGTAATCATCCATCTGCCCTGCCAGCCGGACGGGGACAACGGTTTGAACTGAACCGCATAATCCCTCAATGATTTCTCCGCATCGATCAATTTATGGATGTCCGGGGCAACGATTTCCCCGAACCCATTGCACGTTGGACAATGCCTGAATGAACCGTTTCGCGAAAAGTCGGTTGCAGACGTGATCGGCGGGTCGCCGATACGTGAAAACAGCAGCCGGATCAACGGATCAATATCCATATACGTACCAACTGTCGAGCGGGAATTCCCACCGATCGGCCGTTGTTCGATCACGACGACCGGACTCAAATGCTTCATCAAGTCCGCTGGGGGGCGCTCGTACCGGGGCATTTGATTTCTGACATACATCGGATAATTCATCGTCATTTGCCGCCTGCTTTCCGCCGCAAGCGTATCAAAGACGACCGAGCTCTTCCCTGAACCCGAGACTCCTGCAAACACGGTGATTTGCTTTTTTTTAATGTTAAGATCAATATTTTTCAAGTTGTTTGCTTTAAGGCCGCGTAAAATGATTTCGTCCTCTGTGTTCGACATCCAATCATCCTTTCTCGTAGATCTCAGGCGCTGATTGCCTGCCAGCATATTGTCGTACTTCCCCGAGAGAGCATAAGCAGACATACAGGCTGTCCATTACAAAAAGAATTATGATCTTTGAGAAGCTTTGATAATCTGCGAAGAATTATATTTATATAAGTTGAACTTAAGATTCCGATATTCCGTAAAACAGCTCCGCGTCCAGTGCTTTTGCTCCTGCATCGCTTCGCTGCTTCGTCGCAGAAGAATCGGCTGAACTTCCTTCAGCCAATTCTTAGCTAACTTTGGCTCTTCGCCAAAGTGGATCTCGGCACTTCGCTTAGTCCACAGCAAAGCGATGCAACGGTTTTCATGCTTCGAAGCCAGTGAATCGATGCAGAAGCAGGAGCACATCTTTGCTCTTCTCCGCTGTTTTACTCCATATCTTTTCATAATTGTTGGGGATGAGTGATGTGTGGCACTACCGTGCTCTCTCTTTAGAAGAAAGAGCGGAAAGCGTCCGCCTGGAGCACTTTCTTCCACCTTTCTAAAAATCCAATTCTTTAGTTCAATTTATTATAGTTAAGTAAGGACTGCTGAACACCCTCCTCATGCTGCATTTGAAAATAATAAGCTGTAAGGAACGAGCGGTTTCTTCCATGACGGTCTGATTTACAAAGAATAAAGATGACGCACTTCTATCAAAAATCAAATCCACCCCTTCTCCACCGCCTTCTGCACAGCCTGCTGCCTCGTTTCGACCTCGAGTTTCTGGATGGATAACGACAGATAGTTGCGGATGGTGCCTTTGGTCAAAAATAAGCGCTTGCTGATTTCGTTCGTTGTGTAACCTTCCTTCACGAGCTTCAGCACATTGACCTCCCGCTCGTTCAGCGGGTTTTTTTCGTTCATGAACAAGGTTGCTGCAAGATCTTGGCTGATGACCCGTTCACTATTCATGATTTTGCGCACGGCCCCGATGACGTATTCGATCGGCTCATCTTTCAAAATATACGCTTCGATGTTCAGGTCCATCGCCTCCTGCAAATAACCGGCCCGGGCAAACGTCGTCATGATCATGATTTTGCACGGGAAATCGTGTGCGCGTATTTTCGCGGCCACGTCCAGCCCAGACAAGTGCGGCATCTCGATGTCCAGAATACAAACATCCGGCTGCTCCCGTTCAATCAAGGCCCACGCCTCCGCGCCATCTGCGGCCTCGCCGGCGATGATCAAATCCTCCTCAAGCTCCATGATGGAAACCAATGCCCCTCTCAGCAGCTGCTGATCCTCAGCAATACAAATCCTGATCATCTTTTATCCTCCTGTGTCGGGTTGAGTAGGATAGACAGGAGCACCGTCGTTCCTGCCGCAGTATCCTTCACTTCTGCATTCCCTTTTAATGACTGCATCCGCTCTTTCATCGTGAACAGCCCGTTGCCTTGCCGCTTGTCCGCTAATCCGACGCCATTATCGCTGATCGCCACTTCCACTTGGCCTTCTGTGTAGGACAGCACGATTTTGCATGCAGTGGCACGGCTATGCTTCACGACATTCGTCACCGCTTCCCGGACGCTGTAGGCAAGCATCGTTTCCTGCACGCTCGACAGCAGCACCCCCGTCAGCCGATTGTCCACTTTCGCATCAATACCGGCATGCTCGAGCAGCTGATTGCAACTCGAAAGTTCCTTCTGCAACGACAAAAAATTCATTTCCGAAATGATTTCACGTACTTGTTTATGCGCCGTTCGGACTGCCAGGATCACATCATTAAGCTCCTTCTGAATCCGCTCTTCCTCTTTTGGCACCAGCCGGGAGACGAGTTCGGTCTTCACTTTGATGACCGTCAAGGTGTGCCCTAACGTATCGTGCAAGTCCCGCGCAATGCGCTGGCGTTCCTGCTGCATCGCAATGTGAACCTCTGCATCATCCACCTCGCGCTGAAGCAGCTTCGTTTTCTCTATATAAAAACGCAGCCACGGCAGCAGCAAGATGAAGAGCATGATGGCCAGCGTGATCGCCTGTGCGTCCGAAAAGAGCACGTCCTGGAAGCGCCAGACCAGTGCGGTGAGAAGCAGGACGTTAACGAAGGTCGCAGTCCACAAAATTCGCCGGTTGACAGCCCGCCCCACAAGATCTGCGAAGGTGATCTGAAAGAGGACCCAGTGCGGCCCTCCCAAATAAGCCAAAAATACGGTCAACATCAATCCCGCGATGACAGCTGGAAGCAATGCGCCTTCCTGATGCCACAGCGCCGTGTAATACGCACCAAGATAAATTGCAATCAACACCAGCTTCAGCGCGAATGACGGCACCTGCTCCGTAATGATGACAGCATAACTGAACAGCAGGACGGTCAGGACGTCGACGATCAAATAATACCTTGCCTGGTTTTTCGGATACCATTCCAGCATGCGCCCCACTCCTACCTTTCCAGCTTCTGCAGCATTCCCTTCCGCAGCCATTCGACCGGACCGTATGGAAATTTCGCCAACCAGCCATTTGCGAATATAATTTGCGCTGCTACTATCATACAAAATACGCCTACAATTTCTATACTATTCAGTTTACCACCAAGCCCGAGACCCCACCCATAAAAAATCGCGGTGCCCGTCAAGTTTTGCAAAATATAGCAGCTCAGCGACATCCGCCCGGTCATCTCAAGCCACTTCCAGACCCGCCACGTGCTGTACGTCCGGACAACGAACGCGATCAGCCCGATATAACCGAAAGCAAGGACCGGCGCAAACAAATAACGGATCGGCAAGTCGAACGCACCGCCTGGTATGAAAATCAATGCATTCAATGGCAAGCCGAGTCCCAGCCCCCAAACGAGCAGCTTCCGCTGAATCGCGATTCCCTGTGCATCGAAGGAAAAAGCGCCGCTGCGCATCAGCTTGACTCCGACAATGAACAAACAGATGTTCAACGGAATGATAAAGATCGATTCCGTCCGGAAGAAAACAAAATTCATAAGACGGTTCCGGACTTGCTCAAGCCATGTACCTTCAGCATACAGCGCGATCAGCTGCGGTGAACTTGCGAGCGAAATCGCCGGCTCCAAAAGCATCGCCGCGAAAATCAGCGTAACCATGCCAACGTGCAATATCCCCGCAATCCATAACACCCGTGTCATCACTCGCTCTCCGCGCTTGATGATGGCCGCGATAATGGCCGCAGTGACGGCATAGCTCATCAGCACGTCGTATTCCATGACCAGTAAGTAGTGCAGGAAGCCCTCCATCATCAAAAAAAGGATGACCCATTTGTACATCCCGATCCACGGCTTGTTGCGGCGGATTGACTGCTGATACTTAATCTCCATCCCGACGCCGAACATGATCGTCAACATCCCGAGCAGCTTGCCGTTCACCATAAATAAGACAATCGTGCGGACGAAATCGTTCATGTTCGTCCAACTGCTGGCGCCTGCAGTCGTAATGTATAGAAGGTCCCCGAGATGCGCAAATATCCAAATATTCGTCCCAAGTGTCCCTAAAATCGCAATTCCTCTTAAAATATCGATCAACGCAATCCGCTTCATGTCGACGCCCTCCTTTTCTTACCTATATCGTAAGCTCAGGAGGCCCTGGAACATATCTACAGGCGTCAAGAAATGGTGATGACACGTGTCATTCAGTTGATCAAAAAAACCGGATGGAACACTCGAAATACAAGCGTCCCGTCCGGTTTTCTATTTTGTATTCAGTTCAGAAACAGTCACAAACTCATAACCTTCTTCATCCAAAGATTTCAAAATCAATTCCACTGCTGCAACGGTGGACTCATGAATATCGTGCATGAGAATTACAGACCCGTCTGTGACATTCTCTTCGACTATGCTTAAAACTTGATGGGGATCATGTGATTTCCAATCCAATGTGTCAATTGTCCATAAGGTCGGATCCATGTCGATAGCGTCCCGTACCTGATCATTTAGCGCACCATATGGAGGCCGGAAAGCAGTAGGCCGTTCCCCCGTTGCCTTCCGGATGGCCTCATTCGTTGTTTCGATTTCCTTTACGATTTCTTCTCTTCCAAGGGCAGGTAAACTCTTGTGGCTCCATGTATGATTTCCCAGTTCATGGCCTTTTTCGGCAATCTTTTTGGTAAGTTCAGGATAGAACTCGACCCTGTTGCCCAGCATAAAAAAGGTGGCTTTCGCATCATACGTATCCAACAACTGAAGAATCTCGATTGTGTTAGTGGGGTGCGGTCCATCATCGAATGTCAGAGCAACCTGCTTAGCACTTAACGGGGCGGTCCCCTCCGGACTGTCATCCGGATCACTTCCATCGCTCAGTGTCGGCTGTTCTGGTGATGCCGGTACTTGATCATCTTCGAGGCCCATTCTTTTTTTCCACTCATCTGTTATTAAATCCCGCATTTTTTCAAGTGGAATGGAGATTTCCGGTGATCCTGCAGCACCTGCTGTCACAACGTATTTATCGAATTTGAAGACTGCGGACTCGTCAGTGAGGAACATATTTGAAAACGCGTTGTTCTCATCTTCGATCCACTCCTCTAACTGATCTTTGAAAAAATACAAATTATATTCTGCAGATTGTTCAAACTCATTTAGCAATAATTGATAAATTTCATTCCTGTTCTGCTCATTATCGATTAAAATCTCTGCCTGCTGCAGGAATTCGTCATTATTTGTATTGGCCAAAAACACGCGCGAACTTTGGAGCCCATTTGCTCCCGAAACGAAACGTTCTTCATTGAAGACGATGGAATAAGTATCTTCGGCAAATTGATGGATATCAAACAAAATGTGCAGTGAAGCAGGAAGGTCCATGAGAATTTCCTTGTTTCGGCTTACTTCGCTCAGGAATTCCTTTTCGGATGCCGTTACATATTCAGTGATTTCTTCATTTAAAGTTGGCTCAGTGAATTCCGGGTAATGGATGGCCATATTGTGCGTCTTTTCCTCTGTTATTTCAGTGATGATGTCGACATTGGGGTACGCAGAACGTTCCATTTCGTTGCTGCTCTCTTCATTGTTATTTAGTGATTCCTCGGCCTCGCCTTTCGAAAGAAAGTTGGACATCAGAACGATGCCCACCACACCAAGAATCATCAGAATGGAAATAGTTAATTTTATGGGTCTCATAAAACTGCTCCTACTGGTTTTTTTGATTTAAACAAGATCAGCATCCCTGTCCACTGGATGCGTTATTGATCAGAATCACGGTTTATTTAGCAAACTCATCGCAATCCATTCACGAAGATAGATTGGTTCGTGAATGGATTGCGAATATTACTTATGATAAGGCTCATTCTTCATAATCCGGAACGCCCGGTAAACCTGCTCGACCAGCACCAACTTCATCAATTGATGCGGAAAAGTCAGCTTCGAAAACGACAGCTTTTCATTCGCTCGCTTCAGCACATCGTCGTGCAGACCAAGAGATCCGCCGATGACAAAGACGATTTTACTCTTGCCGTAAGTCATTAATGACTCCATGTCTTTTGCCAGCCCTTCGGACGTCTTCATCTTGCCGTCGATGGCCAGGGCGATCACGTAAGCATCCGGGGAAATCTTCGCCAGGATGCGGTCCCCTTCCTTCTTTTTGATGATTTCCATGTCAGCTTCGCTCAACTGCTCCGGTGCTTTCTCATCCGCCACCTCGATTTCGGCGAACTTAGCGTAGCTGCCGAGCCGTTTTGCATACTCGGCGATGCCTTCTTTTAAATATTTTTCCTTTAATTTGCCTACACTGATAATTGAGATATTCACAGCTTATCCTCTCTTTACAATTGTTTTACAAACAAGTTGTTCACAACTTCTATGCACATATCCACAAGCACTTCTATATCTTGTGTCTAATTATTTGTTTCCCACAAGATACATTGCGGGCTCTTCACAAAAATCACACTTTGTGGATAAGTTTTCATCATTTTCGATTTTCGTTAGGATAGGATAGCTTTCCGTTTTTGCAACATACTCGTCAAGTGCACGCTCCACGTGGGTTTGGCAACTTTTCATCTCCATGTTCATTCCCCTTTCTAATTTCCGAATATTCCCCTTAGTTATGCACATTTCGTTCATCTTATCCACAACTCATTGTAACAGAGTGATTAAATCCTTTCCAGACAGGCGTTGTTTCCAAGCACTTATGTGCACAGATTGAAAAAGGATCGAAAGTTATCCACACACTTTAAATGATCGAATTCCGAACAATTTTCAGTTTTATCTCAATAAACGTTACAAAATTTACAATACTATTACGAACTAATACAATATCTTTTCAAGACAAAGGAAAAGCTGTTCCGGAAAGGTGACGACCATTTGCCGGAACAGCTTCTATTCATACTTCAGGTGGCATCGAGCCACGCGTCAGCCAATCTTCCTTCGATGGACCATATAATCCTGGCACCATCAAGCCGGCTTGCCGCATCAACACCGTGATTTGTGCGCGGTGATGGATTTGGTGCGTGATGAGCACCCACAGCACATTGCCGATTGTCCAATCCTCTCCGTACATATCCCGCTCTTCAAACAATGTCGCATCGCTCCACTGTTCACGGATCGCTTTGACCATCGCTTCGTTCTCCCGCTGATACGCATCCGAGATTTCGGCAGCGGTGGACGGCACTTCTGAGCCGAGTGCCGCTCCGTCGAACTTCAGACCAGCATGTCCGGTCATTTCATCGAGCGTCGTGACGATATGCCATGCCAGGCGGCCAATCGACCGGTGTTCCGGTGTGATCGTCTGGTTCAGTGACTCATCCGTCAACGCATCGAAAATCAATTGAGTAGAGGCTGCTTCGTCTTGCCAAATATCAAGAAATGACTGTAAAGAATTGAACATAGAGATCATCCTTTCTTTCACTGCTTCTAACTTAATCTATTCGGAAAAATTCCTTTAATCCCTTCTTACATGGACGAACTATCGGTCAGCTCGAGCGTGAATTCCACAAGCTCTCCGTTCCGGTAAGCTTGCACAGTCAGCATGTCGCCGATCCGTTTTTCATTGTATAAGTGTTTCCGCAGTTCAATCAGATTCCCGACCGCTTCACCATCCATCGAGATGATGACGTCGTACCGCTGCATGCCTGCGCGGTCTGCCGCACTTCCTGGAATGACATCGTTCACGACGATGCCTTGTTCGACGTCATCCGGCAAGTGGAGCGTTTCCTGGCGGTATATTTGGGGCACTTGTGCCAGATCCAGTAACGTCACGCCCATTGAAGGCCGGATCATTTCACCTGTTTGTTCGATCGACTCGATGACCGGCAAGGCGGAATTGATCGGAATGGAAAATCCGATGCCTTCCACTGCGGATGTCGCGATCTTCATCGAATTGATGCCAATCACTTGGCCGCCAAGGTTGACGAGTGCACCACCGCTGTTGCCGGGGTTGATGGCAGCGTCCGTCTGCAGCACTTCCGCCTGCCAATCTTCGCTGCCATCACCGTCCAGGTCGACCGGTACGACGCGGTCCGTCCCAGAGACCACACCGGTCGTTACCGAGCCCGAGAACTCCAAGCCGAGCGGATTGCCGATCGCGATGACGGTTTCCCCTTGCTTCAGTGCGTCCGAATCGCCGAATTCAGCGACATCCGGAACTGTTGCACCATCCACTTGGATGACCGCCAGATCCGTCCAAATATCACTTCCAACGATGGTGGCTTCTGTTTTCGAGCCGTCCGCATACGTCACTTCCAGTCCGGAAGCTCCTTCGATCACATGATGATTCGTCACGATGTATGCGACGCCTCCGTCATTTTTATAGATGACGCCGGAGCCCGTCCCGACCGCTTGTGCCGTTCCCGGTGATTGCGACCAGAAGTCGTTGACCGTCTGCAAGTTCGTGATGCCGACGACTGCATCTCCTGCAGTCTCCACGGCCTCAGTCACACCGGTCGTGATGTCGAGTGAGACCACCTCGGTCGCCCCGCCCGTCTCCTCTACTTGCGAGTCACTCGTCCCGTCTGACCGGGTCTGTCCGTTCGGCAGCAGTTCCGGACGGCTGTAAAGCAGCAGCCATACAAGAAATGCCCCGATCACGATGCCGGCAAAACCGGCAAGAAAAACGCCGCCCCGCCGCTGCGGGGAATTCGGCGAATTGTAATAACCCATTACTTCACCTTCTCTCTCTTTGTCTATACCTATATTTTACTCATCCAAAACGGCACAGACAATGTTCCAAAGAAAATCGAGTCAAAAAAACGCCCCGCGCAAGACGCGGAGCGATTGTTCATACTGTAACGAGCGGTGTCGGGATTTCTGCATCCGTATCGAACAGATGGGTGTATTCCCCGACGATGATGCCCTTCGTCTGCAGCGTCTGTTCGACGCTCATCCGGGCAAGCTCTTTCATGTTGTTGTCTTTACTCAAGTGCGACAAGTAGATGCTCGTCGGCTTCTCTGCCATCACTTCACTCATCGCGACCGCGGCATCTTCATTCGATACGTGTCCCACATCGCTCAAGATCCGTCGTTTCACCGACCACGGATAACGTCCCATCTGCAGCATGCTGATGTCGTGGTTGCTTTCGAAGACGTAGGCATCCGATGCTTGGATGATGCCTTTCATCCGGTCGCTGACATAGCCTGTATCCGTGATGAGCGACAGTTTGCGGCCATTCTCATGGAACACATAGAACATCGGGTCCGCTGCGTCATGCGACACACCGAACGACTCGATATCCAAGCCCCCGAAGCTCTTGACCGCCTCCATGTCGAACTGGAAGCGCTGCTCGGTCGGAATCGCACCGACGAGGCCGTCCATCGCTATCCATGTCTTTTCATTGGCATAAATCGGCACTTTGTACTTGCGGGCAAGAATGCCAAGCCCTTTAATATGATCACTATGCTCATGCGTCACAAGAATACCGTCCAAGTTGGCGACGGACTTGCCGATGGAGGAAAACAACTGCTCCATCTTCCGTCCGCTCAGACCTGCATCCACAAGGAATGCATGCTCGTCATTTTCGATATAGATGGCATTGCCGCTTGAGCCGCTAGCCAAAACACTAAAACGCATAATCAAAACTCCTTAATCTGTGCTGTCTTCTTCCCTGTTCGGTTCGATTACACCGTCTTTCACTGCGTTGACGAAATACTGTCGCGTCTCCCCATCTTCAAGCGTCGCCTCGACACGCCATGTCGGTGTCAGCATCTGCGTACTCTCGGATACTTGCACGAAGATCGAATAGCCCAGTTCCATTTTTTCCACTACACTATTCGGCTGCAGCTGGCTCTGTTGATAAAGCGTATTGAGCACTTGCATCGGCTGGACGATGTCTTTCAGCTGCTCCGCAGGCTTGACGTTCTCATACATCGATTGCTCGTAATGCGTGATTTCCCCCGCATCGTTCCAATGGACGGTCAATTTCCCGTTGTCGCTGTAATAAACGGGGTGACCTTCGACTTGCTGAAAGAAAACCGCTTCCTGCTTATCTTCAGAGATGCTCCATAACGAGTAGGAGCCTCCTTCATGGACGACTTCTTCCGCAAAGTCCGTGAATGCTTCTTCCAGTTCCGCACCTTCAAGTGTGACAGGCGAATTGAACGTGACGGTCATATATTTATCTTCCCGGACCGTAACTTGGACGTTCTCCTGCGGTGCATCCTCCGGCGTGAATTGCTTCAGCTCCGCCTGGATATAAGGCAAGTCTTCCACTTCTTCCACGACTTCCTGATAGATGATATTATCCGCGCTGAGCTTCTCGTCGATCGACGAGTCTCCCAGCACTTCCACGTTTTTCGCTTCGCTGTAGCGGTCGAGGTAAAGCGTGTAGAGGACCACGTTCAGGATGGCGAAGACGATGATGAAAATGGTTTTCGTTTTACTCCAGTCCAAACGGTCCCCCTCCGATCTCTTCACCTGTCAGCTTGATCCAGATGCCATTAGACTGATAATACCATGCCGGCTGGAATTCCAGCAGCTGGTCTTTCCGGACAAGTTCATACGCTGCGATGATGTCGGTGATCTCCGTCAAGTCCCGGTCTTCCAGCCGCTTCATCGCGTTGACGACATCGAGTCCCGAAGGCATGTCCACAAGCTGTGTGCTGACTGTCGACTCGAGGACATAGACCGGTCGATCGTATTGGTAGATCTGCTCTTCTCCGTTGTCCGTTCCCCATGTGATATCGATCGATGTCGAGAGCATCGAGCCGAAGACCGGTCGGTTGTTCAGGAACAATTGATACGTGATCTCCTGGTTCAACGGGTTCATCCCAAAGTAGCGGTAGTCGTTCGTCCACCCTCCGTGTCCATTGACGAAATCGAGTGTGTTCAACAACAGCTCGGATGGCACCGACGGATCGGCACTTTCTGCCTGCGGCTGTACGTAACTGATGCTTTTCGTCTTATGGACGCGCATGATCGCTGCGGAATCATCCGTATACTCTTCATACATCGCCTCTCGTGTCGCCGAGACATTGTTCGGATTTTCGAACAATGCGTTGACGAAACGGTTCGGTGATACTTCATCAAGCAAATACGTATATTGCGTCATCTGTTTTTCCTCTGTCGGTACATAAATCGGGAGTTTCCCGATCGCTTCATTTATCGTATACGCATCGAAATCCATCGCTTCCACAAGCGTGCTCGCCTGGAACTCATCAAGGACCGAAGAGGTGATGAACGCTTTATAAATGCGTCCGGTCTCGCTGTTGATGAAATGCAGGACGAACTTATTACTCTCGATCGTTCCCCACTCGATGATCAGCCGGTCGAAGGAGGATTCCGGAATCGCGCTGTCCGTGATTTCCATCACCGTGTCATAGATCGAGAAAGGAACCCCGCCGTTATAATAAAGGACGACACGATTCGAGTCATGCAAGTAAGCAGACATCGTGGCGGATGAAGCTTCTTCTTCGGCCAATGCCAAGTCTTGCACTTTCCAGCCGTCGACCGATTGAAGAAGGCGATCAATGTCAGCACGCTCTGTCGTGCCGGTGACCGTATCGCTGTAATGAAACAACGCTTTATGCGGCCGCACAACCTCTTCGACACGACGGTTTTCACCGATCGCGACGTCGGTGGACGGCGGTTCGATCATTTCGAACGTCGGCTTGAACGTCCAGATGGTGAACGTCAGGACGACACTGAGCAGCACGAGCAATGCCAATGCGCCTGATTTGATATGCTCGATGTACTTCATTCCCACTCACCTCCGTCGGCCATTTCGTAAGGCAACGTGAAGTAGATGGTCGTGCCTCTCCCGTATTCACTCTCTGCCCAGATGGTCCCGCCATGTGCCTGCACCATCTCTTTGGAAATCGCAAGACCGAGACCTGTTCCACCCATTGCCCGTGAGCGTGCACGGTCGACACGGAAGAAACGGTCGAAAATGCGGTCCAGGTTCTCTTTCGGAATCCCCATCCCCTGGTCGCTAATGCAGATTAGGAGCAGTTCTTCCCGCGCTTCCCATTCAAAGCGGATCGTGCCGCCTTCCGGTGAATATTTCAGCGCATTCGAAATGATGTTATCGACGACTTGTGTCATCTTGTCCGCATCCATCTCGACGAAATACGTATCATCCGGGAAATTCCGCACGAACTGTACATTTTGCTTGCGCGACATTTCGAAGCGGTCGATGATGCGGTTGAAGAACTGGTTGAACTGGATGATCTCTTTATTGAGATCCGTCGCGTCCGAATCCATCTTCGAGAGCTTCAAGAGATCGTTGACAAGACGGATCATCCGCTCTGTCTCGGTCTGTGTGATGCTCAGGAAGTTCGGTGCAAGCTCCGGCTCCTGCCAAGCCCCTTCAGCAAGCGCTTCTAAATAGCTGCGCATCGTCGTCAAAGGCGTACGCAGTTCGTGTGAGACGTTCGCGACGAATTCCCGCCGCTCCATATCGATTTTCTCCTGCTCGGTATGGTCATGCAGGACGGCGATCAGCCCGTTTACGAAGCCGGTCTCTTTTTGGATGACCGAAAAGCTCGTGCGGAGTAACGTCGTCTGCTCATGCGTACTGAAATCGAGCGTCATCGACTCTTTCTCGTGGATCAAGTCTTCGAACGTATAATCCGATTCCAGTCCAAGGACCGAGACGATCGGCCGGTTGATGACCATATCATACGTAACGTCAAGGAGACGCAACGCCGTTTCGTTGATCAAGATGACCCGCCCGCGTCTGTCCGTGGATAGGACACCGTCCGTCATGTTCGACAGGACGGACGCCAGTTTGCGCCGCTCACTCTCGGTCGACTGCTGGGATTCCTGCAGACGGTTCGTCAAATGGTTGAACGCCCGCGCCAGCTGGCCGATCTCATCTTCCCCGTAAACGCGTACTTTACGCGAGAAGTTCCCTCTGGCCATCGCCTGTGCCTGCTTCCGCATATCCGAGATCGGCTTAGCGATCGTCTGTGCGACGAGCACCCCTAGTATCGCGGTAATGACAAGCGAGAGCGCCGTTCCACCGGCCAGGATGCCATTGATCTCATCCATCTGGTCGTAGACATTCTCGATTTCTGCTTCCACATACAGGGCACCTAGCACTTCACCGCCCGAAACGATCGGCTGGACCCGTACCCAGATCCTGTCTGTCTGTCCGTTGACGTACGTGTTCTCCAGCGCCGTCTGTCCCATGATCGAATCGCGTACTAAATTGAGCGTAGAGCGCTGGTTGACCAGCGACTGGTTCTCGATGGACGAAGATGCAAGGATCCGGAACCGTGAGTCGACGACGCGGATCTCATTGATGTCGTCCGACTTGAATCCATACAGCACGGAGCGCAAACTCTGCTCCAGTGATGCATCTTCATCGCCTCTGATCCGGATCATTTCTTCCCTGACACTGTACTCGACAATATTCATGCGATCTTCAATCGATCCATAGAAATTATCACTGAGCGTCTTCTCCAATTGCTGTGCAAAGTAAAGTCCGATGATTTGCATCGCCAGAAGAATCAGTAAAATATAGATCAAGACGAATTTCACATGAATCGATTTAAAAAAACTGACTTTTTGCATTGTCTTTACTCCTGTTCAGGATTGCGCAAATAATAACCAACGCCCCGTCGTGTCACGATCCATGCCGGGTGACTCGGGTTGTCTTCAATTTTCTCGCGGAGACGGCGGATCGTCACATCGACCGTCCGTACATCGCCGAAGTAGTCATAGCCCCAGACGGTCTGCAGCAAGTGCTCACGCGTCATGACCTGACCGATGTGCTTGCCGAGGTAATGGAGCAATTCGAACTCACGGTGTGTCAGTTCGATCGTCTCATCCCGCTTCAATACAAGGTATGCATCCGGTTGGATCGTCAAAGAGCCGATCTGGATGTCGTTCGAGTTGACCGTCTCTTCTTCCGCAGGCGCTGCATTGCGGCGGCGCAAGTTCGCTTTCACACGCGCAATCAATTCACGTGTCGAGAACGGCTTTGTTACGTAATCATCTGCACCAAGCTCAAGGCCGAGCACTTTGTCGATTTCCGAATCTTTTGCTGTCAGCATGATGATCGGGAAGTCGAATTTCTTCCGGATTTCGCGGCATACTTCCATGCCATCACGGTTCGGCAGCATAATATCGAGCAGCATCAAATCCGGTTGGATCTCTTCTGCAATCTTGATCGCTTCATCCCCGTCATATGCACAGACGACATTATAGCCTTCCTTCTTCAAGTTGAATTGTAAAATGTCTGCAATCGGTTTTTCATCGTCCACTACCAGGATCGTTTTGCTCATAATTGGTCCCCTCCGTCTTTCATCTATTCTTTCTTTTCCATGCTGCCGTTTTTCTTGTCTACCCTTTACTTTATCATTCTTTGGAGCGTTTAGCACCTTTGAGGAAAGGATGTTATTTCCCGGGAAATAGTTCTCCCAACAGAAAAAACCAGCCAAGTCGGCCGGTCTTCCCTCTTATTGACTAATATAATGGAGCGGATTTTTCAATACGCCATTTTTTGAGATTTCGAAATGAAGATGGATTCCTGTCGAACGGCCTGTTGTCCCCATAATGCCGAGCTTGCTTCCTTTTTGGACGACTTGCCCTGGCTGGACATCGATCGATGCGAGGTGTGCGTAAATCGTCTCATAGCCATTCTGGTGGTCGACGATGACACGGTTACCGAACGAGCCGTCAGCGCCCGCTGCACGGACGATTCCGTGATCTGCTGCTTTGATCGTAAAGTCGGACGGACGGGCGATATCGATGCCTTTATGCATCCGTCCCCAACGCATGCCTTGCTCGCTGGAAATGTATCCTCCGACTGCCGGCCAAGCGAAGACACCCGTCCCGACAGAAGGCAGGGGCTTCGTACCATTCAAGACGATCTCGTTGACCGCTTCCTGCGTCACGTCATTGCCGATTTCGGTACGTCCGGATTGCTTGCCGTTCGTCTCCGTAATGGCATACGTCAATTCCCGGTTGCCGTCTTTCCCTTGCTGGTTCACTTTCGATTCCCCGACATACAGGTCAGCGGAGGTTTGTGTGATCTTTTCATGTTTGATCGCCTTGTTGATCTTCCGCTGTTTCTTGACGATGACTTCCACTTGTTTTTCATCCAAGAGGTAATCGACCGCTTCGTCCACCGTCATGACTTTTTCCGGCGCAATGCGTTTTGTCAGACCGGACACTTTCGGAGCGATGTACAGCTCCAGAATGCGCGTTTCGCCCGGCTGTAGCTCAGGCAACTGCTCCATCTCGCGTTCTTTCTCCCAAACAGCCATCTCTTCTTCCGAAACGAATGTGGCTTTGATCCGGTGCAGCACTTCCTCGTAGTCTTCTTTATTGCTCAAATAAACCGTTTGTTCCTCGTCAAGCACGAGCGCGAAGGAGATTGCTTCAAGCTCCAAGTTCTCATCAAGTGCATCGATGATCGTTTGCTCTTCTTTTACTGTCGGCTCGAACACTTGCTCAGGCACGATTGTGAAGTCCTTGCTTGCACCGATCCGTAATTTTTCGAAATCTTGCTCTTTTGCTGCCACTTTTTCCTCAACGAGCGTTTGTACTGGTTCAGGGTTTGATACAGCTCCGAGGTACTCACCTGCGTTATAAACATGATAGATTGTCCCGAGACCATCCGCTTCGCTCTCTTTAGCGAAAACAGGGCTAGCCTGAATCACTGTAAATGATAAGACGAAAGCCACAGCGATTTTTATCGATTCAAACCCGCGATGCGGGATATGTGTATTCTTTTGCAACTTCTCATTTCCTCCTTGATTGGTCATTCTTACAGCGCTTCTTTTTCTCTCTATTTTGCTAGAAGCTGCTGTCTGCTCTTTTCCCGGTTATCAATGTATCATATTCTTCCTCCTCAACAACACCCATTTGATACTTGTAATAAAATTGCATTATTACTTCCTTTTATTCCTATTAAAAGGAAATTAATAGAAATAAATTACTTGAAAATCGCTTATTAGCTGTGATTCTTTCAAATTCTTCAAGACGACATCCCTTCCTCACACTGTTACATTTGTCATATAGACTAATAATAATCTATTTTAAATGTGTTCATTTTGTTACAATCACAAAAAATCACGATGAACTCGATATTTTTCTATGAAAATGGATGAAAAAAGACTATCCGGAAAGCCGATTACAGGCTTTTCGAATAGTCTTCCTTGATATGATTCTTAATTTTGTCTCCAAACGCTTGTGACGATGTTTGTCTGTGTGCGGTCTGGTCCGACCGAGAAGATCGAGATTTGGACGCCTGTCAATTGCGCAATTCGCTCCAAGTAATGGCGGGCATTCGCTGGAAGCTCATCAAGCGACTTGCAGCTTGTGATGTCTTCGCTCCAGCCTGGCATTTCTTCGTATACCGGCTCACAGTCTGCAAGCATGCGAAGGTTCGCTGGATATTCTGTAATCAGCTCACCTTTGTAACGATATGCTGTACAGATCTTAACCGTCTCAAGTCCGCTCAATACGTCGATCGAGTTGACTGTCAGGTCCGTCAATCCGCTGACGCGTCTCGCATGGCGGACAACAACACTGTCGAACCAACCGATGCGGCGTGGGCGACCAGTCGTCGTTCCGTATTCTTTTCCGACTTCACGGATACGATTGCCGACTGTATCGAACAATTCTGTCGGGAACGGGCCATCTCCGACACGTGACGTGTACGCTTTACATACACCGATGACGTGTGAGATTGCTGTCGGTCCGACACCAGCGCCGATTGTTACGCCCCCAGCAACTGGGTTCGATGATGTAACGAACGGGTAAGTTCCTTGGTCGATATCGAGCATGACACCTTGCGCTCCTTCGAACAAGACGCGGCGGCCTTCATCCAGTGCATCGTTCAACACCTTAGAAGTATCCGTCACATATTTCGCGATCTCCTGGCCGTACGCATAGTACTCTTCCAAAATCTCTTCGACGGAAAAACCTTCCGTATCGTAAAGCTTCTCGAACATCTCGTTTTTCTCGATCAAGTTTTGGCGAAGCTTCTCTTCGAATACCGTGCGGTCCAAGAGGTCAGCCATCCGGATACCGATGCGTGCTGCTTTATCCATGTAAGCGGGCCCGATCCCTTTACCTGTCGTACCGATCTTGTTGGCGCCACGACGCTCTTCTTGTACTTCATCTTGCTTGATGTGGTAAGGCAGAAGTACGTGTGCACGGTTGGAAATCCGTAGGTTGTCCGTAACGACACCGCGTTCCTGCAGACCTGTCAATTCTTTTACTAACGCTTTCGGGTCGACCACCATGCCATTCCCGATAACGGATGTTTTTTCTTTATAGAAGATTCCTGATGGGATTAAATGCAATTTATACGTTTCCCCACCGAATATGATTGTATGACCAGCATTGTTTCCGCCTTGGTAACGAGCGATCACTTCTGCGTGTTCTGACAAAAAGTCCGTGATCTTCCCTTTTCCTTCGTCTCCCCATTGCGTTCCTACTACTACGATTGATGTCATCGAAAGCACCTCCGTTGGGCTTATGCCCTATCTCAAACAGCATTCATTGTATCAAGGTTCCAGCAGTTCGTCAACAAAAATCCGAACATATACATCCATAAACCTATAAATCGTTCGCTTTTTAGAAAGAAGATGCGTCTTCATGCTGACTCCAGTCGATCGAAACGAACTTATTGTACTCTTTTACGAACGCCAATTTCACCGTTCCGGTCGGACCGTTCCGCTGCTTGGCAATAATGATTTCAATCATATTCTGGTCTTCCGTTTCTTTATCGTAGTAATCTTCCCGGTAGAGGAAGGATACGATGTCGGCATCTTGCTCAATACTTCCGGATTCCCGAAGGTCGGACATCATTGGCCGCTTATCTTGCCGCTGCTCAACGCCACGGGACAGCTGAGACAGTGCGATGACCGGCACTTCCAGTTCACGGGCAAGCCCTTTCAAAGAACGGGAAATATCAGATACTTCCTGCTGGCGGTTCTCGCCGGCGCGTCCCGGTCCTTGGATCAACTGAAGGTAATCGATCATAATCATGCCAAGTCCATGCTCTTGCTTGAGGCGGCGGCACTTCGCGCGGATGTCATTGACACGCACGCCTGGCGTATCGTCGATGAAGATGCCGGCATTCGACAAACTCCCCATCGCCATCGTCAGCTTGCGCCAGTCTTCCGCTTGCAGTGCCCCTGTCCGCAGTACCTGTGCATCGATATTGCCTTCCGCACAAAGCATCCGCATGACTAGCTGTTCGGCACCCATCTCGAGACTGAAAATCGCGACGTTCTCGTCTGTTTTCGTCGCCACGTTTTGTGCAACGTTGAGCGCGAATGCAGTCTTCCCGACTGAAGGACGTGCAGCGACGATGATGAGGTCGTTACGCTGGAATCCAGCTGTCACCTTGTCAAGATCTGTGAAACCTGTTGGGATGCCTGTAACATCCCCTTTACGCGTATGCAGCAATTCAATGTTATCGTATGTTTTGACGAGAACGTCCTTGATGTGGACAAAGTCACCGGCATTTTTCCGGTTCGAAATGTCGAGCATCTTCTTCTCTGCTTCCGCAAGCAGCGCTTCCACTTCGTCTTCACGGCTGAAGCCGTCTTCGACGATCGAGGTTGCTACACGAATCAGTCTGCGAAGTAAGGCTTTCTCTTCAACGATGCGGGCGTAGTGAAGAACGTTGGCTGCAGTCGGCACCGCGTTGGCAATTTCCGTCAAATACGACAAGCCGCCGACATCTTCCAGTTCCTTCTTAGCCGATAACTCTTCTGTTACAGTGACGACGTCGATCGCTTTGCCGTGATCGGCAAGAATGACCATCGTATCGAATATCTTCTGGTGGGCGATGCGGTAAAAATCTTCTGGAGACACAACTTCCGCAACTGATATAAGTGCTTGCGGCTCAAGGAAGATCGCACCGATCACCGATTGTTCTGCTTCGTGGTTATGCGGCGGGATACGGTCAATCGCTTCGCTCATGGACTTATCTCCTTATGCTTCTTCTGTCACGTGAACTTTCAGTACAGCCGTCACTTCATGGTGCAATTTCACTGGAATATTGGTATAGCCGAGTGCTTTGATCGCATCTTCCAATTCCATCTTCCGCTTATCCAGTTTGATGCCATGTGTCTTTTCAAGCTCTTTCGCTACTTGCTTCGTCGTAACGGAACCGAAAATACGGCCGCCTTCACCTGATTTCGCCGTCAGTTCTACTGTCAATTCCTCCAGTGTCGCTTTCAACTGCTTTGCTTCTTCAAGTTCCTGTGCAGCTTCTTTTTCCTCTTTTTTCTTCTGGCCGGAAAGCTGAGAAATCGCAGCTTGATCCGCTTCGATCGCCAAGTTGTTCTTCAGCAGGAAGTTGTGTGCATAGCCATCCGCTACATTTTTAATTTCGCCTTTTTTTCCTTTACCTTTAACGTCTTGTAAGAAAATCACTTTCATTCTTCGTTTCCTCCCTCATATTGATCCGTAATCACTTGCTGCAATTGTTCGAGAGCCTGATCTAGTGTGACACCATTCATTTGGGTAGCGGCGTTGGTCAAATGACCGCCTCCATCAAGCTGTTCCATGATCAATTGGACATTGACCTTGCCGAGGGAACGGGCACTGATCCCGATAACGCCTTCACTGCGCTCAGCGACGACAAATGATGCTTCCACATCTTTCATCGTCAAAAGGATATCTGCCGTCTGCGCGATCAGGACCGAGCTATAGATCCGGTCTTCTTCGCCGCGGGCAATTGCGACGCCAGGGACAGGGAATTCTACTGTCTCCACAAGTTTCGAACGCTCTACATACGTATCGAGATCTTCTTTCAGCAATTGCTGGACGAGTACCGTATCCGCTCCGTTCGAACGCAAATAGGAAGCCGCTTCGAACGTCCTGGCACCTGTACGGAGCGTAAAGCTCTTCGTATCGACGACGATGCCCGCAAGCATGGAAGTCGCTTCAAGTATTGATAATTTCTCGTGTTTCGGCTGATACTCGATCAACTCCGTGACAAGTTCAGCTGTCGATGATGCATACGGCTCCATATAGACGAGCATCGTATTGGTGATGAATTCCTCGCCGCGGCGATGGTGGTCGATCAAGACGACCCGGTCCATGCGCTGAAGCAGTCGTTCATCGATGACCATGGACGGCTTGTGCGTGTCGACGATGACCAGCAATGAATTATCGGTCATCGAAGCCATCGCCTCTTCCGGTGTTATAAACTGGCTGAACAGCTCAGGATCCCCTTGCAGTTCTTCCATCAAACGGCCGACACTGCGATCGTAAGCATCGAAATCGACGACGATCTTGCCGCTCACTTTATTCATTGCAGCCATTTTCGCGACACCGACCGCAGCTCCGATCGCATCCATATCCGGCATTTTATGCCCCATGACAAATACTTGATCACTGTCTTGGATCAAATCACGCAAAGCATGGGAGATGACGCGTGCACGTACGCGCGTGCGTTTCTCCACCGGGTTGGTCTTACCGCCGTAAAACTTCATCTTGCCACTCGGATGCTTGATGCCCACCTGGTCTCCTCCGCGTCCAAGGACGAGGTCGAGACTGGACTGGGCCATGCTGCCGAGCTCGATCAAAGACATCGCGCCTGCCCCGACACCGATGCTCAGCGTCAATGCGAGGTTGTCCTTCGCCTTGATCTCTCGGATATCATCCAAGATGGCGAATTTGCCTTGTTCCAACTCTGCCAAGATCGCTTCATTGAAAATCGCGATGAACCGGTCCGAAGACGTCCGCTTCACGAAGATGCCGTGATTCGCGGCCCAATCGTTGACGAGAGACGTGACCATACTATTGATGGCACTCCGTGATTGATCGTCCATCCCTTGCGTCAATTCATCGTAGTTGTCGATGAATAGCATACCGATGACGGTCCGGTCCGCTTCGTAAAGTGCTTCAATATCCAACTGTTCGGTGTTATCGAAGAAATACAGGAGCTTATCATCCGGCTGATAGGAAACTTTGTACTTGCGTCCATCCAGTAAGATGATCATTTCCGTGAGTTCCTCTGATTTGATCAATGTTTGGAAATCATCAGAGAGTGAAAAGAGCGCCTCCCCGATCAACGAATCCTGGCTGACTGCAGATGTGATATAAGGATTCGCCCATTCGATTTCGTAATTATCGCCGAGCAGTATGATCCCGATCGGCATCTCAAGAAGCGCTTCCTCCCCGACTTTCTTCATCCGGTAAGACAGCGTCTCGATATGCTTCTCCGTCATTTCGTAGTTTTTCTTTTCTGTCACCCATGTCCACGTAAATACACCTGCGTAAAGCAGAAGAAACACACCTGCCGCCACTTCCGACCATAACGAGATAAGGACGGTGGCAGTCGCGCCTAAAAGCGCTAACGTCAACAAAGGATACTTTAGCTTTCTGCTTCTAAAAAAAGCCGACATTCATTTCAGCTCCTCATTTTCCTTTGAACTCATGTGCCCGCTTCAACCAGCCCCGGATATTGAAGGCCAAATCGATGATACCGACGATCGTTGTGAACGATTGCAGCGGCACTGCCAGCACCGTCACAAGAACTGTGACCCATTTCGGCCATCCTTCTTGGTGGATATAGAAGTGATAGAACGAGATTCCTTGCAGGAAGAAAAGCATGTTCAATAATAGCGTGAGGTTCATCAGCGCCATGTAGAGCATCGTGCCCGGCTGCGGTTCGAACAGCAACGTAATGAGCATGATGATCAAAAAATACCATAAGACGCTCTTTGGCAACCGTAATTCCCGGAATGACGGGAACTTCGGAGATGCGACACCTAGCCGCTTCAAGAGCGGTAGCTGGACCGACAAGACACCCCAAGCGATGATAAAGCCCGCCATTACAAAGAGTGTAGGGAGCATCGTCTCCAAGGTGAAGAGCATTTGGCTGACGGTCGCATTGTATGCTTCCATGTCTGAGCCCATACGCTCTGCCCACACGCCTGCTTGTGCGTAGCTATCCTCTAGCTGCAATCTCATTTCCTCAATGGCGTTGATGCCGAGGAAAGCCACTGCTGCTACGTACTGCACCATGAGTGACGCAAGCAAGGACAAGCCTGCGCTAAGAAATAAATATAATTTGCTTTTCTTATAATAAAGCGACAATCCGATTGCAAGGCCGAACGGCAAATGGATGAGCGCTAGCGGCACTGCTAGGAAGCCGCCAAGCAACGCACTCAAAGCAAGAGAAACCAGTGCAAACACAAGGGAAGCTCTCCATCCGTACTTCGCACTGTACCAGGCTGCAGGCACCGCTAAAAACAGCGCGGTCAACAGACTGAAAATCGGCACATATACGGAAATGACCAGCATGACCGTAAACACGGCTGCCATCAATGCCCCATCGGTAAGACGCCGAACTTGCTGGTTCTGCATAGAAGTCAATTTTCCCTTCTTTTTGGTTATTTTCATCCTTGTAATTGTACCATGATTGCCTGCCATGAACAAAAATGCGGTCATCGGTGTAACACCATGTCCGGATAAAAAGAAAACTGCCTTTTCCCTGTCAGCAGACAGGGAAAAGGCAGTGGGATGTTCAATTAATTATCTTTCTTCCGCTACGAATGGAAGAAGTGCCATGATGCGTGCACGTTTGATAGCGATTGTCAGCTTACGCTGCCATTTAGCGCTAGTGCCTGTTACACGGCGTGGCAAGATTTTGCCTCGCTCAGAAATGAATTTCTTTAGCAAGTCCGTGTCTTTGTAGTCGATGTGCGTGATGTTGTTTGAAGTGAAATAACAAACCTTTTTACGCTTTTTACCTCCGCGACGTGGTGCCATAGTGGATTCCCTCCTTTATGAGTTGTTTTGGTTACGCTGGGTGGCGTCGATCAGAATGGCAAGTCGTCGTCCGATACGTCGATCGGTCCGCTTGTATTGCTCTTGAATGGATCGTCATCTACACGCGTATAGTTCTGCTGACTCGCAGGTGGTTGGTTCTGCTGATAAGAAGAAGGCTGCTGACTGTAATTGCGGTCAGAAGAGCCGGAGCCGGAATTGCGCGGTTCAAGGAACTGCACGCTGTCCGCCACCACTTCTGTCACATATACACGTTTGCCTTCATTGTTTTCATAATTGCGTGTCTGGATACGGCCTTCCACACCAGCCAAGCTTCCTTTTTTAAGGAAATTAGCTGTGTTTTCAGCTTGTTTACGCCATGTTACACAATTGATGAAATCCGCTTCCCGCTCCCCTTGAGCGTTCGCGAATGTACGGTTCACAGCAAGTGTGAAGTTACAGTTCGCTACACCATTCGGAGTATAGCGGAGTTCTGGATCTTTTGTTAGCCTGCCGACAAGCACTACTCGGTTAATCATCAGAATTCAACCTCCTTGAAGTCGTTGCTATCTGGTAGCCTACGCTTATTCGCCTTGGCGTACAGCGATGTGGCGGATAATGTTTTCGTTAATGTTCGCAAGACGGGTAAATTCGTTGATCGCTTCAGTCGTTGCATTGACTTTGACGATCTGGTAGAAGCCTTCACGCAAATCATTGATTTCGTAAGCTAGACGGCGTTTACCCCATTCTTTCGACTCGATGATTTCAGCACCGTTCGATGTCAGGATTTCGCTGAAACGCTCAACTAGAGCTTTCTTCGCTTCTTCCTCGATCGCAGGCTGAACGATATACATTAATTCGTATTCTCTCATCATTTGTCACCTCCTTATGGACTTTGGCCCTGCTGATTCCAGCGGGCAAGGAGCAAGCAATTCATAAAGTATTACTCACATCACCCTATTGTATCACCAATTCATCCGTGATGCAACTACCATTCGGATAGCTTTTGTCGTTATACTTTTAAGTGAAATCTACAAGGAGGGAAATCCATGAAAGCCGACCGTCTGATCGAACTTGACCTCGACGCGCTTACGCCAAAGATGCTTCAAGTGAACCTTTTTCTGCTTGTCGCTTTTGCGGCAGCCTATCATTTTTTCGTGTCACCGCTCGCCTATTCCTTCTCCTGGATCGGCATCCTATACTTCATCGCCGGCTACATCATCCTGATCGCCATCCACGAATTCTTCCACCTCTTCGGATTCGTGGTCTTCGGCAAGGTCCCAATCCGCTCCCTCCGCTTCGGCGTCAATCTCGCGCTCGGCATCGCCTATGCGACGACCGAACGACCGCTGCGGAATAGAGCAATCCGGAAGGCGCTATTGCTGCCGTTTTGGATGACTGCTGCACTTCCGACCGTTCTCGGCGTTTGGCTGCAGGATCAGGTCCTCGTCCTTCTCGG
Source organism: Planomicrobium sp. YIM 101495 (assembly GCF_009707665.1). Classification (GTDB taxonomy): domain Bacteria; phylum Bacillota; class Bacilli; order Bacillales_A; family Planococcaceae; genus Planococcus. Next base: position 1,870,409 of record NZ_WLZW01000001.1, read on the forward strand.
CGCGATGCTCGCTGCTGGGGCTTACGGAGATTTCGTTATGTGGCAGGCACTCCGAAAAGAGCCGGATGCCGTATGGGTTCTCGATGACCCGGAGCTTCCACGTCTGCATCTGTTCGACGAGCTTCCTGGAAAGTACAAGGAAGGCGGCCCGTAACCAGCGTTCGACGGCGGTTATGTGGTGTCTAGCTATATGTTTTGTTCGTCGGTGTTTAACTTGGACTCATCGCCGGTTAACTTGCGTTCAGATGCATTTAACTTGGATTCGCTCAAAAACCGGATGAGTCCACAAAAAAGGGCTGACCCTGAAAGTCATGTTCCATGACCTTTTAGGGGCAGCCCTTTTTCCTATTATTATACGTTGAAACGGAAGAGCATAACATCGCCATCTTTGACAAGGTACTCTTTTCCTTCTTGACGAACTTTCCCTGCTTCTTTTGCAGCGGTCATCGATCCCATTTCCACAAGATCTTCATAAGCGACTGTTTCAGCACGGATGAATCCACGTTCGAAGTCCGAGTGGATGATACCCGCACATTGCGGAGCTTTCATCCCTTTTTTGAATGTCCAAGCACGGACTTCTTGTACCCCTGCAGTGAAGTAAGTTGCAAGGCCAAGCAAGCTGTAAGATGCACGGATCAATTGATCGAGACCGGATTCCTCGATGCCAAGCTCTTCAAGGAACATTTCTTTCTCTTCGTCATCCAGCTCAGCCATTTCTTCTTCGATCTTCGCACAAACAACGATAACATCTGCATTGTCTTGTTTCGCAAAGTCACGGACGCGCTGAACGTATTCGTTGTTGTCCGCTTCTGCGATTTCATCTTCTGCTACGTTCGCCACGTACAGCATCGGCTTCAACGTCAGCAAGTTCAAGTTTTTCGCAATTGCTAGCTCGTCGTCCGTAAAGTCGATTGAACGTGCCAATTTGCCGTTTTCGAATGCTTCACGCAATTTCTGTAGCACAGGCTCTTCTGCGATTGCTTCTTTGTCTTTTTGTTTGACCAGTTTGGCAGCGCGAGCGATGCGCTTCTCGATACTCTCCATGTCTGCAAGCACCAGCTCCAAGTTGATCACTTCGATATCCGAGATCGGATCGACCGTTCCTGATACGTGCGTGATGTTCTCGTCTGCGAAACAACGGACGACTTGGCAAATTGCATCCACTTCACGAATGTGTGAAAGGAATTTGTTCCCAAGTCCTTCCCCTTTACTCGCACCTTGGACGATTCCAGCGATATCCGTAAATTCGAAAGCAGTTGGAATGGTTTTCTTCGGTACAACCAATTCCGTCAATTTGTTCAAACGTGCATCAGGAACTTCTACGATCCCGACGTTTGGATCTATCGTACAAAACGGGTAGTTTGCCGCTTCGGCACCCGCTTTTGTAATAGCATTGAATAATGTGGACTTTCCTACGTTCGGCAGTCCGACAATCCCAGCAGTTAATGCCATAGGATTCACGACCTTTCTTTTCGATGAAACTTATTTTTCAACTCTTCTATTATAGAAATGAAAGGGTTGATTGTCCATTCTCACTCAGTGTCGGCTTTTTTGAGCACTTTTTTCATCTTTTTTGCGAAATCTGCACGTGGCATCATGACGCTATGCTGACAGCCTTCACATTTGATCCGGATATCCGCTCCCATGCGGATGATCTTCCAAGAATTCGCTCCACATGGATGCCCTTTCTTCATCTCGACGGTATCATGCAAGTCGAATTGTTTCGTTTCCATCTGCACTATCTCCTCTTCCTATTTCTTCATATTCGGCGAATCCGGCTCAGCTGGTGAGCGCTGTACCATGACCATCCGCGGATAAGGGATTTCGACTCCTCGTTTGTCAAGAAATTCCTTCAGGTCTCGGCGAATACCGCGAGCCACTGCGAAATGTTGCATCGGTAATGTTTCTGCCGTGATTCTGACGACTATTTCGGTCGTCGTCATCGTCTGTACGCCGAGCAGATCCGGCGGGCTGATAATCTGTTCGTATCGTTCCTGCAACGTTTCCAGGAACTCACGGATCAATTCTTCAACATTGGCGATATCCGATTCATATGAAATATTCACATCCACGACTGCAATCGAGTTGTGAATCGAGAAATTCACTACTTCTGTCACATTGCCGTTCGGAAAAATGAATAATTCCCCTGTCCATGCTTTGACTTTTGTTGTCCGGAGCCCGATTTCTTCGACCGTCCCTTCAGCCTGATTGATGCGGACGTAATCCCCTACCGAAAACTGGTCTTCGAAAATAATGAAGAATCCGGTGATGATATCACGCACAAGGTTTTGGGCACCGAACCCGACAGCTAAACCAAGCACACCGGCCCCGGCGATAATCCCGGTAATATTAATATTGAACGCTGAAAGGACCGCTACAATCGCCATAAACCAGATCACATATGCAACAATGTTTTCGAGCAGCTTTTGTAAAGTCTGCTGTCTTCTCCCGTGCCCTTTCGTCTTGAACGGGCCCTTTACACGTACCGTGAATGTTCGGCGGATGAGAGCTTTCGCGATGCGTACAAGCAGCCAAGCCACTAATACGATTGCTATCACTTCCAACGCAAGTTGGCCAAGGTTGATCCATGTTTCTTGATTTAAAAGGGTTTCCTGTACTTCTTCCAAATCCGGAGGGGTCATTTCTTTCTCCGGTGTTTCCGTTGTATCCGGAGTTTGCGGAGTTACTGCCATCCTATCACCTTCTTAATACAAATTGAATTTATAAATCGCTGCGACAACAAAAGCAACAACGACCACACCCGGCAACAAATTCGCGACACGAATCTTTGTCACACCCATCAAATTCAAGCCGATCGCTGCGATCATAATCCCGCCAGTCGCTGTCATTTCAAGAATGAACAGATCCAGCGCTGCTTCCGGGACGATCAAACTGATCTGTGTCGCAAATAGTGCAATGATGCCTTGATATACAAAGACCGGAATTGCCGCCAGCAAGACTCCGATACCGAGCGTCGAGGCCAGAATGATCGACGTAAAGCCATCAATGATTCCTTTTGAAATCAGCACACCGTGTTCATTGCTCAGGCCACTCTCCAATGCCCCGATGACGCCCATCGCACCAATGACAAAAATCAGTGTCGCTGTGACGAATCCTTGCGCAATGCTTCCTTTACTTTCTTCGGCACCGATTTTCTTTTCCACCCAACGGCCGAACTGATTCAGCCTGCCGTCCAAATCCATCCATTCCCCTATTACCGCACCGATAACCAAACTAATGATCACGATGACGAATTGGGTACTTTCGAACCCCATCTGCAAGCCGAGAACCAATACTGCGAGGCCTATGACATACATGACAGTTTCCTTCATTTTCTCGGGGATGTTCCGGAGAGCTCTTCCCACTAATGTGCCAAATACGATTAATATTGCGTTGATGACTGTCCCCAAGAGAACCATAAGAAGGCTCCTTTCCATAAACTGGATTTGCCAAAAAAAGATCGAACTATTCATACATTATAGATTTTCCTCGCCGCTTTTTATAGTATGACGGCTTCGCCGATAGCCAACTTTTCGGGGCGGCTTATACCCGGCGGAGCTGAACGAGCCGCCTCCGCTTTTCTATTGTCCAGACACCGGCGGCTTACTCTTCGGGTCGTAAGACAGCCCAGCTGCGCGGCAAGTAACGCCGCTCCGCTGACCCGTCTTACGCCTGTCAGAGCTGAACGAGCCGCCTCCGCTTTTCTATTGTCCAGACGCCGGCGGCTTACTCTTCGGGTCGTAAGACAGCCCAGCTGCGCGGCAAGTAACGCCGCTCCGCTGACCCGTCTTACGCCTGTCAGAGCTGAACGAGCCGCCTCCGCTTTTCTATTAAATAAACCTATTCCCCAGGTCGGGAAATAGGTTTTTGTTCAGTTTAGCAGTTCGAGGATGCGCTCGAGATCTTCTTCAGAGAAAAATTCGATTTCAATTTTCCCTTTGTTTTTATTCTTTTTGATCAGCACATTCGTACCGAACCGGTCGCGGAGCTCGCTTTGTTTCTCTTCCACAAAGATATCCTTCTTCTCCGGAATTGTTTCACGTGGAACATTTTCGTTGAATCGTTGGACGAACGCTTCGAGTTGTCGGACGTTCAATTTTTCTTTGATCGTCTTCTGTGCGATTTCAGGAATCATCTTCTTCTTTTTGATTCCGAGCAATGCCCGGCCGTGTCCCATCGTCAGTTCCTGCGAAGAAATCATATTTCGCACTTCTTCCGGCAAGGACAATAAGCGAAGGTGGTTAGCGATATATGGACGGCTCTTGCCGAGTCTGAAAGCCAGTTGCTCTTGCGTCAGTTTCAGTGCTTCCATGAGTCGCTCGTATGCTTCGGCTTCTTCGATTGGCGTCAAATCTTCCCGCTGCAAGTTTTCAAGAATCGCCAGTTCCATCATCTGCTGGTCGGTCAATTCTTTGACAATCGCAGGAATCTCTTTGATTCCTGCAAGTTTCGCTGCGCGGAAACGCCGCTCTCCCACGACGATTTCGTAGTTCTTCCCGGCCTTCCTGACAACGATCGGCTGAAGAATGCCATGCTCCTTGATGGATTCAGACAGCTCCTGCAACGCCATTTCGTCAAAAATCTTTCGTGGCTGATATGGATTGACACGTAATTGGCTCATCTTAAGCCTCGTCACTTGCGTCGAATCTCTTAATGCCTCGCCAGGAAACAACGCGTTGATGCCTTTACCTAACCCTTTAGCCATTTTTGATCACTTCCTTCGCCAATTCTACATATACTTCTGCGCCTCTAGATTTCGGGTCATAAATGATGATCGGCTCTCCATGGCTAGGTGCTTCGCTCAAGCGGACGTTCCGTGGAATGATCGTGTGGTACACTTTCTCCTGGAAGTATTTCTTTACTTCTTCGATTACTTGGATGCCGAGGTTCGTCCGTGCATCAAGCATTGTCAGCAAGACACCTTCAATCATCAGATCGTGATTCAAGTGCTTCTGTACAAGACGGATGGTGCTCAGTAATTGGCTCAACCCTTCCAGTGCATAGTATTCGCATTGCACCGGGATAATGATGGAATCAGAAGCGGTCAATGAGTTCAGCGTCAATAGACCGAGGGACGGTGGACAGTCGATGATGACATAATCGTAGTCATTCTTCACTTCTGCCAAAGCGTTTTTGAGTCTGGCTTCCCTCGAGATTGTCGAGACCAGTTCGATTTCGGCGCCAGCTAATGAAATCGTCGCCGGCACAACGTGGAGGTTCTCCACCTTCGTCTCTCGGATGATCGTCTTCACGTCCACATCCTCTATGAGCACTTCATATATGCACTGATCGACATCCCCTTTATTGACCCCTACTCCACTTGTAGCGTTCCCTTGTGGATCGATATCTATCAACAATACTTTTTTGCCCAAATATGCGAGGCAGGCACTCAAATTCACTGATGAAGTGGTTTTCCCTACCCCGCCTTTTTGATTCGCAATCGCAATCGTTTTACCCAAGCTTGCACCAACTTTCTATTGTTCCTTCTCCCAAATCACTGGTGGACCGTTTGCAGGGGATCTAACTTCCCGCAACTTAAACCCCATTCCTCCGCTACGCTGGGCAATGGATTCTGTCACGGGATCCATTCATATCATCTATTATATCAGACAACTGCCAAACCAAAAAACCTTCTCCAAAAATGGGGAAGGTTCACTTCTTTTTCTTCGGGATTTTCACGGTGATCTGATAGTAATCGTCGTGTTCTTCCTCTTCGGTCGAAAGCGCGACCCCGCTTTTGGTCACCATATTTAGCGACTCTTTGATCGTATTCATGGCGATGCGGACATCACGGCTTACGGCTTTGCGTCGCGGCTTCGCTTTCACAGGGTTGTCATCGAGAAATTTGGCGACGCGTGCCTCCAATTGTTTGACGTTCAGCTGCTGTTCAATCACTTCCATATAGAGTTTCACTTGCAGCGCTTCGTCTTTCAAAGGAATCAAGGCTCGTGCATGACGCTCAGAAACTTCACGCTGCAAAAGGCCGTTCTTCACTTCTTCCGGCAGCTTCAGCAGACGTAGCTTGTTCGCTATCGACGATTGGCTCTTGCCGAGGCGCTGAGCCAACGCTTCCTGGGTGATTTCATGAAGCTCCAGTAAGTTTTGGTACGCTGCGGCTTCTTCGATCGACGTTAATTCCTCACGCTGAAGGTTCTCAATCAATGCAATCGACGCAGTTTCTTTATCGCCCAATTCCCTCACCAATGCAGGGACCGTTTCCCATCCAAGCGTCTTCATCGCGCGGAATCGGCGTTCTCCTGCAATGATTTCATAAAGGTCCTGCTCTTTTCCTGCCCGTAAAACGATCGGCTGGATTACACCATGTGTATGGATCGTCCGCGCCAGTTCTTCGATTTTTTCCTCATCAAATAATGTACGTGGCTGATATGGATTCGGGATGATCTGGCTGATCGGTAATTGAATGATTTTCTCAGCATTTCCCCGTAGTTCTTCATTGTTCCTCTCAGATAGGCCTTCTTGCTTGTCTCCGCCTCCAAAAAAACGTGAAAAAGGACTTTTCACTCTCAAGCACCACCTTCTAAAAAGCTCTCTTCTTTACATCTATTCACTTTTCACTCGATAATTCCCTTTTTTTCAGAATGTTTCACCAAAATTGAAGAAAATCCTCAATTAATAGGAGATTTATTCGGTGTCCCCGCTTTTCTCGGATATTTCTTTGGTGTTTTCTTGAACTTCCGGAAGACCTGGATATACCGTTCACTTTCTTCAACCGGCAATAGGAATGTATGTTCGTTTTCTAGTTCTACACCTAATATTTGTAACGCCTTTTCTGCATCTTTCAGCTCTTCTGGAGCAGAAGCTGCTTTCAGTGCTGCAAAACGACCGCCCTCTTTCACAAGTGGTACGCATAGTTCAGACAGAACAGACAAACGAGCAACTGCACGTGCCGTCACAAGGTCGAATGTTTCACGCTGTGCGGATTGTCCGAAGTCTTCTGCACGGCTATGGACGAATTGGACGTCCGCCAATCCAAGTTTTTCACTCAAGTGCGTCAAGAATTGGATGCGTTTATTCAACGAATCGACGATCGTGACGTGAAGATCCGGGAAACAAATTTTTAGTGGAATACTTGGGAAGCCGGCTCCGGCGCCAACGTCGCAAATCTTTAGCGCACCTGTGAAATCCAGGTGGAAAGCTGCTGAAATGGAGTCATAAAAATGCTTGAGATAAACGGATGGCTGATCAGTGATGGCCGTCAAATTCATTTTCTCATTCCATTCGACGAGTTCTTCGTAATAGATGCGGAATTGCTGAAGCTGCGCATCTGTCAGTTCGATACCGTGCTGTTGAAGGATTTGCTTGAATTGCTCTTCATTCATGGAAGTACTCCTCTTTTCCTTTTTGTCGTGGATGGAAATCAAATAAAAAGGGCTGGAAAACCAGCCCCCTCGTTGTCTATGTCACTCTGCTATTAGCTGGAGATTTTTGCGATTCTACCTTGTTCAATATACACCAACAAAATGGAAATGTCAGCAGGGTTTACACCTGAAATACGTGACGCTTGGGCGATTGAAAGTGGTCGAACTTGCTTCAATTTGCCGCGTGCTTCCGTGGCGATTCCTGAGATCGCATCGTAATCGATGGCATCCGGAATTTTTTTATCTTCCATCTTCTTCAGTTTTTCCACTTGCTGAAGCGATTTTTCGATATAGCCTTCGTATTTCACTTGAATTTCCACTTGTTCTGTCACTTCTTCCGACAATTCCGGTGCTTCTGTCAGTCGGGCGATCATTCCGTAATGCATTTCTGGACGTTTCAAGAGATCCGCACCGCGAATGCCGTCTTTTAATTCACTGCCAGCAGCTTCTTGGATCACTGCCTGTACCTCAGCAGTCGGTTTGATCATGAAGCTGCGCAGACGTGCGATTTCGTCGTCGATCTGCTGTTTTTTCTCAAGGAAACGCGCGTAGCGTTCTTCCGAAATCAAGCCGAGCGAGTGGGCAAGCTCTGTCAAACGGAGATCTGCGTTATCGTGGCGCAGCAACAAGCGGTATTCGGCACGTGATGTTAGGAGACGGTAAGGCTCACTTGTCCCTTTCGTCACCAAATCATCGATCAAGACGCCGATATAACCGTCCGAACGGCTCAGGATGACTTCTTCTTTGCCGAGCACTTTCGCTGCGGCATTGATGCCAGCCATAATCCCTTGACCAGCTGCTTCTTCGTAGCCGGAAGTCCCGTTTATTTGACCTGCAGTGTACAAGTTGACAATTTGCTTAGACTCGAGCGTCGGCCATAGTTGTGTCGGCACGATCGCATCATATTCGATGGCATAGCCGGCACGCATCATCTCCGCTTTTTCAAGCCCCGGCACAGATGCGATCAGTTGACGCTGCACGTGCTCAGGTAAACTTGTCGAAAGGCCTTGTACATAGACTTCGCTCGTATTGCGGCCTTCCGGTTCCAGGAAGATCTGGTGACGCGGCTTATCGCTGAAACGAACGATCTTGTCTTCGATCGAAGGGCAATAACGCGGCCCTGTCCCTTTTGCCATGCCTGAATACATCGGTGATAGGTGAAGGTTACGATCGATAATTTCATGCGTTTCAGAAGTCGTATAAGTTAACCAGCAAGGCAGTTGATCAAGAATGAATTCCGTCGTTTCAAAACTGAATGCACGGGGCTGGTCGTCTCCAGGCTGGATTTCTGTTTTGCTGTAATCGATGCTCTTGCTGTTGACGCGCGGAGGCGTTCCTGTTTTGAAACGGACCGTTTCGAAGCCGAGCTCTTCCAGGTTTTCAGCCAGTTTAATGGATGGCTGCTGGTTGTTTGGGCCACTTGAGTAACGGAGGTCCCCGATGATGATCTCACCGCGTAGGAACGTACCTGTCGTGATGATGACCGTCTTCGCACGGTAAATGCCACCAGCTTGTGTAATCAAGCCTTTGACAGTCCCCTCTTCGACGATCAATTTCTCAACGACCCCTTGGTGAAGCGATAAGTTATCCGCCTCTTCCAACAGCCGTTTCATTTCTTGCTGGTAAAGGACTTTATCAGCCTGTGCACGGAGCGCTCGTACTGCCGGCCCTTTTGCAGTATTCAACATTCTCATTTGGATGTGTGTTTTGTCGATGACGCGTCCCATGGCTCCGCCAAGTGCATCGATTTCACGGACGACGATTCCTTTCGCCGGCCCTCCAATTGATGGATTACATGGCATGAATGCAATCATGTCCAAGTTCATCGATAAGACTAACGTTTCGGCTCCCATGCGAGACGAAGCAAGTGCTGCTTCCACTCCAGCATGGCCTGCACCGACGACAATCACATCGAACGTGCCTGCTTCAAATTGTGGCATGTTCGTTCATTCCCTTCACTGTTTTATTTCCCGAGACAAAACTGAGAAAATAATTGGTTCAGCAATCCATCATCGGCTGTGTCACCGATAATTTCACCGAGTATTTCCCATGTTCGTGTAACATCTATTTGAATCATATCAACTGGCATGTCCGCTTCAGCGGCGCCGATCGCTTCTGTAATCGTTGCGTGTGCTTGGTGCAACAGCGCGATGTGGCGGGCATTGGATACATAGGTCAGATCATTTTGTGTGACTTGTCCGGCAAAGAACAGATCAGCGATTGCACTTTCAAGGGCATCGATGCCTCGTTCCTCAACAAGTGAAGTCGTCAGTACTCGGTGGTCCCCTGCAAGTTGCTGCACTTCTTCCAGGTCGATGCGCTGCTCCAAGTCGGTCTTATTGATGACACAAATGAAATCCATGTCTTTGACGACTTCGAATAGTTGGCGATCTTCGTCGGATAGCTGCTCTGCGTAGTTCAAGACGAACAAGATTAGATCCGCTTCTTTCAATACTTTACGTGAACGCTCGACACCGATCCGCTCCACGATGTCTTCCGTTTCCCGGATCCCTGCCGTATCGACAAGCCGGAGCGGCACGCCGCGGACATTGACATATTCTTCTATTATATCACGGGTCGTCCCCGCAATTTCCGTGACAATCGCTTTATTTTCCTGCACAAGGCTATTCAATAAGGAAGACTTCCCAACGTTCGGACGTCCGATAATGACGGTCGATAGCCCTTCACGCAAGATTTTCCCTTGTGAGGAAGTCTGAAGCAGTGCTTCAATTTCCTGCTGCACCCATTCCGCTTTCTCGAGCATCAACGGCCGGGTCATTTCTTCCACGTCGTCGTACTCCGGATAATCGATGTTCACTTCCATCTGGGCGATCGCTTCAAGCAATGCTTGGCGGAGTCCGCTGATAAGCTTCGATAACTTTCCTTCCATCTGGTTGAGTGCAACATCCATCGCACGGTCTGTTTTGGCACGGATCAGATCCATCACGGCTTCCGCCTGGGACAGGTCGATGCGGCCATTCAAAAAGGCGCGTTTCGTGAATTCGCCTGGTTCTGCCAGCCTTGCGCCTGCCAGGAGAACCAATTGGAGCACACGATTGACGGAAACGATGCCTCCGTGGCAGTTGATCTCAATGACGTCTTCTCGCGTGAATGTTTTCGGTGCCTTCATTAAAGACACCATCACTTCTTCCGCTACTTCACCGGTCGCTATATCTTCTAAATGGCCATAATGAATTGTATGGGTCGGCTGTTTCGCCAATCGCTTGGCTCCAGCCGCCCGGAACAGACGGTCTGCAATCGGAATCGCTTCCGGTCCGCTGATCCGCACAATTGCAATGGCGCCCTCGCCGCTCGGCGTAGAAATCGCCGCAATTGTATCGAACTCCATGAGTGTTTCCTCCTCTTATCGTCAAAATGGAGAAAGCTGCGGAACATTTCCTGCAGGTTTCGACCATCTTTCCTTTAAAAAAGTTGTCCACATGTGGACAACCTCTCAAAAATTAACATACCTATCTAAGTTAATACAATAGCATAATCGTGCCCAAAGCTAAAGGAAGAACGCTTGATTCCTATTGTAAAAACTAAAAAAGTGCCAGCAAAAATAGACACAAAAAAGCGGAAGGAAAATGAATTCCCTCCACTTGTCTTGTTTTAGACTCCAGCGGCTTGCTCCTCGGGTCGTAAGCTTACTGTCGGAGCAAGAAGAGCCGCCTTGGCTTTTCAGTCGTGAAGCGGTTCGATGACAAGATAACGGTTCGGATCGTTTCCTTCCGAATACGTATCGATGTCCATCCGCTGCGATAAGAATTGGTGAATGACTTTCCGCTCATAGGAAGGCATCGGCTCGAACTGGACTCGTCCGCCTGTGCGGATCGCTTTGTCAGCCATCCGGTCCGCCAGTTGTTCCAACGTTTCCTGACGCCGTTCCCGGTAGTTTTCTGCATCCAATTGAACAATCAGGAATTGGCGCGCATGCTTGTTTGCCACAAGCTGTGCTAATTGTTGCAGCGAATTGAGTGTATTGCCGCGTTTCCCGATCAACAGGGCGACTTTTTCACTTTCCAAATGGAAATTTGCTTGCTTCCCGACCACCTCGTGCGTAATCGTCAAGTCGGTGACGCCCATTTCGGAAGCAATCGTTTGAATATACGCTTTCGTTTCTTCGATGGCCGTCTGGAGGGATGCGGCTTTCGCTTCTCCCTCTTTTTCCTCGATTACTTGTGGCTGTTCTGGTGCCTTTGGTTCTGCTGGTGCTAATTCTTCAGTAAAAGCCGGTACATCCGCTTCCGGAGTTTCTTCAATGATGGTTTCCTGCTGTGCTAGTTCCGGTTCCGCCTTTTCGGACGTCTCCTTCAAAGTAACTTTTACTTGAGCTGCTTTGGCACCGAATCCGAGAAATCCTTTTTTCTCTTCTTGAATCACTTCGATCGTTACTTGGTCGCGTGTCGCTTGAAGCTCAATCAAAGCAAACTCGACCGCTTCTTCAACCGTTGCCCCCGTTTGCGTAATGTGCCTCACTTTTTAGCCCCTCCTGCTTTCGTTTTAACAGGCTGTTGTTCCAGTTCTTTCTTCTTCTCCCATGGGCGGTAGATGAACATGTTTTGGATGAGGGAGATGATGTTCCCGATGACCCAGTACAATGTCAGTGCCGATGGAAGGATGATCCCGAAACCGATGATCATGAATGGCATGAAATACATCATCATCTTCATCTGAGGATTGTCCATTGCCGGTCCGGTCATAAGGACTAGTAGCTGCATACCCCCTGCGATGAACGCTAGGATGATGCTCGGCTCCGCCAATGTGAAAATAAGGAACGAGCCAAGGTCGATATCCGGTGTGTTGTTCATCCGGCTGATCGCATGGTAGAAACCGATGAGGATCGGCATCTGGATGACGACCGGCAGACAGCCTGCCATCGGATTGACGCCTTCTTTTTGAAGGATGCCCATCATTTCCTGCTGGTACTTTTGCTGTGTGACCGCGTCTTTCGACTTGTACTTCTCTTTTAGTGCTGCAAGCTGCGGCTGGATTTGTTGCATCCGTTTCGAGCTGCGCGTTTGTTTGATCATTAATGGAAGGATCGCCAGACGGATGATGATTGTCACTGCGATGATCCCGAGGCCGTATGTGCCAAGAAGGCCTTTGAAATAAGTGATTACCGAGACTAGTGGCCAGACAATGAATTCATTCCAGAATCCTTCGCTATCACTGCTGATGGGCTGGTCGAATTCCATACACCCGGCCAAAAATCCGGTTGCCGCAATCAGCAAAGCGAACAATAATAAACGCTTCTTCAAACCTTTTCCCCCAAACTTCTCATTCAATTGTAGTAATCATACCATTCGTGTTCATTTATTTTCTACATTTTTCGGCAATGCGCGCGCAATTTTCAGCACGTGCATCAAACTTTTCTTGCTTTCATGAAAATCTAAATCGGCCGCCGGTTTCCTGGCGATAATTACATAGTCCGCATTCGGGAGTAAATCGTCTTTCAATTCCAGGAACGTCTGGCGGATGAATCGTTTTATCCGATTCCGCGTGACAGCGTTGCCGACTTTCTTCGAAACGGACAAGCCGAGACGAAATTCCGGTTGGTCGCTTTTCCGGACGTAGACGATGAACTGACGGTTTGCGAATGATTTTCCTTTTTTAAAAACATGCTGAAATTCAATATTCTTCTTGATCCGTTGGTGCTTATTCATTTTTTCACCTGCTTAGATGGCGCTTCCGCTTTTCTCATTGTCCAGACTCCAGCGCCCAGCTCTTCGGGTCATAAGCCAGCTCAGCTTCGCAGCCTTTGCCGCTGCGCTGATCCGGCTTATGCCTTTCAGAGCTTGACGGGCGTTTCCGCTTTTCTCATTGTCCAGACTCCAGCTGCCAGACCCTCGAGACACTTCGACTTTACGATCGATGGCTAAGAAGCGCCATCATTCGCAAAGTCTCCAGCGCTTGTCGGGTCTGAACGGCAGCTTCCGCTTTTCTCAAAAAAAAAGACCACTGATGCGGTCAGTGGACTTAAGCTGATAATACTTTTCTTCCTTTACGACGACGCGCTGCCAATACTCGGCGGCCGTTCTTTGTGCTCATACGTGCTCTGAAGCCGTGTACTTTGCTGTGTTTACGCTTATTTGGTTGGTAAGTACGCAATGACATTCTATGACACCTCCTGAATGAGAGTTAACTACTTCGATAAGACAGTCTTGACTATTATAAGGCGTGAGCTCTCCAAATGTCAACGTCTGTTTCTAGAACTCTCTTTTTTCCACTCCCCGGCTTATCCACAATCACGAAAAAACAGGAGGGAATAACTGCTCCTTCATTTCTTGGTCAAAAAAAATATCCACACCCCTTATCTACAGCTTCTACACATAGAAACCCCCTGTGGATAGAATCATTGTGCACAAAAAATGAGATGTGGATAAGTGAAACAAGTCCTTGAAACATCTTCTCATTTTTGGTAACATGAAATTGTTTTCACTTGTGAATAGATTATCACCCCAAAAACTTATCCACATTTTGTGAATAAGCTGTGGACAGTTATCCACCGGGCTGTTTGCAGGAATTATCCACAGCCTGTGGTTTTGTGTATGATATAATTAAAAAAGTATTTTTCATTAAAGGAGAAACGCTATTGGAACACTTAGACGAACTATGGTCAAGTGTGTTAGCCCAAGCTGAAACGAAAATCTCCAAACCTAGTTTTGAAACTTGGCTGAAATCAACAAAGCTCCTCACATATCAGGATGGTCAGATCACGATTTCCGCTCCGAATTCATTTGCGCGTGATTGGCTCGAAAACCATTACGTACCACTGATTACGGGAATCATCTCAGATCTTCTTGGTGAAGATCTGCTTATTAAATTTGTTGTGCCAAAAGACCAGAACATGGACGATTTTCAATTGCCAGCTCCCCGCATTAAGCCGGGAGAGACCGACCAACAGGAATTTCTGCCAGGAATGCTGAACCCGAAATACACGTTTGATACATTCGTGATCGGTTCCGGCAACCGTTTTGCACACGCAGCTTCACTGGCAGTCGCAGAAGCTCCCGCAAAAGCGTACAATCCGCTTTTCATCTACGGGGGCGTCGGCCTTGGAAAAACACATTTGATGCACGCCATCGGACATTACGTCCTCGAACATAATCCAAATGCGAAAGTGGTTTATTTGTCGTCTGAAAAATTCACTAACGAGTTCATTAACTCCATCCGTGATAACCAGACTGTCGATTTCCGCAATAAATACCGCAGCGTCGACATTCTTTTAATCGATGACATTCAGTTTTTAGCTGGAAAAGAGCAAACACAAGAAGAATTCTTCCATACATTCAATACATTGCATGAAGAATCGAAACAGATCATCATCTCCAGTGACCGGCCTCCAAAAGAGATCCCGACGCTGGAAGACCGTCTCCGTTCCCGTTTTGAATGGGGATTGATCACGGATATTACACCGCCAGACCTGGAGACGCGCATCGCCATCCTACGCAAAAAAGCGAAAGCTGACGGGCTCGATATTCCAAACGATGTCATGACTTATATCGCCAATTCGATCGATTCGAACATCCGTGAACTCGAAGGCGCTTTGATCCGTGTCGTCGCTTATTCCTCTTTGATCAACCGGGATATGAGTGCGGATCTTGCAGCAGAAGCGCTGAAAGACATCATGCCAAACTCCAAACCGAAAGTGATTACGATCCTTGATATCCAAAATGCAGTCGGAGAGCAGTTCAATGTGAAACTCGAAGACTTCAAAACGAAGCGGCGGACGAAGGATATTGCCTATCCGCGTCAAGTCGCGATGTATTTGTCACGGGAAATGACGGATTTCTCCCTCCCGAAAATCGGTGAGGAATTCGGTGGGCGTGACCATACAACCGTCATACATGCACACGAGAAGATTTCCAAAATGCTGAAAGACAACCAACAGCTCCAGCATGATGTGAAAGAAATCAAAACAGCACTCGGCCGTTCATAAACAGGGCTGTGGATAACCATATAATTTAAGGAGCAGTTTATACACAACTTATCTACATGTGAATAAACTGCTTCTCCGCGTTAAAATGGCACTTATCCACAAATCCACAGCCCCTATTACTATTATTACTAAAAAGACTTAAATAAAATATATATATTAAGCGAGGTATGAAAATGAAATTTGAAATAATTCGTGAGCGATTAGTAGAAGGATTGAACGATGTAATGAAAGCTGTCAGTTCAAAAACGACATTGCCGATTTTGACAGGAATTAAAATCGATGTAACAGGAGAAGGCGTGCGTTTGACTGGAAGCGATTCAGACATCACGATCCAAACATTCATTCCAGCTGAAGAAGACGGCAAACAAGTCATCAACATTTCAGAAGGAGGCAGCATTGTCCTGCCAGCGAAGTTCTTTGGCGAGATCGTCCGTAAACTTCCTACAAATGATGTTGAAATCGAAGTGACAGGGAACTTCCAGACACATATCCGTTCAGGAAAGTCCGAATTCCACTTGATCGGACTCGATGCGATCGAATATCCGCAATTGCCGGATGTAAAAGATGATCATATGTTCAGCATTCCCGCAGATCTATTGAAAACAATCAACAGGGAAACAGTTTTTGCAGTTTCAAGCTCAGAGACACGCCCAGTCCTTACAGGAGTACACTGGGAAATCAAAGAAGATGAACTTGTGTGTGTCGCAACAGACAGCCATCGTCTTGCACGCCGCAAAACAAAACTGGAATCATTGCCAAAAGACGAATACAGCGTCGTCATTCCAGGGAAGAGCTTGAATGAATTGAACAAAATCTTGGCAGACACGAAAGATCCTGTCGAAATCGTCATGACAAGCCAACAAGTCCTATTCAAATCGAAACATATCCTATTCTTCTCAAGACTTTTGGAAGGCAGCTATCCAGATACATCGAGACTGATCCCATCTGAACATAAAACGCAAGTGACGGTTAACGGCCGTTCACTTCTACAAGCAATCGACCGTGCTTCCTTACTTGCACGTGAAGAGCGCAACAACGTTGTCCGTTTCTCAACGATCGGCAACGGCGAAATCGAAGTATCTTCCAATTCACCGGAAGTCGGGAAAGTAGAAGAGCAATTGCCAGCAGAGAAAATCGATGGCGAAGAACTGAAAATCTCGTTCAGTGCAAAATTCATGATGGATGCCCTTAAAGCAATCGATGGACAAGACGTCGTCATCGAATTTACCGGAGCGATGCGTCCATTCGTCTTGAAATCAGCGCTGGATGATTCCGTTTTACAGCTGATTTTGCCTGTCCGGACCTATTAAAAATAATTAACACCCATGAGAGCTGCCATAAAGGCGGCTCTTTTTACTTTTATACTTAATTAGGGTAAAATAGAGGGATAGAATACAAATCGAAGGATGAGGCCATTTTGAGAGAAATCGGGATTGATAAAGAATTTATTACATTGGGTCAATTATTGAAAATTACAGATGTCATTAATTCAGGCGGCATGGCGAAATGGTTTTTGAGCGAGCATGAAGTATATGTCAACGGAGAGTTGGATGATCGACGCGGACGGAAATTACGTGCTGACGACAAAGTGACGATCCCAGCGATCGACGAAGAATTTCTGATGGTGGATGCGAGAGGTAGCCATTCAGATGAGGATTGACCGGCTGACGCTGGAGAATTATCGGAACTACGAATCACTTGAACTGTCATTCTCTCCCGAAATCAACGTCTTCATCGGAGAAAATGCGCAAGGAAAGACGAACATCATGGAATCCATCTATGTACTATCCATGGCCAAATCTCATCGCACTTCCAACGACAAGGAACTGATACGCTGGGATGCGGACTATGGTAAAATTAAAGCTGATGTCCAGCGGAAATACGGCAAATTACCGCTTGAAATCCTCCTTTCCAGAAAAGGCAAGAAAGCGAAAGCGAATCATTTGGAACAAAAGCGGCTGAGCGATTATATCGGGCAGCTGAATGTTGTTATGTTCGCACCTGAAGACTTAAATCTCGTCAAAGGGAGTCCGCAATTGCGCCGTCGTTTCATCGATATGGAAATCGGACAGATTTCACCAGTCTATTTGCACGATCTCGTCACGTATCAGCATTTGCTGAAACAGCGCAATCATCTCTTGAAGCAAAATTACGGCAAATCATCGATCAATGACGTGACATTTGATATTTATACAGAACAATTCATTGAAGCGGCAGTGAAGATCATCCAGAAGCGATTCCAGTTCATGGAGCTGCTGCAGCAATGGGCGGAACCGATCCATCACGGGATCTCCCGCGGACTCGAAAAACTTCAGATCCGTTATCAGCCGGTCAGCGGCCTGAAACCGGAATGGACGCCTGAAGAAATGGCGTCTTTTTTACAAAGTAAGCTGGGAGAAGTCAAAAAGAAGGAGATTGAGCGCGGCACGACATTAGTCGGGCCACACCGCGACAATCTTCAATTCCTCGTCAACGGCTATGACGTCCAAACTTATGGCTCGCAAGGGCAGCAGCGAACCACCGCATTGTCCTTGAAGCTGGCGGAAATCGAACTGATCAAGCAAGAAGTCGGGGAACCACCTGTACTGTTGCTCGATGACGTCCTTTCCGAGCTGGATGATTATCGCCAGTCCCATTTGTTGAACACCATTCAAGGATCCGTCCAGACCTTCGTTACGACCACAAGTGTCGACGGCATCCATCACGATACAATCCGCAACGCCCGCCTTTTCGATGTGATCGGCGGCAATGTCAAGATAGATTGAAACGGTCCTGTCTTTCGGCAGGGCCCAACGAAGCAAGAAAGAGCAGGTGAATGGCATGGCCATGGAAGAAAAGAATACAGAACAATCATATGGCGCAAGCGAAATTCAAGTACTCGAAGGTCTTGAAGCCGTAAGAAAACGTCCGGGGATGTATATCGGTTCGACCGGTCCACGCGGGCTGCACCATCTCGTATGGGAAATCGTAGATAATAGTATCGATGAAGCGCTAGCAGGTCACTGTGACCAGATCGCTGTCACGATTGAAAAAGATAACTGGATCCGTGTAGAAGATAACGGACGTGGTATTCCAGTCGATACTCAAGAGAAAATGGGACGTCCAGCTGTTGAAGTCATCATGACGGTTCTCCATGCTGGTGGTAAGTTTGGCGGAGGCGGCTATAAAGTTTCCGGCGGTCTTCACGGAGTGGGGGCTTCGGTCGTGAACGCATTGTCCGAAGTGACGGAAGTGACTGTCGACCGGGACGGCAAGAAACACCAGATCCGTTTCGAACGTGGAGCGGTCGCACAGGAACTTGGAGTCATCGGCGAGGCCGAGACGACAGGCACGACAATCCGTTTCAAGGCGGACTCTGAGATTTTTAAGGAAACGACTGTATATGAGTACGATTTGCTCGATCACCGCCTGCGCGAGCTTGCTTATTTAAACCGTGGGTTGAAAATCGTCATTCGTGACGAGCGCGAAGGCATTGAGCAAGAGAAGAACTATCATTTCGAAGGCGGAATCCAGTCGTACGTGGAGCACTTGAACACGTCGAAAGATCCGCTTCATGAGCCTGCAATTTTCGTGGAAGCGGAAAAAGACGGCATTACAGTCGAAGTAGCAATGCAATACAATGCTGGCTACGCGGCGAATATTTTCTCTTTCGCGAACAATATCAATACACATGAAGGCGGAACGCACGAATCCGGCTTCAAAACAGCATTGACGCGAGTCATCAACGATTATGCCCGCAAGAACAACATGTTGAAAGACCAAGACCCGAACTTGACGGGTGATGATGTACGTGAAGGGTTGACAGCAATTATTTCTGTTAAGCATCCGGATCCTCAATTCGAAGGGCAAACGAAAACGAAGCTCGGGAATACGGAAGTCAGCACCATCGTCAACAATGTATTTGCGTCAGGGTTTGAGCGTTTCCTAATGGAGAATCCTACTGTATCGAGAAAAATTGTGGACAAAGGAATCATGGCGTCGCATGCCCGTATGGCTGCGAAGAAAGCCCGTGAATTTACACGCCGTAAATCAGTCCTAGAAGTTTCAAGCTTGCCAGGTAAGCTTGCGGATTGTTCATCACGCGATCCGGCAATCAGTGAACTATACATCGTAGAGGGAGACTCTGCCGGTGGTTCTGCAAAAGCAGGACGTGACCGTCACTTCCAAGCGATCCTGCCACTCCGGGGGAAAATCCTGAACGTCGAAAAAGCACGTCTTGATCGCATTTTGACGAATGCAGAGATCCGTAATATCATCACAGCACTCGGTACGGGCATCGGAGAGGAATTCAACCTCGAGAAAGCCCGTTATCATAAAGTCGTCATCATGACCGATGCCGATGTAGACGGAGCGCATATCCGTACATTGCTCCTGACATTCTTCTTCCGTTTCATGCGCCCATTGATCGAAGCAGGCTACATCTACATCGCACAGCCGCCATTGTTCCAGATCAAACAAGCCAAACACGTGGAGTATGTCTATACGGATGCACAATTGAAAGAAGCACTGGAGCGGCTTCCAGCATCTCCAAAACCGAACATTCAGCGATACAAAGGGCTTGGTGAGATGAATGCCGTGCAACTTTGGGATACAACAATGAACCCGGACGTCCGGACGTTGTTACAAGTGGAATTGCAAGATGCAATCAAAGCGGATGAGACATTCCATATCTTGATGGGGGACGACGTGGAACCACGCCGGAACTTCATCGAAGAAAACGCACGTTACGTGAAAAACTTGGATATTTAAGCATCACAAGGTGAGAGGAGGCTGCACATATGGCTGAGCGGCCAGGCAGCGGAGTTGAAGGAATAAATATCAGTACAGAAATGCGGACGTCTTTCTTGGACTACGCAATGAGCGTCATTGTTTCACGTGCACTGCCCGATGTCCGGGATGGCTTGAAACCTGTGCATCGCCGTATTTTATACGCGATGTACGATTTAGGCATCACAGCGGATAAATCATACAAGAAATCTGCCCGTATCGTCGGTGACGTCATCGGTAAGTATCACCCGCATGGTGATAGCGCCGTATACGAAACGATGGTCCGGATGGCACAGGATTTCAGCTACCGTTATATGCTCGTCGATGGACACGGAAACTTCGGATCAGTCGATGGGGATTCAGCGGCGGCAATGCGTTACACGGAATCCAAAATGTCTAAGATCTCCATGGAATTACTGCGTGATCTGAATAAGAACACGATTGATTATAAAGAGAACTACGACGGCCAAGAAAAAGAGCCGGTTGTTTTACCGAGCCGCTTCCCAAACTTACTGGTGAACGGAACTTCCGGGATCGCAGTCGGAATGGCGACGAACATTCCACCGCACCATTTAGGCGAAACGATCGATGGCGTGTTGGCGCTGGCAGATAACCCTGCCATCACCACGGAGGAATTGATGGACATCATTCCAGGTCCGGACTTCCCGACTGGCGGAATCATTCTCGGCCGGAGCGGGATCCGCCGCGCTTACGAAACAGGGAAAGGCTCCATCCTGATCCGTGCTGTTGTCGATATCGAGACGAAGCCGAACGGACGCGAGACGATCCTTGTCCGCGAATTGCCTTTCCAAGTCAACAAAGCCCGGTTGATCGAGAAGATCGCCGAGCTGGTCCGTGACAAACGGATCGACGGGATTACCGACCTACGTGACGAATCCGACCGGAACGGGATGCGGATCGTCATTGAAGTGCGCCGGGATGCAAGTGCCAGCGTACTGTTGAATAACCTCTATAAACAAACAGCGATGCAGACGAGCTTCGGGATCAACATGTTGGCGCTCGTCGACGGGCACCCACGTGTGCTCAGCTTGAAAGAAGTGCTGTTCCATTATTTGGAGCACCAGAAAGAAGTCATTACACGCCGCACGCAGTTCGAGCTTGCGAAAGCACAAGACCGTGCGCACATTCTCGAAGGCCTGCGCATTGCGCTGGATCATATCGATGCCATCATCGCATTGATCCGCGGTTCCCAGACGACGGAAGAAGCAAGAAACGGGTTAATGAAGGACTTCTCACTAAGTGAGCGCCAGTCCCAAGCGATCCTGGACATGCGTCTTCAGCGCCTGACAGGACTTGAGCGCGATAAGATCGAAGAAGAGTACCAAGGCCTTGTCAACTTGATCAAGGAATTGGAAGCCATCTTGGCAGACGAGAGCTTGATCATCCAGATCATCCGTGAAGAGATCCTCGAAATCAAAGAACGCTTCAGTGATACACGCCGCACAGAAATTACTGCGGGTGGAGCGGAGATGTTCGAAGACGAAGATCTGATTCCACGTGAAGATTCGGTTCTGACATTGACGCATAACGGTTACATCAAACGTTTGCCGGCCAATACTTATCGCAGCCAAAAACGCGGTGGTCGCGGCGTACAAGGAATGGGGACAAACGAAGACGACTTCGTTGAACACCTACTATATAGTTCGACACACGATACGATCCTATTCTTTACGAATACCGGGAAAGTGTACCGGAAGAAGGGATATCAAATCCCTGAATTCGGCAGGACGTCCAAAGGATTACCTATTGTCAACCTTCTAGAGGTCAGCAAAGAAGAGAAAGTGACTGCCATGATCCGGGTATCCGAGTTCAAAGAAGATGCATTCTTCTTCTTTACAACACGCGGAGGGGTCAGTAAGCGGACACCGGTCTCGAACTATGCCAACATCCGTCAGAATGGCTTGATCGCAATCGGCTTGCGTGAAGACGACGAGCTGATTTCCGTGAAGCTGACTGATGGCGAGAAAGAAATCGTCATCGGGACGCGCAACGGTGCGTTGATCCGTTTCCCTGAAGAAGATATCCGCAGTATGAGCCGTGGAGCAACAGGGGTACGCGGCATCCGTCTGCGTGACGGTGACGAAGTGGTCGGCATGGAAGTATTGGAGCCGGGCGACAAAGTACTTGTCATCACGGAAAAAGGTTACGGGAAATTGACCGATGAAGAAGAGTACCGCGTCCAGTCAAGAGGCGGGATGGGGATCAAGACAGCCCAAATCACTGAGAAGAACGGACCGCTTGTCGCTGTGCGTACAGTCAACGGTTCGGAAGATATCATGTTGATCACGGTCAACGGCATCCTGATCCGGATGGATGTCAATGACATCTCTAAGACAGGCCGAAGCACACAAGGCGTCCGTCTGATCCGTCTCGGAGACGAGGAGCGGGTCGCCACTGTTGCGAAAGTGAAGAAAGATATCGATGATCTTCCAGACGAAGATCCAGAAGATGCTCTTATAGAAGAAAGTGCCGAAGCAGACGTCTACGATGAGGAAGAAGTCGTAGCAGATGCAACGGATGAAAGCCCGGAAGCAGATTGGGACGATCCAGAAGAATAAAGGATGAACTGCCTAGCATCGTCGACCTACTCGACTTTGCCGGGCATTTTTTCTTTTGGGGAGAATCTTTCAGAAATCGACGGAAACACGCAAGGAGTCAGGCGTAATAAGGGTTTGGGCTATGTATCGCTGTTTGGAATTACACTGTGGAAGTTGGTTTACAACGAATAAGTTGAGATAAACCAACTTATTTTCGAAAAGGTATTGCAATATAAGAAAATCCTTGGTAAGATAGTCCTTGTCGTGTTCGAGGCATTCAACGCATTCGAAACACGAAGAAAAAGAATTTCAAATTAGTTATTGACTTCCGGTTCGGAACTTGATACTATAGAGAAGTTGCCGCTGAAACAAACGGCGCTTTACGAAACAACATGAACCTTGAAAACTGAACAGCAAAACGTTGATGAAATAGTTACTGATCAGCCTCCGGGC
>NZ_WLZW01000002.1 GCF_009707665.1 Planomicrobium sp. YIM 101495
CAAAGAGGCCACACCCGTTCCCATCTCGAACACGGAAGTTAAGCTCTTTTGCGCCGATGGTAGTTGGGGGTTTCCCCCTGTGAGAGTAGGACGTCGCTAGGCAATTTTTTTATTTCTTCTAAAATGGTTGAACTTTTATCTTGCTTCCATAGCTCAGTAGGTAGAGTGCTTCCATGGTAAGGAAGAGGTCACCGGTTCGAGCCCGGTTGGAAGCTTAGCTTTCTAAGTTTTCATTCAGTGCACGAATCATTATAACAAGGCCCCTTGGTCAAGCGGTTAAGACACCGCCCTTTCACGGCGGTAACACGGGTTCGAATCCCGTAGGGGTCACTTTTATGGAGGATTAGCTCAGCTGGGAGAGCATCTGCCTTACAAGCAGAGGGTCGGCGGTTCGATCCCGTCATCCTCCACCAGAAGGACTTTTTTTAATATCGGTGGGGTAGCGAAGTGGCTAAACGCGGCGGACTGTAAATCCGCTCCTTCGGGTTCGGCAGTTCGAATCTGCCCCCCACCACCAGTTATTTTATTGGGGTATAGCCAAGCGGTAAGGCAACGGGTTTTGATCCCGTCATGCCCTGGTTCGAATCCAGGTACCCCAGCCATTTTTTTAAGTTGAGCCATTAGCTCAGTTGGTAGAGCATCTGACTTTTAATCAGAGGGTCGCAGGTTCGAATCCTGCATGGCTCATCAACTTTTACTTCACGCATATTTTCAATAAGGGGCCTTAGCTCAGCTGGGAGAGCGCGTCGCTGGCAGTGACGAGGTCAGGGGTTCGAGCCCCCTAGGCTCCATAACGTTTATATGTCTGTACGAAAACTGCATCCGGAAAAGGATGCGGTTTTTTCGTTCTTCCGTTCTTTCCGCTGTCTTCCTGCTGTTCGATGAGGCGCGCAGTCCAGCCGCCGATATGGGCTGTACTAAATTTAGGCGTGAACAAGGCGACAGGCATTGCGATGGCGCGCATGATGACTGCCGCATGAAATTCTACGTTTACATACAGTGCTCTCCCGGACTTATGGGCATTGAGAAGATGCTTGTTCCGGAACAAATCCTCATATTTTCTGTCCTTTTGAGGTTGCGGCGGGAAGTGGCGGGAATCCGGACGATGAAAGTGACGTAGGCGCATTTCGCGAAACATTTCATCGAAGAAGGGCTTGGTGCATCTTTCCTGACTAAATAGATCGTGCGCCGGAAGCTGTTGAAAGGACGGCTAATGGACGTACCATTCGACCTACTGCCACTGCCTTCAGTATCGACATACTTTCTGGTTTATGAAATGGGCGGGATCAAACGTGAATTTCTTCAGCGGCTCCAATGTGTGTGCTTCAAATAATAAGTGAATAAATATTCAGTTTTTTGTTCGGTTGAGCCATAAACTTCCTAGCAGTTACAATGGGAGTAGCTTGAAAAGGGGGTATGAGATTATGAATAAATTAAACGTTTCTTTGATCGGGGTGCCGATGGATCATGGGCAGAACCGACGAGGTGTAGATATGGGACCGAGTGCGATCCGTTATGCGGGTGTGAAGGAGCGCATCGAGAGTCTTGGTCACAGTGTCGTTGATGAAGGGGATGTCCACGTAGGGAAAGCAGATGGCGAGCGTGATGAGGATTCGAACTTGCGTAACTTGGAAGTAATTACTGACGCGATGGAAGAGCTAGGGGCGCGCGTGCAGCAAGTGGCTGAAGCAGGGAAATTCCCGCTTGTCCTCGGGGGCGACCATAGTATCGCAATCGGAACGCTCGCAGGGATTTCACCGCAATATGAAAACTTGGGCGTCATTTGGTACGACGCCCATGCGGATATGAACACAAGCGAGACTTCACCATCGGGCAATATCCACGGGATGCCGCTTGCTGCAAGTTTCGGGCACGGACACGAGAAATTGACGCACATCCGTGGGTTCTCACCGAAAGTGAAGCCGGAGAATATCGTCATCATCGGCGCACGTTCAGTCGATCCAGGGGAACGCGAGCTGATCCGTGAGCGCGGAATCCGCGTCTACAGCATGCACGAAATCGACAAGCTCGGCATGAATGCAGTCATCGAGGACGCACTTCGTTATTTGAAGGAAGAGCGCGGTACGGACGGTATCCACCTGTCACTTGATCTGGACGGCATCGACCCGATGTACACGCCAGGTGTCGGCACGCCGGTTCCTGGGGGCATCTCGTATCGCGAGAGCCACTTGGCGATGGAGATGCTGTATGACGCTGGTGTCATTACATCAGCTGAGTTCGTGGAAGTTAATCCGATCTTGGATGAGAAAAACAAGACGGCGGACGTAGCGGTCGCTTTGATCGGTTCGCTTCTTGGCGAGAAATTATTGTGAATCGAGTTTCGATAAAAAGTAGAAATCATAGGAACGGGGCATTCCGCCCCGCTCCTATGATTTTTTTATGATAAAAATTTACAATGATTAGGGAGAAAATAAGCTCCCACCCAATTCTTTTCTTTGATACGATAAAGAAGTAGAAATAAATGAAACCTTTTACTTTGAAGTCCGTATATAAAGTACAGCCGCATGGGCGGAGGGAAATGAGATTATGCAGGCGTTAATTAATAAGAGAATCGGGAAAGTGCTTAAGGGAGATAAAGAGAGCTATGCAGAAATCGTAGAGCTGTATCAGCATCAGCTGTATCAGATCTGCTACCGAATGCTTGGCAACAAGCACGAGGCGGAAGACATCGCGCAAGAAGCGTTTACGCGTGCATATGTCAATTTGCATACATTCGACCAAAATCGGAAGTTTTCGACGTGGCTGTTCCGGATCGCAACGAATTTATGCATCGACAGGATACGTAAGAAGAAACCGTCACACTACCTCGACCAGGAAGTACGGGGAACGGAAAGCTTGGACATGTATTCGCAGATTGCGAACGATAATCCGTTGCCGGAAGAGGAATTGATGCAGATGGAAGTGCAGGAGCGGGTGCAGTATGAGATCAGCCGCTTGCCGGACAAGTACCGAGCCGCCATCGTGCTGAAGTATATCGAGGAATTGCCACTGGCAGAGATCAGTGAAATTCTCGATTTGCCGCTCGGCACCGTCAAGACGCGCATTCATCGGGGAAGAGAAGCATTGCGGAAGCAATTGAGCAATTTGTAGGAGGAGAGCGCCATGACAGCCTGTCCAGAGAATATTATCGAGCTCATGAACGACCATCTGGATGGCATGAGTACACCAGCCAGTGAGCAGGTGTTGAAAGAGCATCTGCATTCATGCGGAGATTGCCGGAAAGAGTATCAGGAGTTAAATAAAACGATCGCATTCATTCAAAGTGCATCCCATATACAAGCGCCACCCGATTTCGTCTCGAAGACGATGGCGGCGCTGCCGAAAGAACACCAGCGAGGCAATGTCCAGCGTTGGTTCAGGCGCCACCCTATGCTAGCCGCTGCAGCGGTATTCTGCATGCTTATGAGTGCAGCGCTGTTTTCGAATTTCAATGACGACCAGCAATTTGCCTTCACGAAACAGGAGAACCTTGTTGTAGAGGGGCAGACGGTCATTGTGCCTGAAGGTGAGAAAGTGGTCGGCAACATCACAGTGAAAAACGGTGATTTGCGTGTTGAAGGTGAACTCGAAGGAAACGTGACGATCGTCAACGGGCAGTATATGGCTTCGAGTGGCGTCATCACTGGAGAGATTGAGGAGATTGACCGGATGTTCGAGTGGCTTTGGTATAAGATCAAGAACGGTGTAAAAGATGCTGCTTCCGTATTTAGCGGCGGCGGGGATGAATCGGATACGGATGAATAAGTGAGCAACCGTCACAAAGAAGCCAGCTGGCCCTCAGCCGGCTTTTTTGCGTTGTGTGGGCGTGGGCGCCTGCTGTGAGAAGGCAAGACACCATGCAATATGATATACTTAGGCATATGCAGATGGAGAAAAGTGAGGGTTGCAGATGCCGTTTTTGGAGAGTATGACAGAATTGACACCATGGGAATTATTAATGAACGTCGTCGATATTTTATTAGTCTGGTTTGTTCTATATAAAGTGATCACCATCATCAAAGGGACGAAGGCGGTCCAATTGTTAAAAGGGATCATCTTCATCGTAATCGCACAATTGATTACACAGGCTCTGCAATTGGAGACGCTTGGATGGATCATGCAGCAAGTATTGAATTGGGGTTTCTTGGCGATCATCATCATCTTCCAGCCTGAGCTGAGACGCGCGCTCGAACAGCTCGGACGCGGGAAGCTGTTCTCAAGCTCGACGTTGAACGAAGAGTCAGAGCGGAATCGCCTGATTGAAGCACTGACCAAATCAGTCAGCTATATGGCCAAACGGCGGATCGGAGCGCTCATGTCCATCGAGCGGGAGACCGGGATGAGTGAATACATCGAGACGGGGATCCCGATGAACTCAGACATCACTTCCGAGCTGATCATCAATATGTTCATCCCGAATACGCCATTACATGACGGGGCGGTCATCATCCAAAAGAACAAGATCGCAGCTGCCGCCTGTTATTTGCCGCTATCGGAAAGTCCGTTCATCTCGAAGGAACTCGGGACGCGCCACCGTGCTGCTCTCGGAATCAGCGAAGTGACCGACGCCATTACGATTGTGGTATCGGAAGAGACGGGAGCGATCAGCCTGACAGCGAACGGGGACTTGCATCGCAATTTATCTTTGGAAGAATTCGAGGCGAAACTGCGCCGTATCTGGTTCGGTGAACAGCCAACAGAAAACACGTCTTCCTGGTGGAACCTGAGGGGGAAAAAGAATGGATAAAATGATGGACCACCGGTGGTCGCTGCGGATCATTGCCTTGCTTTTGGCCATCTTTCTTTTTTACACGGTCCAGCTAGAGAAAGAGAATGCGCAGACCGACGATAACGGGACCATGACGGAAACGCTCGAAAGCATACCACTGGAAGTGTATTACGATAATGAGAATTTGACAGTTACCGGTTTACCGGAGACGGTGGACCTTTATATCACAGGTCCGGCAAGCATTGTGCAACCGACACGCCAGATCAAGGATTTCACTTTATTCGTGGATTTGCGCAACTTGCCGATGGGCCAGCACCAAGTGCGTATCCAGACAGAGAACTTGTCTGAACGACTCGGTGTACGTATCGAACCTTCGATGCTCACGGTGTCGATCGAAGAGAAAGTAACAAAAGAATTCCGCATCGATCCGGAGTTGAATGAACAGCTTCTTGCTGAAGGGTACGTGCTGGAAGAGATTTCAGTCGATCCTGGGCAGGTAAAAGTGACTGGACCACGGAGCGTCATCGATTCGATCAGCTTCGTGAAGGCGACGGTGACTGGAGAAGCGGGAATCAATGAGTCCTTCACGGCCGAATCGACGGTCCGCGTTCTCGCGAATGATTTGACGAAGCTTGAGAACGTGACGATCGAGCCTGAGACGGTCCGTGTCGATGTAGGAATCGAAGCTTACAGCAAAGAGCTGCCGGTGACGATTGAGCAGACAGGGACGCTGGCAGATGGTATCACGGTGAACAGCCTGACGCCGTCGTTCGAGACTGTCACAGTCTATGGTCCACGCAGTGTGGTCGATCCGCTGACTGAATACGTACTGGAAGTGAATGTCGGCAGTATATCAGCTGCAGACACGGAGATTCAGATGGATGCGGTACTGCCTGAAGGGGTAGTTCGTATCGATCCGGAACAAATTGACGTGGAAGCGGAGATCGAAATTGACGAGGCAGTACTTCCTGAGGAGCCGAACAATCCCGAAGTGGAAGAAGATCTGGAAACTTAAACAAGCTTCAGAGATAGAAGGAGAGAACAGAATGGGAAAATATTTTGGAACAGATGGTGTGCGCGGTGTCGCCAATAGTGAATTGACACCCGAATTAGCATTTAAATTAGGTCGCTTCGGCGGATACATCCTGACGAAAAGCTCAAAAGATAAACCGAAAGTACTCATTGGCCGGGACACGCGCATTTCAGGGGAAATGCTGGAAGGCGCACTTGTAGCCGGCTTGCTTTCAGTCGGAGCGGAAGTGATGCGTCTCGGCGTCATCTCTACACCCGGCGTTTCTTACTTAACACGCGTCATGAGCGCGGAGGCAGGCGTCATGATCTCCGCTTCACATAACCCAGTGGCGGACAATGGCATCAAATTCTTCGGTTCGGACGGCTTCAAGTTGTCCGATGAGCAGGAGGCGGAGATCGAAGCGCTGCTTGACGAGGAAGAAGATCGTTTGCCAAGACCGACCGGCGGAGACATCGGCAGCATGACCGATTACTTCGAAGGCGGACAGAAATACTTGCAGTACTTGAAGCAGACTGTGGATGAAGACTTCACAGGGCTTCACGTAGCACTTGACTGTGCACACGGCGCGACGTCGACACTTGCGATGCATGTGTTCGCGGACTTGGATGCAGATCTGACGTCGATGGGTGCATCTCCGAACGGCTTGAACATCAACGACCATGTCGGTTCGACACATCCGGAAAAGCTTGCGGAGCTGGTGGTAGAGAAGCATGCGGACATTGGACTTGCGTTTGATGGCGATGGTGACCGTCTGATCGCAGTCGATGAGAATGGTACGATCGTCGATGGCGACAAGATCATGTATATTTGCGGAAAACACCTTCACAGTGAAGGCCGCTTGAAAAAAGGAACTGTCGTTTCTACAGTGATGAGTAACCTCGGTTTCTATAAAGCAATCGAAGAAAACGGCATGACGAGTGTCAAGACGGCAGTGGGTGACCGCTACGTCGTAGAGGAAATGAGAAAGAACGAATACAACCTAGGCGGAGAGCAGTCTGGCCATATCGTCTTCCTTGATTACAACACGACGGGTGACGGCTTGCTGACAGGTCTTCAGCTTGTCAATATCATGAAAGTGACGGGCAAGAAGTTATCTGAGCTCGCTGCTGAGATGACGATCTTCCCTCAAAAACTCGTCAACGTACGTGTGACGGACAAACATGCAGTAACGGACAACGCGAAAGTAGCGGAAGAAATCGCAGCGGTCGAGCAGGAAATGGCTGGCGAAGGACGCGTACTTGTACGTCCATCCGGAACGGAGCCGCTTGTTCGTGTGATGGTCGAAGCATCGACTGTTGAAGATTGCACGCGCTATGTCGACCGGATTGTTGAAGTCGTACAAGCTGAAATGGGCTTGGCGGAATAAGAGTCTTCCATTTTAATAAGAAGGGCGAGAGGGAATCTTGATTTCCTTTCGCTTTTTCTTTTTCCATATATTTGAAATTAATGGAATAAAACCTTTTAAATGGGCTTTCTCGCTTGCGTCTGCAAGCATGACAAGGTATGATAGTGTTGCCTGTTTAGGGCCACTGAAAAGGAGGATCGAAGTCGAAGTGTTAAGGAAGCCAATCATGAAGCGCCAGCGCTGGGAAAATCGGATGGACCAATCATTTTCCAGCAGACGAGGTGGAGGAGTATCGAACAGTCGGCGGATGCCTCCCGGCCGTGAAGCCCGGTCGTAACGTTCATCTGGAAATCAGCTGAGTGATCAGCTGGACAAAGGGATGGATGGGCTCACAAGTTTTTGCAGATTTCAGCAAAGGCTTATTTCTCATTTTCAAAAATTGGAGGATACATGATATGTGTGGAATTGTAGGATATATAGGGGAACAAGACGCGAAGGAAGTATTGTTGAAAGGGCTGGAGCGACTTGAGTACCGCGGCTATGACTCAGCCGGCATTGCAGTGCGGAATGATGAAGGGGTCACGGTCTTCAAGGAGAAGGGCCGGATTGCTGATTTGCGCGGTGCCGTAGATTACGCGGTGGAGGCGAGCACAGGCATCGGCCATACGCGCTGGGCAACGCACGGCAAACCGAACAAGGTGAATGCGCACCCGCATCAAAGCACAGCGGAACGCTTCACGCTTGTCCATAACGGCGTGATCGAAAACTATCATCATATCCAGCGCGATTACTTGGCGGATGTAGAGATGCAGTCGGATACGGACACGGAAATCATCGTGCAGCTGATCGCGAAATTTGCAGGCGAGGGCATGACGACGAAAGAAGCGTTCTGCAAATCGTTGACGCTCCTGGAAGGGTCGTATGCGATCGCACTTCTCGATGCAGAAGAAGCAGAGACGATCTATGTCGCGAAAAATAAGAGTCCATTGCTCGTCGGCTTAGGAGAGCGCTTCAATGTCATCGCTTCGGATGCGATGGCGATGCTGCAGCTGACGGATCAGTTCGTGGAATTGATGGACAAGGAAATCGTCATCGTCCGCAAAGACGGCGTGGAAATCGAGACGCTGGCAGGTGAAGGGATGCGCCGCGAGCCATTTACTGCCGAAATCGACATGAGCGATATCGAAAAAGGCACTTACCCGCATTACATGCTGAAAGAAATCGATGAGCAGCCGGCAGTCGTGCGCAAAATCGTCCAGGCTTATCAGGACGACAACGACCAACTGACCATCGATCCTGCTATTCTGGATGCATTGAACAGCGCAGACCGTCTGCACATCATCGCTGCAGGTACGAGCTACCATGCTGGCTTGATCGGCAAGGAATACCTCGAGAAAATGACAGGGATCCCGGTCGAAGTCCACATCTCGAGTGAATTCGGCTACAATATGCCGCTGCTGTCCGAAAAGCCGTTGTTCATTTTCATTTCCCAATCAGGGGAGACGGCGGACAGCCGGCAAGTATTGGTGAAGATCAAAGAACTCGGCCATGCCTCGCTGACCATCACGAACGTCGGCGGTTCAACGCTGTCACGCGAAGCTGACCATACGTTATTGTTGCATGCAGGACCGGAGATTGCGGTCGCATCGACGAAAGCTTACACGGCGCAATTGGCAGTACTCGCCATCCTTGCAGGTGTCGCAGCGAAAGCACGCGGCAAAGACATCGGCTTCGACCTTGTCCAGGAACTGGGCATCGTCGCCAATGCAATCCAGTCACAAGTGGATGCAAAAGAAGAGATGGAAGCGATAGCACATCAGTATTTGGCGACAACACGCAATTGCTTCTTCATCGGCCGTGTCTTCGATTACTTCGTTGGTCTGGAAGGCGCCTTGAAACTGAAGGAAATCTCGTACATCCAGGCGGAAGGCTTTGCCGGCGGTGAACTCAAGCACGGCACGATCGCCTTGATCGAAGAAGGCACACCGGTCATCGCGCTTGCGACACAGGAAGCCGTCAACCTGAACATCCGCGGCAACGTCAAAGAAGTCGCAGCCCGCGGCGCCAACCCATGTATCATCTCCATGGAAGGTCTGCAGGAACAAGGCGACGCGCACGTCCTGCCGAAAGTGAACGAAATGCTGTCGCCGCTCGTCTCGGTCATCCCGATGCAGCTGATCAGCTACTACGCTGCCCTGCACCGCGACTGTGACGTCGACAAGCCGCGCAACTTGGCGAAGTCGGTGACGGTGGAGTAGGAGTATTTGGAATTTCAAAGAGAAGTTAAGAGAACGTCCGCAGCGTGCTTTGGTACGGTTGCGGACGTTCTTTTTGTTTGGCAACATTAACGATGGAAGGCTATTTCTCCGGAAACAATGATGTTATAGTGGGAAGATAAATCTGTTTACATCATCCAAGGATCTCCGAGGAGGTAAATGAAATGGAGATGATCGTTCCAAAAGGATGCGACAATGCACCAAGGAAACAAATCGTCATTGATTTTGCGGCGGCTCTGTTGCAGAAGCGGGAAGATGTCATCGAGGAATATGCGGACGCATCGATCGTCTGGCATCGTTTGAAAGAAAACGAGACGGTGAATGGGCTGGACTTGTTATTTGCCGCTTCGCAGGCGGAAAAGGAACTGGGAGTTGCGTGCCTGGAAGTCGAAAGAGTGATCACTCACGGGAAATTCGCTTCGATAAATGGCGTACTCACATTAGCAGACGGCTCGGAAGTCGATTTCTGCGACGTTTACACATTCAGCAGCGCGGCAAAGTCTGGGAAGGTCAAGCGAGTGAAGTCTTATCGGCTGTAAAACACGAAGCGAATCCAAACAAAAGAGCCTTCATCAAAAGGCTCTTTTTACGTACTCGAAAATCATTCCCGTCATTCAGGCTTCTCGAGCCGCGTCCCTTTTTCCGGAATCGGATTCGTCTTAAGCATTCGTGCAAAATGCACCAGGTTATAAGCCATGATTTTTGCGTGCTGCATCGTGAAGTCGTTCTGCGTTCCGTCCGCGTCAATGAATGACGGTCCCGGCCCGGCCGTCCCCACCCAATACGTGTCGGCATTCGGCGGCACGGTGAATCCCATATGCGACAAGCTGTACAGAATCGACCGCGCACTGTTTTTGGCACCGTCTTCATTTCCTGTAACAACGACTCCGCCGACTCGGTTATAGTAAATATACTGGCCCTTTTCATTCGTCTCGCTGCTTCCGGCGTAGATCCGCTCGATTGCTTTGACTGCATAGCTGCTTTTTTCACCCATCCAGACAGGGGTTCCGATAATCAGAATATCCGAAGCCAGGATTTTTTCAGCGATTTGGGGCCATTCATCCCCGTCGCCCGCATCCATTTCCATCGCATGGGCGATATTGAAATCCGCCAACCGGAGCCGTTCTGTCGAGACGCCTTCCTGGTCGAAAAACTTCACCACTTCATCGAGGAGTGCGTCCGTGTTTGAGGTCTCAGGACTTTTCTTCAAGGAACAGTTCAAAATCAACGCTTTCAAAGATTCAGCTGCCATGTTCTTCATCCTTTCGTTTCCTGTTAGTTCCACATTTCCCTGATTGAAGTGGAAACAATCCTTTCTTAATAAATATCATCAATAAGGAGTGTTGATTTTATGACTGATGAATCTACGCGCATATGGATTGAAGTGAATGGGACGATTTATTTTGATGAGAACAATTATTTGCGGGAGACCGCATCGGACTTGCCGATGCTTGCGGAAAGCATCGAAGCGCTTGAGCGTTTGCTGTCAAAAGCAGAAGGTTCGGAGCGATATGCCATTTCCGGGGCGCTTGGGAATTTGTACCGGATTTACGGGAATGATGATGCCACGCAGCTTGCAAAAGCAAAGCAGTATTTGAATGAATGCCTAGCTTATGCAACTCATCAGGAAGATGCGATCAAGGAAATGGTAACGCTCATCCGGTCGGGGGAAGTGCTGAAGTATGGCGGGGAACATGGGGAAGCCCTCACGTTATTCGACAAAGCGCTAAGTCTCTGCAGGAGCGGCAATTTCCTTGTCTATCAAGATTTCGCCCTTCAGCATATCGGCAAATGCTATCTGGAAATGCATGAATTCGAATGTGCAGAAAAGAACTTGCAGGAAGCGTTAGCCTTGCGCCGGCAAAAAGGTGATGAAGTGCTGATTTCTTCGACAGAAAAAGCGTTGGAACTGGTCTCAAAATTAAAAAATAGAAGAAATCATTAAAAAGTGGTGGGAGGAAAATTCGATGAATTTTCCTCCCACCATTTTGGTTGTAATTTGGATCAGTGAATATCCCGCTTCTTAAAGTTGCCGCCTCTGACTTCGGCGACGTCGTATACTGCGACGAATGCGTTATTGTCGATTTCGTAGATGATTTCTTTCATCTTGCTGTCTTCCAGGCGGTTGATGATGCAAGTGATTTCCTTGTACTGCTCGTTTGAATACGCGCCTTGGACAAGATTGTATGTCGCGTTGCGGCCGAGGCGGTCATAGATGGTCTGGACGAGCAGGTCAGGCTGGCTCGTGATGATTTTATACGTTTTGGAGCCGCTCAATCCTTCTTCGACCATCTGGATCACTTTGGATGCGATGAAATAAGCGATCCCGGAAAGGAAAGCGCCTTTCAGTCCGAAAACAAATGAGACGATGATGAAGACGAACAAGTTGAGGAAGAGAATCAAGTCACTCGTGCCGAACGGCAATTTGCGCGCGAGTAGGACAGCCAGCATGTCGATGCCATCCAGTGCGCCACCATTCCGCAGCGCAAGTCCCATCCCGAAGCCGATGATGATTCCGCCAATGACGGTGATCAGCAGCGTATCTCCTTCGATGATCGTCGGAATATGGTGCATGAGCGTCGTTGCATAGGCGAGGGAAGCGATGCCGATCACGGAGTAGATGGCGAAACTTTTCCCGATCTGCTTATAGCCTAAATAGACGAACGGAATATTCAGGACAGCAATCAGTGCGCCGAGCGGCATGCCGGTCAATTGGGAGCTGACGATGCTGAGCCCGGTGACGCCGCCATCCGACACGTTGTTGGGGATGAGAACGGCTTCGAGGCCATAAGCGGTGATGAATGCGCCGATGATGATCGGAAGTGCGCGGGCGATCTGTTTGAATCTGTTTTTGCGTGCAGGGGATAGGGTACTCATATGCTTGCCTTCTTTCACATGAATTCGTGGAATTATTATATTCCATTTATTTACGATACCCTTTCGCCAGCGATTTGAATAGCGAAAAGATATCCTTTTATCAATTGTTTTTCTCTATGTGTCAAAAGTGCCAAAAGGGGTAAGTAGATAGAGAACCCGCTGCTTGGTCTTGGGAAAAATACGAACAGAAAAGGATGATTTAGTATGGCAAAAGTCGGTATTGTCGTTGGAAGCTTGAGAAAAGAAGCATTCTCGAAAAAGATTGCCGAAAACATTGCAGAGTTATTCCCGGATGGATATGAGACGGAATTTGTTGAGATCGGCAATTTGCCTTTGTATAATCAAGATTACGATGAAGACAGCCCGCAGGAGTACGTCACATTCCGTGACAAAGTCCGGGGGATGGATGCCATTCTCTTTGTGACACCGGAATACAACCGCAGTGTGCCAGGCGTACTGAAAAATGCGATCGACATCGGTTCGAGACCTTACGGCGAGAGCGTATGGGATTCGAAGCCGGCAGCCGTCGTCAGCCAGTCGATCAGTAATCTGAGTGGATTCGGGGCGAACCATCATTTGCGCCAATCACTCACGTTCCTGAACATGCCGGTCGTGCAGCAGCCGGAAGTGTATTTGGCGAATTCGCAGGATCTATTGGATGAAAGCGGCAAGTTCAATAACGAAGGAACGGTGGAGTTCCTGAAATCGTTCATCGATACATTCGTGGAACTGATCAAGAAATATCAATAACGCAAAAAAATGACGCTTCCATTATTGGAGGCGTCATTTACATCTTTGAGCAAGAATTCACTTCGTCGAGACGAGATAGGTCTCTCCGAGCAATTCTTTCGCTTCATATTCTTCGGATGTAAGCTGTTCTTCGACGAACGACTGGAAAGCCGCTTGATTCATATCGTACATCACTTCGATTTCCTTCGAAAACAGCATCTTCTCCTGTTGGAGCAATGCCGCAAGACTTGGCTGTTCAACGGACTGGAGCGTTTCCTCGTCCAGCACTTGCTTCAGCCCTTCGACGTAATATTCCATCGGACGGCTGCCGACGATTTTCACGCCTTTGTTTTCTTTATTGATCATGATGATCGTCGGGAATCCGCGTGCGCCGAGTTTCGCAGCCATGGCGATGTCTTCCTGCAATAATGCGTGGCCAGTCGGCGCGTCTGCTTGCTTGACGATTGCTTCGCCGTCGAGACCCATCGCGTTGATGATCTCCGTCAGAACATCCACTTCGCCGATGTTCCGGTTGAAGGCGAACAAATCTTCACGGGCACGGCGCAAATATTCATTCGCCTGTTCGTCACCGTGGAGCTGCTGGATGACCTTATAGACGCGCGATGGCGGGAACGACGACTGGACCGGATCATCGATCATGACACTGCCGTCGATTGGCATTCTTGTATATTCGCCGACTTCGCGCCAATGACCGGCTACATCGGCTGGTCCGTTGATGCCGTTTGCCGGGTCGATCGGACCGCCGTGTCATTTTTCCAAAAGTCCGCCCATGATGGTGTGGAAGTTGAAGTAGTGGCGGTACTGCTCCTGGAAGCGGGACGGGCAAGTATCGCCGGCGACATTTATCAGACCGGCGATTCCTTATATGCTGCGGGGGATTGGAAACGGTCAATAACTCAGGGGGGATTCGCAATGGACAACACCAATTGGTACATCGTGATTTTGACGGTCGTGACGATGACAGTCGTAGGATTCAGCACTTTTGACAGTACAACTTCCGCTTTGATTTTCGGAGTCGGGACGGGCGGGATATTCGGATGGGTCATCTCGTCCATCGTTTCTAAGAAATCGTCTGAAGAGGAATAGAAACAATTTAGATAAAGTGACAAGGAGATTCCAATATGAAAACGCACTTTGCAGAACACATCGAGTCGGCCTGTCCCGGCTTGGTTGTGGAAAAGATGGACGTAAATGAAATCGTTCAATTGAAAAGGGAAACGGAGATTTTGCAGTTTCTTAAGGACAGACTGCCCCTTCCGATTCCGGAGCCGGTGTATTGCTCACTTGAAAGGGTGGAGCCGGGAACAGTGTTTGCTGGATACCGGAGGATTGAAGGCTAACCTTTGTGGAGAGGAGGTTTGGCGCAAGTCCAAGATAAGGAAACAGTGGAGAGATTGGCAAAACGGCTCGGTACTTTTCTCGCGGAACTCCATGGATCCACTGAAGCAGAAGTGAAAGAAGCGTTGCAGTTGAAGGTTCGTAATCCATACGAGGACATACGGAAACTGTATGAAGGAGTCCGCACAAAACACTATCCGCATACCCGGACGAGCGCCCAGCAGGAAATCAGCCGGTCGTTCGAAAACTTTCTGGAAGGAGAGTCTGCTTCGCACACAAGAGCGGTTCTCATACATGGAGATTTTGGGGCTTCCAATATTCTATGGAATCCCAGAGTGGGTGAAATTTCTGGTATCATCGATTTTGGTGGTTCCGAGATGGGGATCCGGCTTATGATTTTGCAGTGATCCTTTCCAGTTACGGCGAAGCGTTTTTCGATTTGTGCCTGAATTTTTATCCGCACAAAGAGGGGACTGCAGGGCGTGTAGCATTTTACCGGAGCACATTCGCTTTGCAGGAAGCGCTCCACGGGATCGAGCATGGGGGTGAAGAAGCATTCGAGAGCGGGATTAGTGCGTATCGGTGAATGTTCGAATGGAAGGGGGGGTTAAATGAATGCCATGATGAAGCAATTTCTCGAATCAGAAATGATGGACGAAGAGACTTATCAAACCATCTACGATTTCGTGGCCTTGGACAATTTTCGGCACGGGGAGTATGAAGGGAATGAATACATAATCCGCAAGATCAACCGAGATCATATCCAAATCGAAAATGAGGTGGGGACGGAAAATACAGGAGTGCCTTATGTGGAGTCGTACCGGTGTGGGAAGTTTTTGCATTTGCTGGAGCAGTATAAAGAATCGAAGTTTTAAGGACGTAGCCTTAAAAGAGTGGTAATATTGAATCAATTCAAGAAAGGCGGCGATGAAAATGGAAAACACTTCTATCAAACAGGTGATTGAGAAGTAAAAGCGAATCGCTTCTTTTTTCAATCAGGCATCCGATTAATTTTTGAAAAGAGGATAACTGAATGTACAAAGACAAACAATTGGCGATCCGCCCGGTCGAGGAGCGGGATTTGCCAAGGTTATGGGAATTGATCTACAAGGATGAAGCGCCGGAGTGGAAGAAATGGGACGCGCCGTATTTTCCGCACAAGGCCATTCCGTACGAAACGTTTATGGAAACGCGGACAGACTGGATCGGCTGTGATGATTTCTGGGTGATTACGGTCGAAGACAAGGTGTGCGGCATCCTGTCGTATTATTACGAAGACGCCCAGCAGAAATGGCTTGAAGTGGGCATAGTGCTGCACGAAGCGGGCAATTGGAGCAAAGGACTCGGGACACGTGCATTGACGCTCTGGATCGAGCACCTTTTCCAAACGCTTCCGACTGTGCGCATCGGCCTGACAACTTGGTCCGGCAACGCACGGATGATCCGTGTCGCCGAGAAGCTCGGCATGCAGATGGAAGGACGCATGCGCAAAGTGCGCTTCCACGAAGGCGAGTATTACGATTCGATCCGGATGGGCATCCTGCGGGAAGAATGGGCAGCATTGCTGTCCGTTTAGAAAGTTGCTATATTGAGCGGGAAGGCAATCTAACTACGGGTCAGGGAAAGGATGTTGGAATAATGGATGTAAGATTTCCGATCGGAGAACTGGAAGTACCTGAAGACGCAACAACGGAGCATGTCCAGGAATGGCTGGGCAAAATCGAGACGTATACGGACCGCCTGCGGGAAACCGTCGATTCCTTGAGTGATGCGCAATTGGAAAAGAAATACCGGGAAGGCAGCTGGACCGTCCGGCAGCTCGTGCACCATATCGCCGATTCCCAGCTGAACATGTATCAGCGGCTGCGGCTGGCATTGACGGACGAAAACCCGACCGTTCCGGGATTCGACCAGGAGGGATGGGCGGCGCTGCCGGATAATGAGCTGCCGGTGGTAAGTTCGATCAAGATGCTGGAAGGGCTGAACGAACGCATCGTCGCACTCGGGAAGCATGTGACCGACGACCAATTGAAACGCGTCTTCACGCACGAGACGAACGGCGAAATCACCGTCGCAACAAAGCTGAAAAAATTGTCGTGGCACGAAGAGCATCATTTGGCGCATATCAAAATTGCGTTGGAAAATTGAGGTTCCCTGTGTCTGAAAGCAGCGGAATGACAAGATTGGAACAAACATTATTGGCGCTGGAACTGCGCCTCATGCATTACTGGAAGGCGGACTTCGAGAAGATTCTCGCAGAGGACTTCACGGATTTCGGCACATCCGGAACCGTCTACAGCAAAGCGTCCATGCTGGCTGGCTTAGTCAATGACGCGGGCGTGCCGGAGCCCCCCCGTCCATGTCACCAATTTCCGTGTGCGGGAACTCGCACCAGGCATCGCGCATGGCACCTACGTAACGGAAGGCCGTTCCGACGGTGCCAAATCGTTGCGGAGCTCGCTCTGGCGGCATGGAGAATCCGGGTGGCAGGTGTATTTCCACCAAGGCACGCGGACAAAATGAACATGCAAAAGAGGCTGGACCCGAAAGTCACTGACTTTCGGGCCCAGCCTCTTTCTGATCAGCGATCCGCTATTTTTGATACTCCCATTCATTGGAGATGAATAGCGGTAGAAATTCCCCTTATCGCAAAAATAAAAGGCGATTTCACTGAAATAGCGGTAGAAATTCCCTCTATTTCTCTTGAATGAAGATAAATGAGGGCGCAATCAAACAATAAAGGTAAAATTTACCCTTATTCGACCGCAGAAAGCGCAATATCCAAAAATAACAGGATATTTTACCCTTATTTCATGACACTTTTCACTTTCAGCGCCAAAGGCATAGCGAAGCGCGGCCCTAAACACCACCTAATACAGCGCACGCCAAAAATCCACTCACTCCTGCTTCACCTCAACTCCGGCACGGGAGCGACAAACGGTTACTCCCCGCTTTTCCCCGCAATCCCGTAAAAGAACAGCTTCGTCAGATCTTCCGCTATCGGCAGCACCGCCTGGGCGACGCCTTCACGCTGCAGATACTCCTGGAACATCTGCAGATAAAACAAGATGGCCTCATCCGATACCGCTGGATCAACATCCCCCTGCGTTCTTCCTTCTTCAAAAAGCTGCAGGATAAGCGGCAGTGCTTCTTTCATGTATAGTTCTTCTACATAACTTTGTCCACTCGCATAATCCTTCATAAAGTCTTGAAAAAACTTTTCGCTAATTTGATCCGCTTGAAAGCCTTTTCCAAAAGTGATTTTCTCTAATTTTTCATTGAATGGCAGATCGCTTTCCAAAAGATGCTTTTGTTCCTGCCATATTCGATCAACGTAAAATTTAAAAACAACACGCACGAGCTTGTCTTTGCTTTCAAAATAATTATAAATCGTCACTTGGGAGACTTTTGCTTTCCCGGCAATTTCCGAGATGGACACTTTTTGTATGCCGGACTTGATAAATAAGGCCAGTGCAGCGTCCATGATATCTTTTTTCTTTTGCTCCCTGCGTTTTTCGAAACCATCCATTGCATACACCTCTCCCTCAGTTTAATGAAATTTATGAAATAAAACAATGTAAGTAGTTCATAAAATATTGCGGATACTACTCATTTCCTATATTATGAACTTAAATAGTTAAAATATTTCATAACTAAAAGGAGGGGATAAGATGAGCATTTTAAAAATAGAAAATTTAACAAAGAAGTTCGGATCATTCACTGCACTGGACGGCGTGGATATGGAAGTGAACGAAGGGGAAGTGTACGGCTTTATCGGTCCGAACGGGGCAGGGAAATCGACGACCATCCGCATCCTGCTCGGCATGCTGAAAGCGACGCAAGGGGAAGCGGAGATTTTCGGGAAAGACGCCTGGTCCCATGCAGTGGATATCCACAAACGCGTTGCCTATGTGCCTGGGGATGTGAACCTGTGGCCGAACCTGACCGGCGGGGAAGTGATCGACCTTTTCATGAAGATGAATGGAAACGCCAACCACGAGAAGAGAGAACAGCTGATCAAGAAATTTGATTTCGATCCGACGAAGAAGAGCCGGACGTATTCGAAAGGGAACCGGCAGAAAGTTGCACTGATCGCTGCATTTGCGTCGGATGCCGATCTGTATATCCTGGACGAGCCGACGTCCGGACTTGATCCGCTGATGGAAAAAGTGTTCCAGGAATGCGTGCTCGATGCGAAGGCAGCGGGCAAAAGCGTCTTGCTGTCAAGCCATATTTTGTCGGAAGTAGAGAAGTTATGCGACCGGGTGGGGATTATCCGCCAGGGAAAAATGGTTGAAACAGGAACATTGGAAGAGCTGAGACATTTGACGCGCACTCATTTGACGGTTCAAACAAAGCAACCATTAACCGCTTTGAACGAGCTGAAAGGCATTCACAACTTGGAAGAGAAAGGTTCGGAATTCACGTTCCAAGTGGATACTGAAGAAATGGATGCCGTGATCCGTTACATTAGTAGGTTCGGTATTTTGAAGCTGGAAAGTGCTCCGCCGACACTGGAAGATTTGTTCATGCGCCATTACCAAAGCGAAGAGCGTGCCGGGACCGGAGCGGAGGGGATCCGGTGATGAGAGCGGGGAATTTCAAGGGTACAGGGGCATTAGCCAGGTTCGTCTTCAGGCAGCAGCGCTTTAAAATCCTTGTTTGGCTAGCTGGGCTGATCGGGATTACGTTATTGGTCGCTGCTGCTTATCCAAGTATTTACAAAGATGAGCATTCGAAACAGGCCGCTTTTTTCACGATGGAAAATCCGGCGATGGTGGCGATGCTTGGACCGGGTTATGAGATGGAGGATTATGTGCAGTCAGTTGGTGCCATGTTCGCCAATGAAATGCTGCTGTTTACGGTGATGGCAGTGGCGGCGATGAATATTCTGCTTGTCGGACGGGCTACCCGGGGCGATGAAGAAGACGGTCGCATCGAAATGATCCGTGCGCTGTCTGTCGGACGACTCTCTCATGCGAGTGCTGTGCTGATCGTGATGGTTTCTGCGAATCTGGTGCTGGCGATTCTGACAGCTGCAGGATTGGCTGTTCTCGGAATCGAAGGAATCGGTTTGGAAGGAGCCGCATTATACGGTGCTCTTCTGGGTGCATCCGGCCTTTTATTTGCGGCTGTCACGGCCTTATTCGCCCAGCTTGCAGAAACTTCGAGAGGAACAGCCATGTTTTCTTTTCTGTTTTTGATCATCGCCTATCTTGTGCGGGCGATCGGTGATGTAAGCAGTGATTCGCTGTCCTGGATATCGCCACTCGGCTGGGTGGTGCGGACAGAAGTGTTTGCGGCGAACAATTGGTGGCCGGTGTTGCTGTTGGCTGCAGCTGCTGTTCTTTCTGGACTGGCTGCGTTTTATCTGCATGCAGCCCGTGATCTGGGGTCCGGATTCATAGCGCCAAGAAGAGGGAAA
Source organism: Planomicrobium sp. YIM 101495 (assembly GCF_009707665.1). Classification (GTDB taxonomy): domain Bacteria; phylum Bacillota; class Bacilli; order Bacillales_A; family Planococcaceae; genus Planococcus. Next base: position 19,774 of record NZ_WLZW01000002.1, read on the forward strand.
ATGCATGCATCGCCCTTTTTGCAGACGCCATTCGGGCTTGCTTTTCGGCTGCAGCGGACGAATACTGTCGTCTGGACAATCATTTTGTTTGCATTGAGCAGTTCTTTTGGCGCGATTTTGGGAGATCTCGAAAGCTATTTTGCTGACAATGAATTGATGCAGGCGTTCGTTGAGGCGGATTCTGCGTATACGCTGACGGAGCAGTTTATTACCTTATTGATGGCGATCATGTCGGTCATCAGTCTGATTCCTACCGTAATGGTCGTGTTGAAGCTGAAATCGGAAGAAACGAAGAACCTCACAGAAAACTTCTATAGCCGCGCGGTGTCGAGAAATTATGTACTGGGAAGTTATTGTCTGCTTTCAGTGCTGGTAAGTTTGACGATGCAGACAGCTGTTGCTTTCGGGCTGTGGTCAGTCGGCGGGGCAGTGATGGACGAAGGGCTATCCTTTACTACGACGTTCTCATCGGCTTATGTGTATTTGCCGGCGATGTGGGTGGTGATCGGTCTTGCCGCTGCCTTGCTCGGGGCAGCACCAAAACTGACGAGTCTCGTCTGGCTTTACATCATTTACTGCTTTGTCGTTGTTTACCTCAAGGATCTGCTCCGCTTTCCGGAGTGGATGAATCAATTGTCCGCCTTTGAACACGTTCCGCAAATCCCGGTGGATGAAATGAATTTCGTGATGTTGGCCGTGTTGACGGGAGGTGCGATTTTATTCCTGGTGGTTGGCTTCATTGGCTATAATAAGCGGGATCTGGCAGGCTGAAGCCTGGTAAGAAAAGGCGGATTTTTGGGAAGGGTTTTCTCACTTTTTCGGACATTTCCTGCTGCAAAAAAAATATATTTTCACTGCTCTGAAACCCTATATACACAACATAAGTCTGGTGATACAATCAATTTATTCCAATTCAGACAGGAGAAAAAGATCAACGATGAATAAACAGAAATTTTTCATGTCCGCTTCTGTAGCAGCGCTTGCAGCTGTCACTGTAGCAGCACCAATCCAGGCATCAAGCGTCCACTCTTTCACGGATGTCAGTGACCGTCACGATGAAGCAGTCAGCTTCTTGTACGAAATCGGGGTCATCAATGGATTTTCCGATACACGTTTCGGAACGAACCGGAGCCTGACGAGAGGCGATGCTGCGGTGATCTTGGCGAATATGCTCGGACTTGACGTCGACACGCGCTACTCAGCAGGTTTCACGGATGTCAACGAGCGTGTAGCTGGAGCTGTCAATGCACTCGCTGAAATGGACATCGTGGCAGGCGTCACGAAGACCCAGTTCAAGCCGAACGATCCATTAAGCCGCGGCGCGATGGCCAAAATGCTCGTCCTTGCATACGGGCTGGAAGGCTATGAAGAAGAAACGCCGTTCACGGATGCAGGAGGCGTCTTCCTTCCATATATCGAAGCGTTGTACGGCACAGGCATCACGAACGGAACTTCAGACACTTCTTACGGGACACATGCGAATATCACACGCGGTGATTTCTCGAACTTGCTTTATAATACATTCATGTTCATCATCGATCAGGAGTATATGTACGGACTTGAAAGTGCAGAAGTCCTTTCTCCGACTTCCCTCCAATTGACATTGACTGAAGCAGTGCCGGAAGAATACTCCGCCCTTGAAACAGCGGACTTCTTCTTTTACTCACTGATCTTCGAAGACGGCACGGAAGCTTGGCTGAGACTTGTCACTGCCAAATTGTCCGAAGACCGGATGACGCTCACGCTCACGTTTGAAAACACAGACCTGACAGATAAAAGCGGCATCATCCGTGTGACAGACTACGAGACGATCGTCGAAGCACCGTTTGATTTTCAGTAATCTTCATACAAAACACCCGAATCTTTGATGATCGGGTGTTTTTTTGTGTACAAGTAGCTTTCAAGGTCGTTGCCTATGAAGGAATCCAATGAGACTATTTACTTTTTTCAGAAAATGGTATTCCATCTCGCGACGAATCATGCTAAACTGAAGAAACTAAAAAGAAAGTGGGTGAGCACGATGAAAAGACTTCCAATTCAACCGAAGCTTCATAACCAGTCAATTTCATCTTGCCCGCCGTGCGCCCTTTCTATTTGAGCGTATGTTTTTTCCATTGTGCAAAATGAAACCTTATGGCTGCTTATGAAGCGGGCCATAAGGTTTTTATTATGCAAAAAAATGGAGGAATTGAATTGAATCAATGGAATGAGAAACTAAGCGCACCAGCAGCGTCTTTGGCAGAGAGACAGGCAGTCGGCCGTATCGCACTGGAGCATAAGCACACGTATCGCATTTTGACGGAGGGCGGCGAACTGCTGGGGAGAGTGTCCGGCAAATTCGCATTCGAGGCATTGGCGACAAGCGATTACCCGGCCGTCGGCGATTGGGTAATCGCCGACGTGCTCGAAGCGGAAGGAAAGGCCGTGATCCAGCGGGTGCTGCCGCGCACGTCGTCGTTTTCACGGAAAGCAGCGGGCTTCACTTCCGACGAACAGCTCATTGCGGCGAATGCCGATTATGTATTCGTCGTCTCGAGCCTCAACCGCGATTTCAATGTGAGGCGGATCGAGCGTTATTTGGTGGCGGTCGCCGACTCGGGCGCGGAACCGGTCATCGTGCTGACGAAGGCGGATGCCTGTTTGAATCCGGAACATTACATGGAACAGCTGAAAAGCCTCGGAGACTTGCCGGTCTTTGTCGTGAGCGCACTGGACGGGACGGGAATCGAAGAACTGCTCGCTTTGCTTGGGCCAGGAAAGACAGGAGTGTTCACAGGTTCATCCGGCGTCGGCAAATCCACACTCGTCAACCGGCTCATCGGAGACGCGCGCATGGACACGGGCGGCATCCGGGAGTCCGATGAGCGCGGCAAGCACACGACGACCCACCGGGAACTGATTCTTCTGCCGAATGGCGGAGCAATTATCGATACCCCGGGCATGCGGGAGCTTCAGCTTGCGGAAACGGAAGATCTGGATGCAAGTTTCCCCGACATCGAACGGCTTTCAGAAAGCTGCCGCTTCCGGGATTGCCGCCACCAGGCAGAAGCCGGCTGCGCGGCCCGGCAGGCTGTCGCAGAAGGTGAACTGGAAGAGGGGCGTCTGCGCAATTACATGAAAATGCAGCGGGAACTCGCCCACGTGGAACAGCGTGCCAAACAGCAGGAGAAGCTGCAGGAAAAACGCATGGAGAAAAGAACCCGGAAACGGCGTAAAGGCGAAAGGTACGACTAATCCGGATGAAAGGGGATGTATGCAGTGTCAGTGAATACAGAGAAGGCGATTGCCGCAATGGGACTCGACGTCCGGACAATCGAAGGCGTGCCCGAGTCGTTCAGCTCGGAAGTGTCCCGGCTGACACTTGCAGGCGGAGAACAGGTTTATCTGAAAATCCCTTATTCGAAAGTGAAATGGGAGCGGGAGGCGGAAGCGCTCCGGGTGCTGCAGGATCAAGTGCCTGTCCCGCAGCTGCTCGATGTGTGGCAAGGAGACACGGAAGTGACGGGCGCGCTTCTGCTGTCGGCGATCGAGGGAGAAGCGCTGAGCGGCGAAGTGACTGCGGAGACGGCGGCGGATATCGGCCGCTGCCACGCAGAACTGCACACTGTCGGGTCTGAGCGTGCCAGCAAGGCTCTGCCGGATCTGTACGACAACTGGGAGGAGTTTCGGGACAGGCAGTTCTACGGGTTCGCGGAGGATGTAAAAGGGGTGATTCCGGACGAATTGTTCGACTGGTCGCTGAAGCATTATGAAAGATTGAAACGGCAATTGCCGCCGGCGGATGGTCCGGCGTTCATCCATATGGACCTCCGTCCGGCCAATATCATCGTCAAGGACGGCCGCGTGAACGGTCTGATCGATTTTGAGAGTTCCCGTTTCGGTTCGACGGAAATGGACTTTACGAAGCTCGACCGGGACATCTTCTCCAAACACTTCGGGACGCGTGCTGCTTTCGAGGCGGGATACCGTTCTGTTCGCCCGCTCCCGGATCTTGATGCGATTCTTCCGTTCTACCGGTTTACGGATGCGTTCAACTCCATCGGTTGGTGCAAACGACGTGGAATCCAGAAGAATCAGCGATTTTTTGATGAGAGCCTGGAAATGTTGGCGAAGATTTTTGAGTAGAGATGGAGGAAATTCATGTGATCTGGGATGTTGAGACGGATGAATACAAATTACCGGAGTTGACTGATAGGATGCTGGCTGCAGCGGAGACGCGGTTGGGTGTGAAATTACCAGAGAGCTACGTCGAGTTGATGCGAGTACAGAATGGCGGTGTACCGGTCGATCAGGCTTTTTCTTGCGATATAAAGCCAGACTGGGCGGACGATCATGTACCGGTTCAGCAGATTTACGGTGTTGGAGAAGAGGGGATTTTGCAGAGTCCATATTTGATCAAGGAGTGGGGATTGCCGAAAGAAATCGTTGTGTTTTCAGGAGACGGCCATATGTGGCTCGCCATGGATTACCGCACAGTAAAAAGTGAACCGCCGATCATATTTGTCGATGCAGACAATGAGCGGATCGTGCCGGTTGCTTCTTCTTTTGCCGACTTTTTGACAGGCTTGTATACGGCCGAATTGTCAGAGGATGAGGAAGGAGACATCTATCCTGGTTTGTCCGCCGAACAAGCGTTAGAAGCGCTTGCGGGAGAAGACGAAGCGAATTGGATTTTGTCCTTCAATTACTTTTATGAAAATGCAGCGGGACAAGAGCGCTTAATTGAGCAGAAAATGCTGGAGCTTTTAGGGACTTCATCAAAGCAACTAAAAAATCTGGCTGCCCACTATATCATGATTTATCACGAAAAGTTTTCGTTCGGTGAACAAGTGATGCAGGAGATTTACAGCAAAATGGAGCAGGATGAGGTGCTGAAAGAAGCGGTCCCGGAATTGCGGGAGTATATACAGATCGTGCAGGACGCTTCTTACGGGGACAAGTAAGACTGCAGGGGGGCGAACATGGTGGAACTAAGAGTATTACAAAATGAAGATTTGCAAGAGGTTTCCAGATTCATTTCCCAATTAAACAATCATGAGGAAACACATATTGGATATTGCGGAGAAGACGAGAAAGAAATCGCGAAGAGTATGGAAGCTGATATCACAGATGTTAAATATGCCGAAAGTTTTGTGGGCGCGTACGAGCGGAATCAATTAATCGGCGTCTTAGGGTTTGACGCGGACTTGGAAGATGGAAGTGCTGAAATTTGGGGGCCTTTCCTCCTCGATTGGAAGCGGGATCTCGCTTTTGCGATGTGGGAGAAGACGATGGACTTACTGCCGGGAGAAATAAAGTCTTTGGAAATGTTTCCGAACCGGAGAAATGTTCAGGTTTGCCAACTGGCGAAGGATCTTTCTTTTGAAAAATATAGTGATGAAACAATCTTGCTCTTCACACGTGACAATAGCATGGAATTGGAGAGCGCTATTTTGGAAGAACTGACACCAACCTTTGAACTTGCTATGAAACGGGTGCACGACCAAGCATTTCACGGTGCTTATTATAACGCCCAGCAAATACTGGCTCGCTTGAATGAACATAGGAAAGTGTTCATCATGACCAGAGGAGATGTTTTTTGCGGCTATATTTATGTGGAGGCAGAACCAGAGTTTGGCGAAGCAAGCATTGAATTCTTTGCGGTCGAAGAATCTGAAAGAGGAAATGGCGTCGGCGCAACTCTACTTACGGGAGCCTTGCAGTGGCTATTTACATTCGAAAACATGGACTCCATCACTTTATGCGTCAACTCGAAGAATCGCAGTGCCATCAATCTGTATAAAAAAGTGGGCTTCCAACATTTGTATGATCTATGTGCATACACGAAAGACATAAGACAAGGGAGTATGGATGAAAAAGAGCGTGAAGCGGTATTGAAAAAAGAAGTCTTGGAACTGGAACAGCGCTTGATGCATTACCGGAAGGCGGACTTCGAAGCGCTTTTATCAGAGACATTCGTGGAATTCGGGTCGTCAGGGGCAGTCTATGACAAAGAAATGGCCATCGAACTATTAGGGATGCAAGCGCTCGAGGAAATTCCATTCATCCTAGCTGACTTTGAGCTGGTCGAACTGGCTCCGGGGCTTGTCCAGGCGCGCTACCGGACAACACACAATGTGACAGGAAGCCAATCGCTCAGAAGCTCCTTATGGAAGATGGAAGATAGCGTCTGGCGAATGGCGTTTCATCAAGGGACGATAACAGGGTGACGAGACCATTCAAGAAAGGGGAAATTGGCATGGGGAATACAGTAGAGGACAATCTGACTGCTTATGACCATCCGGATAAGTATGATGAGTTATACAGCGGCTACACGGAAGACTTACGTTATATCATGGAAGCGGCAAAGGGAGTGACTGCACCAATCGTCGAGCTCGCGTGCGGTACCGGCCGGCTGACGGTTCCGATGGCAATGCGCGGATGGCAGATGATCGGCGTCGATATCCATGCGGGCATGCTGGAGCTGGCGAAACGGAAGGCGGAGAAAGAAGTGCTGACGATCCGTTTCGAGCAGCAGGACTGCACCGAACTGAATCTCGGGCTTGTCACACCGCTCATTTTCATGACCGGCAACTCGTTCCAGCATTTCCTGACGAACGACAGTCAGGACCGCCTGTTCCAATCGGTGAAAGCGCATCTGGAGCCAGGCGGGGAGTTCGTTTTTGATACGCGAAATCCGTTGCTTGCTGAACTTGCTTCAGGCGAGAAGGCGGAAGAACGGAAAACGGATGCGCAAGGGAATACGATAGTAGAGCGGAATACGGAAGTGTATGATCATCTGGCACAGATCCTTCATTGCCAGATGGAGCAGGAGACGTGGAAAAGTGGGGAATGTATGTCGGAAGAAACCGAAGCCATCTCGCTCCGGTATACGTTCCCGATGGAGCTCGAGCGGCTTTTGCACACCCACGGCTTTGAAATGATTCATCTTTACGGTTCGTGGCGGAAGGACCTCTTTACAAAGGATAGCGTCTCGATAGTTGTGCATTGCCGGTCAATGGAATAAAGGGAAGTGACACGTCATGAAATTGGAAAAAAGACCGGGTGCCGGCAAAGCGCTTCGAAAACGATGGGAGAAGGCATTCGCCGGACATTTGACGCGCAGAGAGAAAAAGGGCATTCATTTGGATAGCTATCTCTGGCATTTGTGCAGCTGGGAAGCGACCGAGTTTGCAGAAGGGGAGGAAGCAGTCCGGCTTTTCGAACGGCGGAAAAAGCGGGGCTGCTTCATTTTCTTCGAAGGAGTTGCAGATGCATTTTGGCTGGCGGATGCCAAGGACTTGCGCGTTTCGGACTTGCCGCATGACCGAAAAGATCTGGATTCGAGTGACCTGTATGCAATGGACGAAACGGAGCGCTGGACGTTCATGATGACGCATGAGCGGGAGCATGGCCCTTATTGGATCGAAAATTCGGCTCCTGAAGAGTGATATTAAAAAGCTTTCATTCTCCTGAGAGAGTGAAAGCTTTTTGGTGTACTGGTCAGAAAACTTCCGAGAGATAACCCTGTACTTTTTTATTGAACGGAAGAACAGACAGCAGTAAGACAACAGCGCTTGCCGCGAAGAATATCCCCGCATAAAAAGGAATGTCTTGTGCTGCTGCACGGTCATTGATTTCAAAAAACAGGAAATAGACGCCGATTCCCGCCCCGTCCACGTAACTGCCCATCTGCCATAATCGGAATCCTTCTGCGCCCAGTAACACAGCACAAAGCAATGCCGAAAAGAAGAAGAGCCATTTGAATGTTTTCATTACGAACCTCCCGTTTCAACAAAGTTAGTTAGAGAGCATCTATTGAACCGAAACAAAACCGGTTTCTTCCACCAATCGCTGGCCTTCCTCGGACAGGATCCACTCGAGAAATGGCTCGATGTTCGGGTTGTCGGAGCCGGCAGTGATGGCATAGAATTCGGAAGCCATCGGATATTCGCCGGAGCGGATCGTGTCAATCGTTGGTTCGACGCCGTCGACGGCGATCAGCTTAATTTTGTCGTTCTGGACCATTTCATTGGCGTAGAAACGGAACGTGTAGCCGATCGCATTTTTGTGGTTGCGGTAGCTCGCCACTTCTTCGATGATGCCGCCCATGCCGGAAGCGACTTCTTCGATTTCGGGCTCCATGATCGGCACATCATTCATGAATTTGATGAATGTCGTCTGGCTGCCGCTGTCTTCCGGACGCTGGAACACGCGGATATCGTCATCCCTCCCGCCGACTTCCGACCAGTTCACGGTCTCGCCGGAATAGATGCTCCGGATTTCTTCGCTCGACAAATCTTCCACCGGGTTTTTAGTATTGACGAAAAAGACGAACGCTTCCCGGCCGATCGGCGTCAGCTGAAGTTCCACCCCGGCTTCTTCAGCCGCTTTCAGCTGGCCTTCGGACGGTCCGGCAGCGAAAATGATGTCGGCTGTGCCGTCGATGAGGTAGTCGTACGCGACCGGAGTAGTGGATGAAATGACTTTGCTGTATTCAGGGGAATGCGGTTCGTACACATCTTCCGGATAAACGGCTTCGGTGAAGGCGGCATAGAGTGGGTAAAGCGCTGTCGCACCGTCCAGTGACGGCAGCGGCTCCTCCATTTGGAAGCTTGCATCCCCGTCGAGGCGTGCCAGTTTTTCGCTGTCCGTGAACGGCTGGTACTTGTAATACAAATCTGTATCATCGGCGACTGTAGCGAAGCTCTCCTTATAAAAATGCGGGACGGCGAAAGAGAAACCGATGAGCAGGCAGAAGATGATCGCCGCACCGGCGATCATCCTGCTTTTCGGCCGGGCAAACATATTTGTGACGGAAAAGATGTACAGCAGCAGGAGCGAAACGGCGACAGCGATGATCGGGCCGTTCCAGTGGACAGAGCCGTTCAGGTTTACGATCAGGAGAACGGGGAGGGTCAATACGGCAATAAATGCGCCAATCAATAAGGTGATGAAAATGCGGCCAGCTAACTTCATGGGAAGCACTCCTTTTTTAGCGTCGAAATATGAAACGCTATGTACAGAAAAATCGAACTTGTCTATAGTTGAAGAAAGAAGATTCTTACAGAAGAGACGTTCAGGCAGACAGGGAAGTTTCAGAAAATTCCTGAGACCTGTAAATTAATCGGGGTGCGGTATATGAACAAATGGGCTTATGTGTCGGTCCTTCTGGCAGCGGTACTCTGGGGAACGACTGGCACGGCACAAAATTTCATCGAAGGGGAGGCGCACGCCCTGACAATCGGTGCGATCCGGCTTGCCATCGGCGGCTTTTCGCTGTTCGCGATTGCGCTGCTCATGAAGAAATTCGTCTGGCGGACGGTTCCATGGGAAGCGGTCGTTTTGTCTGCCATCAGCATGGCATTATTCCAGCCGCTCTTTTTCTCATCCGTCCAATTGACGGGCATCGCCGTCGGCACGGTCGTGGCGATCGGCAGTGCGCCGGTGCTCGCCGGAATGATCGAGTGGCTTGTGCTGAGAAAAACGCCGGGGCGGGTATGGGCGGCGGCAACAGCGATGGCAATCATCGGCTGTCTCCTGCTGTTTGCGAACAGCGAAGCGGGGGCAGTCCATGCGGGTGGCATCGCGATGGCGCTTGGAGCCGGGCTGGCGTTTGCGGTATATGCCATCGTCAGCAAACGCGTCCTGGAGGAAATGGAAAGTGTTCCGGCGGTCGCGCTCATCTTTTCGATGAGTGCTCTTTGCCTGCAGCCGTTCCTGTTCCTTTTTGATCTGAGTTATATAGGCGAATCGCGAAATCTGGCGCTTCTCGTCTATCTCGGCATCGGCGCAACGAGTTTGTCGTATTTACTGTTCTCAGGCGGTTTGCGTGCGATTCCGTCATCTTCAGCAGTGACGCTGTCGCTCGCTGAACCGCTGACGGCCGCGCTGCTTGGTGTCTTCGTTGTCGGCGAGCGGCTCGGCTGGATTTCGTGGGTCGGAGTGAGTTTGCTGCTTGGGGGCATTCTCGTGCTGACGCTCGGCAAGGGAAGCAAAAAGGGAGCAAGGGATGCACCCTTAACAGAATAAAAGGATTCAGAAGCGGAAGGCGTCCCAGCCTTCCGCTTTTCTCGTATAGAGTTTTCGGATAATTATCAGTATAATGGGAGTAGTGAGTGAATGTTCATTCAATTCAGCCGATAAATTACAAGGGGTGGGAGAAATGAGAGAAGTGGTCATCGTTGAAGGGGTACGGACGGCAGTCGGCAGAAGAAAAGGGATGTATGCCAACACGAGGCCGGACGAGTTGGCAGCGCTCCTATTGGCAGCGCTCGTCGCGCGCGCAGGAGTGGATAAAAGGGCAGTGGAAGACATCATTTTAGGCTGTGTTTCGCAGGTGGGTGAACAGGGAGGCAACGTGGCGCGAACTGCCGCCTTGATCGCCGGCTTCCCGGTCGAGGTGCCGGGTGTGACAATCGACCGCCAGTGCGGCTCGAGCCAGCAGGCCGTGCATTTCGGCGCACAGGCGATCCTGGCAGGGGACATGGACATCGTCATCGCGGGAGGCGTGGAAAGCATGACGCGCGTGCCGATGTTCTCGAACATGCAAGGCGCCAAACCGAGCCCGAAATTGACGGCGCAGTACGAGATCATCAACCAGGGCTTGTCGGCAGAGAGCATCGCGGAGAAATGGGGACTGTCGCGTGAACAGCTGGACGCGTTCTCGGTGCAGAGCCACGAGCGCGCACAGGAAGCGATCCGGAACGGCCGTTATAAAGACGAAATCGTGCCGGTCGAAGTGGAAGACGAAAACGGTGAGAAACGGACGGTGGATCAGGACGAAGGGCCGCGTCCGGGTACGACGATGGAAGTGCTCGGCGGCTTGAAAACGGTCTTCGACGAGAACGGCGTCATCACGGCCGGCAACGCCAGCCAGATGAGCGACGGCGCATCGGCTGTCCTGTTGATGTCGCGGGAAAAAGCGGAAGAGCTCGGGTTGAAGCCGCGGGCGCGGATTGTCGCACGGACCGTCGTCGGATCGGATCCGACCTTGATGCTGACGGGACCGATTGCCGCTACAAAAAAAGTGCTGAAAAAAGCAGGGCTCTCGATTTCGGACATGGACCGCTACGAAGTGAACGAAGCATTTGCGCCGGTGCCGCTCGCCTGGCTCGCGGAGACCGGAGCGGACCCTGAAAAATTGAACGTGAATGGCGGTGCCATTGCGCTCGGCCATCCGCTCGGTGCGACCGGCACGAAATTGATGGTGTCGCTTCTGCATGAGCTGGAACGCAGCGGCGGACGTTACGGTCTGCTCGCCATCTGCGAAGGCATGGGCATGGCGAATGCAACAATTATCGAGAGAATTTGAGTAAGGGGGAACCGGAATGAAATTGACGGAAGTGAAAGCGATTGTGACAGGCGGCGCGTCGGGGCTTGGTGAGGCGGCTGTCCGGCATATCGTCAGCAACGGGGGAAAAGCGTCGATTTTTGATTTGAACGAAGAACGCGGGCAAGAGCTGATTGAAGAACTCGGTGCGGAGTCGGTCTTTTTCCTGAAGACTGACGTTACGGACGGGATGCAGGTGGAACAGAATGTGGCTGCAGTTGTGGAGCGGTTCGGCGGAGTGAACATGCTCGTCAATTGCGCAGGCATCGCGACACCGGGCAAAGCGGTTTCCAAAGGGAAGCCGCTGCCGCTCGAACGCTTTGAAAAGGTCATCCAGATCAACTTGATCGGCACGTTCAATATGATCCGGGTCGCAGCGGCAGCGATGCAGCAGAACGAACCGAATGAAGACGGCGAGCGCGGCGTCATCGTCTCGACCGCTTCCGTGGCGGCATTCGAAGGGCAGGTCGGGCAGGCAGCCTACAGCGCTTCCAAAGGCGGAGTCGTCGCCATGACCTTGCCGCTCGCCCGGGAATTTGCTCGTGACGGCATCCGGGTCATGGCGATTGCGCCGGGGCTCATGGAGACGCCGATGTTCGATGGTCTGCCGGATGCGTCGGTCGCTTCCTTGTCGGCATCGGTCCCGTTCCCGGCGCGTCTCGGGAAACCGGCGGAATACGCACAGCTCGTCGCAAGCATCGCGGAAAACCCGATGCTCAACGGCGAAACGATCCGGCTGGACGGTGCGATCCGCATGCAGCCGAAATGATAGCGGTGGAAAGGAAGTGACGCCTGACATGATGAAAGATGCTTTGAACGGAATTCGTGTGTTGGACATCACATATTATCTCCCGGGTCCATACGCCGGGATGCGTCTTGCTGACATGGGAGCGGAAATCATCAAAGTGGAACCGCCGCAGGGTGACCCGGCGCGTTACATGAGTGGCGGCGTTGTCCATGAAGCGAACAACCGGGGCAAAACGATCGTTCATCTTGACTTGAAATCACCTGAAGGTCTCGCGGAAATGCTGGAATTGGTGAAAACAGCCGACGCGCTCATCGAAACATTCCGTCCCGGTGTCATGAAAAAGCTCGGTCTCGATTACGACAGCCTGAAAACGATCAAGCCCGATCTCGTTTACTGCTCGCTGTCAGGATATGGACAGAACGGGGATATGGCCGCGCTCGGCAGCCACGACCTGAATTACATGGCGCTGTCCGGGGCGCTGGATGTGCTCAAGGATGATTCCGGAAGGCCGGTCCATCCGACCAACACATTCGCCGATTTCACGGGCGGCTTACTGGCGGCGGAGCAGATCACTGCAGCTTTATTGAAGAAATTCCGGACCGGCGAAGGGCGATACCTGGACATCCCGTTGGTGGAAGTAATGGCGGAATTCCTGACGAATCATGACCTCTATCACGAAAGAGGGATTTCCGATCACGGTATTCCGGAAATCGCGGGCAGCCGCATCAGCTATGCCATTTATGGAACGGAAGATGGCCGCTACATGGCGCTCGGGGCGCTCGAAGACAAGTTCTGGCGGAATTTCTGTGCGTTTATCGGGAAGCCGGAGTGGCTCGAGTGGGGAGCGAAGGAAACAGGCAGCCCGAAACATCAGGAGGTTGCAAGCTTTTTCAAATCGAAGAGCTGGCGCGAATGGTACGGATTGTCCCTGCAGGTCGACGCCTGCCTGACGCCGGTACTGAAAGCACACGAACGGCATGAACATCCGTATTTTCTTCAGAAGAAAAGACTGGAACAACAGGTTGCCGGGAGAACTCCCCGGGATTGAAAGGTCTGTATGATTAATGAAAAAGAAGCTTCCGGCAGCAGGAGAAATCCTTTGCTGGAAGCTTTATACTCTCTTACTGCATATCCGCTTTGTAGTCAATGCGCGTTTCAGCTTCGGCTTCGATACACTCCAAATAAGAATGCGCGAGCAATGTCTTTACCAGTTCGTGGCTGCCACCGAACAGTGAGAAATTCAGATCATAGTCCGTATAGATACACCAGCTCCGGTCATCAGGCCACCAATAGCTGGGCGAACCGTATAGACCTTCCTGCAGCGTGAGAGTTCTGGCATCCTGCAGATTTCCGTGGAACAAGGTATGGACGTAATCCGAAGTTTTCAGCAAATCATAGTAAAAATAGCAGTTTTGATTTGCTGTATAAGGCTGCAGAACATCTACTAATGCATTCACTTCTTCTATCTCCATCTCTCCTTCAGCGCCGCCGATTAAATAGCGGGGGATCCCGCCAAGTTTATGGGAAATGGACGACAGAGAGAGCTCTTTTGTTAGTGGCAGGTCATATTTCTCAGCCAAATCTTTCAGGCGAATGCGTTCGCCAAGGACAAGTTCATAGTTTACAGGATCAATCTCGTGCCACATTATCTGTTCATCTTCTACCGTCGGATCAATCCGGATCGGGTGAATGATTTTGCAGAAGTGGCGAAAGCGGTCCGGGATGAGATTCAAGATGCGACTGCCTGTCCAATGATCGAAATCGATCGGCACTGTTTCATCCTTGATCCATTGGAATTTCTGCAGATCTGCCAGTCTCTCCATAAGAATGCCTCCCTCTATAAATCCTTCAAATCCGGATGGTTCTCAATTTCTTTCTGGGAAAGGATCTCCGGCTTGAAGCCGTTCATGTCGACGATGTCCCGTTTGCCGAACCGGTGGACAAAGATGTAGCCTTCATAAGGAGTGGCTTCCATTTCTTCCACGACAAGTCCTTTCTTAAGGTAGAAATTCTCCACTTTCTTACGGAGCTCCCCGTGGATTTCTTGCTCATCGGTTTCCTGCAATACCCGGTAGCCTCCTGCCATGACCGTCTTAACCGCTTCCGGCGGCAGTTCCGGCTCGCGCTGGTTGAACATCCCCTGCAGCAGCCGGAGCAACTCACCGAAGCCGATGAACAGCACACCGACAATCACGCCTTGCAGGAATACTTCAAAAGCTGCCTGCCCGCCGACCCAGTCAATCAGACTGAATGCGCGGAACAGATTGATGATAATGATCAAAACACCGACTCCGTACAAACTGTATGCGACTACGTTTCTTGTTTCTGTCATTCTCAAATCCCCCATTTTTTTCTGTCTGGTTGATTAACTTCCATTCAGCGGGGGTGTTCTCCTTCCAATTTTAAAAATATATGTACTATTCCATGGCCAATTGGAGTGGTAACATCGAATAAACAAAGTGTTGGGGAAGAGGAATGGTAAAATGCAACGGTATCGTTTGTTGGAAAGTATCCTGTTTGTGCCGGCGCCTTTCAGTGCTGCCAAACTGGCACAGGAATTACGCGGGAAAACCATCCTCATCACAGGTGCAAGCTCGGGGATCGGAAAGGAATTGGCGTATTTATTGAAAGACGCAGAAGTGCATTTAATTCTTGTAGCCAGACGAGCGGGATTGCTGGAAGAAATCAAGGTGAATCTTGAACTGGGGAGCGCGTCTGTCAGCATCATTCCGGCAGACTTACGGAATGAAGAGGAGCGGGCTGGGCTGTTCGAATTTCTGCATGCGCTGCCGGATGGATTGGACATCCTCATCAACAATGCCGGCCTGTCGATCAACCGGCCGGTCATGCAGTCGCTCGACCGGTTCCACGACGTCACCCGCACAGCTGCAATCAATTATTTCGCGCCTGTCGACCTCGTGCTGTCGCTCGCACCGCTTCTTGAACAAAAGGGCGGTCACATTGTCAATGTCTCGACGGTCAACGCAGTGCTCGTACCCGTGCCGCACTGGGCGGCTTACGAGGCATCCAAAGGAGCATTCGACACGTGGTTGCGCGCTGCTCTGCCGGAACTGCATGCACGCGGAATCGCGGTCAGTACGCTTTATTTGCCGCTTGTGCGGACACCGATGATCGAGCCGACCGCTGCGTACCGGGAAGTGCCTGCGATGTCGCCGGTGCATGTGGCCGAACTCATCGGCAAACTGTTCGTTACGCGAAAGAAAACGTACAAGCCATGGTGGCTATTCCCAGGGGAAGTGGGGTCTGTCCTGTTCCGCGGGCCGATTGAAACGGTTCTGACAAGACGATTGATGAAACAGGAAAGGCGGCGGAAGGATGGCTGATCTATGGCTGATTCTCAAGCAAATGCAATTGCTGTCACCGGGAAAGAGCTTCCGTCTGCTCCGTGGAATCGCGGGCGGTGGCATGAATCTGACTCTGCTGTTCGAGTTGGCAGGGAAAGACGCGAAGAGGAAAACAGCGTTAGTGGATGACTACGGGACCTATACATATGAAGAACTCCAAGAGAGTTGTGAGAACCTTGCTTATCACTTCCGTGAAGAGATTGGATTGAAGCGGGGACAGAAAGTGGCGTTCATCTGCCGGAACCATGCGGCTTTTGTGCAGTCGATTTTCGCGGTCTCCCGTCTCGGAGCGGATGTGTATTTACTCAATTGTGCGATGAGCCAGCCGCAATTCGATCGGCTGATCGGAAAGCAATCGTTTGATTTCATTGTCCATGACCACGAATTCGCGGAGCTGCTCGAAGCTTCTCCTTACAATGGCGCTTGCATGTGTACGGAAGAAATCCGGTCGAACCTGATTGGAAAAGTAAACAAACTGAAAGCTGCTTCCGGCGGCAGATTGGTGCTGTTGACGGGAGGGACGACCGGGGAGGCGAAGCAGATCGCTCATCGTCCGTCCCTGTTCAATTTCCTGGCTCCTTTCGCGGCGCTTCTTGACCGGCTCGAATTGCCGCGTTACAGGACCGCTTATATCGCCACGCCGATTTACCACGGATACGGCATCGCCGTCTTATTGGCATTTTTCGCCCTCGGAAAGAAGGTCGTTCTCCAAGATCGGTTTCATCCGGAACGTGCTTGCGCATTGATTCGCCGACACGAAGTGGAAGTCGTCACGGTCGTTCCGCTCATGGTCCACAAAATGCTCCGGACAGATACTGACGCACTCGGCACACTTACCTGCATCGCTTCAGGAGGAGCCAAATTGGATCCCTCTCTTGTGAAAGAGGTGGAGGAGCAGCTGGGCCCGGTGCTGTACAACCTGTATGGCACATCGGAGGCCGGCCTCAATATGATTGCGAGGCCGGAAGATCTCGCATACGATCCGACCACAATCGGTCGTCCGATTGGAAGAGGGAAGCTGAAAGTGATGAAGAATGGGAGAGAAGTGGAGACGCAGGCAATCGGCCAGTTTTGTTTTCACAATAGCTGGTCGATGACAAATAAAGAGGCCCCCTGGATTGAATCCGGCGACCTCGGCTACCGGGACGCGAACGGCTATTATTTTCTGAGCGGCCGGAAAGATGATCTCATCGTTTCCGCCGGCAATAATATTTATCCTGCAGAAGTTGAAGCAGCTGTCATGTGTCACGCGGCTGTAGCAGATGCAGCAGTCATCGGCGTGGAGGATGAAGTGCGTGGGCAAGTGCTGAAGGCGTTCGTCCAGTTGCGTTCCGGCGCAGTACTGGCGGAGGAAGGGCTGGGCACTTGGCTGTACGGACAATTGGCAGAATTCCAAGTGCCGCGCGAGTTTGTGTTTGTGGAGGAATTGCCGTATACCGCGGTCGGGAAATTAGACCGGAAACAACTGAAATGAGGAGGGAAAACATGTCACTTATCACACCAACGTGCATGTATTGCAGAAAAGAAATTGGAAAAGACGAAGAGGCATTGGTAGTAGTGCCGTATCCGAAGCGGAAAGGCTTCACGGAAATCAAAGCGTATTTGGATCTTGAAGGGAAATTTATTTGTATGGATTGTACGAAGAGAGAAGACTTGGCGGGCTTCCAGTGAACGGAGCATCAGCAATAGACGTTTTTCTGAAATTTTGAAAAGACTTTCCCCCCTCCAGTGAATATAATAGGAGAGGACTGTTTTTTTAGAGTTCCCGTTCGTTTGGAGGAGAAAAGATTGAATTCAAAAGCTTTTTTACTGGCCTTATTTTCTGTTGTGATTTGGGGATCGTCGTTCGCGGCGATCCGGGCGAGTCTGCAGGGAGGGTACGAAGCGGGGGAGAATGTGCTAGCGCGCTTTCTTGTCGCGTCGCTGTTGTTTCTCGGTTATGCCCTGTGGCCAGGGACGAAATTCCGGCTGCCTGAAAAAGGGGATATTGTGCGTATTGCAGTGCTCGGGTGGCTCGGTATTTCACTTTATCATCTGTTTGTGACGTTTGGAATGGAGACGATCTCGGCTGGAACTGCCGGGATGCTTGTCGGCTCCGGTCCGATTTTCACCGCACTCATTGCCTTTTTCGTATTGAGGGAACGGCTCACGAAGCTCGGGTGGTTCGGACTGGTAATCGGCTTTATCGGGATCACGTTGATTGCGTTCGGTTCAGGCGGGGAGACGCTGACCTTGACGCCGGGCGCGTTGCTCGTCATCATCGCGGCATTTGCATCTGCGGTCTTCTTCGTTTATCAGAAGCCGCTCCTCACGCGTTACAGCGCAGTGGAGCTGACAGCTTATTTTACGTGGTTCGGCACACTGCCGTTCTTGTATTTCGCACCGAATCTGTTGGAGACTGTTCAACTGGCGACGTTGGAAGCGAACCTCGCCGTCATTTATGTCGGAATTTTCCCGGCCGCTATCGCCTACGTCACCTGGGCGACGGCGCTTTCGCTCGCGCAGGCGAGTTCCGTCTCGAGTCTCATCTATTTGGAGCCGGCAGTCGCCATCGCCGTTGCGTGGATCTGGATCCAGGAATTGCCGACGGGACTGGCCCTCACCGGCGGGATCATTGCCATCGGTGGTGTTCTGATCGTTAACATGCTTGGCCGCCAGCGGAATATGGTGAAACAGAGGGAAGCGTTGTAGAATGAGCAAGCCGTCTCGATTAACCGTCTGCCAGCGGCTCCGTCAAAGCGACTTTTTCTGTATTCTGCAACCAAACCATGGAATACTGCAACCAAATTTATTAATCTGCAACCAAACAGTATAATACTGCAACCAAATCGGATATACTGCAATCAACTGCTCAACTGCTGATAAAATTAAGAAGCAGATGATTTCCGCAAAAAAGAAATTGACCTGAATTACGCGAATAGAGAAAAAGGAGCCGCAAACAGCGGCTCCTTTTCTCCATTATTTGAACAATGGTGTTTTCTTCAAAGCGACTGCGACCGGGATGGCGACGATGAGTCCGACGACATTCTGGACGAGATTGCCCGGGATGGAAGCTGCAGGGATGATCCAGCTGCTGAAGAGAATCGCTTCACAAATATAATAGCCGCCGAGCATGAATGGAATCGACAATGCCGCTCCCATGATGTTGAAGACGATGCTATCGCCGTTGCGGCCGTTCGCCCAGGCGACTTTCCCGACAATGTATCCTTGCACACTGCGTGTAATCAAGGTAAACGGCGCCCATAGCGTCCAGCCGGAAATCAAGTCGAACAAGCCCATCCCTACACCGCCGGCAATTGCGCCTTTTTTCGGGCCGAACAGGATTGCGATGATGAAGAGCATAGCAGTGCCGAGGTGGACAAGGCCACCGTTCGCTGCGATTGGCAGCCGGATATTCAAGAGAAGAGTTGCGACGAAGACGAGGGCAATGGCCATTGAAGTCCAAATAAGGTCCAGTGTACGTGCTTGCGGATAATGTGTCGTTTTTTGCATGATTAGATTCCTTCCTTCTGTTTCTTCAGGGGAGACAGCTGCGCAGCATTTATCTCCTGTGACTGAATGATAGCAAAGGAATGAACCGCTTGAAAGTGTCAATATCGTGTAAAGTTTAGAGGTCAGTTTAGAAGGAGAGAAAAAAGAGTTTGGCGGGATTTCCTTCAGCCATACTCTTTCTGATGTGCTTTTTTTCTTTTCAAATAATCTTCGTCTTCACGGATTTCATCCCATTTCTTTTTGAAAATCGCAGCGGATTCCGCCTTCACTGGGTCGATCTGCCGCTCCTTGATGGAGCCGTCCTCGTTGTATTTCCGGCCGCCTTTGTAATTCGTGTAGCGCCGCGCACGCGTGTAACCCATCTGGATGAACTTGCGCGCCATATCCATCCCGACAAAATCATCCTCTTTGCGGTATTCCTCGAACATCACGGAAATCTTGTCGCATGATTCCTGTGCAATCTCCGGCGTTTTAAACCGCCAGTGCGGCAGAATTTCACCTTTGTAGGGCTCCACCAGCAATACGCCTTGTTCGCCCTTGCCGACACGGTAAAGTTCTGGGTTCTTGCGGAAGTCGATCGTATCGAAGTCGAGGTCGTAATTAAACGCCATCATGCATCACTCCTTTTCCCGTCTTTACCCATTGCCGACTGGAATTATGCTTTCAGGAGTAGTTCGTGCAGCTCGCGGTAAATCACGGCGATGTCTTCCATTTTGATTCGCACAAGTCCGCTTGAAGAAGGAGCGACAAAGTCGATCGTTCCCGCAACGATCGGGTCCTCCTGCAGACCCCACGGAGCTGCACGTTTACCGCTGTATTGGAGGTAAACGCCTTTTCCGACAAAGCAGGCGATTTTCGGCTTGTACTTCTCTATTTTCTCCTTCAGCATTTTTGCCCCCATGTAATACTCCTCTTTCGTAATCGCCGCCGCGTCTTTCGTCGGGCGCGGGACGATATTTGTCAGGCCATAGCCGAGACCGAGAAGAGTGGCATTTTCCTCCGCCTTGAATTTCCGCGGCGTCAGTCCGGCTTCGTGGAGAATCTTCCAGAACCGGTTGGTCGGATTGGCGTAATGAAAGCCGGTTTCGGAGGAGCGGATGCTCGGGTTGAAGCCGACGAATAAAATATCGAGATTTTTCTTTAGATAATCGGGAATTGGTTCCAGTATCATGTATCTTCATTCCTTTCGTAAGAATCTCTTTATTTATCTTAACAAAGAGTGATTCTTCAGAGCATAAGAACTGCTTCTATGATACAGAACTAGTACAGGATAATCATCTTTGTTTATTTTATTGCATTTATTTACAATAGCCTATAATATTATTTTAATTATTTTTATATTTGCAATGTTAAGTATTTATAGGGGGAGGGAAAGATGTGGCGAAGAGTATTACGGGAGAAGTAATCAAAGGGGCAGCGGGAAGCGAAAGGGCGACGGTGAACAATCCCGCCCGCACAACAAGTGGAGAGATCGATTTTGAACGGATCGAGCAATCCTCCAGTTTCAAAAACCTGATGGATGCGAAAAAGAAATTCCTCATTCCGGTTACGATTCTGTTTTTGGGTCTGTACGTATTATTCAACATCATCATTTCGTATACGACGTGGCTGGAAGGTTCGTTTATGGGGGATATTTCCTGGGTGTGGGTATTTGCATTCGGCCTGTTCGTCATGACGTGGACACTTGTAACCGTGTACATGAAACGTGCGGCGAAATTCGATGAATTGGCGAATAAGACATTGGTTGAATTCGGTTACGAAGACAAGGAGGAGACGCGATGAACGCTACGGTCATTATCATTTTTGTGACGATCGTCGCCATGACGCTGGTCATTACATACTTCGCAGCAAAACGCACAAAGTCGGCAAGTGATTTCTATACGGCAGGCGGTGGCCTGACCGGCTGGCAGAACGGAATGGCGATTGCAGGGGATTATTTATCAGCGGCTTCTTTTCTCGGCATCGCCGGAGCTATCGCCTTGTTCGGCTTTGATGGCTTCCTCTTTTCGATCGGTTACCTTGTGGCGTATCTCGTCGTCTTGTTCATCGTAGCGGAACCACTCCGGAACCTCGGGAAATACACGCTGGCAGACATGATCAACGCCCGGTTCGATGCGAAGAAAGTACGCGGGGCAGCAGCTCTCAGTTCAATCACCATCGTCATCTTCTATATGATTGCCCAGCTCGTCGGTGCGGGAGCACTTATTCAACTGCTGTTCGGCATCGATTATTTGTGGGCAGTTATTCTTGTAGGCGTCATGATGACCATCTATGTGCTGTTCGGAGGAATGACCGCGACCAGCTGGGTCCAGATCATCAAAGCAATTCTCTTGATGCTTGGGACGGTCATTTTGTCATTCCTCGTCCTGAAGAATTTCAACTTCAACATCCTTGAGATGTTCGCGCAGATGAAAACAGCGACGCCTCACGGAGAAGCGTACTTGAATCCAGGCGTCCGTTACACGATTCCGCTGGATACGATTTCCCTGATGCTCGCACTTGTTCTCGGGACGGCCGGTTTGCCGCACATTCTGATGCGCTTCTTCACAGTGCGTGATGCAAAAACGGCACGAAGCTCCGTCATGTGGGCAACTTGGATTGTCGGCCTGTTCTATGTCATGACCATCTTCCTTGGGTTCGGCGCAGCAGCATTCGTCGGGTCGACAGATATCATCGCGACAAATGCCGCAGGAAATATGGCGGCACCGCTTCTTGCGCAGGCGCTTGGCGGAGACATTCTCATGTCATTCATCTCGGCTGTCGCATTTGCGACAATTCTCGCTGTTGTAGCGGGACTTGTCCTGAGCGGTGCTTCTGCATTCGCGCATGATATTTACGGCCAGATCATCAAAAAAGGGAACGTATCCGAACGCGAGCAAATGCTGGCAGCGCGTTATGCGTCACTTGGGGTAGCGATTTTCTCGATCCTTTTGGCAGTTTTCGCCCAAAGTCTGAACGTAGCGTTTCTTGTATCTCTCGCATTTTGTATCGCGGCAAGCGCGAACTTGCCGGTCATCATCTACACGATTTTCTGGAAACGGTTCAACACGAGCGGGGCGGTTACAGCCATTTTGACAGGTCTGATCTCAGCACTCGTCCTCGTCACCCTGAGCCCGAGTGTCATGAGTCCGGAAGTGGGAGCGGCGATTCTTGTCGGCGATCCGATCTTCCCGCTCACGAACCCGGCCATCGTCTCGATTCCACTCGGATTCCTTGGTGGTGTGGCCGGTACATTGCTGTCGAAGGAGAGCGACGCCAAAAAGTACGCGGAAGTCAAAGTACGCGCTAATACAGGCGGTTTCCGCCAGCTTTAATTCTGATAAAATGGAAGGAGCCATCCTGGGTGGCTTCTTTTCTATGTATTGGATGAACCAGGATTTCTGGCGCTGGCGGAAGTAGAGCGGATTGCTGCGGAGCAGTCGTGCAGCCAGATAGAATTGGATTATTGGTGCGAAAACGAAGACGCCGCGATTTTTTACAAAAAGCTCGGCTTTGCCGTTGCGAGGGAAGTTACGTGGAAGCCGCTTTGAAGAGGCAATCAGGCAGGAGGAACGATTGATGAAGTATTTCACGAAGGACTGGTATGACGAAATGCAGGTTTCGGGTTTTCTTGTATTGCCTGACTCCGAAGAAGAATGGGAAGAGGAAATGGAGCATTACCGCAAGGAAGGAAAGGATTTGCGCGAATTGAACTTGCGCAACTTGAATGATATGCGCGAGAGTTTGCTGCATTATTTGCCGGAACCTTTTCATCCGTATATCCAAGACGGCACACTGGTGACGGAATATCCGATGCCCGAGCTGCGCATGCTCGTCAATCGGTGGGGGCGGGATTACAAAGAGCGGATGGAAGAGCTGGATCAACGGTACATGCAGCATTTCGAATCGATCAAAGGAAAACTTCCGCCGAACGCAGTCGAGCTGGTGGAGAACGGGCTGCACGATGCGGTCGTCCGTTCTGTGGAGCGGCCATCCGAAGATCGGCTCGTCCTGACGCTCGACTGCAGCGGCGGGTTCAGCTACTTCACCGACGTCCGTTTTACATTCGAAGGCGTTACGTATTCGGATATCCCGACGGATTTCAAAGGAGCTTGGTGGCTGTACGATGAGATTTATGGAACGGAAGATGGTTTCGAATTGCATACCTTATTCGATTCGCCGATGGTCGAGACCGTCATCCGGGCACGTGACGTGAAAATCGAACCGCTGAAACTGCCCTTGTTTCGCCGGCTGAAGAAATGGTATAGTGGGGCTAACTGATACAGAAGGGAATGTGTGTGGCCAATGAAAAACTGATCTTATTTTTTCGCTTATCGATAAACAGGACGGCAGGCGTATTTGCGCTGCTGTTGGATCGATCAACGGACAATAGGATCAGTCTGCACACTTTTCAATATTGAACGAGCCGGCCGTTAACGGGACCGGTTTGTTTTCGCAACGGTTTTGCAGCTGATCCTGCCATTAATTTGGGAGGTTTTTTTTGCGTTCTCCCGGAAACGAGGGATATATATGCGGGAATATTTAGTGATGCACGAAGTGGAGAAAAAGATAGAGGAAGAGCTGCTTTTTGGGACCGGTCATCTGCAGGTCAAGGAAGGGGAAGTCATCGGGATCATCGGCAAGAACGGCGCGGGCAAATCATTGCTACTTCAAATGATCGGGGGGCGGATCGCACCGGACGCTGGAGAGTTGGACTGGAAGCAGGAGATGAAGTTGGAATTCGTGGAGCAGGAGCGGGAACATTACGAAAGCACGGAGACGACGGACAAGGAACGGGAATTGCTGGCGAAATTTGGTGTACCGATGAAGAAGTACCGGCAGCTGAGCGGCGGCGAGAAATTGAAGATGCGGCTTGCGAGAGGATTTGCCTCGCGCGCACCGCTGCTCCTTTTGGATGAACCGTCCAATCACCTGGATGACCGTTCGCTGGACTTATTGATTGAATTGCTGCGGGGGTACGAGGGCAGTATCCTTCTCGTTTCGCACGACCGCTCTTTGCTGGACCGGGCCGCCACAAAAATCTGGGCGTTCGAAGACGGGGCAGTTTCCCAATTGGAGGGTAATTATTCCGCTTACATCGCCCACCGGGAAGCCGAGCGGAAAGCACAACAGCATGCTTACGAGCAGCAGCAGAAAAAGATCAAACGCGTGGAAGGACAGCTGGCGAATTTGACGGCGTGGTCGGAGAAAGGCCATCGTGATTCGACGAAGCAGGAAGGCGCGAAGGAATACCACCGGAAAAAGTTGAAGCGGCTCGACAAGCAAGTGAAGTCGAAGCGGAAAAAGCTGGAACAGGAGTTGGAAGCGGCGCGCGTCGATGCAGTGAAGCCGGAATACGAAGTCGAATTCTCCCTGCCGGAGAGCGGTAAGCGCGGGAAACGGCTACTGGAAGTGAAAGGCGTAAAAAAATCGTTCGCTAGCGAAACGCTGTTCGAAGGAGTCAATGTGACGATGCAAACAGGCGAGAAAGTGGCGCTTCTTGGACCGAATGGCAGCGGAAAGACAACATTTTTGAAGATGCTGCTTGGATTGGAAGCTCCTGAAGCAGGCGAGATCTGGATTTCCCCGTCTGCAAGCATCGGCTATTTGACGCAGGAAGTGTTCGATTTGCCGCTCGATCAGACGCTGGCGCAGTTTTTCTACCGCGAAACGTACGAACAACGGGCGGAAGTGCAGAACTTGATGCACCACCTCGGATTTCATGCGGGCCAATGGGAAGAAGCACTGATGCACTTAAGCATGGGAGAGCGCGTGAAGTGCAAGCTCATGCAGTATATTTTGGAAGCAAAAGATTTGCTGATTCTGGATGAGCCGACCAATCACCTTGATCTGCCGTCGCGCGAACAACTGGAAGAAACGCTCGCGCAGTACAGCGGAGCGGTGCTTGTGGTGTCGCATGACCGTTATTTCGTTGACAAGACGACGGAGAAAGTATGGATGATTGAAAACCGGGAGATCCGGGAACCGTTTAAGGAAAGTGCTGTCGATGAAAGTGGAATGAGGCGGATGCAGCTCGAACGGGAACAGCAGGAAGTGCTTGGAAAACTGAGCCTGCTGAAGCCGGGGGACGCGGCCTATGCAGAGCTGGATCAGCGTTTTTTGGAGATTCTGGCAGAGCTCCGTCATTCAAAAGGCTGAAATCCGCTTCACCTGAGCCGTTCGTTTATGTTCCATTCGAGATAAACAGTATAATGGCAACAAGAATCAGCGTGAAGAAAGGTGGAGCAGGAATGGAGAAGTACGGAATTGATGAAAGTAAAGGACTGGAGTTCGGGATCTATACATTGGGAGATCATTTGCCGAACCCGCTGACAGGTGAGAGAGTGTCGGCGCAAGAACGCGTTAAGGAAATCATTGAATATGCGAAAATTGCGGAGCAGGCGGGAATCGACTTTTTCTCAGTAGGGGAAAGCCATCAGGAATACTTTGCGACACAGGCGCATACGGTCGTGCTTGCAGCGATCGCACAGGCGACGGAAAAGATCAAAATCGCTTCCTCATCCACGATCATCAGTACGTCCGATCCGGTAAGGGTCTATGAAGATTTCTCGACGATCGACTTGATTTCAGGAGGACGTGCAGAGATTGTCGCCGGTCGTGCATCGCGCGTCGGCCTGTTTGACTTGCTCGGCTATAATATCCGTGATTACGAAGAGTTGTTCGAAGAGAAATTCGAGCTGCTGCTGAAGCTGAATCAGGAAGAGGAAGTGAATTGGAGCGGGGAATTCCGTGCGCCGCTCAGAAATGCGAAACTATTCCCGCGTCCATTGAACGGTTCCTTGCCGATCTGGCGGGCAGTTGGCGGAACTCCTGCGAGTGCGATGAAAGCGGGCTATGCAGGTGTCCCGATGTTCATGGCGCATCTCGGAGGTTCGACTGCTGCCTTTACACGGACGGTCGGGGCTTACCGGGAAGCGGCGAGCGCAGCAGGGCACAACCCGGCGGAATTACCGATTGCGACGGCTGGGTTCTTTTATGCGGCAGAAACATCCCAGCAGGCATTGCGTGAACTGTATCCGCATATTAACGAAGGCATGAAACTGACGAACGGCCGTGGATTCCCGAAGCAATTGTTCGCACAAGGCGTCGATCCGCATAACATCATGAACATCGGCAGCCCGCAGCAGATCATCGAGAAAATCCTGCATCAGCACGAAGTGTTCGGACACCAGCGCTACATCGCGCAAATCGATTTCGGCGGGATGCCGTTTGAAAACATCCGGAAGAACGTCGAGCTGATCGGTACGGAAATCCTGCCGGCGATCAAAAAATACACAGCGAAGAAATAAGGAGTGTTTTCAATGAAAGTCATCGGATTATCAGGTTCACGTGTCGGTTCCAAAACAAGGGTTGCGATGGACGCTGCGATTTCCTTGTTTGCGGAGAAGTATCCGGATGTGGAAACTGAGCTCATCGACCTTGCAGAATATAACGTCGAATTCAGCGATGGGCGCAATTATTTGGATTATACAGGCGACACAGGGTATGTGACGCAGGCGATTATGGAAGCGGACGCCCTCGTCATTGGCACGCCGATTTTTCAGGCATCCATCCCGGCGACACTGAAGAATATTTTCGATCTGCTGCCGGTCGATGCGTTACGCGACAAGGTGGTGAGCATCATCGTTACGGCGGGATCCGCCAAGCATTACTTGATTCCTGAAGTTCAGCTGAAGCCGATTCTCGCTTATATGAAAGCGCAGATCGTGCAGACATACGTATTCATCGAAGAACAGGATTTCCGCCGCAAGGAAATCACGAATCATGATGTCCACTTGCGCCTTGAGCGGCTCGTGGAAGATACGGTCGTCTTGACCGATACATTCACGCAGACCCGCGAAGCGAAAGAGGCCGAATATGATTTCTGACCGGTCATCCGGAAAGTCCCGAAGTTTTGTTTCGGGGCTTTTTTGTATTCCGATTTCTGGGGAGAAGTCGCGACTCAGCACCTCGATATCGCGTCTCAGGTGTTCCATATCGCACTTCATCGCTTCGATATCGCATCTCACGCGTTTGAAGTCGCATTTCGGCTTTTGAAGATCCGTTTCCCTTTTCCGCAGGACAGAAAGAAGGGATTCCTGCCGCTTTTCACGAAAAGGGAAGGATGCACGAACGGGTAGACAAAAAGGAGGGGTCGGATGGGATTAACATTTTGGACATGGACTGTGATGATTGTTGCGTGTCTTTTTTTCATCGCCATGTCGATGATGTTCAGGAAAAAAGCCAGCATCAGTTTCACACACTATGCCATTGCTGGAGGGACATTGCCGTTCTTTTTGATTTTGTTCACGGATATCGCAACGATCATGGGGGTCGGCAATTTTATCGGCCACTCTGCTGAAGGGTACAAGATCGGTTTTGCCAATATCCCATTTGTGATCGGCGAGCAAGGTGCCAAAGTGTTGTTTGCACTTGTGTTCGCAGGATTTGCGGCACGTTTTACATACCACACACTCGCGGAATTGATGCACGATCTTATTTTGCGGGACCGGGTCTCACGGATCTTCATCGCCATTCTGACGTCCTCGATCATGCTTGCATGGGTGAGTGGTCAGGCGATGGGGCTGGGGGCGCTGTTTGCCACGTTCACAGGCGCTGATCCGCTGTTCATGATCATCTTTTTTTCCGTCGTATTTATCATCTACACAACCGTCGGTGGCATCTATTCGGTCGTCTGGACAGACCTTATCCAAGGGGCGCTTCTTGTCGGGCTGGCGATTTGGTTTTATCTGCAAGTATTCAGCGAAATCGATTTCAGCTTCGCGGTTTTGCAGACGGGTCTGGCTGATGTCGGAGCGGCAGGTCTGATGGAATTCAATTTGTCCGTCATGGAAGTGCTGACGCTTTTCGTGACGGGGACGTTCGGTGTGCTGGCCGCCCAAATGTACTGGCAGCGCTGTTTTGCGGCGAAAAGTCCGAAAACAGCGAGTCGGGCCATGCTATATAGCGGGATTATCGCCATCGTCTTCACGATTTTGGCAACGATCGGTGGCATGGTCGTCAAAATGAAAAACCCGGACCTTGATCCGAACAATGCAGTTTCCTGGTTGATCCTCGAAGAAATGACCATGATGGCAGCGCTGGCATTTTTTACGCTTATTTTCATGGCGGCGATTTCCAGTGCTTCCTCACTCCTTCACTCGGCTTCGGTCGTCATCGTCAACGACTTGATAATTCCGAATATGGAGAAGAAGCCGGATGCCTATTACGTCAAATTAACACGTTATTGTGTCGCGCTCGTCGGTATTTTTTCCATCGGTGCAGCGCTGCTGTCAGATTCGATCATCGGGCTGTTTTCTCTAGCGTATTCGATGACTGGGGGAGGGGTCATCCCGGTATTGATCGTCGGTCTCCTTTGGAAGGAAAAGCGCAGTGCGCGGTTTGAAATGGGGACGAGGAACAGCCGTGTCTCCGTCTGGGGTGGCCGTATCGGCATCTTGGCAGGAGCGGTTGTGTCCCTTGTCTTCGGTATCCTATGGGGCGTGCTCGTGTCCGTCGTCCTGACCATCGCGGTCTCACTTGTGCTGCCGAAGGACCCACGAAGCACATTGGCAGTTGAAACGAATTGAATGAAGTTAATCGAAACAAGAGAGGGGAGAAGAACATGCGTATTTTAGTTGTAGGAGCCGGCGCCATCGGAGGGTATTTCGGAGGCAGGCTGCAGGAAAAAGGGGAAGACGTCACGTTCCTGGTGAGGGCAAGACGGAAAGCGCAGCTGGAAGCGACTGGGTTGAACATCAAAAGCGAACACGGCGATATCGAGCTGAAGCCGAAGTTGATCACAGCGGAAGAGTCTGCAGAGGCGTACGATGTGATTTTGCTGTCGACGAAATCGTACCATTTGGAAGGTGCAATCCGGGATCTTCGCAGCTTCACCGGAGAAGGTACGATGATTGTTCCGCTGCTGAACGGAGTGGCGCACATTGAAACGTTGACCGAGGCGTTCGGGGAAGATGCGGTGCTCGGAGGCTTATGCTTTGTCGAGACGACGCTCGATGGGGCAGGCACGATCATCCAAACGAGCCCTGCCCATCAGTTGGTGTACGGCGAACGGGACGGCACCATGAGTGAGCGGATGACTGTGCTGCAGAAGATATTCGGCGGGACAAAAGCTGACTTCAAAGCAAGTGGTCAAATTTCCCGGGAAATGTGGCACAAATACATGTTCATCACCGCAATGTCGGGCATTACGACGGCAATGGAATCGCCGATCGGACCGGTCATGGAGACGAAGTCGGGCCGGAATACGGTTGAAGCGTTGCTGAAGGAAATTGGCGCGGTCATGAACGCGATGAAAGCACAGATTTCAGCGGACGCTTCTGGTGAACAGTTTGCGCGGATCAGTGGGCTGAAGCCTGAGATGAAATCCTCGATGCAGCGGGACGCTGAGAAAGCAATGCCGCTGGAGTCGGGGCACTTGCAAGGATACTTGCTTGAAAAAGCGTATGCGTATCAAATTACGGTTCCTGTCCTCGAAACGATCTATACGAGACTCGTGCTGGCTGAACTGCGAATGAATAATAGAATTTAAATTTAATTGAATATTTACATTATTCTAACACTCCTCTATCATTGAATTACAAGTGTTTCTATTAAAAAGAATCATTTGAAAAAAATAGAAGGAGTTGGTTAAGTGGAAGCAATCGCGCTCGCTGCTGCTGGAATTTTCATATTCATCTTAGGTTACCGCTTTTATTCCAAATTTGTAGCAGAAAAAATCTTCAGGCTTGATCCGAATTACGTCACACCGGCCCATCGTTTTAAAGATGGGGTGGATTTTGTTCCAACGAATAAGTTTGTCCTATGGGGGCATCATTTTACGTCAGTTGCAGGAGCCGCCCCGATCCTCGGACCAGCCATTGCGGTTTATTGGGGCTGGCTGCCGGCCGTTCTATGGGTCGTGCTCGGAACGGTGTTCGCGGCCGGTGTCCATGACTTCGGCACATTGGTGCTGTCTGTCCGCAATAAAGGGCAATCAATCGGGACATTGGCGCACCGCTTGATCGGACAGCGCGGAAAAGTGCTGTTCCTGTTCATCATCTTGATCCTCGTACTTATGGTCAACGCTGTGTTTGCCTGGGTCATCGCGAACTTGTTCATCTCTTATCCTGCGAGTGTCCTGCCGGTATTCATCCAAATTCCGCTGGCGATCTGGATCGGCTACGCTGTTTATAAGAGAAACAAGAAAATGCTTGTACCTTCTTTGGTGGCGCTTGCTGTCATGTACATCACAGCAGTCGTCGCCAGCCAAGTGGACTTTCTGCAAATTGACCTTGTCCGGTATATGGGAGGCGCGGAAGGAGCGGGGTTATTCGGTCTCGGATCCATTTCGACAGCGTTCTTCATCTGGATTATTGTTCTGATGGTCTATGTATATATCGCCTCCACGTTGCCGGTCTGGAAATTATTGCAGCCACGCGATTTCATTAACTCACACCAGCTAATTGTAGGGCTGGGCATCCTTTATCTGGGATTATTGTTCACACAGCCGGAGATTACCGCGCCGATGACCAATCCTGATGCGGATATTTCCTGGTTCCCGCTCTTATTCATTACAATCGCTTGTGGAGCCATTTCAGGTTTCCATGGTCTCGTTTCTTCGGGAACTTCATCCAAACAGCTTGATAAAGAGACAGATGCACGCTTTGTCGGCTATCTAGGAGCTGTTGGGGAAGGGATTTTGGCTCTTGTTTCAATTATTGCGGTCATCACTTTGTTCCCGAATAGAGATGCGTTTTTCGCAACATATAGCAGTTTCACTGCTGCAAATGGCGCAGGACTCGGATCCTTCATCGAAGGCGCGACCGTGCTTGCATCAGGCTTGATGATTCCGACGGGTGTCGCATCGACAATCGTTTCCATCATCGTAGTTTCATTTGCTGCAACAACGCTTGATACATCTGTCAGATTGATGCGCTACATTATCTCTGAACTTGGTGTGGAATACAAAATGCCGGCACTTGAGAAAAAGCACGTCGCAACAACTTTGGCAGTCGTTTCGAGTGCAGCATTGGTTCTTTTGCCTGAAGGGCCGAATGGCTTCGGTTCCGGCGGTTACTTATTGTGGCCGCTGTTCGGGACATCCAATCAGCTTTTAGCAGGAATCAGCTTACTGCTCATTTCCATTTGGCTGAGAAAGCTCGGTCGGAATTATGCCATAACGATTATTCCGATGTTCTTCCTCATGATCATGACGCTGTGGGCCATGTTCCAGCAAGTGTTCCTTCAATGGGCATGGTATGCAGATCAATCGAATACGCTATTGTTTGTTTTCGGTTCAATCATTTTCGTTTTCGCATTATGGATTTCGTTAACGGCGTTCCAAGTGCTGTTCGGCAAAAATCAAATGAATCTGCCGGATCAAGATTGAGCGGATGCAGAGAGGGAGGGCCATCCCTCCCTCATACATATGTAAGGAGGTGCTGCCATGCTTGAAAAACTGAAGAAGCTGATCGCTTTTTACGAAGAAGTATTGGAATTGCCGCACAGGACTGAAATTGCGAGGGAATTGCGTGATGAGGATGACTTGTTTTTGCTCATGCTTTATTCGGAAATGATCGGCATTCCGAATCCCGTTTACTATTACACATTAGAATTATATCCATACATGATTGAGGAGTTCCACGACTGGCATTTGCGCATGGGGATGGAGAAATCACCATTGACGGGTATTCGATGCTGTTGAGGTCTGGAGAAGAGAGGGAATGGAATGGATGTTTTGAAGAAGAGCATTATTTTTGTCGGTGGAAAAGGAGGCGTCGGGAAATCAACATCTGCAGCAGCAATCGCATGGAAGGCGGCAGCTGCCGGTTTTAAGACGCTACTTATCTCGACGGATCCAGCTCATAATGTAGGGGATATTTTCAGCCGGAAAATCGGTGGTGAAATAAAGGAAATCGCTAAAAACTTGCATGCCCTGGAAATCGATCCGGCGGTTGAAACAGACAAATACATCAGAAGTGTCAAAGCCAATATTAAAGGAGCGGTTCATTCGCATATGATGGAAGAAGTGCACCGTCAATTGGACACGGCAAAAGCATCGCCTGGAGCGGACGAGGCCGCGCTATTCGATAAATTGATCCACATCATTCTGGAAGAACGGCAGCACTTCGACAAATTGGTTTTCGATACGGCTCCGACCGGTCACACGATCCGCCTTTTGACGCTACCTGAACTGATGGGCGTCTGGATCGAAGGGCTGCTTGAGAAGCGCCGGAAAACGAATGCCAATTACACGCAACTCCTGAATGACGGAGAACCGCGCGAAGATCCGATTTACGATGTGCTCCGGGAGCGGCAGGAGCGTTTTTCGAAAGCGCGTGAAGTGCTGCTGGATGACGAGTTGACGGGCTTTATTTTCGTCTTGAATCCGGAGCGGCTGCCGATTTTGGAAACGCAGAAAGCGCTTGAGCTGCTGCATAAATACCAATTGCATGTAAATACGCTGATCGTCAATAAAGTCTTGCCTGAAGAAGCGGATGGAGCGTTTTTGAAGGAGCGGAAAAAGCACGAAAAGCAGTACGTCAAACAGATCGAGGAAACGTTCCCGAAGCAACAGCTGATCTACGTTCCATTATTCTCGCGGGACATTGTCGATAAGCAGCACTTAACATTATACAGTGAATTTTTGCAGTGAAGCAGACGCTTCCGATCCGAATTGCTCGGGTTGGAAGCGTCTGTTTTT
This sequence comes from Planomicrobium sp. YIM 101495, assembly GCF_009707665.1. Lineage (GTDB taxonomy): Bacteria > Bacillota > Bacilli > Bacillales_A > Planococcaceae > Planococcus. Next base: position 52,374 of record NZ_WLZW01000002.1, read on the forward strand.
TAAAATGGTTATTCGATTTCATACGTCGTCTCGGCTTCGAATGACGGCCCTTCTTCAGGCGTCAGCCAAGCGGTAAGCATGTAAGTGCCCGGTTCCAGTTCAAGCGGTGGGACCTCGAAGTCATAAGTGAGCACTTCCCCAGCTCCAACGGTCTGTTCGCTGAGCGCTTGAGTGAACATCGCGGTCGAGGAGAAGAGATACACTTCTTCACCGGCTTCATTCGTCAAGGAATAATCGAACAGCTGACCGCTCGTAAACTGGAACGTCAATGTTTCGGCTGTCCCGTTTTCCACGGTGTATCGGTACAAGCTTCCTTCAATTTGCTCTACGGTCGCATTCATCTCACCATCTCCTCCGCTTACGGCATCATCCGTCTCTGTATTGTCTGTTCCGCAGGCGGCGAGGACGAGACACCCCGCCACAATCAAGAGAATGAACAGGATTTTTTTCATGTTCCAGACCTCCTTTTTTCCATTGTACTTTAGTAGACCGAGGAAGGCGCGGAAAAGTTACAAGGGCGAGGAGATCATTTTGGTCACAGGTGTTCAGGGAAAACAGGGAGTGAAGAAGAGAAATGGAGGAGTTCAAATGAGTAAAACAGCAATCATCACAGGCGGCGGGAGTGGTCTTGGCCAATCGACCGCGGTACGTATGGCACAGGATGGCATCAATATCGCAGTAGTGGATGTCAGTGAAAAAGGCGGCAACGAAACCGTCGAGCTTGTGAAAGCAGCCGGTGCAGACGCGATTTTCATCGAAGCGGATGTATCGAAGGCGGAAGAAGTGAAGAACTACGTCGACAAGACGGTCGAACATTTCGGCTCAATCGATTATTTCTTCAATAACGCAGGCATTTCCGGCAGCGGCAAATACTTCCTCGAGACAGAAATCAAAGAAATCGAACAGATCGTCGGGATCAACTTGCTCGGTGCACTGTATGGCCTCCGTTATGTAGCGGAAGTGATGCTGAAAAACGGCGGCGGCTCGATCGTCAATACAGCATCCAGCGCCGGTGTCATCGGACAGGATGCCGTGGTCACATATTCAGCGACAAAACACGGTATCGTCGGCATGACGAAAAGTCTGGTCGCGGAATATGCGAAAGACGGCCTGCGTGTGAACGCGGTCGCACCAGGACCGACAGAAACGCCGATGGTCAAGAAATTCTTCGCGGACAATCCGGAGATGAAAGAAAACGCAACGGGCGGCATCCCGCAAAAACGTCTCGGAACACCAGAGGAAGTGGCGGAGCTCGTGACATTCCTCTTGACGTCGAAAGCCCAGTACATCAACGGCGAAGTAATCCGGATCGACGGCGGCTTTACGAGTACGAAGTAAGGGGGCATTTTGTTATTCGTCTACGAGATTTAACGGTAAAAATTCCTGTTATTCGAGGCGGAGGGGCGAAATTAGCTCCAATAAGGGTAAAATCTACCCTTATCGGCCTCAGAAGTGGGAAAATGATCGACTTTTCATGAAATAGCGGTAAAAATTCCTGCTATTTCAGTCTGAAATAGCGCACATTGCAAAATAAGGGTAAAATCTACCCCTATTTCACAACACACAGAACAAAAAGTAGCCGCTCGATTATTGAGGGGCTGCTTTTCTAATGGCTTTCATAAAAAGTGCGCGCGGAATAAATCGTTTCATAGGCGGCTTGTCATTCTTCCAGTTTCCTTTAGAATTAATAGAAAAGTGTGAACGGGGAGGAAACGGAAGATGCACACATACTGGAAGTGGCTTTTGCTTTTGGCTGTCTCCTGGGTCATGGCATCGGTACATGACGATTTCGGTGCACTTGAGCTGGCCGGCTCTGCTTTGTTTTTCGGCTTGTTCTTCCTGATGCCGCTTCTTGCGAAGAAGCCATTACAGGCAGTACTCACCCTTTCTTTTGCGTCGGTCATCGCACTCGCCGTTTTTTGGCCGGAAGCAGGAGCGGAACCGAATCCATATCCGCTTCTCATCTTTTCCATTTTGGCAGGGAAAGCGGTGTACCGGCTTCCTCCGAAGTATGCCATCACAATCGGTGCTTTATTGTTCATCGGCACAGGGGTTCCGGCGGTGCAGGGGGATTCTGTGTTCCCACCGATTTTCCTTGCCCTGTATGCAAGTCTGCTTGCGGCTGTTTTCACACTTTATAAGCGCCAGCAAATGAAGACAGAGGCAGACGAGCAGCGGACAGAAGCGCTGCTTGTCGAATACCGGAAGATGAAGCGGCGTATCCGGACAGACGAGCAAGCGGCGAGGCAGCAAGAGCGTACGCAGATCGCCCGCGATATCCATGATTCGGTGGGCCATAAGCTGACGGCCCTCCTGATGCAGCTCGAGATGTTCCGGATGCAGGCGGAAGGTGAGACGGCTGAACAGCTGAAGCAGCTGAAAGCATTGACGAAAGAAAGCCTTGAAGAGACGCGGAGTGCCGTGAAGACGCTGAAGCAGGATGAAGAAGGCGGTGTGGCAGCGATCATCAGCCTGATCCGCCAACTGGAGGCGGAAAGCTTCCTGCGCATCCAATTTTCCGTGAAGTCCGGCGCACTGTCTGCGCAACTCGGGAATCAGGAATTGATCATCGTCTACCGGATGGTCCAGGAAGCGCTGACGAACGTCATGCGTCACAGCAAAGTCAAAGAAGCGGAAATCATTTTCGAATCGCCGGGCGGCACTGTATTCCGGTTCACCGTGCGCAACCCGTTGAGAGAGCCGATCGAGTTCTGTGAAGGGTTCGGCTTGGGGGCGATGCGTGAGCGGATCGAGCAGGCGGGCGGACGGTTCGAGGCAGGGCCACGCGGCAAAGAGTTTGTGGTTGAAGGCACACTGCCGTTACTCGTGAAGAGGGGGGAACAGGATGATTCGGATTTTACTGGCGGAAGATCAGGCGATGGTCCGGCAAGGATTGAAGATGATGATTGAAGCGGAAGCGGATATGCAAGTGACCGGCGAAGCGGCGAACGGACTGCAAGCGATCACCTTGTGTGAAAGGCAGAAGTTCGATGTCGTGCTGATGGACATCCGGATGCCGGTCATGGACGGGTTGCAAGCAGCAAGAATCGCTCTGTCACGCTGGCCGGCACTGAAAGTGCTCATTTTGACGACGTTCAATGACGACGAATATGCACTGGCTGCACTGCAGGGAGGCGCAAGCGGCTATTTGCTGAAAGATGCGGATGCCGAAGAGCTGACGCGCGCCATCCGCAGCTGCCTGGCTGGCGGACTTGTGCTCGAGGACCATGTCGCTGCGAATATTTTGCCGAAGCTGATCCGGGGAAAGACGGAGCAGGCGGTGGATGAAAATTTGACCGGGCGGGAACTTGATATCATCAGGCGGATCGGCGAAGGGCGGAGCAACCGGGAGATAGCGGCAGAGCTTGCCTTGTCGGTCGGCACGGTGAAGAATCACATCAGTGTCATTTTGGATAAACTGGAGCTGCGTGACCGGACGCAAGTCGCCATTTATGCGATCCGGAGCGGCATCGTCTGAAGGCATGTGACGGAAGTCATGCCAATTCGATAAAGTGATGACTGAAGGCAGTGTGCACCCTGCCTTCTTTTTTATACATTGGAATCACAAAGCAGGACGGAAGGAATGAGCGAGCATGCTGGAAACAGAAGAAATCGGCAAAGTGTTCAAAGGAAAGGCAGCGGTGGAAGGGGTCAATCTGTATATGGAGGCGGGGGAAGCAGTGGGGCTGCTTGGGCCGAACGGAGCCGGCAAGTCGACCACGATCTCGATGATTTCGACGCTCTTGAAACCGACTTCAGGTGATGTGCGGCTGAACGGCAAAAGTGTCACCAAAGATCCGGGAAGCATCAGACGGGTACTCGGCATGGTGCCGCAGGAAATCGCCTTGTACGAAGAATTATCCGCTTATGAGAATCTGAAATTTTTCGGGCGCATCTACGGGTTGTCCGGAAGAGCGCTCGAACAGTCGATCGGACAGGTGCTGGAGATGGTGGGGCTCACGGACCGGCAGAAAGAAGTGGTCAAAACCTATTCCGGCGGGATGAAGCGGCGCGTCAATATTGCGGCTGCCATGCTGCACGAGCCGGAAATCCTCATCATGGATGAACCGACCGTCGGCATCGATCCGCAATCAAGGAGCCATATCCTCGAGATGGTGCGCAAGCTGAACAAGGAAAAAGGGGTGGCCGTCCTCTACACGAGCCACTACATGGAAGAAGTGGAGCGGTTATGCGACCGTGTCTACATCATGGACCATGGCAAAGTGATTGCAGCCGGTACTGCGGAAGAGCTGAAAAGCATTCTTTCGAGCGAAGAGACGATTCTGATCGAATTGGACCGGGCATACCCGGACTTTACAAAAGAACTGCAGGCAATGGAAGCGATCAAACAAGCCACCGAAACCGAAAATGGTATAAAGCTGATTGTTCCAAAAGGCAGCCGGGTGCTTGGAAGCATCTTTCAGATATCTGAGCGGCATCAGGCGCAGGTGCTGAATGTAGCTGTGCAGACACCTTCTCTTGAAGATGTCTTCCTGCATTTAACTGGCCGAAAACTAAGGGATTGAGGAGGAACGGGCATGGGCGCTTTTTTGAAAAAAGATATTATTGTCCTGCTCCGCGACCGGACGGAACTGCTGGTCCTGCTTGTGATGCCCTTCATCCTGACGGTCATCCTGGGATTTGCCTTGAGCGGACTGCTCGGCGGGAATGCAGCAGTGCTGGAAATGGAAGTGGCAATCGTCGATGAAGACGACCGCGAAGCAGGAGCGGCACAAATAGAGGCTGCGATTGCAGACCGGGAAATACCGGAGCAGGCGAAGCGGGAACTGCTTGCGGCAGTGCAGGCAATGATGCCGTCTGTGCTGCTTGACGGTTTACTCGAAAGCGGAGAAGTGGCAGCACTTGTAACGACTGTGGAGATGGAGGCGGAAGATGCACAGCAAGCGCTTCGGGATGAACAAATTGCAGCCGTTCTGACCATTCCGCAACACTTCACGGAAGAGTTTCTTCGAAAGGCTTTATTGGACGAAGGAAGCGGAAGCGAATTGCAAGTAACGATTTCCGACTTTGCTTCCACACAGGCTGACGTATTCTATACCATCCTGGATGAATTCGCTTGGACATTAAATTACGAAACGGCTCTGGCACAGGCTGCAGCAGAATCCGGGCTTGCTCCAGGAGCACCGATGGAACGGGTGGGCGGCACTGAATCGATCACAGCGGCCAAGCCACTCTCAGCCCTTCAATATTATTCGATCGGCATGGCCGCCATGTTTTCGCTGTTTGTCGCCTCCACGATTGCCTCCAAAGCATATGTGGAAAGCTATCAGCATGTGTTTGACCGGATCCTTCTGTCGAACCGGCATCCGTTTCTTTATTTGGGCGGCAAAGCGGTATCCGCAGCGATCATCACATTTGGCCAATTGTTTCTTCTATTCGGGCTCGGTGCTTTGCTGTTCGGGACGATCGACTTCTTGGATATTCGCATGTGGATAGGGATAGCACTTGTTTCTGCAATGCTCTCCATCTGTATCGGTGCGATTGCAACCGTTCTGACTTCATTGACGCTCCGCTATAATAATGAAACCATCACAACCATCTTTGCCGGAGGGCTTGTCTCAGTTTTCGCCTTTTTGGGCGGCAGCTTCATCCCGGTTGACGGCATGCCTGAAATCATCCCGCTGCTGGGCGGATGGACACCGAATGGGGCGGCATTGACTGCATACTTGTCATGGATGCAGCATTTGGAATTTGGTTTATTGGTGGAGCCGCTTGTACGAATCGGAATCATCGCTGTCCTAGCGGCAGCAGCAGGTTTCCTTTTATTTCCGCGGAAGAGGGGGAGTCTGTCATGAAATCAGTGTTTGCACTGCAATGGGTGAGGTTCCGCCGTTCACCTTTCACAGTCATCTCTTTCTTGGTCCTGACAATTGTTTTTGTCTCTTTGATGGCCGGAAACAATCCGGGTTCAATCGGGACAATCCAGGCTTTTACGGATCCATCGATGACTGATGAAGAAGCGGCAAATTGGATTGCACTTCTTAATGAATCGGGTGAAGTAGCGTTCGAACTTGCGGATGAAGAGGAAATAAGAAAGGAGGTATCAGAGGGGGATGTCCCACTCGCGGTCCGGCTGTTGAAAGATGATTACCGCATCGTCATCGCAGCAGATGATGCAAGCCGTTTTGCCGTCGATTCCTATATGAGCCGAATATACCAGGAGGAGCTCGGGATACGTGCTTTGGAAGAGGGGCGGGCCGAAGAATTGCGTGAAAAGGTCCAGGAAGGGATGGAAGAACCTGCTCTCGGGCTGAAACGCTCTGTCTTGGGTGAAGAGAAAGATTTCCAGTACGACAACCAATTGCAGCTATTATTCGGTATGAGCCTGTTTTTCTCGGTTTATACAATCATGTTCAGCATCATGAAATTGGTCGAAGAGAAAAGGAATGGGACATGGGATCGCCTTATCCTGTCGCCGCTGCGCAAATGGCAGATCTACCTTGGCCATATGGCATACAGTTTCCTGATCGGCTATGTCCAGATCGTCCTTGTCTTCCTGCTGTTCAAATTCGTCTTCAATTTTGAGGTGGGTGACCGTTTCGGAGTATTGCTGATCATCACTGCATGTTATACGCTCGCAATCGTTGCCATGTCGATGCTTGTCATGGGTCTTGTGACAAGGCCGCAGCAATTGCAGGCGGTCGTACCGATCATCGCGACAGGCATGGCGATGATCGGTGGAGCCTTCTGGCCGATCGAACTCGTCGAAAATGATTTTCTGATTGCGATCTCCAAATTCTTGCCGATCACTTATGGGTTGGAAGCACTGAAAGGCGTAGCCATCTATAATCATAGCTGGTCTGAACTGCTGGAGCCGCTGGCGTTCCTCCTGTTGATTGCAGTCGTCTGTATGGGCATCGGCATCAACTTGATGGAGCGGCGGAAAGCGTGAGATGAAGGTTGTTCGTTTCGGTTTTCGGCTCCGGGATTTAACGGTAAAAATTCCTGCTATTTCAGTCTGAAATAGCGCACATTGCAAAATAAGGGTAAAATCTACCCCTATTTTCTACAGCGCCCAAAATGAAAAGCAGCCGCTCCATCATCAAACGACTGCTTTTCTAATAGTTTCAAAAAATACCAAATGAAAAAAGTCGGCCAGAGCGCTCCCCGGCGTCTTCTGGTCGACTTTTTGGATTTTACACGTTTGCCGCATGAGTCCGGATCACCGTCGACACGAAACGGGCGAGCAGCCCGTCTCCGTCCGGCGTACCAATAGATTCCGGATGGAACTGCAAGCCGAAAACAGGGAAGTCCCGGTGCCGGATTGCCATGAGCGCGCCGTCATCGAGCGCTTCCGCCTGGATTTCCAGACAGTCGGGCAGCGACGCTTTATCGACCGTCAGAGAATGGTAGCGCATGACAGGGAGCGGATCAGTTATCCCTTCGAACAAGTCCGTCCCGCGATGCGAAATACCGGAAACTTTGCCGTGGCGGATTGCAGGCGCTTCGATGACGTGCCCGCCGAAGGCTTGAGCGAGCAGCTGCTGGCCGAGACAGATGCCGAGTAGTGGGAGCTCCCCGTGGAATTCCCGGATCAGCTCGAGCGATTCCGGATAAGCGGAAGGGCGACCGGGACCGGGTGACAGGATGATCGCTTGCGGGTCTTTCCGCCGGATGTCGTCCAGTGTCAAATCACCGTAGCGGCACACTTCGACTCGTTCACCGAGCGAAGCGACAGACTGATAAATGTTATATGTGAATGAATCGTAATGGTCGATGATGAGAATCATCCGAACACCTCCGTCAATGAGCGGGCTTTGTGGAGCGTTTCGGCAAACTCCATTGCCGGCTCCGAATCATGGACGATGCCGGCGCCTGCTTGCACATGGACGCGGCTGTCTTTGACGACAAACGTCCGGATCGCCAGTGCCATATCGAGATTGCCGTTGAAACCGAGGTAGCCGATTGCGCCGCCGTAAACGCCGCGCCGTTCTTCTTCGAATTGCTGGATCAGCTGCATGGCCCGGACTTTCGGGGCACCGGAGACCGTTCCAGCGGGTAGGCAAGACGCGAGTGCATCCAGCACATGGAGGTCCGCATTCAGCTCTCCAGTCACTTCGGAAACGAGGTGCATGACGTGCTGATATTTTTCCAGCGCCATATATTTCGGCACTTCGACAGAGCCGATCTGGGCGACACGTCCGACGTCGTTTCGGCTCAGGTCGACGAGCATCTGGTGTTCCGCGCGTTCTTTTTCGTCTTGCATCAATTCGATGCCGAGCGCATCATCTTCTTCAGCCGTCTTGCCGCGTCTCCGGGTTCCGGCGATCGGATTGCTGAGGATAGTGCGTTCCCGGATGGTCAGCAGACTCTCCGGAGAAGCGCCGACGACCGCATAGTCACCGAAATCGATGAAGAATTGATACGGAGACGGGTTTTGTTTCCGCAGTTTCCGGTATAACGTGAAGGCATCGCCCGCATAGTCCGCTGATAAGCGCTGGGACAGGACGAGCTGGAACACTTCGCCTTTCCGGATTTCTTCCTTCGCCTGCTCGACGTGTGCGCAAAAAGATGCTTCCGTCGTCTCCGAAGAAAAACGGAGCGCTGCAGCTTCGTCTTCCACGAACTGGACAGCAGGATTCCGAATTTGTGCAACGACTTCATCCGCACGGTCTTCGAAAGATATGACCGTCACTTCATGGATGACGTGATCGAAAACGACAATCGTTTCGTACAATTGCAGATGGATGTCAGGCATGCGGAGAGTATCTTTCCGCGCTGCGGGCACCGGTTCGTATAACCGGATGGCGTCGTAGCCGATGTAGCCGACAGCTCCGCCCGTGAAGGGGAGATGGTCCATCGCGGCATAAGGCTTCGGCATCAATTCCTTCAACAAGTCGAATGGCCGTCCTGTGGCGGTCCGTCGTTCGCCGGTGCGGCAATCAAGAATCGTCAGTTCTTCATCTTGCCCGACATAGCTTGTGGACGGATCCGCGCCAATGAAGGAATAGCGTCCACTCGTGCTCGTCTTGAGCGAACTTTCCAAAAGGCATTTATAGCTGCCTTCCAAGCCATTGAAGATAGCGATGGGGGTCAACGTATCTCCTTCGATTTTTCTGATCTGCATTTCTCTGCTCATCTCTGCTCCACTCCTCTAATTTGGACACTCGCGCTCGACCACGCAAAAAAATCCTCTGCAAGGAACAGGAAAGTCCCTTGCAGAGGACGGATCGCCCGCGGTGCCACCTCTACTTGAAGCCCGTAAGCTTCCACTTGCACCCCGGTAACGGAAGGCGGCCGTATTCCCCTACTTTTGGTTCAAGGAATCTCTCGTAAGTCCATTCACACGCATTGCTCCGCCGGTCTTTCAGCTAACGACCGGCTCTCTGGGGAAGCATCTTGCCCGCTACTCTTCTCACGTCTTCGATTTGCTCATCTATTCTCATCTCAGCTCTTCCCGTCAGGTCTGAAGCGGCATCGCTCCCGGCACCGCTTTTTGATTCCCGTCCATTCGAAAGCTTGTGAACATCGTATGTAATTCACGTTGAAAAGTCAAGTGTTTTCTGACTATTCTGTAGCACCGACTCGAAACAAACGAAAAAGCTGCCGGGAATCCCAGCAGCTTCGTTTCACGCGTCTTGCTTATTCTTCGATTTCGACTTCTTCCGTTACGTCTGCACCGTTGAAGAATTCACCGGAAATTTCTGCAATCGTGCCGTCTTCAAGCATTTCACTAAGCACACGGTTGACGTTGTCAGCGAGTTCCGTGTTGTCCTGGTTCATCACGACGCCAACTTTTGACGGACTGTACTTCAATGTCGGATGAACAACGATGTCAAGGTCCGGGAATGCCGCAATCGCAAGCGTTTGCAAGTAGTAATCATTCAATACGACATCCGTCCGGCCGATGGATACGTCACGCAAGTATGTTTCGTTCGTTGCGTTATCGTAAACGACTTCTTCCGCGCCGTATTCACGGGCGATGTCCATGTAGATGGAAGTGGAAGCGCCTGCAGCTTTTTTGCCTGCAAGGTCTTCGAGTGTTTCAATGCCGGAATGGTCGCCTGAACGGACGATCGCAGTCCCGTGCGAGAATTTGAATGGTTCCGAGAACAGGAAATGATCTTCCCGGTCTGGAGAGATTTCGATATCGTTGGAAGCCATGTCGACTTGTCCTGTCTGGACGGATGTCAGCATTTCATCAAAGCCGAGCTCTGTGAATTCGACTTCCAGCTCCAGGCGTTCTGCCATTTCACGGACGACTTCGACTTCGAAGCCTGTCAGTTCGTCTGTTCCTTCTGCCCGGAAGGAAGTTGGGTAAAGTGTTCCGGAAGTTGCAACGGTCAGCGTGCCTTCTTCGACAATCGCATCCCATGCAGTTGCTTCATCTTCTGTTTTCTCTGTTGCTTCTTCCTCGCCACCACATGCTGCTAAGAACAATGCAGTCAGGATCGTGAGCAGGAAGAAAGAATTCTTCTTGTTCCAAAGCTGTTTCAATTTTTTTGCCTCCTTAAGATCTTGTAAGTCCTTTAACAAGATAGCATGCAAATCGAGAGCTAGCAAAGTTTTCTGCTTAATTTTCAGATGCTGGACACCCGGCTCTTATAAACCGAACCATAAGGCGACGACCGGGGCGAGAAAAGCGCCTGCGACGGCGCTTAGCGTCATCGCGACAGAGGCCATGGAACCTGCCTCCGGACCGTCTTCGAACGCTTTCGAAGTGCCTATCCCGTGGGCGGCCGTCCCGAATGCGATGCCTTTGCCGATCGGGGAATCGATTCGGAGCCATTTCATCATGAGCGGTCCGGCGAGTGCAGCGGAAAATCCTGCGAGCATGACGAAGACGGCAGCGAGCGGAGCGGAGCCGCCAAGACTCTCGGAAATCTGCATCGCGACCGGTGAGGTGATGGACTTCGGAAGCAGGGCAGAGATGATTTCCGTCGGGAAGTCGAGCAGGGCGGCAAGTAAGACGCCGCTGACCATCCCGACCGAAGCCCCGACCAAAATCCCGAGCGTAATCGCGAGAAAATGGCGCTTCAGCAACTCACGCTGTTTGTAGAGCGGGATGGCGAGTGCGACGACAGCTGGGCCGAGTGGGAACATGACGACGCTACCGCCGTACATATATGTATCGTACGTAAAGTCGAATAATAGAAGGAACAGGACGAGCAGCGTGGTGGTCGTCAGTACCGGATTCAGTGCATTCCAGCGGTATTTGAGGTAAATCACGTTCATCGCGAAATACAAACCGACTGTGAGTGCCATGAAGAACAGGGCCGATAAGAGAATCTGGATCATTTCGCCTGCCTCCTTTTATCGACGGTGCCAGCAACCGACTGGCTGACCAAACCGGAGACGATGATGGTCAGGAACGTGCTGACGACGATGATGACGATGAGCCAAACGCCGCTGCCTGCGAACAAATCGAAATAGCTCATGATGCCGACGGTTGCGGGAACAAAGAAGAGTGGCAGAAATGCGAGTATGCCTTGTGCGCCGGCTTCGATGGCCCGGAGCGGCACAAGCTTGAGGCAAAGTGCTGCAAACAGCAGCAAAAAGCCGATAATGCTGCCGGGAAACGGGATATTGAACAAATTGACAAGCCATTCCCCGGCAAGGTAGAACCCATAGACGAGTAAAAATTGAAGGGTAAGCCATAGGAATTTCACCGGACCGCCTCCTTTCTGTTTTTCGTGAAACGGTTGATCGTGCAGCTAACGGTAATTCTATCCTATCATGAATGTTTCTGAAACTTATCCCGCTGGCTTTCGTAAAAGTAAATATAGAAAGGGGATGGGAACGTGAGCAGCTACAGCATTTCAGAATTCATCCAGAAAACACAGCAGGACGAACGGGAGAATGACTACTTCGAGCTTGAGACGGAACGGATCCTCGAAGTGAACTTGAACGGTCTTGTCTGGGCGAAAGTCGGTTCGATGATTTCTTATACGGGAAGCATCAAATTCGAACGGGAGCGCGTCCTGGAACATGGTCTTGGCAAGATGTTCAAGAAAGCACTGACTGGGGAAGGCACGGCATTGATGAAGGCGCAAGGGGAAGGACGGCTTTATCTTGCGGACCAAGGAAAGAAAATCACGATCTTCGAGTTGGACAATGACACCATTACAGTCAATGGCAACGATCTATTGGCATTCGAGCCTGGCATCGAATGGGAAATCAATTTGATGCGCAAGATGGCAGGCATGATGGCTGGAGGACTGTTTAACGTTACTTTATCCGGTAAAGGGCGTGTGGCGATCACTTCCCACTACGAACCGTTGACGTTGCTCGTCCGTCCTGGCGAGTCGGTCATCACGGATCCGAATGCGACGGTCGCTTGGTCCGGGAACTTGACGCCGGAATTCCGGACGGACGTCTCATTCCGTACGTTCATCGGACGGGGGAGCGGCGAATCGATCCAGATGGAATTCAAGGGCGAAGGCTTCGTTATCGTCCAGCCATTCGAGGAAGTATATGCAGCAACGACTCCAACCTCGTAAAGCGAGAGGTTAAACAAAAAATCGTATAAATGAACTTCATCTGACGGGGAGTGGAAGGGAAAGGCCTTTTCACTGCTCGTTTTTTGCGTTTTTCTGTCAGTTATTGTAGGAAAACGTTTTAAAATTTAATACAATAGCAAAAATAGACAGACTTTTTGAAAAAGTGCACAAAATGACTTGTTTTTTCCGTAGAATAAGGTATTATTTCTTTATGCAATATATTGCGTTTCTTTGTTAGAAAAACAATATATTATCTTACTATTACTATTCACTCGCTTTATGGTAAGCAATTCAAGGAGGAATTTCAATTGGATAAAAAATTATCGTTTCAATCCCACGTCGTCATCGGGCTTATGCTATTCGCTTTGTTCTTCGGTGCAGGGAACCTGATCTTCCCGGCGCAGCTTGGACAACAAGCCGGATCGACTGTCTGGATCGCAACGCTTGGTTTCTTAATGACAGGTGTCGGCTTGCCGCTGCTTGGAATCTTGGCAATCGGTTATTCGAAGAGCCGCGACTTGCAGGACTTGTCCAGCCGTGTCCATCCGATTTACGGCATCATCTTCACATCATTGCTGTACTTGACGATCGGGCCGTTCTTCGCGCTTCCGCGTACTGGAGCTGTCTCGTTCGAAGTCGGGATCGCGCCTTTCGTAAATGAAGGCTCCATCGGTACCGCACTTCTTGTTTTCTCGATTATCTTCTTCGCCATCGCGCTTGTGCTGTCACTGAATCCGAGCAGAATGGTTAATAGTATCGGGAAGTTTTTGTCTCCAGCAATTGTCGTAACGATTGGTGTTTTATTGGTAGCTGCTTTGTTCGCTCCGATGGGCGGCTTTGGAGAACCACAAGGGAATTACGTTGAGTCTTCATTCCTGACAGGATTCCTTGAAGGGTATAACACGATGGATGCACTTGCTTCCCTCGTCTTCGGGATCATCGTCATCTCAGCTGTACGGAGCATGGGCGTCACTTCACCTAAAGGCGTCTTGCGAGCGACACTTAAGAGTGGTCTTGTCGCTGCATTCCTGCTGGCTGTCGTCTATGCAGGCATCGCTTATCTCGGTGCGACAAGCACGGGCGTTCTTGGATTCATGGATAACGGTGGCCCGGTATTGAGTGGAGCTTCTGCTCATTACTTCGGAACATTCGGCTCGTTGTTGCTTGCCGTGATCATCACGCTTGCATGTTTGACGACAGCGGTCGGCCTGATCGTAGCTAATGCTGAATTCTTCCATAAGCTAATTCCATCAATCGGATACAAAACGTTCGTTGCAATCTTCGCGATCTTCTCGCTTGTCGTAACGAATGCCGGCCTATCGAACATCATCACATATTCGATTCCGGTCTTGATGTTCTTGTATCCACTTGCGATCGTCATGATCATCCTTGCATTCGCTTCACCGTTGTTCAAGCATGCTCGCTTCGTCTACGTTTCCGTGACGGTTGTGACATTCTTAATCGCGATCATCGATGGCCTGAAGACGTTGACAGGTTCACTTGAAGTCGCAAATCCTGCGCCGCTTCAAGGAATCATCGACTTCTACACAGCGTATCTTCCATTGTATGAAGCGGGGCTTGGCTGGTTATTGCCGGCATTGATCGTCCTTATCATCACTGGTGTGATTGCACAAACGAAAAAGACTGCACATGTACCAGCTGTGTCGAAGTCATAATTTGAATGAAAAGAACCGGAAGATCCATCAGGCAGATAATCTGCTTCATAGGATCTTCCGGTTTTTGGATGCAGGAATTTAGTTGTTCTGTCCGATCAAGGTGAGGTCGTCGATCGTCCGAACCCAGTTGGTCCGCATCATTTCTGCTGCGCGTTCTGGATTTTTCTGCTTGAATGCCTTGATGATTTCCTCGTGCTCTTCGCTGGAGCGTTCGCCGAGGATGATGGCGTTGTGGAAAAACAGCCGGCGGACGTGCGCTTGCAGGCGGTCGAGCATCGTATGAATATAAGGGTTGTCTGCTGCGTCGACGATGATCTGATGAAATTCTTCATCGATCTTCAATGCGTTGAAATCATCTTTTTCCTCGATTGCTTGGATGAAGCGTCCATTCGTTTCGCTGAGAGAAGCCAGATCTTCGGCAGTGAATTTTGGAGTGGCGAGCTGTGCTGCGAGCGATTGCAGTGCTGCGAGAGGCGGCAGCAAATTCTCGACATCGTCTTTCACGACCTTCGTCACACGCGTCGCCTTCCCTGGGAACATCTCGACGAACCCTTGTACTTCCAAAAGCTGCAACGCTTCCCGAATCGGCGTTCGGCTTAAGTTCAAAGCTTGTGCGAGATCGGTATCGACTAACTTTTCTTCCGGCTGGAGTGTGCCATCGATGATCCATTGCTGTAATTGCTGAAAAGCACTTTCTTTTGCAGTCAACCGGACCGGTTTTGCGTGATTCGTTGGAATTGGCAAGTGTGACATCCCCTTTATTCATAAAGTTCTTTCTATTATACAAGACATTGCATGAATAAACTATATCGAATATGCAATATATTGGAATACTTTATTCCCTTTCCCTTTGAAAAAGGGGATTCGGTGGTTGGGCAGGCATCGGATCGTTGGCGGTATCTTCGCATGCCCTGCTGAAGCGTGGTATGATTACGGCATACTGCAACAGTGAGGATGAGGAAGATGCAAAAAGAGATAATGGTCCAAGTGAAAGAGCCATTTGCCGGGGAGTTCCGGAAAGGCTATCCGCTCGTAGCGAAAGAAGCGGTCGCAGATCAGGAATTACTGAAGATAGAAGGACAAGTGATGAAGCTCACGGACGTTCACGGACGGTTTATCGCAAAAGCTTACTACGGTGAGCAAAACAAAGGGCTGGGCTGGGTACTGACACGCGATGAAGAAGAAATCATCGATCAGGCATTCTTCGAACGGAAGCTGGCGACATCTTTCGAGCGGCGCGCAGACTTCTTCGAAGACACAGAGACGACAGCATTCCGCGTCTTCCACGGTGAAGGAGACGGCATCGGTGGTTTGACGATCGATTACTACGACGGCTTTTATTTGCTGAGCTGGTACAGTGCGGGAATTTACGCATTCAAGAAAATGATCGTCGCAGCACTTAAGAATACAGCGGAATTCAAAGGCGTCTATGAGAAGAAACGCTTTGATACGAAAGGGCAATACATGGAGGACGATGACTTCGTCACGGGCGAGCGCGGGGAGTTCCCGATCATCGTGAAAGAAAACAGCATGAATTTTGCGGTGTATTTGAATGACGGCGCAATGACAGGGATTTTCCTGGATCAGCGTGAAGTGCGTCGACAAATCCGTGATCACTACGCCTATGAGAAGACGGTTTTGAACACCTTCTCTTATACCGGTGCGTTCTCGGTAGCGGCAGCTCTAGGCGGCGCGATGAAGACGACGAGTGTGGACTTGGCGAAACGCAGCTCTGCGAAGACGATTGAACAGTTCAGCGTCAACGCGTTGGACTACGAAAACCAAGAGATCCGCGTCATGGACGTCTTCAATTACTTTGATTATGCGAAGAAAAATGAATTGAAATTCGATATGGTCATTCTTGACCCGCCGAGCTTTGCGCGTTCGAAGAAATACACGTTCAGTGCGGCGAAGGATTATACGAAGCTTATGAAAGACGCGATTGCGATCACTTCGAACAAAGGGATGATCGTCGCTTCGACGAATAACGGTTCATTCGGGATGAAGAAATTCAAGGAAATGATCGACAAAGCATTCCAAGAACACGGGAAGCGTTACATGATCGTGGAAGAATACCGCTTGCCGCGCGATTTCCATATCAACCGGATGTTCAAGGAAGGCGATTATTTGAAAGTTTTGTTCATCCGATTGAAATGATGGCTATGGCGAATGTGTGAAAATGTGCCGAACAACCTGCTTTTTTGCGAGTGTCGGACTTGTCCCGAAGCGGTTCCGCTTCTATAATGGAAGAGGAATGTGAGGGGAAACGAATGTTTAAGCATGCATTGAAACAGTTTCGGTTTATGGGCATCCTGGAAGGAAGTTCGCTTTTGCTTCTTCTTTTTGTCGCGATGCCGTTGAAATACTTTTTTGATATGCCGGAAGTGGTCAGTGTTGTCGGCGCGATCCACGGCGGTTTGTTTACAGTTTATGTATTGATGATTATCTATGCGATGATCGCAGTCAGATGGCCATTCCGTTTTACGGTCGGTGCGCTGGCGGTCGCGTTCATCCCGTTCGGCAACTTTGTTTTGGATAAACGACTTAACCGCTGGGAACAATTGAAGACAGCTTAAGACATTCGCGGGAGGAAATCCGCGGATGTCTTTTTTTAGATGGACAGGGAAGGGATGATGGGAGCTAACTGTGGACAATTTCGTTTATAATGGGAAAGACAATAAAGAAGAAACGGAAGTGAAGGGAATGGCGGCAAAAGGGGGTTCGGTATTCGGTTCGCATCCGGTATACCCGGTGATGTTTGCAATTGGCGCATGCCATTTGCTGAATGACACGCTACAGGCGGTGATCCCGGCGATGTTCCCGATTCTCGAGACGGAGCTCGGCTTGACGTTCACGCAATTGGGCTTGATCGCCTTCGTCTTGAATATGGTGGCTTCGGTTCTGCAGCCGGTGGTCGGATTCATCAGTGACAAGAAGCCGATGCCTTTTGCATTGCCGCTCGGGATGGCAAGTTCGATGGTCGGCCTCGGCCTATTGGCATTCGCACCGAACTATTGGACAATTTTACTCGCGGTTGCACTGCTCGGACTCGGCTCGGCAGTGTTCCACCCGGAAGGTTCGCGCGTATCGTATATGGCGGCAGGGCCGAGACGCGGACTGTCGCAATCGATTTATCAGGTCGGAGGGAACTCAGGGCAGGCGCTTGCACCATTGATTAGTGCCTTTATCCTTGTGCCACTCGGCCAGCGAGGCGCTGCGCTGTTCATGCTCGTGGCGGCGCTCGGTATTTTCATTCTGGCGAAAATTTCGGTTTGGTATAAAAAGCAATTGGAAGAGGAGAAGTTGCAGAAGGTGAAGCGGGCAGTATTGACATCACTGCCAGGCTTGACGAGGAAGCAAGTAGGGGCAGCGCTGACGATGCTGCTAGTCATCATTTTCGCGCGCTCGTTCTACATGACATCGATTACGAGTTTCTTCATCTTCCATTTGATGAATGCATATGAGCTGACAATCCAGCAGGGGCAGGTCTATATTTTCGTGTTTCTGGCAGTCGGCGCAGTCGGTACGTTTTTCGGCGGACCGCTTGCGGATAAAATTGGAAGGAAGCGCGTCATCATGCTGTCTTTGTCAGTTCCGATTCCGCTTGCACTGGTCTTGCCGCACGTACCACTTGCTGTCGCAGCGGTACTGCTTGCCATCATCGGCTTTGTCTTGATGCTGAGCTTCTCGGTGATGGTCGTCTATGCGCAGGAACTCGTGCCGAGTAAGATCGGGACGATGGCTGGGCTGACAGTCGGCCTTGCCTTCGGGATGGGCGCGGTCGGCAGTGTGCTGATCGGGATGCTGATGGACTCGATCGGCATCGCCGAAACGATGATTGTCGTATCGTTCCTTCCGATTTTAGGACTTGTCGGCATTTGGTTGCCCCGTGACCGGAAAGTGGTGAGGTTATGAGGAAAGGGGAAAAGGACATGGCACAACAACCGATGGGAATGAAACCTTTTTTATCGCTGATTACATCATTGAAAATACCGAAGGCGGCACTCGTCTTCGGTTTGTCGGCGAGTCTTGTGACAACGCTTGTCGCGCTCGTCGTCCCACTTTTGACGAGAAGCCTCGTGGACGGTTTTTCGGTCGAGTCCCTCAGTTGGGTGCTCATTGCGGGAATCGCCGTAGCGTTTATTTTGCAAGCGGTCATTAACGGAATTTCGATTTATCTACTGAGCATGGTCGGCCAGCGCATCGTTGCCGAACTGCGTGAGAAGATGTGGAAGCGGCTGATCCGTTTGCGCGTCAGTTATTTTGACCAGCATCCGAGCGGGGAAACGGTGAGCCGCGTCGTCAACGACACAGGAATCGTCCGGAACTTGATCACGGATCACTTCCCGAATTTCGTCACGGGCATCATTTCGATCATCGGGGCCGTCATCATCCTTCTGCTGCTCGACTGGAAGATGACATTGATCATGCTGTTGGCTGTGCCGGTGACGATTGCGATCATGATTCCACTCGGCCGGCAAATGGCGAAGATTTCGCGGAATCTGCAAGATGAGACAGCGAACTTTACCGGGAATGTCCAACAGACGTTGAGCGAAATCCGCTTGATGAAAGCATCGACTGCAGAAGACGCGGAAGAAGCGAGAGGTATCGGTGGCATCAATCGCCTGTTCGGAATCGGGATGAAAGAAGCGCGAATCTACGCGCTAATTGCACCGCTCATGTACGTCGTCGTGATGGCCGTCATTGTTGCGATCATCGGCTACGGCGGTATTCGTGTAGCTGAAGGAACGATGTCGACGGGTTCGCTTGTCGCGTTTCTTCTGTATCTGTTCCAGATCATCATGCCGATTACGACGTTTGCGATGTTCTTTACAGAGCTGCAAAAAGCGAAAGGAGCTACCGAGCGGATCATCGGTATTTTGGAATTGCCGCTTGAAGAGGTGGAGCAAGGAATACACGTGGACATTGCAGGGAAAGCACTACATGTGGACGGAGTCACCTTTTCTTATGAAAAAGGAGAGCCGGTGCTGGCAGACGTCTCCTTCACGGCACAGCCAGGCGAGATGATTGCCTTCGCAGGACCGAGCGGCGGCGGGAAGACGACGGTCTTCGGGCTGATCGAACGGTATTACGAAGCGCAGTCTGGCCGCATCACCATCGGCGGTCAGCCAATCAATGAAATCTCGATCAAGTCTTGGCGCGATCAAATCGGATACGTGCCACAGGAAAGTGCCATGATGGGAGGCACGATCCGTGCGAACTTGACGTATGGATTGACGGACGCCGAGACCATTCCGGATGAGCGATTATGGGACGTGGCACAGATGGCGTATGCCGAGGCATTCATCCGGGAGCTGCCGGATGGACTGGACACGGAAGTCGGGGAACGCGGTGTCAAATTGTCGGGCGGCCAGCGTCAGCGCATCGCGATTGCGCGTGCCTTCCTGCGTGACCCGAAACTTCTGATGATGGACGAAGCGACAGCGAGTCTCGATAGCCAGTCAGAGGGCATCGTGCAGCAGGCATTGAGCCGGCTTATGAGAGGGCGCACCACGTTCGTCATCGCGCACAGGCTGTCGACAATCGTCGATGCGGACCAGATCATCTTTATCGAGAAAGGGCGCGTCACAGGCAGAGGAACGCATGAGGAACTTGTCGGTACCCATGCGCTATACCGTGAATTCGCTGAACAGCAATTAACATGAGTCACGTCGGAGCATGGCGAGGAGAAGTGCAACTGTTTCTCCCCGCCATTTTTCTATCCACTGTTTCACGAATGGAGGATAGGGAAAATCTTTAGCAAGAAGGGGCTGTTCATATGGAGGAATCCGGAAGAATTTTGAAGATCATGACGTTCAATATCGGCAGTGGCCGTGATATTGACGAGCATATCGATTTGACGGAAACGCTGGAACTGCTCCGATACGGTGAAGCGGATGTCATCGGTCTGCAGGAAGTGGACCGCCATTTTTCAAAACGCAGCTTGTTCCAGGATCAGGCCATCCTTCTTTCAGAAAGCCTGGGGATGTATCTCGCGTACGGACCGGCAATTGATGACCCGGCAACAGAAGAAGGGCATCCGAACAGGCAGTATGGCAATGCCGTGTTCAGCAAATTCCCGATTCTGTCAGTCACAAACCACCGGCTGCGCAGTGCTGATTCTCAGGAAGAGCCACGTTGTCTACTTGAAGTGAAGATCGATCTGGACGGCATCCCTGTCGTTGTTTTAAATACTCACCTGGCACTAATGAAAGGAGCGCAGCAGCTGGGGGTGGAGGATATTCTAAAACGGACCGCCGAATTGGAGGAACCGCACATCGTTGTAGGAGATTTCAATATGACGCCGGATGATGACACGATGCAGCCGTTGTTCGACCGTTTCGAGCCGGCCATCGACCAGGAGCTGCATTATCCGACCACTTATAGTCGGGACAAGATAGCTGGCAACCGTCTTGATTATATTCTCGTGGACCATCATTGGAAGATCATCCGGGCGTTCATCATCCCGACTGCCGTTTCGGATCATTTTCCTGTGGCAGCCAGACTGGAATTCTTTACAAAAACAACATAAAGCTTTACAGAAATGAAACAGCTTCTCTTCTCTGGATTTGTTAGCATGTGAATAAACGCATAAGTTCAACAATCAAAGGAGAGGTCGAAATGCTTGAGCAACTCCCGTCTGAACTCCCGGTGAAGGTAATGTCATTCAATATCGCACATGGAAGAGGAATGAACGGACGAACGGATTTGGAAGCGACAGCACAAACGATTGAAGAAGCAGGAGCAGAATTGATCGGACTGCAGGAAGTGGACCGCTTTTTTTCAGATCGCAGTTTTTTCGAAGACCAGGTCGCCTGGCTTTCGGAACGTCTCGGCATGTACGCCGCTTATGGCGCAAATTTGGATTTGGATCCTGAAGAAGCAGAACGTCCGCGCCGGCAATATGGCAATGCAGTTCTCAGCAAATACCCGATCCGTTTCAGCAGAAATCATCTATTGACGCAAGTGATGGAAGATTTCGGGAACGATGAACAGCGTGGTGTGCTGGAAACGGTGATCGACCTCGATGGAATATATATCAGCTTCTTCTGCACGCATCTCGCCTTGAAAGACGCTGAACTGGCAGTAAGTATTGATGAATTAGTGGCAATCGCCGGAAAAACAAATTTCCCGCGCATTATTATAGGTGACTTCAATGCGCCGCCAAGTCATATCCAGATGAAGAAACTGACACGCCATTTTGCAGATGTCTACAGTCAATTAAACAAATCAGACGCTTATACGTATCCAGCGCCTTTTATGAATGCAATAACCGGTGAACAATCGGTCCCGGTGACACGGATCGATTATATCTTTATAGACCCAGCTTTCGAAGCTGCCGGAGGATTCGTCATCGAAACGGCCGTCTCCGATCATCTGCCGATCGTGGCGCAACTTACCGTCAAAGGAGCACGCAGCCGGAAGGCGCAAGTACAAGTGCAGGGAATCTAAAAAGCTGCTTCCGAAAGCCGTAGTGCCAGGCTTTTGGAAGCAGCTTTTTCATTTTGTCGAATGAACGTCTGCGAATGCTGCTCTCAGCTGCTTTATGCGCGTTCTTCTTTTAATGCAACCAGCTTGTCTTCTGCCCGCTGCTCGCGGCGGCACAGTGCCACCAGCAAATAGACGAGCGGTGTATCGAGCGCGGCTGCCAGCCATTTGAACACATACTGAGAAATGATCATTGCGATAAGTGCGCCCATCGGCATGGTGCCGTAAAAAGCGATTGTAATGAAAATGGACGTATCGGCGAGCTGGCTTGTCATGGTCGATGCGTTATTCCGCAGCCACAATTTGCTCGTACCGTGACGTTCTTTCAGTTTGTGGAAAATCGTCACATCGAGGTTTTGGCTGATGAAGTAAGACACCAGGCTTGCCAGGGTGACGCGGAAACCGGCAGAGAAAATCTCTTCGAATGCCTGCTGGTTTTCGAAAAACGGTGCAGCCGGCAAATAGATGGCGATCGAAATGAAGAGGAGCGCCGCCAATTGCGTAATGAATCCGGCAAATACCGTTTGCCGCGCTGCCCGTTTGCCATACACTTCCGCAATCGTATCAGTGATCGGGAACGTGAAGACATAGACGATGACAGCTGCCGGGAGCACGAGCCATTCGTTAATACTGACGAGCTTCACCGCCAGGATATTGGAGAGAATCAAAAGTCCGACGAATGCACCATTCAAATACATGAGCATGGGGGCGCCTCCTTAGCGGTTGGTGATCGTCTCCGGATTCATGTCATGGTTCATCATCCGGTACGCTGCCATTTCTTCGTATTTTGTTCCAGGTTTGCCGTAGTTTGTGTAAGGGTCGATCGACAAGCCGCCGCGCGGTGTGAATTTCCCCCACACTTCGATATAACGCGGATCCAGCAGCTTGATGAGATCGTTCATGATGATGTTGATGACATCTTCGTGGAAGTCACCGTGGTTCCGGAACGAGAACAAGTAAAGCTTCAAGGACTTGCTTTCCACTAATTTCTTATCCGGAATAAAGCTCAAGTAAATCGTCGCAAAGTCCGGCTGGCCTGTCTGCGGGCAGAGAGACGTGAACTCCGGGCAATTGAATTTCACGAAATAATCACGTGTGTGGAGGTTATCGATCGCCTCTAGGATGTCCGGGGCGTACTCGAATGTATATTTTGTATTTTGGTTGCCAAGCAATTCCAGATGTGCCAATGTGTCTTCGTTTCTTCCAGCCATTAAAAAAATCCCCTTTCAAATTTCGGGAAAGGAGAGGGTTCTAAAAAAACTGGAATGAAAAAAGCCGAATCGCGGGAGGATTCGGCTGAGATTCGACAATCCATAGTTTTTTATAGAGGGTTACGCGCTATGAACCTCTCCCGTCACCGGGTTATGCAATTCTTCATTATCTTAAGGGGAATTCAGGCGGATGTCAACCGGCGTTCATGTTTGAATGACGGAGTAAGGCTGACGATGCCTGATGAGCCGTTCCGGTGTTACTTGGAGCTTCTGCACATTCCGGATCCGGAAGCGGCTTTTCGGGAATGTCGGCATGCGCGCCATGTCCAGGGAAAGATCCTGTTCAGGCACGGTGTAACGAATATTCTCCGCGAAATACTTGAAGAACGTCTGCATAATCGTCACAGTCATCCATTCACCGGCACAGCGGTGACCGGCATGATGGTCGCCGCCTCCTTGTGGTACGAAGGCGAAGGGACTTTCTTTCCAGGAAGCAAAGCGCTCCGGCTTGAACGAATCGGCGTCTTCCCAGCTATCCGGATGGCGGTTGATTCCGTACAGATCAAGGACGACCAGCATGTTTTCTTTGAAATGATAGCCATGCCAGACGAAGTCTTTTTTCACTTTCGCTGCCATCGCGGGAGCGAACGGATAAAATCTCCGGACTTCCTGGGAGAATAAGAAACTGTAGTTTTGCTCATCCGCCTGGATCTTGTAGCGCGTCTCCGGGAATTGATGCATTGCGAGTGCACCGAAAATGATGAAATGGACCGTCGCAAGCATCGGGCGGTAAGCATTGTTCAGATTGACTGCGGCTGTATGAAGATCGAGCAGCTTGCCATTTTTATCTGTGTGGTGCGAGACGATATAGACCGGTGTGCTCGGCGGAGGATTGTACACGCCCTTCCGTGTCTGGCGGATAATGTCTTTCAGCCACGCCTCCTGGCTTTCGCGGGCTGTCCGTCCATCTTTGTAGCGGGGGAGGGAGCCGCCGATGGAATCGACCATGGCCACGAGTTCCTGCGTGCGCTGCTTCACCTCTTCTTCCTTCAATGGAAGACCAGCCCAATGGCAGACGGCACGCGTTAGGATCTCCTCGATTTCATCCATTAACACGACTTCGTCCATCTTTTCCCATTGATCAGCCTTTTTATCAAGCTCCTCGATTGCCATCCGTCGTACAACTTCAAGGCGTTCAGGCGTCATCATGGATAGGAACATCCGCTTCAAATCATGATGCTCCTCACCGTCCGTACCGTGGATGCCGCCTACACCAAGCAGCGTCTTCTGGATCGGCTTCGGCATGGCGCCTGTACGTTTGAAATAATCGTTATCATAAAAAAGCGCTGCCGCTTCTTCGCCTGACATGCAAATCGCTTTTTGCCCGATCAGACGGGTTTCGAAAATATCCGATTGCAGCGCTTTTCGGCGGCTTGAGATGAATTCATACCCTTCGTTGATCAAGGATAGCGTGCTGTCCAATTCTTCTGCACGTGGAATGGGTCTTCTTATTTTCATGACAATCAGCTCCTTCAAGGAATGTTCCGGGACATGTTCTGACCTTCTCTTCCATTACCCTTGCTGAAAAGCCGATAAACTGTACTTCCCTTGGCAGGTTTGATTTCTGGGGGAAAGGAAATATAAAGGACAAGCAGTTTTTGGAGGAGGAGACACGATGACAGATCAACAATTGAACAAACTGAAGCAGGAATTAGAAACACAACTGGCGTCGCTGGAAGAGCGCGTCGGACATGATGAAGAATTCCAAACGAGTGAACTTTCCAATTATGATAACCACCCGGCCGATAATGCGACGGATCTGTTCGATCAAGAGCGGGGCATGGCTTTGAACGAATTCAAGGAAGAGGAGCTGGCGGATGTCAAGGCAGCACTCGCAGCGATAGAAGACGGGACGTATGGCGAGTGTACCGTGTGCGGCAAAGAGATTCCTTACGCACGCTTGGAAGCCATCCCGACTGCCTTGACGTGTATCGATCATGCAGAATCCTCACTGGACCTGGAGACGCGTCCTTCAGAGGAAGATGTGTTGCTCGGCTCGACAGACCAGCCGGTACGGAGGGAAGACAATGCCGTCCGCGATTACGAGAACAGCTTCGAAGATGTGGAAAGTTCCGGATCCTCGGACGGTCCGCAAGATCAACCCGGGAAAGACAAAGACATGAAAGAGTTCTTCGACTATGATGGAGATAGTGATTGACCGATTCACCTGCTTTTTTTTGAAGACGAATGGAGCTAGTAAGGAGTGAAGAAGATGGAACATCCGATCATCCTGTTCGACGGAGACTGCAATTTCTGCGATTCGAGCGTGCAATTCATTATTCAGCACGACCCCGCCGGCTATTATCAATTCGCTTCTCTGCAAAGTGACATCGGCAGGGAATTGAGAGCGAAGCATAGCATCCCCGAAGACGTCGACAGTCTCGTCCTGGTCGATCAGAAGCGTGCGTACGTCAAGTCGGATGCTGCACTGCGCGTGGCGAATCATCTGACGGGTTTATGGAAATTGGCTTATTACTTGAAGTCGTTCCCACGTCCGCTCCGTGATGGTGCCTATGACCTGGTTGCCAAAAATCGCTACAAAGTGTTCGGTAAGCTGGATCAATGCCAGCTTCCGCCCCCACACATCCGGAAGCGGTTTTTGGACAAGTAAGAAGAGCCTCCTGGCGACAGGGGCTCTTTTTTGGCGCTTATCCGCTTAGGTGAAGTTCGAGACGCGCCAGTACTGGCAGGCGATAACGTCGGACATCCACGCGAGGCCTTTGCTGTCTGCTTGGTGGATCGGCATCCATTCATCCGTCAAACTGTTCTTCAAATACACTTCATGATTCGGAGATTGGTCATGAATCCCGGAAATGTCGTAATGGCCATTACGGTAGAAGGATGCAGAAACACGATAGCCGATTTCAGGCGAGGTAGTCAATGGATTGCCGACGCGGTGGTCGATGGAAATGACTTCTTTCCGTTCGTCCGCTTCCGTCCGTTCAATGGTGATGCCTGCAGAAGAAGCGATTCTTGCTTTTCGGAATTTCTTTCGCCAGTCATAGGCGATGCTTGTACCGACACTTGCAGAATGGTCGAATTGTGTACCACCTTCGGTCAGATGAAGGGAGAAGCCGGTGCGCGTGCGGTAACTTTTAGCCTCCGGATCAAAACTCCTGTCATCTCCAGCGAAATAGCGGTTAGGCGAGAGCGGGTTCGGGCTGTGGATATATTTTTCATCCAGGAAAGTCGAGTAACGGAATTGCCAATCGAAGTATGGTTTTTCATCACCCGACTTATCATTCCCAGCGAGAAGACGATTCACTTCCCCGATTTTCTTCGTGATCCAGAAATCTTCGTCCGTTGGTTCAACATATGTGACGTTCGGGGTTAAGATGGAGAATACCTTGGCAGCCATGAATTTGGGAGCACCCATCCGCTCTTCGGAACGAATGAGCGGGCGTCTGCCGCGGATTAAGTACGTATAGCTTTTATCGCGTTCAATCCGTTGATCGCAAAATTGTGTTTGCTGGGTCTCCTGAATCAACTCTCCGTCCCGGTATATTTTATATTTCTCGATACCTTTGATTTCGCCCCATGCAAGTGCGATCCGGTCCTTGGCTACAATCGCAGTGACCGCGATTTCCTGCAGGCGGTGCATGACATTACTGCCATGGTTTTCGGTCATCGTCTGCATGGCCAGCCGCTCGCTGATTTCGCCTTCTTCCCCTATCTCTTCCAGCAAGTACGTATAGATTTCCCCGCGTGCCAAATCAACATCTTTGAACGAATTGGAAGTTCCTTCATAAACGAGCTGTCCATCCCGGTAAAGTTTGTACGGGCGGCCGGTTTTGGACCACATGAAATAGATGAGTGAATCACTTTGTTTCAACAAGTCGATTTCCAATCTCTTCGTCCTTTTCACAACGTTCACCTCCATTAAGCGATTAGTTTACTGTACCCATTTAAGCGTAAATGAAATCCGGCCCGTTCCAAGTTGCAACAATTGTCATACAAATTAAACACTAAAATTGGAAATGGTAGAGTATACTAGAGAGGAGCAAAGAACGGAGGGATTCACGAATGGGGCATCCTACACAATTAGCAAAAGAATTACCGGATATGTTGCCAGGAATCATTGTTCACGAATGGGTCTATGGGCTTTTCAATACATCCCTTGCCGGTCAGCCATCCGGTATTAAAGGATTGTTGGCTGCTACTGAAAAAGAAATTGTCTTTTACGCAAAGAATGGCTCAGAGCCGATCATCTCATTTTCCTGCAAGTATAAAGAAATCCTCTCGATTGATGCGGACCTTGAAACGCCTGCGCGAATTACGTGTTTCGTGGATGGCGACAGTCATTTCGAGCTGTCGCTCATTTCGCGGGGAGATGCGCAAGCATTCATGCGCCATGTCACAGTGCACGGGTATATCCCGCAAAAGCACACAAGCTGAAAGAGCAAAGCACACACCCAACATCACATGGGTGCGTGCTTTTTTTCATTCTTCTTTATCAAAAAACACATGCTCGAGCTGCCACGTCTCTCCGACTTCGAGAATGCCGAATGAATACTGGGCTTGCCGTCTTTTGTCTGTCGGAGAGCCAGGATTGAAAAGCACGCGGCCATCGACTTCTTTCTTGAGCGAGATGTGCGAATGACCGAATACGATGAGGTCGACATCATCTTCTGCAAACGCCTGCAAAGCGCGTTGCTCCGTCGTTTTTCCCGTCCCGTCCCCGTGTACGATCCCGATTTTCAAAGAATCGATGGTGAGGATCTTTTTCCGGCCGAAACGGTCCAGGAGTTCCCATGGATCGACGTTGCCGGTGACACCGACGGTCTCTGCGTATGCGGATAACTCGAAGAAGACGTCCAGCGTTTGCCAGTCTCCGGCATGGATGATCAAGTCGGCATCTGCGCATTCTTTCGTTAACGTGCGGGGCAAGGCTTTCGCGCGGGATGGAATATGTGTGTCCGAAACGATGATGATCTTTGTCATATGTACTCCTCCTCGTGGTGATGATTATCGTTCCATTTTACGGGAAGCGGTATCATCATTCCAGAGAGTGGGGTTAGTTTCCTTGAAAGCAGGGAAAAGAGAGGTAAAACAAATCAGGAGGTCGGAAAAATGGAAAAAGCTACGTTGAAGAAATTTGTTTACGCGGGAACAGCTGCAGCGAGCGGAATGCTGCTACTGACGGTCTTCAAGAAAAACAAAGCAAAGAAAGTCTGGATCTATGAAGACAATGATATGCGTAATAGTGAAACGGTGGACAGGGAAGAAAGTGTCAAAGCGGCGTATGATGATGCCGAGATCGGCTTGACGCAGCTGGATTCTGCGTACCGTTCGGAGTGGCAGGCGAATGGATTCCCCCAGACCCATCGCAGACTGGCTGAACTGGAAGGTCGATAAATAAGGAACGACAAAGAAGAAGGGGATGATCAATTGTCTTACCGCGAACAATTGCGCCAACGTGTCGGGCAAGCTCCGCTGCTGCTCGTCAAAGCGACGGTCGCTGTCTTGGACAAACGGCACCGCATCCTACTGGTGAAACGTGAACAGGACGCGGAGTGGAATATCCCGGAAGGCTTCATGGAGCTGAAGGAAACGGCGGAAGAGACGGGGCAGCGCATAGTCTTCACATTGGCAGGCTTGAAGCTTGGGGAGCTTGGTCTTTTAGGTGTGTATTCCGGCGAACAGTATTATACTGTTTCAGAACAAGGTGAGGCGACGTACCCAGTCATCCTTAACTTCGTCTCGAAAGACATTAAAGAAATTCCAAACGAACCGCAGCATACGGAAGCGATCGAAGCAAGATTCTTCCCGCTCGATCAGCTGCCGGCAGAAACCGCGCAGCTGGCGAACGAAGTCATCCAGCAATACGGCCCAGCATTCTTCTGAACGGGAGACGGTGCGAAGTTACATGTATGTTTAAAGAATCCGTGTATCGGGTAAAGAATGTCCATACAGATCTTGTCTGCCAAATGCGGCGGGCAAGTTTTTTGATTGGAGAGAGTGGATGACTACAAAACAATTCATTGCAGGGGCGATTATGGCGCTTCTATTTCTTTGCCTGCCATTCGTGGAAGCGAATGCAAATGGGCCGACCCCGATCCTTCCAGAAGCGATGGAGCATGGAAATATTCGGGACCAGTTGAATCAAATGGGTTACTACGATATGGCACGGCATGAATACTTCAGCATGATCACAAGCAATGCCGTGACGCGTTTTCAGCGAAACTTCGGCTTGCCGACTACAGGGATTGCCGGACCACGGACATTGGCGATGTTCGAGAATGTTGAGATGATGGCACGTATCGTGCACGGTGAAGCACGTGGCGAACATTATTTAGGACAAGTGGCAGTCGCTGCGGTCGTCTTGAACCGTGTCGAAGCGGAAGGCTTCCCCGACACGATCCAGCAAGTGATCCTTCAGCGCAACGCCTTCACGGCTGTGCATGACGGCCAGTTTTCACTGTTGCCGACTAAAGGATCCTACGAAGCAGTGCGGGAAGCATGGGGTGGAGCTGACCCGACAGGCGGAGCCGTCTACTATTACAATCCGGCAGGTGTCACCGATTCGTGGATCTATTCCCGGACGGTACTGACGAAGATCGGCCGACATTATTTCGCAGAATGAACGAAGAGTGGCTTGGGGAGAGTTCTTGCCCCAAGCCACTTTTTTGCCACTTTCTACTGTCCGTTGCCCGTCTGTTTCGGCGTATAATGTGGGTATAGGCGAAAGGGCGGTCAGGTATTCTTATGTATACGATTCTTATCTTTATTCATATATTAAGTGCGGTTTCTTCCATCGGTCCATTCTTTGTACTGCTGCCACTTGTTGAGCGGATGAAAGAGGCGGAAAGACCGGTGCTTGCAGCGCACATTGCAACGTTCAAGTCGGCGATCCGGATCGTTAAGCATGCAGGGCATGTGCTGGTCCTATCCGGTGCCTTATTGATTTGGCAAGGGCCGTGGGGCTGGACGACATCGTGGATCGTCCTGACCATCGCGATCATGGTCGGCTCGGTCGTATTTTTAGCGAGCGCATTCTCGCCGGTGCTCAGACAATTCAAGAAGCCGGGAGCGGATCAGCAAGCCACTTGCCGGAAGCTCCGTACATCTCTTTGGCTCTACATCCTCATCCTGCTGACGATGCTCTGGCTGATGGTCGACAAGCCGATACTCTGGTGAAAAATCTGCTGGAATTTCTTCTTATTTCGTGTAAAGTAAAAGGACAAAGGAGGGATGCTGATGGAAGTGGAAGATATATTCGGGGAGTTTCCTGTACTGGAAACGGAGCGGCTGCTGCTCCGGAAAGTGACGGAAGAGGATGCGGCAGCTGTCTTCAAATATGGCGCCAATCCGAACGTCACAAAGTATGTCACGTGGGATACGCATCGGACGTTGGCAGATGCGAAAGACTTTGTCGGCTTTGCACTGAGGCGTTACGAAAGCCAGCAAATCGCTCCGTGGGGAATCGTCTTGAAGAAGACCGAAGAATTGATCGGCACCATCGATTTTGTCGTATGGAGAGTGCCGCATAAGTCGGCTGAGATCGGATACGTGCTTGCTGAGGAATATTGGGGCAAAGGCATCGTGACGGAAGCGGCTGCGGAAGTGGCCCGCTTCGGCTTTGCCGTGATGGACCTCGTCCGCATCGAAGCGCGTTGCTTCCCTGAGAATATCGGGTCATCGCGTGTCATGGAAAAGATCGGCATGCAGTTCGAAGGTGTGTTACGCAAGTCGATGTACATGAAAGGCGAACATCGAGATTTAAGCGTCTATTCCCTCCTAAAAGAAGAGTGGGAAACAAGATAATAGGAAAAGCTGTACCAGGAGCCATCGAACGGGCTTCGGGTACAGCTTTTTTCAGCCTTTGACGGCACCAGCAGTAATTCCGGCGACGAAAAAGCGCTGAAGGAATAAATAGGCGATGACCATGGGAATGGACGCGAGCACCACTCCGGTGAAGAGCATCGGATAGTTGGTAGAATATTCGCCTTGAAATTCCAGCAGGGCGAGCGGTAAGGTTTTATAGGCATTGTCGGTGATAAAGAGCAACGGATACAGCAGGTCATTCCAGTGCATCACGAACAGGAAGATGGCCGTGGCTGACAAAGACGGGAGCGACAGCGGCACAGCAATCCGGGTGAAGATGCGCCATTCTCCCGCACCATCGATTGTCGACGCTTCGAATAATTCCTTCGGCAATGTTTTCATGAAGCCGGTCAGGATGAAGACGGCGATCGGAATGGTCACGGCGATATTGACGATGATGAGACCGAGCAGGCTGTTCGTCAATTGGAAGTCGAGCATGAGTGCATAGAGCGGCACCATATTCACTTGAGCTGGAATCATCATCCCAAGCGTAAACAGTCCGAACAGCACATTGCCGAGCCAATTATTGAGCCGCGTGATGCCGTAAGCGATCATCGCCGCGAACAGTAACGTAAGTGTTACAGAGAAGAGCGTGACGATCGCGCTGTTAATGAAATACCCACTCATGGTCTGTTCCTGGAAAATCCGGCTATAGTTCTCGAACTGGAGCCCATTTTCCGGCAGGCCAAGGGGATTACGGAACGTTTCTTGCAGCGTCTTGATCGAAGTCAGGACGACAATTGTCAGTGGCACGAGAATGATCAATGCATAGACAGCAAGCGGAAATTTACGGAACACATCTTAGCCTCCTTCTTAATAAGAAATGCGGTCGGACCGCAGTGCCTTGAACTGGATGAACGTAATCAACGCGATCAGCGCCATGAAGATGACGGAAATGGCGCTAGCGTAGCCGAACTGGTAATTGCTGAAGGCAACATCGAAAATATAGGTCGCAATGATTTCGGTCGAGCGGTTCGGACCACCGCCAGTCATGGCGAATACGAGGTCGAACGCCTTGAACGATTGGATGGTCGTGTAGGCGATGACGATCGTCGCAGAAGGGGCAAGGAGCGGCCACGTGACTTTCCGGAACGTCTGCCATTTGCTGGCCCCTTCGATTTCGGCGACTTCATACAGCTCTTTCGGAATCGCCTGCAGGCCTGCAACAAAAATGATCAGCATCTGTCCGGCATGGAACCAAACTTGTGTCGCGGCCAGTGAGAAAATCGCGATGTTCGCATTACCGAGCCAGTTTTGCTGGAGAAAGTCGAGTCCTGCAAGGCCTAGCAGCTGGTTCAGGATACCGAGCGATGGATCGTAAATGAATGACCAGATAAATGCGACAGAGACAGAAGACAGGATCGTCGGGAAGAAATAAAGTGCCCGGAGAAACACTGTCGTCTTCGTGTTTTTGACAAGGATCAAAGCAAAGGCGAGCGCGATGACCGTCTGGAAGACGACAACAGCCAGCATGAACTTCAAGTTGTTGCCGATGGTCTTCCGAAAGACGGTGTCGCCAGTGAAAGCCCGTTCATAGTTGGACGTCCCGACGAATTGGAAAGCCTCGCTCAGTCCATCCCAATCAGTGAACGAATAAAAGATGGCGCTGATCGTCGGGTACAGGAAGAAGACAGCGTACAAGGCGAGCCCGGGAATGAAAAACAGCAACAGACTTTTGGAGGCTTTCATCGTGTCACTTCCTGTTTTCTTCGACAAGTTGTTGAGCTTCTTCCGCAGCTTCCATCGGGTCGCCGCCGCCAAGCACATTCTCGATCGAGCTAAGAACCGCCGCTTCGATCTGTGCATTGGTAATCAGGAAGCGCGGCTGGAAGCGTGTCGTGCGCTCATCAATCCAATACGCCGTGTTTTGCAGCACGTCCGATTCATATTCCACGCCGTTGACGGTCAAGTGCTGTCCGGTTTCGTTGGCGTACTGCGAAGCGACTTCTGGCCGTGATAAGAATGCCACGAACTCCTTCGCTTGTTCTTTCTTCTCGGAATTGCTGTTGATGGCGAGCATGAACGTCGCCGTATTGATGCCTTCATACTGCGCCTCACTCTCTTCGACTGTGATCGGCGCCAGTAAATCAAGCTGCAGATCGGGGTTCAGATCGAGCAGGGAAGCCATGTGGTAAGAACCTGTCGCGAGCATGGCAGCTTCTTCGTTGGCAACCATCGCCATGGCCGAATCCTGACTTGTGCCGAGGGAGTCCGGCTGGATATAGCCTTTCTCTTCAAGCAGCTGGAAATCCTCAAGTGTCTTGACCCACCATTCGTTCGTCAGCGATTCCTCTCCGCTTTGTAGTTTCACGAACACATCCTCATCCGGGGCGTTGTTCATCATCATGCTGTTCATGAACTGGTTCGGCCCGATATCAGCCCCAGGAAAAGCAATCGGGGTGATGCCATTTTCAAGCAGTGTATCGCCCATTTCCTGGAATTCGGTCCAACTCTTTGGCACTTCCAGTCCAAGCTCATCGAACATGCCTTTGTTGTAGACCGGCATATTGAAGACGAGCTGATACGGCAGCGCCAGTTGCTTACCGTCTTTTTCACCGACCGAAATCAAGCCTTCATCGAAATTCGACACGAACTCTTCACCGGTCAGATCTTCGAAGAACCCGGCTCCAGCAATCGCTTCAAATTGCGCGCCCGGGAAGGAAGTGAACACATCTCCGGTCGAGCCGTCCGTCAGCATTCGTTGACCGGTCGCCTGATATTGCTCGGAAGGATAAATGTTCATTTCTACGTTGATTTCCGGAAATTCGTCTTCGAATTGAGCGATTAAATCATCGAAGACTGCTTTGTCTTCGCCGCGCCAATGAATAAAGCTGATGGTAGTCCCATCTTCTGAAGCACCATCACCATCCGGACTTTCACCCGCACACCCCGCAAGGACCAGCACCAGTACAAATAAAAAAGAAAAGAATGGCTTCTTCCACATCGACATGACAACTTCCTCCTTTGGAATCAAAATTTGTTAATATATGCTTTCGTGATGGGAGCTGAAAAACCCTTTCGTCAAAAGGGGGAATTATCCGAAAAAGAAAGCCGTACCTGGAATGGGTACGGCTCGTCTCGTTCAGACGCGTTCAAGCGGCATCGTGCAGCAACGGAAAGCGCCGCCTGACTTGATGATCTCTGAAAAATCGCATTCAATTACATGGAACCCATGTTTCTTAAGCTGTTCGTTGACCTCTATGTTCTGTGGTTGGCTGAAGACGCGCCGGTCGCCGATCGATAGGACATTCGTGCCGAGCTTGAATTGTTCTTCCGCATTGACAGTAATCAATTCGTAGCGCCTCCCGAGAATTGCGACCGTTTCTTCAGACAGAGCTTCCGGGAAAATAAGCGCTTCTGTCGGAGAGAGAATGTTGAAGACGCAGTCCAAATGCAAATACTTTTCATCGAAATCGACTGGGATGACTTCGAAGTCAGGCAGTTTCGCCTGAAGTTGTTTGACGACATTCCCGGATGTGCGGCTGCTGATACCGACATACAACCGGTCGCCGTCCAGCATGACATCGCCCCCTTCTACACGGCTGCCATCTAGTCGCTTGGAAGCGATGCCTTGCGCCGACAGCCACTTCTGCAGCTCCGTCTCTTCACCTTGGCGGATATCGGCCGCCATTTCCCCGATGAAGACTTGTTCCCCGACCGTGAAGCCGATGTCTCGTGTAAACACTTGCTCAGGGTATTCCTGCGAAGGGGTGAGGAATTCAGTGGTAATTCCATTTTCTCTTAATGCCTTGATGAATGCATTATGCTGTTCAGTCGCTTTGTCTGTATCGATGTTTTCTTCTTTGTATCTCTTTTGCACGTCATTGATCACGTCTTTTATTTCCATAAAATGCGGTGGGCATAACAAAACGCGCTGCAGACGATCGTATTCGCTGCGGCAACGGGCAGATGATGATTCTTTTGCATGAGTAGACATAGTGGTTCCTCCTGATGATTCCTCTTTTCCTATTCCATTTCCTCTTTCACCCTGTTTTGAAACATCATTTAGTCAGAGTCTGCTATACGTTTCGAAATCGGGTGGATAAGTAAGCTTTGAATGAGGATCGATAGGAAAATCACACCGAATGTCAATGACAGGACAGCATCGGCTGCATCTGTTTCAGCAGAAGTGGCAAGACTCAGCAACAGTGCGACAGAGACACTTCCTTTGATTCCTGAAAAGGTGACAAGTAACTTTTCGCTGAACTTCAATTGCTTCCGGTAGCGTGGAAGAATCGACGATGCCGCCCAAACGATGACGAAACGGCAGAGCAGCATCAAAAGGAACGTAAGGGCGACGGCCCAACTATGTTCCCAATGGAAAAAGCCGAGGAATTCCGTCCCGATCAACAAGAACAAAATGGACAGAATCGCGGGCTCGACGACTTCCCAGAACCCGTTCAAATAAGAACGATAATCCTCTTCATGCCGCGAACGTTCCATTGCACGGGAAAGGAATAGACCAGCGGAAATTGTCGCAAGCAGCCCAGCCATGTGCAAGGATTCTGCGAGGTAAAAGCTGCCATATGCCAGAATGATGCTCAGCATCACTTGGTATTGGTGATGGCGGATCAAGTGCAGCACGCGGCTGAAAAGAAAGCCGAAGATCGCACCGATGACGAGACCGCCACCTGCTTTGACAATGAAATCCATCAAGAACGTCCCGATCTGGAACGACTGATCCATCAGAAACATGGCAGAAACCGTCGTGAACACGACTGTGCTCATGCCATCGCTTGCCAAAGATTCACCTTCGACGATCTCCTCGACCTTCTTGTCACGTTCACTTTCCTGCTGGATGGCGATGACTGAAACGGAATCGCTCGGCATAAGAATGGTCGCAACGACAAGTGCTCCTGCGAACGAAAGCGAAGCAAAGCTCAGCAAGTAAATCGAAGAGCCGAGGAGAAAAACCGCCGCCAATAGCCCGACAGTCGAAATCAAAACGATGACGCCGGCATTCTTCTTCAGCCAAGCTGTATCGAATTGATAAGCTGCGGTAAATAACACAGCCGGTAAGAACCAGTCGTGGATCAATTCATGTGTCGGTCGGATGTCCGAAAAGAACGTGAAAAAAGACAGCCCGAAGCCGACCAGCAGCAAAGCTACAGGCACCGGGAAATTTTCCTGTTTCTTATCGATTGTAAAGACGAGAAATCCGATGAACAAAAAGACGATTACATGCAGCAAGCTCACATGGTCACCTCCAGCATCTCATTACCTTTGCTTGTTCCCATTCGGGTGGTCGGTTAAACAAAGGGGAAAGTATTTACGAAAACCTCATACCTGCGATAAAGCCCCATAAAAAAAGAACTGGCAGCTAAACCGGCTCTTCTTTCTCATGCAATTACTGGTCCTGCTCTGTGTAAATCAATACCGCGTCCCGCAGGAATTCTGCTGCGCCCGGATACGCGCGTTCATAATAGGCAGCAAAACGTTCATCACCCACGTACATTTGCGCGAGTCCTGCGTGTGCTTCCTTGCTGTAGCTCGGCCAGGTGAAGGAGAGCCAGCGCTTGTGAAGTTCCGCAACTTTTTGAGCAACTGGACTTGCCGGGTCGCCGGTTTTGCAGGCATCTGCCAATGTATCCAGCACTTCCTGTTCGAGTTGCTTGAATGCCTTGTACTGTGCTTCGCTCATGTTCAGCAATTTGGCGTTGGATTTATCGACCGGTTCGTCCCTATACTTGCTGCGGATCTCGCTGCCGTACTGTTGCTCATTGTCTGCCACAAGTTGTTTCTTGAAGCCTTCAAACTTTTCGTCATCAGCCATTTCAATCATTCCTTCCGCTGTGGAAATGGTGGCTTCCACATTACTGATCAGGAGATCCAGCTGTTTCCGTTTAGCAAGAAGCTGCTGCCGGTGCGAATACAGAGCGGCCGTACGATCGAACTCCGGGTTGTTGACGATGTCCTGGATACTGCCGAGGTCCAGTCCGAGTTCACGGTAGAAGAGAATCTGCTGCAGTTTATCCACTTCCATCTCGCCGTAAATCCGGTAGCCGGAAGCGCTTTTCCGCGCAGGCTTCAATAAGCCGATCTCATCGTAATAACGGAGCGTCCGCGAGCTGATTCCTGCCAGTTTCCCAAGTTTCTGGATGGTATATTCCATGTTGCCACCTCCTGATAAGTTGACTTTACACCTTGACGTAACGGCAAGGTCAAGCGGTGTACATAAAGATTCCTGGTAAAAGTTCAAAAAAACCCGCAATGGAATATCCATTGCGGGAGTTGATCAATCTTCTTTGTAGAAGACTTTGTCTACGTTGTATTTTGCTTTGTGTGCGTTGATCAAATATGTTTCGTAAATCTCGCGCTCCATCGGGTCTTCAACGATCGAGACCGTGATGCGATGCACTTCGTCGCGGTGATTCTTCAACGGTGACACGCTGTCATCGAAATGCTTCTTCACGCGCTGGCGCAATTTACGTGCCTTGCCGACAAATAGTAATTCTCCGCTATGATTGAAGAATTGGATGATGCCGCCTTTGTCACGAGGGATTTCGTGCAAGTCGATGAAACCATAGATCGGCTTGATGACTGCCTCGTCGCCAGTGATTTCCTGTTTGCGCTGAGTGATGGTGATATCTGCTTTTGGTGGTGTAATGTTAATCATGTTATCACGTCCTTTTTATATCGCTCATTATAGCATAAAAGTGCAAAAAGATGAATGATGGCAATGACGCTACACAAATTTCGGTTTGACGGGTAAAATGGGGGATGGAGGTGGCAATATGGACATTACAAATTATGAATATCATATCATTAACGACCCGACTGGCATCATGGCCGGACAGC
Organism: Planomicrobium sp. YIM 101495; assembly: GCF_009707665.1. GTDB lineage: Bacteria > Bacillota > Bacilli > Bacillales_A > Planococcaceae > Planococcus. The sequence continues at coordinate 89,892 of NZ_WLZW01000002.1, forward strand.
GTTATGAATTTTTGATCGATATCGAAGTGGAAGAAGACGATGAACTGTACCAGGAAGGCGGCGTGGAACTGCGTCTGATCTTTGCGATTGATGGAGAAAAGGCGTGGGTCGCTCAGCATCACTTCGTCGGAAAACTGACAGAGAAAGTTTTGGAATTCGGTCTGGAAGAAGACGAAGAAGCGGAAGTTGCGGCATTTTGCCGTTCGAAAATCGGGAACTAAAAAATCCGTGCGGAATGTCCGCACGGATTTTTCTCTTTAGATGTGTGTTTCGATGTCAGCTTCCGCTTTTAATTCATCGATGCGATCATACACGGCATCCGAAACGTTTTGCTGCTCGAGTGATTGGCGGATGATCGGTGCCATTTCTTCGAACGCAGGTGTTTCTTCTTCCGTGCTCGCTTCAGCGAATCCATCATATGCTTCTTGTACTTCTTCGTCTGTCACTTCCGCGGCTTCGATGTTTTCCGCGACATAGCTTTCATATAGCAACTGCTCGCGGATCTGTACGCGCATATCGTCGAGCGTGAAGTCGGCTTTCTCGAGCGAAGCGTTCATTGCTTCCTCATCTTCGAAACTGCCTTTGAGCTCTTCAATGCGGGATTCGACTATTTCTTCATCTGCTTCGTGCCCATTGGCAAGAGCATCTTGGATGATCAGTTTGTTGCCGACGATGACGGCAAGTGCTTGTTCTTTGATCAAGGTGATGTTCTCAGTGCTGTCGGCTTTTTGGCCTTTCGTCTCGAGTGAAGCTGTCAGCTGACGCGCAACACTGTTGAAGACGTTGCCATTGATCTCTTCTCCGTTTACTGTCACGACGACAGCATCGGTCGGTTGTTCCACAGAGTCGGTAACTGCTTTCTGTTCTGTCGCTTCTTCAGTTCCAGGATCTTCAGCAGGTGTTTCTTCATTATCTGAGCAAGCTCCCAAGACGAAAGCCAGGAAGAAAGGTGTTAAAACGAATGACCATTTTTTCATGAATGTAAGGCTCCTTTAGATGTTTTCTCGTTAAAGTAAACCATATTTATTGTAAGGATACAATGGTTTATCACTACTTATGAGTGCAAGGTCCGTTGCTTTGCGTGCACGGACTGTTATAATAGTAGAAATATTGAACTTTCACCAGAGAGTCTAACAGATGGAGGGAATCACATGGAAAACAATCACATCAACCCGCGTAAAACATTGGAAACGATTCAGCCATATTCGCCAGGAAAACCGATTTGGGAAGTACAGGAAGAACTCGGACTCGACCGCGTCATCAAATTGGCTTCCAATGAGAACCCGCTCGGCCCATCACCGAAAGCTGTCGCAGCAATCCAGGATGGGTTGGCTGACTTGAACCGTTACCCGGATGCGGATGCAAGTCATCTGAAGACTGCAATCGCTGCGCAATACGGTGTCACGAAAGAGCAAGTCATTACGACGAACGGAGCGGATGAGCTCATTACGCTCATTTCCGAAACGTTCCTCGACCCGGGCGATGAAATTGTCGTACCTTCTCCATCTTTCAGTGAATATGATTTCGGTGCACATATCATGGGCGCTGCAGTCGTGCCTGTCCCGTTCAGTACAGACTTCGAATACGATATCGACGCGTTAATCGCAGCGGTCACGGGCAACACGAAGATCGTCTACTTGTGCTCACCGAACAACCCGACTGGCACGTACTTGAAGAAAGCGGAAGTTGCACGTCTCCTCGACGCGTTGCCAGCGCATGTACTTGTCGTCTTTGACGGCGCCTACAGCCAGTATGCCGATGCCGAGGACTACACGAACGGTGTGGAATTTGTCCAAGCAGGCTATCCGGTTGTCGCGCTTCAGACGTTCTCGAAAATTTACGGAATCGCAGGCGTGCGTGTCGGCTACGGCCTTGCATCCAAGTCGATCATCTCCTCGATCCTGAAAGTGAAAGAGCCTTTCAACGTCAACAGTCTTGCGCAGATCGCTGCCGCTGCAGCTATCGAAGATACGGAGCACGTCCAAAATTCGTATACAGCTAACCGCGACGGGCGCGAATGGTTCTACAGTAAATTCGAAGAGCTCGGACTGTCATACACGAAGACGATGGCCAACTTCATTCTGGTGGAAGTCGGATCGGACGGTGAACGGATTTACGACGAATTGATGAAAAAAGGCATCATCGTCCGCTACGGTAAAACATGGGGCTTACCGCAGCATGTACGTGTAACGATCGGGACGCCGGAAGAAAATGCATACTTCATCGAGGTGTTAGGGAGTCTGCTTGCATCACGTGTGTAAAATGAGATAGAGAGGCTGCAGGAAAACGATTCGTTTTCCTGCAGCCTCTCTTTTTTATTATCGCTCGGCAAGAAGATTGCCGAGTTTTGCCGCATCTTCATCCGTCAAGATATAGACGCCCGTCAATGAAGCGGGTACTGTCTGATAACGTCCGCCGGGACTGCCGTGGCGCACCCACAGCAAATACTCTTCCGTCGAACCGCCATCATGCGTGAGCGTCACGCGGTAGTTCGGTGCTTCAGCGGTTGTCGGGCCTTCGTGGAATTCGCCCCGCTCGAAAGCAGTCAGGAAAGCTTCGATGTCTTCTTGTTTCTCGAATGTCTTATCCGTTGAACCAAGGTTGCTTGCGTCAGTTACAAAAATGGAAGTCACGTTCTGCTCATCTCCTTTATCGCTGGAATCTGACGTATCGGCGTTATCTGTGCCGCAAGCGGCCAGTAACAAGATCGAAAGTGAAATGAAAGTGAGGAATTTTTTCATTGATGAAACCCTCCTTTCTTCTATCTAAACAGACGTGCGTGTGAATGGAAAGTTCCAAGCCTTTTGTTTACGAGCGGGGTGAAGGGGAAAACCGAGAGAAAAAGGATGAATGCGATGATATACGAATGTGCCATCATCGGAGGCGGCCCTGCTGGACTGAATGCGGCGCTTGTGCTCGGTAGATCGCGGCGCCGGACGATTGTATTCGATGATGATCATGGACGCAATCTCGTGACGCGGGAGTCACACGGTTTTTTGACGCGGGACGGGATCAGACCGGAAGAATTGAAACGGCTCGGACGTGAAGATGTAGCGAAATACGATTGTGTGGACATCGAGCCGAAACGGATTATCAGAATCAATCGCGTGACTGAGACGCATTATGAACTGACGACAGCGGATGGCAGTGTTTACCACAGCATCAAGATCATCATTGCGGTCGGGCTGAAGGAAAAGCTGCCGAACATTCCCGATATCGAAAAATTTTACGGGACGAGCCTGTTCAGCTGTCCTTATTGTGATGGGTGGGAGTTGCAGGAGCAGCCGCTTGCTGTCATCGCGGACAAGATGGTCTTTGACCTTGCGAAGAAAGTGTACAATTGGAGCAAGGATCTCGTCGTGTTCACGAACGGCGAAGGACGCTTGGAAGAGTCGGAGAAATCCAGGCTCGAAGCGAAAGGCATCATCGTAAGGGAAGAGCGCATCGATGGACTGGAAGGCAAAAACGGGCAGTTGAGTAATGTCAGGCTTGAAGACGGAACGTTGATTGAACGGTCTGGCGGCTTCACGACACCGCTCTGGACGCACGCTGCAGACTTTGCGAAGGAGCTCGGCTGCAAGCAAAACGAATACGGCGGCATTACGACGGACGAATACGGCCGGACCAATGTATGGAACGTCTATGCTGCTGGAGATGCAGCGCAAATCGTCCCAGCCCAGCTGATTATCGCCGCCGGCAACGGAAGCGCGGCCGCAATCGGCGTCAACGGTGATTTGACGAACGAATATTTCGATCGTGAATGAAGCGCCAGACGCCGTACTGCAACAAGAAGACGCCGAGTGCAGTGAGCGACAGGTTGATGTAATAGAACCATCCTTCCCCGAAGACGTTCAGCAAAGTGTCAGCTGTAGGCGTCTGCTCCAAATATAAATAATTGGCATCGATCAGCGGATTGACGAAGACGCCGATCACGAAGGCGTAGGCAAGCAATAAACCATAGACGAAGAACACCGAACGGAACGTGATGAAAGGCGGCTTCGTGAGCGCAAGAAACAAGCATGCCCACGGGATGGTGGTGTGATGGACAAAGAATTTCCAAAACCGGTAATGCTCATAATCGTAGGGCACGTCAGGTGTCACAAGTGCCAGGAACGCCGGCGCGATACCGATGAAAAAAGAAATCTGGATCCACCGTTTGTTCAGCGTGACGAGCGCGATGGCCGCTGTGATGGAAGCGACACCACATAAGTGAAGCGGAACATGGGCGGCAAAACTCCAGATGCCGTTGGAGATGGTCCATATTTGGTAGGAAACTTCCGACAGTACGAGTAGCGTAAATAAAAGCCAGCGCAGCCATTGGAAGGATTCCGGGGAATGCTGCAATGGCTTTTTCGCGCTGACAAGAATGAACAGTCCAGCAGTCGCTATCAAAAGCACGAGCCAGTGACTCAATCCAAACGGCTCGAACATGGAAGTAGAGGTCAAACCGAACCAATCGCTCATCTCAATGCCCCTTTCGGAGGAAAGACAGAATTATTTGGCTAAATTGTAACATTGGAAGCATCGCTCCGTCTAATTGGATATCAAGTGAAAAATGGGGGCTGGATCCAGATGAAAAGAGTGATGATGACAATCGGATTGGCAAGTATGTTGGCAGCTTGTGGAACTGCAGAGCAGCCGTCTGATCCACCAGCATCAGGGGGCGAAGAATCAGTGGAGAAGAATATCGTCAGCGGCCGGGAAATCATCGCTTCGCTCGAACAGACGGCGACGGATACGACGAAGCGCGATGAACAGGCAACCGCGGTGAAGGAAGACGAAACGTTTAAGGACGGCTATATGGGTGAACCGACAGAGGAGCTTGCAGAAGATATCGCTGTCCAAAACATCGAAGGCTTTGCGGCGACGACTGCGCTGGAAGAAGTATACGGTGGCTACGAGGGAGTCAATGAAGCAGGCATCGTCTTCTATGAAAATCAGGCGAGCGGGGCGGATCAGTCCGGTATCTGGTTCGGTGTGAAAGAGCTGGATGAGCGGTTGGATGAATGGCTCGCGATTTTACAGAAAAAAGTGGATGCAGGCGAGATATTGGCAGAGCCGATCTATGTTTTTCAGAGTGAGCATTCCCAGAAGGACTTGGAAGATTGGAGCTACAGAGCAAGTAAGAAGCTGCGTCCGATGCAGGAAGCGAATCACCGGCCGGACATTGCGAATTACGGGATTGCTGCAGACACGATCACGGGAGCGCTGAGAATCGAGCATAATTTCATGAGCGAGGAGCAGCAAGAAGAATTCAAAGCAGCGTTTCCAGATCAGGAGGTGACATTTGAAGTATACGGCGAAATGGTACCAGCTCCGGGTGAACCGGATGTCCATTACCCAGAACCAGCGATTGTAGCGGAATTGCCAGAGGAAGGCCTGTATATTACGGAAATGCAGGAAGAAGGAATCCTTGTCGGCAGCACCAATTTCTACTTTGCGGATGCGGATGAGAAATTGGAAGTCGGCCAGCGTGTCAACGTAGAATCGACAGGAATGATCGCTACGTCCGATCCAGGGCAAGGCACGGCAATTGTCGTACGGGTGCTGCCGGCTTATCAGCCTGAAGGAGCTGAGCGGACAGATGCTGAAGTGATTCGCCAGGCACTTGAAACATCCCCTGGGGAAGAGATGCGCTATTATACGATCAACCGTGTTGAATACGATGCGGCGAGCGGGGAATGGCTCATCGAATTGAATCAGGACGGGGAATCGTTCGAAGTCGTGCTCCCGGATTGAACGCCTATCAGTTGCGCATGTTTGGCGAGCTGGGGTAAACTGCTCACAAAGGGATACGGGGGGCGGAATAGGTGGACGATCTGAATATGCTGTCGATGCTTCCATGTGTGGATACGGAGCGGTCCATCGAAGCCGGCCAAATCAAGATGGTGCAGAAGGAATACGAACTGCGCCTTTACAAAGACACGCTCATCGCTTCGACGACCGAATACGCACTTGCCAATGTTTGGGACGTTTCCTACAAATCGTTTTCGGAACAAACGAGTCTGCTGTATTTGCACACGCACCGCGGTGTTCATGCGTATAAGACGCATGTGGATCCGGATCATTTCGTCACGACGTTCAAGCGGATCAAAAATGATCATTACTAAAAAAAACAGCTGCGTACTCCCAGAAATAGGGGGTGCGCAGCTGTTTCAGTTTTCGTCCAAAGAAGCACTTGCAAGAGCGCGTTCTTTTCTGCCATACAGGAAGTAGTAAAGGGCGGCGACTGCCAAAATGAAGCCGCTCAGGATGGCATAGAGCTGACTGTAGCCAGTCGAAGCGATGAGAAAGCCGAGCAAGTAAGGACCGAAGCCGAGCCCCGCGTCCATAAAGATGAAGAATGTCGAAGTCGCGAGTCCCATCCGGTGCGGTGGGGTCAGCTTGATTGCCACTGCTTGAGTGGTCGACTGCATATTTCCGAAGCCGAGACCGATCAAGGCAGCCGCAATCAACAAGTCCACGCCACTATCCGCTGTGCTGAGAAAAAATAATCCGGCAGCGAAAATCAGGAAAGCCGGATACATGATGAAGTTTGCCCCTTTCAAATCCATCAGGCGCCCGGTGAACGGACGCGACACGAGGATCGAGATGGCATACACCAGGAAGAAGAAGCTGGCAGTTTCGACAAGGTCAATTTCGAGCGCATAGAAGTTGATGAACGATAGGACGCTAGCATAGCCGAGCGATACCGCGAAGGTAATGAAGGCGATCGGCACCGCTTTTGGTTCGATGTAATTGGAAATCCGGAATCCTTTCTTTGCGTCAAGATTAGGCGGCTGTTCCATTGGTGGGACAGTAACGAACAGCGAGACGATAAGAGTGAACACACCAAGCAGCATGCAGAGCGTGAAAATCAGTGAGTAGCTGGAGTACTGGCTCATCATCAGTCCGATGAAAGGCCCGACTGCAGCAGCGAGCGTTGCGCTCATGCTGAAATAACCGATGCCTTCGCCTTTTCTGGAAATCGGGATGATTTGTGCAGCGATGGTGCCGGCTGCGGTGCTCGCGATACCAAGTGCGATGCCGTGAAGGAAACGAGTAACCACCAGGAATGATAAGCCGATTTCCACGAAATACAGCGAGGCGGTCAAGGTGAATAATGCGAGTCCAATGATGAGTGTGCGTTTGCGTCCGATTTGATCAAGGATACGTCCGATGAACAGGCGCCCGATCAAGACACCGATGATGAAGAGCCCTGTCACAAGCCCGGCTTCGCTGGTCGAAGCATCGTATTGCGCCACCGCGTAGACGGCGATGGTCACGACAAGGAGATAGAACACGAGGGTGAGCAGAAAATTGATCGCCGCCGCGGTGATGAAATCTTTTGTCCATAGTTTTGGTTTGTTTTTAGTCAAGGTGTCTGTGTCACTCCCAGGAAAGAAAGGTGTAGTTTTGTTCCAATGATAAGCCTGCTTATGATTCCTCTTTAGCATAACAAACTTTGTCCATGTAAAACCCCTGAATCGGCTGAAATGGAGGTGTTTTTCCTGAAAATTGAAGTGCAGCCGAAGTTTTTTGTTGACAGAGCCCCAAAAAAGGAGAAAGCAGAAACACTTCGAAGCGCGAGATGGAAGAGCCGCGGCGCGCCTGCACAGATTGCGGAATACTGCTCATACTGGACGGTGCACGTCTCGGCTACGGGCCCTCCGAAGGCAATGACCTGCTGCTTCCGGACATTGCGGCGCTCTGCGACGTGTTCTACATCGGCGGGACGAAAGTCGGTGCGTTGTTCGGTGAAGCGGTCGTCATCACGAACCCTGCGCTGAAGAAGGATTTCCGCTGCATCATCAAACAGCGCGGGGGTATGCTTGCGAAAGGGCGGGTGCTCGGCATCCCGTTCGAGACGCTGTTCGAACAGAGAGAAGCACGATCATGTTCGACTACACAGTGGAAACGAATAAAAGCTGGGATGAAGCGGTTCGGGATCTGGAAACGAATCTGAAGGACGAGAAATTCGGGGTGCTTTGGAATTTTGATTTCGGAAGTGTTTCGGAAAAATTATCTGTCTTATATAAAAAGAACGAAGGGCTGCAAATAGACGATGAAGGAAAGTTCATCAAACGGGTGACGGAAGGGTTGAAAGAGCAGCCGAATGCCTATGAGGATATCCGGCAGACGAATATGGGCAAAATCAATCCGCCGGCAGATGAAGCAAAAGAAATGGAGACAGGTCCGAACAATTGCGCAGTATAATAGAGAAGGAACGGATAATTCTTGACGCCGGCAAGTTGGAGTTTTAAACTGACTGCAGGCGAATGAATGATCCATTTTTAGTGCATGAGCCAAATACTTGATTGTATACCCTTATGGGTATACGATCAGGGTATAAAGTTAAGAGATTCAATACAGGGAGGCAAGAATGATGGAGTACGATAAACAAATCCAAAATAGATTGAAGCGGATCGAAGGCCAGTTGAAAGGCGTACTGCGCATGGTAGAAGAAAACGATGACTGCCGCGATGTTGTTACGCAATTGTCTGCTGTCCGTAGTGCAGTTGACCGCGCGATCGGGGTCATTGTCAGTGAAAACCTGGAACAATGTGTACGCGACAGTGTCAGCAAAGGCGAAAGCACGGATCAGCTGGTAAAAGATGCAGTGAGTCTGCTTGTCAAAAGCAGATAAGAAAGTTCGTCAAACTTTCGGGTTGAGGAACTTTCATTTCGGATGTTAATATACCCCATGAGGTATTTGACTTCCTTGTTGCTGGAGCCGGTAAGCTTTTTTTATTTAATGATTTTTATACCCCGTGGGGTAAAAAGAGGAGAGAAATAGATTGGAACAGAAAAAATCAACGAACATCATTTTATTCAGTGGAGATTACGACAAGGCGATGGCGGCCTACATTATTGCAAACGGGGCAGCAGCCTACGATCACGAAGTAACGATCTTCCATACATTCTGGGGATTGAACGCACTTCGGAAAGACAATCCGCCGGCAGTGAAGAAGAATATGCTGGAAAAAATGTTCGCTAAGATGATGCCGCGCGGTGCGGATAAACTTGGGCTTTCCAACATGAATATGGCAGGCATGGGGCCGAAGATGATCAAGCACGTCATCAAAGAGCATAATGCGATGACGATGCCGCAGCTGATCGAAATGGCGCAGGAACAGGACATCAACCTGGTGGCATGCACGATGACAATGGATCTTCTTGGATTGAAACAGAAAGAATTGCTGGATGACGTCACTTACGCCGGCGTAGCCGCTTATCTTGCAGATGCAGAAGACGGCCAAGTGAATCTATTCATCTAATAGAAGGAAAAGAGGGAAACCATGGATACCTGGTTAATGATTTTAATCGGTGCAGTCATCGTCTTTATCGCTTACCGCGCCATGTCACCGGCAAAAGGCGTCAAAACGATATCGACGGATGAACTGAAACCCGAACTGAAGAAAAAGGGAATTCAATTCATCGATGTGCGGACGCCGGCTGAATTCAAGGCGAACCGCATCAAGGAATTCAAGAACATTCCGCTTAACGAATTGCCTGGAAGGGTCGGTGAACTTGATAAGAATAAAGAAACGGTTGTCATCTGCCAAAGTGGCATGCGAAGCAGTAAGGCAGCAGCAATCCTGAAGAGAAACAGTTTTGAAAATGTCATCAATGTCCGAGGCGGCATGGGAAGCTACCGCCCGTAATTCATAGGAGGATTTACTAATGAAAACAATGACTGTAAAAGAAGTACAAGATTATATGAATACGAATAAAGAAGTTTCAATTATCGATGTAAGAGAAGCAGAAGAAGTGAAGGCCGGCAAGATTCCAGGTGCCGTGAACATTCCGCTTGGTCTATTGGAATTTCGCCTGCAGGATATCGACAAATCGAAAGAACACATCATGGTATGCCGCTCAGGAGGACGTAGTGGAATGGCCTCAGAACTGCTGGAAAGCCGCGGCTACAAGGTCGTCAATATGGAAGGCGGTATGCTGGACTGGGATGGGCCGACTGAATAAGTAAATTTTTTTAAATGAAGATATACCCCCGAGGGTAAAAAGGAGGAATTGGCATGATTCAAACAGATAAATTATTGGATGCAAAAGGACTTGCATGCCCAATGCCGATCGTGCGCACAAAAAAAGCGATGAACGAAATGGCACCAGGCGAGGTCATCGAAGTACAGGCAACAGATAAAGGTTCATTGGCTGATATGAAAGCCTGGGCGAAAAGCAGCGGCAATCAATATCTTGGTTCATCTGAAGACGGAGACGTGCTGAAGCATTATTTGCGTAAAGCAGACCAGTCCGAAGAAAAAGAGGAAATCCGTTTCCCGCATACTGTGACTAACGCTGAATTGCAGCAAGAGTTAAATCGTGATGATGTCATCGTACTGGACGTCCGCGAACCGGCAGAATATGCATTTGGCCATATCGAAGGTGCAGTTTCCATTCCGCTTGGCGAGTTGGAAAACCGCACTGCAGAATTGGACGCTGAAAAAGAAGTGATCGTCATCTGCCGTACAGGCAACCGCAGTGATTTCGCAGCTAAACAACTGGCGGACAAAGGATTCACTCGTGTGAAAAATGCTGTCGAAGGCATGACGCAGTGGGACGGCGCAACTGAACAAACAGGAGGTTTTTAAATTGACTGTAACAGCAATGACAGCAAAACAAGTAGCACGAAAAGTGATTGATAACGAACCTTTATTCATCCTGGACGTGCGAAACGGAGATGCTTTCGCCGATTGGAAAATCGAGGGCGGTAATATCCAATATTTGAACACACCTTATTTTGATTTGTTGGACGGAGTCGGGGAAATGGTTTCAGACCTTCCGAAAGACAGAGACATCCTCGTCGTTTGTGCGAAAGAAGGATCGTCTGTGATGGTGGCGGAAATGCTTTCTGAAGAAGGGATCGATGCAGCCTATCTTGAAGGTGGCATGAAAGCGTGGAGTGAACACCTGGAACCAGTGAAAGTCGGCGATTTGAAGGGTGGCGGGGAATTGTACCAATTCGTCCGCATCGGCAAAGGCTGCCTGTCTTATATGGCAATCTCTGACGGCGAAGCCGCCATAATCGATGCCACGCGCATGACCGATATCTTCCTGGATTTCGCGCAGGAAAAAGGTGCAAAGATCAAGCACGTATTCGATACGCACTTGCACGCAGACCACATTTCCGGTGGACGCAGCATCGCGGAAGCAACTGGGGCAACATACTACCTGCCGCCGGCTGACGCTGAAGACGTGGTATTCGACTATGCGGAATTGGTGAATGGACTGGAAGTGGCTATCGGCGACGCAAAAATTGAAATTGAAGCATTATACTCACCAGGCCACACAATCGGTTCAACCTCATTCATCGTTGAGGATCAATACTTGATGACAGGCGACATTCTGTTCATCGATTCCATCGGACGCCCGGACCTTGCCGGCCTTGCGGAAGACTGGGTAGGCGACCTGCGTGAATCGCTTTACAGCCGCTATGCGGAACTCGCTGAAGAAGTGATCGTCTTGCCGGCTCACTTCATGATCATGGAGGAGTTGAATAAAGACGGAAGCGTCGCGAAAAAACTGGGTGACCTGTTCAAAGAAAACCACGGTTTGAATATCGAAAACGAGCAGGAGTTCCGCGACATGGTAACGAAAAACCTGCCGCCGCAGCCGAATGCTTATCAAGATATCCGCAAAACGAATATGGGCAAAATCACACCGGACGAAGAAGTCCAGCGTGAAATGGAAATCGGGCCAAACCGTTGTGCGGTACGGTAATAAAGCTTTTATTAAACACAAACCCAAAAGGAGAGATTTTGATGACCGCAGATAAAGTATTAGATGCAAAAGGCCTGGCTTGTCCAATGCCGATCGTGAAAACAAGAAAAGAAATGAAAGACCTGGAAACCGGCCAAATCCTCGAGATTCTTGCTACAGACAAAGGCGCGAAAGCCGACATGACAGCCTGGGCGAAATCAGGCGGCCACGAATTGTTGGATACACAAGAAGAAGACGGCGTCCTTAAATTCTGGATCAAGAAAGGCTAAGAGTTGGTAAAGGGTATCGCGATGATGCCCTTTTCACTTTTGGAAGAGGTGACAAAGGATGAGTTTTGAGTTTATTATCGTCATTTTCCTGATCGGCTTCATCGGTTCCTTCATCTCCGGTATGGTCGGAATCGGCGGCTCAATCATCAAATATCCAATGCTGCTGTATATTCCAGTCATGCTCGGTTATACAGCGTTCAGCGCACACGAGGTCTCCGGCATCAGCGCCATCCAGGTGTTTTTCGCCACCATCGCGGGCGTCTGGGCATACCGGGGCAGCGGTTATTTGAATAAAACATTGATCGCCTATATGGGCGGCGCCATCCTGGTCGGCAGTTTCATCGGCGGTTATGGCTCGACGCTTTTGTCAGAAGGCGCCATCAATTTCGTCTATGCCATTCTGGCGACGATTGCCGTTGTCATGATGTTCCTGCCGAAACGAGGAGTGGATGACATTCCTTTAGACCAGGTGACATTTAATAAATGGCTGGCAGCCGCATTGGCATTCATTGTCGGAATTGCCGCCGGCATCGTTGGAGCGGCGGGTGCTTTCATCCTCGTGCCGATCATGCTGGTCGTCCTGAAGATCCCGACGCGGATGACGATCGCCACGTCGCTTGCCATCACGTTCATTTCGTCCATTGGGTCGACTTTCGGTAAGATTGTAACAGATCAGATTTTGTATGGTCCCGCGGCAGTCATGATTGTGGCAAGCATCATCGCAGCACCGCTTGGGGCGAAAATTGGCCAGAAGATGAACACGAAATACCTCCAATGGATCCTGGCATTGCTGATTCTCGGCACAGCCATTAAAATTTGGATGGATATTCTGTAAAAATGAAAGCTGAAAAACCGTGAAGAAAATTGCTTCACGGTTTTTTGCATTCAGATTTTCCGGTTCAGCATGCGCAGTCCGTTCAGGATAACGAGAATGGTGCTGCCTTCATGGCCGACAACGCCGATCGGGATCGTGATCGACTGCATGAAGTTCAGGATCAGCAGCACGATGATGACGCTGACTGAAAAGAAGATGTTCTGTTTGATGATGCGCTGCATTTTCCGCGCCAGCCGGATGGAGTAGGAGATGCGTGAAAGGTCGTTCTTCATCAGGATGACGTCCGCCGTTTCGAGCGCGACATCGGTGCCTTCGCCCATCGCGATGCCGGTGGTGGCAATGGCAAGGGCGGGTGCGTCGTTGATCCCGTCACCGATCATGGCCACATACTCATATTCATCAATCAGCTTTTTCAGTTCTTCCACTTTATCGCCGGGCATGCAGCTGCCGATGTAAGCGTCCATGCCGCTTTCTTCGGCAATGGCTTTGGCGGTTTTCTTGTTGTCGCCCGTCAGCATGATGCAGTAGATGCCGGATTTCTGCAATTTCTCAATCGTTTCTTTCGCATCATCCCGTACGGTATCCTTTAACGATATGGCGGCAGCGATTCCTTTGCTGTCGCGGACGAAGGTCACGGTTTTCCCTTCATTGGCCCAAGTATTCAAGACGCCGCCCTGAAACTCTTCCGCATCGTCAAGGTTGACGAAATCGGGCTTTCCGATGCGGATTTCTTCACCGTCGATGACTGACTTCAGTCCGTTGCCGGGGACGTCGGTGATCTGCAGATTACGTAAAGGCTCGATGCCTTTTGAATTGATGAATTCGGCAATCGCCTTGGCGAGCGGATGATTCGACTGCATCTCGATGCCAGCGATGATGGCCATCATGCGGTCAGCGTCGATGCCTTCGCGCATGGAAAAGTCGGTCACTTCCGGACGACCGCGGGTGATGGTGCCGGTTTTATCGAAAGCGATGGCCCGAATTTCTCCGAGGTTCTGAAGGTGGACGCCGCCTTTGAAGATGATGCCGCTCTTTGCGCCGTTCGAAATCGCGGCGAGTGTCGCAGGCATGATCGATGCGACCAGTGCACAAGGGGAAGCCACTACCAGGAATAAAATCGCGCGGTAAATCGTCGTCTCCCAATCCCAGCCCACAAGATAATGCGGAACGAACAGCAGCAATACAAAAACGATCAGTGCGATATTTACATAACGACCTTCAAAACGTTCGACGAATTGCTGGGAAGGCGGCTTTTCACTATGTGCCGACTGCACAAGGTCGATGATTTTCTGGACCAGCGAATCTGAATTCGGCTTGGTCATCTCCATTGTGATGGCGCCGCTCATATTGACGGTCGATGAGAATAACTCGTCATTAATGTCTTTAGACACCGGCACCGATTCCCCGCTGATGGCGGATTCATCAACTACCGTATGGCCGATCAGCAAACGCCCATCCGCAGGAATGCGTTCGCCTGGCTTGACGACGAGTTGATCGCCGGGCTTCAGGGAAGACACGGACACGCGGGTCGTATCGCCATCTTTCAACAGCCATGCTTCTTCCGGCTGGATCTGCATCAATGCGGAAACTTCTTTACGGCTTTTATTCATGGTATACGTTTCAAGCGCGCCGCTGAGCGAGAAGATGAAAATCAGGATGGCGGCTTCCGTCCAGTAGCCGATAAGGGATGCGCCGATTGCGGCGAGCACCATCAATAATTCGACATTCGGTTTCCGGTGTTCGATCGTTTTGCGGATGCCATATACCGCCTTGGCATAACCGCCGATCACAAAAGCGGCCAGGTAAGTGACGACCGACCATACTTCGATGGACCGGACTTCGAGAATATAGGCGATGACGATCAGTATTCCCGATAGACTTGCAGCAATCAGTTCGATATGCGTTCTCCAGTTCTTCATGCACTCATCTCCCTATGTATTTTATTGTTGATTAAAAATAATACTAAATAGTTTATTCAACTAAATTTGCACAATTTGAGTTGTAACGCCGAAATTTATTCATCCCTTCATAAACATATAAACCTGTAGAAGATTAGGCTTCTGCGGGCCGATTGTGTAGGTCATTCCGCTGCGATAAGGAATGACCGTAACTTATTTTTTGATTGGAAGGAGCGCTGTCAAGGCGAATCATGAAGCTCAAGAAAATAATCCCTTATTTCTTCCGGCAGCTCTTTTACTTTCAGCACATGCAACTTTTCAGTTCCCGGTGAAGTCATGATGACAAAGCTCCTGTCGTTGTATTGGAGCAGAGTGAACTGGCTCACTGTTTCAGCGGAAGTCTCCAGGTCATTGATGTAATTGAAATCCTCTTCGCTGAAATTCTCTTCATAGCCGTCCAGCATCAACTTTTGCGCATCTTCGAAATCATCCGCGAACGAAATGTCCTGTTACAATTCCAGCGAGTTTCTTGGGGTCTGAAAGATATCATAATAGATGAATCCACCAACCACTATGGCAACGAGCAGTATAAGTGAAATCCGTTCTCTTCGGGGACGTTTCTCGGAATCTTTCATTGTTGACCGCACCTCTCTGGTGGTTATTTTTTCATTGCTTCAGTAACCTTCATTATAGCTTCAAATATTTAAGGATGGTTGGCTTTTCAAAAATAAAGGGGGCGTCAAAATGTGGATTGTATTCGGGCTGATCGCCATCGCAGCCACTTGTTTCAACCTGTACCAGTTTGCAACGGGCAAAGACTATAAATTGGCCATGGCACTGGGCCTGTCATTCACCGCGCTGACAGTCGTCGCAGACTACAGCATGGTAAGCGATTGGGTGAAGGCGGAAGATTGGTCTGCGCTGATGGATGTAGTGCCCACAATGGCTGCGGCATTATGGGTACTGACGATTGCATCGATCCTATTGAATATCACGCCGATATTGTTGGAGCGGAGAAATAAATAAAAGGGCCGTTCTTTAGGGGGCAGTTTTGTTCTGAAATAACACAAGAAGCACTTGATACGATGCTGTGAAAGGAAAGAGAGTATGACTATCCGAAAAATGGTCCACAAGGATTTGGATATCATGACGAAATGGCTGAACACGGAAGAAGTGCTCGAATTCTTCGGCGACCCGGCCGCCCCGCCGAGCGCTGCACAAGTGCGCGCGAAATATGGCCCGCGGATTGACGGAGCCGTTGCAGTGGAGCCCTACATCGTGGAAGCGGAGGGCCGGCCGTTCGCGTTCATGCAATGTTACCGGCTGACGGAAGAAGACTACGCACGTTATGGTTATTCGAGCGATGAACTGATTTACGGAATGGACCAGTTCATCGGGGAGCCTGACGTCTTGAACCGGGGGTACGGCACCCGGATGGTCAAGGCGTTTGCGGAACTCATCTTTACGGAGAAGCGGGCGGATGCCATCGTCATGGATCCGGAAGTGCGGAATCTCCGTGCGATCCGCTGTTATGAAAAATGCGGTTTCCGCAAGCTGAAGGAAATCGACGAGGGAACGAAGTGGCTGATGGAGCTGCGGAGGGAAAAATTTAGCGGAAAGGAGGCAGCACCTCGGAGTTAAGAATTTATGTGGAAAATGATTTGGTTCAATGCATCGAAACATTCATGGAAGTGTTCAATGCTGAGCCGTGGAACGACCAATGGACGTTTGAGAAGGCAGGGAAGTATTTAACGGCCTTCTCCGAAACACCAGGATTTACGGGGATTTTAGCATGGGAGAACGAGGAAGTGATCGGTTTCGTCTTCGGCGTACAGCGAACATGGTGGAGCGGCGATGAATTCTATATCCATGAAATGTGCGTGGATTCACGTCATCAAAACACAGGAATCGGCAAAGCGCTGCTGGATTTCCTGGCGGAGTCACTCGGAGAGGAGATAGACAATATCGCACTCCTGACAGAAAGAGGCATTCCGGCAGAAGCATTTTATAAGAGAAATGGGTTCGAAGAAATTGAACGGCTCGTCTTCCTCAGTAAAAACATCGAATGGGGAAAGTAATGTGGAGGATCGCTGCAGCGCGCCATGGTTTATATGAAGGAGCATAAGGAAGTTCTGAGTAGATTACAAATACAAAGTAACAGGATTTTTATAAAAATAAAGGTGTGTAAAAATGAAAAAAGAAGACAAAGACTTTGCAGAACGCGCGTTGAAGCGATTGCTTGTTGGAAGCCAGCTCGATGGTCTTCAATTCGGTGTTGGTCCAGGGGGATTGGGCATCTCTTTTACTCATTACTCAATGAAGGAGCCCGATACTTTGTGGTTGACGATTGAAGTGAGAGAAATCGCTGTTGCTTCAACGCTTGAACAATTAAATTTGCTGACAAGAGAAGACATGAACGAACTGGATGATGAAGATTCGCTCCAATTATTGCTGAGCAGCCGGAGAGAAAAGGTGAAGGATGTGTGGCTCGGGGATGAGTCGCCACATCTGTCTATTTCATTTGATTCTGGAAAGTTCTTGTATGTAAATGGGTTTGATGAACACTATGAATGCTGGCAGGTTGGAGATCAACCAGGTTTTGGAGGCGGGGAATGGTTAATTGTTGCCGCTCCAGGAAACAAAATTGCTACTTGGAGTCTAGAAGAATGCGTGTGAGGTTGTAGGAAAAGAGGAAAAGTTTGTATAGAAAAAAAGATGACGATTATCTAAATAGTTTGAGATAATCTGTAAAAGAAAAATACCTACTATTCGATGTATAGTTTAGAAAGCACGAACGAGGGGGACAGCAGCTGATAAAAGACAGGCAGATGACAGCTAGAGCGGCTATATACGGCACGGCAAACGGCTTATTTTTCATGGCGATCTTCGGTACATTGTGGGCTTACACAGGCATCATAGGATTGCGCAAAGAGCGGCAGGCACACAAACGGCTCTACTCATTGCTGCCGTTTTATTGGGCGCGGCTTTGTGCACAGCGGGCTTTCTGTTGCTGTGCTTGGCAAAGAAGTTTTCTTCATCGAATGCTGGTACGAAGCTAGGCGAAAATCAGCGCATCAGATTCAACCATATTTTCGCAGCTGAAGGAGTTGCAATCGCAATTGTCATCTTGTCTGCAACGCGACGCAAAACACGCAACTTATTTCGATTATCGTTGCGTTGATTGTCGGTGTGCACTTCTTTCCGTTGGCATCCCTTTTCGGCGTACGTATTTACCATCTGACGGGTGGGCTGATTTGTGCCCTTGCGCTCGTCACCTGGATTTTTATTCCGGTGCGTATTTCTATTGATAGATATGAAGCGAATGCATACATGACGGTCGTCGGTTTGGGATCTGCACAGGAATTGTACAAAATGCAGAAGCACATTAATGCGTATGAAAATAAGTGAGAAGATGCTGATTCAACAGCGTCTTCTCTTTTTCAAAAAGGATCCTTAGAGAAGTTTCTCCAAGGATCTCTAAAAGTTAAAACATGGCGGCCGATGTTTGATTTTCTGCATTACTGTTCAACATAGCGATGAAATATTCAGTAATCCGGTGGTCGCTGGTCAATTCCGGATGGAACGAACAGCCGAGAAACGGGCCGCTTCTGGCCATGACGATCTTCCCTTCATGTTCGCATAATATCTCTACACCCGGACCCGTGCTGACAATATGCGGCGCCCGGATAAAGACTGCTTCAAATGGACCGTCCAAGCCTTTAATGGATAAAGGTGCTTCAAAACTGTCGGCTTGGCGGCCGAACGAATTGCGCTCCACGATGACATCCATAACACCCAGATGAGATTCGTCATAGCCAACGACCTTGCCGGCTAGCAAAATCAATCCTGCGCAAGTGCCGAACATCGGCTTGCCGGAAGCCGCAAATTCGTGTAACGGCTCCATCAAACTATAGCGGTCAATCAAGCGGCGCATCGTCGTACTTTCTCCGCCTGGCAAAATCAAAGCATCCAA
Source organism: Planomicrobium sp. YIM 101495 (assembly GCF_009707665.1). GTDB lineage: Bacteria > Bacillota > Bacilli > Bacillales_A > Planococcaceae > Planococcus. The sequence goes on from NZ_WLZW01000002.1 coordinate 108,582, forward strand.
GCCTTCTAAATCCCTCGGCCATTTCACCAGTACAGCTTCTGCCCCGCATGTTTCAATTGACTGGACATGTTCTCGTACAGCCCCTTGCAAAGCCAGTACTCCGACTCTTTTCACCTTACCAGCCCCGTTCCTGCATGCGGTCTCCAGATGCAATCGTGGAAATTTCAAGCCCTTTCATGGCAGTCCCAAGATCTTTCGACAGTTCAGCGATTAATTTGTAATCCTGATAATGGGTCGTTGCTTCTACAATCGCACGGGCGAAGCGTTCCGGGTTTTCCGATTTGAAAATACCAGATCCCACAAATACACCGTCCGCTCCGAGTTCCATCATCAATGCCGCATCCGCTGGCGTTGCTATGCCGCCCGCTGCAAAGTTGACGACCGGCAAACGGCCCAGGCGCTTTACTTCTTTCAGGAATTCATACGATGCGCCTAAATTGCGTGCTTCTGTCATCAATTCATCGTCGCTGAGCGTAACGACTTTGCGCACTTCCGCATTAACTTGGCGCAGATGGCGGACCGCTTCGACGATATTGCCGGTTCCCGGTTCTCCTTTTGTCCGCAGCATCGAAGCCCCTTCACCGATGCGGCGTGCTGCTTCCCCTAAATTTCGGCATCCGCAGACAAATGGTACGGTATATGTATCTTTCAACAAGTGAAATTCTTCGTCTGCCGGTGTCAGCACTTCACTTTCATCAATGTAATCAACGCCCATCGCTTCTAGTACACGCGCTTCCACAATATGGCCAATGCGCGCTTTGGCCATTACCGGGATCGAAACAGCATTCATCACTTCTTCCGTGATGAGCGGGTCTGCCATACGCGCTACACCGCCATCTCTCCGAATATCCGAAGGCACACGCTCAAGTGCCATAACGGCCGTTGCGCCAGCAGCTTCCGCAATACGGGCTTGTTCCGCATTGACCACATCCATAATAACGCCGCCTTTTTGCATTTCTGCCATACCTCTTTTGACACGATTCGTTCCTCGTTGGTTCATCTTATGACCTCCTTGAGTGTTAATAACTTGAGTATAAAGAAAATTGACCATAAAGAAATATCCAGTTTTGATGATTTTATAAAGGTCAGATTAAAGGGTAGAAAAATAGATTTACAGAAAAGTAAGTAGTGACAAGCCTTCTCTATAAATCCGGAAAAATTATTCAACATGGAAATAAATCATTTATTTCTGTCGTTTATGGCTATTTATGAACAGGCGAATAGAGCGCAATATATTTTAACTGCAGTGAGCGGAACGGATTTCAGCGGCTATCCTGGTTGCAGAGAAACTTCAATAAAATTGCCGCATGTGATGCTGTATTTAGCCATGAACCTCAATCTGTAGTTCGTACTCTGCTTTTGTGCAGGATCAAAAAGCAGACTTGAGAACTTTTGAACAGGTTTGGACTACTTGATCCCATCCAGTAGTACCTCTTACAAATAGGTGAAAAGTGCAGAAGAACATCAAGAGAGGTTAGCGAGATACCCAAATGATTATTGTCATATACCAGAAGGAATATTAAGTAAGTAATAAGTAAGAGAGAATATGCAAAGCAGCCATCGAGTTTACATATCCTTGATGGCTGCTTAATACGGAGGGAGAGAAGAGGCTGATTCAAGCCCAACTCCTCTCCCTGCAGTATGAAATTTTTTGCGAATGAATACGTAGGAACTCGCGTATATGGTTTGTTTTCACAGCAGGTACTTGCGGATTATCGGTAGTAGGCGATACCCAAACAGACCGCTAAGAACAGCGAGGAGGATGTCTTTTGGCAGAGGAACCATCATCCAAGCCCAGACCATGCCGTAAGTGAGGCCTTCGGGTGCAGCAAACCATAATTTATAGGCCATATACATCCAGTTTGTGCCGTAGAGGTAATTAATTGCTGTTCCGATAAGTGCTGCGAGAATGAACCCTTTTTTTGAGGGGATTTTTGAAGCAATCCACCCAGCCGCGTAAGCAGTAAAGACAAATGAGATGATAAAGCCGAATGTCGGCGAAATTATAGCATCCATCCCGCCTGAAAATCTGGCGAAGACTGGAGCGCCGGCAAGTCCGATGAAGCCATAAACAATCATCGAAGCAGCGCCGAGCCGTTTGCCGAGTAGAAGGCCGGCTGTGATCGCAAAGAATGTCTGTAACGTAATCGGTACGCCACCAATGATGAGGAATGAGGAAATATTGGCGCCGATTGCCATGAGGGCTGAGAACATGGCGATATGAACAAGTATTAATGTTCGTGAATGATTGCTGGATCTTGTCGCTGAAGTTGTCATGTATGAACCTCCACTTACTTGTGCTTAAGAATGAGGATGAAAATCTATCGTTTTTTAGTAAACTTACTTCAAGAAAAACTAAATCTAAAATCTTGGAAGCACGGTCATCGTTAATAAGTTCTTTACGGATATAACGACTTCTATGATTTCACTAAATGTTTTTGTTTTTCGGCAAGCTCTATTTCAAATCCAAGATCTTCTAACATTAAATAATCTTTATTCTGTTCTTGCCCGTCGGTTGTCAAGTAGTCGCCAACGAAAATACTGTTAGCTGCATACAGACCCAAAGGTTGAAGAGACCGAAGATTGACTTCCCTGCCCCCTGAAATCCGAATTTCTTTTGATGGATTCATAAAACGGAAAAGCGAAAGAACAATTAAGCAATAGCGGGGGTTCAGTTCATTTGTCCCTTCCAATTTGGTACCGTCAATTGCATGAAGAAAATTTATTGGGATGGAATCTGCATCCAGGTGGCGAAGCGCACGCGCAATGTCGATTACGTCTTGTGTTGTTTCTTTCATACCGATAATTGCACCTGCACATGGGGAGATTCCGTGTTTTTTTACTGTCTCTATAGTATTTATCCGATCTTTATATGTATGTGTAGTCGTAATGTAATCGTGGTGGCGTTCAGAGGTATTCAAATTGTGATTGTAGCGGTCAACACCCGCAGCCTTTAACTGTTCAGCGTATTCATCTTTTAAAAGCCCCAAACATCCACATACTTTTAATCCATACTTTTCTTTGATTTCTTCGACGGCTTCCACAACAACTTTCACATCTTTACGGGTTGGTCCACGACCACTGGCAACAATGCAGAATGTGCCAATTTTGTTTTCGAATGCAATTTTGGCTCCTGCCATGATTTCTTCTTTTGATATAAAGGGATATTTTTCAATAGGCGCTGTTGATCTTGAAGACTGTGAACAGTAGCCACAGTCCTCCGGACAAAAGCCGCTTTTTGCATTAATGATCATATTGAGTTTTACTTTTTTGCCGTAATAATGCTTCCGGATTTTAAATGCAGCATGGAGTAAAGGAAGAAGTTCATCCTCATCAATTGTTAAAATCCTCAAAGCTTCTTCGTTAGTCAGTTCTTTTCCATCAATAACTTCCTGTGCTAGTGCTTGCCAATTCATTGCGTACGCCCCTTTTCTTTGAGTATCTACAGATAAAAAATAACTTCATAAAAATGAGTTAACCAATTTACTTTTTTATGTTAACACAAATTAATTTAGATTAATATATCGAAAACATGAAAGTTTTAAAATTCGCTGTTTGTAGAATTTAGCTAGATAACTGAATTGTGTATTTTCCAAAGTGAATTAAACAAGCACTGCCCTTTCAATTCGAAAGGGCAGTGCTTGAATGATTTCTTTTTCTATAATTACTTCTTCACATGTTCCTCTTCCCATACTTGGTTCAAGACTTGGCTGAAAGCTTCCACCGGCTGCGCGCCGGAAACTGCGTATTTGTTATCGATCACGAAGAACGGCACGCCTTGTACGCCAACTGCACGCGCCTCGGAAATATCCTGCTCCACTTTTTCAGTGTTCTCCCGCTTTTCGATAAGTTGACGGACTTCGGCGCCGTCAAGGCCTACTTCTTCCGCCAGACGGACGATGGTATCCGTGTCGCTCAACACTTCGCCTTCCGTGAAATGGGCGACGTAAGCGCGCTGGAAGAATTCATTTCCTTTGCCCCGCTCTTTTGCATATTGGAAAACACGATGAGCGTCAAAGGTATTTGCCAATTTTGCGATGTCGTAGTTGATCTCGACGCCTGAGCGGCTTGCAGACTCTGTCACTTGTTTCAACATAGCCTCGGCTTGGCCAAGCGGCATCCCTTTCATGTCCGAGAAAGTCTCTGCGTATTCCTTGCCGGGCACGTATTCGCCGTCCGGCATCAATTGGAAGCTTTTATATTCAATTTCGACGTCATTTGCGTGCTCAAATGTCTCCAAAGCTCCGTTCAGATGGGCTTCTCCGATAAAACAGAACGGGCATACAAAGTCCGACCAGATGGTGATTTTCATTTTTCGTCCTCCTCTTTTTGGTTGATGGGGCCGCAGAATCCGGTTTCGACATCGCAGACAAGCCCAGTGGATCCGCCGAAATCGACTAATTGGATGCCGCTGAGGCTCTGCAGTTTATTGTCTGAGTCAGCCGGCTTTTCTGACGTTGGATTGTTCAGTATCTCTTTCTCCATTGCATATTCCTCCTCGTATGATCTGCTTACTATTGATGCTATCGAAAAATGCGGTGATATTCTAATAATTGGATCGGGTGTTGCTTAGGAGGAATATATTTATTTTTAAAAGGGAAAATTTTCAAGAGATTATGGTACACTCTGTTTAATCTGAATATTCTTTCGTAAAAAATGATTGTGGAAGCTGGAAGATGAACAAACTATTGTCTTCAAAGTGGCGGCTAAGTGTGTATGCTTTTTTGGCAAGTTTTGGGGCGATAATCGGCGGGTTGTTGGTGAATCAAAGTATCTATGTCGTACTGGGCTGTTTGACATCTCTTGTCGTATTGGTACTGATCAATATTGGGCTAGTGCTGTATCAGAATATGAGGAAAGAAAAGTCGGCGGGTGGGAAATCGGCCTGAAGGGATCCGAAAGGAAGAAGAGAAATGTCCCGGAACATCGAATTTCCATATTTATACAATCCTAAGGGAGACTTGGGCAACCGGCAGTTTGAGTGTGGGGAGCAGTCGATTCGAATTCGTTTGTTCTTATCTACTCAGCGATCCACTGGAGGATTTGCTCTGTGCCGTGTATCAGGTGATTCCTGGGCTGGCACCATTTCCAAGGCGGAAAATTGCATTCGTGATGCTTGATGAACCGACAGAGTACGATGGGAATTGGAGATGGTTGATGAAAGCGACCTGTTGATTACCATTTGTGAGGAACATGCCGATTCAGAGGCAAGGTCGGTATTTAAGGAGGAGTGCCCACTTGCTGAATTCCTGGCAGCCATCGCTCGCTGCATCAGCACCAATCCGGCACTCCAGTCCAATGAACGCATCGATCAGTTGTATGAGCAATTGCTTCCAGTTAAATGAAGGGGAGGGACTTAAACTCCCTCTATACTGCCCGGCGTTTACGCTTGTTGTAATAGATGAAAATCAGCAAGGGCACCAACACGACAAACACAATAGCCAGCATGGGAATCAGGAAAATCGCGATCGGCACGAGCGTCGCAGTCGTATCTTCTGCGACGGCGACCGCCGGGCTGAGAACGGCGGTTTCACTTATGCTCTTAACGGCGGTCACAGCAGTGTGCGACATTGTGGCGACCCCTCCGCCGCCGATGATGGCGATGCTCCACTCCAATAACGGACTCATATCCCCGATGAACGAAGCCGTCAGCAGAATGCCGGCAATCGCCGCAAGCGGTGTCGCCAGCGCTTTCATGACAGAACCGACAGCGGGAATGTAATTGACGGCAATCTCGAACAGCGTAGCCGCTCCGAAAGCGACCAGTGCAGGCGTACTGCCAATCCAGCTGAAGCCTTCCGTCAGGGTGATCCAGTCGATCCGCTCAAAAATGCCGGTGATGAGAAGCGGCGTGAATATCCGGAACCCCACTGTGGCGCTCAAAGCAAGACCAATGCATATTGCCAAAATCGTCTCCATTGCAAATTCCACTCCTTATTATCGAGTTTTCCATCATTATACACTAACCGGAACAAGGTTTTGCGATGGCTGATGTGCAAACTTTCCTAGCCAAGAAGCGTCTATAGGAACGGGGGAAGTCTTTTGAAGAAAAAACACAGATGGCTGTTGCTTGTGGTGATGGGACTGGCGATATGGTTCACCTACAGCAAATACGCCTATCCTTTTGAATTCAAGAATGGGGAATTTTACGCCGGTCCGGTGTACTCGCTCGACGGAGAATATGCCGCGAAAGCGTATTACAGAGCGTATGGCGGCGCTGCGGGCGGGGTGGATATATGGGTGGAAGTCGCGCCTGAAGCTGAGCCAGGCGAAACAAAGACGGTCTATTACGCTCCCGGGAACAGCCATTTCTCGATGGAATGGCTGGATGAAAGGAATTTGCGGATCGTCAACAACACTTTGGGATCCCCTGAGTCGGACAGAACCGTGGAATTGCAGGTAGGCGAGGAAATTTACGACGAGAGCGGTGCAGCATGTGACAGCCTCCTATTGAAGAGAGCGTACCGGACTTGCTACGAGCGGGAGACTTATTCGTTCGATCCGGAATGACAGGTGCCGGCAAATAAGAAAGCGATCGAACTGGGCAAATTCCACTCAGTTCAATCGCTTGTACATGATTTCCTCCGCTTTTTCATTTCCTCCGCCATTTGCGCAGCGTCCGGCGAACCTTCATGCTGCAATTGCGCAATGATGTTTCCGTAATCCGCTTCGTTTCGGTTCTGGCTCATTTTGTAGGCTGCCTGGATTTCTGTCACTTCGATTTTGAATCCGACAATCCCTTTCAGTTCTTTTTGAAGGGTTGAAGGGGCGAGGGTTTCCCACAATACTGGATGGTCGCGGTGCTTTTCGTAAGTCTGCAGGAGCCGTGCGAGATCCTGTTTCAGTTCTTCTTCGTCCAAAACGGTTGCCTTGCCGTAAAGGTGGACGGCCTGGTAATTCCACGTCGGGACGTTTTCCTGCTCGTACCACGAAGACGAGATATAGGCGTGCGGACCTTGGAACATGACGAGCACTTCGTCGGCATCTTCGAACGTGCGCCACTGGGGATTGCCGTAAGCCATATGGCCAGTCACCCAGTATTGTTCTTCCTCCTGCACGAACTGGAGGGGCAGATGCGTCGCGATCGGCCGGCCTTTTCGGGTCGTGACGAGCGTGCCGAAAGAATGATGCTGGACGAATTCGCGGATTTCGTCCGGATCGGTGACTTTGTAAAATTTCGGAATGTACATAACAAGACTCCTTTCAGATTCAAGTCCATCGTGACAATCGTTTCTCTAGGATCAGCGTATCATAGCTTGGCCGGTGCGTGTTGGAAGGAGTGACAAGAATCCTTCGATTTCGGGAAGGGGGGGAGTGTGTGGGAAGGTTAAAATTTTTTGGAAAGCAGCACCCTTTCATGGTGGCGCTGCTTCTCTTCGCCCTGGCAGCGGTCGGTCTTTTGATTCTCGCGGTCAACTGGCTGTTTTTCAGCATCGACCGGATCGAACCGGGCGAGCTGTTGGCAGAAGAAGTCTCACCGGGAGGAGAATATACCGTTAGGACTTATTTGAATAATGGCGGCGCGACCGTCGATTATGCAGTGCTGGGGGTCCTGCATTTCAATCAGGGGAACAAGAATCCCCGGAACATTTACTGGCAGTATAAGGTGGAAACCGGTGCGGTGGAATGGCACGATGCTGATACTGTCCGCATAAACGGGCAAAGCATTGATGTGCCAGACGGGAAGTATGATTACCGGCGTCCGTAATTTGGAGAGGCACTGAAAGAAACCGAGACGGAGCAGATGGAGTAAGGTTGTTGAATTATTTTATGTGAAGATGTCCCAAGTTCAAGGGCTTTTTCAGAAAAAGATCAGCCCCAGAGCGATGCCGCTCCGGGGCTGATTTGTAGAACCGAATATAGCGGTAGAATTTCCTCTTATTTTGAAGTTCGACGCAAGAACAGCGGAAATAGGGGTAAAAATTACCGTTATATCATCAAAAAGGATAGAAATGAAGGGTTTGAGCATGAATAACGGGAAATCTTACCGTTATTTCGCCGGAAAACACGTCCCATCCTCAGATAACCGGAAATTTTACCCTTATTTCCCGAGAGAAAGGGCCGCCTTACCAGCAGCCACAGGCAACCCCCGCTTATTTCATTTCCTTCTGAATCAGCTCATCCAGTTCCGTCCATTGCCCAACGCGCGGCAAGTCGAGGTGTCGGTTGTACGATTGGTCTTTCACTAGCACTTTCAGTTTGCCAGAGGTGAGGGTGTTGACGACCGCCGGCTTGTCGTCGATGTAGTAGTCGAGATCGAGTTTCTCGATGATGTCGACCTTCGCTTCGTCTTTCATGCCGCAGTAGAAGCGGTCGTCCGCGATCGGGAAGCCTTGCTTCTTCATCCATTCGCGTGTGCGTTCCCCGTGTTCTTTCGTGCGGGCGGTAATATAGTAGATTTCGTGGCCTTCGCGTTCCAGCTGCTGGAGGAATTCGACCGCGCCAGGGTAGGGCGGACACTCCGTATAGTAGATATCGTCCGTCAGGCGGTTCCACATCGCGCCGCCTTCTTCGTCGGTCATGCCGAACAATTCATGGATTTCTACACGCTGCAGCGCATCGAACGCATCGCGCGCGACTTCCTGCTTCAATTCGCGCTGGTACAGCTCGAACGCATACGCACGCAAGTCGATCAGTGTATCGTCTATATCAAATCCGAATCTCATTCAATCTCTCCTCATCAAATAACCGGTGAACCGGAAGTCCGGACCGATTTTTTCAAATTCGCCGTCCGTCAGTTCGAGGGCGTCTTTCATGAGGGAAGCGCCAGCACCTTCCAGGAAGGTAGGTGCCTCTTTCCCACCGACGAGCTTTGGTGCGAAATACAGCACCACTTTGTCCACCAGTCCGGCTTCCAGAAACGCCGCGTGGACTGCGCCGCCGCCTTCGAGGAACAAGGAAGAAATGGACTGCTCGCCGAGTATACGGACCACATCATGCACATCCGTGCGCTCCCTGCCGCTTGTTTCAAAAATACGAATGCCGCGTGCTTCCAGTTCTGCCCGTTTCGCCTGGTCATATGTCTGGCTGACGAATATCCACGTCTCTGCTAGGCGGTCCGTCACGAGTTTGGCGTCGAGCGGCGTGCGCAGCGACGAGTCGAGGACGATTCGGAGTGGATTGCGTCCGTTCGGAATACGTGCCGTCAATTCCGGATCGTCCGCGAGCACCGTGCCGATGCCGACGAGAATCGCTGCGTGCTGATGGCGCAGTTCGTGTACGTCGTGTCGTGCTTCACTGGAAGTGATCCACTTGCTATCGCGTGTGTGCGTCGCAATCTTCCCGTCGAGCGTAGAAGCTGCTTTCAACGTGACGAATGGGCGCTTATGCGTGATGAACGTGTTGAACACTTCGTTCATGCGGCGAGATTCTTCTGCGCGCACGCCAGTGATGACTTCAATTCCTGCATCTTCCAGCATGCGTACGCCGTTGCCTGCAACAACCGGATTTACATCGAGTGTGGCAATAATCACTTTCGAAAGGCCAGCGTCAATGATGGCTTGTGCACAAGGGCCAGTACGTCCATGGTGCGAACATGGCTCCAGTGTGACATAGATTGTGCCGCCGCGAGCGTGATCGCCTGCCATGCGGAGTGCATGGACCTCGGCATGCGGTTCACCGGCGCGCAAGTGTGTGCCGACCCCGACGATGCGTCCGTCGTTCACGATAACCGAGCCGACAAGTGGATTCGGGTCAGTCTGGCCTTTCATTGCCTGCGCATTTTGCAGGGCGATATCCATAAAAAACTCATCGTTTGGCATGTATTTCTTCCTCCTCATCCAGAAGGTGGCCGGAGCGTACGACTTTCGTTTTCAAATAGTTCTCGTTGAATTCCGAGCGGTCTCCCCAAATCGAAGTACGTCCTGCAATTTTCAAGCCAGCTTTTTCGATCGCATCAACTTTCTTCGGATTGTTCGTCATCAACGTGACCGGTTTTTCGCGCAGCGTCCCGAGCACCGCGATCGCATCCTCATAATTGCGTGAATCATCCACGAAGCCGAGCTTTTCGTTCGCTTCGACTGTATCGTAGCCATTTTCCTGCAGCACGTAAGCCATGGCCTTGCTAAACAAGCCGATGCCGCGACCTTCGTGATTCGCTAAGTAAAATAGTGCGCCTGCGCCGTGATCGACAATACGCTGCATCGATTGCTTCAGCTGGAAGCCGCAATCACAGCGCTTGCTGCCGAAAATATCGCCAGTGTGGCAAATGGAGTGCATGCGGATCAATGCTTCGTCCGCTCCTTCGAAGTCGCCATACACAAGCACACTCGACTGCTGGTATTCCGCCAAGTTAGCGGAAGACAGCCGTTCGATGACGGCTTCGTAATCATCTGTCACTTCGTCTTGCTTGAGCCATGAGTACCATTGGAAGACGACCGTTTCCCCTTCGAGGTTGACGGGCAGTCGGATCGGGCCGACCAGGTAAATTCCGCCTTCCTCCATATTGATCAATTGGATTTTATCTTTTAAAACCGAAAAAACGGCTGTGTCTAATTTCATAAGTTGTGTCTCTCCTTCGTAAGTTCATAGAAACATCATACTATAGTCGGTTACAAAAAGTAAGCAACTAGCATTGGTTGTTTAATTGATGATAATCATTATCGTTTAATAAGTTATATTACATGAAATAAATGAGTTTTATTATCAATTAAAAAAAATATTCTCATTTGTTTCGCTTTTAGTACAGAGGGTATGTTATAGTATCTACATTAGAATAATTATAAATAAGAGGAGGAACTTTCATGTTAAACGAACGACTCACACAAGCGTTGAACGATCAATTCAACAACGAACTCCAGGCGTCACACGCGTATACCGCGATGGCAGCTTACTTTTCGAAAAGAAACTATCACGGCTTCGCCAACTTCTTCTTGGTCCAGTCGCGCGAGGAGCATCAGCACGCCATGCGTTTTTACGATTACTTGGTGACAATGGACGAAAAGCCGGCACTTCAAGGACTGGAAGCACCGAAGAACGATTACAGCTCGGCGCTGGAAGTGATGGAAAGCTCTCTTGAACAGGAGAAGAGCGTGACAGCGAACATTTATGACCTTGTTTCGTTGGCAGATGAATTGCAGGAACATGCGACGCTGTCATTCCTTGATTGGTTCATCGAGGAGCAGATGGAAGAAGAGAAGATGTTCCGTGACATCATCACCCGTCTGAAAGGAATCGAAGAAGGACGCGAATACTTCCTGAAGATGGACGACGAATTTGCAGAACGGAAATTAGAGGAATAACGGACGGAAGGCAGCACACAGGAGAAGCTGTGTGCTGTTTCTGTTTTGGGGAAAGGAGCTGAACGGCGTGAGTGCAATCCAATTGGAAGACATCCTGTATAAAGTGGACGAGACGCCTATTTTGACCGGCATCACCGGCTCGTTCGCAGAAGGCGCCATCACGACGCTCGTCGGGCCGTCCGGTGCAGGGAAGACGACGCTATTGAAGTTGTGCAACGGACTTCTGTCGCCGGACGAAGGGCGCATGACTGTGCTCGGCAAGGCGATCGGGGATTACGAACCAACGGATCTCCGGCGCACAGTTGGTATGGCGCTCCAGCAGGCGCCGATGATCCCTGGGACGGTGTACGACAATCTCAACTTGCCGGCAGTGTTGAAAGGAGAGACGCTACGGGAAGAAGAGGCAGGGCGGTTGCTCCAAGATGTCGGGCTCGGCCCGGAATACTTGAAGCGCGAAGCTGATGAACTATCAGGAGGCCAGCAACAGAAAGTATCCGTCGCACGCACGCTCGTCAACCGGCCGCGTATTCTTCTGCTCGACGAAATCACTTCCTCTCTTGACCGCACGTCCGTCAAGGAAGTAGAGGAGCTGATCCAAAGCATCAACAAGAAATACAAGGTGACGATCATCTGGATCACCCATAACCTGGAGCAGGCGATCGGCATCGGGGATTCCATTTGGGTGATGATGGACGGGGAGCTTGTGGACGCCGGGGACAGAACGATCCTCCAATCCCCGCGGACAGAACGCGTCCGTCAGTTCGTGGAAGGGGAACGCGTATGAGCTTCTTCACGTTATCGCTGACATTGATCTTTGTCCTCATCCCGCTTTTGTTGTCGAAAACGTTCGGCCTCGGCCTGGAGCGGGACACGCTGATCGCAACAGTCCGATCGATCATCCAGCTGCTCGCTGTCGGCTACGTGCTGAAATTCGTCTTCGATTCGGAAAGCCTGCTGTATGTTTTCCTCATGGTCGCGCTGATGATTGTCGCGGCGACCCATAACGCACGGAACAAAGGGGCTTCCATCAAAGGGATCACCTGGAAAGTCGCATTGGCGCTCGTGACGGTGGAAGTGCTGACGCAAGGGATCCTGATCGGCTTCGGCATCACGCCGGCAACTGCGCAGTACATCATCCCGATCAGCGGCATGGTCATCGGCAACTCGATGGTGCTGTCGATCCTGTTCCTGAATCGCTTCACGTCCGAAGTGGAGAGCCGCAAGCCTGAGACGGACCTGATCCTGTCGCTTGGGGGCACACCGAAGCAGGCGATCGACCGGCCGCTGCTAAGTTCCATCAAAGCGAGCATGATCCCGACAATCGAGAGCCAGAAGACGGTCGGTCTCGTGCAATTACCCGGCATGATGAGCGGGCAGATCATCGCGGGAGCGGACCCGGTACAGGCGGTGCAATTCCAATTGCTCATCCTGTTCCTGCTGCTGACGACAGCGGCGGTGACCAGCATCTTGCTTGGTTTCCTTTCCTATCCGACTTTGTTCAATGAACGCATGCAGCGGATCCGGAATTGAAGCCTTTCCCTGAATTCGAAACAATCCGTTCACACGGATGGAAGCTTTGTGGTAGAATTTCAACAGTGTGTGAATTCAGGGGGCATTTCCTAGGGGGATGCGGGGAAGAGAAGGTGCAGGACATGTTTGTAGGAATTGACGCGGGTGGCACGCTATTGAAAGTCGCTTACCGCGAAGGGGAAAAATTTCACGTCCGGAAGTATCCGATCGCTGAACTCGAAGGAGTGGCGGAATGGGTCAACGGATTAGAAAATTACAAAGTATGCGTAACAGGCGGGAAGTCAGGCGTCTTCATTTCCCATTTGCAGAAAGAAGCGAAGGAAATGGTGGAGTTCGAAGCGACGCATCGCGGCGTCCGCTTCCTGCTCGGCCGGATGGGGCGTACGGACACCGATTACTTGATCACCAATGTCGGGACCGGCACGTCGATTCATTGCATCCACGGCGACAGCCATGAACGTCTCGGCGGCACGGGTGTCGGCGGTGGCACGCTTGTCGGACTCGGTTATTTGCTGACCGGCGTAAGACACTTTGACGAAATCGTGCGGCTCGCAGAACAGGGATCACGTGAACGGATCGACCTGAAAGTGAAGCATATTTATGAAGGCAAAGAACCGCCTATTTCAGGTGAATTGACCGCGAGCAATTTCGGCAACGACCTGTTCTCGGGTGCGGAAGACATGCCGAAAGAAGACCTGCTCGCGACCGTCATGGGCCTCGTCGGCGAAACCGTCAGCACCGTCAGCGTTCAGACGGCCCGGCAATGCCGGAGCAACACGATCATCTACATCGGCTCGTCGTTCCACGAAAACGACCTGCTGAAAGAAATCGTCGTCAGCTACACAAAACTGCGCGGCGCTTCGCCATTGTTCTTGGAGAACGGGGAGTTCTCAGGAGCGGTCGGGGCGATGATCAGTCTGGAAAGCAAAGAAAAAGAAACGAAGATATGATTTTTTGAGAGCAGCGGCTCCGGACGTACAAGTTCGGAGCCGCTGCTTTTTCGTTTTTCACGTATTGAATGGATTGACAATCAGAAGGTAATGGGAAATAATGGAGGAAATTTAAGTGAAGCCGAAAGAAAGGGGAAAGAATATGGAAAAACTCCACGCCTGGCAGCCGGTGACGTTCATCAAAGGCCGCAACCATGCAAGTCTTGGCTTCCTGCAAGTTACCGCGTATATGGATCATTTGAAAATCTCTTTTACAGATGAAACGGGGGCGCTGATTGAAGTGATCTATGACCAGCCCATTTCCCCGGTTGAATACTATGTCTGGTCGTACCGGTTTTCCACGGAGTACGGGCGTTTTGATCTGCTGAGCAGGGAGAGGGAATACAGCGGATTGAAAGACAAAGATGCTTTGCATTTTTACAAAGTATCCAATTCGGAATACATCGAATGGTTCGACCGGAATCCTCTGGTGAACAGCAAAACGCATCCGGCACTCGAGCATCATCTGTATTTGAGCGGGAACGAAATCGTTGAAGTGCTGTCGGAGTATGAACCGAGGTTCATCAAGGTTGAGCAGTGAGTATCCATATAACAAATAAAATCAGCAGTCCGTCTCAAAAAAAGAGAGGGACCGCTGCTTTTTCATTTTGATCGCCGTCAATCCGGGCGTTGCGCTTCGGCTTTTTCGGATTCGTTCAGATCCACATCGACCGAGACGACGAAATAGCGTTTGCTGTCATCGGGCTGGATCGCCAGTTTCTTGCGGTCGAACAGCGAAACCGTTTCGACTTTTTTCATCTCGCCGCTTCGGGGATCCTCTTCATAAACGCGGTAACCGATGATGGCATCATTCCGGGCGGCATGCCAAGAAAGAGTGGTGGAAGTTGCCACGACGTTTTGCGGCGCTTCCGGCACTTCTTCCGGTAAATCCGAATCACTGATCAGTTCGGCTGAGACAACGAGACGCTGTTCGTGGGAACCGATATTCCTGTCGAAATCCCCTGTGCAGGTGATCAAATTGATCATCCTTTTCTCCGATGCGCCGAAAATTTCTCCGATGGGTGCCTGATCCGTCACATAACTGCTCTTTTCTTTCACTTCAAAAACCATCTCACGGCCGTTTGCGTCCGTGATTTTTACAAGCTCTCCCGCTTCGATCTTCTCCAAGTGGTAGAAGATCGCCGGTCCCGTCAGACTATCAACATGTCCGGCGAGAACGGCATTGCCTTTCGTACCGACTTTAAAACCAGGTTCGAACCAGCCGACTTGTTCAATGTTTTCGGGAACGCCCATTTCTCCGTTTTCAAGAACGCCGGTCGGCTCGATGTTCGCTGCCAGGCCAAGAGAAGGAATCTCGATTTTTGCAGGCTCCATTCCTTGTGTGCTTTCCAATCGCTTTTGCTGCAGCGACTCGAGTTTTTTTCGCTGTTCGGGAAGGATGGGGAATTCTGCGATTTTGTCGATTTCTTGTACGGCAGCACCGAATCCGCTTTTCACGGCCGCTGCTGGGAGCGGGAATTCTTCTTTATCTGTTTGGACACTGGCGAATGGTTCAAGGATAAAAAACAGAACCGTACATAAGAGAACTGCTGCAGCCATCGTTGCAATCTGCTTCATTTCCTCATCCTCCTTTCAAGCGGAAAGAGAGAGCTGTGCGCTCCCTCTGCCACTAGCTTATGATTGTTTTCTTTGGCGGTAGACCATTGTTCCAGCTGACAGCATGATCAACATGCTCATCGCTGCCCAAAGAACCATTGTGTTCGACTGGTTCACTGTGCCGCCAAAACCGGTAGCCGGCATTTTATCCGGTGCCACCATGCTGAAGTTTTCCGGGAATTGGTCGACGATCGCTGCGCTCAGGCCTTTGCCGATATCGAACATAATCGCATAGCCTGTACGGTACGTTTCGTAAGACATTTCGTAGTCACCGGAGACGTACTGGTTGAATGCATCCGTGACAGACGTTTCGTGAGCTGTCACCGCTGCGATGGTTTCATCCAAAGGCATGCGGTTTTCTGTCGCAGTGCTCAGGAATGTGCCAAGGTCCGTTGCGAATGTTGCCGTCAAAGTATTGATGGCGTTATCTGCAGCATCCATATCTTCTGTGGCACGGGCGGAAGCCAATTCACTTTGTACGGAAATATGCCCGTTGTTCCAAAGCTGTGCAAATTGCTTGCCTGCTTCTTCACCGTAGATGGAAGCGATCGCTGCGCGGAATTCTTCCGTGTTCTGGTCCTGTGCCCAATCAGCGAAGTCAAAGTCTTCTGCACCGTTAAAGCCTTTTGTCATGCTGAGCTGTGCCAGTGCAAAGTGCTCTGCCGCAATGCGGTTCACTGTCGAACGGAAGTCGCCGGCCGGTGTGTTCGGGTCCGTGAATTTGTCAGGGAATTGTGCTGCGATTGCTCCGCTGATTGCACCACCTGCGCCGAAGATCTGTTTAAAGCCATCCAAGTAAGCTGTGTATGCAGATTCGTATTCACCAGCTGCGTAGTGGTCGAATGTGCTTTGTACAAGGTCTTCGTGTTCACGAAGTGCCGCTGTCGCGCCTTCTTCAGGCAAATTGCCTTCAGTCGCTGCGCCGAGGAAAGCACCCATCTCATCCACGAATGACTGGATTTCTTCCAATGCTTCCTGCTTCATTTCTTCGTTGCCATCTTTGACAGCAGCTGCGTATTCGTCAGTGCCCATGTTGTGCTTGCTGAAGATTTCTTCGAACTGTACGCCGCCTTCTTCACCGTAGACGGAAGCGATGACCGGCTGCATGTCTTCCGAGTTGGCATCGAGTGCCATCTGCGCTGCTTCTGCTCCAGGGTCGCCGTCATAGATTTTCATCATGGAATCGACTGCCAATGCGTAATGCTCAGACAATAGATGGTCTAGAGTCGCCCGGAGCTCCACTCCCGTGGTGTCCGTCTTCGGCATTTCCTCCGCTGCTACTGTAATGCCCATGCCCGGAATCAAGATTGCCGCTCCTAATACAGGTGCTAAAAATTTTCTCCATTTCATCATCCAACACTCCTTGTTTTTTTATTTCTTACTGGCATAACGGAGGGGATTTCGAAATGGATCACTTTTTTTGAAAAGAATTTGAAAAAGATTGAAAGTGAACTAAAATCCGTTCGGTTGCGTTATATAGGTAGAAATGAGAATGAGATGAATTGTTTTTTACCTGCAGAATATATTCCTGGCCGTCCAGTTATAGTAAGCTGATAGAACGACAAAGCAAAAAAGGGGTACGGCGATGGAGAAAAGTACAGATGCGCTACTTTACTCACAGGTCAGGAGCGGAAACAAAGAGGCATTGGAGTCTTTGTACGACCGCTATGAAAAGATTCTTTTTTCTTTTCTATATAAGATGACAGGTGAGCGGGATTTGGCGGAAGAAGCGCTGCAGGAAGTGTTCATTAAAGTGTGGCGCGGCAAAGGGGAATACGATGAAAGTAAAGGAAAGTTCACTTCCTGGCTGTTCCGGATGGCACAAAATGCTGCGGTTGATTTGATCCGGAAGCAGAAGAAGCCGCTGGTGCCAATGGATGAAGTAGCAGAAATGGAGAGCGGGGAACCGGCAGTGGAAACACTTGCCGAGTGGCAAGATAAGAAAGAGCAAGTGGCATCCGCCGTCTCAGCGCTTTCCGAGGAACAGCAAACCATCATCAACCTATTCTATTTCAAGGGACATACGCACGAAGCGATTGCGGATTTATGCGGCATTCCGCTCGGAACGGTCAAGAGCCGGATCAGGCTGGCACTCAAGAAATTGAAGAAAACTCTGCAGGCGATGCAAGAAAGGGGGGCTTTCGATGAATAACGCGAATTGTGAAAGACTGGTCGATTATTTAAATGCGATGTTATCAGAGGAAGAGGAAAAGGAATTTGAAGCACATCTCGCCGGATGTGAAGATTGCCGGGAGATTGTAGAAGTCACCGGAGAGCTCCCTTATCTGGCGGAAGCGGTGGAGCCTCCAGTGGAAATGAAAGCACGCATCCTCGCGAATGTTTTTGAAGAAGAAGAGAAACCCGCAGCGGCTCCGTCGCCGAAATCATTACCGATGGCAGCACCGAAGAAAGCGCCGAAACGCAATTGGCTGACACCGCTTCTTGCAGCGATCCTGCTGTTATCGCTGCTAGGCAACCTTTACGCGCTCATGCAGAATTCCGGACAGCAGGAAGTAGCTGAAGAAGCTGTGTTGCGGTCGGTTGCACTCCAGCCGAGTGAAGAGTTCGGCGGCAATGCAACCGCGGCGATCGTCAATGAAGAAGAGACGCTGAACGTCGTCGTGCAGGCAGGGGAACTGGAAGAACTCACCGGCACGGAAGTTTATCAAGTATGGTTATTGAAGGACGGGCAGCCGATCCCGACAGGCGCTTTCACCCCGAACGGCTCAGGCGAAGGGGCTGCGGTCTACAAGCTGAATGGAAGCATAGAGGACTGGGACACCATCGCCATCACGAAAGAACCGCAGGGCGGCAATGAAACACCTGCAGGCGAAATTGTCCTCAGTTCAGAAATCTGAATCACGAAAAGCTGCAGCCTCTCTCCATTTGGAGAACGGCTGCAGCTTTTTGGTTCACCGCATTTCCGGATAGCGCAATTTGATGAGCCGGTAAATGTTCTGGAAAAAAGCGATGATGACTGCCGGGGCAACGCCGATAAATGGTCCGACGAACGGAATGACATTCGTGACCATCGCGAACAGACCTTGGATAATGGAATATTCGACTCCCGGAATCAAACACCCGCAGCAATGATTGAAACAGGCTGAAAAAGCGAATTTGCATTAGTGGCCAACTTTCCAATTGAAGCCAAGGGCATAACGGGGCTTGCGCCTCTGACGTCCTGAAAATAACGGTAAAAATTACCCTTATTCATAGAATACCAGCGAAATTCACTGAAATAACGGTAAAAATTCCTGTTATTTTCACAAAAGCGGCATGAATCGTAAAGATTTTGAAGAATAGCGGTAAAAATTCCGCTTATTTGAGCATGAAAAGTCGATTATTCAAGAATAAGGGTAAAATATACCGTTATCAAAGTCGCTCCCTGTTCTGAAAACATCCGCCAGCACCCAGGAGCCATGTCCTAAGCGACAAGCGGCCGCTTCACCAATCCACCCATGCCTCTTTTTCCAAATCAAATAAAAAAACCAGAGAGAAATCCATCCTCTCCGGCTGCCATATCTTCATTTATCAATAACAACCATTTTCTCCCGCACATCCGTCCGCTCACGCTTTTCAGGCACGTGCGCAGCATAGCCGATCATCATCGTCGCGACAATTTTCTCGCCAGGTTTGACGCCAATCGCTTCGCGGAACACGGGATCGTAAATCCAGTCGTTCGAGCGCCAGATCATCCCGATGCCGCGTTCCCATGCTGCGAGCTGGAAGTTCTGGAGCATGGAAGCGACCGCTCCGTAATCTTCATCCCAGCGGCGCTGGCGCGGATCTTCCGGCATGATGACAACCAGGTGGACCGGGATGTCGCGGAAATAATTCGCTTTGTTCAACACTTTCTGTGGCGTTGCGCCGTCCACTTTCGGCATAGCATCAACGTATGCTTGTACGAATTTCTCCTTGCCATCCCCTGTGTAGAGCTGGAAGCGCCATGGTTCGTTTACTTTATGGTTCGGTGCCCATTTGGCGACATTGAGGAGCTCGATGATTTCCTCGGTCGCGACCGGTGCCGGTTTGAATTTTTTGATTGATCTGCGACTCATGATCGCCTGGTCGATTGGATTCTTCATGTTTTTCGCCCCTTCTGAAATACATTTCCTCTCCATCAAACCAGTTTGCCGGAAGAAAATCAAACGAAGCGTTGAGAATTCGTCAAAGTTCACACGCGTTTCTTCGCTTATTTCTTGGTAAAATGGAGGCAATGAGAAGGAGTGGATCGAGATGAAAAAAATCGTCATCGTCGGCGGCGGCATTACTGGCCTCAGCGCTGCCCACTATTTGCAGCAGTTGAAGCGGGACAACGGACTTGCGCTGGAAGTGACCGTCATCGAAGGGGATGAGGCACTCGGCGGCAAAATCCGGACAGTCGAGGAGACCACGTTCACGATGGAGACAGGAGCGGATTCGATCGTTGCACGTCATGCGAGCGTCATGCCACTTGTGGAAGAGCTGGAACTCGGGGACCGTCTCGTCTATAATGGCACCGGCATTTCCTATTTGCACACCGGAACGGGCTTGCACGCCATTCCGGCGGAGACGGTTTTCGGCATTCCGATGAATAAAGATGCGCTGCTCCGTTCGACGCTCGTGTCGGCGGAAGGAAAGGAAGAAGCACTGAAAGATTTCGAGACACCGAACGACCGCTTTACGAAAGAAAGCTCGATCGGTGAGTTCCTGGAGGCGTTCCTCGGGAAGGAATTGGTCGAGAAGCAGGTCGCGCCTGTGCTGTCCGGCGTCTATTCAGGAGATTTGTATGAGCTATCGCTTGCTTCGACATTGCCATACTTACTCGATTACAAAAACAAGTACGGCAGCATCATTGGCGGCTTCGAAGCGAATCAGGAGAAGTTCGCAGCGGCAGCCAACAAGAAATTCATCTCGTTCGACGGGGGATTGTCGGTCCTGATCGACCGGCTGGAAGAAAGGCTCGGAAAAGGTGCCACTGTTCTGAAAGGTGCGGCAGTGGAGAGAATCACGAAGTCAGGGGAGCGTTATGAAGTGACGCTTCAAAATGGCAAGACACTCGGTGCGGATTACGTCATCTTGGCGACACCGCACCAGGCTGCGCAAGAGATGCTTGCACTAGGCGAGCTGGATGAAGCATTCGGGAATTTGCACAACTCGAGCCTCATCAGCATCTACCTCGGTTTCGATATTCCAGACTCACAGCTGCCTGCAGACGGCACGGGCTTCATCGTAGCGAAAGACAGCGCCCTCGTTTGCAACGCGTGCACATGGACGAGCCGGAAGTGGACGCACACATCCGATAACGGACATTTGCTTCTGCGTCTGTTCTACAAGAGCATCAATCCGCGCTTTGTGGAATTGAACGCTATGACGGAAGAAGAACTGGTCGCAGTGGCTTTGGCGGATATCGAGCAAAGTCTCGGCTTGAAAGAACAGCCCCGTACGGTCGAAGTGACCAACTGGCGCGATTTGATGCCGAACTACCGCCTTGCTCATAAAGGTGCGATCGCGACACTCGAAGAAAAAATGGCGGAGCTTGTCCCGAACATCCATCTTGCGGGCTCTTCCTATTACGGCGTCGGTATCGGTGCTTGTATCGAGAACGGCAAGGGTTTAGCGGAGAGCATCGCGGAACAGTTGAATAAGTTGGACTAATTGAAACTGCCCTTGCTTGACCGGAACGACAGGTCAAGCAAGGGCAGTTTTTGTGCAGTTATTTCGATGTGTCGTCCGGACTTGAGATCCAGTGCTTGATGTCGTCAAGTTGATCGAACTCGATGATGATGTCTGTGACGTTCGGGACTTGTTCTACGATCTTCGCCTCCAGGTAGTCACGGATCTCATCCGCTTCTTTGACTGTCATATTCGCTTCGACTTCCACGCGGAGTTCGACATGCAGGCTGTCTCCTTCCGTGATGACGTTCAAGTCCTGGATATCGTGGATTTTAGGATGTAATAAGATTTTAGCACCCATCCGCGCCTGCATTTTCACGTCCGCAGCTCCGAGTGCACCGGCAGCGTTATCTAAGAAAATACGCCCGACGACGAGGATCAACGCAAGACCGATGATGACAGAAGCATATCCTGTTGCGCTGTGCCAAGGTGTATAGGTCGCGATGACGATGGCGAGCGCTGCGATGATCGCACCACCGACTGCGACGTTATCTTCCAGGAAGACCAATTTGGTTGCCGGCTTTGCTTTGTTGACGTGCTTGTAACTCGCAGGAATGATTTTGAGTCCTTTGATCTGCTCTTTCGGAAGGTTCTCCGTTACTTCCTTCATTGCTTTGTAGAGAACGAAGGATTCAAGGACGATAGCGACGCCAAGAACACCCATGTTGAGCCAGAACCAGTCTTCGGAGTGGACGGCTGTCTGGATGTGGTGGATCCCTTCGATGATGGTTTCGTACGCCAAGATGGCGACAATCAGGACCGCACCGAGCAAGACGAGGTTCACGACCCGCCCGAAGCCACCGGGAAAGCGTTCGGTCGGCTCTTTTTTACTCAATGCCGAGCCGATGAAAACGAAAAACTGGTTGGCGGCATCACCGAAGCTGTGCATCATTTCGGCGAACATCGCAACATTGCCGGTAATCAAGTAGGCGCCGGTTTTGATGATGCCGAGAACTGTATTGATAATGGCTGCCCATAAGGCTGATTTGGAGCCGAATCGTAGCAATTTTAAAAGCTCTTTCATATTTGCTTGCCCCCTTGTATTCTCATTCTTTCTCCATACCCGGACTTGGTGGAATGCCAAACCTGATAAGGTGAACAGGAAAGAAGGGACTCGCCTACATTTTTCGGCAATCTATTTTCTATGTTCTATTTTCTGTTTATAATAGTATGAAGCACTCATCTTTTAAGGCAGAGAGAAAAAATACATAAGGGAGGGAGAAGGAGTTATGAGGGAGTACCAAAGGAAGTACGCCGGTTTTTGGATCCGTTTTTGCGCGACCTTGATTGATTCGCTCGTTTTGGCAATTCCACTCGGAGCGATCCAAGGCTTCATCATTTACCGGAGGGAGGGCTTGAGTTTCGATGAACTCACCGGCTTTTATTCGCCTGAAACCGAGTTGTATTTATTGCTGGGAAACTTGGCGGTCGGCATCTTGTATTTCGGCTTGATGACCGCTTCAAAATTACAGGGCACTTTAGGGAAGCTTGCGTTCGGATTGAAAGTGGTCGGGGAAGATGGAGGACGAATCGGGTTTTTCCGCTCGGTGTGGCGTTATCTTGGCTACACGCCTTCGACTCTTCTTTTGTTCTTCGGTTTCTTGATGGTCGGCATCGATGACCATAAGCAAGGGCTCCATGACAAAATGGCCAAGACGTATGTGTTAGGGAATCCGTATAACGAAAGACTTCGTTGAGGACAATTAAAAAAGAAGAAACCCGTATTTGGGTTTCCTCTTTTAGTTATACGACAATCAGTTTGTCGCAAGTCCTGGAACTTCGATGCCCAGTCCTTGTGCAACGCGTGTTCCGAATTCCGGATCCGCTTTATACAGGTGGTCGACCATGCGCGTTTTGATGTCTTCTTTCGTGACAGCGCTCAAGCCGCCGACGAATGTCGCAACAAGACGCTCTTGCTCTTCTGCACTTTGCAGGCGGTATAGGTCGCCAGGCTGTGTATAGAAATCTTCGTCGCGGTAAGGAACAGCGTCCGTTACGCCTTCGACTGCAAGTGGAGCTGGTTTTGCAGCTGCAGATTCAGCTGGTCCGCCGTAGCTGTTCGGCTCGTAGTAAACTGAACCGCCGCCGTTGTTGCCGAAGTTCATGGCGCCATCGCGTTGGTAGTTGTTCACTTGGTTCTTCGCTGCGTTGATCGGTAGCATCTGGTGGTTCGCACCTACGCGGTAGCGGTGTGCATCGTGGTAAGCGAACAAACGGCCTTGAAGCATTTTATCGGGTGATACGTCGATGCCAGGAACCAAAGTACCAGGAGAGAATGTTGCTTGTTCCACTTCCGCGAAATAGTTTTCCGGGTTGCGGTTCAACGTCATGCGGCCGACTTCGATCAATGGGTAGTCTTTGTGAGACCATGTTTTCGTTACATCGAACGGGTCGAAGCGGTACGTGTTCGCATCTTCCAACGGCATGATCTGTACGTACAATGTCCAAGCAGGGAAGTCCCCGTTTTCGATTGCAGAGAAAAGATCTTCCGTGTGGAAGTCAGGATTTTCGCCGGCAATCTTATCAGCTACTTCCTGTGTGATGTTCTGAATGCCCTGCTCTGTCAGGAAGTGATATTTCACCCAGTGAGATTGGCCTTCAGCGTTCGTCCATTTAAATGTATGGCTTCCGAACCCGTGCATGTGGCGAAGCGTCGCAGGAATTCCGCGGTCGCCCATCAAGTAAGTGACTTGGTGCAAAGACTCAGGAGACAATGACCAGAAATCCCATACTGCGTTCGGGTTCTTCAAGTGTGTTTTTGGATCGCGTTTTTGTGTATGGATGAAGTCAGGGAATTTGATCGCATCACGGATGAAGAAGATCGGCGTGTTGTTTCCGACCAGATCATAGTTTCCTTCTTCTGTATAGAATTTCACTGAGAATCCGCGTGGGTCGCGTACTGTATCTGCAGATCCAAGCTCTCCAGCTACTGTAGAGAAACGGATGAACATATCCGTCTTTTTGCCGACTTCCGACAAGAAAGCAGCTTTCGTGTATTTCGACAAATCGTTCGTTACTTCGAAGTAACCATGCGCACCGGCGCCTTTTGCGTGAACGACACGCTCAGGAATACGCTCTCTGTTAAAGTGTGCCAATTTCTCAAGAAGATGAACATCTTGTAGAAGGACCGGGCCGCGCTGTCCAGCTGTCTGCGAGTTCTGGTTGTCTCCGACTGGAGCGCCCCAAGAAGTCGTCAAAGTTTTTCTTTCTGTCATGCTTGAACACCTCATTCTCATTTTTGTGTGACTATTGCACCTCTTATTATACCAGTTTGCACATTGAAATCAATCCTTATTGATAATCATTATAAATAAAAGGAGGAGCAGGCCATGCAATCACACGATTTGGACACAATTCAGATAACTTTAGTATGCCATCATAAAAAAAGTTATAAACCATTGTTTCCTACCTCTTCCAAAAAGCGACTTGTATAGTTTTATGTACTGGGTGTAGGATGAACAATAACGAATGGGGAGGCGAAGCATGTTGTTTGATTTGCAGGAATTCAGTGATGCGATCGTACAAGAATTGAGTGCGCTGATCGACACACACGTCATCATCACGGACCGGAATGGTTTTATTATTGCGAGTACAGATCCCCTTCGTCTGAATACTTTTCACGAAGGCGCGACGCTTTCAATGAAAAACCAGACAGAACTTCATATGACAAAAGAAATGTGTGAGCGACTGACGGGTGTCCGACCGGGGATCGTCATGCCGATCATCATCGGCAGCACCCCGATCGGCGTCATCGGAATCACGGGCAAGCCCGAGGAAGTCGGGAAGTACGCCAAGCTTGTACGGAAAGTAGCAGAGTTGTTCATCACTGATTCGATTGCGCGTCAGGAGCGGGAGCGGCACACGCGTGAAATCGAATTTTTCATCTTCGATTTAGTGACAGGTCCATCATCGCCTGAAGCGATGATGGAACGGGCAAAACTGATCAACTTGGACACAAGCCTTTACCGGCGCATCGCCTTGATCCGGACCGATCAGCAAATGGAAATCGCCGATGTGGAGCGGCTGGAGAAAGTCCAGATCATCCATCCGGAGCTGAAGATTTTCCGTTGGGGCCTCGAAAAGATGGGACTGCTACTGCCGGATATGCCACGCGACACATTGAGCGACGGGCTAATAGATCTGTCCAAGAAGCTGGGGAAGCGTTCGAAACGCAGCTTACCGGTCGGCATCGGCGAAGTCGTGGAGTTTACGGAACTGAGGAAATCATTCGAACAGGCGGAAATCGCGCTGGACGTTTCCGTGAAACAAGGGCGGATCGTTTTTGAGGGAGAATTGAAGCTGGAGCTTCTCTATGCGGCAATCCCTGCAGACATCCAGGCGGAATTTCTGCGGAGAACGATTGAACCGCTGTTTGAGCAGGAAGAGCTGCTGCACAATCTCGAAGTGTGGCTGACAAGCGGAAAATCACTGAAAGAAGTCGCCGATGACTTGCACATCCACAAAAACACATTGAGTTATCGCCTGAACAAAGTTGAACAATTACTGGACGTCCGGCTGAATGACAACCGCGACCTCGCACTCTTATACACGGCCATCCGGCTTGCCAAGCGAAAGCAGAGCGGCTGAAGAAGCAATCTTCCACCTATGTATGGGGGAGGTTGCTTCTTTTTTATTGGCCGGAGGAAGTTCAGCCAATGCTTTATAACGAAGCACGTTTTTACCCTTCGCCATCTTCCGCTCTTTCTTCTAGAGAGAGTAGAAGATATTTGGTACCATACTTCATTTCTAAATGTGCAGAGATATGGAGTAAAACAGCGTAGAAGGACAAAAATGTGCTCCTGCATCGCTTCGCTGCTTCGTCGCAAAGTGGAGCTGTTTTACGGAATATCGGGAAAAGTATCAAGTTCAACTTATCTATCTAAAAAGCTCTTTGTGCTTTCGTCCAAAAAAGAAGAGTGAAAATTGTCGAAATTTGTACAAATGTATATAGAGTTATAATAATTAGAATATTATCATTAATAGAAACCTTCAACGAACGGAGGAGATAGACAGTTGAAGACGCAATCATTCGAACCATTCATCACAATAGTCGGAACGGAAAATGCAAAACATACACAGGCGCAATTAATGGCTTATTCATACGATGCGACAGCCAATTTCCAACACAAACCGGATCTTGTGTTGTCTCCGAAAAGCACGGAAGAAGTAGCTTCGATTGTGGAGCTTTGTGCAAAAGAACAAATCCCGATCGTCACAAGGGGCTCCGGTACGAATCTGGCAGCAGGCACGGTGCCTTCGCAGGGAGGAGTTGTTCTGCTCTTCAATAATATGCGGGACATTATCGAACTGGATGAAGACAACCTGACTATCACCGTCCAGCCGGGTGTCATCACCCAGGACCTCAGCAATTATGTCGAAAAAAACGGCCTCTTTTACCCGCCGGATCCGAGTTCGATGAAAATCTCAACCATCGGCGGCAATGTCAGTGAAAATTCGGGCGGGCTGCGCGGCCTTAAATACGGTGTTACAAAAGATTATGTGAAAGCGCTTACGGTTGTCATGCCGGACGGCGGCATCATGAAACTCGGCGGCAAGCTCGCAAAAGACGTTGCAGGATACGATCTGTTGTCGCTTATGGTCGGTTCGGAAGGAACGCTCGGCATCATAACGGAAATCACGCTGAAATTGATTCCGTTGCCACAGACGAAAAAAACCGGCATCGCCTACTTCAATTCATTGGAAGATGCGGCGCGGACGGTGTCGGCGATCATCGCTGATAAAATCATTCCGGTGACGCTGGAATTCATGGACAAAGGCACTATTCACGCTGTGGAGGATTTCATGTCGATCGGTTTGCCGAGGGACGCGGAAGCGATGCTTCTGATGGAGCAGGACGGACCGGAAGAACAAGTGACGCAGGACATCCAGAAAATGATTGCCATCGCACAGGAGCAAGGCGCGACCTCAGCGATCCTGGCGGCAACGGAGGAAGAGGCGGAAGGCTTGAAGACGGGGAGGCGTGTCGCCTTGTCGGCGCTATCAAGAAAACGACCGACGACAATCCTTGAAGATGCGACCGTACCGCGTTCGGAAATCGCGAGGATGGTGAAAGCCATCCAGCAAATCGCTGAAAAATATGATGTGCAAATCAATACATTCGGACACGCGGGAGACGGCAATCTTCATCCGACGTGTCTGACCGATACGCGGGACGTAGAAGAAATGTCACGCGTCGAGAAAGCGCTGGACGAAATTTTCCACGTCGCGATTGAGCTTGGAGGCACAATCACCGGCGAACACGGTGTCGGCGAAATGAAATCGCCGTATCTCGAGTGGAAGTTAGGCGCAAGCGGCATGCAGCTGATGAAGCACATCAAGCAATCGGTCGACCCGCAAAACATCATGAACCCAGGCAAGATGTTCGCCAAAGAAACCAAGAAGAGGCTGGTGGTGCATGGTGGTCACTGAACTGCAACAGCGGATGCAGGATTCGTTCAAGGAGCATGTGAGTGAAGAGTATTTAATGGATTGCATGCGCTGCGGATTTTGTCTGCCGGCATGTCCGACGTACTTGGCAACCAATCATGATGAAAGCCATTCGCCGAGAGGGCGCATTGCACTCATGAAGGCGATGCGGGACGGGGATGTCGTATGGGATGGATCGGTAAAAGGCTCCTTCGATATGTGCCTCGGCTGTAGGGCATGCGAGCCGGCTTGTCCGGCTGGCGTGGAGTACGGCGCTCTTATAGAAGAAACACGCGTCGCAATCGAACAGGTGAAGCCGAAAGACATTTCCGAAAAGGTCATCCGGAAAGCGGCATTCGACGGTCTGTTCGCGGATCAGAAGAAAATGGCTGGCACCGTGAAGCTCGTGAAATTTTATCAGAAGTCAGGATTGCAGAAAGCGACGCGGAAAATCGGCTTTCTCAACTTGTTCCCGCCGTTCATGAAAGAGATGGAAGGCGTGCTTCCGGATATCGAAAGCAAGAAAAAGAAGCCATCTGTACTCAAAAAGCAGACGACGCGCGTCGCCTTCTTCTCAGGATGCCTCATGGACACGTTGTTCCAGGAGACGAACCGCAAAACGATTGAGATGCTCGAATGGCTCGGTGCGGAAGTCGTCATCCCGAAAGAGCAGCAATGCTGCGGCGCACTTCACGGCCACAGCGGCGAGCTCGGAAAAGGCTTGCGCAACGCACGCGCTAATATCGACGCATTCGATTCGGACGATGTCGACTTTATCGTCAATAACGCCGGCGGCTGCGGTGCGTTCCTTTCAGAATACGAAAAGCATCTGAAAGAGGATCCGGCATATGCGGACAAAGCGGCACAGTTTTCACAGAAGATGACGGATATTTCTTCCCTCTTTGTGAAACTTGGATTGAATGCCCGCCTGAAGCAATTGGCCGCACCGGTCGAAGGCATCGTCACTTACCAGGATTCCTGCCATTTACGCAATGTCAATAAGGTGTTTTTGGAGCCACGTTCGCTTCTCGAAGATGCGCCGGGCTTTGAATATAAAGAGTTGATCGACGCAGGAAGCTGCTGCGGGTCTGCCGGGATTTACAATATGCTTCAGCCGGAGATGGCAAAACGCATCCTCGACGCGAAGATGAAAGGGGTGAAGGAAATGCAGCCGGCGAAGGTGGTGACATCCAACCCGGGCTGTCTGATGCAGATGCAGGTGGGAATTCAGCGCGAAGGCCTGGAAGGGGAAATGCAGGCGGTGCACATTGTGGACTTTTTGCACGAAGTGATTGAAAAAAACCAAAAATAGGGGTGGAGAGAATGTTGAAAAAGAAATGGAGCTTTGCAGCAATCGGTTTGTCGGCAGCACTTGTACTGGGGGCGTGCGGCAACGATGAGCCGGATGCAAGTGCAGGGGAGAAAGAATACGATCTGAAAATGTCCGTGACTGTATCGGAATCTTCGACATGGTATGAAGCAGCGGAAAAATTGAAAGAGGATTTGGCGGAAGAATCGGATGGCCGCATCAACCTGGAACTTTATGCAAATGAGCAATTGTCGGGCGGAGATTCAGGCAAAGCTGTTGAGAGTCTTTCGAAAGGCTCGATCGACCTGACATTCAACTCGACAATCATCTATTCGATTCTTGATGACCGTTTCGGTGTAGCGAGTGCGCCGTTCCTCTTCAATAACACGGATGAAGTGGATCCGGTATTTGCTGGTGAAGGCGGAGACAAGATCAAGGAAATCTTGGCTGAAAAAGGCGTTCATGCACTCGGCTACGGTGAAAATGGTTTCCGCCAATTGACGAACAGCCAATTGGAAGTGAAGTCGCCGGAAGATTTGAAAGGCCTGAAAATCCGGATTCCAGGAATCACAATGTACACAGATCTTTACCGTGAGCTTGGCACAGATCCGCAGACAATGACGTTCTCTGAAGTGTTCACATCGCTCCAGCAGGGAACAATCGACGGACAGGAAAACCCGATCGACGTCATCCATTCTTCGAAACTGAACGAAGTACAGGAATACATGACAATGTGGAACTACTCGTATGATCCGCTTGTGCTCGGCATGAACAAGAAATTGTATGATTCTTTGAGTGAAGAAGACCGTGAATTGTTTGACCGCCTCGGCAAAGAAGCGGCAGAGTTCCAGGTAGAACGTGCACGTGAAAAAGAAGCGGAGCAGATTGCAGCTTTGGAAGAAGCCGGCATGAAGCTGTACTACCCGTCTGATGAAGAATTGGCCCAGTTCAAAGAAGCGGTTCAGCCGGTTTACGACAAGTACACAGACATCTGGGGTGCTGACCTGTTAAGCGCGTTCCGAGGAGAGTAAGGGGGACTTCCATTGAAAGTTTTGAATCATATTGAAGAGGTGATCCTGTTCATCACCTTCCTCGTGATGACGATCATTGCCTTCGCTAATATTGTGTCACGAAACTTTTTAGAGCAATCCCTTTCGTTTACTGAAGAAATCACAATCAATCTATTCGTATTGCTGACATTTGTTGGAGCTGCAGTAGGTGTGCGCCGTTACGCACACCTCGGCTTCACTTTGTTGTTTGACAAAGTGAATAATGGAGTGCAAAAAGCGCTCGTCGTCTTTTCAACAATTATGGGACTTATTCTATTCGGTGTATTGCTTTGGTACGGCCTCCAGATGGTCCTGTTCCAGATGGATATGGGACAGAAAACGCCGGCACTTGGCTGGCCGCAATGGATTCTGTCGGCGGCATTGCCGTTCGGCGCATTATTATGCGTCATCCGGACAATCCAGGTCGGGATTGAAGAATTGAAATTACTGGGCTCGGCGCCGCGGAAAGGGGAGGAAGTGCAATGACGGCATTATTACTGTTCGGTGTATTCTTCCTGCTCGTCTTTCTGCGTGTTCCGATCGCCATTTCCCTTGGGATCTCATCCCTTGCAGTACTGGTGACATCGAGCGGTATATTCGGCTTGGAAATGGTCACTGACATCATGTACACAAGCGTAGCGAAGTTCACATTGCTTGCGATTCCGTTCTTTATTCTTGCGGGAGTCATCATGGAGCATGTCGGCATTTCGAAACGGCTCATCGACTTTGCGCAGGCGCTCGTCGGCCACATGAAAGGCGGCGTCGTATTCGTTACTGTGCTCGTTGCGATTTTCTTCGCAGCCATCTCGGGCTCCGGCCCGGCTACTGTAGCAGCGCTCGGGGGGATCCTGATTCCCGCGATGGTCAAAAACGGCTTTAAAAAAGAAACAGCCGGGGCGCTCGTTGCGAGTTCCGGTGCAATCGGAATCGTTATCCCGCCGAGTATCGCATTCATCGTCTTTGCGGTCGTCGCCGGTGACCAGATTCCTGTCACCATCAACCGTCTGTTCATGGCAGGAGTCATTCCAGGTATCCTGATGGGCATCGCTTTCATCAGTGCAGCAATGTTTGTCCGTGCAAAAATGGTCAAACGCGGAGAATTCCACCCGCAGGAAGGCGTCAGCGTGAAAAAAGCGAGCGGGAAAGAAATCTGGCAGGCGTTCCTGGCAGCTTTGCCCGGCTTGATGATTCCGGTCATCATCCTCGGCGGGATCTACGGCGGTTTCTTCACGCCGACCGAAGCGGCAGTTGTCGCTGTGGTGTACGGGTTGATTGTCGGCATCTTCATGAACCGTAAACATACCTTCAGCAAGATGTATACGATTCTTGTGGAAGCGGCGCTCCAGACAGCGGTCGTCATGATCATTGTCAGTGCGGCATCCGTATTCGCCTACATCATTACGACCGAGCAGATTGCCCGTTCAATTTCAGACGGCATCATGGGCTTGACGTCGAACCCGATTATCATTCTGCTGTTATTGAACGTTCTCCTGTTAATTGCAGGAGCATTCATCGACGCCATTTCAGCTCTTTATATTTTTGTTCCGATCCTATTGCCGATCATCATTTTACTGGAAGTGGACCCAACGGTTTTCGGTGTTTTTGTTGTCATGAACCTGGCGATAGGCCTGTTCACACCGCCAGTCGGTTTGAACCTTTACGTAGCGGCAGGGATATCCAAAACGAACATTGTTGAAATATCAAGAGGCGTGGTGCCATTCGTCATCGCCGCAATCGTTGTCTTGATGCTTGTTACATATATTCCGGTGCTATCTACGTTCTTGCCGGATCTATTAGAAGTTAAATAAGGGGATGAAGAAATGAAAATGGAAAACGAAGTAGCAATCATCACTGGTGCCGCGAACGGCATCGGTCAGGAAGTCGCGGTACAGCTCGCGAAAGAAGGCGCGCGTGTCGTATTGGTCGACTTGAATTCATGCGAAAAAACAATCGGGCTTCTCGGAGATGCGGAACACCTTGAATGTCTCGGTGACATCCGCGATCCCGAATTCGTCAAGGCGGTCGTGAACCGCGCCGTTGAAAAATACGGCAGCGTCGAAATCCTCGTCAATAACGCCGGGACGGCGAGCCGCAAGAACATCGAAACGATGACTTTGGAGGACTGGGACCGCGATCTCGATACGAACTTGAAAGCGGCATTCCTGTTCATCCAGGCTGCCGTCTATCCGCATATGAAAGAAGCAGGATATGGCCGCATCATCAATATTTCTTCCGTTTCCGGCATCAATGGCGGCGTTGTTTCCGGCGGGGATGAAAATGGACGTTCCGGCCCGGCTTATTCCGCCTCCAAAGGCGGCATCATCGCCCTCACGAAATGGGTCGCAAAAGAACTCGGCAAATACGGCATCACGTGCAACTCGGTCGCACCGGGAGCAACAGCGACAGGCATCACGGCCGGTGTCGCTTACGATACGAGCAACCAGGTAATCGACCGGATGGGGCAGCCGAGCGACATCGCCTATGCTGTCATGTATTTCGCTTCAAGGGAGTCCAGCTATACCACTTCGCAAGTGCTAAAAGTGGACGGGGGCATTTCCATTGGATAACGAACGCTTACAAGCCGTGTACGACGAAGGGGCAAAGCGGATTGCCGGGCGCTTAAAGAAAGATACGGATCTTTTTACAGGAATCAAGGAAGTATGCAGTCATTTTGGTGTGGAGTCGGCTCATTTCCAATGCTTCGGGTCTTTGAAGTATGCGAGTTATCTGCAGGTTGAGCGCGCCGGTGAAGGCGGACTGATCCAATACTCGGAGAAGCGTCAATCGAATTCGGCAGTGGAATTGCTTTCGGGAAGCGGATTCGTCGGCAAAGGGGAGGACGGGGAAGTGGACGTCCATTTCCACGGCATGCTCATCGATTGCGACGGCCGTCTGGACGGCGGACATTTCATTGCGGATGAGAATCCGGTTGCAGTCACGATCGAATTCATTATTTTCCCGCTGGACATGGATTTGCAGCGCGGCAAAGATGCTCATTGGGGCTTGCCGGTATTTCAATTTTCGCAAAGGAGTGGAAAGTAAATGGAAACATTGGGCCAATTGGCGATGCGTTCAGCGCATGCCTACCCTGATAAGACAGCAGTCATCGACGATCATCGGTCGTTCACGTATAAAGAATTCAGCGCGCGTGCAGGAGCCCTCACTGCATATTTCAAGAAGATGGGCATCGGCAAAGGGGACCGTGTCGGCATTTTGATGTCGAACCGCCTGGAGCATGTGGAATTGGATGTGGCGACGGCTCTCGCGGGCGTCGTGAAAGTGCCGCTCAATTACCGGCTACACCCGAAAGAGCACCGTTACATGATTGAAGATGCGTCGCTCAGCCTCATCATCGGGGATGCAGAGTTGATCGATGCCATCGGTTTGGATGGTGAATTGCCGGTCCTTTATATCGGCGAGGACTATGAAGCAGAAGTCGCTTCGCATCTCGGTGGGCTTCATAAGGCGGACGTCGGCGAAGATGACCTGTTCGCCATCATGTATACATCGGGGACGACGGGCAATCCGAAGGGCGTCATGCTGTCGCACCGGAATATCATTGCAGGTGCATTGTCGCTCGCGCAGGTTTGTGAAGTCACTTATGAGGACATCATCGGCCACGTAGCGCCGCTCACGCACGGCGCGAACTTCCTGAGCCACGTCGCCTGGCTGTACGGCCTCACGCAGCGCGTCTACAGCAAATTCGAGCCGGAGGAATTCCTGGACCATCTCGTGGAAGACAAAGTGTCCGTTCTGTTCCTCGTTCCGACAATGGTCAACCTGATGATCCAGCACCCGAATTTCGATGCGTCGAAACTGGCGACGGTCAAATCGATCAATATGGCGGGTTCGCCAATCGCGGCAAGCAAGCTGGAAGAAGCGCTCGACAAAGCGGGCAATATTTTCGTCGAGACTTACGGCCAGGTGGAAGCGCCGATGTGCATCACGATGATGCCGCGCAACGAAATCCGCGATCACCTCACGTCATGCGGGCGCATCGGGATATTCGCGGATGTGCAAATCGTCAACGACGACAACGAAGAAGTGCCGAACGGCGAAGTCGGCGAAATCATCGCCAAAGGATCGCTCGTCATGCAGGGCTATTGGAACAACGAAAAAGCGACAGCCGAAACATTGCGCGACGGCTGGCTCCATACGGGCGACCTCGGCTGGCGCGACGATCAGGGATATATCCACATCGTCGACCGCAAAAAAGACGTCATCATCTCGGGCGGCGTGAACATCTACCCGCGCGAAGTGGAAGAAGTGCTGAACCTGCACGCAGGCGTCAAGGAAACATGCGTCGTCGGCATGCCGGACGACAAATGGGGCGAAAACGTCATCGCGTTTGTTGTGCCAAACGGCAAAGAAGAAGTGACGGCGGAACAATTGATCGAGCTGTGCAAAGAAAACCTGGCATCATTCAAGAAACCGAAAGAAATCCACATCGTCGACGAATTGCCGAAAAGCTCGTACGGCAAAATCCTGAAGCGCGAAATGAAACAGCAGCACGCGGAGGTGGCAAAATGACGAACGCTTATATTCACGGCATCGGCATGACGAAGTTCGGCACGTTGGAATCGTCTTTGAAAGAACTATTGCTCGAGGCAAGCGCGGAAGCATTGCGCGATGCGGGACGTCCGAAAATCGACGCGGTCTTCGTCGGCAACTTCATGGGCGGCAGCATTTCCAACCAGGAGATCCTTGGCGCGATCGTTGCGAACGAACTCGGCCTCGGCTATATTCCGTCCACGAAAGTGGAAGGCGCCTGCGCATCCGGCGGTATCGCGTTTCGCCAGGGCCTGCTCGGCATCATGAGCGGTGAATACGACACGGTACTCGTCGCAGGCGTGGAAAAGATGAAACACGCATCCACACCGGATGTCACGCAGGCAATCAACGCTGCAATGGATACGACGACGAATGAAAAGAATGCGGGTCTCACGTTCCCTGGATTTTTCGGTGTGCTGGCGAACCGTTATTTCCACGAAACGGGCGCTTCGAAAGAGCATTTGGCGCGCGTCGCATTGAAAAACCGCGAAAACGGCGTCAACAATCCGCTGGCGCAATTCCCGAAACCGACATCCATCGAAGAAATCATGAACGCGCGCATGATCACCGATCCGCTCGGCCTGTTCGATTGCTCGCCGATGACGGACGGCGCTGCGGCAGTCGTCATTTCACGCAAAAAGTCACCTGTCCATGTGCGGGCATCCGCGCAAGTGTCGGGACCGACGAAAATGCAGGATGCGATCGATCTGCTGTCGATTCCGGCAATCGGGGAATCCGGCAGACGCGCTTACGAAAAAGCGGGCGTCGGACCGGAAGACATCGACGTCGTGGAAATCCATGACTGCTTCTCGATGACGGAAATCATCGCGACGGAAGAACTCGGCTTCTTCAACCGCCGCGAAGGCTGGAAAGCGGTCGAAGAAGGACGCACGAAAGTGGATGGCGACAAGCCGGTCAACACGAGCGGCGGACTTCTGTCGCGCGGCCATCCGATCGGCGCGACCGGCATCGCACAGATCTACCAATTGGTCCGCCAATTGCGCGGCAACGCCGCCAATCAGGTGCCGAAACTGCCGCGTCTCGCCATGGCACAAAATCTGGGTGGCACAGGTTCCTACTCGACTGTCCACATTTTAGAGAGGGTGTAACGGGATGAAAATCTATTCTTGCTGCGGAAACGAATCCATCACGAAAAAATACTTCTGTCCGGAATGCGGTTCGAGCGAGTTCGAAGAGCGCGAAGTGTCAAACGACGGCACCGTCTACAGCTTCACGAAAATCCATATCGCCCCGGCGGAATTCGCCGGCATCGCCCCTTATTACGTCGTGCTCGTCCAGCTGGATGAAGCGAATGCCAAAGTGACGGCGCGCATGGAAGAGGAAGTCGCGATCGGAGACAAAGTCGTTCTCGACCGCGAAGAAGGCGGCGCGTATTTGTATAAGAAAGTGCCGAGTGCGGAAGTAGTGAATTAATAAGAGGGCTGCCCGAAAATCCGGATGATGGATTTTCGGGCGATTTTTTTGTATGAGTAAGAGAGGAGCGGATGAGCCTTATTTTGCGAATATTAAATTGGATGTCATTAATGATTAAAAATTCTGTATAATTATTATGGTAAAAGTCAAAAGGGGGGCTCTTTTTGAAGAGTAGGGCGGTTCTGGCGTTTTTCGTTGTTGCGTTAAGTATTCTCGGTACAGCCTGCCATACGAATGAAGAAGCAGGAAGACAGGAAATCCCGAGCGAACAGGACGGCCTTTTTGCGGCAACTGAACAGGAACGGTATGAAACTGCTGATGAAGGCGTTGCCATTCTGATCGAAAATGAGACAGACCTTGATTTTGAAGGGGATCCTGCGTATTCAATCGAGCGGGAAATTGATGGCGTGTGGTACACGGTGGACATGAGAAGAGACTTCCCGGCAATGGGCTTTTTTGTGGGCGCTCAATCAATCACTACAGAGTTTTACCCGCTGGAAGTGGTGGAAGAAGAATTGACGCCGGGAAACTACCGGATTGTTCTCTCTTTTATTCAACAGACAGACGAGGGATTGGTGGGCGAGGAAATTTACCTTGCAGCTACGTTTGAAATTGTCGATTGATCCATACAAGAAGCGGAACTCACATTACGAACAAGAAAAAACCAGCGAAAGAAAGACTCAGCCTTCTCTCGCTGGTTCGTTCTGATACTGCTTTTCCAACCCCAACAGCATTTCCTTGAGCGGAAGCCCGCCGCGGAAGCCGGTGAGTGCCCCGTTCTTGCCGATGACGCGGTGGCAAGGCACCAGGATGAGCAGCGGATTGGCTCCGATCGCAGACGCCGCTGCGCGGACTGCAGTCGGCTTGCCGATCGCCTCGGCGATGTCCGAGTAGGAGACCGTTTGTCCGTATGGGATCTCGCAGAGCGCATTCCATACGGATAGCTGGAAGTCGGTGCCGCGTGCATCAATCGGCAATGAAAACGTGTCGGTTCCTCCGTTCAGGAAGTTCTGGACTTCTTCCCGGTAAGGAGCCAATGCCTCGTCGTCTTCGATCAGCCCTTCATGCGGTACGTGCTTTCGAAGACGTTTTTCGAACGCTTCGAACGATTCATCCGGAGTTCCGAGATAGCATAGTCCTTTTTCTGTTTTTGCCAAATAGAATTGCCGGGAACCGTGAGAAAAAGTTGACCAATCGATGTGCTTTTCCACTGCTGGTTTCCTCCTTTGCATTTCACTTTTTTCCAGTATACAACAAAATGAACAATGTGTTTTATCGCAGCGTCAGCGGGAATAGAGAAGGTATAACGATTGGAGGAGGGACAACATGGCACGAGACAAGAACAAAGAGGAATTGCAGGAGCAACAGCAGAAAAAAGAATTGCGTGAAGAAGAGAAGTCCATCAGAGACCAGGTCCAAAATCCCGATCAGCAGAACCAAAACATCGATACGGAAAACCAAAGAAAATAGAAAGTATAGCCGCACCTTGAATCGGAGGTGCGGTTTTTTGCGGCTTCATTCACAAAAAATCCGAAAATTCCACCGGACAGGTGTTTTGGCTAAGGTATAATAAAAGAAAACGAAAGTTGGGAGCATGATGGCTTTTACAGACTTGACGATCGCGAAAAATGCCGCACTTTTGCCGATTACGGAAATAGCGGAACAGGCAGGGATTCCAGCGGATGCACTTGAGTTATACGGAAATCACAAAGCGAAGATCACGACGGACCGCCTGCCGAAAATGACTGCACTAGGGAAGGTGGTGCTTGTGACGGCAATCAGTCCGACACCGGCAGGAGAAGGGAAGTCTACTGTTACAGTAGGGCTTGCGGATGCCTTAAAACAATTGGACGAATCGGTCATGGTCGCACTGCGGGAACCATCTCTTGGTCCGGTCATGGGCGTTAAAGGTGGCGCGACAGGTGGCGGATATGCACAAGTCTTACCGATGGAAGACATCAACCTTCACTTTACGGGAGACATTCACGCCATCACGACTGCTAATAACGCACTGTCCGCGTTTATCGATAACCACCTACATCAAGGGAACCTGTTGAAAATGGATCCACGCCGAATTGTTTGGAAACGTGTGCTAGACATAAACGACCGCGCGCTTCGCCATGTCATGATTGGCCTCGGTGGACCTGGGCAAGGAATTCCGCGGGAAGACGGATTCGATATTACGGTCGCATCCGAAATCATGGCGGTGCTTTGCTTGGCCGTGTCGCTGGACGATTTGAGAGAACGTCTCGCACGCATGCTCATCGGTTACACGTATGACCGGGAACCGATCACAGTGCGTGACCTTGGTGTAGAAGGTGCACTGACTTTGTTGCTGAAAGACGCATTCAAGCCGAACCTCGTCCAGACGATGGAAGGGACACCGACGATCATTCACGGTGGACCGTTCGCCAATATTGCGCATGGCTGTAACTCACTTGCAGCCACGCAAACAGCGCGTCAGCTGGCAGATATTGTCGTTACGGAAGCGGGCTTCGGTGCGGATCTCGGAGCCGAGAAGTTCATGCACATCAAATCGCGCAAAGGCGGATTCCATCCGGATGCGGTGGTGATCGTGGCGACAGTCCGTGCACTGAAAATGCATGGCGGCATAGTGAAAGCCGAGTTGGCTGAAGCGAATGCAGAAGCAGTGCGCCGCGGCATGGTCAACCTCGAGAAGCATGTGGAGACAATCCGCCAATTCGGCATCGAACCCGTCATTGCCTTGAACCGTTTCATTACGGATTCGGCTGAAGAAATGGCAACTATCCAAGAGTGGGCAGAAGCAGCCGGCGTACCACTGGCACTGACGAATGTATGGGAAGAAGGCGGGAAAGGTGGTCTGGAGCTGGCTGCGCTAGTAAAGCAGCAACTGGCTGAACCGACGGACTTCCATTTCTTATACGAAGAAAGTGACGCAGTCGAGGAGAAATTGCGCGCAATCGTCGAGAACGTTTACGGTGGAGCCGGCGTCCAACTGACCGAGGCGGCACAGAAGCAATTGCTCCAATTGAAGAAGTACGGCTGGGATGAGCTGCCGATCTGCATGGCGAAGACGCAGTACTCGCTGTCGGATCAGCCGGCACTTCTCGGCCGTCCGGAAGGATTCACAGTGACGATCCGCGAAATCATTCCGAAGCTCGGCGCCGGATTCCTTGTCTGCCTGACCGGCGACATCATGACGATGCCGGGATTGCCGAAACAGCCAGCGGCACTTGGCATGGATGTCGGTGAAGACGGCGAAGCGATGGGGCTGTTCTAAGTGGTACAGCATGAGCTTTTGGTTACGGATTACGTCGAAGATGGCAGCTCCCTCTACATCCAAGTGGAAATTAGAGACGGAGAAACAGAACTATCCTTCCGCGGGGAAGTGCGTTTTTTAGAAGAGCTGCTTTACGGAGATCTCATCCATCCGACAAGATCCCCGCTGAGCGATTCTTGCCGGACATATAGTATCGGGACATTAAGAAAGCATTTTGGGCGGTGAGCCTGGAATGCTTTTTCTTTTGCTAGGTGCATGAACCGTGGGGTATGGTAAAATAAGTTATTAGAAATTTGCGCGTCTGGACAGAAAAGAGGGGTCTTTTTGAAGCTAACACCAAAGTTATGGAAGGTATTGCTGGTTGTTGCGGGGATTTTATATTTTGCATTTGCGGCGGTTGCTGCCCAGGCGTTCTTGGGTGAAGGATTTGAACAGGCGAACCAATGGAAGAAAGACCGGCCGTCTGCTTATTATTTGAATGTACTCATCCTCATTGCGGTATTTTTTATTTTTCTCGGTCTGTTCAACCGCTTTGTCATCAGTTTTCTGGCAACGCATGTCGTGGCAGGCGGGCTTGTGGTCATCAGCTTTTATAAATTCGGGTTTCTCGGGGAAAACTTGTATCCATGGGATTTGCTGCTGTACAGCAACGTCTTCAACTTGTTGCCGAATTTGTTGCAGGAAGTGAATGCCGGCGCGCTGCTTCTCGGTCTGGCGGTTGTTGTGGCAGGCGTATCTGGATTAATCGCCTACTGGTGGATGAAACGCCCGAAGCCGCTGTTCCGCCTGAAATGGTGGGCGCGCGTGCCGTTGCTCCTGCTCGCGGCTGTATTCTTATGCTTGTTCGTCTTTTACCGATCGATTCCGGGAGTCGAAGCGGGATTGAAAGACCGTGCGGAAGTCACGAACATTACATGGGATCAAAATAAAAACTATGCAGAAAACGGTTTTTTCCTGACGTTCCTTTTGAATATGCAAAGCGCGATCATTTGGGCGCCGTCCGGCTATAACGAGCGGGCGATCGAGGAAATCATGGCACGGCTGGAAGCGGAGCAATCGCCATCGGACGCGGAAGCTCCAGCTCAACAGCCGAACATCATCTTCATCATGAGCGAATCGTTCTGGGATCCGACTTTGCTTGAAGGCGCACGATTCGAACCGGACCCGATGCCGTTTGTCCGTGAACATCAGAACGGTGCGTTGTTGTCCCCGACATTCGGCGGCGGGACGAGCAATGTGGAATTCGAGCTGTTGACGGGCTTCACCAATATGTTCTTGCCGACCGGCTCGGTGCCTTACCAGCAGTACATCAAGTCGGAAATTCCGGCCCTGCCGAATTACTTAGCGGATAAAGGCTATAAGCCGCTTGCAATCCACCCTTATCCGAAGTGGTTCTGGAACCGCGAGGAAGTGTATGAGCACATGGGCTTTGAAGAATTCATCGACATCGATGGCTTTGAAGACCCGCTCTACAAAGGGCCATTCGTCTCGGACGCGCAAGTGACGGAGACCATCATCGAACAGATCGAAGCGGCGGATGAGCCAGTCTTCATACATGCCGTGACGATGCAGAACCATACGAGCTATAACGAAGATAAATACGAAGAATTCACCGTGGAAACAGAGGTGCCTGAAGGAGTGGATCCGGTACTGAACCTTCTGCTGCGTTCCTTCACACAAGGGGTACAGGATGCGGACGCCGCGTTTGCGGAGCTGGCCGCATATGCGGAAGCATCGGACGAGCCGACCTTGATCGTCTTTTTCGGCGATCATCTTCCTGCCATCGGTCCGGACTATAAACTGTTCAAGCAGACGGATTTCGTGCCAAGAGGGGTCGGCGAATCTGCTTGGGAACTGGATGATTTCCGGAAGATGCGGAGCACGCCGCTCGCCATCTGGAATAATTACGGAGCGGACGTGCCAGAGCTCGGGACGGTTAGTCCGAATACACTTGCTTCGGTCGCCCTCGACTTAGCGGGCGTCGACAAGCCGTTGTTTTACAAGGCAGTCGACCTCTTCCGTGACGTGATGCCCGGCTATACGGTCGATGTCAAAGTCGATGCGGACGACGAGTTGTACCGTATCACACCAGACGAAGTGGAAGCGTTGAAGCAGGATTACGAATTGTTGCAGTATGACCGATTATTCGGGGAGCAATACAGTTCAGAATTGAAAAAATGAATGAGGATGCCGTCGTTTCTGTTAAAATAAGAGAGTAGAATTTTAACAACGAGAGGAAGTATGGATATGTTCAAGAAAATGGCTGCAGATGCACTCGGGTTATCGGATGTCGGCAAAATCATCGATCCTCAGGATTACGACAAGACGGACGCAGACGATTATGTCATGCATGAAGATGATGAGAAGATTTATTTCCTGATCAAAACGAAAGCGGATGAATATTGTTTCACGAACTTGGCTCTCATCCACGTCGACGGCGAAAGTGCGATGTCTTCCAAACGGACATTGAAGCGCTACCCGTATTCCCAGCATACGATTTCGGATGTCAGCCTGGAGACGGCAGGGAAGATCGATTTGGATGTCGAGATCGACTTCAAGCTCGGTCCGGTCGCATTCAGCATCGACGTCCAGAAAGACCAGATCGAGCGTTTGAAGGATTTGTATAAATCCTTGCTTCGCATCGCGGAAATCACGCATGAAAATGCCATTGTTATGCACATGGCGAACGACAGCCTGGAAAAAGCGGTGTCGATTCTGCAAAACTCGAGAGTAGGAGATGTGAAGCTGGACGACCAATACAACAAGCTGACTGATTTTGGCTTCACATGGATGACATCCGTCCGAAACCAGTACCACGTGAAGGATTTCGGGGATGTTTTTGAAAAGTATATTAACAATTGACAAAAATGAGGCTTTCCTTCGCGGGGAAGCTTTATTTTTTGTATACAAGATGCCAGCAAAAGGATTAGAATGGAGAAGACTTGTGGCGAGACAGGAAGCTGTCTCGAAATGAGGAATTTGTTGAATCGTTTCAGGAGGGAATAAAATGTTAAAAGATGTGTTTATCGGGTTGTCTCAAAATCAATTACTGACTGCTGCGGCCAAGAGATATGGTTTGCAATTGGGCGCCCAAAGCGTTGTGGCGGGCACAAACATTGAGGAGACGATTCAGACGATACGTGATCTGAACGCGCAAGGCATCAGCTGCACCATCGATAATCTCGGAGAGTTCGTAGCTGAGCGGGAAGAAGCGACAGCGGCGAAGAACAAGATTCTGGAAGCCATCGAGCGAATCCATGAAAGCGGTGTCAATGCACACGTTTCATTAAAGCCGACACAGCTCGGGCTGGATATCGACTACGATTTTTGTTATGACAACTTATACGAAATCACGGAAACAGCAAGTAAATATAAAATGCATATCAATATCGATATGGAGGACTATGCACACGTGCAGCCCTCGTATGATCTGCTCGAAACGTTGACGAAAGAGTTTTCGAACATCGGCACAGTGATCCAGTCGTACTTCTACCGTGCAGCGGAAGACGTGGAAACACATCGCGACCTGCGCTTACGGATCGTCAAAGGTGCTTACAAAGAGCCAGTTGACGTCGCGTTCCAAACACGGCAAGAAATCGATGAGAATTTCATCGCGCTGGCGCAGGATCATTTGCTGAACGGCAAGTTCACGTCCATTGCGACGCATGATCACCACATCATCGAGCAACTAATCGACTTCATCGAAGCGAACAATGTTTCACACGACCGCTTCGAATTCCAGATGCTTTACGGCTTCCGCAAAGAACTGCAGCGGGAACTTGTGAAGCGGGGCTACAAAGTATGTGTGTACGTGCCATTCGGCGATGACTGGTATGCGTATTTCATGCGCCGCCTCGCTGAGCGTCCACAAAACTTGAACTTGGTCGTCAAACAAGTTTTCACGAAGAAGACAAATACGATCATCGGGCTCGTTGCGGGTGCTTATGCGCTCGGCCGACTGACTGCAAAAAAACGCAAATAATAATGGGAAAGCCGCCTCTGCTGCGTCGTTATGACGACGCGCGAGGCGGCTTTTTGCGTTAATTGTTGTTTGTAGGATTTTAACTTGGATTGCTCGGCCGATAACTGGCGTTGCTTCTCATTCAACTTGGATTCATCCGGATTTACCTGTTGCTAGTCAGTTAACCGGTGTTCGTCCAATCCATCACTCTTCCGCGAGCTTGCGCTTGCCAAAAATGAAGTAGTAATAAACGGAGGAGATGATGTAAAGCCCGGCCGTGATGCTGAACGCATAGGCATAGCCCCAGTAGGAGCCGAATGTGATGACCAGTCCGGCAGCGATCGGGCCCATGGCTGCCCAACCGACATTGAAGACCATCTGATTGACGGAGTTCGCGAGCCCTTTGTATTTATCGTGCACGACTTCCATGGCGATTGCGCTTTGGATCGGGTTGCCTGCGTTCATCAGTGCCTGCCGCAGCAGGAAGCCGAGGGACGCGAGCAACAGCGACGTCGTATAAGCGGTCAGGATCAGGAACGGAATCGACAGCACTTGGAACAAGATCAAGGCTTTCACTTTGCCGACGCGTCTGACGAGAATCGGACCGATCAGCATGGCGACAGC
The DNA here is from genome assembly GCF_009707665.1 of Planomicrobium sp. YIM 101495. Lineage (GTDB taxonomy): Bacteria > Bacillota > Bacilli > Bacillales_A > Planococcaceae > Planococcus. The sequence goes on from NZ_WLZW01000002.1 coordinate 152,229, forward strand.
GGTCATGGCCGATCCAAGTGAAAGGACCAGTCCGATATATGTATTCGTCGCATCGAAACGGTTCGCGAAGTACAAGTTCAAGTACGGAACGACGAGACCGGAGCCAAAACCGATCAACAGACTGGCGAATGAGAAGTGAAAAATGACGATCAAGTTTTTGCTCAGTCTACTATCTGGAGCGGCATCCTTCTTGTCCGAAGTCGCATCTTCCGTGCTAGTTCTTTCTTCCTGTCTTTGCTTATGGTCGCGTAATCGGAAGAGCGGCAGGAGTCCGAGCGTAAAAAGTGCAGCACCGATGACGAGTGACCAACGGATGGCTTCCACGGGAGAGAGGCCGCCGAAGAGCTGGAACAAATCCGAGATGATGCCGCCAAGCAGGCTTCCGACGACGTTGGCGACCGTCATGAGCGCGAAGTAAATGCTGAATAGGTGGACACGCTCCGAAGGCTTCGAGTTCTCGGCAAGCAGTGGGACGCCTGATACTTGGACGAATGCCATGAACAGCCCGGTAAAGAAAGCCGCGGTGATGAGCGGCGACTCCATGACGGCGAAACTTCTATAGAACAGGGTAGAGGCCGTGAGCAAAGCACCGACGATGATCATCCACTTCCGGCCAATTTTATCGCTCAAGAAACCTGCAGGAATCAGCATGATCGCCGAGGCGAGCGCCGTCATGGAGATGACGCGGCCGTTGACGGTCTCCGGCATCCCCAGTTCTTTAATATATAAATTGTACATTACCATGAAAACTCCCATCCCGATCTGGATCAAGGTGTTGGCGACGATGAAGAGCTTGATATTTCTATTGAACGAAAGAATTTTCGATTTCCAATCTGAAAACCATAAAACAAAACGCTGCATATTGAGTTGCTCCTTATCAGATGGGTTCAGGGAAATGATTTCCTCATAATTCAGCGATTATTTCGCCTCTCTAAATATAAAGTTTTCAGCAAAAGAAATCAATCTAAAACAATCGAATCTTTTTAAAGTTTTCGTAATATTGGTGGAGGAAGTCAAAAAAATACAACTCAAAAGAAATCTGGATGCAAAGATTTTGTTGTGTTGTAAACCAAATGAATTAAATTCGAAATAATTTAAATATTCAATACCATCTAAGGTCTATTCACCTATTCCCCGTTTGTTGAGTGATACCAATGCTTTGTGAAAGATTATTAAAATATGTTGGGACTATCGATACAAGAAGTGGAATTAGGATTAATTGTTTAATTGAAATAAAACAGTAAAAAATTTCTTTTTTTATTGTTATAGTGATTACACAACCGAGAGTTTTCACAGCACCTAGAGCCGGCATCCAATTCGATTAATTGCAGAGGGGGAGGTGTTTTTTTGCGGCCTTTTTTTTACATAGAAGAGGGCGGGATTGAGAAGGTCTAGTGTTTGCTTCACAAAAATGGAGGGAGGAACAAACTTGAAGAAGAGAAATGGTAAACCATTCAAAATGTTGAGTGCAGCAGCATCGCTCCTCATGGCGTTCTCGCTTGTGGCGCCAGGACTTGCGACAGCTGAAGTGCAAAAGAACATGCATCAGTCGGTAAATGGCACAGCGCTTACTGCGAAAGAGAAACTGAGTGATCGCTTACTGACGAACTTCAAAGATGAAGAAAAAGTGACATTCCTGGTGAAATTCAAGGAAAAAGGCGAAACGGAAAAAGTCGCTGCCTCTGCTAAGAAAGCTGCTGAAAAGGCGGGATTGAGCGCACAACGAAGCAAGTTGGCACAACGTTCGGCTGTCGTCTCGGAACTGAAAGCGACTTCACTCGAAGAGCAACAATCCGTCCTTGCTTTCCTCGAAGCGGAAGAAGCGAAAGGAAATGTTGAAGACATCGAGCCATATTACATCGTCAACGGAATGGCCGTGACAGCGACGAAGGAAATCGCTGAAAAAATCGCAGGGTTTGCGGAAGTAGAAAAGGTTTTGGCGAACGAAACACGCCAGCTTTTCACAACGAAGACACCTGATGCAGTATCACCGGAATCACAGGTTGCAAATGTTGAATGGAACGTCGAGCGTGTCAAAGCACCGGATGTGTGGGACATGGGCATCGACGGATCGGGTACAGTCGTAGCGAGCATCGATACAGGTGTTCAGTGGGATCACCCGGCACTGAAAGAAAAATACCGCGGTTACAATGCGGCGACAGGAGAAGTCGACCATGACTACAACTGGTTCGATGCAACTGCTGGTCAAACAACACCGTATGATGACCAAGGGCACGGAACGCACGTAACAGGAACAATGGTCGGCGCTGAGCCGGACGGTTCCAACCAGGTAGGTGTGGCACCTGGCGCGAAATGGATCGGCGTAAAAGCGTTTACGGCAGCAGGTGGTAGCGATGCAGATCTTCTGGCAGCAGCACAATGGATCCTTGCACCGACTGACGCGGACGGAAACACACGTGTGGATTTGGCTCCTGACGTTGTCAACAACTCATGGGGCGGTGGAGCAGGATTGGATGAGTGGTACCGCGATGTTGTCATCAACTGGCGCGCTGCTGAAATCTTCCCTGAATTCTCTGCAGGTAACACGACATTCACAAATCCGGGTGGCCCTGGATCAGTTGCAGCACCAGCGAACTATCCAGAGTCTTTCGCAACAGGAGCTACAGATATCAATAACGTGGTCGGAAGCTTCTCGCTAAGAGGGCCTTCACCGTACGACGAGATCAAACCGGACATCTCGGCTCCGGGTGTCAATATCCGTTCTTCTGTTCCTGGTAGCGGCTACGAAGGCGGCTGGAATGGAACTTCCATGGCTGGTCCGGCAGTAGCTGCGGTAGCGGCAATGCTGCGTCAAGTGAATGCGGATATTACAGTCGATGAAATGGAACGGGTCTTGTTGGAAACAGCTACTCCATTGACGGATGAAAACTATCCGGAAACACCAAACCATGGCTATGGTTATGGATTAGTTGATGCATATGAAGCAGTTTCTTCGATTCTTGATGGGATTGGAACACTTGAAGGACAAGTGGCGAAGCAAGGGGATGACACGGAAGCTCCTGCATTCGAACACGAAGCACCAGCAGAAACTTATGCTGGCATGGACCTTGAACTATCGGTTTCAGTAACAGATGACATCAGCATCGCTTCTGTTACATTGAACTATTTGAACGCGGATGGTGAATTCGAAGCGATCGAAGCATCACGTAAAGCTGGTGACTTCAAATCAGGCGAATTTGCAGTTGCAGTGCCAGGAGATGCAATCACTGGTGAATCATTCGTGTACAACTGGACGATCACGGACTTCGGGAATAACGAAGTCGTATCTGATGACTACACAGTTGAAGTGAAACCAGGCATCACAGTAGGTTACTCTGAAGACTTCGAAGCTGGCGCAGTCGGCTGGACGTCTACAGGAAGCGGCAACACATGGGAGCGCGGAGTTCCGACGACGGGCCCTGGTAATGCTGCTTCTGGAGAAAATGTTTTTGCGACGAACTTGACTGGAAACTACGATTCAGGCTCGAACGCAACATTGATCTTGCCACCAGTTGACCTGCCTGAAGGCGATTCTTACTTGCAGTTCAACCACTGGTTTGACTTTGAAGAATCATCGACTGGTCGTGCGTGGGATTACGGTCACGTCTATATCTCTACGGATGGAGTAGAGTGGACGGCACTTGAGATGTTCCAAGGAGCATCTGAAGGATGGCTTGAAGAAGAAGTGTCTCTATCGGAATACAGCGGACAACGTGTATACCTCGGTTTTAACCTTTACTCTGATGGCAGTGTTGTCAAAGAAGGTTGGTATATCGACGATGTAGCGTTGACGGATGCATCAGGTGAAGAAACGACAGCACCTGGAAAAGTAAAACCGGATCCGAAATTCAACAAAGGCAAGTTAAATGCGATCAAGAACCCAGGTAAGAGCAAACCTGGAAACGAAGGCAGCATGAAAGACAAAGATCCAAATGCGATCAAAAATGCAGTAAAACCGCAACATCACCAGCCAGCAGGCATCGAATCGATCCAATTGCCTGCAGTTGAAGCACCAATCAATCCAACGATCTTGCCACTTGGTGCGCAAGTGAGTGTGCTGGAATCAGGACGTTCTGTCTACACGAACCCAGCAAATGGCTCGTACTCGTTCTCCCACCAGCCAGGTGAATTTACTGTAAAAGCGGAAGCTTACGGATTCCAGTCTGCTGAGCAGTCTGTGGTCATCGAAGCTGATGAAACGACATCTGCGAATTTTGTCCTTGATGAAATCGCGCAAAACACTGTCAGCGGTACAGTGACAGACGGTGAAACAGGCGAAGCGATCGAAGGCGCAACTGTCCTGGTTGTGGAAGATGCGAACGTTTCTCCAGTAGTGACGGATGCAGATGGTGCTTACTCGATCACTGCATACGAAGGTGAATACACAGTGAAAGTAGTAGCAGAAGGTTACCACGGAGCGGAAGCGACAGTGGAAATCGGTGAAGACGCTGCAACACTCGATTTTGCTTTGGAACCATTCTACACAGTTCCAGGTGGGGAAATCGGATATGACGATGGCACTGGCGAAAACGCACGTGCTTATAACGATGGTGGAAATGCGTGGGCTGTGAAAATGACGCTTCCAGAAGGCAATGATGCTGGAATCGTCACTGATGGCGTATTCCGCTTCTGGGATACAACATGGCCAAGCCCGGGCGGCACTGAATTTGCCGTAGAAGTCTGGGATGCAACTGGTGTCGATGGCACGCCAGGTAAATTGCTTGCAGGTCCAGTAGAAGGAACAGCTCTACGTAACGGCGACTGGACGGTTGTCGACTTGAGCGAGCACAACATCATGGTATCTGATGAGTTCTACATGGTTTATCGTCAGACGAAGGCCAACCCGAACACACCAGGATTGGCGACGGATGAAGATGGACCGAACGCTGAACGAAGCTTCCAGCAAGTAGGCGGAGCATGGTCTGCTTCTCCAGCTGAAGAAGGGAACTACATGATCCGTGCGCGTGTCAGCTACGAAGTCAGCACGCCGGTGATCACGACTCCTGAAGAAGGTTTCGTCACGAACAACCCAGAGCTTGTAGTAGAAGGAACAGCTTCGCCAACTACTGAAGTCGTTCTGGAAAACAATGGTGAAGCAGTAGCGACAGCGGAAATCGGAAGTGATGGCACATTCGCGATTCCGGTCGAGCTGACGGAAGGTGCGAACGAGCTCGTAGCGGTCACACTTCTTGATGGACGTGAAACAGGAGAATCTTCTGCTGTGAACGTAACATTGGATACGCAAGCACCAACATTGACGATCGACAATCCAGTAGATGGATCGAAGACGAACCGTGAAACGGTAACGGTCCAAGGAACGGTAACAGACGCTTACCTGGATACAGTGACAGTCAATGGACAACAAGCGACAGTAACGGACGGAAGCTATTCAAAACGGATTCTTCTGGACGAAGGTGACAACGAAATCACAGTTGTTGCAACAGACACAGCAGGTAATGAGACGACTCAAAGCGCAACGTTGACAGCGAAATTCACAGCACCGGTGATCGAAGGCGTTACACCGGCTGAGGACCTTGAGCTTTCAACAGGCTACAGCGTGAAAGTCGAGTTCCACTCAGAGCCTGGCCTGAAAGCATCGTTCATGATCCATATGCCTTTGACGAATGTATCGAATGCGACAGAACTTCCAGTGATGGAAGTCGCACCGGGTCATTATGTCGGGTATTGGACAGTACCACATGGCACAGTAGCCAATGGTGCAGCAGTCGAAGCGAAAGTAGTCGACAGCTTTGGTAACGAAACACGTAAAGCGGCTGAAGGTAAACTGTACATCAATCAATAATGGAGTCGCCCCCGCCACCCGGTCTTGACCGGGCGGCGGGGGCTTCTTTTTTGTGATTCTGTAACGAGTTGCTCCTGCTTCTGCATCGCTTCGCTAGCTTCGAAGCATGAAAAACCGTTGCATCGCTTCGCTGCTTCGTCGCAGAATCAGCGGACAGACTGCCTCTGCCCACTGATTTGCAACCAAATCGGACATACTGCAACAAAGCGAGCCGATTCTGCAACCAAATTAAAAATACTACAACCAACACCCCGAATTTTGCAACAATCCGCCACACCGACCCAAAAACGCCGCCCCGGCACGTCATCAGAGACGTTCCGGAGCGGCGTTTGCCGTTGTTATTTGACTGCAGTTGCAGTTTCTTCCTGCACAATAGCTGCAGATGCTTCCTTTTTCACCGCTTTACGGGAAGGAATCATGTTGAAGAGGACGTTCAACGCGATCGCCGTCAAACTACCGGCGACGATGCCGTTGCTCGTCAAAATCTGCAAGCTTGCCGGTAGACCAGCGAAGATTTCCGGTACGACCGTCACGCCAAGCCCCATACCGACTGAACAAGCAACGATCATGGCATTCTCTTGCGAAACGGTGATGACTTTGCCGAGCATTTTGATGCCTTGTGCGATGACCATACCGAACATTGCGATCATTGCACCGCCAAGTACAGCTGTCGGGATGATGGTTGTTGCCGCAGCGATTTTCGGTACGAAACCGAGCGTGATAAGCATCAAAGCAGCAATCAAGATAATTTTACGTGATTTTACACCGGACATTTGGATCAAGCCTACGTTTTGCGAGAAAGCTGTGTACGGGAATGCGTTGAAAATCCCGCCGAGTACGATGGCGAGGCCTTCTGAACGATAGCCTTTCGACAAATCCTTTTTCGACAATTTCTTTTCTGTAATATCGCTGAGGGCGAAGTAGACGCCGGTCGATTCAACAAGAGACACCATTGCGACGAGGATCATCGTCAAAATGGCAGACCATTCGAATGTCGGTGTGCCGAAGTAGAACGGTTTGATCATGTGGAAGTAAGATGCATCCGCAACAGCACTGAAGTTCACCAGTCCCATGAAAGCGGCAGCGGCTGTTCCTGCAACAAGACCAAGCAAAATCGAGATGGCTTTCATGAAGCCAGTCGAGAATTTATACATGATGAGAATGAAGAGTAATGTTCCGAAAGAAAGCGCGATGTTCGTTGCAGAACCGAAGTCTGCGGCTCCTTGGCCACCGCCCATGTTGTTGATCGCGACGGGGATGAGCGTGATTCCGATGATCGTCACGACCGATCCTGTAACGACCGGCGGGAAGAAACGGACTAATTGGCCGAACACGCCGCTGATCAAAACGACGAAAATACCAGAAGCGATGATTGCGCCGTAAATAGCGGAGATGCCGTATTGGCTGCCGATGGCGATCATCGGCCCGACAGCAGTGAACGTACAGCCGAGGACAATCGGGAGTCCGATGCCGAAGAAGCGGCCATTCATGATTTGAAGAAGTGTTGCGACACCACAAAGCAGGATATCGATCGCGACCAAATACGTCAGTTGCTCACCAGTAAGTCCGAGTGCGCCACCAACGATAAGCGGCACGAGAATCGCACCTGCATACATTGCCAGGACGTGCTGAAGACCGAGTGTCATTTCTCCGAATAGTTTCTTCATTTTGTGAAGGCCTCCTGTTTGAATTGAACTGTCCCGTTTTCCAAAGAGTCGAGGATGGCAAGCGATTCGATACGGAGTCCGCGGTCGCGGAGTAATTTCCCTCCGGCCTGGAAACCTTTCTCGATAACGATTCCGATGCCGGCAAGTTCAGCCCCGGCTTCTTCAACGATTGCTGCAAGGCCGAGTGCTGCTTGGCCGTTTGCCAGGAAATCATCCATGACGAGGACGACATCTTCCTGTTTCAAATAATCTTTTGAAACGGAAATTTCGTTCGTTTCACCTTTTGTGAACGAGTGCACTTCAGCGGTCAGGAGGCTTGAAGTCAACGTCAGTGATTTACGTTTTCGTGCGAAGACGACGGGCACCCCGAGTGAAAGTCCAGCCATGACTGCTGGTGCAATCCCAGATGACTCAATCGTCAAAATGCGTGTGATACCGGCATCCCGGAAACGCTCCGCGAATTCCTCGCCGATCGCCTGCATGAGCTGTGGGTCGATCTGGTGGTTCAGGAAGGAATCGACTTTCAAAACGTCGGCTGAAAGTACTTTGCCCTCTTGTAAAATTTTTTCTTGTAGCTGTTTCATTGTATGAATTGCCCCTTTCTTGCGATCGAGGGAATGAAAAAAAGCCCTCAGAACGCGCATCCAGTCAATACCATGAGTGGAGCAATGTCCTTCGAGCTTGTGAATTCGAAAGGAAACGCCGAAAAAATGCGCGCACGCATCTTTTTGTCGTCTCGTTGCTGCTCATAGTCAGTTTGTTTTCGGCAAACCGGTAGAAACTTGCAGGCCATATCCCCGCGATTATATGAGTGTATGAAGTTTTTGAATGGTCTCATTATAGCACGACAGAAATGGATGGCAAGAGATAAGGAAAAGTAAAATAATTCAGTAAAGGGTGAACGATTACTTATATCTTGATCCGATCGTTCGCTTATAGGTGGTGAAAGAGGAGTTTTCTCCTCTCTGAATTCGTGATTCGCTTATCTGCTATTAGCATCCATGAACGCAATCATCCACTCGAATGCAAGCTGTGCTTCTTCGGTGTGGAGGGAATATTGATACTCGTGCAGCAAGCCTTTGCCGTTGAAAAACAGCGTGTCGACCGCGACATTTTCCGCTTCCAAAGCGGCAACGAGCTCTTTCGATTGGGAAACGAACGGGTCCGCGTCACCGACCGTAATAAAGGCAGGCGGATAATCTTCCGTGATGTGCTGGACGGTCGACAGTTGATCGATGTGCTCGAATGATTCGAACGGAACGGTGCCGGTGTATGCCGATAGGAACGTATCAATGTTCTGGAAACCGGTCGCACGCACCGTGTCCATGTTGTACAAACCGCACATGAGCAGGACGCCTCTCACGTTATCCGCCGCGATGGCAGGCAGGAACTCCATGTCTGTAGCGAGCTCTTCGTTCGAAACGGCAGCTGCCAAGTGGCTAGCGATCTGTGCGCCGGCAGAATCGCCGCCGAAAAAGATATGGGAGAAGTCGGCTCTGTATAAATGGGCGTACTGTTCAAGAAATGCCAGTGCTTCATTGGCCTGGAAAATCGGACCAGGATACAGCTGTTCAGGTGCCAAAGCGTAATCGATATTAGCGACGACATAGCCTTCATGAGCGAGCGCCATTGCATAGTCCTGACGGGTGTCCTTCGAGCCGCCGACGTAGCCGCCCCCGTGGATCCACAGCACGAGCGGCAAGTTTTCCGTCATATCTGCAGGACGGTAAATGTCCAGACGTGCATGGTCGCTGTCGCTGTAAACGAGGTCTTTCACGACCGTGACTTCCTCTTGGATCTCCAGGAAATACGGTGGCGGGCTATAAATTGCAGTTCCTTGTGAATCCGGATTGGCGGAAGCGTCTTCTGAAAAGATGAAGTTCTCCAAAATCGTCAAGGTTACTAAAAGAACGGTCAAAATAAGCGGGAGGAGCCACTTTGCCGGAACGGTAGCAGTTAATTTCTGTTTGATACGAACACAACCTTTGTTAAGGAAAGATGACAAATAATAAGTTCTTATCTCCAGTTTAACACAATGTTACACTGGTTTCATCGGTTTGTTTTCAGTGGAAAGGGTACAGTGTTAGAAAGAAACGGAACCGGGGTGGTCTAATGTTTGGCTTAAGCGATTTGGTTTCGCTCATTATATCAGCGTTCATCATTTTGCCTGTCGTTATCCTCCTTAGGCAGATGGGATATGTGCTGATAAGTGAAATTCTGGGAGTGGAGAACCCGCGATTGACGATCGGTTCGGGACCCCGTGTTTTTAAGTGGAGCATTTTTGATGTCCGGAAATATTATCATCTATATAGTTGGTTTTCTTACGATTCATTGAAGAAAGAAGGGGAATTTGCGTATATTTCATTGTACGCTGCGCCGATTCTCATCAATATCGTGGTGGCCGTGACAATCAATCTACTGATCGCAAATGAAGTGATTACGGAGTATTTGACGTTTTTTGACCGTTTCATCTTTTATGCCTTTTATTATGTGTTGTTTGATATCGTGCCGATGAAGACGGCGAACGGCATGCCGAATAATGGCTGGATCATTTATGAAATGATCCGTTACGGCAAGCGTACGGACTATAACGAAGAGCCGTTCATCCCGTCGACGACCGAAGTGGAAGAAGAGTATGAAGAAGAGATGGAAAAAATTGAAGAGATAAAAGAGCATAAAAAAGAAGAGGCGGAACAGAAAAGCGATACGAAACAAGAGGAGAAGCGCCATAAAGAAGCGATTGAGTCTGAAAAGCGCAAAGAGAAACAAGAGCTGGCGGAGGAGAAGAAAGAGCAGGAAAGAGGAAAGAAGGAATGATCTGCTTATTTTTAATTCAAGATAAACAAATGATATAATGTGAAGAAGCCAATGGAAGAAGAGGAGTTTTTCAAATGAAAAAACAAACACTGGGTATTCATCATATTACCGCCGTCGTCGGCGACCCGCAACGGAACGCTAATTTCTACGGCAGAGTGCTTGGGTTGCGTCTCGTAAAGAAAACGATCAACTTTGACGATCCGGGAACGTACCATTTGTACTTCGGTGATCAGGACGGCAAGCCGGGAACGATCATGACGTTCTTCCCCTGGGGCAACGCATACAAAGGGAAAATCGGCGACGGCCAGGTCGGCGTGACGACGTTCGCGGTACCGACCGGTGCACTCGGCTTTTGGGAAGAGCGGCTGTCAGGATTCAACTTGCCGTTCGAAAAGAAGACGCGCTTCGGGGAAGAGACACTGGCATTCGATGATCCGGACGGTCTGCACTTGGAATTGGTCGAACGGGCGCAAGGTGACAACAGCACGTGGAACTTCAGTGGCGTGACACCGGACGTGGCAATCAAAGGCTTTGGTGGCGCGACATTGTTCTCGACGAACGGCGACAAAACAGCAGAGCTGCTGGAAGACGTCATGGGACTTGAACGCGTCGGTGAAGAAGACGGCTTGCTTCGCTTCCGTTCGCAAGCTGACATCGGCAATATCGTCGATGTTAAAATGGAGAGAATGGGAATCGGACAGATCGGTGTAGGTACGGTCCATCACATCGCGTGGCGCGCTGCTGATGACGCGGATCAGCTGGACTGGAAGCAGCACATCGAAGCGTGGGGACTTGGCGTGACGCCGGTGCAGGACCGCAACTATTTCAACGCAATCTACTTCCGTGAATACGGCGAGCTCCTGTTCGAAATCGCGACGGACCCACCAGGCTTTGCGGCGGATGAGGAAGTGGCACATCTCGGAGAACGGTTGATGCTACCGGAACAGTTCGAGCAGCACCGTGAGAAGCTGGAAGCAAGCTTGCCACCGATCCGGATGACGGAATTATAAGTTCGAGGAGTGACTGGAGACGGCATGCAATTGCTGTCTCCTTTTCTTTTTGAATCCGGTTCGGACCTGCAGCGGAAAAGGTGTAGAATGGGAGACAAACTAACTCGACGGAAAGGGGGGGCACAATTGAATAGAATTGGAGCGATTGGCTTCACCATCTCCATTTCAATTTACGTACTTGTGCACTTTTATACGTATTTTTTCCCAACGCCATTTTTGCAAAGCGTGTTGCCAACGTTCGGCTGGCTAGCCGTACTATTTGCAGGCTTGCTACTGCCGCTCGCGAAAATTCGTCTCCAAGTGTTCTTGCTGGCAGCGGCGGTTGTTGTCCTGTTCGTCTTCTCAGATGATCCTGCAAGTTCATTATGGGCAGGAATCCTGCAGATGCGCAGTTTGATTGGGCTTCTTCTCGTCGTGCCGATGATCAGTTGGGTGCTGAAGGAAGAGCCGTACATACAAGAAATCATGGGGGCGTCCAAGCGTCTCCTCGGCAGTAGTAAACGGTTTTATGCAGGACTGATGGCGATGACGCAGGTGATTGCCCACTTCCTGTTGTTCGGGGCTGTGCCGATGATGTACCGCTTCATCGATTCGTTCCTGACAGAGCAGAAAGATGAAGCATGGGAAAATTTCAAAGGAACAGCCATCTTACGCGGCTTTGCCCTTTCGACGATGTGGGTCATCAGCATCCCGAGCTTCATCTTTGCGGTGGAAGCACTCGGTGCGACGTTATGGAAATCCCTTCTGCTTGGTCTGTTTTTCGCATCTCTAGGGACAGGGCTGTCGGTCTTGTTCGCGCGCCATCAGGAAAAAGCGTATGGCATGGACTTTTCCGCTGTCTTACAGCGTGAAATGACGAAAGCCGCTGAGTCTTCGCGAAACGAAGGACGCGTGAACCGTGATGTGGGAGAGTTCGTTTTTCTCTTCGTGTCCCTATTCGGAACGATTTTCGTTGTCCACGAAGTGACGGGGTTGGAATTCTTATTGACGATTCCGCTTGTCATCATTGGATGGACGCTGCTTTATTTCTTACTGAAAAGCCGTCCAGCGAATTTCGTCGCAGACAGCAGACGCTATTTGTCGACCGGTATCGCGAATCAAGCACAGCAATTCAGTATTTTATTATCAGCAGGCGTGCTAATCTACGCGTTGAATGAATCGGGCATCGCGACAGGCCTTGTCGATGGCATGAACTCGCTGTCGGAAGCTGTGCCATTCTTGAATATCTTGCTCCTCATCCCATTTCTCGTCATCATCCTGGGCTTTGTCGGGCTCGGTCCGCTCCCGGTCGTGGTGCTTGTCGCAGGAATCTTAGAAGCGGCTGCGCTGCCGTACCCGCCGGAACTGATTGTCTTGGCAGTTACATCGGGAAGCGTCATTTCGATTCTATTGTCACCATTCGTCATGCCGATCATCATCCTCAGCAGCTTGAACGGACTGAGCGGCGTGAGAAATGGGCTGCGGTTCAATTTACCGTTTGCCATCGGATTTTATCTACTTGTACAATTATTCATCCAATTGAGTGTTTATTTGCTTTAAAGTAGCTTTTATAATGAATTATACATTTTTTATGCTAATTAGCAGGAAAATGCTCATGCATCTCGAATGAATTTTAAGGAGACTGAATTTCAAGGGAGGAATATGGGATGGACTTTCATTTTCTGACGGGCTCTTATGCGGACAAAGGGACGCAGGCAATCGAGTGGTGGCAGTTCGACAAGGCTGCAGGCTATTTGACGCGCGTGGGTGGAATTTCGGGCATTGACCGTCCTTCTTTTATTGCCGTTCATCCCGATCAGCACCGGTTCGTCGCATGCAGCGAAGTGGCGGACGGGGAATTGGTCGCTTATGAGTTGGATAAAGAACATTCGGCAATACGGGAACGCAACCGCCGTTCGGCAAATGGCGCCCATCCTGCGCACGTCTGCTTCGACGAGACGGGGGAATGGGTCCTTGCCGTCAACTATTCCGGCGGCAATGTCAATTTGTATCCGTTCTTGCCGGACGGTACATTAGGTGAGCTGGCGGATGCTGTGCAGCACGAAGGGACAGGGCCGGTCGTGTCAAGGCAGGATGCGGCACACCCGCATTCTGTTTTCCAAATTCCGGCGACCGACCGTTTCCTGGTCTCGGATCTTGGATCGGATAAAATCATCGAATACAAATTGGACAGTGGAGCGGGCCGCTTGATCACGGTGAATGAAACGGTGGCGCCGACCGGGTCTGGTCCGCGCCACTTGGCATTCCATCACGACCAGCCGTTCGTCTATTCATTGGAAGAACTTTCTTCGACGCTCAGCGTTTACGAATGGCAAGAAAACAATGGACTCGTTCACCGCCAGCGCGTCTCGCTTGTTCCGGAAAAGTTCGATGGCGAGAATACAAGTGCGGAAGTGATGGTGTCTGAAGACGATCAATTGTTGTACGCGACAAATCGGGGCCATGATAGCGTCGCGGTCTTCGAAATCCGTGGAGACGGACTGGTGGAGCTGAAAGAAATTACTTCCGCCGGCGGCAAAAGCCCGCGTCACTTCGCCATGGTGCCGGGCTCACCATGGCTGATTACGGCGAATGAGCAATCCAATTGCTTAGCTGTCTTGCATCTCGAGAATGGTGTCCCATATGCTGTGCAATCGGTGGCCCGTACGCAATCACCTGTATGCATCAAAGCAATCCGGTTGGCACTCAACAAGGAAGCTGTGCCTGGAACTGTGGACACCATTGAATTCGATTAAGACAAAACGGACCGGCATTCGCCAGTCCGTTTCTTTTTTTATTCATCCAAATGAATCACCAATCGGGTTTGTCATCGTCCATGATCCCGAGTTCTTTCATCAAGCTTTGGAACGGGCTGTCGCGATTGCCTTCGAATGCTTCACGCGTACAGTCGGAATTCGGCGGGTAGCCGAGTTCCACGGCATCTGCGAGTGTCGCTTCTTCGAGGAAGTTTGTCGGGTCTTCCAGCTCGAAGCAAGATGGTGCCAAGTAAGTACGGTACGTGTGTTCAAGAACGACACGGCTCGTTGGTGCTGGTTCATTGTCACGCGGCAGGAAGAACACGGCGATAAGGCCGATGAGGAGGACGGTCACTAAGAGGACAATCCATCTAGTTTTCGTCATTCGTCATTCGCCGCCAATAAGATTTCTGCATCGCTTAAAATGTCTTCGACCGGCGGGTTAATCCCCTCGTAACTCTTCATGACGACACCGTTCTGATCGATCAAGTAAAAGCGCGTTCCGTGAATCACTTGGTCGCTGTCAACCGGCTTACGTGCTGGCGCCTTGAAGTTGGCGATGGCGAATTCATCGATCGTTTCCGGAGAATACCCCGTCAGCAAGTTCCAGCTTGCGAGATCCGCTCCGTAATTTTCCGCGTAAGATTTCAAGATATCTGGTGTATCGATCGTAGGATCGACGCTGAAGGAAACGATCTTGACGTCCAATCCTTCCGCTTTCAATTCTTTCTGTAGCTCGGTCATGTTCGCCATCATCGGTAGACAGACCGTCACGCAATTCGTAAAGACAAAATCGGCGAGCCATACTTCGCCTTCTAAATCGGCCGAGCCGAATGGTTGGTTTTCCTGATTAGTGAACTCAAATGCTTCCACGTCCCAATTCAAGGGATCTTCTATTTGTTGGCCACATCCGGAAAGAAGCAGGATCGTACCAATGAGTGCTAGTAGAATCTTCTTACTCACGCTTCCACATCCTTTCTTGTCGAGCTTCCCTCTTAGCGTAGTGCATAGCGAGGACGCAAACAAGTACGCCAAAGCAGAAAAATATGAAAAAACAGCGAACAGGATGTGTGTACAATGTCCGGAACGTATACTGTCCGGCCTATTTCTGGACGAATACAAGGGATTGCGGTTGGCTGCGCAGAATATAAGGGTATGAAGACTGCGGAGGTGAAGGGATGGAAGAAGGGAATCAGCGTTTGACGAAAGAGTGCTTAGCGGCATTCCATATAGGCGAGATGCGGGACGCTTACCGGTATTTCGGTGCACATCTGAAGAGCGATACGACGACCTTCACTGTTTGGGCGCCAAGTATCGTAAAAGCGGACGTACTCGTTGAAACGGCCGAAGGGGAAGAACTGACCGCTAAGATGGTACAATTCCCGGATGATGTGACAATCTGGGAGGCAGTTGTGCCAAGGCGTTTGGACGGATCTCACTATCAATACCGGTTCGAAACAGCGGATGGAACGGTCCTGCATAAATCTGATCCTTATGCGCGGATGGCGGAGCGGCGTCCAAAGACGCGGTCGATCGTGTATGCGGAACTGGATGTGGCCAAGGAATCGATGAGCACGGTAAGGCATCAGTACGACCAGCCGCTGGCGATTTATGAACTGCATGCGGGCACTTGGAGAAGGCATGACGACGGCACATTCCTCAATTACTGCGAACTTGCGGAAGAACTCATCCCTTACGCCAAGGATGTTGGTTTCACACATATTGAATTTTTGCCGCTGACGGAGCATCCGCTCGATGAGTCGTGGGGCTATCAGGCGACCGGGTATTTTGCACCGACGAGCCGCTACGGCGAACCTACTGACCTTAAATTTTTGATCGATGCTTGTCACCGGGCCGGCCTAGGGGTCCTGCTCGACTGGATTCCTGGACATTTTTGCAGCGATTTATTTGGACTAGCTGAATTCAACGGTACTCATCTTTACGAAGAGGAGCGGGAAGAACGGCGGCTGAATCCGGACTGGGGGACGATGAATTTCGACCTCCGGAAAGGGGAAGTGGTGAGTTTCCTGTTGTCGAGCGCCGACTACTGGCTGACAGTGTTTGGGTTTGACGGCTTCCGGATGGATGCACTCATCACACAACTGTTCGTCCCGAACGGCGAAGAACAGGAACGGAATGCGGAAGGCAACCGTTTCTTACAAAAGCTGACCGCGTCTTTGAAGGCGCAACACCCGGGGGTGCTGTTAATCGCGGAAGATGCGAATGATCATCCAAATGTCACAACGTCAGTGGTGCAAGGAGGAACGGGATTCGATTACAAATGGAATTTCGGCTGGGTGCATGATGTGCTCGCTTATATGGGAGAACTTCCGGAGCACCGGCAGGCGAAGCATCGGCAACTGACGTTTTCTCTCATGTACCAATATGAAGAGCGTTACCTGCTGGCATTGTCGCACGACGAAGTGGCGCGTGGCTTTGGCTCATTGCTTGGAAAAATGCCCGGGACGGAGGAGGAACGTTTCAGGCAGCTGCGTTTATTCCTGGGCTTCTGGATCACGCACCCAGGGAAGAAATTGTTGTTCATGGGGCAGGAATTCGGACAAGAAGAGGAATGGCTGCTTCAACCGGAGCTGGATTGGGTATCCCGGAAACAAGGACTCCATCAGCGAACGGCTACTTATACGCGGGAGCTGCTGGCATTTTACAAGCAAGAGCCGGCCCTTTTCCAGCTGGATGATCAGCCGGAAGGATTCTTGTGGCTTGATGCAGACAATCATGAACAAGGTATCATCAGTTTTATCCGCCGCGGAATAGAGCCGGATGAAGTGCTTGTGATCATCTGCAATTTTTCGGCGCAAGACTATCCGGGAATACAGACGGGAGTTCTGGAAGCTGGCAGCTATGAGCCGGTGTTCGTCACGGAATGTGCCCGGTACGGAGGAGAATTGGAGGGAATGCCAGCACCGGTCGAAACGGATGCAGGGAATATACACGGCCAGGAGCATTCGATTACAGCCGGGTTACCGGCATTTTGCATGATGGTGTGGAAGAAACAGAAGAGGAGCTGAAGCGCGTAATGAAAAGAGAAGTGGTTGCTATGCTGTTGGCGGGAGGTCAAGGAAGCCGCCTCAAATCGCTCACATATGATATTGCGAAACCTGCATTGCCATTCGGAGGAAAATACCGCATCATCGATTTCCCGCTTTCCAATTGCACGAACTCCGGTATCCAGACGGTGGGAGTGCTGACACAATACCAGCCGCACCGTCTACACCATTACATCGGACTTGGCACGCCGTGGGATCTGGATCAGCGGAATGGCGGTGTCACGATGCTCCCGCCTTTCGCTGAAGTGCGGGGCATGCGCTGGTACGAAGGTACGGCCAATGCGATTTATCAGAACATCGCCTATTTGAATCGTTACGATCCGGAGCTGGTGCTCGTCCTCTCGGGCGACCATATTTACAAGATGAATTACCAGTTGATGATCGATCATCATAAAGACAACGGAGCGGACGTGACGATCTCGGTGATCGAAGTGCCTTGGGAAGAGGCGAGCCGCTTCGGCATCATGAATACGGACGAATCATTTGTCGTCCGGGAGTTCGTGGAGAAGCCGGAAGTCCCGGAAAGCAATTTGGCTTCGATGGGCGTCTACGTCTTCAATTGGCAGAAACTCAAACAATATTTACAGCAAGACAACGAGAATTCCGAGTCTACCCATGATTTTGGCAAAGACGTCATTCCGCTCATGCTGGAAGATGGCGCGAAGATGGTCGCTTATCCGTATAAAGGATATTGGAAAGATGTCGGCACAGTCGACAGCTACTGGGAAGCGAACATGGACTTGCTGGATAGCACGCAAGGATTGAATCTCCACGACGATGCGTGGCGCATTTATTCATCCAATCCGCAATTGCCGCCGCAAACCGTGACGAAAACAGGGGAGATCAAGGAATCTCTTGCGAACGAAGGATGTGTCATCGGCGGGAGTGTCAAACGTTCGGTGCTGTTCCAGTCGGTCCGGATCAGTGAAGGAGCGGAACTATCCGAATGTGTCGTCATGAGCAATGTCCAGGTCGGCAAGGGTGCGCAGTTGCACCGTGTCATCGTTCCGCCAGGCTTTCACGTACCGGATGGATTCCGGATCGAGAAAGCGCAGGAGGAAGTCATGCTCCTGACAGAGCAGCAGATCGAAGAATGGGAAGGAAGTGTGTCGTGATGAATGTCATGGCAGTTGTAGATGCCGGCGTGGATTTGGCAGGACTCGAAGACTTGACGTTATACCGGACAGAAGCGTCCATCCCGTTCGCCGGGCGCTACCGGCTTGTTGATTTCGTCCTGTCGAACTTAGTGAATTCAGAAGTTAAAGCGATTGGGATTTTCCCTTCGCATCCACTCGGTTCGTTGCTCGATCATATCGGGAAAGGCAAGAGCTGGGACCTTGATCGCAAGAAGGATGGCTTGTTTTTTCTGCCGCCGATGGAGCGCAACCGCAGCCGCTACAGTGTAGGAAATTTCGGTGCCATCGCAGAACATGAGGATTTCTTTGCGAGAAGTTCCCAGTCGTATGTGGCAGTGACCAATTGTTTCACGATCTGCCAGCTCGATTACAGTGACATGCTTGCGTCACATCTCCGTTCAGGTGCGGATATCACCGAAGCAGTGAAGGGCGGCCAGAAGCTGCGCACATATTTGCTCTCCAAGGAGCTGATGATGAAGCTGCTCCGGGATTTCAAGGAAAAGAAAATCCTGTCTGTCGAAGACTTGGTGCGCATGAAAAAAACGGAATATCACTACAGCGAATACGAGTACACAGGTTATGTGGGGGTCATCGATTCCGTCCAGAGCTACTTCCGCGAGTCGATGGCGCTTCTCGATGAACAGCGGTGGGGGACGTTGTTTTTGCCTGAACGCCCAATCATGACGAAAGTGAAGGATGAACCACCGACGCAATATTTGGCGGATGCCGAAGTGACGGAGTCGTTCTTGGCGAATGGCTCGACGGTTGAAGGGGCCGTCTCCTGCAGCATTATCGGCCGTGCGGTGAAAATCGGAAGCGGGAGCCGCTTGGAGCATTGCATCATCATGCAGAAAAGCGAAATCGCAGAATCTTGCAAGCTGTCCTACGTCATCGCGGACAAAGACGTCGTCATCGGTCCCGGAGTCGAACTTCATGGTACGGCTGAACATCCGATCGTACTTCGGAAAGGACAGCACATCATGAAGGAGGAAAAACGATGAAGATCACTATGGCTGCTTCGGAATGTATCCCTTTCGCCAAGACGGGTGGACTTGCAGATGTCATCGGTGCACTGCCGAAGGAATTGGCGGCTAGCGGGAATGAAGTGACGGTATTCCTACCATTCTACAGCGTCATCCTGGAAGATTTGCAACTGTTGATGAAGGAAGAGCAGAGCGTGACGTTTGACTTCGCCGGACAAGCGCAGACCTCTCGCATTTTCCAATACGAGGATGCCGGTGTCACGTACTTGTTCATTGATAAGCCGGAATATTTCGGCCGGGATCAATTATATAGCCAGGAAGACGACGGCGAGCGGTTCGCGTTTTTCTGCCGTGCGGTGCTTGAGCGCTTGCTTTTAGACGAAGAGCGACCTGAGGTGTTGCACGTGCACGATTGGCATACGGGTCTCATTCCATTCCTGTTAACGGAAGACCCCCGCTATACTGTGCTCCGTTCCGCCACGAAGACATTGTTGACGATCCACAACTTGCAGTTTCAAGGCGCCGCCGATAAGACGGTCGTCAGTGGGGCTCTCGGAATGGAGGAGGGAAAGACATTATGGCGTGGGAATTTCAATGCGCTGAAAACCGGCATCGCTTATGCGGACGTCATTTCGACGGTCAGCCCAAGCTATCGTGATGAAATTTTGACGGAACGTTACGGTGAAGGGCTGGAAAGCTTGTTGCAGGAGCGGGCAGACGATTTGATCGGTATCGTCAACGGCATCGACACCACCTTTTATCACCCGGCTTTGGACAAGGCCGTCGAGCGGCAATACGATCTCACGACGATTGAGCAAAAAGTGGTTAATAAACGGGCGGTGCAGCAACGGTTCGGATTGCCGGAGAAAGGTGACGTCCCACTCCTTGTGATGATTTCCAGACTTTCCGGCCAAAAAGGGATCGATGTGCTGCAGGCGGAATTACCGGAGCTGCTCGCGAACGAAGAGATCCAGTTCGTTCTGATCGGGTCCGGAGAAGAGAAGTACGAGCACTTCTTTGAGGAATTGACGAAGCAATTTCCGGACCGTGCCGCCAGCTTGATCGGATTCGATGAGAAAGTGGCGCATTTGGTGTATGCCGGAGCGGATATTTTCTTGATGCCGTCCCATTTCGAACCGTGCGGCTTGAGCCAGCTGATTTCTATGCAATACGGGACTGTCCCGGTTGTCAACCGGACAGGCGGCTTGAAGGATACCGTCATCGAATACGATACGTACTTGCGTTCAGGCAACGGTTTCCTCAGCGATTTCGAAAAAGGAGAGTCTTACTTGGACGCAGTGCGACGGGCTTTGCAATTGTATGATCAGCCGGAAGAATGGCTGACAATCAAGCAGAATGGAATGCGCGGGGATTATTCATGGACATCGTCCGCTCAGAAATACGAAGAGACTTACCGGAAGATGACTGGAAAGTGAGGGAATGCGATGTTCTATTCAAAAGAAGAGCTGACGGAACGCTTCAAGGAACGGTTCGGACAAATGGAAAAACGAGACAACGCTGCAGCTTATTCGTCTATGGCATCGATCGTGCAGGAGTTCGTGGAAGAGCGGCGGAACATGACGCACGCGCTTTACAAAGAAAGTAACGAGAAGCAGCTGTATTATATCTCGTTGGAATTCCTTCTGGGACGCATGCTGAGGTCGAACCTATCTAATTTGGGAGCTTACGAAGTGGCATCCGATGTCTTGCGTGATGCCGGCTTTTCACTGGAGGAGATCGAAGAGCAGGAAGTCGATCCGGGACTCGGGAACGGTGGACTTGGCCGGCTTGCTGCTTGCTTCATGGATTCACTCGCATCGCTCGGCCTGCCAGGCCACGGTTACGCGATCCGTTACCGCGGCGGGCTGTTCACGCAGCACATCGAAGACGGCTTCCAAAAGGAAAGTCCGGTGCACTGGATTACAAAGCATGACCAATGGGATGTGCGTCACGAAGAATTAGCAGTGGAAGTACCGTTTTACGGAAAGCTGATCAAGCATGAAGATGGCGCGGTCGAACACGAAGATGCCATTTGGGTGAAGGCTGTGCCGTACGACATGCCGATCGTCGGTGGCAATAGTGGTCCGGTCAATACGCTCCGGCTTTGGCAGGCCGAACCATGCGGGCGGCCTTTGCCTGTCGGTGTAGACAAAGGGCAGTATGAAGCCGCAACGGCAGAAATCTCCGACAGGCTGTATCCGGATGATTCGTACGATGAAGGCAAGCTGCTCCGGCTGAAACAGCAGTATTTCCTTTGCAGCGCGTCTCTCCAAGCCATTTTCAACGAAGGTGGATTTCCGGTGAAGGAGCTGCCTGAACATGTCGCAATCCAAATCAATGATACGCATCCGGCCATGGCGATCCCTGAGCTGATGCGCATCTTGATGGATGGGCACGGGCTGACGTGGGACGCCGCATGGGCGATTACGACCCGGACAATCTCCTACACGAACCATACGATTTTGGAAGAAGCGATGGAGAAGTGGGACCAGTGGCTGCTGAAGGAATTGGTTCCACGCATATACGACATCATCGAAGAAATCGACCGGCGCTTCAAAGCGACGCTGCCGGGAGGGCTGAACGAGAAGGAACGCCACAAGCTGGCGGTGCTGGATGAGAAGCAAGTGAAAATGGCGGTGCTGGCGGTGGTCGGGAGTTACAAAGTGAACGGCGTCGCGAGCCTCCACACGGAAATCTTGAAGAAGCGTGAAATGAAGGAGCTTTATGCAATCTTCCCTGAAAAATTCCATAACAAAACAAACGGGATCACGCATCGCCGCTGGCTGATCCAAGCGAATCCGGAACTGACGGAGCTGATTACGGAGTCAATCGGTGATCAATGGAAGCGCGAGCCGGAGCGTTTGGCTGAACTTGCGCATTACGGAGCGGACACAGCGTTGCTCCGGGACTTTCAGGCAGTCAAGCGGCTGAAGAAGAACCAATTGATCCAGGCGGTCAAGGCGGCAGGAGACAATGCAATCGATCCGGACTCGATCTTCGATATCCAGATCAAGCGTTTCCACGGTTACAAGCGACAACTGATGAACATTTTGCACGTGCGGATGCTGCACGATCGCATTCGGAATGATGCCACGTTCCGCCCGCATCCCCGTACGTTCTTTTTCGGGGGGAAGGCGGCGCCGAGCTATCACTTCGCTAAACAAGTCATCAAGATGATCCATGCGGTCGCACAGCAGGTGAACAGCGATCCGGTCGCTAGAAAGTATCTTCATGTCGTCTTCATCGAAGATTACAATGTCAGCCATGCGGAGAAGCTGATTCCAGCAGCGGAAGTGAGCGAGCAGATTTCGACAGCGTCCAAAGAAGCGTCTGGTACTGGCAATATGAAATTCATGATGAACGGAGCACTGACGCTCGGCACGGTCGACGGTGCGAATGTCGAAATCTTTGAAGCGATCGGTGAAGACAATGCATTCGTCTTCGGATTGTCGGCAGAACAAGTCATGCGTTTCGAAGCCGAAGGAGATTACCGGCCGGCAGAAGTGCTGGAGGAAGACGCGCAGATTCGTCAGCTCATTGCAGAGTTGGAAGCGGGAGAATTGTCGGACGGGGCAGCCAATGCGGAATTGGTCATACGGCAATTGGGCGCAGAAGAGGACCCGTTCTTCGTCTTGCGGGACTTGAACAGTTACGCACTAGCCCACGAAAGGATGGTGGAAGCTTATGGAGATCAGCTTGCCTGGCAGGGAATGGCTTGGACCAATGTCGCGCACTCAGGCATCTTCTCGAGCGACCGCACGATCCAGCAATATTCGGATGACGTCTGGGATCTCGGACGTTTCCGTTTAAAAGTGTAAAGGAGGCGTCTGGATGGCAGAACAGGATTTTCACAACACGGATCTTGAAGGGTATAAAGCGAGCGGCGTCTTGAAAGGAAAAGTCGCAATTGTCACAGGTGCCAGCAGCGGCATCGGGAAAGCGGCAGCGATCGCTTATGCAAAAGAAGGTGCGAAAGTCGTCATCAGCTATATGGATGACGATGAAGGAGCGCAGGAAACACTTGCGCTTATCGAGAAATACGGCGGGGAAGCAAGAACATTGAGCGGCGACCTCCGGAAATCCGAGAATTGCGATGCGTTGGTCGCTTTTGCACTTGCGCAGTTCGGCCAGCTCGACATCTTGGTCAATAACGCCGGCTTCCAGTATCCGCAAACGTCCCCCCTCGACATCACTGATGAGCAGCTGCTGAAAACATTCGAAATCAAGGCGTTCGCCATGTTCTATATGGTGCGGGCGGCATTGCCGCATTTGAAGAAAGGCGCAAGGATCATCAATACCGCTTCGATCAATGCATATCGCGGCCATTCGGATCTGATCGATTATGCCGGGGCGAACGGCGCGATGGTAGCGATGACCCGCTCACTCGCCATGCGTCTCGTGCGAGAAGAAATCGCGGTCAACGGCATCGCACCCGGCCCGATCTGGACGCCGCTCATCCCGAAAACGTTCGGGCACTTGAATCCGGATGTGGCGGACGATTTCGGGGAAGATGTGCCTGCAGGACGGCCAGGCCAGCCATACGAACTGGCCAAGGCGTTCGTCTTTCTGGCGGATCCGCAAAATACTTACATGACCGGCCAGTTCCTGCACATGAACGGCGGCGATCTCATGTCGAGCTGAGTGTTTTTGGACGAATGCGAGTTAAATGGCGATGGACGCCGGTTATCCACCCGGCAATGCAAGTTATCGACCGACGAATAACGGTTATCGTCCCAGAACGCCGGTTAAAAAATCCACTATGAATCATACAACTAAAAAAGACAGGAACGGTGGCAGCCGCTCCTGTCTTTTCAGATCCGGAACATGTGGTCAATCTTATTCGTCTGGCGCTTGACGCTCTCCAGCTCTTTGAACAGCAAGTTGACGTCGGCTTCCACGTCGCGCTGTCGGCCGCGCACTTCCAGCCGGATATCGGTCAGGTTCTCTGCAGTCAAGGCTGAATGGTGCCGCATGATGTCTTTTAACTCATTCTGTCCAGCTTCCAAGCGATCCAATTTACGGTTTGTCTCTTTACGGAAATCCTGTAATTCGGCAAGCATCAGTTTCATCAAGTCTTCCACACGGGCACGTCCTTTCTGCGGATGGTTTTGTTCATCTTACCATACATATGCTAAAATTCCCTATAGAAAGAAGGGGAACGCCGTGAAAAAAATGACGATGGCAGTGCTGTTGTTGCTGCTAGTGCTTACCTTTTTGGCAGGATGCATGGGCGCTGCAGGTCCAGAGAAACAACAACAGAAGCAGGCGCTTGAAGGGTTGACTGTCCATTACTTGAATGTCGGCCAGGCGGATGCGACGTTACTGGAATTTAACGGCTATACGCTGTTGATTGATGCCGGCGATTGGAATGCCTCCGATGTCATCACGGCGCTGGATAAACGGGGAATCGAGCGGATCGATGTCGCTATCGCAACCCACCCGGATGCCGACCACATCGGCCAGCTCGGCAAAGTACTGGAGAGCTTCCAAGTCGATGAAGTGTGGATGTCTGGCAATACGAGCACGTCCGAAACATTTCTCCGCGTCTTAGAAGGCATCGAGAAGTCAGGCGCTGCTTATGAAGAACCGACTGCAGGAGATCAGTTCGAAATCGGTGACTTAAAGATCGAGGTGCTCCACCCTGCACAGCTGACGGGTGATGCGAATGAAGACTCACTTGTTTTACGGATGACTTACGGAGACGTCCGCTTTTTGTTCACCGGTGATGCCGGTGTGAAAAGTGAAAAAGCGATGATTGCAGCCGGCGCAAAGCTGGACGCTGATATTTTGCACCTTGGGCATCACGGTTCGAACACTTCGACAAGCACGGACTTCCTGCGTGCAGTGACGCCGGAAGTTGCGATTTACAGTGCAGGTGCCGGGAATTCTTATGGTCATCCGCACGCCGAAGTGATCGCCTCTACTGAAAACGAGGGAGCCACTGTTTACGGAACGGATGTCAACGGCACAATCACAGTCACGACCGATGGCAAAACGTACGAAATCACCACCGAATCGGAAGGGCTCGTGACAGAAGGGGAAAATCGCTGCTTGGATCTCAACGTTGCTTCGACAGCGGAACTGCAGCAGCTTGACGGCATCGGTGAATCGCTCGCGGAAGCGATTATCGCTGACCGTCCATTCGATAAGCTTGAAGAGCTGACGCGTGTGAAAGGCATTGGTGCTGGAAAATTGGAAGCTATCCACACACAAGGACTGGCTTGTCTGGAGGGATCAAGATGAGGGGGACACTCGACCGAATCGAAAATGGCACGACGGCCGTGATTTTACTGGAAGATGTGCAGAAGGAACTCAGCATCTCGCTGCATGCTTTGCCAGCAGGAAGCGAAGTGGGTGCTTGGTTCCGCATCGACTTATGGCAAGGGGAAATCGTCTCAATTGAACTGGACCGAAGCGCTGAGCAACACCAGCAGGAACGGGTGGATTCTGTGCTCGCAAAACTGAGAAGTCGGTCAGCCACAAGCCGTTTCAAACGAAAATAAATAAGCAGCATGTGCAAAATTTGCGCATGCTGCTTATTCAATCGGGACATCACTCGACTGCAGTCAATTCCAAATGGTAGTCTGCAACGTTCCCCGGCTCGTATAGATTCGTGCGAGAGGTGATGTAGTTCGTGATGCGACCAATGAAGGCAAACTCACGGTCTGGGACGCGGACCTGGAACTCCATTTCATAAAGGAGCACAGCAACGTCGTGGTACTCTTCACTCGTCACTTTGAAATCGAATCGGATTTTTGGCGGGTTCGTTTCCTGCTCGAATGTTACTGCCTCAAACTTGCGGTCGTTCAACCAAATTTCAATTGTCAACGGACTCACTCCTTCACTTTTGGTCCGAAGGCAGCGATCACTTCGCCTGCTAGACGGCTCTTGATCATGTCTTCCATCGGCGGGTTGTACAGGCCCGCGCGGACATTCAAGAAATGGCGGTGCATCGGGTGACTTGCGGATAACGCACGTGAGCCAACGACTTTCATCGCCTTGTCGACGACGTTGATTGCAGCGTTCGTCACAGCAATCTTGGTCAAATCAAGCGCTTCGGCCATCGCGCTTTTATTTTGTGCGGCTTCGTAACGTTCGACCGTTCCGTACAGCAAGTGGCGCGCTGTCTGCAGCTCCAATTGCATCTCACCGATCAACTGGCGGATGTGCGATGTTTCGGCAATCGGCTTACCGAGTGATGCGGGAACGTACGAAGCTGCGAATTCGATGGCCTGTCTGCTCGCTGCACCTGCGATTCCTGCGTAGCAGGCAGGGATATGGAGGAGCCAGCCTTTAGCGGGAGGCGCACCTGGAGTTGTTTTCAAAACAGCTCCGGCCGGGACACGTACATTTTCCATAACAAGTGTGTGACTCGCCGTACCGCGCATGGCGAGGGAATCCCACGTTTCCTGGATGCTGACTCCTTGTGTGTCTGCCGGAATGATGAACGTCATGACGTGCTCTTCTTCGACCGTCGCAGTGACAAGGAAGAAGTCGAGTGCCGGCGCCATGCTCGTGTATGTTTTCTGGCCGTTGATTTCGTAGTGATTGCCGTTCAAGACAGCAGTTGTCCGCGGCAAGGCGCCGCGCATCGGGCTTCCGGCGTTCGGCTCGGTGGCAGCAGTATTGATGAGCGCACCTCGCGCAATCGACTCGAGCAAACCCTTCGCAGCAGCAGGTTCCCAGTGGCGGTTTTCGGCGAACTCGAGCAAGATACCGGTATGCCAGCCAATCGATAAGCCTGTTTCGGCAGACGCTTCCGAAATGGCTTCCTGCCCGAGAATGAAATCGTAAAGGCCGGCTCCTTGTCCGCCGTATTCTCTTGGCAAGGTCAATGTATGATAATCGATTGCTTTCAGCTCTTTTATATTGTCGTGCGGAAATGAACCGAGCTGATCCAATTCAGGCTCGCGCTTCTCGAACGCTTCACGCAACCCCCGGATGTCCGCTACGAGCCGCTTCTGTGCGGCAGTCTTGATAAATGTCTCCATCCAGCTGTTCCTCCTTCAAACTAACTCCTTTAAACTAACTCCTTTAAACGTACCACAAAAAAATCACCGGAGCCTGCGAAGAGGCCCGGTGAATAGCATGGAAAGCAGTTAAGCGACTTTCCGGGTTTTTCGGATGTCCGCGATGACGAGCGCCACGACGAGGAACAATCCTAAATAGCCGATGAGCGGATAGAAGAAGCTGACCAGCCCGGTAAATCCGACAAAGCTCAATACATATGCCAAGATGCCGACGATCACGACGAGCATCCGGAACTGCTTCGTTCCTTGTTCTGCGAAGCGGGCGGTGAATGAATACAGCATGCTCGCGCCGGTATTGTAAATCATCCCGAACAAAATGACGGACATGATGACACCGAGCGCAGGCGACAAGTTGCTTGCGATTTGCAGCATCGGCATCTCGGACGTCCCGACTTCGTCGATTTTCGAAAAGATGGCGAAGTGGCTCAAAAGAATCATGATCCCGAGGACGAGTCCACCGATGAGTCCGCCGCGCGCCGCAACTTTCTCGTCTTCGATCGTGCCACCCATGACGAGCGACATCGAGGCGCCGACTGCGATGTTGAAGGAAACATAATTGATTCCTGAGACGAACAGATTGGACACGGCCGACGTCTGCGCTGTTGCAATCGGGTCAAGTACTGCGATTGCCGAATCGAATGTCGCGATACTGTAGATGCAAAGCAAGATGACCATGGCAATCAAAAAGGGAGTGATGCTGCTGATGATCGTGACGACTTTGTCAACGTTCAGCATGACTGTGAAAATAATCAAGAGCGCCATGACAGTACTGCCGAGTGCAGCGGACCAGCCGAACTGCTGCGAGAAAATCGGACCGGCTCCGGCAATCATGACGACGCCGACGCCGAATAACGTGAAAATGATGATCGCATCGATTAAAATACCAAAATACTTTCCGCTTATGCGGTAAATCGCTTCTTTATGCGAAGTGGTCTGCAAACGGCTCCCTAAACGGGTCAAATTCATCCCTAAATAAGCGAACAAAACAGTCGAGATAAAGGTTGCAATCGTACCCGCGATCCCGAAGCTCGTAAAGTATTGCAAAATCTCTTGTCCCGAAGCAAAACCGGCACCGACGATGATTCCGATGAAAGCGCTTCCGACCTTCAGACTTTGTTTCATGAAAAATCCTCCTAATGAGCGAGGGATGGAAATCAGCTCCAGATGTGTGATTCTCAAAAACCTCTATTCTAATATAGCAAAAAATGAGAAAACAGACTACTGTGAAGGACACAGAATCGTCAAAAACTTAGGATGTAAATAAAAATTTCAAAATCCTATTGACATTATCGCTGCAACGCGATAAATTGATACTATATTTCAATAATTGAATAAGCAAATCTCTTATCGAGAGTAGTGGAGGGACTGGCCCGATGAAGCTCGGCAACCGTTTATGCATGCGTGCATGGAAAAGGTGCTAAATCCAGCAGGACAAATGTGTTCTGGAAGATGAGAGAGGACGAATTTCACCTATTCCAGCCTCTCTTTCATTCGAAAGAGTGGCTTTTTCGTATATTGGAAAATGAAAATTGATGGAGGCGGATGAAATGAAGAAAATTGGATTGTTTGTCGGAGCGGTAATCACATCACTAGCACTTGCGGGCTGTAATGGAAGTGCAGAAACTACGGCTTTGAGCGAAGAGAAATTGGTGGTCGGCGTGACGTCAGGTCCCCATGAGCAGATCTTGGAAGTCGTCAAGGAAGTGGCTGCAGAGGAAGGATTGGAATTGGAACTGAAAGTATTTACGGACTATGTGTTGCCGAATACAGCGCTTGAAGAAGGTGACCTCGACGTCAATAGCTATCAGCACAAACCATTCCTCGATGCCTTCAATGAAGACCACGGAACGAACCTCGTAGCGGGTGCGACGACGATCCTCAACCCGATGGGTGTATATTCGAATGAGTTCGGCTCGATCGAAGACTTGCCGAAAGGCGCGAAATTCGGTTTGCCGAACGATCCGACGAACGGTTCACGTGCTTTGTTCATCCTGGAAGAAGCGGGCTTGATCACGTTGAAGGAAGGCAGTGAAGAAACTGCATCGATCTTCGATGTCGAGGAAAACAAGCTGGAGCTTGAATTCATCGAATTGGAAGCTGCGCAAATTCCGAAACAACTAAGTGAGTTGGATGCAGCGGCAATCAATACGAACTGGGCGATCGAAGCAGGACTGAACACACTGGAAGATTCCATCCTATTGGAATCGAGTGAATCACCATACGTCAACTATATTGTCACACGTGATGAAAACAAAGACGATCCGGTGCTGGAAGTGCTGAACGCAGCGTACCAGTCCGACCGGGTGAAAGAATTTATCGAAGAGCAGTTTGACGGCTCCGTATTGCCGATCTGGTAAAAAATCGCGTAGCTAAGCAGGCTGCAGTTTCAAGGGAGATGGACAACGATGATCGAATTAGCAGGTGTATCAAAAGCATTTGAAACGAAAAAAGGTAAGGTCGAAGCGGTCAAGGATGTGTCGCTTCAAGTACGGAAAGGCGAGATCCATGGCGTAATCGGATACAGTGGTGCCGGGAAAAGTACACTGATCCGCTGCGTCAACCTCCTTGAAAAACCGACTGCCGGAAAAGTGAAGTTGAAAGGCAAAGATTTCACTGAGCTGTCGAAGAGTGAACTGCTGGCGGAGCGCAAGAAAATCGGGATGATCTTCCAAGGCTTCAACCTCTTGAAAACCGCAACGGTCGGAGACAACATCGCCATTCCCCTTCGCCTGATCGGCGTCAAAAAAGACGAGATCGCTAAGCGAGTAGACAAATATTTGGACATCGTCGGATTGGCTGACAAGAAAAGCTCGTTCCCAGGCCAGTTATCCGGCGGACAGAAGCAGCGCGTGGCAATCGCCCGAGCACTGGCACAGGAGCCGGACATCCTGCTGAGCGATGAAGCGACGAGTGCACTCGACCCGGAGACGACCGAGTCCATCCTCGACCTCCTTTTGAAAATCAATAAGGAATTCGGAATTACGATCTTGCTGATTACGCATGAGATGCAAGTGATCCAGAAAATATGCGACCACGTCTACGTCATGGAAGCGGGACGTATTGTTGAGGACGGTTTGGTGATCGACCTGTTTTCGAATCCACAGCACAAGACGACGCGCAGCTTCCTGAACACTGTATCACAGCGTAAATTATCGCTGGACTTTGTCCGGGAGCTGAAGAAGACAGGTTCTGTCTGGCAATTGGCGTTCCGCGGTTCTTCTGCAGGAGATCCAGTCCTGGCGGAAGCGGCGACTCGCTTCCGTGTGCGGCCGAACATCTTGACCGCGAACATCATGGAACTGAAGAACGGTGTCATCGGCAATATGGATGTCCACATTGCAGGAGAGCCGGAAGAAGTGCAACACGCTTTGCAATTCCTCGAAGAACAAGGCGTAATCATTAGAGAATGGACTGATCAAAATGGAGAGAGTTAACCTGTTTATCGAACAATGGCTGCCGGTCATCGGACAGGCGTTTGTCGAGACGATGCAAATGGTCATCATCTCTTTGGCGATCTCGGCTGTTCTTGGTATCCCACTCGGCATTTTGCTGGTCCTGACGAGACGCGGACAGGCTTGGGATAATAAATTCATTTACCAAACGTTGAATATCGTCGTGAACATCATCCGTTCCGTGCCGTTCATCATCCTGTTGTTCTTCATCTTGCCGTTCACGAAGTTCATCGTCGGCACAACAATCGGTGTCCAAGGAGTCATCGTCCCGCTTGTCATCTATACCGCGCCGTACATCGCACGCCTCATGGAAAGTTCGCTGTTGGAAGTCGATAGCGGGGTCCGCGAAGCATATGAAGCGATGGGCATCAAGACGCGCCACATCATCTGGAATGTCCTTCTGCGCGAAGCACGTCCATCGATCATCCTTGGTTTGACGATCGCGACAGTCGGCTTGATCGGAGCGACGGCGATGGCCGGGCTGGTCGGTGCTGGTGGACTCGGGGACTTGGCTTACCGATACGGCCACTTGCGCTATGAAGTCGACATCATGTATGCGACCGTACTGATCCTGATCCTGCTTGTTCAAGGAATCCAAAGCTTCGGGAATGCGCTCTCGGCAAAACTGAAAAAAGATTAATCATGGAAAGTAGCTGAAAAAAACATGGCAAATGAACTTTATTTGGAGAAAGATGGAGCGGTTGCGACGATCGTCATCAACCGGGCAGACCAACGTAACGCATTTTCACTGGAGATGTTCAAACAATTGCCGGTGCTCCTCGATGAAGTGGAGCAAGATACAGAAATCCGGGCACTTGTCCTGAAAGGCGTCGATGATCGGGCATTCTCGGCCGGCGCTGATATCAAGGAATTCCTCGACAACCGCATAGCGAAAGACAAAGCAAGAGAGTACAACAACCATGCCCTTGCGGCAGCGGACCGGCTGTACCGATTCCCGAAACCGACGATTGCGCTGATCCGCAAGCTTGCGATCGGAGGCGGACTCGAAATCGCGATGTCGTGCGATTTCCGTTTCGCTTCCAGCGATAGCCGCTTCGGCATCACGGCAGCGCGTCTCGGCATCATCTACAACTTGGCATCGACGAAGCGCCTGTTGAGTGTCATCGGCCCGATCAAGACGAAGGAATTGCTGTACACAGGGAAATTGATCGATGCAGAGAAAGCGAAAGAAATCGGCATCCTGCAGCACATCGGGGAAGGTGACGAAACCGACGTTGCCGCTTATACATATGCGAAAGAATTGGCACAAGTATCCGCGACCGCCCTGCGTGGCAACAAACAAGTGATTCAGGCAGTCGTCGACGGGGCGAATGAAGAAACGGAACATTTGGCTGAAGTCATCCTTGCTTCCTTCGAATCGGAGGATTACAAGGAAGGCATCCAGGCATTCCTGGACAAACGGCCACCCAATTTTAATTCTTGAAGGAGCGGGTCGGAATGAGTACGGAAGCAGGCAGCATTTATATAAAGAACATCCTGGCGGAAAATGATTTCCCGTCGAACTTCGAGGAATGGGAAGCACGTGCGAAAGAGAAGATGAAGCCGGAAGTATTCGGCCACATCCGTTCAGGTGCGGGCGGGGAGGAAACACTCCGCAGCAACCGGGAATCGTTCAGCAACTGGTCGATCGTGCCGCGCGTATTGAACGACGTCTCTTCCGTGGATACGAGCATCGAATTGTTAGGCCGCCGCTACGAGCAGCCATTTTTGCTGGCGCCGATCGGCATGCAGCGACTTGCTGATGAGGAAGGTGATCTGGCTAGCGCACGGGCCGCTGCGAAATTCAATGTCCCATTCATCACGAGTACGGTTGCGAGCTATCCCCTCGAAGAAGTGGCGGAAGCATCGGGTGATAATCCACGCTGGTATCAGCTGTATTGGTCGAACGAATCGTCCATTTCCTTCAGCATGATCAAACGGGCGGAAGAGGCCGGCTACGAAGCCATCGTTGTGACGGTCGATACGGTCATGATGGGCTGGCGCGAAGAAGATGTGCGGAACCGGTTTTCGCCGCTGCGTGCAGGCGTTGGGAAAGCGAATTACGTCAACGATCCGGCGTTCATGGCATCACTCCCGGACCAGGAAGACGACTCGATCATCGAAGGCATCCTGAAAAATGTCCATCACCCATCCTTCACATGGAAAGAAATCGAAAAGATCAAAGCTGCAACGAACCTGCCCGTTTTGCTGAAAGGAATCCTCCATCCGGACGACGCTAATTTGGCAATAGAGGCAGGCATTGACGGCATCATCGTCTCGAACCATGGCGGTCGCCAGTTGGACGGTGCGATCTCTTCTTTCGATGCATTGCCATTGATTGCGGAAGTCGTGCAAAAACGCGTACCGGTCATTTTGGATAGTGGCATCCGCCGCGGTCCCGATGCGGTCAAAGCGTTACTTCAAGGTGCAGATGCAGTGTTGCTAGGTCGCCCGTACATTTACGGGCTGGTTGTCGGTGGGCAACAAGGCGCCGAAAAAGTATTAGAACAATTCATCGAAGAAACACGTGTATCGCTAGCACTGGCGGGAATCACCCGAATCCAGGACACACATACAGCGAAGCTCGTACGAAGCGGAGGAGGCAGGTAACGTGAAGCAGGCACTGGAAGGTGTACGTGTAATCGACTTGACGCAAGTGCTCGCAGGTCCGTATTGCACGATGGTCCTTGGCGACATGGGAGCGGACGTCATCAAAGTCGAGAAGGCGGCAGGTGGAGACGATACACGCCGGATGGGTCCGTATACGAACGGCGAGAGCCATAACTTCATGATGGTCAACCGCAATAAGCGGGGCGTCTGCCTGGATCTGAAGACAGCAGCGGGACACGCTGCGCTACTGGAGCTTGTAAAAACCGCTGACGTCTTCATCGAGAATTACCGGCCAAATGTCACGAAAAAACTTGGCATCGACTTCGATACGTTGAAGGAAATCAATCCGTCACTCGTCTACTGCTCGATTTCGGGGTACGGTCAGACCGGCCCATACAGCCATAAAGGCGGCTATGACATCATGGCGCAAGGGCTCGGTGGTTTCATGGACATGACCGGGGAAAAAGACGGGAAGCCGGTCAAAGTCGGCATCGCAATCAATGACATTGCGGCTGCACAGACGGCGATCCAGTCGATTCTTGCTGCATATATCCACCGCTTGAAAACAGGCGAAGGGCAGTACATCGACGTCTCACTCGTCGATTCCGGCCTCGCATGGACAGTGTGGGAAGCAGCTGCTTATTTCGGCGCTGGGGAAGTGGCGACAAGAAATGGCTCGGCGCACCGCGTATCAGCACCGTATCAAGGGTATGAAGCTGCAGACGACACGATTCTGATCGGAGCGGGGAACCAGAAGCTTTGGGAAGCATTTTGCCGTGAAGTCGTGGAACGGCCGGATTGGATCAACCGCCCGGAATACGCGACGAACAGCTCGCGTAACGATCATGCGCAAGGTCTGGAGAAAGACATCGAGTCTGTACTCGCGGCACAACCGTCTGCTTACTGGCTCGAAAAGCTGGAAGCGGCAGGCATCCCATGCAGTCCGATCCTTTCTTATGATAAAACGCTCCAAGATCCGCACATCCATGCGCGCGGAATGATTCAGGAATATGAACATCCGCTTGCGGGCACGGTCCAGACCCTCGGTTTCCCGGCGAAGTTTTCCGGGACTCCGGGAACACTCCGGCGGCCGGCACCGCTTCTCGGTGAGCACAATGCGGAAGTGCTGGAAGAGCTCGGCTATTCCGCACAGCAAATCGCCGAGATTAACCAAGGACAGAAAACGCACTCATAAAAAAACAAGCCGGATACGCATTTGCGCATCCGGCTTTTGTTCAATCTTATAGATCTTTATTCGCGATGATGACCAATCTTCCTTGATCGAGAATTTCTTCGTATTCTTCTGCTTCCTGATCGGATAAGCCGGCTGCAGCCATCTTCGCGCGCAGTTCGTCGCCGCGTGAGCTAGTCATGTTCTTCAAGCTATCCAAGAAGCCTTGCTCCTTTATCCCGACAGATTCGGTACCGAGTGCATCGCCGATATCTTTCGTACGTTTCGGGTCATGAGCGAAGACATAGATGTGATCCTCTGTGAATCCTTGCGTATGCAATTTCTCGATTTCTGTTTTGGCTTGAAGGGCATTTTCTACTACTAATTTTGTGGTCATTTTACATTCCTCCAATTAATTTATATTCTATTTCTATGCATACCACGCGGCGTGAAAACTAAACAAATCCGTTATAATGAAGGTTGATATATGCTCGTCAACGATCCTCCGTAAAAAGGCTCCGCGTCTAGTGGGCTTGCGCCCGAGATGATTCTAGATGATATTTTCATTTATTTCATCCGGAATAGGCTTCTTTTCGGGAATAAGCGGAATTTCTACGCTTATTTGATGATCGCCACCGGCCGAAAGGATTTCGGCCAAAGCCGTTTAGCTCTTGTCTCCGTCTTTCCTACTGTTGATTGTGAGTAGTGATGGTTAATGTCATCTTCCGTTGTTTTCTTTGAATGAGATGGTGGTATTTAGTATGATGAGTCACCACTAACGAAGCGGAGATATGGAGTAAAACAGTGGAGTGCCTGCGGTAAAAAGCGATTTGCCGAAATCCAGCCGGCCTCAGGAAGTGATGGCGGGTTAGTTCGGCATGAGCACCGCGGTACGGAACTGTTTTACAGAGTATCGACAACACTAAAACTAACAGCACCACCAACTACTATACAAAAGGAGCAAAAAACATGAAGGTTACACCGATCGGGATTTGGGGCGGCTACCCGAACCGCAATGAAGCGACATCTTCATTTTTAATCGAGGAAGACGGATTCCGCTGCTTGATTGATTGTGGAAGCGGCGTACTCGGAGCCGTGCAAAACTATACGGCGCTCAACGAACTTGATGCACTCATTGTGACGCATTACCATGCGGACCATATTGCAGACATCGGCGTCTTGCAGCACGCAGCGATGGTCGGAATGCAGCTGAAGGAATGGGAAACCCCGTTCCCGATTTATGCGCACGACCGTGACGAAGAGGAGTTCAAGAAGTTATCGTACAAAGGCGTGACAGAAGGGCACGCGATCCGAGTCGAAGAGAAGTTGCAGATCGGGCCATGGGAAGTCAGTTTTTGTGAGACGGTTCATCCGGTTTACTGCTTGGCGCTACGTTTTGAATCGAACGGCAAAGCGGCGGTTTTCACGGCAGATTCTGCGTGGCGCGATGAATTGGTCGGCTTCGCTGAGGGAGCGGATCTGCTCGTTTCCGAATCGAATCTGTACGAGAAATATCTCGGCATCATCAGCGGTCACATGAGCGGAAGCCAGGCCGGGAAATTGGCGGAAGAAGCTGGCGTGAAACAGTTGGTCTTAACGCACTTGCCGCAATACGGAGAGCTCGGAGAAATTCTGCAAGCGGCAAAAGGGCAGTTTGCAGGACCGACAGAGTTTGCGGAAATCGGAAAAATCTACAGCATCTAGAAGAGGAATTGTTATTGACGTGTGAGTTAGGATGAACGTTTTCTGCCATGAAATGTTCATGATCCCATCCGGTTCATTGGTACAGTTCGTGTATAATGAACAAGAAACCTTAACGAAAAAGGCGGGAGAAAAACATGGGAATGGAATTTTTATATTTTCCAGAAGACAAAAGTGAATACCTTCCAGGGATCATCTCTGTTATTGTCATTATTCTTTTATCCGCGCTTATTTTCCGATTGCTGATGAAGGCATCGAAAAAAGAAGTGGAGAATTTAGAGCAACAAGGATTTTCAGCAAGTTCGCAGTATCAGGTCGGTGGAAGCTCGGCTGAATATAAGAAAGTGGCGGATGCACGGGAGTCAGAGGACACAGTACAACAGTCCAAAGACAACCGGATCCCTCCGGAGGAATAATGGGAATGCCTGCACTGTCAAAGCGACGGTGCAGGTTTTTCTTTTGGCTGAAAGCAGACTATTTCACGCTGTCGGAAAGAGTGTATACTGAACGTAAGAGCTGAAGAATTGGGAGGAGTCGCGCATGATGACGAGAAATTTTTTCGGCGGCATTCAATGGGCCGTCTTTTTACTGGCTTCTTCCATCGCGGCACCTGTTGCGATTGCGAGTGTCTTCGGGATGACTGGGCTCGAGACTGCGCTATTTCTGCAGCGGACAGTCTTTGTTCTTGGTCTAGCCTGTTTGACACAAGCATTGTTCGGGCACCGCATGCCGATCAATGAGGGGCCCGCCGGATTATGGTGGGGAATTTTCATCGTCTACGCCGGCCTGGCGGGAATTTTATATCCGTCCTCTGCAGATGCGTTGCAAGCACTCCAGAGCGGGATGATTTATAGCGGGGTGTTGTTCGTCTTACTGGCAGTGAGCGGACTCGCCGGAAAAATGAAAGAGCTGTTCACACCTGCGATCACCTTCGTCTATTTATTGCTGCTTGTTTTGCAGATCAGTGAATCGATCATTAACGGCATGCTTGGCATCGTTTCTGACGGAGACCCGGTGTCGATTCCGATCATCGGTGCGAGTGTAGCGATCGTGCTGCTGATGTTTTATTTCAGCAGCCATCGGGTCGGCTGGATCAACCGCTACTCGGTACTGTTTGCGATCGGTGCGGGCTGGCTTCTGTTCATACTGATGGGCGAAGCTGCACCAGTGCACTTCTCAGAAGCACCGTTTATCACCTTCCCCGAAGTGTTCGTCTTCGGTCCACTCGTCTGGGACTCCGGCATGTTCGTCACATCGCTGTTCTTGACGGTATTGCTCATGGCGAATATGCTTGCGTCGATCCGTGTCATGGAACTGTTGATGAAGAACACATTCAAGGTCGACAAGCCGCTCCGGATCAAAGGGGCATCGGCCGCGTCAGGAATCAACCACTTACTGGCGGGGATTTTCTCTTCAATTGGTCCTGTGCCGATTTCTGGTGCAGCGGGCTTCGTCGCTGCGACGAGAGCCGTGTCGCTCGCTCCGTTCATCATCGGGGGGATCATCGTCGTCCTCATCAGTTTGTTCCCGGACTTGATGGCGGTGCTTGCCGCACTTCCTGCACCTGTCGCATATGCGGTCATCTTCGTCATTTTCAGTAAGATGACCGAGATGGCGTTCCGTGAATTGACAGTGTCGGAAGACCGTGAGCGCGCATATAAGATTGCTGCTTACGGTCTGATCGCCGGTGTCGGCATCATGTTCGTATCGCCTGAGAGCATGGGAGAACTGCCGGCCGCAGCAGCTGCTACACTATCGAATGGCTTGATTGTCGGCACGCTCACATCGATCGTCGTCGAACAGATTTGGCTATGGCGCGACCGCGTAAAAGCGAAAAAACACACATAAATATACGGAAAAAAGGCTTCCCGGCGCCGGGAAGCCTTTTGGTTATTGTCCTTCGATTTCATCCGTCAATGTTTCGAGCTGGTCAATCAATTCCCCGATATAAGCGATCGTATCACGCAACGGCTGTTCCGTCGTAATGTCGACACCTGCCATCTTAGATAGCTCGACGGGTGTTTTCGTTCCGCCTGCACGGAGCACTTCCAACCATTCCTCGACAGCCGGTTGTCCTTTGTCCAGGATGCGTTTGGAAACTTGTGTGGAGATCGTTAAGCCGGCGCTGTACGTGTATGGATACAAGCCCATGTAATAATGAGGCTGGCGCATCCATGTCAGTTCCGCACCTTCCGTGATTTCCACGTCGTCGCCCCAGAATTCTTCCAAGACGCCACGTTTCAATGCGTTGAGGATGTTGGCATTGACGCTTTGGCCATTGTCGACACGCTCGTATACTTTGCGCTGGTACGCTGCTTCCAGTAAGTGCGTGACGAAGTTGTGGTAATACGTTCTTGCAACGATGGACGAGATGACCCAGCGTTTGAATTTCGGATCGTCGTTTTCTTTCATCAAATGGTTCGCCATCAGCATTTCGTTCATTGTCGATGGTGCTTCGATGAAGTAAAGCGATGGACGAGCGTTGAAGACGTTCTGTGCACGGTTTGCATTGTAGAAATGTCCTGCATGTCCGAGCTCATGTGCCAGGACGAACACTTCGTTCATGCGGCCGGTCCATGAAATCAAAATGTACGGGTGGTTGCCGTATGGGCTCGAGCAGAATGCACCTGTTGATTTGCCGGCATTCTGTGCGAAGTCGATCCAGCGTTCCGAGTAAGAGCGTTCCACCATTTCCAAGTAATCGTCGCCCATGATGGACAACGCGTCGTTGATGTATTGTTTCGATTCTTCGATCGTGATTTCCGGTTCATAGGAAGGGTCGAGCGAGATCTTCAGGTCGGCGAATGTCATTTTATCGAGGTCATGCGCTTTTTGAAGCAGCTTCGCATATTTACGCATATGCGGTGCCAGTTCGGACATGATCAAGTCGATCTGACGGTTATAGAGCGAGCGATCAACTTCCTGGTTGAACAGCAAGGAATCGAAGACGCTGTCGTAGCCGCGCAGGTCGGCAGTGATTTTTTCCGTCTGGATATGTGTATCATATGTTTTCGCTGTCGTGTGCTGGTAATCACGCAGCTTGTCAGAAAATTCCTTGAACGCAGTGCGGCGCAGTTCCGTATCGGTTTCCGCTTCCCAATCGCCTTCGAACGAGACGTAGCTGAGCGGGTATGATTTGCCGTCGACTTCGAAATCGTCGAACTTCATATCGACCATTTTTGTTGTGTTATACAGGCCGTATGGTGCGCTGAATGTCGGGGAGTAGGCAGCTAATGCCTTTTCAACTTCCGGGTGCAGCTGGTGCGGCTTCCGGTCAAGCAGACGCTTCAAATACACCTGGAATTCGTCGGATTGCTGCATCGCTTCTTCGAGGACCGCTTCCGGCAGTTCGAGCAATTCGCTCGTCACGAAGGATAGCTTACTGCTGAATTTAGCGGATGACGAACCGAATTTGCTCGCGCGCATTTGCGCTTCGTCGTCGGTTTGATCGGTACTGACGGATAGATTGGAATATGTAGCAACTGGTACGATGCTTTCGACGATGTTCCGGTAAGCGGAGAGTACTTCGATGACAGATGCAACATCTTTTGCACTTCCTTTGAATGTTTTGTGGAAAGCTTCTACATCCTGTTCCAGTTGGTTCAGGGCGTTTGTGTAGTCTTGTTCCGTAGCGAATAGACTCGTCAAATCCCATGTTTCTTCTGCCGCGATGGCGGATCGTTGTGGTAAATTGGCAACCATGATTATCTCTCCTTAATATTACGGTTTACGAACTAATATTCAGTATACGCCCGATAGATTGAAAAGTAAAAATTAATTGAAAAATAACGTGTATTTTTTATAAAAAGAGGTTTAGTGCGAAAAAAGCACGGGTAAATACAAGGTACAAGGCGGAACAGATTTGGCCGGTACAGACAGATGAGTAGTTTGGCTGGACGGTCGATTATGTATTTGCACAGCCTTGGCGGAAAATTTGCGTTACTGACGATCAAGCGTTCTCGCTCGGAAAGACTCGTCCTGAAGTTAACGGATGAGAGATTGAACAGTAAGTGGTAAGTTTTTTGTGTAAGTGCAGTTTGTAAGGCGAAGCTTCAGAACTATGGTTGCGCTTAAAGTAAAGCAGCCATACACCAGCAATTAGGGTGAACATGACTTTTCGCAAGAAGACATTGGCGGGATGATTCGTTTCGTCAGTAGTCACCACATTTGTAGTAAGAATTTCAAGAAATTTTCCGCGTGCGCCCCTCTGAAGTTAGAGGGTAGAAGAAAGAGGGCATGACCTGATTTTAGGTCATGCTTTTTTTCATGGCGAGGGAAATCCATTCGGTTGTGGAAAAGGGGCGGAATATTCTTTATAATCGAAGAGACATATACAAAGGGGGAAGCAACATGACTGAGAAGGTACAATACGCGATTCAGGACGAGTACG
Organism: Planomicrobium sp. YIM 101495; assembly: GCF_009707665.1. Classification (GTDB taxonomy): domain Bacteria; phylum Bacillota; class Bacilli; order Bacillales_A; family Planococcaceae; genus Planococcus. The sequence goes on from NZ_WLZW01000002.1 coordinate 192,802, forward strand.
GGGAAGACTTTGCCTGGTGTTATGGCTGCGGCCGTTTGAATGAAGAAGGCCATCAGTTCCGCACCGGCTGGCAAGGGGAGGAGACGGTGACGGTATACGAGCCGAAGCCCGAACATACAGCCATTCCTGGTTTTGTCTACGGCGGGCTGATTGCATCGCTCGTGGATTGCCATGGGACAGGATCAGCTTCACTTGCACTGCACCGGAAGAACGGCTTCGAGCCGGGGGATGGAGAACCGGCACCGCGTTTTGTGACGGGCTCTCTTCACGTGGACTTCAAGAAACCGACCCCGAAAGGCGTACTTCTGAAAGCTATCGGGAAAGTGGAGGAGATCCATCCGAAGAAATTCAAAGTAGCAGTTGAAGTGTTCGCAGGAGATACGGTTTGTGCGACAGGGGAAGTCGTGGCGGTCGTCATGCCGTCTACATTCGGAAAGTAAGGAAGAACATGTGCAATGAGTGAAGTTATGAAGGGAATAATGGAAGCGAAGAGGTGAAAGAAATGGAAAAAGAGCGTGAAGAAGTGAAAGAGGAAGAAATCGTGGAAGAGGAAGAAGTTGTAGAAGAGCCGAAGAAAGAGGATCGAATGGCGGGCATCTACAGCAACGTCGCGTCCAACGGCTACGAGAATCTACGGACAAGCCATATCGAAAACCGGGCGAAAAAACTACGGAAAAGCCGCTGAAGCAAACGAAAGCAGGTATAGAAGGGAAAAGCTTCTTCTTTACCTGCTTTTTTTGTCACTTTCTTCAGCAAGCACGAATGCCAAGTCATCGTTCCCGAACAGCTGAAGCAGTTCGAGCATCGTGGCATCGCTGATCTCGAGCGGCTCGCCGTCATCTTCAACGATCGCGGAAGCCAAGGCTTCGTTCTTTGGTTGCCCAGGGTACGCTTTCGTATAGAGCGCGACCGGGTCGACTTCGTTTGCGAAGCACCATTTGACGAAAAGACGGATCATTGTTTCTTCGTCTTGCTGGTATTGCTCGATCACACGGCGCATTTGTTCTGCACGGTCCATTTCCACGAACAATTCCTCCTTTTTTGTTTCTAAACCAGTATAGCAGGGGAATACATGGGTACGTGGACTTTTCCGTTCAAATTCATTAAAATTGATGGAAGAACCTAGACTGTATCGGAGGGGAAGCAATTGAAATTAATTCAAGTACGGAAAGGGCAATTCGTCTATTTCCAAAATGAGCTTCATAAAGTGTATTCGATCAAACCGTTAGCGAGGCAATCCGTTCAGATGATTCGGATCAAGGATATGGAGCAAGTAGCAGGAAAAGCGGAAGAAATCACGTTCTGCAAACCGAAGCATCTGGACTCTTTTCTTTTCCTTGGCACACGGTACACGCTCAGGGAAGATGCCGTCGCCGAAGAAGGCGGGTATATCTTGATCACCAAGCCGGATCCGGACTATATGGATCATTATACGCTGAATGAGTTCGAAAAAATCGAGTCGGTCGACGGTCCGAACGTTTTGACAACACGCCAGAACACGGTGAAATTTCGCGAATTCCTGACGATGATGCAAGGTCAGGAAGAGGGGAGCAACGACATCTCCTACTTGGACAAATCCAAAGTGACAGAGGAACAATTGCAAGAAGATGAGCAGTTAGAGGAGCGGATCCGTGAACAGAATGCGGTCAGACCTTCAATCGGAGACGTGTATCTTAACCTGGATAACCAAGGCACTGCGATGGTCGTGGCGCTCGAAGGCGAGTTTGTCACGCTTGGAACCGGCGAGAAGCTGAATTATAAGGACTTATACAAGTCAGATAACTGGAGTTTCTTCTATAACATCAACGACGGGGAATTCCTGTAAGAGGAGTTCCGAAAAAGAAAAGAAGCGATTCCCCACAAGTCTGCGTGACTTTCGGGAACCGCTTCTTTTTGTTGTTTGTGTAAAGGTCATTATCCGGCGAGCACGTCTTGGAATTCAGGGTTCTGCTCGATGACGCTTTTGGCGAACGCACATTGCGGGATGACTTTTTTTCCCTCATCACGCGCATGTTGGACCGCCCGTTCGACGAGTTTCTTGCCGGCTCCTTGACCCTTTAATTGGGGGGACACTTCCGTGTGGTCGATCGTCATCACATCATCTTCCTCTATGAAAGAAATAAACCCGAGTTCTTCCCCGTTTTCGTTGACTGTGAAGCGGTCGCTTTCTTTCGTGATTTCCATGGGAATTCCTCCTTCGTTGTGTAGGTTCTCTGTCTGTATTCCCTTCTTTTCCCGATCTACACTTCGGCTTCGCTACGTTTGTGTTGAGCGGGGAATCGGGTATGGAAAATGGGAGAGGTGATGGAATGGACAAGATTCGAATGGCCACAAAATCAGTGGACAGCATTGAAGAGACATTCGGGAGGTTTCCCGGACATCGGCGTGCGCATGCGCGCGGGAAAACATTTAGAGGTATTTTTACAGGATCGGGAGCAGCCGCAGAATGGACGAAAGCAGCACATTTCAAACGGGGGGAAGTGGCGGCTTCAATCCGGTTTTCTCACTTTTCGCCGGACCCTACATGGGCGGATGCGATGTCTCCCGTCAAAGGAATGGCCGTCCAACTAGGAGGCAATGGGGAAGAAGAACTCAACATTGTCGGCGTGACCTCTCCAGTTTTTTTTGCCTCGACGCCTGAAACGTTCGTGGAAATACTGGAAGTCACGAGGTCGGTATCCAAAGGTCGCCCGAATTTACACACTTTGATGGCACTGCTGAAAGATTTTCCGGAAAGCCGGGCGATGCTGGAAGCAGTGAAGAAATTCCAAGCACCTGCAGGGTTTAGTGCAGGACTTTATCATTCGATCCATGCCTATTATTTCGTGGGAGAAGGAAAACGGCAGCCGATCAAATATGTGTGGGAACCGGTAGACGGCGTTAAAGGACTGTCTGCGATGGAGCTTGCATCTCTGCCGATCGGATTTTACGAAGTGCAGATCGAAGACCGGCTTGCCGTAAGTCCCGTGCGTTTTCGTCTCCTGGTGATACTTGGTGAACCGGACGACCCGACCGATGATCCGACAAAAGAATGGCCATCCGACAGGAAGACGGCCGTTCTCGGAGAACTGACGATTTTGAAAGAAGATCCGGCGGTGGACGCCCTGTTGTTCGACCCGACTGTTGTGGCAGCGGGCATCGAATGTTCAGAAGACCCGGTCCTTCGCTTCCGGAGTCCTGCCTACCGCGCATCGTTCGAACGACGGTCGGCAGAAATCGGCGAACAGTGACTGGATCTGAAAGTTTTTAATGTAAAAAGGACTTGTCGCCAAATGGGATTGGCGGCGAGTCCTTTTCGTCATCCTTTTATGCAGAAGGGATCTTCAGTAAAGTTTCCCTTGTTTGTATAACACAGTCGACAGGCGGCTTACAGCATGGATGAAGCAGTTTTCCCGCAAGGAATGGGGGTCTCCGAAATATTGCGGAAGAAGCGTGTCCATCGTACGCTGCATCTGTTCGATCAGCAGGCGGTACACTTCCTCCTCGGAGTAAAACTGCGTCTCGCGTCCTTGCAGCCACTCTAGGTAAGAGACGATGACACCGCCCGCATTAGCTAAAATATCAGGAACGATGATGACGCCGTGTTTACTTAAATACTCATCAGCTTCTTGGGTTGTCGGTGCATTGGCTCCTTCGACGATGACTTTCGCTCTGACATCTTTCATATTGCCTTCATGAATCTGATTTTCCAGCGCGGCAAGCAGGAGGATATCGACATCCATCGTCACGAGATCATCACGCTTCCGGATTTCCGCCTGGATTTGGGCTTCCTGCAATTGCTCATCCGTCGTCGGCAGGTCGCCGGCATTTGTCGAAGCGAATTGGATGAGTGCCGGAATGTTCAGTCCGCTTTCGTTATACAGCATGACGTTACGGTCTGACACAGCGACGATCGAGTGGTCGATCTTTCGGCAATTGAACGCTTCAAGTGCAGCGACGGATCCGACATTCCCGAAGCCTTGGACAGCCATGGTCAATGGGCGCTGGGTAACGCTGAGCGCAGATGCTGCGAAAGGGTTGTCGGATGTTGCAAGCCATTGCCGGTTCGCTTCGATGAAGTCGTGGAACAAGTAGCGGAAAGTAAAGTAAACGCCTTTCCCTGTCGCTTCCCGTCGGCCGAGCGATCCACCGTTCGCGACACTTTTGCCGGTGAAGCTCCCCAAGTAAGGTGTACCGGAGTGGATCTTTTTATACTCGGCCATCATCCAGTCCATTTCCCGTTCGCCGGATCCCATGTCGGGTGCCGGAATGTCTTTGTCCGGTCCGATAACGTCGGCGAAGTAACGGACGTATTTCCGCGAGATGGCATTGAGTTCCTTGACGGAATATTCCCGTGGGTTAAGGACGATACCGCCTTTGCCGCCGCCGAAAGGCACGTCATGCAAAGCGTTTTTCAGCGTCATGAGAAACGCAAGGTTCACGACTTCGTCTTCGTTGACGGTTTCGTGGAAGCGGATGCCGCCTTTATACGGGCCGAGCGCGTCGTTATGCTGGACGCGGAATGATGGAACACGCACAACGCTGCCATTGTCGAGCGGAACCCGCAGGAACGATTGGTGGATTTTGTTTGGGGTGGAAAGGATGGCGCTGAGCGAAGTGAAGGCCTGTTCGCGCATAGATCCTTGCAGGTCAGGGAGAAACTCCTTGTTCCGCAGCAATGCCCCGAGCGATTCTTCGACAATTGTCTCTGTTTGTTCTTTCATCAACGAACACCTCCGAATAGATTTCTGTCTTCCTTTACCCTTTAAGTGTAGAAATATGTCCAAACGAGAAAAAGCTACTCACAGAAGCCACTTGAATGGCACTCCAGAATAGCTTTTTCTATTTATCATTTTCGTGTTCTTGGTGCAGGCAATTCCATTTTTAATGCTTTGAACAAAGAGAAGATCATGAGAATCATGACAAATGAAAATGGTAATGCTGCGACAATGATCGTGTTTTGTACGGCATCGAGTCCACCGACAGACAGGAGGATCGCAGCGACAAGCGACTGGGCGATGCCCCACAGCACTTTGATCTGGTTGCTCGGAAGCAAGGAGCCGTTCGTTGACTGCATGCCGAGGACGAACGTCGCAGAATCGGCTGAGGTAATGAAAAAGATAGAAACGAGCAGGATTGCAATCAATGACATGACGGTGCCGAGCGGCATTTGACTGAACATAGCGAACAGTGTCTGCTCAGTCGGGAAGACCGTTAAGTCGAATCCGCTGCGTTGTGTTTCGATTGCCGTCGTTCCAAAAATTGAAAACCAGATCGACCCGAATAATGTCGGAGTGATCACGACGCCGATCAGGAACTCACGAATTGTGCGTCCTTTCGAGATGCGTGCGATGAACATACTGACGAATGGCGCCCATGAAATCCACCAAGCCCAGTAGAAGATCGTCCAGCCGTCCAGCCAAGCGCGACTGTCGGAGTCAAGTGGTGCGGAAGCAAAGCTCAGGCTGATCAAGTTTTGCATATACGTCCCGAATGTATCGGTGAACATATTCAGCATCAATATAGTAGGACCTAGAATAAGGACGAGGATCATCAAGGAAATCGCAAGAACCATATTCGTATTCGACAAATATTTAATGCCTTTATTGAGACCTGACCAGGCAGAGATGACGAACAGGACCGTGACGGCAGCGATGATGACCAGCTGGACCCAATATTCCTGAGGGACACCAAACAAGTAGCTGAGGCCGCCGTTTATTTGGGAAGCGCCGAATCCGAGTGATGTTGCGACACCGAAGACCGTCGCAAATACCGCAAGAACATCGATTAATGTACCGAGCGGACCGTTCATCTTATCGCCGAAAATCGGTTTAAGTGTAGCTGAGATCAAGGCAGGTTCACCTTTACGGAACTGGAAAAAAGCGAGTGCTAATGCGACCATGCCGTACATAGCCCACACATGGATTCCCCAGTGGTAATAAGTTCGCTGCAGAGCTTCTTTATAAGCTGCATTCGAACCGAGTTCGGCATTCGGTGATTGGATAGCATAATGAGAAAGTGGTTCGGACGCGCCGTAGAAGACAAGTCCGATTCCCATGCCAGCAGAGAAGAGCATGGCAATCCAACTGATTGTTGAGAATTCAGGCCGGTCTGCATCTTTACCGAGGCGGATCTTGCCATACGGACTAATGATGACGATGACAGTGAAGACGAGAAGAAGACCCATCAGCATCAAATAATACCAGCCGAAGCCGGTGTTGATGGCTGTACGGATTGTACTGGTGGCTTTTTCAAATTGTTCAGGAGCCACTACACCGAAGAGCACGGTAAAAATCACAAGGGCAAACGTAATATAAAAGACTTTTGAAGCTTTCTTCATAAATTCCTCCTCAGACCATTTTTGGCCACATGGTTATTTAGGATAGCTTTATTTGGAGCACCCGTCAACTGACAGGTGACGGAGAAAGGTCACCAAAAATCGGACTGCTGTTCTTCCGCCGCAATCCGGAGATCATCAGGCGTGATCAAAAAGAGCTGATATTCGTTTGCTTCTTTGAAGCGATCGGCCTCTTCTTTAATGAATTTCGGACTGCCACCGGTCTCTTCATCGAACATGAGCAACAAGGCATCGGAATTGCGCAGCAAGAACCGGTTCTTCTCGACGAACTGCCAAGGGGCCTCGTACGGCCGGTTCGTCAGCGGGCGGAAGAAATCCGCGTGCATCGTGATCATCTCGTACTGCGCTTTCCGCGATTCATTCCAATTCTTCTCCTGCTCCAAAAATGGCGGCATGACGGCGTATTTCAAATCCGGGAATTCCTCCTGCAAATCCAGTACGACTTCCGCCGCCCAAAATTCCACGCCGGGCTGCCCCGAAGTGATGATCCATTCGAGTCCTTCGTCGAGCAGCATCCGGAACTGCGTTTCCAATACTTTCTTGATGATGCGGACGCCGGGATTCTCTTCATTGAAGACACCGAGTTCATGTGGCTTATAGCCTGATACCGCAACGCGCTTCAGCATGCAGCATTCCTCCTGACAATCGTTATGACTTCCTGATATAAGTTAAAATAAAAAATCGAAGCTATAGAAAGTTGGAAGAAATCGCTCCAGGCGGACGCTTTCCGCGGGAGCAGCGCTGAGCCTCCTCAGTCGCTTCGCTCCCTGCGGGGTCTCATCACTACTCTATTTCCGCAGGAGTCGCCGCCTTCCGCTTTTTCTTCTTAAATGGAGTGTGGTGGCAACAGATATCACCCCTCATCACTACCTATGAAATATCGGAAAACCCATTTATTAATCTCAACTTATATAGTTTATCCGAAAACAGGAGAGAACGCACTGCGGAGCGTGACGGGCCGTTGTAGAGGCGAGCGGATAAGCTTGCAGTCCATAAGTGAAAACGGTAACATATGCATTAAGAATTCAGAACATACTAACTAGTTAGTATGTTGGGAAAGGAGGAAATGGGATGCACGTATTGGACTTGTTTAAATTGGATGGAAAAACGGCCATCATCACTGGCGGAGGAAGGGGGCTGGGTGCCCAGATTGCAGAAGGGTTCGCCGAAGCGGGAGCGAATGTCGTCCTGTGCTCGAGAAAAGTGGAAGCATGTGAAGAAGTCGCAGCCGGAGTAAAGGAAAAAGGAGTAAAGGCACTAGCGCTCGCCTGCGACGTCACGGACCCCAAACAAGTGGCGGAAGTGGTGAGAAGAACGGTAGAGGAATTCGGGACGATCGATATTGTCGTCAACAACTCCGGCGCTTCCTGGGGAGCACCGGTAGCGGAAATGCCGCTCGAAGCATGGACCAAGGTCATGGAGACAAACGTCACAGGGACGTTCTTGATGAGTCAAGCGGCTGGTGCGGTCATGCGGGACAACGGTGGCGGGAAAATCATCAATATCGCATCCGTCGCAGGACTCGGCGGGACCGATCCGCGGTTCCTGGATGCCATCGGCTATAACACGAGCAAAGGTGCAGTCATCACTTTCACGAAAGACTTGGCAGCGAAATGGGGAGCGGACAACATTCAAGTCAATGCACTGGCACCAGGCTTCTTCCCGACGAAAATGTCACGCGTCGTGATCGACCAAGGCGGCGAATATATTTTGGACCGGACGCCGCTCAGACGATTCGGTTCGGAAGAGGATTTGAAAGGAGCAGCTTTATTCCTCGCTTCGAAAGCATCCGATTACGTGACCGGGGATGTCCTGATGGTCGATGGCGGCATGCACGCGCTTTGAAGGGCTGGTGAAAGAAGTGAAAGAAAAGATCAGGCAGGCAAGCGTCCGCTTGTTCGAGCAGCAAGGCTTCACGGAAACATCGATCCAGCATATCGTCGAAGCGCTCGGCGTCACGAAAGGAACGTTCTACTATTACTTCGCAACGAAAGAGCAGCTGCTTATGGAAATCCATCTCCTATATATAGGGCAGCTGCTGGAGCGTCAACAGCAAATCGAGCAGACGGATGAGCCGTTCGCGGAAAAAGTGAAGGAGACAATCCGCCTTTTGATTACAGATATTGCAGAGTATGGTCCGAGCGGCCGTGTCTTCATGCGAGAGATCCGTCATCTGGAAGAAGAGAACGCGGATGAAGTGAAAAGGCAGCGGGAGCAATTCCGGCTCAGTATCGAGAAGCTTATTGCGGAAGGGCTGGCACAAGGGGAATTCCGCTCGGATCTGCGTCCGGACATGATCGCCTTCGCCATCCTAGGCGTCGCGAATTGGAGCTATCAATGGTTCAGTCCACAAGGGGAAGTGTCGGCGGAAGAGCTTGCCGCAATCTACAGCAAGATGATCTTGGAAGGCATTGTGGGATAGATGAAGAAGGATTGAAGGAGAACGAAAGGGGAGACGGTGGGAATGAAAACGATTGGGTTCGAACAATTCGGTGGTCCGGAAGTATTGGCAGTGAAACAAGTGGAGCGACCACAGCCGAAAGAACAAGAAGTTGTCGTGGAAGTGAAAGCGATCGGCGTCAACTATGCAGACACAGCAAGACGGGAAGGGAAATACGTAGTCCCGACCAATCTGCCATACATACCTGGGTCGGAAGTGGCTGGCGTTGTCGCAGAAACGGGAAGTGCAGTGACTTCTGTCCAAAAAGGGGATCATGTCGTCGCACTCATAGAGTCGGGTGGCTATGCTGAAGCGGTCGCGATCGATGAGCGGCTGTTGATTCCGGTGCCGGACGGCGTCAGTTTCGAGCAGGCGGTCGCATTGCCACTTCAAGGGCTCAGTGCATACCATATCCTGAAAACGATGGGACGGCTCGCACCAGGCGAGAGTGTCTTGATCCATGCCGCGGCAGGTGGCGTCGGAGCTATCGCCGTCCAATTGGCGAAGCTGTTCGGAGCAGGGCAAATCATCGCGACTGCCAGTACGGAGGAGAAGCTCGAACATGCCCGTCAGATGGGCGCAACCGACCTTGTCAATTACACGGAAGCGGGCTGGGAAGGGAAGGTGAGAGAGCTGACAGACGGCAAAGGTGTCGATGTGGCGCTCGAGATGGTTGGCGGCGAAGTGTTCAATAAGACGCTGACATGTTTAGCACCTTTTGGACGCCTCGTCATTTTCGGAGCGGCAAGCGGGGAGCAGGCAGTCTTCGCACCTGCACAACTGATGAAACGGAACCAATCGGTCATCGGCTTCTTCCTTCCGCAGATCATGCGCAACCCTGCCCTTCTCCAAAGCAGCCTGCAGGAATTGCTAGGCTACATGAAAGAAGACAGTCTCGAATTGACGATCGGCGGAACGTACCCGCTTGCACAGGCAGCGGATGTCCATCGCTTGCTGCAAGGCAGAAAAACAATCGGAAAGTTGGTGCTTACACCATGACAGAGATCACGAAAGATCCATCATCCGTACTTGAAGAGCTTGGCGTGACAGCTGTACGGCTGGATTTGCCATTCCGTCTCAACCACGTCAATTGCTTCATCGCAGAAGGCGAGCAAGGAACGACCGTCATCGATACAGGATTGAACAATGAATACACAAGAGGGCAGTGGAAGGAGCTCCTGGAAGGGCGGGACGTGTCAGAAATTTTAGTGACACATTATCACCCTGATCATTTCGGCTACGTCGGCGGTCTCCAGCAAGTGACCGGCGCCCGTGTGACGATGTCTGAAATTGATGCTAAAGCAGGAGCCGAGGCTTGGCAGGAGGAATTCATCGATGCACTGCCGGTCCACTACAAAGCAAGCGGCATTCCGGAAGAAACGACAGCGCAGATGATCAAGAACTTGCGGAGCTTCCAGCCTCTCGTCAATCCTTTGCCGGAAGTCACCCGCCTCTTCAAAGAAGGGGAAACGGTCCGCATCGGCAACTTCGATTACGAAGTGATTTTCACACCGGGGCATTCGGACGGCATGGTCTGTTTCTTCAATCATGAGCATAGCGTCTTGTTCTCCGCCGATCATATCTTGCCAAAAATCACGCCGAACATTTCGTATTGGTTCCACGGGAACGACAATCCGCTCGGTTCGTATTTTGAGGCGCTGAAGAAAATGAAGCGCTTCGATGCACAGACGGTCATCCCGTCTCACGGCAAACCGTTTGCCGGAGCGAACAAACGCATCGACGAATTGCTTCATCATCATGATGAGCGGCTAGAAGAAACGTTGCAGGCAATCGCGGAGCCGCGGACGGTGCACGCAACGTGTGAGATCCTGTTCCAGCGTGAGCTCTCCGTCCATGAGACCCGCTTTGCGATCGGTGAATCGCTTGCGCATTTGGAATTCCTTCGTCATGCAGGTGCATGCGAACGGGAAAATAAAGACGGCATCTGGTATTATGTCAAAAAATAGATCTCTTGATTTTAGAGAGGGACAGAAAGCAGGGATTGTGTGAAAGCATTTGTAATTGAGGCAGGCGAGCTTGTCGTCAAAGATATGTCGCAGCCGAAACCAGGAAAAGGCGAAGCGATCGTTGCATTGAAAACAGCTGGACTGAACCGTAGGGACTTGAATCTTAAACGTCGGCACGGCAATCAGCCAGAGCCGCTAATCATCGGTTCGGACGGTGCGGGAGTTGTCGAGGCAGTTGGAGATGGCGTGACGAATGTGGCGGTCGGTGACGAAGTAATCATCAATCCGTCGCTTCGTTGGTTTGAAAAGAGTGCGGCTCCACCTGCTGAATTTGACATTCTTGGACTGCCGGATAACGGGACGTTTGCGGAGAAAATCGCAATTTCCGCAGAGCAGCTCGAGCAGAAGCCTGCACATCTTACGTGGGAAGAGGCAGGAGGACTGGCACTGGCGGCACTTACAGGCTACCGCGCGATGTTTACACAAGGCAGTCTCCAAAAAGGGCAGACCGTCTTCATTCCTGGTGCCGGCAGTGGTGTCGCGACTTACTTGATTCAGTTCGCGAAAAATATCGGCGCGCGTGTCATCGTTTCCTCGAGAAGTGAAGAAAAGCGGAAGCATGCGCTGGAAACGGGAGCGGACCGGGCGATTGCGAATGACGCGGATTGGAAGCAAGAGCTGGCGGATGAGAGGATCGACCTCGTAATCGACAGTGTCGGCCGAGCGACGTTCAACCGCTCGCTAAACGTCTTGAAAAAAGGTGGACGTATCGTCATTTTCGGCGCGACAACAGAGGACAATGTCGACTTCGATCTTCGCTCATTCTTTTACGGACAATATCAGTTGCTCGGCACGACGATGGGCAGTCGGGAAGAACTCCGTGAAATGATCAAGCACGTGAACAAATATGGAATGCATCCTGTGGTCGATCGAACATTTCCGCTCGAACAGGCGCAGGAAGCGTTCGATCATCTGGCGGAAGGTGCACAGTTCGGGAAAGTTATCCTTGTGATGAATCCAGAAAAATGAAACCTTTCCCGAGCTGCTCCGTATACTGGAATAAGAAGTTTCCGGGAGGTTAGACCATGCAAAATCAAGGATTGAAAATTCTCGTCCACGCCAGTGCTTTTTTCGCACCGTTCTTAGTTCCATTCATCGTCTTTCTCATTTCTGAAGACCAGTCGGTGAAGAAGACGGCGGTCCAAGCGGTGCTGTTCCAGTTGGTGATGACTGTGTTGATCATTGGTGCAGCCATTCTATCAGTCTTACTGATCGGTTTGCCGATCCTGCTGGTCCTGTTCGTCGCACTTTGGATCGTGCCGATCATCGGCATCGTCCGAGCGGTGATGGGGGAAGAGTTCAATTACCCGATTGTGGGCATGTGGTACCGATAAGATGGGAATTGAAAAAGCCACGAGACGTCAACAACGTCTCGTGGCTTTTGTTATTCACAAATATAAGCGAGTGCTTTGATCGCTTGGTCGCACGTTTCGACCGTTGCGTTCGCTTTGCTGGAAAGCTCCTTCAACGGGTGGTGCAGCTTTTCTGGGCGGATGATGATGAGCGGCTTGCCTGCTGTGAGCGCGGCGCTTGCATCCGTCGCGGTATTCCACTGCTTATACTGCTCACCGAACAACGCGATGACAAGGTCTGCTTTGTTCATGAGGATGGTGGTGCGCAAATTGTTGAAGCTGGATGCGGCATCATCCTTGAAAATGGCGTTCGGCTGTTCCCCGAGGATTTCTTCCCCGATATTGTCCGAACGGTCATGGTCTTCCATTGGTCCGACGAAGTTGATCGGCAATGTGAGTGCTTCTGCTTTCATTTTCAGTTCCTGCCGCCACGAACTGTGAATTTCTCCTGCAAGGTAGACGGTTAAGTTCATCTTGATCCCTCCAAAATTCATTTCTCACAGTGTAACATATTGCCACAGGGAATTGGCGCAATCAGATGACGAGGCGCGAGCGTTCGGCAACCGGCATGACAGAAAGCACATTGTCCACTTTGAACGAGCGCTTCCCGTGCCGGAGGAAGCAGTATGCCTGGAAGGACTCGCCGCTCATCTTCAGCAGGCGGATCCGTCGTTTGCTGATGTTGCCGTCGTGTGCGATGTAAACCATGTCGAGTAATTGGTGGCGCTGAAGCGCTTTGAGCAATTGTGCTTTCATCTGTTTTACCTCCTAAGAGAACATTTGTTCTTATTTTACTCCAAAGAAAAGAAACATACAATCGTTTTGCATCGTGTATAATGGAACGAACATATATTCTTTTATCAGAAGAAAGGAAGGACGCAGATGAAATTTTTCCATACGGCTGATTGGCATTTAGGGAAGCTTGTACAAGGAGTACATATGACAGAGGACCAGCGTTACGTGCTCATGCAATTGGTGGAGGCGATCGAGCAGGAACGACCGGATGCACTGGTGATTGCAGGTGATTTGTATGACCGTGCAGTACCGCCGACCGATGCGGTCAATTTGCTGGATGACCTGCTGTCGAAGGTGGTCCTGGAATTGAAGACACCGGTCTTGATGGTAGCAGGAAACCACGACAGTCCGTCGCGGTTGAATTTCGGCAGCCGGTTGATGCGGGACGCGGGAATTCATGTAGCAGGGACAGTCGGAGTGGACGACGGACCGGTCGTTTTACACGATGCTTACGGAGAAGTGCATTTTCATCTGTTGCCATATGCAGATCCGTCCGTCGTCCGGCACGCATACGAAGATGAAACGATTACTTCGCACGACAAAGCGATGAAGAAAGTGACCGGCAGGATCCGGGAAGCGATGGACCCGTCCGCTCGCCACGTTTTCGTCGGGCATGCATTCGTTACGCCAGGAGCAACGGCGGAAGAGAACACGAGTGATTCGGAGCGGCCGCTGTCGATCGGCGGCGCAGAATATGTCGATGCGGCACATTTTGAAAGGTTCGACTACGCAGCACTCGGGCATTTACATAAAGCGCATTTCGTCAGGAACGAATCGATTCGCTACGCAGGCTCGCCATTGAAGTATTCGATCTCAGAGGAACGGCATCAAAAAGGCTATTACGTTGTCGATATCGACGGTGAGGGAGGAGTGACGACGGAAAAACGCGTCTTCAAAGTGAGGCGCGATATGCGGACGGTCGAAGGGCTGATGGCGGATATTTTGACGCATGAGCCGAACGACGATTACGTCTTCGTCAAACTGCTCGATGAAACGCCAGTGCTGTATCCGATGGAAAAAGTGCGGTCGGTTTATCCGAATGCGCTGCACGTTGAACGGAAGCACTTTGTACAGGACATCGCAGTCAGTGAAGCGCGCAACCGCGACAAGATGGAACCGATGGCGCTGTTCTCGGCCTTTTACGAAGAAGTGAAAGGAGAGATGGCGTCCGCTGAAACGACTGTGCTGATGGAGCGAGTCATGCAGGAGCTGCTCGATGAAGACGGGGAACAGGAGAAGGTGAAAGCATGAAGCCATTGAAACTGAAGATGACGGCATTCGGACCATACAAAGACACGGAAACAATCGATTTTGCAGAGCTGGCCGGCAATCAGCTCTTTGTGATTTCGGGAAGCACCGGTTCTGGGAAAACAACGATTTTCGATGCAATCTGTTATGCGCTGTACGGTGCGGCAAGTGGTTCTGACCGGAATGATCCGCGCATCCTGCGCAGTGACTTCGCGGACGAAGCGGCGCATACGGCGGTTGAACTGATGTTCGAAGTGAAAGAAGTGGTGTACAAAGTTTACCGGCAAATGGGGCACATTAAAGGGAACAATAAAACTGCGACCGGTGACCGTTGTGAAATTTTTGCGATTGATAGAGGGCAAGAGAAGCCTTGCGTGGATCGCCAAATCGTTTCTGAAGTGAACCGGAAAGTCGAGGATGTGCTTGGCCTGACACGCAGCCAGTTTTGTCAGATTGTCATGCTGCCGCAAGGGGAATTCCGTAAACTCCTGACGTCTGAAACCGATAATAAAGAAGAAATCCTGCGCAAGATCTTCAAGACGGAGCCGTATAAAATGGCTGTCGACCGGCTGAAGAGAAAGCGTGATGTCGTAAAAGGCGTTCACGACCAGCAAGCACACGTTCTGCACGGACAGATGAAGAGCATCGCCGAGCGGCTGCCGGAAAGAATTCCAGGTGCTTGGGCGATTTTTGAGACAGACATGCCGAACGTCCACCAGACGTTGAAGCTGCTCGAAGTGGAAACAGAGCATTACAAAGAGCAAGTAGAACTCGCTGAGGAAAGTTACGGTAAGGCGTTCAAGCGGCACGACGAACAACTGAAGGTTTATCATGATGCGCGTACATGGAACGAACGTCTCGCGGAGCTCGCTGACAAGGAGCGGCTATTGTCGGAGTGGAAGCAGCAAGAAGCTGTCTACGAAGGAAAAGAACAAGAACTCGCACAGGCAGAACGCGCTTCGATGATCGTTCACGTCGAGCGGCTGTATGAAGCTTTACGGAGCGAGCAGGAAGAAAAATGGCTTGCCCTGCAGCAGGCAATCGCTGGAAAAGCGGATGCGGCCGAACAATTGAAACGGACAGAAGAACAGTATGTGCTGGAGCAAGAGAAGGAAGAGGAACGCGAAGAAGCGGCGCGACGACTATCTGCACTGGAACAAATTGTGCCACTCGTTGAAGGTGTAACGGCCGGGAAGCGGGAACTTCAAGTGCTGCAGCGAGAAGTGGAAAGTGCCCATCAAGCAAAAGAACGAGCTGAGCATTTCCATGAAGAAAAGAAAAACGAAGCGAATGCACTGGCAGAAGCGATCCGTAAACTGGAGGTCGAGACAGAATCATTCGATGCGCTACGAGAAGAGCTGGCAGATTTCGAAAGGAAACTACAGCTGCTCAGAGGATATGTGATGAATGAACGACGCTGGCTGGAGCAGGAAGAGACGCTCGTAACGCAGCGGAAGTCAGTCGAGCAGGTGGATCAGCGGGTGAAGGAACAGGAGCATGCGTGGATGTCGAACCAGGCCCAGCTGCTCGCACGCCAGCTTGTCGACGGCTCTGCCTGTCCGGTGTGTGGCAGCTTGGACCACCCGGGAGCAGCAGTACATGCGGCGACAGAAGACGTATCCGTAGAACAACTCGACGCGGCAAAAGAGCAGCTACGCCAGCTCATCAACTCTTTGCAGCAAGCAGAAGGCCGTCAAAGCTCATTGAAGGAACAACTGATGGAACAAGCGGAAGGGCTTGCCGCAGTTGGGCTTGAAGCTTCGCGTGCTTTGGAAATCGGAAAAGAACTTGCGGCTAAAAAGACGGAGCGGACAACCCGCTTCGAGCAGTTGCAGCACATGCAAACAGAGCTGAAGCAAAAGCGCAGCCAACTCGATCCCATCAGTCAGGAAGTAGAAGCGGCAAGGGTCGGCCAGCTTTCCAAATTGAACTTCTGGAACGAGCGAAAATCCGCTGCTGATTCGGCTGAGGCCGTGTTGAATGAAAAACTGGCACGCATCCCGGAAGAACTCCGCGGTGCAGGAATGTTGGAGCAAGCGATTAAGCAAGCGGCGGCGATGAAAGAAACACTGCAAAGGAACTGGCTGGCAGCACAGCAAACGTTCCAAACGGCAAAAGACCGCGCAGCTTCAATGGAAGCGGCGGAACGCTACGCCAAGCAAACGGCTGAAGAAGTCGCGAAGAAATGTCAGGAAGCGGAGCGCAGTTTCCGAACAGCGCTAGAGAAATCGGAGTTCCCGGACAGCAGGAGCTACGAAGGGGCGAAGAAAACAGACGGCGAAATCGCTGAACTGAAGCAGGCCATCACGAACTTCCGTCGTCAGCTGAGCGTCCTCGAGCAGCAGACGCAGGAGCTTAAAACTGGACTGCAGGACAAGTCTCCAGTGGACCTTGTGGAAATGGAGCAGCAGCTCACCGTCTTGAAAGAAGCGTATGAGCGCATGCTCGACCGCTGGAATGAGCTGAAGGGCTTCCTCCAGACAGCAGGGGAACTATCAGCCTCCATCGCCGCAGGGGCAGAACAGACGATTCAAACTGAGCAAGAGCTAAGCACGATCGATGACTTGTACGACATGGTGCGGGGGCAAAACGTCTCGAAGCTGTCCTTCGAACGATTCCTCCAAATCGAATACTTGGAGCAAATCATCCAAGCCGCCAATGAACGGCTTCGGCATTTATCCGGCGGCCAGTTTTATTTGCTGCGCAGCGACAGACAGGAAGCGCGCGGCAAGCAAAGCGGGCTCGGCCTCGATGTGTACGACGCTTATACGGGGCAAAACCGTGACGTCAAGACGTTGTCCGGCGGGGAGAAGTTCAACGCATCCCTTTGTCTCGCGCTCGGCATGGCCGATGTGATCCAAAGCTTCCAAGGCAACATTTCAATCGAAACGATGTTCATCGACGAAGGATTCGGCTCGCTCGATGAGGAATCGCTGAACAAGTCAATCGAAACATTGATCGATCTGCAGCGGGCAGGCCGGATGATCGGGGTCATTTCCCACGTGCAGGAATTGAAAGCGGTGATTCCCGCCGTTTTGGAAGTGAAAAAAACAAAAGATGGGTTCAGCCAGACGCGTTTCCATATTCAGTAAAGGTCAGTGTTTAACGTAGGTCTTGGGAGTGAATGATAACAGTAAAGGAAAGAAAGGAGCTACGTATGGATACGACTCTGTTTTTCTTCTTTACTGGGGCATACATTTTCTTGTTCGTTTGGGCACTGGTCTGGCAGAAGAGTTGGAATTACATGTCTTTTCTTTATTTTGTCCTACTCGGCCTCATTTACGATAATGGCATCATCGCGCTCGGCAAATGGGTCGGCTCCGGTGCGCTGTTGGAAAACTTGAGCCTTTGGCGTTTTTGGACGCATGCATTCTTCACGCCGCTCCTCGCGCTATTTGCTTGGGGAGCGATGGCGCATGCAGGCGTTGAATGGGCCAGGAAAAAAATAGTTTTCTACGGTGCATTGCTTTTCACTACAGTGCTCATTGCGCTGGAATTGACCCTGGAAACGGTGGGGCTAGAAATCGAGGCGGTCCGTGAATACGGCGTCTTGCGCTACGCTTCTGCGGAAGAAGGCAGCGGGCCACCGATCATGGTGCTGCTCGTCCTTATCCCATTATTCATCGCCGGCGTGACCCTTTGGAAGCGGATCGGTTGGAAATGGATGCTCATCGGGACGATCATCATGACGATCGGCAGTGCTATTCCAATCCCGATCGACAGTTCAGCAGCAACGAACGCCTTCGAATTGATTTTACTGACGTCGCTTGTCTTGACGAAGATGCATGTCGAGCGACGGGAACACAGCAGCACACTTAAAACTTAATGCAGGAAGGAAGTGCAGGGCTGCCGTCCGCAGTTAGCGGACGAGCAGCCTGTCGAGGATGAGAAAATTCAGTTTCGGGACGCGTATGATTTACTTCAGCTTGATTACAGCCATCAGTCTGACGTTCTTCGTGCTACAGTTGTACATCGCAATGGAAAGAGAAGGCGGCGGTGCGATTTTCTTGTCGGTCCTATGGGGCATCATGACCTTATTCGGAGTCGGCGGGATCATCTTTACACTACTGACGCGGAACCGCACGAAGAAGTAGACAGAAAAGCGCTAATTGAAAGGGAAATTTGGAAAAGCGGAATAAGCGGGGCTATATGCTAAAGTAGTTATATCAGTCAATACGGGAGTGGAACGATATGACGAAAAAATTAACTTCGCAGGAGCTGATCGATCTGATCGACGATGGTGCGGATATTATCCTGCCGATCGCGAACGGAGAACCGATCCGACTTTTGGATATGCTTGAAGAAAACGCTGCGCAATTGCGCAACGTGAAAATACACCAGCTGCTCGCGCTTCGTTCGCGTGCCTACATTCAGGGGGAGATTGAACAGCTTAAGCATGTTTCTTACTTCCTGAGCGGAGCGACACGGAAAGTGTACCAGCAGGCAAAGATCGATTTGATTCCGAACAACTTCCATGAAGTGCCGCGCATGCTGAAGAAGACGACGAAAATGTCGATGATCATGACCGTCGCTTCGCCGATGGATGAGCATGGCTATTTTACATTCGGGACACAGGCCGACTACATTTCGGAATTTGTCGGGGAAGTGCCTTTCGTGCTGGAAGTCAATGAACACATGCCGCGCACGTTCGGCCAAAACCAGATCCACATTAGCCAGGTCGCCGGCTTTGTCGAGCACCACACACCGCTGACGGAAGAGAAGGCCGGTCCTGTCGGTGACAAAGATTTGTTGATCGCGTCAACGATCATCCAGGACATCAAGAACGGGGATACATTGCAGATCGGAATCGGCTCCGTGCCGAACGCCGTGATCTCGATGCTGAAAGATCACCGCAACCTCGGGATCCATACGGAGATGCTGCCGGACGGTGTCGTAGATCTTGTGGAAGCAGGCGCAGTGGACGGCACACGCAAGTTCACGAACCGCGGCAAAATGATTACGACATTCGCACTCGGTTCCAAAAAACTCTACGATTTCATCGACAACAACCCAGCGGTTGAATTCTTGCCGGTGAGCATCGTCAACGATCCGCGTGAAATCGCGAAAGAGAAGAACATCGTCTCCGTCAATGCGACGACGGAAGTCGATCTGTTCGGTCAATGTGCTTCCGAGACAATCGGCGGCAAGTATTATTCTTCAAGCGGCGGACAAGTCGACTTCGCGCGTGGCGTCCGTTTCGCTGAAAATGGCAAAGGCTATATTTGCCTGCAATCGACAGCGAAAAATGACACGATGTCGCGTATCAAGCTGCATTTGACGCCGGGATCTGTCGTCACGACAGGGAAGAACGACGTGGACAACATCGTGACGGAATACGGTGTGGCGCGTCTTCACGGCGTGTCCCTTGCAGAACGGGCGAAGCGTCTCATTGCAGTCGCGCATCCGAATTTCCGTGATGAACTGACATTCGACGCGAAAAAACATGGCCTGATCATTTGAATCAGGTCGAAACATAAGCAACAGGCAGTGGAAAAGCATTCTTTTTCACTACCTGTTTTTTCATTTGTGAGTATGTTTTACAAATAAACGATTTCAGGATATACTTACTTAAGTAAACAATTGAGGGGGAGACGGATGAAACGTCTTTTATTTCACGAAATTCACCAGACGTCACGGCTGTCGATCCACCAGACGAACGAAGAATTGAAGGAATTTGGCCTATTCAGTACGCAGTGGTCGGTTCTTTTTTGTTTGCAGCAATTTGGTGAGATGACACAAAAAGAGATTTGGGCTTATTTGAATGTGGAAGCGCCGACGGTCACGCGGACGCTTGCACGCCTGGAAGAAACAGGCTGGGTCATCCGCAAGGAAGGGAAAGACAAGCGCGAACGAATCGTTGCGTTGTCTGGGAAAGCACGCGAGACAGTCCCGCAAATTGAGCAACGCATTGAACAACTCGAGCGCAAGTTGCTGTCGGAGCTGTCAGATGCTGAACAAGAGCAATTGATTGGTCTGCTGCAGAAAATCGGCGGTCGGAACAAAGAGGAAGAAGGAGAAATATGACAGAACGACAACCAATTTGGACAAGAAGCTTCATCAATATATCCATCAGTACGTTTTTTATTTTTGTCGTATTTTATGCACTACTGACGTACGTCCCGTTATACGTACTCAATGACATGGGCGGTACCGCTGCACAGGGCGGACTTGCGACCACGGTCTTCCTCGTATCGGCAATCATCATGCGCTTTTTTTCCGGGATGATCCTGGAGAAATTCGGCAAGAAGAAGATACTCGTAGTGGCGGCATTCTTCTTTACAGTCGCCACTGTTTTGTATCCATTTGTGACAGAGTTCGGCATGCTTTTGGCGCTGCGTTTTTTCCACGGCGTCTGGTTCAGTCTCCTGACCACTGTAGCAGGTGCAATCGTAGCGGATATCGTGCCACCTGAGCGGCGCGGTGAAGGACTCGGCTATTATGGAATCGCAATGAATCTGGCGGTGGTTGCTGGACCGTTCCTGGCACTGACTTTGCAGCCGCTCGTAACTGCACGCGCCATTTTCCTTATTTTCAGTGCCATCATGGTCGTCGGATTTTTCTGCGCGGTTGCGACGCAACTTATTGAGCAGCCGGCTGCACCAAAACAGAGGAGAAAACTGGGCATCGACGACTTCCTGGAAAAACGTTCATTGCCAATCGCAAGTGTCGGTTTTCTCATTTCATTCGCCTATGCTAGCATCATCACGTTCATTTCTGTTTATGCGGAGTCGCTCGGGCTGATTCAGGCAGCAAGCTTTTTCTTTGTCGTGTATGCTGTGGCGATGCTTCTCGTCCGTCCATTCAGCGGACGTATTTTTGATATACACGGCCCGAGTGTCGTCATCGTTCCATCGATTGTTCTTTTCGGGCTGGGCCTCATTTCCTTGAGCTTCGCAGAAACGGCATGGATGCTGCTCGTCTCGGGTGCGCTTGTCGGACTCGGTTATGGAACATTGCTTCCTTGCTTCCAGACGTTGGCGATCCAAGCTGCCGACAGCCACAGGAGCGGTTACGCAACCGGGACATTCTTCGCTTTGTATGACGGCGGGATTGCTGTCGGATCCATCGCACTCGGCGTGTTTGCCGGCATGATGAGCTACTCGAATCTATATTTGCTGCTCGGCGTCTTCATTTTGATGACGGTCTTTTACTACGTCTGGATCATCAAGAAGAAACACGAAGCGGCACCTCTTTAAGGAGAAGCTCGAGCTGAAAGAATAAAAACAGGCAGTCGCAAAATGCGGCTGCCTGTTTTTGTGGAGTCAGACGACTTCGAGTGTCACAGAACCGATGCCTTCGAATGTGCCTTCATATGTCCCTTTCTCGAGCGTCTTCGGCAAGATGAAGGTCCCGGAAGAAACCGCCATGCCCGCCTCGAGCGCAAGTCCATGTCCGTGCAGCTCGTTGACGAGCCACTGCAATGAATTCAATGGATGGCCGAGTACTTCAGTCGATGAGCCGGCAGCGATTTCTTCGCCGTTATGCAACAGGCGTCCTTGGATGCCGTCGAGCTGGGCGTAGCTTACATCGGTGACAGGCTTGCCGCAGACGATTTTTCCGGCTACTGCACTATCCGCGATGACCTGTCCGAGTGAGAGCTTCGGGAACCAGTCGGTGAAGCGGGAGTCGGGTACTTCAAGTCCCGGCGCAACCGTCGTTTTCTGGAGCAGTTCCTCCGGGCTATCTGCCGGGGAAAGCTGCTCGTTGACGTGGAAGACCAGCTCGAGTTCAATCAGCGGTGACTGCAGATCGGATAGGCGGAGTTCGCTGTCGAGAATGGCTGAATCAGTCAGCGCTCCGTATAGTGGGGAGTCGGATGCGAACAGCTCTTGCGTCTCCGGGCTCGTCAAACTGATTTTGTATCCTTTTAACGGGTCGTTCCCGCGCTCTTCCTTTAATTTCGTCAGCTCATGCTGGATTGCGTAAGCAGTCTGCTTTTCCAATAACGCAGGGACGCGGTCCTTTTCGAGCCCTTCACGCTTCTCATATGCTTCGTATAAAGTATCGGCAAGACGACGCTCATTCAAATCGAATTGTTCCATTATTCTACCCCTTTCCCTTTTTCCTTATCATATCATTTCTAGCTTGCCGGTGGATAAACTCCTGAAAGTTCGTTAAAATTAAGGGAGAGATGGAAATAAAGGAGATAAAAAACATATGATCGAGATCGATAATAAACTTTATGACTTTATCATCGCGAATAAGTGCAGCTTGATGAACGAGTGGCTGGATGCACTCGGTGATAAGAGCGCACTGTTTTATGCATCACGCAAGATGGAGCAGGCAGAAGACTTGTGGAGAGAGGAAGACGACGCATTCATCGCTATCATTTCGCGCGTGTTGATCAAAGAGCACGGAGAATATTTCGAAGAGCTTGAGCGCTGGGTATCTACGACTGCATCTGCAGGGGCGAGAAACTCTGTCCCGTTGCATCTGCTCGTCTCCCAGCTTGGGATGTTCCGCCGCATTTACTGGAGCTATGTGAAGAAATTCTTCGAGGAAGAGCCGTCTGCAACAAGCAGAGACGCACTCGAGTGGAGCGAGTCGATCAACGATTCCTTCGACTACATCATCGGAAAATTCACGGTCGAACACCATAAGGCGCACGAGAAAATGCTGAAGAACCAACAGTTGATGATCAATGAACTGAGCAGCCCGGTTATTCCGATCAAGCAAGGCATCGCGATCCTGCCGCTTGTCGGTGACATCGATACACACCGCGCAAAAGTGATACTAGAGACGGCACTTGAAGAAAGTGCGAAACAAAAATTACATATGCTGTTCATCGACCTGTCTGCCGTTGCGATCATCGACACGATGGTGGCCCAGCAGATTTTCCAGCTGATGACTTCGTTGCGCCTCATCGGTGTGCGCTCGGTCCTGTCCGGTATCCGCCCGGAAATCGCACAAACTGCGATTTCACTCGGTCTGGATTTCCAAGGAATCGAAGTACACGCGAATCTGATGCGCGCGTTGGAAGTGCACGCATAAGAAAACCGTCCGCAAAAGTCTGTTATAAGACTTTTAACGGACGGTTTTTGTGTTTCGACAAACTTCATAGCACATAAAAATAAACAGAAAGAAAATGACACAAGCTGCCGGCCAGGATGAACAAGTGGAACACCTCATGAAAGCCGAGCCGCAGCACTTTTTGCATGAACGGTGGTTTCAGTCCGTAGATGATGCCGCCGATTGTGTAAAGCAAGCCGCCGCCGATGAGCAGCGATAGACCGGCCATCGATAACTGGTCCGCGAGCGGCACGACTGCGAAGACGATGATCCATCCCATCGAAATGTAGATGGCGGTCGACAGCCAGCGCGGTGAGTGGAACCAGATCATTTTGAAGAAAATACCACTCAGTCCAAGGAAGGCGACAAGAGCGAACAGCGTCCAGCCGAGCGGTCCCTCAAGCGCGATCAAGCAAAATGGCGCATAGGAACCGGCAATCAACGTGAAAATCATCGAATGATCGAGCTTACGCAGGAAGGCGATCGTTTCCGGGCGTGCGATGACCGCATGATAGACGGTCGAAGCCGTATACAGTGCGATCAAGGCCAGGCCAAACAGGATGACGGCTGTTAGATGGAGCGGCGGTGACTGGTCACTCGCGGCTTTGATGGTCATGGCGAGCAGTGCGGCGAGTGAAAGGACGGCGCCTGCCAAGTGTGAAAGGGCATTGAATGGTTCACGAATAACGGAATACATCTGAAAACCTGCTTTCTTATGTAGTTTCAATAACTATTTAAAATGATATACGTATTTCTTTGTGTCGTCAACTTTGAAGGGATGGCGTTTTTGATGTACACTATGTTCAACTGAACGAAATGGGAGGAACATCCATGGAGCAGAAAGAACACGAGTTTGGAGGCATGGAATTCGGCCGCCAGCTTCACCGGGAAGACATTCCGAAAATCGATTTGTACATCGACCAGGTGCTGCAATTATTCGATGAAGAATTTGCACCGGCCAAGCGAAGCGCGGAAGATAAAATTCTGACGAAGACGATGGTCAATAATTATGCGAAAGGAAAACTGTTTTATCCGGTATCTGGTAAAAAGTATTCCCCTTCGCATATCATGTTAATCGCCTTGATTTATCAGATGAAAAGCGCATTGTCGATCAATGACATTAAGAAAGTCCTGAGTGGAATCAACCATAAGGCTGCCGGGGGAGAATTGGATGTGGCTGATTTTTACGACCAATACACCCGACTGGCTGATGCGAACAATGAAATGTTCAAGGACATATTCGCGAAGCAGGAAGCAGCAGCGGCAGCGGCGGAGTTGGACGCGGAAGAACGGAAAGTGCTGCTCATCGCCTCGCTTACGCAGATGAGTCAGCTGTACAAACGGACGGCGGAAAAACTGGTGGACGAATTGACCGGAACGGAGGAAGGCTGATGGTGAAATTGCTGGTGGATGCAGACGGCTGCCCAGTCGTCAATGAAGCGATCGCCAAAGCGCAGAAATACAATGTGCCGGTCCTCTTGCTTTGTGACACGTCGCACGAGATGCAGCGCGAAGGAGCGGAGACGATTGTCGTTTCCAAAGGCGCGGACTCAGCCGACTTCGCACTCGTCAACCGTGTCGGAAAAGGAGATATCGTCGTCACGCAGGATTACGGACTTGCAGCGATGGTGCTTGCCAAACGCGGTGTGCCGATCGATCAGAACGGCCGGGTCTACACGGATGACAACATCGGGTCATTGCTTGGCAGCCGGCATGTTGCGAAGAAAATCCGGCAAGGCGGGGGACGTCTGAAAGGGCCGAAAAAACGGCGGCCGGAGCAGAACGAGCGATTTGAGGAAAGTCTGGAAGGATTGTTGAAGAAACTTTGAAGGAATAAGCAAGCACTAAGGACCTTTCGCGCGGGAAAAGGTCTTTTTTTCGTGTCTAAACGTTTAGTAAGGAGGGAATACCCAGAGTAAAGATTGTTGAAAAAGGAGAGGTGTTCATGCAGAAAATCCTGGTTGCCGTGACGAATCATCCGTCGCTTGGCAAAAAGAACAAACGGACGGGCTTGTGGCTGAGCGAGTTGACGGATTTCTACGACGAGATGAAGGAGCGTTACGAGATGACGATCATCTCTACAAAGAACGAACGGGTGCCGATCGATCCGAAAAGCCTGCCGTCCGTCGCTTTGAGAAAGAAGACGCGTGACTACTACACAGATGATGAATTCATGAATCAATTGAAAAATCCGCTGACGATGGATGATATCGATCCTGCAGAATACGATGCGGTTTATTTTGCCGGCGGACACGGGGCGATGAATGATTTTCCTTATGATGAAAAGATTCAGCAAGCAATCCGCACCATTTATGAAAACGGCGGCATCGTCTCTGCTGTTTGCCACGGACCGGCAGCACTTTTGAATGTGAAGTTATCGACTGGCGGATATTTGTTGGCGGGGCACCGGGTCAGTGGCTTTACCGACCGGGAAGAGAAAGTGATGGGGCAATATGGACACCTTCCGTACTCACTCGAGCAGGCAATGGTGAGCCGCGGAGCGATTTTCACAAAAGCCAAATTGCCGATGGGCGTCTGTACGGTTCAGTCGGGCAGGCTCGTTACCGGACAGAACCCAGCCTCTGTCAAAGCGGTCGCGCTTAAAGTGGCAGAAATCATGGAGCGGACGGCAAAGAATGTTTGAACGATTTTTCAAGGGGTATTTTCAGAGAAAGACGAAATTCGAAATTCAGAGAGGATGATTTACATGGCAAAGCAAACAGTTGTTGGTTACTATGATAACGAAAATGAAGCGATCGATGCGATTGAACGGTTGAAGAACGATGGGTACCGTTCAGAGAATATTTCCGTCATGAGTAAAGATCCGGGTGAAACGGAGACAGTCACGGAAGAAACTGGAACACATGCGGGTGAAGGAGCGGCAACCGGTGCGCTCACGGGTGGTGCGCTTGGTGGACTCGGCGGCGTGCTTGCAGGGATCGGCGCTTTAGCGATTCCTGGTATCGGGCCGATTGTAGCAGCCGGACCGATTGTAGCAGGGCTAACCGGAGCGGCAGCAGGAGCAGGAGTCGGTGGCCTTGCCGGAGCTTTGATCGGCCTTGGGATTCCGGAAGAAGAGGCGCGTGAGTACGAAACGCATTTTAATGCAGGTAAAATTCTTGTTCTGCTGGAGGAAACGGGCGACCGTTCATCTTACCGTGACAGCAACGAACGGATGACTGACGAGCCGCTCGGCAGCAGAGTCGACCGAAACCGCCCATAACCGGAGATTCTCAGAATTGGAGTTAGAAAAACACCTGAACGGGGTATACATCTCCTATAAGGAATAGGAATAGATGATGGAGGGATTCGGATGAAAAGTTCAACGATGAATACAGTAATCGGCAGTGCATTGGCTGCAGCAGCAGGGATCTTCGTTTTTAAGGCGTACCAAGATAAGAAAAATCCGTCCGTCAAGGAAGACAGCGATATGCGGAACAGTGAAGAAGTAGATCACCGTGAGAGCGTGGATGCGGATGTGGATCCAGCTGAAAAAGGTTTGACTCAGCTTGATTCTGCTTACCGCGATGAGTGGCAGGCAAATGGCTTCCCCCAAACACATAAAGAAATGAAAGAGTTGGAAGAGCAATAAAAAGTAAGATTGGCGAAAGCGACGGACTGCCGTGCTTTCGCTTTTTTTGCTGGATAAAGAGGAAGTAAGGGAAGGGAGAGGCGCATGTGGATTAAAAAGCCGTTTTTTGAATATGCATTCGGCATTTTGCTTGTCGCGATCATTCTTTATTTTGTCAGCAAGTTGAACTTCCTTCTGTTCCCTCTTCAAGTCATCATCACAACGATTTTTGCGCCAGTCCTGCTGGCGGGGCTCTTGTATTACATCTTGCGGCCGCCACTTCGCCTGTTGACGAGGAGGATTCCACGGCCAGCAGGGATACTCGTTTTGTTCTCAGCCATCCTCATCCTCGTAACATTGACCATTTATTACTTCGGTCCGACTGTGAAGAATCAAGCGGAGAGTCTTGTCGAGCTGGCTCCTCAAACACTTGAAACGACCGTTTCAGCTTCAGAACGTTTTTTAATGGACTTTGAGTTGGCCGGTATGACTGGGATGGAAATGCAGGAAGCGATTGTTGGTTATGCGGAGTCGGTATCAGAAGAACTGATGGGCAATATCATTGGGTTTTTCGGCTTTCTCCTGAATTTGGCGGTAGTTCTCATCGTCGTTCCATTCATTCTTTTCTTCCTGCTGAAAGATGATGACAAATTCATCCCGGCGACAATTAAATACTTACCGGAAGACCGGCGGCCGGAAGGAGAGAAATTGATGAGGGACGTCGACAAGACGTTGTCCGATTACATTGTCGGACAAGTGACAGTCGCACTGATCGTCGGGGTCCTGATGTATATCGGCTATTTAATCATCGACATCGATTATGCACTGGCGCTCGCGATTTTTGCCATGTTCCTGATCATTGTGCCGTTTCTCGGCCCACTCATCGGCATCATGCCGGCGCTTGCGGTTTCCTTGATGAACGGAGATTGGTTCATGGCATTGAAGGTCGTGATTGTCCTGCTTGTTGTCCAGCAGCTGGAAGGGAACCTCATTACACCGAATATTATGGGCAGCCGTCTCAATATCCATCCGCTGACGATCATCCTCCTGTTGCTCGTCGCTGCGGCACTTTACGGATTTGTCGGAATTCTTGTAGCGATTCCGGCCTATGCAGTCCTGAAAACGTTGCTGCATAATTTCCGGTTGTTCATGAGGTTGCGGAAAAAGAGGGAAGTCGCTCATGCGATGGAGCAGGAAAAGTGAGAGAGAACAAGGGAATTGCGAGCAGAATGTTCAGATTTATTCAATAATATGATAAGATGATAAAAGTACCAGAGAACAAAAACACAAAGGGGGCATCATCTATGATGAAGAAATTTGGTTTGTTATCTGTATTTCTGGTTTCTGCACTGACGTTAGCAGCATGCGGAAGTGATGAGGAAACGGACGGTTCGTCAGGAAGCGGTGACGGAGGCGGCGGTGAAACGTATTCTGTCGGGATTGATACGACGTATCCGCCATTTGAGTTTGAAGAAGATGGGGAGTATAAAGGAATCGATATCGATCTCATTAATGCGATCGCCGATAGCCAAGGATTTGAAATCGAATTGAATGCGATGGACTTCGGCGGGATCATCCCGGCTGTCCAAGCTGGCCAGTTGGATATCGCGATTGCCGGCATGAGTATTACGGAAGAGCGGAAAGAGGTCGTGGACTTCTCTGACCCTTATTTCGAAGCAGGTCCCTCCCTTGTGGTCGGTGCGGATAATAACGACATCGAAACATTGGCGGATCTGGAAGGGAAAACAGTAGTGGTGAAGACCGGGACGACCGGTGCTGACCTGGCACGTGAAAATCAAGAGGAGTACGGGTATGAAATCACTCAACTTGAGGACAGCCCATCCATGTTCCAGGAAGTATCGAATGGTAACGCAGATGCTTTGATCGAGGACTACCCGGTCATCGCCTATGCAATCGCACAGAGCGGATTGGACTTGAAGATTGTCGGAGATCGCTTGAACGGGGATAGTTACGGAATCGCCGTCTTGAAAGGCGAAAATGACGAACTGCTTGAAAAGATCAATGCAGGCTTGCAGGAGCTGCGTGACAGCGGAGAGTATGACGAAATTCTCGACAAGTATATTTCAGAGTGATCCAATCTGAATCCAGCGCGCCTCGGCGCGCTGGATTTTGTTCAAAGGGGATGAAGCGATGGAAACGATGATCAATGCCCTCCCCATGCTGATGGACGGGCTCAAAGTAACAGTATATGTTTTTGTGATTGCGATTATATTAGGTTTCATTATCGGATTGGTCATGGCGTTATTCAGACTATCGCCGTACAAAGTGCTGAATTGGATCGCCAAGATCTTTATCGATGCGATCCGCGGCACACCGTTTATCGTTCAGTTATTCTTTATTTACTTCGGTCTAAACTCGTTTGGTTTCATTTCATTGGATAATACGACAGCCGGGATAGTGACAGTTGCGATCAATGCTGGTGCATATTTTGCGGAGATCATCCGTGCTGGAATCCAATCGATCGACAAAGGGCAGACGGAAGCCGCACGTTCACTCGGCCTCAATTCGACGCAGACGATGCGTCATGTCGTGCTTCCGCAAGCATTTCGGCGGATGCTCCCGACGATCACGAACCAGGCCATCATTTCATTGAAAGATACTTCATTGCTGTCGATCATCGGGGTAGCAGATCTGACGCAACGTGGACGTGTCGAAGCGAGTGCGACATTCGAATTCTTTAACATCTACTTGCTGCTCGGCATCATTTACTTCGTCGTCATTTACTTGCTGTCGATGTTGGCGAGCTTCGTTGAAAGGAAGTTTGTATTGCGATGAGTATGATCAGAGTGGAAAACCTCAAAAAATCATTCGGTGACTTGGAAGTTCTAAAGGATATGAGTACTGTTGTGGAAGAGTCAGAAGTAATTTGTGTAATCGGGCCATCGGGTTCCGGGAAGAGTACATTTCTCCGCTGCCTCAACCGGCTGGAGGAAATTACGGGTGGTCATGTGTATATTGAAGGAACGGATATCACCGATCCCAAGAACAATTTGAACAAGATTCGGCAGGACGTCGGGATGGTGTTCCAGCAATTTAACTTGTTCCCACATATGAATGTCATGGACAACATCATCTTGGCGCCGACCAAATTGAAAAAGAGTGATAAGGAGAACGCCGAGAAAAAAGCATATGAACTGCTCGACAAAGTCGGCTTACGGGAAAAAGCGAAAGCGTATCCAGGCGAATTGTCAGGCGGCCAGAAGCAGCGGGTCGCGATTGCACGTGCCCTCGCGATGGATCCGAAAATCATGCTGTTCGATGAGCCGACGTCAGCACTCGATCCGGAGATGGTCGGCGATGTGCTGGATGTTATGAAGCAGTTGGCGCGTGAAGGCATGACAATGGTCGTTGTGACACACGAGATGGGCTTCGCCGCAGAGATGGGTGACCGTGTCCTGTTCATCGACGGCGGCTATATCGTGGAAGAGAATGTGCCAAAGGAATTGTTCGGCAACCCACAGCACGAGCGGACAAAAGCATTTCTAAGTAAAGTGTTATAAACGAGAAACAGCTGACAGGAAGAAATCTTCCTGTCAGCTGTTTTCGATTGTCCAGACTCCAGCCGCCAGCCCCTCGAGTCGCTTCGCCTTTACACTCGATGGCTGAGAAGCGCCATCAATTGCAAAGTCTCCAGCGCTTGGCGGGTCTACACGGCAGCCTCCGCTTTTCTTTTGTCCAGCCTCCAGCTGCCAGACCCTCGAGTCGCTTCGCCTTTACGCCTGATGGCTGAGAAGCGCCATCAATCGCAAAGTCTCCAGCGCTTGTCGGGTCTGAACGGCAGCTTCCGCATTTCGTTGTCCAGCCTCCAGCGCCCAGCTCTTCGGGTCATAAGCCAGCTCAGCTCCGCGGTCAAGCCCGCTGCGCTGATCCGTCTTATGCCTGTCAGAGCTGAACGGGCGCTTCCGCATTTCGTTGTTCTTTATTCTTCGTCAAATACGTGCACTTTTGTCATTGTGTCTCCAGCTTTCATTGCTTTCGCAGTATCGAGACCTGAAGTCACTTGACCGAATACTGTGTGTACGCCGTCTAGGTGAGGCTGTGCTTCGTGGACGATGAAGAATTGGCTTGAGCCAGTGTCGCGTCCAGCATGTGCCATAGACAAGCTGCCCGGTACGTGTTTGTGCGGGTTACCTTGTGTTTCACATTTGATTGTTTTGCCGCTTCCGCCTGTACCTGTACCAGTCGGGTCGCCGCCTTGTGAGACGAAACCAGGAATGATGCGATGGAAAATGACACCGTTGTAGAAGCCGGAATTCGCAAGCTCCTCGAAGTTTGCTACTGTGTTTGGTGCTTCATTCGGGAATAGGTCGAATTCGATGATTTCACCGTTTTCCATGTGAATGTGGCCTTTTTTTGCCATATGAAACATCTCCTTTTCTAATTACGTTCTTTCTTAGTATAACGACTTTTGAAGCT
Organism: Planomicrobium sp. YIM 101495; assembly: GCF_009707665.1. Classification (GTDB taxonomy): domain Bacteria; phylum Bacillota; class Bacilli; order Bacillales_A; family Planococcaceae; genus Planococcus. The sequence continues at coordinate 224,018 of NZ_WLZW01000002.1, forward strand.
CCTGCCTAATCATTTGCCGCCTAGAGCGCCTTCAGAAGACCACCATCCACGACGAGCGATTGGCCCGTCAGATAAGCGTTGGCCGGGGAGGCGAGGAAGACGATGATCTGTGCGAACTCATCCGGCGTCCCAAGCCGCCCAGCCGGAATTTGTGCGATGCTGCGCCCGAGCATTTCTTCGGCAGAAATCCCTTGCTTCTTGGCGTTTTCTGCATTCAGCTCGGTCATGCGGTCAGTCGAAATCCGACCAGGTCCAACCGTATTGACCAAAATATTATCTGCAGCGACTTCACGCGCCAATGTTTTGGCGAAGCCGACCATGCCGGCACGGAATGTATTCGAGAGAATCAAGCCGTCGATCACTTCCTTCGTGGAAGAAGAAGAGATATTGACGATTCGTCCGAATTGCCGCTCCTTCATATATGGAAGCACAGCCCGGCTTGTCCGGATATAGCTCAGCAAGTTCTTCTCGAAGGCCGACAGCCAGTCGCTGTCCTGCACATCATTGAAACCGCCTGGGGCCGGCCCGCCGACGTTGTTGATGAGGATGTCAACGCCGCCGCTTTTCTCCGCTACTTGAGTGAAAAATGAAGTGATTGCTCCCTCGTCAGAGACGTCGCAAGTGATGGCATGCACGTCTTTATTGTTCGTTGCACTAATGATTTCATCGCGTGTTTTGTGCAGTTCTGCTTCTTGTCGGCTGGAGATATACACCGTTGCGCCTTCCATTGCGAATGCCAGTGCCGTTGCTTTCCCCAGGCCTTTACTTGCGGCCATGACCGCTACCGTTTTCTCTGCTAATCCAAGATCCATTTTCCTCGCTCCTTTTCATGTTTCTTCTAGCATAGCTGAAAAATGTGCCGAGGGGAGCAACTGGAGTCTTGGTGCACATGTTTAACCTTGTTTGGATTCGGAAATGGAGGTGTGGACCAGTGTGGAAAAAATGAATTATTTCCGATTTCCGTCATAAGTCCAATGGCGTGAAATAGGGGGGAATATGATAGGATATAAATAGTGACTAAATTAGGAGTGTTAACTATGACAGAACGTGAAGTTTACGATATTACCATCATCGGCGGAGGTCCGACCGGATTGTTCGCTTCCTTCTATGGCGGCATGCGTAAGATGAAAGTGAAAATCATCGACAGTCTTCCACAATTGGGTGGACAGCTGAGCGAGTTATATCCGGATAAATATATTTATGATATAGGCGGTTTCCAGAAAGTATTGGCGAAGGACCTTGTGACGAACCTTGTCGAACAAGCGAATTATGCCGATCCGGCAATTTGTCTCGAAGAAGCGGTGATGACAGTGAACCGTGAAGACGACATTTTCACGATTACGACGGACAAAGATGCGCATTATTCCAAAGCGATCCTTTTGACGGCAGGCGTCGGTGCATTCCAGCCGAGACGCATCGGGGTAGAAGGCGCAGAAGCATTCGAAGGCACATCGATCCATTACGGCGTGAAAGACTTGACGCTATTCAATGACAAGAAAGTCGTCGTCCTTGGCGGCGGTGATTCAGCTGTCGACTGGGCAATGATGCTTGAAGAAGTGGCATCTCACGTAACGTTGAGCCATCGCCGTGAAAAAATGACGGCACATGAAGCGAATGTCGAAACATTGCTCAATTCTTCGGTCGAAGTGAAAAAGCCATTCGGCATCAAAGAGTTGATCGGCGAAGACGGACAGCTTCGTGAAATCGTCCTGATCGATAAAGAAGGCAACGAAGAACGCATCGAAGCGGATCATGTCATCGTCAACTACGGCAACATTACCTCTCTTGGTCCAATAAAAGAATGGGGACTTGAGATGGAGAAGACGTCAGTCGTCGTCAACTCGAAGATGGAGACGAGCATCGAAGGCATCTACGCTGCAGGCGATATCGCGACATATGAGGGAAAAGTCAAATTGATTGCTGTCGGCTTCGGTGAAGCACCGACTGCCATCAATAACGCAAAGGCATACTTGGATCCAAAATCCAGAGTACAGCCACTGCACAGTACAAGCGTCTTCAAATAAACAATCGAAAGCCCGGCCAAGTGTCGGGCTTTTTGTGTGGATAAAAAAATGCGTATAGAACAGTCTGCACTGCTTACGACTTATTAAATAACGAAAGAAAAATAATAGTAAAGTAAAAAGAGTGAAAAGTGCTTATATAACACTGTGTAATAATTCCTATACCCGTGTAATACAATTGTTATGTTTCATCCGACGGTTTGTCATGTTCCTGCAATGTTAGGGTGTTATGATTCTGCTTGTTAGTGAAAAGGAGGAATTTCATTTTATGAAAAAACAAATTATCGCACTAACGGCAGCACTCACTCTAAGCGCAGGAGTAGCTGCTCAAGCGAGCGCACAATCATCTTATACAGTACAGTCAGGCGATACACTTTGGGCGATTTCCCAAAAACATAACGTTTCGGTACAAGAAATCAAAGGGTGGAATGACCTATCTTCCGACCTGATCTTCCCGAATCAGCAATTGTCAGTCGAAAGCAGCAAGCAAGCTGCTCAAGTAACACAATCAGCTCCTGCTAAGTCATCGGAAGCAAAATCGACATATACAGTTAAAAGCGGTGACACGCTTTACCGCATCGCGACAAACCACGGCATCTCATTGAACACATTGATGAGCTGGAACGGTATCACGGGCCACTTGATCTATCCAGGAGATAAATTGGTAGTCAACGGAGGAAGTGCAACAGCACCGAAATCTTCCCAACCAGCAAGCAATAAAAGCCAATCTTCAGCACCGGCTAAAACTTCTTCACCTGCAGCGTCAGCTCAGTCAGGTAAAGAAATGACTGTAACGGCAACAGCGTACACAGCATATTGTGCAGGGTGTTCAGGTGTGACAGCAACAGGAATCAACCTGCGTGCCAACCCGAACCAAAAAGTCATTGCAGTTGACCCATCAGTCATCCCACTCGGTTCAAAAGTTTGGGTTGAAGGATACGGAGAAGCAATCGCAGGCGACACTGGCGGAGCAATCAAAGGCAACAAAATCGATGTGTTCATCCCATCGAAAGACGCTGCTTTGAATTGGGGCCGCAAAACAGTCAAAATCAAGATCTTGAACTGATCGAACGAACCAAATAGAGTCCAAGCAACAAAGCCGAGGTGACCATTCCCTTGGCCTTTTTTTATTGCTGATTTTCCTTTCGCGAGGAGTGAATTAGCTAGAGATCGGCTGACCTGCATTCCAGAGATCGCGAGTTGGAGACGCGGTACCGAGCCACCTAGGTCGCTCGCGCTCTCAGAGTCGCTCAGTCGCTATGCTCCTTCACTGCTCCTCTAGCACGCTCACTCTTCCATTCCAGCTCAGCTCCTTCGATAATGGGAGTTTTATGTGATTTTAGGGAGTGGGACGATATCTGCATAAGGTGCTTACTTCGCTTTCTATCAGAAGGTGTTACATATTAGCAGGCAGGTCCAGCTGGCATACTCATCCTGCAGTTAGTCGCGACTCGCAGTTTTTGCACTTAAAATGAGCAGGTGGATTCCGTTGATCGCACGTCACAAGTATGCAGTCCTATCTCGTCAATTTCTAAGATCAATGTGATGCTGCCTAAGTATTCCTCGATGATGAAAAGCTCCCCATATTTTCCTCGCACACCAAATTAAAATCCCAGCGGTCTACGCAGTCAGCCGCCCCAACATATATGTGAAACCAAATTAGAAAGAAATGAAAATGATCACTCACTCCCAATCCAACTACTCTCAAAGCGAAGGGGCTGGCTTGGACTGGGCGGAGGAAGAAGACGAGCGTTCCCTAGCTTGGCTTCTTCCGGGAGCCCTGTCCGAAGCCCCGCAGCGGGTTCACATGCGACACCCGATTTCCCTCTGATACTCACCGCCCTAAGACCCCCGGCGGCCTACGCAGTCAGCCGCCCGAACATTTACCTCAACACCAACAATAGAAAGAAATACTCGTGCGCACTCTCTAACATTCAACCCGCACTCCAGCGAAGTGGGAGCCATGTCCTTAAGCCGCAAGCGATTTCCTATGCGACGCCCGAGCTTGCGCCTCCAAGCGACACCCACCACTCCATCTCACAACACCCTTTTAGAAAGAATTTTCTGCTTATTAAAGATATTTCGTCCAGCATCCGATATACTGAAGTAGAACACATCATTGACAAAGGAAGTGATCGAATGGCTGGACGAATCGAAAAAATCGAAGACTTACAGGCAAGTGAACTTTCGAAACTCGTGGAAGAAAGTGAAGCGGAAGGATACCGGTTTGTCAGAAGACTGGTCGATCAATATGAAGATGGAACGAACCGTTTCGATCAGACAGGCGAAATCCTCTATGGCATCCGGGAAGCGAACGGTGAACTCGTAGCAATCGGTGGCTTGAACAGAGATCCGTATGCTGGCAGCGCGGATGTCGGAAGGCTACGCCGCTTCTATATTTGTGAAGCGTCCCGACGGCAAGGCATCGGTACGCAATTGCTCGAAGCAATTGTGGCTCATGCCCGCAATCACTTCAGTGAAGTGGTGGTCCGCACAGACTCGTCGGCGGCAGACGCATTTTACCGCGCGAATGGTTTCCAAGGAGATCTCGGGCTTCCAGAAGCGACACACGGCATGTCATTGAGAAGCACAGAACAAGTATCAGGGTGATGGGAGAAAAGCGACAGGCGGATGCAGGTCGCTTTTTCCTATGCTAAAGTATAGAAAAACAGGTTCGAGGAGCGATTCAGATGGAAATGTCCAATTGGCAAGGAGCCGGCGCGATTTGTTTGAATGCCGAAGGGAAGGTATTGCTCGTGCGGCAAGGTCCGCCGGATGAAGAGAAGAAGTGGAGCGTACCTTCAGCTGGACTTGAGCAGGGGGAAAGCATGGAGCAGACGTGTAGCCGTGAGTGTTTGGAGGTGACTGGCGTGGAAGTCGAGCCGGTAAAAGAAATCGGTGTGCGGGACGGGCTGTACGAAGATGGAGCGGTATCATTCAAGTTGCATTACTTCCTCGTCAAACAGGTCGGCGGCAAAATCGTTGTCGCTGAGAATGATCCGTGGATTGCGGAAGTGGCGTGGAAAACGGTCGAAGAGATGGAAAAGCTGGATTTAGCCTATCCGGACGAAGTCGAGTGGGTGCGCCGCTGTCTTGTTTGAAAATCCATGAATGCGGGAAAATGAAGGGAAAGTAGTGAAGGAGGAGTTTGATGGACAAGGAGAAGAAAATGAAAGAAGGAGAAAAACTGATCCCGGACGTCGAACCGCGCCGTGATTCACCGAGTAAGCCTGAAATGGATCCGCAGCCTGACCGGGATTTGGAATACGAAGAGAATTCGAATGAGAAATACCGGGACCGCACGGAAGATGAGAAATCGGGAAGAAATTAACCAAATAAAAAAGAACTGCTTCCAATAGCCCGTCATGTAGTGGGCTTTGGAAGCAGTTCTTTTTTAGGTGCAGCGTCTTCCAGTTGGTCGACCGGCGCTACCCAGTCCTGGCTCCATTGCTGAAGTTCGTCCATGACGGGTTTCATTGCGAAGCCTTTTTCAGTCAAACCGTACTCGATACGGACCGGCGTCTCCGGATAAACTTGGCGCAGCACGATCTGCTGGGCTTCCAGGTTCTTCAGCCGTTCGGATAAGAGGCGTCCGCTGATCCCAATCGATTCGGTCAATTGGCTGAATCGCTGTGGGCCTTCGAGCAATTGATAAATGATTAATCCCGTCCAGCGCTGGCTCAGGATGGAAATGGCCGTTTCAAACCGAGGGCAAATGATTGTAGTATCCATTCACATCACTCCTTTAGTAAAGGATAGCATATTCTCATGTATTATAAAAGAATTTAGTTACTTGACTATGTTTGATATATAAAATATAATAAGTTACATAAAGTAACTGAAGGGATCGAAGAAAATGATTTTCCATGAAAAACCGATTACGTATGTGAGTGAAGTGCAACTGAAGGTATTGGATTTATCAGGCATGGTCGAGTTCTATCAAGAGGTGATCGGACTGGACGTACTCGAACAGACTGAGACGAGCGCAACACTTGGGACGGAAGCGAACCCGTTATTGAAACTGGATCAACTGGCAGACGGGGAAGCGAAGACAGGCCGCTATGCTGGGCTGTATCACTTTGCGATTTTGTTGCCGACGAGAGAAGATTTGGGGAGAATCCTCATCCATCTTCACCAAAATGGCATCCGTCTTGGTTCATCAGACCATCTTGTGAGCGAGGCATTGTACTTGTCGGATCCTGAAGGCAACGGCATCGAAATTTATCGTGACCGCGCGCCGGAGGAATGGCAATGGCAAGGCGATCAAGTAGCGATGGCGGTCGATCCAATCGATGCGGAAGGTATTATCGCTGATACGGAAAAAGCAGGCATCACTTGGAACGGGATGCCGGCAGGAACGGTAATGGGCCATATCCACTTGCACGTGTCGGACCTTACAGCAGCGAAGCGTTTTTATGAACAAGGCCTCGGCTTTGAAACGTTGCTGAACATGGGCGGACAGGCATTGTTCCTTGGGGATGGCAAGTATCACCACCATATCGGCTTGAATGTCTGGAATGGTGTCGGTGTCCCGGCACTACCGGAAAATGTGGCAGGACTGGGCGGCTATACGTTGATGCTTGCATCGGAAGAAAAGCGCCAGACGATTCTACAGCAACTTGCTGCACTTGATGTAGTGGTTTCGGAGAAGGGCGGCGTCTATGAGACTGCCGATCCATCGGGGAACCGGATCATCCTCGCAGTTTGATTCATTATAAGTAAGCAAAAAGCAGCGGGAAATCGATGATTTCCCGCTGCTTTTTTCAATCGTCATCCGGCTGCCCGCAGCTCATTTCGGTGTCGAAGTAAAAAATTGGTGCCGCGTCGTAGCTGATGGCCATGGATGCCGGGCTGACGTTGTTCAAATCCGTCTTCGGCTGTCCTTCTGTTTTTCTGATTTCCATATATGTTGTCAATCTTTCTTCCTTATAGAGCTTGTCGAGAGGGTTGTCGGAGAAAGACCATAAGATGAGTCCAAATGCAGTAACGATGACAGTGATTCCTATCAAGGAAAGAAATCCCTTCATAGCGTACCCCGCTTTCTAAAAATGTGCTTGTGCTAATGGGACGCAAAACATGTTCGCAGGTTCCCTTGCAGTCTGTAGTAATTTTAGCGATACTGAACAGAAGAAGCAATGGAAAGGTGTGGAAAGCGTGCTGACATTGAAAACATCCGTATGTGAAACATTCGGTATCACATATCCCATAATCCAAGCAGGCATGGCTGGCGGAGCGACGACTCCTGAATTGGTCGCGGCTGTCAGTGAAGCGGGAGGACTCGGAACATTAGGGGCGGCATATATGACTCCTGAGCAAGTGGAAGCGGCAGTCGAGATGATCCGTTCTTTGACGGATCAGCCGTTTGCCGTCAATTTCTTCGCCGCAACTCCGCCGGATGACTATACGAATCTTGCCGAAGTGCAGCAGGTGCTCCGGCTATTTCATGCGGAGCTTGATATCGCGGAACCCCAAGCGCCTAGTCAGACGGCTGACTTTAGCTCTGCCATTTTTGGCTTGTGTGTCGATCTCCGTGTGCCAGTCATTTCGACGGCATTCGGCTGTCTGACTACGGAGCAGATGCGGAAGGCGAAAGCACACGGAATCCGGACGACTGCGATGGTAACGACCGTCGGGGAAGCCCTGGAAGCAGAACACGCGGGAGTGGACGCCATCGTTGCGCAAGGAAGTGAAGCGGGCGGCCATCGAAGCATGTTTTCATTTGATGGCACACCAGCCGGGACGCAGATCGGATTATTTTCACTCGTCCCGCAAATCGTCGATGCCGTGAAGATTCCGGTCATCGCAGCGGGAGGCATCACTGATGGAAGAGGTCTCATTGCCGCGTTAGCGCTCGGAGCGGAAGGTGTACAGCTCGGCACCCGTTTTCTCGTCGCAGCAGAGGCAGGGACCCATACTGTCCATAAACAGGCAATCTTCGACAGCGGGGATGACAGCACGGTCGTGACACGGAGCTTTTCGGGACGGCCTGCAAGAGGGATCAAGAATCGTTTCATAGAAGAATTCGAGAAGAGTGGAACCTCACCGCTCCCATTTCCGTCCCAGAACACAGTGACGAAGGAATTGCGGCTGGCCGCCGCCAAAAATGGCAATGCCGACTTTCTCTCGCTATGGGCTGGGCAATCGGCGGGTATGCTGAAGGAAGAGGGGACGGCGGAAACGATTGTCCAATCTTTGGTTGCAGAAGCGGAGAAGCTGATCTGAAGTCTTTCTCGTATTCTTTTGCGGTGGATGGTATACTTGTGACTGTATTTTTTGATGTAGGGAGAGCGTATAAATGGAATGGAAAAACATACCCCGCGGTTTATTGATGGGGATCACAGATTTAATACCAGGCGTCAGTGGCGGTACGGTCGCTTTTATTCTCGGCATTTATGACCGTCTGTTGGCGTCGATCAGCGGCATCTTCAGCCGTGAATGGAAAAAACATGCAGCGTTTTTGATGCCACTCGGAATCGGGATCGTTATTGCGTTGCTGTTGTTCAGCCGCATCATCGATTATTTATTGACGAGTCATTTTGAAGCGACGCAGTTTTTCTTCATGGGACTTATTCTTGGGGTGCTGCCCTATTTAGCCCGGCAGGCAGAGGTCAAAAAGAATTTCAAGGCGCGTCATTTTACGGTTATGATCGTTCTCGGCATTGCACTTGCAGCGACTGCATGGATCCAGCCGAACGAAGCGGCAGAACCAATCGTTTCACTGACGGTGCCTGCATTCTTCCTGCTGTTCTTCTCCGGTTGGCTTGCTAGTATGGCGATGCTTCTACCAGGAATCAGTGGTTCGTTCATCCTATTGTTGATCGGTGTCTATTCGACTGCGATCAATGCTTTGACGACGTTCAATATTCCGGTTGCACTTGCGATCGGATCAGGTATCATCATCGGGTTTCTCGTTTCGAGTAAAGTCATCAGCTACTTGCTGCAGAACTTTACACATGTGATGTATGCAGCGATCATCGGTTTGATTTTAGGCTCATTGTTCGTCATTTTCCCTGGCTTCGCATCCGATACTTCCGCGCTCATTACGAGCGGGATTACATTTGCAGCAGGCTTGATTTTGACGTTGACGTTCAGTTCACCGAAGAAGACGGATCTTGCTGGAGCTGTAGAAGAAAAGCGGGTTTCCACTAACGCTATTTCAAATAAAGAGTAAGAGTATGAGACAGCTTTCTGTGAAAGCTGTCTTTTTTATCTGAAACCGTATTACTTTCAGAAATGACTAGCTGGCAGTAAAATGGAGAGAAGAGGTGATGTGGGTGCGGAGAATAGCAGGAGTTGTGCTGTTGGTGATTGTTCTGTTTCTGGCGCGGCCATTATGGGAAGAACCACTTGGGGCATATGTCGACTTAAGCTTTTTGGAGCGGATGGATCAAACGATCGAACGGGTGATGGAAGATCCGGGCGTCAGTGATGCCATCGACAGTGCCAAGGAATTGACGGTGTCGCTCGGTGGCCGATTTCAATCGATGGTGAGCGACGCCGGCGAACAATTGCCGGAAACAGAAGAAAAGCCGGAGCTTGCTGCGACCGACTCGCTCTTCGCTATCCACAACGTAACACTCGGGATGAGCAAGGAAGAAGCCCAAGTACAAGTCGGGCTGCCGCTCCGCCTCATGCGCAACGAGTACGGGACGGACTGGCACAGCTACCATCAGGACTATCAAAATTATTCGCTGCTTTCCTATGATAAGGATGGCCGGGTGAATGGCATGTATACGAATCAAGACATCATTTCATCGACGACAGGCCTGACGATGGCTTCGACAAAGACGCAAGTACGCGAGTCGCTTGGCACGCCGTTGACGTATATCCAAAAAGGGCGCATTCAGTACATGCTCGATACACGGGATGAATTCGATGTGTTCAAGACGGACGTGGGCTATGTGACTGTGTTTTATGACTTGCATGAAGGTGATACGATATCGGCTGTTCAAGTGGTCAGTGACAGCCTTGAGAATAGCAGGCCATCCATTTACGCTGCAGCCGGGGACGAAGTGAAGCAAGGTTTTGAACTGCTCTTGTTCGAATTGACCAATTCATCGCGGATCCAGCGGCAATTGCCACTGCTAAAGTGGGATGAACAAACACGTATAACCGCCCGTGCACATAGTGTCGATATGGCTGAGAACGAATTTTTCAGCCATACAAACTTGGAAGGGCAGTCGCCATTCGACCGGATGACTGAGGACGGCATCGCCTTCCAAGTTGCTGGTGAGAACTTAGCGTACGGCCAGTACAGCAGTATCTTCGCGCACGAAGGGCTGATGAATTCACTCGGCCACCGTGAGAATATCGTCAATCGGGACTTCGGCTATCTCGGAGTGGGAGCGGCGTTCAATGAAGAGGATCAGCCGTATTATACAGCGAAGTTCTTCAACCGCTGAATATTGTTGGAATTCAAAAAGAGTGGGAAATCAATTGATTTCCCACTCTTTTTCATTCTTTTTTAGTTACCCGAGAACCATCCATGACACTACGACAAGCGGTCCTACAATGAAGCAATAAATTGCAAAATACTTCAGTTGCCCTTTTGCCATGATGTTCATGAACCAAAGCAAAGAGAAGTAAGAAGCGACAAGGGATCCGAGAAATGCCACCAAATACGGCAATGCCAATGATGAGAAGTTCTCGTCTGTCAGAATATCAGAAATGCTGAGTACGGCACCTCCTAAAGAAACCGGGATGAACAACAGGAAGGAGAAGCGTAAAGCGGTTTCCTGATTGATGCCTCTTGCCATCGCGGCGACGATTGTTGCACCGCTTCGGCTAATGCCGGGAATCAACGCGACAGATTGGGCGACACCGATGATACTCGCATCTTTCATACTCATGTTGCCTTCTTTACGCTGTCCGCGCAGATTGCGGATGAACCATAAAGCTGCACCGGTCACGACTAAAGTGATTCCGACTGTCAGGATTGAGGATAAATGTTCGTCAATCGCATCCTGGAACAAGAGACCGATGATCGCAGCCGGAATAGTTGCAACGACCAAATAGACGATGAACATGAAATCACGCTTTGTCTCTTCATTTTTAACTTTGAAATAACCTAGGCCATTCACGATGAGCCGGCCGATATCTTTTCGGTAAATGACTACGACTGCAATTAGAGATGCCGTATTGACCAGCAAGGCAAACGTCGTCGGGCTTCCTTCGATCTCAACGCCAAGCAATGATTGGGCGATGAGCAAATGACCGCTTGATGAAATGGGGATCGGTTCGGTCAAACCTTGGAATACTCCCAAAAACAAAAACTTTATAATCAGCCATAATTCTTCCATTTTTTACTTCCTCCAATAATAAAATTGCGATTTTACTACCCGCTACTACCCGACGTCCCTTCAAAAATAAAGTTGCATCGATAAAGAGTTATAATACCACAAATTAGTGGTAAACTGAGGATAGAGTTTTAAATAAAGGGGTGTGCCGCTTTTGACAAACAAAGTCTGGTTTCAGGGCGCAATCGCGATTATCCTGACGCTGATCATCATTCGGCTATTCATTGAAGTACATGCAATTTTTGATCCGATCTTCATCATTGCGCAGACGATCTTCGTGCCGCTGCTGCTCGGGGGAGTCTTGTTCTATCTGACACGGCCGATCCTGTATTTCCTGGAAAGACGGAAATTCCCGAAATGGGCTGCGGTCCTGTCCGTCATCCTCTTGATTATTCTGGCATTTTACTTATTCTATGCGATGATCGGCCCGGCGGTTTCCAAGCAGGTCAATACACTTGTCGAGAATGCGCCAGGCATCATTGAAGACGTGGAAGGCTATGCACAATATTTGTTCGACCAGCGCGAGCGTCTGCCGGCTTCGATCGAAGAGCAGATCAATGAATTGCCTTCGCGGATCGGTGAACTGACAGCAGGTCTCGGATCTTGGGTGATTTCCTTCATCGGAAGCTTCATTTCAGGCATCGTGTCACTTGTCCTCGTACCGTTTTTCCTGATCTATCTATTGATCGACCACCGGAAATTCGTTCCGTTCATCACGAAGTTCTTTAACGGGGAAAAACAGATGTGGATCCGCAAGACGTTGCACGATGTCGATGAAACACTGCGCCATTACATCCAAGGGCAATTATTCGTTTCGTTCCTTGTCGGAATCATGCTGCTGATCGGCTATTGGATCATCGGTCTTGAATATGCGCTGCTCTTGTCGCTCATCGGGATGCTGACAAACGTCATCCCGTTTCTCGGTCCTTACATCGCGGTCGCACCCGCTATGCTGATCGCGCTCGTACAGGATCCAATCATGGCGGTCTATGTTGCAATTATCATGCTCGTGGCCCAACAGATCGAAAGCAACCTGATCACGCCGAACGTCATGGGCAATGCGCTCGACGTCCACCCATTGACCGTCATCACGCTGATCCTCGCTGCAGGAAACATCGCAGGTCTATGGGGAATCATCTTGGCGATCCCGTTCTATGCAGTCGTCAAGACGATTGTCACGAATCTATATGCAAGACGCCGCGAGATCCAACAAGCTGCGACGAAAGAAGTATAGCGGAAGCGCGTCCACTGATGTCGACCAGACGTTGGCGTGCGCTTTTTTTGTATTGCGTGTTCGGAGCGACAAGCGGCAATTCACCCGACGCCCGCTCACTTTTCCACTCATCCTGAAAAAACAGGGGCCTACGCAGTCAACCCCAAAATAACATTGCCGATGACAACAATTGAGCGAAACAACTTTGCATTCTCTTCCACTTCTCCCACAACACAAAGCGCAGGAGCGGCTATGGACGAGGCGGAGGAAGAAGATGAGCGGTCCTCAGCTCAGCTTCTTCCGTAAGCTTTGTCCGGAGCGACGAGCGGCAATTCACCCATCACTGCACTTGTTTTTCGCTCATAATAATCCAAAGTAACTATCTCTTTCAACTAAGCACTTCCTTCTTGACTTTAAATAGTACACCCCCTAAACTAATAATGGTTTAGGGGGTGTACTAATTTGGATAAACGAATAAAAGAAGCAGTGGATCTATTTACCGACGTGATGATCTACGGCACGGAACGAGTCATCAAAAAAGTCGATCATCCGCTCTGGAACGAATATTCACCCGAGCAGATGCAAATGCTGAAGTTCATCTACAAGGAAGGGACCGTGACCTCCAGTCGTCTTGCAGTTTTGCAGGGCGTCAATAAAAGTGCCATTTCCAACCGTCTGAAAAAACTTCTGCAAGATGAGTTGGTACAAATTGCGGAATCAAAGGACAAGCGGCAAAAGCTGCTGGAAATCACAGATGAAGGGGAAGCGAAAATGCGCCAATCGGATGCAGCGCTGACTGCCTATATCGAAAAGCTGATGCTCGAGCAAGTTGAAGACGAAGAAATCGATCAGTTCCTGCATATTTTCCGGAAACTGAAAGACATATTAATCATAGATGAGGTGTAAGAAATGCGTACAATCATTAAACTGAAATGGCCGATTTTCATCGGTTTGATCGTATTGACAGTCGGACTGTTTTTCCTGGCACCGAACTTAACGGAACAAGCGGAAAACGCAGGAGTGATCCAGTTATCCAGCGATGATTCTTCCCAGCAGGCAGCGAACATGAAAGTGGATGCCGGAGCGGCTGCGCAGATGATTTCGCTCGTCGTCACGCTCGATCAGCAGCTGACTGACGAGAACCGTACAGAACTGACGCAGCTCGTCGAGGATGTCGAGGAGCTCGGCGATTCTGTGACGGAGGTGCTGAACCCATTCGAAAGTGAAGAGCTGGAAGAACAGCTTGTCTCAGCAGATGGCAAAACCGTCCTTCTGCCGATCACTGTCGATGGGGATGATGCGGAAACGACTGCTGTCGCTGATCAGGTGCGGGAACTTGTCCCGTCTTCATTGACTGCTTATGTCACTGGGGAAGCGATCATCAATAATGACGTGAACGTCAGCGCACAAGAAGGGCTGAAACGGACGGAGATCATCACGGTTGTCTTGATCTTCGGATTATTGCTTGCGGTATTCCGCTCGATCGTGACACCGTTCATTCCGCTTGTAGCCGTCGGGATTTCGTATTTGCTGAGCCAATCGGTCGTGGCATTTTTCATCGACTGGTTCGGCTTCCCGGTCTCCAACTACACGCAAATTTTCCTTGTCGCCATCCTCTTCGGGATCGGTACGGATTATTGTATTTTGCTACTGAGTCGGTATAAGGAAGAATTATCATCAGGGAAAAACGTGGAAGACGCCATCGTCCAAACGTATAAAACTGCGGGACGTACGCTGTTCCTCAGTGGACTGGCTGTCTTTGTCGGCTTCTCGGCAATCGGCTTCGCAGAGTTCCCGATCTTCAAGTCGGCTGTCGCCGTAGCGGTCGGAATCTTCGTCTTGCTTTTGGTCCTGTATACAGTCGTACCGTTCTTCATGGCTGTGCTGAAGGAAAAGCTGTTCTGGCCTTCCAAGAAGTCAGCTTCCCATAAAGACAGTAAGCTTTGGATCAATATGAGCAAATTATCGGTCGGACGTCCGCTTCTCTCGATGCTGGTCGTCGCAATCATCACGGTGCCGCTGCTGTTCACTTACAATAACGACATCTCATTCAACACGGTTGATGAAATCGGTGATAGCTACGAATCGGTGAAAGGCTTGCGCGCAATCGAGGAAGGTTTCGGCAAAGGAGATTCCTTGCCGCTTGAAGTGTTGGTGAAATCGGATGCTGTGTTGGCGGATGAAGAGACGGTTCCTTACTTTGAATTGCTTGCACGCGAAATCGAGAAAGTGAATGGTGTCGATTCGATCCGTTCCATCACACGTCCGACCGGGGAAGTCATCGAAGAGTTGTATGTCGATGAACAGCTTGGACTATTGGCAGAAGGCATTGGAGAAGCACAAAATGGGCTGACGGAAATTGGCGACGGCTTGACAGAAATACAGGACGGCCTTGCTGAAGCGGGTGCAGGTGCCGACGGAGCAGGTGGTCTTGGGGAGGCAGCTGCAGGACTTGGACAATTGAACGAGCAGCTAGCGCTTGTGACGCAAGGGCTTCAGCAAACAGGCAATATCCAGCAGACGGTCGGTGGCTTGACGGCCATCAGCGGTGGGCTTGCTGAAATCCAGCAAGGACTAGGCGGAGCTGCTGCCCAGACAGAACAGCTTGGTGCAGGAATCGGCCAACTGACAGAAGGACTGACTGCTGCCTCTGAAGGCGTCACGGAAGTTGCGGATGGATTGACGGAAGCGGCGGACATGATGCAGGCGATGAGCGATAGCGAGTCAGTACGTGCAACAGGCATGTTCATTCCGGAAGGCACATTGGAAGAGGAAGACTTCGGCCAAGTGCTCGACCGTTACACGTTCGGGGAAGAAACGGGTATGTTGATGGAAGTCATTCTGTCGGATGATCCATATTCGGCTGAAGCGATCGAAGTGACGGCAGAAATTAAAGAAACGGTGGCGCGTACCGTGAGCGGAACGCCACTGGAAGAGATGGAGATCGCATTCGGCGGCATTTCAAGCGTCAACAGTGATCTTCAGGACATTTCCGGCGAAGATTTCACGCAGACGGTCATCATCATGCTCGTCAGCCTGTTCGTCATTTTGGCGATCCTGTTCCGTTCGCTGATCATGCCGCTTTATATGATCGGTTCGCTTCTGTTGACGTATTATACATCCATTGCGATCGCGGAATTGATCTTCGTCAATGGCCTCGGCTATGACGGCATTTCGTGGGCTGTGCCATTCTTCGGCTTTGCGATGTTAGTCGCGCTCGGTGTCGACTATTCGATTTTCCTGCTGGACCGGTTCCGTGAAGAATCGTTCAGAGGGTTGTCGGTCGGTGAAGCGATGCGCATTTCAATGGCGAAGATGGGGACGGTCATCATCACGGCTGCGATCATTCTGGCTGGCACGTTCGGCGCGATGATGCCGTCGGGCGTCATGAGCTTGATGCAGATTGCGACAATCGTCATTACAGGTCTTCTCCTGTACGGCTTGATTGTTCTGCCGCTGCTCATTCCGGCCGTTTCGGTTTCATTCGGACAAGGTGTCTGGTGGCCGTTCGGGGCAAGGAAGAAAAACAAATAAATTTGGATGAAGGACAGGGGAAAGTTCCTCTGTCCTTTTTTCTTGGGAAGATTCTTTTTGGGCTTAGAAATAAGTGGTTTTTATTATCGGAATATTCATGTAAAATGGAGGGGATAATTACTATTCGAGGAGGCTGAGTATGTATTTCGCAGTCGCTGTTTTGTTTCACTTGCTTTATTTAGCGCTCGGACTGGCGATCTTCAAGTCCTTGTTTCACAGAAATCGCAGAAATGGGATTATTGTTTTGGTGGTCATTAGTTCGGCGGCGGTGTATCAATTAACAGTCGGTTATAGCCATTCTCTTGTATTGGGGATGACGTTAACAGTGACCACTGTCGCAATGGGGATTATCACGTATGTCATGACGAAGAGAAATCCGTCTTTCAGTGAAGCCATGTAAAAGAAGGGGAGAGAGTACGATGATTAAACATTTGCACCGCACTCCAGCTCAGCTTTGCCGTATGTATGCTGACGTGTGATGATCCCGGTTTTTGTGGTAAACTGTGAACAAGGGCAAGAAGGAAAGAGGGAACATGCATGCTTACGTTTGAAGAGAAATTGGAGATCATTGAATCGTATCCGGAGCTGACACGGAAAGATGTGTCGATGAAGCGGGTGAATTTTCATTTTGAGGAAAGTCTGTACGACAAGAAAATCGTCATCTATCATTTACATCCGAACGGTAACGGCTTTGTATACGTCGGCAATTTGCCGCAATATGAAGCGGATGACCGCGGATTCATCAACATCCGGGAATTTTCCGAGAAGGAATTGCGCAGCGTCGTCGCGGATTCACTTGACTATTTGTCGCTTGAACCAGAGCCGCCATACGACAAAACGTGGACAAGCCGCACTGGAGACAAATTGGATCTAGTTTACGAAGAGCCTTTTTGGAATGTCTATACCGGCAAGAACTTGGAAGAAAGTTTCGGGACGTTTGAAGACGCTGAAACATATTTGCGCAGCGAAGGATTCAGAGAGCCGAAATAAGTGGAGTCCGGTTGTTGGAGAAGGCGGGAGAATTGCTGAGGACTGGGAGATTCTTCCGCGCCTCGTTTCTCGTTTATGAATGAAACTCTTCCTTATGGGAAGGGTTTTCTTATTCTTAGGAAGAATCGCTGATAAACGATCCAGAATCGCCGATAAATTGAAATTTACTGTTAATTCATGTGCGAGTGAGGAAAAAAACTGCGAATTTCGGTATGCTTGAAAATAGAGGTGAAGTGGAAATGTTCAAGAAAGTGACGCTCTATACTGACAAGTTGCATGAAATGAAAGGCTTTTATGAATACCAGCTCGGCTTCCGTATCATTGAAGAAGACGAAACGAGCTTCATGCTGGCAGTCGGCGACTCGCAGCTCGTCTTCAAGCAAGCTGCACAGCCGGCCTTGTATCATTTTGCCTTCAATATCCCGGGCAACCAGTTTTCGCTTGCGAAAGGATGGGCTAGTTCGCGCGTGGAATTGAACCGGCAGGAAGGAATGGATGAAATCTATTATGCCAACTTCGACGCGGACGCATTTTACTTCCTGGATCCGGCGGGGAACGTCGTCGAATTCCTTGGGCGGCGAGCTGTGGACCGCATGGGGAACTTCACGGTCGATTCATTGTTGAGCATCAGTGAAGTCAGCATCACGACACCGTTCGTCGAAGAAGTCGGCCGGCAAATCGAAGAGATGGACATCCCGGTGCGCGGCAATAAAGGAATCGATCCGGATTCCTTGAATTTCCTTGGAGGCGGAGATGCCTTCATCATTCTCGTGGCGCCAAAACGTACTTGGTATTTTTCCAAGCAACGCAGTGAAGTACATCCGCTGTCGATCGAATTGCTGGACGGGCGGCAGATCGATATTGATGAAGAAGGCAAGCTCGGCAAAGCAAAACCGGAAAACCCGATTTCGGATGGCATGGAAGAGATCGGGTTTTCCGGCGTAGCACTGCGGAAGACGGAAGAAGTATGGTCAGCAGCAAAAGACTTCGCAGACCGTGCGAACAAGCGGCTGAACTCGATGGATACACGCTTCGGCATCGCATCCGGCAGTAAGATCTTCACAGCGGTTGTGGTATTGCAGCTCGTGGAAGAAGGGAAGCTGCAGCTGGAAAACCGGTTATCGCAGCTGCTTCCGGAGGTATTCCCGGCATTCGATGTGACAATCCATCAATTATTGACGCACACTTCCGGCATCCCGGATTATTTCGACGAGGAAGTGATGGATGACTTCGAGGAATTGTGGATGGAGCATCCGATGTACCGCATGCAGACGGGAAGGGATTTCGTTCCATTGTTTGCGGAGCAGCCGATGATGTTCGAGCCAGGTGCACGTTTCCATTACAATAACGCCGGGTTCATCGCGCTCGGACTGGTCGTAGAGAAATTGACAGGGCGCCCGGTAACCGACATGATCGAAGAACGCGTCTTCGCGCTTGCAGGGATGGAGCGGTCGGGCTACTTCCGATTGGACCAGCTTCCTGCTGAAACGGCAAATGGCTATATCCAAGAAGAAACAGGCTGGCGGACAAACCAGTACGCCCTGCCGATTAAAGGCGGTGCGGACGGCGGTGCATTCGTCACAGCTGCGGACATGACACTGTTCTGGGAAAAACTGATGGCATATGAACTGCTCGGCGAGAAGATGACACGCGCGCTTCTGACGCCGTATGCTGAAGGGGAAGACGGAAAATACGGCTACGGCGTCTGGATCGAGGAACAGGGTGACGCAGTCGTGAAGTATCATGTCATGGGCTATGACCCTGGTGTCAGCTTCCACTCCGGTTTCTATCCGGCGAGTGGCACGGTATTGACGGTTGCGTCGAATGAAAGTGCTGGCGCTTCTGACGTCACGGAATTAATCGAGAAGACGAATGCATTGATCGAGTAACGGATCAGAAAGGGGAAGGCGATATGAACGGAAAGAAATTGGCGCTCTATGTGGCTATCGGTACGCTGGTGCTCGCACTCCTGATCTATCTCGGGTTTCAGTGGTACTTCACAGTCAATCCGGTTCAATGAAAAAATGGCAGTGCAACCCGATGATTCGGGTTTGTACTGCCGCTTTTTTTGCGCAAAAAAAGAACTCTTCCGAAGAAGAGCCCTTGAAAAGTCAAATTAGATTACGCTTTTTGAACGTTCGTAGCTTGAAGACCGCGTTGGCCTTGCTCGATGTCAAAAGTAACTTCTTGACCTTCATCTAAAGTTTTGAAACCTTCGCTTTGGATAGCTGAGAAGTGTACGAATACGTCGTCTCCGCCTTCGCGTTCGATGAAGCCGAATCCTTTTTCTGAGTTAAACCATTTTACTTTACCTTGTTCCATGTGTGTTTCCTCCTCGTATGCTTATGCATACATTGTATTACTATCCTTGCTCAAACCTTGCAGATGAACATCTGACACTCTTGAAAGCATCCGAACAAAAATAATTCTTCTTAAGAATAGCATGCTTCAAAAGGAAAAGCAAGCGATTATGTACTTTTCATGAAAAGAGTGTGGGCTCCCACATCTTTCAGGCTGTGAAAAGACATGATAAACTAATGCCACAAGGGGACGGAGGAGCGGGGCGATGGAAACTTTATATGAAGAAGAAATGAACGGACCACAAGGATGTGTGCGTGTATCGATCGAGCCGCTTGAGCGGAAGGAGCTGCCGGGGATGCTTGTGCTCCAGCAGTCCGTATGTGAAGCGTTGGAGGACCAAACGATCCTGCAAGCTTTGACGATAGAAGAGTTCGAATTCATCTTTGCCGGCAATGGACTGATGGTCGGCGCTTATGCGGAAGGGGAATTGATCGCGTTCCGCGCGCTACTGGCACCGCCGATCGACGCGGAGCATCTTGGCTATGATATTGGACTAACGGAAGACATGCTGCCGCGCGTCATCTACCAGGAAATCTCGGTTGTCCACCCGTCTTACAGGGGCAATCGGTTGCAGCAGAAGATGGGAGACGTCGTCATGCGTCAGCTGCCGCTCCTTGAACGGGAGTTCCGCTTCGTCTGCGCAACGGTCGCACCAGGGAATTTGGCGAGCTTGAAGGACAAGCTGGCACAAGGCATGGAAATCCATGCGCTGAAAGAAAAATACGGCGACTGGCTCCGTTATATCCTCGTCAAAGACCTGGAAGCACCCCGGAAGCCCGGTGGTGAGCGTGTATTGGTGGAAATCGAAAATCTGGATCGCCAAAAGCAATTGCTTGCAGATGGATTTGTCGGCGTCGGGATAGAGGAAAGGGAAAGACGGGGGCTGCTCGAATTTTTACAAATTGAGCGGAGTGATCGGAAATGAAGGAATCGATGGAAGCAGCGAAATAGACCTGGAGTTCAAAGTGGATCGAATAGCTGCAACCACGGCGCACAGATTATAGCATTCGGATGAAGCGGTCATTGAAGGCTTTTTCCTCATAAAAAGTTGACTTTTTCAGCCGGAAAGGTCGCTTTTTTTCGCGCGCTTGTGTTTAATAGAAGATGAAGTACATACGAAATAGATGAATTGGAGTGAATTACATGCAGTACCGTACAGAGCGGGACACAATCGGTGAGATTCAAGTGGAAGCGGACAAAATGTGGGGTGCGCAAACACAGCGCAGCCTGGAGAACTTCGCGATCGGAACTGAACGCATGCCTCATGAAGTGGTAATGGCATTTGCCCAATTGAAAAAAGCGACTGCAAAAGCGAACCATGAACTTGGCAAGCTGTCGGAAGCGAAAATGGAAGCCATCGCAGCAGCGGCGGACGAAGTGATCGCAGGTAAATGGGACGAGCATTTCCCGTTGGTCGTCTGGCAGACAGGAAGCGGCACGCAGTCGAATATGAATATGAACGAAGTGCTTGCACGTCGCGGGAACGAGATCTTGGCGGAGCGCGGATCTGAAGAGAAGCTTCACCCGAACGATGACGTCAACATGTCACAAAGCTCGAACGACACGTACCCGACTGCCATGCACGTAGCGGCATTGCTTGCTGTGCAGGAGAACTTGATTCCTGCTGTACAGAAGCTGAAAGCGACATTGAATGCCAAAGCGGAAGAATTCGATGGCATCATCAAGATCGGCCGTACGCACCTTCAAGATGCGACACCATTGACATTAGGCCAGGAAATCAGCGGCTGGCGCCACATGCTTGAGAAGAGCGAGCGCATGATTACAGAAAGCGCAGAATACATGCGTGAACTGGCAATCGGTGGGACAGCTGTCGGAACCGGCATCAATGCAGATCCGAAATTCGGCGGCCTTGTCGCAGGATTCATCAGCGAATCAGTCGGAACGAAATTCGTTTCAGCAGAAAACAAATTCCATGCATTGACGAGCCATGACGAAATGGTTTATGCACACGGTGCAATCAAAGCGCTTGCTGCGGACGCGATGAAGATCGCCAACGATATCCGCTGGCTGGCAAGTGGTCCACGCAGCGGAATAGGCGAAATCACGATTCCGGCGAACGAGCCGGGCAGTTCGATCATGCCAGGGAAAGTCAACCCGACACAAAGTGAAGCATTGACGATGGTCGCTGCACAAGTGATGGGGAACGATGCAGCAATCGGTTTCTCTGCGAGCCAGGGGAACTTCGAATTGAACGTCTTCAAGCCTGTCATCGCGTACAACTTCCTGCAGTCGGTTCGTCTGATGAGCGACAGCCTGGTCAGCTTCAACGATAACTGTGCGGTCGGCATCGAAGCGAACTTGGATGTCATCGACAATCACGTGAAGAACTCCTTGATGCTTGTAACGGCGTTGAATCCGCACATCGGTTACGAGAATGCGGCAGCAATCGCGAAACAAGCACACTTGGATGGTTCGACATTGAAAGAATCGGCAGTCAAGAGCGGTCATTTGACGGCTGAACAGTTCGACGAGTGGGTCCGTCCGGAAAACATGGTCGGCAAAAAATAATTCGGTGAGAAGCGGCCTGCATTTCCGGGCCGCTTTCCATTTGAGGAGGTACTTATGGGGAAATCATTTATCATGTCATGGAGCGGCGGCAAGGATTCGGCACTGGCATATTACCGGGCAGTGATGGAAGGCCACGTACCGGTCGCACTGTTCACGATGTTCGAAAGGGACGGCAGCCGCTCGCGTTCACACGGCTTGCCGCCGGAAGTGATGAAAGCACAGGCGGAGCGGATGGGGCTGCCGCTCGTGACCGGGCAAGCGGACTGGGAAGGCTATGAACAGGAATTCATCAGACAGCTAAAGCTGTTCCGTTCGGAAGGCATCGACATGGGAGTCTACGGCGACATCGATCTGGAAGACCACCGTTCATGGGTGGAAAGTGTCAGCGGCGAAGCGGACATCGGAGTTTATCATCCGCTCTGGGCCGAAGCGCGGAGAGACTTGTTGCTTGAATTCATCGAAGAAGAATTCAAGGCGATCATTACAGTCGTTGACACGTCACGCGTTGGCGAATCCTTCCTCGGCCGTGCCTTCACTGTGCAGTTGATCGAGGAACTGGAAGCGCTGGGCATTGATGCTTGCGGGGAAGAAGGGGAATTTCATACAATGGTGGTGGACGGTCCGATTTTTGTCGAGCCGGTCCCAGTGGAATTCGGTGAAGTCCGCACAGAAGGAAATTACCGGATGCTGGATGTAAAGCTGCGCTGAACAAGCGGGCATTTGAATGGGAGAGAAGAGGAAGAACATGGATATAGCACAAATTGAAACAATGTCGCCAGGCAAGCTGATGTGGAAGATGACGCGGCCGCATACATTGACGGCGACGTTCGCACCGGTCATTCTCGGCACCGTAATCGCTCTGGATGACACGAATATCAACTGGCTCTTGTTTGCGGCGATGATGATTGCGTGTCTTTGCCTGCAAATCGCCACCAATTTATTTAATGAGTACTACGATTTCAAACGTGGCCTCGATACTGCGGAATCGGTCGGCATCGGCGGCGGCATCGTCCGTCACGGCCTCAAGCCGAAAAATGTACTGACGGTCGCGCTGATCTTATACGTCATCGCGGCGTTCATCGGTCTCTACATTTGCTGGGCTACGTCTTGGTGGCTGTTGGCAATCGGGGCAGTCGGCATGGCTGCGGGCTACTTCTATACAGGAGGTCCGCTACCGATCGCCTACACACCGTTCGGCGAAATCGTCTCCGGCTTGTTGATGGGGACTGGCTTCGTCTTGATCTCATACTTCATCCAAGCGGGTACGGTGACGTTCGAAGCGGTGATGATATCCATTCCGGTCGGGATCCTGGTAGGGATGATCAATATGTCCAATAATATCCGTGACATCGAAGAAGATACACGCGGCGGCCGCAAAACCTTGCCGATCCTATTGGGCCGGGAGAACGCAGTCCGCTTCCTCGCTGTCAATTTCGTCTTTGCGTACGTCTGGATCATCGCGCTTGTCATCGTCGGCGCAATCAGTCCGTGGGCACTTGTTGTTCTGCTGAGCATCCCGAAACCGCTGCAGGCAATCAAAGGGTTCCAAAAAGGAAAAGAGCAGCCGCAATTCATGGGAGTTGCCATGAAGTCGACTGCGCTCACAAATACGTTCTTCAGCTTCTTGCTGTCGATCGGTTTGTTCATCTCGTTTATTTTGTGAAGAAAGAAAATGAAGCGGCAGGGGGAAGGGATTCCTCCTGCTTTTTATTTTGGATCTCGCAACCAAGTGCTCTTTGCTCCTGCATCGCTTCGCTGCTTCGTCGCAGAAGTAACCAAGTGCTTTTTGCTCCTGCATCGCTTCGCTGCTTCGTCGCAGAAGTAGCGGCCAGACTGCCTCTTCCCGCTACTTTGTAACCAAGTGCTCTTTGCTCCTGCATCGCTTCGCTGCTTCGTCGCAGAAGTAACCAACCACCAAAAAGGCCGTCTTCGCAATTGAAGACGGCCTTTCCACCCCGCTTTATTCTTCTTTCCGGAACACCCACGCACGCTGCACGACGAAGCCGAAGACAAACAGGACGGCGTCGACGAGCATTTTCAAAACGATTTCACCACGGCCGAGCCATTCCGCATACAGCAGATGGACGGAAGCGGCGGAAGCCAGCATAATGACGGCTGCCAGGATGAAGTACCGGATCAATGATTTCCGCGAGCCTTGTGCAAAGACTTTGTTGCGGTTGATGTAGTAATTGAACAATGATGACAGGACACGTGCGGATACAGTTGCCAGCACGATGAAGAATTCTGGCGACTCGTCCCGCAGGATCTGGACGAACATCCAGAACAGTGCGATGTCGAGAAGGAAGGAAGCACCCCCGGACAAAGCGTAAAAGACGAAGATTTTATAAATATGAAAGGAATCGCGCAACGGATGGAAATGCGACGACTTGTTTTCTTCTATGTATACGGTTTCGATAGTCACTTCAGAAATGGGAATGTCGTGATCCTTCACTTTCGCCAGCATGTTCATCTCGAACTCGTACCGCTCGCCCGCGACTTCAAGCATGAGCGGCAAGTGGCGGTACGGGATGCCTCGCAGGCCGGTCTGTGTATCCGCGAGCTTCAGCCCGGTCGATAGACGGAACAGGATGCGCGTCAGCTTGTTGCCGAAGCGGCTGCGGAACGGCACGTGCTTCTGAGTGAAATCCCGTGCACCGAGTACGACGGCATCGGGTTCTTCTTTCATCCGCTCCGCAAGCTTGATCATGTCGCTTGCCAAGTGTTGGCCGTCCGCATCGGCTGTGATGACTCCACCCAGTTGGAGCGGTCCGTCCAAGAGGTGCTCGAACGCAGTTTTCATTGCCCGGCCTTTTCCTTTGTTGGATGCATGTTTCAGAAGCGTCACTTCCGGAATTGCAGAGATCGAACGGAAAATCGGTTCGAATTCCTCTCCGCTGCCATCATCCACCACGATGACATGCTCAAATCCTGCGTCAATGACGTCATTGACGGTGTCCAAGCATTTCTGATCCGGTTTGTATGCCGGTATGATAATTCCAATTGGTTTCACGGGAAGCCTACTTTCTTTTTGCAGGATGGAAAGTCTCGTCGGTTCATGAACTTCTTCGTATACCTAGAATTACACAATCAGGGAAGGATGTCAAAATGGAGAGGAATTGTTTGGACGATGCCTCCCCTTCAAAAATCAGTGGGAATTCTTAAGAATTTCTTCAGAAAAATGACAGCTAAGTATTAAGAGTTTCTTTCTATACTGGGAACAGATAGTGGAAGGAGCGAGAAATATGATTGAAATGAATAGAGTGAACCATACATTTGCGATCGGGAAAGCCGGGAAAGAACGGAAAGTGCCGGTGCTGAAAGACGTGACACTCGATGTCCGTGAAGGGGAAATCATCGCCATCCTTGGGAGAAGTGGATCAGGGAAATCGACGCTGCTGAATGTCTTGGCAGGATTCATGCGTCCGGAAAGCGGGTCCATCCTAGTAGGTGGGAGGGAAGTTTCGACGCTGTCAGAATCAGCGATGGCGGATTTCCGCTTGGCTCATTACGGCTTCATCTTCCAGAACTTCCAGCTCATGCCCGGGTTAACGGCAGCCGAGAACATCGAATTGCCGCTGAAGATAAAAGGAATCCCGGTGCAGGAGCGGAAGCGGAAAGTCGGGGAACTGCTTGCACAAGTCGGCTTGACGGAAGTCGCGGCACATTATCCGAACGAACTGTCAGGTGGTCAGCAGCAGCGCGTATCGATCGCACGTGCACTCATTACCGACCCGCCGATCTTGCTTGCCGATGAACCGACGGGCAGTCTCGATTCGGAAACGGAGCAGGATATCCTGCATTTGATCCAATCGCTCAACCGAAAGCTGGGCTTGACGTTCGTGATCATCACGCACGATGCGGAAGTGGCGGATATCGCACATCGCCAATATCAGCTTCATGACGGGGAATTGGTGAAAGGGGAGAAACGCCATGCTGTTTAAGGACCAACTGGAATTCATCCGGACTCATATGAAACGGAACAAAATGCGCGTCTCCACGACGATCCTTGCTTCGGCAATGGGCTGTGCCTTCTTGATCGTCTTGGCATCGGTCGGTTTCGGCCTCCACAAGACCATTACGGAAGACGTGTTGGACAACAGCATGGTGACACAGATCGAAGTGCCTGGAAGAGAAAGTACGGATGACCCGATTACGTCAGCAGATACCGATGAGATGCGTGCGTTGGATCATGTCATTGCGGTAGTGGAACGTTCGCAGCCGGAAGTGGAGGGGCAAGTGTTTCTGGGGGACCGCAGTATTTATGCCCCGACGATTTTAACGAAACTGGAAGAAGAGAAGAAAGCCGGCTTGAAGCTGGCGGAAGGTGAAATGCCGACAGAAGCAGGGGAAGTGGTCGTCGGCTATCATTTCGCTGAGCATTTACTGACGGAAGCGGAAATGGAGAATGAAGAACGGACAGAGGACATGGGCTTCAAAGGGAGCCTGATCGGCCAGGAGATCGAACTTCAGCTGACGCCGTACGAAGGCGATGCCGAGCCGGCTACGTGGACGTTCACTGTTGCGGGTGTAGCAGCGGAGTCAGGGAAAGACTGGCAAGTGGATACGTCCGTCTATGCGGATGCCTCATGGGGTCCGGTTTTTGTGGAACAGCTGGAATTGCCGGAAGTTTATACATCGGTGCTCGTCTATGCAGATGACTTACAGAATGTCGCGGAAGTGACGAAGCATTTGAAAGACGACGGCTACTACGCTTATTCGGTGACGGAAGAACTTAAATCCATGGATACGTTTTTCGCCGCATTAAAGGCAGGACTCGTCTTCGTCGGAACGATTGCCGTCTTGATCGCATCGATCGGCATCTTTAATACGATGACGATGGCAGTGACGGAACGAACGCGGGAAATCGGCGTCATGAAAGCGATCGGCGCGAAGCCGAAGCTGATCCAGCGCTTGTTCTTGATGGAAAGTGCAGCGATCGGACTGATCGGTACTGCAATTGCGGTCGTGGTGTCGTACGGCGTGAGCATACTGGCGAACTGGATCGTCCCGATCATTATCCTCAGCTCGCTCGACGGGGAAGGCGGCGAGGATGTGGCGATCACGATCTCGACGATTCCTTGGCAGCTCGTCCTCATCGCCGCTGCCATCAGCATCACTGTCGCGATGGTATCAGGCTGGCGTCCAGCGCGCAAGGCGACACAAATCGATGTCATCCAGGCGCTGCGTCAGGAGATGTGAGGAGTGGAAATATTCTTAAGGGGGTCTACTTTGTAGGCTCTTTTTTCTTCATGAAAAAAGAGAGGGGCAGCCCTCTCTTTCCAGTTTATTCTTCACCGATGACGTCTTCTGGTCGCCAACCCTCCTGCAGTTCGGTGATCGACAGGCCGAATGTCATTTCGAGGTGTGGATAGTCCTTGAAGTTCCGCCAGTCACCACCCCATACGAAGCCGATTGCTTTCCCGAGATCAGCGACTTCGAACCAATCGGACATGCCGTTCCCGTTATCGTCGCGTTCTAGGTCCCAAACGACCGAGCCGTCTTCCAGCTTCAGGGCGAAGTCAATCGCGAGACCGAAGTTATGATAGGATTCGCCGCTCCGCACCGTCGTGACGATGTTGCCGGGGGCGCTCCGGCCTTGCGCGTACAAGCGGTCTTGCTCTTCGGCTGAGCGGAAACCGTCTGTGATGAGGATGGAAATCCCGAGATCCGCTGCATCCGCCACCAGTTGATCTCGTTTGTCCGCGACGAATGGGTGCAGGCGGTCAGGCATCGGGCGCTGCCGCAGGTCTTCACGGAAGGCCATCTCTTCTTGAACGAAGGAGATTGCGTAACCGAGCCCGACAAGCAGCAGTATAATGATGAAAATAGATGTGAGTCGTTTCAAGCGTTTCCCTCCATTATCCAAAGTTTAACAGAAAGCATAATCCGAGTAGAAGCGAGAAGGGTTTGTTAAGATAAAAGAAAAGTATTGTTTGGAGGGGAATGGAATGGTCTTGGAATTGATGAAGTCCCACGCTTCGGTGCGTGATTATGAGGAAACGCAATTAACGAAAGAGCAAGTGCATGAATTGGTGGAGGCGGCCCAGCACGCGGCGTCTTCCCACTTTGTCCAGTCATATTCGATCGTCTGGGTGACGGATCAGGAAAAAAGGAAGCAGCTCGGCGAACTGTCGAACAACGCGAAGCAGATGGAAGGGGCGGGAGCGGTCTTCTTGATGTGTGCCGATTATAACCGCCTTAAGCACGCAAGCGCCATGCACGGAGAAGAAATTGTCTTCGATCAGACGGAAAACTTGATCGTCGCTGTCACGGATGTCGGCTTGCTGGCCCAGAATTTGGTGCTCGCGGCTGAATCGAAAGGGTACGGCATCTGCTATATCGGAGGTGTCCGCAACAACATGGAAGCCATCAGCGAATTGGTCGGCTTGCCGGAAGGTGTCTTCCCGGTGTACGGTCTGACCGTAGGTGTGCCGAATGAAGAGAACGAAGTGAAGCCGCGCTTGCCGGTGGAAGCAGTTCTCCACGAAAACGCATACGACGAAGCGAAGCATCCGCAACTATTGCCGGCGTATGATCAGGCCATCCAGGAATATTATGAAAAGCGTTCATCCAACCGCAAATCCGCGACATGGACGCAGCAAATGGCGGACTTCCTGAAAGTTCCGCGACGCCAAAACTTGAAAGCATTTCTCGCGAAGCAAGGCTATCATCTGAAATGAACCGAAAAAATCCCGTTCGTGCACTGAAACATGCGCGAACGGGATTTTTTATCGAAGTTTTTCCATTTTCATCAAACTCGTCATCCAATCGACGGAATCCATGCCGCTCTCTTCGCGTACTTCTTCAAGCGTTCTGTGTGCGAGGGAAGTGCCGCCATGTAAAACGACCAACTCATCGAGCAGTGTCTCGACTTCGCGCAGCTCATGTGTCGATAAGATGAGTGTTTGCCGCTCGAGGTCGATGAAGCGGATCAAGCCTTTGACGAGGTCGGTCCGCACCAGCGGATCCATCCCGGAAAATGGTTCGTCCATCAAGTAATAGCGGGCTTCACGACCGAGCGTCGCTGCCATCTTGACGCGTCCGCGGTTCCCTTTCGAGAGCCTCTTCAATTTGATGGATGGATCGACTTGGAGAAACGCCAGCGCTTCCCGGGCTTTCGCCATTTGGAAATCAGCGAACTGACTTTCATAAAAGGTGAACAGCTCGGCTGCTGTGAAGTACGGATAAAACAGATCGGCATCCGGCAAGTAGGCGATGTCATCGGCGCGTCGCCGGTTTGCTGCTTGCCCGTCGATGAGGATCTGCCCGGCGTCGATCCTGCTGACACCCGCGATGCATTTCAACAGCGTCGACTTCCCGCTGCCGTTTTCACCGGCGATCCCGATGATCTTCCCGTTGTCCAACGTCAGGTTCAGCCCGTCAAGTGCACGGACGTTCCCGTATCGTTTTTTCGCGTGTTTGATTTCGATCACTGCAATTCCCTCCTGACGAGTTCGAGAATTTCCTGCCGTGTAAATCCGTAAGCATCCAAGTCCGCGAAGAACGAACGGACGAGCGAGGCTTTTGTCTCCTCACGCAATTCGTTCAGGCGCTGGAGATCTTCCGTCACGAACGACCCTTGTCCTCTCCGTGTTTCCGTTAAGCCCATCGCTTCCATCTCCTTATATACCCGTTGGACGGTATTGGCATTGACACCGGCTTCAACTGCGAAATCCCTGACAGAAGGCAGTTTGTCCCCAGGCTTCCGGAATCCCCGGATGATATCGCCGGACAACAGGTCGATCAATTGCTGGTAAATCGGTTTGTTCTTATCAAAATCAAGTGTCATCTCAGTCCCTCACTTTCCGATCGAACCAGTAGGATGCGAGGAAATACAAGACTGCGAGCAGAACGAAATGAATGAGCCAATCTCCGACTGCAAGTGTGGAAGCTGAATCGATGGAGAATTCGATCGATCCGGCGCTTTTTTCGACTTGAAGTCCATCACCTTCTGCAATCGTGACCACCCAGAAATCCGAGATGCGGCTGTAGAAGGCGGTTCCCTGGAAACGGGTCCACAAATCGATGGCGATGAAAAACAGACCGAACGTCACGATGTAAGCGAAAGCGCCGATTTTCGGCTTGATCAAATAGAAGACCGTCGCAAAAAAGTAAAAGACGATCACGATGATCAGTGAGAACAAGAAAATGTTGAGCATATACAAGGCACCCGAAGCAAGTACTTCTGGAATGCCTGCTTGTCCCGGTGCGAACAGCAGTGAAACGAGTGCAATCAGTGTGGCGAAAACGAATGAGATGAGTGTGCTGCCGATAGCGACCACCAGCTTGGCACCGTTCAGGAGATGAATCGATGCGCCGGAATGGAAGAAGATGTCCGGCCGTTCCATGTCTTTCGACAGCAGGATAGCGAGCAGAACGAGCGGCATGATGGCGTGCAAGCCCATCATCGCTGCCGAGAACGACAAGATTCCTTCGAACCAGCCGATCTGTAAAACAGCAGAAGCACCGACAGGGATGAGGAGATTCAGAAGCAGCGCCAAGAAAACATAGCCCTTTACGATTGTCCAATCTTTCTTTAAAAGTCCTTTGAATTGTTTCATGACAGCCTCCTTGTCTTACTGTATTAGTTAAATATTACACTTAGAAAAATAGACTGTCAAGTGGATTTTTCCTCCAGTTTTCCGTAGAATGAAAGTAGGGAATAGTTTAAATATTGGATAATGGAGGGGAAGAGATGAAGCAACTACAAGTGAAAGAGCAAATCATGTTGGCTTATTACGCACAGTATTTCAAAGGGGCTACGTATGAGGACATCCGTGAATTGGACCGAAAATTGGAGAAAATCGTCGGGGAAGAAGACTACAAGGACAAGATGGCGGAGCTCAAAATGAAAGGCTTGATCTGCGGGATGGATACGCTTGAAGAGGAGCAGAAAGAAGGCCGCGATACGCCGATGGCTACAAGTAAAGGCATGGTCTACGTCAACAACGTCTTGAACCTTCAATCCGAAACGGTGGAAGATCACCAACTCGAGTATTTAAAACGCGGGCTAGAGACGAGTCACCTTGAATTCACGATCGAACCGATCAAGAAATACATCGAAGAAGCTGTGAAAGCCGCAGCGGAGAAAAAAGCGGAATAAATCCATTTGAGTGAACGAGCTGCCGCTGAAGGTCATCATCCATGACTTTCAGCGGCAGCTTTTCTGGTTGGTTACAAAGTAGCGGACAGAGGCAGTCTGGCCGTTACTTCTGCGACGAAGCAGCGAAGCGATGCAGGAGCAAAGAGCACTTGGTTACTTCTGCGACGAAGCAGCGAAGCGATGCAGGAGCAAAGAGCACTTGGTTGCGGTATTTCGGATTTGGTTGCAGAATGTGGTCGCTTTGTTGCAGAATAATTGATTTGGTTGCAGTATCGACCGCTTTCGTTGCAGAATCCACTTTTTAAGCGTCACCACAAGCGGAAAAGCCGTCTTCAGTTGTGAAAACGGTCATTTTTGTAAAATAAGGCTTTATGATTTTTGATTAGTATAAATCTTATGATAATATAGAAGTATATTGAAAACGTTTACACAAGGGGTGGACACAGAATGGCGATTTTGCACAAAACAATCGGTCAGATCGTGAAGGAGCAGACAGCGCTTCATCCGGACACGGAGGCGTATGTATATCCTGAAAGGGGTATCAGGAAAACATACCGCGAATTCGACGAGGAGACGGATCTTTTAGCGAAAGCCTTCATGGGGATAGGCATCGCAAGAGGAGAGAACGTCGCGATCTGGTCTGACAATAAGCGGGAGTGGCTGCTCAGCCAGTTTGCGACGGGCAAAATGGGTGGCGTACTGGTCACCGTCAACACGAGCTACCAGTCGAGCGAGCTGGAATACTTACTAAAGCAATCGGAAGCGACGACTTTGCTTCTCGGCGAAGAATTCAAAGGCAACAATTATATCGAAATTTTAAATGCAGTATGTCCTGAGCTTGGGACGAGTGAAAAAGGCAATGTCCAAAGCGCCAAGCTTCCGCATTTGAAGCGCGTGATTGTAATGGGGGAAAACAATTATGCAGGTATTTACACATGGAGTGAATTCGAGGCGTTCGCGAGGGAAGTTTCCGACCGAGCATTCGAGGAGCGATTCAAGTCGATGGACCCGGACGATGTCATCAATATGCAGTATACGTCCGGGACGACCGGCTTCCCGAAAGGAGTCATGCTGACGCACAACAACGTCGTCAACAACGGGAAGATCATCGGTGATACGATGAAGCTGACGGAAAAGGATCGCATGTGCATCCCGGTGCCGTTTTTCCATTGTTTTGGCTGCGTGCTTGGAACGATGGCGGCGGTTACACATTCCACGACCATGGTGATCGCCGAACAATTCGAGCCGAAGACCGTACTGCAAATGGTGCAGGATGAGAAATGCACAGTGCTCCACGGCGTGCCGACGATGTTCATCGCTGAACTCAATCATCCGGAATTCAAGAGCTTCGACACATCGTCACTACGCACCGGCATCATGGCCGGCTCACCGTGTCCGATCGAAGTGATGAAAAAAGTGATCGATGAAATGGGGGCGACTGAAATCACCATCTGTTATGGACAGACGGAATCTTCGCCGGTCATCACGCAGACGCGCCCGGACGATGCCATCGAGAAGCGGGTCTCCACGGTCGGCCGTCCGCATGCACAAGTAGAAGTGAAGATCATCGATCCGGCAACGAATGAAACTGTCGCGCCAGGTGTGAACGGAGAGTTATGCACGCGCGGCTACCATATCATGAAGGGGTACTATAATAACGAAGAAGCTACGAAGCAAGCGATCGACGAAGACGGCTGGCTTCACACAGGCGATTTGGCCGTGGAAGACGACGAAGGTTATATCGCAATCACCGGCCGTATGAAAGACATGGTCATCCGAGGCGGGGAAAATATTTATCCGCGCGAAATCGAGGAATTCCTCTACATGCACCCGGCAATCCAGGATGTCCAAGTGGTCGGTGTTCCCGATCCGAAGTTCGGTGAGGAACTGATGGCGTGGATCATCTTGAAAGACGGCGCGCAACTCACCGCAGAAGAACTGCGCACATATTGCCAAGGGAAAATCTCGCGTCACAAAATCCCACGTTACTTCGAGTTCGTCTCAGAATATCCGATGACCGCCTCCGGGAAAATCCAGAAATTCAAGCTGCGTGAGCAATCTGCAGAGCTTGTTCAGCAAATATAAAAGAAAAGCCGTTCCGGAAAAGGGGTTTCCGGAACGGCTTTTTTGAGTGCTTGCGGTTATGGACTGTGGATGCCCGGTTATCCGTCCCGGATGCCCGGTTAAAGCCGAATAAATCCGTCGAATCTTAATTATTTTCAGGGAGCATGGAAAATCCACTGAATCACAGTTAGTTGCCGGAGAACACCGGTTATCGCCCGGACAATACCGGCTAACTCCTGCTAAACGCCGGTTATTCAACCGCGAACACCAGTTATCCAATATCCCTGTCAACATCCCGTAACAATTGCCGGGAAAACCTCGATTCTTCGATGGTCTCAAGGCGGAATCCGGACGCAGTTGTTTTATACTAGAAGAAAGGGAAATGAAGGAGAGGCTGTCGATGAAAGAGCTCAGAGCGCTGGCGATGGAACAGAGGAACATGATGGCATTGCTGACCGGTGCCGTTTTGATCAAAGGGCTTGCGATGGTGTTGCAGGCGCTGTTTCTCGTGCTCGTGGTCGATGGGATTTTCATGAAAGGGGACAGTTTCTCGGGCATCGTGCTGTACTTGTGGGGACTCGCGGGGGCTGTTCTATTGCGTTCAGTGAGTGGCTACGTAATCGGGCGGATCGGTGTGTCCTTGTCGACACGTATCCAAACGAACATGCGTGAACGGTTGATCCGCTCTTTTGCGAACGACCCGCTGCAAGCCTCGATGGAAGAGCAGTCGGGACGCAAAGTCGGCTTGCTACTTGATTCGGTGGATGAAGTGGACGGTTTTTTCCGCCAATTCATCCCGCAAATGGTGCAGACGGCGGTCATCCCGTCCATTTTGCTCATTGTCATTTTGACACAGCATTGGGCGACTGTGCTGATCATTTTGATCACAGCACCGTTCATTCCGGTGTTCATGGCACTTGTCGGCATGCGGACAAAGGAAAAGGCGGATGCGCAGATGGAGCAGCTGTCACGCTTTTCAGGGACGTTCCTTGATGTGCTGCAAGGGCTGCCGACGCTGCGCCTGTTCGGACAAAGCGCAAAGCAAAAAGAGCAGATCCGGAGCAGCAGCCTCGGCTTCCGTGATTCAACGATGGATGTTTTGAAGTCAGCGTTCTTCTCATCACTTGCGCTGGAATACATCTCGATGCTTGCGATGGGAATCATCGCGCTGGAAATCGGGATCGGTCTTGTCGTCTTTGACAACGTCACGTTCTTCACGGCGTTCTTCGTCATGGTGCTCGTGCCGGATTTCTTCAACTCGTTGAAAGATTACGGCAGTGCCTTCCATACAGCACGCGGCAGCTTGTCCGCGGCGGAACGGCTGACGGCAACGTTGGAGAGAGACCCTACACCTGTCGCTTGGGGAGAACGGGAAATGACGGCCGGACCGAAAACAATGACGCTCGAACAACTGAGCTTCTCCTATGGCACTGATTTTGCAGTGAAAGATTTCACGGCCACAATCGAGCCGGGGAGCCAAGTGGCGATTGTCGGGAAAAGTGGTTCCGGAAAAACGACGCTCATGCATTTGATTGCGGGGCTGTTGCCAACGGAGAGCGGGCGGATCGGAATCGGCGGAGAAGACCGCAGGACGTTGAGTGAAGCATCTTGGTTCCGTGAACTCGCCTACATTTCACAAAACCCGTATTTGTTTGCCGGTTCGATCCGAGACAACATGCTGCTCGGGATGGACCGCCGCGTAGAGGAATCTGAATTGCTTGCGGCCGCCCAACAAGCGGGTTTGCTGGAGCTGGCAGATTCGCTCGACGAAGGGTTCGACACGCCTGTCGGAGAAGCGGGAAGGGGATTATCGGGCGGGGAAAAACAGCGCGTGGCACTAGCGCGTGCGTTCCTGAAGAAACCGACTTTGATTTTATTTGACGAACCAACGACTGGACTTGATTTACGGACGGAAAAACTGCTGCAAGAAGCGATGCAAAAGCTTGGTGGACAAGCGACAGTCATTACAGTGGCGCACCGGCTGCATACGATCCGGGCAGCAGATCTGATTCTTTTCCTAGACGACGGCAAACTAGCTGCATCAGGTACACACGAACACTTGATGGAAACATTCGAACCGTATCGTGACATGGTCCGCCTTCAACAAGGAGGGATTGCTGGATGAGGGAATTGAGAGAAGTGCTGTTCTTCGTCTTAAAGGAAAAACGCGATGTCCTGCTGTCGATTTTCTTCGGTTTTTTGGCAGGGCTTGCGAGTGTGGCGCTACTTGCGTCGAGTGGGTATCTCATTTCGCGCGCAGCATTGACGTCCAACTTGACGATTTTGATTATCCTTGGAGCTTGTCTGAAGCTGTTCAGCCTCACTTCGGCACTTAGCCGATACGGCGAGCGGCTGTTTTCACACCGTGCGACATTTTCGATGTTGAGTTCGTTGCGGCTGTCGTTTTTCGACAAGATCGTCCCGCAAGCGCCGGGCATTTACCGGAAATATCGGAGCGGAGATCTGCTCGCACGGATCATCGGGGATGTCGAGAGCCTCCAAAACTTTCTACTGCGTGTATTTTATCCGCCTGTGGTATTGGCGGCTGTATTTTTGGCGACGATTTTCTTTACGAGTTTTTATTCTGCACAGCTTGCTTGGATCCTGGTCGCTGGCATGGTGCTCGTCATTTTCTTGATTCCTGTATTGTTCGCTTGGCGCATGCACCGGATCGATATCGATGTACGGATTGCGCGCAGTTCGCTTTCGACGGACGCAACGGAATTTCTGTACGGCTTCCGTGAATTGAAGATCCACCGCGAAATGGATCGCCGGCAGGAGCAGCTTCGCACGCTTGCGCTTGATTACGGAGAGCGGCAGCGGAAGGCAGGACTCGAGCGGAACTTCAACCAATCAATCAGCGGACTGGCTGGTTTGCTTGTCTGTCTAGCGGTGCTCGCAGTCGGCGCAGCGCTTGCTGATGCGGGAGAGCTGGATGCGATTTTCCTTGCGATGCTTGCGATGATCGCGATCGGCTTGTTCGAAAATGCACCGCAGCTCGCGGCGCTTCCATCATTTCTTGAAGAGAGCAGACAAGCGGCTGTCCGACTCGACTCGGTGACGGGTGGGGGCGAACGGACTGGTCACTTGGAAGCCGCTCCACTAGCAAAAGAAGTAGTGTTCGAAGACGTTTCATTCCGCTATCCGCAAGAAGCGCGGGACGCATTGAAGAATATTTCCCTCACGATTCCGGCTGGCGGGAAGACAGCGATTGTCGGGCCGAGCGGGTCTGGGAAGTCTACGGTCATGGCACTGCTCTTGAAAGTGCTCGAGCCGTCCTCAGGGAAAATCTTGCTCGACGGCCAAGCACTTGCTGACACGGAAGAGGAGAGCTGGTGGAATCAAGTGGCGCCTGTATTACAGGAGAATCACTTCTTCTACGGCACGCTACGGAGCAACTTGTTGATCGCGCGCGAAGACTCGACGGAAGAAGAACTGCACTTTGCGCTCGCACAAGTCGAACTGAGCCACTTCCCGCTTTCGAAAAACATCACGGAAAAAGGCGGGAATTTATCAGGCGGCGAAAAGCAGCGTCTTGCCATTGCACGGGCGATTCTGAAGAACCGCGGCATCTGGCTGCTGGATGAGCCGGTATCATCGGTCGACAGTGTCACGGCGCATCAGATTTACCGGAGCTTGTTCACGGCAAACCATGACGATACGTTCGTTATCATCAGCCACGACTTGTCGAAGCTGGAGGAGATGGACCAGATCATCGTCATGGACGGCGGCACGGTCGTCGAAGCTGGAACATTCGCTGCATTGATGGCCGAGCAAGGCTATTTCTACAAGCTGAAGCAAATCGAAAAAACGGTGTTCACCGTTTGATAGACAAAAGGAGCTGCCTTGGAGGTCATGAAGATGACTTCCAAGGCAGCTCCTTCTTTCATTTGATGAGGAATTGGTGGTCTTTCTTCGGTTCCTCCAGCCGCATCTGCTCGAGTTCGAGCCGCAGCTTCTCTGTCTCGATGAGGAAGTTCTCCTGCTTCACTTTCTCCAGTTCCAATTGGTCGGCAAGCATCGACTGCTTCAGCCTTGTCTGTTTGCGTGAATGGGTGGTGATAATCGCGGTCAGGGGGATGGAAAATATCATTACAACGGCAACCAGGTCGACCATCTTGAAAGCCTCCATTTCTGAAATATCTGATTATTAATCTATTATACACACTTTTTCGCGATAAAAAAGACATGACAAATGTCATGTCATATTCATGCGTTTATGCCTTCTGCAAACGGGTCGAATAATTTAAAGTAATGGTATCAGCTACTAACGGCATCTAAAAATTGTTCGAGGAGGAATTCTAAATGAGCAAAGAGAAAACAGCTCAACTGCGAAAGTCCATCAAACCATTCGAGAAATCCGATATGAAAGCAAGTACGAAACAACTTTTGAATACATTCCCGCCTTACTTCATCCTTTTGGTCCTGGCCTACTTGGCAATGGACGTCTCGATTTGGCTAACGGTCGGTCTTTCGATCCTGGCAGCAGGATTCGTCGTCCGGATCTTCATTATCTTCCATGACTGCACACACGGTTCGTTCTTCAAGAGCAAGAAAGCGAATGCGGTACTCGGCACGATTACCGGTACGTTGACGTTGTTCGCTTATGAGAAATGGAAACGCGAGCATTCGATCCACCACGCATCAAGTGGGAACCTTGACAAACGCGGCATCGGCGACATCTGGGTGATGACAGTCGAAGAGTATGTGGAAGCTTCTAAATGGGAGCGCATGAAATACCGTCTTTACCGTAACCCGCTTGTCATGTTCGGTCTTGGCCCATTGTTCCTTGTCCTCGTCTCAAGCCGATTCAACCGGAAAGACGCACGGAAGAAAGAACGGAACAACACGTACTTGATCAACGCATTGCTCGTTGTCATCTACACAGGACTGATCTTGTTGATCGGCTGGCAGGCATTCGTATTGATCCAAGGCGTGACGATGTTCACTGCCGGCGCGCTTGGCATCTGGTTGTTCTACATCCAGCACACATTCGAAGATTCGTATTTCGAAGATGAGTCGGAGTGGGATTATGTGAAAGCGGCTGTGGAAGGAAGTTCTTACTACCAATTGCCGAAACTTCTGCAATGGGTGACAGGCAACATCGGCTTCCACCATGTGCACCACTTGAGCCCGCGCGTTCCGAACTACCACTTGGAGCAAGCGCACGAATCGACGCCGCCTTTGCAAAAAGCGACGACGATCACATTGATGACGAGCTTGAAGTCTTTGCGCTATAAAGTGTACGATGCAAAAAACAAGACGTTCGTAACGTTCAGGGACATCCGTCATCTTCTGAGCGACAGAAAAACAGTAACAGAATAAAAACGGAAAACCGCTCTTTTGAAGAGTGGTTTTTTTGTTATGATAGAGGCAGGAGAGGAGTGTCCTATGTCTAAGTGGTATCAAATATTCCCGAAAAACCCGTGGCTTAGCCTGTATGCGTGGGTGGCGTTCTGCGTCTTGCCCTTCTTTTTCATCTTCAGGTCTTCGTCCCTTCTAGAAATCATCAGCGGCATCATCTTGCTTGCGCTGTTCTTCGTTTCTTACCGACTGTCCTTCAATTCCCGTACGGGGCTTGTGTATATGTGGGTAGCCATCGAAATGATCATCAATATTTTCATGACGTATGTGTTCGGATATGTATACCTTTCGATTTTTTTAGCATTCTTTATCGGTAACATCCGTCACAAAGTTGGATTCTTCATCGTTTACGGCATCCATATCGGGACGACGATCCTCACGGTGACGTATGGGCTCATCGTCCACAGCGAGCTCTACATGCAGCAACTGCCTTTCATTGCACTCAGCATTCTCGGAGTCATCCTGCTGCCGTTCAACACGTACAACCGGCATAAGCGTGAGAAGCTGGAGTGGCAGCTGGAAGACGCCAATAAGCGGATCGCGCATTTGAAGGTCATCGAGGAGCGGGAGCGGATCGCACGCGACTTGCACGACACACTCGGGCAGAAGCTGTCATTGATCGGCTTGAAGAGTGACTTGGCGGGACGTCTAGTGGAACAGGATCCAAGGAAAGCCCATAAGGAAATCCAGGATATTCAACAAACAGCCCGCATCGCTTTGAAGGAAGTGCGGGAGCTCGTGTCGAATATGAGAGGGAATAAACTATCGGAAGAAATCGTGCGGGTCCAACAAATCCTGAAGGCAGCGGGCATCGACTTCGTATTGTACGGAGAGACGACGCTCGAAGAATTTCCGCTGCTTGTGGAAAACGTCCTGAGCATGTGTTTGAAAGAGGCAGTGACTAACGTCGTGAAGCACAGCGAAGCGACGCGCTGTACGGTCTTGATCAAGAAGAGCGCCAAGGAAGTCCTGCTGCAAGTGCAGGATGACGGCATCGGCTTCAAGCGGGACCAACAAAATAGCGTGCTGGAAAGTCACGGACTCACGGGCATGCGTGAGCGGCTGGAGTTCGTTAACGGCCGCCTCGACATTGAGGAGCGGGAAGAGACGACGGTCAACATTCGCGTGCCGAATGTCATTTTGAATGAAAACAGAGGTGAAGCAGAGTGATCCGAATTGTATTGGCAGAAGACCAGCGCATGATGCTGGGGGCACTCGGTTCATTGCTGGAGCTGGAAGAGGATCTCGAAGTGGTCGGTCTTGCTTCGAACGGAGCTGAAGCGATCGAGTTGGTCCGCCAGCATCAGCCGGATATTTGTATCATGGATATCGAGATGCCGGTGAAGAGCGGTTTGGATGCAGCGGAGGAGCTGAAGGACGAGTCGTGCAAGATTATCATTTTGACGACTTTCGCGCGAACTGGCTATTTTGAGCGTGCCCGAAGCGCAGGGGTCAGCGGTTATTTATTGAAAGATAGTCCGAGTGAGGAGCTGGCGGCATCGATCCGGATCATCATGGATGGCCGTCGGATTTATGCGCCTGAACTGATTGATCTCGCCTACGAAGAGCCGAACCCGCTCACCGACCGCGAACGGCAAGTGCTGTCACTAATGGCGGAAGGGCTGAGCACAAAAGAAATTGCAAAAGAATTATTCCTCACATCAGGCACGGTCCGGAATTACATTTCCGTGATTTTGGATAAGTTGGATGTGAAGAACCGCATCGAAGCCATTTCCTTTACCCGCAAAAAAGGTTGGATCAAGTAGTCCGGTTACGCGGCGTCCAAATTAAAAAATCGTCCGAATCCTGCTTCAGCACCATTCGCTGTTTTTGTCAGGATCGGGCGATTTTTTCGTTTCCAACCGGAAAGAGTGGTCGGTTGCTTACGTGCCATTCATTCGTACAATGTTTCTTCCAGTTCATCGTCTTGCGTGTAAATGTGCAATTCCCCGTTATGTTTATTGACGTACCGCTTCGCTTCACCCATAAGTTCCTTTTTCGTTTCTTCGATCAGCAGTGCTTTCTTGCTGCCTTTCTTCTTTAATTGCCAGCCATCATCATGAACTCGGATTTCGTAGATCGGCTGGTCTTCCTCCCCGTGCACAGCGCTTCTCGAACGGTCGAGCGCAATCGGAATGGCCCGCCCTTCATCGTATCCGTCCCGTATCAAGGCATTCGCAATCTCAATCGCTTTCTTCCGGACATCCGTATCAAGATTTTTAAAGGAATCCGGATAGTCATTTTGATTCCATGGCATATAAATCGCCTCCTTGCCTGTTCTTTCCCGCTCCCTTTCGAAATGAAACAAAGTAACCCCTAGTAATGAACTCTCAGAATGTTAGAATGACAAAAGGGAGGAGATAACATGTCTGATTTGACTTATCAAAGCATAGCACTGGCTATCTACTTCATCGCTATGTTGGGAATCGGTTGGTACGCTTATCGTAAAACGGCGAACCTTTCCGATTATATGCTCGGAGGGCGCGGGCTAGGTCCATCCGTTGCTGCATTGAGTGCAGGAGCTTCGGATATGTCCGGCTGGCTCTTGATGGGGCTGCCTGGAGCTATTTATGTAAGTGGGCTTGGGGAAGCCTGGCTCGCAATAGGCTTGACGATCGGCGCGTACCTGAACTGGTATTTCATTGCGCCACGGCTGCGGATCTATTCGTTCGTCACGAAAGATTCCATTACCATCCCGAGTTTTCTGGAGAATCGCTTAAGAGATAGTTCCCGTCTTTTACGAATTGTGTCCGGTATCATTATTCTTATTTTCTTTACATTTTACGTATCATCCGGAATGGTGGCAGGGGGCGTCTTTTTCGAAAGCTCGTTCAATCTCAGCTATGAGCTGGGTCTGGTCATAGTGGCGGTCGTCGTCATCGCTTATACACTGATCGGTGGTTTTTTGGCAGTCAGCTACACGGATCTCGTACAGGGCATCATGATGTTGCTCGCGTTACTGGCGATTCCGATTGCAGGGATTTTCGTGACAGGTGGATTAGATGGGACAGTCGATTCGATTCAATCCATCGATCCGGCGCTGCTATCATTTACAGCAGGCACGACAGGTCTTGGCATCATTTCGGCTCTTGCTTGGGGACTCGGTTATGCGGGACAGCCGCACATCGTCGTCCGTTTCATGGCGATCAAATCGCTTAAGGAAGTCGCATCGGCTCGTCGTATCGGGATTGGCTGGATGATTTTAAGCCTTCTCGGAGCAGGTGCTACCGCATTGATCGGGATTGCTTACTTCCAACAAAATCCCGGCATGGAATTGACTGACCCTGAAGCAATCTTCATCGTGCTTGGTCAAATTCTCTTCCACCCGTTTATTGCGGGCATCGTTCTGGCTGCAGTTCTTGCAGCGATCATGAGTACTGTATCTTCACAGTTGCTCGTTAGTTCTTCGGCGCTGGTTGAAGACTTGTTCAAAATCATCGTCAAAAAAGAAGTTTCAGACAAAGTGATTGTCAACCTGGGCCGCCTTGGCGTATTGCTCGTCGCAATCTTTGCAGGCATTGTCGCCTGGGACCGCAATGATACGATCCTCGATCTTGTATCTTACGCATGGGCAGGCTTCGGCGCTTCATTCGGCCCGGTCATCATTCTTGCGCTATTCTGGCGTAGGTTGACATCTTGGGGTGCTTTGAGTGGAATGGTTGTCGGCGCAGTCACGGTCATCGTCTGGAAATTGCTCGGTACAACGCCTGAGAATGTGGAACCGACAGCAGTTAATGAATTTTTCAGCAGTATTTACG
The DNA here is from genome assembly GCF_009707665.1 of Planomicrobium sp. YIM 101495. GTDB lineage: Bacteria > Bacillota > Bacilli > Bacillales_A > Planococcaceae > Planococcus. Next base: position 266,251 of record NZ_WLZW01000002.1, read on the forward strand.
AAATCATTCCAGGCTTTGCTTTGTCACTGTTCATCACTTGGCTCGTTTCTATGTTCACTTACCGGTCGAACCCGGAAATTGAAAAAGAATATGATGAAACAGTCCGTCTAATCAAAGAAGCGAAATAATGAACATCGAAAAAAGCTGCTACGAAGCCAATTACATGGCTTCGTAGCAGCTTTTTCGTTAATAGGGTTATGGTTTACGCTTATCTTTCCGTGCTTCTCGTTCGAGCCGCTGGAATTGCCGCAGGTCGGACTTTTTGATTGGCGGTGTTTCGCTACGGATGATTTTCATGAATGACCAAACCATCATCAATAGCAGCACCGTAAATGGAAGTGCAGAAATGAGCGAAGCGGTCTGAAGTGCTTCGAGTCCGCCGGCATAGAGCAGGACAGCTGCGATGGCGGCCATCAGGAAGCCCCAGACGAGTTTTGCGAATGAACTTGGGTTCAAACTACCGTAACTCGTCATACTAGCCAGAATATAAGTAGCAGAGTCAGCGGATGTAACAAGGAATGTGAAAATCAGTAAAATTGCCAGCACCGACATAATTGTTGTCAGCGGCAGCACTTCGAATGTCTGGAACAAAGCGGAAGTGAGATCCGCGTTGACAGCTTCTGCGATTCCTGTTCCCGAATTCAAGTCATACCAAAGGGCTGTGCCCCCGAAGACAGCGATCCAGACACAAGCAATCGCAGGAGGAATAACGAGTACACCCATGATGAATTCACGAATTGTGCGACCTCTTGAGACACGTGCGACAAATGCGCCGACAAACGGTGACCATGCAATGGCCCATGCCCAGTAGAAGATGGTCCAGCCTTGAACCCAGCTTCCATTTTTATAAGGCTCAAGACGCAAGCTGTACTGAATGAAATTGGTCAAATAATCTCCGACCGCAAGCGTGAAAGTTTCCAAGATGAAGACGGTCGGTCCTGCGAAGAATACGAATACCATCAATACGAGTGCAAGACCTAAGTTCAAATTACTTAAGAAGGCGATTCCTTTATGCAGACCAGTTGAAGATGAAATAGTGTAAGCTAGAAACATCACCAAGATAATCAGCATTTGAATCCCGATTGAATTGCTGACACCGAATACCGCATTCAATCCGCCGTTCATCTGAAGAACGCCAAGCCCGATGGAAGTGGCGATCCCCATGACAGTTGCTACGACAGCGAGTGTATCGATCGAATGCTTGACCAGCGGCTTACTACCTATAGTCGGTTCCAAAGCTGTTGATACGAGACCAGGTTTCTTTTTACGGAATTGCAAAAAGCCGATGACGAGACCGACGATGGCGAAGACGGACCACTGGCTAACGCCCCAGTGAAAGAATGAGTAACCCATCGCGATGCGGGCAGCTTCTTCTGTTTGCGCTGTATCGCCGAATGGTGTAGTGAAGAAATGGCTCATCGGCTCGGCAACACCCCAAAAGACGAGACCTGCTCCGAAACCGGCGGAGAATAGCATGCCGATCCAAGTGAAGAATGGGAATTCCGGCCGGTCTGTGTCCGCGCCTAGCCGGATACTGCCATATTTACTGGCAGCGATGAAAATCAGGAATAGAATAATGATGAAGACGGCGAGTAAATAAAACCACCCGAAGTTGAGTGTAGTAAAGTTGAACAGCAGCCCTGCTGCGCTGCCAAATCCTTCCGGCCAAAAAGCGCCGAGAATAACAAGTGCTGAAATAATTGCAGTAGATATAATGAATACGGGATTTCTCAATGCTTTCTTATCCATAGCTTCCTCCTTCTAAATGCGAATCATGGATATCTATACCCTAACGTATCAAAATCATGCGATAAACAGGAAAAAAGGATGAGTTTATTTGCAAGAGAGTTAGGGATGTTTCAACCGTCTGGAAAAGGGCATAAAAAAAGACAAGGAAAGGACGGATCGATCTATGGAAAAAAATCAGGAAAAAGCGATTCTCGTAGGCGTCCAGTTACAGCGGGATCTGCACTTCGATTACGGGATGGAAGAGCTGGCGAACCTCGCTGCAGCTTGCGAATTGGAAGTGATCGGGGAGGTGCGCCAAAATCTCGACCGGCCGACATCCTCACACTATCTCGGAAAAGGGAAAGTGGAGGAACTGAAGCATTATTATGAAGAGCTGGAAGCGAACCTCATCATCTTCAACGATGAATTGACACCTTCCCAAATCCGGAACTTGGAGGAAGAACTGGAGTGTAAAGTAATCGACCGCACGATGCTCATTCTGGACATCTTCTCACGGCGCGCAAAAACACGTGAAGCTCAAGTGCAAGTCGAACTTGCACGCCTGCAATATATGTTACCGCGGCTTGTGGGACTACGTGCGTCACTCAGTCGGCAAGGGGGGAGCGGCTCAGGCGGAAGCGGCGGCTTCACGAACCGTGGTGCTGGAGAAACGAAGCTGGAGCTGGACCGCCGGAAAATCGAAGAACAGATCAGCAAGCTCAATAAAGAACTGCTGCAAATCCGCGATCAACGCATCACACAGCGCAAGCAGCGGGAGAAGAGAGGCATGCCGGTCGTCTCACTCGTCGGGTACACGAACGCCGGTAAGTCGACGGTGATGAATGCGCTACTTTCAGAAGCGGGTCGTCAGGAAGGAAAGCAAGTGTTCGAGAAGGACATGCTGTTTGCGACGCTCGAGACGTCCGTCCGAGAGATCAGCTTGCCGGATAATAAGAATTTCCTGTTGACCGATACGGTCGGTTTCGTCAGTAAGTTGCCGCACCATCTCGTCAAAGCGTTCCGATCGACACTCGAGGAGGCCCGTAATGCAGACTTACTGCTGCACGTTGTCGATGTAGCAAGCGAAGAATATCCGTATATGATGGAAGTGACGGAACAGACGCTGCGCGCAGTCGGAGTCGAAGGCGTTCCGACGCTTTACCTGTACAACAAAGCAGATCTGGCGGGAACTCCTTATCCGCGCGTCAATGGTGATAGCCTATGGATTTCCGCGAAGGAGCAGGCAGGGACGGATCGGTTGCTCGAAGCGATCAAGCAGCGCCTATTCTCTGATTACCGGAAATGCCGGATGCTTATACCGTTCGAATACGGGGACGTCGTCGCTTACTTGAACGAACGGGCGACGATTTTGGAAACGAAATACGAAGAAAATGGCACGATGGTTGACGTCGAGCTTTCCACTGCGGACTATGAACGATTCCGTGAATTCATCATCATCCAATAGAAGAAGATAAAAAATACACCACGACGTCCTCTGGAGAACGAAGTGGTGTATTTGTCTACGAGCTACTCGGTTTTTTCCGGTAATCAATCGAACGTGCGCTGTTCGAACTGGATGCGGTGCAGGTTGGCGAAGATGCCGTCGTGTTCGAGCAGCTCCTCATATCCGCCTTGTTCCGCAATCCCGTCTTCCGTCACGACGACGACTCGGTCAGCATCACGAATTGTCGCGAGACGGTGGGCGATGATCAATGTCGTGCGGCTCTCAGCGAGCTCCGTCAACGCCTCTTGGATCACGCGTTCGGTCTCGGTATCGAGCGCGGATGTCGCTTCGTCGAGAATGAGAATCGGCGGATTCTTCAGGAACATCCGCGCGATTGCAAGTCGTTGCTTTTGGCCGCCTGAGAGCTTCAAGCCGCGTTCGCCGATTTGCGTTTCGTATCCGTCCGGCAATTTTCGGACGAAGTCTTCCAAGTGGGCGCGTCGTGCTGCGTCCATGATCTCTTCCTCGGAAGCGTCGCGTCTGCCGTAAGCGATGTTCTCACGGATCGTACCTGTGAAGAGGAAGACATCCTGCTGTACGATGCCGATCTGTGAACGCAAGGAGTGCTTCGTCATGTCACGGATATCCATGCCATCGATCGAAATTGAACCTTCCTGAATATCGTAGAAGCGCGGAATCAACGAACAGATCGTCGTTTTCCCAGCACCCGAAGGGCCGACGAATGCGACTGTCTCGCCTTCTTGGATTTGTAGGTCGATGCCTTTCAATACTTGCTTATGTTCATCGTAGCCGAAGTGGACGTCATCGAAATGGATGTTGCCTTTCAACGTGTCCACTGTCACAGCATCCTTCCGGTCGACGATATCCGGGTCTTGCTCGATGAGGTCGCGGAAACGGCCGAACCCAGCCATCCCTTTCGGATAAAGCTCGAGCAATGCACTGATTTTATCGATCGGCTTGATCAAGACGTTCAGGAACAGGACAAACGAGACAAGCTCACCATAAGTCAATTCGCCTTGGTAGTTGAGCCATGCACCGTACACCAGGACGATGAGCGTCAATAGGCGCGTCATCATGTAGATGCTTGAATGAGTCGCAGCCATGACTTTGTAAGCCACGAGCTTTGCCAAACGGAATCGGCCGTTGTCTTTCTTGAAACGGCTGATCTCGAATTCCTCATTCGTGAACGATTGCACGACGCGTGCACCGGAGACGCTATCTTCCACGCGTCCGTTGACGTCGGCGATCTTGCCGTACATGTTGCGCCACGCTTCGTTCATCTTGATGTTACAGAACGTGATGAGCCAAACAAGGAACGGCACAACGATGAGCGTCACAAGCGCCAGTTGGGGGTTGATCCAGAACATGATGCCGAACGCGCCGAAGAACGTCATGATGGCGATGAAGAAGTCTTCCGGGCCGTGGTGGGCAAGTTCTCCGATGTCGAACAAGTCGTTCGTCACGCGGCTCATGATATGGCCGGTCTTGATGTTATCGAAGAAGCGGAACGACTGGCGCTGGACGTGTGTGAATAATTCTTCCCTCATATCGGTTTCGATATTGATCCCGAGCTTATGCCCGAGGTAGCTGACGATATACTGCAGGAACGTACTGAGCAGGAAAATCAGCAATAATAAGACTGAGACCGTGACGATCGAATTCCATTCACCGCTCGGCAGCAAGTCATCGATGAACCATTGGACAGCCACAGGAAACGCCAGTTCAAGGATCGCCACGATGACCGCACTTGTGAAGTCGATGATGAATAGCCGTTTATGCGGCTTGTAATACTTGAAGAAATGTTTTAATTGCAATGTGCTTCACCTCTATTAAAATTTCTGACATCAAAAGTATACGCCAATAATGTAGTGGAAACGATATCTATTTCAGAAAACGAAGTATTTTTTGAAACCTTTTCCGGACGGGACCGTACTAATAGGTATAGAAGAAACAACGAATGGGAGGCGGACAATATGCGCAAATGGACGATGGGAATTGGAACGGCCTTACTCGCAATCAGTCTGGCAGCTTGTGGGACGACAGCAGAACCGACAGAGGAAGTTGATGATAAAGCAGAAGTTAGCGAGATGACACTCGAGGAAGTATTCGCGAAATCGACGGAAGCTTCCGAGTCGGTCGAGAGCTTGCATGCAGATATGATTACAAATCAGAAGATCGATATGGGTGCTGAAGGCATGCAAATGGATATGGATATGGAAACATCGATGGACATGACAATCGAGCCGATGGCGTTTTACCAGCAAGCCGTAACGACGATCAACTCCGAGGACATCCAGAACGACAATCCGACGAACGAAATGGAAATGTATTTCACAGCGGAGGAAGGTTTGTTCCTATATGAACCGACGATGGGCCAGTGGATGCAAATCCCGGCTGAAGGAATGGAAGAGCTGACATCGCTTGCAGATCAGCAAACGGCGAACCCGGCAGAACAATTGGAGCAGCTGAAAGAGTTCCAGGACGACTTCACATTCGAGCAGACGGCGGATGAGTACATCTTGACGTTGGATGCATCTGGTGAAGAATTCGAGAAATTGCTCCAAAGCCAAGTGGAGAAGACATTCAGCGAAATGCAAGTTGACATGAAGACGTTGATGGAAGCGATGCAAGTCAATTCCATCTCATATGAGTTGTTCATCGATAAGGAAACATTCTTCACGAACAAGATGAACATGGTGATGGACATGGATATGGACATGGAAGACGAGACGATGAACATCAAGTCTGACATGAAAGCAGAGTACAGCAAGTACAACGAGATCGACGCGATTGTCGTGCCGGACGAAGTGAAAGCGTCCGCACAATCGATAGATATGCCTTGATGATTTGTATGTGAAGCTCCTGCTGGCCACCTCAAAAAGTGGCCAACAGGAGCTTTTTTAACCTTTTTAACCTTGCGGATAGTATTTTGCGAATGCGGATAGTATTTGGTCTGTTCCGGATAGTATTTGCATGAAATCGGACAGTAAGCCCGTTTACTGGAGGAGTAATTAATTTTAATAGAAAAAATTTCCTCCAAAACACCCCGAAAAAGCATCGAAACGCTTAAATCCAACTCCTTCAACATCCTCAGTAATCAAAACCACCACGAAAACGTCCAAAATCCATCCAAAACCGACTCGAATCGATCCGCTCTCGCCGGACAACTCAAAAACCACTGCCAAATCCCCGCACAATCCTTCGTTGTCAGCCACAATTATGACAACCTTGCAACAATTCCATCCCGTTCTCATCTAAATGAAAATTATTCTCATTTATCCATTGACGAGGTAATAGAACATGCTATACTAAGGATTGTGAGCCAGTGATAATGATTATCACTTTCATAATACTCAAATATTTCTACGATCAGTTAGGTGAGGACAGTTTATGATGAAAAAACGATTTTTAATACCGGCATTGATCATACTGTCTGTAATTTCCTTGTTCGTAGGAGTGAGCAGTATCGGTATCATGGATCTGCTTGATTTCGAATCAGAGGAGACGCAGATATTCCTGATCAGCCGTCTGCCAAGGCTGGTCGCGATTTTGTTGGCTGGGGCAGGGATGAGTGTGGCAGGACTCATTATGCAACAACTTAGCCGCAACAAATTTGTATCTCCTACAACTGCAGGAACGCTGGACGCGACAAGGCTCGGGATTTTGGTTTCGATGCTGATGTTCGCGAACGCGACAATACTGGAGCAGATGGCTGTCGCTTTCGCCTTTGCTCTCGGTGGAACATTCCTTTTCATGCAAATACTTAACCGCATCAAATTCAAAGATGCCATTTTCATTCCTTTGGTTGGTTTGATGTTCGGGAACATCCTTTCATCCATTACGACATTCTTCGCTTACCGCGCAGATGTCATTCAGAACATGTCTTCCTGGCTTCAGGGTGACTTCTCGATGATCATGAAAGGCAGCTATGAACTGCTCTACATTGCAGTACCGGTGTTCGTCATCGCTTATCTTTATGCAAATCGCTTCACAGTAGCAGGCATGGGGGAGGACTTCTCGAAGAACCTCGGTCTCAAGTACCGGAGCATCGTCAATATCGGGTTGACGCTCGTGGCATTGATCACGGCGACAGTCGTATTGACAGTTGGAATGATTCCATTTCTTGGCTTGATCATTCCGAATATCGTCTCGATCTTCAAAGGAGACCATCTGCAAAAAACTTTACCACACACTGCGATGCTTGGAGCGATTTTCTTGCTCGCGTGCGATATTTTAGGAAGAGTCATCATTTTCCCGTACGAGATTTCCATTTCTCTAATGGTGGGCGTCATCGGAAGCTTCATTTTCCTCTTCTTGCTGTTTAGGAGGAAATCATATGCGTGACTTATATAAATTGCTGATCATCGCCGGACTGGCACTGGCAGCATGTGGCGTGTACTTGTTCCAAGACCTGAACGGCAGTTTCGATTACGCACTTCCGCGTCGGGGCATCAAAGTTTTCGCGATGGTGCTGACGGGAGTGGCGATCGCTTATGCGACAGTCGTCTTCCAGACAATTACACATAACCGGATCTTGACTCCGAGCATCATGGGAATCGATTCGCTTTACTTACTGCTACAGACGGTGTTGATCTTTTTCTTAGGTTCGGCACACGTGACGATCGTCAATAAACAAGTGAACTTCATCTTGTCGATTTTGATCATGGTCGTCTTTGCTTTATTGTTCTATCACTTTTTATTCAAAAAAGGACAGCGGCCGATTTACTTCCTGCTGCTTGTCGGCATCATCTTCGGAACGTTCTTCGATAGCATTTCGACATTCCTTCAAGTGCTGATCGATCCGAATGAATTCCAAGTCGTACAGGATCGGATGTTCGCCAGCTTCAATAACGTCAACGCCGATCTCGTGTGGCTATCACTCGGATTGATCACCATCCTGATCGGAGTGGCTTGGCGGAAGAATTCCCAGCTGGACGTGCTATCACTCGGTCGAGATACGGCGGTGAACTTAGGTGTCGATTACGACAAACTGGTCAGATTCATGCTTATCTTATCTTCAGTGCTGATTGCGGTTGCGACGGCACTTGTCGGACCGATCACGTTCTTCGGTTTGATCGTCGCGAACCTGTCTTACCAGTTTTTCAAGTCATACAAGCATTCCATCATCATTCTGGGTGCTTCTCTCATCAGTATTCTGGCCTTGGTCGGCGGGCAGTGGGTTGTCGAAAGAGTTTTCACTTTCAGTACGACACTGAGCGTCATCATCAATTTCATCGGTGGAGTTTACTTCATCTATCTGTTATTAAGGGAGAGTCGATCTAAATGATACAAGTGCGCGAATTGACGAAGTTTTACGGAAAAAAACAAGTGGTTGAAGATGTTACAGTCGATATCCGGCCTGGCCAGATCACTTCTTTCATCGGTCCGAACGGCGCTGGGAAATCCACGCTGTTATCGATGGTCAGCCGACTGCTCGATGCGGATACGGGAGAAGTGCTGATCGACAAGACAAATGCGAAGAAGATGAAGGCGAACGAATTCTCGAAGCGCGTTTCGATCTTGAAGCAATCCAACTACATGAACGTCCGTTTGACAATCCGCGAACTCGTTTCATTTGGCCGTTTTCCTTATTCTAAAGGTCGCTTGAACAGCGAAGATGAAAAGATGGTCGATCAGGCTATCGAGTATATGAACTTGGGAGACATGCAGGATTCCTATTTGGATGAACTGTCAGGCGGTCAGCGCCAGCGCGCATTCGTCGCGATGGTCATCGCCCAGGACACGGATTACGTCCTATTGGATGAGCCACTGAACAACTTGGACATGAAACACTCGGTCCAGATCATGAAGATTTTGCGCCGCCTTGTCGATGAGCTCGGCAAAACGGTTGTCATCGTCCTTCACGACATCAACTTTGCGTCTGTCTACTCGGATCGCATCGTGGCACTAAAGAACGGTCGCGTCGTCAAAGACGGACCGACGGAAGAGATCATCCAGTCGGATGCATTGAAAGAGATTTATGATATGGACATTCCGATTCAGCAATTGGATAACTGCCGGATCTGCGTTTACTTTAATTCTTAATTCTTAAAAATAGAGGAGCAATTGAAGATGAAAAAACTATTACCTTTCCTACTAGTGTTAGTGCTAGGGATTTTCCTTGCAGCATGTGGTTCAGAAGACGCGAAAGATGAAACGAATGCAGCAGAGCCTGAAAGCGAAAAAGCTGAAACGATCACAGTAACACACGTACTTGGTGAAACAGAAGTACCGAAAAATCCTGAGAAAGTTGTCGTATTCGACTTCGGTATCCTTGATTCAATGGATAAATTGGGCGTTGAAGTAGCAGCTGTTCCACAAACGAACATCCCTTCTTACCTTGAAAAATTTGAAGGTGAAGAATACGTAAACGCAGGTTCATTGAAAGAGCCGGACTTCGAAGCAATCCACGCGATGAGCCCGGACTTGATCATCATCTCTGGCCGTCAAGCCGAGATGTACCCGGAACTTGAAGAAATCGCACCAACAATCTCAATGGCTCTTGATACAACAGACTACATGAACTCGTTCGAAGGGAACATGCAGCTGCTAGGCGAAATCTTCGGGAAAGAAGATGAAGTGGCGGAAGAGCTTGTTGCAATCAACGAAACAATCGACGGCATCAAAGAGATATCTGCAGCTTCTGACGAGCGCGGCTTGATTCTTTTGGCGAACGAAGGCAAAGTAAGTGCTTACGGTCCATCTTCACGCTTCGGTATCATCCATGACGTGTTCGGCGTGGAAGCGGCTGATCCTGGAATCGAATCATCGACTCACGGACAGAGCATCACATTCGAATATGTACTTGAGCAAAACCCTGACATGTTGTTCGTCATTGACCGCACAGCGGCAGTAGGCGGCGAAGTCGGCGCGCAAGAAACAGTTGAAAACGAATTAGTCCAAAAAACGAATGCATACAAGAACGGCAAAATCTTCTACTTGGATCCAGATTTCTGGTACCTATCAGGTGGCGGTTTGCAGTCGGTTAACCAAATGGTTGAAGACATCTCTGCTGCATACGAATAAGACTCCATTAATCAACCACCTTGGAAGTTCATCTTAGATGACGTTCCAAGGTGGTTTTTTCATTTCCAGTGTTTAGGAAGTGCTGGTTTGTGCAAAACTGATAACAAGGAAGAGGTGGCGAGATGAAACGAATTTTCTATCCGCTTGGCATGGCGACGCTGCTCGGCTTTTTCGGGATTTTACTGACGTATGCAAGTGAACCGATTGCACGGCTCGATGCACGTATGGACAGTTACTTATATGGCATCGGCCTGCTTGATGCCATGTCATTCTTCGGCGGCCAGCTCGTCATCTTAAGTATCAGTGTGTTGCTTCTCTTATATTTATGGATTCGCGAGCGGAATTACCGGGGGATGCTGTTTGTCTTCTTCGCGGTCGGTGCAGGGAATATGCTGAACCAGGTGTTGAAGTTCAGCTTTGAGCGGCAGCGTCCGGACTTGCCTCATGGGCTGGAGACGTTCAGTTTTCCTTCTGGACACGCGATGATGGGGATTCTTTACTTACTGACACTCGCTTACTTCATTACGAGCCGTGTCGCATTAAGGACGACTCGTACAACCATCTGGGGACTTGCGGTAGTGTTCGCTATTGTGATCGGTCTGTCGCGAGTGGCAGGGGGCGAACATTACTTCTCGGACGTGCTGGCAGGATGGTTTCTCGGCTACTCATGGTTCGTCGCAGTAGCAGTTTGGTATGAATGGCGGACGTGGCAGTTCGAGAACAAGAGCTAGGCGTCCCGTTCCGTCTGGCTTTTTAGTTTGTCCGCCGGCAGGAAAGGGAAATGTGGATGTGAACGTGCGACATGATGGAGGGAGACATATGTACAGGATTCCGGAAGATTTGGCGGAATGGGCACAACAACGCATCGAGGGCTTTGCGGTGGAAGGCTTTGTGTGGGGCAGTGGTCCGGCACATCCACGCATAATGCTGGTCGGGGAAGCGCCAGGGGAGAACGAGCTGGTGACGGGCATCCCGTTCACCGGACGAGCTGGTGTCGAGCTGATGGCTTCGCTCGAAAGTGCTGGGCTCACACGCGACGAAGTATATATTACGAGTGCTGTCAGGAGCCGCCCGTACAGGTGGGGTGAGAAGACCAACCGCGACGGCAGTAAGACCCGCAGAACGTACAACCGGGCACCGGTCATGCAGGAAATCATCGCGCATGCGCCAGTACTCGACCGGGAAATCAAAGATCTCAAGCCGCCGCTGATTGTGACGCTTGGCAATGTCGGACTGCGCCGTTTGGTCGGCAAGGAATTCAAAGTGACCGAATGCCACGGCAGGCTGCTAGAAACGCCGGTGCTTAAATGGGATGAAGCGCAAGGTGACTTCATCTTTACAGAGGAGCGATATAAGATTTTCCCGACGTTCCACCCGGCGAGCGTCTTTTACAATCCGAAGACACGGGCGTGGACTGCGGAAGATTGGAAGCGTATCGGCGAACTATTGGAATTGGGGGAATAGATGAAAATTTTTCCTCAGAACAAAATGTTGCACTAAGGAAACATTGGCGTTATAATAGCAGTAAATCTGTAAGTGAGAGAAGGATAACAATGGATTCAACCGTTTTATTTGCACTGGGATTGACGATTTTTGCGGGATTGGCGACCGGGATCGGCAGTTTTATCGCTTTTTTTGCATCGCGCACAAATACAAAATTTCTATCGGCTTCTTTAGGATTCTCTGCGGGCGTCATGATTTACGTGTCGTTGGTCGAGATTTTCTTCAAAGCGAAAGACGCCTTGACAGGAGCACACGGCGAAACGCAAGGCTATTGGCTGACACTTCTCGGCTTTTTCGGCGGCATGGTGTTCATGGCGCTTATCGACCGGATCTTGCCGCAGCTCGGGAATCCTCATGAAGTGAAAACGGTTGAAGACATGGCAGTCGGGCCGACGAACGATGAGTATGCACGTCTGCGGAAGATGGGGATTTTCACGGCGATTGCCATCACGATCCATAACTTCCCTGAAGGTATCGCAACGTTCATTTCTGCGATCCAGGACCCGGCGCTTGGTGTGGCGATCGCCATCGCTGTCGCTATCCATAACATTCCTGAAGGGATTGCTGTGTCGGTGCCGATCTATTATGCGAGCGGCAGCCGGAAGAAAGCGTTCAAATATAGCTTTCTCTCGGGGATGTCCGAGCCGTTCGGGGCGATCGTTGCGTGGCTGTTCCTAATGCCTTTCCTCAGCGATACGATGTTCGGCATCGTTTTTGCAGCGGTTGCAGGCATCATGGTGTTCATTTCGATCGATGAATTGCTGCCAGCTGCGAAGCGGTATGACGAAGCCCATTTGTCAATCTATGGGTTGATTCTCGGGATGGCTGTCATGGCAGTCAGTCTCGTGCTAGTTACGTAAAAAAATGATTTGAAGGAGTGGACGGCTCATTGGTCCACTTCTTCTTTTTTCGTTCGAATTGTGAGAATAAATAATTATTTTCGCCAATCCTTGAATGCGTCTCCGTGTAAGCGTATAGTGGGTGTGTAAAGACAGTTGTAAACTAATAAGGATAGACAGGAGAAACGACATGGCAACTGCAACTGATGAAAAACCAACAACGATTTCTAGGAATAAGCTGCTGACGGTGGCTGGTCTCGGCTGGTTATTCGATGCGATGGACGTAGGAATTCTGTCCTTCGTCATCGCGGCACTTGCAATCGACTGGAACTTGACTTCCACCGAGATGGGACTCATCGCCAGTGTCAACTCGGTCGGTATGGCAGTCGGTGCGTTCGTCTTCGGCATTTACGCTGACCGCATCGGACGTAAGAAAGTCTTCATCATCACACTGCTTCTGTTCTCCATCGCGAGCGGCTTATCTGCCCTGACGACAAGTCTTGCTGCCTTCATGATCTTGCGCTTTTTTGTCGGCGCAGGCCTTGGCGGGGAATTGCCGGTTGCATCGACACTAGTATCAGAAAGTGTACCGGCGAAGGAACGCGGACGTATCGTCGTCCTCTTGGAGAGCTTCTGGGCGGGCGGTTGGCTGCTCGCAGCGATCATCTCGTATTTCGTCATTCCGGAATATGGTTGGCGGATCGCGTTATTATTGACAGCACTTCCAGCATTCTATGCGCTCTACTTGCGCATCAACTTGCCGGATTCGCCACAGTTCTCTGCGAAGAAAAATGTCCTGCAATCGGTCACGAACAATATCAAAGGCGTTTGGTCGAAAGAGTACCGCAAGCCGACGATCATGCTTTGGACGGTCTGGTTCACGGTCGTGTTCTCTTATTACGGCATGTTCCTTTGGCTGCCGAGCGTCATGGTGGCGAAAGGCTTCCCATTGATTCAGAGCTTCGGCTACGTCCTCTTGATGACACTGGCGCAGCTTCCGGGTTACTTCATCGCAGCGTGGCTGATCGAGCGGATCGGTAGAAAGTTTGTCCTGGTGACGTTCCTTCTCGGTACAGCCTTCAGTGCACTCGCTTTCGGGAATGCTGAAACGATTATGATGCTCTTGATCTCTGGTGCATTTCTGTCCTTCTTTAACCTTGGTGCATGGGGCGCGCTCTATGCTTACTCACCGGAACAATACCCGACGATCATTCGAGGGACCGGTACAGGAATGGCAGCATCATTCGGCCGGATCGGTGGCATTTTCGGACCGCTACTTGTCGGTGTGATGCTAGGAGCGGGTTACGGATTCCCGGTCATCTTCGGCGTCTTCTGTGTAGCGATCATCATCGGCGCTGCGGCTGTCGCCTTCCTTGGAACCGAGACGAAGCAAATCGAACTCGAATGACTCTTAATAAGAAACTGTTTCCGAATGTCATGAATCATGGCTGTCGGGAACAGTTTTTTGCATCCGCCGAAACGAGTAGACAGCAGCTTCAGCTTTTATTTTTTCAGAAGAAATGGCATTTTGGAAGGGATTTCTATTAAGAATAGCCAATTACTATTTAATAGAAAAAGAGCGCGTTACGAATCTGGGGATTGGGGAATAGAATGACATGAATCATTGATCGGGATCCCGATCGATGAAGTGCTGTGAGGAAGCTGTTGTTGGATCAGGAAGGGGGGATTCCATGATTGAATTTGACCGCGTGACGAAGCGTTTCCCGGATGGGACCAAGGCGCTGAAAGAAGTGAGCTTGACACTGCCGGCGAGCAGGTTGACCGTCATCATCGGGCCCAGTGGCTGCGGGAAGACGACATTGATGAAGATGATCAATAAACTTGAAAAACCATCTTCCGGCGATGTGTTGATCTCAGGCCGTTCGATTGCGGACCTGGAAGACGTGCAGCTTCGGAGGTCCATCGGCTACGTCATTCAGCGGATCGGGCTATTTCCACACATGACGATTCTCGATAATGTCATGCTCGTCCCGAAGCTGCTTGGATGGGACAAGGACAAACGGAAGAAGCGTGCGCTAGAGCTGCTGGAGCTGGCAGGACTGGATGCGGAAGTCTTTGCCGACCGTTATCCACTTGAACTGAGCGGCGGACAGCAGCAACGGGTGGGCGTCATCCGTGCGCTTGCCGGCGACCCGAAAATCTTATTGATGGATGAGCCGTTCTCTGCACTCGATCCGATCAGCCGCGAACAGCTGCAGGACGAGTTCCGGAAGCTGCAAAAGGATATCCGGAAGACCATTATTTTCGTTACACATGACATGGATGAAGCGTTGAAGATCGCAGACTTCCTTGTTGTCATGCGTGAAGGAGAAGTCGAGCAGACGGGTACACCGCAAGAAGTGGTGGCACAGCCGGCGAACGACTTCGTGCGTGAATTTATCGGAACGGAGCGGATCGAGCGACAGCGCACGTTCAATCTCCAGCAGCTGCATGAATTCCGTTTCCTGTTTACTGCCGGGAAGGCGGCAGAGGTGCTTCCGATTGCAGGAAGTGCAACTATCGAGCACGCGTTCGAAGCGCTTGAAGCGAGTGGCTCGAGCTTGCTTGCGATCGAGCTGGAAGACGGAGAAATCGTTTATGCAGGGCACCGGGAATTGATGCAAGCTGCACTTGCTGCGGGGAAAGGGGAGCGGCATGGCCAACTTTCTTGAACTTGTATCAGCACGGCAGGACATGATTTTGGACGCATTCATGGAACATCTGTATTTATCATTCATTGCAGTTGCGGTGGGCATCGTCATCTCACTGCCGCTCGGGATTTTCGTCGCGCGCTACCGTAAGTTTGCAGAGCCCATCATTGGCGTCACAG
Organism: Planomicrobium sp. YIM 101495; assembly: GCF_009707665.1. GTDB lineage: Bacteria > Bacillota > Bacilli > Bacillales_A > Planococcaceae > Planococcus. Next base: position 281,642 of record NZ_WLZW01000002.1, read on the forward strand.
CAGTTTTCCAGACGATTCCGAGTCTCGCGCTATTCGGCTTCCTCGTGCCGATCTTAGGCATCGGCTCGACGACGGCACTTGTTGCACTGATCATTTACGCACTTTTACCGATTTTACGGAATACATTCACAGGTATCACGACGGTCGACCAGTCAATCATCGAAGCGGGACGCGGAATGGGCATGACCCGCACACAAATTTTGCGCCAGATCGAATTGCCGCTAGCCTTGCCATTCATCATGGCGGGGATCCGGACCGCGACGGTGCTGACTGTCGGCATTGCGACGCTGGCAACATTTGTCGGAGCGGGTGGTCTTGGGGATATCATCTACCGCGGGCTGCAATCATATAACAACGGCCTCGTCTTGGCAGGAGCACTGCCGGTGGCGATCCTAGCCATCGGATTCGATCTGGTCCTGAAGTGGATCGAGAAGAAATCGACGCCGAAAGGCTTGAAAATGTGAGGAGGAGAAGTGATGAGGAAAGTTTCAGCAGCGATTGTGCTATCTGTCGGCCTACTATTATCGGCTTGCGGTTCAGGAGGGGAAGACCCAATCATCATCGGGGGCAAACCTTGGACCGAGCAATACATCTTGCCACATATTTTAGGGCAATACATCGAAGGGAACTCGGACTATACGGTCGATTACAAGGAAGGGCTCGGCGAGGTATCGATTTTGACGCCAGCTTTGGAACAAGGGGACATCGACCTGTACGTGGAATACACGGGAACTGGCTTGAAGGATGTCTTGAAGCGTGAATCGGAAAGCGGCCAGTCCGCTGAAGAAGTGCTCGCGATTGTCCGTGAAGGCTATGAGGATGAGCTCAGCGCGACGTGGCTGGACCCGCTCGGCTTTGAAAACGGCTATACGCTCGCCTATGCGAATGACAGCGGCTTCAACGCTGAGACCGCCTCTGAGCTAGCGGAAATCAGCCGCAATGAAGACTTGGTATTCGGAGCACCGCACTCTTTCTACGAGCGCCAAGGAGACGGCTACGATGATTTGACGGCGACGTTCGGCTTTGAATTCGCAAGTACGGAAAGCTTCGATCCGTCGATCATGTACGAAGCACTGTCGTCAGGACAAGTGGACGTCATCCCGGCCTTCACGACGGACAGTCGGATCGATATGTTCGAGCTGAAGACGACGGAAGATGATCTGTCGTTCTTCCCGAAATATGAAGCGGCACCAGTCGTCCATTTGGACACGCTGGAAGAATATCCGGAACTGGAGGATTTGCTGAATGAATTGGCTGGCCAGATTTCGGAAGAGGAGATGCTCGCGATGAATGCACGCGTCGATATGGATGGTGACCAGCCGCAAGATGTGGCAAGAGATTTCCTCGTTGAAAAAGGGTTGATTGAGAAATAAATGCACGCATCCATGATGGTTTTAAAAAAGGAAAGGTTCTTCCGGAACTTTCAGACTTGACGGAATTCGGTGAATACGTTAAGGTAGGAAACAACTTATCCAGGTAGCTGGTTAAGTTCATTTGAGAGATGAGCAGAGTGTCGAGTGAGAAGAGCAGAGCGCAAAATCTGAGACTGAGACGAGTAGGCAGGAGAAGGCATGAAGAGAGTCAGCGGCTGGTGGGAGCTGATTGTCGTCCCTGTGCGAATGGACTTAGGAGAGCTTACCTGAAAACGGACGTGAGTAAGGGAGACGTATCCCTGCGTTAAAGGGCAAGGCGAAGAGCCTTTAGTTGAGTGAGTGCAAAATTGCATTAATGCGTGGTGGTACCGCGGTTTATTCCGTCCCCGCAACCGGTGATATCCGGTTGCGGGGATTTTTGTATTCCCAAAAAGACGAGACGAGCAGAGGAGAGATCGAGATGAGAAACTTCACAGAACAAGAAATGATGGGCCGGGCCTTGCAGATGTTGGAAGGCAAGATGGTAAAAGAAGAGATGGTGGAGCTATTGAAGATGCTGCACGCCAAAGGGGAAACAGCCGATGAAGTCGTCGGATTCGTCAAAGCGATGCGACAAAAAGCGGTGCAGTTTCCGGCACTGCCGCAAGCGCTTGCGGACATTTGCGGCACAGGAGGCGACCGCTCGAACAGCTTCAACATCAGTACATTGACAGCATTCGTCCTGGCGAGTGTGGGCGTACCAGTCGTCAAACATGGCAACCGCAGCGTCTCGAGTAAGACAGGCAGCTCGGATGTATTGGAGCGCTTGAACATTCCGATCGGCGCAGAACCGGAGGAATTGCCGCATCTTCTGGACCAAAGCGGGCTTGTATTCTTGCATGCACCAGCGGTTCATCCGGCGCTCGGACCGCTTCGGGAAGTACGAAAGGCAATCGAGACACCGACCATATTCAACTTGGCGGGTCCGCTCGCAAATCCATTGCCGATCGCTTATCAAATGACAGGAGTCTACGCGGAGCAGCTATTGAAGCCGGCTGCGGAAGCACTTGTCCGTCTCGGCAGAAAACGTGGCGCAGTCGTCCACGGTGCCGGTGGCTTGGATGAATTGACGCTTGCTGGAACGAACCAATTGATGGTTTTTGATGAAACAGGGGTGCGTCACATGACGTTGCACCCGGAAGAAGTGGGATTACAGACAGCGCCGATCGAGGCGATCAGAGGCGGCGAGCCAGAGCAGAACGCAGAGATTTTCCAGCGTGTCCTCGCCGGCGAACACGGTGCATATGTCGACACGATCGCATTGAACGCAGGTGCATTTCTCCACGTGAGCGGAGCAGCAACGACATTTGCAGAAGGCGTGGCACAGGCGAAGGATGCCATCGTCTCCGGGCAGACAGCGAAGACATTCGAGATACACCGCCTTGCAGCCGGGGTGCTTGTATGAACATCCTGGAGCGGATCATCGCAACGAAGCGTGAAGAAGTGGCAGTCATGGAGCGGGAGCTTGCACCTGGGGAAGTGCAGCAACGGCCGAAGCTGAAGGAACGGCTGCTCGAAGCGAACGGCGTCATCGCAGAAATTAAACGGGCTTCTCCGTCAAAAGGGAATATCCGGTTGGACGTTGACGTCGTAGCGCAAGCGAAGATTTACGAACAGGCTGGCGCTGCAGCCATCTCGGTGCTGACGGACGAAACATATTTTAAAGGATCGATTGAAGATTTGAAGCAAGCAGCAGCGGCGGTTTCGATTCCAGTGCTGTGCAAGGACTTCATTGTCGATGAGCGTCAGATTGACCGTGCAAGGAATGCAGGAGCTTCGATTATCCTGTTGATCGTGGCAGCTTTGGAGGATGCAGAATTCAGATGCCTGCACGACTATGCCGTAAAGCTTGGTCTGGAAGTGTTGGTGGAAGTGCATACGGAAGAAGAATTCGAGCGGGCACTAGCAGTCGGAGCGGAAATCATCGGCATCAACAACCGGGATTTGAAGAGCTTCACGGTGTCGCTTGAACGGACACTGGAAATCGCTGCGAAATTCCCGGCAAATAGCGGGCGTGTGCTGATCAGCGAAAGTGGCATCAAGACGGCAGTAGATGCAGCATACGTTTTCGGACACGGAGCTTCCGGCATCCTCGTCGGCGAAAGCTTGATGCGTGCGCATAATCCGGGCCAGTGGATCGGACAAGCGACAGGGGTGAATGTGTAATGGCGAAAGTGAAGATTTGTGGATTGATGGAACCATTACACGTCCAATCAGCGAAAACGGCTGATGCGCTCGGCTTCATGTTTGCACCGAGTAAGAGACGTGTCGAAGTGGAGCAAGCCGTGAAGCTTGCGCGGCTTGTGCCAGAAGGAACGGAGAAGATCGGCGTCTTCGTCAATGAAGAAATTGCAGAAATTGAGCGCATTGCCGAACAAGTACCGCTGACGATGATTCAATTGCATGGAGATGAGTCGGATGAATTCGTCCAGCTAATCAAGCTGCCGGTCATCAAAGCCTTCTCGATCCGGACGGAAGAAGATGTGGAGCGGATGGAGCAGTCGTCAGCGGATTACGTCCTGGTCGATGCACCGGGTGTGGAATTCCGCGGCGGCAGTGGCAAAGTGTTCGACTGGTCGCTCTTGAAAGACAGCGCGATTTCCCGTGACCGGCTGATTCTTGCCGGCGGCCTCGGCTTGCATAATGTGCAGTCGGCAATCCAGCAAGTACAGCCGTACATGGTGGATGTATCGAGTGGCGTGGAAACGGACGGTGTGAAAGATTCAGCGAAAATAAAAGAATTTATTCGACAAGTGAGGAGGGCGAAATGATGGAAGCAACGATGAAGCAAAAAGGGTTTTTCGGTCAGTACGGAGGTCAATTCGTCCCCGAGACATTGATGGCGGCAGTGAAGGAATTGGAGAGCGCCTATGAAGAAGTGAAAGAAGACAAAGAGTTCCAACAGGAATATGCACACTACTTGAAAGAATACGTCGGACGTGAGCAGCCGCTGACTGTAGCTGACCGGCTGACGGCCGCTTGGGGAGGCCCGACCGTCTATTTGAAGCGGGAAGACTTGAACCACACAGGCGCACACAAAATCAATAACGCGCTCGGACAAGTACTTCTGGCGAAACGGATGGGGAAACAAAAGATTGTCGCGGAAACAGGAGCCGGTCAGCACGGTGTCGCGACCGCGACCGTTTGCGCATTGTTCGGACTGGAGTGCATCGTCTTTATGGGAGAGGAAGATATCCAGCGCCAGCAATTGAACGTATTCCGCATGAAGATGCTCGGTGCCAAAGTCGAAAGTGTCAAAAAAGGCAGTGCCACATTGAAGGATGCAGTAAACGAAGCACTCCGCTATTGGGTCGCGCACGTGGAAGACACACACTACTTGATCGGTTCTGCGCTCGGACCTCATCCGTTCCCTGAAATGGTCCGTGATTTCCAGCGGATCATCGGAGACGAGACAAGACGCCAGTCTCTCGAAAAAGAAGGACGTCTGCCGCATGTGGTCGTTGCATGCGTCGGCGGCGGCAGTAACGCAATCGGTATGTTCACAGCATTCCTGGAAGATGAGGAGGTTCGTCTCGTCGGTACGGAAGCGGCGGGAGATGGAGTGGAAACCGGCAAACACGCAGCGACGCTGACGAAAGGCTCGGTCGGTGTATTGCACGGCGCATTGATGAAGTTGCTCCAGACGGAAGACGGGCAAGTAAGCGAAGCACATTCTGTTTCTGCCGGACTCGACTATCCTGGAATCGGCCCGGAGCATGCGCATTTGGCTGACCTTGGCCGTGTCGAATACACGGCGATCGACGACACGGAAGCGCTGGAAGCGGCGATCGAATTGGCGCAGCTTGAAGGAATCATTCCGGCCCTAGAGTCGGCGCACGCGATCGCACAGGCAAAAAAAGAAGCGGCCCGTATGGAGAAAGGCGAGATTCTCGTTATTTGCCTATCAGGACGGGGCGATAAAGATATGGCGACATATGAAAAGCGTTTGGAGGGATTCGCATGAAGCAGCTGAAAGTGTTGAAGCAACGTGGAAATAAAGCGTTCGTCGCCTACATCATGGGCGGGGACGGCGGGCTTGATAAGCTGCGCGGCCAAGTGGCGGAGCTAGTTGAAGCGGGTGTCTCTGCTGTGGAGATCGGCATTCCCTTCTCAGATCCTGTAGCAGACGGTCCAGTCATCGAAGCGGCAGGGAACCGTGCGCTGAACGTCGGTGTGACGTTACGCGGCGTGTTAGAAGAGCTGGCGGGTTGGAAAGACGTCGGCGTGCCGCTCGTCATCATGACGTACTTGAATCCTGTGTTGCAGCTGGGCAGTGCACCATTCGCCGCTGCATGCAAAAAGGCAGGTGTTGCGGGTGTCATCATCCCGGATCTGCCATTCGAGCACCAATCACTCATTGGCCCGTCCTTGAAAGAAAACGGCGTGGCGCTCGTACAGCTCGTGACGTTGACGACAGAAGACAGTCGTCTCGATGCTATCCTGGAAGTGGCAGAAGGCTTCATTTACGCGGTCACGGTGAAAGGCATCACTGGCGCACGGGAAAGTCTTCCGGAGACTGTCACGGCGTTCATGGAGAAGCTGCAAGGCAAGACGGATCTCCCGGTCTATGCAGGCTTCGGAATTTCGAACGAGCGGCAACTGGAATCCTTGCGGGAGAATGTCGATGGATTCATCGTCGGCACGGCAATTGTCCAAGCTTTGCATGAAGGCCGCTTCGAAGAAGTCAAACCGCTTATCCGTGCAGCAACTGCACCTGTTTCGGTATAATCGAAGCAGGAGGGATGATGCATGTTCACACCTGTTGCAAAAGATTTCTTTGAAGGACCGACACTTGAATTGTCCCGGCGTTTGCTCGGACAGCTTCTCGTCCATGAACTACCGGAAGGGACGATTGCAGGTAGGATCGTCGAAACGGAAGCTTATATGGGAGCGGAAGACCGAGCGGCCCATAGCTTCGGCAACCGCCGCACGAAACGGACGGAAATCATGTTCGGGGAAGCGGGACTGACCTATACGTACCAAATGCATACACATACACTCGTCAACGTCGTAAGCGGACCGGTGGGCACGCCGCGGGCCATTTTGATCCGCGCAGTCGAACCGCTCGCAGGGCTGGAGGAAATGGCGTTGAGGCGCGGCGAAGGGATGCCGATGAAGCAATGGACGAACGGCCCGGGCAAGCTGACGAAGGCGATGGGCATCACCATGTCGGCATATGGCCATGACTTGCGTGAGACGCCTCTATACATCGCACAAGGCGATTCCGTCCATGCAGTCGCGGCTGGCCCGCGGGTTGGTGTCGGCGGTTCCGGTGAAGCAGCCGCTTACCCGTACCGCTTTTGGGAACAGGACAACCCATACGTATCCAAGTTCCGTGTTTAGAAATTTCCAGCCGTGGAATACAGGTAAGGGAAGATCAAATAAAAGGAGTGGTACGAATGGCGAAGATTGCAACGCTTATTACTGACATGTTTGAGGACATCGAATATACAGACCCGGCCAAGGCTTTCAACGATGCAGGCCATGAACTGTTCACGATCGAGAAGGAAGCAGGGAAGGAAGTGACCGGCAAGCAAGGCGAAGTGACGCTGACGATCGATCAAGGCATCGACGACGCGAATCCGGACGATTACGACGCATTGTTCTTACCGGGCGGCTTTTCTCCTGACCAGCTGCGCGCGGATGACCGCTTCGTGAATTTCACGAAAGCCTTCATGGACGCGAACAAGCCGGTCATGGCAATTTGCCACGGACCGCAATTGCTGATTTCCGCGAAAGCGCTGGAAGGGCGCAAGGCGACAGGCTATAAATCCATTCAGACCGACATGGAATACGCCGGTGCAAAACTCGTGGACGAAGAAGTGGCAGTGTGCCAGGACCAGCTGGTGACGAGCCGTCAGCCGGATGACATCCCGGCCTTCAACCGCGAATCGTTGCGGGTGCTTGAGCAAGCGTCGAACTGATAAATAGAAAAAGGACTGTCCCGCTTAGCGGGGCAGTCCTTTTTCATGTGGCACTTTTTTAAAACAGCTTGGCCATGTAGATTTCATCATGCGAAACGTCGTCGATCATCAACGCGCGTCTTCGGATGCCTTCTTTGACAAAGCCCATTTTCTCGTAAAGTTTGATGGCGGGGTGGTTCTCTGCCGCGACTGTCAGTTCCAGACGGGTGATGCCACGCTCTATCGCCCATGCTTCCGCCTGTTCCATAAGTTGCTGGCCGATTCCTTTGCCGTGGGCTTTTTGATGGATCCCGATGACGATGGAAGCACGGTGTGCAACGCGGTTCTGTGGATTGCCGATAACGAAGAGGTAACCGATATGCTCGCCGTTCAAGTTGGCCATCAAGATGGTTGAATGCCCTTCCTTCTTCCACCCGATAATGGTTTTGCGTGCTTGCTGTGTCGACTGGACGCGCTCATCCGCATCGTAGAGCATATATGGAGAGTGGGACTCCACCGCTTTTTGGAGCATAATCAGCGAACGGGCATCTCCGTGCTCTGCTGGACGGATCAGGAGGATATCGTGGTTGCCCTCATCTTCGTGTATAACTTCAGAATCGGTTGCATCCGCTTTTTGGAAAAGAACATAATTGTTCGTCTCGACTTCGCTGACAATATAGCCGGCATCGGTCCAAGCACGGAAATGTTTGGCAGGCAACTTGTTCTTCTTCCACCAGCTTTGGTTCAAATATGCGGCATTCGGCAATTGCTGACCGATGATCTGTTCGATCTCGCCGAATGTGAGGCGCATGGAGGACTTGGAAGCCGAGGCGAAATACGTAGCAAGGGGAATGTATTTCTTTTCCATTGTGTTAGTCATAGCAACCTTCCTTTGGGTTTATTATTTTCCTGTAAGATAGGTGGATTATACCATGAAAATTCAAAAAATGCGACTTTTAAGAGAAAAAAAGACCAATTCTATACAAATTCTTATAGCATACTTCAAACTACTGCTATGCAGTTTAGGTAAGAAGAGGGAAAATGTGGGAGAGATTCCCACAACCAAACTCTTTCTGCTTTTATCTTTTCAGACATTCGTTAAATTGTGGTAAAATGAAGCTCGAAAAGCAATCATAGTTTCAGGAGGTATTTATGATGGAAAAGGTTTTAGTGCTCGGACATAAAAATCCGGATACAGACTCGATTTGTTCAGCGATTTCATACGCTTATTTGAAAAACCAGCTAGGACTTCAAGCAGAACCGGTGCGACTAGGCGACACCAACAACGAAACGCTATATGCATTGAAGCAGTTCGGATTCGAAGTACCACGTCTGATTGAGAAAGCGGCGCCTGACGCGAAGCAAGTCATCCTTGTCGACCATAACGAGCGTCAACAAAGTGTGGATGACATCGAGGATGTACAAATCATTGAAGTGATCGACCACCACCGCGTGGCGAATTTCGAAACGGCGGAGCCGCTCTATTTCCGCTTAGAGCCAGTTGGCTGTACAGCGACGATCATCTTGAAGATGTACAAAGAAAATGGAGTGGAAATTCCAGCAGGCATCGCTGGATTGATGTTGTCTGCAATCATTTCGGATTCCCTTCTGTTCAAATCGCCGACATGTACGGAGCAAGACGTCGTAGCTGCACGTGAGCTAGCGGAAATCACTGGAATCGACGCAGAGAGCTACGGCCTCGAAATGTTGAAAGCCGGAGCGGACTTGAGCAACAAGACAATCGAAGACTTGTTGAGCATTGACTCGAAGGAATTCGAAGTGAACGAACATCGTTTCGAAGTGGCGCAAGTGAACTCGATCGGCGTCGATACGATCATCAGCCGCCAAATGGAATTGGAGCCATTGATCGAAGCGCAGATTGCGGAGAAAGAATTAGACTTGTTCATGTTCGTCGTCACGGACATTTTGACCAACGATTCCACGGCGATCGTCCTTGGTAAGAGAGCAGGTATCATCGAGGCGGCATTCAAATCGAGTGTCTTCGAAAACCGTGTGCTGCTGCCGGGCGTCGTATCACGTAAAAAGCAAATCGTTCCGGTTATTACAGAAGCATTGAGCTGATTCCCCCAGGGGAGTCAGTTTTTTTGTTGCGCTTCCGTTGAGCAAATTCATTGAGCGCTTTGAATGCACTTGCTATAGTGATTAGCAAGAGGTGAAAGACGATGAAAATTGAAGTATGGTCAGATTACGTTTGTCCTTTTTGTTATATCGGCAAACGGACATTAGAACAGGCACTTGAGAAATCAGGCTATAGCAGCCAAGCGGAAATCTCCTTCAAAGCATACGAACTTGATCCGCATACACCGCTTGATAGCAAGGTTTCGGTCTACGAAGGCTTGGCGAAGAAAACCGGACAGACAGTTGAACAAACAAAGAAAATGACGGAAGGCGTGGCAGCCCATGCACGCTCGGTGGGTCTTGAATATAATTTTGATCAAATGATGCAAGTGAATACATTCACTGCACATCGCTTAGTGAAATGGGCGGGAACGCAAGGGAAAGAAGCGCCGCTTACGGAGCTGCTGATGAAGAACTATTTCATCGAAGGCAAGAATGTCAGCGACCAGCATATCCTCGAAGGTGCCGCGGAGGCGGTCGGGTTGCCGCGTGAGCAGGCGACAGCAGTCATCAAGTCAACTCAGTTCGAACAGGAAGTGCGGGCGGATATCGAAGAAGCCCGTCAAATTGGTGTGCAAGGCGTGCCATTTTTCGTCGTGAACCGCAAATACGCGATTTCCGGTGCACAGCCGCTCGAAGCGTTCGTCGAAGCGCTCGAGCAGATTGGCGAAGAAGAAGGGGTCCGTCCGGCTTCAAAACCGCTCGGCCGGAAAAAAACACAATATTGCACAGGTGAGTCCTGCTCATCATGAATCCGCAGCAAAGAAGCCTTGAAGTGAAAAACTTCAAGGCTTCTTTGTGCTTATGCGGAATGCGGAAAGGGTAGGGAAGGAGTAAACAGCTTTGTAAGGAGGTTGACGTATGGCACAGGAGAACGATAATCGCACACGGAGAGAGCCGGGCTCATATTGGATGGCAACCAATGAAATTCCGACGTATCCATCACTTCAAAGCAATGAATCGACCGATATCGCAGTAATCGGTGGAGGCATCGCCGGTATCATCACTGCTTACTTATTGGCGAAGGAAGGAAAGGAAGTAACGCTTCTTGAAGCGGGGAGACTGGTGGGAGGCGTGACCGGCAATACAACTGCGAAGATTTCTGCGCAACATGGCACTATTTATTCGACGTTGATGAAGACGGCAGGAGAGAAAGAAGCACGCCTCTATTATGAAGCGAATCTGGAAGGCTTGCAGTGTATCGAAAATCTTGCTCAGGAACTTGGCATCGACTGCATGTTTTCACGAAGAGACGCATTCATCTATGCGAATACGGAAGCGGGGGCCAAGCTGCTTGAGAAAGAGGCGGATGCTTACTGGAAGCTCGGCATCGACGGAGAACTCGCAGTCGTGGACGCACAGGCGGAGCTGCCGTTCGATATCCGTCAGGCACTCGTCATGCGGAACCAGGCGCAATTCAATCCGGTGCAATTTCTCGGTGGACTCGTGAAGGAACTGGAGAAAATGAACGTCAAGATTTATGAAAACACACGCGCCGTCAAATTGCTCAGCAAACACGATCCGGTCATCCAGACAGAGAACTTGTCGCGCCTGATGTGCAATAAAGTGATCGTCGCTACCCACTACCCATTCAACGACAGTGATGGCCTATATTTTGCCCGGATGGCGGTCAATCGCTCTTACGCGATCGCTGCGAAAGTGTCCGGAAAAATTCCGCAGGGCATGTACATCAGTGTCGATCAGCCGAAGAGGTCTCTCCGGTCGATCGAACAGGAGGATGGCGAGTCCTTGTTGATGATCGGCGGGGAAGGACATGGCAGCGGGAAGCAGACAAAAGACACGATGGAATATTATAAGAATCTCGAGCAGACAGGGAGAGAGCAGTTCGGCCTTGAAGAAACGTTATATCATTGGTCTGCTCAAGACATGTCGACGCTCGACAAGATTCCATATATCGGGACCATCACAGCGGGCTACGACCACATTCTCGTTGCGACCGGCTTCGACAAATGGGGCATGGCGCACGGGGCAATTGCAGCCAAGCTGCTGACGGATCAAGTGATGGGTCGCGACAACAAGTACCGCGGGATGTACAAGCCGACGCGCTCCAAAATGAAGACGGTCGATGCGGTAAGTTTCCTGAAAGACAATGCATCCGTCGCCAAGGAATTGGTGAAAGGAAAACTGAAGATGCCGTCAAAAACCATCGACTCGCTCAGCAACGGTCAAGGTGCGCTCGTCAAACATCAAAATGAACGGGCCGGCGCATACCGTGACAAATACGGTCAGCTGCATCTCGTCGACGCAACATGCACGCACATGGGCTGCGAAACAAAATGGAATGAAGCGGAACGTTCATGGGACTGCCCGTGCCACGGCTCGCGCTTCTCTTATACGGGCGAAGTGTTGAATGGACCGGCTGTCAAACCACTCAAGAAGCTGGAAGAATAAAAAACCGGAGGAAATCAACTGATTTCCTCCGGTTCAATAAAGGCGGAGGCAAAGTTGCGCTCCGCTATTTTTGGGTTACTGAATTATTCAGCTTGTGTCGCCTCAAGTTCAAGGTTCAACTTGATGTCTTCGCCGACCATAACGCCGCCTGTTTCAAGCGCTTGGTTCCAAGTCAGGCCGAAATCTTTGCGGTTGATTTTACCTGCAGCGCTGAATGCTACAACTTCTGCGCCCCAAGGGTTTTTCGCTTTGCCACCGAATTCTACATCGAAAGTAACCGGTAGTGTCACATCTTTGACTGTCATGTCACCAGTCATTTTATAGTCATCGCCATCTTTTGCGATATCCGTTGCAGTGAAAGTGATGTGCGGATATTTTTCAGCTTCGAAGAAATCTGCTGATTTAAGGTGCGCATCGCGGTCAGCGTTATGCGTTGTGATGCTTGCTACATCGATTTTGAAATCGATATTCGCACCTTCCAAGTTGTTCTCGTCCGCTTCGATCGTTGCTTCGAAATCTGTGAAATTCCCTTTTACTTTTGAAATCATCATATGTCTTACTGAAAAACTAACTTCCGAGTGAGCGCCATCCAAATTCCATTTTTTCATCGTGAATTCCTCCTAAGATTTTTTATCTAGATTCACTATAACAAGTAATTATCTCGAAATCAATATATATTAATTAAAAGTTTTAATTTTTGTTTTGAAGCGGATTTGGAGAGGGTGGATTTGCGAATATCCACTCATCGCCAAATCTCCTGTCCTTTCGGCCTAATCCGCTTGTTTTCGCTTGTCAAGGCCGCTTGAAAATTGCATACTATTAAGAGCTGATTATCTTTGAAGGGATTTGCTTTGAATGACGAAACAAAAATGGGCGCAGGAGTTGCGTCAATTATTACCGGAAGAACGTATTTTAATGGACGAACCGTTAAGCTTGCATACCATGACGAAGATGGGCGGGCCAGCGGATATTTTCGCTTCTCCGACAAATGAGGACGAAACCGCAGCGGTCGTGAAGCATGCATATGAACATAAAATTCCACTCCTATTACTTGGCAATGGATCAAACATGGTCGTCCGCGATGGCGGCGTGCGCGGCATCGTTTTGAATTTGAAAGAGCTGGTCGATATCCGGATGGAAGGCACACGTCTTTATGCACAGGGCGGCGCGGATATTAAAGCCGTGTCACGTCTTGCGGCAGGAAGCGGCATGACCGGATTTGAATTCGCATGCGGCATCCCGGGTTCTGTCGGTGGTGCGATGGCAATGAACGCCGGCGCATACGGTGGCGAAATCAAGGACATCATCGTCCATGCGACCGTCTTGACGAAACAGGGCGAGAAGCTCGTTTTATCGAAAGACGAACTGGAGCTCGGTTACCGGAAGAGCATCATCACGAAACAAGGCTTCTACGTGTTGTCGGCAGAATTCGAACTTGAAGCCGGCGATCAAGCGTTGATCGATGCGAAGATGAGCGACCTTACGTACCAGCGCGAATCGAAGCAGCCACTCGAATTCCCATCAGCGGGGAGCGTCTTCAAACGCCCGCCGGGGAACTTCGCGGGCAAATTGATCCAGGAGAGCGGCATGCAGGGCCGCGGATTCGGTGGCGCGGAAGTTTCCACGAAACACGCCGGATTCATCGTCAACAAAAACAATGCAACGGCAAACGACTACATCCAGACGATCGAAATGGTGAAACGTGCGGTGTTCGAGAAATTTGGCATCGACTTGGAACTCGAAGTGAAGATCGTCGGCGAAGACGCAGTTCAATAATTCTATGAAGCAAACGGAGAAAAAGGGAGTGTCCTTTTTCTCCGTTTTTTTTGTGGTAAAGTTGTGCGATTGGCGATACTGCAACTAAATGCTCCTGCATCGCTTCGCTGCTTCAATCTTCTTTCGCCATCCGAAAGGGATTTGGAAATACTTGCCGAATCATTAAGTGAAGGTGAGAGAAGAAGGGGAGGAACACATCTTGAAGAAAAAATGGGTGAAGTGGGTACTGGGCATCGCCGGGGGATTGCTCGTGTTGGGGGTGCTGGCAATCATTCTTGTAAACGCTTACGTCAATAAATCGACACCACAAATTTCGGGGGAAATGAACGTCAATATTTTGGATGCGAACGTCGAAGTGACGAAGGATGATATGGGCGTGCCGCATATAGTCGCGGAATCGGATGCCGATTTGTACCGCGCGCAAGGGTTCGTCCAAGCGCAAGACCGGATGTTCCAGATGGATCTGTCGCGGCGCCAAGCGAGCGGGATGCTGGCGGAAGTGATCGGAGCGGATGCGGTCGATACGGATAAATTTTTCCGGACGTTCAGTCTGCGCAATGCTGCAGAAAAATCATGGGATGGCTACGACGAAGAAGCGCAGCAAGTGCTTGAATGGTATGCCGATGGAGTGAATGCCTTCATCGAGCAGGCAAAAGAGGAAGACACGTTGCCGTTCGAATTCACGCTGCTCGGCTATGAACCGAAACCATGGACAGCGATCGATTCGTTGACCATCGGGAAATTTATGGCGTATGACCTCGGCGGACACTGGACGTCACTCGCTGCACGCCACTGGGCATTGAACGAATGGCCGGAGGAGAAGGCACGGGAGCTGTTCATCACCTACCCGGAAAATGCGCCGGCAGTGATCGAGGCGAACCTTAAAAATCCGGTGAACGTTGCGGGCAATTTCGACTTGTCGCTCATCCCGCCTGAATTCAACGGCTCGAACAACTGGGTCGGGTCAGGAGATAAAACTGAGAGTGGAATGCCATTACTTGCGGACGATCCGCATCTTGGACTAAGCACGCCGTCGATTTGGTACCAGATGCACTTGCAGTCGCCGGACCAGAATGTCAGTGGTGTCATCTTCGCTGGAATCCCGGGCATCATTCTCGGGCATAATGAAGAAATCGCATGGGGCGTGACGAACGTCGGGCCGGATGTGCAGGATTTGTACATCGAAACGGTCAATCCGGACGACACGACGCAATTTCTTTATGAAGGGGAATGGGAGCAGGCGGAAGTGCGTGATGAACCGATTTTGGTGAAAGACGGCGAGATGGTCGACTTCAATGTCGTCGTTACGCGCCACGGCCCGGTCGTCTCGGATCTGCTGTATGAAGAGGAGGATCCGGAAGCAGTGTTCTCGATGCAATGGACTGCGCTGGAGCCGACACTCGAACTACAGGCGGTACTGAGCTTCAACAAAGCATCCGACTGGGAGGAATTCGAGCTGGCACTGGAAGATTTCCAGGCGCCTGCACAAAATTTCGTCTTCGCTTCGACGGACGGGACGATTGCCTATAAAGCGAACGGCCGCATTCCGATCCGTAAAAGTGGTGACGGACAGTTGCCGGTGCCAGGTGACTCCGCAGACTACGGCTGGGATGGCTATGTACCGTTCGACGAATTGCCGACCGTCGTGAATCCGGCGGAAGGCTTTATTGCGACAGCGAACAATGCGGTGGTCGATGAGTCATACGACTACCACATCACGGACTTCTGGGCACAGCCGTACCGCTATGAGCGCATTGTGGAAGTGCTCGAGGCGAACGATGATTTGACGAAAGAAGATATGATGGCACTTCAGATGGACCAGCAAAACTTGTATGCGGAAGAATTTTTACAGGACATGATCGCGGCAGTCAAAGAACAGACGGATGTGCACGACGATTTGTTCGACGTCTTGACTGCTTGGGATGGTGTGGACGGCGAAGACCAGGCAGCGCCGCTCGTCTTCCATAAATGGATGAAGCAGCTGCCCGAAACGATCCTGTCTCCGCAAATGCCAGAGGACGTTTATGAGATGCTGCCGGGGAAAAACCACATCACGGATGAAATGATGCGCGATGCCTTTGCCGGAGAGGCGGGCGTCTGGGTGGAAGAATATGGTGGCGTTGAAAAGTGGCTGACCGATGCACTAAATGAAGCGCGGGGTGACATCGAAGAAGCATTCGGTGACGATCCTGCAGACTGGCAGTGGGGCGAGTTCCATCAGCTCGTGTTCCCGCATCCGGTTGCCGGTGCTTCACCGATTCTTGAACAGTTCTTGAATCCGAAGCCACGTCCGGTCGGCGGCTCGAATGTGACGGTCCAAGCTGCTGCCTTCAATGAAGACGGGGAAGCGAACCACGGAGCGTCTTGGCGTTTCGTCGCAGACCTCAGTGATTTGCGGAGTGCGTATCACATTGTCGGGCCGGGGCAGAGCGGCCATTTCAAATCCGACTTTTTCCGCAACCAGGTGGATGATTGGGTCGAAGGCAAGTTCCATGAAACGCGCATCGATGGCAGTGCAGAAGGGGAAGTGCTGACACTAATCGCGGAATGATCGGAGTCGGAGAGGGAAGTCCGTCTGCAGTTTGCAGACGGCTTTTCTTTTTACATAAGAACAAGCGGCTTCCGTGCCTGCGATTCGACGAAGAAGGACAATTTGCTTATAATAGGGGGAAGTATTTCACAAGGACAGAAACCGGCTGCAGTTGAAGGGGCGGAAGAGATGGAGGATTTAGTGTTGAAGTTGATTGAATGGACGATGGAAGAGCAGGAACAACTGATTGAATTCATGACGACCAACTCCTGGCCGTACCACGGGCATGAGCACCCGGTGCGGGCATTGATCGAGAAGACGATAGAAGAAGGTGGGTATCAATCCGACCAAGTGACGACGTTTTGGATCGTCAACGACGAAGAGACACAAGTCGGACTCGTGAAGATTTTCGACTTGCAAGACGACATTCCGATGTTCGATTTGCGCATCGCAGACCCGTACCGGAGCAAGGGTTATGGTCCGAAAGCGCTTAAGATGACGGCGGACTTCGTCTTTTCATTGCCAGAACAAAAAATCCGGCTGGAAGGCAATACGCGGCATGACAACTTCGCGATGCGGAAAGCGTTCGAACGGACGGGCTTCGTGAAAGAAGCACATTTGCGCCAGGCGTGGTTCTCTCCGAAAGAGAACCGCTATTACGACGCTGTCACATACGGCATGACACGAGAAGACTGGCAAGCGGGCATCGCGACGCCAGTCATGTGGGACGATGCGCTCGCTGAATTGAAAGAGCCGCCGTTTAACCCGGTACTACTGGACTTCCCGGACGAATTCGAATCAGATCGCCTCTTGATCCGTGCTGCGAAGCGGGACGATGCGGCGCAAAGCTACGAAGCGATCGTGCATTCGATTGAAGCGTTCAAGCCATGGCTGCCATTTGCACAGAACAAGCCGGAACTGAAGAACATCGAAGCGAATTTGATTGAAGCGGAAGCGAACTTTAAGATGCGAAAAGATCTGCGCCTGCACTTTTTCCTGAAAGAGACGGGGGAATTTATCGGTTCGACCGGCTTGCACCGGATCGACTGGGACGTGCGGAAGTTCGAGATCGGCTACTGGGTGGACACGCGTTTCGAAGGAAAAGGGTTCGTTACCGAAGCGGTCGATCGGATCACGCGTTTTGCATTCGAGGTGCTCGAAGCGAACCGTGTGGAAATTCGCTGCGATCCGGAGAATGTCCGGAGCCGTGCAGTTGCGGAGCGTCTTGGCTTCGAGCTGGAAGGCATCATGCGCAAGGAGTCTTTGTCGAAGATCGACAACCGCCTGCGCGATACATGTATTTACGCCAAAATCAAAGAATAGAAAAAGAGCCGTGCCATGAATGGTCCGGCTCTTTTTATTTGGCTATCCAGCCCTTCTGCCCGAGAAGAGATTTAGAATCAGGATGACGGCAGCGACGATCAATAATAAGTGAATCAGTCCGCCGGCGACGTCCATAAGTAGTCCAACTAACCAAACTGCGATGATGATAGCGAATATAATCCAAAGAATCCGTGCCATTCTCTCCACCTGCCTTTCTCTTGATAGTTATTAATTACCCCGCGTCAAGATGTTTGAAACATAGAGCGGGCGCGTGAAGTTGTCTCGGAATGTGCGGTGTAGTAAACTGAATAGAGCCGAACGAAGGAGGAGAAAGAGTTGCCGACTCCGAGTATGGAAGATCATATTGAAATTATTTATTCCCTTATTGAACAGAAAGGGTACGCAAGAGTATCAGATATTGCGGAAGTATTATCCGTCTTGCCCTCTTCTGTTACGAAGATGGTCCAGAAACTGGATAAGGACGGGTATTTGATTTATGAACGTTACCGGGGGCTTGTGCTCACATCGAAAGGCCAGAAACTGGGCAAACGCCTTGTCCAGCGCCATGACTTGCTGGAGCAGTTCCTGCGGTTGATCGGTGTGGACGAACACAGGATCTATGAGGATGTGGAAGGGATCGAGCACCACTTGAGCTGGAATTCGATCGACCGCATTGCAGACCTTGTCCAGGCGCTTGAAGAGAATGAGGCATTCAGGGGGAAACTTGAAACCTTGCGCGAAGAACAAAAATAGAATGAAGAAATAGGAGGGTGTTTGCATGGCATTACATCCAGGTGAAACAGCAAAACTGACGATTAAAGAACGTGGTACGTCCCAGTGGATTTTGACAGACGGAGAAGCGGAAGTGCCGATGAACATTTCGGAGATTGAGGAAGGGCAGGAATACGGCGAGGAGATTGAAGTATTCCTTTACCGCAACCGCCAAGGCGGCGTATCCGCCACACCGATGATCCCGCATATCACACAAGGCGTCTACGGCTGGGCAAAAGTATTGAAAGTGTCGCCGCGTGAAGGAGCCATCGTCGATATCGGAACGACGCGTGAAGTGTATGTCGACCGCGAAGATATGCCGAAAATCGCTGAATTATGGCCGAAGCAAGGAGACCACCTCTTCATGACGATCCGTACAGGCCGTGATGGGGAGTTGTTCGGGCGTCTTGCGACGGAGGATCTGGTCGAGGAAATCTCCGTACCAGCACCGGACGAAGTGTTCAACAAAGATTTGAAAGCACGCCCTTACCGTCTGTTACCGGTCGGGACTTTCCTTCTCACAGTACCTGAGATGTACCGTGTTTTCGTTCACGAGACGGAGCGGACGGAAGAGCCGAGACTCGGTGAAGAAGTGAGCGTCCGCATCATCGACGTAAAAGAGGACAAGACATTGAACGGATCGTTCTTGCCGCGTAAGCAAGAGCGCCTGTCGGACGATGCCGAAACGCTTCTTGCGTATTTGAAGGAAGTCGGTGGAAGAATGCCGTTTACGGACAAGTCTTCGCCGGACGAAATTTATGAAATGTTCGGCATGAGCAAAGCGAGCTTCAAGCGCGCGCTCGGCCGTCTCTACAAGAACCGTCAGATCATTCAAGAGGATGGCTGGACAAGCTTGACGGAGTGAACATGCAACCTTTCTGACGGATAATCGTATTTATACGGTGAAAGGGGTAGTTTTCCATGAAAAAAATCATAGCAGTTTTAATAGCAGTTCTTGCGATGTCCACGGTGCTTCCTGCGGCAGGACTTGCGAATGTCACACCGATTAACGAGAAACTCGGCGTGCCGATCGTTGTCTACGGCGGGAATTTGACGGAGGCCGAGCGTGAAAGCGTTGCGAGCAGCCTGAAAGTCGCGGATGAGGCGGAAGTTGAAGTGATCGAAGTGACAGGGCAAGACCTCGTGACGTACATCAAAGACGGTAATCCACGTGCAAATATGTATTCTTCTGCGAAAATCAGTCATAAAGATGCGGGCGACGGCCTGGTCATCCAGATTGTCACACCTGATAACATCACAGAAGTGACAGCTGAAATGTACGCGAATGCGATGCTGACAGCTGGAATCGAAGATGCCACGGTGGAAGTCGCTGCACCGAAGCCGGTTACGGGCCACTCGGCGCTTGTCGGCATTTACAAAGCATATGAAGTAGCAGGCGTAGAGCTTGATACGGAACGTACGGATGTAGCGAATGATGAGCTGACTGTTGCAACAGAGCTTGCGGACAGTGGTGTGGACGATGCGAAAGTAAGTGAGCTGCTGACAGAGATCAAGCAGCAGATTGCTGAGCTGAATCCAGCGACACGTGAAGAAGTCGAGCAGATCGTTTCCGATCAATTGGAGCGCCTGCAGATCGAGTTGAGCGAAGAGGATCGTCAATTGTTGATCGACTTGATGGACCGGATCCGCCAGCTGGACATCGATTTCTCGAAGTGGTCTACACAATTGGAAGACTTGAGCAAGACGATCGAAGGCAAAGTGGCAGATCTGATCGATAACGAAGGCTTCTGGGAAAGCGTCAAACGCTTTTTCCGGAACATCGCGGATTCAGTCCGTTCATGGTTCAACTGATCGACCTGAACCGCTCCGGGAGCATCACTGCTTCCGGAGCGGTTTTTTAAAAATTCAATCGAAGCATCGTTGTTGTGGTGATCCGATAAACATGCTAAACTGTAGTTAATATCTCGAATTCAAGATAAAAGGAGGAGCTTTATATGAAAGTTGCAGGAATTCATCACGTATCGGCTTTGAGTGCGGACATTGTAAGAAACCATGACTTTTTCACACGGATTCTCGGGATGCGTCTCGTGAAGAAGAGTGTTAACCAAGATAACCCGTCTTCTTATCACTTGTTCTATGCGGATGCAGTCGGGACACCGGGGACGGATATGACATATTTCGATATCCCAATGGCGGGGCGTACGCACCCTGGCGTCTCGAGCATCAGCAATACAGGCTTCCGGATCAAGAGTGAAGAAGCGCTTGCCTACTGGATCGAGCGCTTCAAAGAACACGGTGTGCCGTTCGGCGAAGTGAAGAAACGTGCTGGCCGCAAGACATTGACATTTCAAGACTTCGAAGGCTCCAGATTGATGCTCGTGGTCGATACGGGCGGAGGGATTGATTACGGAATTCCATGGACGGGCGCGGATGTTCCGGAAGAGTTCGCGATTGTCGGCCTTGGCCCTGTGCGCTTAACGGTACGGAGCGGGGACAAGACCGCGCGCGTGCTGACAGACATCCTCGGCTTCAAGCAAATTGGGTCCTATGCACCGGAAATGGAAGGCATGCCCGAAATAATTGTGTATTCAGCAGGAGAAGGCGGCCCTGCAGGCGAAATACATTTAGAGGTGCGCAGCGATTTGCCGCGTGAACGCCCTGGCAGAGGCAGCGTGCACCACGTCGCATTCCGCATCAAAACGTACGAAGAGTACGAAAAGTGGGATGTGTTCTTGAAGGGAAATGGGTTTACGACTTCAGGAGAAGTGGACCGCCATTACTTCAAGGCGATTTATTTCCGCGAGCCGAACGGCATTTTGTTCGAACTTTCGACTGATGCTCCTGGGTTCGCTGTCGATGAATCGCTGGACAGCATCGGACAGACGTTGGCATTGCCGCCGTTCTTGGAGCCGAGACGGGAAGAAATCGAAGCGTCACTGCGCCCTTTGTCGATCAACCAATAAGTTTGGAGGGAATCGAAATGGAATTAGAACTGATAGAGCTTGGACAGGATGAGTTTGCATTCCGCCGTGTGGAAGATGGGAAAGTGATCGCTGAGATTACATGGACAGAGCTTGCGGACGTGATGGTCGTCGAGCACACATTCGTCGATCCATCCTTGCGTGGTCAAGGAGTGGCGAAGAAGCTGCTGGACCGTGCCGCTGACTATGCACGGGAGAAGTCTTACAAGATGGAAGCCGTCTGTTCATACGTTGTGACAGCTTTCGAACGCTACAAAGATTATGACGACATCAAAATTTGACCAAATAAAAAGCAATCCGCTGATCGATTCAGTGGATTGCTTTTTATGTTGTTGACGATGGAATGTTCACTGCCATCTGCCTCCTCATAAACCTGTCAATAGGACAACAATCGCAGTCAAAATCGATGCGCCTCCGATTCCGTATAAAAAGTCCGCTTGGTTAAAAATCAATTTCTTTTCCATTCTGTAAGAACCCCTCTCTTGTTGTCGATATTAGGAATTTACCCGGAAAATAAGGGATTTAAACCATTTTGCACAAATTTCTGCGATTCGGCTCAAGGGAAAAGGACCGAAACAAGGATTCCGACCGAAATGGAAAAATTGGTTGAAACAACCGGGGGCGGGGAACGTATAATAGAGAGGACTACATAAATTATTAGAAAGGGTGTAACTTATGCATGAAAGACCAATAAGCAGAGTCGGCGAAATGGTGCTCGGCATTGTCGGCATCGTTTTCAACATCATCGCAATCATTCTGACTTTGATGATCGTCCTAGGAGTATCCGGATTCGAAGGAACAGAAGAACACAATCAGATCCAGCAGGACTTGCTGAATGATCCTACCTTTACGGATCCACAAGAAGCACAAATGGCCATGGATATGTTCAATGGAATCTTAGGGTTCTTCGGAATCTTCGGTTGGGTCTTCATCGCGATCCTGATCATTTCTACAATCTTGGCAATCGTAGCGCTTGCGAGCTTGAAGCGGAACGCGAAACTATCGGGTGTCTTCTTCATCCTGGCAGGCGTCTTTGCAGGAATCCTGTCGCTGACATCGGTCCTCTTCTACATCGCGGCCATCATGTGCTTCGTGCGCAAGACGCCAATGAGAGAAGACGAGCTTCTCAGAAAAGCGGACCAAGACATCCAAACGCAGGAAACGCCGTACCGCCCATTTTGAGTAGAAAAGCGGAAGTGCCCGTTTAGACTCGATAGGCATAAGGCAGTTCGGCGAAGCGGCGTTTTTTGCCGCGTAGCCGGAATGACTTATGCCCCGAGAGTCTGGGCGCTGGAGTCTGGACAAAGAAAAGCGGAAGTGCCCGTTTAGACTCGATGGTCATAAGGCAGTTCGGCGAAGCGGCATTTTCTGCCGCGTAGCCGGAATGACTTATGCCCCGAGAGTCTGGGCGCTGGAGTCTGGACAAAGAAAAGCGGAAGTGCCCGTTTAGACTCGATGGGCATAAGGCAGTTCGGCGAAGCGGCGTTTTCTGCCGCGCAGCCGGAATGACTTATGACCCGAAAGTCTGGGCAATGAGAAAAGCCATCCCGCGCACCAGTTTTCACTGGCGCATGGGATGGCTTTCTTCATGTTATAAAGCAGGCGCTTGGTGCAAATAAACATATTCGGATGTCTGAAGGGGATGTCCTTCGAACAACTCTTCGAACTCTTCGACGAACTGGAAGCCCATCGCTTCGTAAAAGTTGCGGCCGGAGCGGTTTTCACTTTCGACATAGACGAACAGGCGGGTGCCGGGGTCCAAATAACTCAATCCGCTATGGAGCAACTTCTTGCCGTATCCAATGCCTTGCGCATCCGGCTTTAAGTAGATAGCGATCAATTCTGCGTCTCCATCTTGATCGGTCTTCGTAAAGTTAGCGAAACCGACTGGTACTCCGTCTTGCTCCGCGATCAGCAAAGTTGTCCGTTTCAGACGCATATCCAGCATCGGGACGGAATACGATTTTTCGAGAAAGCGTTTTTGGATGTCAGCGGGGATGATACCTTCATACACATCATTCCAGCTAACACGTGCAATTTCCTGGACAGCCGAGATATCCTTGGATGTACCGATGCGTATCATGTCATCACCTCAAAACTCTTTTGGTCATCATACCAAATTATTTTTTCTCTGGCTATACATGTGGAATAATGGAGAAAGAATGGAGGGATTCAAAATGGGATGGTCCATACATACATTTGAAGAATTTACACTTGAAAAATTATATGCATGCTTGAAGCTACGCGTCGATGTCTTCATCGTCGAACAAGGATCACCGTACGAGGAAATCGACGATCGGGATCAAGCGTCCATGCACTTGCTGTACGAAGAGGAAGGGAAGATCCTGGCGTATGCACGTCTCGTACCGGCCGGTGTCAAGTACGACTCGCCCTCGATTGGCCGTGTCATCGTACATCCAGATGCCCGCGGACGCGGATTTGCCAAGCATTTGATGGAGCGGAGCCTCACTTACATCCAGGAGGAATGGAATCCGGAAGCGATACAACTGCAAGGTCAGACATACTTGGAAAAATTTTATCAGTCCTTCGGATTCGAAACGGTATCGGCCCCTTACGATGAAGACGGAATCCCGCACGTTGACATGAAATTTTCAAATTCCAGCAGGAGATCGGGAGAATTTCTCGAATAGGTTTAGAAGCATGAAATAAAGGCTATAGGAATAAGTGAACCATTGTGACTATACGGGGAAATGATTAAGAGAAAGGGTGTTTGAACATGGCGAAAAAAAGAGGATTATTACTAGCAGGGTTAGCAGCAGGTGCGTATGCATATTTCAGAACTCCGGAAAACCGGGAAAAGGCGACGGTCGCATTCAATAATGCGAAAGCGAAAGTCAATTCCTACTTGGAGTCCCAAAACCTAGACAAAGAGAAAAGTACACCTGTAGCGGACGATCCGGACTTCGATGCACCAGAAGAGAACCAGATGGTGGACGAAGGTGCAATGACGACTGTTCAATATAAGAACGAAGAGCAACAGGAAGAATTGGAAGAACAGAAAAACGTGAAACTTGCAGCGAATGATACGAGCGCAGAGAAGTCCGAGAACACGGACGTCGTTTCACCTGAAAACAAAATCGGTACAAAAAACCTGTAATCCATGCATAACGAACAACAAAAAACGCTTGAGGAATGAACATTCCTCAAGCGTTTTCCTGCGATTTTTTGAGGGTCAGCAAGAAGTTCAGCAGTGCGACTCCGACAAGGATACAGCCGCTCAGGATGAATCCGCCGCTCGCATCCAGCGCCAAAGCACCGGTGATACTGGAGCCTGCCACCACGCCGATCGAAAAGAAAGCGTAGAACAAGCCGTACGCACGACCGCGCGTGTCTGGCACTGTCGAATCGATCAGCAAGGAGTTGATCGAAGGGAACAGGAACGCGAACCCGACGCCGTACAAGCACATGATGGCGTATGTAATCGAAATATCCGACACCGTGCTGAGCAGAAGCTGTGAGCTCCCCATCAGCACAAATCCGATGATCATCGTGATTCGCGGCGGGATGCGGTCGAACAGCCGATTGATCGGCAATAGGAAGACGAAGATCGCAGCGATTCCGAACGTGCTGAGCAACAAACCACTCGTTTCGGAAGGATGGCCGTCCGACACGACTTTCAGTGGCAGCATATAAGCGAGTACGCCTTGGGAGAACATCAGGAAAAAGGCGCCGGAAAATGCTTGGATCAGTCCGACGTTTCCGAACATCACCTTCAGTGGAACCGCGACTTTCGCTCTCCTTTCCTTCTTCGCTGAATGCTTCCGCAAGAACAGGAAGGAGAGCAAGCCGACGAGGAGGATAAGCGTCCCAGTGACGAACATCGTCTCAGGCACGCTCGTCCGGCTCGTATAGATTGCGCCGAAAGCGGGGCCGGTGATCGCTGCGATGCCAACGAATGCGCCGGAAACAGCAGCTCCTTTCCCGCGTCTGCTCTTATCGGTATTGTTGGCCAAATACGTGAAGGCCGCAGGGACGGTCAACCCTGCAGCAAGTCCATGGAAAAAGCGGATGGCAAGCAAGCTATACGGTCCTTCTGCCAGGCCGTATGTATAGAGAGTAATGCTTGTCGCTACGAGACCGAGGATTAAAACGGCGAACGGTCCACGGCGGTCTGCATAGATCCCCGATATGAGGTTGCCGACCGTGTTCGATAAGGAATACATCCCGACCGCGAGCCCTGCCAGGAACGGTGTCGAACCAAGGGCGACCGCGAACGGGCTGATGATCGGCAGCTGTGCGAACAAGTCGAAGAATGCAAAGAAAATAATCAAATACACGAAGAATTTCAAAAGTGTTACCTGCTTTCTGTAGAGAGGTTCTTTTTCCCATAATCGGGTAGAGTAGTACATAACTATTAAGAATAAACGGTGTGCTGTTATTGGGAACTACACCTTTTCACACAATAATGGAATATGAATGAACAAATCTAATACTAGTATACCATCGGAGGGGACTGCAATGAAAAGAGCGATGTTCATCGTCAATCCGTCAGCAGGAAAAGAGAAAGCCGCGGACTACAAAAAACTGGGGATCGAGACGCTTCAGGACCTCGGGTATGAAGTTGATACGCGCGAAACGGAAAAAGAGCTGGACGCAACGAATTTCGCGCGGGAAGCATGTCAAAATGAATATGATTTCGTCGTCGCGATGGGTGGAGACGGCACGATCAATGAAGCGGTCTCAGGTCTTGCCGAACAACCGCACCAACCGCTATTCTCACTCATTCCACTCGGGACAGTCAATGATTTTGCCCGGGCACTCGGCATTTCGCTGGATCCGCCGGAAGCAATCGAAGCACTTCGGACCGGAACGGAAAAACGGGTCGACATCGCAAAAGTCGGAGATCGGTACTTCATGAACATTTTGGCGCTCGGCAAGATCGCAGAGTCCACATCCGAAGTTTCGGTCGAACAGAAAACGAAATTAGGTGCTTTCGCTTACTTCATCGAAGGCGTCAAAGCCCTGACTTCGGATGAACAGATGGAATTCACCGTCACGCACGATGCGGGTGAATGGACAGGCGAAGCGAAGCTCGTACTTGTTGCATTGACGAACTCAGTGGGTGGCTTCGAGAACTTGGCCCCGGATGCATTGACAGACGATGGACTATTGCATGTCTACATCGTGGAGAATGCAGCACTGCCAGTTTTCGTCCGGATCGCCGGAGCATTGCTGCGCGGCCAGTTGGAAAAAGATCCTGCCGTCCAGGCAATCCATACGACAAAAGTGGCCATCGATACGAGTGAACCGGTCTTATGCAACATAGACGGCGATGAAGGCGATCCGACACCTCTCATGGTCGAGGTCATGCCACGACATATCCGTGCGGTTGTGCCACCGGACCCGAAAAAGTAAAAAATGTGGAACTTTTTTGGAAGTGAGTCGTACTAGTAGATGACGCAATATCGCAAAACAGTCACACGAGCAGATATTTCTAATAAAAACATATAAAATATTGTAAGTTTTAACGTTAAACGCTACTCTGAAACACACTTTAAGTATATAGTAGGAATATGACTTCTTAAATTTGTATAAAGAAAGACGGGGAAAAGATGAATTTAATTGCTGCACCATCCATTCAAGAAACCATATCCAAGATTTTCATGGAAGAGTCGGAAGAACTGACGCACTTTCAAGGAATCGAAGAGTTCTTCGAGATCGAGACCCAACTCATCTACGAAATCAACCATTTGGAAAAAGAACGGGCGAAGCAATCGCTCCGTAAATTGATCGATCTTATTTCGATGCGCGCACAAAAAGAGACGATCAAGGCGGTTCGTTACTATTATATCGTCCTTGCATCCGTGATGGCACGGAAGCTGCATGAGATGCGTGTGCCACCGAAAAAAGCATTCGCATTCAATTACGCATGTATCGAAATGGTCGATAAACATATGAATGACACGGAATTCCTTTTTGTCGCAGACGAACTGATCGAATTCTTCATCTCGGTCGTATCAGAACGAAAACAGCCTTCCTTCGGGCACCAAACCGTCAACAAAGTCGTATTATACATAAACGATGAAGTGGAACGCGATTTGTCTGTAGAAGAAATCGCAAAACACTTCAACATTTCCACGAGCCACCTGTCACGTATTTTCCGAGAGCACGCGGGCATAACATTGGTGGAATACTTGAACGTACGCCGGGTCGAGGAATCCCAGTATTACTTACGTCATTCCGACAAAGGGATCTCGGAAATCTCGAAGCAATTCCACTTCTGTAACCAAAGCTACTTCACTCGGATCTTCAAGAAATATACGACGGTGACGCCGAAGCAATTCCGCGACAGCCAGCATATTCCATACTTCCGTTACAATCTGCCGGAGTCACGATAAGGAGAGTCAGCTCTCCTTTTTTTTGTTCACAACTTTATGGGAAGACGCTATTTTTATGACGAGGCGTTTGTAAATTGATTACGTGATAAGGTATACTTCTAAGGAGTAAAAAAAGGTGTAGGTGACTAAATTGAAAAAGAAAAGTACACTGCTGTTTATGTTGACAGCTGCAGTTCTCTTGCTGAGTGGATGTGCTGCTGTAGAGAAGAAGGAAGGTTTTTTCTATAGCGTATTCGTTCAGCCGTTCGACTTGAGCCTTGATTATTTAGGGAATCTCTATAACGGAAGCTATGGTCTGGCGATCGTGACGATCACGATCATCATCCGTCTTGTGTTGATGCCTTTCATGCTGAAGACGTACAAGCGTCAACAAGGGATGAAAGTGAAGATGGACCGGATGCGCCCGGAAATGGAAGATATCCAGGCGCGCATTAAAGCGACGAAAGATAAAGAAGAGCAAATGAAGCTTCAGCAGGAAATGATGGGGCTTTACAAAAAACATGATGTCAACCCGCTGAATATGGGCTGTTTACCGATCGTCATCCAGATGCCGATCATCATGGGCTTGTACTTCGCGATCTTGCATTCGCCGGAAGTACGCTCACACGAGTTCCTATGGTTCAACCTCGGGACACCCGACGTCATCATGACGCTCATCGCTGGTGCCGTGTATTACGTCCAAGCAAGAATTTCGCTTTGGACAATGCCGGAGCAGCAGCAAAAGCAGATGAAACTATTCATTTATATTTCACCGATTATGATCATGTTCATCTCTTTCACGTCGATGGCCGCGCTCCCAGTATACTGGGCAGTCGGCGGGATCTTGCTGATCATCCAGACGTTCATCGGACGGAAGTTCTACTCGGCAAACCCTGAGATCGCACTTGAATCTGTGGAAGAAAAGAAATAAGCTGATTTCGAGCGAGCCGGCTGAAGTGCCGGCTCTTTTTTAAGGAGTTGATTGGGTGAATCCGAAAATTTTACAAGGCGTGGCGCTTGCTGTGCTGAGCATCACGGCACTGTTCTTCCTGATCCGCGGGCAGATGGAGATTGCTGTCCTCTTCATGACTGTCCTATTCGTGATGACGAACAGCTTCCGTTACCGTCAGATGAAGGCACAAGGCATGGACCGTGAAGCAAAGTGGATGTTCGGCATGGCTGTCATTTTTGCCATTCTGTTCTTCGTCGTCCTCGCGACCATCCTTTTATAAGAACCGAATGTCCGGCAGCCGTTTTGATGGCCGCCGGGCATTTTTGTTTGTCCGACCGGAGCTATGCCGGAAGGGAAATCCATGTGGAGACGTGATAGAATAAAGAGGAACTCAAGAGAAAGTAGGCGTGTTATGCAATCTCGTTACTTAGCGAAACAGAAGAAGAAAAAAACGTGGATCATTTGGTTGCTTTCGATTCTTGGTGCCGTCTTGCTCGGTGCTGCCACTTACTGGCTGTACCTGCACGACTGGGACCCGGAGGAAAGCTGGAATAAACTTGTGGAACAAATCCAATCGGCGCAGGATGACACGGCAGAGCCTGCGAACAATCCAGAAGAAGTAGTGAAGCCGGAAGAAACATTGCTGCCGGAAGACGACGGGGAACCGGTGCCGGAACTTCCTGAAGAAGAACCGGCTGAAGAAATCATCGATGCGACGAAATATCCGGAAGGTATCGAATTGCCAGCAGAGCCGACCGTCATCAATGATATTTTACTAGCGAACAAGCAACACCCATTGCCATCGACGTATGCGCCTGGTGAATCGCCGGAAGCACGTACGGCATTCGAAGCGATGAAAAAAGAGGCGGCTGCGGCTGGAATCGACCTCGCTGCATTTAGTACGTACCGGGACTTTGGCCGTCAAAAAGTCCTTTATGACGGATATGTAGCGAAGGACGGCCAGGAAGCGGCTGACCGTTACAGTGCACGTCCAGGCTTCTCGGAGCACCAGACAGGACTAGCATTCGATATCGGGGAAGTCGGCCAGGAAGTGCACTGGGCAGCGTCTTCGTTCGGTGATACTCCGGGAGGGAAGTGGCTTGCGGAAAATGCGCACCGCTTCGGATTCATCTTGCGGTATCCTGAAGGGAAAGAGCAGCTGACCGGCTATATGCATGAGTCGTGGCACTTCCGTTTTGTCGGAACGGAAGTTGCGAAGATCATTTTCGAACAAAAAATGACGCTCGAGGAATACCTCGGCGTCATACAAGCTTCATAAGATCGGTGACAAGAGACGTGCAATGGATTCTTTCGTTTTAATCATTCGTGTACGCGTATAATATTTTTCGAATGTCAATTCGGAAGACAATTCAATGTCTTGGCGGAACAGTTCAGCGAGTTCCGTCGAGACTTTTTTGTCGTAAATGAATGCGTTGATTTCGAAATTCAATTTGAAGCTCCGCACATCGATATTGGCGGTTCCGACCGTCGAAGCCTTGTCATCGACAACGATCATCTTCGTATGGAGGAAGCCGTTCTCGTAAATATAGACGCTCGCACCGGCTCTGAGCAATTGCCCGACGTACGAGTAAGTCGCCCAGTAGACGAACAGGTGGTCAGGCTTGTTCGGAATCATGATGCGGACATCGATGCCTGATAAGGCCGCGATGCGGATCGCATCATAGAAGCTGCTGTCCGGGATGAAGTAAGGTGTTTGGATATAAATATATTCCTTGGCCATATTGATCAACTTCAAATAGCCGTCTTTGATCTGCTCCCATTCCTCGTCCGGTCCACTTGAGACGATCTGCATCGCCGTCGAGCCTTTTGTCGGGGCCGTTGGGAAGTAGTTTTCCGCGTAGGCGATGTCTTGTCGTGAAGATGCTTGGTTCCAGTCAAGGATGAAGCGCGTCTGGAGCGGATGCAACGCACTGCCCTCGAGCCGCAGGTGGGTATCGCGCCAGTAGCCGAATTTCCGGCTCAATCCGATGTATTCATCACCGACGTTAAAGCCGCCGACATAGCCGACTTTGCCGTCGATGACGACGATCTTCCGGTGGTTCCGGTAGTTGAGCCGGGGGTTGATCAGCGGCAGGAACGAAGGGAAGAAGGTCTCGACTTCGCCGCCCGCTTTAATGAATTCCTTGAAGCGGCGTTTGCTCAAACCTCTGGAGCCCATGTCATCATACAGGAGCCGGACAGTCACGCCTTCAGCGGCCTTGGCGGTCAAGGCATCCATGATGCGCGTGCCGAGGCCGTCCAGCCGGAAAATATAATATTGGACGTGAATATGATCTTTTGCCTGCTTGATGTCTTCCAGTAGCGAATCGAATTTCTCCCGCCCATCATTGAAGATCCGGACGGAGTTATCTTGTGTCAAGATCGCTCCGTTGTTTCGGAGGTGGAGATAAATCAGCTCGTCATATTCTTCGGGTGTCTCGTTCTTGAAATTGAATTTTTCGTCGTGCAAAGCATTCATCTGATGGGCGATCAAGTTCTCGATCCCGATTTTTGTCTGGCCTTCCCATTTGAACAGCGTTTTCTTCCGCAGTTGTCTTCCGAGCAGCAAGTAGATGAAGAACCCTAAAATCGGGATGAAGAAGAGGACGAGCAGCCATGCCCAAGTGGAAGATGCATCCCTGCGTTCCAAGAACACGAGTGCAGCGGCCAAGAAGATGTTCAATATAAAAATCAATGTCGTAAGAATGCTGATTATCGTTAAAGTCATCCCATCACCTTTTCCCATTGGTTGCTTAAGTTCCATTATAGCCTATTGCAGAAAACGCCGTACGAAATCATGTTCCAAAAAAGACGCACTCACGAAAATCTTGAGTGCGTCTTTCTATCAGCTGATGTTCTGTTCTTCCTTCAAGTCTTCGACGACACTTTCCACTTCGAGACGGGTCATCTTCTCTTTCCCGTCTTCCAATGCTTTCAATGTCTTATGTGCAAGTGCTAATGGCACTTTGCAGAACATGAGGATGCGTTTGTTCTTGATCGGTTTGATGTATGCGTCGGCAAGTGCCAGATTTTCCTTTGCGTAAGCGAACATATCATCGCGCGTCCAGCCTGCTGGAACGAAGGACACACCGCGCTCCCTGTCTTCGTCGAAGTTCCGCAGCATGTTGACTGCCTGAAGTCCACGACCGAAGCCGATCGCAAGGTCCTGATCCGTCTCGGTGCCGTCATGCCATTTCCACAGATCGGCGAGCATCACGCCGACGAGTCCTGCGACGTAAAACGTATAATCGTCGAGGTCGGCACGGTCATTGATGACCCAATCCTTCTCGACCCATTTGGCCATTCCATCCGCCATCAAGGCAGTTGATTCCTGGATTTGGCCGCGGATTTCCGGAGGGCAGACGGTGAGCCAGTCACCGAGGCGAATCGACACATCCGGAAGTTCATCTACATAAGGAGCGATCAAGTCAGCATAGGTCTGCTCGTCGAAAGGTTGTTTGAGCAATCCACTGACGGCTGTCAGCATCTCGATCTTCGCCTTATCCGACAGGTCCGGATGGTCCTCGATTTCATCGATGGCACGCATGCAGAGATAAGCGGATCCTACAGTCTTTTTCAGAGAGGATTCCAAGAAGCTGATGGGGATGAAAAACGTCCGACTCGTCTTCTTCAGCATGTCCATGGATTCTTTCTGTAAATTCTTGGTGCTACCCATATCTATTCCTCCTTCAGTCTCGACCATCACACATGAAGCGTGGATTCGGTTGCTGCCTGAGCGGTTGCTCAAGAAAGCTTGTATATTAAATATAAACTATCTACTCGAAAATACAAATCTTACCTCGGGGAAGCTGCATCAAAAAAACCTGTGCACTTGGTTTGCACAGGTTTTCAGGAAGGATGGAAATATTGCCAGGCTTCCTGGATTCCACCGGCACACGGTTTCGTTGCGCGGAAGATGTTCGGGTGTTCGGGACATTCTTTCAATTCAGGCTGAGCGTTCCCGACGATGACGGAAGGCAAACCGAGTGTCAGCATTTCCAGGTCATTTCCGGAATCGCCTGCGACCAGCCATTTGGCGGCGTGGAGCTGATATTTTTCTTTTAAATAAAGGAGAGCCTGGCCTTTGCCGCTGTGGGCGGGCAAGATGTCGACATCACGGCCACCGCTGTAGATGAGTTTATGGGGAATCTCGTTTTTCTTTAAGTGGTTTTCCAAGTTTAGTAAAGCTTCTTCTGAACGTGCGAAGAAGGAGCAGCGGTTTGTAACAGGCAGCAGCTGCTTTTCGATGCCTTCGATCTGCGCTGCGATAGCATCGATCTGGTCAGGCATCCAGCCTTCATCGATCTTGGCGTGCCAGTCCTCGTCCATGACGAACTCAGGGCCTTTCCGGATCTCTGTTCCGACGTCCGTGACGAGCAGGTCAGGGGCGGGGAGACCTTCTTCTTCCATCAGGGATAGGGCCGACTGGAAATGGCGTCCCGTTACGTAGACGAGTGTGACGTTATAAAGTTGTTTGGAATAAAACTCCAGCAGATTGCGAAGCTCTGCTGAATCTCCGACGAATGTCCCGTCCAGATCAGTGGCTAATAGATGTGTTGTAGCGTTCACTTATCATCACCTCATACAAAGAATTGATTCTTTCAGATATGGAAGACCACTGGAACTCGCGCTCGGCCACTTGCATTGCCTGCTGGCCAAGCCGGTGAGCAAGAGAGGCATTGGTTGCCAATTTCTCCATGGCATTTGCTAAGTCGAACGGATTCTTCGATTCGACGAGCAGTCCTGAATAACCGTCCTGCACAACGTTCTTCAGCCCGCCGACTTTACTTGCGATGACTGGGCTTCCGCACGCTTGTGCTTCTGCTGCGACCATACCGAATGATTCGTAATAGCTTGGAACAATCGTTGCGGTAGCTGAATTGAATAGCAGGGAAAGCTGTGTCTGGTTTTGGGGACCTAGAAAAATGACATGTTGTTCGATGCCTCTGACTGCTTTCCTCAAGTTAAGGTCTGTCGGTAAATTCGTTTCGAAATCGATTGCGTTCGCTTCTCCGCCGGCAAGCACGAGCTGCGGAGTGAAACGGTCGCCTGCTCTATGGACAAGACGCTGGAAGGCGCTGAGAAGGGTATGGATTCCTTTCGTTTCTTCCAATCTTCCGGCAAAAACGAATAACGGCGTCTGGAAGCCGAGACGTTTCCGGATGTGGCCGCGGTTTTGGCGTTTCTGGAACACCTTATCGACACCGATCGGAATGACTGAAATCGGTGACGGATGTTCGACGAATTTTTCGATTAAGGCTTTTTCACTATTGGTTGTTGCGAGTACTTGATCGGCTGTCTGTAATATGGCTGTTTCGGCTTTCATGCGCCGCAGGTCCGGGATGCCGACCGCAACTTCTTTTGCCCAGCCGAGCGAATGTGATGTATGCATGAATGGAAGCCCGAAATCACGCTGCAGCCGCATACCGAGCAGGCCCGACAGCCAATAATGGGTATGGACCATATCATATTCCTTCAAATTAAGTGCGGATTTCATTTCTTTATAAAATGCCGAAAGCATCTCATACATTTCGTTTTTCGAAATAAATCCTTTGAAGCCGGCTTCGATGCGGATGACCCGGCAGTTCTTGCCGAAATGTTCAATCCGCGGGGCGAAGCTGTCACACCAATGGGTGACGATATCTATTTCCCATCCATGGTCTTCAAGAGAGAGGGCTAGTTGCTTGACGTAATTGTTTTGGCCGCCTGACTGTTTACCGCCCAGCTTTGCCAATGGATCACCATGGTCAGAAACAAAAAGCATTTTCTTACGCATTGCACTCATCTCCGTATTATTTGATTTTATAGGCCAAATGAAAATAAGCCCGCTCTTTTCTATACCCTATTTCCATCCAGTTGAAACCTTTTTCGATATTTTTTGTATATTTCGATAGTTCCATCAAGAAAGCATGACAAAAAGATGCCGTGGCATTTTCCCATGGCATCTCTTGTTTTCATCAGATTGTTCCATTCAAATGACAGTCAATCCGTACTGTCGACAAATTTTCCGTGCTCAGGCACAGCACGAGCAGGGAAATGATCGGCAAGTTCGACCAGCCCTTTTGCCAGTTCAGCTCCATGCATCGGCTTGCCGTGGCCGGTTGCTGCAGCATTCGGTTCGAGATCCGCAAGCTTGACCACAGATTCCCAGGCAGCACGCCAGTCGGTCGTCAAATAGACAGGCGGGCCGTGCACTTCTTTCTTTTGCATCAGCACTTTGTAAAGAGAGTCTTGTTTGACGGTGATGAAAGCATCGCCAGCGAGCAGGAAGCGTCCTTGCTCGCGGAAAAGGGAAACGTGTCCCGGTGTATGTCCTGGTGTATGGATCCAGCGCCATCCGGGCATCGGCGGCACGGAATGATCAGCCGGCAACTCCTTTAGATGTTCAGAAATATCGATGGCTTCGATCGGGAACAATTTCGACAGTTTGGCGACCATACCACCTTCGACGGTCACATCAGGGTCCGGGTAGTTTTCTTTGCCCGTCAAGTAAGGGAACTCAGCTGGATGGGCATAAACGAGAACCGGGAAGCGATCCAGGATTTCTGCGATGCCACCGATATGGTCAAAGTGGCCATGTGTCAGGACGATGGCTTGCAGCCGGTGATCCGGACCAAAACGTTCTTCGGCTGCTTGGAGAATTTTTTCGCCGGAGCCTGGCGTGCCTGCATCGACGAGCACCCAATCGTTGCTGATTGCCGGATTGCCGATCATGAACGCATTGACGACTTGCACGGCATAGCAATAAACTTCGGGGTCGACTTCCTTGCCGGAGCCGCTTCGGATGGAAGTGACGGGCAGGATGCGATTTGTAGAAGAGCTTGTTTCCATAGGGAGATCCTCCTTCATCGTGAAAAATGGGTTATAACTCGTTTACCCGAAAACAGGCGCCTCAATCCGGTTCATTGTCGTAAAGGGTTCTTTTCGGTAGAATGGAATCGAAAGAAATCCAAGCAAATAGGAGAATTCAAATGAAATCGGTCATTATTATCGGAGCAGGCATATTGGGGGCTTCTACAGCCTATCACGCAGCGAAGGCAGGGGCGCAGGTCACTGTCATCGACCGTGCGGATGCCGGGCAGGCGACGGGAGCGGCAGCGGGCATCGTCTGTCCGTGGATTTCCCAGCGGCGTAACCAAGCGTGGTACCGGATTGCGAAGAGCGGGGCGAAGTATTATCCGAGACTCATCGAGGAGCTGTGGCAGCTCGGCGAAGAGAATACCGGTTACAAGCAAGTCGGCATCGTCAGTATCCATGAAGACAGCAAGCTCGACAAGATGGAGGCGAAGGCACGGGAGCGGTTCGAAGATGCACCGGAAATGGGAGTCCTCGAACGGTTGGATGCAGAAGAGACGAAGCGCCGCTTTCCTTCATCATCGGGTGAATACGGCTCGCTCTATGTTAGCGGGGCTGCGCGGGTCGACGGCGGAGCGGTGCGCGATGCATTGCTCCGGGCAGCTGTTTCGAACGGGGCGGTCATCGTGGACGCGGACGCCAGTCTCGAGCGATTGCCGTCGGGTGAAATCGGTGTCCGGGCGGCTGGCCAGCTGTCCACAGCGGACGCCATCGTTTCGGCAGGAGGGGCATGGGCGGCAGAGCTCTTCCGTCCGCTTGGATTGGAAATGGCCGTCGTGCCGCAGAAGGCGCAAATTCTGGAGCTGCAGACAACAGACCGGGAGACGGGCGACTGGCCGGTCGCAATGGTGCCATTCGGCCAGTATATCGTCCCGTTCCCGGACGGGCGGATCGTGGCTGGAGCGACGCATGAAAACGACGCCGGCTTCGATACGCGGCTGACGGCAGGTGGACTGCATCACATTTTGGATAAAGTGCTGGATGTGGCACCAGGATTCGGGGATGCAACATTCACGAAAGCAATCACCGGGTTCCGTCCGTCGACGCTGTCCGCACTGCCGTTCATCGGGAAAGTGCCGACACTCACGAACGTCTTCGCAGCGAATGCGCTCGGAGCATCCGGACTGACAGCTGGCCCATATTTCGGGAAAGAGCTCGCGAAATTGGCACTCGGCGGAACGAGTGAATTGCCGCTTGAAGAGTATTCGATTGAAGAAGCGTTCGGGGGAGGACGCTGACAATAAGAAGAAGACGCAGCGAATCAAACATTCGCTGCGTCTTCTTTTTGGCTTCCAGTAATCTGTTCGTAGACGTCCAGAATGAACGTCTTGTATGGCAGATCAGGCATCGGCAAGATATTGTTTTTTGCGATGCTCGCGTGCTGGACGGCCAAGTCATGGTCGCCGAACTGCTCGTAGATGAGCGCCATGTACGCGTCTTTCTCGTAATTCATTGACAAGTCGTAAGGGTGGTGTAGAAACTCCCAGCTGACGTGCTGGCTGAACCAGTGAAGCGCGTCTTCCAATCTCCCGAGCCCGTAGAGCGCTTTTCCTTTTTCCAAATAGAAAAACGGGTGGAGGTTCGGGGAAATCGTACCGAGTAACTGATCGATCGCTTCGAGCGCTTTATCGAACTGCTTACTGAACGTAGTGAAGTAATGGATTTCGACAAGCTCGGTGAAGGAAATGATTTCGGTATCATCCGTGAAGTCCGCGAACAGGCGCAGCTTCCCAATGTAATGATCCTTCGTCTCGATATCGCCTTCGAGCAGCGCCTGGTAGCTGCCGATCCGGTACAGATCATTGGTCCGGTAGTAAATGTCCTTTTCGCGGGAATAGGCAATCGCTTCGTTCATCACTTCCGTCGCTTTGTCCATTTGTCCGACAGCCGAGTAGAGGATACTCTCAAAGTAATCGAAATCCAACTTCTTGAGCGGGTCGAGTACGGCTCCGCGCTCCTGCAGTGCTGCACGCGACTCAAGCAATTGTTCGAGGGCATCTCCGTAACGGTGTTCGGCGAAGATCGTCGTCAGCTTGAACAAATGGATATCGGCCACTTTCGACAGCAAACTGAGGTCTTCGTAAAGGGTCCCGGCTTTTTCGAGGAAAGGCTTCCAGTCCCCTTGCTTTGTGTAATAGAGACATCGGCTGTAAAGCTCATACAGCCGGGCCGACTCGTAACGCTTCGGCAACTTCTCCAAATACGGCTCGATGAGCGGGATGATGCCTTTGAACTCTTCAGTGACTTCATTGGTCGCTAAACGGTTCAGTTTTTCCGCTTGATCGAGCACATCCTGCAGTTCCTTCGCCGAAACTTCCTCAAGCAATTCATTCTTATCAACGTCTAGCCGCTTGGCGATATAGGACAAGCTTTCCATCGAAGGATTTGCCTTATCGTTCTCGATCAAGCTCAGCATGCCTTTTGTCAGGCTGTCACCAGCGAGTGCTTGCAAGGTGAAGCCTCTTTCTTTC
This sequence comes from Planomicrobium sp. YIM 101495, assembly GCF_009707665.1. GTDB lineage: Bacteria > Bacillota > Bacilli > Bacillales_A > Planococcaceae > Planococcus. The sequence continues at coordinate 319,466 of NZ_WLZW01000002.1, forward strand.
CGCAATTTTCTGATCCGTGTTCCTACTGTTTCCATGCTCTCATCCTTTTGTGTAGGTTGTAAGTTAAATTATATTAAACTTCCGCTTGTATTGCCAGTTTTTCTTTGATATATTTTGTTTAATTAAATTAAACTAAACTTGAAGGGGTGGGGAAATGGATTCCTCCTTGAAGCACAAACGCGCAACGTATCACTTGTACACATTCACCATCAGTAAATTGATCGCGACCTTTGGCAGTTCGGTCTATGCATTCGGTATCAGCCTGTATGTCCTGGCGTTGACGGGCTCTGCCGCAAGTTTCGCGGTCAACTTGATCTGCAGCATCGTACCAAGGACCATTCTCGCGCCAGTCGCAGGATTCGCAGCGGATCACTATCCGAAAAAGGTCATCGTCATTCTGTCGCAAATTGCAAGTATCTTAGCGGTAGGAGGATTGCTCCTCTATAGTATGTCGTTCGGTCTGTCACTCGTGGCAATCTACGTGACGACGGCGTTCCTGTCCGTGTCTTCGATGTTCACGACCGTGACGTTTTCGTCATCCATCGCCAACTTGATCGACGCGGACCGAATCCAGCGCGCGATGGGCTTCAATCAATCGGCGATGGCGATTGCAACAATCGGCGGGCCGGTTGTCGGTGGTATGCTGTTCGGCTTTGTGTCGATGGAAATCTTCCTGCTCATCCAAGTCGTCGCTTATTCGCTTGCGGTCTTGCTCGAGTCGACCATGAATTTCAAGCTATATACGAACCGTATGGAAGGGACAGAACAGAAGGAGTCGTTCTTCGAAGGCATGAAGGAAGGCATCACTTATTTGCGCAGCAACCGTGTCATCGTGGTCGTCATCACGATGGCGCTCGGCGTCAATTTCTTCTTCTCGGCGCTGATGATCGGATTGCCTTTCATCGCGATTGAACAACTGCAAGTGGAGGCGACGCATTTCGGCTTCATTGAAGCGATGCTGGCGGTTGGGATGCTGTTGTCATCGATCTATTTTGCTGCGCGGAAGCCGGTTCAACAGCCGCTGCTTTTCGCGAAGCGTGGCGTCTTGACGATGTCGGTCCTGCTCGCGGGCATGTCTGTGCCGTTGCTCTTTGTATTCGGCTATTGGATGAATGTTTCTTATCTGCTCACCCTGATGCTCGTGTTCGGGATCACGAATGTTTTCGTCAATACTCCCATCGGCGTCATGATGCAGACCGATGTCGATGAAGAATTCCGCGGCCGGGTCTTCGGTTTATTGGAATCGATGGCAATGGCGATGATGCCACTCGGCTATTTACTATTCGGTCTCCTGTATGACAAGTTTCCTGCCGAATGGATTGTCATTGGCTCGAGTCTTTGCCTGATTGCGTTCACCTCCTACTTGATGCGCCCTGCGGTTTTGCGTGAAGCGAACAGCAAGCCGGTGCCGGCAGCAACGGGGCTGGCTGAATAAAAGTGGCAGTTGTTTAAGAAACCGGCAAAGCGGGAAAATTCGTTGCATATGCGTTTGAACGAAAAAGAGGAGGGCGAAACGAATGGACAAAAACAAACCGAAGCATCTTCCTGGCCAGGAACAGGACCGGCAGCCTGGGTTCGAAAATGAAATGGATCCCCGTCCTGAGTTTACAGAAAATTTGGCGGGCAAAGCACAGCGGCTCCCTGGCAAGGCGGCGCTCGTCACAGGCGGCGACAGCGGCATTGGGCGCGCAGTAGCGGTAGCTTTTGCGAAAGAAGGGGCGGACGTCGCCATTTCCTATCTTGATGAACATGAAGATGCGGAAGAAACGAAGAAGATCGTCGAAGCGGAAGGACGTAGATGCCTTCTGTATCCAGGTGATATCGGGGATGAGGCATTCTGTAAACAGATTGTCGATCAAACGGTCGAGGAATTCGGCAAGCTCGACATACTCGTGAACAACGCAGGTGAGCAGCATATGCAGATGTCCTTGAAAAATATCAGCGCGGAACAGATGGAGCGGACATTCCGCACGAATGTCTACAGCATGTTTTTCCTGAGTAAAGCTGCTTTGCATCACATGAAACGGGGAGCATCAATCGTCAATACGACATCGATCACGGCTTTCCGCGGGGAACCGAGCCTCATCGATTATTCCTCTACAAAAGGCGCGATTCTGTCATTCACGCGCGCACTGGCAGGTTCTCTCGCAGAGGAAGGGATCCGGGTGAACGCAATAGCGCCAGGTCCGATCTGGACACCGCTCATCCCGGCTTCTTTCCCGGCGGATATAGTCGAGGACTTCGGGTCGGACACGCCGATGAAACGTGCGGGACAGCCAGATGAACTTGCGCCGGCATATGTGTATCTTGCTTCGGATGACGCTTCATATGTCACCGGGCAAGTGATCCATCTCAACGGAGGTTCTTCCTACTGACCAAAAAGCTTCCGCATCTGCGGGAGCTTTTTTTATGGACGGTCCAAGCTTTTCAACTGTCCCGACCTTCACAGTTGAAGGTCCATTTGTGTGTGCTATAGTATAAAGTGCTGGAAGACCCGGCACTTTATCTGAATGATAGGAGTGAACCGTTTGAAGACGGACGCTGAAGTGAACCGCCTGGATTTGATTGATTTATTGAGTGACCGCCATAACATGGTCCGTCGCATTTCGGGCAACGCCTGGAACGAAGCCAATGAGATTAAAATCTCGAGTTCGGAATGGTACATCCTCGCACGGATCTACCGGAAACAGCCGACAATTTCGAGTGTGACGAAGAGCGTGGATATTTCACGGCAAGCCATCCACAAATTCATTAAAAACCTTGCAGCCAAAGGGCTGGTGGAAATCCATAACGTAGAAAACAATAAAAAAGAAAAATGGATTCAATTGACGGACCTCGGGGAAGAATGCTATGAGAAAAACGAAGTCCTGAAAGACGAATTGGAAAAACGGATCGCCGAGACCATTGGACAAGACAAGATCGATACGTTGAAAGTGATCTTGAAATCGGATTGGGGAATTTAACGGCGAAAAAGCGGCCATCACAGTGAAGTTCACTGTGATGGCCGCTTTTTGGATAAGCATATTAAGCGATTTTCGCTTGTCGGGAAAGGGATAATGAGATTGCTTCGTTGATTTCGCTGTAGGTTCTTTTCAGCGCGAAAGCCAGTTCCTTGAAGAAGATGGATTGAACCGTATTCAAGATTTTCTGATCGCGGTCTTCGAGACGTCCCGAAGTTTCCTTCAGTTCGAAATCTTTTCGTTTCAATGTATTGATCAATTTGGCGATTTCTTTCCGATCGCCGCGGTTGACGACTTCGTTATACGCTTTGTAACGCGCCTGCCCGTCTTCAATCCAGTCGATTCCTTCGAAGTTGAATGAATCAATGATCTCAGCCGCTTCTTCTTTCTTCAGAAGGGGGAGCATCGCAACTTTGTCATTATCGACCGGGATGGTGATGGTCATCCGGTGGCCGTTCTCTAATGGGTGCAACACATAATACTGTTTTGTCACACCATCGATTGTTTCTTCGCTAATATCATCAATTCTGCAAATGCCGTGGACGGAGTAAATAACTTGATCCTCAATTTTGAACATCTATATCCTCCTATATACTCGTAATCGCTACTTCCTCTATTATACCGCTTTTACAGAAAATTGTCAACTTGGTTGACGTTCTGAGCGATTGCAGGACATTTTAAAGAAGAAAACAGCTCCGGAAAGACGGTCGACCGAATTTCCGGGGCTGTTGCGTTTCTTAGTTTTTCACTTCTATTCCGACTGTGCGGAGTGACTTCTGTGAACGAAGGAACAGGATGATCAAGCCGATGGACAGCACGGACAAAGCGGCAGACAGGAAATAAACGGAGCCTGACTGCATCGTCAGCATCCACGTGAACACGAGCGGCCCGATGATCCGGCCGAGGTTGTCCATCGAATACGTCATGCCGGCAGCTGTGCCGTATTTGCCGCCGGACTCTTTGGAAGTCAACGAGACGAGTGCAGTACGGGCAAGTGCGTTGCCGGCGGTGAAGATGCTGAGTGCGACACCTGCGAACACAAGGCTCGACGTGAACGGCAGGAGTACAAGGCCGATTGCAGCGATGACTTGGGCAATGATAATCCATTTCGTCTCTTGGCCGTTCTTGATGCGGCGGACGACCCCGCCTTGGATCGCAGCATCGACCAAGCCGCTCGCGATGAACAGGTAGCCGAGCTGAAGCGGAGTGATCTGGATCTGTTCGATCTGGAACAGCTGGAATGTCGCTTCCAGTCCTGCGAGCAAGAACGTCACCATGAAGGACATCAGGAACAAATAGCGGATTCGGTAAGACCAAAGTTTACTTGCACCTTTCGGCAGCAGCGCCCGCTTGACCGCTTCGCCGGTTCTTTCCGGCTCCTTCAAGATCAGGCCGGCATAGCCCATCAGGACAAATGCGAGGATGCCTGACACGAGGAATGGAAGCGATAGCGAGATGGCGCCGAGCAGTCCGCCGATCGCTGGGCCAAAGATAAAGCCGAGCCCGATGGACATGCCGAGGAGGCCCATGTATTTGTTGCGGTCTTCTTCAGTCGAGATATCCGCGACAAACCCGGTTACAGCGGTGTACAGTGCGCCGGAGAATAGTCCGCCGACTACACGCGAAGCATACAACAACGAGAGGTTGTCGATGAAGAAAGAGAACAAGAAGAAGCTCATGCTGAAGCCGAACAGGCCGATCAAGATCAGTTTCTTCCGGCCGGTCCGGTCGGAATACTTGCCCCACAGCGGCGCGGTCAAGAAGGAGGCGAGTGCATAAACGGTCAACAACCCGCCGACATGGATGTCTCCATAGCCTTGTTGGACGATTACTTCCGGCAGAACCGGTATGATAATGCCGAACCCGAGGTAAACGAAGAATTGGACGGACATTAATAAAAGGATGATTTTTTTCAAAGCGGATTCCTGCTTTCTAAGAGATTCCTTTCCATTCTACCCTTTCCACCAAATTTCCGTAAGGGGCACGTATGAAGAAAAGCGGTGCGGGCACCTTGATTATGAACGAATATGAAAAAAGACCAGCAATCCGAAGATTCACTGGCCTTTGTGCCGGGTGGGGTGGGTTGACATAATCCGCGATGCCCGGTTATTTGGTGGAAATGCCCGGTTAAATGCCGCGTATCCCCGGTTAAAGCAGGCGGATCCCCGGTTAAGTCTCAAAACATGCACTCACTCCTGGAACATGCCCACTTCGTATCCTTGTTCCTCGATCGCTTCTGCAATCGATCCCATGTCCGTTTTGGACTCATCGAAAGCAATCTCGACCGAGCCGCCTTCCAGCGAGACGTCGACGTTCTCTACGCCGTCCAGTGCCATGGCGCTTTCCGTTACGGACTTCACACAACTTTGGCAACTCATGCCGCTCACTTGCAGTTGAATCTGTTTTGTCATGATGGAACACTCCTTTTTTCGGCGTAAAGCCTGCTTGTTTGTTAGTTCCATCCTACCTGCAAGGGGGAGGTGGAGCAAGTGTGAAACTTTACACTTGTAATATAAATGAAAAGTTTGAGTTCCAAAAAAGATGGTATTATATACATAGACACAAAAAAGTCAACTAATTCACGCAACAGATTCGATAGAGCGCGCGTCCTTATAGAAGAGGAAATCCAAGCGAAGAGGTGAGAAGGATGGCAAAACATGCAGAAGTGAGCAAAATTGTAACGAACCTGGCGAGACTCGGAATCCAGACAAAAATGACGAAATCACGCGGTGAAGTTCTCAAGGCTTTAGCGTTGCCTCAAATTCCACAGCCTCGCGCGCAAGTTTAATTACAGACAAAAACTCCGGTCCACTTGTTTCAAGTGCGACCGGAGTTTTTTTACGCATGTTCTTTTTCGTTGTCGAACATATACGTCTTGTGGTGGAACTTCATACTGAAGACGATGCCGATCGCGAACATATTCCCGATCAGCGAACTCCCGCCGTAACTGATGAACGGCAGTGGAATCCCCGTAATCGGCAGGAGCTGGATCGTCATGCCGATGTTTTGAAACACGTGGAACGCGATCATTGCGATGATTCCGGCACATACATACGTACTGAAGACGTCCTTCAATTGCAGTGTGATTTTCGTCAAATGGTAGATCAGCATGAAGAACAGGATGATGACGACGCTTGCCCCGATGAACCCGAAGTCTTCCGAGATGACCGTGAAGATGAAATCGGTATGGTTTTCAGGGACGTATACTTGGCGTCCTTGGTAGCCTTTCCCGAACACTTCGCCGGATCCGATCGCGTTCATCGCAGCGATCAAGTTGTAACCACCGGATTCAGCGTACGAATAGGGGTCGAGCCACGTGTAGATCCGCTCGAAGGCATAAGGCTTCAAGCCGAGCGTCCGCGATAGGAAGTCCTGCATGTTGACGGCCATCCACAGCAGTGTGACGCCGAGAACTGCAACACCGCCGAATAGCGGCAGGATGTATTTCCAAGAGATTCCTGCAACGACCGTCACAGCAAGCGTGATCGCGATGAAGACGAGTGCTGTTCCGAGATCGGGCTGTTTAAGAATGAAGGCAAGTGGAATCATCAGCAGTCCGCCGATTTTTGCGAGCAAAAATGCATCTGTCTTCAAGGTTTTCAAAATGAATTTCTCGTGATGCGTCGAAATCATTTTGGCCAGCGCCAGAATGTAGAAGGTTTTCATGAATTCGGCCGGCTGGATATTGACGAACGGTGTATGGAACCACGCTTTCGCCCCGTTGACCGGTGCGGCGATCTGATTCGGTCCGTCGGGTGCGACCATCAGCACGAGCAGCGTCAAGATCCCGAACGCGTATAAATAGTAGGCCATGCGTTTGTACTGTTCTTGGTCGAAGTACATAAGAACCGCGATCATGACAGACGCGACGATATAGAACAGCCCTTGCCGCGGCACGAAATTCGTCAAGTATTGGCCGGATGTCTGCGCGGAGGAAATGGCGACCAGGCTGACAAGGGCAAAAAGGAATAGAATGAATGCGAGCGGCCAATCGAAGCGATCGGAGAAGCTCTTGTGGTTTTGCATAATAGGTTCACCTGTACTTTAGTTTGAGATTCGTCTTACATTATAGCGCATAATCACTGATTGCGCTTCTCCCAAAAAATATGACGGCTGAGACAGTCAGATGTTTCCTGTTTTCGGGAAATGACCGTATAATAGCTAGTAAGAATAGAGGTGGGGAACAATGGCGAAAAAACCGCTGCAATCGGATGTGTATATTCAACATTTGTATGTTTACTTTAACGAAGCTGAACAGTTCGCCCTTTTTAGTGGAATGTCGTTTGCGCATTTTCTGGACGCGATGAAGATGCCGGAGCATTTATTGCTGCTGAATCATTCATACGAAGATGCTTCCTTCAACATGCATACGCAATTGGAGTTTGTTTCAAGGGAGGAATACCCGCTTCTCAGGAAATGGCAATTGCAGAAAAAGGCGCAGCTCAGCTGGATTGATTTCCGGAGCGAAAAACAAGTGAATGCATTGACTCCGCTGGAACAGGCTGAACTTTTGTATATCGGCCATAAGAAAGAGGCGCTTCGCCCGCCGTTCTACTCAACCCTTCAAAATGAGTTCGTCTACTTGTCAACGGAAGAACAGCAAATGACGAAAGTATACTTCCGCCGGCCGGAACGGCTTCACGAATTGATCGGCAATTATTTCACGATGCTGGCAAGACGGGAAGCGACGGGCTTGAACATTTGGCGGCGCAAGGCGAAGGAGCTGGTCCCGGACATTCCGGAGGCGCTGCTTCGTTCTTTGACGACGGACTATCAGGATGGCATCCTCATCTCGCTTGCGGATCCGGAGAAGACGAAGAAGACCATCGAGCTGCACGTCCGTACGGTAGGGGAAGTGTCTTTCGCCGATGAGTTCTGGTCGGAGATCGAAGAGTCGACGGTCCTGCAGGTGACGAAGAAGATTACGTACGACAAGAAGATGGACCAATGGGCAGCCGCCGGCGTGTGAGCTGAGCGGGCGCGCGAGGCGCATCGTTTTCCAAAGCGAAAGCGACAGCCCGATGCGGTTCGTGTTAAAATGGACCTTAATTGAACACGGAAATGGGGAATTACGATGAAACGAGCAATTGGTTTATTATACGGCGGGAAATCTGCTGAGCATGAAGTTTCTTTGTCGACCGCCCTTGCGGTAAGTAAGGCGCTTGATTTTGAAAAGTACGATGTGTATCCAGTCTACATCACGCATGACGGCGAATGGCGAAAAGGTGCACGCCTGGCTGAAACACCGGAAACGATCGAGCAACTGGAGCTCGGAACGGCAGACGGCACGAACAAGCCGAACGACGTGTCGAGTTTCTTGCTGACGGCGGATGCAGCTGCACTTGATGTGATCATTCCACTTCTCCACGGACCGAACGGGGAAGACGGCACGGTCCAAGGTTTGATGGAAGTGATGAACTTGCCATACGTCGGAAACGGCGTCCTCGCTTCGTCTGCCGGTATGGACAAAGTGGTCATGAAGCAGTTGTTCGAGATTGCGGGTCTAAAGCAGACACCGTATGTCTACTTCCTGCGCAATGAATGGAAGTTGAACCAAGAAGCATTGCTTGACCAAGTGGAGAATGAACTGGTTTGGCCGGTATTCGTTAAGCCTGCGAACTTAGGTTCAAGTGTCGGCATCAGCCGCGCGGAAAACCGCGTGGAACTTGTGGAAGCGGTGCTTGAAGCGCTGAAATTCGACCGGAAAATCGTCGTCGAACAAGGCGTTGTTGGACGGGAAATCGAAGTCGGCGTTCTCGGCAACGATACACCGGAATGTTCGGTAGCTGGAGAAATCAAGCCGCTTAAAGCATTTTACGATTACCAGGCGAAGTACAAGGACGGCAACACAGCGTTGATCATCCCGGCGGAACTGGAGTCTGCAGTCTACGAGAAACTGACGGAAGATGCCATCAAAGCATTCAAGGTGCTGGATTGTTCAGGCCTTGTCCGCGCAGACTTCTTCGTCACGGAAGATAACGAGATCCTGATCAACGAAGTGAACACGATGCCAGGCTTCACGCCTTTCAGCATGTTTCCGCTCCTGTGGCAGCATAGCGATGTGACGTATCCGGAGCTGATCGAACGATTGATCGAGCTTGCCACCGAGCGCCATACTGAAAAACAACAGCTGCAAGTGAAAATGAACTGACTGGAGCGTAATCATGATAAAAACAATCGAACAATTGGCCGACTGGCTGGAGATCAAACCGACTGAAAAAGGAGTCGTCATCACAGGTGTTTCGATCAATACCCGGACGTTGAGACCCGGAGACTTGTTCATCCCTTTCCGCGGGGAGCAGGCGAATGGGCACCGTTATGTAGAACAAGCTTTCGAAGCCGGCGCCGCTGCTGCACTATGGCAGAAGGACGAACCGAATCCACCGAAACATCTGCCATTACTGATCGTCGAAGATTGCGAAGTGGCACTCCAGCAGATGGCACGTTCCTACAGGAATGAATTATCTGCGACGTTCATCGGCATCACCGGCTCGAACGGCAAGACCTCGACGAAGGATCTTGTCGCAAGCGTCTTGAAGCCGTATTTCAAAGTCCAGAAAACAAAAGGCAACTACAACAATGAACTCGGCCTGCCATTGACGATTCTCGACTTGGACGAAGACGTCAAATTCGCTGTACTCGAGATGGGCATGAGTGGGTTCGGACAGATCCGTTTCTTATCGGAACTGGCACGGCCGGACTATGCCATCATCACGAATATCGGAGAAGCGCATATGCAAGACCTCGGTTCACGTGAAGGCATCGCCGCGGCGAAGTTCGAAATCGTGGCAGGTCTGGAGAGCCACGGGAAATTATTTTACGACGGAGACGAACCGTTATTACAGCCGTTCGTCGAAGAATTTCCGCAGGCAGTTTCATTCGGGTTCGACCAGAACAACGAACTGGCGGTGGCGGATATCGAAGCGACCGAATCAGGGAGCAGCTTCCGTGTGAGCGGCATTATCGATGCGACGTTCTCAATCCCGGTTCTCGGAGAACATCAAGTGAAGAATACATTGTCCGCGATGCTTGTTGCACTTGAGGCAGGCTTGTCAGAAGAGCAGATCAGGCAATCGCTGCAGACAGCTGCCTTGACGGATATGCGCATGCAGATCGTACCAGCGATGAACGGTGCAACGTTCATCAACGACGCTTACAATGCAGCACCTTCTTCGATGAAGGCGGCACTCAGATTCATCCATGAAACGACGATGAAAGAAGACAAGTGGCTCGTTCTTGGGGACATGCTCGAACTCGGCGACAGGGAACAGGCGTATCATGAAGAACTCGCGGAATTCATTAATGATGATATCCGAGGTATCGCTTTGTACGGTCCACGCATGAAGTGGCTTTACGACAAGCTTGAAGGCACCTACAGCGGTATTTTGAAGTGGAGCGAATCAGAGTATGACGACATCGTCACACTGCTGGAAGAACAACTGGCGGCAGAGTCCATCGTCCTCGTCAAAGGCTCGCGCGGCATGGCGCTTGAACAAGTCATCGACCCATTCGTCAAATCATGAAAGTAGGGAGAACGGATTGAGAACAGGCGTTTTATTGATCCATGGTTTTACCGGCGGACCCTTTGAAGTCCAGCCATTAGCGGATTACATCGAAGAACGGACAGAATGGCTTGTGGAGATTCCGACACTTCCTGGACACGGGGAGAAGTTGAAGCTGAAGAACGTGTCTGCCGAAAGCTGGATGATGGAAGCCGAACTTGCAATCCGTAAATTGAAAGAACAGGCCGACCGGATCATCGTGGTCGGCTTTTCAATGGGAGGATTGATTGCGATGTACTTGGCGACGCGCTATAAGCTTGACCGTCTTGTCCTGCTGAGCGCAGCGGTGAAGTATATCAACCCGGTGCAATTGCTCGAGGAGATCCGGAATTCGGCACGCGATGCGATGAGCAGGAAACTGTCGGAGAATCCACTCTTCCATCTATATGAATACAAGCTGATCCACACGCCGATTTCGGCAGCGGTGGAATTCCTGCGCATCGTCCGGTTTGTCGAACCTTATTATAAGAGCATCAAAGTGCCAGTGATCATCGTCCAAGGGGAGAAGGATGGCATCGTTCCGCCTTCTGCTGCGAACTTGATCTTCGAGACGATCGGTTCAGAGGAGAAGCTCCTGATCACCTCGGCGAATTCCCAGCACCTGATCTGCTACAGCGATGATTCGGAAGACTGGTTCGAACATGTTTTGGCATTCATGCACGAAGATGACGTAAACTGATAATTGGAACCTTTTCGTATTAATTGCATGCTTCCATTCTTTGTGCTACTCTGTTTAGAGCAATGGATACATTTTAAGACACTCTTCTTGGATGAAGAGTTTTTTTGAGCAAAACGGTTTGCTCTTTACAATAGGGTCTACACAATTAGATAACCCGCCGGCAGACCGCTCGGCAACGACCGGGCTTTTCCTGTTCACACATCCCTCTGACTTAAACTACAGAGTATGATTTTCGACGTGAAATTCCACGCAAAGGCTCGACTTTGTCATGAATTCATCTAAAAGTGTATCGTTTGTGAATAAAAAGATGAAGACAAAAGGAGATTGAAATAATTTGGTAAAATTTTCAGAGTTAAATATTAGCGAAACAACATTGAAGTCCGTAAAACGTATGGGCTTTGAAGAGGCGACACCGATCCAGGAAGGAACGATCCGTCTCGGTATGGAAGGCAAAGACATTATCGGGCAAGCACAAACAGGTACTGGTAAAACAACTGCTTTCGGTATTCCGCTAATTGAGAAAGTCGACACAAAGAATGGTCAAGTTCAAGGATTGGTCATCGCACCAACACGCGAATTGGCGATTCAAGTATCGGAAGAGCTTTACCGTCTAGGAAAAGACAAGAACGTCCGCGTTCTTTCTGTTTACGGCGGACAAGAAATCGGCCGTCAGATCCGTGCGCTTAAAAACCGTCCGCAGATCATCGTCGGTACACCAGGTCGTCTGATCGACCACATCAACCGCCGTACGTTGAAGTTGGACGACGTGAACACGCTTGTTCTTGACGAAGCGGATGAAATGCTGAACATGGGCTTCATCGAAGATATCCAAAAAATCATGGCAAGCGTGCCTGAAGAACGTCAAACGCTTCTATTCTCTGCGACAATGCCGGATGCTATCCGCCGCATCGCTGAGAAGTTCATGAAACAACCGGAAATCGTCAAAATCAAATCAAAAGAAATGACAGTCGAAAACATCGAACAATTCTTTGTCAAATCTGTCGAGCGCGAAAAATTCGATATTCTTTCACGTCTATTGAACGTTCACCAACCGGAACTGGCGATCGTCTTCGGACGTACGAAGCGCCGCGTTGACGAATTGGCGCATGCACTTAGCATCCGCGGCTATTTGGCTGAAGGCATCCACGGTGACCTTAGCCAAGCGAAGCGTATGTCTGTGTTGAAACAGTTCAAAGCGAACAAAATCGATGTACTGGTTGCGACGGATGTTGCAGCACGCGGACTCGATATTTCAGGGGTTACACACGTCTATAACTTCGACATTCCACAAGACCCGGAAAGCTACGTACACCGCATTGGACGTACGGGCCGTGCCGGCAAAAAAGGTGTGGCAGTAACATTCGTTACACCACGCGAAATGGGTTACCTTGGAATCGTCGAAAGAACGACGAAGAAGAAAATGCAAGCATTGGTTCCTCCAACTGCGGACGAGGCTGTACTAGGCCAAAAACGCGTAGCAATGGAACAATTGCAAGAAATGACAGAGAAAAACAACTTGGGTGACTACCGTGAATTCGCAGGCCAGATGCTTGAGAACTTCGACGCAGTCGATCTTGTTGCAGCAGCGCTTAAAATGATGACGAAAGAGCCGGAAGATACACCGGTTCAAATCACAGAAGAGCGTCCACTCCCATCTCGCGGCGGTAAGCCAAGAGGCGGAAGCGGAGGCCGCAGCGGTGGAAGCAACTACCGTGGAGGCAGCCGTTCAGGTGGCGGACGTCCATCATCATCAGGCCGTCCATCAGGTCGCTCATCAGGCGGAAGCAGCAGCCGTCGTGATGGCGGCGGAGGCCGTCCAGGACGCACACGTCGTTTCGAATCATAAGAATGAACGTTACAACCGCTCTGAGCGTCGGGAAACCGACTGCCGGAGCGGTTTTTTTCTTGTTCAAGTAATTGCCACTGTATTTGCTTGAAACCATTCAGCTATTGCACCGTAAGATAAGGTGTGAAACACTGAGGATAGACACGAGATGATTGGAGAGAAAAAAATGGACAATCAACCGAAAAATAAGATTTCCCGGAAAGGTTTGACCGTCTGGCGGATGTACGGCTTCTTCGAAACGGCTATCGTCTTGCTGCTTGGCATCGGTGCAGGCGTCATGACCTATTTCTTTGAATGGCCGACATGGCTTTATGCTGTGTATGCGGCAGTCATCGCCTTGTTCGGCTTCTTCCTGATTTACTTGTTCCCGAAAGTCCGCTGGCAGCGCTGGCGCTATGAGGTGCGGGAGCAGGAGATCGAATTGCAGCACGGCTTGTTCATCGTCAAGCGCACACTCGTCCCGATGGTCAGGGTCCAGCATGTCGATACCGAACAAGGGCCGATCCTGCGCAAGTATGACCTTGCCCAGATTTCCATCTCGACGGCTGCGACTACACACACCATTCCTGCGCTCGTTACAGCGGAAGCGGACGAGTTGAGAAACAGGATTTCGGTGCTTGCAAGGGTGGCGGAAGACGATGTCTGAAGAACGGTATAAGCTTCATCCCATCACGATCTTCCTGAACTTCCTGAAAGGTGCCAAAGAGCTGATCCTCCCGTTCGCATTCATTTTCGGGGTCAATTTATTTACAGGGGACGGCTTCAGCTTGGATTGGCAGACGATGATTCCGCTCGCCATCGCAGCGGTGGTCCTGGTCTTCCCGCTGATCACCGGCTTCATCAAGTGGAAGCGGTTCGTCTATTGGTTCGAAGAAGGGGAATTGCGGATCGAATACGGCTTGTTCGTCAAGAAAAAACGGTACATCCCGTTCGAGCGCATCCAAAGCTTGAATTATATAGAAGGGATCTTCCACCGGCCGTTCGGGCTCGTGAAAGTGAAAGTGGAAACGGCAGGCTCCGGCAAAGAAGGGGAAGCGGAGGCGGAACTGACAGCCATCCCGCGAGCTGATGCCGACCGGATCGCTGAGAAGATCGAGGAAGCGAAAAGCGGTGGCGCCATTCTTGTGGAACCGCTTCTGACAGAAGAAGGGGAAACTGTTCCGCAGCAGGCACCACCTGTCAAAGTGGAAGCGGTCACGAAATACCGCATGTCTAACAAAGACCTGGTCGTGCTCGCGACAACTTCAGGCGGGATCGGTGTCGTCATCTCGGCAGTTGCGCTTTTCCTGTCGCAGTTCGCGGATCTCATCCCGTACGAAAAGATTTATGACGAAGTGATGGTCTTCTTGAAGTTCGGTTACATGTTCATCGCGTTGGTCATTTTCTTAGGACTTCTCTTGGCGTGGGGAATTTCCGTCTTGATGACGTTCCTCGCCAATTACCAATTCACGATCCAAACGGACGAAGACCATATTTACATTACACGCGGATTGCTTGAAAAGAAGAAAATCACGGTTCCGTTCAACCGGATCCAAGGCATTAACATCACGCAAAACCCGCTTCGTCAGTTGTTCAATTACGGTGTGGTGACAGTGGAGAGTGCGGGCGGTGGCGGGAGCGACAAAGACGAGAAGATCAAGCTGCTGCCGCTTGTCAAGAAACCGGAAATGCTTGCGATTCTGACGGACCTGTTCCCTGAGATGGAGTGGCAGGCGGAACTGGTGAAGGCACCAAAGCGAGGCCTTCATTTCTATTACCGCCTCGACTTTATCTGGATGGTTCCGCTGATCGGCGGGCTCAGTTACTTCCTGTTCCCATACGGCTTGTTCTCGCTGCTCGTCCTTCCGCTCATTTTGGCGTTATCAGTCTGGCAGCACCGGACAGTCGGCTATGCATTGACAGGGAAGCAGCTGACGATGCAGTTCCGGACGTTCAGCAAGCACACGTATTTCCTGCTGCGGAAGCGGGTGCAGGCGGTCGAAGTGACACAAAGCATCTTCCAGCGCCGCAAAAGCCTTGCATCCATTCAGGCGACGATCATGTCAGGGATGCTCGGAATGACTGCACGCATCAATCACATGGAAGTGGAAGACGCGGGCAAGATCCTCGCCTGGTACGAACCTTCCAACAACAGTCAAACAATCGAAACAACAGAAAAAGGGTCGCCGGAAATTTCCGGCTGACCCTTATTTCTGTTTTCTCCAGCTGACGATCCGTTTCGGATGGAAGTAGCTCAGTCCGATGAGGAATCCTGTTACCATCCCGGCGATGTGGGCTGTGATATTGATATTCGGCGTCAAGAATGTCATGACGACACTGATGACGATAATCGGTAAGATGATCTGGCGCAGCTGCGGCAAGGAACGTCCTCCATGGTAAAGGAGTGCGCCGTATGCCCCGAAGATCCCGAAGATTGCACCGCTCGCGCCGACATGTGCGTAATCGAGCGGCTGCAGGAAATAGGTCGCGGCCGTTCCGAAGAAGCCGGCAATCAAATAGATATTGATGAAGCGGAATTTCCCGGTCAGCCGTTCAAGTTCCGGACCGAAAATGAATAGGGCGAACATGTTGAATAATAAGTGCAGCCATCCGGCGTGAAGGAACATCGGCGTGATGAACCGCCACCACTCACCTGAAGCAATCAGGAAGTTCGATCCGACACCGTAATAGTATAAATACTCTCCGTAGTGGGGAAGCCATGTGATAAGATGGATAAGGATATTGATGGCAAGGAGTGCTGATACCACTGGATATTTCTTTAAATAAACGGAAAAACTTTCTGTACGAACAAACATATTGTCACCTCGGTTTCATGAAATCCATTATACCTTTTCCGGCAGGTGGAATGAAAGGGGGAGCTCCTCGATGATCACTGGAATCGGCTTGGATATGATCGAATTGGACCGGATCCGACGGCTGGACGAGCGGTCGCCGAAATTCCGGACACGCGTGTTGACGCCAGCGGAGCTTGTGGATTACAACGGGTTAGCAGGTCGCCGCCGGACAGAGTTTCTGGCGGGGCGTTTTGCGGCGAAGGAAGCATTCGCCAAGGCGATGGGAACGGGGATCGGTGTGCACTGCTCATTCCAGTCCATCCAGGTGCTGCGCGGAGAAAATGGACGCCCCCGTATTTATTTCAATGAGCAGGAGCGCGGCTTTGTGAGCATCACGCATACGAAAGGCTTTGCGGCAGCCCAAGTGGTTTTAGAGACGTAAATGAAGAAAATGGGGGGAATGGGATGTCTTATCGCCCAACGAAAGCCACGATTAACTTGGCTGCAATCAAACGAAATGTGGAGAACTTCCGGGAGCACGGGAACGGTGCGGAGGTCATCGCGGTTGTCAAAGCGAACGGTTACGGCCACGGCATGCTGCCGGTAGCGGAGGCGGCACTCGAAGCGGGTGCGGTCATGCTCGCTGTCGGCACCCCGGACGAGGCGGTCGAACTGCGCCGGCAAGGTGTTCAAGCGGATGTACTAGTACTCGGTGCGACGACTGCAGACTTCATTCCGTACGCACAGCAGGAGAACATCATCGTCACGGCGATTTCGTTCGATTGGATCGAACAGGCGCAGGCGTCGTTTGATGCCGCCCTGCCGCCGCTCCGTGTCCACTTGAAAGTCGATACCGGCATGCGGCGCATCGGCGTCCATGAATCCGAAGCGGTCCGGGCTGCACGCCTACTCGAGCAGTCGGAGCTGACATTCGTGGGAATCTATACACATTTCGCGACAGCGGATGAACTGGAGAGCGAGCTATTCAATGAACAAGTCCGTCGTATCAAGGAAGTCATCGGCGAGTTTGCGAATTCCGGGCTGTTTGTTCACGTTTCGAACAGTGCGGCAGCACTCCAGCACCCGGAACTCGCATGCGATGCGGTGCGCGTCGGCATCGCCATGTACGGCATCCCGCCGTCACGAGACGTGCAAGATTTGCTGCCGTTCCCGCTCTATCCTGCGCTCAGCCTGGAAACGGCGATCGTCCACGTCAAGCGCGTGGCGGCAGGTGAGAGCATCAGCTACGGTGCGACGTATACGGCAGAGCAAGATGAGTGGATCGCTGCACTGCCGATTGGTTATGCCGACGGGATGCTGCGTGGACTGCAAGGGCAAGAAGTGATCGTGCAAGGAAGGCGTGTCCCGGTTATCGGACGGATCTGCATGGACCAATGCTTGATCCGTTTGCCTTACGAAATGAAAGTGGGCGAAAGCGTGCAATTGATCGGCGTTCAAGGAGAAGAGCGGATCTTCATCGACGAATGGGCAGAACGGCTCGGTACGATCCCTTATGAAGTACCATGTATTTTGACTCAGCGCGTCCCGCGGGTGTACAGCGAAAGTGCTGTCACGGAAAATTACTCTTTCCAGCATAGAGATGCAATGATAAGATAAGAGACAGACATATAGCAGAGAGAGAAATGGCATTTCGGAGGTGTGGGCTGTGTACGGTAAAACAGAGACAAGAGAAGTGGTAGTCAAACTTCCCAAGCAGATGATTTCAGAACTGACAGCGCATTCAGGCAAACGTGTCCATGAAAGCGGTGATTATGTTTATGTTTCGACAAGACGGGAAACAAAAAGCATATACGATTCTAATCAAATTCGGGAAGCTATGATCAAAGGCTACGTAGAGATGTCACAAATCAATCTATCTATCGCTTGTGAATGTTCTCATGCTGAGTACGAAGCGGAGCATACGACTGTGCGACTCGTAAGCGGGGGTTGAGAATTTGAATGTAAAACGCGGTGATGTTTTCTTTGCAGAACTTTCACCGGTGGTCGGGTCTGAGCAAGGCGGGACCCGCCCGGTACTGGTGATTCAAAACGATATAGGGAATCGCTTTAGTCCGACCGTTATTATCGCTGCAATCACAGCGCAGATCCAAAAAGCGAAGTTGCCGACTCACGTAGAGATCGAAGCCAGGAAGAATGGCTTCGACCGTGATTCGGTCATCTTGCTTGAGCAATTGCGCACGATTGACAAATCGCGTTTGACTGACAAGATCACCCACCTTGACGAGAAACTGATGAAGAAAGTCGATGAGGCACTCGAGATCAGTGTAGGGCTCGTAAAATTTTAACCATACATAGTGTACGAAGGAAGCTCGCCGGCAGTCATGATTCCATGCCTTGTCGGGAGCTTTTTTTTATTTTTTTATGGAGGCATTTTGCGGGCAACTTTGTCAAATGCTAAGTGAGTTCGGAACAGCTGAATAATCCGCTATAATAGAAAAAGGATGTATGAAATTATATTTTCCTATACAATAGAATGGAGAATATAGAATTTGAAGCTAGTTTTCAAGGAGGGGCGTTGGAAAGTGAATAAACAAATGGCGAAATATATACAAGAAAACTTAAGCGGTATTACTGTGAAGTGGCAGGAAGCCATGATCAATGAAAAGCAAGAACGTTCGTTTGAGGTGCTACCGAAGGAAATGATGGACCAGACCAGCCGGGAATTCGCCGGATTGATGGTTTCGAACTTATTAGAGAGCCATGCTGCCTATGAAAACCGTTTGAATGATTTCGCGGAGAAAGTGGTCCGACTCGGTTGGTCGGTTTCATTCGTCACAAAAGCGATCACTCATTTTTCGACAATCGTTTTCGAAGGGATGGAAGAAGCGGGAATCATCAACCAAGATAATTTGCGGGACTTCATGCGCCAATTCGATGCGTGGACAATTCCGATCCGCGACAGCACGATCGATACATATTCGAAGACATGGGAGCGCACGGTCAGTCTGCAGAAAATCGCTCTTCAAGAGCTGTCGGCTTCGCTGATTCCGGTGTTCGACCGCATCTCGGTCATGCCGCTCGTTGGAACGATCGACACAGAACGTGCCAAGCTGATCATGGAAAACTTGCTGGAAGGCGTCGTCAAGCATCGTGCTGAAGTCGTCCTTCTGGATATTACGGGAGTTCCTGTCGTCGATACGATGGTTGCCCACCACATCATTCAAGCGGCGGATGCAGTCCGACTTGTCGGAGCGAAATGTATGCTCGTCGGTATCCGTCCGGAAATTGCACAAACGATCGTCACACTCGGCATCAACTTGAATGAGTTTGCGACAACAAGCAATTTGCAACGCGGCGTGGAACAAGCCTTGGCCTATACAAATCGAAAAATAGTGGAGGGTGATGAATCATGAATATCCGTATTCCCATTTTAAAATTGCGCGATACATTGATCGTTTCGATCCAGTGGGAATTGGACGATCAGACAGCGATCCAGTTTCAGGAAGACTTGCTTAATAAATTGCATGAAACAAGCGCACGCGGTGTCGTGATCGACCTGACTTCCATCGACTTTATCGATTCGTTCATCGCCAAAGTATTGGGTGATGTGATCAGCATGTCAAGCCTTATGGGGGCCAAAGTCGTGATTACCGGCATTCAGCCGGCAGTAGCTATCACATTGATTGAACTAGGAATCCGTCTTGAAGACGTGATGACTGCACTGGATTTAGAGAACGGATTGGAAAAACTTGAACTGGAATTGGAGGCTTGAATATGAGCAACCAATCTTCGGTCGACATTAAATCAGAATGGGATATTGTTGCAGCAAGGCAACTTGGCCGCAATGTCGCAAAAGAGCTCGGTTTTGGTACAGTCGATCAGGCGCGCATCACGACAGCAATCAGTGAACTCGCGCGAAACATCTATCTGTATGCCGGCGAAGGAAAAGTAGAAATTATGGGAATCGTCGAAAATGGCCTTTCAGGTATTCTCATCATCGCTTCCGATGAAGGTCCGGGGATTCCGGATATCCGGAGAGTGATGGAAGATGGATTCTCGACATCTGGCGGTTTAGGTGCAGGTCTTCCTGGCGTCAAGCGATTGATGGATGAATTCAAGATCGATACAGTCCATGGGGAAGGAACCGCAATCAAAGCGACCAAATGGCTTCGATAGGAGGTTCAGGGAATGGTGCAAAAGATTGAAAGTCAATACAGGGAGATTCTGAAGCAATACATACAAATGCAGTCGGAGCAGAATTTGTATGAAGGACAGAACTTCAGCCGCAAGCTGATCGCAGAAAATACTTCACCTGAAGATGTGATCAGCATGCACAAAGCGGCTTTACAGGAACTGCACGAGGAGATGCCTGCGCAAGTCTGGCATTCATTTGATTTGCTGATCGAGATGATGATCAGCTATGGCATGGCTTTGCAGGAGCGCCAAAGTTTGATCAAGCGGCAGGAAGAATTGCGGGTGGAGATGGATCTGGCGGCGAACGTCCAAGAAACACTCTTGAAGACGACGTTGCCGAACGTGAGCGGTTTGGACATCGGATTGCTTTCGATTCCGCTCCGCAAAATGAACGGGGACTATGTCTATTTCATCAGTGACCATAAACGGTATGCAGGAGTCGCAGTAGCCGATGTCATCGGCAAAGGACTGCCGGCTGCCCTTTGCATGTCCATGATTAAATTCGGAATGGATACATTCAACAGTCCGAATGCACGTCCGGAAGAAGTGCTGAGCGTCATCAACCGGATTGTTGAGAAGAGCATCGATGATTCGATGTTCGTTTCCATGTTCTACGGCAATTATGATGCGGAAACGGCCAGATTGACATACGGTTCTGCCGGGCATGAGCCGGCGATTCTGTATCGCGCCGAGACCAATTCATTTTTTGAGCTGCACGCAAAAGGCTTGTTGCTTGGTGTCGCACCGAATGTAGCGTACGGGGAATACGACGTCCAGCTGAACGAAAACGACATGGTCATCATCATGACCGATGGTGTCACGGAAGGCCGGAATGAAGATGGATTCATCGAACGTGAAGTGATTTTCGATCTGATCGAAGCGAAGAAGGACCAGCCGGCGCAGACCATTGCGCAGCACGTGTTCAATGAGCTGGAGCGTATGCAGAATGCAGAGCTGAAAGATGACTTCTCGATCGTCATCTGCAAAAAGATCTGATCGGGAGGTTTACGATCGGTGTAGATGTGGTAAATACATTTACGTCGGCTTTTTTTAAAAGCCCTACGGACATAATAAAAACAGGGGTGTCATAAAAGAGATGAATATACAAGTGGATCTTACTGAAGTGGATAACCGCGTAACAGGCTCGATTAGCGGCGAAATCGATGCGCATACTGCACCGGTTCTACGCGAGAAACTCGAAGTGTTCCAAAACCGTCCTTCTCTGGAGGCGGAACTGGATTTGTCTGAAGTGAATTATATGGACAGCACCGGACTTGGTGTGTTTGTCGCATTTTATAAAGCATTGAACAACAATGGCGGGCACGTGAAATTGATCGGTCTTTCCTCACGCCTAAAACGGCTTTTCGATATTACCGGCCTCGGTGAGATCATGGATATCGAAGCCGCTGGAAAAGGGGGCATTTGATATGCGTCCGTTCGATTATGTAGAGATGCGTGTCCCTGCTAAATCACAATTCGTCGGCGTTGCACGTCTGACGATTTCTGGTCTTGCAAGCCGTCTCGGTTTTTCCTATGACGATATCGAAGATTTGAAGATTGCATCAAGTGAAGCTGTGACGAATGCCGTACAGCATGCATACAAAGAAGATGAAGAGGGCGAAGTCGTTATCGGCTGCGCACTTTATAAAGATAAGCTGGAGATCATGGTCGCGGATCACGGACAAAGCTTTGATTTTGAGAAGACCAAAGCCGAAGTGGGGCCTTACCATGATCAGGAAGATGTCGCTTTCCTGCGTGAAGGAGGCTTAGGGCTTTATTTGATCGAAACATTGATGGATGAAGTGAAAGTGCACCATCAAGAAGGCGTAACCGTCTTTATGACGAAGTATGTCGGAGGAGGGCAGGTGGAAGAGGATGTCGAAACGATCTCATCCTAATCAACCTACGAAAGAGCAAGTCCTTGAATGGATCGAAGCTTATCAGAAGAACGAAGATGAAGAAGCCCAGACGAATCTTGTCTTGAATTACCGCCGTCTCGTCGAATCGATTGCACGCAAGTATTCGAACGGCAAGTCTTATCACGAAGACATCGCCCAAGTCGGCATGCTCGGACTGCTCGGCGCAATCCGTCGCTACGATCCTGCATTCGGTCGCAGCTTTGAAGCGTTCGCTGTGCCGACTATCATCGGGGAGATCAAGCGCTTCTTGCGTGACAAGACATGGGCGATCCATGTTCCGCGGCGCATCAAAGAGCTTGGACCGCGCATCAAAGCGTCGGTCGAAGTGCTGACGCGTGAACTGCAACGGTCTCCACAAGTATGGGAAATCGCTGAGTACCTTGATGTCGACGAAGACGATGTGCTTGAAGCGATGGAGATGGGCAAGAGCTATCAGGCGCTATCGATGGACCATTCACTCGAGGCGGACTCCGATGGCAGCACCGTCACATTGTTCGACGTTGTCGGTCAGGAAGACGATGGCTACGAGAAGGCCGATCAGCGCATGCTCGTCGCAGAAGCGATGAACGTCCTGAGCGACCGCGAGAAGCAGATCATTCAATATACGTACATCGAACAGCTGAGTCAGAAAGAAACCGGCGATAAGTTGGGGATTTCCCAAATGCACGTTTCCAGACTGCAGCGAAAAGCCATCAAAAAATTGCAGGAAGCGATTCTTGCAGCAAGTGGAGTGTCCTAGTGGAAACGATTCAACATCCGAACTTAGAAGTCTGTGTCTTTAATGCTGCCAAGGAAGGGAATTATGAATCGGGTGACAGCTATTTCACGGTTGTTACAGATGATTACTTCATCTGCTCGGTGGCCGATGGACTTGGAAATGGTCCTATCGCCCGTGAGTCTTCTCAAGTCATCCCTCAAATCCTGAAAGATGGACATCATGAAACGATCGATGGCTTGATGCATCGGTTCAATAAATTAATGTACCAAAAACGCGGAGCGGCTGTGGCGATTTTCAAAGTGGATTTCAAGAAGAAGACATTGGAATACAGCTGCGTCGGAAATATCCGGTTCTACTTGTACAGAAAGCGGACGGACCAAATGATTTATCCGCTTCCTGTCATGGGCTATTTATCTGGACGCCCACAGAAGCTGCGCACACAAACCTACACGTACGAAGAGGACGATTTGTTCTTGATTCACTCGGACGGTGTCGAGCTGCGCAGTCCGAAGTCGATGATGCGAATGGCGGGTACACCCGGGCGACTCTACCAAAACATTCTAACGACCGTCCGAACCGTCGACGATGCAACCTTCATCTCGGGGAGCCTTCTTAAATAAGAAGGCTTTTTTCTTTGTGTTAAAATGGGAAGAGTTAGTTCGGCACGAACCCTGCGGTAACGGAGCGGTTTTGTGGAATATCTTGAATTATGAGAACGAATGAGGAGTGGAACCAATGGAAATCGCACAAATGCAAGCGTTGATCGCGGAAGAAACTGGAATTCGCAAAGCGCAGGTCGCGAAAGTGATCGCCCTGATCGAAGAAGGACAGACAATTCCATTCATCGCACGTTACCGGAAAGAAATGACCGGTTCACTCGATGAAGTGCAATTGAAAGCGGTGGATGACCGCTATAAATACATACAAAACCTCGAGCAACGGAAAGAAGACGTCCTCCGTGCAATCGAAGAACAAGAGAAACTAACGCCGGAACTGCGCAAGCGTATCCAAGAAGCGACAGTGCTCCAGCGCGTTGAAGACCTTTACCGGCCATTCAAGCAAAACCGCCGGACAAAAGCATCGATTGCCAAGGAAAAAGGCCTTGAACCTTTGGCGGAATACGCACTTCATGCCAAATCGGACAACCTGGAAGGGAAAGCAAAAGACTTCTTGAATGAAGAAAAAGGCGTCAATACAATAGAGGAAGCACTGCAAGGCGCACGTGATATCCTCGCTGAGCAATTCGCGGACGATACAGAAGTGCGTGAGAAGGCCCGTGACATGACACGCCGCTCAGGCGCAATCATCAGTGCAGCAAAAAAAGACTATCAAGATGAAAAAGCGGTCTTTGAAATGTACTACGAATATACAGAAGGCATTCAAAAAGCGGCACCACATCGAATTTTGGCGATGAACCGCGGTGAAAAAGAAGGCGTCTTGAAAATTGCCATCGAACCGCCAGTCGACCGAATTCTTACGTTGATGGAAAGAAAGTGGAACCACAACAACTCATCATTCCTGACGGAAACCATCGCAGATTCATATAAACGACTGCTTCAGCCGTCCATCGAGCGGGAACTCCGCTCGGAATTGACGGATAAAGGAGAAGCGCAGGCCATCCGTATTTTTGCGGAGAACTTGCGCAAGCTGCTCTTGCAGCCACCGATGAAAGACAAGTTCGTCCTCGGCGTCGACCCGGCATACCGCACCGGCTGTAAGCTTGCCG
The DNA here is from genome assembly GCF_009707665.1 of Planomicrobium sp. YIM 101495. GTDB lineage: Bacteria > Bacillota > Bacilli > Bacillales_A > Planococcaceae > Planococcus. Next base: position 343,805 of record NZ_WLZW01000002.1, read on the forward strand.
TCATCGACCCGACCGGAAAGCTCCTGGAAGTGGCAGTCATCTACCCGCACGCTCCGCGCAATGACCGGAAAGGTGCAGAGAAGACGTTGGCCCGTTTAACGGAGCAGTACCCGATCGAAATCATGGCAGTCGGGAACGGTACGGCTTCCCGCGAAACAGAGCAGCTCGTTGCAGACTTCATCGCACAGCGGTCTGCCGACATTACGTACGTCATTGTCAATGAAGCAGGCGCGAGTGTCTATTCGGCGTCTGAAGTTGCGCGACAAGAATTCCCGGACCTGCAAGTGGAAGAGCGCAGTGCTGCATCCATCGCCCGCCGGCTCCAAGATCCACTCGCGGAACTCGTCAAAATTGATCCGAAGGCAGTCGGTGTCGGGCAGTACCAGCACGACGTCGCACAGAAGAAACTGGCCGACCAGCTCGGCTTCGTTGTAGAGACGGCAGTCAACCAAGTTGGGGTGAACGTCAACTCCGCCTCTTCGTCCCTTTTGCAGTACGTCGCGGGACTGAGCAAGACCGTTGCAGAAAACATCGTCAAGGCACGGGAAGAAGAAGGGCGTTTCGACTCCCGCACACAATTGAAGAAGATTCCGCGTCTTGGTGCGAAGACTTATGAACAGGCGATCGGCTTCCTGCGAATCGCCGACGGGAAAAACCCGCTGGATGCGACTGCGATCCACCCGGAAAGCTACACGGTTGCGGGGCAGCTGTTGAAGCATGTCGGAGCAGCCAAGAAAGAGATCGGGTCACCGGAGATTGCACAGAAACTCAGCGCGCTCGACCTTGTGGCACTCAGCAAAGAGTGGGACATCGGTGAAATCACACTGAAAGACATCGTCGCCGACTTGAAGAAGCCGTCGCGTGACCCGCGTGATGAGTTCCCGCAGCCGCTATTGAAGAGCGATGTCCTGAAAATAGAAGACTTGAAAGAAGGCATGGAAGTGGAAGGGACAGTACGCAACGTTGTCGACTTCGGTGCGTTCGTCGATATTGGCGTGAAGCAAGACGGCCTTGTCCACATTTCCAAATTGAAAAAAGGGTTCGTCGAGCATCCGCTCGATGTCGTCGGAGTCGGCGATATCGTCACGGTTTGGGTGGAATCCGCGGACGCTGACAAAGGCCGCATCTCTCTGACGATGCTGAATCCGGTAAAGAGCGATGACAGATCTTGAACTGACGGAACTGGTGAAAGAGATCTCCCTTGCCGATTTCGGAAAAGCATTCAAGCATCAAGCGATGTTCAATCGCCGCCTCCGGACGACAGGCGGGCGCTACATGCTGCAGTCCCATCACATCGAAATCAATCCCGCTTCCTATAAGGAGTTCGGTACCGACGAATTGGTCGGGATCATCAAGCACGAGCTGTGCCATTACCATCTCCATATAGAAGGAAGAGGCTATCTGCACCGTGACCGGGACTTCCGGGAGCTGCTGGAGCAAACCGGTTCCCCCCGGTTCTGCTCGCTCGTCCAATCAAAAGCCCGGACGAAGCCGGTAAAGCGTTACATCTATGCATGCATCGACTGCAGATGCGAATACGCGCGGAAGATCCGGATGAACACAGCCCGCTACCGTTGCGGCAAGTGCAATGGGAAGCTGCGCTTGAAAAGCGAGTAGGAAATGAAAGAACAGCCGAGCGTCCAGGGAATGGTGGACGGCCGGCTGTTTTCAATTTTCTCTGAAGAGGATTGCTTCAGTGCGTGCTTCAAGGTATAATGAAAAAGGTTTTTCTTGAATAATGATTTCAGTTGTAGAGGGTTTCAGCCTAAATGTAAGTGGGCAAGAGTAGCCAAGCAACAGCGCCTTTTGCAAAAAAGTGGCGCAAAGGAAAAAAAGTTGAAGAAAAAACGGAAAAGCTATTGACGATTCGTGAAACACTCCTTATAATAAGAAAAGTCGGTAAGCAATTACCCGTCATTCCGAAGTAGCTCAGTGGTAGAGCACCGCACTGTTAATGCGATGGTCGTAGGTTCGAGTCCTACCTTCGGAGCCATTAAGGCCCCTTGGTCAAGCGGTTAAGACACCGCCCTTTCACGGCGGTAACACGGGTTCGAATCCCGTAGGGGTCATCATCTATACATACTAAGTGAACGTTAAGCTTGAATGTTTGATTGACGCAAAGCAAATAGATGCAAAATACGAAGGCATGTGTTATATTAGTTATCTGGCCGATTGGCAGATCACATAATGTAAGCGCATTGGTTTCACAGAAGTACATAGTTCTTATGGATGCAGACTTCAATCTATGGAGAGCATGTGCAAGATGAAAGAAATAACATTGTCTCGGGGTAGAGCAACGAGCCGTACGAAGACGGCGAAGTAACATCGATGCAGGCAAAGCCGAAGCAGATGTCGATCTACGATACGCAATGAGTATCAGCAAGAAAAATTAAATTCTATTGTCGCGGGGTAGAGCAACGAGCCGTACGAAGACGGCGAAGTAACATCGATGCAGGCAAAGCCGAAGCAGATGTCGATCTACGATACACAATGAGTATCAGCAAGATAAATTAAATTCTATTGTCGCGGGGTAGAGCAGTGGTAGCTCGTCGGGCTCATAACCCGGAGGTCGCAGGTTCAAATCCTGCCCCCGCAACCAAAAAGGTCCCGTGGTGTAGCGGTTAACATGCCTGCCTGTCACGCAGGAGATCGCCGGTTCGATCCCGGTCGGGACCGCCATTTTTTATTGGGGTATAGCCAAGCGGTAAGGCAACGGGTTTTGATCCCGTCATGCCCTGGTTCGAATCCAGGTACCCCAGCCATTTTACTTTTCTGTGTGTGTGATGCCGCTTGAAAATAGCGGTTGACAAAAACAATAGCAATCATATACAATATTACTTGTCTCAAAACAATATGCGGTCGTGGCGGAATGGCAGACGCGCTAGGTTGAGGGCCTAGTGGGAGAAATCCCGTGGAAGTTCGACTCTTCTCGACCGCACCAAAATGTTTGCGCCCGTAGCTCAATTGGATAGAGCGTCTGACTACGGATCAGAAGGTTGTGGATTCGACTTCTGCCGGGCGCGCCAAATGACTTACAACTTTAAATATGCGGGTGTAGTTTAGTGGTAAAACCTCAGCCTTCCAAGCTGATGATGAGGGTTCGATTCCCTTCACCCGCTCCATATTTTTAAACCATGAACCTTGAAAACTGAACAGCAAAACGTTGATGAAATAGTTACTGATCAGCCTCCGGGCAGATCAAGG
>NZ_WLZW01000003.1 GCF_009707665.1 Planomicrobium sp. YIM 101495
GATAGGTTCGAGGTGGAAGCGTGGCGACACGTGCAGCTGACGAATACTAATCGATCGAGGACTTAACCAATATGCTTTAACCAATCAATCAATGTCCGCTTTATCCAGTTTTGAAAGAACAAACAAAAGTTTTAAAAAAGCCTTGTATTCCCGCTGGGAATTGGTATAATAAAACTTGTCTTTCAAATAATATTAGTCTGGTAATGATGGCAAAGAGGCCACACCCGTTCCCATCTCGAACACGGAAGTTAAGCTCTTTTGCGCCGATGGTAGTTGGGGGTTTCCCCCTGTGAGAGTAGGACATCGCCAGGCTGATCATTATTCCGAAGTAGCTCAGTGGTAGAGCACCGCACTGTTAATGCGATGGTCGTAGGTTCGAGTCCTACCTTCGGAGCCATTTTTTTGGAGAGCTGTCCGAGTGGCCGAAGGAGCATGATTGGAAATCATGTAGGCGGGCAACCGTCTCAAGGGTTCGAATCCCTTGCTCTCCGCCATAGATACGCAGCTGTAAAAATTAAGGCCCCTTGGTCAAGCGGTTAAGACACCGCCCTTTCACGGCGGTAACACGGGTTCGAATCCCGTAGGGGTCACCATTTCGGAGGATTAGCTCAGCTGGGAGAGCATCTGCCTTACAAGCAGAGGGTCGGCGGTTCGATCCCGTCATCCTCCACCATTCACTTCTAATAGTATTATCGCGGGGTAGAGCAAATCGCTGGAAGAAGACAGCGATTAACACCGAAGCAGGCGAAGCCGATGCAGGTGTCAGTCTCCGAGATACTAAGAGTATGGCAAGACAGATTTAATAACATTATCGCGGGGTAGAGCAGTGGTAGCTCGTCGGGCTCATAACCCGGAGGTCGCAGGTTCAAATCCTGCCCCCGCAACCAAATAGGTCCCGTGGTGTAGCGGTTAACATGCCTGCCTGTCACGCAGGAGATCGCCGGTTCGATCCCGGTCGGGACCGCCATTTATTCTTTAAAATGTGGGTCAGTAGCTCAGTTGGTAGAGCATTAGATTGAAGCTCTAAGTGTCGGCGGTTCGATTCCGTCCTGACCCACCATATTTTTTTATATCGCCGGAGTAGCTCAACTGGTAGAGCAACTGACTTGTAATCAGTAGGTTGAGGGTTCAAGTCCTTTCTCCGGCACCATTTTTTGGTGGGGTAGCGAAGTGGCTAAACGCGGCGGACTGTAAATCCGCTCCTTCGGGTTCGGCAGTTCGAATCTGCCCCCCACCACCAGTTTTATAGGGGCATAGTTTAACGGTAGAACAGAGGTCTCCAAAACCTCCGATGTGGGTTCGATTCCTACTGCCCCTGCCAATTTTTTTAATTTAATGATGGCGGTCGTGGCGAAGTGGTTAACGCACCGGATTGTGATTCCGGCACTCGGGGGTTCAATTCCCCTCGTCCGCCCCATTTTTCTTTTTAATCGAATGTACTTATATAAATAATAGCGTGGCGGTCGTGGCGAAGTGGTTAACGCACCGGATTGTGATTCCGGCACTCGGGGGTTCAATTCCCCTCGTCCGCCCCATCCATATTATTGGGGTATAGCCAAGCGGTAAGGCAACGGGTTTTGATCCCGTCATGCCCTGGTTCGAATCCAGGTACCCCAGCTTTTTCTTTTGCGGAAGTAGTTCAGTGGTAGAACGCCACCTTGCCAAGGTGGAGGTCGCGGGTTCGACCCCCGTCTTCCGCTCCAAATTTTGGCGGCATAGCCAAGTGGTAAGGCATGGGTCTGCAACACCCTTATCACCGGTTCAAATCCGGTTGCCGCCTCCATACTATTTTGCCGGCGTGGCGGAATTGGCAGACGCGCGGGACTCAAAATTCCGTTCCCTCTGGGAGTGTCGGTTCGACCCCGACCGCCGGTATCAAACGCATCGCAATGCCAAGCGATGAACAAACACCTTCTGCATTTGCGGAAGGTGTTTTTGTTTTCCGTAAAACAAGGAAATAGGAAAGCCGGGAGGACCCATCGTGGATTCTTCCGGCTTTTTTCGGTTATTCGCGCAGGAAGTCGATTTCCGCTTCGTTCTTGCGTGGTGTACGCTTGAATAAGTATTCGCCGTCCCGGACGGGTGTGAGCACTTCTGTGCGTTTGCGGATTGCTTCATTCCTCTTGATCTATACCATCATTGCAGGCTTTCAAGCTGTCCGAGCGCCTTTGTCCGGAGGTGTGATTAAGTAGAGTATTCGGCTATGATCGGCCGGGGAAATTAATTTTGATTTATTTTTAAAAAAGTAGTTGTGTAATGAATAAAAACTATGGTAGAATAAATCTTGTCCAATTCAATTAAGCCGGCGTGGCGGAATTGGCAGACGCGCGGGACTCAAAATTCCGTTCCCTCTGGGAGTGTCGGTTCGACCCCGACCGCCGGTATCATGTGTGAGGAAGAGCTGCATTATGCAGCTCTTTTTTTCTATGCAAAAGTTATTGTCAGAAAACTATTTCTTACGTCTCCTTGTGCAAGTTTGTTATAATGACGGCAATAGGGGGGAGAAGAGATGAGAGAGATTGAAAGCAGAGTCATGCAGTTCCGCGGGAGCCACTACGATTTCGGCTACTGGCAAGGGGATCAGCTGCGCGGTACATTGACGCTTGAAAACAGACGCAAGCAGTGGAAGACGAAACGTCCGCGCTTTGAAATCGATGTGGCGGATGCAAAAGCGGCGTTCTTACAATATGCACCGAAGATTTGGGAAGAGCTTGAAGGGCTGCGGGATGCGCTTGATTTGCCGATGGATGAAGTGCTGCGTGATTTCGGGGGCTATCGCATTACACCAGACAGATCAGGCTGCTCAATTTTGACCGGGGATGGGTTCTTGCTGCGGAATTATGATTTCCATCCGCAGACGTATGAGGGTCGCTACATGCTTTATGAGCCGTCTGATGGCGGCTACGCGACGATCGGGCCATCGCAGCGCATTGTTGGCCGGATGGACGGGATGAACGACCAGGGGCTTGCGATGGGCTATAATTTCATCCACCGCAAGAATCCTGGGAAAGGGTTCGTCTGTTACTTGATCGGCCGGATTATCTTAGAGACGTGTGCGACAGTAGGGGAGGCAGTGGAGCTAGTGGCGAATATCCCACACCGAGGTTCGTTCAGCTACGTCGTGATGGATGCGAGCGGGAAGAGCTGCATCATCGAAGCGACACCGCGCAAGACGATCGTCCGGGAGGCAGGCGCTTGTACGAACCACTTCGAAGTGCAGGAAGACGAGAACCGCCATTACTTGAAGGATTCATTCAGCCGGCTAGACGCGATCCGTTCGCAGCCGGCAGACTTGGACGATTTGAACAACGCATACCGCTTGTTCAACGATCCGGCGCGCGGCGTCTTTGCGGATGATTACAGAAGCTGGGCCGGGACGATCCATACATCCGCTTATATACCGGAGAAGCAAGAAGCGTGGATTGCCATTGGCGGAAATGCGGAGCCGGTCATTTTCGACTTCGCCGATTGGGTGGCGGGGCAAACAGAGGCGCGTACGTCCTTTGACGGGAAAATCGAGACGACGCTCGGCTTCGGTTATTTGGACCGGATACATACGTAAAAAAGAGGTGCCCGTATGTGGGCACCTCTTTCAATGTTCAATCATGTGTGGAAATGGGAATTTCGTATCGATCCAGCCGTTGATCCGCTTAGCGTGGAATGGTTGCCCGTCGATCCAGCGGCCAAAGTCGACGATGAACGGGTCACGGTCAGGTCCGAGTGCGATTCCTGCCTGAAGTGTCTCGGGGAGGTACAAGCTTGTGTGCAACGTCCCTGAAGCCGTGCTGTACTTCGTCGAAAAGATATCGCCATCTGAGTCATTCAAAAGACGGAATGCCTCGTATACACCGCTTAAGTTGTCTTTTCGGGAAAGCAGGACATGTTCGCGTCTGACCGAGTCGTCGGTCTGGTAGCGGTTTTCCTGCGTCAAGTGGGTAAAGTGGTTCGTCGAAACGGATGCCTGGCGGACGATGACTTCCCGTGGTGACACTTCAGCGACGACGTTCGTGCCGGTCGCATCGCTCAAGACGTAGCTGAAGGAGCGGCGGTGCGGAAGCTCTTTCAACAAGTCGATGGCTTCTTCGATAGTGGCGCAGTTCTCGAGCAGCAGGCGGCCGACCATGTTGCAGATGAAGCCGTCCGCGGAATTCCGCCGGTTGATGAAGTTGTAACCCATCGTGAGTCCTTTTTCATTCATGCCGTCAGTGCGTCCGGTGATCTGCATCGTCGGCCCGATCGTGGCGAGACCGCCGTCGGAAGGGGCGTAAAGCACGAATCGCCCTTCATAGCCTTGCGGTGCACTGTCGTAATTGCGCACCATGAAGCTTGGACTTGTAAGGATCGAGCAGCCGCTTCGCACATACTCCAAGTAATAGCCGCCGAAGTCGCGGATAGCGTCTTTCATGGACCATTGGAGTGCATCGGCAAGCCCGATGATTTCCTCCCGGATCCGCGGTGCGAAAGCTTGCAGGATCTCTTGTGCCGTTGTTTCGTCGACCAGCAGCTCTTTTTTCAGCGCTTGCCGCTGTCTTTCGCGGTTCGGGAGCAGAGGAGAGTCTTTCAGCAGCTGGCCTTGGTGATAGCCGAAGTCGTAGTGGCTTCCTTTGAATGCGATGATATCGCTCGTCAGTTTTTTCACAGTATGCACCTTTTTCATCGATAGTAAGAAAAGCTTACTTCATCCAGCGGAAAAAGGAAAAGAAGATGCCTGCCGCACGGGAGCGACAGGCATACAGGTCAAAGAACATAAAAATCAGCATTGCCACCGTGGATGCCGGTGAACATATTGGATGCGGCTGTCAGCATCTCAATCGCGGTGTCACGGTTCATCGACGGGCGCAAGTAGAAGATGTGCAGCGCGTTGACGGTGTCTTCTGTCACCGCGGTCCGTTTGGAATCAACATACGGACTGCCGAAAACGCCTTGCGCGTCCTTGGAGACGAGCAGGTTGTGCGGCGTGTTCGTCCGGTTATTCAGTCCTTCGAATGTGTCGTCTGCTGTACCGATGGCGATCGTGACTTCGCCGTCGATCCGGTCAGTGTCATAAAGACCGAGCGGGATTTCGTATTGCAGCGACAGGAAGTTGTTCAAGTCGGCACCGGAATGGACCGGGTGGATGTACTGCTGTTTGCCGATCCGGCGATAGAGCGCTTCTGCGGAAGGACGGTAACGGCTCGGGTCACCGCCGAGCGCTTTCCACGCCATGCGCCATTCTAGGAGGCCTGGGAAGTCGGTTACTTGTTTATCTAGCAGGTCGAAGTAGAGCTGCTCCTGGAAAAGCTGGAGTCTTCCTTGCAGCATTTGTGGTGAAGGGGAAACCGTAATCGTGCTATAATGGATAATACCGATTTTGAAGTCTGGAAGGATTTCTTTGATTTTCGGATCGATTGAAATATTCATGCCGATCGTCCTTTCGTGAATCTCATTTTCCTTAGCATATCATATTTGAAAGACAGGAGTTTTATTATGAACCTCGATCAATTTCAAAAGGATCTTGTCGCCTATGCCGCCACGATCGGAATTGATAAAATCGGCTTTGCTTCGGCAGAGCCTTTCTTCAGCTTAAAGCATCAGCTCATCCGCCAGCAACAGCTGAATTACCAGTCGGGCTTTGAAGAGCCGGACATCGAGAAGCGGACGCATCCGGAGCTGTTATTGGAAGAAGCGGTGTCGATCATCTCGATTGCGATCGCCTACCCGTCCAAGATGGATGACGCGCCGCGCGGGGTGCGGGGAGCGCGCCGGGGCATCTTTTCCCGTTCTTCGTGGGGGCAGGATTACCACTCGGCACTGCGTGAACGGCTGATGCAGCTCGAAGCATACATCGCGGCGCATTATCCGGATGCTCGCATGCGCTCGATGGTCGATACAGGAGAACTGTCGGACCGTGCTGTCGCGGAACGTGCCGGCATCGGCTGGAGTGCGAAGAATACGAATATCATCACGCCGGAGTTCGGTTCTTACGTTTACTTGGGCGAAATGATCACGAACATCCCATTCCGTCTGGATGAACCGATGGAAGACCAGTGCGGGGATTGCCGTCTATGCATCGATACATGTCCGACCGGGGCTATCGTCGAAGGCGGCCAGTTGAACGCCCAGCGCTGTATTTCTTTTTTGACGCAGACGAAAGGGTTCTTGCCGGATGAGTTTCGGACAGTGATCGGCAACCGGCTGTACGGCTGTGATACGTGCCAGACGGTCTGCCCGAAAAACAAGCGGAAAACGAATCAGATCCATCCGGAATTCCAACCGGATCCGGAGCTGGCGAAGCCGCTGCTTGAGCCGCTCCTGACCATATCCAACCGGGAATTCAAGGAGCGGTTTGGTGCGATGGCAGGTTCATGGCGCGGGAAGAAGCCGATCCAGCGCAATGCCATCTTGGCGCTCGCCCACTTCAAGGAAGAGTCGGCAGTGCCGGCGCTCATTGCACTCATGGAACAGGATGAGCGTCCGATGATCCGAGGGACCGCTGCTTGGGCTGTCGGGAAGATCGGCACAGCGGAAGGGTTCGCAGCGCTGACGGAGCGACTGGAAGTGGAGGCCGATGGAGAGGTAAGAGAAGAAATCGAAAAAGGATTGGCATTCTATACGGAACTGCAGAAAGGATAAGTGAATCATTTTGGCTATACACATCGTACTTTACCAGCCGCTCATCCCGGCGAACACAGGGAACATCGCGCGCTCTTGCGCAGGAACCGGCGTCAAGCTGCACTTGATCCGGCCGCTTGGCTTCTCAACGGATGATAAGATGTTGAAGCGGGCAGGCCTCGACTACTGGGAGCACGTCGATATCCATTACTACGACGGCTTGGATGAACTGTTCGCGCGTTACGAAGACGGCGAATTTTATTATATTACGAAGTTCGGCAAGAAGACGTACAGTGATTTCGATTTCTCGGAACAGGAGAAAGATCATTTCTTCGTGTTCGGAAGGGAGACGACAGGTCTGCCGGACGAACTGGTCGCGAACAATCCGGAGCGGTGCCTGCGCATTCCGATGAATGAGCACATCCGCTCACTCAACTTGTCGAACACAGCGGCAATCTTGATGTTTGAAGCGCTGCGCCAGCAAGGCTTTCCGGGTCTGGAATAAGTCAGGGCACCTTGTGAAATTAAAAAACACGACCGAACTGTCAGAAGCTGACGTCGGTCGTGTCTTTTTTTATTATTTCTTGTCGATTGTACCTGGTTTGTCGTCATAGCCTGCAGTGAAGATCGCGACTAGGAATGATACGCAAATACCCAGAATAAGGATCAAATTCATAATTGATATCCTCCTTGTGAATTACATCTTTATTCAGTATAGCTCATTTCATTCGAAATGAAAACTGTTGTCGGGGATTCAATTATGGAGAATTTCTGTCGGATGTGTGAAACGAAAGAAATTCGGTGCAAAAGTGAAACCATTTGCGGTTGCGGCCGTATTATAGGTAAGATGAAATCAAAGAAAGGGTGAGCTAGATGAAAATGAAGATTTCAGTAGCGCTCATGTGGATTACCGGCTTGGCTGAAGCATTTCTTGCGATTCCGGTCATCGGGGGCTCGGTCGTCTTAAGTACGGGTTATTCCGTCCTAGGCGTCATGTTCGTACTTCACGCGATTACACTGTTTTTCGCTTTCCGTGAATACTCGCCGAAATCCGGTTCGATCCTCGGCCTTGTGACAAGTGCACTTGCGTGGATTCCGCTTCTCGGATGGGCAATGCATTTGGTGACGGCTGCAGTATTAATCATTACAGCAGCGATGGCTGATCGTCACGGCCGCGTCTAAAACCGCCTTTTGGGCGGTTTTTTTTGCGCCTTGATGAATGAAGGAGTAAAATAAGCGGAAAGGGAGGAATGACCATGGATTTGACATTGACTTCAACAAAAACATTACATAACGGTGTGGAAATGCCGCGCTTCGGCCTGGGCGTATTCAAGATGAAGAACCGCGACGAGGCACTTGCCGCGATGGCGGCGGCAATCGATCACGGCTATCCGGCGATCGATACGGCCGCGATCTACGAGAACGAGCGCGAAGTGGGGGAAGCGGTCCGCGCTTCTTCGAAAAAACGCGAAGACTTGTTCATCACATCGAAAGTATGGAATTCCGAGCAAGGGTACGATGAGACACTGCGTGCGTTCGAAGCATCGCTAGAGCGGCTCGGCTTCGATTACCTCGACCTTTATTTAACGCACTGGCCGGTGCCAGGCAAATTCGAAGAGACATACCGCGCAATCGAGCGTCTTTACGACGAGAAGCTCATCCGCGCAACCGGTGTTTCCAATCACCATGAACACCATCTGGAGCGGCTTCTTGCGAAAGCGAATATCAAGCCGATGGTCAACCAGATCGAGTTGCATCCGCAATTGACGCAGGAACCGCTGCGTGCGTTCTGTGCAAAAGAAGACATCGCGATCACATCCTGGTCGCCTCTTGCACGCGGCCGTCTGCTCGGGGAAGACGCCTTGACGGAAATCGCCGCAAAATACGGCAAGACGACCGCACAAGTCGTCATCCGCTGGCACCTGCAGAGCGACCTCATCGTCATTCCGAAATCGGTGAAGCCCGAGCGGATCCAGGAAAACGCCGGTGTCTACGATTTCTCGTTGACGGCGGAAGACATGAAACAAATCGACAGCCTCAACCAGGACTGGCGCTCGGGGTCCAATCCGGATGATTTGAAATAATGCATTCAAAAGGAAGCCTGCAATCGCGGGCTTCCTTTTTGTTTGATTTTTATGCTGAACGCACCTCGTTGCGAAAGTTTCGCACCTCGCGGCTGATTTTTCGCACCCCAGAGCGACTTCTCCGCACCTCTCTTACAATTGAATCGGATCTTCCACAACCACTTTCGCATGCGTGAACGGGTGGACGAAAGAAACGCGGTACGCATGCAGTGCATACGTGCCGTCCATTTCCGGTTCGGCCCCGTACAGTTCATCTCCGACAATCGGATTGCCGATATGGGCCAGGTGGACGCGGATCTGGTGCGTGCGCCCGGTTTCGAGTGTTAAATGCAAGCGCGTATTCCCGTTGTTTTCTTTCCGGATTGTCCGGTAATGGGTGACCGCTGCTTGCCCGTTCGGTGAAACGCGGCGACGCGTGGCATGGTGACGGTCGTTACCGATCGGTTCATCGATGACACCTTCTGCCGGACGCACGGAGCCATTCACGATCGCTTCGTAGTTCCGCGAGATCAGTTTCTTTTCTAACATACGGTCGGCGATGTTCTTCGCAGCGGGGTGCTTGGCGACGATGACGAGGCCTGATGTGCCTTGGTCAAGACGGTGGATGTGCTCGCCGTAGGAATGCCCGTTTTCCACCAAATAGCCGATGACGGCATTGATGAATGTGCCGGTTTCGCCGGGTTCATTCGGATGGGTGTTCATGCCTTTCGGTTTGCGGGCGATCAGGAAATGCTCGTCTTCGAACAGGACCGTGATTGCCGTGTCAGCATCTGCCGTATAAGGGGAATCCGAGTCCGGCCAGTCGAAACGGAGAACCGTCCCTTTCGGCAATGTCGCTTTCCAGTCTGCTACAGGCGCTTCATCGTGTGTGACGCCTTTGGCCATCCGCAGTTCATGCACAATCTTTTTGCCGAGACCCCATTCCTCCCGCAGCAATTCCTCGACCGTCATTTGTTCCTGTAATTCATAAAACCAATGCATAAAAATTTCCTCCCATAGGAAAAGGCCGTGCATCACACGGCCTTTCTGTTATTTCAAAACGACTTCATTGAAAAATTCTTCGATGTTCTCTTTCGGCTGTGCGCCGACCCAGCGTGAAACTTCCTCGCCGTTTTCGAAATGGATCAATGTCGGTGTCGCTTCGATGAAGTATTGCTGCCAGCCTTGGTCATATTCAAGCAAGTTGTACTGGAGCACATCGACGTCCATGTCATCAGCGACCGGCATCAGGACCGGTGTTGTCTGCTGGCAGTACTGGCAAGTCGGGGAGAAGAAGTAGACCGTTGTCGCTTCTCCGCTCTCAATCTGTTCGTTCAATTCTTCCGGCAGGACGATGTTCTGGTAGTTTTCATCATCCAGTTGGTCGATTGTCGCTGGATCCAGATCGTCTGTATCGTAAGGATTGTTCGCAAGTTTTTCTTTGTTGGACATGTTGGTCAAAACGATGATCAATGCGAAAATCGCAACGATGACCGCTGCAATCCCGATCATTTTTTTCATATTACTGTTCCTCCTTAATCGATTTCCGCAAATACAAACTCAGTCCGGCAATCATCAAAAACGCCGTCAAAGCAAGAAATGGAATCGTGATAAAGCCGAAAACGTTGATGTACTCGCCTGTGCATGGCACTTGTCCGCAAGAAGGGGCCGAATCAGACAAGAACTTGAGCTTCTGGATGCCGTAATGATAAAGTGAAATACTGGCACCGATCAGAGAGAACACAAGTGTAGTCGTATAGATCCGCGCATTCTTCTGCGCGATGGCGATGCCGATGATCAAAACGAGTGGGTACATGAAGATGCGCTGGATCCAGCACAGTTCACACGGGATGAAGCCGCGCACTTCTGAAAAGTATAATGAGCCTGCCGTTGCGACAACTGAAACTGTCCACATGACGAGCAGAAGATTTTCCTGAAGCTTTTTCATCGGACCGATCCTTTCTCATGGTAACCTCCATTGCATTATAATGCTAAGGAGAAGTGAAGTAAAACATTATTAACCTATCAGGATATCCGTTATAATGAAATTTGAACCTTTTGTGAAGGAGTGAGTCCACATGGCAGAGCCATTCGATTTAGCTGATTTTGAGAAAAGCATGATCATCCGAGAGATGAATTATTCCGATATCGGCCCGATTCTGGAAATGCAGCAACTGTGTTTTCCGGGGATGGAGCCTTGGGAAGAAGAACAATTAAGAAGCCATCTGGGCGTCTTTCCGCAAGGGCAGCTCGTGGCAGAGCTTGATAATAAAGTGATCGGCTCCTGCTCCAGTCTGCTCATCAACTTCGATGAGTACGACGACCGCCATACATGGGATGACGTAACGGACGGCGGCTACATTACGAATCATAACCAAGATGGCTATAACATGTACGGCATCGAAGTGATGGTGCACCCTGAATACCGCCGGATGAAAGTCGGCCAGCGCCTGTACGAAGCGCGCAAAGAACTAGCGCGTGAGCTGAATGTGAAATCGATCATCATCGGGGGACGGATCCCGAACTACCATAAGCATGCGGAGGAAATGTCGCCGCGCGAATACGTCGACGCAGTATCCCGCCACAAGATTTACGATCCTGTCTTGACGTTCCAGCTGATGAACGGCTTCCAACTGATGCGCATCAATCCGAATTACTTGCCGGATGATAAGGCGTCAGGCAAATACGCGACGCTCATGGAATGGAATAACATCGACTACAAACCGGTCTCGAAGCGCCACTTTAAGACGAGCCTGCCGGTGCGTATTTGTGTTGTCCAATATTTGATGCGGGCGATCGAATCGTTCGATGACCTCGCAAATCAGGTCGAGTATTTCGTCGACGTGGCCTCCGATGCCCATTCGGACTTTGTCGTGTTCCCGGAAATTTTCACGACGCAATTGATGTCGTTCCTGAACGAACCGTCACCAAGCAAAGCCGTGCGGAAACTGACGGAGTACACGCCGCAGTACATCGAACTGTTCACAGACCTTGCCGTACGGTACAACGTCAACATCATCGGCGGCTCGCATTTTGTCAAGGAAGAAGACGACGAAATCTACAACATTGCGTACCTGTTCCGCCGCGACGGATCGATCGACAAACAGTACAAGATCCACATCACGCCGAACGAGCGCAAATGGTGGGGCATTTCGGCAGGGGATTCCGTGCGCGTATTCGATACGGACTGCGGCAAGATTGCCATCCAGATCTGCTACGACATCGAATTCCCGGAACTCGCGCGCATCGCGACGGATATGGGCGCGAACATCATCTTCTCGCCGTTCTGTACGGAAGACCGCCAAGGCTACCTGCGCGTCCGTTACTGCGCACAGGCGCGTGCCGTGGAAAACCAGATCTACACCGTCATCTCCGGCACGGTCGGCAACTTGCCGCAGACGGAAAACATGGACATCCAGTACGCCCAGTCCGGCATCTTCGCACCGAGCGATTTCGAATTCGCCCGTGACGGCATCGTCGGCGAAACGAACGCCAACCTGGAAATGGTGCTGATCGGCGACGTCGACCTCGAGATTCTCCGCCGCCAGCGCCAGGACGGCACGGTCAAGCAATTGAAGGACCGCCGGCATGATGTTTACCGGATTGAGTATAAGAAAGATTGATCCTTCGAAAGCAGTTCTTATGATTGAAAGAATACAGATGATCTCTTCCTTGATGGAGTCAGGGAAGAGATCTTTTTTTGTGCGCTTAATGGAGCGGGAAGAAAAGGAATGCCGCTTTAGAAAACGGATATATCGGGAATATCTCTCTATCCACAAATATAAAATGATGTTAATATAAAATGAAGGAATATTTCGTAAAAAAGGGGTGCGGTTATGAAGAAATTATTGTTAATTCTTACTGGTCTGATCATGGTTGGATTGCTGGTCGGCATCTATCAGCAGCACCAGACTATTCGTGATTACCGCAGTCTGGTCTATTCGGATATGGCGCAGTTGAGGGAACCTGTAGTCGCTTTTTTAGAATTTCATGAGGAGGCGGAACGATTAAGCGAGGAAGAAAGAAATGAGCAGCTCGTGCAATTAAATTCAAGATTTGCTGATTTCTTCAATTATAGCGGCGGCGGAGTGCACGTAGAGCAAAAGATAAAGGAAGAATATTATGGTTCCTATAATGACGCGAAATCAGCGTACTCTCATATTATCCAGCGTTACACCGATGCATCAAGTCCTGAAGAACGTGAGCAGGCCATTACAGATCTAAGAAATACATTCGAACGTTACAATGAGTTTCTGGAAACGGCGAAGGATGATTTGGATGTGCCTATTTGAATGAATAAAAAATGACGTGGAAAATCAACCGGTTTTCTACGTCATTTTTTATTGCTTTCAACTTCAAACTCCACCGCAAGCATTACCTCAGTACTGTTATTGTTAAAAGAAAACGGTTTGACGATCCGGTATGAGCCGGCAGTGAAGTCATAATCGAAGAAATCGGTTTCCAGCTTATAAACTTCTGTATTCCCTGGCTTTACGACAAGTTCAATATCAATCGAGTCCGTCCCTTCGACATAAGGAACCCGGTACCATTGGCCGTCGATCATTTTTTCCACATAATCGATATGACTGAACGAGATCGTTTCGGAACCTCTATTTTCGATTTCAATGATGATTTCATTTACAAGGGCAGTATAAGCAGTCGGATTACTCGATAATACAATCGAATTTTGTTCACTGGTCCATTCGTTTGGAAAGTCACCGAAAGAAGATTCTTCTTCCAGGGAATCAGTGGACTGCGCAACTGTGCAGGCAGGTGTAATCGCTAAAACAAATAAGAATAAGCAAAAATACAGGAATCTTTTCATGGCAACTCACCTCTTATTATTCTTAGACGTTCTTTGAGGATTCGTGTTACAGGAGTATCAGGATTAATTGTGTGGAAACTCTTTGGCCAGAAATACAAAGGAGAAGGAAAATCTATGCTCGTTATAAACACTTATATTGAACAGAAAGCTTTGGATTCTTTCTGTTTTAATAAAGAAAATGCCTCAGACTACTTTATTTCATTAAATGATCCCCTGTCATATCAGAATGCCAACAGGCAATTGAAAAGGCACAAGGGTCATAAATTGGATGGTGTAGTAATTATTAAGTCACTGGATACGGCAATGACTGACTTTATGGACTGGGATGATATTGATTTAATGTGGATTGGTATTCTGGAAATGGCTTTGGATTATAAAAAAACAGGTTTTGGGAAGCGCTTTATGGCGATGAATAACCATGAATGGAGCATTAAAAAAATCATTACAAATCCAGAGAACCTGATTTTATTTAAAGTAAAAAGAAATCCATTGAATTTTAAAGAGGAGAGTCTTTACGAAATTTATAAAGAAACGACAAACATTGTTAATGAAGAAATTTTAATTGCTCAAATTCTCCAAGCTGCCGATGAATTTATTTCTTTTAGAGAAAAGCTATTCGAAATTGGCAGTGTAAGCCGATTAAAAGCATTAGTCTCTGAAACACAAGAATAAGAATGCTTAACTTTTTCATGTCATTTCAGTGGCATGACATTGTGACTTTTCCTGGGAGCGAAAATCCTTGAACAGTCAGTGAATTTGAAGACGGAAGAGCTGCTGTTTCTGAGGATTTTCACGGAGGGCAAAAAATGAAGTTGTTCGAGGGAAAAGGCTGTCATGAGTTTGAAAATAGAATCATTTTGCTGGAAGACGAATGAAGCCCCGCGCACGATTTACTGCGTATGGAGCTTCGTTTTTTGCTGAATTCAATTTCGAAAGATTGTCATGGTTAGCGGAAGGCCATATCAACTCTCCATCAAGAGCGGTTTTTTCCCTATATTTTTGGTAAACTGAAATCATTGGAGGGATGCCCGATGACATGGCAGGAACGAATTAAGAAATGGCTCGCACATGAAGAGCTGGATGAAGATACGAAAGCGGCACTCGCAACGCTGCAGGATGATGAGAAGCTTGCGGAAGACGCGTTTTACCAAGACTTGACGTTCGGGACGGGCGGCATGCGCGGGGAGATCGGTCCCGGAACGAACCGCATGAACATTTACACGGTGCGTAAAGCATCGCAAGGCATTGCAGACTATATCGCAAGCAAAGGAGCGGAAGCGAAGAGCCGCGGCATCGTCATCGCGTATGACAGCCGGCGCATGTCGCCGGAATTCGCTCGGGAGGCGGCGCAGACGTTCGCAGCGAACGGCATTCATACGTATCTTTACGATGCACCGCGCACGACGCCTCAATTATCGTTCAGCGTGCGTTACTTGCATGCGTTCATGGGCGTGGTCGTGACGGCAAGCCATAACCCGCCGGAATACAACGGCTACAAAGTGTACGGGGAAGACGGCGCACAACTGAATCTGGAAGATGCGGACGAAGTGATCGATTTTGTCGGCCGCGTCGAAAACGAATTGGCGATCCGGAATGAAGGCTACGACCCGGAATTGCTCGTCACAGTTGGTGAACGTCTGGATGCGGCGTATATCGAACAGGCATTGACAGTTCGTGAGCAGCTGGCACATCCGGTCAAAGCGGTATTCACACCGCTCCACGGCGCATCGGGTGCAACGGTGAAGCGTCTGCTTGAAGAAGCGGGCTATCACGATGTTACATACGTCCCCGAGCAGATGCAGCCGGACGGTGAATTCCCGACGGTCACTTCACCGAACCCGGAAGAAGCGGGTGCGTTTGAACTGGCTGAAGTGTATGGCCAGAAGACGGAGGCGGACCTTCTGATTGCAGTCGATCCGGACGGCGACCGTGCAGGGATTGCGGTACGTGACGGAGAGCATTACAAATTATTGTCAGGCAACCAGACCGGTGCACTCCTGATCGAATATTTGCTGAGCCAGAAGAAGGAAAAAGGCGAATTGCCTGCGGATGGCCGCATCTTTAAGACGATTGTGACGTCTGAATTTGGCCGCGTCATCGCGGAGTCTTACGGGGTGGATTGTGAAGATGTCCTGACCGGATTTAAATTCATCGGTGAGAAGTTGAAACTGAATGATGTGAACCGGGAATTTACGTTCCTGTTCGGCTACGAAGAAAGCTACGGCTACTTGGCACGTGATTTTGCGCGTGACAAAGATGCCGTGCAGATTACTTTGCTGCTCGTCGAAGCCGCTGCCTTTTACCGGACGCAAGGCAAGACGTTACTTGATGTCTTGCACGAATTGTATGCGCGTCACGGCTGGTACCGCGAATCGCTTGTCTCTGTCACAAAAAAAGGTGTCGAAGGTGCGCGTGAAATCAACCGGTTGCTTGAAGATTTGCGCATGCGCCCGTTCCAGGAAATTGCCGGCATTCCGGTGAAGACAATCGAGGATTACGACAGCCAGACCCGTCGCTTCGTCGACCTCGGCACAGATGAGAAAATCACGTTGCCGCAGTCGAACGTCCTGAAGTTCTTCCTGGAAGATGGCTCATGGATTTGTGTGCGTCCGAGCGGCACTGAACCGAAAGTGAAATATTATTTCGGCGTGACGGCTTCAGGCGAACAGGAAAGTTCCGAGCGTCTTGAATTTTTGAAAGAAGCATTCGTCGCGGAAGTGGACGGACGCTGACAAAGAAAACTCCCTCGATGCAGGGAGTTTTTTCATTCGAAAGGTGGAGGAATCCTGCGTGGATTTCGGGTAATCTTAAAACAATGAGGTGGAAAGCATGATGGCTGAACATTCGACTGTGGCGCTGCTCAAGGAAATCGCCGAGCTTTTGAATGAAGAAACGGATATGGAAGGGATGCTGAACGGAGCAATCCGGAAGCTGCTTGCCGGTACGTCATTCGAGACGGCGTGGATTTTCTTCATCAACGAAGAAGGGAAGCACCGGCTCGTCGCACATGCAGGGCTTCCGGGCGCGCTCGATTCAAACGGCTGCGCCCACCTGAAGGAAGGTGGCTGCTGGTGTGTCCGTCGCTACATTAAAGGTGATCTGGAGAAAGCATCGAACATCATCGCCTGCCAGCGCATCGAAAATGCAGGAGAAGTCCGCGTGGCGTCCGGTGGAACGATTACGCATCATGCGACCGTTCCGCTGCAGTCCGGGGAAGAACGATTCGGACTGCTGAATATCGCAGCGCCTGAGACTTCCCGTTTTTCGAAAGACGATCTTGCCTTGCTCGAATCAGCCGCGTTCCAGATCGGTTCCGCGATCAAACGCATCGGCTTGACCAAGCAGGAACAGGAGCTTGCACTTGTCGGGGAACGGAACCGGCTGGCACGAGATCTGCACGATTCGGTCAACCAATTGCTGTTCTCGGTGACGCTCACAGCACGGGGCGGTGTAGAGATGACGAAGGATGAGGAAATGCAGGACACGTTCCGGGAGATCCAGCATTTGACGCAGGAAGCACTGCATGAAATGCGCGCGCTCATCTGGCAGCTTCGGCCGAAGGGGCTTGAAAGCGGTATTGTCGAAGCGATCAAAGGATACGGCGATATGCTCGGGCTGTCGCTCGACGTCAAAGTGACCGGCGTCATCCAGTTGCCTTCACGGATCGAGGAAGCCTTGTTCCGGATCGCACAGGAAGCGCTCAACAATATCCGCAAGCATGCCGGCGTGAAAGATGCGGAATTGTATATATCGGCTCGTTCGAAAGATGTCTTGATGGTCATCAAGGACGAAGGCCGTGGATTCGCTGCGGGTGAACGGCTGGCCCTTCCATCGATGGGACTGCAGGGCATGCGTGACCGCGCCGAAGCGGAAGGCGGAATGGCCGAGTGGTCGAGCGGCATCGGCAAAGGCACGGAAATACTCGTACGGATTCCGTATTGAAAGGGGATGGCAAGATGAGGGTCTTGATTGCGGATGATCATCATGTAGTAAGGCGCGGGTTGTTGTTCTTCCTGAAAACACAGGAAGGCATCGAAGTCGTAGGAGAAGCGGTGAATGGTAAGGAAGCGGTGGAGCTTGCAGCAACGCTCCGGCCGGATATCGTCTTGATGGATCTCGTCATGCCGGAAATGGACGGTATCCAGGCGACGAAGAGGATCAAAGAGCAGTTCCCGGAAATCATCGTTCTCATCTTGACAAGCTTTTCGGACCGGGACCATGTCATCCCAGCGATTGAGGCGGGGGCAGCAGGTTACCAGCTGAAAGACATCGAACCGGATGAATTGGTCGAAGTGTTGCACGATCTTTTGCGCGGGGAGCAGCCGCTGCATCCGAAAGCTTCGTCGGAGCTGCTGAAAGGACCGGCGGAACCGGCGCCGCATACCGTTCATCCGCTGACGCCGCGGGAGCAGGAAGTGTTGGCGGAATTGACGAAAGGCCAGAGCAACCGTGAAATCGCATCGGCCCTGTTCGTCACGGAAAAAACCGTGAAGACACACATCTCCAATATTTTTTCGAAGCTTGGTGTCCAGGACCGGACGCAGGCGGCGCTCTATGCCGTCAAGCACGGGCTGACGGAGTCGGACCAGCGATAGGATGAAAGAGCGCATCTTCCGTCTTGTTGTTTTCGCCTCTTTCTGAACGGGTATAGCAGACTAGCAACGAAATTGGCCCCGGTCAGGGAGGAGGAACGAAAATGAGCCAACAGAAATGGTTGAAACTTGGTGCGGCAACGATATTATCTGTCGGGATGCTTGCTGCTTGTGGCGGGGAAGATGATCAGCTCGAATTCGAGGACCCAGGCGCGGACTTTGAAGACGGCGGTGATGAAGGGCCTGCTCCGGAAGTGAACGACGAGGACGGCGAGACGGACCTCGACCAGAACCCTGATGAAGGAACAGATGATGAATTCGAAGATGACATGGAAGATAAACAAGATGATACTTCGGATGAAAACTAAAGGAAGCGGGCTGCTGCAATTTTTGCAGGTCTTTGATGAAATGAAAAAACGGGACTATGTCACATCGACACAGTCCCGTTTTTGTTATTCACTTGCTTCATCGTCGACTACGACGCGTTCAGACGTCCCGCCTGCCTGCTCGATATAGCCGGTAAGCGACCCGGCCATCAAGAAGATGGTACCTGTGGACATCTTGATTTCGTTCCCGTCTTTCGTGAACAGTGCGATTGCCTGGGTCTTGCGTGTGCCGCCTTCCATCGCGACGTGTTCTTCGATTCGGTCGAAGTCATCCCATGTGTACGTATGCTCGGTAAATTCCCACGGCCCGTTATAGACGAATTTCTCGCTCGTCATATAATAATAATCGGATAGCGACAATGCGGTGCCGAGCACACCGACGACGACGAGGACTGCAGCTAAGCTGTATCGTTTCGCTTTGCTATCGATCACGACGAGCACGATGAGTGCAGCGGCGATCAGCAAAAGGCCGACGCCACCGGTGATGAGTGAGATGAAATTTGTGCCGATGTGCGTTGCGAGCGGCGTGATGAACATCGCCTTGATCGGGTAGAACAAGGCAGCCGGTGCAATCAATGCGCTGATGGCCAAGATGACGGCAAATGTCACCATCACCACTTTTTTCTGGTCGATAAAATCATACATCGTCATGTTCCCCTTCTGGATGACTAAATTTCTGACTTGGAAGAATAATCAGGTTCTATATGTACGAGTATGACACAGTTCGGTTTCACTTTGTTGATTTTTCTTTCGATTTCTTCGGTGATCCAATGGCTTTCGATGACATTCAAGTAGGGAGCGACCGAGATCGTCAAGTCGATGAAGATGACGTTGCCGTGATGCCGTCCTTTGAAGTCGCGCATGTCGATGACGCCTGGTACATTCTCGATGATGGTATACATCGCCTCAACTTCGCCTTCGTCGAATCCGTCTGTCAATGTCAGCACTGCTTCCTTGAAAATCGTGATGGCCGCGAAGATGATCAAGCAGCCGACTGCGAGTGCAGTGATCACATCGATGATCGGGGCGCCGAGAATTGAAGCGATAATCCCGATCCCAGCTCCTACCGAGACAAGCGCATCGGCACGGTTGTCGTAAGCAGCGGCTTTGACAGCTGAGCTATTGATTTCCGCGGCGAGCTTCCGGTTGAAGCGGTAGACGCCGTACATGACGACGGCACTGAACAACGCAATCCAGACTGTATAGCCTTCTGGTGTGTCAGCGGGTGGACCGAAGAGGTTGCGGACAGCCGTGAAGATGACTTGCAGTCCGATAGCAGCCATGATGAATGAAGCGACGAGTGATGCAATCGTTTCTGCACGCAAGTGGCCGTAGTGGTGATTCTCATCCGGCGGCTTTTGGGAAATGCGCAAGCCGACGAGGACTGCTATGGAAGCGATAATGTCGGTCAAGTTGTTCAACCCGTCCGCTTTCAATGCTTCGGAATTCCCGGCATAGCCGAAGCTCAATTTAATGGCACTGAGGAAAATGTATGCACCGATACTGAGCCAGGCTCCTTTTTCTCCTCTGCGTAAATTTGTATAGATGTCCAATTTGTTTCCTGCCTCCAACTCTTCTGAACGCACAAAAACGGCCGCTGCTGCAGGCCGTTTTTACTCGTTTAAAGCGATATATGATAGCGTTCGATTCGCGATCGTGTGGTGTCGGATATCTATTATAGCATGAAAAAAGATCGAGTTGGTTGTTTTCTTTTCACCGTTGCGGATTTTCGGCAGTCCATGTAGGCTAAAGGAAACCGGCTTTTTTATAAAAAGCTGTAATCGCAAATGGAGGGGATCAGGATGAAAGCGGAACAAATGGACACGGCAGATGTGCTTGCGCATTTCAAGGAAGAATTTCACGAGACGGCTGGCGAATTATATATGGACGGCAATTCGCTCGGCTTGATGAGCAAACGGGCGGAAGCAGCACTCGAAGCAGCGCTGGCGAGTTGGAAGATATACGGAATCGATGGCTGGACAGAAGGGGAGCGGCCATGGTTCACGCTGGCTGAGGAATTGAGTGCTCGGGTGGCTCCAATCGTCGGGGCGAAAGCGCATGAAGTGATGGTGACAGGTTCGATCACTTCGAATATTCACCAAATGCTGTCGACCGTGTTCGCACCGACTGCGGAACGTTCCGTGATCGTCATGGATGAACTGAATTTCCCGTCAGATATTTACGCTACGGAAAGCCATCTCCGACTGCGTGGACTGAATCCGGCAGAGGCGCTGAGAAAAGTACCAAGCCGTGACGGCCATACGCTTATGCTCGAAGATATTCTCGCGCAATTGCAGGGTGATGTGGCAGTCGTTTTATTGCCGTCGGTCCTGTACCGGAGCGGGCAATTGCTGCCGATGCGGGAAATAACGGAAGCAGCCCACAAGAAAGGTATTCTCGTCGGCTTCGACTTGGCGCATTCGATCGGGGCAATCCCTCATACGCTCCATGAAGATGGTGTCGACTTTGCTGTTTGGTGCCATTACAAGTATATGAACTCGGGTCCCGGCGGTACGGGCGGGCTGTATTTGCATGAGCGCCATCACACGCTGCTTCCAGGCAATGCCGGCTGGTTCGGCTCGGACAAGACAAAGCAATTCGATATGGATCATTCGTTCACGAAAGCGGAAGGGGCAGGTGCTTACCAGATCGGCACACCGCACATTTTCAGCATGGCACCGCTTTTCGGCAGCCTTGAATTGTTCGAGGAAGCGGGAATTGAACGAATCCGCGAGAAGTCATTGGCGCTGACGAAGTTCATGCGTGGGCTGGCGGCAGAACATCTGCCGGAACTCCAAGACGTGACGCCGGTCAAGGACGAAGACCGCGGCGGACACATCGCCTTTGCGCACCCGGAAGCGGCACGGATCTGCAAGGCACTCAAACAGGCAGGAGTGGTGCCGGATTTCCGTGCACCTGATATTATCCGGCTCGCACCGGTCGCATTCCATACAAGCTTCAAGGAAGTCGAGGAGATGGTCATGCGCCTGAAGCGGATCATGGACGAGGAAACATACAAACAATTCAGCAACGAACGAAATGTGGTGGCGTGAGCATGACGAAGGAAATCATCGACATTACGATGCCGCTCCGTTCAGAGACGCCGGAATGGCCGGGAGACACACCATTCGACTTCCATTTATCAGTGACGAAAGAACAGAGCGGGTCCGTCAACATTGGACAGCTTACCGCTTCTACCCATATCGGGACACATATCGATGCCCCATTCCACTACGATGAACATGGCATGACTGTGGAGCAGTTGCCGCTGAACGTTTATTTGACGACGGCGCAAGTAGTGGATGTAACCGGCTTGAAGGAAATCACGGAGAGTGACATGCCGGAAGTCAAGAGTGGCGTGACGGCGATTCTCTTGAAGACAAATGCGTGGACAGATCGTTCGGTTTTTCCGTCCGCGTGGCCATTGTTCGACCCGGCCATCGCAAGCTGGATGTCGGAGCACGCCATCACGTTGCTCGGTGTCGATGTGCCATCGATCGATCCGGAAACAAGCAAGGAATTACCGATGCACCACGCGATGAAAGACAACCACCGTTACATTCTGGAAGGTATCGTACTTGATAAAGTGGCAGAAGGAGTGTACGGACTGACAGCGCTTCCGCTGAAAATAGCAGGGGCGGACGGAAGTCCTGTACGTGCGGTCCTGACCCACTAAGAACAGCTAAAAGAGCCATCAGCGATGCTGATGGCTCTTTTAGCTGCGAATGAATGGATGAGTTCAAATGCTTCGGAAAAGCGGTTCCATCTCTTTCACTTGCATGGCGATTTCGTCGCATACTTCCTGATAGGCAGCCCATCGGTCAGGGGAATCCGTCGTATGCTGTTCGGGATCTTGGATATTCCAGTGGATTACGCGTTGGGACGATAGGTCCGGAGGGACGGATTGCCGCTGAATGTCGCCGTCATATAGAGCGACGATGAGATCTGCATTATTCACTTCTTCCGGGTTGTATTGTCGCGGTTCGTAATCGGGTAATTGGATCAGGACTTCTTTCAATATTTCAATCGGAGTTTCCGTAATCGAAGGTTTCTCCCAAGCCGCACTTTTAATATCCCAGTCATGAAGCTCTAATTGATGGGTCCAGATTTCGGCCATGAGGCTTCGGTGTTGCTTGGATGACAAAAAATAGACAGTATGTTTGGCCATGGTGCTTCCCCTTCTTCCTATGTTTCAAGTCGTTTCGAATAGTCTTCTTTACCCAGATGGGGGAATTATGAAACCATTAAACACGTTATATTGATAAGTAACGATAAAAATATGATAGTCGTTAGACTTCCTGTTATTTGACGACAAGAACCGAGCAATCGGCTTCTTGCAGTAGGCGTCTGCTGACGGAACCGATGAAAAAGCGCTGCAATCCGGATTTGCCGCTATTGCCGATAATCAGCAGGTCGATTTGCTGTTCTTCGATGAACGCCGTGATGGTTTTGACTGCTGGTCCATCGAGTGCGAGTACGGAAGCCTGGATCCCTTTTTCGTCAAGACGCTGCTGGATGGTAAGATGCATCTGCTTGGAGAGGTCATGGATATCGGTGTCTTCGGGGCCGGTGACGGTATCTGCGAATTCACCGGCATCCGGGGGAATCAGTTGATTCCGGGTATTATCCGCAATGGGTGAGGCAATCGGGACAGTAGAGCCTGCGCTATTTAAGAACCCGATGTTCTCGTTCGTTTGTTCGTTCACATAGATGATGGTGATTTTGGCGTCTGGCAGCAGGTTGAACAGCTCCGCTGCTTTCTCGAAAGCGAGCTTACTTCCTTCCGATCCATCATATGCGACTGCAAGGTTTTGATACATGTATTTCACCCTCTTTTCTAATGACTTCCCATTATTATTGTTAGTTTTTAAGTACCCGAATAAACAATGATAGAAACATAAGTAATGTTCGATGAATTCTAAAAAGTGTTGACAATGAGAATTGCGCAGTGATAGTGTTGAAGTACTAAATAATTCGGGAAGGGAGGTTTTGAAGATGGCGAAGATCCAAAAGAACAGCTTATCTAATTTCATGCAGTCTTCAGGCCTTCCGATCAGTCCCGGCTTCATTCATTGAGCCGGTTTTAACAAAGGGGGCGTCTGTCTCCTTGTCATTTCATGAGCGTATGCCCATCAAACGGCGTGCGCTTTTTTGTGTTTTGAACAGCCTGGCTGTCCAAATAAATGAATGGCGCTTGTCATTCGACTAAAACGACAAGAGGAGAATGGTTATGTGGAAGATGGGAAATGGAATTACAATCTATGAGGCGGCACGAAGCGGGTAGCGGGATTGCCATTAAAGGCTCGGGGAAAGAAGGCGTAAAACATGTTTGATGTATTATGGAAATTAAGAGGATTTTTCAAAGACAATTGGCTGCGGTACACGCTTGCGATCGGGATGCTCTTCGTCGCGAACTTATTGGAGATTGTGCCGCCGTGGTTGATCGGAGTAGCGATCGATGCGATTGCACAAGACCGGCTGACGTCGGACTTGATGATGCAATACATCGGTGTGCTGCTGCTGGCGATGGTACTCGCCTATTTGACGAACTTCGTCTGGCAGTACCAGCTGTTCGGAGGGGCTTATTTATTGGAACGGCAGTTGCGTTCCGGTTTGATGAGCCACTTCTTGAAGATGGCTCCACCTTTTTATGAGAAGAACAGAACGGGCGACTTGATGGCCCGTGCGACAAATGACTTGCGGGCTGTTTCGGAAACAGCAGGCTTCGGGATTTTGACATTGGTCGATTCGACGCTTTACATGGCGACGATCATTGTCGCGATGGGCTTCCTTGTTTCGTGGGAGCTGACGCTGCTTGCGCTGTTGCCGCTCCCGATCTTGGCGTTGATCGTCCAGGCACTCGGCAAGCGTATCCATGCCCGCTATACAGCGGCACAAGATGCCTTCGGGGGAATGAATGACAGTGTCCTGGAATCGGTCGGGGGTGTCCGGGTCGTTCGCGCTTACGTCCAAGAGCGTTCATCGGAACAGGATTTCTTGGATATGACTGAAGACGTCTACAAGAAGAATATGGCGGTGGAGCGCATCGATGCGCTATTTGCACCGGTCACGAAAGTATTGACTTCTGTCAGTTACATGATCGGAATCGGCTACGGTGCAGTGCTTGTGTCGCAAGGGACATTGACACTAGGCGAGCTTGTCGCATTCAACGTTTACCTTGGCATGGTCGTCTGGCCGATGTTCGCAATCGGGGAGATGATCAACATCTTGCAGCGGGGGAATGCTTCGCTCGACCGTGTCAACGAAACATTGGACCATAAGGAAGATGTGGCGGATACAGTTGCACCGAAACGTGCGGACCGCCCGGAAGTGATCGGCTTCGAGGACTTCCACTTCAAGTATCCACAATCGGACAACGCCAATTTGGCGAATATCAAGATGGCGTTGAAGAGCGGTCAGACGCTCGGCATCGTCGGAGCGACCGGCAGCGGGAAGACGACGTTCGTCAAACAGCTGCTGCGTGAATATCCAGCGGGACAAGGTTCGCTGTCGATCAACGGCATTGAACTCGCAGATCTATCGAAAGACGAACTGCGCGGGTGGATCGGCTATGTGCCGCAAGATCACGTCCTATTTTCACGCTCGATCCGGGAGAACATCCTGTTCGGTAAACCCGATGCTGACGAGAAGGAAATCAAGGAAGCGCTAAGGCTGTCTTCGTTCGAGAAGGATTTGGAAATGCTGCCGCGCGGTCTCGATACGCTCGTCGGCGAGAAAGGAGTCTCTCTTTCGGGTGGCCAGAAGCAGCGGGTCTCCATTGCGCGCGCACTAATCAAAGATCCGGAAATCCTGATCCTCGATGACTCGCTGTCGGCTGTCGACGCGAAGACCGAAGCGAACATCATTAAGAATATCCAAACGGAGCGGCAAGGCAAGACGACGATTATCACCACGCATCGATTGTCTGCTGTCCAGCACGCGGATTGGATCATCGTCCTTGATGACGGGAAAATTGCCGAACAAGGCAAGCACGAACAATTGTTGGAAGAAAAAGCCTGGTACCAGGAACAATTCCTCCGCCAGCAAATCGAGGAGGTGTAAGAATGGGGACAGGAAAACGTTTAGTCAATTATGCATTGAAGTTTAAACAGACGCTCATTCTCGGACTCGTTCTGCTCGCCGTTGCGGTTGCAGCGGATCTAGCTGGTCCATTGATCGTCAAGGAAATCATCGATAACC
Organism: Planomicrobium sp. YIM 101495; assembly: GCF_009707665.1. Taxonomy (GTDB): domain Bacteria; phylum Bacillota; class Bacilli; order Bacillales_A; family Planococcaceae; genus Planococcus. The sequence continues at coordinate 25,658 of NZ_WLZW01000003.1, forward strand.
ACATTGCGGTGGCGGGAGCGGACTTTGACTTCACACCGATCGCCCAGTTGCTCGTCCTGTTCCTCGGACTCGGCATTGTCACGGCGATCTTCCGCTTTCTGCAATACATCGTCCTGCAAAAAGGGGCGAACTTGATCATCAAGAAAATGCGGAATGACGTCTTCGAGCATGTGCAACGACTGCCGATCCGTTATTTCGACGACTTGCCTGCCGGGAAAGTCGTGTCACGTATCACGAACGATACGGAAGCGATCCGTGACCTGTTCGTGACAGTGCTGTCGCAATTTGCGACGAGCTTCATGTACATCGGCGGAATCTTTATTGCAATGTTTTACCTTGAATGGCGACTTGCTGCAGTGCTGCTCGTGTTGATTCCGCTCCTTTACGCGTGGATGCTGCTTTACCGGAAGTACGCTTCCAACTATAACCATGTCGTCCGCGAGAAAGTCAGCGAGATGAACGGGATCATTAACGAATCGATCCAAGGGATGACGATCATCCAGGCATTTCGCCAGGAGAAGAAGATGAAGGAAGAGTTCGAAGGGTTGAACGACCATCACTTCAAATTCCAGCGGAAACTGCTTGTATTAGAAGGCATCGCTTCTTATAACTTAGTCGGCGCGCTTCGTTCGGTCGTCTTTGTCGTCTTCATCTGGTTCTTCGGAAGTGCTGTCCTGTCGGGTGGTTCGGTCGTGACGGTCGGTGTGCTGTATGCATTCGTCGACTACATCATCCGCTTGTTCAACCCGATCAGCGGCATCGTCAACCAGTTCGCCAAGCTCGAACAGGCACTGGTGGCAGCAGAGCGTGTCTTCCGTCTGCTTGACCGGACGGGTGAAGCCGTCAGCGATGAACAGATCGAACGATACGACGGCAACGTCCGCTTCGAGAATGTCTGGTTCGCTTACAAAGAAGAAGAGTACGTCTTGAAGGATATTTCGTTCGAAGCGAAGCAAGGAGAGACGGTCGCCTTGGTCGGCCACACTGGTTCTGGGAAAAGCTCGATCCTGAACTTGCTGTTCCGATTCTATGATGTTTCGAAAGGAACGATCACGGTCGACGGCAAAGACATCATGTCGATGCCGCGCCAAGCATTGCGGAGCCATATGGGAATCGTCCTGCAGGATCCGTACTTGTTCAGCGGTACGATCGAATCGAACATCTCGCTGAACGACCCGCGCATCACGCGTGATAGAGTCGAACAAGCGCTCCTCCAAGTGGGCGGCGACCGTGTGCTCCGTCACTTGCCAAAAGGCATCGATGAGCCGGTCGTCGAAAAAGGCAGCACGCTGTCATCCGGACAGCGTCAGCTCATTTCGTTCGCCCGTGCGCTCGCTTTCGATCCGGCAATCTTGATCCTGGACGAGGCGACATCGAACATTGACAGCGAGACGGAAGAGATCATCCAGCATGCGATGGATGTCTTGAAAGACGGCCGCACGACGTTCATCATCGCGCACCGACTTTCTACAATCAAGAATGCGGACCGCATTCTTGTGCTGGATCGCGGCGAAATCGCCGAGTCCGGAACGCATGAAGAACTGATGAAACTGGAAGGCCAATATTACCAAATGTACAAATTGCAATCCGGAACGTCCATTGCCCGCTCTGTCGGGTAATGGGCTTTTCTTTTGGTTATACTCCGGGTGTTCCAACTGTCAATCTCGCTTCGTTTTCCCTATAATTAAGGAAGCATACAAAAAAGCACTGGAACTTTCCAGCGCTTCAATCGTATACATGAAAGAGCATAAGCTCATGAATCATCTTCTTGACTGCCTCTTCATCGGCCGGTGCGTCGTTCAGCCAATCGATCGTTCCGTCGGGCTGATACTCGGCACGGAACTTCTCACTTTTGTAATAGAACGACAAGTTCCATCCGGGCAGCTGATGATTCTCGAACATCGGTTCAAACTTGAAATGCTGCAGCATCATGATCCTCCTTTTTCCATACACCCTTATTATACGGGCAGTACATGCAGTTGACAAAGACCAAATAGAAAAGAGTGACCGCGTTGAATATCGTAACAACTATTTTAACAATGGCGCTGATCGGTTCACTGATCGGGGCATTCACGAATTACATCGCCATCAAAATGCTCTTCCGCCCATACAATGCCGTATACCTCGGCAAATGGCGCCTGCCGTTTACTCCAGGCTTGATCCCGAAAAGAAGAGACGAGCTGTCCACACAACTCGGACGCATCGTCGTCGACCATCTGTTGACACCGGAAACTTTCAAGAGCCGGTTCCTGAACGAAGACATGCACACGCGCGTGGAAGCATGGATCCAGCAGCGCCTGGAGAAGCACGTGTTCCAATCCGGGAAGTCGTTCCAGGACTGGCTGGAAGCTGCCGGTCAGCATGATATGAAGGACCGGATCGAAGTGAAGCTGGACGAACTTGTAGATCGCCAGTACGCATCGGTCCGCTCGAAGATGGAAGGAAAGACGATCCGGGAATTGATGCCGGAATCGTGGAAGAAAGAAGCCGACCGGAAAGTGCACGAGTCGATCGAATATGCACTCGGACGCGCGACCGCTTACTTCGAATCGTTCGAAGGGCGCCAGGCGATCCGCAGCCTTGTGGATGAGTTCCTCCTGTCACGCGGACGTCTCGGCAACATGCTGCAGTCGCTGTTCGGCGAATCGACTTCACTGATCGACCGCATCCAGCCGGAAATCATCAAATTCCTGCAATCTCCAAAAACGTATGAGATGGTTTCGAACTTGGCTAATGATGAATGGGAAAAGCTGCAAAACCGCGAAGCGGATGAGTTATTAAAGGAATTTGATTTCGAATCTGCAATCGAATCCGTGAAACAATATGTTCGTGAAAAAGCCGCAGTCGAACGTCGTCTCGAGGCATCACTTGCAGAGATCTGGCCGAATGGTCTAGAATGGGCAGGTGAGAACGTCACGCCGCTCGTTACGGATTTCATCTTCCAGCAAGGGGAAGCGAAGCTGGAAGAAACAATGCTGAAAATCGATTTGCAGGGCATGGTCAAGGAGCAAGTCGATTCATTGCCACTGGCGCGACTGGAAGAACTGGTCGTCAGCATTTCCAAGCGGGAACTGAAGCTGATCACCGTCCTTGGTGCGGTGCTCGGGGGATTGATCGGAGTTGTCCAAGGGATTCTCGCATTAGTAATAAATACACTGTAGAGGAGAATGAATGATGACAGTAAACATTTATGACGATATCAATCGTCTGGAAAGCACGTTCCGTACAACAGAGGAGTTCAAGAGCTTGGAGAAAGCGGTAGCAGCAGTTATGGCAGATCCAGCAGCGAATGAACTGTTCAAGAACTTCCGCGACCTGCAAGTGACGTTGCAGCAAAAACAAGCGCAAGGCGAAGAAATCACAGAAGAAGAAATGGAGCATGCGCAGCAAACTGCACAAGCGGCACAGGAGAACCAAACGATCCTGAACATGCTTGAAGCGGAGATGGGCCTGAGCCAGATGCTTGAAGAAGTGAACCGCGTGTTGGTGAAACCGATCCAAGAGCTTTATAACAAAATGTAAGATTTTAAAGGGATAATAGGAAAGACACCGAATAGTTAGAAGTGAGGAACAATTCATTTCAACGAAGGGGTGTCTTTTTTTATGTACGAAACAATTCAATTGACGAAGAACGGACAGGTCGGGGAATTGATCCTTAACCGTCCGAATGCAATGAATGCGATGAATATGAAAATGATGGAGGAGCTGGCGGATTGCCTGGAGGACCTCCACAACGATGATACGCTGAAAGTCATCATCTTCCGCGGAGAAGGCCGTGCGTTTTCCGCAGGCGGTGATATCAAGGCGATGCAAGGCGGCGGAGATGAATTTGATTTGAGCGAAGCGATGCAGTTCGTGACGCGGATCGCTTCGGCACTTTACACACTGCCGAAGCTGACGATCGCAGCGGTCCACGGAGCGGCAGCAGGCCTTGGCTTCAGCTTAGTGCTTGCATGCGACCACGTCATCGCGGAAGAAAACAGCAAGCTCGCAATGAACTTCATCGGCATCGGACTGATTCCGGATGGCGGCGGCCACTTCTTCATGAAGGAACGGGTCGGTGTGCCGAAAGCGAAGCAGCTGATCTGGGCTGGCCAAATGCTGAAAGCGCACGATGCGCTCGCAAAAGGCTTGATCGAAGAAGTGACAGCGGAAGGACGCGCATTGGAGCGGGCGAATGAATATGCGGAAGAAGCGCTGCAGTCTCCGCTGAAGGCGAAGCTTGCGACGAAGAATATCCTTCATCAGCAAAAATTGCCGGAGCTGAAAAACATCCTTGCGATGGAAGAGACAAGCCAGAACGCGATGCGCCAAACAGCTGACCACAAGGAAGGCATCACAGCTTTCGTCGGCAAACGTCCGCCACAGTTCAAAGGAGAATGAATGGAAGTCGTCCCTGGGGTGTGGGACGGCTTTTTATGTGGGGCGTCTGGATGTTAACCGGGGATATTCGGCAGATAACCGGGGATATCGACCAGATAACCGGGGATAAAACGGAAATAACCGGTGTTTTCCGTCAAATAACCGGTGTTTTCACTTACATTGGCTTGAGACATAAGAAAAGCCGCCCCCGAAAATGAAAGGGACGGCTTCTATCATGACTTCTCAAGAATGGAAAAGAATCAATTTGCCGGTAGGCGATGCAAGACGGTGCGTGTGATCGAGATATTCTTTCTCTTCCAGCACCGCTTCCCCTTGTTTCTTGGCCAAGTCGTCTGTTTCGGCAGTGATGGTTTCATCTAATAAGATGGCGCCGGTTTTTTCGTAGACAAGCAGTTTGTATGTTCTCATCGTTCATCCACCCCTTCTGAATGCTCATTCATGTTTATTATAAGCGCTTTCCGCAAAAAAGTCCGCAAATATTGAATCTTTTGTGAGAAAAGACCGTATTACTAAATAACAGGAAGGTGGGAGTAAGATGAGCTTAGAAATTATAGACGCGACAAAGCGCTTCGGCGACTTCACGGCGGTCGACCGCTTGAACTTGGAAGTCGCGGAAGGCGAGATGCACGGATTCCTTGGTGCGAACGGCGCAGGCAAGACCACGACATTCCGGATGATTCTTGGACTGCTGGACCCGACGGAAGGAAAGGTCGGCTGGAAGGGCGGTCCGATCAACTATTCGAACAGTCCGGAAATCGGTTATTTACCAGAGGAGCGGGGCTTGTATCCGAAGATGAAAGTAGAAGAGCAATTGGTCTATCTTGCTCAGCTGCGCGGCATGAACGCGCAAGATGCTAAGCATGAAGCCACGCGCTGGCTGGAGCGTTTCGAAGTACCGCACTACGCGGCGAAGAAAGTCGAAGAACTGTCGAAAGGGAACCAGCAGAAGATTCAGCTGGTCGCATCGTTATTGCATAAGCCATCGCTCTTGGTGCTGGATGAGCCGTTCTCGGGACTTGATCCGGTCAATGTCGAGATGCTGAAAGCGGCCATCCTTGATTTCCAAAAAGAAGGGGCGACCATCATCTTCTCGAGTCACCGGATGGATCACGTCGAGGAGCTTTGTGACAAGATGAGTATTTTGGATAAAGGGAAGGTAGTGCTCGACGGCTCGATCAAGGAAGTGAAGCGGTCGTTCGGCAAGAAGAACGTGCGGATCCGAATGGACCAGGACATCGAATCGCTGAGCAGTGTTCCAGGTGTCGAGCACTTCAAGAAAGTTCCTGGCGGTGCTCTTTTCCAGGTCGCGGATGAAGCGGTGGCTGAACGGCTGCTGGCAGAAGCGATGAAGTTCGGCATGCTGCGTCACTTCTCCATCGAAGAACCTTCACTCGAAGAAATCTTCATTGCGAAAGTAGGGAAAGCATATGCGTGAGTTCTGGATTATTTTCAAGCAGGCGTTCATGACAAAGGCGAAGACGAAATCGTTCATCATCACGACAGCCATTGCGGTTGCAGTGTTCTTCCTACTGGCGAACTTGCCGAATATCATCGGCATGTTTGATGATGGGGAGGAAGACGTGCTGCACATCGTGGACGAATCAGGCGAGCTTGCTCCGCTCTTGCAGGACCAGCTGGCGCAGATGGATTCTTCCACACAGGCGATGCCGACTGATATGACGGAGGCCGAGCTCCAGGAAGGCATCATGGAAGGCACGATTTCCGCTTATATCGTCTTGACACAAGGCGACAGTCTCGGAGCGCGCTACGTCTCGGAGTCTGCGAGCGAGTTCGATAATAGCTCGGAACTTCAAAATGCGGTGCAGAACATGCAGACAGCGCGGATGGCAGAGGAGCTTGGCCTGACATCTGCACAGCTCGGGGCATTGTTCGCGCCGGTCGAATTTGAACGCGAGTCCGTTTCTGAAAATGCCAAGTCCGAAGAAGAGTTGAGCCAGGCGCGTGGACTCGTCTACATCCTCATCATGCTCATTTACATCGCGGTCATCTATTACCCGAACATGATCGCAATGGAAGTGGCGACAGAGAAATCTTCGCGCGTCATGGAGATCTTGATTTCGAGTGTCTCACCGGTCAAGCACATGTTCGCGAAAATCGCCGGAATCGGTATGCTCGGGATCCTGCAGATGATGATTTTCGGTCTTGCCGGATTCACGGCATTGAAAACATCGGGAAGTGATTTATCGGAAGGTTTCTTCTCAGTCTTCGGATTTGGGGATGTGCGTATCAGCACGTTCTTGTTCGCCGTTTTGTTCTTCCTGCTCGGCTACTTCTTATACGCTGTACTGGCGGCACTGCTTGCATCACTCGTTTCACGGACAGAAGACGTGAACCAGCTGATGCTGCCGATGATGATGTTGATCATCATCGGATCACTTATCGCATTCTCCGGAATTTCCATGCCGGACGCGACGTATGTGACGGTGTCATCGTACATTCCATTCTTTGCACCGCTTGTCATGTTCCTGCGTGTCGGGATGCTGGATCTTCCGCTCTGGGAGCCACTCCTGTCGATTGCCATCATGCTCGCGACAATCGGAGGGCTCGGCTGGTTCGGTGCACGTGTCTACCGCGGCGGTGTGTTGATGTATGGTTCAGCACAGTCGTTGAAGGATATCCGCAAAGCGTTGAAGCTCGGAAACACAAAATAATTGCAGCAGCTACAAGGGATGACCTTGTGGCTGCTCTTTTTATTTTGCGCCGCGCGTGGTAAAATTAGAACAAATATTCGCTTTTTGAAGGGGCATGATCATGGAGCAGCTTCGATTCATTCATACGGCAGATCTGCATCTCGGCAGTCCATTCCTCGGCATGGCCGGATTGTCAAAAGATGCACAGGATAAGTTGAAAAACAGCACATTCGCCGCGTTCGACCGGCTCATTGCTTACACACTCGAAACCAAGCCGGATTTCGTATTGATCGCGGGGGACATATACGACGGGGAAGACCGCAGCTTACGCGCACAGCACCGCTTCCAGCAAGGGATGGAACAGCTTGCGCGCGCCGGGATTCCGGTCGTCCTGTCATATGGCAACCACGATCACTTGAGCGGCAAATGGGCACGGTTCGAATTACCGGAAAACGTCTATTCGTTCGGTCCGGAAGTTTCCACCTATTCATTGCCGACGCCAAAAGGCACCGTGCAAATTAGTGGATTCTCCTACGGGGAGCGGCATGTGAAACGAGCGATGATCGGCCAGTATCCCGCATCTGATGGGGAAGGCTATCATATCGGCATGCTGCACGGCAGTATGGACGGCGAGAGCAGCCACGCAGTTTATGCACCGTTCACGAAAATGCAGTTGATCAGCAAAAATTACGACTACTGGGCACTCGGCCATATTCACTTGCGGCAAGTGCTGAATGAACAGCCACCGATTGTTTATCCAGGGAACATCCAAGGGCGCCACCGGAACGAACAAGGGGTAAAAGGATTTTACGATGTGACACTTTCGAAACAATCAACAGCACTTCAATTCATTTCAACTTCTGCTGTTCATTTCGGAGCGGTCGAAGTTGCGTGTAGCGGCTTCGCACACATGAACGAACTACTCGATGTGGTGACAGAGCGTTTGATGACGTTCACGCAAGAATACAGCAGTGCAGCAGTAGACGTCACAATCGTTCCAGAAGATGAAGCGGCGATGGAGTTGCTCGGACAGACCGATACTGCCTCCCTGTTGGAGACATTGAGAGAAACCTCGGAAGCGATCGAGCCATGGGTTTGGATCAACCGGCTGACAATCGCTGGGGGCACCGGAAGTGAGATGCCAGCAATCGGAGAGAAGTTGATGGAAGGTATGAATACATGGGAGCTCTCGGATTGGAAAGCAGTTGTCAATGAACTGTACCGCCACCCGAAAGCAGCGCGTTTCCTCGATCCGCTCGATGATGCAGCGGCGAATGAGGTATTAGCAGAAACGGAAGAATACTTACGGCGTTTTTTGCTGGAGAGGGGCTGACGGATTGAACATCACGAAATTGGTCATTTACGGCTTCGGTAAGCACGAGAATGTGACGATCGACTTGACGGCCGGCGCCACGGTCATCTACGGCCCGAACGAAGCAGGAAAGACGACAATCCAGCAATTCATCATGCAGACGTTATTTGGCTACCCAGCGAAAAATCAAAGTGGCCGGCGCTATGAGCCGAAAGCAGGCGGTAAGTTCGGCGGGCAGCTGCATGTGGAAGATCCCGCGTACGGACATGTTGTGATCGAACGGACGGGTGAAACGTCAAAAGGGAGAGTGACGCTGTACTTTGCAGACGGGCGGCGAGGCGGGGAGCAGGAACTGCAGCAACTTCTGCGCAATTACGACAAAGCCTCCTTTGAAGCGATCTTCTCATTTTCGGTCCTTGAACTGCAGCATTTGGAGAACATGGCAGAAGAAGAGCTGAGCCGGACGCTGCTTGCTTCCGGAACGACGGGGATGGATGCGGTCACGGCACTTGAAGCGAAACTGGAAAAAGAAATGGCTCGGCTTTTCAAGAAATCGGGACGTATTCCGGAAATCAACCAGCTGCTCGAAGAACTGCAGCAAATGGAAAAGGATTTGAAAGAGCACCGTGCAGCGGCAGAAGAGTATGCACCAGCGATCGATCGGATCCAAGTGATTGAAGCGCGGCTGCAAGACATCGCGAAACAGGAAGAGGAGCTGAGCGATAAGCTCAGACAAGCAGCGAAATGGCAACAGGCGAAGCCGTTATACGAACGCATTGCCGTGCTTGAAGAAGAGCAGAACCAACTTTCTGTAGAAGCCTTCCCGGCAGACGGCAGACGCCAAATGGATCGTCTCCACGACCGCTTGGATGAGACGAAGGCGAAAATGGAGCTGCTCGGAAAACAGGCGGACGAACTTCGGGAGACCATAGAACCGTTTGAAGACACGACAGCGCTGGTGCGGCTCGCCAACCGCGAGGCCGAATGGCAGAGGATGCTCTTGAATGAGCGGAGCCAAAAAGAAGAGCTCGATCGTCTCGAGGATGTGCAGGCGGATATGCTTGGATTATTGGGCATGGAAAGAGCCGAAGCATCCAGCGCGGATGTTTCATTGGCGCAGGAAGAAGAGCTCGCGAAACAAGTGGAGCAAGCGAAGGCGGAAGAAGAGGCGGAGCGGTATGCAGCGCGGCGCATCGAGGAAGAGAAACGCCAGCTTGCGGATGCAGAGCAGGAGTTGCGGCTGTTCCTGCAAGATGAGCCGACGGAAGCGGATCGGCTCGCTGCAGAAGAATGGCAGGAAACGGACGGACAGAGAAGTACAGAACAGCCGGCAGGTAATGGACGCGCAAATCTTTTATCGACGTCCGTTCTGGTGGTCGCTTCAATCACAGTGCTATACGGACTGCTGCAGCCGAACTGGGTGATGATCTTGATTGGTGTACTCTTGCTAGCTGCAGGAATCGGACTTATGTTCCGCCCCGTGGAACGCGTGAAGGAAGCTGCACCAGTGGATCGGGAAAAGTTGTTCAGGAAAAAGGATGCGTTCGAACGTGTGACCCGTTTTGATGAGCAGTTGGATCGCTTGATGGAACAGACGGAAGCGGCGAGGCGCCGAGTCACGCGTGCGTCGGAAATCCGGCCGGATCGAAAGGCAAGAGCCGCGTGCGCAACATTTTTCGCTGGACTCGATTTTCCTGAAAATATCGGACTGACGACTGCACAGGAGCTATTCCGAAAACTGCGGGAATACCAGTCGCTCGTTTCGAAAGAGACGCGCCTGTTGAAAGAGCGGGCGGAACTTAAGGAGGAACTAGTTCGCTGGCATGCGGAAGCACAAGCAGTGTTACAAAAAGAAATGGTGGTTGAACAACTGATGCCGGAAGTGAAAGCGAGTCTCGCGGCTATGGAGCGTCGCAATAGCGAACGGCAGCGGACGATTGGCCAACTGGAGGAATTGGAAGCAGCGTATGCGGAACAACGTGCGTTATACGGACAATTGCTGGAGCGTCGTGGTATATGGTTCAAGGAAGCGCATGCAGAAGACCGGGACGGATTTTATGCATTTGCGGAACAGTGGGAGCGGAAGCAAGCGATTGCGCAAGAGCTGGGCCCGCTGCAGCGGCAGTTGGCGGCGATCGGTCGAGTCGAAGAGCCAGAGGGATGGTCGGAAGCATTCGCCGATGTTTCCGAGCAGCAGCTGCAGGAGTGGCATGCAGAGCGGCAGCGCCTTCTCGAAGAACGGGCGAAGCAGCGGCAGTTTGTAGAGTATTTATTGACGGACGAGGTTTACGAGGGAAAACTCCAACAATTCGAAGCGAAAAAAGCGGAGCTTGCGGAGCTTGCGCGCCAGTGGTCCGTATATCGCTCACTGTCGGTCGCGATCGAGCGGATGATGGAAGAGCTGAAGGAAACGAAGCTGCCGCATGTACTGGAGCACGCTGAGCGTTTCTTCGAGCAGCTGACGGAAGGGAATTATACGGGACTGGAATTGACAGAGAGCGGCATGTTCGAAACGCTTCGGCAGGACGGGATGCGTTTTCGGATCATCGAGCTGAGCCAGGCGACGAAAGAACAGGCGTATATCGCGCTGCGTCTGGCACTGGCAGATTCCTTGAAAGACAGCCACCCGTTCCCGATCTTGATGGACGATGCCTTTGTCCATTTTGATCGCCGGCGACGCGAACAAATGATAAACTTGCTTACAGGGCTACAAAAACAACATCAATTCATTTATTTTACTTGCCATGACAATATCAAGTCCAGCTGGCCAGAAGCGCAGACACTCGATATTGCCACGATCGGAAGGGGAGTTCATCCATGACAAAAGGAATTACGCAATATGAAGTAGGAGAGACGGTCGATGTGTTTCTATTGATCAAACAATCGGCGAAAGGCGTAACCACTACGGGAAATCCGTTCATGTCGCTTGTGCTTCAAGATAAAAGCGGCGACATCGAAGCGAAATTATGGGATACGAAAGACGAGCATGAAAAACTGTATGCAGCGGAGACAATCGTCCGTGTCGGCGGCGAAATCCATAATTACCGCGGCAAAAACCAATTACGCATCAAGAGCATCCGTCCGGCGCGTCCGGAGGAAAACCAGACGATTGCGGATCTTTTGCCGTCTGCGGAGAAGAGCACGGAACAATTGCTCGAAGAAGTGCTCCAATATTTATTCGAAATGGAAAACCCGCAGCTCCAGCGCATTACGCGCCATATTTTGAAGAAGTACCAGCAGGAATTCTTGACGTATCCGGCGGCAACGCGCAATCACCACGATTACGTATCCGGTCTCGCTGATCACGTGGCGTCGATGCTGCGTCTCGGGAAGGCGCTGTGTGATATTTATCCGTCACTCAACCGGGACTTGCTGTATTCAGGCATCATCCTTCACGATATCGGCAAAGTATTCGAATTGTCCGGACCGATTGCGACGACCTACACAGTGAAAGGGAATTTGATCGGCCATATTTCCATCATGGTGACGGAAATCGAGAAGGCTGCAGAAGAACTTGGAATCGACAGTGAAGAAGTACTGCTGCTTCAGCATATCGTCCTCAGTCACCACGGCAAAGAAGAGTGGGGCAGCCCGAAAAAGCCGATGATCAAAGAAGCGGAGATCCTCCACTACATTGACAACATCGATGCCAAGATGATGATGCTTGACCGTGCGCTCGGGAAGACCAAGCCAGGCGAATTCTCGGAGCGGGTGTTTGCGCTCGATAACCGGTCGTTTTACAAGCCCACGATCGAATGAAGGAGATTCTCCTGACCGCGTTTATTTTAATCTGTGCCATCGGCGTTGATTGACGATCTGGATGTTCAATCAAGAAGTGACGGAAGGCTATGTGTTTTCCAGCTTAGAATCGAGCATATGGGTAATAGAACTGACGCCCAAGGAAACGGATGGAAAAAATCGAGAAGAGATGCTAGAGCTGCTGGATGAAAAGGCGGCAGAATCGGTTGGGACCACATATGACATTCCTTTTTTGAACCGTTTGAGCGATCCAACTTATAAAGAACGGCAGAAAGTGAAAATCTATTGGACCGGCATGGTTTTTCAATCAGCACCGGCTCAAATTAAAGATACGCTCCTGATTTTGAAAAAACGGATGATTAACAGCACAAAAGAGCCGCCCCGAAATTCGGAGCGGCTCTTCTCTATTTATTCCCCTGCAGGCTCAGTATTCATGATGCTGTCGAACGCGCCTTTCAGGTCTTTATCTTTAATGTCGATATTCGCTTCTTCCATCATGTCAGCAATTTTCGGAATCAATTGGCTTTGATTCGCTGATGCACGTGTTTCAGTCAGTTGTTCACGGATTTCTTCGCGTGAATCTTCAAGTGACTTCTCTTGCTCCACTTCGCGTGTATCTGTGATCTGGATGATGTGGTAACCGAACTGTGACTGGACTGGTGCGCTGACTTCATCTACTTCAAGTGCAAAAGCAGCGTCTTCAAATTCCTTCACCATTGCGCCAGTAGTGAACCAACCAAGGTCACCGCCGCTTTCCGCTGAACCGTCAGTCGAGAATTCGGCTGCAAGTTGTGCGAAATCTCCGCCGTCGTCCAATTGTTGCTTCACGCTATTCGCTGTTTCTTCATCAGCTACAAGAATATGGCGTCCGTTCAATTCTGTGCCGGACCGCTCATAGAATGCTTCGACTTCTTCATCCGTCACTTCGATGTCTTCCATCAATGCTTCTTCCTGAAGCAAGTTCAGACGGATTACTTGGCGGTAGCTTTCTTCTGTTTGGTTGTTCTGTGCCAACCACTGGTCGAAACCGTCCGCTAGTTGTTCTTTCGTGCTTTCGAATTCCGCTTCGACGTCTTCGTCTGTGACTTCATAGCGGTCCGCCAGTACTTTCTCGACCATCATGATCTGTACAGCCTGATCACCGATCGATGATTTCATTTCTTCATAAAGCTCATCTTTTGTAATATCTCCGACTTCGGAAGATACGAGTACTTCGCTGTCGGCACCGCTGTCGCTGCATGCTGCAAGCGCGAGCACTGAAGCCGCAAGAGTGAATGTGAAAAAAGTTTTCTTCATAAATTTCTCTCCTTACTTTCTATCTGGATGCAAGAATTACTATACCATAGACGTACTGAAATCCAAAAAAGTTTCGTCAAGCTTTCATGCGGTCGGGCGAGGGAAGGTGAGGTGCTTTAACGGAAAAGTCCGAAAATAAAAAGCCCACATGCCTGGAGCATGTGAACTTAAGCTTTAAATTCAACGCCGACATATAACGAAATAAGTAAAATCAATATGAGAATATTGATCGTACGGAAAATTTTCTCGTGATTTTCTTCCGGAATCTCCCGCGACGTAACGAGAGCAAGAGTCATCCGGTTAATTTGGAATACATAAAAAACGGAGAATATGATGACCAATGCGACAAACATGAACTTCCTCCCCTCTAAACTCTTTCTACAGTATAACAAAGAGTCGTGAAAAAAACATCGCTCCGTTGCCGGAAGGAGAAAAACAATGACAGATCATTGCTTGGATGCCGCGTGGATGATTTGCTTCTCTTCCGTAAATCGATCGTCGATGTTTTTGAAGGAAGCTTCGAAAATCTCCATGAAATCATCTCCGTAAATATTCCGGATCATCGCCATGACATCCATGAACTCCGGGAATTTCCCGTACAGGCTGCGCAGCTGCATCGAGCCATCGATCACAGCGTGTGGCGTATCATGATAGCGCTCGATCATTTCTTCCATGAGCAGCTCGCCTTCAGGTGTCATTTCCACATACGTATTGCGTTTGTCTTCAGCTTTTTTGGAGAAGGCGAGTAAGCCGCGTTCTTCCAGCTTCTTCGAGAAGTTAAACGCTGTTGAGACGTGCATCACACCAAATTTAGCGACATCTGAAATCGAAGCGCCTTTCAAGTGATAAGAAATCCATAAAATATGATGTTCATTAATATTCAGATCATAAGGTTTGATCCAAGCTTGCCAATCTTTTTCGACAGCCTTCCATAGTGCTTTCGATAATTGGCCGATCCGCTGACTGAATAACATCGCTTCTTTCATTGATAAGTTTCTCTCTTCCATTCCTTGCACCCGCTTCCCCTGAATCATTTTCTTTATTATAGCAATAAAGCAAATAGGAATGAAGTAAGAATAATAAAAAAATTTGGCCTTTAGTTATAAAAAGAAGAAAAAAGCAGGAAAGGAGACCTAAAAAAGACTGCCCGGGGGCAGTCAGTTTTTGTCTTCCGTTTCAATTGCGTCTTCCGTGTCTTGTTTTTTCGGCGTTTTCTTCTGCTTTTCGATCGTTTTCAACAAATCATCGATCGAAGCCTGCATCGCCATGATCTCCAGCTGTAGGTGCTCTTTCGCCGGAGCTGTATCTTCTTGCCATTGTGCGAGGGAAGTCTGTAATTCCCCGACCGCGTCTTTCACAGGACCTTTCGCTTCTTCGGTCAATACATTGATGGATGATTTCAATTTTGCGACTTGCTCTTTGATATCGGCAAGCTTTTCCTTCCAATCGGAAGAAGCTGTTTTCATGGAAGTCCGCAGTTCCTCACCTGATTGTGGGGCTGAAAATAATGTAGTGGCAGCTCCAGCAGCAAGGCCGGCAGCTAAGCCTAGAAAAAAATGAGATGCTTTCATTGGCACGCGCTCCTTTCGTCCTATACTATCTCTTTCCTGTTTTTCATCTAAATTAAACCACAGAAGAGGAGACGCATACAACGGTTAAGGGTAGGAAAGGCGATGTTCTGCACTTTCGGGGATGGAAGAGGGACAAAAGAGGCCGGAGGAAATAGTTGATTTCCTCCAGCCTCTGAATCATTCATGTGTAGTTAGATTTTATAAGCAAGCTTGTTTCCGCTGACTGTAACGGCTGTTTCGAAACTTGAACGCTTCAAGATGCCGATGACGAGCGGATAGATCAGTCCGAATGCGACTGTATTCAAGACGATCGCTGGAAGGACAACGCTCACGAACAACACGCCAAACGGGATTTCAGCCCCGATAATGAAGATGGCGGCTGATAGGAAGACTGTGCCGGAAAGAAGTGTTCCACCTGCACAAAGGACGAGCGCGGGAATCATTTTGTGCAGGACTTTTTGAAGCAATAGGACGAATGCAAAGAACACGAGCGCCGTGATTGCTTTATCGATAATGTTTGGAATGAAGCCTCCTGGGAATGTTGAAAACAGTCCTGAAATGACTCCAGTTGTTGCTGCTAGCAGGAATACGGATTTCACGTTCGGGAATAACAGGATTCCGATGAACATCATTGTCAGCATAAAGTCAGGCTTCATGCCTCCGCTAATTCCGGGAATCACCACATAAAGTGCTGCTCCTGCACTTACTAGAAGTGCCATCAATACAAGGTTTTTCGTATTCATTTCTCATCTCTCCTCAGCTCAAGGCTCATTTTTTGTTTTCCCGGACATGCCCTCGTGGCTGCCGACGAAAACTTAGATTGATTCTACCGCTTCTGGGCGGTCAATGCAAGTGTGTTTGAAAATTAGTTTTAAAATGAGATATTCCGCAAAACAGTCCCGTACTGTGGGGCTTGCGCCGAGCTAACCCGTCCTCACTTACTGAGTCCCGGTGGATCTCTTCTAAGTCGCAAATAAGTTGGCAAGCCAACTTATGTACTGCTCCCACAGTTACTCCACAGTTTTGCTCCATATCTCTCCATGCATTTTGGAGTGGGGTGATAATAAGCAAAATCCACACCTCATTTTTTAAAAATTCAGTTCAGCTCACTATGGATTTCCGCAGCTAGTTCGGCAATGCGTTCTGGCGTGAAGTGTTTTTCTTTTGTCATCCAGCGTGCTTGGAAGCCGTCGGTCTCATCGTAGCGCGGAATGAAGTGCAAGTGGAAGTGGCCGATGCTTTGGCCAGCTTTCGCGCCGTTGTTATTAAGGAGGTTCATGCCAGCTGGCTGGAATTTCTCCTTGAGGACGTTAGCAATCTTCGGAACGACAGCGAATAGTTTCGCTGCTTCGTCCTCCGTCATTTCGTATACGAATTCGCGGTGTGTTTTCGGAATGATGAGTGCGTGCCCTTTTGAAACAGGCATGATGTCCATGAAGGCATATACGTGTTCATCTTCATAAATTTTGGCGCTCGGGATGTCCCCGTCAATGATTTTGCAGAAAAGACAATCGCTCATGTTATCCACCCTTTCTTTTTCACCAAGTGTACCATAATGAAATTCATTTTTCAGACAGAAAAAACAAGGGATTCCGGTGGATGGAAAAAGCGTTGCAGCGGAAGTTTTGGTACAATGGGGCATAAGAAAGAGGTGTTGGTTGTGGCAATATTGGAAGTGAATGGACTCGTTGGCGGCTATACACGTAAACCTGTTTTGCAGGATGTTTCGTTTTCGATCGGCAAGGGCGAGCTTGTCGGCTTAATCGGCTTGAACGGAGCAGGGAAAAGTACAACGATCAAACACATCATCGGTCTCATGGAACCGACTGCGGGAGAGATCCTGCTGAATGGCAAGCGATTCGATGAGGATATGGACGGCTACCGTTCTTCGTTCTCTTACATACCTGAAACGCCGGTGCTGTACGATGAATTGACGTTGCGTGAACATTTGGAGCTAACGGCGATGGCATACGGAATAGAATCGACGCAGTTCGAAAAACGATCGGCGGAGCTACTGAAGGAATTCCGGATGGAGAAACGGCTGAAGTGGTTCCCGTCTCATTTCTCGAAAGGGATGCGTCAAAAAGTGATGATTATGAGTGCGTTTCTTGTGAATCCGTCGCTGTATATTATCGACGAGCCGTTCGTCGGACTCGATCCACTCGGCATCAAGTCACTGCTTGACCAGATGGAGCAGAAAAAGAAGAAAGGCGCATCGGTGCTGATGTCGACCCACATTTTGGCGACGGCGGAACGTTATTGTGACCGCATCATCCTGCTGCATAATGGACGGATCCGTGCGAGCGGTACGATGAATGATTTGCGGAAGACGTTCGACATGCCGGATGCGTCACTGGACGATTTGTATATCGCGATGACCGAGGATGACTCACATGAAGAGCTTGCATGATGTATGGGCGCTTCGCCTCGAAAAATATACGAAGGAAGTCCAGAACTATTTGAAATTCATCTTTACCGGGCATATTGCGGTCGTGCTGCTGTTTGCACTTGGTGCGGCAGGCTATGCATACAGTGACTGGGTGCAAAGTGTGCCGGAGAGCTTCCCGGGAGCATGGATCTGTGCGGTCATCTTTGCTTTGCTGCTTGCTTACAGTCCTCCGGTGACGCTTCTGAAACGCGCGGACAGCGTGTATTTCCTGCCACTTGAAAGCCGATTGGATGAACTGTTCAACCCAGCGCTCAAATGGACATTTTTCTCGCAGCTGTATTTGCCGGTTTTCGCTTTCATTGTGGCTTTGCCACTTTTGAACGCATTGTACGGGCTTCCGTCCTCACTCTTGATCGGTTTGCCGATATTCCTTCTGCTGTTGAAATGGTGGAACGTGCAGACGGAATTTGCCTTCGGCAGAGCATACGGCGGCGCACATGTTTGGCGTGACCGGCTGCTCCGCTTTGCGACCGTCTTGTTCTTTATTTATTTTTACATCACGGGAAACTTGTTGGTCGCGGTGTTGTTCTTGTTCGTCGTCATTTTATATGGCAAATGGACGAAGCGCCAAGCGATCGGCAAGGCGTTCCCATACGAACATTTCATCTCGCTTGAAGAGGGCCGGATGTCGCGCTTTTACCATTTCGCCAATTACTTCACCGACGTGCCGCATCTGTCGGGAAAAGTGAGACGGCGCGCTTGGCTTGACTGGGTTTATAAACCTCTTAAGAAAGGTCCACAGTCTGCACATGCATATCTCGTATGGCGGACATGGATTCGTTCAGATGAGCTGTTGTATTTATGGATTCGTCTGACGGCGATCTTGCTTGTCGCTGCTTGGTTCATTCCGTTCATGTGGGCGGTACTCGTATTTGCCGGAGCGCTTGCGTTCGCATCGACAATCCAAATTTGGCAGTCGATGAACAGGGAACAGCATTTCCGGATGGATCAGTTGTTCCCTCTCTCGGCATGGAGCCGGGGCACAGCAGTGAAGCAACTAATCAGCCGTGTCCAAGTGCTGCAGGCGATTCTAGTCGGCGGCCTGCTCGCGGCGACGGGCAACTGGCTGACGGGCTTGTTGGCATCTGTGCTCATCCTGGTCGTGTCGTTTGGAACGCTTGTAATGGCCAAGAAATGATGGAACTAAAAACCGCCCCGGCATGCCAGGGCGGTTTTTGTGTGGTCGACTGGATCTTCGAATGCTTAACTGTTGTTCACGGGACAATAACTTGGAGTTGCTGGAACTTAACCGGCGTTCAATGGCATTTAACTTGCGTTTGCCGGCCGATAACGGGTGTTCGTCAGTCGATAACCGGCATTCGCCGAAATCATGGCCGAAACCGAGCGCAAAAAAGCCGTGCATGACATGCCGTCATGCGCGGCTTTCGCTTTCAATTCACTTCGTGTACACGGACAGCTGCCGCTGCGAGTGTGCGTGCTGCGTTGAGCATCGCTTCTTCTTTAAAGTCGAATTTCGGATGGTGGTGCGGGTAGACGTCTCCGTCCGGCATTGCGCCGGTGAAGAAGAAGGCGCCAGGCACTTCCTCCAGGAAATAGGCGAAGTCTTCGCCGCCCATTTGTGGAATCGCGTCGTAAACGCCTGTGAGACCTGGCACTTCTCTTGCGACTTCCTGCACGAAGAGCGCTTCTTTCTCATGGTTGACGACTGCCGGATAGCCGCGGATGAATTCGAACTCGTGCGAACTGTCCGTCGCGAGGCTTGTGCCTTCGATCACGCGTTCGAGTTCTTTTTCCAATAGTGCACGTGTGGATTCGGTGAAGGAGCGGACGGTACCGGTCAATGCCACTTCGTCTGCGATGATGTTGAACGGATTTTCAGCGACGAAGGAAGCGACGGTCACGACCGCGGATTCAAGCGGATCCACGCGGCGGGATACGAGCTGCTGCAAGTTGGTCACAAGCTGAGAGGCGATAACGATTGCGTCTTTCGTCTGGTGCGGATATGCACCGTGGCCACCGTAGCCTTTCACTTTGACCGCGAATTGGTCGGCTGCGGCCATGATTGGACCGACACGTGTTTCGATGCGACCGTATGGAATCGTAGACCATAGGTGTGTGCCGAAAATGACATCGACTCCGTCGAGTGCACCGGCTTCGATCATCGGTTTGGCGCCGCCGGGAGCGAGTTCTTCCGCGTGCTGATGGATCATCACGTAAATGCCAGGAAGTGACTGCCGCATTTCGTTCAGGCGTTTTGCGAGAACGAGAAGTGTTGCAGTATGGCCATCGTGGCCGCAAGCGTGCGTGGCGTTCGGTACGGTCGATTTATATGGCACGTCTTTCTGATCCTGGATCGGCAGTGCGTCGAAGTCTGCGCGCAGTGCGACCGTCTTTCCGGGCTTGCCGCCGTGGATGGTTGCGACGACACCGTTTCCGCCGACGCCACTACGTACTTCAATGCCGAGCTCTTCATAGTAGGAACGGATGAATTCCGCAGTTTTTGTCTCCATGAATGAAGGCTCAGGATTTTGATGGAGATAGCGGCGGATCTCGACCATTTCAGGATAACTTTCTTCCAGCGCCGCGAATAATTTTTGCAACATGGCAATTGCTCCTTTCGGGATGAAGTGGTTCTTCCCGAATCATACCATAAGAAAAACCTGCCTAGGCAATTGCGCAGGCAGGTTTATACGATTAATACGTAAAGTTCAAATAAGTTACTGCGAAATAAAGAACGATGATGACTGCCGGGATCCATGCGTAAGAAACAGTCGACTCTGCCCGCTTCCGGAAGATATGATAGAACATGAGCACCGACATGATCAATACACCGATCGCAACAATCATATTGGCTCCTGACACATTTGCCAGAATGGCGCCTTCCCGGTAGACGGGATCGGAAATCGCCAAGATGATCATATTGAAGATATTACTTCCGAGAATGGCACCGATTGCCAAGTTGACGTTCCGCAAACGAAGCGCAGCGTAAACGGAAATGGCTTCAGGCAGTGAAGTGGCTGCCGCAATCAGGAAACTTCCGATAAAGCTGGAGCCGATGCCGGTGATCACTGCGATTTCGTCGCCTGTAATCGATAAGGCGGTTCCAGCTGCTAAAATTAGGACAGCAGCGATGATGAACCGGACAATGGCACCTTTTGGAGTAAGGTCGCCGCTCGGGTTGTTCGGCTCTCTTTCGACGATTTCAATTCCTTCTGGAACACCAAGTTTCGGCAATTTGCTGATGACGACCATCCCAACTACATAGACGATTGCAATGATGATCGCGTCGATGCCGATGCCGAGAATAGCATATTCCAAGCGCAGTGTCAGCGCTAGAATGACAAGAATGGTCAAAAGGATCCCAAGTGCAGATGTATAAAGGTGATCTCTTTCTGCCTGCTGCATCATGCGGCGTTTCCGAAAGATAAAATCGAACGCGGCTAAAATGAATAGGTTGAACAGGTTCGAGCCGATCATGTTGCCGACTGCAATATCCGCGTTACCGATGGCAGCAGCTGAGAAGCTTGTTGATACTTCCGGAAGCGACGTAGCTCCGGCCAGCAGCAGGGTACCGACCATCAGCCCGCCCATTGCCGTCTTTTCACTGATGACATCTGCATATTCCGAAAGCTTCATTGATACATAAACAGTCGCAATGGCAGCGATGATGAAGTAAACAAAAACCAAACGATCTCCTCCTTGTTATGGGAAATTAGATGTGTTTCCAGCTCGCCGCCTTTCTACTCGTCTTCTTCAGGCTTCGCTTTATACGTCGTGACGTATGATGCGCCCGAGAAGATGTTCGGACGTTTTTCTCCCGCGCTGTCACCCGATTTCGGATGCGCGCTCTTGTACGCTTGGGATTCTTTCCAGCGCTCGAAGAAGGCAGGCGATTCCCACTCAGTCAACACCACATACGTGTCGGAGTCGAGCGGTCGCAGGACACGGAATGCGACATAGCCCGGCTCGTTCTCGATTGCGCCAGCGCGGTTTTTGAAGCGGTGCTCGAAAATCGGGCGTCCTTCATCCGTCACCGGAATATTGTTCAGGACGAAATATCCTTTTTCCTTGAATGTGCCTGTGCCGTCGACCACTTCATAGCGGCGGGGCGTCTGGAAAATCGTTTTCCCGTTGGTTTCGTGAAGCAACAGTGTGGTGTTCTCCCCTTGCATGAGGACCATCGTCTCGTCTGCGTGTTTTTCGCGGAGCTTCTGCAAGTAATCATAAGTGCCTGTAGTCATGAATAGATTCATTTGAATTCCTCCCTAGAGTTGTCATTCCTCATAGCTTGATTTCCCTTCTCATGATACACCAAAACACCTCGTGTCGGAATAGTGAAGGGAGAAGCGTCTAATTTATGACATTTGCCGCGGGAAACTATACAATTAGAGCTGGAAAGACTATAGTAAATACGGAATATCGGCCATTGTAGGCGATCAGAAAGGGCGGCTCATAATGACAGAGTTCAACGATAATTATCTACGCGCAACAAGAGGAGAAAAGACTGACCACGTACCAGTATGGTACATGAGACAAGCAGGACGTTCACAACCGGAATACCGCAAGATCAAGGAAAAGTACTCTTTGGAGGAAATCACGCATCAACCGGAGCTAAGTGCATACGTTACGAAACTTCCGGTTGACCAGTACAATGTGGATGCAGCGATTCTGTATAAAGATATTGTGACACCACTTCCAGCACTTGGTGTGGATGTGGAAATCAAGAATGGCATTGGGCCGGTCATCGACAATCCGATCCGGACGATGGCGGACATCGAGCGCCTTGGGGAAATCAACCCTGAGAAAGACGTCGATTACGTTTTGGAGACGATCCGTATTTTGACGCAAGAACAGTTGAATGTACCATTGATCGGCTTTGCCGGCGCACCGTTCACACTTGCAAGCTACATGATCGAAGGCGGCCCTTCGAAGAGCTACAACAAAACAAAAGCGATGATGGTTTCACAGCCGGAAATGTGGTTCAAGCTGATGGACAAATTGGCGGATACGACAATCCTTTACATCACGGCACAAGTGAAAGCAGGAGCGAAGGCCGTTCAGATCTTCGACTCGTGGGTCGGCGCATTGAACGTGGAAGACTACCGGATCTTCATCAAGCCGGTTATGACACGTATCTTCACGGAATTGCGCGAACTGGGCGTTCCGTTGACGATCTTCGGTGTCGGCGCAAGCCACCTTGTCAAAGAATGGCACGATCTTCCAGTTGATGTTGTCGGGCTTGATTGGCGTCTGCCGATCGCAGAAGCACGCGGTATGGGCTTGACGAAATCGTTGCAAGGAAACTTCGATCCATCTTACTTGCTAGCTGACTGGCCGATCATCGAGGCACGTGCAAAAGCGATCCTCGACATGGGGATGGAGCAAGAAGGCTACATCTTCAACCTTGGACACGGCGTGTTCCCGGATGTTCAACCAGACACACTTAAGCGCTTGACTGCATTCGTCCACGAATACAGTGCAGCACACAAAAATAAATAAGTTATGAATGAACTATAAAAAAATGAACCGCGGCATCCTGCGGTTCCAGACTCAACTAAACTTTAACGAGGTGACCATGATGAAAAAGATGATGGGTTTATTGGTGATGGCGTACGGCACGCCTTATAAAGAAGAGGACATCGAGCGTTACTACACACACATCCGCCACGGCCGCAAGCCGAGCGAAGAAAGCTTGGAAGACTTGAAGAGCCGCTATAAAGCGATCGGTGGTCTGTCTCCACTCGCGAAAATCACGAAAGACCAAGCAGAAGCACTACGTGACCGTTTGAACGAAGTGCAGGATGATATCGAATTCAAAGTATACCTTGGGCTGAAGCACATCGAACCGTTCATCGAAGACGGCGTCGAAGAGATGAAGAAAGACGGCATCACAGAAGCGGTTTCGATTGTTCTGGCGCCGCACTTCTCGACATTCTCTGTGAAATCCTACAACGGACGTGCGAAAGAAGCGGCGGACAAAGCCGGCATTTCGATCACTTCTGTCGAAAGCTGGTACACAGAGCCGAAATTCATCCAGTTCTGGAGTGAAAAAGTATCCGGCGCATTCGCTGAAATGAGCGAAGAAGAGCGCGAGAAAGCATGCTTGATCGTCTCTGCACACTCGCTTCCTGAGAAAATCCTCCAAAACGGCGATCCTTACCCGGATCAGCTGAAAGAGACAGCGGATTTGATTGCAGCAGCTACTGGCATCAAAAACGTTGAACTTGGCTGGCAAAGTGCTGGTCAAACACCAGAACCATGGCTTGGGCCAGACGTTCAAGATTTAACACGTGAATTGTACGAACAAAAAGGCTACCGTTCATTCGTCTACACACCAGTAGGTTTCGTAGCGGATCACTTGGAAGTCCTTTTCGATAACGATTACGAATGTAAAGTTGTTTGTGACGAAGTCGGTGCAGCATACCGCCGCCCAGCAATGCCGAACGTCGATCCATTGTTCATCGACGGCCTTGCAGACGTCGTGATGAACAAACTGAATGCGTAAGGCAAGAAAGTGAAAGTGATGATGAAGCATGGCTGAGCAAACATGGAAAGTGGCAATAGTAGGAGGCGGCATCACGGGACTGTCGGCTGCTTATCATCTGCAGGAACATGCTGTGAAAAACGGGTTATCGCTTGAATTGACAGTCATTGAAGCCTCTCACCGCCTAGGCGGGAAAATTCAATCGCTCGAGAAAGATGGATACATCATCGACCGGGGAGCGGATTCTTTCTTTGAAGGCCACGAGAACATCGCGGACTTGGCGGACGAGCTCGGCATCGGAGACCAGCTTGTCCGGAATCAAAAAGACGAAGTGTGCGTGATTATTGAAGAGGACTGGTACCCGGTCCCTGTGGATATTGTGCTCGGGGTCCCGACGAAGATGTTCCCGTTCTTCACATCCAACATTTTGTCGTGGAGCGGGAAAATCCGTGCGGCAGCCGACCTGATTCTTCCAAAGTCGAAGACTGAGGGTGACCAGCCGCTTGGCGAGTTTATCCGTGGCCGCTTCGGCAAGGAAATGGCGGAGAATCTGGTGGAACCGCTTGTCGCTGATATTACGGCCAGCGATTTGAATCGTCTGAGCCTGCAGGCGACTTTTCCTGAGTTCATGGAAAGCCAACAGCACCATAATAGTTTGATCCGCGGCATGAAGCAGCACCAGCAAGAGCTTGCAGCGCCACAGGGACAAGGCGAGCGGTCAGGCACCTTTTTCACGTTCAAGAAAGGGCTGGAGACGCTTGTCACAGCACTGGAAGCGAAGCTCGATACGGTGCGGTTCTTGAAGAACGTGAAAGTGCTGGGCATCGAGCGGGCAAGGAGCGGCATGACATTGCGTTTGAACAACGAGACGAGCTTAACGGCGGATCACGTCATCTTTGCAGTTCCCCATGAAAAGCTGTTGCCGTTGTTCGAACCGCACGGCTTGATGAAAGACTTGAAGGAAATGCCTTCGACTTCTGTTGCGACTTTGTTCATGGGATTCGACGAAGCGCAGATGGACATTCCGGAGATCGGAACGGACTTCATCGTTTCCAGAAACAGCGATCTGGCGATTTCTTCCTGCACATGGATGCACCGCAAGTGGTCGAGCACAGCACCAGCGGGTAAGCTGCTGCTTCGTGCGACGATCGGCCGGGCAGGTGATGAGGCAGTTGTCGATCTGCCTGATCATGAGCTGGAGAGTCTTGTGATGGAAGATATGAAACGACGGCTCCGCATTGAAGGGAATCCGGAATTCACACTCGTGACGCG
The DNA here is from genome assembly GCF_009707665.1 of Planomicrobium sp. YIM 101495. Classification (GTDB taxonomy): domain Bacteria; phylum Bacillota; class Bacilli; order Bacillales_A; family Planococcaceae; genus Planococcus. Next base: position 50,796 of record NZ_WLZW01000003.1, read on the forward strand.
CTGGAAGGAAGGCATGCCGCAATATACGGTTGGTCACCGGGAGCGGATCGAGAAAGTGCGCGCAGATTTGGCACGGCAGTTCCCGATGGCACATCTGGCAGGAAGCTCGTTTGACGGGCACCGCATCGCGCATTGTATTACGCAAGGAAAGTCTGCTGCTGCAACTGTAGTGGAACAGCTCCTAAACGATCAGTCATTGGAGGAAGCGCAATGAAAAAAATGATGTTCTTGACCATAATGATCTTGTTTCTCGCTGCTTGTGGATCCGACTCGGATTCGGCGGGCGCAGGAGACATGGTGGTGGAAGTGGAAGTCGACATCCAGACACCCGAACAGGCTGAACCTGGAGACACTGTCGCACTGATTGCGGAAGTCACACAAGGCGGCGAAGCGGTGGAAGATGCCGATGAAGTCGTTTATGAAGTGTGGCAGTCCGGCCATCGTGACCACGGCGAGATGATTGAAGCGAGTCACTCGGAAGACGGCTTGTATGAAGCGGAGAAACTTTTTGAAGAAGAAGGCCTGTATTTTATCCAAGCACACACGACAGCCCGCAGCATGCACGTGATGCCGAAGCAGGAAATCACGGTCGGCGATCCTGACCCGGATTCAATCGAGCCTGATGATACAGATGACGCAGACAGCATGATGGATATGGAAGACCACTCAGGTCATTGATCTGTTCCATCTGTTGTAACACAGAAAACACCTTTGAGAAGACAACAGAAAAAAGCTGTCCTTGACGCCGATTAATTATGGCACCAAGGACAGCTTTTTTATTGTCGTTTTTAAATGTCGTTACAGGAATCGCACTTCGTACCATAGCATTCATGCTGTTCCTCGATCGTTTCACCACAAGTTGCACATTGTTTCGGAGGCAGGTTCTTGAAAAATTCGACTACGTTTTCAATCATTCCGTTCATCTCCTTTTGTTATAATACTGTTTCTATATTCAGTAGTGTATTATAACAGTTTCATCATGTCAACTATAAATGATGAATTTTTAGAAAAAATCCGTTAAACTATTAAAGGAGCAACATATAGAAGGAGTGGACGTCATGATTTTTGTTGATAATAAAGGGATTACCGATCCGCGCATCAACTTGGCGATCGAAGAATATTTATTGAACACAATGGATGTCGAGAAAGAACCGATCTTGCTGTTTTACATAAACGAGCCATCCATCATCGTCGGGAAAAACCAGAACAGTGCAGAGGAAATCAATACGGAATACGTCGATGCGAACGGCATCCACGTCGTGCGCCGCTTGTCAGGCGGCGGAGCTGTCTATCACGACCTCGGGAACTTGAACTACAGCTTCATCACGGTCGACGACGGAAACAGCTTCCGCAACTTCCGTAAATTCACGGAGCCAGTCGTCCAGGCACTGCAAAGTCTTGGCGTCGACGCTGAATTGTCTGGCCGTAACGATCTGCTTGTCGGCGGCAAGAAGATTTCGGGGAATGCGCAGTTCGCGACGAAAGGGCGCATGTACAGCCACGGCACGTTGATGTTCGATACGGAAGTGGACGCAGTCGTTTCTGCGCTGAAAGTCAGCAAAGAGAAAATCGAATCAAAAGGTATCAAGTCGATCCGCAGCCGTGTGACGAATATTTCCGAGCATTTGCCGGAGCCGATGAAGATCACGGATTTCCGAAAAGCGATCTTGAACTCGATTTTCGACGGGGAAGAGAACGTCCGCCAGTACGAATTGACGGACGCGGATTGGGAAGGCATCCATGAGCTGTCGGCGAAACGCTACGGCAACTGGGACTGGAACTACGGCAAATCACCGAAGTTCAACGTCAAGCACTCCCACCGTTTCCCGGTCGGTGGCATCGATGTCCGTCTCCAAGTCGATAAAGGCATCGTCCAGAACGCGACAATCTTCGGCGACTTCTTCGGTGTCGGCGATGTCTCGGAAGTCGAAGGGGCGCTGGTCGGCGAGAAATATGAACGTGCGGCACTGGAACAGGCAGTCTCCGGCTTGAACATCGAGAAGCTGCTCGGTGGTATCACGAAGGAAGAGTTCGTCGGATTGATTTATTAAGAAAATGTGAAGAGCCTGCCATGGAGCAGGCTCTTTTGTTAAACTAAGAGAAAACGACACAAGGAGGCATGACTGTGACGGTCCAGCGTATTTTTATCGTGGAAGATGACTTGAAGATTGCAGAGCTGCTGGCGGACAATTTGCGCAAATACCATTACGAAGTGCAAACTGCGAAAGACTTCGACCGCATCCTGGAAGAATTCGAAGCGTTCCAGCCGCATATCATCCTATTGGATATTAACTTGCCGTCGTATGACGGTTATTATTGGTGTCGACAACTGCGGCAGAAGACCACTTGTCCGATCCTGTTCATTTCGGCGCGTTCCGGTGAGATGGACCAGATCTTCGCATTGGAGAACGGCGGAGATGACTTCATCACGAAACCTTTCCACTACGAAATCGTCCTTGCAAAAATAAGAAGCCATTTGAGAAGGGCGTACGGCGAATATTCGCCGAAGCAGGAAGAACGCTCGGTCAAAGCGGGACGTCTCACGCTTTATTTGGAGCGGATGGAACTGCACGCCAAATCCGTTGTGCTGCCGCTGCAGAAAAAGGAATGTACGATTCTGGAGTTGCTGCTGTCGCAATACCCGAAAGTGGTGAGCCGCGAGCAGTTGCTTGAGGAATTGTGGGACGACCAAACATTCGTCGATGAGAATACATTGAACGTCAACATGGCACGCGTCCGCAAGAAATTGGCGGATTACGGCGTCCATTCGACGATCGAGACGGTGCGAGGTGCGGGCTACCGCTTGCTGCTTGCCAAGGAGGAAGCGTAAATGGTCCGCCTGTTCCTGAAAGAGCATGTGGGCTTTCTCGTTTTCCAGCCGCTTTTGATTGCATTCATTATGATGCTGTACTGGCTGGACGGCTTCCGTAACTTCGACACGGCGGTCTACACGGTGACCATCAGCCTACTTCTGACGCTGACGTTTTTAGTGGCGCGATTCGTGAAGCGGTACCGTTTTTACCAGAAAATCCTCGTCACGCCGGAAGGGATGGACAGCGTACTGCAGCGGGAGGGGAAATGCCCGGAGCACATCCAGACCGAAGTGTACATGCAAGGCTTGTACAAAGTGTATCAGCACGAAGCGCAGAACTTGTATGCGACGCAAAACCGCCACTTGCAGTTCATGAACCAGTGGGTGCACCAGATGAAGACGCCGCTGTCGGTCATTCAATTGCTGCTTCAGGAAGAAGGCGAGCTTGATAAGACGAGTGTCCGTGAAGAAGTGGAGCGGCTGAAATCAGGACTTGATACAGTATTGATGAATGCCCGCCTCGACACGTTCGAAGAAGATATGCAAGTGGAGCCGGTGCCGTTGCGTCAGCTCGTTTCGGAGCTGGTGACGGAAAACAAACGGCTGTTCATTTCAAAAAACGTTTTTCCAGACATCGACATTGATGAGCAGTTGACAGTTTTGACTGACCGGAAGTGGATGAAGTTCGTCCTCGGTCAGTTTTTGACGAATGCCTTGAAATATACGTTCGAACCGAATAAGAAAGTCTACTTGCGCGCGCAATGCCAAAACGGCAATGTGCTGCTGACGATTCGCGATGAAGGAATCGGGATTCCCGCATCCGACCTCCCCCGTGTGACGAAAGCGTTCTTCACCGGTGAAAATGGGCGGAAGACTGGGGAGTCGACGGGGATGGGCCTTTATTTGGCGAAAGAAGTGTGCAACAAACTCGGCCATCAACTGGAGCTGAAATCCGCTCCTGGTGAAGGGACAACGGTTTCTATGCTGTTCATCAACCAAGAGTCGGTCACAGGAGGAGAACACGATGGCGCTATTGAAAATCGATGAAGTAACAAAAGTATATGAAGGAAAAGTGACGCGCCGTGCGCTGAACCAGCTGAGCTTCGAAGTAGAGAAGGGCGAGTTCCTCGCAGTCATGGGGCCATCAGGTAGCGGCAAGACGACGCTACTGAACGTCATCTCGACGATCGACTCCTTGACGTCGGGGGAAATCACCATCGACGGTGTGGACCCGCACGCCTTGACGCCAGACGAACTCGCGTTGTTCCGCAGACGCGAGCTCGGTTTCGTATTCCAGGACTTCAACTTACTGCAAATGTTGACGGTCGAAGAGAACTTAGTGCTGCCGCTGACGCTTGATTATATCAAGACGGACGAAATGGCACGCCGTGTACTGGAGCTTGCGAAACGTCTCGGACTGACGCCATTCCTTCATAAACGACCGAATGAACTATCCGGCGGAGAAGCGCAGCGTACGGCAATTGGCCGGGCACTGATCCATAAGCCCACAATCATCCTCGCAGATGAGCCGACAGGGAACTTGGACTCTAAGACGTCGCGTGAAGTGCTGTCTTTGCTGTCGCGCGTCAGCAACGAAGAAAATGCCACGATCGTCATGGTGACGCACGATCCAATCGCCGCGAGCTATTGCGACCGAGTGCTGTTCATCAAGGATGGGGAGTTCTTCAATGAAATTTATAGCGATGAGCGGCAACAGACGTTTTACCAACGCATCTTGAACGTCCTATCTCTTTTGGGGGGCAATGTGAATGACCTTTCGGCAACTCGCTTACCGTAATGTCCTCCGGAATCGGAGAAGCTACGCCGCCTTCCTGTTAGCGAGCGTCGTTTCGGTCATGGTATTTTTCATCTATTCCATGTTCATTTTCCACCCGCTGTTCGAAGGGGCGCAGCTGCAATTCTTCGCCCTTCGCGGCATGCTGATTGCGGAAGTGGTACTGTACATTTTTACGCTGTTCTTCCTGTTCTATTCGATGAGTGCGTTCCTGCAAGCACGCTCGAAGGAATTCGGAATCCTCATCCAACTCGGCATGACGAAGAAGCAGCTGAACAAGTTGATCTTTTTTGAAACGGTCATTTTAGGCGCGGTATCAACAGTGACAGGGATTGTCTTCGGCTATGCTTTCACGAAACTGTTCTTCATGATCGGCCGTGAAATCATGCAGCTGGAACAGCTACCGCTTTATGTTTCCTGGAAGCCATTTGCGCTGACGATCGCGGCGTTCGCTTCGCTGTTTTTGATCATTTCATTCATCAGCGTGTCCTTCATCCGGGCGAAGAAAGTCCTGGAATTGATGAAAGGCTTTTGGCGCGAGCAGGAAGAGACGACCGTCTCGAAATTCCTGTCGCTGCTCGGCTTTGTACTGCTCGGCTACTCATACACCCAAGCAGCCCTCGTCACGGATGAAAACGTCTATCAGATGGCGTTCATCATTCCGCCGATCGCGACGCTCGGGACATATTTATTCTTCACGCACTCGATCCATTCGCTTCTCAGCTTTTCGAAAAGAAGCCGGAAGCTGTACTGGCACAAAACGCGTCTCGTCGCGATTGCGGAAACTTCCGCAAAACTACGTGACAGTGCGCAAATGTTTTTCATCGTGACAATCGTTTCGACTGTGGCATTCCTCGCTGTCGGGACGTTGGCATCGATCAGTTCGTATACCGGCGACTTCCGCCAGTCCAATCCGCTCGGTCTCATCTACATCTCGTTCGAGGGCAACGAAGCGGAAGACGCGCATATCGAAGGATTGATCAACGAACTGGAAGAGCGCAAATTGGCGTATGACCTCGTCACGTTCGAAGTGAAACGCCAAACATCTTCCCAGACCGGCAATATCGTGGACATTTTGGCGGAAGACGAATTCAACCGCCTTGCCCGGTCGCTGTCCTTTGAGGCAGTGAATCTGGGCGCAGGACAAGCGATGTTCGTCCCGTATTCCATCGAATCGCGGGAGCAGTTGGAGGGAGTGGAGGTGGAAACGGAACTGATCGAGAGCGGTGTTGAACTCGAAATCGATGCTGTCCATCCAAGCATCATGTTTCCGATCCACACACTCAATTACAACAGCATCGTCGTCAGTATGGAAGACTTCGAGACAATGGATGAGCCGGTCAATGGCCTGACGCTTGAACAGTCGACCTACACGTACTATGCGTTCGACGTACGAAACTGGGAAGAGACGTCAGGCATCGGCTCCGAGCTGTCGTCAGTTATCGAAGCTGCAGCGGAATCCGGCAATTACAGCGGACTCAACTTCTTCTTCGAGAACCCAGGCGACGATTATCGCTGGTTCCAGTCGTCCTTCGCGCTGCTTCTGTTGATAGGCCTGATGGTCGCGGTGGTCTTCCTGCTCGCTGCAGGGAGCTTCATCTACTTCAAGCTGTACACTGGACTCGAACAAGACCGGAAGCAGTTCCGGCTGCTCGTACACCTCGGCATGACAGAGAAAGAATTGAAGAAAGTCGTCAATCGTCAGCTCGTGCCACAATTCTTCTTACCGTGGGCGCTGGCGCTGCTGCATTCCGTCTTCGCATTCGTCTCGCTCCAGATCGTCTGGGATGAATTTGCCCAATTGTCGATTCTTGACGAATTGGTCATCGTGCTCGCAGGTTTCACTGCTTTGCAGATCTTTTATTTCTTCTTGATCCGCTGGCGTTATATTGCCCACTTGCAGGCGTCCTGATTCAAGGGACGCCTCTTGTATTATCAGAAGATTTATTATAAAATGAATTGTGATAATTATGAATGAGTATTCATTCAATCAAGGGGAGTGGGAGAATGATGAATCTTGTAACAAGTTTAAAGGAAATCGCAAGCCGCGATGCCGCTAGAATTGCTTATCATTTTGAAGGAAAAGATACATCCTACGGGGAATTCGAACAATCCGTTGCGAAATTCGCAGGGGCTCTCGAAGAGCGCGGCGTGAAAAAAGGGGACCACGTCGCATTCCTGTTGAGCAATACACCGCATTTCCTGATCTCGTTGTACGCGACGATGCGCCTTGGTGCAACGGCAGTACCGATTAATCCAATTTATTCACCGGATGAAATCGCGTTTATTTTGAATGATAGTGATGCGAGTGTAGTGATCGCGCTCGATAAATTATTGCCGCTTGTCGAAAAAGCACACTTGGCGTTACCGAAAATCGAGTCGTACATCATTTGTGAGACGGAACAAGGTACCTCAGAAAAGATCAAGCAATTGCCCGAAGCATTGGACGGCAAAGTGCATGCGTTCATGGACTTGCTGTTTACGGCATCATCCTTGAACACACCTGTTACTTTGGACGGAAATGATAACGCTGTCATTTTATACACGTCGGGTACGACGGGCAAGCCGAAAGGGGCCATGCTGACGCACCGCAACTTATATTCGAACGCACGTGACGCAGGAGATTACCTTGGCATGACACCGAATGATCGGATCATTGCGACGCTGCCGGTGTTCCACGTCTTCGCTTTGACGGTGGTCGTCAACGCACCGCTGATCCAAGGAGCGACGATCATCCTTGTGCCGCGCTTCTCACCAGGTGAAGTGTTCGAAGTGATCAAATCGACGAAAGCGACGGTCTTTGCAGGCGTTCCGACAATGTATAACTTCATGCACCAGTATCCGGATGTGAAGCCGGAAGACATGTCGACGATCCGCTTGGCGATTTCCGGTGGTTCAGCGATGCCTGTCGCATTGCTGCATGCGTTCGAAGACCATTTCAACGTGCGGATCTCGGAAGGCTACGGGCTGTCGGAGGCATCACCGGTGACGTGCTTCAACCCGCTTGATCGCGAGCGGAAACCAGGTTCGATCGGCACGTCGATCAACAACGTCGAAAACAAGGTCGTCAACGAACTCGGTGAAGAAGTGGCCCCTGGTGAAGTCGGCGAATTGATCGTCAAAGGACCGAACGTCATGAAAGGCTATTACAAGATGCCCGAAGAAACGAATGCAGCGATTCGCGACGGCTGGCTATACACAGGTGATTTGGCGCGTGTCGACGAAGACGGCTATTTCTACATCGTCGACCGCAAGAAGGATTTGGTCATTGTCGGTGGCTACAACGTCTATCCGCGTGAAGTCGAGGAAGTCTTATTTGCGCATCCAGGCGTTTCGGAGGCGGCGGTTGTCGGCTTGCCGGATCCTGATTTCGGGGAGCAGGTCGTGGCTTATGTCGTGCTGAAGGATCCGGTTTATACGACAGGGGATCTCGAGAAGCATTGCCGCGCGCACTTGGCGAAGTATAAAGTGCCGAAGAGCTTCGAGATTTTGGATGACTTGCCGAAGAACACGACGGGCAAGATTTTGCGCCGTTCGTTGAAGGAGCAAGCGATGAAATCGTAAGGAATGAAAGGACGGAGGGGAGCGCGAGCTTTTCTTCGTTTTTTTGTTTGCTCAAAAGCATAACTAGAAATTTGAACAAACGAAAAATTTCAACTATAGTTAAGAAGTATTGCGATTCACGAAATGATTTTTGAGGAGGCCAATTACATGGCGAAGAAAGCATTGGAAGTCAAAGATTTAACGAAACTGAAATCGGTCACGGCTCCGCACATTTCCCCGGACGGCACGCGTGCAGTGTTCGTACGGACAGAAATGAACGAGGATGAAAATACATATTACGCGCATCTCTTCCATCTCGACTTGGCGACTGGGGAAACGGTGCAATGGACATTCGGGAAAGAACGCGTCTCTTCACCGGAATGGTCAGCGGACGGCAAGCAAATCGCTTTCCTGTCGACGCGCGATGAAAAGAACCAATTATACGTCATGCCGGCTGCGGGCGGTGAGGCGCGTGCATTGACGGACTTCGAAAAAGGGGTCAGTTCGTTCCGCTGGTCACCGTGTGGAGAGAAAATCTGGTTCAACGCCATGGCCAAGCAAGGAAAGACCTTCACGGACAAAGAAGAAAAAGAGGAAAATAAAAAGCCCGAACCGGTTCATGTTGACCGGATGAAATACAAGATGGACGGACTCGGCTTCGTCCCGAAAGATATGCATCGCCACATCGGTGTCATCGAAATCGCATCGAAGGAAGTGGAGCAGATTACAGAAGGTGACTACCACTTCGGACTTGAAAGTGTTTCACATGACGGCAAGCAGCTCGTATACGGCGTCACACGCGAAGAAAATCTTGATTTCGTCTTCCGTCAGCCGCTTTATTTATACGATATCGAAACGAAGAAAGAGACACTGATCATCGATGAAGAAGGCTACTTCGGCAGTGCGGAATTTTCATTTGACGATTCGAAGATCGCTTTCCTTGGCAGCACACGCCGTCTACAAAACGCGACGCATTCCGAGCTGTACGTTTATGATATTGCGGCGGATACACGCACTTGCTTGACCGAATCATTGGACGTGCCGGTCGGCGATTATATGGTAGCTGATCACCAGCAAGGGGCGAGTGCACCAGGGATGCGCTGGACGAAAGACGACCACCTGTATTTCCAAGTATCGACGATGGGCGATGTACGTTTGTACTTTGCAGCGCTTGACGGTTCGATTTTCCCGGCATCACCAGATACAGAGCACGTGTACGGCTATGATATTTCGCGCGATGGGGTGTTCGCACTTGCTGCCATCTCCAATCCGGTCAACCCGGGTGAATTGTACAAACTGACAATCGCAACGGGCGAACGTGAGCAGCTGACGTCGTTCAACGCAACCTTCCTTGAAGAAACGGAATTAATCGCACCGGAAGCGGTTGTCGCAAAAGGCGCGAAAGACTGGGCAGTGCATGGCTGGCTCATGAAACCATACGGCTTTGAAGAAGGACAGAAATATCCGCTTGTCGTCAATATCCACGGCGGCCCGCACGCCATGTATGGCAATAGCTTCTTCCACGAGATGCAATTGCTTGCAGCACGCGGCTTTGGTGTGCTGTTCGTCAACCCGCGCGGCAGCCACGGCTACAGCCAGGAATTCGTCGATGCAGTACGCGGTGATTACGGAGGCGGCGACTACGAAGATATCATGAAATCGGTCGACCATGCGTTGGCGGAAAACGACTGGATCGACGGGAATCGTCTCGGCGTAACGGGCGGTTCATACGGCGGCTTCATGACGAACTGGATTGTCGGCCACACCGATCGCTTCAAAGCGGCAGTGACGCAGCGCTCGATCTGTAACTGGATTTCGTTCTTCGGCGTTTCCGACATCGGCTATTATTTCAGCGAGTGGCAAATCGACGCCGACATGACGGACGTGGACAAACTGTGGGAACATTCGCCGTTGAAATATGCGAAGAACGTGGAAACACCACTTCTCATCCTTCACGGGGAAAACGATCTCCGCTGCCCAATCGAACAGGCGGAACAGTTGTACATCACGCTGAAGAGCATGGGCAAGGAAACCGAATTCATCCGCTTCCCGCAAGCGGACCACAACCTGTCCCGCACAGGCAAGCCGAACTTGCGCTTTGCAAGACTCGAAGGCATTGTCGATTGGATGGAAAAATACGTTTAATAAGTAGCCGGAGAGGTTTTTCTCCGGCTTTTTTTGTTGGGCGAGTGTGGAACTGGGTATTTTCTGAAAATAAGTTGATAAAAAGCGATTCTGCAACGATGTGCTCCTGCGTGGCTCCGCTGCTTCGTCGCAGAAGTAGTGGTCAGGCTGCCTCTGCCCACTCGTTTGCAACAAACCGGAACCCACATCCCTACAAAAACAGAAAACCCCTGTTCAGCAGGCCGTCATACGGCTGCTAAACAGGGGTTTCTCTTTTTATTTTCCTTTAAACACAGGCTTGCGTTTTTCGCCGAAAGCAGCGAGTGCTTCGAGTCGGTCTTCGGTCGGGATCGTGATTTCGTATGCTTTCCGCTCGATTTGGAGACCTGTCTGCAAGTCGGTGTTCATGCCGTTTTTGATGGCGAACTTTGCCTGCTGCAAAGCGATCGGACCGTTCGCAAGCATCGTATCCGCGAATGCCGCAGTGACGCTTTCCAAATCTTCGCGTGCTGCAATGCGCGTCACCACGCCGTAATCGAGTGCTTCCGTTGCTTTCAGGCGACGCGCGGTCAAGATCAGTTCCAGCGCTTTCGCTTCACCGATCAGGCGCGGCAAGCGTTGCGTTCCGCCGGCGCCAGGAATGATGGCGAGCCCGGTTTCAGTCAAGCCGACAGCTGTGTCGTCGACCATGATGCGGAAGTCGCATGAAAGTGCGAGTTCCATCCCGCCGCCGAATGCGTAGCCATTGATCATGGCGATGGTCGGTTGCGGCAAATTTTCGATGGTCGAAAACACTTCACCGATCTTATAGATATTCCGTTTCACTTTTTCATCTGTCAGCGTTTTCCGCTCCTTCAGATCCGCCCCCACACTGAAAGCCTTTTCCCCGGCGCCTCTGATGACAACGACACGGATGTCCGGGTTGATGCGGATCGCTTCCGCAATCTGGCCGAGCTCCGCGAGCATATCGTAATTGAACGCATTCATCGCTTCCGGGCGGTTGAGCTTGACGAAAGCGAGGCTTCCGCGTTGTTCATATGTAATGGTTTGCATGATAAAAAATCCCCTTTCTCTTGGTCATTTCTCCCGCTCCCAACATACCATTTTTGAAAGGCAGTGCCAACTCGTGCGAAAAAAACACATGGGGTGCTTGCAATTCGGAAAAAGTGGAGTAAAATGAAAATAGAACAAACGTTCCCTTTTTTCTGAGGAGGTGGAAAGATGCCGCTAATCAAACAGGAGGAAATCATTCATTTCGAGAATATGATTTATCTGCCGATGGTGCTGATTGTCCTGGAGCGGGACCGGGCATTGATCGAGAAGACCCCATTCAAATTGAAGCGGCCTTATTTGGAATTGGTGGAGGAAGCGGTGAAGCGGGTGGAGCGAGAACTCAAGGAAACAAAAGCGCACATGCGCAAGCATCATATGAAATGCCTGCGCGGAGCCGGGGATGATACCTTCACAGAGTATATCTTTTACCACGGAGGGTACGAAGACCATAGGCGCTATTTGAATTTGCGGTTGCGCAATCGTGTAGAAGAACTGATACGTGCATATTTTGCCTTGGCGACTGTGCAGCTTTAGTCGAGTGGAGAAGGGCTGCGCGGCGGATAATGCCGTTTGGCGACGTAGGACATTTGATGATGCCGCTTTTGTGCATTCCGGAAATACCGCTGCAGCGAACCGGCCGATGAATGCTGGTTGCGAAGTGCGACCGGAGAGACGTCGAGCGATAGGATTTCCCCGTTGCAGAAGTGAACGTTTGTGCCTTTGCCGTTATCATCGTTTTCCACGAGGTCGATTGCGTCGTAGTTCAACCAGACAGCTTCTTTGTTTTTTGGCGAGTGAGTAGGGAAAAAGACGAGCGGATCGCCGTAATATTCTCCGATGATGATTGGCGGCTTGTGCTTTGCACGCACCGTCTTCTGGGAATATAAGGTGGCGCTTTCCAAGCTTCCTCTATAGAATGCACAAGAACGCGAAACGGTTCTATAAATGGAATCCTCGATAAGAAAATCATCCCGGTCTTCGATTACACGTGTCCACAATTGTTCCCCATCAACGTACGGCACAAGTGCATATGTGTTCGAATAGATTGTGTAGGAATTTTGGTGGTTATTCTTGCCCACAACTAATCACCCCTTAAAATTAGATAGTATCTACTATATTATATTAAAATTTGGAAGATTGGCAATCATATTTTTTGGTAAAAGATGTTTTATTCATTATCATCATAATTTTCAAAATAATTATTGTCTCTCCTCCCATTTTCATGTATACTAACAAAAAGCATTCGGGGTGAGGAGAAATGGAAAATTATTATTCGTATGCTGACTTCATGAAAGCCATGGCTCAAACAAAACAAGTGACAGAAGCAGAGAAGCTGCTCAATGATATTTATCTGGATCTATTCTTGAAGCATATTCACCGCTCCCAACAACAGCAGCAACTTGCCGAACTGATCGACAAAGCGCTGGACGCCGGAGACCGGAATGCTTTCACTCGTTACACCGAACAATTGCTGACACTTCAAAAAGATGATGAGACATAAGTGAACCGTCCTTGTATGGGCGGTTTTTTTCTTTGTGTGAGAAAAAAACATATGTTCGCTTTTTGTTAGGGGAAATAAAGGGGATATGATAAAATAGAAGTACTGAATTAACGGGAGGCCGAAAATCGATGGAGCAAACATTCAACTTACAAGCGCCTTATGAACCTGCTGGCGATCAGCCAAGAGCGATCGGACAGCTCGTGGAGGGCGTCATCGGGGGCAAGCGCTGCCAGACGCTTCTGGGAGCGACCGGTACAGGGAAAACATATACCGTCTCCAATGTCATCCAGCAAGTCAACAAGCCGACATTGGTCATGGCACACAATAAAACACTGGCTGGCCAGCTGTACAGCGAGTTCAAGGAATTCTTCCCTGACAACGCTGTGGAATATTTCGTCAGCTATTACGATTATTATCAGCCGGAAGCTTACGTGCCGCAGTCGGATACGTATATCGAGAAAGATGCGAGCATCAATGACGAGATCGATAAACTGCGTCACTCCGCCACATCTTCGCTGTTCGAACGCAATGACGTCATCGTCATCGCTTCCGTATCCTGCATCTACGGCCTCGGTTCACCGAAAGAGTACCGGGAAATGGTCGTCTCGCTCCGCAAAGGGATGGAGATCGAACGCAACCAATTATTAAGGAAGCTCGTGGATGTCCAGTATGAGCGGAATGACATCAATTTCATCCGGGGCACATTCCGTGTCCGCGGGGATGTCGTGGAGATCTTCCCGGCATCACGCGATGAACATTGTTTGCGTGTCGAATTTTTCGGGGACGAAATCGAACGCATCCGTGAAGTGGATGCATTGACCGGAGAAATTCTCGGAGACCGGGAACATGTCGCAATTTTCCCTGCATCCCACTTCGTTACGCGTGAAGAGAAGATGGTCAAAGCGATCGAGAACATCGAAGCGGAACTGGAAGAGCGCCTGAAGGAAATGCGCGCGGAAGACAAATTATTGGAAGCGCAGCGTCTCGAGCAGCGGACGCGCTATGATTTGGAAATGATGCGGGAGATGGGCTTCTGTTCGGGAATCGAGAACTACTCCCGCCACTTGACGTTGCGGCCGCCTGGTGCGCAGCCGTATACGCTGCTCGATTATTTCCCGGAAGACTTCCTACTAGTCGTCGACGAAAGCCATGTGACGCTGCCGCAAGTGCGCGGCATGTTTAACGGGGACCAGGCGCGGAAGAAAGTGCTGGTCGACCACGGGTTCCGCCTGCCGTCAGCAATGGACAATCGTCCGTTGACATTCACTGAATTCGAAGCGCACATCGACCAGTCGATCTTCGTCTCAGCGACACCTGGTCCATATGAACTGGAGCACACACCGGAAATGGTCGAACAGATCATCCGGCCGACAGGGCTGCTTGACCCTGTGATCGATATCCGTCCGATCGAAGGGCAGATCGATGACTTGATGGAAGAGATTCGCATTCGTGCAGAGCGGAACGAACGGGTCCTCATCACGACGCTGACGAAGAAGATGTCGGAAGACTTGACGGCTTATTTGAAAGAAGCGGGCGTCAAGGTCAATTACTTGCATTCGGAAATCAAGACGCTCGAGCGTATCGAGATCATCCGCGAATTGCGGATGGGCACATACGACGTCCTTGTCGGCATCAACCTTCTGCGTGAAGGACTGGACATTCCGGAAGTGTCGCTCGTCGCCATACTCGACGCTGATAAGGAAGGCTTCCTGCGGTCCGAACGTTCCCTCATCCAGACGATGGGACGGGCTGCACGGAACGCCAACGGACAAGTCATCATGTATGCGGATAAGATGACGGATTCCATGCAAAAAGCGATCGACGAAACAACGCGCCGCCGGGAAATCCAGGAGGCATACAATATAGAACACGGCATCACGCCGAAAACGATCATCAAACAAGTGCGCGACGTAATCCGCGCGACTGCAGCAGCCGAAGAAGCGGAGGAATACGTTTCGAAAGCCGCAGCAGGCAAGAAGCTGAACAAGGAAGACCGCGAGAAACTGATCACATTGATGGAGAAGGAAATGAAAGAAGCGGCGAAAGCGCTCGATTTCGAACGGGCGGCGGAACTGCGGGATACAGTATTGGAACTGAAAGCGGAAGGGTGAAGCAGTTTGAGAAACAAGGAAATCAATATAAAAGGCGCACGTGCGCATAACTTAAAGAACATCGATATTAAAATTCCGCGCGATAAGCTCGTCGTCGTGACAGGCTTGTCTGGCTCCGGAAAGTCTTCGCTCGCTTTCGATACGATCTATGCCGAAGGGCAACGGCGATATGTGGAGTCTCTTTCTTCATATGCGCGCCAATTCCTCGGCCAGATGGACAAACCGGATGTCGACCTCATCGAAGGGTTGTCTCCGGCGATTGCGATCGACCAGAAGACGACGAGTAAAAACCCGCGTTCGACGGTGGCGACAGTGACAGAAATATACGATTACATGCGCCTTATGTATGCGCGTGTCGGGAAGGCATACTGTCCGAATCATGGCATCGAAATTACATCCCAGACGATCCAGCAAATGGTGGACCGCCTGATGGAATATCCGGAGCGGACGAAAATGCAGATTTTGGCACCGGTCGTTTCCGGCAAGAAAGGGATGCATGCGAAAATACTCGAAGACATCAAGAAAGAAGGATATGTGCGTGTGCGCGTTAACGGGGAATTACGGGACTTGGACGAAGACATCGAGCTGGAGAAAAACAAGAAGCACTCGATCGAAGTGGTCATTGACCGCGTTGTCTTGAAAGAAGGCATCGAGAGCCGTTTGAGCGATTCGCTTGAGTCGGGCCTCCGATTGGCGGAAGGTCGCGTCTTGATCGATGTCATCGGGGAAGAGGAAATCGTCTTCAGCGAACACCACGCATGCCCGATCTGTGGGTTCTCGATCGGGGAGCTGGCACCGCGGATGTTCTCGTTCAACTCGCCATTCGGTGCGTGTCCAGAGTGTGACGGCATCGGGCACAAGCTCGAAGTGGATCCGGAGCTTGTCATGCCGGACACAAGCGTGTCGTTGAAAGACGGCGCAATCGTCCCGTGGCAGCCAACGAGTTCGCAGTATTATCCGCAGCTCCTCGAAGCCGTCTGTAAACATTACGGCATCGATATGAACAAGCCGGTCTCGGAATTGCCGGAAGAGCACATTCGAGTCATTCTTTACGGATCGGGCAACGACAAGATCCGTTTCAAGTATGAAAATGATTACGGCCAGAAGCGTGACCAATCGATTTATTTTGAAGGGGTTTTATCGAATGTCGACCGCCGTTTCCGCGAGACATCTTCTGACTGGATCCGCGAGCAGATGGAGAAATACATGACAGAGCAGGCGTGTCCGACGTGTAAAGGCGACCGGTTGAAGCCGGAAAGTTTGGCGGTCAAAGTGGACGGTCTCCACATCAGCCAAGTGACGGAAATGTCGATTGAAGAAGCGGCTGCGTTTTTCAGTGACTTGAATTTAAGTGAGACGGAGCGGCAGATCGCCAATCTGATCTTGCGTGAAATCGCGGAGCGCCTCGGATTCCTCATCAATGTCGGACTCGATTACTTAACGTTGAACCGTGCGTCGGGAACGTTATCAGGCGGCGAGGCGCAGCGCATCCGTCTTGCGACACAGATTGGATCGAAGCTATCAGGCGTCCTCTATATTTTGGATGAACCGTCGATCGGGCTGCACCAGCGCGATAACGACCGTTTGATCAGTACGTTGAAGAACATGCGGGACCTCGGCAATACGTTGATCGTCGTCGAGCACGACGAAGACACGATGATGGCTGCCGACTACTTGATCGATATCGGACCGGGCGCAGGTGTCCACGGCGGGGAAATCATCGCGGCAGGAACACCGGAAAAAGTGATGAAGAGCCGCAATTCCTTGACGGGTCAATACTTGAGCGGCAAGAAATTCATTCCGCTCCCACAAGAACGCAGAAAACCGGACGGCCGCATGATCTCAATCCGCGGCGCTGCTGAAAACAATTTGAAGGACGTCGATGTGGACATTCCGCTTGGCTTGTTCGTCGCAGTGACGGGCGTATCCGGGTCCGGGAAATCCACGTTGGTCAATGAGATCCTTCATAAGACGCTTGCACAGAAACTGAATCGCTCCCGCGTGAAGCCGGGGCGCCACAAATCCGTCGAAGGTCTGGAAGGACTCGAGAAAGTCATCGACATCGACCAGTCGCCGATCGGACGCACGCCGCGCTCGAACCCGGCGACGTACACAAGTGTATTCGACGACATCCGCGATGTTTACGCTTCGACGAACGAAGCGAAAGTGCGCGGCTACAAAAAAGGGCGTTTTTCTTTCAACGTCAAGGGCGGACGCTGTGAAGGCTGCCGCGGGGATGGTATCATCAAAATAGAAATGCATTTCCTGCCGGACGTCTATGTGCCATGTGAAGTTTGCCACGGAAAACGCTATAACCGCGAAACGCTGGAAGTGACGTATAAAGGGAGGAACATTTCCGATGTGCTGGAAATGACGGTGGAGACAGCTGCGAAGTTTTTCGAGAACATTCCGAAGATCAGCCGTAAGCTGAACACCATCGTCGATGTCGGTCTCGGCTATGTGAAGCTCGGACAGCCTGCGACAACATTATCGGGCGGGGAAGCGCAGCGCGTCAAACTCGCGTCGGAGCTGCACAAACGTTCAAACGGGCGGTCCTTCTATATCTTGGATGAGCCGACAACAGGGCTTCACGCGGATGATATTTCACGTCTCTTGAAAGTGCTCCAGCGCATCGTCGATAATGGCGATACTGTCTTGACGATTGAACATAATCTCGATGTCATCAAGACGGCGGATTACTTGATCGACCTCGGCCCAGAAGGCGGGGACAACGGGGGGACATTGATCGGTACCGGAACACCGGAACAGATTGCGGAGATGAAAAACTCCTATACAGGCCATTATTTAGCACCGGTTCTGGCACGTGACCGGGAACGGACACAAGAGCAGATCAAGAAGGCAGAGTCGAAGAAAACGAAGAAGAAATGAAACTTTTCTCAAGCTAGGACGTATTGAACTAGTAGAATGATCGAACGGTTCGGCGATGGCGCACCAAGCCGTCCGTTGGATACAAAGGGGAGGCTGAATCATGCAAAGTGAAAAAGAACGTATTTTGGATATGGTCGAGAACGGCACGATTTCTGCGAGAGAAGCGGTAGAGTTATTGCGGGTCATCGATGGGGGCGGAGAAAGCCGTCAAAATAATGACCGTTATGATTACCGTGACAGCCGGGACAAACGCAAGCGAGGCGGGATGTTCCGTCCGGAAGATATGGTAAAGCGATTCTCGAAAGATTTCTCCCGTGACGTTTCAAAGAACATGTCTAAAAATCTTTCCAAAGACCTCAACCAGTTCGGAGACCGGATGATGAATTTTATGCAGACGTCTGTTGGGAAATTGAAGACAATGGAATTCGATTCGCCATTCGGGGAAGCAGCTCAATTCACGCATACATTCACACAAGAAGAAGCGAGCCTGAAAGATATCGTAGCGGACCTTGCAAATGGTCAGCTGGAAATCTATCCTTCACAGGACGGTGGGATTCGTGCAGAATGTACGGTCAAGGCATTCCGTGCAGAGTCGGAAGAAGAGGCGAAACGGGAATTCCTCGATAAATTCGTCTTTATCGCAGACGATGAAAAATTACGGATCATCAGCGATATGAAAATGATGCAAGTGAACATCGTACTTTACGTGCCGGCAACGCAATACGAACAGATCACGGTACGTTTGTTCAACGGTGGATTCTCCGTGAAACGCATCGATGCAAAACGCATCCGCGTGAAAACGGCGAACGGCAAAATCGATTTGAAGAACATGGCATTCGAGGAAGCGGAAGTTGAAACGGCGAACGGTGCGATTCAAGTCCAGGAAGTGAAAGGAAGCGCACTCGAAGCGGAAACGATGAACGGCCGCATTTATATCGATGGCGACCTCCAAAGTGCTGAAGCGAAATCGCTCAACGGCAACATCGTTGTCACGACGCGTTCGAAAGAAGCACGTAAAGTTGAAGGGAAGACATTGGCAGGAAATGTCGAATTGTACATTCCACAGCATTTGCCGCTCAAAGGAGAAGTATCTTCGAACTTGGGCAAAATGGACGTCCTTTTGTCTGATGTCGACCACACACATGAGCAAGGACAATTCCTACAAAAATCTGTCCGTTTCTCTAAAGAAGGCGAAGTAGCAGCAGCTGCTCCACTCCTTGTATACGGGGAAACAAAAACAGGATCGGTTCTCGTCCGCTACTTGACGATCGACTGATTCAAAAGAACGCAAAAATCCTCTCCAAAAGCCGACATCACGGCTGATGGAGAGGATTTTTTGTTTTGTCATTTCGTCAATTCGTAGTGGCCGACGCCGAATGCGATGGCGCGTGCACAGCGTTTCCGGTATGCATCACTCTGCAGTGCCTCCAAGTCCGTCCGGTTGGTCATGAAGCCGCATTCCACAAGAACCGCGGGCATGCGTGTATTACGCAACACGGCGAAGTCCGCCGCTTTGACGCCGCGGTCTCTGAGGCCCGTTGCAAGTGCCAGTGATTGGTGAATCGAAGCTGCCAGCCGTTTCGAAGCGGCAAGCGGCTTCACGAAATGATACGTCTCGATGCCGTTCGCTGAATTGAAGCCGTTGCCG
Source organism: Planomicrobium sp. YIM 101495 (assembly GCF_009707665.1). Lineage (GTDB taxonomy): Bacteria > Bacillota > Bacilli > Bacillales_A > Planococcaceae > Planococcus. The sequence continues at coordinate 70,272 of NZ_WLZW01000003.1, forward strand.
AATGCATTGGCGTGGACGGAGATATACAGGTCGGCCCCGAGCCGGTTGGCGAGATGGATCCGTTCACTCAGCGGCACATCCCGGTCCGCTTGGTGAGCGAAAATAACGATGTGGCCATCGAGGACGAGCCGTTTCTTCGTTTCCTCCGCGACAGCTGCGTTGAAGTGGAATTCACGGAGCCGTCCGTCCGGTGAGCGCTTTCCGGCCGTTTCCGGTCCGTGTCCTGCATCGAGTATGATCTTCATGTGCAATTCCCCCTTTTTCCTGTTAAATAGGAAGCAGGGACGGAAAAGGAGACACTTTCGTATAAATGCTGAAAATTCATGGTAAAATGAATGCAACTGGCTCAAAGGAGCGGAAAAAATGTTCCGCATGAAGTGGGGGGAATGAATTGGGACAAGTTACAGCAAGAGAAGTCATGGAGATGTTCGACTTGACGTTGATCAGTGGGGAAGAAGGCATCGGGCGGCACATCCCTGTCAGTGATATATCCCGGCCAGGTCTCGAGATGGCCGGTTACTTTACGCATTACCCGGCCAACCGCGTTCAATTGCTCGGCAAGACGGAACTATCTTTTTTTGCGTTATTGGACGTTGAGGAACGGCGTGCGCGCATGATGAAGCTTTGTACTGCGGATACACCGGCGGTCATCGTCTCGCATAGTATGGAAGTGCCGGTTGAGCTCATGCAGGCATCGAATGAAACGCATGTGCCAGTGCTTCAGACAAGCATGCCGACGACCCGTTTCTCGAGTAAGCTGACGAACTTCCTGGAAAGCAAGCTTGCACCGACGACGGCCGTGCATGGGGTGCTTGTGGATGTATACGGTGTCGGCGTCTTGCTAATGGGCAAAAGCGGCGTCGGGAAAAGTGAGACCGCACTGGAACTGGTCAAGAAAGGGCACCGTCTCGTCGCGGATGATGCAGTGGAGATTCGCCAAGAGGCGGAGAATACACTCGTCGGCCATCCACCGAAGCTGATTGAGCATTTGCTCGAGATCCGTGGTGTCGGCATCATCGACATCATGACGCTGTTCGGAGCAAGCGCCGTGCGCACGTTCAAACGGATTTCCCTCGTCATCGACTTGGAAATATGGGATCCGGAAAAAACATACGATCGTCTCGGACTGGAGGAAGAAACGGTCCAGATTATCGATACCCATTTGACGAAGTTGACGATTCCGGTCCGTCCGGGACGCAACTTGGCCGTCATCATCGAAGTGGCAGCGATGAACTACCGTCTGAAGAAGATGGGCATCAACGCTGCGGAAGAGTTCTCGAACCGTCTCAACGACGTCATCGCACAAGATAATCGATAAGGAAGGTGTCTTATGTTCACAGAATTAGCAATGATCGATCCAGTCGCATTCCAGATCGGCGGCATCCAAGTCCGCTGGTATGGCATCATCATCGCGGCGGGTATCGTCCTGGCCTTTCTCGTCGGCCAACGGGAAATGGTCAAACGGGGGATGCATCCCGACTTACTGACTGACCTGCTCGTCTGGGCAGTACCGCTCGCCATCGTCGGAGCGCGCATTTATTATGTCGCATTCCAGTGGGATTACTATAAAGACAATCCAGGCGACATTATCGCGATCTGGAACGGCGGCATCGCCATCCACGGTGCACTGATTGCTTCGGTCATCGTCGCGTATTTATTCACGAAGAGCCGCAACACCCCGTTCCTGAAAGTGGCGGATATCTTGGCACCGAGTATCCTGATCGGCCAGGCGATCGGCCGCTGGGGGAACTTCATCAATCAGGAAGCGCACGGCGGCGAAGTCTCCCGTGCATTCCTCGAGAACTTATGGATTCCAGATTGGATCATCAATCAAATGTACATAGACGGAGCGTATTATCATCCGACCTTCTTGTATGAATCCCTTTGGAGCTTGGTCGGAATCATCATCCTGCTGCTTCTGCGCCGGGTCAATCTCGTCCGCGGGGAACTGTTCTTCTTCTATGTCATCTGGTATTCGGTCGGCCGCTACTTCATCGAAGGAATGCGGACGGACAGCCTTGTGGCAGGCGATTTGCGCGCTGCACAAGTCGTCTCGATCATCTCGATCATCATTGCGGTAGCCTTGATTGGCTATCGCCGAGTGACCTTGAAGGATCCACCGCGTTATTTGGATGAGGAGAAGAAATCGAAAAAAAGTGTCGAAAAAAAACGCTGACGCAAGCAAGTTTATCTCATAGAAAGAAGCGATAACATGTCAACTTTGAAAAATGGAATCAAAGCCGGCCTTTTGACGACGTGGACACTGGGCAAGATCATCTTTCCGATTACGCTCATCGTCACCATCCTTCAATTCACGCCGGTCTTGCCGTTCATCATCGATCTGGTCGCACCGCTCATGGGTCTGTTCGGACTGAGCGGTGAAGCGGCGATCCCGCTCGTGCTCGGGAATGCGCTCAATCTGTATGCGGGCATCGGGGGAATCTTGTCGCTCGAGCTGACGGTGAAGGAAGTGTTCATCTTGGCAGTGATGCTGTCGTTTTCACATAATATCTTCATCGAAACCGGTGTCGCACTGAAAGTCGGCGTCAAACTCTGGGTCGTGCTGCTCGTGCGTTTCGGCCTCGCGGCACTGTCGGCGATCGTCATCAACCTTGTGTGGGACGGTGGCGGGGAAGTGGCACAATACGGCTTTGCGCAAGCAGCACAAGCTGCTCCTGAAACATGGATGGGCATCTTCCTGCTCGGTGTGGAGAAAGCGATGCTCGGTGTCCTGCAGTTGGCCATGATCGTCATCCCACTCATGATTGCGATCCAGATCTTGAAAGACAAACAATATTTGCAGAAAATCTCCAATGGCTTAGGGCCGTTGACGCGACTGCTCGGCGTTCAGAAAAACGCTTCCGTTACATTGGCATCCGGACTTGTATTCGGTTTGGCGATGGGAGCGGGCGTCATGATTCAGGCAGTCCAGGAAGACGGCGTCAGTAAAAAAGACGCGACACTGGTCTTCATTTTCCTCGTCGCATGTCATGCCATTGTGGAAGACACGCTCATTTTTATTCCGCTCGGCATCCCGATCTGGCCGCTCCTGGCGATCCGGGTTGTGACGGCGCTGCTGCTGACCATTACGGTCTCGTACATTTGGCGGAAAAATGAAGAAAACCGAAAGGAAGCGATATCGACATGACAAAAGAAATCAACACGCTACTCTTTGACTTTGACGGCACATTGCTTGATACGAACGAATTGATCATCCAAACGTTCCATAGTGTGCTGGACCGGCACTTCCCGGGAAAATACGACCGTGAGGCGATTCTACATTTCATCGGACCATCGCTAGTACAAACGTTCGAATCCGTCGATCCGGACAAAGTGGAAGAGTTAATCGCCGAGTACCGGGAAGTGAACTCGACGCTTCATGATGAGCTTGTCGAGGAATACGACGGTGTTGTGGAAACACTTGCGAAGCTGAAAGCACGTGGCGTGAAGATGGCAATCGTCTCGACGAAACGCCGTGCTGCGCTTGATCACGGACTGGAATTAATGGGACTGACAGGGCTTTTTGAAGTCATCATCAGTTTGGACGAAGTGAAAAATCCGAAGCCGGACCCGGAACCAATCCAGCTGGCACTCGCAGCACTCGAGGCAGATCCTTCAGAAGCGCTCATGATCGGTGACAATTCACACGATATCCACGGCGGTCAGAATGCCGGTGTTCGGACAGCCGGCGTTGCTTGGTCCATCAAAGGGGAAGCGTATTTGTCTTCACTCGGCCCGGATCATATGTTGCAGCACATCAGTGACTTACTGGAACTAACGAAAGAAGCTGTCAGATGAGAAGGACGGAGCGCCATTTTGTCGAAGGGCCGAACTCGCTTTGGCATATTTACAAAACCGTGCCGTTCTGGAAAGTCGCGAAGAACTTCATCGTTATCCAAACCGCGCGCTACACGCCGTTTCTCGGCATGAAAAACTGGCTGTACCGCACATTTCTCCGTATGAAAATCGGCAAGGAAACGTCATTCGCCCTCATGGTCATGCCGGATGTCATGTTCCCAGAGAAAATCTCAGTCGGTGCGAATACGGTCATCGGCTACAATACGACGATTTTGGCGCACGAATACTTGATCGAGGAATACCGGCTCGGGCCAGTCAAGATCGGCAGCGACGTCATGATCGGGGCAAACTCGACGATCCTTCCAGGCATCACGATCGGTGACGGAGCCATCGTCTCAGCCGCGACGCTTGTCCATAAAGATGTGCCGGCTGGTGCATTCGTCGGCGGCAATCCGATGCGGATCATCTATACAGCAGAACAAATAGCCATGCGCCAAACCGAGTCCTGAAAGCGAATTTGCTTTCAGGATTTTTTTGAAGGATGACGGTTGACGAAAGACTGACAAGTGCGCTAAAATAAATTTACTTTAATGATTCATCACTCTAGCGTACTAAAGTATCGGTAAAGGAAGGGATTAGATGGGAATCGAAATGTTCGAGAAGCCGCTTGGCATGCGGGATGATTTTCCGCGGATTGCACGGAAGAAAGCGGCGCTCCGCAACAATGGCATCGCAATCATGGAAGCGTCAGGATTCGAACTGATCCAGACGCCGACATTGGAGTATTACGACACAATCGGAAAAATTTCAGCCATCAGTGAAGATGCGCTGTTCAAATTATTGGATAACCAAGGAAATACACTCGTCTTGCGGCCGGACATGACGTCGCCAATCGCACGGGTCGCAGCATCGAAGCTCCTGAAAGAAAAAATGCCGGTACGGCTCGGCTACTCATCGACCGTGTTCCGCGCACAGCGACGTGAAGGCGGACGCCCAGCCGAATTCGAACAAATGGGCATCGAATTGATTGGGGATGACTCGTTTTATGCGGATGCGGAAATTATGCTGATCGCTGCTGAACTGCTGAACCGCCTGAAAATAGGCAAGATCCGGCTCGTCGTCGGCCACACGCGCTTGTTGCAATTAGTGTTCGAACGTTTCGGACTGACAGATGAGGAAATCGGCAAGCTGAAAAATGCACTCGTTTCCAAAAACCGAGTCGCATACGAAGAACTCGTCAATGCTTTTACGATGAGCGACAAGCAGCAGGAAGAGTTAAAAGCTTTGACAGCGGCTGCTTCGATCAAAGAGTGGGAGAAGTGGATCGACCTGGATCATGCCGAACAGGCAGGGCTGTATGAAGGAATGACGAAACTTTCGGAACTCATCGAACGAAACGGACTGAACGACACTGTTACATATGATTTATCCTTCTCAAGCCACATGACGTACTACACCGGGCTCGTCTTCGAAGTATACGGAGCGGGCAGCGGGTTCCCGCTTGGCAACGGCGGCCGGTACGACGGCCTGATGAAGCAATTCGGCTTACAAGTCGGGGCGACGGGCTTCGGCTTCCGTGCAGACCGGCTGCTCGAGGTCATGCCGGAGCAAGAAGAACGCAAGCTCCAGACGCTCGTACTGTTCACGGAACAGACTGAAGAACAAGCACACGCCAAAGCGTGCGCTTTGCGCGGACAAGGCCACAATGTCACGCTGCAATACGCACCGGCAGTAGCCGCCATCGAAGAATTCCGGACACTCTTTGACGAGATTTATGATGTGAACTAAAGGGGCAGGTTTGACGAGATTACTTTAGGTAAATACTTTTCTCTCTTTTTCTCTAAAAAGAGAGGTGTTATTCAATACGACACCTCATAATTTATAGTACGAAAATATGGAGTAAAACTGTGTAGACTCTAGTGGTTTTAGCGAAGTGTCGAAATCCAATCAGACTCGAGAAGCGAGGATGATTTAGTTCGACGCGAGCCCACTAGACGCGAAGCAGTTTTACGGAGTATCTCCGATCTAATTTAAATACTTACTAACTCAACCGCAAAGAAAACGGAAGGTGTGGACCATGGAAGAATTGACGATTGCGATGCCGAAAGGCCGCATTTTTGAAGAAGCATACGAACTGCTTGCACAAGCAGGCTATCAACTGCCGAAAGAACTGGACGACTCGCGCAAACTGATCGTAGAAGCACCGGATGAACGTATCCGCTTCATCCTGGCAAAGCCGATGGATGTCCCGGTATACGTCGAACATGGCGTCGCAGACCTCGGCATCGCCGGTAAGGATGTCCTGCTCGAGCATGACCGCTCCGTTCACGAACTGCTGGACCTCGGCATCAGTCGCTGTTATATCGCATCGGCAGGACTGCCTGGGACGAAGCTTGACGATGTGACGCCGCGTGTCGCGACAAAATATCCGACGGTTGCTTCCCATTTCTACCGAAGTCAGGGCGAGCAAGTGGAAATCATCGAATTGAACGGCTCGATTGAACTGGCGCCGATGATCGGCCTGGCGGAACGTATCGTCGATATCGTATCGACCGGCAAAACGCTTCAGGAAAACGGTCTCGTCGAATACGAGAAAATCGTCGACATTACTTCACGACTGATCGCCAATCCGGTCAGCTATCGATTGAAGCAGGACCGCATCAATCTTCTCGTCTCCCGACTGCGAAAGCAGGTGTCTGAATGAACATCGAACAATTGACACCGGACATTTCAATCCGCCGGAGGATGACAGAAGCGAGCCGCGAGCAAGTGCAGGCAGTGCGGGACGTCATTAAAGAAGTACGGAAAGATGGAGACGCAGCGCTTCGCAAATTTGCGAAGAAGTGGGACGGAGCGGACCTTGAAGCGATCCGTGTCAGCGCGGAAGAAGTGGCGGCAGCGGTAAAACGTTTTGATCCGCAGTTGCTTGCCGATTTAACGGAAGCGCGCGATAACATCCGCCGTTACCACGAACAGCAAAAGCAGGAAAGCTTTCGCTTAGACAAGCCGAATGGTTCGTACGTTGCGAACCGGGTGACACCGATTGCTTCCGCGGGACTTTATGTTCCAGGAGGTACGGCAGCGTACCCATCGTCAGTTTTGATGAATGTTATCCCGGCACAGGCAGCAGGAGTGGCGCGCATCGCCATCATTTCTCCGGCGGATCAGGACGGGAAATTATCGGACGGCGTACTAGCTGCTGCACATATTCTTGGCATCGATGAAATTTACAAATCGGGCGGAGCACAGGCGATTGCCGCACTTGCTTACGGAACAGAAACGATTGCACCGGTCGATAAAATCACGGGACCAGGGAACGTCTTCGTCGCACTTGCGAAACGTGAGGTGAGCGGAGATGTGGCGATTGATATGATCGCGGGTCCTAGTGAAATCGCAGTTCTTGCAGATACAAGTGCCTATGCCGATGAAGTGGCAGCAGACTTGTTGTCGCAAGCAGAGCATGACCCGATGGCGAGTGCAGTGCTTTTGACGACGAGTGAACGATTCGCGGCGGAAGTTGCGAAAGAAGTCGAACGGCAAGTGGCTGCTTTGCCGAGACGGGAAATCGCCGCGGCTTCCATCCGTGATTACGGCAAGATTTATCTCGGGGAGACGCTGGACGAGCTCGTGGCGGCGGTCAATGAACTGGCTCCCGAACACGTGGAAGTACTGACGGAAAACCCGGAAGCGGTGGCAGAGAGGATCACCGATGCAGGCGCGATTTTCATCGGGCGGTTTTCATCGGAACCGGTCGGGGATTATTTCGCCGGGACCAATCACGTACTGCCGACCAATTCGACGGCGCGCTTTGCGAGTGCGTTGTCGGTGTATGATTTTTTGAAAAGGACGAGTGTTGTCTATTATAGTGAGCAAGCGTGGCGGGAAGATCATGAGAAGATCGCTCGGCTGGCACGGCTCGAAGGGCTGGAAGCCCATGCACGTGCTGTGGAATCGCGTAGCTGGAACAAGGAGGAATCGTCATGAGACAGGCTGAGATCAAACGGGATACGCATGAAACGAGAATAGCGGTCAAGTTTTCGCTTGACGGCGAAGGGACGGCATCGATCGATACAGGCGTCCCGTTCATGGACCACATGCTGGAGGGATTTACGAAACACGGATTATTCGATAGCGAAATCAAAGCGGACGGGGATACACACATCGACGACCACCACACAACCGAAGATCTCGGCATCGTCCTTGGGCAAGCAGTCCTTGAGGCAGTCGGGAATAAAAAAGGAATCCGCCGGTTCGGCAATGCATTCGTCCCGATGGATGACGCGCTTGCGCAAGTGGTCATCGACTGTTCGAATCGGCCGCACTTGGAATTCCGCGGCGAGATCCCGACGGAGAAAGTGGGAACATTCGATACAGAGCTGGTCCATGAATTTCTTTGGAAGTTTGCGCTCGAATCCCGCATGAACGTTCACGTCATCGTCCACTATGGGAAAAACTCCCACCACATTGTCGAAGCAATTTTCAAGGCGCTAGCACGTGCGCTTGACGATGCGACGTTAATCGACAGCCGCGTCAAAGGCGTGCCGTCGACGAAGGGGCTGCTGACATGATCGTCGGCATCATCGATTATGGGATGGGGAATTTATTCAGTGTCGAGCAGGCGCTGAAAGGGTTAGGCTGTACGGTCATCCTGTCAGATGATGTGGCGGAATTGAAGCGCGCGGATGCCCTTGTCTTGCCGGGCGTTGGGGCTTTCCCGGATGCGATGGCACTGCTGGAGGCAAAAGAACTTTCCGATTTCATCCTGAACTTGCCTGATAGTGGAACGCCGCTCCTCGGTATTTGCCTTGGCATGCAGCTGTTGTATGAAGACAGCGTGGAAGGGCGGCCGACGAAAGGTCTCGGCTTATTGAAAGGCAGCATTCGCCGTTTTGAAGGAAAAGAGCTGCGTATTCCACATATGGGCTGGAATGAACTCGAATTTTCGCAGATACCGGAATGGCTGAAGTCTGAGCAGGAAGACACGCACGTCTATTTCGTGCATTCATTTTTAGCAGTAGATACAGACCCGAGCGAAGTGATGGCCGCTGCGAGTTACGGTGGCTATGAAGTACCGGGAGTTACAGGGGACGGTTTGGTGACAGGGATGCAGTTTCACCCGGAGAAATCGGGAGCGTTCGGACATTATTTATTGAAGCAGTGGATTGCTGCAGTCAGGGGGAAGCGTGATGAAGAAGTTTCAAGTGTATCCGGCGATTGATGTGCGCGGCGGGAAGTGTGTGCGGCTGTTCCAAGGGGATTACGCACAGGAGACGGTTTATGCGGATTCACCGGCAGAGATGGCCAAGAGCTTTGTAGAAGCAGGTGCGAATTGGATTCACATCGTCGACCTGGACGGCGCACGTGACGGACAGCGCATCAACTCAGCAGCGATTCTGGAAGCGGCGAAGCAAGGGGCACGTGTCCAAGTCGGAGGCGGAATCCGTTCGCGGGAAGATGCCGCTTATTACTTGGATAACGGCGTCACACGCGTCATCATCGGAAGCCTCGCGATCCGTGAGCCGGAATTGACGGTCGGATTGATTGAAGAATTCGGCGCGGACCGCATTGTCATCGGCATCGATGCGAAGAACGGCATGGCTGCGACGGAAGGCTGGCTGGAAACATCGGAGCGCCCTGCATCGGAAGTGGCGGACTTCTTTACGTCGAAAGGTGCACGGCATTTCATCTATACGGATATCTCGACTGATGGGACATTGATGGGTCCGAACATCGAGGCGAACCGTGAGCTGGTCGAACGTGAAGGTGCGCAAGTGATCGTCTCCGGTGGCATCGGCTCGCTTGACGATATTCGCCGTGTGAAACGAGCGGCTGCAGTTAGCGCGATTAGTGGCGTCATCGTCGGCAAAGCGCTTTACGAAAAACGGTTTACGCTAGAGGAGGGGCTGTCATGCTGACGAAACGGATTGTGCCATGTTTGGACGTCAAAGAAGGACGCGTCGTCAAAGGCATCAATTTCGTCTCCTTGCGCGATGCGGGAGACCCTGTGGAACTCGCGAAGTTTTATGATGAGCAAGGAGCAGACGAATTGGTGCTGCTCGACATTTCAGCTTCTCACGAAGGGAAGGAAACGATGGTCGAAGTGGTACGGACAGTGGCGACGGAACTGTCGATTCCGTTCACTGTAGGAGGCGGGATCCGCACAGTCGAAGATATGAAGCGGCTGCTGCGGGCAGGAGCGGACAAAGTGTCGCTTAATACATCGGCGCTCGATCAGCCGGAACTGATCCGCGAAGGCGCAGAGTTTTTCGGTTCGCAGTGCATCGTTGTGGCGATCGACGCGAAGTGGAACGGCAGCTCGTGGGACGTTTATACACACGGCGGACGCCGCAAAACGGAATGGGACGCAGTCGAGTGGGCGAAACGAAGCACTAAACTAGGTGCCGGCGAACTGCTGCTGACAAGTATGGACAAAGACGGCTCGAAAGACGGCTTCGACATTGCTTTGACAAAAGCGGTCCGGGACGCCGTCGACGTGCCGGTCATTGCGAGTGGCGGCGCCGGGAAACTGGCGGACTTTGCAGAAGTGTTCCGTGAAGCGGATGCGGACGCAGCATTAGCAGCGTCGGTGTTCCACTACAAGGAAACGAGTGTGGCAGAAGTGAAGGGATTTCTGAAAGCAGAAGGAGTGAATGTCCGATGACGGATGTGAAATTCGGTGAAGACGGCCTCGTGCCGGTAATTATCCAGGATGCTAATACGAAAGACGTGCTGACGCTCGCTTATGCGAACGAAGAAGCATTGGAGCGGACGATTGCGACGAATGAGACGTGGTTGTACTCGAGAAGCCGCCAAGCGCTTTGGAACAAAGGCGCAACGAGCGGCAACACGCAGCAAGTGACAGCGGTCCGTCTGGATTGTGACGGCGATGCAGTCATTTATGAAGTCATTCCGGCTGGGCCGGCATGCCACACAGGAGCAACCAGCTGCTTCGAAGGAGTGCTCAGTGGAACACCCGCTGAGACAGCTGTCGATGTAATCGGCGGTCTCGTGAAAGTCATTGCAGAGCGCCAGCAGGAAATGCCGGAAGGTGCGTATACGACGTACTTGTTCGCGGAAGGCGTCGATAAAATCTGTAAAAAAGTCGGCGAGGAATCGGCGGAAGTGATCATTGCGGCGAAAAATCGCGACATGGAAGAATTGGCGATGGAGACGGCGGATCTTCTTTATCACACACTGGTCTTGCTGCAGGAACAAGGCGTACCGTTTGAGCGGGTGCAGAGAGTATTGAAGGACCGTCATTCCGAGAAAGTCGGCAAGTAAAGAATAAGCACATATGATATACTATGCATATCTTTAAGTATGGAACGATGAAAATCGTTCTTTTTACTTTTTCGGAGGCATATTTTGAACAATAACAAACCAAACACACAGGGGAACGTCTTGCCGTTCATCCCGACAGGAGAATATTATTACCAAAAAGCGCTATTGGCACTTCGCAAGGAGCAGTATGACCGCGCGCATAAATTCCTCAAGCGGGCAGTCGAACTGAGCCCGGAAGATGCTGATATCCGGATGCAATACGGCGTCCTGCTAATGGAGATGAGCGAATTCGAACTGTCGATGGAAGCATTGCACGAAGCTCAGGAACTGGATCCCGAAAAGCCGGATCTCTTGTTCTACTTAGCTGAAGCCCATGCACATCTCGGGATTTTCCTGGAGGCACGCAATTTCGCGAAACGCTATATCGAGAAGGAGCCCCACGGCGAATATGCCGCGGAGGCGCTTGAAATCATCGACTTTGCAGAACAGGAAGACTGGCAGTTGTTCGGCGACGACAACGAAGCGCAGGACAGCGAGTCATACTATCAGCAGGAAAAATCACGCAAGCTGATGGAGCAGGGGGATTTCGCGGGAGCGATTGCACTACTCGAATCAGTGATTGAGGAGAAGCCCGATTTCTGGGGCGCCTACAACCATCTGTCGCTCGCTTATTTTTACGTGGGCGAAACGGAGATGGCGCTGTCGCTTCTACACGATGTGCTCCGGCGCAACAAAGGGAACTTGCATGCGCTCTGCAATCTCGCGGTCATCCACTATTACGAGCGGAGCGACGAGCTGGTACATGTGATCGACATGCTGAAGAAGATCCAACCGTATATTTTCGAACATCGCTACAAGCTTGGTGCGACATTCGCGCTCCTCGGCCAGTACAAAGAAGCGTATCGCTGGCTGAGGAGCTTGCAGAAGCGTGGCTTCAACGGAGATCCAGCGTTCTACTTCTGGCTGTCACACTCTGCATTCCATTGTGGCTACGAAGAAGCGGCGAAGCACGCATGGCGTCAGCTGATCAAACTCGATCCGACGAAGGAAGGTTATGAGCCGTGGACAGATACGCCGGAAGTGCCGAATGCCTCGGCGATCGAGCACGACCGGGAATACTTGATCGCGAAGCTCGACCATCCACATCAAAGTGAACGGCTATTCGGCTATTTCCTTCTCGGGAAATCGTCACACAAGCAGGAGATTGTCTCCCATCCGAAGTGGCTCAAGCCGGATGGACTGTCGCTCGTCGAAACATTCATGCTCGGCTATGCGCTCGGCCATTCCTTCAGTGACACCATTCCGGAAGAGAAAGCATTTCTGCAGGCGATGAAGGCAACGGAGATCCTATATGCCGAAAAAGGCATGGTGACGGAAGAGAATTCCTACACATTCCAAATGTGGTTCATCCTGCTTGAGAAAGCATATGAGCGGAACTATCCGTTCAAGAACCCGAACGCATTGGCCGCTGCCGTGGATTACATGGTCAAGTCTTCGCGCGACCGCAGCATCACAAAAAAGGCGGTCGCGGAGCATTACGGCATTACGGCGGCGACGTTGACGAAATACATCAATGAGCTGATTCCGTTTTTCCCACTATTTGAATCGTAAGAACGAATGAGGAGCGGCACATGTCCGTCTCCTCCTTTGTTTAGTTTGAAATGATGGAAAAAAGGTATAATGGACGTAATTACGTTAACGATGTGACATGGAAATCGATGGCCGATCCAACGGTTTCGTACAGGCAGAAAATTTGCCTGTTCCTGTGGATTCGGCTACGATTTAGTCAGAGATAACGAGGAGGACCTACTATGACTGAAGAAACGAAAATTTATGATGTAATGATCATCGGAGCTGGCCCGGCAGGCATGACCGCTGCTGTCTATACATCCCGCGCCAACCTTTCGACTTTGATGCTCGAGCGAGGAATTCCCGGCGGGCAGATGGCCAACACGGAAGAAATAGAAAACTATCCTGGATTCGAAAGCATCCTCGGCCCGGATATTTCGAATAAGATGTTCGAGCACGCGAAGAAATTCGGTGCGGAATATGCTTACGGCGATGTGAAGGAAATCATCGACGGCGAAGAATACAAGACGATCATCGCAGGTTCGAAAGAATACAAAGCACGTGCGATCATCATCACGACAGGTGCCGAGTACAAGAAGCTTGGCGTACCAGGTGAGAACGAATTGGGCGGACGCGGTGTCAGCTACTGTGCGGTCTGTGACGGGGCGTTCTTCAAACAGAAGAACTTGGTGGTCGTTGGTGGCGGAGATTCCGCTGTTGAAGAAGGCGTTTACTTGACGCGTTTCGCAGACAAAGTGACGATTGTCCACAGACGCGACGAATTGCGTGCACAGAAAATTTTGCAAGACCGTGCATTCGCAAACGACAAAATCGATTTCATTTGGAACTCCACAGTGAAGCAAATCAACGACAAAGACGGCAAAGTCGGAAGCGTGACACTTGTTTCCACAGTGGATGGAAGCGAAAGTGAATTCGTAGCAGACGGCGTATTCGTCTATATCGGCATGCTGCCGTTGACGAAGCCGTTCAGCAATCTTGGCATCTTGAACGAAGAAGGCTATATCGAGACGAATGAACTGATGGAAACATCAGTGCCTGGGATTTTCGCTGCAGGCGACGTGCGGGTGAAAACATTGCGTCAAGTCGTAACAGCGACAGGAGATGGCAGTATAGCGGCTGATACCGTTCAGCGCTATGTCGAAGAATTAGTTGAAAAAGTGGGTCAGAAAGCTTGATTTAATATTTCCTTAATGCCTTTGTAACATCGCTGTCATGTAGAAGAGGTATAGTAAGGATAGTAAATTGACCCCCTTTTTATAAAGAAGTTTTGACAGGCTGCAGACCGGACATCCGGTTTTGCAGCCTCTTTTTTTATGTTCTTTGCATGACACACCCGGAAAGGTGTATAATGGTAGAAGTTTATTCAAAGGGATGGAGTGTCGAATGTGCAACGTATTGCGAATCTATTGACGATCAAAGAAGGACAAGTTCTTCTGCTGAAAAAACCGCGCCGTGACTGGTATGTAGCACCCGGCGGCAAAATGGAGCCAGGGGAGTCGATCTATGAGTCGGCGATCCGTGAATTCACAGAAGAGACCGGCGCAACGCCGGTCGGCACTCACTTGAAAGGCATCTACACGATGATGATTCATGAAGGGGATGTAGTCGTGGATGAATGGATGCTCTATACGTTTGTGGCGCATGACCTGATCGGGACACCGTATGAGGAGAACCGGGAAGGTTTGCTTGAATGGCACCCTGTGGAAAGTTTGGCGACGCTGCCGATGGCGGAAGGGGACCGCACGAACCTGCTATTCGCTGCGCACCAAGCCGGGATGCAGTATGGAACGTTCCACTACACGAAGGAGTTCCAATTGCTCGAGGAGCTGATCCAGTCATCGACAGAAGAGGTGAAGCGGACGGATGGATAACACACAGAAGGAAACCGAATTGATCATCATTACAGGGATGTCGGGCGCCGGAAAAACAGTTGCGATTCAAAGCTTCGAGGATCTTGGCTTTTACACGATCGATAATTTGCCACCAGCGCTGCTGCTGACGTTCATCCGACTGATGAAGGATTCCGGGAAGACGATGAAACGCATTGCAGTCGTGATGGATCTACGCGGCGGTGACTTCTTTGACAGCTTGAAAGAAGCGGTCGATAACTTATCGCAGGAGCCTTCTGTATCGAGTACGCTCCTGTTTCTTGACGCGGATAACCAGACGCTTGTCAGCCGCTACAAAGAAAGTCGGCGATCCCATCCATTGTCCCCAGGCGGACTTGTACTCGGTGGCTTGAAGAAGGAGCGCGATTTGCTCCATGATCTGCAAGGGCGCGCCAAGTATATATACAACACTTCGAACATGTCTCCCCGAGAATTGAAAGAACGCATTTACAACGATTTCTCCTCGGCAAGTTCCAACGTCTTCACCGTCAATGTCTTGTCATTCGGTTTCAAGCACGGAATGCCGATCGATGCCGATCTTGTCTTCGATGTCCGGTTTTTACCGAACCCGTTTTACATCGAGGAATTGAAGCCGTTGACAGGACTTGATAAAGAAGTATCGGATTACGTGCTGAAATGGACTGAAACACAAACATTGATCGACAAGCTGACCGACTTGCTGCACTTTTTGATCCCGCAATATAAGAACGAAGGGAAAGCGCAATTGGTCATCGCGTTCGGGTGTACTGGCGGCCAGCATCGCTCAGTGACACTTGCGGAATATTACGGGAAGTTACTCGCCGAACAAAATAAGACAGTCGTCACGCATCGTGACGCAAGACTGAGAGAGGGCTGAACGAGATGGACGGGAATACTGAGCGAAAACGCCTCGTCATCATCGGCGGTGGTACAGGTCTTTCGACGTTGCTCCGCGGCCTGAAGCTGATGCCGCTTGATTTGACTGCCATCGTCACCGTTGCGGATGATGGAGGAAGCTCTGGCCGGCTCCGGAACGATTTGGATATTCCACCACCGGGCGATATCCGTAACGTGATGGCTGCTTTGTCGGATACGGAACCGCTTCTGGCAGAGATGTTCCAATACCGTTTCAAGCAATCGCTGGACCTGGATGGCCATTCTCTCGGGAACTTGATGCTCGCCGCGTTGACGGAGATCACAGGGGACTTTGCGAATGCTGTCCGTGAAATGAGCCGTGTACTGAACGTCAATGGCACCGTACTTCCTGCTGCGAATCAATTGGTGACGCTTCATGCGGAACTGGAGGACGGCACGATCGTCAGCGGCGAATCGAAGATCCCGGCTTACTTGCAGCCGATCAAACGGGTGTTTCTGCAACCGGATGACGTGCAGACATTGCCGGATACGATTGCAGCGATCGAGAAGGCGGATTTGATCGTCGTCGGACCAGGATCGCTTTATACGAGCATCTTGCCGAATTTATTAGTCAAGGATATCCGTGATGCTGTACTGCAAGCAAGCGCGAAGAAAATCTATATTTGCAACTTGATGACCCAGGCCGGGGAAACGTACCGGTATTCTGCAGAGGACCATGTGCAGGCGTTGTACGACCATGTCGGCACATCGTTCCTTGATGGCATCCTGCTGGAAGAAGTCCGGATTCCCGAAACAGTCGTCAAGGTTTATAAAAAAGAAAAAGCGTCACCTGTCGAATACGATGAAGAGCAACTCGAACGTATGGGCTTAGCAGTGTTCCGCCGGAAGATTACGAATGTTTACGGCGAAACGGTGCGCCATGAGCCACAGAAAGTGGCACAATGGCTATACGAGTATGTCGAAGGGAAGGACAGCGAGACGCATTAATGTCCAACCTATCATGCTGAAAGGGGGAGAAGAAATGTCTTTTGCCTCGGAAACGAAAAAAGAATTAACGCAGATCGAGTCGGATGACTGCTGTGGCAAGGCGGAACTGTCCGCCATGATCCGCATGAATGGCACGATGTCATTTGCCGACAGAGCGCTCAGCTTGGATATCCAGACGGAGAACGCAGCGATCGCAAGACGGATCTATACATTTTTGAAACGTTTTTATCCCGCTTATGCAGTGGAGCTGCTTGTCCGGAAGAAGATGCGGCTGAAGAAGAACAACGTCTACATTTGCCGCGTCCGGAAAGGGGCACAGCACATCCTGGAAGATTTGGCGATCTTGAAGGAAGGCTTCCAAATCCAATATGCGGTGGACGAAGAGCTAGTGGAGAAGAACTGCTGCAAACGCGCTTACTTAAGAGGTGCGTTCCTTGCAGGCGGTTCGGTCAACAATCCGGAAACGTCGTCTTACCATCTGGAAATTTATTCGCTCTATAAAGATCACGCGGAATCACTTGTCCGCCTGATGAACGAGTTCCACTTGAACAGCAAGACGATTGAACGAAAAAAAGGCTACGTCACGTATTTGAAGGAAGCCGAGAAGATTTCCGATTTCCTAAGCATTGCCGGAGCACATGCGGCGCTGCTGAAATTCGAAGACGTGCGCATCATTCGTGACATGCGAAACAGCGTCAATCGCCTCGTAAACTGTGAGACGGCCAATTTGAACAAGACCATCGATGCAGCGTTGCGGCAAGTGGAAAACATCCGCTTCATCGATTCTGTCATCGGCATCGACCAGCTGCCGGACCGGCTCCGGGAAATCGCCCGCTTGCGTGTCGAGTACCAAGACGTTACGCTAAAGGAGTTAGGAGAAATGGTGGCGGCTGGCACCGTCAGCAAGTCTGGTGTCAATCATCGACTGCGCAAAATCGATGAGATCGCGGAGTCACTCCGAAAAGGGGAAATGCTCAGCTGATATATGCGGCTGATTTTTTATAGAAAGAACTTAACCGAGGAATAAGAGGAGGAACAGTTCATATGGTGGAAAAACAAGTGAAAGTGCAATTGAACTCAGGCTTGCAGGCAAGGCAGGCAGCATTATTCGTGCAGGAGGCAAACCGCTTCAGCGCTGATGTGTACTTGGAAAAAGGCGAGAAGAAAGTCAACGCGAAAAGCATCATGGGCATCATGAGCCTTGCGATCAGTAAAGGCACGGACGTCGTAATCTCTGCCGACGGTTCGGACGAAGGCGGAGCGGTCGATGCACTTGTGGCGCTTGTCGATAAAGAAGCATAAGAAAACGATGGGCCGTCTCGGCAAAGTTATGCAATATGACTTTGTCGGGGCGGATTTTTTATGGGAGGGTTTCAGCAGAACGTGGGTTATCTAAAGATAAACAGCGGTTACCTAAGAAAGGACGCCGGTTATCTGGGAACGAATGCCGGTTATGCAAGGACGAAGATAATTATAAACTCGGATGCGTATCACGTTTCGTCAAAACAAAAACAGCCCCGCATATCACAATGGACATGCAGAGCTGTTTTTATATACTTATGTATACCCTCGGAGGGAATCGAACCCCCATTTCAAGAACCGGAATCTTGCGTGTGATCCATTACACTACGAGGGCATGTGCCGGTTAACGACTTTTCCATTATATAAAATTTCCGGCAGAAATACAAGCTCTTATTTACGAATCGTTATATTTGACCTTCATTGACCATCATGTGTATGATAGGAATACAGCTGAGACATTCAGCAATTTAGAAAAACTTATTCAGACGAGGAGGATTTATCTATGAACTTAGTGCCTACAGTAATTGAACAAACGAGTCGCGGGGAACGTGCGTATGACATCTACTCACGCTTGCTGAAAGACCGCGTTATCATGCTTGGGAGCGGAATCGACGACAACGTAGCAAACTCGATCGTTGCTCAGCTTCTATTCCTTGAAGCGGAAGATCCAGAAAAAGATATTTCCATCTACATCAACTCACCAGGCGGCAGCATTACAGCCGGCATGGCAATTTACGATACGATGCAATTCATCCGTCCGGACGTCCAGACGATCTGTATCGGAATGGCTGCTTCGATGGGAGCATTCCTTCTTGCAGCTGGTACAAAAGGCAAACGCTTTGCACTTCCGAACGCTGAAGTGATGATTCACCAACCACTTGGTGGCGCACAAGGACAAGCGACGGAAATCGAAATCGCAGCGAAACGCATCTTGCACCTTCGCGAAAAGTTGAACGAAATTCTTTCAGAGCGTACGGGTCAGCCGCTTGACGTAATCGCGAAAGATACAGACCGCGACAATTTCATGACAGCTGAACGTGCGAAAGAATATGGTTTGGTTGACCAAATCATCACACGCAGCAAAATGTCTGAAAACAAATAAGCGATTCATACAGGAAGGCGAAGGAAAACAATCCGTTTTCCTTCGCCTTTTTTATGTCTATTGAATGGAAGGTGTTCGGGATGTTTACGTTGTACACACGGCCTGAATGTGGACTATGCGAAGAGGCGAAATTGATGCTCGGTCTCGTGCAAGAAGATTTTCCGGTGGAATGGAACGAAGTGAACATCGAACGAGACGATGTGCTGCACGAGAAGTACATGCTAATGATTCCTGTCTTGGAAAGGGACGGAGAAATCGTGCTGTACGGCAATATCGGCTATGCCGATTTGATTGAAGCGTTAATCGATTGAAGAAAGACTGCCTGACGGGTTTTCATCGCCCGCTGAGCAGTCTTTCTTTTTTGTCGGAAGAGCTGAACAGATGTATTGCATTCTTATATACGATTCGTTACAATGAATTTAGTGGGATAATAAATTATATACTGGGTTAAAATACAACCCTAAGCGAGGCGGTAAAATGGAATCCATTTTTTCAGCACAGCAAAAATTATTTCCTGAAATGGAAGGCCTGCTCCTGCAGCGTTACCGGATGCTCGAAATGATCGAGCTCGAACAGCCTGTCGGAAGACGGACGCTGACCGGACTTTCTGAATGGAAGGAACGTGACGTCAGGAGAGAAACCGAAATCTTGAGGGATCAAAGATTGATCCGGATGGAAGCCGGTGGAATGGTCGTGACAGATGGAGGCGTGGATGTGCTTCGGGAATTGAAGTCATTCGTCCATGAACTTGCAGGAATGGCAGAGAAAGAAGCTGCTGTCCGAGAAGCACTCGGCATCGCCCGTGTCATCGTCGTGCCACATGACAGTGACGAACAAGTCGCTGCCAAAGCGCAGATCGGCAGGGAAGCGGCAGAAGTATTGGAAGCATTGTTCCAAACGTATCGCACTGTGGCAGTCACCGGCGGCAGTACAATCGCCGCGATTGGTACAGAACTGACTACTGCAAAGCTTCAACCGACCATCCGATTTCTCGCAGCGCGAGGCGGACTTGGAGGCGAGGCGGGACACCAGGCGAATATGATCGCTTCTGCATTCGCGGATAAAGTAGGCGGCACAGTCAAAACGCTTTATGTACCGGATCAATTGAGTCCCGGTGCATTTGAAACATTGATGAACGAACCGATGATCAAAGACATGATCACGCTTTATGATGAAGCGGAAGTGGTCGTCCACGGCATCGGCAACGCATTCGACCTCGCAAAGCGGCGTAACGCCACTGAGGAAGAACTTGAGACGCTCAAACAGGGCGGCGCAGTTTCAGAAGCGTTCGGCTATTATTTCGACCGCGGAGGAGAAGTTGTTTATCGTCTCCGGACAGCGGGAATTCAATTGAGACAAGTAAATAACGCTGCTGTACTTTTAGCGGTTGCAGGCGGTAGTTCGAAAGCGGAGGCGATCGTCTCCTATTTCAAGAACGCGCCGAAGCAGACGATTCTTGTTACAGACGAAGGTGCAGCGGATTCAATTATTGCGTTAACCAAAACAGAGGAGGAACTATAAATGGCTTTGAAAATGGCAATTAACGGATTTGGACGTATTGGACGCGTAGTATTCAGACAGGCTTTGCAGAACGAAGAGATCGAAGTGGTGGCAGTCAACGATTTGACGGATGCAGCGATGCTTGCACACTTGCTTAAATATGACTCGGTACACGGCACGTTGAATGAAGAAGTGACGGTTGATGGCGATACGATCACAGTTGCAGGTAAATCATTCCGCGTATTCTCTGAGAAAGATCCAGCGAACTTGCCGTGGGGTGAGCTTGGTGTGGATATCGTCCTTGAATCGACAGGAATTTTCCGCGATGAGAAATCTGCTAGTAAGCACATCGAAGCTGGCGCAAAGAAAGTCATCCTTTCTGCGCCAGGTAAGAGCGGCATGAAGACGCTTGTAATGGGCGTTAACCACGAAGACTACAACCCGGAAACAGACAAAGTCGTATCGAATGCATCATGTACGACAAACGGTCTTGCGGGCATGTCTAAAGTATTGAACGAGAAATTCGGAATCAAACGTGCGATGATGACAACAATCCACTCATACACGAATGACCAGATCCTTCTTGACTCACCACACTCAGACTACCGCCGCGCACGCGCAGCTGCTGAGTCAATGATTCCAACAACAACTGGTGCAGCAACTGCTGTAGCAGAAGTACTTCCGGAATTGAAAGGCAAGATCGATGGAATGGCGATCCGCGTTCCGACGCCGAACGTTTCTTTGATCGACCTTGTTGCAGAGCTTGAGACAGAAGCATCTGTTGAAGATGTCAACAACGCTTTGAAAGAAGCAGTCGATGGCCCGTTGAAAGGTTACTTGGAATACACTGAACTTCCACTCGTTTCTGCTGACTATAACGGCAACACTGCCTCTTCGACAATCGACGGTGCATCAACAATGGCGCTTGGCGGCAATATGGTGAAGGTACTAGCATGGTACGACAACGAATCAGGCTACTCTGGACGCTGTATCGACCTAGCTTTGCACATGTATAAAAAAGGGGTTTGAAGATAGCTTAATTCCCCCTGAACCTCTATAATAAAAGAGGGTAAAAGAGGCGGGGTGCTTACCCCGCCTCTTATTTTTTATTTAAATACGGGAGGTTTCAACATGCAGAAAATGACGATGAAGGATGTAGAGTTGAAAGGGCAACGCGTCTTTTGCCGCGTGGATTTCAACGTACCGATGAAGGAAGGAAAAGTCACGGACGACACGCGCATCCGCGCTGCTGTCCCGACAATCGAGTACTTGCAGGAGCAAGGAGCGAAAGTCATTTTGGCGAGCCATCTCGGGCGTCCGAAAGGCCAAGTCAACGAAGAGATGCGCCTTGCAGCGGCAGGTGAACGTCTGGCAGAGCTTCTCGGCAAACCGGTGAAAGCACTCGACGAATCCATTGGGGAAAGCGTCGAGAAAGCGGTCGCGGAAATGGCGGAAGGCGACATCGTCCTGCTTGAGAACGTCCGCTTCCACGCTGGGGAAGAAAAGAACGATCCAGAACTTGCGAAAGCATTCGCAGCACTCGCAGACGTCTTCGTCAATGATGCATTCGGCGCGGCACACCGTGCGCATGCATCGACTGCAGGAATCGCACAGCACTTGACGGCAGTCTCAGGTCTACTTCTTGAGAAGGAATTGTCGGTACTCGGCAAAGCATTGTCAGAGCCGGAACGTCCGTTCACAGCTATCATCGGCGGTGCGAAAGTGAAAGACAAGATCGATGTCATCGATTACTTGCTGGAGAAAGTCGATCACCTGTTGATCGGCGGCGGCTTGTCGTATACATTCACGAAAGCGCAAGGCCATGATATCGGGGATTCATTGCTTGAAGAAGACAAGCTGGAGCTCGCGAAGTCATTCATCCAAAAAGCGAAAGATCGCGGCGTGCAACTGCATTTGCCAGTTGATGTGACGGTTGCGGACCGATTCGCAAGTGACGCAGAAACGAAAACAGTCGCAATCGATTCGATTCCACAAGGCTGGATGGGTCTGGATATCGGACCGGAGACGGCGAAGCGCTATGCGGAAGTGATCAAGGAATCGAAACTGATCATCTGGAACGGACCGATGGGTGTGTTCGAAATGGAAGCATTCGAGACAGGGACGAAAACGGTAGCGGACGCAATGGCTGGGACAGAAGGCTACACGATCATTGGCGGCGGAGACTCTGCAGCAGCGGTCGAACAATTCAAAGTGGCTGACAAGATGGACCATATTTCAACAGGCGGTGGCGCTTCCCTTGAATTCATGGAAGGGAAAGACCTGCCAGGCGTCAGCGCATTAACTGATAAGTGAGAGGAGTGGTTGTTTTGAGAAAACCGATGATAGCAGGAAACTGGAAAATGTATAAAACCGCAGCAGAAGCGGCTGACTTCATGGAAGCTGTGAAAAATAAAACATTCGATCCCGATAAGGTGGAAGCGGTCGTATGTGCACCAGCACTTTACTTGGCACAGCTTGTGGAGTCTGCGAAAGACAGCTCGATCCAGATCGGTGCACAGACGATGCACAGCGAAACAGAAGGTGCATTTACGGGAGAAGTGAGCCCGGTGCAACTGAACAGTGTTGGGGTGACACACGTCATTATCGGACACTCCGAACGGCGCCAATACTTCGCTGAAACAGATCAGACGGTCAACGCGAAGATGCATGCGGCAGCGAACAACGACCTTCGCGCAATTCTTTGCGTAGGCGAATCACTGGAGCAGCGCGAAAGCGGGAGCACCGGTGATGTGGTCAGCGCACAAATCGAAGCGGCACTAGAAGGCCTATCAGCAGACGAAGTGGTTAATGCGGTCATCGCATACGAACCGATCTGGGCGATCGGCACAGGCAAAACGGCTACATCCCAAGATGCCAACGAAGTATGCGGTGTGATCCGTGAAAAAGTTGCGAACCTATACAATGCAGAGACGGCACAAGCAACACGCATCCTTTACGGTGGCAGCGTGAAGCCCGCAAACATTGGTGAGTTGCTAGCAACGGAGCATATCGACGGAGCCCTCGTCGGCGGTGCGTCCCTCGAAACGGATTCATTCAACCAACTCGTGGAGGCCGGTCTGAATGCAGCGAACTAAAAAACCGGTCGCACTCATTATCTTGGACGGCTATGGGAGCCGTGAAGAGCTATTCGGCAATGCGGTGGCGCAAGCTGCGACACCAAATTTCGACAAGCTCTGGAACACGTTCCCGCACGAATTGCTGACAGCATCAGGGGAAGCGGTGGGGCTGCCTGAAGGGCAAATGGGCAATTCCGAAGTGGGGCATTTGAACATCGGAGCTGGCCGTATCGTTTACCAAAATTTGACACGTATCAACAAGTCCATCAAAGATGGCGACTTTTTCAACAACCAGGCGTTCCTTGCAGCTGTTGCACAGGCAAAGGCGAAAGGGACGAACTTGCACTTGATGGGACTTCTGTCGGACGGTGGTGTCCATAGCCATTTCCATCACCTGTTCGCTCTTTTGGAGCTTGCGAAGCAACAAGGACTTGAACAAGTATATGTACACGGATTCCTTGACGGACGCGATGTTGGGCCGCGTACAGCGCTTCGTTACGTTGAGGAAGCGGAGCAGCGCATGAAGGAAATCGGTATCGGAAAATTCGCTTCGATCAGCGGGCGTTATTACGCGATGGACCGTGACAAGCGATGGGAACGCGTCGAACTCGCTTATCAGGCGCTTGTCGACGGTGTAGGTAATACTGCACCGACTGCGAACGCTGGCATCGAGCACTCATACAGTCTCGATGTAGCGGATGAGTTCGTCGTACCGTTTGCGATCGTCGAAGAAGACGGCCCAGTCGCGACGATCGATGAAGGAGATTCAGTCATCTTCTTCAACTTCCGTCCGGACCGTGCGATTCAACTGACATCGGCGATGATCAATCCGAAGTTCGACGGCTTCGAACGAAGTGTGAAGCACCCACGGAACTTGGAGTTCGTGTCGTTCACGCCATACAGCGAAGAGCTGGCGACGGTGATCGCCTATGACACGCTGAACTTGGAAAATACGATTGGTGAAGTTGTGGCAGCGAACGGCTTGAAGCAGCTGCGCATCGCCGAGACGGAAAAATATCCACACGTGACATTTTTTATGAGTGGGGGGCGTGAAGAGGTATTCCCTGGGGAAGACCGCATTCTTGTCGACTCGCCGAAAGTGGCAACATATGATCTGCAGCCGGAGATGAGTGCCTTCGAAGTGACAGGTAAACTCGTCGAACAAATCGAAGCTGGCGCACACGATGCCATCATCCTAAACTTCGCAAACCCGGATATGGTCGGTCACAGCGGCATGCTTGCGCCGACGATCCGTGCAGTGGAAGTCGTCGATGAATGTCTCGGCAAAGTGGTGGATGCCATTCAAGCACAAGGCGGTTACGCAATCGTCACAGCGGATCACGGCAATGCCGATGAAGTCGTGACGATCGACGGTGCGCCGATGACAGCACACACGACGAACCAAGTGCCGGTCATTGTCACGAAAACAGGTGTTGTCCTTCGCACGGACGGCATTCTTGCGGACCTGGCACCGACCGTCCTGAAATTACTGGAAATCGAACAACCCGAACAAATGACAGGAAGACCATTATTTTAATTGAAGAGGAGCTGGGTAATATGACAATCATTTCGGATATCATCGCACGCGAGGTATTGGATTCACGAGGAAACCCGACAGTCGAGGTGGAAGTATTCACGGAAAGCGGAGCATTCGGCCGCGCAATTGTCCCTTCAGGCGCATCTACAGGTGAGCACGAAGCAGTCGAACTGCGTGACGGCGACAAAGGCCGTTACCTTGGCAAAGGTGTTTTGAAAGCAGTCGAGCACGTCAACAACGAAATCGCTGAAGAGCTTGTCGGTCATTACTCGGTTCTTGACCAAGTATCAATCGACCACGCGTTGATCGATCTTGACGGGACAGACAACAAAGGCCGTCTTGGCGCGAACGCGATCCTTGGTGTGTCAATGGCAGTCGCACATGCAGCTGCTGATTACTTGGATCTGCCGCTTTACCAATACTTGGGCGGTGTAAACGCGAAACAATTGCCGGTACCGATGATGAACATCTTGAATGGCGGAGAGCACGCAGACAACAACGTCGATATCCAGGAATTCATGGTTATGCCGGTCGGAGCGGAAACATTCCGCCACGCAGTCCGCATGGGTGCGGAGATTTTCCATAACTTGAAATCCGTTTTGAAAGAAAAAGGCTACAACACATCTGTCGGGGACGAAGGCGGTTTCGCACCGAACCTCGGCTCGAACGAAGAAGCACTGCAAACAATCATGGAAGCAATCGAAAAAACTGGCTTGAAAGCCGGCGAAGACGTATTGCTCGCAATGGATGTCGCTTCATCTGAGCTGTATGACAAAGAAAAAGGCGTATACAACTTGCCAGGCGATAACACAGTCAAGACTTCTGAAGAAATGGTCGAGTGGTATGCCGAGCTTTGCGAGAAATACCCGATCGTTTCAATTGAAGACGGCCTTGACGAGAACGACTGGGCTGGCCACAAGCTTCTGACAGAGCGCATCGGTGAAAAAGTACAGCTTGTCGGAGACGACTTGTTCGTAACGAACACGAAGAAATTGGCACAAGGGATCGAAGAAGGCGTCAGCAACTCGATCTTGATCAAAGTCAACCAAATCGGTACGTTGACTGAAACGTTCGATGCGATTGAAATGGCGAAACGCGCTGGTTACACAGCAGTCATCTCCCACCGTTCAGGTGAATCGGAAGACGTCACGATCGCGGACATCGCAGTTGCGACGAACGCTGGCCAGATCAAAACAGGTGCTCCGTCACGTACGGACCGTGTCGCGAAGTATAACCAGTTGCTGCGCATCGAAGACCAATTGAACAGCACGGCTTATTACGCAGGCGTCAAAACTTTCTATAATATTAAAAAATAATGCAACCCACTGCATGAACACTATTGTCACCACAACGTTGTCGTGATAAACTTAATGATGTTGTGCATGTTCTTTGCAGGAGGTGGAAATGATGCATACGTTACTAATGGTTCTACTGGTGATCGTATCACTCGCATTAATCGTCGTTGTCTTATTGCAATCGGGTAAAAGTGCAGGTCTTTCGGGAGCCATCTCTGGAGGAGCGGAGCAACTTTTCGGCAAGCAGAAGGCTCGTGGTATCGATTTGGTTCTTCACCGGATCACGATTGTCCTAGCTGTCCTATTCTTTATCCTTGCCCTTGCGGTAACAAAAGTTTAATTCAGATAATGACATCGCCTGACCAATCTGGTTGGGCGTTTTCTTTTTATACGAACTTTTTAGAGGAGGAATCATGATGAGAGTTTCACAGCCAAAGCCATTTTTCTTTGAAGCTGGGCCGCGTGCGGTATTGTTGCTGCATGGGTTCACTGGAAATTCGGCGGATGTCCGGATGCTCGGACGTTTCCTTGAAAAGAAAGGGTACACATCGCTCGCACCTCATTACAAAGGGCATGGTGTAGCACCCGAGGAATTGGTAAAGACAGGACCTGCAGACTGGTGGCAGGATGTCGAAGCGGCATACAATCAATTGAAAGAGGCGGGTTACGAAGAAATCGCAGTGGCGGGGTTATCGCTCGGCGGAGTATTCACCTTGAAAACAGGGTATACGTATCCTGTAAAAGGTCTCGTGACCATGTGCGCGCCGATGTTCATGAAAACGACGGATCTCATGTATGAAGGGGTCGTGAAATACGCGAGGGAATATAAGAAATATGAAGGAAAAGAAGCAGCGGTTATCGAAGAAGAGATGAAGAAGTTCAAAGAAAAACCGATGGATTCGCTGAAGGATTTGCAGCAATTGGTAGCGGACGTCAAAGACCACGTCGACCATGTCTATGCACCGCTCTTGGTCGTGCAAGGCAGACTGGATGATGTCATCAATCCGGAGTCTGCGAACATCATCTTTGATGAAGCTGAATCTTTCCAGAAAGAATTGAAATGGTACGAACAATCAGGGCATGTCATTACACTCGATAAAGAAAAGGAGCAATTGCACGAAGACATCTTCGCGTTTTTGGAATCCTTGGAGTGGAGTGTGTAAGCAGCCCATCAGGAGGGGTTTTGTTTGAACAAAGATCAACAGACGTTAGAGCAGCGATTGCTCACATTCATGCGCGATGATGCCTATAAGCCACTCACGGTGCAAGAAATCGAAGAACAATTTGGTTTTGAGAATGCAGAAGAATTCAAGGAACTGATCAAGACATTGGTCCGCATGGAAGAGCGCGGAACACTCGTCCGTTCACGTTCGGATCGCTACGGTGTGCCGGAACGCATGAACTTGATGCGCGGGAAATTCATCGGGCACCAGCGCGGCTTCGGCTTCGTTGAACAGGAAGATAAAACGATGGATGATATTTTCGTCCCGCCGACTGAAACGAATGGCGCTGTGAATGGCGACACAGTCATGGTGCGCATCTCGGAGAATTCATCCGGTGACCGCCGTGAAGGAACGGTCATCCGCATTTTGGAGCGCGGTACGACAAAGGTCGTCGGCACATTCCAGGACAACCGCGGCTTCGGCTTCGTTGTGCCGGATGATAAGAAGATGAACATGGACGTGTTCATCGCGAAAGGCGATACACTCGGCGCCATTGAAGGGCATAAAGTCGTCGTCGAAATCACTGGCTGGCCGGAAGGAAGAAAATCGGCAACCGGGATGGTCACACAAATTCTTGGGCACAAAAACGATCCGGGTGTGGATATCCTATCGATCATCCATAAATACGGCATCGAGACGGAATTCCCACCGGAAGTTTTGGATCATGCAAACAGTGTTCCGGATGAAATCGACCCGAAAGACATCGAGGGACGCCGCGACTTGCGCAACGAACAGATCGTCACAATCGATGGGGCAGATGCGAAGGACCTGGATGATGCAGTACAAGTCGAGCAGCTTGAAGACGGTACATACAAGCTTGGCGTCCATATCGCGGACGTCAGCCACTACGTAACGGTGGATTCGCCGATCGACGGCGAAGCATACGACCGTGCGACGAGCATCTACTTGACGGATCGTGTCATTCCGATGATTCCACACCGTCTGTCGAACGGAATTTGCTCGCTTAATCCGAGTGTAGACCGTCTGACATTGTCTTGTGAAATGATCTTCAACAGCCGCGGAGAAGTCATCTCGCATGATATTTTCCAAAGCGTCATCAATACGACAGCCCGTATGACGTACAAAGATGTGTACGAAATCCTTGAACAGGATAACCAGGAGCTGAAAGAGAAGTACGCGGCACTTGTCCCGATGTTCGAGCATATGAAGAACCTTGCCGAGATTTTACGTACGAAACGTATGCGCCGTGGTGCAATCGACTTCGACTTCAAAGAATCGAAAGTCATTGTCGATGAAGAAGGCTATCCGGTCGATATCGAAGTGCGCGAACGGACGGTTGCAGAGCGTCTGATCGAAGAATTCATGCTGGCAGCGAACGAAACGGTGGCAGAGCATTTCCACCGCATGGAAGTACCGGCAATCTACCGGATCCACGAAGATCCGAAACCGGAAAAATTGCAGCGCTTTTTCGAGTTCATCACGAACTTCGGAATCGTTGTGAAAGGCAGCGGCAACGAAATCCACCCGGGTGCCCTGCAGGAAATCATCCGTTCAATCGAAGGACTCCCTGAAGAACCGGTTGTTTCGACGATGCTTCTGCGTTCGATGCAGCAAGCGAAATACTCGTCGGAGAGCCTGGGGCACTTCGGCTTGTCGACGGACTTTTACACCCATTTCACGTCACCGATCCGGCGTTACCCTGACTTGATCGTCCACCGGCTAATCCGAACATATATCATCGAGAAGGACTTATCGGCAGCAACGATTCGTCATTGGGAAGCGAACCTGGATGAGATCGCTGAGCATACATCGGACCGTGAGCGACGCGCAGTCGAAGCGGAACGTGATACGGATGCACTGAAGAAATCGCAATTTATGGCTGATAAAGTCGGCGAAGAGTTTGAAGGCATCGTTTCTTCAGTGACGAATTTCGGCTTGTTCATCGAACTGGAGAATACGATCGAAGGACTTGTCCACGTCTCCAATTTGACGGATGATTATTACCGTTTCGATGATCGCCAGATGATGATGATCGGGGAGCGCACGAAGCGTCAGTTCCGCATCGGGGATGAAGTTTCCATCCGCGTTATGAGTGTGAAGCCGGAAGAAGGGACGATCGATTTCGAAATCGTCGGCATGAAGCCATCACAGCGCCGCGACCGGAAAGACAAACCGACGGTCATCCGTGCTACGAAGAAAGAAAGCGCGGGTTCAGGCGGCGGACGTGATCGCAAGAAAGAAGGCGACCGTTCAGGCAAACCGAAGAGCCAGAAGAAGAAATATTACGAAGGCATCGCGAAGAAACAGCAAAGACGCAAGAAGAAAAAGTGAAGAAGCGGCTCCGGCCGCTCTTTCCTGACTGTATAGAGGTGAAGGTTTATGGCAAAAGGTGAAGGAAAAGTAATCGCACAAAACAAGAAGGCTGGGTTTGATTTTTTCATCGAAGAAACCATTGAAGCTGGAATCGTCCTCCAGGGGACGGAAATCAAATCCGCACGGAATGGCAAAGTGCAGATTGTCGACGCGTTCGTCCGCATCCGGAACGGCGAAGCGTGGATTTCGAACATGCACATCGCGCCGTATGAACAAGGGAATATCTTCAACCACGACCCGACACGCGTCCGCAAGCTGTTGTTGCATAAGAAGCAGATCAATCATTTGCTCGGCGTTTCGAAAGTACAAGGAGCTGCGATCGTCCCACTCAAGATGTATTTGAAGGACGGCTATGCCAAAGTACTGATCGGCATCGGGAAAGGGAAGAAGAACTACGACAAGCGCCAGGACCTGAAGAAAAAAGACGCCAAGCGCGAAATCGACCGGGCCCTGAAGGAACGCAGTCGTTAAGCTTGAATGCTGACCAATCTTGTCTTATAATGAATATATAACACACAAGGCCGTTTCAGCCTTTTCCGTGTTCCTTTATTAATGAGGGGACGTTACGGATTCGACAGGGATGATCTGGGCTTGGGTCGCGCGTCGGAGGATCGGCTCCGTCACCAACGTAACTTATAGTAACTGGCAAAACAAACAACAACCTAGCATTCGCAGCGTAAGCTCGGATCTGCTTTATCCATCCATCGCCCATGTGGCTGGGTAGAGCTCACTTTTAGTGGGATACGGTCGTCAGTGCAACTTGAGCTGCCGGCAAGAGATTTCCAAGTTAGCGCACACGACGCCTGCTTATCGGCATAGTGCTGCGCGAAACCTAAATGGATAAGCTACACGCGTAGACGCTCAAGTAGCGGAGTTTCTGGACGCGGGTTCGACTCCCGCCGTCTCCATATGGAGAAAGTGGTAATCATAGAAACGCCAAAACCTTTTATGAGGTTTTGGCGTTTTTTGAGTTGCCATAAAAATGCATGAGCATTTTACTAGTGCCTATACAAGAAATAATATTCTAACAAAAGTATTATTTGGTTGATCTATTATCTTAAGCTAATTAAACTATAGTTACACAATAAATGAGGTGCATAGGATGAATGACATGAATAATACTTGGCAATTCTCTAGAATTCCTAACATTGAAGAGTCAAATTTCAATAAAGTATTGGAGCGGTTCTATAGCTTGGGAGTGGCAGGATTGACCCGGGAAAATATACAAAACTCGTTGGATGGCCGATTAGCGGAAGCGGATCAGCCCGTCGCGGTGAAAATCGAATTGGGAACTGTAAACCGAGAGGCGATCCCAGGGCTAGATTCCATCGTTCATCGCATTAACAGTCTCGAAGGCCGCAACGGGTATACAAAGGAAACAATCAGCCATATGAAAGCTTCTATGCTTGAAGAAAATGTGCGCTATATTTCCTTCGAAGACAGCAATACCAAAGGGCTGAGCGGAGCGAAGTATGGTCAAAGCAATTCTAAGGAACACACATGGGGGATTTATGCTTACAATAAGGGTGTTCATTTTGAAGAGAAGGATGAAAGTTTTGAAGCTTCGCGCGGAGGATCCCATGGCATCGGTAAAATCGCATCGAACGCTGCTTCAGATATACATATGATGTATTTTGCCAATTGTGATGCGCATGGTGAACAGCATTTGGGCGGGACTATCCAGTTGATTGAACATACATTAGGAGACAGCTACTACCGGTCCACAGGATATTTTGCGAAGTTAAAAGACGAAAAATTTATGCCATTTGAAAATCGATTCCATCAAGTTTTCGAGAAAAAGACACGTGGTTTGAAAATCGTCATACCATTTTTAAGAGAGAATTTCTATAATAAAGATGAAGTGATCCGGGCTGTATGCGATAGTTTCTTTGTTTCCATTATCGAGAAAAAACTTGTGGTGCATGTGAATGATCTCGTGATTGATCACAATACGATCGATTCAATTGTTTTGAACCCTAAATACTATATTCAGGAAGTAGAAATGATGAAGAAAGTCTTTACGCCTTTATACGTCGATACTTATAAAAATATGCAGCCCCGTGTAATAGAAGTCGCCAATCAAACGAACAACTTTAAGTTCAATTTGTACTTTAACTATGACGAGCGCATCCCTAAAGGCCGGATGGGAATCATTCGAACAATCGGCATGAAAATTGAGGACTTTACAGTGAAGAATAATTCGACCAAGCCATTTAATGCAGTTCTCATAGGCGGTATTGAAGAGGACAGCTATTTGAAATCATTGGAAAATGAATCTCACACTAAGATTTCGAGTGATGATATCAAGGACCCCCAGTTAATGAAGCATGCACGGAGATTCATTAATAACCTCACTAAGGAAATTGTCAAAGTCATTGAAGAAGAAATCCGGAAATCCAACCCTGTGGATGGGAAGATAAATACAGGGGACCTACTCTATACAATGGAACTGGATTTTAAGGATAATTTATCCCAGACCTTTGCAGCCACGAAAATAAAAAATGGCAAGAGTATCGTAAGAAATGATGCTGGAGAAAAAACTGACGCAGAAGAATCAAAAGTGAAGCGCAGGAAGAAAGAAAAGACGGCCGCTGTGAATCCTGCTGATACAGGGGTACGGAGAAAAGGCAAGGCACGAAAAAAAGGGGAAACTGAAAATGCGACTGAGAATCAAAAGGATGAATACAAAATTAGTCCAACTCGGGTCGAGCGTCTATTGATGCAGAACCAGGAAGTTATCCGATTAAATTTGACAAGCGATCCGGTAGTGGCCAAAGCCGAAAGCTGCCAAATAAAATTTAATATTGTGGATGGCATGGGAAAAGAATACCTGAATGAGTTCAATATGCAGGAGAATTATTCGACTGTGATTGATACGAATAGCGGCAAAGAATGTGAAATCAGTTCGGGTTTCATTAAGAATGTGTCCATCAAGGACGGTCTTGTCAGTCTGCGGTTGGCACTCCATCCTGCTTATAATCGCTCGTTAAAATTCATTTATTACGTAGAGGTGTAAAATGATTTATAAAAAAGACGCTAACTTTCCTTATCCCATTCTTTCTTCCAACTCATTCGCTTATGAGGAAAGTGATTTTACAATAAAGATAAATTTCGAAGAAGACAGCGATATTTATCGTTTTAAGGTGCAGGAGAACCTGACCTCGCCCTTTATGAAACGGCTCCTATCAGAAGGGGTGGCGCAGTATTTATTGATCATTCAATCGAAAGACACGAAGTTCTTTACGCTGGAACCGAATGATCTGCAAGTGGAAATCGCGAAAAATCGGATGTCCCTTTCAAGCCGTACTTCGATTCAGCTACACATTGTCGCAAAAATGTCGGTCAACTTTGCTGAGAATGGTGAGCTGAACGCCTTTTACAGTGATTTAAAGAATTCAATTGAAGTACCCAAACTTTCATTGCTTGGATTTTCTAACATTGTCATTTTTGAAGGCGGTATGAAAAATCCTTTGGATATTTTTGAGAAGCGAATGGATCCAAGTCTGAAATCAGCCATTAAGTTCGAATTGGGCTCTGAAAGCATTGTCCTTCATTTCAGGGATGAGGAGACACAATTCCAGTCCATGTCCAAAGCAAGTGCCTTTATCAATCCTTATCTATACACGGGATTGCGCATGGCTTTAGAACGTTTTGTTCAAAATTATTCAGAAGAAGATGATGAACTGGTCGAGTTGACTCAAATCATGCAACCTGAGGATTTATTGGATTTCAAACTTTATAACCTAATGATGAGTAAAGGCATTGAGTCGCTTGATAACGAGAATATTGATGAAGTGATTGGGCGGATTTCCCATCAAATCGTCGAAAAATATGTGAGAGCCGTAAAGGAGTTGGCGATCAATGAAGATTAGGCTTTTAAAAGAAGGTTATAAAGAAGATGAACAGCTCTTCCTGGAATTCAGGAAAGGGGAGGTTACACACGATTCTTTTTTCTCGGATGAAACAGTCGAAATTGCAGATGCGCCTGATTTCCCCTTTTATATAGGTAAGGGAACAGAGGGAAAACGAAAAAACGATTTTATGGCTGCCTTTCGTATAATTGCAGATTATTATGTGGAGCTTGAACGAGATATTCATTTTGATGAACGTTTTTGGCATTCATTATTGATCACCCAAAAACGCGATTATATAGAGGAGCATTACCCGCAAGCTTTTGAAAGCTACCGTGAGTTTTGCAATATTGTCACTAAAACATTCGATTGGGAGAACTATATTTACAAATGCATTTTAGCGGTGGAGTACGTAGAGGACTCGGGAGAGCGTGCTCTGCCGAAGGACCAATATTATGAGTTGATTGTAGAGAATCTCGATATTTTTAACTATATAATCAAGTACTCGATTTTCAGAAATAGTGAATTCTTAATAAAGGTCTTGACAGTGATTCATAATTTGGATCTCGGCGAGGTGTTAAAAGCCAAAATAACAGATCGGCCTGATTTAGGGAAAGACGAACGATACGGGAGGCGCGTAATTTTTGAATTGAATAAAGCTTATCCTGTATTGATGTCTCCATTATTGGATGTTGAAGAGCTGCAAAAGGAATTTCTTAAGGCGCTCGGCAATTATTATGATCTATCAGATGTAAAAGAAGAGGTAGAAACACCATCAAGCAAACCCGGTCTGCTGAAAAGGTTTGCCCGTATCTACAAGTGACAAGAAGAGTAATCAGAAGCGTTTCGAATCTATGGATGCTCATCAAATGAGTAAAAAACCTTATCATTTTTATAAAAATGATAAGGTTTATTCTCTAATGGACATATTTAAACCTTATCATTTTGATTGAAATGATAAGGTTGGAGATGGGAGAGCCAATAACAACTTATTGGTCTTGGCCGCAGCGCCAGGTGGAAGAAGCTAATAATAGTCTGAAGCCATCGAAATTTCCGGAAGCGGATTCAACTCTTTCGTCGCCATCACGTTGTTTGCCTGGAATGATAGGGGGAAACTATGGGATATGGGCACTGTGAATTAATTCTTCACTGAAAGGAAGGGGAACCGATGTTTGAAATAACGTGGGACAACTTTGTCCGTATTATCACGGTCGGCTTTTTTGCTTATGTGGCGCTGGTGTTTTTTCTTCGTGTCTCCGGCAAGCGGTCGCTCACGAAACTGAATGCATTCGACCTTGTCGTGACAGTCGCACTCGGTTCGATACTGGCAACGATTTTACTCGACAGCAACATCAGTCTGCTGGAGGGGATGGCCTCATTCGGCTTGCTGATTGTTTTGCAGTACATCGTGACATTCCTGTCCGTCCGATCACGGAAGTTCAGTGATTTCATAAAGGCGGAACCGAGTCTGCTGTATGTGAATGGGACCTTTTTGGAAAAAACGTTGAAGAAAGAGCGCGTCAGCAAATTTGAAGTCACGCAGGCAGTCCGAAATGGCGGCAACGGCAGTATGGAGGATGTGCAGGCTGTCGTGCTGGAAACGGACGGCAGTATGTCGGTCATCAGCGGGAAGCTTGGAGATGCGATGAAAGAAGTGGAGTCTAAGGCATAACATCAGTGCAAGGCACTTGATTGTGCTGAAGAAGTGCCCTAACGCAAACAAGGGGTGATGAAACAATGAATGAATCGCTCCAACAAGCGCTTAAGCTCCGCCGCGAGGGTGAGCTCATTGAATCCAACAAGCTGCTCGTGAAACTTGCGGAGCAGCATCCCCCTGACGCATCCCTCCAGTACGAATGCGGCTGGAGCTTCGATATTCTGGGAGGCGAGGAAGAAGGCATCATTACGAATATGAGCTCGATCTCGGTCTGGACGGGGAGCAGGCGCGGAGTGCGCACGCACAACTCGGTTCGATGTATCGTCTCCGGGGCAGGATTTAGGACGCGAAGGACGTCCTGATGAAAGGGATCAGCAAATTTCAGGACTCGGCTTTGCTGAAGACGTTTTATGCGTATGCTGAATATGATGCGGGAAATTCCGGGGAGGCAATGAGGTGGATGACGGAGGCAGCTTTGGATGCGGCCTCGGATGACAGCATTCTCATCTACTGCTCGCCAGTGTATTACCTTGGCAACAGTCTGGATTATAAGCGGTTCTTGCAGGAGCGGGTTCATTACGACCCGAACCGTGAAAAAGTGCCGATTTCCAGCAAGTCCATCGTGGAAAAAATGGAAGATGTGCTGAAGGTGTTCGATCCGACGCATTTCCACGGCGGCTGGGGATGTGAATTCGATCATTACGAACGCCATTTCGCAGATCCGGATCCTGAAACGAGACGTGCGGCAGTCGCAGCTTTTGCGATCCTGACGGGCGTCTGGGAAACGGGAAGCGCTACGTCGTTCATGCCTCAGCACGAGCGGAAATATACAGGAGGCTTCGCTCCGCACACCCCTTATTTTTTTGAACTGGATGGCTATATTCGTGCGTTTCACAAGGATCTGGAAACGATCCGCGAAGAATTTCCCGTGATGACGGCATATATCATTTACGCACTAGATGTGCTGGATGAACGGAGCAAAATTGGCCTGGAGCGGAAATTCCCGGAAATGGACGCCGAGATGTTCCGGCATTTCCGGGATGACGTCCTGCTGCCGCACCGTCAAATGAAAAAGAGACTGCCGCCGTTTGATGAGCTGATGGCTGAGCTCGGATGGAATTCTTCCTGCAGTCCGTGGTAAAATCGGACGAGTGCAAGGCACCGATTAAAAGTAATCCAAGAGGAGTTTTACCATGAACGAACGAGCAGTGCTGGCGATCATCGCGATCATCGTGCTGGGGGCGGCTGCCATCAGCAGCACCGAAAGCATCCCGATTGAATTCAAGACAGTCTTTTATGGCGTGGGGATGGGAATCCTGCTGATCATCGGACTGATCAGTTTCTTCCAGTTCATCAAGCGCGGCCGGGAGAAGAGAATGGAAGAAAAGAAGCTAATGAAAGAGAAAAAACAAAATAAGAAAAACATGAAAAAGAGCGCGAGATAAACCATCTCAGCGCTCTTTTTCATTCGGCGCCAGACACCAGAGTGACAGACACTTCACATGGATTCTTCCGCTGCTCTTACTTTCAATGGAATTTCACATGTGCAGTTTTCGTTTGCGCCGAGCGGATGCGGATTGAGACTGAAATGATTGATAGCGTTGCCGATATTGCGTGCACGCTGCAGGAGTTCCGCGTCGGATAGGCCAATCGTTTCGACTGTGATGCGGTCCTGGTTGACGTCGATGACGCGGACAGCCTGCTGGTCGAGTACTGCGGCAATCTGGAGGAAGTGCCATTGCTCACGTTCTGCGATGGAGTTGAAATGGTTGTGACCGTGGACATACAAGCCGTTCGCTTGTGAATTGCTGAGTACGTTCCAGACTGGAATGTCCGGGTGGATGCAAAGTTTGTCCTGACTTGAATTGGTCGTTGTTGCATGGACCGGATGATGGCCGAAGACGATCAATGGACGTTCATCGCTCTTTTCAACGATGCCGCCGAGCCATTCGAGCTGTTCGGGATCGATCGTTCCGCCCCAGTCATTGAAGTCTTGCTCTTTTGCCGTGTCGATGAAGGCAAGGGCCACTTCATCAGTCATGCGTGCATGATAACGGGGCTGTCTCGTGATGGCGAGCACTTCTTTGCGTGTCAGGCCGTAAACGTCGTGATTGCCGAGTACGTGGACGAACGGCTTGTGCTGCTCATCGATCAATGCATAGATTTCTTCCAGTTCCTCGGGCTGTCCGTAGTTCGTCAAGTCTCCGACGGAAACGTACAGATCTGCTGGCACTGAGAAAAAACGTTCGATAAACTCCTTGTAAAACGCGTTCCGGTCTTCTTCGATAAATGGATAGTCTTCTGTCAATTCCGGGTAATGCAAATCTCCGATCACTGCAATCTTCATCGTCAACATTCCTCCATTTCATTTTACACTTCCAGTATTGCAGGTGAATGGTAAGCTGCCTT
Source organism: Planomicrobium sp. YIM 101495 (assembly GCF_009707665.1). Lineage (GTDB taxonomy): Bacteria > Bacillota > Bacilli > Bacillales_A > Planococcaceae > Planococcus. The sequence continues at coordinate 107,959 of NZ_WLZW01000003.1, forward strand.
TAAGAAATTGTTAAGCTTTGTGAAGATTTCACATGGCACCCGCGGGAACTTCTATAATGAAATAGGAAGACAAGCGGAGGGAGCTGGATCTATGAAAGTGAAATGGACGCGACAGGAATTTTTCGAACGGCTGCACACACATAAGACGATCGCTGCCGTCAAATCACCGAAAGATATCGAAAAGGCGCTGGCGAATAAGGAGCGGATCAGCGCGGCATTTCTGTTGACCGGTTCGATCCTGAACGTCAAGCGCTTTGTCGAAGTGCTGCAAAGCGAAGGGATCCCGGTACTCGTCCATGCAGAAAAAATCGGCGGGTTGCTTCTGAACAACGAAGGCATCAGTTTCTTGACGGATTACGTCCGCCCGTTCGGCATCGTCACGACGAAACCTTCCCTCATCAAAAAAGCGAAAGAGCGGAAGATGTTCGTCGTCCAGCGCGTCTTCATGATCGATTCGGAAGTGTATCATAATGTGCTTGAGAACAAACAGCATCCGCCTCCCGATCTGATTGAAATCATGCCGTCGACTTTACACGATGTGATCCGCTCTTTTGCCAAGGAGCTGGAGGTTCCGGTCATTACCGGCGGCCTATTATCGTCCCCGAAAGGTGTAAGAGCTTCACTGGAAGCGGGAGCCATCGCCGTCAGTACTTCCAATGAGTCATTATGGAAGATGGATTTTTCCGAAGTGAAAACATTAATATGATTTTACATAAGCTACATACCGGATTAACAACTGACCGTTACAATCGGTTATGACAAGTAGATAGCAACCGGGTGCGCTGAGAGAGACCTCAAATAACTTCCGTGACTGCGGAGGACTATTTGAGGTCTTTTTGTGTGGCCGGGGCTGTCAATAAAACAAAACGGAGGTAGGAGAATGAAGAAACTGAGTTTGTTTTTGATCATGGCATTGGCGTTGATGGTAATGGCTGCATGTGGCAACGGGGAAGATTCGGAGCCGAGCGCTTCAGCAGATACCGGTGGAAATGCAGACGGCAAAATCGAATTGACGTACTGGTATGCGTGGGGCGATAAGATCGGCGAGAACAACCAAAACCTCGTCAAGCAATTCAATGAATCACAGGATGAGATCCATGTGACTGCGGAATTCCAAGGGTCGTATGATGAATTGCACGCAAAAACACAGGCTGCATTCGCGGCTGGAAACGCACCGGAAGTGACGCAGAACGAAATCGCTTCGATGGGCGTCTTTGCAAAATCAGGCATGACACAGGATCTTACTTCTTTTATCGAAGATGAAGAAATCGAGATGGATGACTTCAATCCGGGGCTTATGGGGAACTCGTACGTTGACGGAAAAGTATACGGACTTCCATATTTGCGGAGCACTCCGATCCTTTACATGAATGCGACGATGGCGGAAGAAGTCGGCCTTAGCCTTGATGGGCCGGAAACATGGGAAGACTTCAAAGAATATGCACGGGCATTCACGAACGATGAAGGGCGCGTCGGCATGTCCGGTGCAATCGATCTTTGGATTTACGAAGCATTGATTGCGCAGGCTGGTGGTTCGACGATGAACGAAGATTATACGGAAGTAGCATTCAACAGTGCAGCAGGCGCCCAGGCGTTCGATCTTTGGCGGGACATGGTGGCTGAAGGAACACTGAAACTTAATTCAGGTACAGAAGCGGGAGACAAGATGAAGCAAGACTTCATTAATGGACATTCGGGGATGTTATTCTCTTCGACTGCTGATTTGTCTTATCTCCTGCAATTGGCGGATGAAAAAGGATTTGAATTGCGCACGTACTTCATGCCGAGCGGTGAGCATGCGAAAGTTCCAACTGGCGGGGCGAACCTTGTCATGACAAATGATCTGGACGAAGAAAAACAGCAGGCGGCATGGGAATTCATCAAATTCATGACAGCATCGGAGCAGACAGCTTATGCTTCCGAATATACTGGCTACTTGCCGAGCCGATTGTCTGCAGCAGAGTCCGAGAAAATGCAGTCTTTATATGAAGAGAAACCTCAGTTCAAAGTGGCTGTCGATCAATTGGAGAACGGGATCGCCCGTCCGATGGCAGAAAACTATCCGGAAGTCGTAAAGATCTTAATCGACGAAATGACACGCGCAATTCTGGACGACAGCATTCCGACACAAGATGCACTTGACGCAGCAGCCGAAAAAGCGAACGCAGTCTTGAAGTAAAGGGAATGTTTTTCGAAAAGACTGTTCAAAATGATGGGAGAGAGAGAAATGAACTGGATGAATGATATCAAGGCATTGATTTTCGACATGGATGGGACGCTTTATCAGGACTATACGTTCATGGGACGCTATATCAGGAAGATGATGGAAGGGCGTTTTTCAGAAGAGGAGATCGAAGAGACGACTGCATGTGCCTACGACATTCTTGAAGGGAAAGGACCAATCAAACTCGGCTATTTTTACGACCCTGAGCGTCTTGTCTTTTACCGGCAGGAAGAGCTGCATCCAGTGAGCTGCAGTGACTGGGAAGGTACTGCGCTTGACTGGAACGCGAATGCTGTAGGAGTACTGACCTATCTCGGGGATCCATGGGGAGTCGCACAGTTGATGGCATACCGTCACGGCATTCCAGCAGAGATGGGACGAAATGCATTTGAAGAAGTGCGGAAAGAAATGTTGACAGAAGCTTACTTGATCGTGAAACATGCAGGTCTTTTCGATGCGATTGCCGCACTCAGAGGGAAACGCCTGATCTTGATGACCAATTCACCGCTACCGACCGGTCAGGATTTCGTGGACTTCCTCGGGGCTGAGGACGTGTTCGATGAAATTTACTACGACGGCAAAAAGCCGGATGGCATTACAGGGTTGTCAGACAAGTTAATAAAGGAAGGATTTGCACCGCACGAAATTCTGTCGATCGGCGATCATCCGTGGAATGATCTGCACCCCGTTCGCCGGATAGGTGGACATACATGCCTGGTCAGCAGACATCAGCATGACGATGCGACACCTTGGTCCGCTTCAGTCGCTTCTGTTGAAGAACTCGCCGCATTTCTTATGGAGCTGAAAGAACAGACATCAGCGGAACGAAAGGAAGAAATCTATGGCTGAAATCAGACTGGAGAACATTTCGAAAACGTTCAATGAAGACTGCGTCGTCAAAAATATTTCCTTGACCATCAAAGATGGCTCCTTCACGGTGCTTGTCGGACCATCCGGCTGCGGCAAGTCGACGATTCTTCGCATGCTTGCCGGTTTCGAGCAGCAGACCGAAGGCAATATTTGGATCGACGGCAAGCTGGTGAATGATCTGGCGCCGAGCAAACGCGATATCGCGATGGTCTTCCAGAACTATGCCTTATATCCGACGATGACGGTGCGAGGCAATATCGAATTCGGACTGGCCAATCGTAAAGTGCCGAAAATAGAACGGCAGCAATTGGTCGACGAAATCGCAGGAATTGTCGGACTGACGGATCACTTGAATAAGAAGCCGGACAAGTTATCCGGCGGCCAGCGCCAGCGGGTGGCGCTGGCACGTGCAATGGTCAAAAAACCTAAAGTCTTCATTCTGGATGAGCCGCTGTCGAATCTGGATGCCAAACTGCGGACACAAATGCGCACGGAATTAATCGAATTGCACGAGAGACTTGGTACTACGTTCGTCTATGTGACGCACGACCAGGTGGAAGCGATGTCGATGGGGGATGAAATCATCATCTTGAACAAGGGTGAGGTCCAGCAGAAGGCGGCACCAATCGAAGTGTATCAGAATCCAGGAAACGTCTTTGCTGCTGAATTCATCGGTCAGCCACCGATGAACGTCTTCGGGCGGGACGCTTTTGAAAGTGTACTGGAAGAGGTGCCGGAAGGTGTGTCATCGATCGGTTTCCGGCCGGAGCATGCGGAGCTGGCGCTGGAGACAAGGAATGTACCACATATGGCAGAGCTGGAAAGTGAAATCGTGACACTTGAGACACTTGGTGCAGAAACAGTCTATAAAGTGAAAAACCGCATCGGCATGATGAATATCCGCAGTTTCAGTACACCGATTCCGTCCCGGGGAACTTGTTATGTATCAATCCCGCTGGAGAAGCTCCACCCATTTGCAGCAGATGGTTCTGCTGTGCCGGATACGGACCTTTCCGCGAACAAGGAGGCGGTCCTGCATGGCGTTCGCTAAAGTCCAGGTTGATATGGAGGAGCCGAAAACACGCCAGCAAAGTTTCATTTCGTGGGTAAAAGTGCGGCCGTATGCAATGATTTTTCCGGCGATTCTCGTCTTTGCACTGTTTTTTATCTATCCGATCGGCTATATGATCTATTTGAGTTTTCACGATTGGAACTTCGTCAGTCCGGTGAAAGACTTTGTCGGCACTGCGAACTTCAGTTATTTGCTGAATGACCGGGATTTCCGCGAGGTCATCTCCAATTCGTTCATTTACACATTCTTTACTGTTGCGCTGACGATCGGCATTTCGCTGCTGCTTGCAATCTGGTTGAACCGGAGCGGCAAGTTGTATTCCTTCATGCAGGCATCGATTTTCAGTCCGCATATCATCTCGCTCGTTTCTGTGTCGATGCTGTGGATGTGGATCATGGACGGGGACTACGGTCTCCTCAATTGGCTCCTGAATCTCATCGGCATCGATTCGGTCGCCTGGCTGACGAGTCCGGATTATGCACTTGCTTCGCTGATTCTCGTGGCAGTCTGGAAAGGCATCGGATTTAATACGCTCGTTTTTATCGCGGGGCTCCAGAGCATTCCGAAAGATCTTTATGAAGCGGCAGAACTGGATCATACGCCGCCTTGGAGAAGGTTCTTGAAGATCACAGTGCCGATGCTGTCACCAACACTGTTTTTCCTGACCATCATCGGCGTCATCAACTCGTTCCAAGTGTTCGAGACAATCAACCTCATGACGGGCGGCGGTCCGATCAACTCGACTAATACGTTCGTTTATTATATTTATGAATACGGCTTCCAGTTCTTTAAGATCGGCTATGCTTCCGCAGCCGGCGTGATCTTGCTGATCATTTTGAGTGTCTTGACGCTCGTTTATTTCAAAGTCCTGAGCAAACGAGTACATTACCGATGAAAATGGAGGGAAATCGATGAACACGTCACCAATCATAAAAGTACTGAATGGACTCGGTCTGCTCATGCTGTTTCTCATCTTTGCGATCCCGTTCATCTGGATGGCGAGCACCGCATTCAAATCGCTCGGTGAAACGATGACGTTCCCGCCGGTCTGGATTCCGGAAACGTTGCAGTGGCAGAACTTCGTTGATGCCTGGAATTCAGGTCCATTCCTGAAATACTTCATCAACAGTGTCGTCGTTACATTGGCGATTCTCGTCTTGCAGTTCGCGACAATCATTCCGGCGGCCTATGCATTCGCACGTTACCAATTCCCGCTGAAGAATTTCTTTTTCGCATTGACGATGGTTTGTCTCATGATCCCGAGCCAGTTGATTTTCCTGCCGGTGTATTTGAATTTGAGTTCGTGGGGAATCCTCGATACGGTCTGGGGATTGATCCTGCCATTTGCAACGAGTGCGTTCGGGATTTTCCTCCTGCGCCAGTCATTCATGCAAGTACCGGAAGAGTTGTTGGAAGCAGCACGTCTTGACGATGCAACGGAATGGCAGATCATCCGCAAAATCATGCTGCCGCTTGCGAAGCCGGTGCTGATTACGCTTGCATTGTTTTCATTCATCGCTCATTGGAACGATTATTTCTGGCCGCTCGTCATGACGACGACTGATCAGGCACGTACATTGCCGCTCGGCATCGCCATGCTCCGCCAAGTGGAAGGCGGCGCTTCGTGGAATATCGTCATGGCAGGGAATATGCTGCTCGTGGTGCCGATCCTGGTCATTTTCTTTTTTGCGCAGCGTCATATCATCCGGGCGTTTGTTTATACCGGAGTGAAATGAAGGAGGAATTGGAGTGGAACAATTCATCGCCCACCGCGGCTGGTCTGGAATAGCACCTGAGAATACTTTAAGTGCCATCAAGCTTGCCTTGGAAGAACCGCGCATCGCGGGAATCGAAATCGATGTGCACCTGACGAAAGACGGAGTGCCAGTCGTCATTCACGATTCCCTCGTCGATCGTACGACGGATGGCAGCGGGGAAGTAAGGGGAATAACGGCAGAGGAACTCGGAAAGCTCGATGCAGGCAGCTGGTTCGACCCAGCTTTTGCAGGAGAGAAGGTTCCGACATTGGAAGAGGTGCTGGCGCTTGTCGCTAGCAAGAAGCCGCTCCTGATCGAGTTGAAGCAGGCAGCAGGCATGTACAGCGCGCTAGAGGAAAGAGTCATCCAGCTGATCCACAAGTTTGATGCAGTAAAGGACTGCCAGCTCATCTCATTCGATCATCACTCGTTACTGGCGTGCAAGGAACTAGCCCCGGAAATCGCGCGTATCGCTGTGTTCGCCGGTGCTCCGCTTTGTATCATCGAAGGCGTGAACCGAATCGAAGCGAAAGCTGTGTCGCTCAGCCATCAATACATACAGGAAGAAATAGTCGAGAGTCTGAGGCAGAACGGCACAGGCTTGATTGCTTGGACCGTGGATGATCAAAAGAGCGCTGAACGCGTTTGGAAGATCGAAGAGAAAATCGCGATCACGACCAACCATCCAGAACATTTGTGGAAGTGACAGAAACGAAGAGGTGATCGTCATGAAACAGCAATTACAGACCACTGGAAAACAACGGGACCCATATTTCGATAATGCCCGTTTTTTTCTTGTGACGCTCGTCGTACTTGGCCATTTGATCAGCCCGGTGCGCGAGGCGAATGATACCCTGTTTTTCATGAATAATTTCCTGTCTTCTTTCCGGATGCCGGCGCTTGTCCTGGTGAGCGGCTTTTTCACAAAGCACTTCAGCAGAGATCCGAGGCGGTTCGTGAAACAATTACTGCTTACGCTGCTCGTTCCGTATCTTGTGTTCCAGGTCTTTTATTTGCGGATGGACGGACTTGCGGAAACGTGGGGGCAATTGGCAGTGAATCTGTTCGCGCCGAATTTCGGCATGTGGTTTTTGCTCAGTTTGCTGTTCTGGAATTTGTTGCTGTTCCCTTTTGCAAAACTGAGACATCCCATCCTTGTTGCCTTCATACTTGGCGTTGTCATCGGCTGGGTGGATGCGGCTGGTGAATTTCTCAGCATCTCGAGGACTTTCGTGTTCTTCCCGATTTTCCTGATCGGCCACCATCTGCAAAAAGGGCAGTTCAGCTTTTTCAAGGAACGTCGGGCGAAAGGCTTGGCAGTCGTGGCGATCGTCCTCAACGCATCTATCCTGTCGTTCTTCTCTCTTGAACAAGCACGCAATGCCCTTTTGGCGCGCCATCCATTTGTAGAAATTGCAGATTCGCTGCTGGAAGGAACCGTGCTTCGCCTCGTCTTTTACGTCGTCATGCTGCTTGGCATCGTGGCATTCCTGCCGTGGGTACCGAAAAAACGGATCAGCACGACTTACCTGGGAAGACGGACCGCTTATGTCTATTTGCTCCACTTGTTCTTCGTCAAATTGTTCACCGCGCTGAACTGGTTCCCGGAACAGCTAGGTCTTTCGTTCATCCTTATCCTGCCGGTCGTCTGGTTATCCATCGTTTATTGGACGAGCTCGAATGCGGTAGTATTTTTCACGAGACCTTTTGTAGAAGGGAAATGGCCGCAGTGGAGCCGGCAGTCCCCTTTAGTAATGAGGAGAAATCCCTGATGTATTGAGAGAATCGCCGGAAGTAAAAATGACTTCCGGTTTTTTTATTGCCTGGGATGTATTCTTATTTTTCGGAAATATTGCTATGATAGCTGGGGGCGCACTTGGCAAAGGGGTACGCCTTACTTACTAAAATTACAAAGGGGGAAAAGTAATGAGGTCGATCACGAATTTTTTTGACCGGATCGTGCAACGTTACTTACCGGATGCATTCATTTTCGCAATTATATTAACGTTCGTTGTTTATTTGATGGGAGTATTCTTAACGGACAGTTCACCGATCCAAATGGTCGAGCATTGGGGGACAGGATTCTGGGAATTACTTGCCTTTGCAATGCAGATGGCATTGATTGTCGTCACGGGATATATACTGGCCAATACGCCAATCGTTAAAAAAGGGCTGGAGAAAATCAGCGGATTGGCAAAAACACCAGTACAAGCAATTATTTTAGTCACATTCGTCGGCATCATCGGCTCCTTGATCAACTACGGTTTTGGGTTGGTCGTCGGTGCATTGATGGCTATCCAAATCGCGAAGAAAGTGCCAACTGTCGATTACCGATTGCTGGTCGCCAGTGCGTACAGTGGATTCCTTGTTTGGCACGGGGGTCTTTCTGCATCAATTCCATTATTGATTGCGACAGAAGGGCACTTTTTGGAAGCAGAGATGGGAATCATCCCTGTGAGCGAGACAATCTTCAGTTTTACTAACATCTTCATCGTCGTCTTTATTCTTCTGACGATGCCATTCTTGAATGCGTACTTGATGAAAGTACGTCAAGGACAGGAAGTCTCGCATGCGATTGATTGGGAGAACAACACGATCGAAGAGAAATATGAGGAAGAAAAGATCGACAACCCGACTCCTTCCGAACGACTTGAAAACAGCAAAATTGTCACACTCTTCATTTCGTTGCTTGGACTTGGCTATGCGACCTACTTCTTCATGACGAACGGCTTCAATTTGAACATCAATATCGTGAACTTGATCATGCTGTTCCTTGGAATTCTTTTGCACGGTACACCGCGCAGGTTTTTGCAAAGTGTCAACAATGCAGTGAAAAACGTCGGCGGAATCATCGTCCAGTTCCCGTTTTATGCGGGAATCATGGGTATGATGGTGGCATCCGGCTTGTCTGACCAGATGTCTAATTTGTTCATCGGCATCTCTAATGAATTCACGTTCCCGCTGTTCGCCTTCATTAGCGCAGGTATTGTGAACTTCTTCGTCCCTTCAGGTGGAGGGCAGTGGGCAGTACAAGGTCCGATCATGATCGAAGCGGGCATGCAGCTTGGTGTAGACAACGCGAAAACCGTGTTAGCTGTAGCTTGGGGAGATGCGTGGACGAACATGATCCAGCCATTCTGGGCATTACCGCTACTCGCGATTGCCGGACTGAAAGTGAAAGATATCATGGGCTTCTGTGTCATCATTCTGTTCTACAGTTTCATCCCGATTTCAATTGGATTGCTGTTCTTTAATTAAATCATTGGCTTATCTAAGGGAAGCCATTAAGGGAGAAGGGTGTCATGTACCCGATCTGCCTTCGATGGATATCAGTTTACATCTGTTTGTGAGGTGATATAATTGCGGACATGGTAGACGGAAGGGGAATGACAATGATTAAGAAGTGGTTTGCAGGATTGACACTTGGCATGTCCGTACTTGCATTAGCGGCGTGTGGCGGTGCTGATGAAGCGGCAGATAAAAACGAAACACCTGATTCACAAGAGGAAGCAGCGACGGAGGAAGGCGCAGAAACAGTAGAAATGCCCGAGCCAGATCTTGAAGGCGTGCCGAATGTCGTAGCAGAAGTGAACGGGGAAGAAGTGACAAAAGAAGAATTTGAAACGGTCTATACAGCACAATTCCAGCAGGCTTCGATGCAGTCACAGATGACTGGTGAGGAGCTTGATCAAGACCAATTGAAGAAGATGGTCGCAGATAGCATCGTCGGACAGAAGTTGCTCATCCAAGAAGCGGGCAACCGCGATTTCACTGCTTCCGATGAAGCGGTCGAAACGATGTTGAATGATCTGACGGCACAGAACGGCATGGAAACTTCTGATGACTTGCTTGCAGCTTTGAAAGAGCAAGGCATGTCTGAAGAAGAGATCATGGGTCAAATCGAGACGCAAGTGAAACTTGATGCCCTTCTGGCAGAAGAAGCGGGTGATACGGAGCCGACAGAAGAAGAAGTCCGAGCAACGTATGATCAGCTGAAAGCACAGCAGGAAGAAGCAGGCGGAGAAGAAATGCCGGCTTATGAAGAAGTGAAGCCGACATTGTTTGAGCAATTGAAGCAGCAAAAAGCAGGACAAGCAGCTCAAACGCTCGTCGCGAAGCTGCGTGAACAAGGCGATGTAACGATTAATTTATAAGATGAACAAAAGCGCTGCGGAGATGATTATTCTCCGCTGCGTTTTTTATGCTCTATAAGTTAATCTTATTGAGAACTATTGAAAGCATGTAATTTTCTTATGCCTGTTCTCCCGCTATACTTTTAATGAAGGAAGACAACGGACAGAGGGATCGGTCTTGTCCGGCTGGCGACTTTTCAAGCTGTTTTGGTGCAGCAATCTCCTACATATCTTCAGGCGTCATCATCTGGCCGGTGACACTGGCGCTGATGGCCGGCTCGATCACTGGTGCGCAGGCAGGCGTCCGGATCGCGCAGAAGCTGAACCCTGTCCATATCAAGCCGATTTTGCGCAATGTCACGGTGCTGCTCATTCTTCAACTGATTGTGGAATATGTATGGTGAATAAAGAAATGGATAGTTGATTTCCGAAAGCGAGAAGGACTGCCTAGTTCCTTCTTTTTTTAATACAGAAAAACTTTCACAAAACCTGTAACATTGGGAAGGACGAGACGTGTTTACAGTAGGAATGGGAAGAGGGGGAGCGGATGAAGGATCAGGGTTTGGAAGATTTGTTCAGGCTGTATGCGAAACCCCTCTATTATTTCCTGTGGAAAATGTCCGGCTCCCCGCACGTGGCGGAAGATTTGACGCAGGAGACATTCGTCCGGGCGACCATTTCGCTTGATACATATGAAGGGGAGGAAGCGCGCGCGTGGCTGTTCAGAGTGGCACGCAACTTATACATCGATGAGTGGCGCAAGCGGAAGCGGCGTCAAACTATTCCGCTCGTGAAATTATTTTATGCAGACGACGAGATGATCAGCCCGTATGGTTTGCCGGAAGAAGAAGTGATGGCGAAGGAATTGACGGGCGATCTACAGGAGTTGCTCGGCTTTTTGCCGGAGCAGTACCGTTCGATTTTGTATTTGCGCGAAGTGGAGCAATTCAGTTACGCGGAAATCCAGACGGCGCTGGGTCTGACGGAAGCACAAGTGAAGAGCAACCTGCACAGGGCGCGAAAGAAACTGGCCAAGATCGCTGAAAAAGGAGGATGGCATCATGACGGAGTGGAATGATGAGCTGGAGAAGAAAATATTGAAGAGGTCCCGTTACCGTTTGACGGCGAAGATTTTGCGGGTTTTACTGATTGCGGGGGTTGTATTCGGCGTTTATTCGGTTGTCATCGATATTGCCGTGTCGCGGTTTCATGTCGCAGAAGAAAGCGATTATTATACGAAGCTGGCACTCGACTGGAAAGTACCGAACGTCAGGGGCACTTTCGATTTTACGGAAGGGGAGACGTCACTTCTCGGAACGAAAGAACTTACGTATTCTTTGTTTAAAAGGATCGGGAAGGAAGACGTGATCGTCGGAGAGCTAGATGTACGGAAAACGCTGACCAATTCCAATTCCTCGATTAGCTACAGGATGCCGAGGATGGAGCAGCTCAATGAATTCAGTTTCTTTTATCCGGAAGATCCGCGCAGCGGCAACGAACTGAATGCTTCCGAACAGCCTGAAGTGTGGGAAACGCTTGATATGCTGCATGAAGGAACGGTCGGGGAATTGGCATTTTCGACTGATCGGATGATGGCGCCGGAAGAGCTCATGAAAATACTTCAGCCTTACGATGTCGACATTCTCTGGATGCAGCTTCATACGGGGGAGTTCACCGGTTTCAGACCGGGTGCTTCGGGAAGTAGTGCAGATGACCTCTCTGTTTTTGATGCGCTTGGTCTAACAGGTGCACGTTCTGTTTCCGACGATTACCTGTCTAGTATGCTCATGTACGCTTTGGATGAAGATACAATTGAAGAAAGCAAAACTGAAATGATCAAGAACATGGGACGGCTGCTTGATGAAAAAGATGATGAGTACATCGAATTTTTCCTCGGGCTCAGTAATTTGCAGGAGCGCCATGAGTATTTGAAGAACGAAGGCTTCACGGTGTATGGAGCGGTCGTGACGGGACCGGTGAAGGAGCTCTTGCGACTCGAAGCGGAAGAAAGCATCCGCGGCGAGCAGCTTGGGAAAGTGGAATTGTGGAATTGGGAGGATGAGTGAGGTACGCGGGAGATATGAGGTGTGGTGAAATTGCATTGAGGGGCGAAACGACAAAATGAACCCCCGAAGGAAAAGAATGGACTTTTCCTCCGGGGGTTTTTCGACCGATCAGCTGCTCAACCAAACACCGCCCAAACAGCTCGCAGCGAGGATGGAAAGAAACACGCCGGTCAGCGCGAAATCAAGCGGCCGGACACGGATTGGGTGGTAAAATTCCTGACGCGCCTCTCCTGTAAATCCGCGCGCTTCCATTGCAAACGCGGAACGTTCCGCTTTCCGGACCGCGCCGGCAAGCATCGGAATCAAGATGCGACGGGCGCCAAGCATCCGCTGCCACCAGCGCTGTTCTGTATCTGCACCGCGCAGACGGTGGGCTTGCTGGATCTGGACGAATTCGTCTTTCATGACAGGCAGGAACTGATAACCGACCATGACGCTGTAGGCAAGTTTCGGCGACAGCTTCAACTGCTGCATCAAGCTCATGATGAACTTGACGGGGTCGGTCGTAAACGCAAACAGCAGCGACATACTGGAAAACGCCAGCACGCGGAAAGCGAGTGATAAGGCGACTGCCAATTGCGCATCGGTCACCTGGTAGCCGGCGAATTCGAACAGAACAGTGCCACCCGTCTCAGCGCCGAATACGATTGTTGTCCAAAGATAGCCGAATGAGCCGAGCGTAAACGGCAGCATGAACAGCAGCCATACTTTCCAATTGATGCGGCTCAGTGTCAGCTGCAGCCCGAGTATGCCAATAAAGAACAGCAGCGGCGTCCACAGGTTGAAGAAGAAGGCGAGCGTAATCAACGATACCGCCACGATGAGGAACTTCACGGTCGGATTCATGTCATGCAAAAGATTCCGCAAGTGTACGCACTCCTTTCGGTGGCAGCAGGTGGTGCGCTTCGAGCAAGTCTTCCTGCCGCCAAAGATCTTCCGCCCGGAATTTTCCGGTCAGCTTCCCCTCTTTTACGAGCAGAACCGAATCGGCGACGGCTGCTGCAAATTCCATGTCATGTGTGACGACAAAGACCGTCGCACCTTCCCGGGCCCGCGCGTCCAGCAGATGGAACAGTTCAAGCAAAGCCGCTCCGTCCTGTCCGGAAGTCGGTTCATCGAGCATCAGCACATGGCGTTGGTCCGCAAGCATGGCACCGATTGCGACGCGCCGTTTCTGTCCGTGGCTGACGGAAAATGGATGCGCATCCTTTATTTCATCGAGCCGCAGCCGCTCCATCAGTTCTTCCAGCTCAGATGCTTCCGAAATACCGGAGAAGGCGAGTTCCTCCGCGACGCTTTTGGTCAAGAACAAGTATTCCGGTGACTGGGGGACATAGCCGACACGGCCCGATCGAACGGTTCCCGCCGACGTTTTGTAAATGCCGCACAGCGCTTTGATGAGCGTGGATTTGCCGCTGCCGTTCGGTCCGGCGATGACGGTGATTTCACCGTGCCGGGATTTGAAAGAGACATCACTCAGTAAGGTTCTGTCTTTCATTTCGACCGCAAGTCCATCGGTACAGACCGCCACTTCACTTCTTATGCTTGCTGTGCGCTCGGGATATTCGAGCGGATGAACCGGTGTGAACGGCGTATCTTCGATGAGCGTGCCATCCCGGTTCAAACAAATGCGCCGCTCAAAAAACATTTCCCATAAATCAAGCCGGTGTTCAACTGCGACAATCGTCAATTCCAGCTGCTGCTGAAGTGCACCGAGCCAGGCGATGAATTGTCTTGTCGTGTACGGATCGAGATGGGACACCGGTTCATCAAGCAGCAGCACTTCCGGTCGCATGACGAGTGCACAGGCGGTTGCCACGCGCTGTTTCATTCCGCCTGACAGTGTTTGGATCACCGTGTGGCGCAATTCTGTGAGTCCGGTCAGTTCCAAAACCTCTGCAATTCGCTCTTCCATCTCAACAACAGGCACCCGTAAGTTTTCGAGTGTGAATGCCAGTTCCTGTTCGACCGTCGGCATGCAGAATTGCGCGTCGGGGTCTTGGAAGACAGTCGCAATGCGGTGGTTGATTTCGCCCGGCGCAAAAGATTTCGCATTTTTGCCGAACAAAGTAACCGTCCCGCTGACTTCGCCGTCACAGTTATCCGGATAAAGGCGGTTCAGCAAATAAAGCAAGGTCGATTTGCCGCATCCGCTTGGTCCAGTGATGACGACCCGTTCGCCCCGGGACACTGTGAATGAAATGCCGCGGAGCACCGCTTCCTCGTCATCGGGAAAGCGAAACGCTACGTTGTCGAGTGTGAAGACTTCTTCATGCACGCGCATCACCCTTCTGAGCGCGGGCGATCGCATAGCCGCGCAGCGATCCGGTCGCAAACAATCCGTCCGCGATGTATTTGCCGCCGATACCCGCGATGATCGCCCCGCTCAAGATGCGCAGCGTCAGCATCAGGATGACGAAACTTGGATCCAGTGCTGCGTAGCCCGACATGAAATAGCCATAAACGAAGCTGAAAATGGCCGCACCGGCGCCGGAAAGCATCAAAATCGGAAGCGTGAAATGCCGGTAACGCGTCAAGGCAAATGCCGCTTCCGCTCCGAGCCCCTGTACCACACCGGACAAGATGAGGCGGGGTCCGGCTGCGTGTCCGAGAACGACTTCGATGAGCGCCGCAAGTGTTTCCGGAAGAAAGGCAGCTCCCGGCCTCCGGATGATGTACATCGAGATGATCGAAACGATGAACCAGATGCCGAACATCCACTCGTAAGCGAGCGGGCCGATGACGCCGGCCCAAATATTTCCGACATGGACAAAAAGCAGGTAAACAATACCGAAGACGACACCGAACAGTGACATGAGGACAATTTCTTTCAATTTCCATCCCTTAAGCATTGGCAGGCCCTCCGTGCGCAGGGCTGTTAATGCTCATGGAAACCGTCATGACAAGATGGGGGTGCTGTTCCGTCCGTGCATGGGTGAATGCCTCTTCGTAAAACGCGAACACGTCATGGATATCGCCGTGGATGCCGCTCGCGTAGTGCATCGAATCGTTCCAGACGCCGTGCTCTTTTGCCCGCTCGATTTCTTTGTAAATGACCGCCATGTAATCCGGATTGTTCATCGGATACAAGGCGAACTGCGAAGAGACGTATTGCGATGTGTCATCCGTATTGAGCAGGACATCATCCTTATCGAGATAGACATCTCCCGACGAATCCCCCGGACAGCCGATCGAGAAGGTGCCTGACAATGCGACATGTTCGCCGGTTTTCGCAGCATGCAGCGTCAATGCTTTCGCGACGTTGAAGACATGGGGCTGTTTCCCGCGGATGACGGTCGATACATCATCCGTGTGCATCCACACATTCGAAGTATACGTTTCATTTAATGCTCCTTTGATGATTTTAATGAAATCCCCGGACATCGGATGCAGTGAAAACCGGAATCCGACGATCGGGCTCGTGCCGCAGTGCAATGGTTCCATTTGAATATTCCTCCTTTTTGGACACAAAAAGGGCCGCATCCGTGAAGATGCAGCCACTATTCCATGCAAAAAAAGAAGTCGTATTACGGAAAGTCACCGCACTTCCTCACGCAGGTCCTAACCTGATCGAGTCATAAGGGATCGGAGCTTTCGCTCGCATCTCAGCTAAAATAAGCACCCCCAGTGCAGAAAACGGTATGCGATTTTTCGTGCTCGGGTTGTCCCGATGCCTTCAGTGTAAACGAAGCCGCGCAGGATGTAAAGAGCATCGTCCGGATGGAGGAACCCACTTTGTGCAGAGGATGCATTCCGTATTCTGTTGAATTGGTGTAAACTGATTGCATGAAATCATTAGAGGGAAGGCTGTGGCAAGATGGATATCGAACAGGTAATGCAGGAACTTCGGGCGTTCGGCAAGGAGCGGACAAAAAAGATCTATCTTTCAAACGGTGCTTGCGAACCGGTGTTCGGCGTTGCGACAGGCGCGATGAAAGCCATCAAAAAGAAAACCGGTATCGATCAATCCTTGGCGGAGAAGCTTTACGCCACCGGCAATTATGACGCGATGTATTTTGCTGGCGTCATCGCGGATCCGAATGCAATGACCGCATCCGATTACGACCGATGGATGGATGGTGCCTATTTTTATATGTTGTCGGACTACGTTGTCGCGGTCACGTTATCGGAATCAGACATCGCCCAGGGAGTCGCAGACAAGTGGATTGCAAGCGGTGACGAATTGAAGATGTCCGCCGGCTGGAGCTGTTATTGCTGGTTGCTCGGCAGCCGGAAAGACGAAGAATTTTCGGGAGAAAAGCTTGCTGTAATGCTGGAAAAAGTGAAGGCCGATATTTACGAAGCGCCTGAGCGGACCAAATCCGCCATGGATAATTTTCTCTACACGGCCGGCATTTCCTATGCACCCTTAAGTGAACTGGCACTCAAAATCGCTGAAGAAATCGGACCGGTCGAAATGCAGCGGGACGGCAAGAAGCCAGCTGTGTTGCATGTTTCTGAAAGAATCCGGAAAGAGCTGGGCAAGGGCCGGCTTGGGTTCAAGCGGCGGTATGTGCGGTGCTGAATGTCTAACGTAATCGGAGCCCGGCAGTCCCTGGACTGGCCGGGCTTTTGACGTGTAACGGGGCACTTGCCGTGAACAGCCGCTGATGGATTAATTTTAGGCACCGAGCAACTTTTGACGAGCAGCCTCGTTCTTTTAGGAAAGAGGTGGTTGGAAAATGACCAAGGTGAAATGGTTAGTGATTTCTGCAGCTGGAGTTGCCATTCTTTTCGTAGCCCTAAATTATTCCCTTCAACATGGGCCGACCGCTGCGGAATACACACACAGTATGAATGAAAAATGGAATTTCGCATTGCCTGAACCGGTTGATTACGAGGAATTATGGGGAACACCATCGAGCTTTCTCGGTGATGGCGAATGGTTGACGGTGCTTACGTACGACAAGGCGATAAAAGATCCTGAAAGTATGGGGCTAGTGGAGGTCACTGAAGAAAATATAGATGAAGTGCGCGATCACCTCGATTTCTTCAGATCCAGAACGGTTGAGATCTATACAGGAAATGAAGAAACACAAGCTGAAATCGAAAACGTCTTTTCGGAAAACCCAGTAGAAGTTTCAATCGGCGATTATTTTCATCACCAGACGAACCGGGATGATTATGACACATTCACCGCTGTTTACAGTGTAGAACAGAAGAAAATCTGGCTTCATGAATGGCATCAATAAGTAGAATGTAACTTGAAGGGATTATAAAAAACAGTTTAGCGATTATAGAATATTTGGGCAGAAGAAACCGGTGAAGGAGCGGTTGCTTTTTTAATGATATTTGACGAATTTCCCTATAAGTGTAATATTACACTTATAGAGTTAAGGTAATACAGGCACTCCAGTGAACCAGGAGCAATTGATCGAAATCGTTTCACAAAAAATGCAGCTGATCCGTCTTGAAAGGGAACTTTCGCAAGACGAGATGGCGAAAGTTTTAGGAATATCGAAAAAACACTGATTCAAATCGAGACAGGCCGTGCTGCAACAGGCTGGAATGTGATTGTCACGTGTGTGGTACTGTTCGGGCAAAACGAGATCTTACAGAACGGCTTAGGGGACGAGCCGCTGTTACATTTGAAGGTGCTGGAACGGAAAACAACTGAAAAAAGCAGAGAATGAAAAAGAACGAGGTGCTGAGGATGTGGAAAGTTTATGGCGGATTGATTGCGAGTTACTTACTGGCGACATATTTGTGCGGGTGGAGGCAGGTATTGGTCTATGGTTTGCATGATTATTTCACTTCGATTCCGCTTCCTCACCTTTTAACTGCTCTGGCGGTTACGGCATACCTTCTCTATTTAGTCAGTGGAGTATTGGTGGTTTACCTTATAGAAAAGCAGGATTTCGCCAAGAAACATAAGGATCTCTATATCACGCTATTTCTCATGATAACCCTTCCGCCCTCTGCTTGGGCATTATTCGTTACAGCAATGTGGTGGGGTTGAAATTTGAGCGTGCCGGGAATCGTAAATAGGAGGAGAGTGAAAAATCATGAGCGATTTAAGATCGATCAACACATATATTGACGAAACGTTTGTGGAGAATGACGAGGTTTTGGCAGAAGTGATTGCATCCATTGAAGCGGAGGGGATGCCGTCTATTTCCGTGTCGGCTTCTTCCGGGAAGTTGCTGACGCTTCTCATCGCCATTTCCGGTGCCAGGAACGTGCTCGAGATCGGTGCACTCGGCGGCTACAGCGGCATTTGCCTGGCGAGAGGATTCGGCGAGGACGGTTCACTGACGTCGCTCGAACTGGAAGCGCGCTATGCCGAGTTGGCACACAGTAATCTGGCGAAAGCAGGGTTCGGTAACCAAGTGTCGTATATGACGGGACCGGCACTTGACAGTCTCGCCGAATTAGAACGTTCCGACAAACGCTTTGACTTTTTCTTTATCGATGCGGACAAAGAAAACTATCCGAATTATTTGGAAGGCTGTTTGAAAATAGCAGAACCTGGCGCTGTCATCTTGTCTGATAACGTCCTTGCCCGCGGGACAGTGGCGGATAACACGATGGAACCTACAAAGAACACGGAAGTTATGAAGGCATATAATCAATCCGTTGCCGGCCATCCGCGTCTGGAATCCATTCTGATTCCGCTCGGCGACGGTGTGACTTTAGCGCGTGTAAAAGGATGAAACTGGAGTGAGTGGGTTTCTCAAGTTTATAGCATAGCGGGAGGCCATGGCTTAACGGTCGATCGGTATTGGTGGGAGACTGTCTAGGACATTGAGCTTTGCGTCTGGGACAGTTTTTTTATTATGGGTTAAAAAGGGTTGCAATTTAAACTCGATAAAATAAATATATCTTCTAATTTTACATGGAAATCGTTCGTAAAAGTGCATACAAATTCGCGAACGTTCGTAAAGTCATTTGACACGTTTACGAACGCTCTTTTTGGTCATTTCGGTTGTTTTTAAAGCGTTCGTAAATGTGTACTTTTACGAACGGTATAAAAATATTTAATGTTACTTATTTTGATGGTAAAATTAGTATTTGATATTAAGAATATGAATCTTTAAAAGTAGTACGAATTTACATAACAGCAATTATTAGAAATCGAATCAAATGGGGAGAGAAGGAGTATGAGCTACAGCATTGAAACTATGTTAGAGCATAACGAAGAATTTTCTACTTTTTTACATGGGAAAATTAGAGAGTTTAACAACGAGAGTTCTTTATACCATAAAGAATCAAGAAAAAAAGGTGCTGTTCAGCCCATAAATATTATTGTGTCAGATAACAATAAAAATTGGATTGGCGGTTTAAATGCAGACGTTTATTGGGGTTGGATGGAGATTAACGATTTTTGGTTTCATGAAAGTTACAGAGGTAAAGGTATAGGTGGGCAACTTCTTGACAAAGCGGAAAAGGTCGCCAGAGAAAAAGGCGCAAAGAAAGCACTTTTAACCACATTTGAGTTTCAAGCCCGTTCTTTCTACGAAAATAAGGGGTATCAAGTTGTAGGTGAAGTTAAAGACTATCCTCCTGGAAGCAGTTACTATACTATGGTTAAAATACTTGTTAAATAAATTTTTCATCCCGATAAAGAGTGCTTTATTGTAATAAGGGTTAGGGAAATGATCAATCTTTATTTTAAGCCTGAATAAGAAAGGACAGCTTGTCGAAAAAGGGCTTGGGAATAGGGAGAATTTATAATAAGTTTACATATCATAAGGTTATCGGAAGTTACATAAATGGAAAGGGAGAGTAGATGCGCTTTGGGTAGCATCTACTCTCCCTATTTGTCTATAAAGTGTACTTTTACGAATGCTTTCTTTTCAGTAAAAGACTATTTCAAATCCGAGTTTACTAACTTGAAATTTTTTATATAAGGAAAGTATTGAAGCGTCGATATTTGACTATGTACCTAAGTACATGGTTTATACTTTTCTTGAGGTGAAGGAAATTGAGCTATCGAATCAGTGAGTTGGCAGCCCTGTGCAAAGTGAACAAGGAAACCATCCGGTACTATGAACGAAAAGAGCTATTGGAAGAACCGGCCCGGAATAAGTCGGGGTATCGGATTTATTCGAAGGATACGGTCAAACGGGTAGGTTTTATCCGGCAACTGCAGGAACTGGGCTTTTCGTTGAATGAGATTTATAAATTGCTGGGTGTCGTGGACAAAGACGATGTACGCTGTGAAGATATGTTCGGTTTTGTGACTAGAAAAGAAGTGGAAGTCCGAAAGCAGATTGAGGATCTAAAGCGTGTGGAACGGATGCTGAGCGAGTTGAAAGGCCGGTGTCCAGATAGAAAAGAGCTGCATGAATGCCCGATTATTGATGTATTGATGGAGGAGGAGTAGCACATGAAAAAGTATCGACTAGATGTTCAAGGGATGACTTGCGCAGGATGCGAAGAACACATTGCAATCGCGCTCGAAGGAATTGGCGCAAAAGAGATTCAAGCGGACTTCCGAAAAGGAAAAGCCGTGTTTGCACTGCCGGAAGACATGAAGGTTGAAACGGCAAAAAAAGCAATTGCTGAAGCCAAGTATCAGCCAGGGGAAGCAGAAGAAGTCCAAACCTCAGAAGCACCCCGCCCGGATGAAGAAGGCGAGTATGACTACATCATCATCGGTTCGGGGGGAGCTGCCTTTTCTTCCGCCATCGAAGCTGTGAAACAGGGGGCAAAAGTGGCGATGATTGAACGGGGAACGGTAGGCGGTACCTGTGTGAACATTGGCTGTGTTCCTTCCAAAACCTTGTTGCGGGCGGGAGAAATCAATCACTTGGCCAGGAATAACCCGTTTATCGGACTGCACACCTCTGCGGATGAAGTGGATTTGGCGCAGCTGGTCAAACAGAAAGAGGAACTGGTGACGGATCTCCGGAACAAGAAATATGTCGATTTGATTGATGACTACGGTTTTGAGTTAATCAAAGGGGAAGCCAGGTTTATAGATGAATACACCATTGAAGTGGATGGCCTGAAGCTATCTGCCAAACGGTTTCTGATTGCGACGGGGGCGGCTCCTGCTGTGCCAGTCATTTCCGGACTGGAAGAAGTGGATTACTTGACCAGCACAACTTTATTGGAGCTAAAGAAAGTGCCGAAACGCCTGACGGTCATCGGTTCCGGTTATATTGGTGTGGAATTGGGTCAGCTATTTCACCGCCTCGGATCCGAAGTCACGCTGATGCAAAGAAGTTCGCGTTTGTTTAAGGAATATGATCCGGAAATCTCGGAAGCCCTCACGAAAGCGTTGACCGAGCAAGGCATTCGGTTAGTGACCGGTGCCTCGTACGAGCGAATCGAACAGGAGGGAGAGGTGAAAAAAGTTTATATCGAGGTGGACGGCCAGAAGCGGATCATTGAATCCGATCAATTGCTGATTGCAGCCGGCCGGACACCCAATACGGAAAGCTTGAATCTGCAGGCGGCGGGTGTTAAAACAGGGTCTCTTGGGGAAATTCGGATTGATGATTATGCCAAGACCACCAATGAACGGATTTATGCAGCAGGCGACGTTACGCTTGGTCCTCAGTTTGTCTATGTAGCGGCTTATCAAGGGCGAGTGGCAGCAGGAAATGCGGTCGGCGGGCAGAATGAAAAGTTGGATTTGGCCATTGTGCCGGGGGTTACGTTTACAGCACCGGCGGTTGCCACGGTAGGCCTAACAGAGATACAGGCAAAAGAAAACGGTTATGACGTCATTACTTCCGTCCTGTCTTTGGAGGCTGTTCCGCGAGCGCAAGTGAACCGGGAAACAACCGGAGTATTCAAGTTGGTGGCGGATGCGAAAACACGCCAGCTGCTGGGTGGGCATATCGTAGCGGAAAATGCAGGGGATGTCATTTATGCGGTGGCGCTTGCTGTGAAGTTCGGATTGACGATTGAAAACCTTAACGAAACCCTCGCGCCGTATCTCACCATGGCCGAAGGAGTAAAACTGGCTGCCCTCACGTTTGACAAGGATGTTTCCCAACTGTCTTGCTGTGCCGGATAAAACTAACCCTTGATGAAGATTCAAGTTGTTTATTGGGAGCCGACTTGAACAACTAGGAAGCAGACAAATAAATCAATCACATTGCGACAGCCGTTCAGTTATATGACTGGATTGGAGCAAGTACTTGCTTAATAGGAGTCTCTATAATGTCAGGGGGGCCACGAAGCTAATAAGTTTCTTTGGTTAAACTATGAGGGATTATCGGAAGCTGAACTAACGGCAAAAAGGACTATTTTGAAAATTTTCTTCCTTTCCTTTTGACTGAAAACTGCTTATTTACGAATGCAAGGAATAAAATCACTTGCAGGATGTATATACTCACCAATGTCTATCAAGGGTGCCTAACCCATATGCCAATAGTAGGGAAAACCAAAAATAATAAGTTAATGGGGATAACCAATCAGACAACGGGTTATGTCTTGTGCGCCTTCAAAGTCTGGGGAATTGGCTACAAATGAATCAATGAAGCAAAATAATGCTTGATAATAAAAGAAAAGGGACCACTGGAAAACATCTCCGATGGTCCTTTTTGAATGAAGTTATGCTGCGTTACGGCAAGCTTCTGCACATTTGCGGCAAGTTTCCGCACAGCGTTTGCAATGATCGTGATGGTCGGCGTGCTTGTCGCATTCATCTGCGCATGCTTCACAAATAGTTGCGCAAACGGCTGCCAGTTCTGAAACAAATGGTGAATTGCGTGTAATTGCATGTTCCAGAAATGCGCAAATATCTGCGCATTCACGGTCTAACCGAATGCACTGAGCCATCATCTTCACGTCTTCTTCCTGCAGACAAGCGTCAAAACAATGGTTACATTCCGCTGCACAATCGTGCAATGCCTGGATCAATTCCTGATGTTGTTCATGAGCCATTTTAAAACCTCCATTTTTTATTATTGTCTCATTATCTACTTCTTCCCTTCTTACTTGCGACTAAACAAAAAACCTTAAACTACACAGGACTGCACAATTTATTCCAGGAAAGAAGGGTGTATTCTTGAGCCTAAAGGGAATAGGATACTAGTTATCTCGAACAAATCCGATTTAATGAGAGCAGGAAAACAGTTGGAAATCCTGGAATTTTATAATCTGCCGTTGTAGAAGGTAACAGGGAGGAATTGAGTTGGGAAGTGAGCATGGCCATTCGCATGGCAGCAATAAAAAAACATTATTGATTTCTTTTGTAATTATTACGATCTATATGTTTGTAGAAGCGATTGGAGGCTTTTTGACGAATAGTCTGGCATTGATTGCTGATGCGGGACATATGTTAAGTGATTCCATTTCGCTGGGAATTGGTTTACTGGCTTTTACAATCGGCGAAAAGGCAGCAGATCAATTCAAAACCTATGGGTACAAGCGATTTGAAATATTGGCTGCTGTCTTTAATGGTGTCACACTTGTTTTGGTATCCCTTTATATTTTTTATGAAGCATATCACCGGTTTTCCAATCCGCCGGAAGTTGCGACAACAGGCATGTTAATTATTGCGGTTATCGGGTTATTGGTGAACATTTTGGTTGCGTGGATTCTCATACGGGGCGGCGATACCAAAGAGAATTTAAACCTTCGGGCTGCGTTCCTTCATGTCATGAGCGATTTACTTGGATCTATCGGCGCTATCACAGCTGCGCTCCTTATTATGCTCTTTGGCTGGGCATGGGCAGATCCATTAGCGAGCGTAGTAGTAGCAGTACTCGTATTAATCAGCGGCTGGCGTGTTACAAAAGAAGCCGTTCATGTATTAATGGAAGGGACACCAAAGAATGTGCAGATCGATGAAGTGACTGCAGCTATTGAGAACATTCCAGGTGTAATACATATACACGATTTGCATATATGGAGCATCACCAGCGGGCAGAATGCATTGTCAGGGCATGTGGTCATTGAAAAAGGAATTTCGTTTGAAGAAAGTCAACTCATCCTAAGGGAAATTGAAAAAACTATGGCTGCCCATAAAATCGGCCATGTCACAGTTCAGCTAGAAACTCCGGAACATCCGCATAATAAATCCCTTATGTGCCAAAACGATACGGAAACGAGCCATGCTGAACACAATCATCATTAGTCAAGAACAGACGGATGCTTTGATGACAAAAAAGAGGGACGGATTTTCCGTCCCTCTTCAGACTGCAGACCCACTCATATGAAATGAGTTTGTCTACAGTCTGAAGAGCTTTCCAGTTGGCTGGAAAGCTCTTTTCGTTACTCTTTAACGCGCATCAGCCGCAAGCTGTTGAGTGCAACCAGAAGGGTAGCGCCCATATCCGACATGATGGCGATCCACAGGGTCAGCCAACCCGGAATGACCAATAGCAGCGCAATCACTTTGATGCCGATGGCGAACGTAATGTTCGCTTTGATGATATTCAGGGATTTCCGGCTCAATTTCACCGTGAATGGCAGCTTGCTCAAATCGTCGCCCATCAAAGCGACATCCGCCGTTTCCAAAGCGGTATCCGTTCCGGCTCCGCCCATGGCAATCCCGACCGTAGAAGCGGCGAGTGCCGGCGCGTCGTTCACGCCGTCTCCAATCATCGCCACCTTGCCGTACTCGGCCCGTAAGCGTTTGATGACATTCAATTTGTCCTCCGGCATCAGCTCGGCCTGGATTTCGGTGACGCCGACCTCTCGGCCGATGGCCTGACCGGTCGCTTTGTTGTCACCCGTCAGCATAATTGTCTTCTTGATGCCCATGTCGTGCAGCTTCTGGATGACTTCTTTGCTGGAGTCCCGGACTTCATCGGCCACGGCAATGACTGCCAGAATATTCTGTTCCGTTCCGATGATCATCGCCGTCTTGCCCTGATTTTGAAGAGCTGTGACTTTTTGTTCCAGGTTCTTATCGGCACTTGCGGCGCCCAGCTCATTGAAGAGAATCGGGCTGCCGATGTAGTACGTGATTCCTTCGACAGTTCCCTTAATCCCTTTGCCGGTAATGGAAGAAAAGTCTTCGACCAAGACCGAAGAATAAGAAATGTTCTCGGCGTCCGCTTTTTTCATGATGGCGGAGGCAAGGGGATGCTGCGAGCGGTACTCCAGCGCGGTCACGATGGACAGCAGCTCTTTTTCGTCTACTTGCTTGTTCAGGACTTCAAAATCCGTGACGACGGGAACCCCTTTGGTGAGGGTACCGGTCTTGTCAAACGCGATGGCCTTCAGCGCACCCATTTCCTCCAAGTAGACGCCGCCTTTGATCAACACGCCTTTTTTCGCAGCGTTCCCGATGGCGGATACGATTGAAATCGGCGTGGAGATGACCAGTGCACACGGACAGCCCACCACTAATACAGCCAACCCTTGATAAACCCAGGTTTCCCAGCTGGCATCAAACAGAAGGGGCGGCACAATGGCCACGAGTGCGGCAACCGCCATGATGATCGGTGTGTAGTACTTCGCAAACTTATCGACAAACGCCTGGGAAGGGGCGCGTTCGCCCTGCGCTTCTTCGACCAGGTGAATGATTTTCGCAATGGTCGTGTCTTCGACCAGTTTGGTGATTTGGACTTCCAGCAAACCTTCTTCGTTCAGCGTACCGGCGAAGACATCATCATTCACCGTCTTGGCGACCGGCACGGATTCCCCGGTGATGGCCGCCTGATTGACCGCCGAATACCCGTTGGTCACCGTGCCGTCCATCGCAATCTTCTGTCCCGGTCTGACAATCATGGTGTCGCCCACCACAATGTCGTCCACCGAAATTAACTGTTCTTGGCCATTCCGCCGGACCAGTGCCTCTTTCGGAGCGATGTCCATCAACGAACGGATGGATTGTCTCGCCCGGTCCATGGAATAGCGTTCCAGTGCTTCACTGATCGCAAAGAGGATGACCACGATGGACGCTTCCGCCCATTCCCCGATAAAGGCTGCCCCGATGACCGCAACGGTCATGAGGGTCTTCATGTCGAAATCCAGGCGAATCAGGTTCTGGAAGCCGACTTTGAAGAGCGAGTACCCGCCAATGACAATCGCCGCCACAAACAGGAGCGACGTCATCAGGTTGTCTTCGCCGTTGACGAACTGGGAAATGTAGCCGAACACGATCAGCAGGGTGGAGTAGAGCAAGGTGCTGTGCTTTTGGTAGAAAGGCACTTTCTTCTCTGTTCGAGCTGGCGCTTTTTCGGTTCCGGTATTCGTGATAGCTGGACGTCCTGTAATTTCAGGCGCCACCTTCAAGTTTTCAAACGCACCGGCTTTCTCCAATTCGTCGATGGTCGCTGCCCCGTAAACGGAAATTTTTGAAGCCCCGAAGTTCACTTTGGCATCCTGGACACCGGGGATTTGCTTGACGTTGTTCTCAAACTTCCCGGCGCAGTTCGCGCATGTAAAGCCTTCGACCCGGAAGACATTTTTGTCTTCGACGGTCACTTCAGGAGCCGCCTGGCGTTTCGGTTTTTCCGGTGCGACCTTCAAATTCTCGAAAGCGCCGGCTTTTTCAAGTTCCTCGACCGTCGCCTCGCCGTAGACCGCAATTTTCGAAGCCCCAAAGTTCACTTTGGCATCCTGGACACCGGGAATCTGTTTGACGTTCTTCTCGAATTTCCCGGCGCAATTCGCACACGAAAAGCCCTCAACCCGGTAGACCGTTTTGTCTTCTGTTTCCTTCGTTTTTTCAACCAACGGAAACAACCTCCTTCTGATGGATGAAGGCCACTTGCACCAAGTGTTTCACATGCGCGTCATCCAGTGAGTAGTAGACCAACTTGCCTTCCTTGCTGTATTTCGCCAACCCCATATTATTCAGTAGTCGCAGGTGGTAGGAGGCGGTTGCGGTAGATGAACCGATGATATTCGCAACGTCACACACACACAGTTTGTCCTCCAGCGATAAGGCGTAGGCGATCTTGATACGCGTATCGTCCGACAACGCCTTGAAGATCTTCGCCACTTCCAATGGATTTTGTTCAGACAGTTGCTGCTGGACTCGTTCCACCTTTTCTTCATCTACACAGACCACATCACAAATCTCTTTTGCCATTTTCATTCACTCCTTTTTCTCACTTCTGTTTACTCATTCGTTTTTTCAAGTAAGTGATTTTCTTCTATATAAAACAAAGAGTGCAAAGAATCACTTCAACTCACCAATCCCCAAAGGAAACGGAAAGTCCCATTCTCCGCCATAATCAAGATGCCGAGCCCGATGAAGACAATCGGCACAATCCACCGTTCCCATTTCTCTATCGTTTCAGAAATCGTTTTAACGGCTGCCAACCGGTAACTGAGGTAACACAAGACGGCGACCAGGATGGCAAAGACAACCAGCATCACCACAGTTTCACTTGGATTCAAGGTTGAAAAGTAGGGTATGTAGACGCCAATGTTGTCGCCGCCAGCCGCCAGGGTAATGACTGTAATGGTGACAAACAAGCGATTGGGGTTTCCGGAAGACAAACGGGACAGGAGATTCTCTTCGTCGTCCTCGTCTTCTTCTCGCTTCCAGACCCGGATGCCCAGGTAAATCGGAATGAGCCCTAGCAAGCCCACCCAGTGGGACGGCACAAGCGTCAGGCCGTACGCAGCCAACAGGCTGACGCCCACCAAGATGGCTGTTCCTAGGTATTGTCCGATGACAATGGATTTTAACTGGCCTTTTTTCATCGTTTGTGAAAACAGGATCAGCAAAATAATGACGTAATCAATGCTGGTCGCCACATAAGCGGCAACCGCGGTAAAAATCGTGGTTAACAGCACCCTCATCTCCTTTACGGATATCCTAGTGTGAAGTGATACCCTCTGATAGTTATACATTCAAACGAACGTTTGATTAATGCAAGTGTACAAAGATTTCGCTAGATTGTCAATTATATATTCAAATGATTGTTTTAATGTTTGGGCATGCTTGTTAGAATGAACAGGGAGCGACAAGTGGCAAGGCAAATTGAAATTTAGTATGGCCAATGCCTGCATGTCTTGTTAAGCATTCTATCTTTATAAAAGCTGGAAATGGTATAGAAGAACAATGTGGAGTAGTTGATTGATAAATCATGATAGGAAAGAGGGATAATATGGATAAAAACAATAAGAAGAAACAGTCCGGAATGAAGTTCGCAGTTCTCCTGACACTATTGGCGGTTGGCATTTTAGCAGCAATCGTCGTGCTCACAAACCAGCAATCTGCTTCACCCGTGGAAACAGGAGAAGTGGATATTACGGGCCAGCCAACGCTTGGTGAAAGTGATGCACCGGTCACGGTCGTGGAATTCGGGGATTTCAAATGCCCGTCCTGTAAAGCTTGGGGAGAAATGGTATATCCGCAGCTGGTGGCGGACTATGTCGAGACGGGGGATGTGAAGTTCTCCTACATCAATGTCCTGTTCCATGGCAATGAATCGATGATCGGCTCTTTGGCGGCGGAAGCAGTCTATGAACAAAGTCCGAACGATTACTGGGATTTCCACAAAGCTCTATTTGCGGAACAGCCGGCAGTTGAAAATCACGATGCCCCTTGGCTGACACAGGAAAAAACGGTGGAAGTGGCTTCCCAATTCCCGGCCATTGACCTGGAACAGCTGAAGGAAGACATGGAAAAGCAAACGGCCATGGACAAAGTCAAAACAGATGAAGCGTTGGTGGAAGAACACGGGGTAGCGATGACACCAACGATCGTGGTCAATGGACAGACGCTGGAAGATCCGTTTGATTACGATGCCATCAAAGCATTGATCGATGAAGCGTTAGCGGAGGAAAACTAATGGACGAAACCCATAAAGTATCGGATAAAAGGGGCTTCTTGCTATACGGAGCTTGGTTCGTCTCGTTGATTGCAACGCTCGGCAGTCTGTATTTCAGTGAAATCAAGGGGTTCATCCCGTGTGACCTGTGCTGGTTTCAGCGGATTTTCATGTATCCGCTTGTGTTGATTTTAGGAATCGCGACGTTCCAGAACGATTGGAAGGTTGTCCGCTATGCCCTGCCTTTATCAGTTATCGGGGGAAGCATCTCGGTCCTGCATTACATGGAACAAAAGATACCGGGGTTCGGTGGTATCCGGCCATGTGTAAGCGGCGTTCCCTGTAGCGCAGAGTATATCAATTGGTTTGGGTTCATCACCATCCCCTTCCTCGCATTTATCGCTTTCCTCTTAATCAGTGTGGCGATGGTAATTCTAGTAATGAAGAATAGAGCGAACTGACGGATCGCCCCTAACAATCTATCACGAACTGTCATTTTTACAGAAAGCGGCGATAGGGCAGTTAAGGAACTATACACGTCAATCATCTAAAAGGAGACTGTTCTATGGCTGAAGTAAGTTTATTGCTGGCGTTCGGCGCCGGATTGTTATCGTTCCTCTCGCCTTGCGCGCTTCCACTGTACCCGGCTTTTTTGTCCTACATCACTGGTGTCTCGGTCAATGAGCTGAAAACCGGAAAAGGGGCGATGAAAAAGAGCGCGTTGATCCATACGGTGCTGTTTTTGGTCGGGTTTTCCATCATCTTTCTGGCGCTCGGGTTGTCCACTTCGTTCATCGGCTCGTTCTTTTTTGAGAACGCCGACCTGCTGCGCCAGCTGGGTGCCATCTTGATGGTGTTTTTCGGCTTGGTGCTGACCGGTGTCCTGAAATTCGACTTCCTGCTTTCGGATAAGAAAGTCCATTTTCAAAAACGGCCATCGGGCTATACCGGCTCCGTGGTAATTGGGCTGGGCTTCGCCGCCGGATGGACGCCGTGTACCGGCCCCATCCTGGCCGCGGTGATAGCGATGGGGATCGCCGATCCGAGCCGCGGGCTCTTGTATATGCTGTTTTACGTCCTCGGCTTTGCCATTCCGTTCCTCTTGATGTCGTTCTTCATCGAGAAGATGACCTTCCTAAAGAAACGGAGTGCGCAGTTCATGTCGATCGGCGGAGGCTTGATGGTCATCATGGGTCTCATGTTGTATTTCGATATGATGACGGACGTCATCGCTTACCTGTCGCAGTTCACGGGTGGGTTCACTGGATTTTAATAGACCGGACTTAAAATATTTAGAAAGGCGTGACGCTATATGACTGCGAAAAAGAATAAAAAGAAGAACCGTTTGATAATGAGGACAAGCATTTTGCTTGTCCTGGCAGGGGCTATAATCTTTACCATCTACAATGGATTAACAAAGGAGAAAACTGAATTGCTGCAAGTTGGCGATACAGCACCCGATTTTGCGTTGACTGATTTGAACGGGGAACGGCATCAGCTGTCTGATTATGAGGGACAAGGGGTGTTCGTGAACTTCTGGGGCACTTGGTGCAAACCATGCGAGAAAGAATTTCCGCTGATGGAAAAACAGTACCAAGTGTACAAGGATCAGGGTGTGGAGATACTGGCCGTCAATATTGCTCAGTCGGATTATGAAGTGAGGCAATATGCCGAACAGCGGAATCTGACGTTCCCTATTGTGATCGACAAGGACAAAAGTGTGATGGAAGCCTACAATATTCGTCCATTGCCGACAACCCTATTAGTAAATCCAGAGGGGAAAATCGAGAAGATCATTACAGGTGAAATGTCGGAGGAAGACATTCAAAGCTATATGG
This sequence comes from Planomicrobium sp. YIM 101495, assembly GCF_009707665.1. Taxonomy (GTDB): domain Bacteria; phylum Bacillota; class Bacilli; order Bacillales_A; family Planococcaceae; genus Planococcus. The sequence goes on from NZ_WLZW01000003.1 coordinate 138,559, forward strand.
AACAGATTAAGCCAGCAGAATCTTAAACGAAAAACATTGATGAAAACACCAAAATTTGTGCGTGGTCTAACCACATCCTGCGTCTATGAGATGAATTCTCTAGACGCTTTATTTTATTCCACCACATCTTTTTATGATAGGAGTAGAAACTCGAGAACTTGTATTTAAAGTTTACATATGAGACATTATCAGAAGTTGTAGTCATCAAGTTAAAGAATGACTTGGTTTAATAAAAAAGAGTCCGGCAAAACGAGCACTTTAGAAGTGTCGATATGCCGGGCTCTTTTTTTGGAGAAACACCCTGTTCTTCTTTTCAGTTAGCTTAATCGATCTTCAGCCATCTTATAAATCTTTTCTTTATCGCGTTTCCCAATGGCCACAATTTGAATTACTTGGATGGTTCCCTCGGCTTCTCTAAAAATAATTCGCAGGCCCATCTTCTTGTTTTTCAGCTTGTTGCATTGCGCTAAATTGCCATGAAGGGATTGGCCAGCTTCCATGCCCCTTAACTTAATCCGATCCAGCGCTTTGTTGACAAAGATTTTTTGGCTGCCATCCAGCTGGTCATAATCTTCCTTTGAGTACTGTGTCCATTCAAGGTGATACAACGGTTATTCCCACCCGTCTTCTTCATCAATGACAGGGGATTCAGTTGCGATTGCACCGCGAACTTCCACATCTGAGAAAGTAGAGACGTTTTCCGTCAGCAGCCGTTTTTCAGCTATCAGATCAGCCAGCTGATCGTAAAGTTCTTCGATTTCTCTGTTCAAGGACTCATATTGTTTTTGGGTGAGCATAACACCGGCAACCTTTTCGCGGTTGAAGACATACACGCCAGCAGCCTCTTGATCGGCTTTCTGAAAAGCTTCCATGGGAGACCGTTTGACATTCGAAATTGATGTGGTGGGGATATCAAGTATTCTCATCGCCATTTATATCCACTCCTTTAGGTTAAGTTTATTATACACTTTTGAAAAGACTTTTAAAAGACTTTTTACTTCGTTTTAAAAAACTGAACATGTTATAAGTCTTTAAGATCTGTGATATTTGTTCGTAAAAGTGTACTTTTGCGAACGGATTTTAATAGCAAATTGCTCTAAGGTTTAACGAATATGTAATATTCAGTAAATACACTTTCAATATCTTTGCTAAATACAAAAATACGAGCTTCCTTTGCCGAAGGAGCTCGTGTTTTTTATTCTGCTCATGAGATTTGCAGGTGTTCAGGTGCTGTTAAGCGACTACCGGATAACCCAATTTCTCAATGACTGTTTTCAATTCTTCCGGCGCTACTTTGTCCGCGTCGTAGACAGCTTTCACTTTACTGGAGTTGAACAGCACTTTCACTTCCTCGACGCCATCTATTTTCCCTACTTTTCCTTCGATTTTTTTGATGCAGGAAGGGCAAGTGAGCGGTTCCAATTGGAATTTTACTGTGGTCATGTCAATCTCTCCTTTGTTTTTTTCTACCTTAAGTATAGGACGCCCATCCATCCAGTTCCTTGACGGCCATCAATCTTTTGAACGGAATAAGCTTCACGGTAGTTATAGAAATGGAAGAAAGAAAATGTAAAAAACTTCAGTGCTTGATGAAGGTCAAGTTATTCTGTCTCGAAACCACTTAAGATAAGGGTGTAAAGAAAATAACAGTCGAAAGAAAGAGGAGTGGAACAAAATGATTGGGTTCATTCATAAACACAAAAAAAGCATCACCTTTTTAGCCGGGTTCTTACTGGTCCTGGCGCTGGTCTTGAACTTCACGGGCCATCATGACCTGCGGCAGTTCACATTGATCGCCGCAACGGTCATTGCCGGAATTCCGATTGCGATCAAAGCGTTCCAGGCGCTGCTAATGAAAGCGTTCAGTATCGAGATGCTGGTGACAATCGCTGTCATCGGTGCCCTTTTTATCGGGGAATACGTGGAATCGGCAGTCGTCACGTTCCTGTTTTTGTTCGGGGATTATCTGGAAGCCCGCACATTGGAAAAAACACGATCTTCATTGAAAAGCTTAGTGGATATGGCTCCGCAGGAAGCGACTATCATTCGTGATGGTATCAGTGTGACTGTACCGGTGGAAGAAGTGGTCGAAGGGGACCGCGTTATCATCCGGACCGGCGGGAAAGTGCCGGTGGACGGCAAAATTGTCGCAGGACAAGCTTCATTGAACGAAGCGGCTATCACAGGTGAATCCGTTCCCGCTTCTAAAAAATTGGGAGACACCGTATTCAGCAGCACCGTCATGGACACGGGCTATATTGAAATCATCGCTGAAAAAGTCGGAGATGATACAACGTTCGCGAAAATCATTGAACTGGTGGAAGAAGCCCAGGAATCTAAATCGAAAACGGAAAAATTCCTGAATAAATTCGCGAATATCTATACACCCGCTGTTGTCGTACTGTCAATTCTGGTTTATGCCCTTACGAGAGATCTTCATCTCGCCATTACGTTCCTCGTCATCGCTTGTCCAGGGGCATTGATCATCGGCGCACCGGTATCCAGTGTTGCGGGCATCGGCAATGGCGCGAAAAATGGCGTGCTGGTCAAAGGCGGCGAAGTGATGGACCGCTTTTCAAAAGTCGATACACTGGTCTTTGATAAAACCGGTACATTGACGAAAGGGAAACCGGAAGTGACAGATATCGAGGTCTTCAATTCCCTCAAAGAACAGGACTTGCTTCGATTGGTGGCGCAGGCGGAAACGGTGTCTGAACATCATCTTGGCCAAACAATCGTCAAAGAAGCGAAGAGTCGTGACATGGCTCTCGACCAGGAACCGGAAGCCGTCGATGTGATCAAAGGCAACGGCCTGACGGCTACAGTGGAAGGTCGAATTTTGGCCATCGGTAACCGTAAGCTCATGAATGCAGAAAATATCGCCATCCCGGCGGAAGTGGAAGTGTATGCGGTAAATCGCGAGAAAGCCGGAAACACAGCGATCTTCGCGGCGGTGGACGGGGAAGTGGCCGGCATCTTCTCGATCGCCGACCAGATCCGCGAAGACGCAGCGCCTGCACTTGCTCAGATGAGAAAAAATGGCATCAAGAAAATCGTCATGCTGACGGGCGACAACCAGCACACCGCTGAACTCGTGGCCACCAAATTAGGACTGGACGAATTCCATGCCGAACTGTTGCCGGAAGACAAAGTGGCGTTCGTGAATCAACTGAAACAGCTGGGACATGTAGTGGCGATGGCAGGGGACGGCGTCAACGATGCGCCCGCGATTGCCACAGCCGATATCGGACTCGCGATGGGTGAAGGCGGCACGGACATTTCAATGGAAACGGCGGATGTCGTCCTGATGGCCGATAAGCTGATGCAATTCTCGCACGCTTATTCCCTGTCCAAAGCGACCATCCGCAACATGAAGCAAAACACGTTCTTCGCGGTCGGCATTGTCGCTGTCTTGCTCGCCGGTGTATTGATGGGCTCCGTCCATCTGGCGTCCGGCATGTTCATCCACGAAGCCAGTGTCCTGATTGTCATCTTGAATGCGATGCGGCTGATGGGCTTTAACCGGAAAGAAATGCAGCGGGGACAAGAGTTGAAACCAGCCCATGCGTAAACTATAGATGAAAATCAACAGAGGGGAGAAACCTGCTGCTTTCTCCCTTTCCTTTCTACAGCTATTCCGCAAAAAATTCAGCGTTAAACCCAAAAACATTAGGAGGAACCTTACCATGACTGAACATACTAACCACGAACACCATCATGCAACTGCAGCCTTTATGGTCAATCATTTAATCGCGAATCAAAACGTCTTATTCGTAAAACTTCACCAATTCCATTGGTACTTGAAAGGACCGGAATTCTTCCCGCTGCATGAGAAATTCAATGAACTTTATGACGAAGCCAATGAATACTATGATGCTTTCGGAGAACGCTTGATTGCCATTGGCGAGAAACCCTATTCAACGCTGGGCGAGTATTTGGAGCACGCCTTTATCAGTGAAGAACCTTATGCCGAGCCGCTTACTTCCGTAGATATGCTTGGCATATTAGTGGATGATTACCGGGTCATTCGGGATGTCACAGTCAAAGCCATCCATCTTGCGGCGAAAGAGAAAGACGATGTGACAGTGGATATGCTGACCGGATATAAAGCCAGTCTCGATAAAAACATCTGGATGCTGCAAGCTTACCTCGGAAATGATGCTTTAGAAGGGGAAGAAGATGAAGAGTAGGAGAAAATAAAACGCGTTGCAGAAATATAGTTTCTCTAAATCATAAAACCATCATACGATAGAGACGCGTTTGTTTCTATCGTATGATGGTTTTATTAACGTATTTATTTGAAGCTCTGAACAAGAATTACCACTGTTTCACTCTGATCTTGACAGGGTAAGCAGGGGTTGTGAATATACTTCAGGAAAGGGTGGTTTTCATGGTGGAAAAAACAGCGGAAGAAAAACCGAAACGTAATCTAAAACCGCTTTATATTTTCTTGGCTTTTATCATTTTAATTATCATTGTTTTATTGCCGACGCCGGGAGATTTATCAGTGGTCGGGCAAAGAACGCTTGCCATCTTAGCATTTGCGGTCGTTTTATGGATGACAGAAGCGGTTCCGTATCCAGTCAGTGCCGCCATGATTATCGGGCTGATGGCTCTCCTATTGGGTCTTTCTCCAAACCCTGAAATTCCAGGAGAATTGCTCGGAACGCGAGAGGCACTCAGTCTGGCATTGGCAGGTTTCAGTAATTCGGCAGTAGCGCTCGTCGCTGCCGCCTTGTTCCTGGCAGCTGCCATGCAAGCGACGAATTTGCATAAGCGGCTGGCATTGTGGATTTTATCGAAAGTCGGTACGAAAACGGGAGCAATCGTGTTTGGTGCCATTATCGTTTCAATTGTCCTGGCATTTTTTGTGCCGAGCGCAACAGCCCGTGCCGGCGCAGTTGTACCGATTCTGCTTGGCATGGTCGCGGCATTCGGGTTGCCTGTCAACAGCCGTCTCGCCGCTCTATTGGTCATCACTGCGGTCCAAGCGGTATCCATCTGGAACGTCGGAATCAAAACAGGTGCTGCACAGAACCTGGTAGCACTTGGTTTCATGGAAAGTGAATTCGGAGAGACGGTGTCATGGAGCGCCTGGTTCCTTTACGCGGCTCCGTGGTCCATCATCATGTCGATTGTGCTGTACTTCGTCATGATCAAACTGATTAAGCCGGAGACGAAAGTCGTGGAAGGCGGCACCGAGTTAATAAAAAAAGATCTGAAGGAATTAGGAAATCTTAAGCCGGCTGAAATCCGGTTGATTATCGTATCTCTGACATTGCTGCTTTTGTGGTCGACAGAAGAAATCTTGCATCCTTTTGACACAACAACGGTCACCATCGTGGCAATCGCTATTTTACTGGCTCCAAAAGTGGGTGTCTTTGACTGGAAGACGGTAGAGAAAATGATTCCATGGGGTACGATTATCGTTTTCGCTGTCGGAATTGCGCTCGGCTCCACTTTGTTGAGTACGGAATCGGCCCAATGGTTGTCCGATAAAGTATTTGGAGCAATGGGATTGGAAAATATGCCGCTTCTTGCGACGATCGCCTTGCTCTCTTTATTTAATATTCTCATTCACCTTGGTTTTGCGAGTGCAACGAGCTTGTCATCTGCGTTGATTCCTATCTTTATCGCTTTGGCCACGACTCTGCAGCTCGATGGCAATGAAATCGGCTTTGTCTTGATCCAGCAATTCGTCATTTCGTTCGGATTCCTGCTTCCGGTCAGTGCACCGCAAAACATGCTGGCCTACGGAACAGGGGCTTTCACAGTGAAGGACTTTTTGAAGTCAGGTGTGCCGCTGACCATCATCGGTTACCTGCTGATATTGCTTTTCAGCGCGACCTATTGGAAATGGATCGGATTACTGTAAGAAAGAGAAAGAGGATGACCCGAATCTGTTGAAGAACAGACTTGGGAACATCCTCTTTTATCTATATCAGTAACTTTTCTGCTGAGCTAAGGCATCAAGAACGGGGGAGAACCCGGGTTATGTCCCGAAGCAAAGTCAATCAGCGGGATAATATAAGCAATGGCCACTGATACTGTCGCCAGTGCCACCCAAACCGACCAGCGATCCATGAACAGCGGTGATGCATCTGAAGGGCTGTAATCTTCTCCAATCGGAAAGTCTGTCTTTCCTTTTGGTGCGAAAAAGGCGAGCTGTGCCCAGATATAAACCAGCAGAATGATGCCGACGACCAGGATCACTCCGCCCATCGCCATCAACGTTTCGTACATCGCCCAGTCCGCAGCGGCACTGTGGCCATTGTAGGACGTATTGGCCGTCCGGCGGGGGCTTCCGAGCAGCCCGTTAATGTGCATGGCACCCGACATGAGCAACATGCCGCTCGCCCAAATGACCGTTTGGGCAACGGCCAGCCGGTTGATTGTCGGCGTCATTTTTCTGCCGGATAAATAAGGGATCAGCCAATAGGAAATCCCAAAAAACGTCAGGATGACCGTAGTGCCAACGGTTAAATGCAAATGGCCGGTGACCCAGATGGAATTATGGACAACCTGGTTAATTTGGTTGCTGGCGTTGATGATTCCGCCGAGTCCCGCTGGAATATAGGCGAACATGGCAACAATCAATGCGAAGAAACGGGCATCAGACCAAGGCAGCGTTTTCCACCAGCCGAGTAAACTCGTAACACCTTTTGCTCTTCCGGTCCGTTCCATCGTGGCGAGCATCGCAAAGGCGGTCATGAGGGAAGGGAAAATGATCATGAACGTTTGAATCACGTGCAGAAATTTCACATTGACGGACAAGCCCGGATCAAGGATCTGGTGGTGGAAGCCGCCGGGTACATTGGCCACCACAAGAATGACCACAGCGACACGCGCCAGTGAATCACTGAATACTTTTCCGCCGATGATTTTTGGCATCGCCACATACCAGGCTGAAATGGATGTCAGCATCCAAATATTTACGAGCGTATGGCCGAAAGCCCAGAATAAGGTGCGGCCCATCATCGGGTCAATGGTTGCAACCCATCCGAATGCCCACGGAATGACCATCGCTATGACAAAAACAGCGATGAACAGGGAAGCGAAAACCCAAAGGACGAAAACGGCATTTGCGAAAAAGGCGAAAAGCGGCGTCAATTTTCCGGGATTTCGTTTGCGCCAGCTCTGGTAGGTGATGAACATGCCGATGCAATTTAACAGAATGCCGACGACAATCAGTGCAAGCCCGATATAAAACCAGGGATGTGCCTGCATGGGTGTATAGAATGTATAAAGCACATTGGCGTTTCCGGTAACAATAAGAAACGCAGCGATCAGCGTGCCGGTTGTCATGAGCGCAAAGCCTGTCCATCCGAAAGCGATGGTTTTATTGGCCAGTCCGCCAAGCACCCGTGAAGTTCCGGCATACAGGTAGCCGATGCTGAAAAAAGAACTTAACACCAGGATGAACATGACGCCGTGGGCAGTCAGCAGTGCATAATAGCTGATCCACGAAGGAAGTTCAAAAAAACCGCTGCGGACCAGGCCCTGCAATAGACCGGCAAATCCGCCGATTAATAATGCAATAAATGCGATGAATAGATTCGCGGCCGATAATCGGATATCCCGTCCCGTAATGCCGTCAGCGGCGTCTTCGTTAACGGCCGTCCCTTTATGCAGAATCGGTGCTTCATTGATGTGAGCCATTTCTTCCCCTTCTTTCTTCTTTATTTGACGGTGATGGTGTTCGCCATGTACTCGTGCCCGAGTCCGCAATATTCATTGCATAGAATCAGGTACTCCCCTGGCTCGTCGAATGTATGGCTGACTTTCGAAATATGGCCGGGAACGACCATGACATTGACGTTCGTGTCTGTGATTTTAAAGCCGTGGGTGACATCGGGTGATGCCAAAGTGAAATGGACTGTCGCGCCTGCCGGAATTTCCAGATCACCCGGCTGGAACGCAAACATTTCCGCGATAATGGCAATTTCGTATTCGTTATCGCCAATTTCCTTCAACTCAGCGTCTGCGAAAATCTCAGACTCGCGAACCGTTTGCGGATCGATCATTTCCGCGTGGCTAGGCGGCCCCATTTCCAGGAAAAAAGTTTGAAATGCTAAAATGCCGAGGAAAACGGCTAAAATCAGCGAACCGATAATCAGCCAGATTTTTTCATAACGATGGATATGCATACGTCGAATCTCCTTTCAAATTTCTGTAATCGTTGCCCCGTTTCAGTTGCGCTCCAGGAATAAAAAGAAAACACTGAACCAGGACACAAGCATGAATACCGCGATGATCAGAACGGAAGTAAAAGTGCCTCGCAATGAAGTTTCCTGAGCGTCTTTGCGGTCTTTCTTTTTGGAAGCGTCCTTCATTTTGATTTCCTCCTTTCTTTTCCGGATGAAGCAGAGAGCAGCTTCAGTTCTATTCAAATTGCTTCATTAAGGAATGAAACCAACTTAAATTTTTTCGAGTAAAACTAAAAATTGGATAATGCCGCAAAATACCAATAGAATGGAATTGCAGGAATATTGAAAATAAATCTGTTAAGATAGTATACGCGAATAAAAATTGGATTCCTTGATGCCTGTCAATGCAAAACCAATATGGAACATTTCTCATTCACTTTTACGAATAGATGATTTGGGTATGCTTGCATATCGTATAAGTTTTTAGTCTAATTAGACTATATCCTCTTTTGTATTATTCACTAAATTTTATTTTTTAATCCTTTTAAGGGTTAATTTCTTTAAACTACTATCATCCTTGACGGCCATCAAGGTTAAAGAAACAGGCACCCCTTATAATGAAGATGAATATAAGGAGGAGAGCAATATGAGAAAAGCGGTATTTCAAATGGAGCCATTCAGTTGTCCGTCCTGCATCAAAAAAATCGAGAATGCTTTGGGGAGACAGGCTGGTGTAAAGGATGGCAAAGTTCTGTTCCATTCCGGAAAAGTAAGAGTCGAGTTTGATGAAGCGCAAATTTCGGATCAGCAGATCGAAGAACTGATTGTGAAACTGGGTTATTCTGTGTATTCAAGGAAAGTTGCCTAACTAGGAGGGAAAGTATGAAGTATCAGGAAGCATGCCAGCATACAGAAGGAGGCAAGGGAGCGCATCATTTATGTGTTTCCATCGTTCCAATCTTTAATCATCTTCAAAACGAAGAAATGGAGGAAGTCGCCAAAACGACGCGTTCCATCTCCTTGAAGAAAGGAGAGCTGCTGCACAGTGCCGGTGATGCCTCGGATTCCCTGTATATAGTCCATCAAGGGAAAGTGAAAGTTTACCGCCTGTCGGAAAACGGCAAAGAACAATTGATCCGGATTCTGCAGCCGGGCGATTTCACCGGTGAACTCGCCTTGTTTAAGGAATCGATTCATGATGGATATGCGGAAGCGATGGAAAAGACCGACATTTGCAGCATCCAGCGCGGCAATCTTCAGGAATTTCTGCAGCGGTATCCGAATATTTCATTGAAAATCCTAAGTGAATTTTCCAACCGGCTTGGCCAGGCGGAAAGCCAGATGACCAGCTTTGCGACAGAAGACGTGGAAACACGGATTGGGCTTTATCTGGCTCAGCAGGTGGAAGAGAACAAATCAACGGAGTACCATTTGCCGATGTCCAGAAAAGATCTTGCTTCTTTTCTCGGAACGACTCCTGAAACCATCAGCCGGAAACTTGCCAAGTTCGAAGACGAGGGATGGATCGAGCAGGAAGACCAGCGCCGAATCCGTGTACTGGACCTGGATGCTTTGCTGCTCATCTAGTAATCGGTACGATATTTGACGGTAACTATGTGCAATGTGAAAAGATTTCAAAATTAAGTAAGACAATAAATCATTTTGGAGGAGATTCCTATGTTATTGGTTATGTCTCTTGTTCTTATCGTTACCGCGATTCTGACTCTCATTATATCTGTCGAAGTAAGTGGGACGGACGAAAATAACTGAAAATAGTTCATTAAAGATTAGACTGCCTGAAGTAATAGGCTAATATAAAAAACCTTCGAAAGGGTGCACTCGAAATAAGCACTGAAATCGGAGGTGGTTTTGCATGTGCAAAACATCTAGTCACACGTCTCAAGATAGGCGGTAGATAGTCTACATCAGCTGAGCATTAAAGTCATCATGATGACGGGCGACAACGAGCGGGCCGCGCAGGCGATCGGCAAAGAAGTCGGTGTCGATGCGGTGATTTCGGAAGTGCTACCGGAAGGGCAAAGCGGATGAAGTGAAGAAACTGCAGCAGCAAGGCAAGAAAGTGGCGATGGTCGGTGACGGCATCAACGACGCACCGGCATTGGCCGTATCCGATATCGGCATGGCGATCGGCACGGGTACAGATGTGGCGATGGAAGCAGCGGATATTACACTGATCCGCGGCGACTTGAACAGCATTGCGGATGCAATCATCATGAGCCGCAAAACGATGCGCAACATCAAACAGAACCTGTTCTGGGCTTTCGCTTACAATACAGTGGGCATCCCGATTGCCGCCATCGGCCTGCTCGCGCCTTGGGTTGCCGGGGCCGCAATGGCCTTCAGTTCCGTGTCGGTCGTTTTGAACTCGCTTCGTCTGCAACGAGTGAAATTGGAAAAGTAAAGGTATATATAGAAGGAAATCATAAAAGGAAGGCCTAAAGCGAAGGTGCATTGCTTTTGGCCTTTTTCTTTCAAAGTAATGAAGACAAGGGGGAGATGGCTCAAGGAATGCTAAGAGAAACTAAAAGTTTAACGAAATTTCATGTTTGATATTCTAACTATCATTTTGCTCTTCATTATGTTTGAAGTCAGTATTGTCGTCTCCAGTTGGACCTTAAAACGTTCAAACAAAAAACGGGCAGAACGGCTATAATGGGGTCATTGAACAGATAGATTATTCTCGTCATTAATAACGGAAGTAAAGTATAAATGGCATAAGGAAGTAACTATTTTGAAGGAGGCGTACTTAATGACTAAAAATGAAAAAGACCAACACCATCATCACGATGAACAGGCAGATGACCATAAGATGGACCATTCTGAACATTTTGGGCATTCTTACCATGAAGATCAAGTGGAAGAAGGCATTCATAACGACAGCAATCCTTCCAAAATTCATGATGATCATGCCCACCACAATCATAGTAGTCATGATCACAGTGGACATGAACATCACCACCACGGAAACTTCAAAGAAATTTTTCTGAAGTCGCTGCCCTTGGGCATTGTCATTTTGTTATTGTCGCCGATGATGGACGTTCGGCTTCCCTTTCAATTCACCTTCCCTTACTCGGACATTGTTGTCGCGGTATTAGCGACTATATTGCTGATTTATGGCGGAAAACCCTTCTATCAAGGGGCAATCGCTGAATTCAAGGAAAAAGCGCCAGGCATGATGGCCCTTATTTCTTTGGGACTGTCCGTTTCTTACTTATATAGCATTTATGCAGTGCTGGCACGTTATGTGACAGGTGAGCACGTTATGGAATTTTTCTTTGAATTTGCTTCCTTGCTGCTGATCATGCTCCTTGGCCACTGGATTGAAATGAAAGCGGTGGGAGACGCAGGGGATGCGCAACAATCACTCGCTGAACTTATGCCGAAAGATGCACATGTAGTAGTGGAAGACGATGCCATTGAGACACGTCCGGTAGCCGATTTAAAAGTCGGAGATCTTGTACGTATTCAGGCTGGCGAAAACGTTCCGGCTGATGGCATCATCGAACGAGGAGATTCCCGTATCAATGAAGCCTTATTAACAGGAGAATCCAAGCCTGTTGTAAAAGGAGTTGGAGACAAAGTAATCGGCGGTTCTACAAACGGAGAAGGGGTTTTGTACTTGGAAGTACAGGAAACAGGCGACCGGTCTTTCATTTCTCAAGTTCAAACCTTGATTAAACAGGCTCAAGCTCAGCCTTCCAGAGCTGAAAATCTGGCTCAAAAAGTAGCCGGCTGGCTGTTTTATATCGCAATTGCAGCGGCCGTCATCGCTTTTGTCGTATGGCTGTATATTTCAGACATTCAAACAGCCATTCTGTTTACGGTTACAACATTAGTCATCGCTTGTCCGCATGCCCTTGGCCTTGCCATTCCTTTAGTAATTGCACGAAGCACAAGTTTGGGAGCAAGCCGCGGGCTGTTGGTGAAAGACCGGGAAGCGTTGGAACTGGCAAACAAGGCAGATGTAATGATACTGGATAAAACAGGCACATTGACTACAGGGGAATTTAAAGTATTGAGCATGGAAACACTGGATGGCCAGCATAACGAAGCTGAAATCGCGGCCCTTATGGCAGGGATTGAAGGCGGATCCAGCCACCCAATCGCCCAGTCGATCGTCCATTACGCTGAGAAACAAGGGATTCAGCCTGTCCGCTTTGATTCGATTGATGTCGTGTCGGGTGCCGGCGTGGAAGGAAACGCCAATGGACGCAAATACGAATTGATCAGCCAAAAGGCATTTGGAAAAGATGTGGCGGTGGATATTCCGAAAGGGGCCACAGTAAGCATACTGATTGAAGACGGGAAACCCATCGGTACGGTCGCATTAGGTGATGAATTAAAAGAAACGAGTAAAACGCTGATACAAGCATTGAAACATAACGGTATACAACCGATTATGGCGACGGGTGACAATGAAACGGCGGCACAAGGGGTGGCTGAAGAACTGGGTATTGAATACAGAGCCAATCAATCCCCACAAGATAAATATGAGTTAGTGGGATCACTAAAAAATAAAGGGCAAACTGTCATCATGGTCGGCGATGGTGTAAACGATGCACCTTCCCTTGCAATTGCAGATGTTGGCATAGCAGTCGGTGCCGGAACTCAAGTCGCCATCGATTCCGCTGATGTGATTTTGACTCAGTCGGATCCGGGAGATATAGAATCCTTTATCGAATTGGCTAATAAAACAACCAGTAAAATGAATCAAAACCTCGTATGGGGAGCCGGTTATAATTTTATTGCGATTCCTATAGCTGCAGGGGTTTTAGCCTTCATCGGGATTACCTTGGCTCCTGCAGCAGGAGCGGTTCTGATGTCCGTGTCCACTGTTATCGTGGCCGTCAATGCCATGACATTAAAACTAAAGAATTAGATCTGTTCAACACAGTGTTTAATAGTCGTACATGAAAAGTGCTGCCTCCCAAAAGTTGAATTTTCTTTAACCTTGGGGGCACAGTTTTGTATTAGGCTAAAGTCAAGCAGAGGTTTGAAGATTTTGGATAATTAATATAGTTTTTTAGTTAACATATGAGGGATTATCGGAAGCAGGAAACATCAAACTGTATTCTATTCGTATCCAGACTCTTCATTCCCATAAGAGATCTCCTTATAACACCAATACTTCGGGAGAACTTCAAAAATCAAAAGAAGACCTCCAACCGGTGATAAATCACTGGTTGGAGGTCTTCTTTGGTATATCGGTAAGTTGGTTAAATGGCTGCAAGTATTAAGCCGAGCGAAGCATAGATGATGACGGTGAAAAATACACCCGTCATCTGCACCAAGGGAAAAAACATTCTGGGCCTCGATTCCCAATTTACGGGAGCCGGAAAAGGCTGAGCGGCATGTACAAAAAGCCGGAGAGCATAAATAAAACCAAATAGATATTGCTTTGGAGATAGATGCACTTTGCGCAAAATATTCCCAACTTCGGCAGTCCAGATAGTGTAGCGTTTTGTCCACATTATATAAGGAATCACATAGAAAAAAACGTTTAAGAACACGGGCTGGGATGCTAACGGCGAAACAATGTACAGCAGGATCAAACCGGCGGCCATCAGAATCAGATTCGACATGATCATTCCCGTTTTCACCACTTGAGCCCATATTATTTTTGCCATTGTTTTCTCATGTGCATTGCCGTCCTATGGAGACGGGGGAGTGCAGCTGCAAATTTGCTTGTTGTCTTTTTGTTTCTTGGCATTAAAAAAATTTGGCCCACCGCTTGCATTTTCCTAGAAAAGGAGTAAAATTTCTAACTGGATATACAATGTCCATAATGGATATTAGAAGTAGATGAAAAGAGGTTCTTCATATGCAATTGACAAAAGGTGTCGAACAGGGAATTTGCATTGTTGTATTGCTTGCCACACAGGAAAGCAGTGCTCCACTTGCTTCGGACGAAATCAGTCGCAGACTGGGTGTGTCACCTTCCTATATGAAAAAGATTACGAGAAAATTGGTTGTGCAAGGAGTTGTCGTGTCGGTTCCAGGTAATAATGGCGGTATTTCTCTTGCGAAAGCCGCAACGGATATTACGCTGCTCGATGTTATTGAAGCAATGGAAGGTCCTATTCGGATGTACCCGGATACGGGCTTGATCAGCCTCGCTTTTCATGAAGGCAAATATGCTCAAAAAGGGCAGGAACTTCTTCGCAATGTATTTTCACAAGGAGACCGTTTACTGGTTGAATATTTCTCCAAAGTGACAGCGGCTGACCTTTTGAAAGAAGGGCTGGGAATGTCGGATTTGCCGACATTGAACTGGAATCGGGAAACTTTAAGTGATGTATTAGATAAAGAACAGGATGATTTTAAGTGAAAATGCTGAAACAGGAATGGAAACAATTACTGGCCAAACCACTTTTGCTCGGAACAATGATTGTCATGATGTTTATACCGATTATTTATGCTGGTTTTTTTCTCGGTTCTTCATGGGATCCATATGGTAAAACAGAGCGGTTGCCAGTCGCAGTCGTCAACGAGGATATCCCTTCCGAATATGAAGGCAACATATTTGCGGTGGGAGATGAATTGGTTGAAAACCTAAAAGAAAATGAAGCGCTCGAATGGCATTTTACGGATGCCGAAACAGCTGAAAAAGGAATGGATGATGGTACATACTTTATGGTTTTGACCATCCCGGCCAATTTTTCGGCAAATGCTGCTTCCGCTATGGGTGATGACCCCAAAGCCATGAATTTAGAGTATGAAACAAATCCCGGGCGTGGCTTCTTCATTGAAGCAGTCAGCAACCAGGCAACAATGAATATAAAAGAAGAAATCGCTGAAAATGTGACCAAAGAATATGTAAAAGCGATTTTTGGGCAAATTGAAACGCTGGGCGATGGTATAGGTGAGGCAGCTGATGGTGCTGACCAGCTGAATAATGGATCAGTACAATTGCAAGAAGGAAATAGAGAATTGACTGCAGGTTTGAGTGAACTTTCAAAAGGCAGTTTGAGTTTCCAGGATGGTGCGGAGAAGCTGGAGATCGGTGTCAGCCAGTTTGCGGGTGGCCTATCAACTTTGGATCATGGGGCTGATCAGCTAGCCAAAGGGATTCTTGAGTATACCAACGGGGTGGCCAGCCTGCGGGACGGGGCAATTGGCTTGTCGGAAGGAACTGCTGAGTTGGATAATAACGGTTCGGTTCTTTTGGAAGGTACGGAAAATCTGTCAGAAGGACTGGCATCTTTTGTACCGGGAGCTGAGCAATTGAGCGATGGACTTTCAGAAACGCAGCAAGGCAGTGCCAGATTAGATAACGGTTTGCATGAGTTGCAGTCGAAAACCAGCGAATTGGCGAACGATTCTTCTGGTATCCAGCAGTTGGTATCGGGCCAAGTTGCACTGGGCGATGGTCTGGCAGATTTGGCAGCGGGCAGTTCGGCACTTCAGGATGGATTGAAGGAATTGGATAAGGGTCTCCCTGCGGCTGAACAAATCGAGACACTGCAGGAAGGGCTTGCAGGAATTGAAAAAGGCATCAGTCAATTGAACGGCTCAGTTTCTGTAACGAACAACGGACAAGAAGCTTCAGCTCTCCAAGCGAATTTGGCGGCGGCCCAGCAAAATTTAAGTGAATTGCAGAACTCTGCCGCGTCTTCCTCATTGACTGCGTTACAGTCGGCACCAGTTTATGGCAATTTGACTGAAGAACAGCAGACGGAATTGTCAGCTGCTGTAAGCGGGAGTGCTGCAGAACAATCAACATTACAGCAAGCGTCGATTGAAGCGCTTGCCGGAAACCTGGCTGCTGTATCATCCGGTTTGAACGAACAGATTATCCCAGCTTTCGAATCATTGGGTTCATTGCCGGAGCAAATCACGAACTTGAAGAATCTAGTTGACCAGGTGAATCCCGGTGCGAGCGAAGCACTGGGCGGTTATTCGGTTGTCCACAATACGCTTACAGGCCAACTTATACCGGGTGCAGTTTCTCTCGGTGAAGGAGCAGGGGAAGCTGTGCAAGGCAGTGCAGAATTGCAGGCAGGGGCAGAACAGGCTGCAGAGAGTCTTCCTCAGCTCGCGGCTGCAGTCGATGGATTGGCACAAGGCAGTTCCATCCTGAACGAAGGCGTCTCTTCACTGTCAGCAGGTTCAGTGGAACTTGTTGATGGAGCTGGTGCATTGCAACAGGGCTCATTGAAATTAGAAAAAGGAGCTGCTGCCTATACCGCCGGAGTGTCAGCTGCGGCAGAAGGGGCAGGCCAGATTCAACAAGGAGCCGGTCAATTAGCTGCCAATTCAGCAAAACTGAATTCTGGTGCCGATGAATTGGCGGATGGAACAAAACGTCTGACAGAAGCAGTTCCGGAACTTTCCGGTGGAGTAAATGAACTTGCCAGTGGCGCAGGTGAACTTCGTAAAGGTGCAAGTGAGCTCCAGAACGGTTCGGGAAAACTGGGCGAAGGCATCAGCCGTTTGGAGGAAGGATCCTTTGAGCTCGCTGCGAGTCTGTCGGAAGGAGCAGCCGACTTGGAAGGCATCCAAGTCGAAGATGAAAATTTTGACATGATTGCAGCTCCGGCAACAGCTACCGAAAGCCAGCGCAGCGAAGTGCCGAACTATGGCCATGCACTGGCACCTTATATTTTATCGCTGGGTCTTTTCGTTGGAGCTTTGTCATTCAACATCGTGTTCCCGATTAATGCCCCGGCAGGACGGTCCACTTCGGGCACGGCATGGTGGTTAAGCAAATTCTCGCTTGGGTTTGTTCAGGCAACTGCAGCTGCATTGATAGTTGACGCTATCATGCTGTTCGGTTTTCAGCTGCAAGTGGAACATACAGGTGAGTTCATAGCAATCTCCATCGTCACTTCACTCACTTATATGTTCCTGATCATGTTCCTGGGGATGACTTTCGGAAATCCTGGACGATTCGTTGCCATGATTCTGCTGGTCCTGCAATTGGGAGCGAGCGGAGGCATGTTCCCGGTAGAGTTGACGAACGGTTTCTTCCGCAGTGTGCACGATTTTGTTCCGATGAGCTATGCGGTTGTCGGATTCCGGGAAGCGATGTCTTCCGCGTATGGAAGCGGAACATTTATCATGAGCATTGCTATCCTCGGAATATTCTTCCTAGGCTTTAATGCCTTGCTCTGGCTCGCGCTTAGTATACGGAGCCGCAGAGCATTCAAGCTGGCGGAAGAAAGCTGATCGGTTGGACATCAATTAATCCGAAATTCGTACGGTAATTTCCAAATTTTTATCAGAGGAAATGATGAAAAAGGTTAAATAAAAATGGAGAAAAGAGACTCATCCGTGAGTCTCTTTTCTCCATTTTGCTTTTCCGTTTACTCGGAAATATAAGACAGTGCTTTTATCGCTTGATCACATGTTTCCACCGTCGCGTTTGCTTTGGCGGATAATTCTTTCAGTGGGTGTAATAGATAATTTAGCTTTTCTTTGGATTGAAAAGGATAAAAGTTGGTTGGGTCTATGGGATACTGAAAAAGCAGAAGTAGAATATCATCCATCCATAAGGCACATCGCTTTTGAAGTATCAATTGAAGGATTGAAACATACTGTTGAATGGTTAAAAAACAGGGGATATGAACCGAGAAAGGCATTTGGTTTTGAACCGACGGAACTTTTTTTATGCCGAACAGTGATTT
This sequence comes from Planomicrobium sp. YIM 101495, assembly GCF_009707665.1. Taxonomy (GTDB): domain Bacteria; phylum Bacillota; class Bacilli; order Bacillales_A; family Planococcaceae; genus Planococcus. Next base: position 156,353 of record NZ_WLZW01000003.1, read on the forward strand.
TGCACATGCCAAAATTCATTTCAATGAACCATATGGCAATAGTTTGGAATTTATCTGTCAATTGGAAAACCCTTAAATGTACTATTACGAAAGGTAATAATTAATTAACAATATTTAGAATGAACTGGATAAATCACGCGAGAGATGATACGCTTACTTTAGATATTCGAAAACTGAATATAAAAACACTAGGGGAGTCTTTTGAGACTGAGACGGAGCAATCCGGACCCTTTGAACCTGATCTAGTTGAAACTAGCGTAGGGAAGTGGTTGCTATGTATTTTATCTATTCTTAAAATATGATCGAAACCACTCCGTCGCTGGAGTGGTTTTTTTATTTGCCAGGTATTTTTTATGCATTAAGGGAGTGAAGGAAAAAATACATGAAAACTAAAAAGTTGCATATTATCTCTACAGGAAGGCAAGAGCCGGAACAATTAGCAGATATCATCGGCAGGATTCATTTTGACATCGATTTCATCCATCTTCGTGAAAAAACGAAAACAGCAAAAGAAGTATATAAGACGGTGGAGCTTTTAAAAAGCAAAAAAGTTCCTCTTTCAAAAATAATAATTAATGACCGGGCGGATGTTGCCTGTGTTTCAAATGTGAAAGGAGTTCACTTAGCCTATCATTCGCTGCCTGTTGAAATTGTAAAACGAAAATTTGAGGATTTGACAGTTGGCTGTTCCGTTCATTCCCTTGAAGAAGCTCAAATTGCCGAGCAGCAAGGTGCTGATTATGTAATATTCGGCCATGTATATTCAACTCAATCCAAATCAGGACTCATTCCCAAAGGCTTAGAACAGTTGAGGTTCATTTCTGAATCAATTTCTATCCCAGTTATAGCGATTGGTGGAATAAAACCGACAAATAGTAGGGATGTTATCGAAGCGGGAGCACAAGGAGTCGCTGTAATGTCAGGGATATTGGAAGCAGAAAACCCTTCGCAGGCGGTACTGCAATATCGTTCCTATTTAACTAAATAATAGTTCGCTTGCAATGGTTAAGGAGAGATTTAAATGAATAAACCGTATGATGCCATTATAATCGGTGGCGGAGTCAATGGCGGAGCAATAGCTTTTAATTTGGCGAAAAGAGGAATGAAGGTTTTATTGCTGGAAAAAGACCGGCTTGCAAGTAAAGCATCTGGAGCGGCAGCCGGGATGCTGGGTGCCCAAGCCGAGTTGGATGGAGAGGGGCCGCTTTTTCAATTAGCCAGAACCAGCAGAGCGTTGTTTAACGACTTGGCAGATGAACTGAATATGATCAGCGGTGTTGATATTGAACTTGTGAAAAAGGGAATGCTAAGGGTTGCCTTAACTGATCGGGAGCAGCAGGAACACCATCGGATCAGTGGAATCCATAAACAGAACGGGGAACTTGCCGAGTTGCTTACAGGTGAAGAAGCGAGAAGAAGAGAGCCGGCATTGTCCAATGACGTAATTGGCGCAATGTATCTTGAGAGAGATGGACAAGTAGAAGCTCCGCAGTTGGCTTTAGGATTTTTAAAATCTGCCTCAGCACTTGGCTGCGTGATTATAGAATATGTAGAAGTACATTCCTTTCATATTGCAAATGGAAAAGTCAATGGCGTTGCTACGAATGAAGGCGATTTTATGAGCAGCAACATTGTAGTAACAGGAGGGGCTTGGAGCGAGAAGCTGTTGATGAAGATAGGCTTACAGCTCAAAATGTATCCTGTGAAAGGTGAGTGTTTTTCTGTACGGACAGAGTTTCCCTTATTATCAAGTACAATCTTTACGCCAGGTTGCTATCTTGTTCCGAAAAAAGACGGAAGAATCATTATAGGAGCAACCTCTGTACCGAATACATTTAATCAACAAGTCACTTTAGAGGGGATTTTTTCGTTAATGGAGAATGCAAAAAAATTGGTGCCTTCCATATCACAGAGCGAGTGGGAAAGAGCGTGGACCGGGATTCGTCCGCAAACGGCAGATGGCTTGCCTTATTTAGGTGAACATCCTGAGTACAAAGGGCTGTTTATAGCGACAGGCCATTTTAGAAATGGGATATTGCTGTCTCCGATTACCGGAGAGGTGATGGCTGATTTGATTGAAGGAAAATCTCCTTCAATTGATATATCTCCTTTTCGTGTAGATCGGTCAATCAGGAAAACAATCCAATAATGAGGTGAAGAAAATGATATTGACGGTAAATGGAGATCAAGTTGAAGTACCCAATACAGTGAAAACGATAGCCGAACTGCTGCAGCATTTTGAGTTGAACAATAAAGTAGTCATTGTTGAAAAAAACGCTGAAATATTGGAGAAGGAAAAGCATGCAGAAACTCTGATTTCCGATAAAGATAAAATTGAATTAGTCCATTTTGTAGGAGGCGGATGAACATGTTGAAGATAGGAAACCATGAATTCTCATCAAGATTATTATTAGGCACGGGCAAATATCCAGACTTTGAGATCCAAAAAGAAGCGGTAGATGTGTCGGGTACAGAGATTCTAACGTTCTCAGTCCGACGAATGAATATATTTGAAGCGAGCCAGCCGAATTTCCTAGAAAACCTGGATATTTCAAAGTATACCTTACTACCAAATACAGCCGGGGCCAAGACTGCTGAAGAAGCGGTAAGGATTGCAAAACTGGCTAAGGCATCAGGCCTTTGTGACATGATTAAAGTGGAAGTAATCGGCTGCCAAAAAACATTGCTGCCGGATCCAATTGAAACGTTAAAAGCATCAGAACAACTATTAAAAGAAGGGTTTATTGTCTTGCCGTATACATCAGACGATGTTCTTTTGGCAAGACGGCTCGAAGAACTGGGCTGTCACGCCATAATGCCCGGTGCATCTCCCATTGGCTCTGGCCAGGGGATCATCAATCCATTGAATCTTTCTTTCATTATAGAACAGGCAAATGTTCCTGTGATTGTCGATGCCGGCATTGGAACACCATCTGATGCTGCGATTGCAATGGAAATGGGAGCGGCTGGCGTTTTGCTAAATACAGCTGTATCTGGAGCGGACGATCCAGTAAAAATGGCTAGAGCCATGAGACTTGCAATCGAAGCAGGAAGATTGGGATTTGAGGCGGGACGAATTCCAAAAAAACGGTATGCCACTGCCAGCAGTCCGCTTGAAGGGATGAGCATCGGTTGAATGGACGATACTCGCGACAGGAGCTTTTTGCACCGATAGGGATAAAAGGACAAGAGAAATTGAGGAACAAGCATGTCTTGATAATCGGTGCTGGCGCATTAGGAACTGGAAGTGCCGAAATGCTGGTACGGGCAGGGATCGACAAGCTAACGATCGCGGACCGGGATTATGTGGAGTGGAGCAATCTTCAGCGTCAGCAGCTTTATACCGAAGAGGAGGCAGAACAGCGAATCCCCAAAGCGGTGGCGGCTAAAAAACGACTAACGGCTATTAATTCTGAAGTGGAAATTTGCTGTCATGTCATGGATGTCTCAGTCGAAGAAATGGAACGGTTGGTGGAAGGCGTCGACTTGATTCTTGATGCAAGCGATAATTTTGATATCCGGATGATTATCAATGATATTTCCCAAAAATATCAGATCCCTTGGATTTACAGTGCATGTGTTGGAAGTTATGGAATCAGTTATACCATTCTTCCGAGTGAAACCCCTTGTCTAAATTGCTTATTAGAGAAGGTGCCTATGGGAGGAATTACATGTGATACGGTGGGAATCATCAGCCCTGCTGTCCAAATGGTCCTGTCTTTCCAAATTTCAGAGGCATTAAAAATTTTGGTTGAAGATAGAGTTCATTTGAGAAACAAACTGGTCTCCTTCGATCTATGGGAAAATCACCAATCATCTATTAACGTCGATAAGATTAAAAGAGAGGATTGCCCTTCTTGCGGAGCGGAGCGTTCTTATCCTTATCTTTCATTCTCAAACCAAACAAAAACTGCCGTCTTATGCGGTAGGGATACGGTTCAGATCCGTCCTTCCCAACCGATAGACAGAGACTTGGAAAGCTTGGATAAAGCCTTGTCCAGACAGCTGGGAAAGGTTTCACGCAACCCATATCTGCTGTCTTTCTCGACCGCAGAGCATCGCCTTGTCATTTTTAAGGATGGCCGTGTTTTAATTCATGGAACGAAAAGCATTCCTGAAGCTAAATCTTTATATCACCGATATCTAGGTTAATGTGCATTTATCTGAATGTTTAAGTGTGCTTGCATATTCTTTATTGATCTCTTACTAAATTATTTAAGATTCAGAAAGACTAAAAAGAAGGAGTGGTTACCATGAACAGAACAGTATTGGTAACAGGTAGTAGTAGAGGATTAGGAGCTTCTATTGCAAAAACATTGGTGCAACAAGGGTTTAAAGTGGTTATCAATTATTATAAGAGCAAAGATGCTGCTGAAGAGCTTGTTTTTGAGCTAGGGAAGGATAATGCTATTGCAATTTGTGCCGATGTCACAAAACGCAAAGAAGTTGATGCGCTAGTAAAAAAAGCAACGGAATATTTTGGCCAAATAGATGTCGTAGTCAACAATGCATTGGTGGACTTCAAATTTGATCCAACCAAACAGAAATCTTTTACTGAACTTACTTGGGAAGATTATCAAAAACAGCTGGATGGTACTTTAAAGGCAGCATTTAATGTAGTTCAAAGCGTTATGCCTCAATTTATGGAACGGCAAAATGGAAGCATTATAAGTATCGGCACCAATTTATATCAAAACCCTGTTGTACCCTACCATGAATATACAACAGCTAAAGCTGGATTAATTGGTTTTACACGTAATATCGCTTCGGAACTGGGACAATACGGCATAAAAGCAAATGTGGTTTCAGGTGGCTTATTAAAAACGACTGATGCAAGTTCTGTTACAACCCCGGAAGTATTCGATTTAATTGCTCAATCAACGCCATTGAAGAAAGTAACAACGCCTGAAGATGTAGCCAATATGGTCGCTTATTTATCTTCAGAAAATGCTGACGGTATTACAGGCCAGAATATAACAGTAGACGGTGGGTTGACAATGAACTAATAATTTCACTTACAAAGGATAGCTTTACAAAAAGAGGTTTTTTAAGCAGCCAACCATGACTTGGGGAGCGAGATAACTAATGAAAGAAACTCAAAGGAAACAACTCCATTTAGGAATCTTACTGTATGGATGCGGACATCATCAGGCTGCTTGGTTAATGCCTGACTCAAGTGTGGGCCGCGTTGGAGACATTTCTTATTACCAATCCTTGGCGCAGTTGGCTGAAAAAGGGTGCTTTGATGCGGTGTTTTTTGCTGACAATCAATCGTTCCTTGCCAAAGATTCAAATGAAATGCCGGCATTTTGGCTGGATCCAGTGGTCAATTTAACAGCCATCTCACAAGTGACGAATTACGTGGGATTAGTTTCAACAATCTCTAGCACCTTTTCCAACCCCTTCACTGCTTCAAGGCAGCTGTTGAGTCTGGATCATATTACTAAAGGCCGTGTCGGATGGAATCTGGTCACTTCAATGAGGGATGAGGAAGCGTTAAATCACAGTATGAGCAAACTGCCTCCCCGTGATGAACGGTATAAAAAGGCTGATGAATTTGCTGCTCTCATGAATAAATTATTTCTATCATGGGACAGCAATGAGTTTCTGTACGATCGAGCAGAAAGACAGTTGATAAACCCTGACAATATACGGCCAATCAACCATAACGGCACTTATTTCAAAGTGAAGGGACCATCCACGACGCCAAAAAGCCCTCAAGGCAGACCGGTGGCCATGCAAGCAGGAGCCTCTGAACAAGGTATTGCATTAGCTGCGAAATATGCAGATGCAGTCTATTCAGTGTCATGGAACTTAAATCAAGCAAAGAAGTACCGAAAAAAGTTGGATGAACAGATTAAGCAAAATGAGGCAAGTGATCGGCATATCAAAGTATTCCCGGGCTTAGTCACTTATGTGGGCCGTACGCATGAAGAAGCTCTTGCCAAAAAATCTTCATTAGATGAAAAGTTGCCTGTGGAAACCGCTTTAAAACAGTTGAGTTTCTTTCTCCAGCAAGATTGTTCTAATTGGGAAATTGGTCTAAAAGTGCCCCCATTGCCTCCTGTAGAAGAATTCACAGGTCCAATTGGCCGATACGAAACAATACTTGAAATTATTAAGGATACCGAACCTACAGTAAAAGAACTATTAGGATATCTTAATGCAGGCGGTGGGCATTTCACGCTTATTGGTACGCCTGAGGAAATTGTGGATCAGATGGAGATTTGGGTTGAGGCGGGTGTTGCTGACGGATTTAACCTTATGCCTCCTACACTGCCCGGTAGTTTAGAGGACTTTGTTGAACTCGTTGTTCCTGAAATGCAAAAAAGAGGCATCTTCAGAAAGCAATATGAAGGGCATACTTTCCGTGAGCATTTAGGATTAACATGATGAATTAGATTAAAGGCACTGAACTGGGGGCAGAAACTGTTTTTTAAATGGCTAAGACAACGGGTGAACTGGCCTTTGCTGCAAAATTAAACAAGTAGAAAAAAAGTGCTTTTGGTAAGCGATATTTTTAAATGCCGTTCATTGCATTTTGTTCTTGCCAAACAATTTTCTAATAAAGTAATTGCTTTACTTATGAGGAGTTTTCGGAAGTAAATAAAAATATAAAATTCTTTAAACCAGCAGCCTCAATGCAGAGATTGCTGGTTTATTCGATTAGGTGCAAAAGAGCTTGGCATCGTTTTTGGGAGTTATATGTTTGAAGGCGGATTGACGGATATGAATTATGTCATTTTGGCGATAGGGTGTGCGGTGCCTTTCGCGTTATTCGTCTTTATCGGAGGAAAGGAAGCTGCAACAAGACAAGCGCTAATTATCAGCGCCGCGCTATTTGCTGTATTGTTTGCAGCAGTTCATGCGATTATGGCCGTTTCTACAGAAGCAATGGAAACAGAGACTGCGATCCGCGTGCTGATCGTTTTTCCATCGACTGCCTTGATTTTACTGCTGGCACTGCGCTTGGCGGCCAGTAAAGAAAAAGCGGCTTAAAAGAATAATAGAACTTCCTTCCAGACAAGGCGTCTTAATAATAAATGCATTTTTGGAGGGTGAAAAAAATGGGATTCTGGTATTTTCTTATCCTGTTTATCAGTGCAGGCCTATTGCTTGCGGGAATATTTTCTAAAAAGCGTGCTGCAATGAGAACAGGTCTTTCTGTCGTAGGCGTGCTCGGCATCGCCTTCGCTCTTTTCATGTTCCAACCGGGAAGTGCGGAAATCATGGCAAATTTATTGAATCTGAACGGGTGAAAGGGGGAAAGGGCGAAATGGATTTATACATGAAACGTTTTCACTTTTGGGTTCCTGCCGTCTTGCTGCTGATCAGTATCGTGCTGTTTTCCTTTTTGATGGAAGAGCTGATTGATGCTTCTCCGCCAAATTGTATGAGCAGGGATTGATTGCTCTCAAGCAGAAGCGGTACGCGGATGCTCAGTTGCAGTTCGACCGTTCATTGGTTCATGCGGAGAAATCTGGAGATTCGATTGCGGTCGGTTGTGCGTTAGTGAAGAAAAGCGAAGTCATCACTTCCTTCTATTTAAAAACCGGTCGACGGCTCCAATGTGCCGGAATATAAGCCGGGACAATATATTTCAATCCGTCTGTCCATGCCGGATGAGGAATAATTAGTCATCCGGCAATACAGTTTGTCCCACGCGCCGAAGCCGGATGAGTTCCGTATTTCCATAAAACGAGAAAGCGATAATGACCCGAACGGCATCGTCTCGAATTATTTGCATAAGCATGTCGAGGAAGGCGACCGCGTCGAAATCAGCCCGCCTGCCGGCATTTTTGTATTGCACGACGCGAAGACAACGCCTGTTGCCTTTATCAGCGGAGGGATCTGCATCACGCCGATGATGAGCATGTTCGAAAAAGTGGCGTCTTCCACACCGGGGCGTCCGACTGTGTTCCTGCACAGCGCCCGCAACCGGCTGCAGCATGCATTTGATGATGACATCAAAGCATATGCAGAACGGATGGACAATGCAACGTACAAAACGGTGTACTTGGATGAAGAGGCGGTTTCATTACGCGGGAGATGCTTGAGCAATACATCGATACTGCGGGTGACGCGTACGTTTGCGGTCCGGCAGTCTTCATGGAAATCATGATCCGCGAGCTGAAAAAGATCGGCATGCCAGAAGAACGGATCCATTATGAATTCTTCGGTCCAGCAATGGATTCGAACACCTGAAGAAAAATTTCCCCATAGAACCACTTGAACCGTAGATAGAAGTATCATGGGAGGCTTTCCCATAATAAATACCCGCCTGTAAATAACAAAATGCCGTAAGTGAGCAGGCGGAACAGCCGCTGGTCAATCCGTTTGAACAGCAGCTGCCCCCAAAAAAGACCGATGATAACTACAGGCAGAGCAACGGCGCTTGAAGTCCAGACAATTTTTTGAATGCCGGTGACAGCGATCTGCAAAACGAGACTGGCTGAATAAATGAACAAATAAAAAGCTAATGTCGTCCCACGCAATTTTTCCTTGGATGCACTCGTTCCTGAAAAATAAAGCAGCAGCGGCGGGCCTGGCATACCGATGCTTGAAGTCATTGCGCCGGATAATCCGCCGAAAAGCGCATCCCGGCCGTTCGTCCTTGAAATCCGGAAATTCAGGATCAGCAGCATGGTCAGTGACAGTATCAAGATGCTTACGATGATTTTCAGGTGATTCAGATCGGCGAACCACAAAACGGCAATGCCGGCCGGCAAACCAGTTATACTGCCGGCAATCAGCCTTTTCAAAATCATCATGTCAATATCATTGCGGATTTTGGAAATTAAAACGAGAGAGATAAAAAGGGACAGGATGAGGTTGATCTGTATGGCATCTGTCACGTCAAAAAGCAGCAGCAGAAACGGGGTAGCTAAAATCGAGAAACCGAAACCGGTGCTCGTCTGCAAGATTGCCGCTATTAAAATGATGAAAGAAAAAATGATGAAATCCACTGGAACCCAACTTTCTTTTGTGTTTACTATTGAACAATTATCGGAAAACTGAATGCTTGCATATTCTACACTAATCAAATAGCCGTGGATTTTCAATCTGCTTCCGGTTTTTTGAGTTTCCGCTCCCAGAATCGTCTGAATCACCCACAAGAAAAAAAAGAAACTAAAGAGAAATTATATTGAGATTTTTCAGTTTAACTGTTATGGTGAGAGTGAAACAGAATATGTAGCTGACCACTGGGGGAGCCGGTAATAGCCGGCTGAGACGATTTGCGATTCGGACCCTTCGAACCTGATCTGGACCATGCCAGCGGAGGGAAGTGGCGCGTGTGCTTCCGATTCGTCTGCATACACCGCTTCCTTCACATGGAGAGCGGTGTTTTTTGTGCGGAGAAGACCACGCGGACCAGCTAAAAGGAGTGAGACAATCATGCGAGACACATGGTGGTTTATCGATTCGGGGTATCAGACTCCCGCCTACAATATGGCAATGGATGAGACGTTGCTCCATTGGCATAGCGATGGCCGCATTCCGCCCGTGCTCCGTTTTTACGGCTGGGCGCCTGCAGGGGTTTCCATCGGCTTTTTCCAAGGAGTGAACGGAGTCATCAACGTAGACAATGCCGCACGCGCGGGAATTCCGCTTGTCCGCCGGCTGACCGGGGGACAGGCGGTGCTACATGAACACGAGCTGACGTACAGCATCTTCGTATCGGAAGACGATCCGAAAATGCCGAAGACAGTGAAAGAAGCTTATTTGGAGCTATCGAAAGGCTTGAAGGAAGGTTACCAGCGGCTCGGTATCTCCGCTGAGTTCGCGCTACCAGCGGACGGGGAGAAAGGCGGCTCGGCGAACTGTTTCGAGAAGCCGTCCTGGTACGAGCTGACCATCGACGGAAAGAAAGCAGCAGGCAGTGCACAAACGCGTAAAGGCGGCGTAATCCTACAGCACGGTTCGGTACCACTTAAAATCAACGAGGAAAAGTTATTCGATCTTTTTGTTTATCCGAACGAAGAAGTGAAAGCACGTGCAAAACAAGCGTTCAAGAATCGGGCGATTGCCATCAACGATTATTTGGCTGAGGAAGTCGGGATAGAAGAAGTGAAACAAGCATTTTACAAAGGATTTGAGACGGGTCTTGGCGTCCACCTGCTGCCTGCGCAATTACCAGAAGCACTTTTAGCGGATGTCTCTGAGTTAGTGAAGAAGTACGAAAGCGAAGAGTGGAATTACTTGAGGGAACGGGAAGGGGAGCGAGTACGATGACAAAGACGAAGGAGCATGTCCGGAAGCCCGAGTGGTTGAAGGTCAAACTGAACACGAACGACACGTACACCGATCTGAAAAAGCTGATGCGTGAAAAGAACTTGAACACAGTTTGTGAGGAAGCGCGCTGTCCGAATATCCATGAATGCTGGAGTGAGCGGAGAACCGCGACGTTCATGATTCTTGGGGATACTTGCACACGTGCTTGCCGGTTCTGTGCCGTCAAGACAGGTTTGCCGAACGAACTGGATCTTGGTGAGCCGGAGCGCGTTGCGGAGTCGACGGAAATCATGGGGTTGAAGCACGTCGTCGTCACAGCGGTCGCGCGTGATGACTTGAATGATGGTGGATCTGCTGTCTTCGCAGAAACGGTCCGCGCAATCCGCAGAAGGATGCCAGGAACAACGATTGAGGTACTGCCGTCCGACATGAAAGGCGATTACGAAAGTTTACATACATTGATGGACGCTGAGCCGGACATTTTCAACCACAACATCGAAACTGTGCGTCGTCTGACGAAACGTGTCCGCGCCCGTGCAACGTATGATCGTTCGCTTGAACTGCTCGCCCGCGTCAAAGAAATCGCACCGCATGTCCCGACAAAATCGAGCATCATGGTCGGTCTCGGTGAAACGAAAGAAGAGATTCTAGAAGCGATGGATGACCTCCTTGCGCACAACGTCGACATCATGACGATTGGCCAATACTTGCAGCCGACGCGGAAGCACTTGGATGTTGTCCGCTATTATCACCCAGATGAGTTCGAAGAATTGAAGGAAATCGCGCTTCAAAAAGGGTTCAAGCATTGTCAGGCCGGGCCGATGGTACGTTCTTCGTACCACGCGGATGAGCAAGTGAGCGAAACCGCTGCCCAGCGCCGGATCAAGTACATGAAAGGCTATGAATCCCAAGGCCAAACACTCGAAGAAATCAAGTTTTAACAAAAGGTTGCACACCGCAGGAATTGATGCGGTGTGCTTCTTTTTTCAGAAATGCGGGTTTACGATTCTTTTCGGCCGGAAAGCGCTTGAAGTGCAGTTGCTTCGGGAATACTGAAGCATAGTGTGTGAAACACGTATATTTAAGTACGTCAAAATCTGAAATGGAACTGGAGGAGGTTAACATGAAAAACGTTACAAACGTTTTCTGGATCGCATTTTCACTTGTGGCACTCAGTGTCGCATATGGTGCACTCGCTCCGGAAAACTTTGCCGAAGTGACCGGCAATATCGAGTCATTCTTGACGACATCGTTCGGCTGGTATTATTTACTGATTGTTTCGAGCATGGTGATATTCTGTCTTTTTTTCATGGTCAGTCCGATGGGGCAAATCAAGCTGGGGAAAGATAACGACAAACCGGAATTTTCTTTCGGTACTTGGATTGCGATGCTATTTTCTGCTGGTATGGGAATCGGACTTGTGTTCTGGGGAGCTGCGGAACCACTTTCCCACTTTGCAATCGATCCTGCAACTGCGGAACCTGGAACGATTGAAGCATTTGCAGAGTCGATGCGCTTCACATTCTTCCACTGGGGCATCCATGCTTGGGCTATTTATGCAGTAGTCGCTTTAGCACTGGCCTATTTTCAGTTCCGAAAAGGGGAGCCGGGCCTCATCTCTTCTACCTTAAAGCCGTTATTCGGTGACCGGATGAATGGTGGATGGGGTGTCGCTGTGGATGTAGTTGCCATATTTGCGACGGCGGTCGGGGTCGCTACTACATTGGGCTTCGGAGCAATCCAGATCAATGGTGGATTGTCTTATATCTTCGAGTGGGTTCCAGGCGACAACTTCCTTGTGCAATTGCTGATCATTGCGATTGTCACCGTCCTATTCATGATTTCTGCTTGGAGTGGATTGAGCAAAGGAATCAAATACTTATCGAATACGAATATGGTGTTGGCCATCGCACTATTAGTTCTCGTCCTTATTTTAGGACCGACGTTACTAATCCTAAATACTTTCACAGAGTCTATCGGCGGCTATTTGCAGAATTTGTTGCGGATGAGCTTCCGGGCATCGCCTGCAAATCCGGAACATCGTGAGTGGATTGATGGGTGGACCATCTTCTACTGGGCGTGGTGGATTTCGTGGGCACCATTTGTCGGGATTTTCATCGCCCGTATCTCAAAAGGTCGTACAATCCGCCAGTTTTTGACCGGTGTTCTACTGATGCCGGTTGTGATTAGTTTTATCTGGTTTTCAGCGTTCGGCTCGACTGCAATCAATGTCCAGCAAGGCGGGGTCGACTTAACAGGGCTTCTGACGGAAGAAACATTGTTCGCAGTCTTTAATGAACTGCCGTTCGGCTTGCTGCTGTCCATCATCGCAGTCACGTTGATTATTACGTTCTTCATCACTTCAGCCGACTCGGCTACATTCGTACTCGGCATGCAATCGACGAATGGCTCGTTGTATCCGCAAAATGCGGTGAAGGTAGTATGGGGGATTTCACAATCGGCGATGGCATCGATCCTACTCTTTGCTGGTGGCTTGGGCTCTCTGCAGACAGCATTAATCATTTCTGCGTTCCCATTCTCATTCATCATGCTCTTGATGATGGTTTCGTTCTATAAATCAGTCAGCAAGGAAGCGAGATTCACAGAAAAAAAACGTCCTTAAGAACAGCAAATAAAAACAAAATAATCAGTTCTTTATAGAAGAAGGTGCAGCGACAGTAAATGTCCCTGCATCTTTTTCTTTTGTATGTTAACGGTGTACCGTTACGAGCGCAGTGAATAGGAGATGAAAGTCATGTATAATGGGGCAGGACTCAGTGAAATGGAGGATACATAGATGGATACAAAACCACGTACGTTATTAGTGGATGGGATGGCGCTGCTCTTCCGTTCTTACTTTGCAACATCAGCAGTGAACCAATATTTCCGCACCGATCAAGGGCTTGCGACGAACGCTGTCCAAGGATTCACACGCCATGTGCTAGCGGCGAAGGAAATGATGAAGCCGACCCATATGGCGATTTGCTGGGACATGGGGGCGCATACATTCCGGACGGATCTGTTCGAGGGCTACAAAGCGAACCGTCCAGCACCACCGGATGATATGCTGCACCAATTCGATCTTGCGAAGGACATTTCGGAAGCGCTTGGCTGGAAGAACTTCGGTGAGAAAGGAATCGAAGCGGATGATTTCATCGGTTCGTTCACGAAGAAGTGGGAAGGCGAAACGGATTACATGATCTTAACGGGCGATAAAGACATGCTGCAACTCTTGAATCCGGCCGTCAGTATTTCGTTCATGAAAAAAGGCTTCCACGTATACGATGTCTACTCGGATGATCGATTCCGCGAAGAATATGGCATCGAGCCGAGCCAGTTCGCCGATGTCAAAGCATTCATGGGCGATGCGAGTGATGGCTATCCGGGCGTCAAAGGAATCGGACCGAAAACTGCGCTGCAATTGATCAAGGACTACGGTTCCGTTGATGGTGTCTTAGGGGCACTCGACGAATTGAAACCGGGCCAACGCAAGAAAATCGAAGAACACCACGACATGCTCATGCTGTCGAAAGAACTTGCAGTCATCAAGTGTGACGTGCCGATCGATATCAGCTTGAGCGAACTTGCCGTCCCGAATTACAGGAATGACCAAGTTGCATACTGTGAAAGCCAGCAACTGAACCTATTGGCGAAGCAGCTGCAAAAGAACGTCAGCTCACCATGCGGGTGAAAAGTCGGAGGGGAAAATAAAAAGTAAGCGAAATCGATTGATTTCGCTTACTTTTTCTCTGTTCGGATCCCGATAAATGTCAAGATCGATCTGTTTGCCTCGTACGAAACTTTCTGCAGCCGACTCGGCCGGTTTCTGCCACCGTTGTCGTGGATGTAGAGGAGGAGGTCACCCTTTGTCTCCTCGAATCCCACGAGAGGTACCCAGTGGTAGGCGAAAACAGATTTCTTCCGCCAACGGAACGTGAAATACCGGTCGAACTTCATTGCGAGCGGTCTACCGGCAAGCAGCTCCGACTTGACCTCCTCGACCGAGCGGATGCGGTGTGCACGGAGCCGGCCATCTGAGAGCCGGCGGAAATTACGCATGAGCCGCCAAGTGAACAGGCCGATGCGTGTTGTCCCGAGTGAACGGTAAAGCTGATCGATCGCCACGTCGGTTTCTCCGTGATAATCGAAGATCGTACGGATTGTCGTCGGTCCACACGCAGAAGTACGTAGCCGTTCATCGATGCCCGCGTCCCATTGAGACAAGCCAGTCACTGGCAAAATTACTTTTCTCATACGGTTCACCTCACATCAAAACTGGAGAAGGGACTTGTCCTTTTCGTTCAGCATCTGTTTAAGAGCGGAACGGAAATTGACGTATGCCTCCAACTCGATTTGAATGCCAGCGTTGACGATTTCCTGGACGAAACGGGGGTTAAACCCGACATAGATTGAGCGGAGCCCCATTAGTTTCAAGGCCGCATTCAATTGATACACTTCACTCGCCAATTCGTTGTAATCGAAGACTGCGACATCTTCAACACCGACTCCGGTAAAATCAAAAATCACAGTTTCCGTCAATTTGTGCGTATCCGCGTATTCCAGCACTTTTGTACGGATTGCATCGAAGCGATCCTGGAAAATCATCCCGGCAATCGGTACGAGGATCGTCTTCGGAACGATCGACGGGATGATCGGTGCGGCCATCTGCTTGATGACGTTTTCATAATAGCGGTTTAAGTCTTGTGCTTCTTGTAGCTTTTTTTCGATGTCCATTCCATGCACCTCTGAAAGTTATTGGCAAAACAGAAAGACAGAATAGGAAGGATCCTATTCTGGTTGGCTCGAAAGAAACTCTGTCACTTCTTCCGGCGATTTCGCATTCGCGCTATGAAGGTGAGCGGTCTTTGATCCGTTTTTGAAAATCAACAGGCTTGGAATGCCCATGACTTCATATTGCTCAGCGATTTCTGGCAGCTCGTCGCGGTTGACGTCGAACCACTCATACTTGTTGAATTCTTCAACGATCGGATCGATGAACATGTCCATACGTGTACAGTCCGGGCACCACCCCGCCTGGAATTTAACGATGACCGGCTTGTCTCCGCCGATGATTTGGTTGAAATGATCTGCAGTTGTAATTGGTTTCAAGAAAATCTCCTCCTATATTGCTTATAGTTTACCTTTTTATCAGGGAAGTGGGAAGGATTGTGTTTTGAAAAGTTTATGTCCCGGTGGGGGGAGTATGGAGAGACCGGCTGACCTGCATTCCAGAGTTTCGCGTGCTGGAGGAGTAAACCCGCGCCTCCTCGGTTGCTATCGCAACCTGCGGGGTCTCGGGTTTACTCTGATTCTCCGGCACGCTCACTCTTCCATTCCGGCTCAGCTCGTTTGATAATAGGAGTTTCATAGAACTTCAGTGATTGGGAATATCCCTGCATAATTTGCCTTCGTCGCTTTCTACTAGAAGGTATCGGGTAGTTGGAAGTGAGTTCAGGAAATTTGTCATCTATCATTTAGTCGTGACTCGTGGCATTCTAATCACCACGCAGGTTTTTTCATACTTGATAATGAGCAAACCAAACATATTTGTCGTATCTCGTGATCATCTCGTCATATCTCATCAATTTTCAGCTCCGATGTGATGCTGGCTAAGAATGGAGACATAATGATACGCTCCCGATAACTTTTGCACACAAAATTATTTGAAAATGGCGGCCTACGCAGTCAGCCGCCAAACAAAGATGAAACACTCGAATTAGAATGAAACGCCAGCTGCCACGACACCACCACTTCACCCACACACCAGCGAAGTGGCTGGCCTGGACATGGCGGAAGGATAAGATGAGCGATCCACAGCTCAACTTATCCTGGAAGCCATGTCCTTAAGCCGCGAGCGAATTTCCGTGTGACACCCGATTTCACTTTTTCACTCTCCAAAATTAGAACCACAGTGGCCTCCGCAGTTAGCCACCTTCCCGGAGCCCTGTCCGAAGCGACGAAGCGGATTCCCGCACGACACCCAGTCCTTTTTCTAAAACAGAAAAAACATTCCTTTCAAGAATTAAATATTGCGAAAAAAGAAAATATAATTTACACTGGAAGACATAGAGAACGTTCTATTTTTTTTAGCTACAAAATGAATGAGTGTTCATTCAAAAACAGGGAGGGTTTGCTTGTGTCTTACGAAATCAAAAAAGCGGCCGTAATCGGATCGGGTGTCATGGGTTCAGGAATTGCGGCACATTTGGCGAATATCGGGATTCCAGTCGTATTACTCGACATCGTGCCGAATCAATTATCAGCAGATGAAGAGAAGAAAGGCTTGACCTTGGAACATCCTGCAGTCCGCAACCGGATGGCAGCAGGAGCCTTGAAAAAACTACTTAAACAGAAACCGGCGCCGTTAGCCGTTAAAAGCAATTTGTCACTCATCACACCAGGTAACTTGGAAGACGACTTGGACAAACTGAAAGATGTCGATTGGATCATCGAAGTCATTGTCGAGAACTTGGATGTCAAGAAATCCCTTTATGAAAAAATCGATGGCGTCAGAAAGCCAGGAACGATTATCACATCGAACACGTCGGGCATTTCCATCAATGCGATGGCGGAAGGACGTTCGGAAGATTTCCAGAAACATTTCTTCGGGACACACTTCTTCAATCCGCCGCGCTATTTGAAACTGCTTGAAGTGATTCCGTCTAAGACGACTGCGCCGGAAGTGATCGAGTTCATGCAAGAGTTTGGCGAAGACGTCCTTGGAAAAGGCGTGGTCATCGCGAAAGATACACCAAATTTCATCGCGAACCGTATTGGAACTTACGGGCTTCTTATTACACTGCGTGAAATGCAGGAACGCGGCTACACGATCGGTGAAGTGGATTCGGTTACCGGTCCGCTCATCGGCCGGCCGAAATCCGCGACGTTCCGTACATTGGATGTCGTCGGACTGGACACGTTCATGCATGTAGCGAAAAACGTCTACGACCAGACGGAAGGCGAAGAGCAGAAAGTGTTCGAAGCACCTGCATTCATGAAAAAGATGGTCGAGAACGGTTGGATCGGTGCGAAGAACAAGCAAGGATTCTTCCAGAAGAAAGACAAAGAGATTCTGGAGTTGGACCCTGAGACGATGGAATACCGACCAGCTGGAAAATTGAAAACGGCTTCACAAGAACTTGCGAAGCAGCAAAAAGGCTTGAGCGCGAAGATGAAGACGCTTGTCTACGCAGACGACCGCACGGGGGAATTGCTGTGGAACGTTCTGTCACCGACACTTCGTTACTCTGCTGAATTGCACGGGGAAATAGCTGACGACATTGTGGCGATCGACAATGCGATGAAGTGGGGCTTCGGCTGGGAACAAGGACCGTTTGAGACGTGGGATGCAATCGGTGTCGAAAAATCGGTTGCCCGCATGAAGGAAGAAGGTCATGAAGTACCGGCGTTCGTCGAGCAATTGCTTGCTGGCGGTAATGAAACCTTCTATAGAGAAGGGGAAGACGGTCTTTTGTACTTCGACGGAGAAGGCTACAAGCCGGTGCCGGTCAATGATAAAGCGATCGACTTGAAACGCTACAAGAAAAAGCACGGTGTGATCAAGAAAAACTCCGGTGCATCCTTGATCGACCTTGGCGATGGAATCGCACTTCTTGAATTCCATTCCCGCTCGAATGCGATCGGCTTGGACATTTTGCAGATGATCAACTTTGCAGTGGACGAAGTCGAGAAGAACTTCAAGGGGCTTGTTATCGGGAACCAAGGGAAGAACTTCTGTGTCGGTGCGAACCTTGGCATGATTTTAATGGAAGCACAAGATGACAATATTTTCGAATTGGACTTCACGGTCCGCACGTTCCAGAACGCAATGATGAAAATCAAATACAGCTCGAAGCCGGTTGTCGTCGCACCATTCGGCATGTCACTCGGTGGAGGAGCGGAAGTCGCACTGCCGGCAGCGCACGTACAAGCATCGATGGAAACGTATATGGGACTTGTGGAAGCTGGCGTCGGACTGATTCCGGGCGGTGGTGGAAACATGGGGCTTTATGCAAAGCACCTGAAAGGCTTGCCTGAAGGTGTGGACATTGACCTGCAAAACGTTGCGACAAAAGTGTTCGAAACGATTGCGATGGCGAAAGTATCGACATCTGCTGCAGAAGCACGCGAAAGTAACTTCCTGAACTTTGTCGATGGGATTTCGGTCAACCCCGACCATTTGATCTGGGATGCGAAACAGGCGGCGCTCGGGCTTGCTCAAAAAGGCTATACGGCACCGAAGCGTGAAAAGATTCCGGTGACAGGTGAACCGGGCTATGCAACACTCTTGCTTGGTGCAACTGGGATGCATCTGTCCGGCTACATCAGTGACTATGATTTGAAAATCGCGACAAAACTCGCTTATGTGTTGTCAGGCGGAAAAGTTCCGTACGGCACAGAAGTGGATGAACAATACTTGCTCGACCTCGAGCGCGAAGCATTTTTGAGCTTGGTCGCTGAACCGAAAACGCAGCAGCGTATGCAGCACATGCTCGTCAAAGGAAAACCACTACGCAACTAAGATAGGGGAGTGAATCGAATGCGTGAAGCAGTAATTGTGGCTGGTGCACGGACACCGGTCGGAAAAGCGAAAAAAGGTTCTCTCGCGTCAGTGCGGCCGGATGATTTCGGCGCACTTGTCGTCAAAGAGACATTGCAGCGGGCTGGCGGATATGACGGGCCGATCGATGACTTGATCATGGGCTGTGCCATGCCTGAAGCAGAACAAGGAATGAACATTGCGCGCAACATTGGCGCACTTGCCGGTTTACCGGACACGACACCGGCCGTCACGGTCAACCGATTCTGTTCATCAGGCCTTCAATCGATCGCCTATGCAGCAGAACGAATCATGATCGGACACGCAGACGCGATCATTGCAGGTGGCGTGGAATCGATGAGCATGGTGCCGATGATGGGGAACGTCATACGTCCGAACGCGACACTTGCTGAGACAGCTCCGCAATATTACATGAGCATGGGCCACACAGCTGAGCAAGTGGCGAACAAATACGGCATCAGCCGTGAAGATCAAGATGCATTCGCGGTCCGTTCACACGAAAACGCAGCACGTGCGATCGAAAAAGGACATTTCAAAGATGAAATCATCCCGGTCGAAGTGATCAACCGTTTCGTCGGCGAAAACAATAAATTACAAGAAACGAAATCGATGTTCGAGATGGATGAAGGGGTGCGTCACGGCACATCCATGGAGACATTAAGCAAACTACGTCCGGCATTCGCAGCACGCGGATCGGTCACTGCAGGAAACGCCTCGCAAACTTCTGACGGTGCAGGATCAGTCCTCGTCATGGAGCGGGAACGAGCGGAAGCACTCGGCTTGAAGCCGATCGCGAAATTCCGCTCGTTCGCAACTGGCGGCGTCCCTCCTGAAATAATGGGAATCGGACCGGTCGTCGCAATCCCGAAAGCCTTGAAACTGGCAGGATTGACGAAAGACGACATCGATGTGTGGGAATTGAACGAAGCCTTCGCTTCCCAGTCACTAGGTGTCATCCGCGAGCTTGACCTGGATATTAACAAGATCAACTTGAACGGCGGTGCCATCGCACTTGGCCACCCGCTCGGTGCTACAGGTTCCATCCTGACACTGCGCATGCTGAGTGAACTGAAACGCCAAGGCAAGCAGTTCGGCGTCGTCACGATGTGCATCGGCGGCGGCATGGGCGCAGCCGGCGTATTCGAAATGCTGTAAGACTTACTAATTGGAGGGATTATGAAATGGAGAAATCAATCATCAAAGGCGGAAGCTTTTTAATCGAAGACGCAGATCTATCACGGGTATTTACACCGGAGGATTTCACGGAAGAACATAAGATGATCGCGAAAACGACGGAAGACTACGTGAACACGGAAGTGATGCCGCTCGTCGAAAACTTGGAGAACCATGAGTTCGAGCATTCCGTAAAACTGTTGAAAAAAGCGGGCGAACTTGGACTTCTCGGAGCGGATGTTCCAGAACAATACGGCGGACTTGGCCTGGATAAACTTGCTTCGGCATTGATCGCTGAGAAAATGTCGAAAGCAGGCGGCTTCTCGATCACGCACGGCGCGCACGTTGGAATCGGTTCTTTGCCGATCGTTTTGTTCGGAAACGAAGACCAGAAGCAGCGTTACTTGCCGGTTCTTGCAACGGGCGAGAAAATCGCGGCATACGCACTGACTGAGCCAAGTTCCGGATCGGATGCACTTGGTGCGAAAACGACTGCGAAATTGAATGCTGCAGGCACGCACTACGTTCTGAACGGTGAAAAACAGTGGATTACGAATGCTGGCTTTGCGGACGTCTTCATCGTTTACGCGAAAATCGATGGAGAGCAGTTCTCTGCATTCATCGTCGAACGGGAATACGGCGGCGTATCAGTTGGACCAGAAGAGAAAAAGATGGGAATCAAATCTTCTTCTACACGCACACTAATTTTGGAGGATGTGGAAGTGCCGGTCGAGAACTTGCTTGGAGAAGCAGGACGCGGGCACATTATCGCCTTCAACATTTTGAACATCGGGCGCTACAAGCTTGGCGTAGGCACGATCGGTGCATCGAAACGCGCGATGGAAGTGACGATTCCTTACACGAACCAGCGCCAGCAGTTCAAGACGCCGATTTCATCCTTCAACTTGACGAAAGAAAAACTAGCGACGATGGGATCGAAACTATACGCAGTCGAAAGCTCGGTTTACCGTACAGTTGGCTTGTTCGAGGACCGCATGAGCGGCTTTACGGACGAGCAGCACGCGGACGGCAAGTTGGTTGCGACATCAATCGCGGAATATGCGATCGAATGCTCGATGAATAAATTCTTCGGTACGGAAACGCTTGATTACATCGTGGATGAAGGTGTCCAGCTGCACGGCGGTTACGGCTTCATGCAGGAATACGAAATCGAGCGCATCTATCGCGACTCACGCATCAACCGTATTTTCGAAGGAACGAACGAAATCAACCGTCTTCTCGTACCAGGAACACTTCTGCGTAAAGCGATGAAAGGCGAATTGCCACTTCTTCAAGCTGCACAAGACTTGCAGGAAGAGTTGCTGATGATGATGCCGGAAGAAGTGGGCGACGAAGTGTTGGCACAAGAGAAAATCCTTGTGAAGAACGCGAAGAAGATTGTCTTATTGACGGCTGGTCTTGCAGCACAGCGCTACGCGGCTAAGCTGGAGGAAGAGCAGGAGCTACTTGTGAACATGGCGGATATGATTTCCAATGTCTTCGCAATGGAATCGGCACTTCTACGTACGGAAAAAGCGATCGTCGCTTCCGGTGAAGAAAAAGCGAAGCAAAAGATCCTGTACACAGAAATCTACTGCCAGGAAGCATTCGCTGAAATCGAGCGCGATGCGAAGGAAACATTGATCGCAGCGGTCGAAGGGGACAACCAGCGCATGATGCTTTCTGCACTACGCAAGTTGACTCGCTCGAACCCGCATAACCTGATCGCGAAAAAACGCGAAGCAGCAGCAAAATTGATCGAAGTCGAAAAATACGTCGTTTGATCGATGTAGTGAAACCCTCCGGAAGCGAGCACGCTTTCGGAGGGTTTTTCTCATTTTGGAGCGATTCTGCAAAAAGGGTGGCGGATTCTGCAACCAAATCGAGAATACTGCAACCAAGTGACCGGATTCTGCAACCAAATCAAAAATACTGCAACCAACCGCACCGATACTGCAACCAACCACACCCCCCCCCCCGCACCAACCACCAAAAAATATTACCCCCGCAACCTACGATTCGACCGATATACAGCAATTTGGTAAGCTAGAAACATAAATGCAACAGAGGAGGCAATCCATTGATCGAATTTTATTCCTACCCGAAATGTACGACTTGCCGAAAGGCGAAAAAATGGCTTGATGCCAACGAAATTTCCTACACGGAGATCCACCTCGTAGATGCACCGCCGACAGCTACGAAAATCAAAGAAATGCATGAAGCGAGCGATGTCGAACTGAAGAAGTTCTTCAACACGAGCGGCATGAAATACCGTGAACTTGGATTGAAGGATAAGTTGCCGGAAATGTCCGAAGCAGAGCAATATGAACTGCTTGCAAGCGACGGCATGCTCATCAAGCGCCCACTTAGTTTTGACGGCAAAAAAGTGACGCTCGGCTTCAAGGAAGATGATTACCAGAATAATTGGGCATAACGCTCCTGCACCTTGTGTTTCACGTAACAATATGTCAAACTGAGTGAGATATAATCATTTACTTTTGGAGGGATTTGGATGAGTACACCACAAGATCTTCGTTATTCAAAAGAACACGAATGGGTTAAAATGGAAGGCGAAAACGCACGTATCGGCATCACGCACTTTGCACAGGAAGAACTAGGCGATATCGTCTTCGTTGAACTGCCACAAGTAGGCGACGAATTGACGAAAGATCAGCCGTTCGGTTCTGTTGAGTCCGTGAAAACGGTTTCTGAGCTGTATGCGCCGATTAGTGGAAAAGTAATCGAAGTGAACGAAGAGCTAGAAGACAGCCCTGAGTTCGTCAACGAATCTCCTTACGAGAAAGCGTGGATGGTTGTCATCGAAGCGCCTTCACAAGAAGACATCGATGGTTTGATGACCGCTGACCAATACAAGGAAATGACTAACGAATAATTCCCGAGGCGCCGGTTTTTTGGCGCTTTTTTCTGTTGCCTGTCTGTTTGCAAGCGAGCGTGAAGCGAGGTGCAGCCAAATGGAAAAAGTGATTGTGGTGGAAGGACGATCGGACAAACTGCGGATCGCCCCGTTAATTGCAGAGCCGGTCAAAATCATCTGTACGAACGGAACAGTCAGCGCCACGAGACTGGAAGAGCTGCTGTTGCCGTATGAAGATTTGGAATTGATCATTTTGCTCGATGCCGATTCATCGGGGGAGAAGTTGCGCAAGCTGGTCAAGCGGGAATTCCCGGAAGCCCGGCATGTCTATATCGACCGAACCTACAAGGAAGTGGCGACCACGCCGCTCCGCGTATTACTGGACGTCCTCATCTCTGCGGACGTCGCTGTAACAAGTTTATTAACTGAAGGATGATTCAACATGAACGAATGGACGTTTGCAGAATGGCAAACTCAAATAAAAGAACAACGCATGGCGATGTATTATTTGTATACGCCGATGTGCGGCACGTGCCAAGTCGCGTCACGCATGATGGACGTCGTGACGAAGCTTGTCCCGGATCTGCCGGTTGGCAAGGCTAATTTGAACTTCGTCATCGAAGCGGCTGAAGCATACGAAATCGAAAGTGTGCCGTGCTTATTGATCGTAAAGAACGGGGAGCTGGAGAAGAAAATCTACGCATTCCAGTCGGTGCCGTATCTATATAGTATGATCCAAATGGTTGACGAAATGCAGGAGTCATGATAAATTGGATTTCTGAACTGATAATTTAATAGCTAGGCTCTTATTAAGAGAGGTGGAGGGAAGTGCCCGTCGAAGCCCGGCAACCGTCATGAAAATGAAATGGTGCCAAATCACACAAAGCGAATCGCTTTGAGAGATGAGAGAATGGTTTGCGTTTTTTTATGCGGCCCTTTCTGCTTGTCTATGCGCAGAAGGGGCCTTTTTCAATTTCCAAAACAGAAAGTAAAGAGCAGGTGAAGATACATGATTCAATTAGCAAAATTAACGAAGAACTTCGATGTCGGGAAAAACGCTTTGACGGCTGTCGATACGGTGGACCTGACCATCGAACAAGGGGAGATTTTCGGCATTATCGGTTACAGTGGTGCAGGAAAGAGTACGTTGATCCGTCTGTTGAACGGACTCGAGAAACCGACTTCCGGCAGTGTCTCCATCAACGGCCAGGAAATCACGCGCATCAAAGGGTCCGAACTGCGGAGAGCGCGCCAGAAGATCAGCATGATTTTTCAGCATTTCAATCTGCTTTGGTCGCGTACGGTCCAGGAGAACATCGAGTTCCCTCTTGAAATCGCCGGTGTCCCGAAGCGTGAACGTGCAAAACGTGCAGCGGAACTGATCGAACTCGTCGGCTTGTCCGGCCGTGAGCAAGCATACCCTGCCCAACTGTCAGGTGGACAAAAGCAGCGTGTCGGCATTGCGCGAGCACTTGCAAACGAACCGGAAGTGCTGCTTTGTGACGAAGCCACTTCCGCACTGGATCCACAGACGACGGATGCCATCCTGGATTTACTGGTGGACATCAACAAACGCCTCGGTTTGACGATCGTCTTGATCACACACGAGATGCACGTCATCCGCAAAATCTGTCACCGCGTCGCTGTGATGGAAGGCGGCCGTGTCGTAGAACTCGGAGACGTACTGGACGTATTCCAAGCGCCGAAAGAAGGAATCACGAAACGGTTCGTCGCACAGATCACCGAGAATGCAGATTCGGGGGAGACGATCAAAAACTTGCTGGAACTTTATCCGACAGGCCGTCTCGTCAAACTGGTCTTTGTCGGAGAACGGACGGAGCAGCCAATCTTAACGCAGCTGATCCGCACGCACCCGGTGGAAGTGAACATCGTCCAAGGCGATATCGCGCATACACAACGAGGCGCTTACGGGACGTTGATCCTGCAGTTGAAAGGATCAGAACAAGAGATTGCTGCGGCACTCGCTTTCTTGAACGAACAAGAAGTACAAGCGGAGGTGCTGACAGATGTTTGAGTCATGGTTCCCGAATGTCGACTGGGATAAAATGTGGGAAGCGACGTATGAAACACTTTATATGACCGCATTGTCGACGGTATTCACATTCGTTTTCGGCTTGTTGCTCGGGTTATTGTTATTCCTGACGGCACCGAGACAATTATGGGCGAACAAACTCGTCAACTGGCTGACCGGAGCATTCGTCAATATTTTCCGTTCCATTCCGTTCATCATCTTGATCATCTTGCTGATCCCGTTCACACTTTGGCTGATCGGCACGATCCGCGGACCGAACGCCGCATTGCCAGCACTGATCATCGGTTCGGCACCGTTCTATGCACGCATGGTGTTGATCGCATTGAGCGAAATCGACAAAGGCGTCATCGAAGCAGCCCGTTCTATGGGGGCAACGACGTGGATCATCATCTGGAAGGTATTGCTTCCGGAGTCGAAGCCGGCACTCATCTCCGGCATTACGGTGACAGCGATCGCCCTCGTAGGCTACACGGCGATGGCCGGCATCATCGGAGCAGGCGGACTTGGCACATTGGCGTTCCTGGATGGATTCCAGAGAAGCCGGGAAGACGTGACGTTGATGGCGACGATCTTGATTTTGGTCATCGTCTTCATCATTCAATTTATCGGAGACCGTTTAACCGCGCGCGCGGACAAACGCTGAATAGAGCATTCATACTTACTAATCCAAAGGGGAGTCATGAACATGAAGAAACTTTTTGTAGGTACACTATTCGCAGCACTGGCACTAACAGCTTGCGGCACGGATGATACAGCAGATACAACAAAAGAGAACGGGGGAAGCGGCACGGAAGAAGCGGTTACGCTGACAGTTGGCGCTTCGAACGTTCCACACGCAGAAATTCTTGAGCAGGCACAGCCACTTTTGGAGGAACAGGGTATTGATTTGAAGATTGATACGTATCAGGATTATATTTTCCCGAATGAAGATCTCGATGCCGGCCGGATTGATGCAAACTACTTCCAGCACATTCCTTATCTGGAATCACAAATGGCTGATCATGGCTATGATTTTGTTAACGCTGGCGGCATCCACATCGAACCGATCGGCGTTTACTCGAAAGAATATGCTTCACTTGATGAATTGCCGGACGGCGCAGTCATTTTGATGAGCAACTCGATTCCGGATCATGGCCGCATCCTGTCTATGCTTGAAGTGGAAGGCTTGATCACGCTTGAAGAGGGCATCGACAAGACAATTGCTGAAATCAGCAATATTGTAGACAATCCGAAAAACCTTGAGTTCGATACAGAGTACGAAGCAGCACTTCTTGTGCAAATGTTCGAAGCAGGTGAAGGAGATGCTGTGTTGATCAACTCGAACTATGCGATCGATGCAGGCATCAGCCCGCTTGAAGATTCGATTGCACTGGAAGATTCCGATTCCCCGTACGTGAACGTCATCGCAGTCCAAGCAGGTGAAGAGGACAGCGAAGCGATCCAGAAATTGGTGGAGGTTCTGCGTTCTGAAGAAATCCAGCAGTTCATCTTGGATGAGTGGGGCGGCGCAGTCGTACCAGTCGAAGAATAATATCTCAGAAAATCATGATGGGTTTGTCCCGGAAGCTGAAATCGGCTTTCAGGGCAGACTCTTTTTTCATTTGCCGGAAATCGTTCAAGCACTTCCGGCAGATCTGGAATAATAAAAATATTCCGCGTATTCGAATACAGCTAGTACGGGATTCTTCTTCATGATATTGTATACTACAATAATACAACTGTTCTTTCAGGGAGGAATAAACATGAAGTTCAAATTCGGTCTTTTGCCAAAAATCATTGTTGCAATTGCACTTGGCGTCATCATCGGTTCTGTTTCACCGGAATGGCTTGTCCGCGTGTTCGCGACATTCACCTCCATTTTCGGGAATTTCCTGAACTTTGTCGTGCCGTTCATCATTTTAGGATTCATCGCACCAGGGATTGCCAAGCTCGGAAAAGGTTCAGGGAAGCTGCTTGGCCTGTCCACTGGGGTCGCTTATACATCGACGGTTGTTGCGGGAATCATCGCATATTTCGTCGCAGTCATGATTTTGCCGGGTGTCATGGAAGGACGTAGCCTACAAGGGTTCGACGATCCTTCTGGAGCGCTCGCGAAAACATTCATCGACTTGGAAATGGCGCCGGTCTTCGGCGTCATGTCTGCGCTGATTCTTGCATTCCTTCTTGGGATCGGGATGGCTGCTGTGGAAAGTAAGACGATGGTGTCGTTCTTCGACGAATTCCAGTCGATCATCGAGAAGACGATTTCCGTCGTCATCATCCCGCTTTTGCCATTCCATATCTTCGGGATTTTCGCGAACATGGCATACGGCGGGGCGGTTGCTGAAATCTTGTCACTCTTTGCGATCGTCTTCGTTTTGATCATCATCATGCACTGGGGCATGCTACTGCTCCAGTACACGACTGCAGGCGCGTTGCAAAAGCGCAACCCGTTCGCCATGCTGAAGACGATGCTGCCGGCATACTTTACAGCGCTCGGAACGCAGTCTTCCGCAGCGACGATTCCGGTAACGCTGCGCCAGGCGCGTAAAACAGGATCAGATGAAAAAGTGACCGACTTCACGGTGCCGCTTTTTGCAACGATCCACTTGTCAGGCAGTACGATTACACTCGTCACTTGTGCAATCGGCGTTCTCCTCTTGACAGGGCAAAGCATTTCCTTCGGTCAGCTGTTCCCGTTCATTTTGATGCTCGGCATCACAATGGTCGCAGCACCTGGTGTTCCAGGAGGAGCGGTCATGGCCGCCATCGGTTTATTGAAAGTGATGCTCGGGTTTGACGAGACGATGGTTGCACTGATGATCGCGTTGTACATGGCGCAGGACAGCTTCGGGACTGCAGCGAACGTGACCGGAGACGGTGCACTTGCCAACATCGTCTCGAAATTCGCAGGCAGCAAGAAAGTAAGCGAATCGGCAGCTGCTGAATTGACAAACTAATGATAAATGAAATTTCCTGAAAAAAGTTTTATTTTTATGTTTAACACGCCGGGTAACGGGTAGACATAGTAGTGAATAAAATTTTTAAAAAACGGGGAAGGAATGATTCATTATCGAATCTCAAAGTATGGAGCGCACTGAAAAGATGGAACAGGCATTTCGGGACAAACACGGATATGGTATTGAAGAATACCAAAATGATCCGCAAAAAATCGTAGAAGTGGAAAAGCGCCGAGAGAGAGATTACCTTCAGGGGCAGATGGTATCAGCAATGATCGATCGACAAGCCCACCGTGAATGATCAACTGAACATTGAATAAAAAACTTTCGAGCCAGCCGGAGAATGGAGCAAATCCTTTTCCGGCTGGCTTTTCTCATGCCTGCATACTGGAAACCATGATATACATTCTCAATTAGTTGGAAACGACTGAAAAAATGATTTTTTTATCTGAATTAAGGGGATTCCCTAGCGTGAACGAGCAAATTCAATGATTTTAAACCTTTTCGACAGCAGAAATTATAAGGGTCCAATGATTTGCCAGTTGTCGGGTTATCGGTTAAGATTAGAATGATACTAATTAAGGATGGTTCGCCATCCCAATTAACTTTATGGAGGTATTTACATGTCAACTCTTGTAATCAAGGATTTGCACGTTGAGATCGAAGGCAAAGAGATTCTAAAAGGTGTAAATTTAACAATTAACACAAATGAAGTTCATGCCATCATGGGCCCGAACGGTACAGGGAAATCTACTTTGGCTTCAGCGGTCATGGGGCATCCGAAATATGAAGTAACACAAGGTTCAATCATGCTTGACGGGGAAGATGTATTGGAAATGGAAGTCGACGAGCGCGCTCGTGCTGGCCTATTCCTTGCAATGCAATACCCAAGTGAGATCTCTGGCGTAACGAACGCCGACTTCATGCGTTCTTCTATTAACGCTCGCCGCGAAGAAGGCGAAGAAATTTCATTGATGAAATTCATTCGTGAACTCGACAGCAAAATGGAAGTTCTCGATATGGATCAAGAAATGGCACAGCGTTACTTGAACGAAGGATTCTCAGGCGGAGAGAAGAAACGTAACGAAATTCTTCAAATGATGATGATCAAACCGAAAATCGCTGTATTGGATGAGATCGACTCCGGTCTTGATATCGATGCACTTAAAGTTGTTTCTGAAGGAATCAACCAGATGCGCGGCGAAGAATTCGGCTGCCTGATCATCACTCACTACCAACGTCTGTTGAACTATATCACTCCTGACCATGTTCACGTTATGATGCAAGGTCGCGTCGTAAAATCCGGTGGCAAAGAGCTTGCACAGAAATTGGAAGCTGAAGGGTACGACTGGATCAAAGCGGAACTTGGCATCGAAGACGAAACAGTAGGTCAAGCATAATTGAAGGGAGAGACTGGCATGACGGTTGAAACAAACTTAAAAATGACCGAGCAAGAGCTGCGCTCCTTTTCAGAAAGAAACGGTGAACCGGCATGGTTTACTGAGCTGCGCCTTCGCTCGTTTGCAGAAGCGGAAAAACTAGCGCTTCCAAAACCAGATAAAACAAAGATCGTGAACTGGAACTTTACGGATTATCCAGTTCATTCAGTCGAAAGCACGAAGTTCGATTCGATTGAGCAATTGGATGAAAACCTTCGTTCTATTGTAGATCTTGAACAGAAGAACCTTTACATCCAACACAACAACACAGCAGCGTTTTCACGTGTATCACCTGAGCTTGCAGGACAGGGCGTTATCTTGACGGATATTTTCACAGCACTCCGCGAACACGGAGAGCTTGTGCAAAAGTACTTCATGACAAACGGCGTGAAAACGGATGAGCACAAATTGACAGCTTTGAACGCTGCGTTGATGAACGGTGGAGCATTCCTTTATGTTCCGAAAAACGTAGTAGTTGAAGAGCCTGTACAAGTTGTCTTCTTCCACGACGACGAGCAAGTGTCATTGTTCAACCACGTCATCGTAGTCGCAGACACGAGCAGCCAAGTGACTTACGTCGAGAACTACTACTCGACAGTTGAAGAAGCAAAAGGCCAAGCGAACATCGTTTCTGAAGTATTCGCGGAAGACAATGCACAGATCACTTACGGTGCTGTAGATGTACTCGCGAAAGGTTTCACAACATATGTGAACCGCCGCGGAGTTGCTGGCCGTGACGCGCGCATTGAATGGGCGCTCGGTATGATGAACGACAGCGACACAATTTCTGAGAACGTAACTCACCTTGTGGGCGACAACTCAGTCGGCGACACGAAAATGGTTGTAGTCGGCCGAGGGTCACAGAAACAAAACTTCACGACGAAAGTCGTTCATTGGGGCAAAGACTCTGATGGTCAGATCTTGAAGCATGGCGTTATGAAAGATGCAGCATCTTCCATCTTCAACGGAATCGGCAAAATCGAGCACGGTGCGACGCGTTCCAACGCAGAGCAGGAATCACGGGTCTTAATGTTGAGCCCGGAAGCACGCGGTGACGCAAATCCGATTCTTTTAATTGACGAAGATGATGTAACTGCAGGCCACGCAGCATCGGTCGGCCGTGTAGATCCATTGCAGCTTTACTACTTGATGAGCCGCGGGATTACTAAACAGGAAGCTGAACGTCTTGTGATTCACGGCTTCTTGGCACCTGTTGTACGGGTATTGCCAATTGAAGGCGTCAAAAAGCAATTGACGGAGGTTATCGAAAGGAAAGTCCGCTGATGATCAACAAAGAGATTAAAAAGCATTTTCCGATCCTGAACCAGGAAATTAACGGCCATCCACTCGTCTATCTCGACAGTGCAGCGACTTCCCAGAAGCCGGTGCAAGTGATTGAGGCGATGAAGGCATATTACGAACTGGACAACTCCAACGTTCACCGTGGTGTGCATACACTCGGGAACCGTGCGACTGAGAAGTACGAAGGTGCACGCGAGAAAGTCCGCAACTTCATCAATGCGCGTTCCACGGAAGAGGTTATTTTCCTCCGCGGGACGACGACTGCGATCAACCTTGTTGCGCAAAGCTATGGCCGTGCGAACGTGGAAGAGGGCGATGAAATCGTCATCACGTATATGGAGCACCATTCCAATATCATTCCATGGCAACAGTTGGCGAAAGAGCGCGGAGCTGTTCTGAAATACATCGAACTTGAAGAGGATGGAACCATTTCCCTTGAGCAAGTTCGAGCAGCGATTACGGAGCGGACGAAAATCGTTTCGATGGTTTACGTCTCGAACGTTCTCGGTACGATGAACCCAGTCAAGGAAGTCGCTGAGATTGCACACCAACACGGCGCGGTTATGGTCGTTGATGGTGCGCAAGCAGCGCCACACTTGAAGATCGATGTACAAGAACTGAACTGTGACTTCTTCGCATTTTCCGGCCACAAGATGGTCGGACCGACTGGTATCGGCGTGTTGTACGGCAAGAAGGAATTGCTGAATGCAATGGAACCGGTTGAATTTGGAGGAGAGATGATCGACTTCGTTGGCTTATATGATTCAACGTGGAAGGAACTGCCTTGGAAATTCGAAGGTGGAACACCGATCATCGCTGGCGCTGTCGGTCTTGGTGCAGCAATCGATTTCCTCACGGAGGTCGGGCTGAACAATATCGAGCGACATGAGCACGAGATGGCTGCATATGCCATGGATAGAATGAGCACGATTGAAGGGCTGAACATTTACGGTCCAGCCGATCCTGAACAGCGTGCGGGAATTGTCACGTTCAACCTTGACGGTGTACACCCGCATGACCTTGCGACAGTGCTGGACATGCATGGTGTAGCGGTTCGCGCCGGTCACCATTGTGCACAGCCGCTGATGAAATGGCTGGATGTTACAGCGACAGCCCGTGCAAGCTTCTATCTTTATAATTCGGAAGCGGATGTCGATCGTCTTGTAGACGGTCTGCGCATCGCAAAGGAGTATTTCAAAGATGTCTTCTAATAACTTGGATCAATTGTATCGTCAAGTGATCATGGATCATTACAAAACTCCGAGAAACAAAGGAACACTGGAAGAAAATCATATTACGATCGACATGAATAACCCAACGTGCGGCGACCGCATTCACTTGACGTTGAAAGTCGAAGACGGCAAAGTGGCGGACGCTAAGTTCGATGGGGAAGGATGTTCAATCTCTATGGCCTCGGCTTCGATGATGACGCAGGCGGTCAAAGGGAAAGACGTCGATACGGCACTGCAACTGTCCAACATCTTTTCCGACATGATGCTCGGCAAAGATTACGACGATTCGATCGACCTAGGGGATATCGAAGCATTGCAAGGCGTCTCTCAATTCCCAGCCCGCATCAAATGTGCAACACTCGCTTGGAAAGCGATGGAGCGTGGCGTACAAAGTGGAGAAGAATCGTAACTAATAGAATGGAGGAACGACGATGGCGAAGAAAATGCCAGAAATCGGCGATTATAAATATGGTTTCCACGACAAAGACGTATCTGTCTTCAGATCGAAGCGTGGATTGACAGAAGATATCGTAAGAGAGATCTCTTCAATCAAGGAAGAACCTGAATGGATGCTCGACTCGCGCCTGAAAGCATTGAAGATGTTCTACTCAATGCCTATGCCACTATGGGGCGGCGATCTGAGCGCACTTGATTTCGATGAAATCACGTATTATGTAAAACCTTCGGAAATGAGCCAAACTTCATGGGATGAAGTACCGGACGAAATCAAACAGACGTTTGACAAGCTTGGAATTCCTGAAGCAGAGCAAAAATATTTGGCTGGTGTATCCGCTCAATATGAGTCGGAAGTCGTTTACCACAATATGAAACAGGAACTTACGGACATGGGCATCGTCTTCAAAGATACAGATGCAGCGCTCGCAGAGAACGAGGACCTGTTCCGTGAATATTGGCAGACAGTCATTCCGGCTGCTGACAACAAATTTGCAGCACTCAACACAGCAGTATGGTCAGGCGGATCGTTCATCTACGTGCCAAAAGGCGTGACAGTGGAAGCTCCGCTGCAAGCATACTTCCGTATCAACTCAGAAAATATGGGGCAGTTCGAACGTACACTCATCATCGTGGATGAAGGCGCAAGCGTTCACTACGTGGAAGGTTGTACAGCTCCGGTCTACACAACGAACTCACTTCACTCAGCGGTTGTTGAGATCATCGTCAAAAAAGACGCATATTGCCGTTACACAACGATCCAAAACTGGGCGAACAACGTCTATAACCTTGTAACGAAACGCGCATTCGTGGATGCGAACGGTACGATGGAATGGGTCGATGGCAACATTGGTTCGAAATTGACAATGAAATACCCTGCAGTTTATCTGCGCGGCGAAGGCGCACGTGGCATGACTCTGTCAATCGCTATCGCAGGTAAGGG
The DNA here is from genome assembly GCF_009707665.1 of Planomicrobium sp. YIM 101495. Taxonomy (GTDB): domain Bacteria; phylum Bacillota; class Bacilli; order Bacillales_A; family Planococcaceae; genus Planococcus. The sequence continues at coordinate 189,555 of NZ_WLZW01000003.1, forward strand.
CCAACACCAGGATGCAGGCGCGAAAATGATCCACCTTGCACCGAACACTTCTTCTTCGATCGTTTCGAAATCGATTTCGAAACAAGGCGGGAAAGTTTCTTACCGTGGAATCGTCCGTTTCGGACGCAAGGCGGACGGCGCACGTTCGAACATCGAGTGTGATACGCTCATCATGGACAACCAATCGACATCTGATACGATCCCTTACAATGAAATCCTGAACGACAACGTTTCATTGGAGCACGAAGCGAAAGTTTCGAAGGTATCGGAAGAGCAATTGTTCTACTTGATGAGCCGTGGTGTTTCTGAACAAGAAGCGACTGAAATGATCGTCATGGGCTTCATCGAGCCGTTCACGAAAGAATTGCCGATGGAATATGCGGTCGAAATGAACCGTCTTATCAAGTTCGAGATGGAAGGATCGATCGGTTAATTACCGGTTCCACTTCCCGAATCGATGAAATGAATAAGGGAATCTGCGATGACTCATTAGGAGCCGTTGCAGGTTCTCTTTTTCGTTCCGAAAAGTTAGTCGGAGGTACGTTCGGTGGTCCATTATGCTATGATAATGAAATAATAATGAGTTCAATGAAGCGGGGGCCTGGACAATGATTTATGTCGGATTGACAGGATGGGGCGACCATCCAGATGTGTATCAGCCGAATTCTAAAAATAAATTGGAAGACTATAGCGCACATTTTCCGATCGTGGAGCTTGATTCAGCGTTTTACGCTGTCCAGCCGGAGCGCAATATCCGAAAATGGATTACAGAGACGCCTGAGTCGTTCCAGTTCGTCGTGAAAGCATATCAGGGCATGACAGGGCATCAGCGTGGCAAGATGCCGTTTGAGAGCCGTGAGGAGATGTTCGAAGCATACATCAAATCAATCCGTCCACTGAAGGAAGCAGGAAAGCTCGCGATGGTGCTGCTGCAGTTCCCACCTTGGTTTGATTGTGTCAAAGAAAATGTCGACATCATCCGGGACATCACGGGCAGATTGCGCGAGTTCGACCTCGCGATCGAGTTCCGCCACCAATCGTGGTACAGGGACGGCATGGCTGAGAAGACAGTTGAATTCCTGCGTGAAAACGGTTTGATTCACTCCGTTTGTGATGAACCACAGGCGGGCGATGGCTCGATTCCGCTCGTCCCGCTGTCGAGCCGTGCCGATAAAGTGCTGTTCCGTTTGCACGGACGTAACGTCCACGGTTGGTTAGCTCCGGCAAAAGGTGATCAATGGCGCGAAGTACGATATTTATACGATTACAATGAGAAAGAATTGAAAGAAATCAGTGCAGCTGTAGGGGAACTGAAGAAAAAGACGGACAATGTGTACGTCATCTTCAACAACAACTCCGGCGGACACGCGGCGGCGAATGCGAAAGCATTTCAGAAGCAGAACGGTCTGACTTATACAGACCTCGCGCCGAAGCAGCTTGATTTATTCGATGGTGACTTAGAATGATCTATCTCATAATGGCGCTGATCGGCGTCGCTGCAGGGACACTGGGAGCGCTCATCGGGCTCGGGGGAGGCGTCATTCTCGTGCCGGCACTCCTGTTCCTTGGAAGCACATTCGAATTCTTCCCGGACCTCGGTCCGCAGAAAATTGTCGGCTTGTCTGTCGTGATGATGATCTTCATCGGACTTTCATCGACGTTATCGTATGTGAAAGTGAAGACGGTCGATTACCGGAGCGGTTTTGTGTTTTTCGCCGGAAGTGCACCGGGGACGATTGTCGGCGCATTCGTGAACAAGAACTTGGATTTGCCATCATTCAATCTCTATTTCGGTATTCTCCTCGTATTTTTGGCAATTCTGCTACTTGTCCGCGATAAACTGAAAAAAGTGCAGTGGTTCGTGAAAAATGGCCGGACTTCTACATTCACGGACAACCAAGGCGTGACCCATGTGTTCGGCTATCCGCTTTGGTTCGCACTCCTGTTGACGTTCTTTGTCGGTTTCGCATCCGGCCTGTTCGGAATCGGTGGAGGCTCGATCATCGTTCCGGCGATGATTCTATTATTCCTATTCCCGCCACACGTCGCGGTCGGTACGTCGATGTTCATGGTCTTCCTGACGTCGATTGTCAATTCGATCACACATATTTCTCTCGGTAACGTGCCATGGGTCTATGCTTTCGCAATCGTCCCAGGTGCTTATATCGGTGCAAAGCTCGGTGCACGTTTGAACAAGCAGTTGAATTCGGATACGCTCGTCATCATTTTGCGCCTGGCGCTGCTTATTTTCGGTTTGCGTTCGATTTATCAAGGACTTTTTGGAACTTAAGAGGTGATGCAGATGAGGGAAACGATACACATCTATCATACGAACGATTTGCATAGTCATTTCACATCTTGGCCTGCTATCCATGCATTTCTGGAAGAGCGACGGAAATTCCATGAAGCGCAAGGGGATTTTTGTCTTGTGCTCGATATCGGTGATCATGCGGATCGGTCGCACCCATTCACGGAAGGCACGTCCGGAAAAGGCAATGTGGAATTGCTGAGTGAAGCAGGCTATGATGCCGTGACAATCGGCAATAATGAAGGAATCACATTCGCAAAAGCGGATCTCGACCAGTTATACGCTGACGCACAGTTCACGGTCGTCCTAGCCAATCTCTTCGATGCATTCGGGGAACGGCCGGACTGGGCAAAGCCTTATCATATTATCGAAACGAACGCTGGAAAACGGATCGGTCTCATCGGGGCAACAGCAGAGTTCACACCGTTCTACGAGCGTCTTGGCTGGCAAGTAACGGACGGGAAGAAGGCGATCCAGCAAGCAGTCCAGCATTTGAAAGGCCAAGTCGATTTCCTAATCTGCCTGTCGCATCTCGGTGTCAAATCCGATGAAGCGCTGGCGGAGCTGTGTCCGGATCTGGATATTATACTCGGTGCACATACGCATCACGTATTTCGAAAAGGCAAATGGATCGGCAATACGCTGCTTGGTGCAGCGGGGAAATTCGGTCAGTATATTGGCCATATCCAAATCGAACCGACACTTTTCGATATGAAGGCAGAACTAATTGAAACGGATAACCTTCCGGGAGACGGCAAAGTGTACGATGAACAATTGATGGAAGAGAGCCGTGAGCAATTGTCCGAGCCGGTATTCTGGAACCGGCACGTGCTGGAGGCCGATTGGTTCAACGAATCCGAGCTCGCCGGTTTGTTCGGTGCAGCGCTATCGGAGTTTGCAGAATCGGATTGTGCTTTGTTCAATGCCGGGCTTTTCATGAAGGATCTGCCAAGTGGAGAATTGACCCATTACGATTTCCACCAATTGTTGCCGCATCCGATCAATCCGTGCCTCATTTTCCTGACCGGTGAAGAGCTGGAGGGCGTCTACCACGAGTCTCTTAACGAAGAATGGGAGAAGCTTGAACTGAAAGGAATGGGGTTCCGCGGAAAAGTGTTCGGAAAAATGATCCGTGTGAATTTTGGGATGCAGGGAGATGTACTTCATGTTGCTGGTGAACCGGTCGACAGAAAACGGGTTTACCGGCTGATGACACTCGATATGTATACATTTGGCTATTTTTTCCCGGTCATGAAACAAGCGGAAAAGACCTATTTTATGCCGGAATTTCTGCGAGATGTTTTCAAGGAATATTTCCGAAGGGAAGCGCTCGAATATACTGAAAAGTAAGACATATGTGAACCCCTTGATTTCGGGCCGGATAGTTGATATGCTATGGAAGAATTTTATAAAGATGGGTAGAGGCCGCGAGACGGATCAGTACATTGCAGGAGCACGACAGCGAGGAATGCAATGGAAAGGTCGAATCGCCGAAGTCTGTTTTCTGTGTCAACAGGAACGGGCTGGGGGTATTCTGAAGAAGGATGCCACTGTCATTTGTGCGAGACACAAATGGAGAGCTACACAATAGTTTGATTAACCAAACGAATTGTAAAAAGCCGGCTTCTCCATTTTTGGGAAGCGGCTTTTTTTGTTGCCTCGCATCCTAGTAAAAAGAAAAGGAGAACAACATGGAAAATACTATTTTTACAATCCTGCCACCGATCATTGCGATCGTTATGGTCTTGCTGACGCGCCGTGTGCTATTGTCACTGGGGATAGGGATCATTTCTGCAGCACTTATTTTAACGGCATTTTCACCGGTGGGAACATTGAGGGAAGTGTTCAATTCATTCGCTGTATCTTTCTGGGACGGCGGGTTCAATGCGTATAATGTTTTCATCATCCTATTCTTACTGCTTCTGGGAATCATCACTGCCTTTGTTTCGTTGTCCGGAGGCAGCCAGGCGTTTGCGGAGTGGGCCTCGGGTAAAATCAAAACGAAGCGCAGCGCAAAGCTGATGACTGTCTTTTTGGGCATCGTCGTCTTCATCGATGATTATTTCAATGCATTGACGGTCGGCCAGGTCTCACGCCCGATCACGGACCGCTACAAAGTGTCCCGTGCGAAGCTTGCCTACTTCATCGACTCGACATCGGCGCCGATCTGTGTGGTCGCTCCCGTATCGAGCTGGGGCGCGGCAATCATTGGAATCCTGGCAACGATACTGGCAGGGCAAAGTTTTGTCGAGTATTCCGCACTGGAAGCCTTCCTGTGGATGGCACCGATGAACTTTTATGTAATCGCATCATTGGTCATCGTCTTTTTCGTTGCTTGGACCGATACGAATATCGGACCGATGAGAAAGCATGAAATGGCAGCCGCACAAGGCCAGCTGTTCGATCCCGAAAAAGATATTCCAGGGGAATTGAAGGAAACTTTCCCGACGCACTCACACGGCCGCATCATTGATCTGCTGCTGCCGATCGCTTTGCTGATTGCAGGGACGCTTGCAGCAATGGGCTGGACAGGCTATCAGAACGCTGATCAAGTTTTCGATATCTGGCTGATTTTTGAGAACACCGACGTCCCGGCCTCATTGCTTATCGGCGGTCTGCTCGGTGCCATCACATCAATCATCCTGTATGTGATGCAAATGAAACAAAATAAAACAGCCGAGCCAAAATGGATTGGCAAAGGGATCATCGCAGGCATCCAATCGATGCTTGGCGCTGTGTTGATCCTGGTCTTCGCTTGGGCGTTGACTTATTTGATCGATCTGCTCGGGACGGGTGCATACTTGGCTGATGTGGTGATTTCAAGCAATGTGCCGATCGCGGTTCTTCCGGTACTGCTCTTCATCCTGGCAGGAGTCATGGCATTCTCCACTGGGACTTCCTGGGGTTCTTTCGGGATCTTGCTCCCGATTGCCGGCACCATCATGATTGAAGCGGCACCTGAATTATTGCTGCCTTCGCTGTCCGCTGTACTTGCCGGTGCGGTTTTCGGCGATCACTGTTCACCGATTTCCGATACGACGATCCTGTCTTCTACTGGAGCGGGAAGCAACTTGATGGATCACGTCGTTACGCAGATTCCTTATGCGCTGACAGCAGCAGGAATCGCTGCAGCAGGGTATTTGGTCATGGGATTAAGTGAATCACTTTTGCTTTCTCTTGGGGCAGTGGGAATATGTCTAGTGATTGTTTTACTTGTGTGGACGAAAATAGGTTCTATTTCAGAAAAACATTCATAATAATATTTTGGGAGGATAAGCTTAGTTCTTATCCTCTTTTTATTTTTTTGAAATAATTATTTAGAAAATTTAGAAAAATCATCTTTACTTAGGACCAGGTGATTAGTATACTGAATCTAGATTATAAAATAATCTGAATAAACCGAAATCACTGTTTTACAGGGGAATTTTGGAATCAAAAAAGGGGGAAAAGATATGGAACGTTCGCAGTGGGGTACGCGTGCCGGTTTTATTATGGCCGCGGTTGGTTCGGCGGTCGGCTTAGGAAACATCTGGCGATTTCCGTATGTAGCGTTTGAAAACGGTGGGGGTGCCTTTTTCATTCCTTATTTGTTCGCATTGTTAACTGCCGGAATTCCGATTCTAATCATGGAGTTCACGATCGGCCATAAGTACCGCGGTTCTGCTCCGCTGTCATTCTTCAGAATGAGTGGCAAGAAAGCGGAATGGATGGGCTGGTGGGCGATTATGGTATCGTTTGTCATTTCTGTTTACTATGCAGTTATCATCGCATGGTCGATGCGTTATACGATCTTTTCATTCAATCAGGCTTGGGGAGAAGATACGGAAGGATTTTTGTTTAATGAATTTCTTCAGTTGACAGTTTCTCCTGGACAGACAGGAAGCATCGTCTGGGGAATTTTCATTCCGCTTGCGATTGTTTGGCTAGTGACACTCGGAATCCTGTTCGGAGGAGTCAAGAAAGGTATTGAATTAGCGAACAGAATCTTCATACCGACACTCGTTGTCGTCTTCTTGATTGTCGTTATACGCGCAGTTACACTTGATGGAGCAATGCTTGGTCTGGATGCATTCTTCAAACCGGATTTTTCAGCCATTATGAACCCTGAAGTGTGGGTGGCCGCGTATGGTCATATCTTCTTTAGTTTATCGATTGCATTTGCTATCATGATTACTTATTCAAGTTATCTTCCGAAGAAATCGGATATTACGAACAACGCATTCATCACAGGTTTTGCGAACTCAGGATTTGAATTGTTAGCTGGTATCGGTGTCTTTGCTGCACTTGGATTTATGGCGACACAGGCTGATGTCCCGGTTGCAGAAGTTGCGTCTGCAGGTGTCGGACTCGCATTCGTCGTATTCCCACAGATCATCAACCAGTTCCCGGGGATGAATGGATTGTTCGGGGCATTATTCTTCCTGTCCTTAACACTTGCAGGTTTCACTTCGTTAATTTCAATTTGTGAAACGTATATTGCAGGAATCAGTGAGAAACTAGGCGTAAAACGTCGCTCAGCTGTTTTGTTCGGCGGTGGATTTGCAGCACTTGTTTCCATTTTATTCGCAACACAAGGCGGTCTCTTCTTCCTTGATATCGTCGATTACTTCATCAACCAGTTCGGCGTAGCTGCACTTGGTCTTGTCGAAGTCATTATGGTCGTTTGGGTATTGAGAAAAGCGGACGTACTGAAAGGTCATGCAAACGCGATCTCCGATATTCCGCTTGGTGGCTGGTGGAAATTCTGTCTTGGCATCGTGACACCAATTGTTCTTGGTTACATGATGTTCGGATTGATCCGCTTGAACGTCGGTCAGAACTTTGAGACAGATACAGGAAACTACGAAGGCTATACGAACATGTTCACCCTGACCGCAGGTGTTGGTGTGGCAGTTGGAGCTTTAGTCATCGGAATTCTATTGTCTATTGGTAAATGGCATAAAGACCACGCACAGTTCAAAGAAGATGAATAAAGGGGGAGCAGCGTATGTCAGTTAGTGCTATCGTCGTCATGATCATTGGAATGGTCATTTTATGGGGCGGACTCGCCGCAAGCATCGCGAATGCGATGGTCAAAGGGAAAGCAAGAAAGAACGCTTGAATGAAAAGGTCCGGAGCAACGAGCTCTGGACCTTTTTTTATGCGCCGCTCTATGGTACATTTGGAGAAGGGAAATATTCGGTTTCCGGTATTGAACAAGACGGGCTCGGATGGGCTCATGGATGGTGATGGATAGTGACGATATTAGACCGTTATGAATACGAAGTAATCATGGACTACCGCGATGGATTCCAGGAAGAAGCGCTATTGAAGCGATATAGTGAAATTTTGTCGAAATACGATTATATTCTAGGTGACTGGGGTTATGGCCAGCTGCGGCTCAAAGGATTCTTCGATGACGCGAGCCAAAAAGCGACCTATGACACGAAAATCAGTACGTTGCAGGATTACTTGTACGAATACTGCAATTTTGGTTGTGCCTATTTCGTCATCAAGAAGACAGGGAAAGCACCGAAACCTGTAGAAGAGCAGGCGGAAGAGCCAGTGAACGAATTGAAGGAAGCGCCCATTGAAGCAGAAGGATGATCTGTTTCAAGGGCTTTTTTTATTTGGCTGAAATGCATCCGAAAACGTGGAATAGACATACGTATAGAACCGGTGTCCGGCACTGATGAAAGGGCTTCTTTATGATATGATGAAGTGGAAGGTAACAGCTAGGAGGAATACACATGTACTTTGTCGACCGAAATAAAATCAGTGAAACATTGGCACATATGAGTGAACTATTAGCGCTGTTCGAAGAGAAGAACGGCGCATGGGAAGGGCTGGAGAGCCGCCTGGCGCTCGAGCGTTTGGCGTTGAACACGATCGAATCGATCATCGACGTTGGAAATACGATGATCGACGGCTTCATCATGCGGGATCCTGGAAGCTATGATGACATCGTCGATATTCTTGTTGATGAAAAAGTCATTTCTAAAGAAATGGATGCGCCGCTGAAAGACGTCATCAGCGTGCGGAAAATGCTGGTGCGCGAATTCATGAAAATCGATCAAGCACAGATCCAGGAAGTGTTTGCACGCAACCTGGATGCGCTGAAGCAATTCCGCCCGAAAGTGGAGCATTACGTGGAACACGAATTGGGAGCGGTTTCGGCGTTCTTGCCGGAGGGTAACAATGAAAGCATATAAAGCATACTGTCTCGATGTCGACGGGACGATCTACCGCGGCGAGCAGTCGATCGAACACGCAGCAGATTTCGTCCGCCGTCTGCAGGACAAAGGCATCGAGCCATTTTATGTCACGAACAACGCGTCGAAAACACAAGCGCAGTTATGTGAGAGGCTTGCGAACTTCGGAATCACAGCGGATCCGGAGTGCATTCTGTCATCGGCTATCACGGCTGCGAAATACATCCACCGCTGGTACGCAGGGAAGTCCGTCTATTTCATCGGGACGGATGCCATGGGAGAAGCGCTTCGTGCTGAAGGCATCAGTTGTGTGGAGAGAAACGCAGACATCGTCGTCACTGGCCTCGACTGGGGCATCTCCTACGACAAGCTTGCACAGGCGTGTCTCGATATCCGGAACGGTGCGACGTTCTTGTCGACCAACCGTGATGTGGCATTTCCATCAGAGCGCGGCTTCCTGCCGGGGAACGGTGCGTTTACTGCACTCATTTCGACTTCGACGGGTGTAGACCCGATTTTCATTGGAAAGCCTGAGTCACATATGCTTGAAGCGATCCGCCATGAGCACGGCTTCCGGAAGGATGAGATGGTCATGGTCGGGGATAATTATGATACAGACATTTTGGCGGGGATCCGGTTCGGCATCGATACAATTCACGTTAATACGGGCGTGAGCAGGATGGAAGATGTACTCACTAAAGATGTTCCACCGACCTGGACGATTGAAAATCTGGAGGAGTGGGAAGTAATATGAAAAGTGGTGCAGCAGGAATGCTGACATAGAAAAAAGCCGTCACGGACGGCTTAAAACAACGGATTTTCTTCGATGAATTCGTAGATTTTCCGGGTCAGTTCTTCTGGGGTCTCGGCTTCGACGATTTCGCCGTTGACGAGTGCGAATAAAGTCTCTGCACAAGTGGAGCAATAGCTCAGACAACCGTATTCCAGCACATCCAAGGAAGGGTCTTTCTCCAATTCCTCAAAACAGGACTGGGCACCATTCGCGAGGTTGCTGATGCAAAATTCAACAATCGGATTCATGGGATATAGTCACCTCGTTCAATAGAAATCCTACCGTTTTTGGAAGCTTGCGTCAAACAATTGATTTCGCGAAAAGCCATTGTGAAACTTCTCACAATCAGCTATACTCTTAATGGAGAAAAAAGCAGAGTAGATAAGGAGATTTTTATGCGAAAATTAGTTTTGCTTGGTGGCGGATACGGAAATATGCGCATATTGCTGCGGTTATTACCGAATAACTTGCCACTTGATACGGAAATCATTTTAATCGACCGGACGCCGTTCCACAGCATGAAGACAGAATTTTATGCGCTGGCAGCAGGAACTTCATCCGACCAGGAAGTACGTGTAGATTTCCCGGAGAGTGATCGCTTGACGATCATCAACGCCGAAATCTCGCGCATTGGTCTTGAAGAGAAGCGTGTTTATTTAGGGAACGGTCAAGAAGTGGCATATGACGACCTTGTCATCGGACTTGGCTGTGAAGACAAATATCACGGCGTTCCAGGAGCGGAAGAGTTCACACACAGCATCCAGACGATCGGCAACTCACGCAAGACGTACAACGAGCTTCTTGGTTTGCCATCTGATGCGATTGTGGGAATCGTCGGTGCTGGACTGAGCGGAATCGAACTGGCAAGTGAACTGCGCGAAAGCCGCGGAGATCTGCAGATCAAATTGTTCGACCGGAGCCCGCGTATTTTGCGTGATTTCCCGGAACGGCTCAGCAATTACGTCAAGAAATGGTTCGATAACCATGATGTCGAGGTCGTATCGAACGCCAACATCACGAAAGTCGAACAGAACAAGCTTTATAATCACGAAGAAGTGATTCCGGTCGATGCTGTCGTATGGACAGCAGGAATTCAGACAGTGAAAGTTGTCCGTGACCTGAACCTTGAAAGCGATGGAAGCGGTCGTGTCGTTATCAACCAGTACCACCAATTACCGACCGATGAGAACGTATATGTCGTCGGGGACTGTGCGGGACTTCCGATGGCACCTTCTGCGCAGCTCGCAGAAGAACAGGCGGAACAGATCGTCAAAATTCTGAAAGCGATGTGGCGGAGTGAACCGCTTCCGGAGAAGATGCCGGAAATCAAGCTGAAAGGCTTCCTTGGCTCGCTCGGACAAAAACAAGGTTTCGCGTATCTTGCCGACCGTACCGTTACAGGACGCATCGCACGTCTGATGAAATCAGGCGTACTATGGATGTACAAATGGCATAACGGGTGACTTCATATGGAACAGCCGGAGAAAAGGAATTCCTTTTCTCCGGCTGTTTTTTAGTGAAGAGGGGATGCGGTGCTTTGCTTCGGCGCAGAAGCAGTGACTGTATGACGGAATAACGCAACCGAACCGATAATAACGCAACTAAATCGAGAAACTGCGCAACCAAATCAATTATTCTGCAACCAACTGCTCCTGCTTCTGCTTCTGCATCGCTTCGCTAGCTTCGAAGCATGAAAAACCGTTGCACCGCTTCGCTGCTTCTACAAACAAACACTAAAAAGACCGTTTTCGCGAACGAAAACGGTCCAAATGTCTATAGCCGAAATCAGCCTTCCGCGGAAAAGCCGTGCTTCTCGAGCTCTTTGTAGACTGGCTTCAATTGCACATAGCCTTCACCGACGACTTCCCCTTCGACGAGGACGAGCGGATAGAAAAATTCATCTTCTTGGATGCGATTAATGTAATCCTGGCGGCGTTCATCTTCTTGCGGTTTCTCAATATCGATGTACGTAATTGAAAATGGCTGGTCTTTGTACTTGCGTGAAATGGCAGCTTCCAGCCATTCGTATGTATCAATGGAAGATGGGGCATTTACACAGCTGGCGCAAACGATGTCGGCACCGTAAACTTCAATAGCAATTTCTTTTGTCATTTTCTTGAACCTCCTTGGAATTCTATAGTGGCTTTTTGTTCTCATTCACATTATAATGATTATAATGAAAGGAGTCGATAAAAATGACTGAAGCTTTGATGGAAGAACAAGTAAGTGAAGTATTGGATAAATTGCGCCCTTTCCTTTTGCGTGACGGTGGAGACTGTGAATTGGTTGACATCGAGGACGGTATCGTAAAACTTCGTCTGCTTGGCGCATGCGGTAGCTGCCCGAGCTCGACAATCACTTTAAAAGCAGGAATTGAACGTGCGTTGGTAGAAGAAGTACCAGGCATCGTTGAAGTAGAGCAAGTGTTTTAATGAATAGGCCTGTAAGGGGCCTTTTTTTTATAAAGTTTTCGAAGTCAGTGCGCTTGAATTCATCTGGCTGGAATTGATACTATAGAAGCAGGAGGTTGATACGGATGACACAAACGACACAAGTTGTTGAAATCACTGAAGCAGCATCGGTCCATGTAAAAGAGATGATGCGCCATAACGGCGAAGAAGGTGCATTTCTTCGAGTGGCAGTGAACGGCGGAGGATGCAGCGGATTGACGTACGGCATGGGCTTCGAGAAAGAACGCGGTGCTGATGACGATCTATACGAACAGCACGACCTACAAATCTTGATCGCAAGAGACGACGCACCGATCTTAAACGGCACGATCGTTGACTACAAGCAATCATTGATGGGTGGAGGCTTCACAATCAACAATCCGAATGCAATCGCTTCATGTGGGTGCGGGACGAGCTTCCGTACAGCGAAGAAAACCGGTACACCTGAAAACTGTTAATTCAGATCTCTCTGGCAATGGAAGTTGCCGGAGAGGTTTTTTTGTTTGCGCTTTCATTGTTTGTATGACTGGATTTACAACTTGAAAAGAAAGCTCTTAATTAAACATGATTCAGTTGAAATATAGGGGTAAAAGGTCTAAGATAGAGTGTAGACATTTATCAGGGACTGCGACACGAGTGTCACAAATTTCTGATTTTGAAAATAAGAGCCGAAGGTGGTTGCGATTGTGTTGAAAAGACCGTCAATTTTAGTATTAGGTGCTGGGTATGGTGGATTATCTACTGTAGTCAATTTGCAAAAAGAATTTGGAGCGGATGCAGCTGACATCACGCTGATCAACAAGAACGACTATCACTATGAGAGTACTTGGTTGCACGAAGCTGCAGCAGGTACGATGAAACCTGAAGATGTCCGTTACGATATCAAAGATGTCATCGACAGCGTCAAAGTGAAATTCGTCCAAGCGACAGTTGAAGCGATTGATGTGGAAGGTAAAAGTGTCAAGACAGACAATGGCGTCTTTACATATGATTACTTGGTCATCGGCCTAGGATTCGAAGGAGAGACATTTGGAATCGAAGGATTGGACAAATATGCTTTGTCCATCGCGAACGTGAAAGCGGCGCGTTACATTCGTGAACATATCGAATTCCAATTCGCGACATGGTCGACTGAAGAAGTGAAAAACGACGATCGTCTGACAATCATTGTTGGAGGTGCAGGCTTCACAGGCATCGAGTTCCTTGGTGAGCTTGGAAACCGTGTACCTGAACTTTGCAAAGAGTTCGACGTACCGCGTGAAAAAGTTCGCGTGCTTTGTGTAGAAGCGGCTCCGATGGTTCTTCCAGGATTCGATCCGGAACTTGTAAACTACGCAGTGGGCCAATTGGAATCGAAAGGAATCGAATTCTCGATCGGCACGCCGGTTGTCGAAGCGACTCCTGAAGGCGTCAACATCAAAAAAGGCGACGACGAATTTGAATTCATCAAAGCCGGTACAGTCGTATGGGCTGCTGGTGTTCGCGGAAACCGTTTGATCGAAGCGACTCCGATCGAAAGCATGCGTGCACGCGTCAAAGTCGACAAAGACCTTCGCGCTCCAGGCTACAGCGATGTCTTCATCGTTGGAGACTGTGCACTAATGATCAACGAAGCGGTTAACCGTCCGTACCCGCCAACTGCTCAAATCGCAATGCAGCAAGGTGTTCAAGCAGCGAAGAACATCAAAGCGCTTGTCGATGGAACAGATACACACACATTCGTTCCAGACCTAAAAGGGACAGTTTGTTCACTTGGCCATGACGACGCGATTGGCGACGTTTTCGGTGGCAAGAAAGTGACAGGCAAGAAAGCTTCATTCATGAAGAAAATGATCGACAACCGCGCGCTTTACATGATTGGCGGCGCTGGTCTCGTTCTGAAAAAAGGGAAATTCAACGTCTTATAATCGTTCCGAAAACTGCCCTGCAGCGTCGTCGTTTCTGACGCAGCGAGGCAGTTTTTTCATTTGTTGCGCAGACCCGTATGACGAAAAGAAATTTCCCACAACTGCCGGCTCTGTGACAAAGCGATGAATTATGAATCGTTTCATTGAAAGCCTCTTTTTTTTCGGGTAAACTGAGGAAAGGAACAGCGGAGGTTATCATTCATGGAAACTTTTAGTATCATCCAATTGGTCATTTCAATGCTTTTATTTTTCGTCATGTTTTTCGGAATCGGCTTTTTGCTGAATATGTTACTACGGATGACGTGGCTTATGGCCGTCATCTATCCGGTCGTCATCATCTTCGTTATTGACGATGTCGGCATCTTCGATTACTTCACGAATGCAGGAGAATCGTTCTCCATGCTTTGGGAAACACTCGGGAATTTGACGGTCGTCGACATCTCGATCTTGCTTGCAGGGTTTGCAGGGGCGATCACCTCGGGGATTGTCATGAAGATCTTGCGTAAAATGGGTTACCGGATGTTCTGACGGAAGTCGGAGCAGCACGAAAACAAAGAGGGCAAGTGGCGATTCGATCGCCACTTGCCCTCTTTCTAGTGCTTTTTGATCAAACGAACAACTGGAAGACGAATGCAATCGCAATACCGGTCAACGCACCGACGAACACTTCACTTGGCTTGTGGCCGAGCAACGTCTTCAGCTCCTCAATTTTTTGGTCTTCATTCTTATCTGCCCACGCGCGTGTTTCCTGCATGAACAAATTAAGGTCGTTTCGCATTTTGTTGATAGTGATCGCTTGCTGTCCGGCTTGGAAGCGGATGCCGGTCGCATCATACATCGTGATGACCGCGAACATGACGGCGACCGCAAAAATCGTCGAATCGACACCGTATTCGATTCCTACTGCTGTCGTCAGTGCCGTTACAGCTGCAGAATGTGAACTCGGCATCCCACCTGTAGAGGTGAAGATTTTCCAGTCGAGCTGGCGCGTCACCAGAAAGAGGATTGGAATTTTGATGAATTGCGCAAAAAATACAGCGAATAACGCTGTCATAAGTGGGATATTCGAGAAAATTTCCATCTGCAGACAACCTTTCATGAACAAAGATGTACTAGTAGTATACCACATTGCCTTTTCCTCTAAGCATCCGCTATTATTTCGGCTATCGAACTACTAAATTCTGAAAAAGCGTGCTACACTGAAAAAGAAGAGAATGAATAGGGGGCATGAAAGATGAAAATCAACGTACAGAACATGGATGCACAAACGAAAGCGGACTTGCTGATCGTGGGCTTGAGCCGCCATCCGGAAAATGTGGAAGGCTGGGAGACGTTCGCTGAGCGTTTTGATGGCAAGCTTGCCGATTGGATCAAGGATGGCCTTACATATGATACGACGTCGCTGACGATCTATCCGGCATTAACAGGAGACATTCCGCGCGTCTTGTTTGTCGGCTTGAACGACCGTAAGAAGTTGACGGAAGAAGGGATTCGTTCCGCATTCGGTCTTGCCGGTAAACAGTTGCTGAAAGAGAAAGTGAAGACGGCAGCGGTCTATGTGGAATCGTTCGTCGGAGGAGAAGTGGAAGCGGAAGAAGTGGCGTATCTTGCAGCTGAAGGTCTGACAATGGGCGGCTATCGTTTTGCAGACTACAGAACGACATCGAACGAGGCGGAAGTCACTTTGGAGAACCTTGTCCTGTTTGCGGATGAGCCAGCGGAACTCGAGCAGGCAGCGACAGTCGGCCGTGTATACGGAGAAGCTGTGAACGAAGCGCGGACGCTCGTCAACCTTCCAGGTAACATCTTGACGGCTACTGCGCTAGCTGACTACGTACGTGAACTTGGGGGAGCATACGGCATCGAGACGGAAATCCTCGGCAAGAAGGAAATGGAAGAGCTTGGCATGGGTGCCATTCTTGCGGTCAACCAAGGTTCGGTCGAAGAGCCACGCCTGATCGTCATGAAATACAAAGGGACGGAATCCTTCGAAGATCCTGTCGCGCTTGTCGGGAAGGGTGTCACGTTCGATACGGGCGGTTACTCGATCAAGCCGAAAGACGGCATCGTCGGAATGAAAGGTGATATGGGCGGCGCTGCAGCGGTCCTTGGTGCAATGCGCATCATCGGTGAGCTGAAGCCTGCGAAGAACGTCATCGCTGTCATCGGCTCGACTGACAACATGATTTCGGGTGATGCCTTCAAGCCGGACGATGTCATCACGTCACTTAGCGGCAAGACCATCGAAATCTTGAATACGGATGCTGAAGGCCGTCTTGTATTGGCTGATGCAGTCACGTATGCGAAGCAATTGGGTGCAACGCAGATCGTCGACGTTGCGACATTGACAGGTGGCGTCATCGTGGCGCTTGGCATGGACAAGACGGGTGCACTGACGAACGACGAAGCATTCTTTGAAACATTCCTTGCAGCTTCTGTCGATACGGGAGAATTCGTCTGGCGTTTGCCACTGACGGAGAGCGATAAGAAACGCATCCGTAAGAGCGATGTCGCGGACTTGAACAACTCACCGGGTCGCGATGGCCATATGATTTTCGGTGGTGGCTTCGTCGGGGAATTCGCAGAGGGCACTCCTTGGATCCATTTGGATATCGCCGGCACTTCCGCCGCTCCGTCCGCACACGATTTCGGACCGAAAGGCGGCACGGGTATCATGGTCAGAACACTCGCGACATTCGTGGATAAATTACAAAACTAATAAGGAAAAAAGGCCCTGGAAATCAATTTGATTTCCAAGGCCTTTTATCATGGGTTCGTTTCAATTTTGTTTTTTCTTCTCTTCCACGACTCTCGATAGGTCATCCTGAACGGTTTCATCCGCAACCGGAATTCCCGTCATGTAGGACGCACGGCCGATCATATGACCTGCGACCGGTGATGTGATGAACAAGAAAATCAGTGCGATGATCAATTGCGGGCTGAAAATCCCCTCAATCATCAGGAAGTGCAGGAAGACACCGAGCAGGATGCTCATCACGCCCAGTGTAGCGCTTTTTGAAGCGGCATGGATACGTGTATAGACATCCGGAAACCGGACTAAGCCAAGAGCCGTTACAAGGCTGAAAATGACGCCAGTGCTGATGAGAAAGACGATGAGAATGTTAGCGATGGTCATCACGATCGAAAATCTCTCCTCTCTCTAAAAACTTCGCAAAAGCTGTTGTGCCGATGAAAGACAGAATAGACAGGAGCAAGATGACTTCAAGGAAATATCCCGTGTCATAAAGCATGGACAATAAGGCGATCATCGAGATTAATGAAATGCCCAGCGCATCGAGTGCCACGACACGGTCTGCGGTTGTCGGTCCTTTGACCAGACGGAACAGCAGGAAAACGAATGCGACGGACACGAGCAGCAGGGCTGCCCAATAGAAGGTCATCATGGGCGGCTCACCTCCCGGATCGCTTTTTCGAACGTGTTACGGATTGAATCGACCGATTCTTCTACGTTATCGAACTCGAGTGCATGGATGTATAGACGGGTCTGATCTTCCGAGATCCCAACGACGAGTGTGCCGGGTGTTAGTGTGATCAGTGCAGACAATAAGGTCACTTCCCAATCATTGGTCAGTTCCGTTTCGAGTTCGAAAATCGCCGGCGATAAGTTCAAGTTTGGCCGGATGACGATCCGGAAAACTTGGAAGCTCGATAACACCAATTCTTTCAAGAACAGCACTGTCAGTGAAATGATCGCCCAGACACGACTCAAATAGAGGCGGTGACTGAAGAAGCGCCGCATCAAGATGACCAGCAGGAGTCCGAGGATGAAGCCGATCGCGAACCCTGACGGTGTGAAAGAAGCAGTGATGAACATCCAGGCGAATGCCAGGACGAAGTTAAGCAGAATCTGTAAAGCCATCCTCATCTACTCCTTGAATACCGCGTCGATATAAGCGGTAGGATTCAGCAGCACTTCACCAGCTCCGGAAATGAGTGGCATGAAGAGTTCCGCGCCGACCCCGAAAATGACTGTGATGGCGACCAGTACGACTGTCGGGATAAACATCTGATTGTACGAACGTTTTGCGAGGGGCAGTGTTTCCACCGGTTCTCCCCAGAATGCGTAAATGAATATGCGGACGACACTTAGGAGTACAAGCAAGCTGGAAGCAAGGATGACGATCGAGCCCCAGAACTGTGTCCCTTCAAATCCGCCTTGGACGATCAGCAATTTACCAGGAAAGCCGCTAAGTGGCGGGATTCCCGCAAGCCCGAAGGCAGCGATCAAATACGTCCAGCCAAGTCCGGGACGCGTCTTGATAAGTCCGCCCATCTTCCGCAGGTCGGATGTGCCGAACAGGACGGTAACGATGCCGATCAGGAAGAACAAGGCTGCCTTAATTAGCATGTCGTGCACCAAGTAGAAGATCGAACCATCGATGCCGGCTTCGTTCATCTGAGAAACACCGAACAAGATGACACCGACTGCGATGATGATGTTGTAAATGATGATCTTCTTGACATCGAAATAGGCGAGTGCCCCGATGCTTCCGGCAAGAATCGTCAAGATTGCGATGATGCCGAGCAGTTCATGTGTATAGTCGATATTCATCGTGAAGAGCAATGTATATGTACGCATGATCGCATAGACGCCGACTTTCGTGAGCAGGGCACCGAACAATGCAAGAATCGGAATAGGCGGTGCTGCATAAGCTGACGGCAGCCAGAAGTATAGTGGAAAGATCGCTGCCTTGAAGCCGAAGACGATCAAGAACAGGACAGCGATGACGGTCAGGATGCCAGTTTCTTCGATTTGTGGAATTTTCACCGCGAGATCTGCCATGTTGAGCGTACCGGTGACGGAATACAAGTAAGCGACCGTTCCGACGAACAGTGAACTCGAAAAGATATTGATGACGATGTACTTGATCGCTTCACGCAGCTGCGGTTTTTCGCCGCCGTGTACGATCAGTGCGTATGAAGCCATCAAGAGCACTTCGACGAAGACGAACAAGTTGAAAATATCGCCTGTCGTGAATGCACCGTTCACTCCGACCATCAAGAACAGGACGGCAGGGTAGTAAAACGACTGCTCGCGCTTGACACCGATCGACGGGAAGCTGTAAAAAATGACGAACAGCGTAATGATGGAAGACGTCACGACCAGTAATGCGGATAGCAGGTCGGACACCATCGAAATACCGAACGGAGCAGGCCAGCTGCCGAGCGTCACTGCCTGGATGCCGTCGTGATAGACGGTGTAGGCGAGATAGATGCTTGCGGCAACAGTCAATGCGCCGCCGATTGCAGCGATTGTGCGCTGCATCCGGATGTTTTTCGGGAACATCATCAAGATAGCGGCAAAAAACAGCGGGATGATGATCGGAAATAGTAGCAAGTTACTCATTCATCTTCATTTCCTTTCATCAGACTCATATCATCCGTTCCAAGCTCCTGATACGCTCTGTAGGAAACGACAAGCAGGAAGGCAGTGACGGCGAATGCGATAACAATCGCTGTCAGGATCAGTGCTTGCGGGAGCGGGTCGGCATAGTCGTAGACTGTGACGCCATCTGCAACCACTGGCGGCTTCGTCCCGCCGAGGCCGCCCATCGTGAGCAGCAGCAAGTGAGCGGCGTGGCTCAGGACCGCTGTTCCGAGAACGACCCGGATCAGACTTTTCGACAGCATTAAGTAAACAGCAGCAGCGAACAGGAACCCGATGAGAAGTGACATTAGAATTTCCATTATTCATCCTCTCCAATCGTTTGAATAATGGTTATCGTGACTCCGACAACAACCAAGTAGACGCCTGCATCGAACAGCATCGCTGAATGCAGGGACGTCTCGCCGAACAACGGCAATGTGAAATAGTCATAAGCATGTGTAAAGAACGGGACATCGAAGACGATCGATGCCGCAGCTGTGCCAAGTGCTAAGATCAAGCCGATCGCTGTCATCGTGACGTAGTTGATCGGCAGAATGGATTTGACGGTCCTGATATCGAACGCAAGCATCAGGAGGACGACAGCACTTGCCGTCAGCAAACCACCGACGAATCCTCCGCCCGGTGTATAGTGCCCGGCGAAGAAAATGTGGATGGCGAACACCAAGATAATGAACGTCACGACTTTCGTCGCTGTTTGCAGCATGACATCATTTGTTCTCATGAGGCGCCTCCTTCTTCTTCAAGCGGAGTTTGATCATCGTGATGATGCCGATCGCTGCGATACCAAGTACCGTAATCTCGAACAATGTATCAAAGCCCCGGTAATCCACGAGGATGACGTTGACGATGTTGCCTCCGCCGCCAAGGGTGTATACGGTTTCCTTATAATATTCCGAAATTGATGGAATGATTTTCTGTGAATGTGCGGACAATGCGACGATGGTCATCATGGCACCGACTGCAATGGCGATAATGGCATTGCCGAGCTTGAAGCTTGGACGTTCCATCTTCTTCGCGACTTTCGGCAAGTGGAAGAACGCAAGGAGGAACAGTGCGACTGAGACCGTCTCGATGACGAGCTGCGTCAATGCAAGGTCCGGTGCACGGAACATGACGAATAGGATCGCCACGGAATAACCGACTGCGCCGAGCGCGATGATGGCCGTCAAACGTGAACTTGTAACCAGAATAACGATTGTCCCGATGATCATCGCAAGGATGATGGTCACTTCATAAAAACCGATCGGAGCGGACTGGCTGAAATCGACAAGGAATGCGTCATTCAGGAAGACCGTCGCAATCACGAGGACTGACATCGCGCTGAACATGTAGACGAATCCATTGCGCATGATGCCGTCCATGTACATGCGTGAAAAGCGGTTCGCGCCTGTATCGCCGAGGAACATCATGCCGTCGTAAAGCCGGTTAAGTGTAAATGCTTCCGGGAATATTTTGTACGCTTTCTGCCATTTGCGGAGCTTCCAGAACAACAGACCGCCGACCGCAAAGATACCGATCGTCATGAACAATTCCGGCTGGAAGCCGTGCCAAGCGCTGACATGTACATCCACTTCAGCAGGGGAGTTGTACAGGAACGGCTGAATCGCTACGACAGCCGGCTTGATGAGCCAATCCGCTACCAAATTCGGAATGAAGAAAATGACGATGACGAGTACCGCCAAAACCGCTGGCGAGATCAGCATGCCGATCGGCGCTTCGTGCGCTTTCTTCGGAAGAAGCTCCGGCTTGTGCTTGCCAGCGAACGTGTGGAACACGAAATAGAAACTATAGATGAATGTGAATACGGATGCGATCCATGCAAGGACAGGGAACAGGAAGCCCCATACATCCATCGAGAACAGTTCGAACTGTGCAATCGACAGCATCGCCGTCAAGAACATTTCCTTACTCAGGAAGCCGTTCAATAATGGCAGGCCGGCCATCGAGAATGCACCGATCATCGCAATCGTGAAGGAAATCGGCATCAAGCTCATCAAGCCACCGAGCTTGCGGATATCGCGTGTGCCGGTTTCGTGATCGACGATACCTGCGATCATGAACAAGCTGCCTTTGAATGTCGCATGGTTGATTAAATGGAAGATTGCTGCGAAGGCGGCATATTTGAACACCGTGCTTGCTGCGTCTTCAACGTGGTACGCTGCGGCAGCGACACCGAGCAGTGACATGATCAGGCCGAGTTGGGACACGGTCGAGAACGCCAAGATCCCTTTCAAGTCCGTCTGCTTCACTGCGAAGAACGAACCCCAGAACAACGTCAGTAAACCGATGCCGGCAACGAGCCAGACCCAAGTCCCGTCAAGTGCGAAAATCGGTGTGAAACGTGCGACCAAATAAAGGCCTGCTTTGACCATCGTCGCGGAGTGCAAGTATGCACTGACCGGAGTAGGCGCTTCCATTGCATCCGGAAGCCAGATGTAGAACGGGAACTGGGCGGACTTCGTGAACGCTCCGAGAAGGATCAGCACAAGTGCCCAGATGAAAAAATCATGGTTGACCAGTTCAGCTGCTTGCGGAATCAATTCGCGGATGGAATATGTCCCGCCCATGATATAGAGAAGAATGAACCCACCGAGCATCATCAAACCGCCGAACACAGTGATCATCATGGACTTCAATGCACCAAAGCGTGAACGGTCACGCGTATACCAATAACCGATCAACAGGAAGGACGAAATCGACGTCAATTCCCAGAACAGGTAAAGGGAGATCATATGGTCCGACTGGACGACACCAAGCATTGCAGTCATGAACATCAAAAGATAAATATAGAAATTATGTAATTGCTCACGGTTCTTATCAAGATAAAAAACCGAGTAAAGAACAACCAATGAGCCGATCCCTGTAATCAGGAGTGAGAACAACAGGCTCAACCCATCGATATAGGAGCTGATCGCGATATCGAGAGAAGGAATCCAGGCGAATTCTTCAATGAAAGTTCCGCCATTCATCACATCAGAAATCAAGGTCAAGTAATAAATGAACAAGGCTGCCGGAACGGCAAAAACGAACCAGCCTGTATGGATTTTCCCGACCCGTTTGAACAGAAACGGGATGAACACGGCTGCCAACAGCGGCAGGAAAATCAAAAGCACAAGGTACAAAGGAATCCCCCTTCCAAAAACATTAATAAGTTATAGTGAAAAGTATACCGTATATCGCACATTTATGCATGGCTCAGTTCCCGACTTTCGCCCGCATCGCATATTTGAATTTCGATGTTTTAAATAGGAAGTAAGCGATGAGAAATAAGGCTATTTTCAACTGAAAATGTGTAAGAAGTTTGTCGGAAACCAAAAAAGTACTTGGGAGGATCGACCGATTCCCCCAAGTACTCTTATTGCATGAATTCCTTACCCTACATGGATTTCAATTCCTGTTCGAGCAGTACCTCTTCAAAGTCCTGTTCCGGCTTCTTCAGCGTTTGGCGGAGGAAGAAGAACGAAGCGATGAAGAGCGCACCTGTAACGACGAACACGGCCGGGATGCCGACGAATCCACTGACGATCCCGCCGAACATCGGACCGACGATATTGCCGAGGAAACGGAAACTCGTGTTGTAGCCCATCACTTCACCTTGGATCTCGATCGGTGCTTCACGTCTCATGAGCGCCGTCGTCGTCGGAATCATCCCACCGACTGCTATCCCGAAGAAGAGGCGGAGAATCATCAGCTGCCATAATTCGGTGACGAATGCCTGCGGGATGATGAAAATAAAAGCTAAGACGAGCAGGAATCCGAGCACTTTCTCGTAGCCGATGGAATCACCAAGACGGCCCCAGCGGCGCGCGAACAAGAGATTCCCGACACCTGTCGCACTGAAGGTGATGCCTGCGAGCAGCGCGACATCAGATGCATCCGTCAAATGCGCGACATACAATGACAGGAGCGGCTGGATACTGAAGTTCCCGATCTGGATGAGGGCAGTGATGATCATCACGTTCAGGAGTAGCCGGTGATGGAAAATGCCTTGCACGATCGTTTTGCGGGCATACACATGCGCGTCTTTTTTCGCCTTCTTCTTGATCTCCTTGATTCCGACGGCCACGAACACGGCTGCGATCGAAATGGCGGCTGCTGTGATCAGGAATGTATACGTGAATCCGAAGGCATCGGCGAGAAGTCCACCGATGACAGGTCCGAACAATGTTCCCGAGACACTCCCCATCTGCAGTGTGCCAAGTGTCTTCCCGGCTGTTTCCCGGTCAGTCTGTGCACTGATGAAGGCCAAGGAAGTCGGGATGAAGCCTGTCACCAATCCCATGAACAAGCGGATGAAAAACAGTTCCATGACGGAATCCGCGGTCCCCATCATGAAGATGGAGACGGCGATTCCGATGCTGTTGATGAGAAGGATCGGCTTGAATCCGTATTTATCCGCGATGCGGCCCCAGATCGGTGACATGATCAGTGCGGCGACAAACGTGATGCCGAAGACGAGACCTGCCCAGCGCTGTACGTACTCGTCAGAGTAATGGCCCATCGAATCGATGTAAAGAGAAAGAAAAGGCATAATCATCGTTGTACTTCCTGCGACGAGGAAGTTGGAAATCATGATAATGATAAAGTTCTTTTTATGAACGTCCATGACGAAAACCTTCCTTCTTGCTTACGCTATCTTTATTATATATTATTTCGCTACCCTAAACAAAGGATTGAAATGGGAGTGGACGCGGCTTTGCGCTATGGTAAAATGAACGAGGGGTGATTTGGAATGAGAAAGAAATTAGCATTCATTTTTGCCGCAGCATTATTAGCTGCAGGTTGTAACGCACAAGAGGACGGGGCAACGGAAAACACAGGAACTGAAGACGTTGCGGAACAAACAGAACAAGTAGAAGAAACGCAATCACAAGATGTATACCCGCAATTGAGCGAAGAAGTCGCAGAAGACGAAGTTCTAGTTCGCATGACGACGACGCTTGGGGAAATCGAAATCAAATTGTTCCCTGAACAAGCACCGAAAACGGTGGAGAACTTCCTCGGATTGGCGGAAGAAGGGTACTATGAAGGCGTTTCCTTCCATCGCGTCATTCCGGAATTCATGATTCAAGGCGGTGACCCGACAGGAACTGGTGGCGGTGGTGAAAGTATTTTCGGAGCAGATTTCGAAGATGAGTTCCACGACTCACTGTTCAACTTGCGTGGAGCACTTTCAATGGCCAATGCCGGACCGAATACGAACGGCAGCCAATTCTTCATCGTTCAGGCAAATGCAGTTCAGCCGGAGCAGATAACAGATGCTTATCCTGCAGAAATCCAGGAAGCATACCTAGAGCAGGGCGGCACGCCTTGGCTTGACGGTGGCCATACGGTCTTCGGTCAAGTGATCAACGGGATGGATGTTGTCGATGCGATCGCGAACGTCGAATCACAGATGGATAAGCCAGTCGAACCGATCTTGATCGAAACGGTCGAAGTCGTCGAGTAACCATCGATACTGAACTGAAATTGTCCGGGCAAGAGTGATTCCTTTCCCGGACAATTTTTTTCGGATAAGATAGCTTTCAGATGTGATTAAAATGATAGGTGGAGCGAAAATGGATATGAGTGAGATGAATCGCCGTGCAGGCAGGGTTCTGGAAGAGTGGGGTCCGCTTGCGGCAGGAAGCGATGGCTGTCAGACAGAAATTGCGGAAGTCTTGAAGGAGCTCGAGACACTGGATCATCCATCCGAGCTTGGTCGGAAGATCCAGCACGTTTACGCTGATGCATTCGGAAAATGGATTCCGCTCGAGGACTGCGTAGAAGTTTCCTATAAATTACTAGCATTGAAATACGAAGCGAAGCACATCATTTGATGACTTCCTGAAAATGAAAAAAAGCTGACCCTGAAAGTTCACGAAACATGACTTCCGGGGCCCGCTTTTTTTAGTTTGACAATTTTTCTTCTATTCCATCCAACAAGTTGGAGGCAGGTACTTCGAGTGCGTTTGATAGTTTTAAGATAGTTTGGACGGAAGGCACTTGTTCGCCAGCTTCATAAGCCTGAAGACGGGCGGTACCGATGCGTGTTTTTAAGGACAAGTCGTCCAAAGACAAATTCCGTTCTTCCCGCAGGAATTTTAATTGAGCGTGCAGATCTTTTTTCATCTTCAGCCACTCCTTCGTTGAAATGTTGATATTACTTTATTTTAACTGTAACACGTTTTCAAGAACTTACCATGATGAGTTTATGGCAATTTACAGACAATCAAGAAAATAGGTCGATAATGCCTTGGACGAAGACGATGACGATTGCGGCAGGTGCTACGTAACGGACGATAATTCTCCACGTGCGCGTCCACTTCGACGGGCCTTGCAGTTCGGAATCGATGTCGCTCTTCGACAGGATGTAGCCTGCGAACAGAGAAATGAACAAGGCGCCGAGTGGCAGTCCGATCCGGCTCGTCAATAGGTCGACAAAGTCGAAGAAGATATAGCCGAACAAGAATGGCTCCGATAGAACGCCGAATGACAGGGCACTTGGAATCCCGACGATGAAGATGAACAAGCCCGCAACCCAAGCCATGCGTCTCCGGCGGTCGTACTTGTTCTTCACGACGATTGATACCGTGATCTCCAGCATGGAAATCGACGACGTCAACGTTGCGAACAACATCAGGATGAAGAAGATGATCAGGAGGAAGTCCCCCATGAACAGCTGATCGAAAATTGCTGGCAAAATGATGAAGACAAGTCCAGGACCTTGATCCGGTGTGTAACCTAGTGCGAAAACTGCCGGAAAAATAATGAGGCCTGCGACGATCGAGATGACGATGTTGAGACTCACGACGCTAACTGAAGAACGCGTCAAATTCTCGGCTTTTGATAAGTAAGAAGCATACGTGATCATTCCGGCAACCCCGACACTAAGTGAGAAGAATGCCTGTCCGAGCGCAACGAGTGCAGTCTCGAATGTAAAGAATGACCAGTCAGGAACGAAAAGGAATCTTACGCCTTCCATTGCGCCATCGAGCGTCAGTGAACGAACGAGCAAGAGGACCAGGAAAAGGAGCAACGCCGGCATCATGATTTTGCTGGCACGTTCGATCCCTTTCTTGATTCCGCCTTGTACGATCCAAATCGTCAAGAACATGAAGGCAGCTTGAGCGAGTAACACCTCGAGCGGGTTCCCGATGATGCTCGTGAACAGCTCTCCGTATTGCTGGTCGCCCAGCCCTGACAATTGGAAGAAAATCGAGCGTCCGAGGTACGAAAGGATCCAACCTCCGACGACCGAATAGAATGACAGGATCAAGAAAGAAAAGACGAGACCGGAATACCCGATCAAATACCAATGCTTATCCGGGGCAAGCTTCTTCAAGCCGGATACGGCATCCGCCTGTCCGCGCCGTCCGATGACGAATTCAGCGAGCAGGATCGGAAGTCCGATCAAGACGGTAGAAAGAATGAAGAGCAGAATGAAAACACTTCCGCCGTTCATTCCTGTTTCGTAAGGAAACTTCCAGATTGCGCCGAGTCCGACTGCACTACCTGCTGCAGCAAGGATGAAGCCAACCTTGGAAGTCCATTGTTCGCGATTGTCCATTGTTGCCCTCCTAAAAAACGAATAGATTTTTTCATTGTACATGACTGTAGCCAAAAAACATAGCTGTCGGAAGTGGTTTTCACGTATATAATGGAAGGAGGGGTTCCTAAGTTGTTGTTTTTGCACTGCAAGGGGGAGGAATGACTTGATGAGGGATGGGGAAGATGGAGCAGAGAAAAGAAGACAGCTGATTGCGGAATTACAGCAATCGATCGGACTATTCAGCTTCCAGCACGGTGTCGCAGCAAACCGG
The DNA here is from genome assembly GCF_009707665.1 of Planomicrobium sp. YIM 101495. Taxonomy (GTDB): domain Bacteria; phylum Bacillota; class Bacilli; order Bacillales_A; family Planococcaceae; genus Planococcus. The sequence goes on from NZ_WLZW01000003.1 coordinate 216,416, forward strand.
GTAGTGGAGTTTACAACTTACATAACGAATCAGCACGCCTTACTTACAGAGAAGGCGGAGCTTGGTGTGCTTGAAGGGGTCTTTTATCAGGAAGCGATCCGGGCATTGCGGGAAGAATCGTTTACCGATTTGAAGGAAAGTACGTCACAGTTCCGTTTTCCGGAAGACAAAGAACTGCACGACCAATTGCAGAAATTGCCGTTCGGGGAACGGAATGCGGTCGTGCTTACAACTTTTCACGGAATAACAATGGGGAGAATCGCTGCACTTACAGATGAAAAGAAAGATGCTATAGCGCATGCACTTGAGCAGGGGATGTCTTCTTTGGGTGGTAACTTAGGGCTGGCCAGCGAAGATCAGCTTGAACAACGGCTGGAACTCTTGAAGAAGTCATATGATCGTTTGACATTCTTAGTGCCAGTTGAAGAGAACAACGTGGAACCGGAACAAGAGTCCGCCCCGGAAGAAGAAACAGACAAGACGCAGCCAGCAATCTCTCCCAAAAAGCCGGCATCGAAAAAAGCGGCAGCGGTGTGGACAGCAGCGATCATCGGGATTGGTGCCATCATCGGTTCGACCTTCCTGCTGGAAGAGCCGTCAAGAGGGAGCGAGGCGGTCGAAAGCTCCGATGACTACGTGTCGGATGCGCAGATCGAGGAATGGAAGCAGGAGTACAAGCATTACCGGGCGACGGCACATGCAAAGCTTGGACTGACGGAAGAACGGCTCGAGCAGTTGAACTATGTCAAAACGGCAGATGCGGCATTCGAGAAGTTTTTCAGCAAAGCGGAGCTGAAGGAAATGCGAATGGACCTGGAACAGATGGAACAGCTGTTTAAAGGGCTGATGATGCAGATTCATGTGCCGGGGGATATGTCTGATTTCCGCTACGTCGGTTTGTTGAAAGGTGAAGAGCAAATTGATTTCATCCATTCGTATGCAAATAAAACGCAGGAATTGATGAATCTGCTCAACATCCTATTTTTCCAATACGCGAAAGAATTGTCGTATGCGGAGCGGGACGGGCAATTATCGGTCGACGAACTGATGACGAACTTGGAGGATTACCCTGAGGAAGTGACGCGGATTCTAGAGCAGCAATACAATGCGGGAGTACGGGTGGATGTGCATCCGAACCGGCCGACCTTCCTGGCAAAACGGGATGTCCAACCATTGTACACGATGCCAGTGCTGTCGATGGATTGGAATCATATTTACATGGAAATCCTATCGGAAGCTCCTTATCTGGATGGCACAGGAATCATACTGGATCATCCGGACGCACTTGCGATGCATCTGTCTTACATGGAAATGCTGCTGGCGGATGAACTGATGGAGCCGCATATTCTGGATGAATTGGAAGTGTGGTTCGAGCAACTATTCTGGTATGTGTTGAAAAGCCCGGACTTGTCAGAAGATGAAAGCGAACTCGATGCAGAACGGAAGAAACTGTGGAATATGATGCTCTCAAGTTCCCAGGATCCGATGTATTACATCCTTCATCCGATTGTGGGGGAAATGGAGGCGAGCGGCTGGAAAGAGTCGGCATCGCTTGATGAGCTTGCTTACAATGACATCTCGGTTGCCATCGAAATGAAGCAGCGTGGGGAGCTTTCGGCATTGATGCCGTTTGCGGACCGGATGGTGAAGGAACGGTTCGTCGATCTCATGACCTTTGAATGGGAGAGTATGACGCCTCTTTATGAAGCGTACAGCGAGGAATACTCGGACCAAGCATTGGCAGAGAGTGACCCGCTCGATATATATTTGCTCTACCACTTCGCCAACCGGATGGATGATCCGGAGACGATGTGGCACTTATTGGAAGACAATGCAGCGCGTCCGGATAAAGAAGAATTCATCCGCGATTGGGAGCGCCTGCCGGACATTCAAGATAAACTTCGCTGGCTGCAAACATTCGAAGGCAATTCTCAGCGAAACGCGGATCAGATGATGGTCATGATCGAGCTCGGTTATAACAACTTGGCAGATAATGAAGAGATGGGCCGTAGCGGTCCTGCGCTTGTGACACGAGCGGAGGGGCCTTGGAAACTGAAGCATCAATGGTCGGAACACATGACCTCTGGAGCGGAGATGGATGCCTTCAAGGAACAAATCCGTTCGCTGTACAGCTCGTTACAAAATGGGGATGAGTCAGTGCTTCAAGAGGCGGAACCGCTTGTGCTTGGGGCGCTCTATGTATACGCAGAAGCTGAAAAGGACTGGGACGTCTTGCAACGGTTGATGTATAGGGAAGACGGCCTGGAAGTTTTAACGGAAGAAGAGATGGAAGAGAGGCTCTTGGTCCAAGACCCTTCGTTCAGTTTCGAGAGCATCGAAACAATGACTTTCAATACAGAAGTGTACATGATGGAACAGGACAAGGTTTATGGCTCGTTCGTGCTTTCGGTTCCCACACGCCAATCGTATTACAACATGATCAAAACTGAGGAAGGCTGGCGGCTGGACGCCGGTTATTGGTAACCGAGCGAAAGTTATGGTAGAATACACTGATGCCGTTACAGGTATAGAGGGAAAATCAGATAAGACTAGGAGCGGATTTAACATGACAAATTCATACAAACCAGGAGATACGATCAAAGGGAAAGTAACTGGAATCCAGCCATACGGAGCGTTTGTCGCTTTGGATGAGAACACACAAGGCTTGGTGCACATCTCTGAAATTACACACGGTTACGTTAAAGAAGTCAGCGAATTTTTGGCAGTTGGCCAAGAAGTGGACGTAAAAGTTCTTGAAGTTGATGAGAAATCGAAAAAAATCAGCTTGTCGATCCGTGCTTTGCAAGAAGAGCCACCGGCAGCTCAGCGCACTGAACGCCCGAAGAAATCTCTTCAAACGCGCGTAGATGAAAATGATTCAGAAGGGTTCAACTCTTTGAAAGATAAAATGCAAGAGTGGATCAAACGTTCTGGACAACAATAATGATTAGGAGCTACCTAGAAAGTCGTTTTCTCGACTTTCCGGGTAGCTTTTTTTATTTTGCGGAAAGAAAAAGCCATTCACGGAAATCATCCTGGAATAGCTTCATGTATATTCAATCATCCGTTTGTATCGTTTTCTTGATTTTCCGTAAACGGTATTGGAGATTCTGGCGACTCATGCCGAGTGCTTGAGCCGCTTTCGTGATGTTGTGGTCGTGAAGCGCCATCGCTTTTTCCAGATAGTATCGTTCAGCTTCAAGAAGGTACTCATCGAGTGGGACCATTTCCTTTTCCGGCTGGATCAGGAAGTCTTCGGGCTGGCGGACGTCGGATTGCTGCACCTTCATTTTGAAGTAGGGCGGCAGGAGATCCGGCCCGGCGATTTCTTCCGTCGTGACAAGTGCAGTCATTTCTTCAAGTACCAGCTCGAGTTGTTTTTCGTTCCCCGGCCAGTCGTATTGAAGGAAAGCGGTCTTCACTTGCTCATCGAGCGTAGTGATGAACGAACCGAATTTCAGTCGGTGCCGCGAGAAGAAATCTTCCGCGAATGGCAAGATGTCTTCTTTCCGCTTGCGGAGCGGCTCGATCTGGATTGTCAAAGAAGAGAAGAAGTAATACAGATCCTTGAGCAGTTTCCCGCTAGCAATTAGTTCGACTGGATCCTCACCGACTGAAGCGATGAAGAAATGGCTCCCTTTTTCAGCAGCTTGCTGTGTCAGGACATTCAGCAAGGACTGTTGGAGCTCAGGAGACAGCAAGTCGATCCGTTCATGGTAGATGGTGCCCCCCGATGTTTGCTGCAAGTCTTTGCCGAGTTGTTCGATCAACGACTCGTCCGTGCCGTGGCAAAAAAGGGTGTGCATCGGTTTTTCGGAGGAGCTGGCGCGATGGATCGCTTCCGCTACACGCTCCTTGCCGGTTCCGGATTCCCCGACGAGCAGGACCGGCAGTTTTGAGGCAGCGGCTTTCTCGGCCGTCTCAAGAACGCGCTTCATCGAATCCGAAGCTGCGACGAAAGAAGAGAACGTAATCGGCTCCGCATCTTTTTTCAGCGGCTGGAAAATGATCCGTTCGAGACGTGTGACATCACGGGCGATCTCGATTGCGCCGATCAGCTTCCCTTGATCGAAAACCGGGTACGTATCATTGATGGTCGTAATTTCCTGGCCCTTCCGATTCCAGTATGTTTGCTTGACGTTCAACACTGCATTCCCGCCGTGCAAAACTTTCAACAATGTACTTTCTTGCCCTTCAAAGCGGAAAAGCTCAAGAATCGAACGGTCCTGGATCTGCTCCAGATCGAACCCTTCGATTTCTTTCATCTTTTGGTTATATAAAACTGTCCTGCCCGTCAAATCGATCGCGTGCAGCCCGACAGCTACGTGTTCTGCAGCAATTTGATAAAACGCTTCCATCTCCTTTTCTTCCGGTAACATGACGACACCCCATAAAATAAATTTATTTAAGAGAAAAAGCTTGAAAAGTGCAACAATCTTTTGCATTATTATAAGTGGAAACAGATTGAATGTGCAAATTTATTTTGCGCATTAACGAAAAAGGGAGGAATTACAATGATTCCGTACAAACACGAACCATTCACAGATTTTTCAATTGACGCTAACCGCGATGCTTTCCTGGAAGGCTTGAAGACGGTGGAAGCATACCTTGGCCAGGACTACCCACTAGTAATCGGCGGGGAACGCATCATGACAGACGACAAGATCGTGTCGTTCAACCCCGCTGATAAAGAAGAAATCATCGGCAAGGTCTCGAAATCGAATAAAGAACTAGCAGAGCAAGCAATGCAAGCTGCAGATAAAGCATTCAAATCTTGGAAAAAAGTAAAACCGGAAGTGCGTGCAGATGTCTTGTTCAAAGCAGCAGCAATCATCCGCCGCCGCAAACACGAATTCTCTGCACTTTTGACGAAAGAAGCAGGCAAGCCTTGGAATGAAGCGGATGCAGATACAGCAGAAGCGATCGACTTCCTTGAATATTACGGACGTCAGATGCTGCGCCTGAAAGACGGCATGCCAGTCGAAAGCCGCCCAGGTGAGTTCAACCGTTACGATTACATCCCGCTTGGCGTAGGCGTCATCATCTCTCCATGGAATTTCGCATTCGCGATCATGGCAGGTACGGCAGTTGCGGCAATGGTGACAGGGAACACAGTTCTATTGAAGCCAGCATCGACGACACCAGTCGTCGCTTACAAATTCATCGAAGTTCTTGAAGAAGCGGGCATGCCAGCGGGCGTCGTCAACTACATTCCTGGACCAGGCGCTGAAGTCGGCGACTACTTGGTGGACCACCCGAACACGCGCTTCATCTCGTTCACAGGTTCACGTGCTGTCGGACTACGCATCGCAGAACGTTCTGCGAAAATCAGTGACGGCCAAATCTGGATGAAACGTTTGATCGCTGAGATGGGCGGGAAAGATACAATGGTCGTCGATAAAGAGGCGGACCTTGAACTTGCAGCGCAGACAATCGTGAAATCGGCATTCGGCTTCAGCGGACAGAAGTGTTCAGCTTGTTCACGTGCTGTCATCGTAGAAGATGTTTACGACGAAGTGCTTGAGCGCGCAATCGAATTGACAAAAGAATTGACGGTCGGTAACCCGACAGACCAGTCACACTTCATGGGACCGGTTATCGACGAAGCAGCATTCAAGAAGATCTCTGATTACATCGAAATCGGGAAAGAAGAAGGCCGCATCGTTGCAGGCGGAGCAGGCGACGATTCGAAAGGCTACTTCATCAACCCGACGATCATCGCAGACCTTGATCCGAAAGCACGCGTCATGCAGGAAGAAATCTTTGGTCCAGTAGTCGGCTTTACGAAAGCGAAAGACTTCAAAGAAGCGATCGACATCGCGAACAACACAGAGTACGGCTTGACGGGTGCAGTCATCACGAACAACCGTGAGCACCTTGAATATGCACGTGACGAATTCCACGTCGGGAACTTGTACTTCAACCGCGGCTGTACGGGCGCGATCGTTGGATACCAGCCATTCGGTGGGTTCAACATGTCAGGAACAGATTCAAAAGCCGGCGGACCGGATTACTTGACGCTTCACATGCAAGCGAAAACAACATCCGAGATGCTATAATAATTCTCTTTATGGTATAATTATTCAATCGAAGGCGGACACAATGTCTGCCTTTCTTTAAAAAGGAGGAATTCAGATGACTCAAACAAGCGCAATCATTGAAAAAACGGAAAAATACGGTGCCAACAACTACCACCCGCTGCCGATCGTCATTTCCGAAGCTGAAGGAGTATGGGTGAAAGATCCGGAAGGCAACAAGTTCATGGACATGCTATCTGCATATTCAGCAGTCAACCAAGGACATCGCCACCCGAAAATCATCCAAGCATTGAAAGACCAGGCGGACCGTGTCACTTTGACATCCCGCGCATTCCACAATGACCAATTGGCGCCGTGGTATGAACTGATCTGTGACATTTCCGGAAAAGAGATGGCATTGCCAATGAACACCGGTGCAGAAGCGGTCGAGACAGCATTCAAAGCAGCGCGTCGCTGGGCATACGATGTGAAAGGCGTGGCTGAAGGGCAAGCGGAAGTCATCGCTTGTACAGACAATTTCCACGGACGCACGATGACAGCAGTCTCGCTTTCCTCCGATGAAGAATACCGCCGTGGCTTCGGTCCGATGCTTCCGGGTATCAACCTTGTACCATTCGGTGATCTAGAAGCATTGAAACAGGCGATCACGCCGAACACTGCTGCGTTCCTGATTGAACCGATTCAAGGAGAAGCAGGCATCAACATCCCTTCTGAAGGCTATTTGAAAGCGGCACGTGATCTATGTAAAGAAAACAATGTCCTCTTCATCGCGGATGAAATCCAGTGCGGCCTTGCGCGTACGGGGAAAATGTTCGCATGTGAATGGGAAGATGTGAACCCGGACATGTACATTCTTGGAAAAGCACTTGGCGGCGGCGTATTCCCGATTTCTTGTGTCGTAGCAGACAAAGACATCCTCGGCGTCTTCAACCCAGGCTCGCACGGTTCGACTTTCGGTGGGAATCCACTTGCGTGTGCCGTATCGGTCGCTTCTTTGGAAGTCCTGATCGACGAGAAGCTTTCGGAACGTTCACTTGAGATGGGCGAGTACTTCATGGAGCAACTGCGTGGCATCAATCATCCGTCGATCAAAGAAGTAAGAGGACGCGGCTTGTTCATCGGCATGGAATTGAAAGAAGAGGCACGTCCGTATTGCGAAGAATTGAAGGGATTGGGACTTCTGTGCAAAGAAACACATGACACAGTGATCCGATTTGCCCCTCCATTGATCATCTCGAAAGAGGAATTGGATTGGGCAATTGAGCGTATTCAAAAAGTATTCGCAAAATCATAACATTTCTCGCTTTAGAAAGTCTAACTGTGTTACACTTATTTCGAAGTAATTACTAAAAATATAAAGAGGCGAACTAAAACAATGGCTGATAATTTGAATTTGTTGACGTCAACTCAAAATGTCATTAAGACGGCACTGGATAAACTAGGGTACGAAGAATCCATGTACGAACTACTGAAAGAACCGATGCGTATGATGGAAGTCCGTATTCCAGTACAAATGGATGACGGAAAAACGAAGATTTTTACAGGATACCGCGCACAGCATAACGACGCAGTAGGTCCGACAAAAGGTGGAGTCCGTTTTCACCCGGATGTGAATCCAGAAGAAGTGAAAGCGTTATCTATGTGGATGACACTGAAATGCGGCATCGTCGATTTGCCTTACGGCGGTGGTAAAGGCGGAATCATTTGTGATCCACGTGAAATGTCGATGAGGGAAATCGAACGCTTGAGCCGTGGATATGTCCGGTCGATCAGTCAGATCGTTGGACCGAACAAAGACATTCCGGCTCCGGACGTGTTCACTAACTCACAGATAATGGCATGGATGTTCGATGAGTACAGCAAAATCGATGAATTCAACTCACCAGGCTTCATCACCGGTAAGCCTATTGTTTTAGGTGGGTCACAAGGACGCGACAAAGCGACTGCCCAAGGGGTGACCATCGTCATCAATGAAGCTGCAAAAAAACGTGGGATCGATATGAAGGGTGCGCGTGTCGTCATCCAAGGCTTCGGGAACGCAGGTAGTTTCCTGGCGAAGTTCTTGCACGACGCAGGTGCGAAAGTGATCGGGATTTCTGATGCATACGGAGCGCTTCATGATCCAGATGGTCTGGACATCGATTATTTACTGGACCGTCGCGACAGCTTCGGTACAGTAACGACATTGTTCGATAACACAATCACGAACAAAGAATTGTTCGAATTGGATTGTGATATCATCGTTCCGGCAGCGATCGCGAACCAGATCACTGCGGAGAATGCGCATGACATCAAAGCATCGATCGTAGTCGAAGCAGCGAACGGACCGACAACTTCCGAGGCGACGAAGATCTTGACGGAACGTGGCATCCTACTTGTTCCAGACGTATTGGCGAGTGCCGGCGGTGTAACCGTATCTTACTTCGAGTGGGTTCAAAATAACCAAGGTTATTACTGGTCCCAGGAAGAAGTGGACGAAAAACTCCACAAGAAATTGATCGATGCTTTCGAAAACGTCTACAATGTAGCATCTACACGAAATATCGATATGCGCTTAGCGGCATATATGGTTGGAGCACGCAGAACAGCGGAAGCAGCACGTTTCCGCGGCTGGGTATAAGCCGACTCACGATCCGTCCGGGTTTCTGGGCGGATTTTTTTGCGTTTTAAGGCAGGCAACTTCTATAATGGAGATATGATGAAAGGGGAGATTTGAGTGAATGCATTCTCATTTTACAATCCAGTGAAATTGATCTTCGGCAAAGGGAAACTCGAGGCGCTGAAGAAAGAAATGCCGCAATATGGCAAGAAAGTGCTCGTCGTCTACGGCGGAGGCAGCATCAAACGGAACGGCCTGTACGATGAAGTCATGGAAACGTTGAATGAGGCTGGCATGGAAATCTTCGAATTGGGTGGCGTCGAACCGAATCCGCGTATCTCGACTGCCCGTAAAGGTGCGGAAATCTGTAAGCAAGAAGGCATCGATGTGCTGCTTGCAGTGGGTGGCGGCTCCGTCATCGATTGTACGAAGCTGATCGCATGTGCTGCGAAGTATGAAGGAGACGCGTGGGACCTTGTTGTACGCAAGGCGATTCCTGTAGATGCATTGCCATTCGGGACCGTTTTGACGCTTGCCGCGACAGGTTCCGAAATGAACTCGGGATCGGTCATCACAAATGAAGAGACGCAGGAAAAATACGGCTGGGGCTCGCCGCTGTCATTCCCGAAATTCTCGATCTTGGATGCGACGTACACGAAGTCTGTGCCAAGTGACCAAACTGTCTACGGCATCGTCGATATGATGTCCCACGTTTTCGAGCAATATTTCAACAATGCAACGAACACACCCGTCCAGGACCGTATGTGTGAAGGGGTCTTGGCAGCGATCATTGAAACGGCACCGAAGCTGATGGAAGACTTGGAAAGCTACGAGCACCGCGAAACGATCCTATTTGCTGGAACGATGGGATTGAACAACTTTTTGCAGATGGGCTACCGCGGAGACTGGGCGACGCATAATATCGAACACGCTGTCTCGGCAGTTTATGATATTCCGCACGCAGGTGGTCTGGCAATTCTCTTCCCGCGTTGGATGCGCCATAACATCGGCGTCAATCCGGAACGTTTTGCCCAACTGGCAATCCGCGTCTTCGGTGTGGATCCGGAAGGGAAGTCTGCTGAAGAGGCAGGGCTGGAAGGAATCGAACGCTTAGTGGAATTCTGGACATCCCTCGGTGCGCCGACGAATCTCGCAGACTATAAGATCGACGATTCACAGCTCGATACGATCGTCGAGAAGACGATGGTGAACGGTGAATTCGGCAACTTCACAAAATTGAACACAGAAGATGTCAAAAAGATTCTCGTCGAATCCCTTTAGATAGATAGAAGGAGGCTGTTCTGCAATTGCAGAACAGCCCCTTTTTCGTTTCTAATGATTCAACAGCTCAATCTCCACTAATTCGATGTTCTGGATCTCGGATATTTCTTGAAACAGATCGATTGTATTCCGGTCCTGCAGGTATCCGAGCCGTACGCGCAATTCATACCGATCGATTGACGGATCGACTTCATCCACCGTTTTTCTGATGGATAAGCTTTCGATCAATAAGTCGGTCGCATTCAACTCTTGTACGACGAACCGGATGTTTTCCTGGTCCTTTACTTTGATGATCATGTTCGCTTCTTCCATCCGCAATCGCTTCGGTCCGAAACGAAAGAGAAGAGGAGGTAGAACTTCAATACCGACAAGCACGATTAAGACCGCAGTTGCAGCTTCCAAGTAAAACCCGGCAGCGACAGCGATGCCGATTCCGCCTGCTCCCCAGATCATGGCAGCGGTCGTCAGTCCGGAAATGGAATCATTGCCGCGCTTCAAGATGACCCCGGCGCCAAGGAAGCCGATCCCCGAGACGATTTGGGCAGCTAGACGGAGCGGATCCATCGTGACATTGACGCCAGAAAACTCGCTTGGCTCTGCTAAATAGACAGACTCGATCGAGATGATTGTCAGCAAACAACTGAACGTCGAGATGACCATACTCGTTTTTAGGCCGACCGGTTTCCGTTTCAATTCACGCTCCAACCCGATGACCAGGCTCAGCAGTGCAGCAATCAGCAGTTTCAAAAAAGTTTCCCATGATAAAATCTCAAAAGCAGCGTACAGCTCCATCGTTCATCCTCCCCTCGAGATGCTTCGTTTGACTCTTGACCCGTATCAGCCGGAATGAACATAATAGAAGGAAGCGGTGTTCTCGACCGCTAACCAACTACAAAGAAATGAGGTGCACCTTGGAAAAGCCGATTGTTCATCCATCTATCCCCATTATCGTCGGTGTCATCTCGATGGCGCTATCGGCTATTTTCGTCAAAATGACTACGGCTGATTCGGGAGTGACAGCATTTTATCGGATGCTTTTCTCAGTCCTCTTACTGAGTCCGATCCTTTTATGGAAATATACCCATGAATTCAAGAAGTTAAGCAAAGGGGATTGGTGGCTCACTGCCATAGCAGGAATTTTCCTTTCCTTCCACTTCATCTTATGGTTCGAATCATTGAACTATACATCGGTAGCAAGCTCGACTGTCCTCGTCACGATGCAACCGCTCTTCGCATTTGTCGGGACATACATATTCTTTAAAGAAAGAATCTCCATCAAGACATTAGTTGCAGGAGTTGTTGCCATCAGTGGAAGTGTGTTGATCGGGTACGGTGACTTCCAAGTGAGCGGTAGTGCGTTATATGGGGATGTCCTCGCTTTGATTGCTTGTGCACTTATTACGAGCTATCTGCTGGTGGGGCAGGGAGTAAGGAAGCGTCTGTCACTCATGACTTATACATTCCTTGTCTACAGTTTTAGTACAATAACATTATTCTTCTATGTCATCGCAACAGGCGAATCGTTCGGTCCGTACCCAGCAGAAGAGTGGGTGTGGTTCTTCCTGCTCGCGCTTATCCCAAACCTATTTGGGCATTCGTTGTTCAACTGGGCATTGAAGTGGATGAGCACGAATGTCATCTCGGTCTCCATTTTATTTGAGCCAGTAGGAGCTGCCATCCTAGCGTATTTCATCTTGAACGAAGGGCTTTCTTGGAGTCAGATTGCTGGCGGATCCGTCGTCATTGCAGGCATTGTGCTGTTCGTGATCGACTTCGAGAAAATTAAATCTAAATTAATTCGAAATTAAGCTTGCATTTATGCCGTCGGCGGTTTATATTAATACATGTCCTTAAAAAACAGCCCGAAAAAATATTTTAAAATAGTATTGACGGAAAGTTGAAGATAAGGTATATTAATGAAGTCGCTGATGAGCGAAGCAAGTTTAAAGAAGTAACAACATGAACCTTGAAAACTGAACAGCAAAACGTTGATGAAATATTTACTGATCAGCCTCCGGGCAGATCAAGGTTGACGGTTCTCCTTGTGAGAACGTCAAGCCAGCAACAGGTG
>NZ_WLZW01000004.1 GCF_009707665.1 Planomicrobium sp. YIM 101495
ACGGAAGTTAAGCTCTTTTGCGCCGATGGTAGTTGGGGGTCTCCCCCTGTGAGAGTAGGACGTCGCTAGGCTATTTTCTTTTTTTAAATCATGGTCCCGTGGTGTAGCGGTTAACATGCCTGCCTGTCACGCAGGAGATCGCCGGTTCGATCCCGGTCGGGACCGTCATAAGCAAAGGGAACACAGCGGATTCCGCTGTGTTCCTTTTTTATGGTTCCACAAGAAATATTGGGTGCTCAAACAAGTTGTACGAAAAAAACACGCAACTTCTAACTTCTTTTATATTTGAATTGTCGAGAAACAAGTAAAGAAGAGGAGTTGTGTGCACGTGCATTTTATTATGAATATCCTTGTTCAAAAGATAGAGAGCAGTTTGAGGATCGGTCGTTCAAACGACCTGGCGCGTCCATGATTGCTGCCTTCAAGAATGAGTGGTCCCCAGTTGTCCTGCACAGTATCAAATCCAAAGCCTTCAATGAAGTGGCTGCTCGTCGGCTTCGGCCATCGTCCACGGATTCAATCTGGTGGCGCTTCTGGAATTCTCTGAAGCTGTCCAGCTGCCGCGCTTCATTGTTCTTAACGAAAAACAGCGGCAAACTAACCGAGGAAGAGCGTTGGCAGTTGAAGCGGTATCTCGCGATGGACGAGCGACTGAAACATGCCTCTTAATTGAAGGAAGCGCACGATGCCAAAATACTGCTGACACAAAAGTACAAAATATTGACATACACGTTGGCTAGGAGGGAACAGAACTTCACCTCTCGCCAACATTTGACGGGAAACATGAAAAACAAGGTGAAAGACGAGCTCCTATTGTTTTGCTTTCATCTTTATTTTTCGCTAAACTGAATCGAAGAGGGTGACATAGATGAAACATCAAATCGAAGTAGCTTCCCCTGAGGAAACAGAACGATTGGCGATGCGCCTGTCCAGTTTGTTGCAGCCGGACGACTTGCTGACGTTGGAAGGGGATCTGGGCGCTGGCAAAACAGCTTTTACAAAAGGACTGGCGAAAGGTCTTGGCGTCAAGCGGACCGTCAATAGCCCAACATTCACGATCTTGAAACAATACGAGGGACGGCTTCCGTTGAATCACCTCGACGTCTACCGGTTGGAAGGCAGCGAGGAAGACATCGGGTTCGACGAACTGTTTTCGAGCGGGGCGGTTTCGGTCGTCGAGTGGGCACAGTTCATCGAGGACTATCTACCAAAGGAACGGCTCGCCATCACGATTAGGAAAACATCCGATACTGGCCGTATTTTCAAATTAACGCCTTCGGGTGAACGTTATGAAACTTTATGCAAGGAGCTTGCCTTATGATCTGGTTAGGAATCGATACATCGAGTTCGCCACTGACTGTGGGAATCGTGAAAGATGACCAATTATTGATAGAAGAAACACAGAATTTAAAGATCAACCATTCGCTCACTGCGATGCCGCTTGTTGAAGAATTGATGGAGAAGGCAGGCGTTACAGCGAAGCAGCTGACACATATTGCTGTTGGGGAAGGTCCGGGCTCTTACACAGGGGTACGTATCGGTTTGACGATCGCGAAGACGCTTGCATGGACGCTTGGCATTCCACTGCATCCGGTATCGAGCCTTAAACTATTGGCGGCGAACGAAGAAGGATTTGACGGAATCGTGTGTCCGGTCGTGGATGCACGGCGCGGTACGGCTTTCACGGCAGCTTATGAAGGCAAAGGGCTGACAGTCGTCTACGAAGATCACCATACGGAGATGCAGGGATTCTTACTGAAGCTGAAAGAGATGGAGCGAACTGTTCTGTTTACTGGCAGTGATGTCGAGGTTCACCGGCAAGTGATCGAGGAATTGCTTGGCGAGCATGCGCAGTTCAGTCATCCGCTCAACCGTCTGCCGCGTGCTGGGCAGTTGATTCATTTGGCGATGCAAGGGGAGCCGATTGAAGCGCATGCAGCGACGCCGGAATACCGACGTATTACTGAAGCGGAAGCAAATTACGAGAAAAGCCAAGCAGGCGGTTCCGTATGAGTGACAGTGTGATTTTCCGGAAAATGACGGTTGCCGATGTAGCAGCTGTACATCGCATTGAAGAACTGTCTTTTACTTTGCCTTGGACAAAGGATGCTTTTTACCACGAGATGGTGACGAATGAGCATGCGTACTACGTTGTCGCAGAGATGGAAGAGGGCATTGTCGGCTATTGTGGGATGTGGCTTGTCATCGACGAGAGTCATGTCACGAACGTGGCCATCTTGCCGGAACACCGTGGGAAAAAACTAGGGGAACGGCTCATGGTGGCGGCCATCGAAGCGGCAAAGCAGCAAGGCGCTGTGATGATGTCGCTGGAAGTGCGTGTCAGCAATGAAGTTGCCCAAAATTTATACCGAAAGCTCGGATTTAAAAATGGAGGCATCCGAAAAGGGTACTATACTGATGACCATGAAGATGCTTTAGTGATGTGGGTGAGATTTGATGAATGATGTATATGTATTGGGAATCGAGACGAGCTGTGACGAGACAGCCGCTTCGGTCGTGAAAAATGGAACGGAGATCATCTCCAACGTCGTGGCGTCGCAGATCGAGAGCCATAAACGGTTCGGCGGCGTCGTGCCGGAGATCGCTTCACGTCATCACGTGGAGCAGATTACGTTCGTCATCGAGGAAGCACTCGAGACAAGCGGACTGGCACCGGATCAATTGAGTGCTGTCGCTGTGACGGAAGGGCCCGGACTTGTCGGGGCACTGCTTGTCGGCGTGAATGCGGCGAAAGCTTTTGCCTTTGCCCATGGCTTGCCGCTTGTCGGCGTGCATCACATCGCCGGCCACATTTATGCGAACCGTCTCGAGCAGGAGATGGAGTTTCCGCTTTTGGCACTTGTTATTTCAGGCGGTCATACAGAGCTGATCCTCATGAAAGCGCATGGGGACTTTGAATTGATCGGTGAAACGCGTGACGATGCAGCAGGAGAGGCATATGACAAAGTCGCACGGACATTGAATTTGCCGTACCCGGGTGGTCCGCATATCGACCGGCTGGCGCATGAGAGTGAACAGGCGATCGACTTTCCGCGTTCTTGGCTGGAAGAAGGAAGCTATGATTTCAGCTTTAGCGGCTTGAAGTCTTCAGTGCTGAACTTCATGCACAATGCAGCACAGCGCGGGGAATCCGTGGATCCGAAGCGTGTCGCTGCCGGTTTCCAGGCAAGTGTCGTGGAAGTGGTGACAGGGAAGACGCTGCGTGCTGCACGACAGTACGGCGTGAAGCAAGTGATCGCTGCAGGCGGTGTCGCAGCGAACAAAGGCTTGCGTACGTCACTTGAAGCGACGTTCAAGAAGGAAGACATTCCGTTTTTCATTCCACCACTTCCGTTATGTACGGATAACGCGGCGATGATTGCGGCAGCCGGAACAGTGATGTTTGAAAAGGGCTTGCACCATACGATGAAAATGAACGGACGCCCTGGAATGGAATTGACATCCTGGGGATAACTTAAATAAAAGGGTGTTTTGACTGCCCAAATCAAAAAGACTAGGAAGTGTCACTTTCCTAGTCTTTTTTCGATGAAAAGTTAATAGAAAAAACGCAAAATAACGAGTGTTTATACATCTTTTTTTGACGAATGATTCAGTCTTTGTGAGAACGAATGGACGGAGTGCTGTCAATAGAGAACGTTTGTACTTATGCACAAAATGTGCATAAGTTGTTGGTAAGTAGTACTTGAATCTATATATAGACGAAGTTTTCCACGCGATGATGTGGATAGAAAAATATAAAACTGTGGATAGTGTGCATAATGCTGTGCATAGTCCAGTTTTAGTGTGTTTATAATGGGGATAAGAATGTGGAAATAAAAATGATCAAAAAACCTCTTGACCAATATATAGTAAAGGAAAAAAACTATAAGAAATTTGCGTTCTCAAGTCAAATGTTTTGGGAATCTCTTTTTTTAGAAATGAAAAAAGACCGTTCTATATGCGTGAAAAGAATTCACACACGGAACGGTCTGATTGAAAAGAATCAACCTTCTAGTTTTTCCTGCAAGTCGAGCCACTCAGCCATTTCGGATTCGTGACGGGCTTTCAGTTCTTCGAGCTTTTCCTGGAGTGGCAGTACTTGTTCATGGTCTTTGAAAACTTCCGGATCACAAAGCTGTTCTTCGATCGCTGCTATTTCTTTGTCCAGCCCTTCCATCACGGATTCGGCAGCTTCTGCTTGTCGGCTCCATTGCCGATGCAGCTTTTTCGCTTCTTTGTCGATCTGTGTGGAGGACGGGGGGGTTGCTGCTTGTGCTCCGACAGCGATGCTTGCTTCTTCAAGTGCTTTCAGTTCCGCAGCTTCCAGCTTTTTCTCAACATAATAGTCGTAGTTCCCGAGAAACTCGCTTGTTCCGTCTGTGCGTAATTCCACGACCTTCGTCGCGAGGCGGTTCATGAAGTACCGGTCATGGGAAACGAATAGGATCGTCCCGGGATAATCGATTAAAGCGTTCTCGAGCACTTCCTTACTGTCGAGGTCCAAGTGATTCGTCGGCTCATCGAGAATGAGGACGTTCGCTTTTTGCATCATCAGCTTCGCGAGCGCGACCCGCGCCTTCTCTCCGCCTGACAAGGAAGAAACCGGCTTCAGTACGTCGTCACCGCTGAACAGGAAGCGTCCGAGGATGCCGCGTATGTCCTTTTCATTCATCAACGGGTATTCATCCCATAATTCATTCAGGACGGGCTTATTGCCGCTTAGATTGGCTTGTTCCTGATCATAATAGCCGAACTGGATGCCGGTGCCGTAATGGATGTCTCCGGCAAGCGCTGGCATTTTCTTCAGCAACGTTTTCAGGAGCGTCGATTTCCCGACGCCGTTCGGTCCGACGAGTGCCAGACTTTCCTGGCGGTAGAGCTGGATGTTGATATTACGGGATACCATCTCTTTGTCGTATCCGATGGCAAGATCTTGGATATTCAAGACGTCGTTGCCGCTTTGCTTGTCGATGGAAAAGCCGAAGCGTGCTGATTTCTCGTCGCCTGCCGGTGCATCCATCCAGTTGGTCTTCTCGAGCACTTTGCGCCGGCTCTGAGCCATTTTCGTCGTCGATGCACGTGCCAAGTTGCGCTGCACGTAATCTTCAAGTTTGGCTTTCTCGCTTTGTTGGCGCTCGAACTGCTTCTTGTCCAGCTCATATTGCTTCGCCTTTTCCGCAAGGTAGCGGCTGTAGTTGCCCGTGTACTTCTTCGTGCGGTGACGTGAAACTTCGTAAACCGTCCCGACGAGCTGATCGAGGAAAAAGCGGTCATGCGAGACGATCAACAGTGCGCCTGCATAGTTCTTCAAGTAATTCTCGAGCCAGCTGAGTGTTTCGATGTCCAAGTGGTTGGTCGGCTCATCGAGGATCAGAAGTGCAGGTTTGCTGAGGAGCAGCTTCGCAAGCATCAGGCGTGTCTTTTGTCCGCCGGAAAGAGAGACGACTTTGCGCTCGTAATCTTCCGGGTAGAACTTCATGCCGTGGAGCACCGTTCGCGTCTCCGATTCGAATTGATAGCCGCCAGCGTCCTTGAAAGCATGCTGAAGCTGGTCGTATTCGTCCATCACTTTCGCATATTCTTCCGCATGGTCATAAACGGCAGGATCGGCCATTCTGCCTTCAAGCTTCCGGAGCTCCGCTTCCTGGTCGCGGAAGTGGGCGAAGATGGTCATCATTTCGTCCCAGATGGTCATGTCGCTCTCGAAGTCCGCTTGCTGTTCCATATAACCGATCGTCAAATCCTTCGGCATGATGATATCGCCATTATCGTAGGACAGTTCGCCGGTAATAATTTTTAGTAAAGTTGATTTCCCTGCACCGTTCCGGCCGACTAACGCGACGCGGTCCCGGTGTTTCAATTCCAGCTTCGCACCGGAGAGGATTTCCTCCGCACCGAAAGACTTGGATACATTATTCACTTGCAATACAATCATTTCAGTCACCTCTATTCTTCCTTAGTTTAGCCCATGGCCGTGCGCTTCGCAACGACGTGCAACTTTACATCCAGCAAGGGCTCATGTAAGATAAAATCGGTTCATCTAGAGTGTAGGAGGAATACGGATGTCAGCAGAACAAGCGAAAATTCCACAGGCTACGACAAAACGCCTGCCGCTATATTACCGATTTCTTCAGAACTTCTCGAATGCCGGCCAAACAAGGATTTCCTCCCAGGAGTTGAGCGAAGCGATGAAGATCGATTCAGCGACCATCCGCCGGGACTTTTCTTATTTGGGTGCCTTCGGGAAAAAAGGATACGGCTACGATGTACAGAGCCTTCTCGAGTTTTTCCGCAAGACGCTCGATCAGGAAGAAGCAACGAACGTAGCGCTTATCGGTGTCGGTAATTTAGGGAGCGCCTTTTTGAAATATAATTTCCAGCGTAACCACAATACGAAGATCGTCCTGGCATTTGATTCGAACAGCCCGGAAACAGGCGAGCATATCAGTGGCATCGATACGTATCACCCAGATCTGATCGAAGAGATGATCACAAAATACGATGTCGAAGTCGTCATCTTGACGGTGCCTGCACGGTCAGCACAAGAAGTGACAGACCGCCTGGCTACGACTTCGATCAAAGGGATTCTGAACTTCACGCCAGTCCGGATCGCAGTGCCGGATCACATCCGCGTCCAGACGATTGACCTATCTGTAGAGTTGCAGACATTGATCTACCAGATCAAGCAATAGACGTAAAAAGTTCATATTTTCCGGCCGTTTCCGATTAGCCAAACGCCTATTTTTGATGTACACTGAATACATATTACAGGAGGTGTCTATAATGGCTCCAGGTCCAATGAGTTTAATCATTATCGGGATTGTCGCTTTGATTATTTTTGGCCCGAAGAAATTGCCTGAATTCGGTAAAGCATTCGGTTCTTCTCTCCGTGAGTTCAAATCTGCTACAAAAGGTTTAGTGGATGATGACGACGATAAAGATAAGGAAGTTAAGAAAGACGAGCAAAAGTAATTGTGATAGGATGTCTATTCTATGAACAAAAATGAAATGACCGTTGTCGAACATATAAATGAATTGAGAAAACGGCTGATCATTATCGCCGTTTTCTTTCTGTTAGCGCTCATTGCGAGCTTTTTCTTGACCGAACCGCTGATCCAGTATTTGCAGTACAGCAGTGAAGCGGAGCGGCTGACGCTGAACGCCTTCAAGATTACAGATCCGATCATGATTTTCATCCAAGTCATGATGATTTTGGCGCTCTTCATCATTTCGCCAGTCATCATGTACCAAGTATGGGCATTCATCAGTCCGGGTCTGCATGAGAAGGAGCGGCGTATGACACTCGGATACATCCCCTTTACAATGATCCTGTTTGCAGGAGGCGTGGCGTTCTCGTACTTCGTCCTGTTTCCTTATGTCATCGGCTTCATGCTGAACATTTCCGAAACGCTGCAGATTCAGGAGACGATCGGGATCAATGAATATTTCTCGTTCCTGTTCCAGATCACACTGCCATTCGGCTTTGTGTTCGAACTACCGGTCTTGATGCTATTCTTGACGCGTCTCGGCATCATTACGCCGATGCTTATGTCGAAGTACCGGAAGTATGCATACTTCATCCTCATTGTCCTTGCAGCATTCATCACACCGCCAGACCTTGTGTCACATGTACTTGTGACGGGCCCATTGTTATTGCTGTATGAGCTGAGTATCCTGATTGCGCGTGTCGGCTACCGAAAGTATTTGAAAGCCGAACAGCATCGCATCATTCTTGAACAAGAAGAAAGCCTTCCGCCGAATTGATCGGTGGAAGGCTTTCTTTCGTGTTACAGACTCCAGCGCCCAGATTCTCGGGTCATAAGCCATTCCGGCTCCACGGCAAGGAGCGCCGCTCTGCCGAACCGTCTTATGCCTGTCGAATCTAAACGGGCGCTTCCGCTTTTCGTTATTGCATATTCTCAAGTTGTTTCAGGAAGTTCTCGATCTTGTCCATATTGAGGTTGATGACCATGACGTATCCGTTTAGTAAGATATGCGCGATGATTGGCGTAATGATCCGCTTCGTGTGTTGATACAAGAACGCCAGGATCAGACCGGTCGCGAAGTACAACAGCAAGTGCGTGAAGTCGACGTGTACGAGCGCGAAGACGAGTGCGGAGACCGCTGTCGCGAAGAAGAAGTTCGTCGTCTGGTTCAATGAGCCGAAGATGACACGACGGAATACGAGCTCTTCAAGGATCGGACCGAATAGGACGACTGCCACAATCGCGACTGGTGCGACTTTCGCGATGGTTACAAGAGAAGATGTGTTCTCAGATCCAGGCTCGATGCCGATTGCCATTTCGATCATTGCAGCGAGCGTCTGGCCGAGCAGGAGCATGAAAAACCCGAGCACGCCCCACAGGACCGCGATGGCGTAATTGGCCGGCTTGCCTTTCCAGATGTTGAAGAAGTTCTTATCGCGCAAGATGAAGAACAGCGCGACCATACAGCCGATCCCCATCGACCAGAAAATGAGCCAGCCAGATGTCGCAGCTTCGGCCAGATCGAAGTCCATTCCTTGCCCTTGGAAGTAGTTGAAGACAGGCAGGACGAACAGTACCGGCAACAGCTGGACGGCGACGAAGACCAGCAGGATGTATAAAGGGGTTCGTTTAAACTTCCGCGTACTCTTTTTCCGCGGTTTACCGGTTGATTTCATATATGCAATTCCTTTCGTGAAACAGCGTAATTTAATTGTATGGCTTCGAAAAGATTTGCGCAAAGAATTCGAAACATTGGAGGTTTACGCTTGCAAAATGAGCAGTGGTTTATTAAACTAGGAAGTGGGTTAGCACTCGGAGGTCGAGAGTGCTAATATACAAACAGCAAACCATTTGAGGAGGGTGTTTCAATTGTTAAAACCATTAGGAGATCGTGTCATTATTGAGCTCGTAGAAGCGGAAGAGATGACTTCAAGCGGAATCGTTCTGCCGGGATCGGCTCAGGAAAAACCGCAGGAAGGCAAAGTAATCGCTACAGGTAGCGGTGTCATCCGCGACAATGGGGAGCGCACTGAACTGGAAGTCAAAGAAGGCGACCGGATCATCTTCTCGAAATATGCAGGAACTGAACTGAAATATGAAGGCAAAGAATATTTGATCATCCGTGAAAACGACATTTTAGCAATCGTCGGTTAATCACTATCATATCATTCATTAGAGGAGGAAGCATACGATGGCAAAAGAAATCAAATTCAGCGAAGACGCACGCAGCTTGATGTTGCAGGGCGTAGATAAATTGGCAGATGCGGTGAAAGTGACACTTGGACCTAAAGGGCGCAACGTCGTTCTTGAGAAGAAATTCGGTGCACCACTGATCACGAATGACGGCGTAACGATCGCCAAAGAAATCGAACTGGAGAACGCATTCGAGAATATGGGCGCGAAACTGGTAGCGGAAGTCGCTTCGAAAACGAACGACATCGCTGGTGACGGAACGACGACAGCAACAGTTCTTGCACAAGCAATGATTCGTGAAGGTCTGAAGAACGTAACAGCTGGTGCGAACCCTGTCGGCATTCGCCGCGGCATCGAATCGGCAGTTGAAACAGCTGTCAGCGAATTGAAGACGATCTCCAAGCCGATCGAAGGCAAAGAATCGATCGCACAAGTTGCGGCGATTTCATCCGGCGACGAAGAAGTCGGCAAGTTGATTGCTGAAGCGATGGAGCGTGTCGGCAACGACGGAGTCATCACATTGGAAGAATCAAAAGGCTTCACAACAGAGCTTGACGTTGTGGAAGGAATGCAGTTCGACCGCGGTTACCAGTCTCCGTACATGGTGACGGATTCCGATAAGATGGAAGCGGTTCTTGATAACCCGTACATCTTGATTACAGACAAGAAAGTCGGCAACATCCAGGAAATCCTGCCGATCCTTGAGCAAGTCGTCCAGCAAAGCAAACCGCTTCTGATCATCGCAGAAGACGTTGAAGGCGAAGCGCTTGCGACACTCGTTGTCAACAAACTCCGCGGCACGTTCAACGCAGTGGCAGTCAAAGCACCAGGCTTCGGAGACCGCCGCAAAGCAATGCTTGAAGACATCGCAGCTCTTACAGGCGGCGAAGTCATCACAGAAGAACTTGGTCTTGAACTGAAATCCACAAGCATCATGCAGCTTGGCCGCGCGTCGAAAGTTGTCGTATCGAAAGAAAACACGACAATCGTCGAAGGAGCAGGCGACCAAGAGAAAATCGTTGGCCGCGTGAACCAGATCCGCAGCCAGCTGGAAGAAACGACTTCTGAATTCGACAAAGAGAAATTGCAGGAGCGCCTGGCGAAGCTTGCTGGCGGCGTTGCAGTGATCAAAGTCGGAGCGGCTACTGAAACAGAACTGAAAGAACGCAAACTCCGCATCGAAGACGCGTTGAACTCGACGCGCGCAGCAGTCGAAGAAGGCATCGTCGCAGGCGGTGGTACAGCACTTATCAACGTCTACAAAGCAGTTGAAGCCTTGACTGAAAACGTCGAAGGCGACGAAGCGACAGGTGTCCGCATCGTGCTTCGTGCACTTGAAGAACCAGTTCGCCAAATCGCGGCGAACGCAGGCATGGAAGGATCCATCATCGTTCACCGCCTGAAAGACGTTGAAGTCGGCGTCGGCTACAACGCAGCGAACGGCGAATGGGTCAACATGGTAGAAGAAGGCATCGTCGACCCGACAAAAGTGACGCGTTCCGCACTTCAGAACGCAGCATCTGTCGCAGCGATGTTCCTCACAACTGAAGCAGTCGTTGCAGACATCCCGCAACCGGAAGCGCCAATGGGCGGCATGCCGGACATGGGTGGCATGGGCGGCATGATGTAATAAACACCCCACAACCTTGATATAACAGGGTTTGTGGGGTTGTTTTTTTATTTTAGGCAACAAAAAGGCAACAATGAAATTAATTTTACTCTTTTATTGCAGTTTTGCGGTCAATTCAGATAGGTGATTAGTGAATAATTGTGAAGCATTATCTTTTACATTTTTTGTCATGTGGCTGTAGATGTTCATTGTAGTATGAATATCGGTATGTCCGGCTCTTCTTTGTATTTCAGCAATTGGAACATTCGCTTCAATCAGCAATGAAATATTCGTATGTCGGAAGCTATGGGGGGTGATGTGCTTTTCGATGTCCATCTTCTTCATGAGTCGCTGCAAACGGATAGCAACCTTTTTCATTGTGGGCGGATAACCCTGTTCGTCAGCGAAGATGAACCCTTGATCGTTATATACTCTTCTGTTCTTCATTTTAACTTCCTTCTGCTGCTTTAAGTGCGCTTTCAGTAATTGGATAACAAATTGATCTAATTGGAATTTGCGGATAGACCCCCTTGTTTTCGGAGTCAGCAGCTTAAAATCCTTTTTGCTATTCTTTGGATTGTAATAAGTCTTAGTGACGCTAATCTCATTTGTTTGAAAGTCGATGTCCGATTCTTTTAATGAAATCAACTCCCCAATGCGCAGCCCCGAATATGCCAGGGTAGCGAATACCACTAAATCATCTTTTAACCCTTCATCCTTTGCCAAGAGTAAAAACTTGGTCAACTCTTCACGATCTAAGAAGTTTTCCATTACCTCAGCTTCATCTTCCACAATATCTTTAGTCATACGTGGTTTTTCAAAGTGTTCAGTCGGATTATATTTAATCATCTTCAATTTAAGCGCATGAGTGAAAATCATTCGGCCAGTCGTATGGATGCTATCAAGATAGTTTGCGCTCATGGTCAAACTCAAAGTGTCTAAATGTTCCTGATACATGCTCATTGTGATGCTGCTTATAGGGTGATGCTCCCAAGCGTCCAGTAGCCGCTTCCCTGCTATTGATCTAGCCCGGACGCTAGAAACCTTAGCCCGCTTCTCATAATGCGCCAACCATTGCTGAAAGAAGTCACCAAATGTCATTTTCGACTCTTTTAAATATGTCCCTTGCTTTAATTCTTCTTCAATGCGCCGGGCTTCATGCTTTGCTGCTGTTTTAGTACGAAAGCCGGACTTTCTGATTTTTGTATACTTCCCGCTCACCGGGTCTTTGCCAGCACTTATTACATATTCCCAAGAACCGCTTTTCTCTCGAAAGTGTGCCATCTTCTATTACCTCCTCTTTCTTATATCTTGTAAAAACATCGTAATTATCGTAATAGCGTAATATCCCCTTGCTATCACTGGCTTCAGCCCATTACGATAAATTTCCTCATCGTCATTAGATTACGATAAATATGGCGATGGCCTATTTTTTAAGTAAATTTTCTAATGCTTTTTTAATTTCAACCTGCTTCTTTTTATCAATAAATAACTCTATTGAATCAGTATCTTCAGCAATATATAATGCATCCTCTAAAATAATTTCCATAACTTGTGTTATGAATAGGGTTGAATTTCTATCAATAGGTTTACCATCGTACGAATATTTACGGAGTGTAGCCCCTTGAATGAAATCTTTTAAATCTTGATCTTTTGTGTTTTCAATAACATGGGCTATTTTCTTTTCGTCTCCTCCTGCAATATATCCAGCAGCAAACATTAGATCGTTATAATCTGTTCCCAAAGCCTTAGCAATTTTTTTCAAAACATCTGGGTTGGGCTTTCTTCCTTTTTGGGTGCGTGGATCGTAACCTTTCTCCAGTGTACTTAGATAGGTATGACTTATACCTGCTTCGTCTGATACTGTTCTTAATGACTTTTTCCCTCTTAATTTCCGCAAATACTCCCCGAATTCATTCATTTGTATCGCTCCTTAATAGTTATACTTTACATAATTGTATACCATGGTTGACATAGTAGCAAGTTATATTATATACTTGTGGCAGGAGGTGGAATTCATGATTAACAATAAACTGAAATTATTTAGGAAAGAAAGAGGTATGTCAGTTACCGAACTTGCTAAAAGATCCAAACTAAGTCGCATTACAGTTAGTAACGTGGAGAATGGTTTCAGCAACCCAACTATTAAAACGATTTCTGCAATCTGCGAAGTTTTAGGAAAAGAGCCGAAGGATATTTTTTTTACCGATGTTGTAAACCATGGTGTACAAAAAGAGGAGGTGCGCTAATATGATTCACATTGAATTGAATGAAGAAGAAATGAAAGAAATCTATATAAAAATGGTGGAAGAGAAGTTGGTGGATCTTGAAGCGGAAACATTCTTTTTGAATAGCAAGCAGCTTCAAAAGTTTGTGGGGATTGGGTGGAATTCAATCACTAGCCATTTAATGAGTGACCCAAACTTTCCAGCTATCAGATTAGGCAATAAATGGTTATTCCCCCGCCATGAAGTTGAGCAGTACATGAAGAAATATTATCAAGCTGTCCGAGACAGTGGTGGCGACATTATCAAATATAAAAGGAAGTGAACCGAATGGAGAACGCAAACCTAAAGGCAGCTATCGCATACAGTCAGCGGCTTCAGTGGGCGGTGTTCCCTCTTCATTCAATTGAAGGCGGTCAGTGTACGTGTAAGCGGTCATGCGGCAGTCCTGGCAAGCATCCAAGGACTCAAAACGGTTTGAAGGATGCTACAACAAATGTTGTAGTTATTGAAAAATGGTTCACGATGTGGCCGGACAGTAATATTGGAGTCGCCACAGGGGTCGCTAGTGGATTTTGGGCATTAGACGTTGACCGTCATGGGGTAAATGGTTTTGAAGCATTGGAGCAGCTAACGGATCACTTTGGAAAGCTGCCGGACACGGTCGAAGCCATTACAGGCGGTGACGGTTCGCATTTACTCTTTAAGCATCATGAAGGAATCGGCAACAAAGCGGATTTACTGCCAGGAATTGACGTTCGGGGCGAGGGTGGATATATCGCAGTTTCCCCTTCCAAGCATCAAAGCGGCAAAATTTATAGTTGGGAACTTTCGAGTCACCCTTTGGAAATTAACATCGCAGAAGCCCCACAGTGGCTATTGAACATGGTCAACAAACCAAAGGCAGCAACGCCCGTTAAACAGCCGACAGGGCACTGGCAAATGCTGATGAATGGCATATCAGAGGGCGGCAGAAATTCGGCAGCGACTTCATTAGCCGGGCATCTTTTCCGCAGATACGTTGAACCTTCCTTAATCGTGGAAATCATGCAGCTATGGAACGGACGCAATGATCCCCCTCTTGAGCAAAGGGAATTGGAAATCATCATCAATTCAATTGCTGGCAAGGAATTAGCCCGGAGAAAAGGAGGTAAGTAATGGAGAATGTAATTGCTTTAGAGGAATTGGAACAAAACAAAGATGTCGGTTCTGAAGAACGCAAAACGCAAGCGCAAATATTAGTGGGCCTGGCATCCGATATGCTGCTATTTTATGACGAGCAAGGCAGCGCATACGCCAAGGTTAAAGTAAAAAATCATCATGAAATATGGCCCATCCGATCCAGCGACTTGAAACTGATTCTTATTGGCCGCTACCTGGAATTGAACGAAGATAAAGCCCCAGGCGGACAAGCGATGTCAGACGCTTTAACTGCATTGGAAGCGAAAGCACGAATTCATGGAGAAAAAAGCAACGTTCATGTCCGAATTGCTGAAACGGAAGATGCAATCTATTTAGATCTTTGCAATGAAGAGTGGCAAGTCGTGGAAATAAAAAAAGAGGGCTGGCAAGTGGTCGATGAATCCCCCGTTTACTTCAAACGGTCGAGAATCATGCAGCCAATCGCAGCACCTACTAAAAATGGTCGTGTGGAGGATTTAAAGCCGTTCATTAACTTTAATGATGAATCAGATTATAAGTTAATTATAGCATGGTTACTATCGACATTCAAAGAAGATTCGCCCTTCCCTATCCTTACCATACAGGGCGAACAAGGTTCATCTAAAAGCACCACAACCAAGGTTTTAAGGGCATTGATTGACCCGTCCAGCTTGCCGCTCCGAGCATTGCCGAAGGACGAAAAGGATCTCGCTATTGCGGCCAACAATACATGGATATTGGCGTTTGATAATTTAAGTGGTTTGTCTAATCCAATGTCTGATGCCCTGGCGAAGCTATCAACAGGCGGTGGATTGGCTACCCGAAAACTATACAGTGATGATGAGGAATCCGTATTCCAAATTATGCGCCCGGCTATCCTAAACGGCATTGACGACATTGGAAAGCGGCAGGATTTATTAGACCGCTCCATTGTGATAAACCTCCCATCTATTCCGGAAAGCAAACGGACGGATGAAAAGACGTTTTGGAAAGAATTCAATTCGAAGAAATCAGACATACTAGGCGCACTTTGTACCATCATAAGTGGCGCACTTGCTCGCTTGCCGACTACAACGTTAGCCAGCAAGCCGAGAATGGCCGACTTTGCCTTATGGATCACGGCAGCGGAGAAGTCCTTAGAATGGCATCCTGGCGAGTTTATGGCTATCTACAATAGCAACCGTGACAAAGCTATTGACCAAGGGTTAGAATCAGATCCCTTTGCTACCGCAGTAATGGAATTAATCAAGCGCAATGATGAGTGGATCGGCAATGCTTCACAACTTCTATCTGAAGCCGCACGTTTTGCGGATGAGCGCACAACTAGGAGCAACGCATGGCCGACTGCCAGGAGCGTCCGAAATCGTCTAAGGCGCATCAATCCAGCTTTAAAGAAAAAGTCCATCCTCTATGTCGAATGGGAGAATAAA
Organism: Planomicrobium sp. YIM 101495; assembly: GCF_009707665.1. Lineage (GTDB taxonomy): Bacteria > Bacillota > Bacilli > Bacillales_A > Planococcaceae > Planococcus. The sequence goes on from NZ_WLZW01000004.1 coordinate 15,605, forward strand.
ATGAGCAAAACGCTAAAGCTTGCCATTATTAATGACGATAAATCCAAAACATCGCCATTAGATTACGATGAAGAAAAAACATCGTCATTGCTTAAAGTCAGTGATACCAAGGCTAATGACGATAATGACGATAATGACGATAATTCCTCTCTACTTCTATTAGAACAGGAAGAGGATTTAGTTTTATGAGTGAAGCCGTGAAAATGATAGAACATCTTGAATCTATCGGACACGGATTAATATTGGAGGGTGACAGCTTGCGGATCTTGCGAGGGCAGACCCTCCCGCACTCATTCAAAAGTGAGTTGGTTAAACAGAAGCATAATATAATGGATGCTTTAAGGCAGGATGAGCAGATTAAAGAAATTGGTGGAATGGTCGGTATCACTGGCACTCTTTACTTATGGTCTGTTAGTCGCTTCAGTACCGCTTATATGGAAATGATGGGTGGTGGATGGATTGCCTATCGTGAAAGTTATGTGCCCGGCAAGAGCACCGCCAGCAGCTATAAACTCATAAGTGAAGGGAATACGTTTGATTATGTATTCAGCAAGTATAAAAGCTACATCGAATATACAACCGAGAAGAGAAAAAATGTGACGAATTGAAATATGCAACTCAACAATTAAACTAATGGAGGAATGGACAATATGACAAAAGCGATTGAAGAACATTACGAAAAAGCCAAACAACGCCAGGTAAAAATCGAAGAACTGAAACAGAAGATCCAGCAGAATAAAACGGATCTTGTCAGTAAACAGGCAGCTTACAAAAACAGTGTGGCAGAAGGTGACGACGTTTTAACAGATTCCCTCTTTCATGAAGTGGAAGCGTTGCAGTCGCAAATCAAAGCCGATGAACACAAATTCCGCACGCTGAACGATGCCACGTCAGAATTCCTTAAAGCGGACGCGGTGGCCGTCGTGAAGTCTTACACGGACGATGTGCGGGCGGTTCACCAGGAGAAAGCGGATAACGCATTGCTGGCGGTAGAGGAAGCGAAACAGGCGTATATCAAAGCCTTGGACGTTGTGGACGGTATCGACGATGCTTTCAAGGCTGATACACGCAAATATCAGCAGCTTATCAAGAAACGGAATCTCACAAAGGCAGACGTAAACACAGACGGGAATATTCTGCTTCATAAAATTGAATATCCGACAGATATCATTCCGCGGAAAATCAATCTCGGGGTAAGCAGCGAAGATATTAAAGAAGGAGGAAATTAATATGTCGAAATTAAAAATGCCAACAGATCTGAAAAAACTTTTAGCAGTACAGGGTGCGAATGATGAAGCGATCCAGCTAGTGGAAAGCTATTTCAACAGCCAAGCAGAAGCTCTTGTAGAACAATCAAGGACGGAGCAGCAGGAACGGCCGAAACAGCAGTCGGAAACTCCACGATCCAAGCAAGAGATGGCAAGACAAGCACGCCTAATTAAGTGAAAACTGCTGCTTAGTGAGGGAGTTTATGGCGTTTTCTGTCATGCTAAATTCCCATGAAAGCCAGCTATAGCAATCATTGAGTGAAGGGGGTGGGGGTATGGTCAAGGAAAGACGGTTAAACAAGCCCAGCGACATTAAGAACCTCATGGCAGAACAGATTAACCAATTGCGGAATAATGCCGAGTTAGACCCTGTTCAAAAAGCTAAAGCTATAGGGTACTTAGCTAATACGTCATTATCTGCATACAAAGAAGGCGAAGGCATGGAGAAATTGGAGAAAATACAAAAAATGCTGGAAGAAAGGGGTTACTAATTATGAGCATCTTAAACGCAGCAAGACGGATTGAACAGCAGTTATCCAAAAAGAAAGCTGATTCAGTAGTTAAATTCTTTGATAGTCATGAAGCATATCAAGAAGCATTTAATGGAGGAACGATCCGCAGCAATGACATTTGCTTTATAAACGATGTGCCGGATGATGACCCGGATGAAGGAAGCGTGATCCAATGAGTTTAAGAGACAAGGCGCAGGCGTTGGAACGCAGGGTGAAGCCGAAGCCACAGAGCGTTGAATTCATTATAAGGATCAATCCTTGTTATGAGTGTGAAGGGTGCGAGAAGTGCGAGGAATACTATCAAGAAATTGAAGGCGATCCGCATGGGAAGGTTATCAATGTAGAAGGTGAAGAAGATTGAATGGAGAGGGCGACTTGTAACCGAGTCGCTTTTTCTTATGGGCAATATTAGCGGCCTAACAGACAATTACCCGCAGTCGAAAAGTTAGCGGGCTTAGAATCGCAATGCCAGGGGACAAAAAGGCAACAATTCGGCAATAATGGATTGATTCAGTAGAACAGACTATGAAAAAGAAAGTAGATTTTATGAGGTGAAACAGTGTATTCAATAGAAGGAAAAACCCCAAAAAACAGCTAAGTCAATGGGCGGCATGATGTAAGCTGTACCATTTCACGAAATAAGAAGAAACCCCGAACGAGCAATGGCTCGTTCGGGGTTTCTTCTGTTTTGTGGTTGGAGGCGAGGAGTGGTGGAATGCGCCGTTTTGGGAAAAACGCAACCAAATGCTCCTGCATCGCTTCGCTGCTTCGTCGCAGAAGCAGCGGCCGGACTACCTCAGTCCACCGCTCCCGCAACCAACCTCAAAAAGAACTACACCAAAAACAATCCGAAGAAAAATGTTCTTTTCTCCGGCTTGTTTTTGATTAAGTTTGATGCGGTTTTGGAGGAGAGCATCCGGCTCCGTCTTTTTCTCAATTCGGTTTGCGCTTAGGCGTGAACGGATAAATAGGGTCCATCAATTCGAACGCATAGCTCTCGCCGTTCACTTTCCCGAGTACCTGGTCGCTGTCGTAAAGGGCCAGCAGGAACTGGGCCATTTCTTTGGCAGTATGGAATTTCTGGACATTGTCGCTGTAGCTGAACGAATCCAGCTCGCGGGCGGTCAGGACAAACTCCGTTTCGGTCATGGCGGGCGCAAGGATTTTCACTTTCATCGGCGCACCTTCATCACGCAATTCCTGTGCAAGCCCTTCCGTGAAGGCACTCACGAAAAACTTCGTCGCTGCGTAAGACACTCCGTTCGCTGGGATCCGGTAGCCCACATCAGATGAGACGTTGATCAATTGCGTGCCTTCTTTATCAGAATAATCCTGCACGTACAAAGTCGAGAGAGTAGTGAGTGCTTCGACGTTCACCCGCAGCATCTTTTCGATTTTGCCGACCGGCTGATCCGTAACCGACGAGCTGTTGCCGAAGCCTGCGTTGTTGACCCACGTTTCGATGTCGTATTCTTTGAGACTTTCATACAGCGCGTGCACTTGTTCACTTTCTGAAAGGTCGGCCGATTTGATGACGACGTCCATGCCGGCGTCCAGGCTATCGATCTTTTCTTTCAGTTCGTTGAGCCGGTCTTTCCGTCTTGCGACCAAGATCACGTTTTTGTCCCGTGACGCAAAAGCAAGTGCAGCTTCGTAGCCGATGCCGGAGCTGGCGCCAGTGATGACGGTGTACTTCATTCCCATTCCTCCCATGTAAGTTGATTCGAGCTACCACTATCGTACTGTTTCCACTGATCAGAAGGCAACTGGAGCGAACCTTCCGCGCTGTAAGAATCTTTTTGCTGTTATGCAGAAAATCCAGTGGTTCGGTCCTGAATCGGAATCCATGTTACACTTAAGAAAGTGTGTAAAATTTAGACATTTTCTTACAAATGGAAGCGTATTTCAAGTGGAATCCGTGTTGTTTAAGGGTATAGTAAAGTATCAAGGGTTTTTGGGAATATGATGGAAACGGCTTTCTGCGGACGAGCGGCAGTCAAAAGGGAAAAACATGAAGGAAGGGGTGCGACATGGCGTTTACTTTACATGAATTGCAGATGTATAAGAATTTTGATGAACTGGCGAAAGACATGCTGGAATTAGCGACGGAAATTTTGCCTGATCAAATGCTTTATATCAGTTCTTTCACGGACAAGGAACAGGTGATTATGAAGATGACGAATCCGAATCCGCAGATTCTAGTAGCTGAAGGAATGAGCATCGACCTCGAGCGGACCATTTGCAAACGTGTGGATTTTGAGCGGAATTATCCGTTGGTTTATGAAGATGTAGAAGATGCGATGACACCGGAAGAAATACGGAGGATCCTTGGACAAGTCAATATCAAGTCTTATTTAGGGCTTCCGATTTCACTGGTCAACGGGCAGCGCTTCGGTACCTTATGTGCAGTCCATAATGAAAGCAGCACGTTTGACGCGAAGAGCATCGACTTGCTTCAGCGGCTTGTCCGAATGTTTTCATATTACTTGGAGCTGGAGAGTGTCGCTTACCGGGATGCACTGACAGCCCTGTACAACCGTCATTACCTTGCGAAGTATTTTGAAAACCATTCCGAAAAAGGCGGCAGTATTTTCTTCCTCGACCTGGATGGTTTTAAAGAGGTCAATGACGAGCATGGCCATGACGTAGGCGATCTCGTGCTGAAGGAAGTCGCCTTGCGGCTTGAGAAAATCGCTTATTCATTCGATGAAGCGTTCGTCGTCCGCCTGGGCGGAGATGAGTTCATTTTCTATTTCCCTGAAATTCTCAACCGTGAAGAATTGGGGAGACGCGCGGAACTGGTGCTGGAAGGGTTGAGCTCCTGGGGAGATGATTACAAACTCTCGACAAGTATCGGAATTGCCTCTTTCCCTGCCCAGAGCGGTCCGGATTTGACGATCTTGCTGAAGAATGCGGACGAGGCTTTGTATCAGTCCAAATCAGCGGGGAAAAATACGTATACTTTTTTTGAGAAGTGACATGGGAAAAACTCGGGGTGTTCAGGCACTGGAAGACGCCCCGTGCTATAATAAAGAACTTAAGAAGGCTTTCCTGTTCCAAGGAGAACCGCCTGCCAATAAACGATAGAGGTGTAATCGAATGAACAAACGATGGACAATCGATAAAATCAAAACATTCGTGGAGAACAACTCCGATAGCAAATTGCTGTCGTCGGAGTATCACGGATTTTCACAGAAGCTGCTGTTCAAATGTGCGTGCGGCAATAATTTCGAGAAGACGTTCACGAAATTCAACAAGAACCACCAGCGTAAATGTGACGTATGCCAGCCGCCGAAAGCTTCGCGCGGCGCGGAGAAATAAGATGGGTGCTGCTTCCTGATCACCGGGAGCGGCATTTTTAAATTCCGGAAAAAAACGCTATTCATTCTGTTTCAAGAAAGCTATGATGAGAAAAACGACATTGACCAGGAGGGAACAAGATGAGACATCCAGATAAATACGAGTCATTTTGGCAATGGTTTATGGAGCGGGAGCCGGTGTATTACAACGTGCCGGAAGCAACGTGGGAAGAGGTCAACGCATTATTGGAGCGACTTCAAGCGGTCAATCCGCATTTCCTGTTCGATCTCACATATGAGCTCGTGGACGGCTACCGGGAGATGTTCATCAGTGCAGACGGCGTTGCGGAAGCATTTGATGATCTGCATGCTCTGCTTCAAGCAACGCCGGAGCTGGAACGCTTCCAAGTCATAGGGCTACTCGAGCCCATGTCAGAAGGGGCGGAGATAGCGGAAGAGGAAAACGAATATCCGGAGCTGGACCTGTCATTCCTCCCGCCGACGCTGCAGAAGTTGAAAGCATTCGACGAGTCACTGGAAGCACAAGGAAAATCGCTCGATGACGGCATCGGCGTACGCTGGACGGATGCACGGATGGCGTATCAGGAAACGCCGCTCGATGTCTTGCCGTTCATGGACGTCGGTGTCGACGGAATCCATGTGGGCTTATTGACGGACTTCGGCCAGGTAACGGATTTGGAAGAGGCGTTTATCGTATTGGTCATGCCAGCTGATCCGGAGTCGGGCCGCTTCCTTGCGCGCAACCCGAAGGAATTCGTCGATTTTTTGTGCAGCGACCAATATTTGACGCTCCTCTGTAATGGATTGGTTATCGATTCAGCGGAGACGTACCAGCAAGTGATCACCGACACGGACCAAGATTTCGCCGAGAATCCTGAGCTTGAGAATACGTGGAAAGCGGCAGCAGCCGAACTAGGGGAAGCAATGGACGCGGAGCCGATTGCGGATGTCTATGGTTACGTAGCGGAGGTCGTCACCGCGGCGCGGGAATCACAGATCGCACTGCCAACGCTCGATGGCATCGGCGTCGTTTCAACGGAGGACGTTGGCGAGCTTCCGGTTTTCCGGCTGGAAGAGGATGTGCCGGTCGATCTGAAAGAAGTGAAGCAGTTCTTTGCTACTGCCCCTGTAGCGAGCAAGCAGGCGTTCATCCGCAACGCTCAGTATACGCGGGCACTTTTTGAAGAGCCGGAGCTGAAGGCGTTCATCATGGATGAGCTCGAAGTGATGGGCTGCAGCGCGGAAGCGGAGAGATTGAGAAGCATGGATTGGTGAAAGCGGGTGTCCGCGAAATTTAGACAACGAGGTGCAGAAGGATGAACGAAGAAGAATCGGAGAATTATACATGGGAACTAGTCGGGATCCATAAAATTACGCAAGAACGAATTTCCTTTCCTTGTTCTGAGAGCAGCGCAGGAGCGGTCATCAGCCAAATCATAAAAGAACAGGCAGATGGGTTATGGGAAATCCCTGAAGAGATCAAGAAGGAATTGAAGGGAATAATAGAAAAGGGAAGGATCAGCGTAGGGATGATCAGTGATCTGCTGGACGTGGATCAGAGCTGGACCGAGGGCTTCATCTACGGTGAAAGTGATAAATCCAGACTGGCCGCTGATGATGTGATTCTGCTGATGGAATTGATCAGAAGGCTGTCGAAGGCTCCATCATGATTTTCAAAAATATCCTTTCAAGAAAACCGGCCACCCCTCAACAGCGGGATGGCCGGTTGTTTTCATGCACGATCAAATTTCCTCTTCGAAGGCCAAATTGACAGGCTCATCGAGTAGGACGGGCTGTTCTTCTAAATTGGTGGTCTCGACCCCGCCATCCACTTGCTCGAATGTGAATTGGTCCATCCACACATGCCCTTGTCCGGATAGCAGAATGCCGAATGCGATGATGGAGCTGTCGGCGGGAACGTCGAGGACGATAGAGTAGCGGTTCCAGTTTGTAGTTCCGCTGATCGCACGGTTACTCATATTATCGAATTGCAGCACGTCTCCGTATGCGTTATCGACGCGCATCCACATGCCGCTGAACGTCTCCACATCTTTTGTTTTGATGAAGGCCGAGAGTCTCAGGCGCTTCCCTCTGTAATGATCCGCTTTGAATTGCTGCATCATCGTAGCGAAGCTCTCGCCATCCAACACTGTTTTCGATTTCAGATACCCCGACGCTTTTCCTTGGTGGACCACTTGATGGTCGATCCCCATTTCATAATTGAATTGATCCGTCCCGCTTAAAAACCAGCCTGTCACTTGCTTTTCCATGGGTGATTCCTCCTTGTTTTTCAATATGTCCGCCATCAATTTCCGGTATTGCCCGGGCGGCAAGTGATAATATTTTTTGAAGCTCCGTGTAAAAACTTCCTGAGATTCGAACCGGTAATACAGCGCGATGTCGAGAATCCGCTCGTTTGTGTAAAGCAAAGCCGCAGAAGCATTGGCCAGACGCCGCATTCGTATATACTCGGTGACGGACATCCCGATAGCCGAATCGAAAATCCGATGGAAATGAAATTTGGAAAAGCCCGCCTGTTTTGCGATGCTATCGATTGCGAGCGGTTCATGCAATCTTTCTTCGATATAATTGATGGTTTGTTTGATGACCTCTTCGTACTGCATAGGATGCGCCCCCTCTGTAAATAGAATAACAAAAGTAACAGCCCTGTTTTTGACGATTTTTGCTGAACTGAAAGCAAGGTGAACGAATTTCAAACCTCCTTGTCCAATACACCCAAGCCGCCCTGCCAAACAGAATCCGTCCTACATGGTAAGCTTGGGGTATCAGAAAACAGGACGTGAAGGAAAATGATCAAACTAAGCATCTTGGATTATTCGCCGGTCGACGAAGGAGCAACTGCTGGAGATGCGCTCAGACAGACAGCAGAACTTGCACGGGCGGCGGATGAGCTTGGCTTCAAACGCTTCTGGGTTGCCGAACATCATCAAGTGTTTTCGGTGGCGGGCAGTTCACCGGAAATGCTGATGATGCATTTGGCAACGGTGACGAAGAACATCCGCATCGGTTCCGGCGGCGTCATGCTGCCGCATTACAGCGCGTATAAAGTGGCGGAGAACTTCCGATTGCTCGAAGCATTGCATCCGGGGCGGATCGACCTCGGCATCGGCCGCTCCCGCAGTTATCGGCTTGTCAACAAAGCGCTGAATGAAGCGAAAAGGAATCCGGTCCCATATGAGCAGCAAATTGCAGACCTTCAAAAATACTTTACTGACGACATGCGGACAGAGCACCGCTTTCAAGAGCTGCGGGCGACGCCGATTACGGACACAGCACCGGAAATGTGGCTGCTCGGAGCGGGAGAAGGAAGCGCCGGAGTGGCAGCGGAAGCGGGGACAGGGTATGTGTATGCCCATTTTGCGAAGCCTGGACTGGCCGGTGTGAAGTTGTTCCAGGATTATCGCCAACATTTCCAGCCGTCCCGCTTGTTGGGCGAACCGGCAACGATGGTGGCTGTCTTTGCAGTGGTCAGTGAAACGGAAGAGCAAGCGGAGGAATTGGCGAAGGCATTCGACCTTTGGCTGCTGTTCGTTGAATCGGACTCACCGCCGCCTTATTACCCATCCATCGAAACAGCGAGACTGCGCGGCTTCAGCGCGGGTGAGCGGGAAAAAGTGGAACGCAACCGGAAGCGAATGCTGATCGGGACACCGCAGCAGGTCAAGCAGCAGATCGAAGCGGTTGCCGCTCTGTATGAAACGGAAGAAATCCTGGTCATCCCGCATATAGCTGGTGCGGCAAATCGAATGACCGGTATCCAGCTGCTGGCGCAGGCGTTCGGGCTTGAGAGTCCAATATAAGAGGTGGACAGATTCAGTACATGGCGGCAGTTGGAAGCAGAGGGAAGAAAAGATGTTTGACCGTCTGCCTTTTACGGTATAATTGAAATAATATGCAAAGAAAAGGTGGACATAGCTATGCCTTCAATCAAAAGATTTTCACAGCAAATAAATGAAAATGCAGCATCGCTGGCAGGCCAAGTGGTCCAGGAAGTTGTCGAGCAGATGAATTTGTCGATCACAGAAGAAGAGGAAGCGCAGACGCTCGACATGTACAGAGAATTGCTGGTGTTTTTCTCGGAGTCACTGGCAGGAAGAGAGGATGCAGCGATTCCGGAGGCTCTCATGCGCTGGAGCAAGAAAAATGCTGAGATGCAAGTACAGGCGGAAGGCAAGATTTCTGAGATTGTCGTCCGCTATCCGCCGACACGCGAAGTGTTTTCGGATATTTTTACTAAGATTGGCACGGAGCTCGATTTGTCTCTGGAGGATCTGTCATTCATTCTGTGCCGCATCAACAGGATTCTCGACATCAGCCTGAACGAGACCTTTTTTGCGTTCGAACGGCTGACGGAACAGCGCCAGAAAGAATCGAACAAGGAACTGATCCAATTATCAGCCCCGATCGTCCCCGTCAAAGAAGACACGGTCGTGCTGCCGCTGATCGGCTATTTGGACGGCGACCGGATCAAGCATATTATGGAAAACGTCGTGCCACAAATCGCTGAAATGAACACCCACCACGTCATCGTCGATTTCTCGGGAGTGCTGACCATCGACGATTACACGGCTGAAGCGATGAATCACATCGGTGGGACGCTGAAGCTGATGGGCATACATATTGCCGTGGCAGGATTGCGCCCGGCTCTCGTGCAGCTGGCTGTGAATAGCGGAATCGAGCTATCTGAAGTGGAGTCTTACCATTCGGTGAAGCAGGCGTTGAAGAGTATTGGTGAGTGAAAAGGAGAGCTGTTCTGGAAGTCATGAGAGTGATTTTTTGGGCGTTTTTTTGATTGGGCCTACAAGGGCTTCCCGACGAAGGGCAAGTGAGTCGGCGGAGGAGGTACATAAGTTTATGAACATCAAACGGCGACTGAGTATCCTGCAACATGACAGATCCTAAACCTGCCAATTATTACGCGCAACGTTCCTCTCTCTTCCTATACAGGATTACGCACAACATGTGTGGGTAAACTGTAACTAGGTTCAAAATTGGGAAGGAGCTTGATTATGCTTAATCATACAAAACAATATATTAATGGCGAATGGGTTGATTCGACAAGCAAGCAAACGATCGAAGTGGTGAATCCGGCGACAGAAGAAGTGATCGGTCAGATAAGTGATGGAACTGCAGAAGATGTGGATCGTGCAGTGCACGCAGCGAAGGAGGCGTTCGCTTCATTCGCTGCTACCGATCGGGAGGAACGGATCAGGCTGCTTGAGGCCATCGCTGATGAATATGAGAACCGGAAAGATGACCTCATCAAGACAATTACTTTGGAGCTTGGCTCACCAGTGACCAAATCGGAAGAAGTCCATTATCAAATGGGACTCGGCCATTTCCGCGAAGCGGCTGAACAATTGAAGACGTTCGAATTCACGGAACAGCGAGGCAGTTCATTTATCCGCAAAGAGCCGATCGGTGTGGCAGGATTGATCACGCCTTGGAATTTCCCGACCAACCAGATTTCGACGAAACTGGCGAGTGCGCTCGCTGCAGGAACGACGATTGTGGTGAAACCGACATCCAAGACACCGTTTGCTTCGATTATTTTGGCGGAAATCTTTGATAAAGTGGGTGTGCCGAAGGGCGTCTTCAATTTAGTGAATGGATCAGGCTCTACAGTGGGGAATGCAATCAGTTCGCACCCGGGTGTTGCAGTCGTTTCCTTTACCGGATCCGGTAAAGTCGGAAGTGGCCTGATGAAAAATGCAGCGGACGACATCAAGAATATCTCGTTGGAACTTGGGGGTAAATCTCCACTTGTCATTTTAAAGGATGCAGACGTCAAAGCAGCGGCAAGGAGTGCATTGACGCAGATTGCGACGAACACGGGCCAAGTGTGTTCGGCGGCGACGCGCATGATTGTCCACGAAGACATGCACGACGAATTCATCGAAGCGATGAAAGAGGCAGTTGGAGAGTTCCCGGTCGGGGATCCGCAGGACAAGAAGACCTTCATGGGGCCCCAAGTTTCCGAGGAGCAGTGGGAAACCGTGCAATCGTATATTAAAAAAGGCGAACAAGAAGGCGCGAAACTGGTGATCGGCGGTCCTGGCCGTCCAGAAGGGATCGATAAAGGCTTCTTTTCTCAAATCACGGTATTCGCCGATGTGCGCAATGACATGACGATCGCCCAAGAAGAGATTTTCGGGCCGGTCATGTCGGTCATCAAGTATAAAGACATGGACGACGCGATCCGGATTGCGAACGACACGGTGTACGGGCTTGCGGGATACGTATTCGGCAATGATCCGGAAGAGTTGAAGAAAGCGGCCCTGAATATCCGTGCCGGACAGATTACAATCAATGACAGTGAAACGGATATGTCCGCACCATTCGGCGGATTCAAACAATCCGGTATCGGCCGTGAATGGGGCGATTACGGCATCGGGGAATTCCTCGAGCCGAAAGCGATCATGGGATTTCCATCTTAATAAGGAAGTGAAGAGTTGCCCTGGAACTTGGGGCAACTTTTTTTGTGGGGAAGAGGGAGGAATTTCCAGGAAGATGCGAAGCTCCATAAACTACAAAAAGCTGTGCCCGAACATAACCTGACTTCGTAGTCATGTTCTTTTGGGACAGCTTTTTTTCATGTGCCGGCTATCAACTTGCCACTAAGATGCCAGCCAGCATCTTCCCCTCAACAAAATCCTTCAGCACATGCACGCCCATCACACAATCGTTCAGCGACGACCATTCTTTCGGGTGATGGCTGATGCCGTCCTTGCTTCTGACAAACAGCATGGCGGCCGGGATATGGCGGCCGAGGACCATCGTATCGTGCGCGGCACCGCTCGCGAGGTAGATCGGCTTGATTCCGAACTTCGACAAGGAAGCAGCAAGTTCCGCTTGCAACTGCTCGTTGATCGGAACGGGCTGGATGCGGGTGTTTTGTTTGATGGCAACTTCGACACCGCGTTGTTCGGCGACCGTTTTCGCTTCGAGTGAGATGCGTTCAACAAGTGCATCGCGGGTGTCTTCGTAAATATCCCGGATATCGACGTGCAGGACGACTTGTTCAGGGATGACGTTGATGCCGTTCGGCGAAACGTCGAATTTTCCGATGGTCGCGACTGCGGTATCACTCACTTGTGCAGGGAAGTCCGGCACACGGGAAGCGAATTCCGCAGCGGCGACGAGCGGATCGCGGCGGCCAATCATCGGGGTGTTTCCGGCGTGGCCTGCTTGTCCGGTGAAAGTCATTTCGACCCAGGACGGTCCCGCGATTCCACTGACGATGCCGACCGGCTGATCGGCTTTTTCCAGCTTCTTGCCTTGTTCGATATGGATTTCCACGAACAATTCCAATTCACCGATGTCCCGCTTCGCCTCTTTGAACCGGGCCAAAGAACTGCCGTAATGGGTAAGGACCTGTTCAAACGTCTCGCCGTTGAAGTCGCGCAGCTTGGCGAATTCTTCGTCGGTGAAGTCGCCGATCATCCCACGGCTGCCGCTCAGCCCGCTTTTGAAACGCGCGCCTTCTTCGTCCGAGAAGATGATGACTTCATAAGGCTTTTCAGGAGTGAAGCCGGTGTCTTTCCAGGCTTCTGCGACTTCAAGGGCAGATAGCACGCCGAGTGGACCGTCGAAGTTCCCGCCGTTCGGCACGCTGTCGACATGGGAACCGGAAGCGATTGCTTTCGCGTCGCTGCTCTTCCCTTCAAGACGGCCGATGACATTGCCGGCGCCGTCTTCTGTGACCGAGAGGCCAGCTTGTTCCATCCATTTCTTCACGAGCGCTTTTGCCGCTTTTTCGCCGTCGGAAAACCCGGGCCGCTTTACACCTCCGACTTCCGTGAAGGCGATCAGTGACAACTCGTGGAGCCTGCGGGCCATGCGTTCACCGTCGACACCCGAATGGGACAGCTTACTATCATATGCTTTCATCAAGTCTTCAAAAACAGGACTATGTACAGTCATGAAAAAACCTCCAATAAAATGATCGAATAAAAGATGTGGCTATCCCACTCATCATAGCGGTTTTTCAGCCCGTTTGTAAAATTGAGGCGATTGGATGTGTGAAAAGGTGTAAACGCTAAAATGAAAGTAAGAAATGTTGAGGGGAGAATGGCGATGAACATCGAGGAGCGATTGAAAAGGGCGTTCGGATTGTTTGACAGAGGAAAGTTTGACGAGGCAGAAGCGATTTACGAGGAGTGCCTGGGCAGTCTGACAGAGAAAATTTCGCCGTATTATGTGGAGGCGCTTCATGGGCTCGGTTATGTTAGAAGCGCAAAAGGGAGATATGCAGAAGCAAGGGACTGTTACAGGGAATTATTGGAGATGGCGAAAGAGCAAGACGATTGGCAAAAAGAAGCGGTGGTGCTTCATCAATGCGGAATGGTGGAGCGGATGACAGGCTGTTTGCCGGAAGCCAAGGATTTTTTTGAAAAAGAATATGTGATCTGGAAACACGAAGCGTCGGATTTCCATGTCGGCTTTTCAGCGAATTTCTATGAGCAGGGAATCGTTGCATTGAAGGAAGGAAATGAAAGAGAGGCTGGAAATTTCCTTCAGCAGGCACTTGAATTTGCGGAGCGGTCAGGCGATCTGGTAGCGCTCGGCTGTGCACACCGGGGGCTCGGTCAATTAATGGCTTCGCTGGATAAGAAGGAAGAGGCAGACATGCAATTTCATTCGGCAGTCCGGGCATTTGAAGAAGCGGGGGATGTACAGGCGGTGAAAGATGTGAATCGCTTGCACAGGGGGCTTGATTAAAAAAGAAAAAGCGCCGCTCACTCTGCAGCACTTTTTCTTGTGATGGAATACAGGACGGCGATGGCAGCAAGTGCGACGAGCACGCCAAGTGCCCAATACGCCATTTGACGTATCGGCTGTTTATACGTGTACGCCGATTCCCAAACCGCCTTCACGAATGTGCCGCCGTCTTCCACAGCAATGGCTTCATCAGTCGGAACACCGTCAATCTTGTAATAAGCAGTACCTTCCTGGTAGGTGTTGGAAAAGTTTCCGCTAAGCTGCTCCATGTCGGAATAAGCAGTGACCTCGCCGATTTTTTCTCCGACGTTCTCCACAGTCTCTTTGGTCGTGACATAGAGTGCATCATCCCAGACGACAAATGGATATGCCCAGCTTGTGGCCTGTGCGTGGAGCGGGAAGAGCATGCTAACTAATAAGGTGATCAACGAGCCAGTCACAATCGGATGTTGGATTTTCAATGGATAGCATCTCCTCATTTATTCAGCCGGATTTTCAATCGCTCCCATGAACAGAATGACGCCGCTCGTTTCATCGGTGATGGTGAAGAAGAACGGACGGTCCACCGTCATTTCGAATGGGTCGGCGGGTGCAGAGGTTTCCCCTACGCTTACAGAAGTGGCTGCCGCTGCTTCCGTTCCTTGTTCGTTCACATCGATGAAGGTTTTTTGTTTCACTTCACTGATGTACAGTTTGTCGCTGTCACTGAACATCTTCGATAGATCAGCCGAGTCGAAAGCAGTTTCCATGCCGAGGCGCTGTAACGTATCGTTCAGGATCATCTCTTTTTCCAGTTTGAATTTCGGCAGCCGGATCGTCCCCGCCTGCTCCGTCATCCCATCTTGCCACTCGTTCCAAGTCTCGGTTGTCATCGCTGTTTTCAATTCGGCAAGAGAAGAATGCGCTGCCGGCAAAATGACGGTCATGCTCATTTCACCGTCACCGTAAGGCAAAGATACAGCTTGGAAATCTGTCGTTTCCAAATAAGGAAGGTCCTCATGCATGGACATGAGCGGAACATCCACATCCGTGCCGTCTTCCAGCTGGAAAGGCTGTTCTTCCGTCAGAGATTCATCAAAAGGGAATTGCCAGTCGCCGTTGAAATAAATGGCATTCAGCAGCATGGCAATCAAATTGTCAGGAAGCGGAGATGGCGCCATTTCTTCGATTTTGCCATTCGTCGCATCATTCACCCAACCGTTGATCCGGTCCGCCACTCCAGCGTCCTCCCGGTCGATCGATTCCACTGACGCATTGTAATAATCCTCGCTGCTCGCGGTGAACGGTTCGAGCAGTTCATAACGTTCATCGACCCAGATCGAATTAGCGACGTTCAGCTCGATGCCTTCTCCCATATTCGAAAGCAGAGCCATGAGCGAAGCGTTCGCACGGTTCAGTTCTTCAGGAGAGAGCCCGTCCGCCCTCAGCACTGCCGCGATTTCTTCTTTCGTTTGGCCTTCCGCTCCGTTATAAACCATCGACAGCGCCAGGAACAGGCTCGTCGGTGACAGCACGATATTGCCGCCTTCCGCCTCGGACAGATCTGCCATGATATTGATGCCAAGTTTATTATTGGCTTCGGCCATTTGTTCGTAATCACTGTCCCCGTACTCAACAGATGCAGCAGGGCGCAGGTCCTCATTCGTCTTCTCTTGTCCGCAAGCCGCAAGAATCACGAACAGTCCGGAAAGCAGCACCAGCACGATTGGTTTCTTCAAAAAAACCCCTCCTTTCCACGATTAGACGGGAAAGGAGGGGGAGGGTTACAAAGGGCCGAAGAATCAAATCTTCGCTTTCGTTTCAAGCGCTTTCGGTGCTTTCCACCAATAGGTCATGATAATGCCGACGGCAAGAACCGCTGTGGCAAAATAGAACGGGTAGTTCAAATCGATATCGAAGAGAATACCGCCTGCGATCGGGCCGAAAATATTGCCGAGGCTCGTGAACATCGAGTTCATGCCGCCGACAAACCCTTGCTCGTTCCCGGCGATACGCGACAAGTACGTCGTGACGGCAGGACGCATTAAGTCGAAGCCGACGAACACGACCATCGTCACGAGCAGGATCGCAAAATAACTCGAGACGGTCGTCATGAGGAAGACGAGTGCCGTCGAAACGATGAGACTGTAGCGTATCAGCCGGATTTCGCCGATCCAGCGCGTCAGCCGGTCGAACAGGCCGACCTGGAAAATCACACCGACAATCGCGCCGAGCGAAATGATGATCGCGATGTCTTTCGGCGTGAAGCCGAACTTGCGGTCCACAAATAGCGAGAACAGTGATTCGAATGCTGCAAGGCCGAATGACGAAATCAGGATAATCATGAATGCGATGAAGAACATCGGAACGAAAATCCGGCGGAAGCCGCCTTTTTGGACCGGCATGCCTTCATATTCTTTACTGCGCTCGGGTTCGCGCAAAGTGATCAGCGACAGGATCATCGCAAGCAGGCCGAATGCAGCAGCGAAGAAGAACGGGACGCGTGTGCCGATCTCCGCCAAGAAGCCACCGATTCCAGGGCCGATGATGAAGCCGGTCGAGATGGCTGCAGACATGTAGCCGAGTGCTTTCGGACGTGTCGCAGTCGTCGTGATGTCTGCGATGAATGCGGTGACTGCCGGCATGATGAACGCCGCGCTGACCCCGCCGAGAATGCGGGACAGGAACAGCATTTCCACCGTCTGCCCGATTCCGAACAGAAACTCGGAGAAGGCGAAGACGAACAGTCCGGCGACGATCAAAGGCTTCCGCCCGATCTTATCAACGAGACGTCCGGCGAAAGGGGAGACGATGAGCTGCGCCAACGCAAAGGCGGAAACCATGTAGCCGACCGCTGTCCCTGAGATATTGAGTTCGTTCATGATGGTCGGCGTGACCGGGATGACAAGGCCGATTCCGAGAAACGCGATAAAAAGGTTCAGCAGGAGAATGGGTAGGGCAAATTTATGTTTGTTCACAAAAAGGACTCCTTCAATTGTAGATTGTAGATTCGGTTCAGCGTGTCATGCCGCGCCAGAAAACCGGCCAGACAGCATGGACACGCCGTTCGTAAAAAGCATAGCTGCTGTAGACGAGATCGATCATCGATGCTTCGGCAAGGGTCATGTAAGACAGTGCCAGGCTTTCGAAATCATCGTTATAGAGCACTTGCTCACGTTTATGTCGTTCACGCAGTAAGCGTGCCAAGTGGCGGTGCAAGTCTTCGAAGAATGGGTCGAACACCGCGTTCACTTCCTTTTCCAGCTTGAGCGGCGGGAAATAGGCCATGCGCAAGATGAAGGTCATCATCTCGTTCTCTTCACTTTCTTTGGCAAACCATGAGAAATAGCCGAACAACAGCTCTTCCAGCGGCTGTTCCTGTGCATCGCGGAAATACGAGGCCAGTCTTGCTTTCTGTGTGTGGACTGCATAGTGGAGAGCGGAGAGGAATAAATCGTCTTTACTCGCGTAATGCGCATAGATCGAAGGTTTTTTGATGCCGACTTCCTGTGCGATATTACCTAGCGAAGCGCCCTCGTAGCCTTCTTTTGCAAAATGGTTCAAAGCCGTTTGCAGAATGATATTTGCTTTCATAACTTCACCTTCCTAACGGTCGTTAGTCCATTTTGCCTTTTTCGATTCCAACTGTCAATCAGAAAAACTCCATTAAAAAAACACCTGCAGAAGAAGCAGGTGTTTCCGCCATTAACCCGACACAAGCTTCAAGCCGACTGCCGCACCGAGTACGACGCCGATCAGCAGGATGCGTTTCCAATTCCGCGACTCATTATAGAACAGCATCCCCAGAATCGCCCCGCCGGCAGCGCCGATGCCCGTCCATACGGCATAAGCCGTCCCCATCGGCAACGTTTCCATGGCGAGCGCAAGGAAGATGAAGCTGAGTCCGAAGCCGAGAAGGAGCAGCACGAATGCCTGCCAGTTCTTATCCCGGTGCAATTTGTTGATCATCGCGACGCCCGTCATTTCGAACAGACCGGCCAGCACTAAATAAAACCAAGCCATCATGCATCCACCCTTTCCTCATCGTCATTGTCCGTCACGAGCTTCAGCCCGATGACACCCGCAAGCAAGATCACGATCATCGCGATTTTTGCAGGATCGAACGGCACGTCGAAGAACAGCATCTCAGACAGCACAGTCCCGGCCGTCCCCATGCCGACGAACACGGCGTAAACGGTGCCCACCGGCAGTTTCTCCCCGGCCATGATCATCAAATAAAAACTCACGACGATCGCAATGACCGTCCCAAACCATTCCAGTCCACTGTCTGCGTGTTTCAGGCCGATCACCCAAAACACTTCGAAAAATGCAGCGATGAATACCTTCATCCAATCTTTGTTCATGTGTTTTCCTCCTCCGATTCACCAAATAAAAAAACCTAGAAGACAACTGATCAACAGTTTCTCCCAGGCTTTTGTCCCTCCGTGGCACAGCTAGAACGCTGTGAGTTTTCTCTCGGACCAGGCCAGCGTGCGCTGCGGAACCCTAGAAAACATTTGTCATCTATCCAGTTAAGGAAAATTATACGGAAGTGGGAAGGGGAAATCAAATGGGGCGGGTTGGGAGAACATAAAGAATCCCGGCGAACGTTCGCCGGGATAAGTTTTTACTTCTTCTTCACTTTGATTCGATACGCCAAGCAGTCATCTAGCGAAGCGACCTCATGGTAGATACCTTTTTCAAAATCCATCGCACCTCCCGGGAAGTAAGCGGTGACCTGTAGTCCCGCTTGTTCGCAAAGCGCATGGATCTCTCCAGGCGTATAGCACGCAAGCGACTGCGTCACACTCGCTTCCGGATTCGCCGCGCGCCACCACGTATCCGTCATGCGCTTCGTGTCTTCCTCGAAACCGTAAACGCGTTCGGTGTCACTCGATGCGACCGGCCGCATCTGCGTGCCTTGGACCTTGCGCCAGTAATCCGGCTGATAAATATCGATCAGCCCGAACCCGTCGTCTTTCATCCAATCGCGGATGCGGAAGAGCAGACGCAACTGATCCGCATCATCCCCGACGCCAAAGCCGTCCAAATAGAGGACCGCATCGAACGTTTCGGGCAGCTCAATCGTATAGAAATCTCCGCACAGCGGCGTGACTGCCGGGTACGCATGCAGTGCTGCGAACGCATGCAGCTCCTCGACGAGCTCGATTGTCGTCACTCGTTTCCCTAGCGCCGCCAACTCGTTCGCCATGTAGCCATTGCCTGAACCAAGCTCCAACGCTGTTTTGAAATCTTTCCCGGCCTGCTCAAGAAGCAGCTGCGCATCTTCCACTAAATATCCGGGACGCACGTGCTGCCGTTCGGGGTTGATCATCTCGAATTGCTCTTTATAGAAAGGTTTTGTCCATTGTTCAGTCATGTTAAATGTCCTCCTCCTGTAATTTGTGCGATTACAGGTGAAGCTTCAAGTTCCGGATTCCCATAGACGGGCACCTCCTCTTTATTTCATTGTAGCTGACAGGGCAGCGGGAGAAAAGGGGGAATGTTCTGTTGGCTGAGTGGAAGGATTTTGAAAATGAACGCAGATTTTTTCAAGTAAAAGGGCATACTGTCCGCAATTGACCAAATACTGTCCGGAACAGGTGAAATACTGTCCGGAAACCATCAAATACTGTCCGCAAGGTTAAATTGCCCAAATCGGTCCTTGAAATCGACAAAGTCCCAACCCGAAAACTGTTACAAACGTAAAATAATTTGAATTTTCAATCAAATTAATGTATAATTCTCACAATAACTACATTCCCAACAGGAGGGATGCCATGCTGATAGGAATTGTGCTGGGTGTGTTCGGAGGATTGCTTACGTTCGGCGTGTTATACGATTCTTTCGTCAGAAAAAGCTTCAAAGCACAAAAAAGCCAGGAACATTTGCCGCCGCATGCCAATCAACACATCGACAACGGACGCGTGGACGGTGCGGCGAATCAAATGTCGAGCCAGAGTACAGGATTCTGAAAAGGAAAAAACCCGCGGCTGCGGGTTTTTTAATGGAATTCAATCAGTATTCTGCTCGATTTCGGTAAATCCAGTATAGCATAAAGATTTTGTAATTATAAGACTACTATTTCCTGGCATCATTCCCTACGCTAAAGAAAGCGAACGAAAGGGGAGAATGGAATGGAGTATGTCTATCATATGGTTCCGAAGAAAATGGCGGGACAGCAATTGATTCCGCTGAATCAGTTGAAGGAAAGCGAACCTGAGCTGTATACAGAAGCGATCCAAAAATACAACGATCATCCAGAGCGGCTCAAGTTGCTCGTCAAGCGGATTCCGCAGCTGGAGTGCCTATGGAACGATGTGCTGCACTTTTTGCCGATCCATCCGTCGCACGTATATGAAGGGTTACGATCGCTCGGAATCAAGGTCAAGACAGATCTCCTGTTTTACGAAATTCCAGTGGACCGGCTTTCTGGAAATCAGACCGTCATCTATCATTACCGGAAAGAACATTACAAAGGCCCTGCTGCGCCGATCGATCCGATTGAAATCGAGGTTTTCGATCCGGTGGACAACAAGATTCCGAACCGCCTTCCGGAAGAGACATTCGATTATTTTCAGGAAGAACATGCCAAAGGCAACCAGTTCGGGATGTTTCCCTATATCCCGCATATACTGAGCCTAGGGGCAGTGGACATTTCAGGTGTACGGATCGTAAATTGGAGTAAATCATCGCTGCAGGAAGGGGAGGAAACACAATGAACATTCGCAAAGCGGTACTGGAAGACGCCCGCGGCATCGCGGAAGTGCATGTGGATAGCTGGCTTTCGACGTACCGGTCGATTGTGCCGGATGATTATCTGGACAGCTTAACGTACGAAAGCAGGGAACAATCCTGGCAGCGCGGTTTGGCGCAAGAGGGCATTTTTGTCGCAGAAGATGCGAGCGGCAAAATCATCGGATTCGCGACGGGCGGGAAAGAACGGAGCGGCGATTATCCGGATGTCGAAGGGGAATTATACGCCATCTATTTACTGAAGGATCTGCAGTCAAAAGGAACAGGCCGCGCGCTCACTACCGCAGTAGCAGCGAATCTTTTGGAAAAAGGCATGAGTTCCATGCTCGTCTGGGTGCTGGCGGACAATCCGTCCCGCGGTTTTTACGAACGGATGGGCGGCAAGCTGCTGGACGAGAAAACAATTGGAATCGCGGGTGAGGAACTGCCGGAAGTCGCGTACGTGTGGGAAGACATTCGGCCGCTCGCAGAATCTTAACGTGTTCAGGAGCTTCCCTCCGCCCCAAAACCGTCACACAATCACAAGCCCCCTCACTTGTTTCACGTACTCCTTTTCCCTTAAACTGATAGGTAAATGGAGGGGAAACCATGCTGAAGGGTCTTTTCAAGAAAAAACAATCGTTCCTGGCCGACCAAGTCGAGTTCTGTGTGACGAACATGTCGCAGGGCAGCGACGAAGTATACGAACAGCTGACCGGACGCGATGACATCGAATTGCTCCAGACCGGCTGCAACTCCCATTGCGAACTTTGCGCGTGCTCGCTTTACGCGCTCGTCAACGAAGAAGTTGTCGAAGCCGATACACCTGAAGAACTGCTCGAGAAGATAAATGAAGAACTTGAACTCAATTCAATCCGATAAAACTAGCACCCGGCGCATCCATAAGCGACGGGTGTTTTTGTGGTGTCTGGCACTGGGGTGCCAGACACCAACTTTTTGTTTATGCCAAAAACGCTTGCTCTTTACGTTAACGTCAATGGTAAACTGGACGTATTAAAGCGTAAATGAGGGAGGCGGGAGATGAAGACGATCAAGGAAGTGGCAGATGCGTTCGGGATGACGACAAGGACCATCCGTTATTATGAAGAGCTGGGCATGCTGAAGCCGCAGCGCACCGAGGCGAATCGGCGGATGTATGCGCCTGCTGAAGTGGCCAAGCTGAAGCTGATCGATAGGGGGAAGAGATACGGATTTTCGCTCGAGGAAATCAAAGAGATGGTATTGCTGTTTGACGTCGATCGTTCAGGGGAGAAGCAATTGGAGCGGACGATCGAATACGGCGAGAAACAGATCCGGGAAAATGAAGGCGGCCTGCATCCTGCGGGCCGCCGTTTGTTATTGCGGATCACAAATTTTTATCACACTCAGCAGTTTCAATTTCCAGTTAATTGGCGATACTATCCGGAATCGGTGAAATACTATCCGCATTCCCAAAATACTGTCCGGATTCACTAAAATACTATCCGCTTGCAAATCCAGTCTGAAAAATGGCGCCCCGCTGACCAGCGTGGTCGTCATGCTGTATTCCATCTCGAAGATCCGGAACGAAAACATTATCGATGGATTGAAACAAGAGAATATCTGAGTCGAGTGCCTGGCAACTGTCCTTACAAAACGGACAGTTGCCAGGCACTTTTTAAATAGATTGTATAGTTTACTTGACATAAAGGCAAGTCAACTATACAATTCATTTAAGTCAGGAGGGGACATACGTTGATTGAAAACCGGGTTCGGGAGTTGCGCGCAAAATATAAGCTGACACAAGACGAGTTGGCGAAAAGGACTGGAGTCACGCGACAGACCATCGTGTCGCTCGAAAAAGGGAGTTATACCCCTTCGCTTCTGCTGGCGATGAATATCGCGGAAGTGCTGGGAGAACGGATCGAAGAGATTTTTTATAAGGGAGAGGAAAAAGGATGAAAATGTATGTTACGGTACTTTTGAGATGTCTCGTATATGTGGCGCTGGCGTTCATGGTCTACGATTACTTAAAGGTCGACCAGCAATTTACGTTGTTCGAACGAGGGTATATCGACAACTTTGAGGTGACCATCAGCAATGGTCCAGGCCTTATATTTATTGCTCTTACGGCCGTGCTTGTCCTGCTGAATCTCATCCAGCTGTTCCGGGCAAGAAAGAACAAGCAGATAAAAACGGAGGATATCCTTTTGCCGGAATACGACCACCGGGATGAACGGGCGGTTGAAATTACCGGCAGAGCCGTGCGCTTCGCTTTTGCGTTCATTCTTTTGTACTCGTTTCTCGTTCTCGGCTCATATATGATGGTGCCGAATTATTTCCTCGACTATATTTGGTATCCGATGCTCGTAACCGCTTCGATTCCGGTAGCAGGACTGCTTGTCTATTTGCTGACATTTAAAGTACTGGAGGCGCGTTGACGTCGAGTGTCTGGCACTTTCAGTTTTTTGTCTGTATTGAACTCGTTTCGGTTCGGCAATCGTCTAATCTATAGACAGCAGAAAGGGCGTGGGGATGGTTGGACACGGAAGAGAAAGATTTCCTCCTGGAGAAAGTGATGGTCCAATACGGCGATGAATTGGTGCGGCTCGCGTTTTCCTATGTGAAAGACGCAGAAACCGCGAAGGACATGGTCCAGAATACGTTCATCAAATGCTACAGCCATCTGGATACGTTCCGGTTCGATGCACACATCAAAACATGGCTTTACCGTATGACGATCAACGAATGCAAAGACTATCTGAAAAGTTGGAATTACAGGATGGTCCAGGTGAGCAGCTTGATCAGCG
Organism: Planomicrobium sp. YIM 101495; assembly: GCF_009707665.1. Lineage (GTDB taxonomy): Bacteria > Bacillota > Bacilli > Bacillales_A > Planococcaceae > Planococcus. Next base: position 38,950 of record NZ_WLZW01000004.1, read on the forward strand.
AAACAACAAAGGCCATCATACCGTCGACGGAAAAGACCGTGATCGACAACTACACGAATGCGGAAATCAAAGATACCGTTTTTACACTGCCGAAAGCATACCGGGAAGTGGTATACCTCTATTATTACGATTCCTTGAAGCCGAGGGAAATTGCGGACATCCTGGAAATTCCGCTCAACACGGTCAAGACACGATTGAGGAGAGGCAAGGAAAAGCTGAAATCAACGATGGAGGAGGCGGAGCTCAATGGAAGATAAAAGGCTGAGAGAAAAATTACACAGCAAAACGGCCGAAGAACTCAAGTTCACGAAAGCAGACCGCGCGGAAGTGTTCGAGAAAATCCATCAACCCGAAGAGAATCCTATACATAAGAAGCCTTTCATGCCTATCTCCAAAACGTTCGTGCCGATCGCTGTTTCGTTGCTCATGGTCGGACTGTGCATCGTTCTGTTTTTCCCGTCGCTCCTTTCCAGTGATTCCGCCAAAGAGACGGTCGTAAGTGTCGCAGGTGATCCAGGAGTCGAGGAACAAGCATTTTCGACCACATTGATTACCGTAAAGTCGGAGGACATGGACAATCGGATTTACTTGAACTTACTACTGACGTATCACAAAGAAGAACAGAAGCTGAAGTTTATTTCTTTGCCTCATGACACCCGTGTGCCGATCAAGCCGGGTTCGATTGACCCCGATAAATTGTTGCTCACCTATCAAAGAGGTGGTGCTGAAAACGTCGTATCGGCCGTGTCGGAACTAGTCGGCTTGCCGATCGATCGCTATGCCATCATCGATCTGGAAACCGTTTCGCAACTCATTGAGTTGGTAGGCGGTGTAGAATACGTTTTGCCGGAAGACATCCGCGTACGAGGGATCACGGCACAGGCCATCGAGTTCGAAGGTGGCAAGCAAAAATTGGACGGAGAAGAACTGGTCGCACTCATGATGGCTGCGACAGAAGGCAGTGACTTGGCGGAAAAAACCGTACTGGATCTCCTGGAGATTGTGATGAACCAGACAGAAGACCAAGTGACGCAAGTACAGTTCAACGACCTATTCGCTCAAATGGAAACGAATGCTTCACCGGAGTCATTTTTGGAAAAACTAAAGAAAATTGATTCAGTCGAAATGGTTTCATTGAAAGAAGGAATAACTCCACATGCGGAAGCTATGGGCGATACACAGATGCTGTACACGATTTTATTTGAAGAAGAATTTATGGAAGCAATTTTGAAGGAATTGACTGATGGGGAAAGGGTGCAAGAAGAGGAAATAACACAAGAAGACGAAGATACTGAGATTGAAGAAACAGTAGAAACTGAAAACGAAGATGCAGAAAAAAGCGTCTCCGTTCTATCTGCGTACTCCAATGAGCAGATCGAATACGCCCGGGTCTGGCTGCAGCTCGGCACAAACCAGGAAATCGACGGCCTGTACGTCACGAAAATTCCGGCAGGCACTCCGCTCAATCCGGACGATGAAACGAGCGCCGTCTATCCGGAAGACGTCATCCAGCTGGCCGGCTCACGCCTCGTCGATGGCTCCGTCACCTATAGCGGTAACGGGGACGGCACGATCAATATGTACAATGTCCCGCTGCGCTGGGACGGCGAGTACCCGGCGGGCGAAGCGTTCTACCAAGGCTTGATTGACAACACGGAGCTGTTGGCGGTTGACGTGGGAGCAGACGAAGACGTGGTCCGATTGATCGAATTGCTGAAGATGCAATGAGTGCGAAATTTAGAAGGAGAAATTCCCTCTAATTGGAGCGCATTCAGATGAAGAAAAAAGACAGAAGCCGATGAATCTTGGCTTCTGTCTTTTTCATTTGTACGATTTAAGGGTTCGTCGACCAAAGGCCAGCCGATTTCAGCAAGACACGCGGGTGCAACTTCAACTGCGCAACCATCATCTGCGCCATATCTTCCGGCTGCATCACTTTGTCCGGATTGCCGTCCGTCAAGTTCGACTCGATCGCAAGGTCCGTCGCGACTGTGCTCGGCGTCAATGCCGTCACGCGGATGTTGTGCTTGCGTACTTCCAGCATGAGTGATTCCGTCAACCCCATCACACCGAATTTCGACGCACTGTAAGCACTTGTCAGCGGCGCGCCTTTTTGCCCGGCAGTTGAAGCGATGTTGATGATCTCGCCGGACTCACGCTCGATCATCTGCGGCAGCACCGCACGCGTCACATAATACACGCCCATCAAGTTCGTGTCGACGATGCCTTTGAACTCTTCCGGCGACAACTCAAGGAACTTGCCGAATTTGCCAATGCCCGCGTTGTTGATCAACACGTCGATCGCGCCAAGCTCTTCTGTAATGTGCGCGACAGCCGCATTAACCCCTTGCTCGTCCGCCACATCCGCTGCCGCGAAAACTGTTTTCACACCGTACTGTTCAAGCTCTGCAGCAACTTTCTCCAAGTTCGCTGCTGTGCGCCCGATCAGCCCGACATTCATGCCTTCCGCTGCGAAAGCCATCGCCGTAGCGCGCCCGATTCCGCGTCCAGCTCCTGTAATGATTGCATTTTTCCCTTTAATTTCTTGCATACTGACCACTCCTCTATGAACTTTCAATTTCTTTCCATTCAACAGTGTAGCAAAATAATAGCCGGAAACCTAAGTGAAGAGCTTGGGGGCAATGGTCTTTCGAGGAGATGGAGCGGCCAGAATTTCCATTTAGTCATCGCTACTGCCGGTTCCACGAAAATACGCTCTGCTCAATCTATGGGAGTTGGCACTTCGCGAAAAACCCTTGCACTTAACGTTAACGTCAATGATAGACTGAAACTATAGCGAACCTTTAAGGGAGGGGCGGAAAATGAAGACGATCAAGGAAGTGGCGGAGGGGTTCGGCATGACGACGCGGACAATCCGGTATTACGAGGAGCTCGGCATGCTGAAGCCTGAGCGGGACGGAGCGAACCGGCGTCTGTTTTCGGCAAGGGAAATAGCGAAGTTGAAGTTGATCGACCGGGGCAAGCGGTACGGCTTTTCGCTGGAGGAGATCAAGGAAATGGTGCTGCTGTTCGATATCGACCGCTCGGGGGAGAAGCAATTGGAGCGGACCATCGAATACGGCCAGCGGCAAATCCGGGAAATCGAAGTGAAAATCGCGGAATTGGAATCGATGAAAGCGGAAATGACTGGATTGCTCGCTGAATTTACAGAAAAATTAAATAAATTAAAGGGGATGAAGGAATGAATATTTCATGCTTATTGGAGAGAAATGCACGGAAATACCCGCAGGCGGAAGCGGTTGTCGGGATGGGGCAGCGGCTCAGCTTCACCGAACTGGACCGCCTGGCGAATGCCGCAGCGCACGGATTGAAGGAAGCGGGAATCGGCAAAGGCGACAAGATCGTCTTGTTCATGCCGAACGTGCCGGAATTTGTCGTCGCTTACTTTGCCGCGCAGCGGATCGATGCGGTCATCGTTCCGATCAACGCGAAGCTCACCCAAAAAGAAGTTGAGTACATTCTCGGCCATTCGGACGCTAAAGCGTTCATCGCGCATGAATTATTATTCGAAGCGGTCAAAGGGCTGCAGTCGGACATCTTATTAATCAAAACAGGTGACGCGGTGGAAGGATGGAAATCCTTTAACGAATTCACAGGCAATGCTTCAACGGAAGTGATCAGCTCGGCCGCGACCGATGACGATCCTTCGACCATTCTTTATACATCCGGCACGACCGGCCAGCCGAAAGGCGTGCTGTTCAGCCACCGCAATGTGCTGACGGTCGCTGGGATGATTTGTGTCGAGATGGAAATGAAACCCGAAAGCCGCCTGCTCCACATGATGCCGCTCAGCCATTCGGCGCCGCTGCATCTGTTCCTCGTGGCGGGGATGGTCGTCGGGGCGAAGCATGTGCTCGTGCCGACTTTCACGCCGGACCTCCTGCTCGATACGGTCGAAAAGGAGCGGACGACGCATTTCTTCGGCGCACCGGTCGCCTATTTGATGACGGCGAAACATCCGGAAATCGGCGAGCGCGATCTGTCTTCAATGAAATGGTGGATCTACGGCAGCGCGCCGCTTTCAGCAGGCGAAGTGAAATTCGTCCAGCAAGCGTTCAAGACGGACAACCTCGTCTGCGTTTACGGCCTGACGGAAGCGGGGCCGAGCGGGACGCTCATGACCGGGCCGGAACACGCCGAAAAAGCGGGAAGCATCGGCAGGCGTGCGGCACTTCACACGGAATTGCGCATTGTCGATGATGCCGGAGAAGACGTGGCGCCAGGGCAAGTCGGCGAAATCCTCCTACGCGGCGAAGGAAATATGCTCGGCTATTACAAAAACGAAGAAGCGACGAAAGCGACGTTCCAAGGCGAATGGCTCAAGACCGGAGACCTCGCGAAATTCGACGAAGACGGCTTCATCTGGATCGTCGACCGCAAGAAAGATCTCATCATCTCGGGCGGAACGAATATTTATCCGAAAGAAATCGAAGAAGTGCTGGTGAGCCATCCGGACATTTCCGAAGTGGCCGTCATCGGCGTGCCGCATGCGGAATGGGGCGAGACGGTGAAAGCGTATTTCGCCGCGAGCCGCGAATTGGACGCAGAGGAAATCCGGGCGTTTGCATCGGAACAATTGGCGAGCTTCAAAGTGCCGAAACTGTTCGAACAAGTCGAAGCGCTGCCGCGGAACGCATCGGGCAAAATCCTGAAACAGCCGCTTCGTGAAAGGGGAGAGTGACATGGTCGTCTTGAAAGGGGAAGCGCCTGTGGGGGTGCGCAATTTCTTTGAGGGGGATGAAACTTTGCTGCGGATTTTGGAGGAGCGTCTGGAGCCGGATTTCCTTGCATACGCCGTGAAGGAATTGCAGGCATTCGGCGAACTTGCCGCAAACGACATCGACGAACGCGCGCGCCACACCGACCGCGAAGGAACGCCGCGTCTCGAGAAATACGACCGTCTCGGCGAGGACATTTCGCATGTGTGGGTCAACGAAGGGTACAGGAAGACGGTCGCGGAAACGTACGGCACGGGCATCGTCGGCTATGTGCACAAGGACATCCCGGAACTCGGGTGCAAAGGGAATTACGTCTACAGCTTCGCGCAGGGGTACCTGCTGTCGCAGTCAGAACCCGGCTTCTACTGCCCGGTGACGCTCACGATGGCGACGGCTTACCTGCTCGAGCATTACGCGGACGAGGAACTCAAGGCGAAATTCCTGCCGCATATCGCGGCGACCGGCGATATCGAATTGTTCGAAGGCGCGACATTCCTGACGGAGCGGCAGGGCGGCTCGGACGTCGGCGCGAATACGGTGCGCGCTGTGGCAGAAGACGGACATTACCGCCTGTACGGCGAAAAATACTTCGCGTCGAATGCCGGCATGGCGGGAGTCGCAATGGTGCTTGCACGGATTGAAGGGGCGCCTTCCGGATCGAAGGGGCTTACCTTGTTCGCTGTCCCTTGGCAGGAAGACGGCAAACTGAACGGCATCCGCATCCGCCGGCTGAAAGACAAGCTCGGCGTGCGTGCCGTGCCGTCCGGCGAAGTGGAATTCGACGGCGCCAAAGCATTCGTCGTCGGCGACCCGGCAAAAGGATTGAAATACATGCTCGAAGCGCTGAACCTGTCGCGCATCTGCAACGCTGTGGCTTCGATCGGCATCATGAAACGCGCCTTGTCGGAAGCGGCGGACTACGCCGCGCGCCGGGACGCGTTCGGCCAGCGCCTCGACCGCTTCCCGATGGTGCAGGACAGCCTGATGAAATTGCGCGCCAAACAGGAAATCGAAACGGCGGCGATTTTCGACCTGATCGCTTTATACGACCGGGTGACAGCCGGTGACGCCACGCCGGAAGAGGCCGTTTTGAGCCGCCTGCTGATCGCATTGCTGAAAAAAGAATCCGCCGAGCAAGCCATCCACTTCGCCCACGAAGCGATCGAAATGCACGGCGGCAACGGCTACATCGAAGACTTTGTCACACCGCGCCTATTGCGCGACGCCCAGGTGCTCACCGTCTGGGAAGGCACAGCAAATATCCTCGGCTTGGAATTGATTCGCCTCGTCAATAAGCTGGACGGTCACCGGGTGTTTATCGCACATCTGGAATCGCGGCTGGAGCGGCTCCGGCCGTCTGCAGAATTTAGTGTTGTCATCGACAAGCTGGCGGAGCTGGGGGGCGAACTTACTGCCTTCGCATCGTATGACTACGATTTGCAGACCTTCGAAGCGAAAGCGCTCATGCAGAAAATGGCCGTGCTGTTCGAGAGCGTCGTGGCGCTCGAGTGGTCGGAGAAACACGGCGGCAAATACGCCAAATTGGCCGAAATCTTCATCGAAACGGCGTGGGGGACGCGGAAACCCGGCGGCGAGATGAAAACGGTGAAGTATTTTGATGAAGTGATGGGGTGAAAAACGGCTTCGCGGACGATTTGAGAGGCCCTGATTTCCTGTTAATTGGCGATACTGTCCGGATTCGGTGAAATACTGTCCGATTTCACTGGAATACTGTCCGATTCAGCCGAAATACTGTCCAAACCCCTATAATGAAGGCGGCCTGCATCCTGCGGGCCGCCGTTTTTTAGTGCACTTCGGAAATTCTTATCACACTTGACTGTTAGAATTTCCAGTTAATTGGCGATACTATCCGGAATGGTCGAAATACTATCCGCTACGCCAAAATACTATCCGGGATAGAACAAATACTATCCGCAACAGAGAAATACTATCCCAGCTCAAAAATGAATGCGGTACACTCACAGCGGGCCGCATTTTCCGCAAAATCGCCTCCTGAGAGAGTGCCGGACACAGAACCTCCAGGCACTCCTTCTATTGCCTCTAACAAATCGTCGTCTCCGCCATCTCCACCTCACCCGTCACGCCATCCACATAATCGATGCCCCACTCGCAATTGCCCTCATTCTCCCACTCCACCACATACCGGTTCCGCTCATACTTGATGGCAATCACCTTCGCATTGCCGAACGAATTCGAATCGAGGTCTTCAACCATCTCGATTACTTCGGTCTCTGTCAGTTCCGGCTCCACAGCTCCGCATCCGAAAAGAAGCAGAACAATCAGCCCCAGCACACAAACTCTTCTCATATCGACCACCTCTTGAATGAGCAGACGTAAAGAGAAGAGAGAAGTTACAGGCGAAGTGCCTGGCACCCTCTACTATTCGTAACAAATAACTACCAAATCCCATCGACCATACGCCTCCTTTCGTGGTAAAATTATGGAAACATAGTGGTTGCCATAAGAGGGGGAAGTCATATGGTGTATCAAACAGGAACACAGTCCGAGGCGCAGTTGGAAAAAGAGATGATTGCGCAGCTGGAGAAGCAGGGATTTGAATGCGTGACGATTCCATCCGTCGCTAAACTGCAGGACAATTTCCGCAAAGAAATCAATCGGCTGAATGAAGAGAATCTGAACGGCCGTCCGTTATCTGATAAAGAGTTTGAGCGCTTGCTGCTGAAGATCGAGGGCAAAAGCGTTTTTGAGTCTGCCAAAATTTTGCGCGACAAAGAAATCATTACGCGCGATGATGACAGCACACTGTACCTGCAATTGTTCGATACGAAAAACTACAAAAACAACCGCCTGCAAGTGACGCACCAGACTACGGTCATCGGGCGTTACACGAACCGCTATGATGTGACGCTGCTCGTGAACGGCCTGCCGCTCGTGCAGATCGAGTTGAAGCGGCGCGGCCTGCATTATGCGGAAGGGTTCAACCAAATCATGCGCTACCGGAAAGATTCGTACGGCGGGCTGTACAATTTCCTGCAGATTTTTGTGGTGACGAACGGCGTCGATACGAAATATTTCGCCAACTCCGACCGCGAGCCGATGAAGAGCCTGATGTTCTTCTGGTCGGACGATGCCAACAAACGCATCACGAAGCTCGACGAATTCACGGCGTCGTTCCTGGAACCGGAGATGCTGCAGAACGTCCTGTCCAAATACATGATCATCAACGAAACCGATAAGCATCTCATGGTCATGCGCCCGTACCAGATTTATGCCGTCGAGCGCATTTTGCACCAGGCGATCGAAAAGGAAGAGAACGGCTACGTCTGGCATACGACGGGGAGCGGCAAGACGCTGACGTCGTTCAAAGCGAGCGAATTGCTCGCGCAGCAGGAAGACATCAAGAAAGTGATTTTCCTCGTCGACCGGAAAGACCTCGATTCCCAGACGATGGGGGAGTTCAATAAGTTTAAGCAAGACGCAGTAGATCGCACGACGAAAACTGATGTTCTAGTCGAGCAACTTGCAAATGTGCAGACGAAGCTGATCATCACCACCATCCAGAAAATGGCCAATGCGGTCAAAAACGAAAAATACGAGCATATCATGGCCCTTTATGAAAACGAAAAAGTCGTCTTCGTCATCGACGAATGCCACCGCTCACAGTTCGGGGAAATGAGCCTGCTCATCAAGCGTCATTTCAAGCGGGCGCAGTACATCGGTTTCACTGGCACCCCGCTTTTTGTCGAGAACCGCAGCCAGGACGGGCGCACGACTTCCGACTTGTTCCAGGACTGCCTGCACACGTATTTGATCAAAGATGCCATCCACGACGGCAACGTGCTCGGCTTTTCGGTCGAATACATCCGGACGATCAAGGAAAAAGAAGGCATCGACGACGTCACGAAAGTGCCCGGCATCGACCACGATGAATTGTGGATGGCGGATTCGCGCATTGGGATGATCGCCGAACACATCGCAAGCATCCATCACAATAAAACCCATAATAAGCAGTACACGGGCATGCTGACGGTTGCGAGCATTCCGGCGGCAATCCGCTATTACGACGCTTTCCAAAAGATCGATCACGACCTGAAAATCACGACAATTTTCACATACGGGCAGAACGAGGAAAGCGTCGAGAACGAAGAGCATTCCCGCCATTCGCTCGAGCGTGTCATGAAGGATTTCAATAAGGAATTCGGTACGAATCATACGACCGAGAATTTCTCGTCATTCTCCACTGACGTGCAGAGTAAAGTGAAGTCGGCGCAGATCGACTTGCTCATCGTCGTCGAAATGTTCCTGACCGGCTTTGATGCGAAAAAATTGAGCACACTGTACGTCGACCGGCAGCTCAAGCATCACGGCCTCATCCAGGCGTATTCACGGACAAACCGCGTCGAAGGCCCGAAAAAAATGTATGGCAATATCGTCTGCTACCGCAATCTGAAAGAAGAAACGGATGCGGCGGTCCGCCTGTTTTCACAAACCGGCGATACAGATACGGTCCTCATGAAACCGTACGACCAATACGTGGCCGACTTTAAAGACCAGCTCGACGTGCTGCTCGACATCGCCCTCACGCCGGACGCGGTGGATGAACTCGAAGGCGAAACAAAGCAAAAAGAATTCGTCATCGCCTTCCGCGATTTGACGCGCATCCTGACGAAGCTGAAAACCTTCGTCGAATTCGATTTCAATCCGGACGATCTCGGCATCACCGAGCAGATGTACAAAGACTTCCGCAGCAAATTCCTGCACCTGTACGAAACGAGCGCAAACGAGAAAGAAAAAGTGTCCGTCATCAACGACGTCGACTTCGAAATCGAATTGATGCAGACCGACCGCATCAACGTCGATTATATTCTGGAGCTGCTTCGCAACATCAATTATGAAAACAAAAACGAGCGCGACACGGCCGTGCGCCGCGCCATCAAAGAAGTGAACGAGGCATCGAGCGACGAAATGCGCCTGAAGCGCGAGCTCTTGCTGGAATTCCTGAAAGGTGTGGCGCCGACGCTGTCGAACAGCGACTCGGTTGACCAGAAATACCGCGACTTCGAAGCCGAGCGGCGCAAGCGGGAGATCCAGGCGATGTCCCAGGAACTTCAAGTGGCGGAAGACAAACTCGAATACTTCATGAAAGAATTCGAATTCACCGGTGTCTCGCCCGACCGCGAAATCAACGACTCAATCAAGGCGCCGTTCAAGGAAAAGCGGAAGCGTGTGCAGGCGTTGAAGGATTTCATTTATTCAAATGTGAAGAAGTATTCTTGAAGAAACGCTGCAGACGGACGCTTTCCGCGGGCATGGCCTCAGCCTCCTCGTCGCTTCGCTCCTGCGGAGTCTTCGGCTCATGCTATTCCCGCAGGAGTCGCCGTCTTCCGCTTATTCTTCAAGCATTCTAAATAAGATAGTGAACACTAGCCTCGCGCCCAGGTGACAGACACAATTGTTCCTCAAATTGTGTCTGCCGCGGGGGCGCAATTTTAGAAGTCAATGAAAATTACTATTCATCTTAAAGGAGACACACCATGACAACTTCAGAAAAACAGCGCCAGCAACAGGCTGAGCTGCATAAAAAGCTATGGACGATGGCCAATGATCTGCGCGGCCAGATGGAAGCGTATGATTTCAAGAACTATATACTCGGGTTGATTTTCTACCGCTACTTGTCGGAGAAGACGGAAGCGCGCATTGCGAAATTCCTGGAAGAGGACAACATCTCGTATGAAGATGCGTGGAAAGACGATGAATACCGCGAAGGCTTGGTGGAGGCACTGCTTGAGGAAATCGGCTTCGTCATCGAACCGGACTTCCTGTTCTCTTCGATGATCAAGGAAATTCCGAAAGGCGAGCAAGGGAAATTCGATGTGGAGTTGCTGCATAAGGCGATTAAAGCTGTCGAGGAATCAACGCTCGGTACAGAAAGCCAGCAGGATTTCGAGCACCTTTTCGATGACATGGATCTGACATCCACAAAACTCGGCCGTGATGTGAAATCACGATCGAAACTCATCGCGAAAATCATGATGAGCATCAACGACATCCCGTTCCTTCACGACGATGTCGACATCGACGTGCTCGGCGATGCTTACGAATACTTAATCTCGCAATTCGCTGCCAACGCAGGGAAAAAAGCGGGCGAGTTCTACACGCCGCAGCAAGTGTCCAAAATCTTGGCGAAAATCGTCACACACGAAAAACCGGACTTGAAAAACGTCTATGACCCAACGTGCGGATCGGGATCGCTCATGCTGCGTGTTGCGAAAGAGTCCAACGTCCGACTGTTTTATGGACAGGAACTCACAACAACGACGTTCAACTTGGCGCGCATGAACATGCTGCTGCACGATTTGCGCTATACGGACTTCGACATCCAGAACGACAACACGCTCGAAAACCCAAAACACATCGACATGCGTTTCGACGCGGTCGTCGCCAACCCGCCGTACTCTGCCAAATGGAGTTCGGACGCTAAGTACCTGGACGACGAACGCTTCAGCGATTACGGCAAACTGGCACCGAAATCGAAAGCCGACTTCGCATTCGTCCAGCACATGATCCACCAGCTCGACGACAACGGCACGATGGCAGTCGTCCTGCCGCACGGTGTGCTGTTCCGCGGAGCGGCGGAAGGCGTCATCCGCAAATTCCTGATCGAAGAAAAGAATTATCTTGATGCAGTCATCGGCTTGCCGGCCAACATCTTCTTCGGCACGTCCATCCCGACATGCGTCCTCGTCTTCAAAAAGAACCGCCAGGCAGACGCCGATGTCATCTTCATCGATGCATCGAACGAATTCGAAAAAGGCAAGAACCAGAACAACCTGACCGACGAAAACGTCGACAAAATCGTCGACACATATAAATCCCGCGAAACGATCGATAAGTATTCCTATGCGGCGAGCCTTGATGAAATCAAAGAAAACGACTACAACCTGAACATTCCGCGCTATGTCGATACTTTTGTCGAAGAAGAACCGGTGGATCTGGAGGCGGTGCAGGTGAGGCTGAAGGAGATTGACCAGGAGATCGAGGAAATTGACCGGGAACTTGAGGAGTATTTTAAGGAATTGGGAGTTGGTCTAGATGAACGTACCTCAGTTGAGATTTAGTGGGTTTGAGGGGGAGTGGGAAACCAAGAACCTTAACGAATTTCTAGAATTTAAAAATGGGATTAATGCTGATAAGGATAGCTATGGATATGGAACAAAATTTATTAATGTATTGGATATCCTTAATAACGACTTTATCGATAGTAATAAAATTATTGGCTCTGTAAATGCTTCAGAGCAGCAGCTAAAAACATATTCTGTTACCTATGGAGATATTCTTTTTTTAAGAAGCTCCGAAACACGTGAAGATGTTGGAAAATGTAATGTCTACTTAGATCAGGAAAAGCCGGCCGTGTTTGGCGGCTTTGTTATCCGAGGAAAGAAAATAGCTGAATACGAACCCTTTTTCCTTAAGACGCTCTTAAACAGTTCTTCTGCTAGAAATCAAATTTCCAGTAAATCTGGAGGGAGCACCCGGTATAATGTTAGCCAAAATATACTAAGTGATGTCGCTATTAAAATTCCCAATATAAGCGAGCAGGAAAGAATAGCTTCTTTTGTAATACTGTTGGATAGAAAGATTCAAAAGCAACAAGAGAAAATTGAGAGGCTGGAGCAGTTTAAAAAAGGTATGATGCAGAAGGTTTTCTCGCAGGAGTTGCGGTTTAAGGATGAGGATGGTGGGGAGTTTCCGGAGTGGGAAGAAATACTCTTAAAAAATATATTCAATAAATATAGAGAAACAGTTTTTGTGAAAGATGATAACTATTACGAACAAATAACAATTAGTAAATCCGGAAACATATCTTATAGAGATACAAAGGTAGGATCAGAGATAGGAAGAAAAAGGCAGTTCAGAGTCAATTTAAAAAAATATCCAAACACTTTAACTTTTATTAGACAAGGAGTATTTGATGGCGCCATCGGCTTCATTCCTTCGAAACTGGATGGATCAATCGTAACTGAAAACATGCCTTTGTTAGAACTAAATGATTTATGTAATAAAGAGTTTTTTGAACAGTATTTAAAAACAAGTCTATATTATGAACAAGTGATTTTTCCAATAAAACCTACGGGTTCTGCACAAATAGCTTTACATGAAAAAGATTGGCTAGAGCAAATAGTAACACTTCCTCATATAAATGAACAAAAAAGAATCGCGGACTTTCTATTGAATATCGATCGGAAAGTTGATCGAGAAAAAGAAAAGTTGGTGTTTTTGGAGGAGCAGAAGAGAGGATTTACGCAAAGGATGTTTGTGTAAGTCTTATTGGGATTTAAGATGCAAACATTAGTGCCGTGTCCCTGGGAAGAAACAATTCTAAACGATTTTGACAATACACTACAATTTATACCTTATAAATTTCAGCTCTCGTCACATCAATATTCCGCGTAATATTGATGTGTTTTATTCATCGAAATGAATTGTTCGAGAATTGTGTCGTTCCCTGGGAATCGGAATTTTGAAATCCAAAGGTGTGACGAAGCTGGATGTAGTGGTAGCTACACATCCCGATGCAGATCACATCGGTGGGTTGATTTCTGTCCTAGAGAATTTTGCAGTCGGTAAATTCATAGATTCCGGCAAAGTTCATACAACTGATACTTATTTGGAACTCTTGCAGCTGATTGACACAAAAGACACTGCGTATGAAATCCCGAAAAACGGACAAAAAATTAATTTCGATAATGTCATGGATATTCAAGTTCTTCATGCAAATTCAAAAGCTAGCGATAATAATGATGCCTCTGTTGTTCTTAAGGCAAAGTACGGCAAAGTTAGTTTCCTATTGACTGGTGATGCCGGAGTGGCTCTTGAGAAGAATATAGCTTCAAAGTATGATGTGAAATCCACATATTTGAAAGCAGGACACCATGGATCCAATACTAGCTCCTCTGCAGAATTCATTAATGCAGTTCGGCCAGTGGGAACAGTACTTTCATACGGAAAAGACAATTCATATGGCCACCCGCATGATGAAGTTATCAGCCGACTGAACCAAGTAAAATCTAGTATTTATTCTACGGCCGTAGCTGGCGATATTACCGTAACTACAGATGGAAATTCCCATACTGTTAATACGAAACCATGGGTCGTTAATCCAAAACCTGCACCAACGCCTAACCCGCAGCCAGCACCAAAACCGAATCCGACGCCACCTCCTGCTCCAACACCACCACCAACAGATACTACAGGTGATTTAGATATTATCGCAAAAGATTTACAGGGAGAAGTAGTAACAATTAAAAATATGGGTAAAAATGATGTAGCTATGGAAGGCTGGAGATAAACGACTATAGATTTAAATAGGAAGTGTATATCTATAACATGGAGGTAAAAATATGAGTATTTTTGAGGAAGAAAAAAATTTTTGGGAAGATATCAGTGGAAAAAATGTTAATTTCCTAATAGGATCCGGAGCTAGCTTCCCCTATATCTCTACGCTGCATCTAGGAGATAAAATGCCAACGTTTGAAGAATTAGTAACTTCAAATAAAATAAAGGAAGTAAACAAAAAGATATTATATGCTTATTACTTCGATAAATGGATTTCAGAAATGTTTTTGTCAACAATCGTTGCATCAAAGGAAGAAGTTTATCAAAAGGTTCTTAGAAATTATAAAAGGCTAGTGAGTAATCTACTAGTTTTTCTACAGAGGGAAGGCAATGAAAAACCTAAAAGAGTTAATTTATTCACTACAAATTATGATTTGTTTTTTGAAAGAACGTTTGATGAGATTAATAAAGATGGACCATTCTGTTATTTTAATGACGGCAGTAAAGGTTTTATAGAAAGAGAAATAGGGATTTCAAATTTCCATATGAATGTAAGTCATAGTGGAGTGAATGACAGGTACAAACGAGAAGTACCGACGATAAATTTATTAAAAATTCATGGATCAGTGACTTGGAACCGGAAACAAGGAGAAAAAGATAAAATAATTGTATCCTATCAAGATGAGCAAATTAAAAGATTGAAAGATCAGTTGTCGAGTATTGAGGAATATAGTAGGGCAGAAATAGAAAATATCAATGAGAGGTTGTTAGATAGACTACACGATGAAGAGACAAAAATTAGTATTGAACATATTTGTGAAGAACTAAGTCAACTTAATTTACCTGATGATAAGTTTTCTGACTTTTACGAATTGTATAAGCAAATACCTATTATAAACCCGAACAAGTGGAAATTTAATGAAACAGTATTCGAACAACATTATTATCAATTGCTTCGTTTATTAAGTTATGAATTGGAAAAAATAGGATCTGTATTAATTGTTTTTGGATTTTCTTTCGCAGATGAGCATATTACAGAAATAATTAAAAGATCTATGTCTAATCCGAGTTTAAAAGTATACATAATTTCTTATAATCAAGGTTCAAAGGAAACTATCGAACAAAAGTTAGGATCTTACTCTAACATCACTTTTCTACCTCAACAATTTGTTAAGACTGATGGAAGCAATTTAAACGGAGACTTTGATTTCCTAAATAATTTATTTGAAGGAATAGATTCTTATGAATAACTCCCCATTCGTGGTTGGAAATGTAATTGAGATTGATGGGATGAAAGTTTTAGTCGAAATGAATGAGAATAGCAATGCTCTAACTTATTTCTTTAAGGGTAAGACATATAAAGGAGTAAGTATCGGAGAATACATTGGTATTATGAGAGGACCATACAAAATTATAGGGAAAGTAGAAAAAGAGTATTTGAAAGACATGACAAGAAATATAGAAGAACAAAGATACGATTTAAACAGATATGTAAGGCAAGTTAGTGTTAATATAATCGGAAGCTTTTATTATGACGAATTTAGTTTTGGTATAAAAGCTTTTCCTTTAATTTATAATGAAGTAGTATTGCTAGAGAATGATGAGATAAGTAAAATATTAGGGAATAATGTTAATTACAATTATTTAATCGAATTAGGCGAAACAATTCAAGAAGGAATTAATGTACCAATAGAATGGAATAACCTTTTCAACACCCATATTGGTATTTTCGGAAACACAGGAAGCGGTAAATCTAACACTTTAACTAAATTGTTTTCTGAACTCTTTAAATTAGAGACTAATACTTTCGATATTTTTCGCAAAAGTAGCTTTCTATTCTTAGATTTTAATGGAGAGTATTGTGAGCCGAATGTTTTTTCAGAGAACAAAAGAGTAATAAAATTGGATACTAAAAAGAATATTTCAGAGATATCACCAGATGATAAAATATCTTTAGAACCTACAGCCTTTTGGAATATAGAAACGTTATCAATTTTGTTTTCTGCTACTGAACAAACTCAAAAACCGTTTTTGCAAAAAGCCCTTAACAATAATTTATCTGAAACAGGCGAAATTACTTTGGAGATTTTAGTAGAAAAAATATATTGGGGCTTTGTTAACGTCTTTCAGGCAAATAATAATAAAGATGCCTTAAGGATATTGAAACGAGTTTATAAAAAAATTGGATTGGAAAACGCCCCTTGGGAAAATTTAGCTTGGCACAGCACTAATAATACTTATTATCAGCCATCAACTCAGTTATATATCAATAATTCTCAAGATCAAGTATTATCGAAAGCAGATGAATTAAGAGTATTACTAAACTCTGATGAGGTTAAAGACAATATAAGAAGTCTTTCTTTAATTGAAAAACTAAGCGTAATAGTACATTTACAGTTGATCTACGGATTAAAATATAATCATGTTCAGTATGAACATATAAACCCTTTAATCTCACGCATTGAATCGAGAGCGAAAGATTTGGATAAAGTTTTAACTGTGAATAGTGAGGTTGAAAAATCACCAATTACAGTTATTTCACTAAGGAATTGTAATCAAGATATAAAAAAGATTGTTCCTCTCTTAATCTCTAAACAAAAGTATCAACAGCATAAAGATGATATAGAAAATAATGGCGCGGGTACTTTCCATATAATAATTGATGAAGCGCACAATATACTTTCTGACAAATCAAAGAGAGAGCAAGAGTCCTGGAAAGATTACAGATTAGAAGTATTTGAAGAAATCGTAAAAGAAGGAAGGAAGTTCGGTTTTTACATGACAATAGCTAGTCAAAGACCAGCAGATATTTCTCCGACAATCGTTTCGCAACTTCATAATTTTTTTATTCACAGACTTGTGAATGATAACGATTTAAGGCTAATTGACAATACTATATCTACCTTAGATAAAGTTTCTAAAAATACTATTCCTAATCTGGGACCTGGCCAATGTATTGTTACTGGAACATCATTCAACTTGCCTTTAATTGTTCAAGTTAAAAAGCTTAGAAAAATTTATGCGCCAAGTAGTGAAAATGTAGATTTAATAAAGCTTTGGAAAATCAATGAAGAAAATCAGTAATTCTTAAATAGCGTTTTGGAGAAATAAGAAACTTAATGAGGATTATATTATAAGAGAGTTTACAATCTATGTAATGACTTCATCCTCTTGTATGAAGGAATATTTCTGAGAGATTTAGTATCCATCCTTTAAAAAAGATATAGAAGGACGTGCCCCATGAAAGAACTACTAAAAGACCTAACCGAAATAACCGGCCCATGTGGATTCGAAGAGGAAGTGGCGATTTATATTGCGAATCGGCTAAGAGGATCCGTCGACTCGCTGGAAGTGGATCATGCAGGGAATTTGATTGTAGTGAAGAAGGGCAAGAAGCCGGGGCCGCGGATTTTGGTAGCGGCGCATATGGATGAAGTGGGCTTTATCGTGAAGAAGGTTGAGGCCAATGGACTGCTGCGCTTTGAGAAGCTGGGAGGACATGATGATCGGGTGCTGTTGTCGCAGCGCGTGCAGATCCGGACGGCTGCCGGGCTGCGGACCGGGGTGATCGGGACGATTTCGGCTCATATGATAAAGTATGATGATCCGGCAAAAGTGCGGAAGCATCAGGAGTTGTACATAGATGTCGGCGCTGCGTCGGCGCAGGAAGTGAAGGAGCTGGGCATTGGCATCGGCGACCCGGTTTCGTGGTTCCCGCATTTTGATTTCCTGACGGAGACGCGCGTTGCCGGGAAGAGCTTTGATGACCGGGCGGGTTGCGCGGTTTTGGTGAAGGCGATGGAGGAGTTGGGAGCGGAAGATTTCGACGGCGAGTTCGTCGGGATTTTCACGGTCCAGGAAGAAGTCGGGCTGCGGGGAGCGCGTGTGGCCGGCCAGCAGCTGACGGGGGATGTCGCGCTGGCGCTGGATACGACAGCGGTCAGCGATACACCGGAAGGCATGATGGATAACACATTGGCGCTCGGCGTTGGAACAGGGATCAAAGTGATGGATTTCAGTTTGATCGCGAACAAGAAAGTGAGAGAGCATCTGGTGAGTCTTGCGGAGGAGCATGGCATCAACTACCAGCTGGAGATCTTCCCGGGCATCGGGACCGATGCAGGCGAACTCAGCCTGGCGCATTCCGGAGTCCCGAGCGGCGTCTTGTCCATTCCGTCCCGCAACGCGCATTCGTCCAATGAAGTGATCGACCTGAACGATCTGGAGGCGACGAAAGAATTGCTGAAGGTGTTTGTGCAGAATATGCGTTATGCGAAGGATTATAAGTTTAGGATTGGGTGAATAGCGTCGTGCTTCAAATCGAATACTGCTGCCGCAAAAACCTGAAGACGCCGCCCCTATTCAAAGGAGCGGCGTTCTCTTATATTCAAGAACCATAAAGTAAAAGCAAACCATTACTTATTATCTGATAATTGTGATAGCATTGGTTTCAAAGGGTTTTCATATTTTTAATCAAGATCTGAAAGTCTTCACCAATTTTTGATGCTGAGCTTTGGAGGAATGAACTTCCATTTAGATTCAGTAAAATATTTCAGAAATGGGGAGGAAAAAAGATGACGAAGGTTTCGTGGTCAAGGTTCATGCTCTTTGCGATGCTGATGTTGGTATTGGTTCTGGCGGCCTGCAGCAATGATGATGCTTCGGACGACGCAGCAATCGAGCCCCCTGCAACGGAAGAAAGTGCCGGCGATTCGGAGGAAGAATCGACGGATGAGTCGGATGCGGGGACAGAGGAAAGTACTGATGAAGGTGCTGAGGAAAATGAACCTGCAGAGACCGAACCGAAAGTGACGGAGTTCGAGCCGGCATTTGCGGAACAGACGAGAGCGCCTGCAGTCGTGACGGAGACAGAATTGAATGTGGAGGTTGTGGCGGAAGGTCTTGATGTGTCGTGGGGGATGGCGGAGTTTGAGCCGAACCGCTTGCTTGTGACGCAACGGGATACAGCGGAACTTCTCATCGTCAATCTTGATGAGTTCGCTGTGTCAGAACCGATCGCAGGGACGCCTGAAGTGAATAACAGTGGTCAGGGCGGGTTGCTGGATGTCACCATTGCGCCTGATTTTGAAGAGTCAAGGATGGTGTTCCTAACGTTTTCTCAGGATGTTGAAGGAGGAACGGTGACTGCTGTCGGGAAAGGAGCTTTGTCGGAAGATGAGACTTCACTTGAAGGGTTCGAGGTGATTTTCCAGGCGACACCGGCATATGACGGCGACTTGCATTACGGGGGGCGTATCATCTTTGATGAAGAGGGCAATCTGTTCCTGACGACTGGTGAGCGTTCGGACGATCCGATCCGGGAACGTGCGCAGGATTTGGATGCCTACCTCGGCAAAGTGATTCACATCACGCAGGACGGGGAAGCGGTGGAGACGAATCCGTTTATCGATGATGAAGAAGCGCTGGATGGCATTTACAGCTACGGGCACCGGAATATTCAAGGTATAGACTACCACCCTGAAACAGGCGACTTGTGGATTGTTGAATTCGGTCCGCAGGCTGGGGATGAACTGAATATCATTGAACCAGGCAATAACTATGGCTGGCCGGTCGTTTCTTATGGGATCGAGTACACTGGTGAATTGATCAATGATGGGATTTCAGAACACGAAGCGCAGGGCTTTGTGGAACCGAGATATTACTGGGATCCGACAAGTGCGCCGAGCGGCATGTCCTTCTATGACAACGACGCAATTCCTGAATGGGAAAACAATCTGTTCATCGGCGGCTTGGTGTCGAGCTACATCGCGCGTGTCGTGATTGAAGATGACACCATCGTCGGGGAAGAACGCCTGTTGACGGATGAAGGCGAGCGTTTCCGCGATATTCTTGTAACTCAGGACGGCGCGCTTATTGCGATTACAGATGGTGGGAAGGTTTATAAGGTTTCTGCAGCGGAGTAAGACGGGTTTCAGAGGGTATACTCTTTGCGAGAGATAGTTTAAGGAGGGGACGTTTTCATGAGCCAACTTTTTGACACGTTAAAAGAAAAAATCCGCAATGCTGACATGGGGGAAGCGAAGGAAATCATCACTCAGGTCAAGCGGGCATATGACGACGGCAAGATTGACGAAAATGAAAAGAACGAATTGATGGACCTGGCAAAATCCAAACTCGGCGGCTTGTTCTAGGAGCCGGACGGAAATAAGTTTCGGCATCCTTGTGGAAGGGGGCCGAAGCTTTTTTGTTGTTGAGCGATTAAGATAGGCGCGTATAAATTAAATCAGCTCAGCTAGATTGTTGTTTTGGAGCTGAAAATTATACTTTTTTGATCTTTTGGCTGGTAATAGAACGTTTGTTCTGTTATAGTAAAAGCATACCATTATGGAAGAGGTGTATGTAGATGGTGCTTGCGATCAAAGAAGTGAACGGCTATGAAAGAGGAAAAAAATATACGGAAGAGCTTGAGTTTTCGTCCTGCTTTAAAACCGATGAACATCGGATCGTCGCGTTGACTGACACGGCCGGGAATGTTTTCTACTGGACGACGACAGTGGATTCGCCTGAATACCGGAGCTTCCGCAGAAAAGCCACTTATACATTCAAGGTCAGTTATATTTCCACCATATCCGGCCCTTCCAAACCTAAGGTCGTTATAGCGGAATTGAAAAGTACGGCAGCTGAGAACAGTATGTATGCCAATTGGGCAATTTAGCTTAATATATAGATGCAAAAAGAACCTTGAGGTGCTCAAGGTTCTTTTTTGATGCTATGTGAATGGCGGGATTCGATAGTGGGAGCAAAAAGGCGGAATCGCTGATAAACGGTTGAAAATCGCTGATAACTCTCAAAAAACCGCTGATAAACTAGCGAAAACCGCTGATAAACTCTTAAAAATCGCTGATAAACGCCGAAAAATCGCTGATAAACCATCCAGATAAAGAGCAGAGAAGCTGCCGTGCCTTTTTGCGTGAGCTAGAGGGCATGGCTTTTCGTGATGGAGAGAGCCTTTAAGGCGCATAACTCGTTTTTAGTTCATTTCACCGGCAAGTTTTGCATTCGGATCCTTCGGCAAAACCAGCGATATGACAACCGTCAATACAACGGAAGCGAGAACGCCCCACAGAATGCCGAATGCCAATGACACGACGGAGCCGGAGATGATGCCGATGCGGCCGCCCCAGACGGAGACGCGGCTGTTTCTTGTGCCCATTTCAAACGAAGCGCTGCGCTTTTCTTTCCAGAGCAATCCGACGATCAATACCGGGATGACGCCGCCGCCTGTCATCGAATAGGCGAGGGAGAACAGGCCGATGATCGAATCGGACAGGAGTGCTGCGGCGATGGAGAAGATGCCGACGAGTGCGACGGAGTAACGCGTCAATCTGACGTAGTAGGCGTCTGATTTCTTTTTCATGTTCGGGATGATCAGGTCGTTCACGATGACGACTGATGCGGAATGAAGCAGGGATGATGCGCTCGAGATGGCCGCCATGAAAATTAGAGTGAAGAATGCGAGTGCTGCGACCATTGTCATTTCTTCGAGAATCAGCCAGGAGATGGCGTTGTTCGGATCGAGGTCCGGATTTTTCGTTTTGACGACCATTCCGCTGATTGTCGCCATGATGGTGAAGATGATTGCGATGATGCCACTGTAGAGCATCGCCCGGCTCGCTGTTTTCGGACTGTCAGCCGCAAAACAGCGCTGCCAGTACATTTGGGCCGCAAGTACGCCGAATGTGCCTGTTACGAAAAGCGTGAGCACTTCCATGATGGAGAGGTTGAATTCCATCAGTCCCGATGCGCCGACGTCAGCGAGTCCTGTCTGCAAAGTGGAGAGGCTGAAGTCGATTTCACTGAACACCTGGAAATAAAACCAGATGGCCAATCCGACAAGAAGCACGCCCTGGATGAGATCCGTCCAGACGACTGAATAAATGCCGCCGATTGTCGTGTAGACGATAAATACGAGTGAAAAAATGATGATCATCATTAGCGGGTCAGCCCCGGTGAAAGTGGCAAACAGCGCTCCGAGCCCCATCGCCTGTCCGCTCACCCACGCAAGCATGATAGAGGAGGTCAGAACGGCGATCAATGTTCTTGAAATCCGGTCCCGCAGGATGAGATCGTTCATCAATTCCGCCAGCGTATGATAGGTGAACCGCGCTGCGAAACCTGCGAACACGAGCGCAAACAGCACTTTGGCTCCTTGCTCGCCGATGACGAACGGAATGTTCGCGAAGCCGATCTTATACCCTTCAGCGGAGTGTCCGATGAAATTGCCGACTCCCATGATCGTCGCAATGTCCGTAAATAAGATCAGGAAAAAAGGCAATGTGCCGCCGGCGATGGCATAATGCGTAAAGCTGATGCCCGCTTTTTTTCTGAACTTCAGCGACATGGCGATAAAGAAGAGGCATGCTGTAATCATCACCGTCCACGTCCAAAATGTCAGTCCCATTCAATTCCTCCTTTTTTTCAGAATAGTCTTTTTAATAATAACAAAGAAATCCCTGGATTAAAAATAACGTTTCCTGAACAGTGCATCTGCATTTCTCCAAAATAAAAACGACCCCAAAAGGAGTCGCCCTCAATTATTCTCACTTTTAATCCTCCGCACCGCTTTTATAATGGTCGCCTTCGGAATGTCAGGATATTTCTGTTTGATCTGGTCGATGCAGGTGATCAGATTTTCTTTTTGGAGTAGCGAACTGATTTCGTATTCGATCGTTGCGGGCAAGCTATTGTCGATTGCATTGTCAGCGGCCTGTTCACCGTCTTTGGTTTGCAGGTGGTGGACCAGGAAAATCAATGAAGTATGCAGGAAAACGATCAGGACTTTTGTGGCGAGCGGCAGATTCACGGCCTGGAAGAACGAATCGAGCAGGCTGATGACGATGAAACTGCCTGCCAAGTCGAAAATAGCAGAGATGAAAGGGCTGCTGATTTTGAAGGAACTGAAGTCATCCGCGACTTTCAGCAAGCTTTCGATGACGATATTCAGCAACAGGTCGGCCACATAGAAAACGAAGAGAAACCCGATTAAATAGAGCAATGCAGAATACGACCCGCCAATGAAATAAATGATGAACAGGTCGATCAGGATCATCGGGAGGAGCAGGATGCTGAAAATAAGAAGAATCGGGAATAAAGAAAATAGCTGTTTAACCATGAGGGTCTCCAATCTTACTATGTATTTCATCTTTCTTCGCATTTGCGGAAGGATCTCCGCAAACTTTATATTATGGATTTTACTACAAAACTGGTGGCAGGATAGACGATTTTACAAAACACCCAAATTTTTGTTAGTTCCCGTTTAACGGTACCAATGACGAAGGAGGACATCATGAAAAAAACGGCAGCGATCTTTCTTGCAATCATCGTTATCCTGATTCTTTTATTCATAGGCAGCAATGCTGAACAGCAGCGGCATCTTTACGTGTCCCCGGATGGCAGCGACGGACAGGATGGATCTTTGGGGAATCCGCTGCGGACGTTGCAGGAGGCGGCCTCCAGGGCAGCGGCGGGAACGATCGTCCATGTGCGCGGAGGGGTTTATGAAGAAGGACTGGTTGTGCAGCACAGCGGGACGGAGTCGGAACCGGTCGTTTTCCGGGCGTATGAAGGCGAAGAAGTAGTACTCAGCGGAGCGGATTTTGAAAGCCGGGAAGGCGATACCGCACTCGTTGCGATAGAGGACCAGAATTACGTGGAGATCCGCGGGTTCACGCTGCAGGATTTAACGACCGAGCTGGCGGATGAAACGGTGATGGGAATCTTCGTGAGCGGCTCCAGCAGCCATATCGTTTTGGGAGGAAACAGGGTGCGTCGGATCGGGACGCAGTCGGCTGAAGGGAATGCCCACGGGATTGCGGTTTACGGGACGGGTGCGATGACGGATATTACCGTTATTGACAATGTCATCGAAGACCTCACACTGGGCGCGAGTGAAGCGCTTGTGCTGAACGGGAACATCGACGGCTTCGAAATTACGGATAACGTCGTGCGCCGGTGCGATAATATCGGCATCGACCTGATCGGCCATGAAGGCGTTTCGCCGGAAATGGATTATGTGCGGAACGGCATCGTTTCCGGCAATGAAGTGTATGAGATCTCCTCTTTCGGCAATCCGGCGTACGGGAATGACTACAGTGCCGGCGGGATTTATGTGGATGGCGGCAAGGACATCCGGATTGAAAACAATGAGGTCCACCACAACGATATCGGAATTGAGGCAAGCTCGGAGCATGCAGGGGAGTTTGCGGAGCGGATTGAGATTGTCGGCAATGCCGTTTATGAAAACATTTATACAGGGATCGCGATCGGTGTGAAAAGCGCCCCTGTGACAAACGCAATTCAGATTATTAACTACAATTGCATGTCGATAAATACACAGTCAGTAGAATCAATGGTTTCGTGATTGTGTACCGGAATATTTATCAAGGAAGTTAAGTTTTCATAATTGTCTTGTTCACAGGGACGAACTGGGGACTGCTGGAAGTAAGAAAGCGTGCCAGGGTGAAAAGCGATAGCAAACCGCCCCTATTATGAAAAAATTTGCATGGGAAGCTGGTATGTGTTGAGAGAAGCGATTTCTGCAACGTGAAGTGCGATATGTCACATATTTCACATACTCTCTGTCCGTCTGGAGAGATTTCTTCCGTGCTCTTGAAATTCGCCTTCTTTTCTCCAACTTGTATATACTTAAAAGAAAACATTGCGAGGCGGTTTGATGAGGAAGGTTTTTGCAGTAGGATTTGGAGGCATAATCGGGACGCTGCTGCGGGCCGGGATTTTTGAGCTGGCTTCTTCGAATGGCGGTTTGTGGCTGGTCAATTTGATTGGCAGTTTCATCATTGGTTTTGCGTCCGTGCGTTTTCAAAAGATGCCTTTAGAGGTCCGCTTGTTTTTCTCGACAGGGCTGATCGGTTCGTTCACAACCTTTTCCGCATTTTCTGTTGAGTGGTTTCGGATGTTGGAGCTTGATTTCTTAACGGCCGTTATTTTCGCTGTTTCCATGACATTTTGTTCGGTTCTATGTGCAGCTGCCGGGGGCGGGATCAGCAAAAAGTCGGTGACCCGATGATCGCCATTGCAATTGGCGGTTTCTTTGGCGCTATTGCCCGCTATGGGTTTTATGTATTAGCAGAAAGCCGCTCCAAACACCCGAAATGGGCGACGTGGTTCGTCAATAGTGCAGGGTCGTTCTTAATCGGCTGGCTGATCGGAAGCGGCAATCAGCCAAGTTTTTGGCTGATTGGTTTTCTCGGGGCTTTCACTACTTTTTCCACAATGGCGCTCGATGCAGTGAAAGATTTTGAAGAAGGCAAATGGCTGCAAGGCGCTTCTTACTTAGCCGGTACCTTGATTTGCGGGATTGTGTTGTTCGGTGTTGCGTTCCGATTGTCGTCCGTGTTTTTTTAAAGTGTCGCGTCCCTGGGAAGGAAGGAAGGACCGCAAAAAGACCCCGCAAGTCCAAACCTCAAAACCCCGACTTGCCCTAAATGAGCAAGTCTTTTTTATATCCGCTCAATTGAGCAGAGCTTCCTTCTTCCCTCGCCACCGGTAAAACAGTTTCAACAGCGGCATAACCAGAGTAAAGATGAACAGCAGCCTGAACGTCTGGAACATGGAGACGAACGAAACGTCGGCGTTGATGTCTTCGGCGAGTAGGACCATTTGATCGAGGCCACCTGGCGCGGTGCTCAGGAAGCTGGTCGCGAACGAAGTGTCCATGGCGAACGACATGATGAAGCTTGAGCCGAATGTCAGGATGATGAGTGCGAGTGCGCTTGCGATGCCGGCGATCAGGACGCGCAAAGGAAGCTTGACCATATGCGGTTTGAGCATGAGACCGATATGAGCGCCGATCAAGAGTTGTGCCGTAATCATGAAGATGCCGGGCACTTCTGGCATTGCAAGCGGTGTGGTCAGCTGCAAGGTAATCAGCAAGATGATAGGCGCGATGAAAAACGCCACAGGCATGCGAATGCGTTTGGCCGCGTAGCCACACACCCAGGCTGCCCCCGTCAGCAAGACAAGGCTGACGGTCAAGTTCGCGTCGCTCGGCGCACTGCCCATCGTTTGGCCCGCCACAATAAATGGGACCAATACGACGACGAGCAGGAGGCGAATCACTTGCAAGTAGGTGATAATCCCGATTTCTTTGATGTTCTCTTCTTCGGCAAAGATGAGGATTTGGCCGAGGCCACCCGGAATCGAACCGAGGAGGGCAGCTTTCATCGGGATTTTCGCCCATTTGTTCGCGCAGAAGGCGATGCCGATCGAGCCACCGATCAAAATGAGGTTCAGTGTGAGCATGTAAAATAACAGGGAGCCGAGCATGCCGAACAATTCGATGTTGAACTGCACACCGATCATCGTGGCGACCATGACGATGCCGATGTCACGCAGTTTGCCGGACCATCTAAGCGGCCCTTTGTAGACGAACTGGACCAGCATCACGAAGACGATGGGTCCGAGCATCCACGGAATCGAGATGTGCAGTCGGCTGAACAAGAAGCCGCCGATCAACGACAGCACCAGCACTTTTAACATGGCTTTCAACTCCAACACCCCGTTCGTTCAAACTGTCTGTATGAATCGCATGTCCAGGACATCCGATTCCTTCGTTTCTTTACTATAACACTACCTGCTATTTTCGGTGCCCACTGCAAGTTGCGGTGCTCGAATGAGGAGGTGAAGTGGAGGAATCGCTGATAAAAATCCACAACCCTCTCGCATTCCACTATGATTGCGGCCCTGCATAAAAACGATTCCGACAATCCACGACAATTCATCTCCCATCCACACCATGCTCACTGCAAGAATAACCAGAAGCATGGCTTTTTATTCATTCCTGTAATTGTGTGCGAGATATATTCAACACAGGAAAAGTCTAAGGATTCAATTTCGTTTTTCTTCTTAAAAATATTTCACTCAAGTAAGCACTTAGACCTGCTACGAAGTCCTGGACTCAATAAACTTCTCGAATTCGACAAGTTTTTTTCCCAATTACAGAAATGTTGAAGGTCTGTTACGTTTAATACATGGCAGGGGCAGAGCGGGACGCCGCGGGGCCAAACGTATTGTCATAAAAAAAACTATGAGTAGAAGGAGTTTGATTGAATGAAGAAATCAGGAAAGATTTTCACGACCGCCATGCTGGCGATCACACTGATGATTCCAGCTATGGGAGTAAGCGCTGATAACGGCGACTCAGCAAGTGCCAACGAAAAATTCCGGGTACTGGTTGACTCAGCCAATCAGAATAGCCTGAGCAATGTAAAGCAGCAATACGATGTACAGTGGGACTTCAAAGATGAAGGATTCACGACTGAGATGAACGAGAAACAATTCAATGCGCTGCAAAAGAACAAAAATATAAAGGTCGAGAAGGTGCCGGAACTGTCTATCGAGACGACATCGGCGAAACCGGAAGCGACTTACAGCACAATGGCAGCTTCCCAGTCCACTCCATGGGGAATCAAAGCAATTTATAATAATTCAAACCTTACCCGCACGAGCGGCGGCGCAGGCATCAACATTGCCGTGCTTGATACGGGCGTCAACATCAACCACCCGGATCTGCGGGGCAATGTCGAGCAATGTAAAGACTTCACAATCGGCACAACATTTACGAACAATAGCTGTACAGACCGTCAAGGCCACGGGACACACGTCGCTGGCTCAGCGTTAGCTAATGGCGGTTCGGGCAACGGCGTTTACGGTGTCGCACCGGATGCGGATCTGTGGGCGTATAAAGTGCTTGGCGACAATGGCAGGGGCTACGCGGATGATATTGCAGCAGCAATCCGCCACGCAGCTGACCAGGCGACAGCTCTCAGAACAAAAGTGGTCATTAACATGTCCCTCGGTTCTTCAGGGGAAAGCAGCCTGATCACAAATGCGGTGAACTATGCTTACAATAAAGGCGTACTTGTCATTGCAGCTGCAGGCAACGAAGGTCCATACGAAGGGTCGATCGGCTACCCGGGTGCTTTGGTCAATGCGGTAGCAGTAGCAGCGCTTGAGAACCGTGTGCAAAACGGCACGTTGCGTGTTGCGGATTTCTCATCGCGTGGATATAGCCGCACAGATGGTGATTACGCGATTCAAAAAGGAGATGTAGAAATTTCAGCTCCTGGCGCATCGATTTACTCCACATGGTACAACGGTGGCTACTCGACAATCAGCGGCACATCGATGGCATCACCACACGCTGCAGGGTTAGCGGCGAAAATCTGGGCACAGTATCCAAGCGCGTCGAACGTTGATGTGCGCGGCGAATTGCAATACCGTGCTTACCAAAATGATATCTTGGGCGGTTCAGGAGCAGGCTACGGCGACGACTATGCTTCAGGCTTCGGATTCGCGACAGTACAGTAAGTAGAATCGCACAACAACAGCTCCGGCAATGCGCCGGAGCTGTTTTTCTATGGTATTATTCAATTACTAAACGAAAAAAGGGTGAGACGATGAATATCGGTTCTGTTATCAAGTATTACCGGTCCAAAAATAAGTTGACGCAATCCCAGCTGGCCGATGGTATCTGTTCCATTTCTCATCTCAGCAAAATCGAGTCCAATACATATACACCGCATGAGTCGACCATTGAAGCGCTGCTTTTGAAGATGGGGGTCCAGTGGAAAAAAGAAGTTGCGAAAAGAAATCAGCTGGAACAGAAATTGAACGATTTTATTGCCTGCGCACTCCACTACGATCTGGAACAAATGAAAGAACGTTATCAGGAGCTCGAGTTGGACGACGGATACATTCAGTCGACAGATCTGGTGAACCAGTATGAACTGTATAAATTCCGCTATTATTTGCACGTAGATGACCAAAGCCTTGCGGAGCGGCAAAAAGAGATGCTGCAACGCCTGAAGAATTCCTTTTCTGAAGCGGAATCCTGGATGCATCATCTTTTTCTTTCCCAGTATTATGCAAAAGGCGACAACAAGGAACGTGCCATGGAATATGCCGACCTGCTCGAAAGTGGCATCCGCAGCATTCCACAAAAGTTCGAAGGGGAGCTGTACTACCAGAAAGCGCGGCTGCTGGTCATGCACGAGCAGTACGAACTATCTGCCCATTACACGGAACGCGCCGTGCAATATTTCCGGCTCAATTACAATTACATCCGGCTGCTCCATGCCCAGTTGCTGCTGGCGATCAATTACACGCGGCGCAACCTGCTCATGCAGGCAACAGGCATTTTTGAAGTGCTGAAGCGCAATTCGAGGCTGACGGATCAAAAAGATTTATACAATCAAACCTTGTATAATTTCGCCGAATTATTAATAATGCGCGAGGAACATCACCAGGCATACAGCTTTCTGACGGAGTTGCACGGCACGTTGCCGAAAGACACCTACTTCTACAAGGCAGTGCTTGTCAGCCTCATTGAAACAGCTGTCGAAATCGGAGCGGACGCTTGGAGCTATGTGCAGGAATTGCGGGAGTTGTCCGCAGACAGCCAGGACGAATACTTCCTTTTGTATTTGAATTATTTCGAAAAACAAAATTTTTCCCAACCGGACCTTTTGGCTTATTCTGAAGATAAAATGTTCCCATTCTTCAGAAAAAATGGTTACATAAGAGAAAGTAAGAAAATTGCTTTGGAACTTTCCCGGCATTTCCAGCAAGAAAAGCAATGGGAGAAAGCGATGTACTACCAATCCTATTACGATAGAAATGGAGGATGAGACACGATGAAAAAAGGCAAATTGATGGTGATTGCAGCACTCACTGCAATCCTGATAGGAGCTGGGGCTTGGTCTCCGGTGACCGGACAGGCAGATGTTTCAGATACAGTCGTCGCAAAAGGCGATATGAAGAAAATCTTATTTCCGCCTACCATCTTACCTCCAGTTTAAACAGCGGGGCCTACTTAGCTTAAGTTTAACGGTTACAAGCGCCTATCATTTGATCGGTGCTTTTTTAATGTCAACCGTTAATAAACTAATAGAACTCCTAGTGAATATGAGTGTATAATAGAAGAAATACAACTTTTAAAAAGACGGAATATTCATTTTAATAATGTAGTGAGTAAGCCCTTTTTTAGAGTAGCAGTCCGAAAGATCAAATCGAGAGAGGAGGTCAGCAAAATGTGGTTCAAGCTGTTGCTATTCTGGCTTATTGTATTCTCGGTGAACGCCACTCTAAAATTCGTGCTCAAGAAGTGGTTGAAGGTTGAGCCGAGGAAGAAGGAATTATTTTCTTCTAATCACCTAAATGAAACGCACCGGAAAGTGGATTGGTTCGTGCGGGGGGCTTCACTAATTACAGGACTCGCAACGACGTATCTCGTCATCCTAGAAGATTATGCGATCACGTACTTCGTCATCTGGGGGATTTTCTTTGTGATAGTGGATTATTCAGTCCGGGCGTATTTCGAGTGGAAAGCTTCAGCGTACCCGAAGCATTCCATTTTCACATTGAGTGAGATGGTCGTTTGGCTTGGTGCGATTGCGCTGCTCATCCAATCGAGTTCGTTCTTTTTTGGAATCATTGAAGGCGTCGTGACGGAAAAAGCTGAGACCAGTTTCACGGTGGAAGTGACGTCAAATAGACTCTGGAGCGGTTCGTCTGTCGAAGAAGTGCATTTAACAGACGCCACGATTTTCAAAGGGAACGTGACGACATACGAAGAGCTGGAGGAAGGGGACATGGTGAGTGTTATGCCGTTCGATCTGCCAGCGGAATTTTCGTATTCCCTTGCTTCGGAAGTGACTGTGGAATGAAGCAAGAAAGGAAAATCGCATGGAGAAATTTACACGTAGTATAAAGTGAATTCCTAGAAAGCCCGATTCAGCTGGAATCTTCCAACTGAATCGGGCTTTCTTGGTTAAACAGTAATTTTCGATTTTCGCACAGTGAAATCGGTTTCAGGGTAAATTGCATCCCGGGGAAAGAAGCAATTCTAAACGATTTTGATAATACACGACAATTTATACTTTATACATGACCGCATATGCTGCATCAAGGGTTCGGATGTGGTTTATCCTTTTTATTCATTGGTATAAATTGTTTGGGAGTGGTGCCGTTCCCTGGGAAGTAGAAGTAGCTGGCTCATCCTCGCGGGTGTTTTTTTCGGTTCTTTTCGAATGTGTTTAGAATTGCCCATTCAAGGAAATAAGAGGAAGGGGTTACTAACGCATCGGAGGGAACATAATGAAAACAGCCTATAAAGCTTTATTGACGAAAGAAGATTTTGAAACACGTACAGACTTGCCGGAATGGTTGGTGAATGAGTACCAGACGTTCCATGAGACCGTGACCGATAAAACATTTCCGTGCTATTTCGGGATGAGCGGGGAATTGAAAGGCGAATTAAGATATGCATACATAAGCCGGGACGACTGGTCTTCCTTGCCTGCCGCAGTGGAAGAGTTCCTGTCCTTGTTCAATAATCCAAAACATAAGCGGCACGGACTTTTCGTTTTCGTGGAACCGTTCGAAATGGAAGGCAGCCTCGAGCAGTACCGTGATGAGTTTTGGGCGATCCTGCAATATCTGCATCAGATGGATGATACGGAATGGCCGGCTGACAAACCGAAAGATCCGGACCATTACTTGTGGGATTTCGTGTTCAAAGGCGAGCCGATTTTCATTTTCGGGAACGCCCCGGCCTACAAACAACGCAAGACGCGTGATCTTGGCAATGCCATGGTCCTTGGTTTTCAGCCGCGCCGTATTTTCGAAGGCTTGACCGGGACTGAAAAAGGCGGCATCATGTCACGTGAAAAAGTGCGCCAACGTGTGGAGAAATGGGACCAGCTCCCGACGCATCCGGATATTAGCCATTTCGGCGATCCGGATCATAACGAATGGAAGCAATTCTTCATCGGCGACGACAGCGAACCTATTCAAGGGAAGTGCCCGTTCTCGCATAAGACGACACAATCATAAAGAAGGAACTTTAATTCGTCGTATGAATTGATGGACTTACATGGGAAGTGCACGCAATGGTTCTTTAAGTATGCGGCGCTCGAATCTCTCCCTTTGCGGACAACTCTCTTCTTCACCGCAGAGAAATGTGAAAAGCCATGCCTTCTAACATTAAAGAATAACCCGCGTATACCTGCGGGTTATTTATTTTCCGGTAAAGTCGGGTATAGGGTGTTATCAAGACGTAATCAAAGGAGAATCGGTATGCCATTCTATGATAATGAAGGAGTTCGATTGTTTTACGAAGAGATCGGCGAGGGCAGGCCGCTCCTGCTCTTGCATGGATTGACCAGCAATCACCAGATGTTTTACCGGGAGATCGGCTATTTCCAGGACAAGTTCCGGGTCATCGCTTTGGATTCGCGCGGCCACGGCGAATCCGACCGGCCGGATGAATTCACTTTGGACGATCATATCGCCGATGCGATCGCTTTATTGGATCACCTCAAACTGAGTTCCGTCTATGTGTTGGGCATTTCAATGGGAAGTTATATCGCCCAGGGCCTTGCCATCAGACAACCCGAACGAGTGGAAAAACTGATCCTTGCAGCTACCAAATCATTTGGCGAGCAATCGTCAATGGCTGAGATGTTCGACCGTTACGAAGAACAGCTTGAAGGAATGAGCATTGCAGAGAAATTGGCGATCTCTTCCCAATTGATTTTCCATGACCAGAAATCTGTCAATGACTGGCAGAAGTGGATTGCGAATAACAGCCGCATGTTGAACGCCGATGAACAGGCTGCGGCTTCTGCAGCGTTGCGGGATTTCGATTTCCGGGATAAGTTGAAGCGGATTACAGCGGAAACGCTTGTCATCAGCGGCAAGCATGATAGATTGAATCCGCCGGAAAAGGGTCGGGAAACAGCGGTCCTGATTCCGGATGCCGATTATATGGAATTTCAGGATTCCGGCCATGCCCCGAATGTCGAGCAGGACCGCCTGTTTCTCGGAGTGGTCGAAAAGTTTCTCGGATAGCTAAAAAGCGCACTGGCGTAAAAAAACGAACGATACTGACAACACACGACAGTTTAGATGAATGTACCGTTCGCGAGGACATGAAACTTTAATTCTCAATTCATCTATGGCCACACCAAATGGATCGGCAGTTGATCTCGGGGTCTGGCACTTTAAATAAACACGTACTCAC
The DNA here is from genome assembly GCF_009707665.1 of Planomicrobium sp. YIM 101495. GTDB lineage: Bacteria > Bacillota > Bacilli > Bacillales_A > Planococcaceae > Planococcus. Next base: position 72,070 of record NZ_WLZW01000004.1, read on the forward strand.
TGCAATCAGCAGGTACGTGTTTGTTTTGATTTACTTTACACCCTCGAAAGAGTCTCTCTTTTCAAGGATGGGACGCACGAAGCTCAGCAGGGAAAGACGAAAGATAATCCCCCATGGCCATCCTGAATTCATATATAATGGGATTATTCGTAAATTTCGATGTATGATAACAAGCAATGAGATGCGCCGCTCGTATGCCTGCATGGAAGAAAGGAAGGGATGCTCAATGAACAGACAGAACGTAATGATGATGCTTCTCTTTCTTATTGCAACATCCATCGCTGTATTTTCACAAAGACCGGACATTCCGATAATGCATTTTCTGATGACTGTTGCGGTGTTCGTCTTTTTTTCCGTCATCTATTCCCAGCTGCGATTGAAAATAAAATATGGCGACACCGAGCTGGATTACGCAATCAATTACGGGATTGCCATCGCCTTATTTGCCGGGCCGCTCGGAGCTGTGATTTACGAGATCTTCTACAATGTATCGGTCCATCTCATCAATAAATGGAGAAAACCGGATTACCGGAAACCTTTCCTGTATGTCTTTTATAATATCTCGATCTTCAGCTTCGCCAATATCTTCTGCTTCTACTTGTATGGCTTGCTGTCGCCGCTTGTTGAGGATATTCCGTTCGGCTTCTGGTTGTTGTTCGCCATTCTTGTGTTCATCACGAATTTGTTGACGGATACGTTTATCCTCATCCACTTCATTTTTATCAAAAAAATCAACTCGTTCAGAGAAGCGCTGAATTTCTATGACAACTGGAATGGATTGGATCTCGGAAAAACGGCACTGATCAACGGCTTTCTGTTCATTTTCCTAATAGAAGGCAGTTGGGATTTGCTGATCGGGGTTTTCCTTTTGAATTACTTTGTCAGCCAGTCAATTTTCCCAATCTTACAAAATCTGAAAGATAAAGACGACCGGGACAAGTTCATGAAGATGGCGTACCGGGACGCTTTGACTGGAGCCAACAACCGGGCATTCATGGACTTGAAAATGCGGGAACTGAGCGATTCCGGTGAAACGTTTGGCATTGTCGTTGCCGATATCGACCGCTTCAAGACCGTCAATGATTCGTATAACCATGCGGTAGGGGATGAAGTGCTGAAGCATTTCGCAGCGTTTCTGAAAAGCTATTTGCGGGAAGGGGATTTGCTGTTCCGGAGCGGTGGAGAAGAATTCACCTTATTTTTCCGCAACAGCACCTTTGAAGAAATCCAGGAGCGGCTCGAAAACTTGAGAAGCAACCTTGCAGACAGTGTGACCACTGCCGATTTCAACGATGAACCTGTGGAGATTTCTTACACGGCATCGTTCGGGCTGTATTACAAGAAATTCGAAGATCACCCATCGATTGAAAAAGGCTATATTTTCGCCGACAACTTGCTGTTCGAATCAAAGCGTGCTGGCCGCAACCGCATTACGGCTGAAAACGGCTTATAGCCGGGTGTCTGGGAAGAGCGATTTCCACCCTTGTTAAGGTGAAAAAAAGAACGAATTACTTATTGAATTCCAGAAAGACAAGAGGCAGCTCATGTAAGAGAAAAACTGGGGGCTGAATGAAGCGAAAGGTGTAAAAGAAGTGATAAATCGGGAAAAGTAAATCTGAAAATCGACACAGATTTGAACATGCTCCGAAAACTTAATGTCCATACATGACACACTTCTTGCGGTACAACAGGGAGTGTGTATTTATATTTTTTACAGGATTTTGAAATAAAACTGTTTCGCCGGTCAGCAGATATGGGAAGAGATAAGGAAAGGAGTGGATAATGGATGGAGAAGTTTAACGCGATTGTCATCAAAGAACAAGAGGAAGAACTGGAGTACGGTGTGGAACAAATCGATGATAGCGAGCTGTCAGGGGGCGAGGTCTTCATCAACGTCGCCTATTCTTCCCTGAATTACAAAGACATGCTGGCAGTCCAAAAAAATGGCGGCGTGATCCGCAAGTATCCGATGATTCCGGGGATTGATCTGAGCGGCACTGTGGTCGAGTCAGCCGATCCTCGTTTTCAGGAAGGGCAGGAAGTGGTCGTCACCGGATTTGAAATGGGGATGAGCCATACTGGCGGATTTGCTGAATTTGCGCGGGTGCCGGCGGATTGGGTAGTGCCGCTGCCGGAAAAATTGAGTCTGCGTGACGCGATGGTATTCGGGACAGCTGGATTCACGGCCGCATTGTCGGTCATGGCATTGGAGAAAAATGGTATGAAGCCGGAAAATGATCCTGAAATTCTGGTGACCGGTTCTACCGGAGGTGTCGGCAGTGTCGCGTTGCAGATCCTTTCGAAAAACGGGTATCAGAAAATCACGGCACTTGTCCGCAAAGACCATCAAGTGGAAGTGGCAAAATCACTCGGTGCAACGAACGTTATTTTCCCGGATAATCTCGGAGATGTGAAAAAGCCGTTGAACCGCGAAAAATATGACTTCGCCTTGGATACAGTAGGCGGGGACGTGGCTTCTGCCATCATTCGGCAGCTTTCCTACGGCGGCAGCATGAGCACATGCGGCATGGCAGGCGGTATCCAGCTGACGGCAACGGTTCTGCCGTTCATCTTAAGAGGCATCAATCTGCTTGGCATCGATTCGGTGAATGTGCCGATCGAAAAACGGCCGGAGATCTGGAAGAATATCGCCAACGACTGGAACATTTCCGCAACGGCTCTGGTGAACGAAATTTCACTCGACGACGTGCCGGCTGTAATCGATGCCATCAAAAATGGCAAGCATCTCGGACGGACAATTGTGAAATGCCGAATAGGCCCGTGAAAATAAAATGACAAGATGGAAGGATATATGCGTATGTATGAAAACACGCTGAAGAAAGCGAAATTATTTGCGATAGTGAATCTGGTCCTGTTTTTAGCGACGCTTGGAGTGAATTACCTTGGATCTTCCGGATTCTTTAATGGACAGAGCCAAGCGGACATCTCCGACCAGTACTTGACGCTGATTTCTCCGGCACCTTTTACGTTTTCGATTTGGGGCGTCATTTACAGTCTGGTGCTGATTCCCCTGGTCTACTTATTGATTAAGCGAAAAAACAGAATATCAGCGAGCAGGTCCTGCTGATCTCGCCGTAGTTTATCCTGCTGTCGTTTTGTAATATGGGCTGGATCATTGCGTTCTCTTATGAACGACTCGGCATTTCCACGATTTTAATTATCGGCATGCTGTTTTCACTGTTTCTTATCATCGGGAAAATCTACACTCACCGCTTTCATTTTCTTTCAATACTGGCAGGAATCAGTTTCACGCTATACTGTGGGTGACCATCGCGACGGTCGTTAATACGGCGCTTCTGTTGGTGCAGTTGGAATGGGACGGTTACTGAGGGGAAATATCCCCTTATGGTCCCGGAAAGTTGTCCGGAGAAATTCGACTTTCCGTTCAATGACTACCGGGCGATTGCTGCATGCCCGCTGGAACAGCATTTAAGTTCGACTAGCCTGTCATCCCCGGGCCATGGGTCGTACATTTTATTCTTTGGCAGTTCCATCAACACGCACGCTATCCGGATCGAAGAACTTATCCACCAGATCGTAAATCGTGATCAGCTCATAGAGAATCGTGAACTCCGGCGGGAACTCGGCAGGGCGCGCGGTATTGCTTGTTGTGATACTCCTGGTATTTTTCCAGAACAGATCTGTGATGCGCTCCAATTGGCGCTGATGTTTGTCGTGATTATAAGGAGTTGCGTATTGCAGATCATCGGCAAGGCCGGTGACGGCGTCCATGATGATTTCCCGCTCTGCCGCTGTCCACTTGATCTCATGCCGGGGCACGCGCAACAGTGCGTCCACGTGGAATTCCAGGTTGTGCAGGAACAGCAATTGCTTCTCGGCCATGAGAAGTACGGTTTCCCTTTCACGGACCCACGGGTAAAGGGTGGCATCGTCGCGCTGGAAGCGGATCAATGTTTCCGTCTTGCGAATGTCTGTGATGAGCTCTTTTACTACCAGTTGCTCACCTTTTCGGCTCGCATCCCCGTCAAAGAGCGTTTCGCGGAATGTCTGCTCGAGCATGGTTCCTGCCCGGTCGCTGATCTGCTGGATGTTCTTTAAGATATCCCTGCGGTAGTCCGGCGGGAGGACGAGCATGTTGACAGCAGTGGAGACGAGCAGCCCGACGGTCGTTGTCCCGAGGCGGATGAAGAAGGAGATCACGACATGGTCGTGGATGACTTCAACCATCGCGACGGATGTCAAGGTGGCGACGAGCAGTCCGGCGTGCAAGTTGAGTCTGTAGCAGACTGCTATTGTAGCGACGGCTGCGAGTGCGTACGTGATCGGGGCGTTCCCGAAGAGTGTAATGAAGAAGACAGCGAACGCTGAACCGATGGCAGAAGCTGGAAAGCGGACAAGTCCTTTCTTGATCGAATCGCTGACTGTAGGCTCGATCGTGACGATTGCCGTAATGACGGCGAAGACGGGCGGCCAGCCGAACCATTCGCAGATGATTGCGGTTAAAAAGACTGCGAGTCCTGTTTTGATGATTCTCCTGCCGTTAAATTGAAAGAACCGTTTCATATCATGATCACCATTTCCATTTCATGTCGTTTTTTTCTGTAGTTCAGTATACACCTATTTTTCTGCACAGAAAACATTCATCAATTTCGTCAGATCTCCAGCGAAGGATAAAATTTACGCCAGTCCGAAAGCACCTAAATTCCGCAGAAGTGAAACCGGGGGATGCGGAGCCCGTATACATATGCGAAAGTAAACGCAGAGAGGAGAGGCAATATGAAAAACATAAAAATGAACTGGCTTATCATCATGCTATTGTTTCTCGCAATTCTTGCAGGCTGTTCGAACGAAGAAGCGGCAGCGCCCGAAGAACAAGCGGACGATACCGTGCAGGAACAGCCGGAAGCGGAGACAGCAATCGAAAACAGAGGCGATGAAGAAGAGGAGGAACCGGCAGAGAACGATATGCCGGAAGCGGCCGTCCATAATGTCGAGGAAATGGTGAAGGAAAAAGGCAAATACATCCCCAATGAAATAACGGAGCAGCAAAGAGAAGAGCTGCAACGGGAACTGGAGGTGGCTCCTGATGGCATGACCGGAGAAGAAGCCTACTCACTCGCGGTTTCTTTATTCGCTGCGAATATAGAGGAAGCAGCAACGATCATCAATGAAACCGATCCGGTCATCAAAATCGATTCTGCCACTCCGGAAGATGAAATCGATATCCCCGAATCGGAAACCGTGAATGTCGCGATTTTGCTTGACGCGAGCGGCAGTATGGCAGGTGAAGTGAGCGGCGGGCAGAAGATGGAGCTCGCGAAGTCTGCTATCCAGAAATACGCAGCCGATCTGCCGGAAGGCTCGAACATCATGCTGCGCGTCTATGGCCATGAAGGGACCGGGACAGATGCTGACAAAGCGATGTCCTGTGCCAGCAATGAAGTGGTCTACGATCTGAGCGGTTACAACGAGCAGAAATTTAGAGCATCGCTCGATCAATTCGCACCGGCCGGATGGACACCGCTCGCAGGTGCCATCGAAGCGGCTGAAGCGGATTTGAATGAACAGAAAGGTGAAAACGTGCGCAATGTCGTCTACGTCGTGAGTGACGGCATCGAGACGTGCGACGGCGATCCGGTTGCGGCTGCTGCCTCGTTGAGTGGGTCTGACATCCAGGCGGAAGTGAACATCATCGGCTTCGACGTGGACAACGAAGGCCAGAAGCAGTTGGAGGAAGTGGCGAAAGCGGGCAACGGGCAATACAAATCGGTGTACTCCGAAAGCGAATTGAATGAATATCTGAAACAGGAATACAGCCGTCTTTACTGGGAATGGCTGGCCTGGAGCAACGATCGCATATTCGATATTCTTGCACAGAGCAATGATATCCACTTCGATATGCTCGCAGCCAACAATGACGTCAGTTTCCTGTCGCTTGCTTCCAAGAACGAAATGCACGCGCTCCATTATGATTTAAAAGAGCTGGAAAAATTCAAAGATGAAGAAGCGGTGGATGTCTACCTTGATTTGATCGATACAAGATACGAAACAGTAAGGAACCATTTCAGGCAGGAAGTCGACCGGAAAGACACAATCCGGAAAGAAATAAAGGAAAAGCTTGAAACGGAAGTGCGGGAGACGAGGGAGGAAAAAGGAGAAGAATACAGTCCTTGATCGAATTCACGTCTTCGGGGAGTGCTCTCTGTGGGTCAAAACCATCATTCCAAAATAAAAATCCATTCCCGGCAGTTTAGATTGCCGGGAATGGATTTTTTCTTTTAGCGCTAATTTCAGACTCAGTCCAGTTTCTTCAGTAGATTCGCCATCTCAATCGCGGATGCCGCGGATTCCCAGCCTTTATTTCCTGCCTTCGTGCCTGCCCGTTCAATGGCCTGCTCGATGGAGTCGGTCGTCAGGACGCCAAAAATCACCGGGATTCCGGAATGGTCGCTGACACGTGAAACGCCTTTCGCCACTTCGCTGCATACATAGTCGAAATGCGGAGTCGCTCCGCGGATGACGGTCCCCAGTGTGATGACCGCGTCATACTTTCCGCTGCCGGCCATCTTCTTGGCGATCAATGGGATTTCGAATGCGCCGGGCACCCAGGCAATCGAGACATCGTCACTTTTTACACCATGTCTTTTCAATGCATCTTCGGCTCCGCTCAGCAATTTGCTTGTGATAAATTCGTTGAAGCGGCCGACAACGATGCCGATCCGCAACCCTTCGCCGTTCAAATAACCTTCATAATGTATAGTCATACTCGCTCTGCTCCTTTAGCGGGAATCCAATCCCGGGATGTTTTTCTTTGTTGCCAGGCGACGAGCTGTTTGATCGTCAAAATACCGAGGCCGAGGCGTTCAGCCACCTTCACGAGATCGGGCATGCGGGCCATCGAACCGTCCGTGTTCATGATTTCGCAGATGACGCCGGCAGGGGCTGAGCCTGCAAGCCCGGCCAGATTCACGGCAGCCTCTGTATGGCCTGTGCGTTCAAGAACGCCGCCGTCCCTTGCGATAAGCGGGAAAATATGGCCCGGGCGCTTGAAGTCGGACGGTTCGGCGTCTTCGTCAATCATGCTCAGGATTGTATGTGATCGTTCAAATGCGCTGATTCCCGTAGTTGTGCTTTTATGGTCGATGCTGATGGTGAAGGCGGTTCCGTAATGGTCCGTATTATCGTCAGTCATCAAGCCGACGCCGAGTTTCGTTGCCAGGGCATTGCTGATGGGAACACAAATCAATCCCCGGCCTTCGGATGCCATCAAATTGATGATTTCTGGAGTCGCATGCTCAGCCAAGGCGACGAAATCACCCTCATTTTCACGGTCTTCGTCATCTGTGACGATGATGGCTTTGCCTTTTTTCAGTTGGTTCAGTGCTTCTTCTACTGTGAAAAACAATGGGGTGCCTCCTTTTTAAAATCCTTGTTCTGCCAGCCAGTTCCTGGACATGCCGGGCTTATCAGTCTGTTGGATTCTTTCCGTGTATTTTGCCAGCAGGTCGCATTCGATATTGACGCGCTGGCCAGTCCCTTTTTCACCGAGCAAGGAATCTTCCCGGGTCGTGGGAATGAGTGAAATTGTGACGGTATTGGTGCCGACCGAAAAAACCGTGAGAGACGTACCGTCTACGGCTATAGATCCTTTTTTCATCATGTACTTCATCAGCGAGGAATCGAGTTCGATTGTTTTTGTTACAGCGTTGGCTTCTTTTTTGACGGAACGAATGATTCCGACACCGTCAGCATGGCCGCTGATGAAATGGCCGCCGAAACGGCCATTTACGGGCATTGCCCGTTCCAAATTGACGCGGGAGCCTGCACGCAGCTCCGACATGGTCGATGAACGGACGGTTTCCGGAATGACATCGGCCGTAAAAGTTTTGTGGTCATGGGTAGCCACTGTCAGACAGACGCCGTTGATCGAGATGCTGTCGCCTCTTTTGACATCGTCCAAAATGAAGGAACAGGAAATCGTCAATTCCATCGCCTGCGGTTTCTGGCGCAGCGCTGTGACGGTTCCGACTTCTTCAATGATTCCTGTAAACATTCAGGCACCTCCTTCCGGGGGCGGGATGTTTCTTTCCGAACAGATCTTTCAAGGTTTGGGTAAATTCCACCATGGGGCGAATGGGTGGTGGGGGTGGGCATGCTGGGCAGCATGAAGATGATGATACGGTTGCCGATGTGCCGGTCTTCTTTTCGGGAAATGTGAACAGACAGTTTCTGGCCATGTTTAAAAAGCCCTCGCGGTTGAGGGGGAATGCAAGCTGTATGACCTGAAAAATGCAATGCTGAAAAAACATGTCGCGCGGACAAGTCGTCTCATATGAATTCCTCCTTTCGATTCGGTGATCGAAAAGAAGCGGCACATAACAAATAAAATTGAATTCTTCTCCCATCCAGACTATAACTGTCGGTGCCGGATTCTCACCAGCTCCACCGGTTCAACGGAAAACGATCTCTTTTCCGTCCAACGCGGGTCACGGACTTGCAGCAGGGAGCTGCTCACCGCCGGTAGGGAATTCCACCCTGCCCCGAAGAATTCAATTCGATTATTTGTCTTTCCCATCTTAACACATGGAAGAAGAGGGTAAAGCGATTATATTTCAGACAAGCTCGTTTTTACGATGGTTTAGATGGATGGGTCACCGGCTATCCCTATTGTATGGAGAGGGGGAGTAACGATGGATGAAATCCTGGTTTGGTCCAGACGAGATGTACGAGAGTATTTGCCGCACCGTTCGGCAGACAGCCATAAAGGCAGCTACGGAACCGCATTGCTGGTGGCAGGGAGCCCTGGTATGCCAGGTGCTGCGGTGTTGGCTGCCCTGAGTGCGATGAGGAGCGGCCCCGGGAAGCTGGTGGTGGCGACTTCGAAGGAATCGATGGTGCCAATCAGCACATTTGTGCCGGAAGCGACGTTTGAATTCGACTTGCTTGACCGCCTGGAGGAATCCGGCTTTCCGTTCGATGATTACCGGGCGGTCGCAATGGGGCCGGGAATGCTGCCGGATGAGCGGACGGAACGGGCAGTCGAGCGTCTGTTCGGGATCGGCAAACCGCTCGTGCTGGATGCAGGTGCGTTATCGGAGCGGAGTTATGCAAAAGCAAAAGCGCCTGTCATTTTGACGCCGCATCCGGGTGAGTTTACGCGGATCACCGGAATACCGGTTGCGGAACTGCAGGAAAACCGGGCGTTCTATGCCGCTGAATGGGCCCGCAAGCTCGGGGTCACCATCGTATTGAAAGGCCAAGGGACCATCATCGCTTTTCCGGATGGTCAGGTTTTCAAAAATTCAACGGGCAACGCGGCGCTTGCCAAAGGCGGAACAGGTGACACGCTCACTGGCATGATACTCGGCATGCTGTGCTGTCACGATAACTGGCAGCATGCAGTCCTGAATGCCGTCCATCTGCACGGAGCCTGCGCGGACGAGTGGGTCAAGACCCGCTCTGCACATAGTTTGCTTGCGCATGAGCTGTCGGATCTGCTTCCGGTGGTTATGAAGTCTTATGAATGAGGGGTGCATCGAGAGGGTATCAGACTCACTCGTATCGGGCGCAGAAAAAAATAGACCGGTTTTATGCCATTTATACATCCAAAAAATCCGTCCCATATCAGCCGGGACGGATTTTTCATTCCTTTTTCACGGGACGCGAGGGGGAGAAGCGTCACCCAATTGGTTCAGGCGCTCAGCGAATGATTCGCTTGCGGGCACTGCGCCAGTCAGTACGTTTTGCATCTCGTATGCCTGAGAACCGTGTTCCGAGAAGTCGAGGCCGTTCTCTTCATCTTCCGCCGTAACGCGGAGCGGGATTACAGCATTGACTGCAACCAGCGTAATCGCAGCGGCGACAAGCGTCCAGGTGATGACTGCGGCCACGCCAAGCGCTTGGATACCGAGCAGCCCGATGCCGCCTCCGTATATCAGACCGCTTGCGGTATCGAAAAAGCCGAGTGCGACAGTGCCCCAAATGCCAGCAACACCGTGGACTGCGATGGCGCCGACCGGATCATCCACGCGGATTTTGGAATCAAGCAGGCGGACGGCTTCGGTCATGATGAGACCCGCCAACAGGCCGATGACGATGGCGCTGCCGGAAGAAACGTTTGCAGCTCCTGCCGTGATTCCGACGAGTCCTGCAAGCGCACCGTTCAGCGTCAGGGAAGGATCAATGCGGCCGTAGCGGAAGCGTGTGTAGGCGGCGGTGGCAAGCACTGCTGCTGATGCGGCGAGCAGGGTGTTCAGGATGACGGATGGCACGAGCGCCGGGTCCGCTGCCAGGGTGCTGCCGCCGTTGAAACCAAACCAGCCGAGCCATAGGATGAAAACGCCCAGAGCACCGAGCGGCAAATTATGGCCGGGAATCGAGTTGATCGTCCTGCCGCTGTATTTGCCGAGGCGCGGTCCGAGCTTCCAGGCAGTGATGAATGCAGCTGTCGCACCGGTCAAATGGACGACAGTCGAGCCGGCGAAATCAATGAAGCCGAGTTCTGCGAGCCAGCCGCCACCCCACACCCAGTGGCCAACAACCGGATAGATGACTGCGGTCATCGCAATGGTCAACAGGATATAGGCGCCGAGCCGCATGCGTTCTGCGACAGCTCCCGAAATGATCGTGGCACATGTCGCTGCAAAAACAGCCTGGAAGACGAAGAAGCCGATGTCTTCGCGACCTGCAAGCAGGAAACCGTCCGTTCCGATCAAGCCGGCCGCGCTTGTGCCGAACATGAGGGCAAACCCGACAAGGAAATAAAGGATGGCGCCGAGAGAAATCGTGATGAAGTTTTTCATGAGGATATTCAATGTGTTTTTGGAGCGGGTGAATCCGGTTTCGAGCATGGCGAATCCTGCGTGCATGAAAAAGACGAGAAACGTACCGAGCATGACCCACATCATATCAACTGAACTTTGCAATATTTCCATTTGTTTTCCTCCTTATCCGATCGCGACAACGCCGCGTTCTTTCGTTCTGATCCGGATTGCTTCTTCGACAGGGTAAATGAAAATCTTCCCGTCGCCGACTTCACCGGTCGATGCCCATTCGAGCAGCACTTCGATGATTCCTTCGACTTTTGCATCGTCGACAACCATTTCCAGCTTCAGCTTCGGCGAGAATTCCATCGTATACGCATTTCCCCGGAACAGACCGGTCCGCCCTTCCTGTTTGCCGATGCCGGCGACTTCGGTGATGCTCAAGCCGTCAATTCCTTCGAGCGCAAGTGCCTGGCGGACGTCCTTGAAGACGGTGGGACGGATGATCGTTTCAATCTTTTTCATGATTTTTCCCTCCTTTTATTTCCGTGACAATTTTTTCATGTCAGGTTTCTTAACATAATAAAACATGTTTTCTGAAAATACAATGCATTTTTAAAGATTATGTAAGGAAAACTGACATTAAAAATAAATACTTCATTTAATGGCGATAAAACTTTTTTTTGTAAAAATGAGATGCTTAATGCCCACATATGAAAACGCTTTCAATAATTTTCATCCTTTTTTACTAAGTTTTATTTTGCGACAATTCCATTTTGTGTTAAAATGTTTAACTATTACGACACTTCAAACTATTAAGGGGGCGGTTTTATTGACGAACACATCTTATCCGGGTCCACAGGGCCTGTATCATCCTGACTTTGAACACGAGGCATGCGGCATCGGGATGATTGCGAACATCAACGGAGAGAAATCGCATGCGATTGTGCAAAATGCCATCAATATTTTATGCAACCTGGAACATCGCGGCGGCCAGTCTTCTGATACGAGTTCCGGAGACGGGGCCGGTATCCTGACGCAGATTCCGCACCGGTTTTTCCTGAAACAATGCGCGAAAGAAAACATTCATCTTCCGGAAGAAGGGAAATACGGGATCGGGATGCTGTTTATGCCGCAGGACCAGGAGCTGCGGATGAAAGTGAAAGCGATCATGACGCGGATTGTTGAAGAGGAAGGGCAAGTCTGCCTCGGCTGGCGCCCGGTACCGATCAACGATTCGTTCGTCGGAAAATTTGCATCCAAGTCGAAGCCGGTGATCCGCCAACTGTTCATCGCGGCGGCAGAAAATCTCGGCGAACAGATCGCTTTTGAGCGGAAGCTGTATCTCATCCGCAAGCGCATCGAGCGGGAGATGCTGAAGGATGCGGCATTCAGCTCCGTCTATTTCTGCAGTTTGTCCTCTAGCACGATCGTCTACAAAGGGATGCTCATTCCGGAGCAACTGGATTCGTTCTACATCGACCTCAACCATCCCGAATTCAAATCCGCTTTGGCGCTCGTCCATTCGCGCTTCAGCACGAACACATTCCCGAGCTGGGAACGAGCGCATCCGAACCGTTACTCCGCGCACAACGGAGAATTCAATACGCTCCGCGGCAATGTCAATTGGATGCGGGCCCGTGAAGCTTTGTGCACCTCGCCTTATTTTGATGAAGATGCTCTGTCAAATATATTACCGGTCATCGACGAAAGCGGCAGCGACTCCTCGATGTTCGATAATTGTTTTGAATTTCTGCATCTGTCGGGACGTTCACTTGCCCATACGGCAATGATGATGGTTCCCGAGCCTTGGGTGAATGACCCGAGCATCAGCCGTGAAAAACGGGATTTCTACGAATACCACAGCACACTGATGGAGCCGTGGGATGGACCGGCAGCGCTCATTTTCACGGACGGCCGGCAGATTGCGGCCTGTCTGGACCGCAACGGGCTGCGTCCCGCGCGTTATTACGTGACGAAGAGCGGCATGATCGTCCTCGGCTCTGAAGTGGGGGCGCTCGATATTTTCGCGGACGACATCGTCGTGAAAGAGCGGCTGCATCCGGGGAAAATGCTGCTGGTTGATCTGGAGCGCGGCATCATCATTCCGGATGAAGACATCAAATCGCAGATTTCATCGGAATTGCCTTACCAGGACTGGATCGGCGAGCATATGAAGAATCTGGACGAGCTGCCGGAACCGAAGCGCGCTGCAGCATTGCCGCCTGAAGGGGAATTGATCGAGCAGCAATTGGCATTCGGCTACACGACGGAAGAAGTTGGGAAAATCATCAAGCCGCTTGCGGAAGGCGGCAAGGATCCGATCGGTTCGATGGGCTATGACTCGCCGCTTGCTGTGCTGTCCAAAAGGCCGCAGCTCCTCTATAACTATTTCAAACAATTATTCGCACAAGTGACGAACCCGCCGATCGATGCAATACGGGAACACATCATTACCTCTGCCAGAACGACAATCGGCGCAGAAGGAAATCTCGTGCAGCCGGAACCGGAAAGCTGCCGGCAGATCCGGCTTGAGACGCCGATTTTGACGAATGCCGAGATGGCAAAGCTGCGCGGACAGAGCTCGGGCGTGTTCCAGGCAGTGACGCTGCCGATCCTGTTCCAGGCAGAAGGCGGAGCGGAATCGATGGAACGGAGCCTTGAACAATTATTTGCGAAAGCGGACGAGGCAGTGGAGAACGGAGCGACACTTCTCGTGCTGACGGACCGGGGTGCTGGCCGCGAACATGCAGCCATCCCGGCCCTGCTCGCCGTATCTGGCCTGCACCACCACTTGATCCGCAGCGGTGCACGCACCCGGACGAGCATCCTGCTCGAGTCGGCGGAGCCGCGTGAAGTCCATCATTTTGCCGTACTGCTCGGCTACGGGGCAGAAGGAATCAATCCGTACCTTGCTTTCCGCACAATCGGTGAACTGACGGCGTCCGGAGATATCCCGGCTGTGAGCGCGGAAGAAGCGGGTGCGAATTACATCAAAGCCGTAACAGACGGCATCATCAAAGTGCTTTCAAAAATGGGGATTTCCACAATCCAGAGCTACCGCGGCGCGCAGATTTTCGAAGCGGTCGGTATCCATTCCGACGTGATCGACCGGTATTTCACCCGCACGGCATCACGCCTCGGCGGAATCGGCCTCGAGATTATTGCGAAAGAAGTGCTCATGCGCCATAAGCAGGCATACCCGAAGCGTTCAGGCGGCGACCGTGCGATGGAAGCGGGGGATGAATTCCAGTACCGGGCGAACGGGGAGACTCATCAGTACAATCCGGTGACTATCCATACGCTGCAGCAGGCGTGCCGCACGGGGAATTATGATACTTTCAAAAAATACAGCCGTCTGCTGTCGGGGGAGACGGCAGACGTGCATTCGCTGCGCGGCATGCTTGCATTTCAAAAGCGCGAACCGATCCCGGTCGAAGAAGTTGAATCGGTCGAATCCATCAGTGCGCGTTTCAAGACAGGTGCGATGTCCTTCGGTTCAATCAGCGCCGAAGCGCATGAAGCGTTGGCGATCGCGATGAACCGGATCGGCGGACGGAGCAATTCGGGGGAAGGCGGGGAGCAGACGGAGCGCTTCCAGCCGGATGCCAACGGAGACAGTCGCCGGAGTGCCATCAAGCAAGTCGCATCCGGACGCTTCGGTGTGACAAGCCATTACCTGGTTAATGCCGATGAAATCCAGATCAAAGTCGCACAAGGGGCGAAACCTGGGGAAGGCGGCCATTTGCCGGGACAGAAAGTCTATCCGTGGGTAGCGGAAGTGCGTGGTTCAACGCCAGGCGTGGAATTGATTTCGCCGCCGCCGCACCATGATATTTATTCTATCGAGGATTTGGCGGAATTGATTTTCAACTTGAAAAACGCCAATCCGCAGGCGCGGATCTCAGTCAAGCTCGTGTCGGCAGTCGGTGTCGGCACAATCGCGGCAGGCGTTGCGAAAGGGCGTGCGGATCTCGTACTCATCAGCGGCTACGACGGCGGCACGGGCGCTGCGCCGAAGACCAGTCTGAAGCATACGGGGCTGCCATGGGAAATCGGTTTGGCGGAAACGCACCAGACGCTGATGCTGAACGGCCTGCGGGACCGGATCGTCGTCGAGACGGACGGCAAGATGATGACCGGCAGGGATGTCGTCATTGCAGCACTCCTCGGAGCGGAGGAATACGGATTTTCGACTGCGCCGCTTGTCGTGCTCGGCTGCGTCATGATGCGCGTCTGCCATCTCGACACGTGTCCGGTCGGCATTGCCACGCAAAATCCCGAGCTGCGCAAGAAATACGCCGGAGATCCGGAGCATGTCGTCAATTTCATGCACTTTGTAGCGCGCGAGGCACGTGAACTCATGGCGGAACTCGGTTTCCGCACCATCAACGAAATGATCGGCCGGACCGATGTCCTGGAAGCAAAAGCTGCAGTTGACCATTGGAAAGCGGACGGCCTTGACCTGTCAGCGCTTCTGTATCGTCCGGACCTGCCGGAGAAAGTCGGCACTTATGCCCGGATGGAACAGAACCACGGACTCCAGAAGACACTTGATCACCAGGAATTACTGCCACGATGCGAAGGCGCCATTGAACGAGGGGAGCGTGTGGAAATCCATACGGCGATCCGCAATATCCACCGTGCGACCGGCACAATGGTCGGCAGTGCCATCTCGAAACGCCACGGGGCTGAGGGGCTGCCGGAAGATACGATTCAAATGAATTTCAGTGGATCTGCAGGCCAGAGTTTCGGTGCGTTCATTCCGCGGGGCATGACGATGAAGCTGGTCGGGGACGCCAATGATTTTGTCGGCAAAGGCTTGTCCGGCGGCAAGATCATCGCCTATCCGGCGGAAGAATCGACGTTTATTCCGGAAGACAATATCATCATCGGCAACGTCGCATTTTACGGGGCATCAGCCGGTGAGGCATACATCTACGGGCTGGCGGGCGAGCGGTTCGCTGTCCGCAACAGCGGCGCCGATATTGTCGTGGAAGGAATCGGGGATCACGGCTGTGAATATATGACGGGAGGCCGTGTCGTCATACTCGGCAAGACCGGCAAAAACTTCGCGGCAGGGATGTCAGGCGGAGTGGCTTATGTGCTTGATGAAGACAGTTCATTCGGGAAGCGCTGCAACACGGAGCTCGTCTTCGTCCAGCCACTGGCAGAGCTCACGGAAATAGAAGAATTGAAGGAAATGATCCAAAAATACGTGGACTATACAGGCAGCCGCAACGGCCAGCGGATTTTGGCGCATTGGGAAATTTTCTCCGGGAAATTCGTGCGGGTCATTCCGAAAGCCTATTTGCAGATCAACAGCCGCATCAATGCATTGCAGGAAGGCGGCATGGCGAAGGCGGCAGCTGAAATGGCCGCTTTTGAGGAAAGCAAAATGGCGAATGCCGGAAAATAAACGATAGCAGGGGGCGAAACGATGGGAAAAGCAACCGGATTTATGGAATATGAACGGCAAGCAGTCAAGGAGCGTACACCAGACAAACGGGTGAAGGATTGGACCGATTACACGATTCCGCTGTCGACGGAGGAAGCGGAGAGGCAAGGTGCACGCTGCATGGACTGCGGGGTGCCGACATGCCAGACAGGAATGGAGATGACGGGCGGCACGAGCGGCTGTCCGGTGTATCACCTCATTCCGGAATGGAACGATCTTGTATACCGGGGACAGTGGAAGGAAGCGCTGCGCCGGGAGCATCTGATGAACAACTTCCCGGAATTCACGGGAACAGCCTGCCCAGCGCCTTGTGAAGGAGCATGTGTGCTCGGGATCAATGAGCAGCCGGTCGCCATCCGCTCGGTCGAACGCTCAATCATCGAGCGTGGTTTTGCCGAAGGATGGGTTGTACCGGAACCGCCGAAAACGCGCACCGGCAAGAAAGTGGCCGTTATCGGCTCCGGTCCGGCAGGTCTCGCTGCAGCTGCCCAATTGAACAAGGCGGGCCATTCCGTGGTTGTTTTTGAGCGGAGTGACCGGCCAGGCGGCTTGTTGACATATGGCATTCCAGAGATGAAATTGCCGTATGAGATGGTGGAACGGCGGATCCGCATCCTTGAACAGGAAGGCATCGAGTTCCGCACGAACACGGAAGTCGGCAAGGATTATCCCGCATCTGCACTTCAGGCGGATTTCGCTGCGGTGATTATGTGCACCGGCGCCGCTGTCCACCGCGATGTCGAAGTGGAAGGCCGCCAACTTGGGGGCGTCCATTATGCGATGGATTTTCTGCACAGCAGCACGAAAAGCCTGCTCGATTCGAATCTGGAAGACGGCAAGTTCATCTCGGCGAAAGGGAAGGATGTCATCGTGATCGGCGGAGGAGACACGGGAACGGATTGCCTCGCGACTGCGGTGCGCCACGATTGCCGTTCGCTCGTCCAGTTTGATGTGTATGAGCAGAAAGACGGCGTACGCGACGAAGTGAGTAATCCGTGGCCGCAATATCCGCGAATCCACCGCGTCGAATACGGCCATAAAGAAGCTGCTTCCGTGTTCGGGAGCGACCCGCGTGCATATGCGGTGATGACGAAGAAGTTTGTCGGCGACGAGGCCGGCAATGTCAAAGAAGTGCATACGGTAGGAGTGAAAGTACGAATTGATGAGCACGGCAACCGGATCCGCGAAGAAATCCTGGGAACGGAGAGAGTGTGGAAAGCGGACCTGGTGCTGTTGGCGATCGGTTTCAGCGGACCGGAACAGGAACTGCCGCAGCAGCTGGAGATCGAAGTGGAAGCGAATACGCGAGTGAAAGCGGAGCACGGCCGTTTTACGACTAACCGTGAAGGATTCTTTGCAGCGGGGGATATGCGCAGAGGGCAAAGCCTGATCGTCTGGGCGATCAACGAAGGACGCGGTGCCGCGCGGGAATGCGACCGTTTCCTCATGGGAGAGACGGTTCTCCCGTAAACAGAAGATACTTTATCATCCAGTATGAGAAATCCGCCCCATCACCGAATGGGGCGGATTTTTATTTCCTGGTCCGACATCATCCCCCTTGTAGAAGAGGTGGTGGTCTCGGGGAAAGTCACTTGTATTTTCTGTTTGATTCATCCATATAAAATCGGGTAGCGGGAGGAGTTCATTGATAATCGCTGATAAACTATCGAAAACCGCTGATAAACTCAAAATAATCGCTGATAAACCCACGAAAATCGCTGATAAACTATAAGAAGGCTCCTGCTGCCCCAGTTTCAGCTTTTCGGCGACGGCACCGTGATCGCTGGCCCGTTCAGCAGCAAAGCAGCGCGATCTGGATTCCACCATCTAAAAACACCCCAAAAGTTAGATTTGAACTCTAACTTTTGAGGTGCACCACCGGGCTCGGTGGTTTCCTTGTACTCTTAAGCTTTTTTCATTGCTCTCTTTTTCTCGGTTTCCGCCACATACAATGCACATGCCGCGTCGCCGGAGATGTTGACGGCTGTACGGGACATATCGAGCAAGCGGTCGATGCCGATGACAAGGCCGATTCCTTCGACTGGCAGGCCGACGCTCGTTAGGACCATGGCAAGCATGATCAGGCCGACGCCAGGGACACCTGCCGTGCCGATACTTGCAAGGACGGCTGTCAGGACGACAGTCGCAAGTTCGCCGATCGTCAGGTCAAGACCGTAAGCCTGGGCGATGAAAAGAGTTGCGACCCCTTGCATGATCGCCGTGCCATCCATGTTGATCGTCGCGCCAAGTGGCTGCACGAACGAAGAGATGGATTTCGGGATTTTCAATTTCGTTTGTGCAACTTCCATTGAGACCGGAAGTGTGCCGGTACTGCTGGACGTACTGAATGCCACGGTCATGGCAGGGAAGAACTCTTTGAAAAACCAGACGGGACTTTTCTTCGCAAGGAATAGGACCGTGCCGCCGTAAGTGAATGCCGAGTGGATCAGAAGTGCGCCAAGGATGACGAGCATATAGGCGCCCATGGCTTGCATGGCAGACAACCCTTGTGAGCCGACTGCCGTTGCGATCAAGCCGAACGTGCCATATGGAGCGAACTTCATGACGATACCGACAAGGTACATCATGACTTCATTCCCTTGCTCGATCAAGTTCGTCAAGCTACGCGTCTTTTCGCCGAGCGCTATCAGAGCGAGACCGACAAATACAGCGAAGACGATGATCTGCAGCATGTTGCCTTCTGTCATGGCGGCGAGCGGATTATCGGGGATGATGTCCAGTAACGTCTCAGAAATCGGCGGTGCATCTTCCGTCTCGAACGACGCGCCTTCCAAGTCGAAATCACCAGCAAGACCAGGCTGGATGACTGCTGCGAGTGCCATCCCGATCGTAATGGCGATGGTCGTCGTCACGATGAAGTAGGTGATGGTTTTGACACCGATCCTTCCGAGTTTTGCAGGGTCCCCGAGTCCGGCTACACCGAGGACGAGTGACAAGAAGACAAGGGGGACAACGAGCATACTGATCAATGCTAAGAAGATTTGACCGAGTGGCACGAACACGTACGGATTGACTATGTCAAAAACGCCAGGTGCAAATAAATTCAGCAAAAGACCGACAATAGCACCTAAAATGAGTGCGCTGATTACTTTGAATGTTAATCCTTTTTTCTTCTTCATGTGGTTTATTCCCTTCTCTCTATCTATCGATGCTAAAAAAGTGGGCAAATTACAGTGTAACCGATGCCAAAAAACAAGGAAAGTGTAAATAAACCTGTTTCGCACCATAATGAATGAAAAAAATTATTCAGAAAAAAACGGTTTATTGCTTGATGTAGCAAGGTTTCGAGAAAAAATGCTCCATCCGGTGGAATTGTCGGGTCTCTCGGTCTATATCTCGCGTGCAATTTTCTCGGGAAGAAAAGGAAGAAGGATTACATATTTTAATATAAAGATTAATTTTTCAGAAAATACTATCATTATTCGGTAATATGGCCTATAATGAGCGGGAGATACAGTTTTTTTGGATGGAACAAACGAGTTATCTGGGTATTAAGGCTTTCTTTGGTAAGAGACTAAATCAAAAAGCTAGGAGGATGACGAATGGAAGTATATCCTGATATTTATTTTTTGCCGGAATGGGGACAAGCTTATCAATCGAAGGAACACGGCGGAGAGCTCAGAACTTTTGAGGTGAAGAATGATTGTGGGCATGTGTATTATCAATTCATCATTCGGGAAACCCCGGTCCAGACGGAAGGCCAGAAATATTACGACATTATTACGCCATTCGGCTTTAGCGGGCCAGTTCTCCTGGCGTGTGTACCGAATAAAGAGAGCGACATGATTCAAGCATTTAATGACGCGTTCCAGGACTACTGCATGCAGCACCGGATCGTGAGCGAATACGTCCGATTCAATGGCTGGATCAATAATGGCAAAGACTTCGAAGGAATCTACGACAAACGGAACCACGGCACGACCGTGTTCATCGATTTGACGGTTCCGGATTTCTTTCGGGACGAATTCTCTTCGAATGCTCGGAGATTAGTGAAGAGATCACGGGAAAATAATGTGGAAATCGAGTTCGACTTTAGCGGCGCCAGTTCGCATGAGTTTGCGCGATTGTATGGATTGATGGTTGAAAAGAATGCAGTGACCAATGAGTACTATCAATTCACAGAAGAATTCATCCGGACCTCGTTTAATTATTTGAGCGGCAAGCAATTTATCGTGAATGCTAAACACGAAGGGAAATATATTGCATCCGCTTTGTTTCTCCATCACGGAGACTATCTCCATTCCCATTTGGCTGCAAACGATCCAGCGTATTTCCGCCTGGCAGCAAGTAGCTTGATTACATATGAAGCATGCCGCTGGGGAGTGGACAACGGGAAGAAAGTTTTTCACTTGGGCGGAGCCAGCAATGATCGGAACTTGCACCGCTTCAAGATGGGATTCACAAGGACGGAACCGCTGGACCTGCTGATCGGCATGAAAATCAGGGACCATGAAGTATACAACCAATTGGCGAGTATAAAAGAAAAGATGGCGGGTTCTCTGGATGAGGATTATTTTCCTTTATACCGCGGTTGATCGCGAATGTGTGCGAAAAAAGGAGTCCCTCTGGCTGTCTTGCTTTTCCATGAACCAAGGAAAACAGCTGAGAGCATGAAAACGTGTAAAGGGGGTTGAGCGATGTGGAAAAGGAAGTGATCACCGTCAGCATCTGCTGCTTGAGCTATAACCATGAGCCATACCTTGCAGATGCGATCGAAAGTTTCTTAAGTCAAAAAACAGATTTTTCATTTGAAGTCCTGATTCATGATGATGCTTCGACGGACCGTTCAGCTGCGATCATCAAGGAGTATGAAGAGAAATATCCCTATATCATCAAAGCTATGTACCAAACGGAAAATCAGTACTCGCAAGGAGTCTTGGTGGATCTAGTGAATCAGGCGCGTGCGCGGGGCAAATATCTCGCGTATTGCGAAGGGGACGACTACTGGACGGATCCGACGAAACTGCAACGGCAAGTCGATTATATGGAAGCACATCCGGAGTGCAGTATGAGTGTGCATGCTGCATCGACCGTATCCGCGCTGAAGAAGAAAGTCCTTTCTGATGTAAGGCCGAGTGTCGGAGATAGAGATCTCACTGTCGAAGAACTCATCGAAGGGGGCGGGGAGTTCGTCGCAACCAATTCGATCTTATTGGCAAAAGAGAAGATCGAGCCGCTCCCGGAATTTTTCCACCGGGCGGTCGTGGGGGATTATCCTTTAGTGATTTATGGAGGGCTTCAAGGAGCCGTTCATTATATGGACCGCAACATGTCGGCGTATCGCGTCGGGGTGAGTGGATCGTGGACACAGCGGGAACTCGCGACGGTGGAGAAAAAGGGCGCGCATATGCAGGAAATCGCCAGGATGTTGGATGAAATCAACGAATATACGGATTACCGATATGACAGGTCGATCCGTGTGACGAAAGAAAGAAATGAGCTGCATCTCCTGCTTGAGCAAGGGCGTGTAGCAGAAGCGAAAAAAGGAAAATACCGTGAACAATACAACCAGTTAAGCCTTAAGAAAATCATCCTCTTCCGTATTAAACATTCCTTTCCGAACGTGGCAAGATTATTGAAGGCGATCAGGTGGGGCGTGTCGGCGTGATGCGAAGATGAGACTGAAATGAAAGTGCATCTGCTTTAGGTGCGCTTTTTTCGTGCTGAGAATCTAGGGATGAGATTCTTTACGCACCTGCTCGCTCGTTCATATATAATGGGGAAAAGCCCTTCGGAAGGAGCGGATCTTCTATGGAGACGATTCTTGCAATCTGTGATGGCAGTTGCGATCCCGAAGGTAATATTGGTGATGCTGAGCCAGCTCATTTGACGGTCTTCACGCGGAACTTTATCCAACGAATAGTCTTTTTTCACTTCCACTTCATGTCCTGCATCACTACTTGTGCTCAATTTGCCCCCTTCTTTCTTTGTGGGAATTTTATTCTAATATTAAGATAATTATTGGTGATTGAGTTTCTATACCCGTTGGCAAGGAATTTTAGGCCTGATTTTCGGGGGGATTCCATTATCTCTTGATTGCGCTACGGACAGGGAAGAATTCCGCTAAGTTCTTTGCTGCATCAGAACCAAGCGTGCTTAGTCATCTGAGCCTTATCGCTGCCACTGGTTTTCATTGATTATAACTGGCGGAAACAGCGGCAGGAAAATCGTAGTAGGATGTAGAATAAGTTATCAGAGGAAATCAAAAGTGGAAAGGTCGTGCTGGTATGAGTAAGATTTCTATTTTGATAGTTGGTATTTGTTTGTTATTGATTCCCTTCTTTGCGTATCAACTCATTTATGGATCGGGATTCGGCTCATTCGTTTACTCAGGTTCGATGATCGCGCTGCTGTTTGTTTCAATTGGGCTTGTCATCAGCCATTGGAAAGCGAAAGGTGAGAAAGTAAGTGGATGATTGTATCAGGCCATGTGCTTTGTTGAACGAAATACTTTTATATTAGCCGAAGAGGGTGGCTTATAATCCATCTGAAATCTGTCCAATTGCAAATCAGCCAGAAGGATTCAGGGAATTACCCATACAACCTACCGATTTTGACAAATCTGGAGAAACTCGAATTCACCAAACCGGTTACGATATTGGTGGGGGAGAATGGAACGGGGAAATCGACGTTATTGGAAGGGATCGCCGCCAGCAGCGGAAGCATCTTGATTGGTGGAACAGCGTATGAGGAGTCCGAGCTCTCGAGGGAATTGAAAACGAAATTAAAATTGGTCTGGTCGATCAAGACGAAGAAAGGGTTTTACTTCCGGGCAAATGATTTCACCAATTTCATCAGTAGGTTGAAGGAAGTGAAACGAGATTCCAGGAAAATGATTGAGGAAATTAAGGAAAGTGGCAGAAATAGGCGCGAAGTAATGCCATATGCCCGAACTCTTTACGACTTGGAACGGTTGTACGGGGAAGGCTTGGAAGTCCGG
Organism: Planomicrobium sp. YIM 101495; assembly: GCF_009707665.1. GTDB lineage: Bacteria > Bacillota > Bacilli > Bacillales_A > Planococcaceae > Planococcus. The sequence goes on from NZ_WLZW01000004.1 coordinate 95,234, forward strand.
TCACATGGTGAGAGCTTTCTTGATTTGTTCCAGGCGAGGTTGCAGCCGAACGGCCTGTATTTACTGGATGAGCCGGAAGCGCCGCTGTCTCCGATCAAGCAATTGACGCTCATCTCGATCATGAAAGAAATGGTGGACGAGAACTGTCAATTCATCATCGCGACTCACTCGCCGATCTTGATGGCTTTTCCGGAAGCTGAAATCCTTTTGATCGAGGATGGAGTGATCCGGAAAGCCGATTACGATGAATTGGAGCATGTGAAGATCACGAAAGATTTCCTGAACGAACCGGAACGATTCCTGAAGCATTTGTAGCTGGGAATCGCTTCAAAGGACACAAGAGAAAACACCACCACTCCAAAATTTTGGGGCGGGGGTGTTTTTTTCACTTTTTAACCTCGCGGACAGTATTTTGCATCTGCGGACAGTATTTGGTCTGTTCCGGACAGTATTTCGCAAATGCGGACAGTATTCCAATCATTCCGGACAGTATCTCCAAATAATGGAAGTCGAATGGAGTAGAAAAACCCCCAAACACAATTTCATCATTCATATTCCAAATGACGCAAATGCTAACAATAAATGGATACAAAACGGTTAACAGTGGTAAAATAAAAACGAGGGGTGAAAGCGCTCCCATCAAAATAGGGGCGGAATCAGCCGCAACACCTTTTTGCAACTTTTTAGCGTCAACACTATGAAGTCAGGGAGACTGGAATATGAAAATTGCAGTAGTAGGAGCAGGGAATGGCGGTTGCGCAGTAGCAGCAGATTTATCGATGAAGGGGCATGAAGTAACGTTGATTAAGACGTCCGCTTCGATGCATAATGAAAATTTTCAGTATTTGCTGGATCACGACGGGGCAGTCCGGATCGATGAAAAAGGGCAAGTCCGGACAACGAACATCGCCCACGTGACAAAAGAGCTTTCAGCCATCACGGAAGCGAAAATCATCATCGTTTACATTCAAACAAACTACCATGAAGAATTGATGAAGCGGATGGCGGAGTATCTTGCAGATGGCCAGATCGTCTTGATCAATCCGGGGTATTTATCAACAGCGTACTTGCTGAAGTACAGTGCAGGGCGGGACATTACGATTGTGGAAGCCGAGAGCTCGTTCCTGGATTGTCGCATTCTTGAGCCTGGGTACATCAAAGTCGGCTTCCGGAACGTGCGGAATCCACTCGGCGTCTACCCGGTGAAGAATCTCCCGCTCGTGCAAGCGGATCTAGAGGCACTCGGGTTCCCATTCGTTTACTTGTCTTCGGTCGTTGAAGCCGCGCTCCACAATCCGAACTTGATCGTTCACACAGTCGGCGCCATCATGAGCATGCCGCGGATTGAAAAGACCAATGGCGATTACATCATGTACCACGAAGTGTTTACGCCAAGCGTCTGGAAGGTTCTCGAAAAGCTCGACAGCGAAAAAATGGACGTTCTCGAAAAGCTGGGATTCCCAAGGCTTTCATACGTAGAAGCCTGCAAATACCGGAACACGTTGGATGAGACGCAAGATGCGAAAGAAGTGTTCTTCTGGTACGCGGCGATGCCGACACGCGCGAAGGGGCCGGTGAAGGTGAATTCTCGCTATATCACGGAAGACGTGCCGGAAGGACTTGTCATGCTGGAGGCCCTCGGAAAACAGCTGGGAGTAGCGACACCGGTCTGCAGTTCGCTGATCGAGATCGCTTCGGCAGCTTTGGAGCGTGACATGCGTGAGCAAGGGCGCACACCCGAACGCCTCGGGGTAGATAACTTGAAGAAAATATTGGCTGATAAAATATAAGAAAAACGCCGCCTTTCCGGAATCATGGGATTCCGGAGAGGCGGCGTTTTATTTATGGGATGCGCAAGTTATTCCCCGACCATCCCGTCATTATCGCGGTCATCCATGTATGGATACAGCCAGTGTTATATTTAGGTTAGGAAAGCGAAACTGTTGACACTAAAAGGACCACACATATTAGACATGTCTAATGTGTGGTCCATCTTTATTACATTATTCAACTAAAGCCTTCGTTAGCTTAACAATTTTCTTTCATAGACATGAAAATAGTAGTTATAAGGATTTTCTCCATCCATAACACCTTTTTCAACGGATACTTCATCCCATTCATTGAAATTTACTTCTGGAAAAAATGTATCCCCTTCGAATTCATGATGAATTTTTGTAATATACATCTTCTCGACGTAAGGTAAGAACATTTTATAAATTTGTTCTCCCCCAAAAATAAAAATCTCTTTTTCATTTTTACAAATCTTAAACACATCTTCGATTGAATGGACAATTTCACAACCCTCAAATTTATAATTCTTATCTCTCGTTAAGACAATATTCCTTCTTTGAGGTAAAGCTCTTCCAATTGATTCAAGGTTTTTTCTACCTAATATAATCGGATGTCTCTTTGTAGTATTTTTAACATACTCCCAATCCTTTGGAATTCTCCAAGGGATGTCATTCTCTTTGCCAATCACTCTATTCTTACCCATCGCAACAATTAAAGAAACTTTCATATTTAACACAGCCTTTTTTAACTATTTTACCATGTAATTTCTTATTTCAATTGAAATTCCTTGTTCCACTATCCTGCCCCGTTAATTGAATATCAATGTTTTATTCCGATACCTGTTATGATTAACCTTGCACCCTTATAACATCGGCTAAAAATATAATGTCTTTTTCACTTTTGATTTTGGCACTGTGATTAATTTCGCCTTTGCAGTGCCTTTTTTGAACTTTACATTATTTAACCATTCTATAATTGCATCTGAATCATAATTTGGACAATACTTTTCTCCGTTTTCAAACGCCCAATACTTTTTATTCTTGTTCTCATCAAAGATCCAATTTTCAAAGTCTCTTCTAATTTTGTTAATCTTTCTACCCACTTTAGTTGCACAAGAGATGTATTGTATATGTTCATTACCAAAATTTAATTTAATAATCAAAAAGAGTTCCTCCCATTCTACAATTATCCTGACCCGTTACTTCAAAAAAGCGACCCCTCATTATTGAAGAATCGCACTTTAGTTAAAGAGGGAACTAACGATTTTTGTAATATTCCTCTGGATTTGTTATTCCATTTTCAATAAAAAATTCGGCTTCGTTTTTAATTATTTCAATGTAGTTTCTCTTTTTAAAAGGTTTGGTTATTTTGGTAATGCCTCAAATACTTCCTTTTACTCTTAAATGATCTTGGTATAGAGGCAATCCCCTTTTCTTCTCAATACTAACCATCAATTTGGTATCTTTCTTGTCCATAAAATGCAGTCTAAAATGGAAGAAGTGGTCTTTTTCCCCCAGGGATAGGTTTTGATTTCTAACGTACAATCATCGGGAATCTTTTTAGGAGTTAATACAGTGAAATCTAATTTGTCCATTTAATCCGAAAATATCAAATGATAAAAGCTATTTCAAGTTATTTTCAAAGACGAAACCGTTTGACCATGTACCTACGAGTAAATATTTATCATTTTTGCTAAATTCTGCGAAACAAGCATCTGGAATCTCTTCTACAAAGATTGGAGATAAATCATCAAACCTTAAGATCAAAACCCTTTGACTAAATGTTATTACAATAAAATTCCCATCATTCGATACATGAATATGATAAAAGATTTCCATCACATTTAATTTTTCTTTATCTATAAATTTTTCTTTCCTCAGAATAGTTTTTAAGTCGGACTCAAAAAATATGAGCTCATATCTATTAACCATAATATAAACATTATGAACTGGGTCGTAGATAATTGAGTCCCATAGTAATATATCAGGAAGTTTCCAAATTGAGATTAACGGGTTCGTTAAAGGATTACTTACGAAAAGTATACTTTGTTCTACATTATCATTCTCATCTAGATTTGATACCGTAAATAAATAAGAATTTTTATTTTGAATAAACTGATGATAGGTTATATGTGTACTATCTAGATCAGTCAATACATGATATTCACCAGTTTCAATATTAAAAATCGCAATCTGTTTAGAATTATTAATATTAATCGTATCAAGAATTATTAAAGGATTTTCCATTATCTCAAAGTTTACCTCAACAGTTTGGAAGGATTTTCTTGATTGTATGGTTCTATATAGTTGAAAATCACTGGTATTATACGCACAAATAGTTCCAGTTGTATTTTTAATGTAGAACCATTGACCATCTTGCGAGAATTTTATATAACCAGGATGTTTAGGTTTAGGAAGTTCTATCACCTTTTCCCAAGAATATGTATCATAAACAATAGTCTTACTGCCCATTGTGTGACATAAATAACGATTATCATTTGACATCACTATTTCATATGATGTCTTTAATTTTTTGATAAGCTTCATTTGAAACATGTTGCCCGCTCCGTTCGATAATGCCAATTAGTAATCATTTATAAATGTATTGTCCTGTTATTATGTACATATTCTTAAGATACTAGCCTGCTCGGTTAGTTGAATAAGAATTATATCTTCATAAAGTAATCAGTAAGCTTCTCATTTTCTTTTTCGCGTAATCGTTTATTTTCTTGTTCAAGTTCTTTATTCTTTTTTTCCAACTTTTCAATCTTTCTCTTTAGAGAAGCGATTACTGCATTTTGATTGTTCTCGTCACGTTTAATCCTCGAATCCACAAAAGCATTTTGTTGTTGATTTCGTAAGAAATCGATACGTTCTTTGAGCTCAGTATGATTGTAAAGGGTTGCTTTACTCACTCCAGCTTCTTCTGCTACACTATTAAAGTTAATAGCCTTAGAACTCTTTGTAAGGCGTTTAATAGCTTCTTCAACCTTTTCTTTAGTTTCTTGCTTTCTCTTTTCATGTAGCCGCCTTAATTGTTCCTCACGATCAAAACTAGCCATGTTTAACACCTTTCTTTTTCTCACGTTCTAATTGTCTCTTCATGCGGTCAAATCGACCAAAAATAACATTTCCATCTTTGATTGTTTCGTAAATATTTTGGTACCTTTCCAAGTTCTTTTCGTTTGCTTTAACCATATCTTCACGACCATATTCTTTCGACGCTTCAATCCACTTTGTAGTTGTTTCTATGAGAAGCTCGTACTTCTTAACGTCAAAACTTGACATACCTACTGCTAAATCAAAACAAGGTTTTCCATCGTTTGCAGTAAGACAAGGGGGTTCTGCTGCTAATGGGCAATTCCCGTTGACTCTTGCACGACAGGTCCCATAAGGGTTATCTAAGGCGTTTAACTTCTCGTCTTTCCACAACATATCAAGAATGTCTTTAGGGACATCTTCACTTTCTGAGAGTTGGTTAATTTCCCCATTTATGTCAAAGATAAACACACCTTGTTTCACAACCTTCTCGAACTCTTTACGTTTCGTATCATCTAATAGACGAGCATATTGCAACGTCATTTCGGGTGATGCATGGGCTAATAACTCCTGCACCGTTAAAATATCAGCTCCACCATTTATCATTTTTACTCCAAAAGTATGTCGAAACTGGTGAGGTCTGAAGTGAAACAAATTGCCTGATTCATCAGTAATATTTTTTTCTAACGCTAATTTGTTTAGTTCTTCTCGAACAAAATTCTGACTAAAGGGTCTTCCCTTACGGGAACCTCGGTAACGAACAAAAAGGTATCTTTCAGGATTGTTATCATCATTGCTGTTTTGCTTAGAACGGTCAATTAAAACTGCAATTATATCTGCTAGATGATCATCAATGGGTATTTTGTGACCTATTACATACGTCTTTTCAATATCTGTTGTAAGATTTGATTTTCCGTTTATTTTACCTAAACAATCCTGCGTCAATTCCAATGTATCGCTTAAGCGAAGCCCTGTTTTGAAAGAGATCCAGACAATTGGCTGTACATCTGGATGAAGGTCATTTAGATTATTAAACAGTTGTTCCAATACATAGTCAGGTATGTAATCAATTTCATCCGATGATTTTTTAGGGAGATTAGGAAAGTCTTCAGGATATATTAAACGAAACACCATTTCTTCAGGTGCAAAATCTTCGAACTTCTCTAAAATTTGAAGATCTCTTATAAAAGCACGAACACACTTTAATGCTTGACGAACATATTTTTTAGGGTTTGAATTTTTCTTATTTAATTTGGTTTTAGTATGCTCCTTTAACTCTTCTATGTACGTTTCTATATGCTTTCTTTCAAGTTTTTTAAAATCGTTCCATTTAGGATTTTGTTTTGCAATTGAGTTTAAAAAACGAATAGTGTATGTTCCATAACTTAGAGCTGTACCCCAGGTGAAGTTTTTGCCGCTGATTAGACGACCTTTTATATATTCTTTAAATATTTTACTAAAATTTTTATTCTCTATATTTGAAAAATCAATACGATGACAACTAGTTGATTCATTGAAATCTATCCCGTATTTTTTGTTCAGTACCCGTACATCCCATCGATCCTTCTCCCATTCATCACGGGTATCGGTTAATTGAAAAAGTGTATTATAAATCCTTGCTAAAAAGCCATCTATTTCCGTACGGGCAACGATTTCTTCCCCTCTCATCTTCTTGATGTAACTTGTCTTTTCTCCTTTACCATTCAACCAAAAGGTCCAAAGCTTTTGCTCTCTCTTGATGTCTAAATCAAGAAGGGAAGTGAGATTTGGATGCCTTTCGTTTAAATATTCAGCCAGTTTTCTTAGCGAGCCTGATATACTTTTAAATATAGACAATATTCCCCAACGGTCTGAAAAAATTTGATTGTAGTAAACAAACTTAATCTCCATGTTGACGTTTGGATTTACACAGTTGAAGTAAATGTTATTTACTATTCCTTTTCTCTTGTTATATTGCTCTTCAAAATTAGGGATTTTACCAATCTCATGTATATTCCAAACATCATTGACTAAAAAGTAATCATCATTCACAACTCTTCTTGTTACTTTTCCATCGTTGGAAATATCTTTAACCTCGTAAGTGGATAGGGTGGAAGTGATTAAGTCCCAATATTCACTTTTGGGGATTGAATTATTTGGTATGATTTTATCCAATGTTTGTCCTCCTAAAATACTAATCTACCTCTTAAAAAGGAACTACCTCGTCAGGAATACCTGATTGAAAAATTTCCTCTTTGTTCTCTATGCCTCGCCCAATTTCAAAGGCAAGAGAGGCTTTCTCCCAATCCTTACGAATATCATCTTCAGAAGGGTGAACATATAGGTCAATGGTTGTTTGTATTTGTGCATGACCTAGACGTTCTTGTACTGCCTTTATATTCTTTGTTTGAAGATAAAATATGGTTCCATGTGTATGACGAAATAGGTGAGGAGTAATATATATGCCTGTTTTCCTTTCTATCTCTTTAAGAGTTGCATAAACATCAGAATATGTTAGAGGTTCTCCAGCGTTCTTACCCCAAACCTTTACAAATACAAAGTTATGGTCAGGATTATATTCATCTAGCACTTCGAACAAATAATCATCATACAAGTCCATTAGCCCTTGAGAGATGTCAATCTTTCGTTCTCCAGTCTTCAACTTCCCCCCGTTTGGTAACTCCCCTCTATCTGTTAGTTGGATTTTGTGCTTCCTTTGTATTGCGTCAAATTGAAAGTCTTCAAGAAACAAGGAGAGAACCTCACCTATACGAAAGCCACTTTCAAAAAGTAACCTTACTAAAAATCTATCCCTAATATTAGTAGTAGATTTATAGATTTCATTAACTTGCTCCTTTGTAAATATCTTTACTCTTACTCTAGGTTCGTCTAATTTAAGCACATTTTTGAAACGTGGCTTGTCTTTATTTACATGATATAAAAAATCCTTATATCCATTTCCACCTGCACCTTGAAACATCTTCTTCATCAACTTTTCAACAACATTTGATTCAACAAATTCTTCTCTGTATAGATAATCATAAAATGATGTCACTACCGTAAGGTAAGTGTTTACTGTTCTTTCACTACGTTTAGCCTTAACTTCCTTTTGGGGTACTACTTTATTGCTTTCATATGGATTTCTGAGCCAAGCAACGAAGTCAGATATTATTTGAAAGCTAACTTGCTGATAATCAATTCCTCTTTGTTCTAAGTATGTAAAGTAATATTTCAAAGCCGTACAGTAAGTCTGTAAAGTATTGCTACTACTCTCCTTGTTATAGTGAAACTTCATATACTTCGCAACGGGTTCAATGGGCGATCCATTTGAATCCATAAGCAGAAATACTTTTCTATTACCAATCAATATTTGTTCTACCTTCATAAAAGCATCTCCAACCAATTGTAATTTACGATAGTGCTGCTACTTGTAATGTTTACCGTAATTGTTGTTTCATTAAGGTCCTCGAAACTATCGTTTCTGCGGAGTGCTGTCCTCGCACCGAGGCTACGTCCTCCTTAAAACAAACAAACGTTCGTTGTCTATATTATCCATATTAAACCTTCTAAACTATATTTTCAACCATTATTTAATTAATCTATTATGTTAAAAAAAAAGGATAGTTAGTCCCCATATTAGACTAACTATCCTATGAATTATCACCTATATTTAACCAGTGGTCACGTGTGATCGGCATGCGGAAGCCTGCATCTTTCGCCTCTTTGATCGTCACTTGTCCGTTGCCGTTCGTATCGACAGTGGAAACGTCGTTCGCCGGAGTAGATGATCCGGCCGGTTCACTCACAATTTCCGCTTCAGCGGGCTCGCTGCTCGTCAAACCGAGTGAGGCGTTGACATCATCAGGGTTGCCGTTGTCGAATTTATCCACGACTTCGTGGCCTTTTACCGTGTACGTATATTGGTAGCTGGAAGGGATTTGCGTTTCCGCATTCGGATAGGTGATGATCGCTTCGAAATTCGTCGCGCCACCTGCATCGCGGATCACTTTTTCCATATACGCCTGGTCACCGTGGCGGTTGAGCGTACTTTCCTGCGGCGTGATGTTGTAGGCATTCGCGACACCACCGAGTGAATCGGCGATGACGTGGCCTTCGTCTAACTTATCGCTTTCGACACCAGGCACTTTCGCTTCGTCCGAATAATACCTGCCGGAAGAGAGGACGGGTTCGTTGTCCTCGTCTTGCAGCGTGATTTCTTCGGCAACGACCCGCACGAGCTGGCCGTGTTCATTCGTGAAGGCCCAATATTCGCGGTCGCCGAACCCGATGTTCACGACGACATTCGGCTCGCGGTGGCCCGACAAATTCCCGCCATCAACATCGATCCGTTCGTAACCGGCGAACAGTTCATTGTTGCGCTGTTCTTCGGCTTTTTGCTGAGCAAGGCGTTCTTGCTCTTGTTTTTCTTTCTCCGCCTTCTCTTTTGCTAGCTTCTCAGCCGCCGCTTTTTCCTCGTCTTCTTTTTTCGCTGCGGCACGCGCTTCTTCTTGTTTTTTCTCTTCGGCCGCAAGCTCTTCAGCCAGGCGCTGTTCTTCGATTTCCGCCTCTTCGTTCTCGGTGGCATTCGCGGTTTCTACGTCCTCGCCTGAGAAGCCGAGAATGGAGCCGATGATCACGGCGAATGAAACCCCTGCCGCGATTCCGGCCTGCTTCACGCTCAGCCCTTTTTTGAACAAAGCACCAACCAACAACAACACAATGCTCGCTGCGAAAGCCAATAAGGCAACCAGCATCAATAAAATAAACATTACATCCATCTGAACATCCTCCTGATGACTATCGATCTAGAACTATCCTTCTTTTTTCCAAAGATGACTATAACACGAATCGAAAGTTAAGCACAGGAGTCACGTTTTTTAATAAGACGTTATCCGGTAAAAAGACTCCAGGAAGCCTTGTTTAAGCTTCCTGGAGTCTTCCCTGCTTGCAGCTCCTGTTATTCTTTTTCCGTGAAGAACGTGATGACCGCGAACAGGAAGAAGGCGAGCAGCAGTAGCGAGCCGCCAACGATGAACAAGATCATGACGAGCGTTTCACCTAAGTTGAACGGGTTCAAGTTGTACATCCACATGCCGCCGGTCAAGCCGATGGCGCCGATGATGGCGAGGATGCTGTGCGCTGTGACGAGCTTTTTGTATTTGATCGTGTACGTGTGGTAGAAGATACCCCAAGCGAACACCGACAGCCAGCCGACGAGCAGGATGTGCGCGTGGATCGGGCGCAGTGAATAGTCCATTTGTCCGGCCATTTGCGACCCTATGAATGTGCCGATAAAGCCGAAGATGGCCGAGATCTGAATCAGGCGCAAGCCCCATTTCTTTTCCATCATTGAGTTCCTCCGTTCTGGATGTCGTTCGTTTTTGTAGAAGGGAAGTGGATGGTGAATTCGCTTCCTTCGCCGAGCAGGCTTGAGACCAGGATTTCCCCGCCGTGCAGCGCGGTGATCTGCTGCGCGATGGACAGGCCGAGCCCGGTGCCGTCTTTCTGGCGGGCGGCATCCCCGCGGTAAAAGCGGTCGAAAAGCTGCGGGATCGCATCTTCCGTGATGCCGCTGCCGCTGTCTTTGAATGTGACGACAATTTCATCTCCCATGGAGCGCAGACTTATTTCGATGCTGCCGCCAGGCTTGTTGTATTTGATCGCATTGGTGAGTAAGTTATCCCAAACATTCTGCAGCAATTCCTCGTCTCCGCGGAACGTGATCGGTGCAAGCTGATAAGAGATGGTGATGTCTTCTTCCTCCAGCCGCCAGCGGTATTTCTGGATAATGCTCTTCAAGCTTTCGTCCAGGCGCAGGGACCCCGTTTTCATCGGATAGGCGCCCTGGTCGAGCGAGGTGAGCAGGAGCAGTTGGCGTGTCAGGCTCGACAACCGCTTCGCTTCCTGGTCGATGATGGCCGAATAAGTGAGCCGGTCAGCATCAGGCAAGTCCGGCGACTTCAACAGATCCGCATAGCCCTGGATGTTCATGAGTGGCGACTGGAAATCATGCGAAACGTTCGAGATGAACGATTTCCGGACAACATCGTTATGCTGCAGCTGCTTCTGCATCAGGTTGAAGCTCTCGGACAACTGCCCGATTTCGTCGTTGCGCTGGATGTTCAGCGGGTAATTGTAATTTTCCCGTGCGATATGTTTTGTCGCTTCGGTGAGCTGCACGATCGGGCGTGTCAATTGCCGTGACATGAAGACCATGCCGATGATGCTGACGAGCGTCACCGCTAATATGAAGCCGATCAGCACGGAATGGATATCCGTCGATACGAGCTTCATATCCGGCCGGATAAAGAGGCCGTACTGCTCGTCTTCGAGTTCGAGGGGGACGCCCACGGTATTATGCAATTCGTTCGTAAAGTGGCCGATCATAAAGAGTTGATCAGTCAGGCGGTTAAGGCCGGTATACGTTTCGCCGTCTGTCAGCACACGCTGGGCTTGTTCAGGAAGTGTGGTGTCGTCGAAAGAATCGCCGTAAAATACTTTTTCGCCGTCCTTGTCGACCAAGGCCACTTGGTAGCCGAGTTTTGCGACTGCCTGCAAATACGGACCGGCGCCTTCTTTTGAATAGGGCACTTCATGCAACGTTCCGACGATTTCCTCCGCGATCGCGACATTTTGTTCGGTCGCTTCTTCTTTTGTCACGGCAAGGTAGAAAAAATTCGCGAGCACAAATCCAACAATAAGGCTGACAGCCAGGATCGACAGGATGGCGGCGGTGAATTGGCGGTATAACGTTTTCACTTCTTGGCCTCGAGCTTATAGCCGATGCCGCGCAATGTATGGATTTCGACATCGGCGCCGTGCCGTTTCAGCCGCTCACGGATGCGGTTGATGTGGGTGTTCAGTGTCATTTCGCTCACGTCTTTGTCTTCGCCCCAGACGTGTTCCATAAGCAGGAGACGGGGAGTGGCGATGTTCATCCGCGACACCAAAAGGGACAGGAGTTCGAATTCCTTCAAAGGAAGGATCAGTGTTTCGTCACCTATTGCCACTTCGAAGTTCTTGCGGTTGATCGCGATGTTGCCGGCATGGAGATTTTCCTGGACGGCACGTTCGGAACGCCGGAGCACGACCGCCACACGGAACAGCAATTCCTTCGGTTCGAATGGTTTGACCATGTAATCTTCCGTTCCGGAAAGGAAGCCCTTCTCTTTGTCTTCCAGCTGGCCTTTGGCGGTCAGGAGGATGACGGGGACTTCCATTTCCTGCGTCAGATGGCGTGTCAAATCGAAGCCGTCCATCCCTGGCATCATGACGTCGACCACTGCCAAGTCGACGGTTTCTTCTTCAAGGAACATCAATGCTTCTTCCGCGTTGTTCGCGCGGTATACAGTATAGCCCTCTTTGGCCAGATGGATCGAGACCAATTGCTGGATATGGAGATCGTCATCGACGACGAGAATTTTCATCACGGATTCCTCCCCGATTCTTTAAAGGAAGCTGGCAAACGGATTTGCCAGCTTCGTCTTTTCCAGTATGCTGTTTTTACTTGTCTTTTTCAAAGAATAGGATAAGCGCCGGTAGAAGCATCCCGCGGACAAGGAATGTATCGATCAGGATTCCGATGGCAACCATGAAACCGAAGACGAACAAGTCGGCGATCGGCATGGTCGTCAGCGCAGCGAATGTTGCTGCAAGGATGATCCCGGCAGACGAAATGACGCCGCCTGTGTTGCGGATGGCGACTTCGAGCGCGTCTTTCACTTTCTTGCCTTTCCGCTCTTCGATAAAGCGTGATACGAGAATGATGTTGTAATCGATTCCGAGCGCCACAAGGAAGATGAACGCATAGACCGGTACACGCGTGCTGATGGCTTCATAGCCGAACAGGACATCCACGAGGAAGATCCCCAGGCCGAGTGCCGACACGTAAGAGAAGAGGATCGTCGCCATCATGTAGATCGGCATTTTCCACGAACGTGTCATGACGAATAGAAGCACGAGAATGAGCAACGTTTCCAAAATCACGATTTTGTAAATGTCGCTGTTGTTGACATTGCGTTCATCGACCAGTTTTGGTGTAATCCCGCTGAAATGGATTTCGCCATCGATGGAGGCTGCTTCCATTAGCTCATCACTGTCCAGACGCAGTTGTTCGACGAAATCAAGCGCCTCGACCGAATACGGGTTCAGTGAAAGGGCGATGCTGTATTTCAATGCTTCGCCGTCTTCCGTTTGTCCCGACAAGCGGGCTGATGCCACTTCATCGTAGGCCATAAGCTGTTCGGAAAGAGCGGTGGTTTGCTGTTCTGTCAGCGGTTCATTGCCGATCACGAGTAGGGAGGTCGGAGCAAGTTCCCCTTTGTCGAATTTTTCTTCGACGATTTCGTAACCTTGACGGGACGGCAAGTTTTCCGGGAATGATTTCACGGTATCGAATTCAAATTCCAGGTTCAGCACGTTGAGGGATGTGATGACCATCAAGAGAGCTACAATCCCGCCCGACAACCAAGGTTTGTTGACGACGAACTTGGCAATCGGTCCCCACAGGCCGTGTTTCACTGCTTTTGCTTCACCATATTTCGGAACTTTCGGCCAGAATGCTTTTCGGCCGAACAACGTGAAGAGTGCCGGGACAAGTGTCAGTGATGCGATCATAATGATGAAAATCGCCGTTCCGAAAATCGGTGCGAAGTTCGCGTAATCCCGGAAGTCTGCGAAGAATAGGATCAACATTGCTGCCAGTACGGTACCGCCAGCGAAAAATACCGGTTCGCCGGTTGCATGCATGGCATGCTTCATGGCGTCATGTTTGCTTTCATAATGATTCAGCTCTTCCCTGAAACGGGAGAAGACGAACAGAGAATAATCGATGACCGCTGCAAATAGCAGGATGCTCATGATCGACGTTGTCTGGCTTGTCAACTCAAGTCCTGCTTTGCCCATGAAGGCAAGCGTTTGGTTGACGACTTGGTAAACGATCCCCGTCGCGACGAGCGGAATGATCGCAAGAAGCGGCGAGCGGTAAATGGCCACAAGTAGCGCCAAGATAATCAAGACCGTTGCGATCAAAAGCACAAAGTCGGCTTCTTCGAAAAGTTTGACTGTATCGCCGGCGATTCCTGCTGGTCCGGTGATGTAGAATTCCAGGTTTTCGAAGCTGGCGGCGATGTCATTCCCGATCGCGCTCGCTTCATCGTTAATGGCCGCGAAGTCCGCACTGCCGAGTCCAGCAGCAAGTGTCATCGGCACGATGAAAGTCGTGCGGTCTTCGGAGTAGAATCCTGCAAGTGCTGGCGGTGGCAACTGGCTGATGTCGACGATTTCATCGATTCCTTCAACTTCAGCGGCTTTGATGCCATCCAAAATTTCCTGGATGCCTGCAAGGTCGACTTCGCTCTCCGGGTTCTGGAAAACGAGGATGCCCGGTGTGCCTTGGTCGTTCGGGAAGTATTCGTTCATTTTCTTGTCTGCGATGATGGCTTCTGCATCGTCTGGAAGTGACTGGAAGTTCGCCACTTTGTAATCGTTCAAGCTCGGACCGAATGTCAGGACGGCCGCAAGAAGCAGCCACGTGATGATCGTGATCCACATCCCGCGTTTCGTGGAGACCCAGTCCGTGATCGGGCTCAGGAATTTGTTCATAATGAATACGCCTCTTTCCAATAATATAATCTGTCTTATATATCATAGCCGACGAATATAAATTGAAGATGAATTTTCGATGGCGAAGTTTTGACGATTGAACAGAGGAGAATTTGTTGAACAGGTGATAATCGCTGCGGACAGTATGTAGGCCGAATCGGAAGGCAAGTCCAAATAACGGGAATGGATCTGGCCGGATCACTTCCAGTTCATGCAGAAAATAACGTGGAACGGAGCTCCGATACAAATAATCGTATGCCTTTTGAAAAGTGCGTGCTGCAGCGTGTACAGTGGACGGGTTTAGGGAAGACAAGGAAAGAGAGAGCTGATAATACGTTCACCGCCCGGAAAACCCTCAGCTCGAAACGGAAAAATCGAACGGAAGGATGAAGAATTGATGGATAAAAGTACGCTGAAGAAAACGAAGATCTTTACGATTGTTAACCTTGTTGTTTATTTTATGACACTCGGTGTGAATTACCTAGGCTCTTCCGGTTTCTTTAATGGACAGAGTCAAGGCGACATATCGGATAAGTACTTGACGCTCATTTCCCCGGCACCGTTCACATTCTCCATTTGGAGTGTCATCTACAGTCTGTTGCTGATTACGCTGATCTATTTATTCGCCAAACGGAAAGACCGGAAAGTCAGCAGGCTGACATTACTGATTTCGCCATTATTCATCGCGAGTTCGGTCTTTAATATGGCATGGATTGTAGCATTCTCATATGAACGGCTCGGCATCTCGACACTGCTCATTTTCGGCATGTTGCTATCGTTGCTTCTGATCGTAGAGCGGATCTACAAGAAACGTTTTGAAATTCCTTCGACGCTGGCAGGGTTGACGTTCACCATCTACGGCGGGTGGGTGTTTATCGCGACCATCGTCAACATTTCCTTGACCCTCGTGCAACTTGAATGGGATGGCTTCGGCATTTCGGACTCTGTCTGGACGCTGGTGATCTTAAGCGTCGCAATCGCCTTTGTACTTTTTTACTTGAAGCTCTCCAAAAACGCGGCGTTTCCGATCCCGTTGGCGTGGGCATTCTTCGGCATCTATAGTTCCTACGCGGATGGTCGCTTCGATCCGGCGCTGACGACGGTGATTCAAGGATTCCTGCTCGCCGGAATCGGAATCTTCCTGATTGCAGCAATATGGAGATTTATCAAGAACGGCAATGCCTTGTTTTTGAAAAGGGCTGCTTGAAGGAACTGAAAACCCACATCCACTGCTTGCGCACTGGGTGTGGGTTTTCTTGTGGGAAGCAACATGATGGTCAATGCCACCACTTTATAAGAAAGCAAATGAAAAATGCACATGAGAACAGCTAAATCCGCACCGAAACATTGTCACCTCCGAAAAAATGTAAAGCGCAGTTGAATCCTTTTGGCGGTAGGACCGTATTAATAAAGCACTCCGCTATCCGAGAGCTTTGGCGGAGCGAGTTGTTTCAAGAAAGGTATGATGAATGTAATGGGTACGGTTGCACTCGTTCTCTTAATCTTTTTTATCCCATACGCTTGGTTTTTATGGTCAGTAATCAAAAAGCCGCGCTGGAAGATGCCGCTGGTAGTGCTCGCAGCATTGGTGTTTGTCACTTTCCTTGTAAACGGGTATTTGTCGAATACATATGAGCTCGCGTTTTTCCAGAATGGATTCGAGAGCATCGTGGCATTGATTGTCGCGGGAGCGTTCTTGCTGATCCTCTCCATCATTAACGTGACGGTCGGCGTGCTGTTCAAAAATGCGCCGACGTCTCTTCATAACCCGAAAGCCGTCTGGATGTTCACCGCTGTGTTTTGTACGAGCATCCTGTTCTTCACAGTATGGGTTTATCCATTCGCAGAAAAAGCGTCGTACATCAATCAGTTGGAGAAAGCACTCACTGTAGCGGAAGCGCAACAAGATGACGAGGAAATCACGGTCGTGTTCTTGAGATCCGAGAAGAATTGTTTCCGGACTTCGACATCGAATTGCCATGCAGTGCCGTATAAAAACTCCTTCTTCGTGAAAAATAATTTAACCGTTCCAAAAGAAGTCCAAGTGCGAATCCGCGCAATGGATGCAGAGGGCAGTGAATTGGAAGAAGTGGAATCGGTGATCATGACGCTGGAGCCAGGGGAGTTGCGGCTGGTCGAAACGGACGAAACATCTGAACGGACAAGCATCTGGAGCCGTTCATCATTCGAAACCGAGCGGCGTGTCAGTTCGTACGAATCGATCTACCAATATCGCGATGTTAATTGAAAAAACGCACTCCATTTTATAATGGGGTGTTTTTTTCATTGTACGGACAGCGAGTGGGGGAACGAAAGGTATATTTTCACAATATTTTTTCAACTAACCCTTATGACAATCTATACTTGGCACAAGGGCAATTGAGAGTGAACAGCCATCAGCAGATGTTGGGAAACAAAGATGCGCAGCAACTGAGGATTGAGTGAATGGTTCAAACGCACACGTGCACGAAATCACAAGGGTGATACAAAGTGGGCATTTTAGAGGGATTGAAGATATTGGACTTCACGACATTGTTGCCGGGACCGTTCGCAACAATGATGCTGGTGGATATGGGAGCGGACGTCGTGAAAGTGGAATCGCCGCACCGGGAGGATTTGACGAAATATATGCCGTCGATGCATGACGGGATTTCGGCGTTGTACGCACAGCTCAACCGCTCGAAGAAATCGGTTGCACTCGATTTAAAAAAGGCGGAAGCGCAAGACATCATTTTCAAACTTATCGAAGAATACGATATCGTCATCGAGCAGTTCCGGCCGGGTGTCATGGACCGGCTTGGGATCAGCTACGAAGCGCTGAAACGAGTGAATCCAGGCATCATCTACTGTTCAGCGACAGACTACGGGCAGACAAGTCCGCTCCGCGACAAAGCGGGACACGACATCAACCATTTGGCGCTGTCCGGAAGTGCAAGTTACTCCACGCGAAAAAATGAGCGGCCAGTACCAGCAGGAATTCAAATCGCGGATATCGCCGGAGGTTCGCAGCCGGCGGTCATCAGTATACTGGCAGCTGTTTACCACCGCTCCCAAACAGGTAATGGCCAGTACATCGATGTCAGCATCACCGACAACATTTATGCATTCAACGCGATGTATGGCTCGGCCTATTCAGCGGGTGGCGAAACGCCTCGGACAGCCACATGAGTTCGCAGGGATGGCGTGTTTCTTGATAGAGCACGAATACATGAACGGCGAAGTGGTACGGTTGGACGGCGGAATCCGGATGTCCCCGCGGTGATCTTGGTAGGATCGGGGATTTTCAGAAGGTTGAGTAGAGGGTTTGGTTTTTGGTAACTGAGGGGTTCGGCATAATTTTGAAGATATTTTCGTTTTTAACCTTGTGGACAGTAAAGATACCGCTCCGGATAGTATTTCACGAATGCGGACAGTATTTCACCATTTCCATATAGTATTCCCATAATAATGGAAAATATGATGTCCAATTGAGCCGCACAATTTTCGATCGGACAGTAAAAACGTCGAATCGGACAGTATTCGACCCAAATCGGACGGTATCGCCAAAAAAACGGAAATAAACTTCTCGAATTCTGACTCTCTATCAATGAAAAGGTTCTGATCCTTAATATATTTCAGGAAGATTGGGCTTTTTGACGTCGCGACTCACTGGTTTTAATCGACTCGGGATACATTTTGAGACGGATCAGCGCCTCACGCGTTTTTTCACGAACTTTGCTGAAGGTGCTTGGAATAGAAACGACGAAATTGTCCAGGTGGCTATTATGAACTTCAGTCGCAGGAAAGGAGCGTGGAACGCCTTGGAGTACAAGCAGAACGCGAAGAAATGTGTCATCTTGTTGCACGAAATCTATGGGATCAATCAGCATATCACCGGTTATGCCAAACTATTTTTTCAGGAGGGTTTCGATGTCTATGTCCCGGATTTGTCAGGCAGGTCCGAACCATTTTCATACGAGGAAGAAGAGCTCGCATACGAAAATTTCATGTCGAACGTCGGATTTTCAAAAGCGGCAAAGCAAGTGGAGCAGCTAATACAAGAGATTTCTCCGCAGTATGAAGAAGTCCGCATCGTCGGCTTTAGTGTAGGGGCGACGATCGCGTGGCTTTGCAGCGCGAATCCTTCAGTCCAGAAGGTCATCGGGTTTTACGGATCCCGGATTCGGCAGTATGTCGACATCGTGCCGACTGGAGATGTATTTTTGATCTATAGTGAACACGAAAAATAGTTTGATCCGGAAGAACTGAAGGCGAAGTTAGCCGCGCATTCACAGGTGACGATGGAAATTGTTGATGGTGCCCATGGCTTTGCGGATCCTTATTCGGCGAACTATGACGCGGGGGTTACGGAAGGTTTGTTGGCCCGAATTAGGAGGTGCGCTTGTGATTAAGGGTGGCATGCCAAAGTAGATTCATCTAATGAAAAAAGATACGAGAGGCTTCTCGTATCTTTTTAAAATAGTTTACTCTAAATTATCAATTGCATATTGTGCTTCCTCAGCAGTGAACTGTTCACCATATTCGGAAACTAGTTGATCATAAACAGCTGAAGTGGACATTGCCATTTCTTCTGCATACGACTCAGCTTTTTTCAAAGCATTTTCTTTCCAATCGTGCTCAATATTATCGATAGCATATTGTGCTTCTTCTTCTGAGAATTGTTCACCATATTCAGATGTTAATTGATCATATACGCCTGCTTTTGACATATACATCGTTTGAGCATAGGACTCAGCTTTCTTCAATGCATTCTCTTTCCAATCATGCACAAGATTATCCATAGCATACTGTGCTGCATCTTCCGGGAAATGCTCGCCATACTCAGAAGTCAGTTGGTCAAATACACCTGTTTTTGACATATACATATTTTTAGCATAAGACTCAGCTTTTTTGAGAGCTGCTCTATGTTCTCTCGGTGTATCGTCTTCTTCTACCTCTTCCACTTCTTCGACGATCTCAGTTTCCTCCACATTTTCTAATTCCGTGGATTCTTCTGGAGTTGCCGTTTCAGCGTTCGTAGTATTTTCGGCTTCAACCACTTCACTTGCTGTATCTGTTTCTTCATTTGGAGAAGCGATTGCAAAAATTATAATCACTGCTATTAACCAAACCCACCATTTTTTATAAAATGGCTTATTAACTTTTACCTTTTTACTCATTTTCTTCATCCTCTCAAACCAATCTCAACTATTTATAACACATTATTACAATTTTTTATATTGATTAGGTGTATTTTGTATTTTTTTATAATTCAATTTACCTTATAGCAATCGGAATTTTTAGGTATAAAGGGAATAGGTGAATTAGATTTCTATTTTAAAAAGTTAAAGTATCTTAAAATCAGCAAGTGTAGGAGCTGATTCTCAGCAGGAATATTACCCCGCCGCGGAGAATGGAGTACGAATGGAATCTTGCCAATCAAGGGGGCGCACGCATTGATCAGGACGGTCTTTATTGCTTTAGGAGTCGGGTTCATCCTTTACATGTTAAGCAGCTTCGCCTATTTGGTTGATTTTTTGTTTTTAAATTCAATCGTCAGCTTCATCTTTTATTTCGGACTGCTCGTTGGGGCGGTCTGGAGTGTGTTGAAGTTGGACCGTCTGATCGCGAAAGGGCGCTTCATGGTGCCAATCCAAATAGTCGGCATTTTGGTGGTGGGACTATTTTTCGTTTATCAGATGTTCACGCCGCACTTCTACTCAGACCGATATTTGAAAGAAACAGGCCTGGAAAAAGTGGAGCAGTATCTTGAGTTGGGGGAACTCGGCTTGACGGGTGAAGCGCTGCGGGAGCGGACGGAGGAAGTCGCTGTTAGAGAAGTGGCATATGCGATTTCTTTGTACGGAACCAATCCGCGGCCTGAGGGAGTTAAGCAATTTGAAATCCTGGAGTTGAATCGCAGCTATAACGTGTTTGAAGTGGTGGTTGGAACCGACACGAATGACGAGAAAGCAAGCTATACCTTCTCGCGCGTCGGGCTCGGCTTCAAAATCAGCGGGCAGTCTTCATTTCAATAACGAAAAAAGAGTCGGCATCCCGGCTCTTTTTTCATGGAAACAGAAAGGAAACCCGGCTGAAGAAGCACGCGTCAAAACGCAATGAATTTCATCGAATAAATGGATAATTACGACATTAAAAAATATTTTTTTCCACCCTCTTGCTTTTCGGGATTTTCGATATATATTAATAAAGCAAGACAAAAAATACCAAACAGACGACAGGGGATAGAGTGTTGACGAACAAGTTATTTATGGCTGCATCAGTTGCAGTGGTTGCGGTGGCGAGCGTTTCTGTACCAGTGAATGCAGAGGGCGGACATACGTTTACGGATGTAGGGGCATCTTATGACGAGGCGGTCAGCTTTTTGTATGAAATGGGAATCATTAACGGGAAGACGCCTACGCAATTCGGTACGCACCACCAGTTAACACGTGGAGACGCAGCGGTGATTTTGGCGAATGCACTCGGCTTAGATACAGAGGATGCACCAGACGCCGGTTTTACAGATTTGAATAGCCGCATCAAAGGATCGGTCAATGCATTGGCGGAGTGGGAAATCGTTTCGGGAGTTACGAAAACACAGTTCAAACCGAACGAGCCATTGAGCCGCGGTGCGATGGCGAAGTTTTTAGTGGCGGGATTCGAGCTTGAAGATTTCGAAACGCCTGTACCGTTCACGGATGTCGCTGGCGTATTTACTCCATACATTGGAGCACTTTATGGAACAGGCATCACGAACGGCAAGTCCGCGACATCTTATGGCACGTACGATAACATCACGCGTGGTGAGTTCGCGAACTTGCTTTTCCGAACGTTCATGTTCATCTTCGATGAAGAGGACTCTTATCCGGACGTCTACTATCCGATAGTGTACGATGTAGCGGCATTGACGCCGACATCGATCGGGGTGGAATTCGAAGAGGCAGTTCCTGAGGAGTTCACTGCTCAAGAGATGAGCGATTACCTATTCTATATCGTCGAGTTTGAAGACGGTGAGATTGTGGAATTCTTCCCGACAGCTTACGAACTCGCTGACGACCGTTACGTGCTGACAGTCAGCCAGAGCGAATTAGACCTGAGCGGCAGAGCCGGGACGATTCTTGTAGCAAACTTGTTCACAGACACGATTATTCCTTTCGATTTTACAGAGCAGCCGGAAATGGATGCCGAATAACAGAACTGCGTTTGCCTATTGAAGGCGAGCGTAGTTTTTGTTTAGCGGGTAATTTAACCTTGCGGACAGTAAAGATACCGCTCCGGACAGTATTTCTTGAATGCGGAAAGTATTTGGCCTGTTCCGGCCAGTATTTACAAATAACTGGAAAACGGAATGGCCGAACCAACCGCTCGATTCCTGATGGGACAGTATCCACGCCAAATCGGACAGTATCGCCAATTATCCAGAAATTACACTAATACTTTTTCGAAAAAATATCTCACTTTGAGGAACTTTCCCAATGTTCATTCGTAAACATATTATGCGGAGGATAATTTGGAGGTGCGCAACGTGGTGAAGGCAGCAATGCAATTGGTCAATTTGAAAAAGACGATCGGAAAGAAGCCGATCATCAAAGGGCTTGATTTTGAAATCAGGGCCGGCGAAGTGTTCGGGTTCTTAGGCCCGAACGGGGCAGGGAAGACGACGACGATCCGGATGATGGTTGGGTTAATCGACATTACGGAAGGCGATGTGTTGATCGAAGGGAAGAGCATCAAGACGGATTTCAAGGGTGCAATCCAGCATGTCGGGGCAATCGTCGAGAATCCCGAGATGTATCCATTCCTGAGCGGTTGGAAAAACTTGAAGCAATACGCACGCATGGTGAAAGGCGTGACGGATCAGCGGATCAAGGAAGTCGTGGGATTGGTCGGGCTTGATAAGGCAATCCACGAGAAGGCAGGGCGCTACTCACTCGGAATGCGTCAGCGGCTCGGGATTGCACAGGCGCTTCTACATAGTCCATCGATTCTGATTCTGGATGAGCCAACAAATGGACTGGATCCTTCGGGCATCCGGGAAATCCGGAAGTACATACGTAATTTGGCTGAGAAGGAGAATGTCGCGGTCATCGTTTCGAGTCACTTGCTGACGGAAATCGAATTGATGTGCGACCGGATCGGCGTCATCAAGAACGGTGAACTGATCGCGATTGAAGAAGTGAAGGGCACAGAGAATGAAGAGTTGCTGAAAGAGGTTCACCTTGAGGTGGAACCGCTGGAGACGGCGAAAGCTTTCCTCGAGACACAGCTGGCCAACGAAGTCGGCGTGGATGGCAAAGAACTTTCCATATCGGTCAAGCGTGAAGAGATTCCGCACATCCTGAAAGGTTTGGTGGAGCAAGGAATCAGTATCTATAGTGTCCGCGTCATGCAAGCCACACTGGAAGATAAATTCTTTGACCTGATTGGAGAGAATACCATTGAGTAATTTCATCAACCTGATTTGGAATGAGCAGATCAAATTATATGCGAGAAAAGCGACGTGGGTCATGTTCGCTATCCTTTTGGTCATTGTCATCGGTGGCGCAATCATCACGAAGTTCTTTGGAGTCGAGACGGATTTCAAAGAATACGGCGACGATTGGCAGACGGAATTGCAAGCGGAAAATGAGCGATTGACCGCTGAGATGTCGGAGGATGAATTTGCCAGCTTCACGAATCCTGTACTTATTGATAAAAATAATTACCATTTGGAAAACGATCTTAAGCCGCAGCCATATGACGGCTGGGCATACGTGCTGGACAATAGCTTCCTGACGTCGGTCATCAGCTTGTTCACAATCATCGTCGCAGCGGGCATCATCTCGAATGAGTTCAAGTGGGGCACAATCAAGCTCTTGCTGATCCGCCCGATTTCGCGGACGAAGATCTTACTTTCCAAATATGTATCAGTCTTGATTTTCGCCTTCACCATGCTTGTCTTCTTGCTGTTGACATCGTGGATTGTCGGTGCGATCATGTTTGGAGTAAACGGCTTGAACCCGGTCGTCGTGCAGAACTTGATATCCGGTTTCGCACATAACAATGTGCTTGGTGAAATCGTGACATCTTACGGCTTCAGTCTCGTGACCTTGGTGATGATGGCGACATTCGCCTTCATGATCTCCGCCATTTTCCGAAGCAGCAGTATGGCAGTCGGTTTGGCGATCTTCTTGATGATGGCCGGCAATACGATCGTCGCGGTGCTGTCGAAATATGAATGGGCGAAATACATCCTGTTCGCCAACACGAATCTCGAGCAGTACACGAACGGCATGGGACCGGCTATTCCGGGCATGAGCATGACGTTCTCGATCATCGTGCTTGTCGTCTACTTCGTCATTTTCATCGTGGCAGCTTGGACAGCATTCACGAAGCGGGACGTCGCAGGAAACTGATTTCAATTTGAAAACAACTAGGAGGAATTTGGAATGAAACGTACACCAGAAATTATTTTAGGGATTATCGGGGCTCTCGGCTACGCATTCATGGCAGCACTTGGAGGATTCATGCTTTGGCTGCAAGGCAACAAAGACACAATGGAAGAAGCAATGACAGGAACAGGCGATCCGGAATTGGACTTGACGATGGAAGAGTTCGACACGGTCATTGATTTACTTGGCGCAGGTGGAACGATGCTACTCGCGTCTGCAATCGCTGCAGTCGTCCTTGGAATCGTTGCGATGATCTTGTTGAAAGGTAACAAAAAACCAGTCGTTTCAGGTATCATCTTCTTGATCGTTGCGGTCGGTGTTTCCATCACGACTACAGGCGTCGGAATCTTGGCTGGTATCTTCTACTTGATCGCTGGAATCATGTGTCTAGTGCGCAAACCAAAACAACAATTGACAATGTAAGAAAGCATCAGAAAACCCCCACGGAAAATGATTTCCGCGGGGGTTTTTTGCTTCCAAACTTATTTCTGCTGTCTCGGACGAATTAAGATTTCGTTGACGTCGACGTGTGCCGGCTGTTCGACCGCATAAGCGATTGCTCGTGCAATATCGTCCGCTTGCAGAAATTCCATCGCTGGGCCGCTTGCGAATCCAGAAAGAACGTCTTCGTCCGTAATCGTATCCGTCAGTTCCGTCGCGACCGCACCTGGTGACACGATTGTCGCGCGGATGTTCATCGCTGGATCGAGCTCCTGGCGCAAGCCTTCCGTGATCGCACGCACTGCGAATTTCGTACCGCTGTATACTGCGCTTCCAGGCGTGACGTCATGTCCGGCAACGGAAGAGATGTTAAGAATGTGGCCTTCGCCGCGCGCTTCCATGTGCGGAAGAACCGCCGCAATCCCGTACAAGACGCCTTTGATGTTGACGTCCACCATACGGTCCCACTCGTCGATTTTCAATTTATTCATGAACGACAATGGCATCAAGCCTGCGTTGTTGAGCATGACGTCGATCCCTCCGAACTGCTCGATCGCCGCCTCTGCTAGTGCTTTCATTTCTGCTGCTGACGTTACGTCCGTCACCTGATAAGCTGCGCGTCCACCAGCTTCCTCGATTTCCTGCTTCAATGCCATGAGGCGGTCTTCACGTCGCGCCGCCAGCATGACGGAATATCCTTTATCCGCGAATTCTTTTGCTGCTGCTTGTCCGATGCCACTGCTGGCACCAGTGATGATTACTGTTTTGCCCATCATCCATTCACTCCATTTCTATAAGCTGTCTCGTTTCGAGCACTGCCTCTAGTTTACGCCTAAACTAGGGTTTCGTGTGCAGTACTGGCGAAATTTTCGGTTCAAAGCCGGATCGGACAGTATTCGATCCAAATCGGATACTATCCGATCTGCTAGAAAACAACGGATTCAAAATTGTAAATCGATTGTCGGTCTGCTACGCTATTTAAAAGAAGCGACTGGAGGGGACTGGACATGGAGAAAATTTCGTTGGCAGAAGCCGTGAAACTGAAGAGTGTACTGGCAAAACGGATTCACGAATTGGAAGAAGAGATGGATCGCGTGGCGTTTGCGGAAGTTGAAAAAGGAAGCAAGCCGCCCAAGCAGGAGCGTCCACTTTCAATAGTAGAAGCAGAAATCGATGAGATTCGGAAGGATTTCCGGCTTCTCGACAAATTGATGTACCGTGCCAATTATGAAAACGAAGTGGACTTTAACGGCGACAGCTTGACGATTGTCGAAGCGATCGAACTGGCTACGCAGCTGCGTGCGAAAGCCCGAAAATTCAAAGGATTCGGGACGGCTGTGAAAGAATCGCCGCTTTACGGATACGGCGACAGTGTGCCGATCGTCCGGATGGCGATGTTCGATCCTGAAGAGTACCGGGTGAAGGCGGTCGAGGCGGAGCGTTTGGCTAACCGGCTGTCCAATGCCATCAACACGAAGAACTATTCCGTCATGCTCGATTTTGACGCAGAGAAATACTTTTAATCCTTGGAGCGGTGAGACTCCGCTCCAAGGCATGGAAGGAACCCTTATTTGTGCTTCGGTACAATTGCCTAATGGAAACTGGCCAACCAATGACCGATTCCCCGTTACGCTGTTACCTGTTCCCGATCACCAACTAAGGCAATTGACGGTCGATGACCAACTACAGTCGAGTTTTCCCCTCCTTCCATGAGATCCTCCTGCTTGCGAGCGGGGGGATTTTTTTGATGTTTAATGTGATGGCAATCAAAAGATGTCCTGCACTGAGGTTTTTCAAAATGCTCTTTATCTAACAGGATTGTAGCGGTCCAGCGAAGAATAAGTAGAAAGAGAAGAAATAAGTTCAAAACAAAAGGAGCATTCTCCTGTCCATAACCACCGGAGTTTCCGCTTTGTTTGTGCTGCTCGGCGTTGCGGTTTCGACGGCTTTCATTCTTTTGCGTTTAGAAAGAGTGTGTTCCAGCTGCTCCGAACAGGTTTTCATCTATCACGGTGAATCTCGCTAAAAAATGTTATGATAAAGACCATCATAACATTTTGAAAATTGAGTAAGTGTGTTAAGGAGATTGCAACCGCGTGTGTTTTTTCGCGTCTTATTGAAGAAAGAGAAATAGAATCTAACCCAAACTGAAAGGAGCTGGGAAGTATGTTAGGTGAAAAAGAAGATGATGTATTCACGAAAAAGCCGGCGGAAAAACGCAGGCTCGGCGAACCGACAAGCGCGTTCAAAGGCGCGGCTTGGGGTGCTTTGCTGATCGGGGTGTCGACGTATTTGATCGGGCTGTACAATGCGGAGATGGAATTAAACGAAAAAGGGTATTATATCACCGTGATGATCCTCGGACTTTATTCGGCGGTATCGCTCCAGAAAGCCGTCCGGGACCGTGATGAGGGGATACGCGTCACGAACTTGTACTACGGGATCAGCTGGTTTGCATTGATCGCTGCGATTTCGCTCATGGCGATCGGCCTGTTCAACGCGGGCAGCATCATTTTGAGTGAAAAAGGCTTTTACGGAATTTCCTTCGTCTTGAGTTTGTTCGCCGTCGTCACAGTCCAAAAGAACGTCCGCGATACAGAAGAAGCGAAGAGTATGGATGAGTCTTGAGAAGAGGAACAAGTAATGGGAGCTCTTGTCCACTGAAACGGGCAGGGCTTTTGTTTTGAGACAACCACACCTACAGAAAGTAAGGTGATCCATTCAATGAAATCCTATATCATCAAATTCGAACTGGAGCATTCGGAGCCGCTCATTCGGCGGCGGGTGATCATGCCGGCGGGCGCGACATTCAAAATGCTCCATGAAGTCATCCAGCAATCGACGAATTTTCAAGGAGGGTATCCCTCTGACGGATATCATCTGTTTGAATTCGATCTGCCGGAAGAGTACATTCGCGTGACGAACGATGAGGAAGCGTACACGGAACATCAAGGATTCAAAAAGAACCGGAAAATGTTCGCGGAGCGTTTGAAAAATGCGGAACCCGAGTTTCGGGAGTTCGAGGAACGCTATCAGGAGCGGCTGTCTGCAGTGGTCCGAAAACCTTCGGGCATCAAGATCGATACGTATTTGGAAAAGTACGGAGAGCTTGACTATTTGTATGATTTCGGCGATGGCTGGCGGTTCTTGATTCGCTTGGAGGACATCGTGGAGGATTATCATTTCGGCTTCCCGACACTGCTGGGCGGAGCGGAGACAGCGCCTCCGGAAGATGTCGGAGGAATTCCAGGGTTCTATGAATTTTTGAAGGCTTACCGGAATACCAAGCATCCGGAGCACAAGGAGATGAAGCAATGGACAGAAAGCCAAGGCTTCAAGGAGTACGATCCGGAAAGGATTAATGGCAGACTGAAAAACCGGCAATACAAGAAAACGGATTGGAATCAGATCCATCATGAGAACTACCGGGTAATCGAGGATAAATATCGGAAGAGCTGGTAGCTTTTTCTGACAATCATTCGGCGTCCGGAAAGAAGGTGTGTAGTATAATGATCGACTTTTTTGAAAGAAAGGCAAGGTTCACGGGCTTGGAAGTGTGGGAAATCCGGTGTGGCGGCTCACGTTATCAATTGTTTATATCGGATGAGCAGCGGAAGACTGAACTGGCCGACCTGGATTTGCCGGATACGCGGATAGAGGAAGATATGCGGGAAAACTTGATCAAGGGTGTTGTTTATTCCGGGGCGCCGGTCGAAGATGCGCATATCGAAGCGCTGGACTGCTTCACAAAGCAAATGACAGATCATGTTGCACTCGCGCATTGCCATGTGGTGCTGACGTTTCAGAAGGATGCTACGAAACGGAGTTTCGAACGGATCTTGCGGGAGGACTACGGGGTGGATTATGAAGCGGTTCCGCTTGAGCAGCTATGGCATTTGAATCAGGATTGAATTGTATACGAAAAACGTCTGTCATCCGGCAGGCGTTTTTTTCTGTGGGAAGGGAATTAAGGGTGTAAAGACATTCATGAAAGGAAGTGGGGACGATGAAGAGGAAATTGATGATGGGCGTCATGCTTTCGCTGCTGGTTGCCGGATGCGGCGCAGAAGACAGCGAGGAAGTGACGGAGCCCGAACAGGAAGTTCCGGCAGCGCCCGACTCTCCTGACGAAGTGGAAGACCAAGAACCGGAAGAAGACTCCGGACAGCAGCCTGAAGAGAACGAGACTGTGACCGACGATGTGAAGGAGCAGCTCACAACCGAAGTTCCAGTCGTCTTGCCTGAAGACATTGAAGCGTTGATGGGAGCTGGAGTTTCAGCGGTAACGCAATCGGATAGCGGTTCGTACATGGTCGCATTTTACCGAACGGTATCCGCGGTGCCGGTCAATGATCCATCACTTGGTGAACAAGAAGAACCGTTCGCTGTCTTCAAAGGCACGCGTCTCGGAAGTGCAGAGGAGGCAGCTGCCGAGATCAACTACCAGGATACTGGCGAAAGTGATGGGCTGTCGGATGTTGACCTTGGACACGGCATCACTGGTGTGCGTGAAGGCGCAGCCGGTTCACAGTATATTTCCTGGAATGAAGGGCGCTGGTCACTTGCGGTACGCGCGATGACTGATCAAGGCGATAGCTTGATAGAAGACGCGAAAGCGATTGTTGCATTCCTGGAAGAGCATCTCCTGCCTGCACCGCATCAAATCGGTGCTGCCCAGTTCGATGCGACCGATGACGGCGATTGGAACCAGCTCATCGTTTGGCAGGAAGAAGATGTTCTCTACGAAATAACGACAACGGAAGATTACGAAACGGCACTTGAGTTTGCAGTGGAGGATTGATGGGGATGAAATTTTATCCGAAGCGGAAAAGTGTGAAATAGAAAGAAGCTTTTGAAGCCAAGGGGACCCTCGAAATCCCCTCGGCTTTTTGTGTCTCCTCAGCTTTTTTCAGCACTTCACATTAATTTTTTCTAGCACATGTGTGTAGAAATTTTAAAAGAGGGTATTTGAATTAAGTATTCATAATTTTTTAAAAATAATAAAAAAAGGGAGGAAAATCAGGATGACAAAAGAGGATAAGAATTATTCCAGACGCGACTTCCTCAAGACGTCGGGAATCGCGACTGGAGCTTTAATCGGCGGTGGAATCATTGGCGGTTTAATTGGTGCGAATGTAGGCAACGACAACGCAAGCACTCCTCCTGGTTCGACGGCTGGCGAACCAGGTGAAGGAGGAGCAGGCGGCGTCAGGGGTCTCATGTTCTTCAAGAATGACGCAGAGTTCCAAATTTTAGCGCAGGCGACAGAGCGTATCTTTCCGGAAGACGATTTAGGCCCCGGGGCAATCGGCCTCGCGGTTCCTTACTTCATTGACCAGCAGCTCGCGGGGGCTTACGGTGAGAATTCGCGGGAGTATATGCAGGCGCCGTTCCTCGAAGGACAGAAGACACAAGGGTACCAAAGCCGCTTGAAGCGGAATGAAATGTTCCGGCAAGGTCTCCAAATCATGCAGCAGGAAGCACAGGACCGGTTCCAGACGGATTTCGTCGATCTCGAGGGAGAGCAGATGGACGAAATCTTGACGGCTTTCCAGGAAGAAGAGATCACGATGAAAGGCGTTTCGGCTTTGTTCTTCTTCCGGCTATTGCGTGCGGCCACTTTAGAAGGGGCTTATGCGGATCCTATTTATTCCGGAAACCAGAACATGGAAGGGTGGAAAATGAAAGGTTACCCGGGACATCAACTGTCTTACTTGAACCAGATCGATAGCGAGGAGTTTGTGGAAATAGAGCCTAAGTCGCTCGGTACGCAACATTAATCAAAGGGGGAATTGTGGTGGTCACAAATTTGGAAAAAGTGGATGTAGTAACGGTGGGGGTCGGGTGGACAGGCGGAATCATCGCGGCAGAATGTGCGAAAGCAGGATTGAAAGTCGTGGGACTGGAGCGTGGGCGTGAACGAGGAACGGAGGATTTCGCGATCGTCCACGATGAATACCGTTATGCAGTGCGCTATGAATTGATGCAGGACGTCTCGAAAGAAACTGTCACGTTCCGCAATAACCGGCAGCAGAAGGCGTTGCCTATGCGGCAGCTCGGATCATTTTTGCTAGGTGAAGGTCTCGGTGGATCAGGAACCCACTGGAATGGCCACACGTGGCGTTTTTTGCCGTACGATTTCCAGATCAAGACTTTGACTGATGAGAAGTACGGAGCGGATAAGCTGGCACCGGAGTACACGCTGCAAGACTGGGGCATCACGTACGATGAACTGGAGCCGTATTTCGATAAGTTCGAGAAGACGGCCGGCATTTCAGGTGAAGACATCAATCCATTCTGGGGGAAACGATCCAATCCGTTCCCGACACCTCCGATGAAAAAGACCCCGATTTTAAAAAAGTTCGAGACGGCCGCAACGAATTTAGGCTATACGCCGTTCATGCTGCCTTCCGCGAATTTATCGGAAGCGTACGTGAATCCGGATGGGGCTTCGATCAACGCCTGTCAGTATTGCGGATTCTGTGAACGGTTCGGCTGTGAGTACGGCGCAAAAACGTCGCCGGAGATCACGGTGGTCCCGACGGCGCGGGAAACCGGGAATTACGAAATCACTTTCAATGCGAATGTTGTAGAGGTTGTGAAAGAAGGGGATCGTGTAACCGGTGTCCGCTATTTCGATACGGTCACGTTCGAGGAATTCTTCCAGCCGGCGGAAGTCGTCGTGCTGACGAGCTATATCATGAACAACGCGAAACTCTTGATGGTCTCCAATATCGGAGAAATGTACAATCCGGACACTGGGCAAGGGACGTTGGGAAGAAATTATTGCTATCAGATTTTGCCGGGCGCTTCCGGGTTTTTCGAAGAAAAAATGAACACGTTCATGGGAGCAGGATCGCTTGGCATGACTATCGATGACTTTAACGGTGACAGTTTTGATCACGGCGACTTGGATTTCATCCACGGTGCGAGCCTGTCGATGACGCAGACGGGTATCCGCCCGATTTTGACGAATCCGGTACCGCCGGATACGCCTTCATGGGGAGCGGAATTCAAGAAGGCGTCCATCGAGAACTTCAATAAAACGTTGAGCATCGGCGGACAGGGAGCTTCGATGCCACACCGTGAGAACTATATGGCGCTCGATAGTACGTATAAAGACATTTATGGCGTGCCGCTCTTGCAATTGACATACAATTTCACAGACCAGGACCGGGCGCTTCACAAATTCCTGACGGAAAAATCCGCGGAAATCATGAAGGAGATGGGCGCGAAAACGGTAGTAGCGGGCAGCCCGATTTCAGATTATGACATTGTTCCTTACCAAACGACGCATAATACTGGTGGAACGGTAATGGGAGCGGACCCGGCTACCAGTGTGGTGAACAACTACCTGCAGCACTGGGATGCAGAGAATTTATTCGTGGTAGGCGCCGGGAATTTTGCACATAATGGCGGTTATAATCCGACAGGAACAGTCGGGGCACTTGCCTATCGCTGTGCGGAAGGCATCATTAATTACAGCAAAAATGGAGGATCACTCGTTTAATAAAGGAGGAGACATGTTATGGGCGGTTTAGCTTCAATCGGCGTTCCAGGGTTGATTATTATATTGGTGATTGTGTTGATCTTATTTGGACCTAGAAAGCTGCCGGAAATTGGCGGCGCGGTCGGCAAGACGTTGTCTGAATTCAAGCGTTCAGCGAAAGACATCATGGATGACGACGAGACACCCGAAACGAAAGAAGAAACAAAATCCGAAAAAATTTGAAGGTGGTTAAATGGATCCGTATGGAGAGCGTAAATTAGTCAGTCCGCTGCAAAAGAAAGCGGAACAGCCAGAAATCCCTGCGGTGAAAATCCCGGATCCGCCTGTCACGGAAGCGACAGCGCCACAACCTCCGGATCCGCCGGAAGGGGATTCGGAAGAGCCTGTGGAATCGCTAGTCGACCATTTAGGGGAGCTGCGAAAGCAATTGATCAAGAGTTTGTTCGTGTTCTTTTTCTTCCTGGTCGTTGTTTTTGCGACGCTGAATTTCTGGTTTCCATATGTGGTGAGAGGGCACGATCTCGTCATCCTTGGCCCGTTGGAAATCATCAAGTTCTACACATCGATTTCAGTCACGCTGGCGCTGGGATTATCGCTGCCATTCCTGAGTCATTTCATTTGGCAGTTCGTAAAGCCGGGGCTGAAAGATGAGGAGTCGAAGTTTCTCGGCTTGTATTCGCCGGTCATGCTGCTGCTATTCCTCTTCGGTGTGGCGTTCGGGTATTTCATCGTCAATCCGCTAAGCTATCAGTTTCTAGTAGGACTTGGCGCAACGAACTTCGCGGTGATGATTTCGGCAAGCGAGTATGTCCATTTCCTGATTATGACGACGGTCCCACTTGGGCTCTTGTTCGAGATGCCAATCGTGGCGTTATTCTTGTCGACACTCGGACTATTGACTTCGGGCTCGATGAAGAAGGTACGAAAATGGTCGTATCTTGTGCTCGCAATTGTCTCGGCATTGATTACGCCGCCAGATTTCATCAGCCAGCTGCTGGTGCTGGTTCCGATGGCGGTGTTGTATGAGATGAGTATTTATATCGTCAAACGGATGGAGAATAAGAAAGAGAATTTGGAGTCGCCTGTGCTTTAATGACTGATAGGGTGCTCATTCTTTGGACGGATATGCTACAATTGAACCAAGTAAATATTCATGCAGGGAAAAGGTGCTGAGCAATCAGCGTAACAGGGAATTCGGTTGAAATCCGAAGCTGTTTCCGCAACTGTAAGTGTGGATGAAACGAGGAATGCCACTGATCGGGAGTTATCCGGTCGGGAAGGGCCTCGGAGTAAAGTGATGCACGAGCCAGGAGACCTACCTTTTTCTGAACGTATTTTCGCTCTTCGGAAGATAAGGGGATTTTGCGGCAACTTTTCCTATTGACCGCTTTTTTTCGGTTTGCCGATAGTTGGAGTGCCATCCTTATTCCTGGGATGGCACTCTTTTTTTGCGGAACGATACGCCTGCTGATATTTAACTGATTTGTCATCAGGAGGTGAAAAAATGAAAAAGGATATCCGTTTTGTCTGTTACCCTTTCATGCGTGAAAGTGCTGCGACTGTGGATTTTGAAATCCGCACCGACTCCATGACGACACGGGTGGGAGAAGCGATTTCCCTCTTGGAAGATGTGCCGATGGTGTATGAAGATCTCCGCTACTTGCAGCCGATGTGCTATCACTTGAACGGCTCTGTACGCGGGAAGCTTGCTGTGACAGAAGAGGACCTTGATGTGCTTAGTGAAATGTACGACCGTTACGTCGCGCAAGTCGAAGAGGAAATCAGCACATTCGTCTTGCCGCAAGGAACATATGCCGCAACTGTTTTGCATGTATGCAGAAGCGAAGCGAAAAAATCCGTCCGTGCTTTGCACAAAGTTTCACTGGAGCGGGAAGTGCCGGAACACTTATTCGACTATACAGGACTGCTCGCGAATCTCTTCTTCGCAATGGCTGTCTTCGTTAATAAAACGCACGGCGTACATGAAATTCCATTCGTCAGTAAGTCATACCCGACCAGACCGAAAAGAAAGAAGGAGCTTAAATCATGAAAATCAATGGAATCCATTTATCTGCACTACTCGCCGCTGCTCTCCTGCTCGGCGCATGCCAATCCGGTGATACTTCAAGCGAGACACCGGAAGAGACAGCACCACAAGAAGAAACCACATCACCAGAGGAAGCGGAAACTTCCAGTTATACAGTCATAGACGATCTTGAAAAAGAAGTGACGTTCGAAGCAGTACCTGAAACGGTCGTTTCGCTGATTCCGAGCAATACGGAGATTGTCTTTGCTTTGGAAGAAGGCGAAAAACTTGTTGGTGTAACGGATTATGATACATATCCGGAAGAAGCGCTGGAGATCGAGCGCATCAGTGATTCGGTTGAATTCAACGCAGAGCGCATCATCCAATTGGATCCGGATGTCGTCCTTGCCTATTCCACAGGAGAAGCGCCGGCCGGACTTGCTTTACTTGAAGAGGCAGACATTCCGGTATTCGTCATCCAGTCCGCGACATCATTCGAAGACGTCTACGGAGATATTGAACAGCTCGCTGCAGTCTTAGCTGCGGAAGAAAAAGGCGAGGAATTAATCGAAGACATCCAGGGGCAAATAGAAGAAGTGCAACAAAAGCTCGCTTCGGTTGAGAAGAAACAAATTTACTTCGAAATCAGTCCGTCACCGGATATTTACACAATCGGCCAATCGACTTTCCAGCAAGAAATCCTAGACCATGCCCAAGTTGAAAACATTTTTAGTGACATGACCGGTTGGCCGAGCATTTCGGAAGAAGAAGTAATCACCCGCAACCCAGCGGTTATTTTGAGCAGTGTGACGTATATTGAAGATCCAATCGCTGAAATGAAAGCGCGCAGTTCATGGGACAGCATTACAGCGGTTCAAGAAGATGCGATTCACATACTTGACGCGGATGTGACGTCACGTCCCGGTCCACGTATCGGTGAAGCAGTCGAACTTGTCGCAAAAGCGGTTTACCCTGAATTGATGGAATAAGAAAAAAGTGCCGGACCTATGTCTGGCACTTTTTATCTTTTGGCCCAATGAAGAGAAGAAGACGTTCTACAGGATTGGAGTTTACTATTGTTCAAAATCAAATTGACTAATTGAAATGACTATATTATCCTTATAATTCAGAAATGATTAATAGATGCTATTCTTTCGAAGAAGGAGAAAAGACAGTCCGGGGGATTGGGAGCAGGCAATCTATTGCGTAAGCAATCACCAGAAAGAAACAGGAGGGGAAAACATGATTACATTTATTGTTTCGATTGCTTTGCTTGTGGTTGCATATTTTACATACGGAAAGTATATTGAAAAATTATTCGGTCCAATCGCCGGACGGAAAACACCGGCTTACGCCAATCATGACGGCGTCGATTTCGTGCCGATGAACAAACATAAAAACTCGTTGATTCAGCTGTTGAATATCGCAGGTACCGGTCCGATTTTCGGCCCGATCATGGGAGCGCTTTACGGCCCGGTCGCATTTTTGTGGATTGTCATCGGCTGCATTTTTGCAGGAGCGGTGCACGACTACTTGACGGGGATGATTTCCATTCGCAACAAAGGTGCACATATTCCAGAGCTTGCCGGGAAATTCCTGGGGGCAGCTTCGAAGCACCTCGTGAACTTTTTTGCATTGCTGTTGTTGCTGCTTGTCGGAACGGTATTCGTCACGACGCCAGCGTCATTGCTTGCAATACTTCTGGATGGCAAAGTAGCTGTCGCAATCTTGATTGCACTTATTTTCGTTTATTATTTCCTCTCCACTATTTTACCGATCGACAAAATCATCGGCCGTCTTTATCCTTACTTCGGTGCCGTTCTTTTGATCGGGACAATCGGAGTCGGAGGAGCGCTTTTGTTCTCTGAATATAAGATTCCGGAATTGAACTTGACGAATATGCATCCAGACAATTTGCCGATTTTCCCGATGCTGTTCTTCACGATCACTTGTGGAGCGTTGTCTGGATTCCACGCGACGCAATCACCGATCATTTCACGGACGACGCAGAATGAATCACAAGGCCGCTACATCTTCTACGGCATGATGATTGCGGAAGGGATCATCGCGATGATCTGGGCTGCAGCTGCGATGAGCATTTTCGATGGCCAGACACTATCAAGCATGATCAGCGAAGGGACTCCTTCCGCGGTCGTCAACGAAGTATCCATGACGCTTCTTGGTGCTGTTGGTGGTACGATCGCTGTTCTCGGTGCGATCGTCCTGCCGATCACTTCAGGGGATACGGCATTCCGTGCTGCGCGTTCGATCATTGCGGACTACTTGAAAATCGATCAGCAGAAAGTCATTAAGCGTCTGATGATCGCACTGCCATTGTTCGCAATCTCGATCGTCTTGACGCAGATCGACTTCAACTTGCTGTGGCGCTACTTCTCTTGGGCGAACCAAGCGACTGCCGCAATCGCACTATGGATCGCGACGATGTACTTGTACATTCAAGGTAAGAACTACTTTGTGGCATTGGCGCCAGCCATTTTCATCACATATATGGTATTTGTCTACATCTTGAACCAGAAGATCGGCTTCAACCTTGATTTGAACATCTCGTTCATTATAGGGCTGATTTTGACGATCATCCTCATGGGCATGTTCTTCGTCAAAGCGCGGAAGAACCGGGCCGACGATATCGAGACATCTGTAGCGGTAGACTAATCGGATAGAAAAAGGAACTGCCCCCGTCTCCCATTGAGACGGGGGCAGTTCCTTTAGGTTCTTGTCGGATTTCACACAAGCTGATAATACAAACCGAACTTCGTATCATACCAAAGCAGCTTGCCGTGCTTCTTTTTCGGGATACGGCTTTGCAGGCTCCATTCGGGGAATTGCTTGATCAGTTGGATCTGGTCGCCGGTTGCGAATGCCAGGAATGAGATGTAGTGCTCTTTTGTCATCGGATGGTCGCTCGAAATGAACCATTCCTGATCCGACTCCGTCAAAAGCAGCTTATTGTCATCCGTTGCTTTCTTCGCCTCCAGCTGTTCCAGCTTTCTCCCGCAGCAGGAAAGTGTAACGTCTCCTGTTGCGAGGACGATGTTATGACATGTGGTGCAAACAAAATAATTGGCTTTTTTCATGTTACCTCCTATAAAATCATTGGCCGGCAATTCGCCGTCCAGTATATTTTCGATATTCACTCCGAAGACAGCAGATAAACTCGGAAGCAGTGATACATCCGGGTAGCCTTGACCGCGCTCCCATTTGGAAATCGTCCGGTCGGACAGATGCAATTGCTCCGCTAATTGTTTTTGGGTGAAGCCTTTTTCTTTTCGTAAACGATAAATCAAATCGCCGACTTTTTGTGTATCCATTCGATCTCCTCCTGCGTATCTTTTATCATAATGAACGGTTCCTTCAACTGCAACAAACGCTCCGTAGAGTCCGAGGCTGAGGAAATCTATCCAAGAAAGAGACGGGCAGCGGGTGTTTGTTGCGGGCAGTAACAGGGGAACTATTTTAGAAAGGGTGTATCGGATGATGGCAAGGAAGGAGGGGGGAGGAATTGGACAATGCTCAAGTCTTCAAGGGCATCGAACTGTTGAAGGATTTGTCTGTGAGAGAGTTCTTCATGTTCTTCGTTTACCTATCATTGATCTTTATTCTCAAAATAGCGATTGAATGGATCTTAAAGTTTATCCTGAAGCGGACGAGTACAGTGAGCGGGTAATTCCGGTCGCCGAAACCATTTTGAACTGGCTGGCATTCTACAGTTCGATCCTGCTATTCTTGTTTTATTTCTGGAAGGAAAGATGGCTGACGTATCCATTTTATGAAACTGAAGGCGTGCAAGTGACTGTCTTTTTGATTGTGGTTGTCATCATGATCGTCACTTTTGCCAGCAGAATCGTGAAAACTTTCAACCGCCATATCATGCCCTATATATACGAGCAATTCGATATTGATGTCGGTTTGAGTTTTACCATCAACCGACTGATTTACTACATCGTGATGTTCCTTGCCCTAGCGCTGAGCTTTACGACTGTCGGACTCGACCTCACCGCATTAGGCGTCGTTTTCAGTGTGCTCGGCATCGGAATCGGGTTCGGTGTCCGCAATATTGCGGCGAATTTTGTATCCGGCATCATCATCCTGTTTGAACGGCCGATGGAAGTCGGTGAGATGGTCGAAATCGATAAAAAGATCGGGAGGATTACAAGGATCAAACTGCGTTCAACTGTCGTAGAAACGCTGAAGGATGGAACACTGATCGTGCCGAATCAATATTTCATCGAACAAATCGTCAAAAACCGCTCCAGCGCCGAATTGTTCGCGCGAGTGGAAGTAAGTGTCGCTTACGGCAGTGACACAGCAAAAGTGGAAGAATTGTTGGATGAAGCAGCGGAAAGAGAGATGTCGGCGATGAAAGGTGTCCCAATCGATCAAAAGCCAGACGTCCAATTTATTGGATTCCGCAATTCAGCATTGGATTTCCAAGTCGAAGTGCATGTCGTCAATGTAGAAATGAAAGAACGATTGGAAAGTAGAATCCGGCATGCGATTGCAAGATCATTTTTCGAGCATGGCATTGAACTGGCAAAAGCAGCCCCGCCTGCAGCAGAGTAGTTCAGTGAAGCGAAAAGGAATGCCGGATGTCTGGCGGGTGCGAAGAGGTAAGGTAGCCGACCTGACAGCTCCGCATCAAAAGAGGCTAGGATGATTGTTTATATGATTTTTGCTGAAACAACTTGATCAGAACGAAAAAAACGCCTTCCTAAACGAAGGCGTTTTCTAATGCCACTTGGTTATACTCCTTGCTCCGGGTCGACGGAAATCTGCCATTCGATGCCGAAACGGTCTTGCAGTGCGCCGTAAAGCGGACTCCAGAACGTCTCCTGCAATTCCATACTGACACCTCCGCCTTCCGATAGCTTCTGAAAAGCGTTGCGAGCTTCTTCCTTGTCATCCATCGTGAGCGTAACCGAGACGTTTGTGCCTTTTTGGAACGGGATGCCCATACCAGGTGGGACATCGGAAATCATGATCGAATCGCCATTCGCAAACACAAGCTGTGCGTTCATGACAAGATCCGCCGCTCCTTCCGGCATCCCTTCCATATCCCCTCCGTGTGCGTCTCCATAAGTCGAAATGCCAGCCAATTGTGCTCCGAGAACCTCTGCGTAAAAATGCGCTGCTTCCTTGCCATCTCCGTCAAAGTTCAAATAAGGAAATACTTTGGTGATCATTCGAATTCCCCTTTCCGGGATGAAGCTGATTTGTTACAGAAATTATAGCATGCATCGCTTTTTTCGTGAAAGAATATTCTGAAACGACAGCGAGAAACGTGTAGAATTGAAGTAATCGATTGTGAGGAGGAGATGCACGGTGAACATAGGGATTATCGGAACCGGCAATATCGCAACGTATTTATTGGAACAAGTGAACGAGAACAGACTGGCGGACGGGAAAGTCATAGCCATCTTCGGCCGCAACATTGAAGCCGGAAGTGAGCTGAGCGAACGATTCGGCGCGGACTTCTACACGGAACTCCGCCGCTTTTTGGAACTGCCGCTCGACCTCCTCGTGGAAGCGTCGACAGTCGAAGCGGCAGGCGTTTACGCACGGGACATTGTCGCAAGTGGCAAGGATCTCGTCGTCAGCAGTATCGGTGTCTTTAAAGACTTGCCGCTGCTGGATGAACTTACCGCACTGGCAACGTCGAAAGGCTCACACATTTACTTGCCGTCCGGAGCAATCGGCGGGCTGGACCTTCTGCAGTCGGCTGCATCGGCAGGCGGACTCGAACAGGTGCGCATCTCGACACGGAAGTCACCGTCTTCACTCGGCATCAAAGCGGATGCGGTGGAAACCCTTTTCGAAGGAAGTGCACGAGCAGCAGTCGAGAAATTTCCGAAGAACATCAATGTCGCGCTTGTCCTGGCACTCGCAGGCATCGGGGCAGAGAAGACGGAAGTGCGGATCATCGCCGATCCGGAAATCACCCGCAATACGCATACGATTGAAGCGGAGGGCGTTTTTGGACGGATGCAGCTGCAAGTCGAGAACAACCCGATGCCGAGCAATCCGAAGACAAGCTTGCTCGCGGCACTCAGCATCCTCGCTGTGCTGCAAAACCGCAACAAGGCACTGCGGATCGGGAACTGAAAGTCGGCGAAGCAATTCCGATTTCTTGCAACAATAAGGTTTCTAAATCAAAATAAAGTACGGAGTTATTTTGGAAGAAGGGAATACAACACGGAAAGGTGGTTGGCCATTGATAGATGAGAAGGATTTGATGAGCATCGAAGTAGCACGGATGTATTATGAATTTGACAAGACGCAGCAGGAAATTGCCGAGACGTTATCGATTTCCCGTCCGACCGTATCGAAGCTATTGAAGCATGCGAAAGAGAAGAATTTTATACAGATCACGATCGAGAGTCCGGTCGATGCGATCGGTTCGCTCGAACAAGGCTTGAAAGAGAAATTCGGCTTGAAGGATGCCAAAGTCGCCTATGTCAGCAGGAGCCGGATGCGCGATGTTGATTTTGATTTACGCAACCTGCTCGGCAAGGTGACAGCGGAGTATTTGGCCGACATCGTCAAAGACGACGATCGGATCGGGCTCAGCTGGGGGGAGACATTGTTCCAGGTTTCCCAGGAACTGAAGCCGAAATCACTGCAAGGTGTGGAGGTCGTCCAGCTGAAAGGTGGCATGAACTTGGTGGAAGCCGGGACGCACGACCAGGAAATCATGATGCAATTCGTCAAGAACTTCAACGCAAAAGGCCAGTACATCCCGCTGCCGGTCGTGTTCGAAACGGAAGCTGCCAAACAGACGATGCTGAACCAGAAGCAAACACAGAAGATCATCGACAAGATTTCCGGGATCAACATCGCACTCTACACCATCGGGACAGTGACGAAAGCTTCGCTGCTTCACCGGATGCATTACACGACGGATGAAGAATTCGCCTACTTGGAGGAGCATGCGATCTGCGACATTTGTTCCCGCTTCATTGACGAACACGGAGAAATTTGTCTGGAGGACCTGGATGCCCGCACGTTCGGCATCGGCTTGGATAAGCTGGCGGAAGTCGAGAACAGCATCCTCGTCGCTGGTGGGGAAGAGAAGCTGGAAGGGATTTACGTCGCCCTACAGAAAAAGATTCCGAACGTCCTCATTACGAACAGTATGACAGCCATTAAACTACTTGAACATTAATTGTTTGGAACAAATGTAAAATATTCATTTTACATTTGTTCTTTTTTGTGGTATTTTTTTAACAATCAAATAAAGGAGTTGGCGAAATGGAGAACAACAAATACATCGACCATACCGTATTGAAAGCGGAAGCGACGCGCCAGCAAGTCGAACAGCTAGTTGCAGAAGCGAAAGCGCATGACTTCGCAGCCGTCTGTGTCAATCCGCATTGGGTTTCCTTATGTGCAGACTTGTTGAAAGGCACAAATGTAAACGTATGCACGGTCATCGGCTTCCCGCTCGGTGCGAATACGACTGCAGTGAAAGTGTTCGAAACGGAAGATGCGATCCGCAACGGTGCGCATGAAGTAGACATGGTCATCAACATCGGCGAATTGAAGAGTGGAAACATGGCATTCGTCGAACAGGACATCCAAGCGGTTGTGGATGCAGCGAAAGAGAAAGCGTTGACGAAAGTCATCATCGAAACAAGCCTTTTGACGAAAGATGAAATTAAAGCGGTTTCAAAAATCGTCGCAAAAACAGGCGCGGAATTCATCAAGACATCCACCGGCTTCTCGACAGGTGGCGCGACAGCAGAAGACGTGCGCTTGATGGCTGAGCACTCGGGAGAAGCGGTCGAAGTGAAAGCTTCCGGCGGGGTACGCACACGCGAAGATTTCGACGCGATGGTGGAAGCCGGTGCGACACGGATCGGAACGAGCAACGGCATCGCTTTGATTTAATCGTTTCACAAACATAAAGGGGAGTGCGAGGAAATGAGTACAATCGATACAAACACGGAACCTGCGGAAAAACGCAATCCGTTGAATTTGATCAAGATGAATTCGAAGCAATTGAAAGATGGCTATTTGGATAAGACACCGATTTTCCAGTTCATCCTGCTATCACTTCTTTTCCCGTTATGGGGAGCGGCAGCAAGCCTGAATGATATTTTGATCACGCAATTCAAGCATATTTTTACGCTGAGCGACTTTGCCACGGCATTTGTCCAAAGTGCGTTCTACGCAGGATATTTTGTCGTAGCGATTCCTGCATCGCTGATCATCAAGAAAACGTCGTATAAGATCGCGATTTTGATCGGGTTGATCTGCTACATCATCGGCTGTACGTTATTTTTCCCGGCCTCGGCTGTTGCGACGTATTCTGTCTTCCTGATGGCACTATTCGCCATTGCGGTCGGCCTCAGCTTCCTTGAGACATCGGCCAATACATACAGTTCACTACTCGGACCGAAGAAAACGTCGACACTTCGTCTGAACATCTCACAAACGTTCTATCCACTCGGTTCGATCTTAGGGATCGTCCTTGGGAAATACTTAGTGTTCGGCAGTGGTGCCACGCTTGAAGAACAGATGGCCGGCATGACTTCGGCGGAACAGACGATCTTCGCGGCGGAAATGCTGCAGAAGACATTGTTGCCGTATAAATACTTGATCATGGTGCTGATTGTTGCACTGATCGTCTTCATGATCACGGAATTTCCGAAAAGCAAACCGGCCAAGGCGGCGATCGAGAACGCAAAAATCTCGGAAACGCTCAAATATTTGGCTAGTAACAAAGAGTTCATCAAAGGCATCATTACACAGTTCTTCTATGTCGGGATGCAGACAGCGGTCTGGTCGTTCACGATCCGTCTTGCGATGCAATTGAATCCGGCTATCAATGAACGCGATGCGTCGACATTCATGATCTACAGCTTCATCGCATTTTTCTTAGGGAAAATGATTGCGAACTTCATGATGAAAAGAATCTCGCCGACGAAAGTGCTGATCGGCTTCTCGGTCCTCGGCTCTCTTGCCACGTTGTACGTAACATTCGTTCCGAACATGTCGGCGGTGTACATGGCGATCGTCGTCAGCGGCCTGTTCGGTCCTTGTTGGGCAACGATCTATTCGAAGACGTTGGATGTTGTCAAAGATAAACGCCATACGGAAACAGCCGGCGCAATCATCGTCATGAGCATCATCGGCGGTGCGATCATCCCGCTTGCACAAGGATTGGTTTCGGATCTCTCGGGCTCGCTGCAATTCTCGTTCATCGTCGCATTCGTCTGCTTCATGGTCGTCGTCATTTATGCCGTCGGTCAATTGCGCCACAAAAACGTCTAGAAGGGATTTGTTCCGATGTATACGTATTTCTTGAATAAAGCGGATTTCACAACCGAACAAAAAGTGCTCCTGCAAAACGATCATTTCACAGCGGAAAGCTTCCTGTATCCGTCAGGCATTGCCGCTTTGAAGATTTCCAACGCCAAAGGGCACATGATCATCTTGCCATTCGACGGCCAAATCATTTGGGATGTGGTCTTCGACGGCAAGTCGCTGACGATGGACAACATGTTCAGCGAACCGAAAAGAGGCAATGAAATCATCGACACATACGGCTGTTTCGCGTTCCACTCGGGCCTGCTTGCGAACGGTTGCCCGGGACCGGATGATGTCCACCCGCTGCACGGGGAATTCCCGACTTCAGCGATGGACCGCAGCTACTTGATGTTCGATGAAACGACGATGACGATTCATAGCGAATTCGAATATGTCAAAGGCTTCGGCCATCACTACATGGCGAAGCCGTCTGTCACGATGACAGCGGGCACGGAAGAAATCGGCATTTCCTTGGAAGTGCAGAATCGATCGAACTACCAGAAGATGCCGCTCCAATACATGTGCCACATGAATTACGCATACGTAGAAAACGGTGTCATGACGGAGAACATTCCGGAAGATGCATTTTATTTGCGGACGTCGGTGCCGGGTCACGTCAAGCCGAATGATGACTGGAAAGCCTACATGGCGAAGCTCGAAGCTGACAAGGAGCTCATCTCGGTGCTCGACCGGCCGGAATTGTACGATCCGGAAATCTGCTTCTTCACGAAGAACTTGACGGACTACACAGACACGGCAGAATTTGAAATGAGCTATAATGGTGACAGGAAGTTTTTCATCCGTTTCGATACGGAGGAGTTCCCGTACGCGACGAGATGGCTGCTGAACAACGCAGACCAGAAAGTGGCGGCATTCGCCTTGCCGGGCACCTCGACGCCGGAAGGCTACCTTGCGGCTGAACGGGCTGGGACAGTGATCGAGCTGGAGCCAGGGGAGACACGCGTCTTCAACGTCCGGACGGGCATTAAATAATAGGTAGAATGGGGTTAATGAAATGGACATAGCAGTCATTGGTTCGAATATGGTCGATTTGATCACGTACATGGAACGCATGCCTGAAGAAGGAGAAACACTGGAAGCACCGGAGTTCGAGATGGGCTGCGGCGGGAAAGGCGCGAACCAGGCGATCGCAGCTGGCCGCCTCGGTTCCGACGTCTTGATGGTCACGAAAGTCGGCAACGATCTGTTCGGCCAGAATACGATCGAGAACTTCAAGAACAACGGCATCCGCACCGAAGCGGTCGAAGTCGGGACGAGAACGAGCGGTGTTGCACCGATTTTCGTCGACCCGCATGCGAAGAACCGCATCCTCATCATCCAAGGTGCGAACAACGAATTGCGTCCGGAATCGCTTGAGCAGCACCGCCCGGCAATCAAGGAAGTGAAATTGATTATCCTGCAATTGGAAATTCCGCTCGAGACGGTCTACGCAGCGATCGACATGGGTGTGGAGATGGGGATTCCGGTCCTTTTGAATCCAGCGCCGGCGAACCCGGAACTTGATATCGAAT
Organism: Planomicrobium sp. YIM 101495; assembly: GCF_009707665.1. Classification (GTDB taxonomy): domain Bacteria; phylum Bacillota; class Bacilli; order Bacillales_A; family Planococcaceae; genus Planococcus. The sequence continues at coordinate 139,894 of NZ_WLZW01000004.1, forward strand.
ACGTCAAGAAGTGCACGTACTTTGCACCGAACGAATCAGAGCTTGGCATTTTGACAGGACTGCCGGTTTCGAGCTTGGCAGAAATCAAGGCGGCAGCTGCCACTTTGGTCGACAAAGGCGTCAACAACATGATCGTGACGATGGGGGACAAAGGCGTCCTATGGATGGACGGACAGAACGAACTCGTCATTGAAGGAAAGAAAGTCGATGCCATCGATACGACAGGCGCTGGCGATTCCTTCATCGGCTGCTTCGCACACTATTTGACGAAAGGCGAGAGCATCGAGTATTCATTAGGAAAAGCGAACCTCTATGCGGCGCAGGCTGTCCAGAAACGCGGCACGCAGTCGTCCTATCCGACAAAACAAGAATTCACGGCATATTGAACAACGCATTGGAAGCCATCATTACTGGGGACAGTTCCCGGGGAATGATGGCTTTTCTGTTGGCTGAACTTATATGTTTATTATACGAGGCGGGTTTCCACAACTGGAAGCAAGGGAATAGGAACGGTGATGGCGATGAAGTGAACGAGCCGTTTGGAACGTTCCGGAACAGAAAATACTTTCAAGAAGGACGGTACATATATGACCAATCCAACTAAATCCGTACTTGTAATCGGAGGAGGACTCGGCGGCTTATCCGCTGCGATTTCCCTTGCACAAAAAGGGTACAAAGTTTCTTTGTACGAGAGGAACGAACATCTTGGCGGGAAACTGAACCGCCTTGAGCAGGATGGTTTCGGCTTCGACCTTGGCCCGTCCATTTTGACGATGCCGCATATTTTCGAGAAGCTGTTCGAGGGAAGCGGCAAGCGCATGATCGATTACGTGCCGATGCAGCGGCTGAACCGGGAGTGGCGCGCGTTTTTCCCGGATGGCATTGCACTTGACCTGTTTCATGATCTTGATGTGATGGAAGCGGCCAACCCTGCGCTTTCAAAGAAAGACATCAAAGAGTATTACGCATTCTTGAAATATGCGAAACGGCTTTATGAGATGACGGAGAAAGGATACCTCGAGCGCGGTTTCGATACAGCACAGGAAGCGGTAGCCTATCACGGTGCGCTCGCCTCGTTGAGGGGGTTCGATCTGCCCCATGATCTGCACAGCTCGATTTCCAAACGCATCAGTAATCCCCACTTGCGGGATATGCTTTCCTATTTCATCAAATACGTCGGATCTTCGCCGTACGAAGCACCGGCGGTTTTGAATATGATGGCTTATATGCAGCATGCGCAAGGCTGCTGGTATGTGCCGGGCGGTATGCATAAGTTGGCGGAAGGATTGGTCCGCTTGGCGCAGGAGGCAGGGGTGGACCTCCATACCGGCATGGGAGTGAGGTGTGTGCAGACCGACCGGAAACGCGGGATCACGGGCGTCGAACTTGATGACGGCTCGGTGAAAAAAGCCGATTATTACGTGTCGAACATGGAAGTGATTCCGTTTTACAAAAAGATGGTCGATGCGAAGCCGAAATATGTGGAAAAGCTCGAGAAGAAATTCGAGCCGGCGAGTTCCGGCCTGGTCTTGCATCTCGGCGTCAAAAAAACGTATCCGTTCCTGAATCATCATAACTTCTTCTTTTCGGAGAATTTAAAGGAGCAGATGGAAAAAGTATTCATCAAGCACGAATTGCCGGATGATCCGACAATCTACCTCGTCAACACGAACAAAACGGACCCGGCGCAAGCGCCACCGGGCCACGAAAACTTGAAAATCCTGCCGCATATCCCGTACATCCAGGACCATCCGTTCACACCGGAAGACTATGCGAACTTCGAGGAGCGTGTACTGGAGAAGCTCGAGCGGATGGGACTCGCCGGATTGCGGGACAATATCGTCACGCGCGATGTTTGGACGCCGCATGACATCGAACGGATATACGGCTCAGACCGAGGGGCTATTTACGGCACGGTTTCCGACAAGAACAGCAACGGCGGCTTCAAGCATAAAAAAGAAAGCGAACTGTACGATAACCTGTACTTCGTCGGCGGCACCGTCAACCCGGGTGGCGGCATGCCGATGGTGACGTTGAGCGGCCAACAGGTGAGCGAGAAGATTGTGGAACGCGATGCGAAAAGAAACTGATTCGATCGAAGAAATGAGCCAGCCCCTGCATGGATCCATGCGGGGCTGGCTCATTTTCACTTCTGGATTAACAGCGCCAAATGGAGGGAGACGGCATCTTGGAAGTGTGCGGGATCGAGACCGGTCACTTCCTTGATTTTCTTCAGCCGGTAGCTGAGCGTGTGGCGATGGATCGCAAGGGCATCGGCGGCTTCCGCATTGTTCCGGTTGCATGCAAAGTACGCGGTCAGCGTCTCGCAGAGAGGGGTGTTCAGCTTTCCGATGACGCGGTCGGTGAAACGGTCGAGCTCGGTTTGCGGATTGCATTTCAGGAGGGCGAGCAGTTCCACATCCTCGTAGCGGATCAATTGCTGGCCGGGCATTCCGAAGGCGAGTGCGTTTTTGGCGGCCAAATAAGAATCCCGGACATCGAAAATCGTGTCGACAGCTGTCCCCATGCCAATCCGGACGAAATTCGTTTTCTTGAACAGCTGGATGACGCCTTGCAGCTTCGTCTCGAGCTTCACAGGTCCGTCGTTCGTCAGCAACAGGAAAATTTCGTTCAGCTGGGAATGGCCGACAGCGATGACTTGTCCGTGGAACCTTGTTTCGAGCTGTTCGATGATCCGTTGCGATAAGAGCGGCGGTTTTTCCAGCTCAATCAAGACGGTGACATAGGACGTTTTCTTGTCGAGGCCGATCTGCAAAATCCGTTCACGTACCGCGGCGGATAGCGGCTGGCCGCTCGTCAGTTCTTCGAAGATCAATTCGTCGCGTTTCCGGTTCCACTCGATGCTGGAAGTGATGAGCGACTGGTGGATCATCATCTCGGTCGTCAGCTGGACGAGTTCCGAGATTTCCTTCAGCTCATCCGGGTCCCCCGTCACGCCGATCACTCCGACAAGTTCGCCTTGGAAGCGGACCGGCAAGTTGACACCCGGCTTCACACCGCGCAAAGTGGCTGCGTCTGTTTCCGTCAACCAGACGGTGGTGCCGCTCTTGACGGCTTCTGCAGCTCCTTCATGGATGGAGTCGATGCGTTCTTTGTGGCCGGAAGCGAGGATCATGCCATTCGTATCCATAACATTCAAGTTCCGGTTCAGGCGGATCATCGTTTGTTCGACGATTTCTTCTGCCAATTGTTTTGTAATCATACAAACTCCTTCTTGTACAAGTATTCTGAATATTTAAGGAGGCAATATATACATTCAGTATAATGTATCTTCTTGCATGATTCATTATAATTTTGTGTAAGCGTTTAACCGATTGTTGGGAGGTTTGTCAAAAGTGAAGATTATGGCAGCACCAGATTCATTCAAAGGCACGTTGTCCGCGTTAGAGGCGGCACGTGCGATGGCAGAAGGCGTCCAATGCGCGGATCGTGAAGCGGAAGTGATTCTTCTGCCCGCAGCAGACGGCGGGGAAGGTACGATGAGCAGCATGGTCAGTGCGACCGGCGGCACATTTGCCACGCACGTCGTGGAAGATCCGCTCGGCCGGAAAGTACATGCACGTTACGGTGTGCTTGGCGATGGCAAGACGTGCATCGTTGAAATTGCGGAAGCATCAGGCTTGCCTCTCCTGAAGAAGCGAGAGCGTTCTCCGCTCACGGCCTCTTCTTACGGGACGGGGGAATTGATCCGCCATGCACTCGATGCCGGGCTCCGGACATTCATCATCGGTCTCGGCGGCAGCGCGACGAATGACGCGGGGGCGGGCATGGTGGAAGCACTCGGCATGAAATTGCTGGATCAGAATGGTGAACCGTTGCCGCGTGGTGGCAGAGCACTCGGAGATCTTGCCACGCTCGATGTGACGGCATTCGATCCGCGCATCAAAGAAAGTACATTCTTGATTGCTAGTGATGTAGAGAACCCGCTTGTCGGCGAACAAGGCGCATCCGCTATCTTCGGACCGCAAAAAGGTGCATCAAAAGAAATGGTCGCATATCTCGATGCCAATTTAGCGAACTTCGCGAACGTTGTCGAACAGCACAACGGCATCGCTCTTCATACGAAGCGTGGCGCGGGTGCGGCAGGTGGGGCAGGAGGTGTGCTTCAGGCGTTTTTCAACGGACAGATGCGGCGAGGCATCGATGTGGTGCTTGAAGCCATTTCGTTTGCGGAACACCTTGAGACGGCTGATGTCGTGTTGACCGGAGAAGGCAAGACGGATAGCCAAACCCTATCCGGCAAAACGCCATTTGGCATCGCAGAAGCGGCGGAGGAAAAAGGAAAGCCGGTCTTGCTTGTATCGGGTATGGTCGACGCGAGTAGTCTACACTTGCTTGCGCCTCATTTTACGGAAATCCATTCGGTCGTCGGGGAGACGGTCTCGAAAGCGCAGGCGATCGAGCACGCGTATGAAGAGTTGAAGAAGAAAACTGAAGCAGTCATCAAAGCATATTTTAAAAAAATAGAAGGGGAGATAAGAAGTTCGGGGGACTGTGCGGAATGATTGAAAACTTATTCCCGATGGTTAGTTCTGTTCGGCTCGTGGTGTTCCTTCTCGCATCGGCTATTGCCGTGTTTATTTTCAACTGGCTGATGAGAAAAGTGATGGAGGTGGAACGGAAGCCAATCTTTTCTTATAACCATCTGAATGAATTTCACAAAAAGGCAGATTGGACCATTCGTTGGATTACGGTTGGCGGCTATATTTTTCTTCTCATTTTTGCATTTGACAGCTTCATTTTCGGGATGTTTCTGTTAGGGATGGTTTCCGTTTCGGCACAGGAGATTTTACGGATGATAATGGAGAGGAAATACGCAGAAAACCCGAAAGATTATCTCTATACGTTCATCACACTGGTTACTACATTCGTAATCGTCTTCAGCATTGCCCAGCTGTTGTTTCCGGATCTGTTCCAGGAGATGCTCACGAATTCATTTTGATGCATCAGAAGGACCCGTCAATTAATGGCGGGTTTTTTTTCTTACGGCTTGCGACTTTCTGAAACGCGACACGTCTACTAGTGAAAGTGGATCGAAGAAAGTAGGGGTCGGATGAAAAGGATGGCTTTGTTAGTGGTCGCACTGCTCCTGATGGGTGGATGCGGGGCAATCGGGATGCCCGGGGCGCAAGTGGAGATCGATTGGGTGGATTTTGTGCATCTCAATGACGAGCAATATACAGCGATGGGTTCCGAAGTGATCGCCGGACCGGAATGGATCGGAGCGGAGCTCGGGGAAGTGGCGTTCAACGTGTCGGACAATGTGAAGGATTCAAGCTACCGGACGAAAAATGGTGATGCGGCATTTCGGGATGTCGGGACACCGATTTTCGAAGTGATTGATTCACCGGGCTTCGTTGCGGTTCAAGATGCAGCGGAAGTGCATGGCTACAGGATTTACCGGGCAGAAGCTGCACGGGATGCGCAGCCAGTTCGTTATCGGGACATGGATTTTGCGGATGTGGTGAAAGTGGAGTTCCATGAAGGATATACACAGCCATCACTCCGGAATACATTGACGGAGCCGGAAGAAATTGATCAGCTGCTGGCGTTTTTGGATGACAGCCAGGTGGATTCGACATTCTCGCCGGCAGGACAGGAACAATTTTACACGATGGTGTTTTATAGGGATGCACCGCTCGCACAATCGATCTAGTTGATGTATGACGGCACGACGTGGTTCTGGTATCCATGGGATTTGAATGTCATCGATACGGAGATTGGGAAGTTGGTCGGGGAATGAAGAATGGAGAAAGCGGAGATGCCGATTGGGGGCATCTCCGCTTCATTTTTACTCCGGCTCCACCGTTTTCCCGTCAAACGCGGACTGATAGATTTTCCGGATATCATCTCCCGAAAGCGGAAGAGGGCTTCTTGCAAGAATCCGTTTTTGTTTGACAGCATCTTCCGTCAAACTGTCGAGCGCAGAAACAGGAACATCGAAGCCGCCTAATGTATCCGGGATGCCGACATCCTGGACGATGCGTTTCAGTTCATCGACACAACGATAGGAAGCTTCTTCATCCGACAGGAAGGCGGAGTTGCTGCCGAGCGCATCAAGAATATCGGCCATGCGCGTCTCGCAGCTCTTGCGGATATAGCTCATGACATACGGCAGGAGTACCGCGTTCGAGTCGCCGTGTGCGATATGGAACTGACCACCGAGTGGGTAGGCAAGCGCATGAACACCCGCGACGCCGGCATTGAAGAATGCCAATCCCGCAAGAAAACTGCCATGGCTCATGTCGGTGCGGGCTTGCTTGTCCTCACCATAAGCTACAGCTGTTCGGAGCGAACGAGCGATCAACCGGATGGCTTGCAGTGCTAGACCGTCCGTTACAGCCGTCGCATTGACGGAAATATACGCTTCGACTGCGTGCGTCAATGCATCGATGCCGGTCGCTGCGGTCACTTTCCCAGGAACCGATACCGTCAGCGCCGGATCGACGATGGCGAGGTCAGCGAGCAGGAAGTCATGCGTCACGACATCTTTCGTCGTTTCGAGTGATAGTACTGCGATGTTCGTCACTTCCGAACCGGTGCCGGACGTCGTCGGAATGAGGATGAGCGGCAGCCCTTTCCGCTCGATGCTTTTCGTGCCGGTCAAATTCAAATAATCCGCGACTTTTCCTTCATGGGTCGCCATGACTGCGGCGAGCTTCGCCAAGTCGAGTGCGCTGCCGCCACCGATGCCGACGACCATGTCGAAATTGCCGGAGCGGGTGAAGTCGGTCAAATGTTCACCGGTCGCAAGCGGGGGTTCCGGAACGACTTCGGTATACAAAGTCACGTCATAGCCCGCTTCACGGAGCGGATCTGCCGCTTGATTGGTAAGACCGATCTTTGCAAGCAGAGGATCTGTAACAATCAAGATTTTCTTCGGGCTATGCCGGCCGACTTCCGGGACGAGCTGTTCGAGTGCGCCCCAGCCGGTGTAGCTGAGCGGAGCGAGCACCAATTTCGCAAAACTCATGTCAGTTCCCCCTGTTATTCATAGTAGCCTTCGGTCGATTTGCGGAACGTCTTGAATTGATCCGCGTCGTGACCGAACCAGACATCCGAATTTGTTTCCTTGGCAAGGCGGCGGATTTTCTCGACGGCGTAATTGTAGCCGACGGAATCGTAAAGAATGCCAGGCGGCTTGACAGGTGGTCCGAAACTTTCTGCTGTATAGATGGCGTCCGATGCGAGAATAATGCCGCCAGTTTCTGGCATATTGATCTGCAGGCCAAGCATGCCCCACGCATGGCCGCTGCCGAAATTGAGCAGCTTGATGCCTTCTGCGAGGTGCAGACCATCTTCCGTCCGTTTCACGGTTTTCCACTGCAGATTATTTTTGATCCAAGCGTCGATGTCTCCCCAAATGTACGCGCCTTCTTTTTCATTGCGCGCATACGTCTGCAAGGCGCCGTTCAATTCATCTTCGTGGACGATGATCGTCGCATTGGTGAAGAGCTCGAGACAGCCTGCGTGGTCGAGATGCAGGTGGGAAGCGACCACGTACTTGATGTCCTCAGGCCGTGTGTTCAGCTCCTCCAGCCGGTGATGCAAATAACATTCTTCCGGCATGTCGATCGGGAACAGGGTCTGCGTCACTTGCCCCCAGCGGCCGTTCGGTCCCATGGCTTCCGGATTGCAGGCGGTGTCGAACAGGATCTTGCCCTCCGGGTGGTCGATCAGAACGGTGTAGACGGGGAAGGTGACCATCTCGGTCTGGGCATTCGGATTGTGGATCGATGCCGGGTTGTGCATGGCAATCATGTAGTTTTTATCCATGGTGAGAGTGCCATTGTCCATGACATACAGCTTCGGGTTCGCTTTGATGATACCAGTCATTCAAATTCCTCCTCTCATAGTTGAGAAAATAGTATCATAATTTTCAGTTTATTGATAGTTGAATTTTCAAATGAATTAAAAAACCCCACTTCCGGGAAAATGGAAGCGGGGGTAGTGAAGGCATTAAGCTCGTTCGTCTGTCATTTCTTTTTTCGTGGATCCGGTCTTTCTGGAGACGGCAGGACGCGTCAAGGAGAAGATTGCGCATAAAAGCGCGACAACTGCGACAATACCACCGACCCATGTAGTGCTCGTGACAGATCCCGTTTCGGTCAGGACGAGGCCTCCGATTGCCGATCCGAGCGCGATGCCGACTTGCAAAGCAGAGTTGTTGAAGCTTTGCTGGATGTCGGACGTGGCCGGGTCGGTTTCAATCAAGTAGCTTTGCTGTGGCGGGGCAAGTGCCCAGCTCAGAGCGCCCCAGATGACCATGACCGGCAGGAAGAGGAACAGCGAGAACGTCGTGAGCGGCAAGACGAACAGAATCAAGGCAAAAGAGGCGATGACGATCAAGATGCTCTTCTTCGAGCCGATCGCGTCGGACAGGATCCCGCCGAATGCGCCGCCGCTGACTGCTGCGATGCCGAAAATCAAATAGCAAATACTGACCCAATAAGCGTTCAGGCCGAGCACGGATTCAAGGAACGGCGTGAAGTAGGCGTAGACGGTATAATGCGCAGCGAGCATGAACAATGTCGCAAGGTGCGCACTGCCGATCTTCGCACTGGCGACCGCTCGCAGCTGCTGGGACAACGGAACTGCCCGTCCGCCTTGGATCGGCTGGATGAACAGGGCGATCAAAATCATTGAACCGATCGAGAGCGCGGCGATGGCAAGGAAGATAAAGCGCCAGCCGAACAAGTCGGAAATGATGATCCCGATCGGCACACCGAGCACGAGGGAAGAACTGACCCCCATGAAGATCAGACCGATCGCCTTCGCACGATAAGGCGGTTCGACGATCTTCGCTGCGATTGTCAGCGACAAGATGATGATGAGCGCCGTGCTGCCGGCTGTGACGACACGTGCTGCCATCATCCAGGCGAAGTTCGGGCTGAAGTAAGTGACGATGTTTCCAACGAAGAAAATCGATAGGGAAATGAGATACAGTTTCTTCCGTTCGACTTTTGCGGTCATGACGAGCAGGACCGGTCCGGCCACTGCAAAGACAAGGGCGAAGACGGTAATCAATTGCCCGGCTGCACTCAGCGTGACATCGAATTCGTCGGCGATGGCCGGCAAGATGCCGCCGACGATCAATTCGACCAGTCCGACCGCGACGGTGGCCAAGGCGAGAATATAAACTTTCAAATTCATGTAACATCACTGATCCTTTCCAATTGTGAGAGATGGCGATTTTTTTCAGAAAACAGAAAAAAATCCTGATTACAGAAAACGAGCGGTTCGTTTGCTGTAATCAGGATTTTATGGTTCCTGGTAGAGACCCTCATGCCGTATTCTTGAGGTTATACAGAAGATATTCGGTTCGTTTCCTTCTAAAATACTACTATAGGATTGGGGCTTTTGCAAGAGAGGGAATCGAAAGGAGAACTTGGGAGCTGCGAAGAATAACGCCTCCGAACCGGACGAAGAAAAAGTTCTGCTGGATAGATGATAAAGTCCTCCCGAAAATGATATGATTGAACGATGGGCAAGAATGGAAAACGGATGAGATATCCGGATTTTTCAGTTTTGAAGAAGAACAGGTGAATCAAACGATGGCAAAATCAATGACTACAATATATGAAACTTCATTGCGTCTGACGAAGACCGCCGAGGAGAAGATGCGCGGATTCGGCGTCAGCGAGCAGGCACTGTTTGCAGGGGACCGGCCATTTGCAGCATTGATCGAGCGGTATCCGTCAGAGACGGGCGAACCGCTGTCGGTGGCGCTTCTTTTTGGCGCGGACGAAACGGCGCGGCTTACGAAAAAAGAACTTGGAGGGTCGCTTGTCCTGCATGGCGTCTTCACGGATGATCAATTGCTGGCGACGAATGTGACGCAGCGAAAAGCGGGGCAGGCACGGACAAATTGGCAGCAGGAAGGCGCATTCCTGTTCAGCAGAGGGCGCAGGACCGCTGCGCGTGAATTCTTGAAAATGGTCGAACGCATGACGCCGGCGAAAGAACGCTCGGACTATGTGAAGAAGCGGATCACCGGCTGGGAAGGCTACTTGAAAATCCAGGAGCGCGGCATGGACATTCCGGATATGCGCAGCAGCTATTCGAAGCTTGCGTTCAATCATGACTTCAGCCGCATCACTGTTTCCGGCTGCCAATTGAAGAGTGACGAATGGAAGCAGCTGAGAGGCTTGAGCGTGAAATTGGACGGCATCGACGGAGATGTCGGAACCGTGCTGAAAGCGCAGGCGAAGGCGCGTACCGTCGAAGTGGAGCTGCAGCCGTATGCAATCGAGCAGCTCCGGAAGAAAGCATCAGCGCTTCAAAGCCGCCACATCGTGTTCAGTAACTTCGCAGCGCTCAGCCAGATCCGGAGGTTGCGCCGCGGCTTTCAAGACTTGGAAAAAGGCTTCGCCACCAATCCGGACTTGGACCGCATTCTGTTCGAGGAAAAGCCGCCGGTCAAGCCGCTCAAAGCGTTCGAGAAGCTGCATTTCCAGAACCGGCTAAACGAATTCCAGCAACAAGCAGTCGCCGGGGCGATCGCAGCTGAGGACCTGTATGTCATCCAAGGACCTCCCGGAACCGGGAAGACGACGGTCATCTCGGAAATCTGTTTGCAGAACGCGAAAAAAGGCTTGAAGACGCTCGTCGCGTCGCAATCGAACCTTGCCGTCGACAATGCTCTCGGCCGGCTGCTGGCGAATAAAGACGTCCGGATTTTGCGCGTCGGCCGCACGGAAAGTATCGAAGAGGACGGTAAACGCTTTATCGAAGAAAACGTCGGGCAGTACTGGAAAGACCATACGCTGAAAGAAGTTTCCGAGCAGTACGAAGCGCGGAAAGGCCGCAGCGCACAAGTCGCAATCGACCTTGAAGAAACAGAACAGGCATACGAGCGCCTTTTGCCGGTTCACGAGCAGTGGAAACTTGCAGTAGAAGAAAAGAAACAAGCCCAGCAGCAAACCGAGAACATCCTACGTGCACTTGAAGAACTTCGGACTACGGTGAAAGCGGAAAGTGCGAAGAAACAAGAGACCGAGACGAACAAGCAGAAGCTTGTTTTACAAATAGAAGAACTTGAGCGGAAAGCTGCGGAATACGAGTCGATTCTCTCGGGTGGCAAAGACGTGGCCGGGTTCGAAGCGAAAGAACAGCACATTCGCGAACACATCAGAGAGCTGGAGCGGATGATCGCCGCGAAGGCGTTATTGGTCCAAATCGATGCGAAACAACGGCAAGTGGAGGAATTCCGGAGCGGCTTCAACCGCGCATCGTCGACCGACGGACAGCTTGAGCAACCCTCTCGTGCGCTCAGTGCCATTCGTAAAATGGATGAGCTGGAACGGTTCATGGCAGAACACCGCATCGAGGACGGAATTTCAGTGACGTATCTTGTCAATAAGATGGAAATGTCAAGGCAGCGTGTTGTGGAGTGGAAAAAGCTGAGCAAATTCAACGAGCAATTAGCTGCGGCAATCACCTACGTGGAAGCACGTGCGAGACTGCATCCAAGTCAGCTGGAAGAAGCGAAACGGCGTGCAGTACAAGGGACGGAATCGTTCACAGGGGCTGAAATCGAGGGATTCCTCGAAACGCTGCGGGGCGTGCTGAAAGGTCCGCAACGCAGTGATATGCGTATTTTGCAGACTGCGCTCGGCGAGCTTTACAAACGCCAGCAAAGCTTGTGGAGACGCGGAGCGAAGCTTGAGACACCGGAATATTACGCTGCAGAGGCGAAAAAGATCTTTCAGAAACTAAAAGAAGCAGTGGAAGAGCAATTGATGGAGCGCATGCAGAAGGATGCAACGCTTGTGGAGAAATGGAAGGCGGATATGACAGCCGCTGAACAAACCTTGTCAACGCTCGAACAGAAATACCGTTATTTGACGGACGGAATGATACAAGTACCGGATCCGGAAAGCGCGGTGCGTGAGCAGCAGGATGCACTTACAAATCTTGAAAAAGAACGGCAGCTGCACGGCCAGGCGCAAGGACTGCTGGAAGAAAATCAGGCAGAACAGAAAACGAAAACGGCACAGCTGAACGAAACGGATGTCCTGCTCGCCGAACTGAACACAAATATTGAACAGGCACAAGAAAAAATCGCCGACCATGAAGAAGAAGCGGCATCGCTCGGAGCGATTCTCGCATCACAGCCGGAAGTGGAATTCGAGGCGGTAACGAAACAATTGGCGAGCAAGGCATTCGACCGTGAATCGTTGCGCCGGGAACAGAAGAACTTGCCGCTGCTGCAGTCCGTCCAGAAGAAATGGCTCGAGTTGCTGAAGGAAGCGGACAGTCATGACTTGGACGAAATCCGCAAGCTGTACATCCGTCATGCCAACGTCATCGGCACGACCTGCGTCGCTTCGGCAAGAAAGGATTTTGCGGAAAACTATCCGAGTTTTGATGTCGTCATCATCGATGAAGTGTCGAAAGCGACACCGCCGGAACTGCTCTTGCCGATGCTGAAAGGCAAGAAGATCATTCTCGTCGGAGACCACCACCAGCTGCCGCCGCTTCTCGGCAACGATACGCTGGAAGAAACGCTGGAAGAGATGATCAACGAAGACAGCACATTCGAAGGCAAGAAGGAGCTCGAGCAATTGCTTGCCGAATCGTTATTCGAACGACTCTACAAAAACTTGCCGGCTTCGAACAAAACGATGCTCGCCATCCAGTACCGGATGCACGCGGACATCATGGAGACGATTGCACCGTTTTACGCGAAGGAGCAGGACCGTCTGCAATGCGGCATTGCAGATTCGGATGCGGAGCGGGATCACGGACTTGAATCTTCGACCGTCAACCGCAGTAACCACTTGATGTGGATTGACCTGCCGAATGAGCCTTCCTTCTTTGAAGAGCGGATGAGTGGCGGGAAGAGTTTGTTCAACGCTTCTGAGCTGAACGAAATCCGGACGCTTTTAGTGGAGCTGAACGAAGCTGCAGCAGCCGCTAAAAAGGCGGGACAGATGCCTCCCGATGGCAGGAAAAGCATCGGCGTCATCAGCTTTTACGGAGAACAGGTCAAGCGCATCCAGCGTATGATCGACCAAGAGTTGCGATTGCCGCACTTGCTTCTCCGGACAGGGACGGTCGACCGTTTCCAGGGAAGTGAAATGGATGTCATCCTCCTCAGCATGGTGCGCAACAACCGCAACGAGTACGGGGATATCGGGTTCGCGAAGGATTACCGCCGGCTGAATGTCGCACTGTCGCGGGCAAAGGAACTGCTTGTCTTGATCGGCAGCACAGACATGTTCACGAAACGGGCAAAGCAGCCTGCAGTCAGGAACATGTACAAGCACGTGCTTGACGTAGTCGCGGCAAAAGACGGACTGAAGCAAGTACAAGGAGCGGAGAATTGAGATGGATGCACTATTGAAGAAGCTGCACACGGAACTGCTCGTGCGTCCCGGCATATCGATCGTCGGAGAGAAAGCGTGGAGCTTGCCGCTCGTTTCCTACGACGTCACATTCAGCCAGGTCAAACGGCTGAAGATGGATATCTTGATGAAGATGATGCTCGCAGCGTTCAAAGAAACAGAAATCCGCCGGGCCGTGACGCTTGCAGATATGCTGCTTGTCGAGGAGTTGTTTATCCGCGACTTGATCGAAAAGATGAAGCGCGCACGACTGATCCGCTTCGAGCCGAAGGGGTATGAGCTGACCGATAAAGGCCACGCCCATTTGGAACAAGGGATTTTTGAAGAGGAGATGGACGGCGGGGAAGCACTTGTTTTCCACAGCCCGGCTCATCAAAACTTTCTGTTGGAAATCGGAGAGGTGGAAGCACCGGGAAGTTTGCCGATTTACCGTTATGCCGAAGAGCCAATGGTCGATACGGGTGCCATCAAAGGGTTGCTTAGCGCAGAGCGTTCTGAAGAGACGGAAGGCGGCTTCCGCATCATCGTGACGGGCATTACTGGCTGTGAGAAGAGGGAAGAGCATAGGATCGCGTGTGCGGAATTCCAGCTGTACGACCGGGACCAGGATATTTTCTATGCCCGCGTCTGGAATACGGGCAGCGGTTCGTGGGATGAAGTACTCAGCAAGGGGATCGAGGAGCGTGAAGTTGTTGCTTGGCGCGAGGCGATGAAGAAGTAATGCAGAAGAAAAGAACTGTTACGGGAGTGGAACCCACTCCTGTAACAGTTCTTTTTGTTTCATCTATTTCTTTATTCTTTCGGCTCCAAGTCTTCAATGGAATCGATCTCCATGTAGCTAGGAACTGCCAGGCCGTTCTTCGCGCCTTGCAAGTTGCTGCCTAGGTCGTCCAGGTTGTCTTTATGGTTTTCATAGAGCGCGCCGTGTGCAATCGGCAACCACGGGGCGATCGAGGCATCTGCTCCGTCATTGACGAGCGCCTCGAACATGACGGCCGGGTCGACATCCGTCACCGTGACGCTATATCCTTGGCTCTCCAAAACGATTTTGATGACGTTCGAAGAAGCACGTTCCGAATCCCAAGGAGTGGAAACGAGTGCAATCGAAGTGCCGCCGCCTTGCTCAGCACCTTCTGTCCACTGATCCACAGTGTCTTGATTCTCTTCAATCCAGTTTTGCGCTGCTTCTTCGAAGGAAATGTCCTGTGCTTCATGCATCACGGACTCCATGTCTTCAACTTCCCATGCGAATGCATCAAGGATTTGATAGGCACCAGGCATGTCTTCTTCAAGGCCGAGACGCGCGATTGTGTGGATGCCTTCTTCGCCTCCGAATGAACCTTCAGGATCTTCCAAGAACTTGATGTCGAATTCCGCGAACTTCCAGTGCGGGCTCCAGCCGCTTACGACGATCGGCTCTTCATTGTCGATGGCTTGGCGCAATTCCGTGACCATGCCGGCAGTGGAACTTTCATGAAGCTCCCAACCTTCCAAGTTCTCGTAATCCTCCAATGCGTCGTGCGTAAGTCCAGTCAACCCTGCTCCAGGTTCGATCCCTGTGATCGTGTACTCGAGCGCTTCGCTGATCGAGCTGTTGCTTTGCCCAGACGCCTCTTCGTCACCTCCGCAGCCTGCCAGTAATAATGAAGCGGATAGTGCGACTGTCGTGCCAACTACTTTCAACTTAACCAATTCGACTTCCTCCTTATGAAATGAAAAACGGTTGTTCGTTTTGATCGATCAATCCGGTGATGCAGAAAGAAATGCTCGCTCATGAACAAAAAATATTTCGGGTGGTGCTGCCATATGCAGCTGCGCACAGCATTTCGGCTGTATGTTGGAGCTTGGTAACCGTGTAAATGCCGGTGATTAAAACAAAGTAGGGGATTGTATGCGGATTAATCAGTAGCGATAGCTGAGGCAGTCGTGCATGCATATAGGTTTGTTCTATGGATTCGGGTGAAACGAAATGCCCAGCAAGATTCCTGTCTGCAGTCCATTCACCATCGAGTGAAAAATCACAACCATTACCAACCGTAACACTTCTAAGGAATGAATCCAACCGATAGGTCCGATGATTTCCTGAAAAGTGAATAAAGGAAATCAGTTCCTCTTTGCCGAAAGGGTAGAGCCAGGGAATGCCAGTGGAAAAGAGGCAAAAGCATGACACAGCAAACAATCAATGAAATTGTCGCCTGCATGGCCATTGCAGGCGATCACAAAGACGTACAAATGATCCAGACGAGCCACCGCCTGAAGCTGGCTGAATTTTGGGGCATCAACGAAGGTGACCGCGTGCTGGAAATCGGTTGCGGACAAGGGGATACGACCGCGGTGCTGGCACATCTCGTCGGAAAAAGCGGGCAGGTGCACGGCATCGATAGCGCACCGGAGACGTATGGTATGCCGATCACACTCGGCGACGCCATCGCGACATTGCAGCGATCGCCCCTCGGAGAACGCATCCACGTCGACTTCGAAACGGATGTCTCATCTGAGGAAATCACTTTCGCGGACAGGCAGTTCGATGTCGTCGTGTTGTCCCACAGCTCGTGGTATATGCGGTCAGCCGATGAACTGCGCGCCATTTTAGTAAAACTGCGGAAGTGGGGCAAGCGGCTCTGTTTCGCTGAATGGGACGTGCGCATCCAGACAATCGAACAATACCCGCATTTGTTGGCGGTGCTGATCCAGGCACAGTATGAAGTGTTCAAGGAGAAGAGCGAAGCGAATGTCCGGACGCTGTTCACGCCGGCCGAGCTTCAGCAACTGATCACAGAAGCCGGCTGGACGATTACGGCGGAGCGGTCGATCGATTCACCGGACTTGCAAGATGGTGATTGGGAAGTACAACAGCTTCTTGCCGACTTCGAGACGGAAACGGAAGCGCTCGAGACGATGCCAGATAAGCTAAAGAAATTGCTCGAAGCAGAGATGAATTTATTGAAGCATGCGGCTGCGACGACACCGATTAGCCCGCTCGCAGCATTTGCGCTCACAGCGGAATAAGAAACGAGCCATCCCTGCAGAGCGGATCTGCAGGGATGGCTCGTTTTTCTTATGAATTTTTGATTGCAGCTTTCCGGATGTCCTTCATGCTCGTCAAGTGCATCGCATCATGGGCAAACATGAACAACACGACTTCGCCGAGCGTCGTCATTTTCATGAATGGCTGCGGGAGCAGCGTATCCAGCTTTCCTTCGATTTGTGTGCGGAGCTGATCCGGCTGTTCGATGACGAACTTCTTCAGCTCGTCCAGTGACGGAACATCATCGCCCCAGTTCTTCGGAGAAGTGCCTGTCGCGAAAAGATCCGGGTAAGAGGCCGGCAGTTGTGACGGGATCCCGAGTGCGTTCGTGACCACGCCGTCAACAGAGACGAGTATGTGTCCTGCATTCCAACGGACCGAGTTGTTGTAAGGGGCCGGGATCATGTCAGCTTGTTCCTCCGTTACACGGTCGAGTATATCGTGAATCCAGCTGCGCCATACTTTCCACTGGCTATAAATGATTTCTTCGTTCATCTTCATCCCTCCAATTAATAGTTATCTTCTCTATACTACCGCAAAAATAAACTTTCGAAAGAAATTGTGAATAATTCTGTAAATAATGAACAATCCATCTTCCGGAAAAGCACGATAAAAAAGGACGCAACGTTGCACGAATGCTGGAAACAATGAAACTTTCGGCTGTCTTTATCGTCTATATTTTAGTACACTAATAGACGTCGTTCTTTTAAACAAAATAATAAAAATTGGATAATTCAGG
Organism: Planomicrobium sp. YIM 101495; assembly: GCF_009707665.1. Classification (GTDB taxonomy): domain Bacteria; phylum Bacillota; class Bacilli; order Bacillales_A; family Planococcaceae; genus Planococcus. Next base: position 157,031 of record NZ_WLZW01000004.1, read on the forward strand.
CACTAGACATCTGCAAGAAGCCATTCAGACAATTATTCACTATGAGAAGGTGCAATTCAACATGGAAAAAAACGATTCGATAAAGAAGAAACCACGCAATAAATTCATCCCGCTCCTTGCGCTGGCTGTCGTGATGCTGTGGTTAAAAACATACTACATCCAAAAAACACAGTTCAAATTGGACGTCGAAGGATCGCTTCAGGAATTCCTGCTGTTCATCAATCCGCTCGGCTCCGCAATCTTGATTTTGAGTATTTCACTGCTGTTCAAGAAAAAACGGAAGTATTACGCATTGCTCGCGATTTACTTCGCAGCAAGCTTCATGACTTATGCAAATGCAGTGTACTACCGCTTCTTCAGTGATTTCATCACACTTCCGACACTGTTCCAGACGCAGAACTTCGGCGATCTTGGCGGCAGTGTGCTGACATTGATCCAACCGACGGACTTCCTGTTCTTTGCGGACGTCTTACTGATCGGAGTGATCGTCTTCTCAAAACGTTTCGAGAAGAGTACGCACACATTCAAGAAACGCGCAGTCGTCCCGGTCATGACTGCAGCACTGGCCATTTCGTTCTTCAACTTGGCGCTTGCGGAAGGCGATCGCTCGGACTTGCTGACACGTGGATTCGACCGTACGTACATCGTCAAATATCTCGGCTTGTACAACTATGCTGTGTATGACGCGGTGGAAACTGTGAAATCTTCTTCACAGCGCGTACTGGCGGACAGCGACAGCGTAACGGAAATCTTGAACTATACGAAGTCCAACTACGCGAGCCCGAATGAACAATATTTCGGAGCTGCTGAAGGAATGAACGTCATTTATCTGCATTTGGAATCGATCCAGACGTTCTTGATGGACTACGAACTGAACGGGGAAGAAGTGACGCCGTTCCTGAACTCGTTGACGCGTGATCCGGAAACGTTGTACTTCGACCGTTTCTACCACCAGACAGCGCAAGGGAAGACGTCTGATGCGGAATTCATGCTGGAGAACTCACTGTTCGGTTTGCCGAAAGGCTCTGCTTTCATCACGAAAGGGCAGAATACTTACCAAGCAGCACCAGCGATTTTGAAAGATAAAGGCTATACATCAGCCGTGTTCCACGGAAACAACGCGACATTCTGGAACCGCTCGGAAATTTATAAAGCATTCGGTTACGATTATTTCTTCGACATCGATTCGTACAAAGCCGATTCACCGAATGACATGGCGGAATATGGCGTCATGGACAAGCCGTTCCTCGAGCAGTCGGAAGTATTGCTTGAATCATTGCCGGAACCGTTCTATACGAAATTCATTACTGTCACACACCATTTCCCTTACAAGATCGCTCCCGAATTGACGACGATCGACAAGGCGACAACGGGTGACGCGAGTGTCGATAACTACTTCCAGACAGCCCGCTATGCGGACGAAGCGATCGAGCAATTCTTCACGTACTTGGAAGAGTCCGGTCTTGCGGACAACACGATGGTCGTCATGTACGGAGACCATTACGGCATCTCGGACAATCACAACCGCGCGATGAGCGAGTTGCTTGGCAAAGAGATTACGCCAGTAGAGAATACGAAGCTGCAGCGTGTGCCGCTCTTCATCCACGCACCTGGCCTTAAAGGCGGCGTAGACCACACGTACGGCGCACAAATCGATCTGCTGCCGACTGTGCTGCACTTGCTCGGGGAAGATACACAGAAATACGTCCAATTTGGAACGGATCTGTTATCTCCTGAACATGAGGAGTTGGTTGTCCTGCGGAACGGTGAAATTGCGAGTCCGGAAGTGTATTCCATCGGTGACGTATTTTACGATCCGGAAACAGGTGAGCCGATCGATGACAGCAAGCTTGAACTAGCAGAGAAGCTGAAAGAGATCGGGAACTACGAACTGGAACTGTCGGACCAAGTAGTGAACGGAGACCTTCTCCGCTTCTACACACCGACTGGATTCGAGGAAGTGGATCCATCCGATTACAATTACCAAATCAAGCCGCCGCTCCCAGTCTATGAGGCTGAGACGGATGCACCGGTAACAGCGAAATAAACGATTAGGCCCTGTAAGCTGAACTTCCAGCTTGCAGGGCCTTTTTTAAAGTATGGAATATTTTCGGATGACCGGACAAGTCGGGTCGCTCGTCCATTCGTTCATGGAACCGTCGTAGATCGCGACGTTGTGCTGGCCGAGCTCGTCTTCACCTGATGACTCTTGCTGGATTGCCGCCGACAACCGCGCCTGCAGGAACGTCTTTTACGACGATGGCACCGGAAGCGATAACGGCATTGTCACCGATCGTCACGCCAGGATTGATGACTGCGCGTCCGCCGATCCAGACATCCGAGCCGATTGTCACGGGCTTCCCGAGTTCGAGCCCGGAATTACGCTGTGCGGCTTCAATTGGGTGCGTGGCGGTGTATATATGAACACCTGGGCCGATCATGCAGTCGTTGCCGATCCGGATCTCGCACACATCGAGGAAGATGCAGTCGAAGTTGGCAAAGAAGTTTTCTCCGACATGGATGTTGAAGCCGTAATCGCAGCGGAAGGTCGGCTCGACGTGAAGTGATTCTCCTGTGGAGCCGAACAATTTTTTTAGCAGAAGTTTGCGTTCCAGTCCACTCGTTTCCGTTGTCTCATTGAACAGGCGGCTTAGTCGGTGCGCATTGGCCCGTTTTCGTTGGAGTGCGTTGTCTTGCGGGTCATACAGTTCGCCTGTTTGCATCTTTTCTTTCTCGCTCTTCATCATTGACCATTCCTTTCGTCGATTGGTTGTTTCGATGAATAGGTGCTGCTTCGAATCAGTTGAGCTCAAGATCATGAAAAGGCAGTGAAAAAAGCATGTTTCCCCGTTATACTATAATTATACAGTTCACGAGGAAACATGATTCTTGAATTATAGCTTCAACATCCCGCGGAATCCGCGTGCGCCATAATAGGAGTCCGCCCCGTTATGGTAAAGGAACACGTGGTCATAGCGGCGGTCGCAGAACAGCGCGCCGCCGAGATTTCGGATCGCCTCGGGTGTGTGGATCCAGCTCGATGTTTTCAAATCGAATGGGCCGAATTCTTGCATGGTGCGGTATTGTTCTTCTGTCAGCAGGTCGATACCGATGTCCGCTGCAACATCGTGTGCCGAGTTTTCCGGCTTATTCTTCTTACGTGCGTCGAGCGCTTTCCGGTCGTAGCAAATGCTTCTGCGGCCGGTCGGACTTTCTTTCGCAGCGTCAATGAACACCGTCTCGTTGTCGAGTACGAAGACATCCGGCTCGCCGCCGGTATCTTCCATGGCCTGGAGCGTCTGAAGTTTCGCAGGGGACTTCGCGAGCTTTTCGGCAATATCTGCCCAATCGACGCCATTATGGCGGTGCATGTGGTCTTCGAAACGGGCTCGCAGCGTCTCAAGTAATTGTTCTGTCTGTTCTGCAGAGAATGCGTTCTTGTTGGTATCGTTTGTCATCATCGATTCCTCCTGAATGAATTTTATGTAGGTGATTCAAGTATATACAAAAATCTGACTTTGGTGTGATCGATTCGATTTCCGATAGAAGGGAAGTGCAAGCTGGTCGTTTGAACGGCTGAAGCCGCGCGTGACTGCCAGCTTAATTACTATGAAAAAAACGAAAGAAAGTGAAGACTGGCGTTTCAAAATAGCGAACCGGGAAGCCTTGATCGGTGTAGGGCTCGCATTATTCAACTTTGTCTGGTGGTTCGGATTTGCCTATGGGCTCGGATCACGTCCGGTGGAAGAATATACATATGTCTTCGGATTGCCGAGCTGGTTTTTCTACAGCTGTGTCGTCGGATTCGTCACGACCGTCATTCTCGTCATCTTAGTCGTCCGCTTCTTCTTCAAAGAAGTGCCGTTTACAGAAGAGGAGGATGAGCAATGAACTGGTCCGTTATGATTCCGATGCTCGGCTTCTTGCTGATCATCTTCTTTATCGGCATCTGGGCGAGCCGCAAAAATGCGGCATCCGGTGATAGCTTCATCCAGGATTACTTTCTTGGCGGAAGGGAGCTCGGCGGTTTTGTCCTGGCGATGACGATGGTCGCGACTTACGGCAGTGCATCGAGTTTCCTCGGTGGTCCGGGAACCGCTTATACGATGGGCTTCGGCTGGGTCTTGCTCGCGATGTCGCAAGTGGTGACGGGCTATTTTGTCCTGATGATCCTCGGGAAGAAATTCGCGATTCTCGCCAGACGCTACAAAGCCATCACGCTCGTCGATTTCCTGAAAATGCGTTACAGAAGTACGGCTGTCGTCATCTTGTCGGCATTTGCCATTATCGTGTTCCTTTTCTCCGCGATGGCTGCCCAGTGGATCGGGGGCGCGCGGCTCGTCGAATCGCTGACGGGCATTTCCTATAACGGTGCTCTGTTCATCTTCGCGGTTTCGGTGCTGGTGTATGTGACAATCGGCGGCTTCCGCGCGGTTGCGGTGACGGATGCAGTACAGGGCGCCGCGATGGTGGTCGGGACTTTCGTTCTCTTAGTGGCGGTCATCATCGCAGGCGGCGGAATCCCGAACATCATCGGGGACCTGATCAGCGAGAATCCGAATCTCGTGACACCGTTCGGGAACGAAGGCAACTTATCGAAAGCATACGTGTCCTCGTTCTGGATCCTGGTCGGGGTCGGCGTCGTCGGCTTGCCGCAAATCGCGGTCCGTTCGATGGCCTATAAAAGTTCAGCCGGCATGCATCGTGCACTGATCATCGGGACAATCGTTACCGGAATCATCATGCTGAACATGCACTTGATCGGCGTCTTCGCGCGTCCGATCATGCCGGGCATCGAAGTGGGCGACACGGTCATCCCGCTCATCTCGATGGAAGTGCTGCCGCCGTGGCTCGCTGGCATCGTACTGGCAGCGCCGCTTGCGGCCATCATGTCGACGGTCGATTCACTATTGATCCTCGTCAGTTCGACCGTCGTCAAAGACGTTTACTTGAATTACATTAAACCGGACGCCACGATCAAGGCGGTCAAACGGGCGAGCTTCGGCGTGACCGCCGTGCTCGGGATCATCGTTTACATGCTGGCATTGAACCCGCCGGACTTGTTGATCTTCCTGAATCTGTTCGCGTTCGGCGGGCTGGAAGCGGCGTTCATCTGGCCGATTGTCATGGGCTTGTACTGGAAATATAGTAATAAATACGGTGCCATCGCCTCGATGATCACCGGAATCACGAGCTATATCGCGTTGCATTTCTACAACGAGGCTTACGGCAATCTGTTAGGTGTGCACACCGTTGCATTGCCGGTGCTGCTATCGTTCATCGCATTCGTCGTCTTCAGTCTGGTGATCGGGCGGAAAGCGCATAGTTTCGAGGAAGAGTGGAAAGAATTGAAACAAGAAGCGCTCGGAAAGTAAGGCAGATAATAGAAAAAAGGGATTGCACAGGACCGTTCACGACGGTCTCGGGCAATCCCTTTTCTATTTGACGATCAGTGCAGGGCATTTTACCCGTTTCATCACTTTGTGGCTGACGCTGCCGAGCATCATTTCCTGTAAACTGTTCAAGCCGCGGCTGCCGATGACGACAAGATCGGCCCGTGAATCGTTGACGTAGCGGACGATTTCAGGACCGGGGTCGCCTTTGAGGACAGTGACCGTATAAGGCACACCGGCTCCTTCAAGGACGTGCTCGACGTTGGCGATCTTGCGCTGGCGCTCCAGCAGCAAGCTGTCTTCCGATTGTGTGTGGAGACGGTCGGCGGTCGCTTTATTGAAATCGGCGACCATGACCACTTCGATTTTCGAGCCTTCCGTATAAGTTGCGATTTTCACCGCTTCTTCGGCAGCGCGTACGGCATTTTCCGAGCCGTCTGCTGCAAGGATGATGTGCTGATACATAACTTGTCCTCCTTCTCAGGCGATTAGCCGTTCAGTTTATCGAATAAGGCGCTGCTCGCAGGGTTCAACCCGCGTACTTCGACGGATTTCCCTTGCTGCTGCAGTTTCGCCGTGACACGGACGAGCGCGCCAACACTTGATTCATCCCATAGGTGACTGCTCGTCAGGTCGATGATGACGTGGTCTTCTTCTGCCATTTCGAGCGTCTGGACGAACTTCTGCGTCGAGGCGAAGAACAAGGGCCCTTCGATGAGATAGACGCCGTCACGCTTCTTGATTTTTAATTTCGAAATTGAGCCGACGAAGAACAAAGCACTTAAGACGACGCCAGCCACGACACCGATCGCGAGGTTATCCGTCCAGACCACGATTGCGACCGTGACGAACATGACGAGCGCATCGGCACGCGGAGCTGTCACGAGATACTTGAACGAGCCCCAGTCGAATGTGCCGATCGACACCATGACCATGATGCCGATCAGGACCGGCATCGGAATGTCGATGACGAGATCGCCGAGGACGATGATCAAGAACATCAGGAACACACCGGCGACGAGTGTCGAAAGTCTTCCGCGGCCGCCGGATTTGACGTTGATGACGGACTGCCCGATCATTGCACAGCCGGCCATTCCGCCGAAGAAGCCGTTGACGAAGTTGGCGATTCCTTGCCCGCGTGCTTCTCGGTTCTTATCCGATTTCGTATCGGTCATGTCGTCGACGATTTGCGCGGTCAGCAGCGATTCGAGCAGACCGACGACAGAAAGTGCAAGTGCGTAAGGCAAGATAATCTGCAATGTTTCCAAGTTGAACGGGACATCCGGCAACAGGAAGCTTGGCAAGCTTTGGGTGATCGTCCCGAGATCGCCGATCGTTTTCAGTTCGATGTTGAACAGGAAAGCCGCTGCCGTCAACAGAATGATGGCGATGAGCGGTGCCGGAATCGCTTTGAAGAAGCGGGGCAGCGTGTAGACGATCAGAAGCGTGACGCCGATAAAGACGTACGTCAACCAGCCTTCGCCGAGGAAGTGCGGCACTTGCGCCATGAAGATCAGAATCGCAAGTGCGTTGACGAAGCCGATCATGACGGCATTCGGAATGAAGCGCATGAGCCGGGCAATGCCTGAGACGCCGAGAATGACTTGGATAATCCCCGTCAAAATTGTCGCAGCAAGCAAGTAGTGAAGACCGTGATCTGCGACAAGGTCGACCATGACAAGTGCCATTGCACCGGTCGCGGCAGAAATCATTCCGGGCCGGCCGCCGACAAATGCGATGATAACTGCGATACTGAACGATGCGTACAGTCCCACCATCGGGTCGACGCCTGCGATGATGGAGAAGGCGATTGCTTCCGGAATTAACGCAAGGGCTACGACGATTCCCGACAAAATATCACCGCGAATGTTGCCGAACCATTGCTGTTGTAACGTTTGCATGAAAATTTCTTCCTTTCAATCCAGTCCACAAGTGGAATAGTGAACATGTATTTCAACTCAACTTTGTCCATCTTACCATGTTCCACTGTTTATTCTGTAAAAAGATTCAGCGACTGACCTGTATTTTCGAATGTATCGGTCGTTTCCCAATCGTATTGCAGACTGGCTCGGTTGATGGTGCGCACGGTCTGGAAGTCCTGCGAATCGTATGGAACCGTCACAGTGACGTCACCGTCGATAAATGTATAGGATAGGACACGGGATGTGCCTTCATCGACAGTCCGCACGACATGCTCGACCTGGTCCCAGGCAACGTAGACTTCTGTCAGCGACCAGAATGGATTGACGTGCACGCCATCTTCATCCAAGTAGGCATAATGGAAAATCGACAGAGCAAACAAGGGAAGCGCCAACAACAGCAGGAAGAGGTGAAGTCCGGCCAAGCGATAATCCCGTTGTTTCTTCTCAGCGTACAATTTGGTGAACAGGAACGAGAAAAGAGTGACCGCGACTAAGGCCATTCCTGCCGCGAATCCGCTGTAGGCCGCTTGCGGACGGATGAATGACAAGTGATTATAGGAAAAGAACAGCATATCTTGAATGAACATGATCACGGCCACCGGTAAGATCGGCGCCGAAATCAGTAAAATCAGACCGATCGTCAAAATGTAAGGCGTCAATGAATCTGCATCGATCTCGCGTAAAGCTTTCAAGTGCTCATCTCCCGTCCTGGCTGCATCTAATTGTTTTAGTGTACCAGATGGGAAGAAGGGCAGTCACCTACATCATAAAATCATCCTTGCAAAACAGCGTTGCATCATTTATAGTGAATGAAGTGCAAGATATAGATGTCTTGCTGTTTTAAAACACAATATATAGTACATCGAATAGAAATGGTGCCGATGAGGCTGAAAAGGGAATCCGGAAGAAACCGGAGCTGTACCCGCAACTGTAAGTGCTGACGAACTTCGAAGGTCCACTGTCTGAAGACGGGAAGGACGAAGAGAGGATGACGCATGAGCCAGGAGACCTGCCATTTTTAGAGTGTGTATGCTTCTTCGGGAACAGAGAGGCTGCAACGCGAGTGCTCTTTGGCGAACATTTTTCTGTTTAACCGAGATGCTTTAGCGTTCACAAGCCCTTTCCCAAGTCAGTGGGAGAGGGCTTTTTTCTTGCCTGAAACCCGTTGGAGCGGGAGGAGAGATGAAGATATGAGAAAAGAATTAACGACATCGGTTTCAAGAACATGTCAGACGAAGCTGGTCTTGCCGCCGGACACAAACCATATGGGCACGATTTTTGGTGGCACGATTTTGTCGTATATCGATGAAATCGGTGCGATTTCGGCAATGAAGCATAGTGGACACGCCGTGGTGACAGCATCGATCGACACAGTCAGTTTTTTATCTTCCGCCCGGACCGGTGATATTTTGACGCTTGAAGGGGTGGTCGTATCCACTGGAAGAACATCGATGGAAATTTTCGTGAAAGTAGAGTGCATGGAAAGTGCGACAAGGGAAACGCGACTGACGACGACTGCCTTCATGACGATGGTCGCCATTGATGAAGGAGGGCGGCCGGTCGCAGTGCCGGCCGTCATCCCGGAAACGCCGGAAGAAAGGCGTCTGGCGCAAAGCGCGAAGTTTCGCAAACAGCGCAGAATGGAATCAGCGAATTACGGAAAGGAGATGTAGAGGATGACGATGAAAACAGACGTGGTAAATGAACAGGTCATACAGACGATCCGCCGGGCAGAAGAGGAATTCAGCCTGGACGTCAGCGCTTTGCTAAAACGGTTGGAGAAGACGGAAGCTGCAAGCGCGTGCCAAAAAGCGATGGGCTATGCGCTTGACCGCATTTCCATGAATGAGCCTTCGTGGACATTCCTCGCGGCAAGACTTCATTTAATCGAATTATACGGGACAGCTGCAGCAAACAGAGGAACGGGAGATTCTGGCACGTACGGTTCTTTCTATCCATTGCTTCAGCAGCTGACGGCAAAAGGCATTTATTCCGAGCGTTTGCTGGACACGTATTCGGCGGAGGAAATCGAAGAATTGAGCCAAGTGATCGACCCAACGAAAGATGAGCTGTTCACCTATATCGGCCTTTTCCTGCTCGCAGATCGGTATTTGGCGAAAGACCACGAAGGACATGTATACGAACTGCCGCAAGAACGTTTTCTGATCATCGCCATGACGCTGATGCAAGAAGAGCCGGAAGCGAAACGTCTCGGCTTCGTAAAAGAAGCGTACTGGGCGCTGTCGAATCAATTCATGACGGTCGCCACACCTACACTCGCGAACGCGGGCAAAAGCTTCGGCCAACTGTCTTCCTGCTTCATCGACACGGTGGAAGATTCACTCGACGGCATTTACTTGAACAATTGGGACGTTGCACGCCTCAGCAAAGACGGCGGAGGGCTCGGCGTCTATTACGGCAAAGTGCGGGCACTTGGCTCGGACATCAAAAAATTCAAAGGCAATTCGTCGGGCGTCATTCCGTGGATCCGTCTGCTCAATGATACAGCCGTTTCCGTAGATCAGCTCGGTCAGCGACAAGGGGCCGTCGCAGTGTATTTGGATATTTTCCACAAGGATATCATGAACGGCTTTTTGGATTTGAAGACGAATAACGGGGATGAGCGACGGAAAGCGCATGATCTGTTTACCGGCGTCTGCATCCCTGACTTGTTCATGGAACGGCTCGAGCAAAAAGATGACAGCGGCCGCAGCATCGGCGAATGGCATACGTTCTGCCCGCACGAAGTGAAACAGATCATGGGCTGGAAAGATGAGAACGGAGAGCCGCTCGGACTGGAAGACTTTTACGACGAGACGGACCGGGCATTCTTCACGGAGAAATATGAAGAAGCGGTCAACCATCCGCTGCTCCCGCGCAAGACATACCGTGCGATGGATGTGATGGCGCGGATCATGATCGCCCAGCTCGAAACGGGCACGCCGTATATGTTTTACCGCGATGAAGTGAACCGCCAGAATCCGAACAAACGGACACTTGGCCGGACAACGATTTACTGCAGTAACTTGTGCACGGAAATTGCCCAGAACATGTCACCGACGACGATTGTGGAAGAATTCGTCAATGAGGACGGCTACCAAGTGATTGTCCGGAAGCCGGGCGATTTCGTCGTCTGCAACTTGTCATCCGTCAACTTGCCGAAAGCGGTCGGAGCGGATGTGCTAGAACGCTTGATTCCGGTCCAGATGCGGATGCTCGACAACGTTATTGACCTGAACACGATTTCAGTGGGGCAGGCAGAAGCGACCAACCGGAAATACCGCGCAGTCGGATTAGGAACTTTCGGCTGGCATCATCTTCTCGCATTGAAAGGCATCCACTGGGAGTCGGAAGAAGCTGTCGCATATGCCGATGAACTTTACGAAACGATCGCATTTCTTGCCATCGAGTCATCCATGGAGTTGGCACGCGAGAAAGGGGCTTATTCTGAGTTTAACGGTTCGGAATGGCAGTCGGGCAGTTATTTTGACAGACGCGCCTACAAAGACGAACGGTGGCAGTCGCTCCGCAGCCAAGTCGCGGAATCCGGCGTCCGGAACGGCTGGATGATGGCAGTCGCGCCGAACTCATCGACCGCTAAAATCGGCGGGTCCACAGACGGTATCGATCCGCTTTATGCAGTGGAATATGCGGAAGAAAAGAAGAATTTTAAATTCAAAGTGACGGCACCGGACTTGGACCACCGCACGTACGATTATTACCGCAATACGCGGCATACGATCGATCAGAAGTGGAGTATCCGCCAGAACGCTGCCCGGCAGCGCCATATCGACCAGGGCATTTCGTTCAATTTGTATGTCCATCATGCAATCAAAGCGAAAGAGCTGTTGGCGTTGCATTTGGAAGCATGGCAGAGCGGTTTGAAAACGACGTATTATGTCAGAAGCACCTCGCAGGCAGAACTGGACATGTGCGAAGCTTGTGAAAGTTGAGGAGGAATAAGGATGCAGCAATTAACGAAAAAAGGATTGTTCAATCCGGACGAACCGAATAAATCGACGGGGATCATTAATGGCCAGTCGTCAGGTTTGTTGAATTGGAATGATATCGCGTATCCACAAATGTATGAATTATACGAGGCGCTGTTATCGAACTTCTGGAAGGCGCAGGAAATCAATATGCAGGATGATATCAAACAATGGAGCACGCTGAGCGCGTGTGAACAGGACGTGTTCCTTCGGGTCAATACACAGCTCGCGTCACTCGACAGCCTGCAGACACCGACGATGAGTAATGTCATGGACTACGTGACAGACTCCAGCTTCAAAGCGATTTTTGCAGTGATTTCGCAGCAGGAGGCGGTCCATAACGAGTCGTATTCCTATATACTCAGCTCCCTCGTGCCGCTGAGCGAGCAAAATGCCAGATTCGATCAGGCGAAGTCCGATCCGCTGGTGCGAAAACGCAATGCGCTGATCTTGGAAGCGTACGAAGCATTCCGCAGCGAACCGGGACCGGAGACGCTTCTCCGACTCGGTGTCAATTCGATCATTCTGGAAGGCATTTATTTCTACGCGGGATTCGCATTTTTCTACCACTTGGCGAGACAACAGAAAATGCTGCGGACGAGCACGATGATTTCCTATATCCAGCGTGATGAGATGCAGCACGCGTATTTCATCAGCCAATTCGTCCGCATTCTCCTTCAGGAAAACCCAGAACTTGACACGGAAGAAAACCGGCAGTACATCACGGATGTCATCAGGAAAGCTGTCGAGCTGGAGCAGGAATGGGCGCGCACTTTGTTCGAAGGAATCGATGGCATCGATGCAGAGGAATTCGAAGGCTATGTCGAGTACTTGGCGAACAAACGCCTCCGCCAGCTCGGATTCCCGAATTTGTACGAAGAAAGGGACAATCCGATGCCGTGGATCCAGGTATTCGATGACGGCATGATGAACCAGACCAAATCTGATTTCTTCGAGCAAAAATCCCGTGCATATGCGAAAGTATCACAGGAAAATGGCTTCGACGAATTATAAACCGCGGATCGCTGTCATCTATATATCAGTCAGTGGCCACACGGCGCAGCTTGCATTGCAGATGGCGGGAGCATTGGAACATTACGGCCGGGTGGAGATTCATGAAGTTTGTTCGATGCCTGTCGCGCTTCTTCGGGAAGTGGACATTTTAGCGGTCGGGACGTACACATGGGACAGTGGCGAGCTGCCGAAAGGGATGGAAGAAGTATACGAAGACATCGAACAGCTCGGTAGAAAAGAACTTGTCACCATCGCGTTCGGGACGGGAGACCGATTTTATCCGAACTTCTGCGGCGGCGTCGACTTGCTGCGGGACATGCTGTATGTGCAGACGACTTTGGCCGCAGTGCTGAAAGTTGAGCTGGCGCCGCAGCCGAAAGACAAGGAGCGCTGTACACTCGCTGCAGCCAGGGCCATTGAGAAATGGGAACATCTCTTAAAAAAGAATAATTGTGCACATGCCTGAAACTTCTTTCGCTTCTTTTCGTACAAGTAAGCAAGAGATGGTGACGAGAGGAGCTTGAGGAAAATGGCGAACGTTCAAAAGCGGAAGAAAGAGCGGGACTGGTGGTTTTGGGATGCGCTCTTCACAGCAGGAGAGATTCTATTCTATGTGCCGCGGCTCGTATTCAGGTTATTCAAAGATTTTTAATCGTATAAGAAATGCATGAGAGAGCCGGATTTTCGGCTCTTTTTTTAATTTGTCTGAAAAAAAGTGGTTGACATTGTTTATAATTTCTTGATACTGTGTATATGAGTATAAACAGTATCACAGTTGAGAGGGGTTTTTCACATTGACAGATTGGAAACTTGCTGCCCGTTTGGCGAAAACAGAATTGGCGGCTTCAAAAAAATCATTTTTCACATTGCTGGTGTTTTTCTTGCTCATGAGTTTCACTTTTGTCAATTCGTTTGAAGTATATGCAGCAGGTGATTTCTTTTTCTTTGATTTTATTTTCCTGCTCGTCTTTCTTGTCTTTCCTTCCTGGATGAAAGGGAAGGAATTCCAGATGGCGAAGCTGGGCGGAGATTTATGGACGGTGCCAGCACTCGTCATGCTGCAGCAATTGCCGATCAAAAAGGACGTCATTGTAAAGAGCCGCTTTCTGATCTACGGGATCCATTCAGCTGTGTTCCAGTTGCTCCTCCTGATTGCGCTGCCGACTTTCTCAACCGAATTCCGCGAACTGGTGACGCCTCTGTCGCTCATCGCATTCGTCATCATCTGGATGTCGCTGTCGGTCGCTGCCGGATTTGTAATGGTGGCGTCAGAAGCGGGAGGGAACTTCGGTACGAAAGCATTCCTCGCAGCCTGGCTCTGGATCGCACTTGCGGTCGCGGCGATGTACTTCCTGTTTCCGGTGCTCTTTCCAGAAGGCTTCGTCATGTGGACGATTCACGTCGCGGGAGACTGGCCGTTCCTTGTAATTCCCGCAGCGATTCTCCTCGGCTATGGGGGCTGGCGTTACTGGCAGTATGTGATGAAACGCGACATGGCGAAAGCGGATTATTTATGAGAGGGGGACGAACCATTGTTGCCGATCCGATTATCCAAAGAGTCGCGTGAACCGATTTATCACCAAGTGGAACAACAGTTGAAGGCGCTCATCGCGGGCGGCCATCTCGCCCCTGGCATGCCGCTGCCGTCCATCCGGGCCCTCTCGAAAGACCTCGGCATCTCGGTCATCACGATACGCCGGTCATATCAGAACCTGGAAGCGCAAGAGTTCATCGAGACCATCCACGGAAAAGGCACATTCGTTGCGGAAACGAAGAAAGGGATGATGGAACAAGTGAAGATTTCATCAGTTTACGAAAGCTTCGAACAGGCGATCCAAAATGCGCGCAATTACGATTACACCGAACAGGAAATCGAGCAGATTTTCCGTGAAGTGATGAAAGGGGAGGAAGGGCAATGAGCGAATGGCTTCGGATAGACGCTGTACAAAAGACGGTCGATGAGTTCCGGCTCGGCCCGATCGACTTGATGATTGAACCCGGAACGATCACGGTGATTGCAGGCATGAATGGTTCGGGTAAGAGCACATTGCTGAAGCTCATCATGGGGCTCGCCAAACTCGACCACGGCCGCATCATCGTCGGAGGCAAACCGGTAGGGGGAGCGGACGAGGACTGGAAACAGCACATCACCTACGTGCCGCAGAAGCTGATCGGCTGGGATCCGTATACAGGAGAGGCCTTGAAAGGGCTGATTGCGCCGCTTTACGGTGGATGGGATGAAGAATTGTTCCAAAAAATAATCAAATCGTTCAACATTCCGCTTAGCAAGCGATTCGGCAAAATGTCGCCCGGCCTGCAGCAGAAACTTGCCCTGGCACTCGCTTTGCCGAGGGGAACGCGGCTCATGATCCTGGACGAGCCGATGAACTCTCTCGACATTCCGTCGCGGAAAGGACTGACCGATCTGCTCGCCGACTGGATGGAAGTGGAAGAACGCGCCATCCTCATGACGAGCCACCAGGTGGAGGACATCCGGAAATTGGCGGATTTCATCTTCCTGATGCAAAACGGCGAGACGCTCGGCCATTACGAAAAAGAGCAGTTGACCGAAAGCTATCGGCGCTACTGGATTGACCGGATGCCGGATGGGGAGATTCCAGAAGAACTCGCGCGCGGCCACATGGACGTCGTTACGGCAATGCCGGAAGCGGCTGAGCAATATTTCGAAAAGCACGGCATCAATGTTATGGACCAGTCGGGAATCGAGCTGGAAGAAATCATCAGCTACTTGCTGGACCAAAAGCCATTGAGACGGGTGTCTGGCATCGAGGTGCCAGACACCAAAGTGCCAGACACCAAAGTGCCAGACCCCAAAGTGCCAGACCCCAAAGTGCCAGACACCCAAAAGAAAGGATGAGAAAAATGGAAACGATGCTGAAAGTGGAAGGCTTGAAAAAAGCATTCAAGGATAAAACGATCCTGTCGGGCATTTCGTTCGAAGTGAAAAAAGGCGAGATCATGGCGCTTCTCGGACCGAACGGAGCGGGGAAATCGACGACGATCCGGAACATCATGGGAATCATGTATCCGGACGCGGGGTCGATCGCATTTGAAGGACGTCAGGAAAAAGAGATTCCGCGTGACCGGATCGGTTATTTGCCGGAAGAGCGGGGACTTTACAAAAACGTCAAAGTGATGGACATTCTCCTGTACCTTGCGGATCTGAAAAATTATCCGAAAGACAAGGCGAAGCAGCGGGCACTGGCATACTTGGAGAAGTTCGGCCTCGAAGGGAAAGACAAAGTGAACGTCGAGGAGCTGTCCAAAGGGATGGGCCAAAAAGTGCAGTTCATCGCATCGATTCTCCATGAACCCGAACTGCTCATCCTGGACGAACCTTTTTCCGGACTCGATCCGGTCAGTCAGGAATTATTTAAAGATGAGATCCGCAGTTTGGCGGACAACGGCACGGCAATCTTGTTGTCGTCCCACCAGATGAACTTGGTGGAGGAGATGGCGGACCGGCTGTTCCTGATCCACCGCGGCCAGCAAGTCATCTACGGACCGCTTGCGGATGTGAAAAAGCAATATGCCAATTTCAAATGTACGATATTGGGTGCAAATAGCCACGAGCAACTGGCAAGCTTGCCGGACGTCGAGCGCGTGATACGACAAGGCGACAAAGATGTCTTATATTTATCGAAGGATGTGCAGCCGGCCTTGTGGATGCGCAATATGCCGCCGGAACTCGACATCCAGGAATTTTCGATCGACCGGATATCCTTGCACGAAATCTTCATCGATATCGCCACTGACCGAAATCTTTTGAAAGAGGGGCGTGAAGAACATGCGTAACACGATGAAAGTTGCCAAATGGGAAATCATGCGGAATATGAAGAGCAAATCGTTCCTGATCGGGATGTTCTTGACACCGATCATTTTCCTCGCATTTCTTCTAGTTCCGCAATTGTTCGCGGGTTCGGATGATGAAGGGGCTTCGTCGACAGTTTACGTCAACGACGAACTCGGTGTCTTTGCGGAAATGGAAGCACTCGTCGCGCGCGCTGGTGTCGACTGGAAAGTTGTCCAAACCGACCGGCCGGAAAGCGAGGCACAGGAGCTGCTTGCTGAAAATGATGATGCCGCTTATGTGTTGATTACGGAAGAGGCGCTTCAAAGCGGAACCGTAACAGTCCACACGAATGACGACACGAACACATCGTTAGCAAGTGAAGTCCAGCTTCTGGGCGTTCCACTACAGGAGCGGCAAATCGAAGCGATGGGACTGACTTCCGAACAGGCGGTTGCGCTGGCACAAGGCATTGTCTTTGAGGAAGTAACGGAAGAAGCGGCAGGCGTGGACGACATGGCAAGCGGGGAAGACGCAGCATTCTTAGAACGCATCGTTCCGGGGGCTTTTGCGGCTGTCGTCTTGTTGTCCATCGTCTTTACGGGCATGGCGATCTTCACGAGCGCCTCCCAAGAAAAGAAAGACAAAATCGCAGAGATTATACTGTCGTCACTGACGCCGGGTGAATTGATGCAAGGGAAAATCCTCGGCTACTTCGTACTTGGGATCATCCAGCTGATCGTCTTCGTTGTGCTGGTGCTGCCAGTGCTCGTCTGGCGGACGGATGTGCCGATCCTCGAATATCTGCTCGTACCGGAATTAATGTTGCTGCTGTTGATCGCGGTTCTCGGCTACTGGCTGTATGCATCGATCTTCGTCGGCATCGGCGCCACGATGGCGGATATGTCGACTGCCGGCAACTTCCAAGGCTTCGTCATGATGCTGCCGTTCAGTCCGTTCATCTTCGTCGGACCGGTATTCGCCGATCCGAGTGGCATTTGGGCACAGATCGGAAGCTACATTCCGTTCACTTCGCCGGGCGTTCTGATTCTGCGCCTGTCGCTGCTGGAGGAGTGGCCGTGGGTGGAAATCATCATTGCGACAGCCATCCTCATCGTCAGCGGCTGGATCTGCATGAAGCTCGCTGGTAAGATTTTCAAGACCGGCATCCTGCTTTACGGAAAAAATGCGACGCCAGGCGAGATTTTGAAATGGCTGCGTGCTTAAGTTGAAATAGGAAAAGGGAGGAAATCAGCAACTGATTTCCTTCCTTTTTGCTTATTAGTATGCGCTCCAGCCGAAGTCAGCTGCCAGCGTGACACCGCTGAGGTATGTGGAATCATCAGAAGCGAGGAACAATGCGATGTTCGCGATTTCTTGCGTCGTGCCTGCTTTCGGCATCATGTTGACGCCGCGTGTTGCGTCGCTCATCCCGAATTCATCGATGTTCATCATATTCGTTGTGAGTGGTGTCGGAATGTACGCTGATCCTGTCGAATGACAACTTCCACAAGTTCCTGGCATGTAAGCTGAACGGCACAGTCGCTTTCATGACGGGGAAGTTAAAAGTCAACGGCGATATGACGAAAGCGCTCAAGCTCGAGAGCATCATCAAGCAGTACGATTTGAATCTATAATTTATGGAGCCGGCATGGGGGAACCCTCTGTGCTGGCTTTTTTAATGGAGTAGTTCTTTGGGCATCCCAGCTCCTAGGCGAAAAACCCCTTACTGCTCATTTCGGAATTGGTCTTTTTGGAATCCCCGTCTCGATCCTTCTGACTGTTTTCAGAATATTTAAAGGACTCTGTGTTTCGTGAAGCGAAAGATGTTTAACGGCTTTATGAGCTGAAAAAATTTCAAAGGGGCGAAATGGATTGACGAAAAACGTGAAAACACATGGTCCGACGTTAAAGAAATTGGTACTAAGCTATGCATTGGTAGGGGCGCTAGCATTCGGAGCATTACCTGCAGCGATGCCGACTGCTGAAGCGGGAAGCCCGCTTGTTACGACAGCTGCGGCAGCGGCAGTTTCGGGACAGGACCAGAAAATTATCAAACGTGTAGAAGCGGCACGCGCCATTGAGCATGTCCGTTACCTTTCTGAAGAAATCGGTCCGCGTGTTGGTGGATTGGAAGGTGAGAAAATCGCCGCGGATTACATCGCTGCGGAATTTAGCAAGCTCGGCTTCGAAGTCGAGTACCAGCCATTCCCGGTTGCGGATCAATATGTCGGAGCTGCTGCATTCAGTGATGGCACAGTTTGGGATATGGGTGCTGCACCGAACGGCAAAATTAGTAATGAAAGTGTTTCAGGCGAAGTAATTTACGTTGAAGGTGGACTTGATGCCGCAGATTTTCCTGCTGATACGCAAGGGAAAATCGTGTTGTTGACACGTGAAGCGTCGACATCTGCCTATCGCTCACAAGTTGCGAACGCAATCGATGCAGGAGCGGCTGGCGTCATCTTGCAAAGTGTCAATGGAAGCCGTGGAAACTACGGTTCAACGTTCAACCCGAACTTGACGACGGCGGCAGATGTTCCGGTATTCGGCGCGGCATTCATCCAAGGCGAGTGGCTGAAAGACCAGCTTGCTGAAGGTGCGGTTAACCTTGATTTGACAGCGGTTCACCACACGGACCTCGAATCACTGAACGTCATCGCAACGAAAAAAGCGAAAAACAAGAAAGCTGGCGACTCAGAGGTGTTGTTGACTGCACACATGGACAGCGTACTCGGAGCACCTGGTGCAAACGATAACGCTTCCGGTGTCGGCTTGATGCTGGAAGTCGCGCGTGTCGTGAAGAGCTACAACACGGACAAAGATTTGAAATTCGTTGCATTCGGCTCTGAAGAACGTGGGCTACTAGGTGCACGTCACTACGTAGATCAGCTGTCACAGCCTGAGCGCGACCGCATTGACGGCGTCTTTAACGCAGACATGGTCGCAACGAGCTATGACAAAGCAACGCACCTTTATGCGATGACAGTCGATGGCTCTGAAAACTTGGTGACTGATGCATCACTGGCTGCTGGCGCACGCCTCGGCAACTCGGACATCCAAGCCGGCCGTTTCGGCTCGAGTGACCACGTCCCATTCCATAATGCCGGCATTCCTGCTGCACTCTTCATCTGGATGGGCATCGATAGCTGGGATCCACTCGTGTACCATATCGAGAAAGTGTACCACACACCACAGGATACGATTGAAGACAACATTTCCGAAGAGCGCATGCAGTCTGCTCTTGAAGTGATTGGCGCAGGCGTCTTCGATGTTGTCCGCAAACAGACACCAGGAAATAAACGCTAAGACGATCTGCCCGTTTTGACGAAAGGGGGAGCAGGATGGAAACATATGAGGACTTGTATGCGTATTTGCCTTATTTCGAAAAACGGGCAGCTGAGAGCTACGTGAATCACGGGAGCTGCAGTGATGAAATGAATGCCTTTATCGCGAGCATCGAAGACGTCGATTTCGTTGATGTGCACTATAATGAAACACTCGACAAATACGACATCCCGGATCATGACGCATTGAAGCGGGCGATTCCACAAGCGGATCCGCTCCTCTTGCGTGCAGCGTTCACGCACATGATGCGCGCCGAACGTTTTTCGGAAGGGGCATGGGCGGAGTACGAGAAGCAAGGGATGTTCCTTGCCGCGCTCAAACGTCTCGGGGAGCTGTTCGGCTATCCGCCACCTCAAAAATGAATTTGAAGATTGTTCGAACAATTTTCATTATTTCTCTTGCAAAACTTTTGATATTCGTTTATTGTTAAATCCATTGAACGGCTCATAATTTCATATGTAATTCTTATCAAGAGAGACGGAGGGACTTGGCCCTGTGATGTCTCAGCAACCGGCCTGACGAAGGCAATGGTGCTAATTCCAGCAGACGGAGTGATCCGTCTGGAAGATGAGAAGAAACCATTCCCGCAAAGGGGCTTTCTTCTTACGCATGAAGAAAGCCCCTTTTTTTGCTTGGAAAAAAGGTGCTTGATAAGAAAGATTGAAACGACTGTTCGAAAAAAATGAGAAAGAAGGAATTCAAAATGACGACGACAACAGCAATCGGAACACCTTTCAAAGCGGACCACGTAGGGAGCCTCCTGCGGCCTGAAAGCATCCACCAGGCAAGAAAAGAGTTTAAGGAAGGAGTGATCACGGCAGAGCAATTGCGTGAAATCGAAACGGAAGAAATCAAGCGCATCGTCGATAAGCAACTCGAGATCGGTTTGAAAGCGGTGACGGACGGGGAATTCCGCCGCACGTTCTGGCATACTGACTTCATGAGCCATATCGGCGGCTTTGAAGGATACACGCCGGAGCACGGCTACCAGTTCAACAAAGGCGAAACGGAAGCATATGACGTCCGCAACATCGGAAAGATCTCGTTCGATCCGGCACATCCGTTCGTCCGTGACTTTGTCGAATTCAAGGAAATCGTCGGCGGCCGCGCCGTGCCGAAGCTGACGATCCCGAGCCCGAACCAGTTTTTCAATGAAGGCATCCGCGACGCCTCCATTTACCCGGATGTCGAAGATTACGCGAAAGACATCATCAAGGCTTACCGCGATGCACTGAAGGCTTTCTACGAAGCGGGCGCGCGCTACATCCAATTCGACGACGTCTATATCGCCGGGCTGTCGTCGCCGGACATCCCGTTCAACGAAGGCGAGTTCGACCGCGACTTCCTGATCGACCTGGCGCTGCGCGTGGCAAACAGCGTGCTCGAAGGAAAGCCGGAAGACCTTACTGTGACGACGCACTTGTGCCGCGGCAACTACCGCTCGGACTGGGCATTCGAAGGCAGTTACGCACTCATCGCGCCGACGTTGTTCGCGAAAGAGAATGTGGACGGCTTCTTCCTGGAGTATGACGATGACCGTTCGGGCAGTTTCCAGCCGCTCTCACACATTCCCGCAGGCGGTCCGCGTGTCGTGCTCGGCGTCTTCACTTCGAAAAACGGAGAGCTCGAAGACAAGGAAACAATCAAAGCGCGCGTTGCGGAAGCCGCGAAATTCGTGCCGCTCGAGCAGCTGTGCATCTCACCGCAATGTGGCTTCGCCTCGACGCACCACGGCAATGTGTTGACGGAAGAGGCGCAGTGGGAAAAGCTGCGCTACATCATCGAAATTTCTGAAGAGATTTTCGGAAAATAAGAACGAACAACATGCTGCAGCAGCCGGTTATGGGCGCTGCAGCAATTTTTAGCAGGTATTTCGGCATTCGAAAAAACTTCTGAAAAAACCTAGTTTACTGGTAGGTATTATAGGTTTAATATATAATACGATTACTCGAATGAAGAACGCCTCAGTGAAGAAAGGAATCGATGATAGATGAAATATGGATTTTGGATGCCGATTTTCGGCGGCTGGCTGCGCAATGTGGAAGACGAGAACATGCCGGCTACATTTGATTACGCAAAAGAGGTTTCTCAGTCAGCGGAGAAGTGGGGCTACGACACGACGTTGATCGCTGAGCTGAACCTGAACGATATAAAAGGGACAGAAGCAGATTCGCTGGAAGCCTGGTCGACAGCTGCAGCAATTGCGGCAGTCACCGACAAGCTCGAAATCATGACGGCGATCCGCCCGGCGTTCCACAACCCGGCTGTGACAGCAAAAATGGCGGCGAACATCGACCAGATTTCGAATGGCCGCTTCACGCTGAACGTCGTCTCTGCCTGGTGGGCGGAGGAAGCGAAGCAATACGGCGGGGAATTCACGGAGCACGATGAGCGCTACGACCGGACGGATGAATTTCTGCAAGTGATGAAAGGCATGTGGACGGAAGAGGAATTCTCATTCAAAGGGAAATACTACGACATCCAGAACGCGCGCCTTGCACCGAAGCCGGTCCAGCGCCCGAACCCGCTGCTATATGCAGGAGGGGAAAGCCCGCGCGGCAAACGTTCGATTGTCGAAGGCTGCGATGCATACGTCATGCACGGCGGGACAGTGGAAGAAATCGCCGAAAAAGTGCAAGGCATGAAAGAGTTGCGCGCTGAAGCAGGGAAAGAGCCGCTGGCGTCGTTCGGCATGGCGGCGTTCGTCGTCTGCCGTGACACGGAAGAAGAAGTGAAAGCGGAGTACGACCGCATCGTCAGCATGAAGGAATCAGCGGGCTACGCGGGTTACGATGATTTCGTCTCGAAATCCCAGCTCGAGCAGCAAGTGAAGCTGGAAGATTATTCGGTGTCCAACCGCGGATTGCGTCCGAATCTGATTGGCACGCCAGAAGTGATCGCCGACCGGATCCTCGCCTATGAAGATGCGGGAGTGGACTTGTTGCTGCTGCAATTCTCGCCGCAGCTGGAAGAGATGGAGCGGTTCGCGGAAAAAGTGATGCCGCTCGTGGAAGAAAAACGGAAAGCACGTGAAGGAGTGGAAATCCAATGACCGAAAAAATATACGTAATCCATGAAAATGAAGAATGGACGACTCACCTGTTCAAACGTCTTGATGAACTGGGGCTGCCTTATGAGGACTGGTTCATCGATAACGGACTTGTCGATTTAGGCAGCACGCCGCCGGAAGGTGTATTCTACAGCCGCATGAGCGCATCATCACACACGCGCGGACACCGCTTCGCACCGGAAATGGCAGATGCGGTGCTCGCTTGGCTGGAGCATCACGGCCGAACAGTGTTCAACGGCACGCGCGCATTGCGTCTCGAAGTCAGCAAAGTCAACCAGTACATGGCGCTGAATGCTGCAGAGATCCGTACACCGAAAACGATCGCGGCGAACGGCCGTGACGAAATTTTGGCAGCAGCCGAAAAATTGGGCGTCTCCTCGTTCATAACGAAGCATAACCGTGCCGGCAAAGGACTCGGTGTCCGCCTGTTCCATTCACAGGAAGGTCTGTGCCAATGCGTGGACGGCGATGAATTCGACCCGTCCGTCGACGGCATCACGCTGATCCAGGAATATGTCCAGGCGCCGGAACCGTTCATCACTCGCTGTGAATTCGTCGGTGGCAAATTCGTCTACGCCGTGCAGGTCGATACGTCGGAAGGCTTCGAATTGTGCCCGGCGGATGCATGCGCAATCGACGACTTGTTCTGCCCGGCCGGCGAAGGGGTGGAAGAGAATCCGAAGTTCCAGATCGTCGAAGGCTTCGACGACCCGATCATCGCGAAATACGAAGAATTCCTGCGCCGTAACGAAATCGCTGTTGCCGGCATCGAATTCATCCGCAATGCGGACGGCGAAATCTTCACGTATGACGTCAATACGAACACGAACTATAACTCCGACGCAGAAGCGGCTGCCGGCAAATACGGCATGCTCGAACTGGCGAAGTTCCTCGGCAAGGAATTGGGGAAATCAGCGGTCTTGGTATGACAAATGAGTCGGCGCGAATTTTCGCGCCGGCTTTTTGTGTGGAGCGGTTTTTTGCCGGTGGTGTTTTTAATTGTGCAGATTTTCGATTTGGTTGCGCAGATGCCACATTTAGTTGCGTTTTTCCGAAAATGAGCGTCTCATAGATCAAGCCAACCTTCTGCGACGAAGCCGTAATGTGACGCAGGAGCGCTTCGTTGCAGTATCCAGCATAATGGTTGCAGAATAATCGATTTGGTTGCAGAATCCAGCCGCTTCGTTGCAGTATACCCAAAAAATCTTCCTCACAAAATCTCCCCAAGAATCTCCTCAAGAAGCTCCGACTCATCGCTGTAGATTTTGTACATGAAGTACCCGAGTACGGCGAGAGCGAGTGGCAAGAAAGAGTCATCACTTTTTCCTTCGATCTGGATGGAAGCGCGCAGTACGGCGCCACCTGTTTCGACCGTAGCAACCTTCCGGCCGGCAAATTTCACCTCGATGCCTTTTGTCCATGTTTCGAGGAGTTCGACCGGATGCTCGTGCATTTTGCCCGTCACACAAAAATACAGTATGCTGTTTGCAGGGTGATCTTTCAGGATGAATTCATCGCCACCCCAAAGAAGGCGGTAAGTGGCAAAAAGCAAGCGGCCGCGCTTGATGCCAAGCGTCGCATGTTCGCCGTTCATGTCGAAACGAAAGGAATGCCGTTTTTCGTTGCCCGGCACGTCGACACGCTGGACGGTCGCGACGGTCGTTCCTTCGTCGTCCGTGATTTCGATCGCTTTTGTCCCATTCCATAATCTCTGTTTCAATTGATAAGTCATGCAATACACCTCTTTTCTAAAAGTCTGTTCATTTATTTACGCTTAAGCTATACATAAGTTTCATCCAAATTAACAACTTACGAAGGAAGGGATCCGATGTTCAAAATCATGATAGTGGAAGACGATCCGACCATCGCGGGCATTTTGCAGGAGGAATTGGAGAAATGGAATTACGGTACGGTGCGGCCGGACGATTTCAGCCGGGTGCTGGACGTCTTCAAGGAAACCGCGCCCCAGCTTGTGCTGCTCGACATCGGCCTGCCGGTGTTCAACGGCTATTATTGGTGCCAGGAGATCCGCAAAATTTCGCAGGTGCCGATCATTTTCATTTCTTCGCGCAGCGACAATATGGATATCGTCATGGCCATCCAGATGGGGGCGGACGATTTCATCGCGAAGCCGTTCGACCTGACGGTGGCGGTCGCGAAAACACAGGCGCTGCTGCGGCGCACGTATGATTTCCAGGGAACGGATTCGTTCCTGAATTTCCACGGAGCGGTGTTGAAATCGGGGGAGAGCCGGCTTCATGCGAACGGGGAAACGATCGACCTGACCCGGACGGAACTGCGGATCCTCGAGATGCTGTTCCAGCAGGGCGGCAAGTACGTGACGCGCGAAAACCTGATGGTGCAGCTCTGGGAAGACGAGTCGTTCGTCGATGACAATACGCTTGCGGTCAACATCGCACGGCTCCGCAAAAAACTGGCGGGCATCGGCTTGCCTTCCTTCATCGTCACGAAAAAAGGGGTCGGCTATGCGCTGCATCACGGTGGCGCAGATGAATGAGACGCATGGGAAAAGCTTTCTCCGGTCGGCCGTCCCGCAAGTGATCGTGTTTTTCATGATGCTCACCGTCTTCAGCGCGATCCACCTGCTGGCGAGGCTGCCGCTCCCTTATTTATGGTATGCACTGGAGCTCTCGTCGGTGCTGTTTCTGCTGTACTTATTGGTGCAATGGCCGCGTTACCGGCGCCGCATGTCCGCGCTGCAACGGATGCAGGAGGAGACGCCGCAGCGGCTGGACGGCTTTCCGGAAGGCAGCGACCCGGCGGATGAACTGTACCAGCGGAAAATCCTGGCGCTCGCGGAAGAACGCCGGCTGCACAAGGCGGAGGAAGCGGAGCGCCGGAGCGACCAGCTCGATTATTTTACGCTCTGGCTCCACCAGATCAAGACGCCGCTTGCAGCATTGAATCTGCTGGTGAAACGCGGAGCGGTCGCGGACAGTGCCGCGAAGCAGGCGGAACAGGAGCTGCTCCGGCTCGAAGATTACACGCATATGGCGCTCAATTATGTGAAGCTGGAAGAGGCGGGCGCAGACCTGGAATTGTCCGACACGGACGTCGACGCTGTCATCAAAGCGGCGCTGAAGAAATACGCCATCCTTTTCATCCATAAAGGCATTTCGCTCGATTACGAGCCGACGGGACTGCGCGCCGTGACGGACTCCAATTGGCTGCGGATCATGATCGAGCAGATCCTGTCCAACAGCCTGAAGTACACGCCGTCCGGCACGATCACGTTTCGGCGGGACCCGGAGCACGAACAGAGCCTCTGCATCGAAGACACGGGCATCGGGATCCGGGAAGAGGACCTGCCGCGCATTTTCAATAAAGGCTATTCCGGCCTGAACGGGCGGCTCCATGAAAAGTCGACGGGGCTCGGGCTGTTCCTCGTCCAGAACATCAGCCGCCGTCTCGGCCACAGGATCCGGATCGCGTCGAAGCACGGCAAAGGAACGGCGGTCACGATCAGCCTCCAGCGCGAGGACATTGGTTCATTCGACTAGGGAGTCTTACGATTTCGTAAGATTCCTTTTCCGTTTGTAAGGACACGTACAGGCAGCGGAACACAACGGGCCGTAAAATGGAATTAACAAGAAGGAGGAATCGTGATGGCTTTACTTGAAATCAAACATCTTGAAAAAGTATATACGGCCCGTTTTTCGAACCAGAAGACAGCCGCATTGAACGACGTGAATTTTTCGGTGGAGGCAGGGGAGTTCGTGTCGATCATGGGCGAGTCGGGATCCGGGAAGACAACGCTGCTCAATATTATTTCGACACTGGACGATCCGACGGGCGGGGAAGTGTACCTCGGCGGCGAACCGCTGTCGAAGATCCGCGACAAGGAAGTGTCGGCATTCCGCCGCAAGACGCTCGGCTTCGTGTTCCAGGACTTCAACCTGCTCGATAATTTCTCGAACAGGGACAATATCCTGCTGCCGCTCGTGCTGTCCAAGACGCCCGTGCGGGAAATGCGGGAGCGCATCCAGCCGATCGCGGAACGCCTCGGCATCGACGGGCTGCTGGACAAATTCCCGTACGAGATCTCGGGCGGGCAGAAGCAGCGCGTCGCCGTGGCGCGGGCGCTCATTACCGACCCGAAACTGATCCTTGCCGATGAGCCGACGGGTGCGCTCGATTCGAAAGCTTCGCAGAACCTGCTCGGGATTTTGAAAGACATCAACGAAGCGGGCCAGACGGTGCTCATGGTGACGCACAGCACGCGTGCCGCGAGCTATTCGAACCGTGTACTGTTCATCCGTGACGGAGCGGTTTTCCATGAGATTTACCGGGGCAATCAAAGCTCGGAGGAATTCATGGAGCGCATCAGCCAGTCGTTCACCGTGCTTGCCGGACGGGGTGAGGGACGTGACTAACCGGTTCTTCTCTTCGCTCGCGATCCGCAATATCCGCTCGAACAGCCAATTGTACATCCCGTACGGCATCTCGGCCGTCGCGGTCATCGCGATGTTCTATATGATGATGTCACTCATCGGCAACGACTTCGTACAGGGACGCTCCAGTACGCTCCCGAGCCTGTTCGCTTTCGGAGCTTTGGTCATCGGGGTGTTCTCTGCGATTTTCATCCTGTACACGAACAGTTTTCTGATCAAGCGCCGCCTGAAGGAATTCGGCCTGTACGGTGTGCTGGGGCTTGAGAGAAAGCACATCATCAAAATCCTGTTTTTCGAAACTTTGTTCACAGGCGCCGCCAGTATCGTGCTCGGCCTTTTAGCCGGCCAGATCTTCGGCCGTCTCGTGTTCATGCTGCTGAATTACCTGATGCGGCTGCCCGGCGAAATCACTTACACGAGTTCGCTGTCCGCAGCGGCGGCTGTGCTCGCATTGTTCACGATCATCTTTGCGGCGGCATTCCTCTACAACCTGCTTCGTTTCACGATCGCCAAGCCGGTGCGTCTGCTGAAAGGCGGCAACGAAGGGGAAAAGGAACCGAAAGGCTCGCTGCTTTTGTTCCTGCTCGGCCTCGGATTGGTCGGCGGCGGCTACTGGATTTCACTGACGATCGACAATGCGCTTGACGCGCTCGTCTGGTTTTTCGGTGCGGTGCTGCTCGTGATCGCCGGCACGTATCTGCTGTTCATGTCGGGCTCGATTTTCGTGCTGAAGGCGTTGAAGAACAACGACCGGATCTATTACCGGCCGGGTGCGTTCATTTCTATCTCGGGCATGATCTATCGGATGAAGCAGAACGCAGCGGGGCTAGCGAATATCACGGTTCTTGCCTGCATGGTCATCATCGCCGTCGCGACGACCGTCGCGCTTTACGCGGGTGCCGAAGAGACGCTGAACAACCGCTTCCCGGCGGAAAACAATTGGACGGTCTACGGGGAAGAAATGAGTCTGGAAGAAGTACAGGCGCTGTACGAACAGGCGCTGACGGAGCTCGAAACGGAAGCGGCCGCGCTGGATCTCGAAGTGGTGAACCTGCAATCGCTCCGCTACCAGATGCTGTTCGGCTCGCTCAACGGCACGGCCTTCGAAATCATGGATTCCGGTTTTACCGGCAGCCTGCCGCTGTTCACCCAGATCATGCCGCTGGAAGATTATAACCGCATGAACGGTACGTCCCATACCCTTGCGGAAGGCGAAATGCTCGTGAATCATTCGGCCGGCCCGTATGAAAAAGGCGAGCTGGAAGTCGGCGGAAAAGTTTACAGCACGCAGCCGGCCGATTCACTGGAAGGGGAAGTTGACCAGGGGATCACGGAAACGATGACGCTGGTCGTTGCGGATCTTGCGGAGATTGACGCAATCATGTCGCATTACCGCGAAAATTCACCGGGCGCCATCACGGATACGCTGTCCTTCATGCTGATGTGGGACACCGAAGGCGAAGAAGCGCAGGAGACCGCATATGTGCAGCGGATGGAGCAGGTCGCCCGCTATAATTACGAGAACATCTCGAATTACGAAGGGCGTGAGCGGTACCGGGCGGAATGGTACAGCACGAACGGCGGCTTCCTGTTCCTCGGTGTGTTCCTCGGCCTCTTGTTCACGATCGGTGCGATGCTGATCACGTACTTCAAGCAGGTGTCGGAAGGATTCGACGACCGGCGGAAATTCCAGATCATGCAGAAAGTCGGACTCGACAAAGACATGATCAAGGATTCGACGCGCCACCAGCTCGTCTGGATGTTCTTCCTGCCGCTCGTGACGGCGAGTGTGCACGTACTGTTCGCGTATCCGATCGTGCGGCAATTGCTGCTGATGTTCGGAATTACGAACGAGGCACTGTGGCTTTGGTCGCTTGCGGGCGTCATCGTGGCCTTTGCGCTGCTGTACTACCTGATTTACCGCATCACCTCGCGTGTGTATTACCGGATTGTGCAGTAAGGGGTGTTTGGAGTCGGCGCTTGCGCCGGCTTTTTTGTTGTTTATTTGCGACATTCGGGCGGTTGGTTGCGTCATTTTCATTTTGGTTGCGACATATCGCCGGATCGTTGCGACATATCGGATTTGGTTGCGACATATTGAGTTTTAGTTGCAACTTCCCCCAAAAACCACAAAAAAGCCTCCGGAAGCGATCAAGCTTTCGGAGGCTTTCAAATTTTATCAGCGCACACCCTTCATGAACCGCTGGATGAACGGTGACACGAGGAACAGCAGGAGCGCGAGCGCAATCGCTGCTCCGCCGATGATGCCGAAATACAATAATTCGGTGTCTTCGGAGTAGAACTGCACGAGTTGTGCGTTGATCGCCTGCGCGGCTGCGTTCGACAGGAACCAGAGGCTCATCGTCTGTGCAGAGAACGCAACCGGCGCAAGTTTTGTCGTGGCGGACAGGCCGACCGGCGACAGGCAGAGCTCGCCGAGTACGACGATGAAATAGCTCAGCACGAGCCAGAGCGGGCTGACGAGTGCATCTGCTCCGCCGAAGTATACCGGCAGCAGGATGATGAGGAACGAAAGCCCCGCAAACAGCAGGCCGAGTGAGAACTTCTGCGGAATCGACGGCTGGCGGTCACCGAGCCGTACCCAGAACCAGGCGAACACCGGCGCCAGCACGATGATGAACAGCGGGTTCAGCGACTGGAACAGCGCCGGGGAAATTTCGTAGCCCAGGAAGTTCAGGTTCGTGCGTGTATCGGCGTAAAGCGCAAGGATCGTGGCGCCCTGTTCCTGGATGACCCAGAACATGACGGCAGCAATGAAAAGCGGTATGTAGGCGAGCAGGCGTGAACGTTCCGTTTCTGTCGTCTTCTTGCTGCGGTACATGACGATGAAATACGCAGTCGGGATCAGGATTCCGAGCACACCGACCGTATTGATGAAGCTGTCGAATGTCAGGAAGCCGCGATCCAGGCCGAGGTAAACGACGGCGCCGATCAGCAGCGCGGCGACTGTGAAAGTTTTGACCGTACGCGATTTCTCTTCTTTGGAAAGAGGGTTCGGCACGATGGTTCCGGCGAGGCCAAGGTTTTTCTTTTTCGTCACAAGGAACAAGACGAGTCCGATGAACATCCCGATCGCCGCGATCGAAAAGCCAAGGTGGAAATTGAGTTTCATGCCGATTTCACCGACAAGAATCGGGGAAAGGAATGCCCCCATATTGATTCCCATGTAGAAAATCGAGAAACCTGCGTCTCGGCGGTTGTCTTCCTCTGCATAAATTTCACCGACGACACTTGAAACGTTCGGTTTAAGTAAACCTGTACCAAGAACAATCAGCACCATCGAGACGAAGAACATCGCGAGGTTGCCAGGGATGGCAAGGACGATATGACCAAGCATGATGAAAATACCGCCGTAGAAGACGGCCCTTGAAGTTCCGAAGATCCGGTCAGCTAACCAGCCGCCGATGATTCCGGACATATAGACGAGAGATCCGTAGATGGACATGATGGCTAAAGCCAGGTTCTGGTCGAGCCCGAGTCCGCCTTGGGACACTTCATAGTACATATAGTAAACAAGGATGGCTCTCATACCGTAATAAGAGAAACGCTCCCAGAATTCTGTGAAGAACAAAGTGAATAGTCCTTTAGGGTGACCAAAGAAACCTTTTTGGGGAACACTTTTGACAACCTCTTCACGAGTAAACTTGTCAGACATCTTACGACCTCCTAATTAGTGTATTTTACTATAATACTTTTTTCTTCTGAGAAAAGCAAAAGATTTTTAATAACTAAATAGTCCTTATTTCATAAAGGTTTATGGATGGAAGGATTAAAGGGATTAACTATTTTAATATACTAAAATAGTTTAAATCATCAAAATCAACAGAATGTTGAAATGCGTAAACATAGTAAGCAATGAACTGGTACAACATCCAAGCAGGAAAAGCGATCACTTTTATGGAATTCCTCTAAGTAAGAAGGAGGCGATCTGATTGTTCAAGCAATTTTTCGAGGCAGAAGATATCGCCGAGCAGCTCAAGTCCGTATCGGCGGAAGAAGGAGAGCAGGCAGCGTCGTATTTCGAAGAAGAGAACTACGACGTCATCGGCTTCAGGGAGAACGGGGAAGTGACAGGCTACCTCGAGAAAGGGAACGTCGCCGATATGGCCGACTTGAAGGCGTCGGCAGTGCCGTTCCGCGTATCGGATCTCCTGACACGCAACACCGAACTGCTGGATACATTGGAGCATCTCGGAAAACAGCCGCACCTGTTCATCATCAACAAGTCGGAAGTCGACTGCATCATCACGCTGGCGGACGTCCAGAAGCCCGCTGTGCGGATGCTGTTCTTCGGTGTCGTCACGATGTTCGAGAACCGGCTCGCCGAACTGATCCACCACACGTATCCGGACGACTTCTGGACAGACGCGTTGAAAGAGCACCGGGTCGTGAAGGCACGGGACTTGTATGAGAAGCTCCGGGCGCGCAACCAGGAAACGAACTTGATCGCTTGCACGCAGTTCGCGGACAAAACGGAAATCCTGCTTAGTGATGCGGTATTGCTCGAGCAACATACCGGACTGAGCAAGACGAAGGCCGACGAACTGTTCAGCCGCATCCGCCGCCTGCGCGATGATCTGGCGCATGCCCAGTCGCTCGCGGATTGGTTCGAGAACTACGACCCGGTCGGGATGATCCGGCAGCTCCAGGAAATCATCCGGCGCATCGACCGGACGCTCGGTCGCTAGATTCGTTTTGCTGCTTGCGGGTAATATAGGACTAGGGAGGAAGCGATATGAAAATTCGAATCGAATGGCATTACCATACACCGAAAGGGCTGAACACCGTGTTCCAGTCGGATGAGATGACGGCGGGCGAAGCGGTCGTTCTCGCGGAAGACTTGACCCACACCGGACGGGCCAAAAAACTCGTCTTGACCGACCAGTTCGACAGCACGTGGACGTTGAAGGAACTGCGCGGCTATGTCAAAGGCATCGAGACGGATCCGCATAACATCATGCTGTCATTCGACGGGGGATTCGACCGCGGCACGGGGAAGGCGGGACTCGGCTGCGTGATTCAATATGAACAGAACGGCAAGTTTTACCGGTTCCGTGCGAATCGCGCACTGACACAGCTCAGCTCGAACAACGAAGCGGAATATGCGGCTCTTCACTTCGCACTGGAACAGGCGCAGGAACTCGGCGTCCATGATATTCCGCTCACCATTTTCGGCGACTCGCGCGTCGTCATCCAGCAGATGAGCGGCGAATGGCCGGTCATGGAACCCGATCTCGCCAAATGGGCCGACCGCATCGACGCAAGAATGGAGTCGCTCGGCCTCCATCCGGAATACCACCTCGTTCCGCGGAAGGAAAACATGGAAGCGGACCGGCTCGCTACACAATCGCTGAACGGTGTAGAAGTGTCGGCGACTGTAGAACTGGATTAAAAGGCATGCATCTATAGAAGGAAAAGGTCCGTCCCGCCTGTGGACGTGAACAGAACCCCTTTGTTACAGTAGAGGAAATCAGCGAGGAGGGATGATGATGGATTTACTCAGTATCGCCTTAGGCCTTGCGATTGCGAGCCTTCTGTTGATTGCTTACGCACAATCGCAGCAAATCAAGTTCTTGAAAGGACAGCTGGCGAAACGGTTGCCACAGATAGACGCGAAAGAACTCGAAGCGCAGGCGGCGGAGAAGCTGCAGACGGTCGGACCGATCAAAGCGGTCAAATTCTTGCGGGAAGAATACGGCATGTCGATGGTCGACGCGAAAAAACTCGTTGATTCAGTGAAACACTAATTTGGATGGAAGGGCCTGATCCGGTGAAACGGATGCAGGCCCTTTCTTATTGTCAGGAGAAAAACGTTATTGCAATATACGCGAAATATATGAAAGCCCTTACATATAATTGCTTTTTGTCGGAACCGCTGTTTTTTCAAAATAATTTAAAAGAAATTAAAAGAATAGATTGAATTGAACGAAAATAGTTCTATAATGGAAGGAATACTTTTGTGAAAGGATGAGAGGAATGACAGAAAAAGATTTGCGGATCCGCAGTAAAGTGTTCAGTGAAGGGGCGATGAAAGCGCCAAACCGGGCCATGCTCCGGGCAGTGGGAGTGACAGACGAGGACTTCAAGAAGCCGATGGTCGGCATCGCTTCGACATGGAGCGAAGTAACGCCGTGTAACATACATATCCACGACCTCGCCGTCAGAGCCAAAAAAGGTGCCAGACAAGCGGGAGCTGTTCCGTTCATCTTCAATACGATCACCGTATCCGACGGCATCTCGATGGGAACGGAAGGGATGAAGTTCTCACTCCCGAGCCGTGACGTCATCGCCGATTCGATCGAGACGGTGGTCGGA
This sequence comes from Planomicrobium sp. YIM 101495, assembly GCF_009707665.1. GTDB lineage: Bacteria > Bacillota > Bacilli > Bacillales_A > Planococcaceae > Planococcus. The sequence goes on from NZ_WLZW01000004.1 coordinate 190,326, forward strand.
GCGGAAAGCTTGGACGGCCTCGTCGCAATCGGCGGCTGTGACAAGAACATTCCCGGCTGTCTGATCGCCATCGCGAACGCGGAAGTGCCAGCAGTATTTGTCTACGGCGGCACGATCGCACCGGGACGCAACAACGGTCAGGACATTGACATCGTCTCAGTGTTCGAAGGCGTCGGCCAGCACAATAACGGCACGATCGACGATGAAGCGCTCCGCAAAGTCGAATGTGCAGCTTGTCCGGGCGCGGGTTCATGCGGCGGCATGTACACGGCCAACACGATGGCCTCCGCTGCAGAAGCGATGGGCATCAGCCTGCCTGGTTCCTCATCCAACCCGGCGGAGTCCGGCGGCAAGCTCGCAGACTGTGAAGCGGCGGGAGAAGCGGTCTACAACCTGCTCGACAAGGGAATCTACCCGAAAGACATCATGACGAAAGAGGCGTTCGAGAACGCCATCACCGTCGTCATGGCACTCGGGGGCTCGACGAACGCCATCCTGCACTTGCTTGCGATCTCACATGCGGCGGAAGTGGACTTGACGATCGACGACTTCGACCGCTTGCAGAAAACCGTGCCGCATCTTGCGGACCTGAAGCCGAGCGGCAAATACGTTATGCAGGACCTGCACCGTGTAGGGGGTGTCCAGGCAGTCATGAAGATGCTGCTGGAAGGCGGCTACTTGCACGGCGACTGCATGACTGTCACAGGCAAAACGGTCGCCGAGAACTTGGCGGACGCACCGTCGCTCGTTGACGGCCAGGACGTCATCATGCCGTTCGACAATCCGAAACGGAAAGACGGCCCGCTCGTCGTCCTGCGCGGCAACTTGTCACCGAAAGGCGCCGTCGCGAAAGTATCCGGCGTCAAAGTCAGCCGCCACACAGGACCGGCACGCGTCTTCGATACCGAAAAAGAAGCGACAGCTGCTGTCATGGCGAACGAAATCAACGAAGGCGACGTTCTCGTCATCCGCTATGTCGGACCAAAAGGCGGTCCGGGCATGCCGGAAATGCTATCTGTCTCGGCCATTCTCGTCGGCAAAGGCATGGGAGAGTCCGTTGCGTTGCTGACAGACGGACGTTTCTCCGGCGGGACACACGGCCTTGTCGTCGGCCACATCGCACCGGAAGCGCAAGTCGGCGGCCCGATTGCGTTGCTGAAAGAAGGCGACGTGGTCACAATCGACTCAGACCTGCAGGAGATTTCGGTCGATGTATCCGAAGCGGAACTCACGGAACGCCGCAAGCACTGGACTGCGCCGCCGCTGACGCGTAAAGGCGTGCTCGGCAAGTACGCGCACAACGTGTCGTGTTCTTCGCAAGGAGCGGTGACGGATTATTTGAATCGCACTGTGGAAAAGGTCGTAGCAGGTGCTTCGAAATAAAGGAAATGAAACAGCCGGCGGAAAAGGGGAGGTCCCTTTCCGCCGGCTATTTTTGCGTTTTCGGGTGGGTGTTGGCGATTCTGCAACAAAGATAGGGCATACTGCAACAAACAGAAAAAAAGGAGTACTGCCGAAAGTCACAAGCGCGACTTTCGGCAGTACTCCTGTTCACTTTCTTCTAGTTTGAAGAAAAACCTTATTCCCCAACCATCCCATCCCCGTCACGGTCGTCCATGTACGGGTACAGCCAGTGGTCGGAATAGATCGGCATGCTGAAGCCTGCATCTTTCGCTTCTTTGATCGTCACTTTGCCGTTGCCATTCGTATCCACAGCGGAAACGTCGCCACCTGTGCTCGAGCCGTTTGAACTCGCGGCTGGTGCCGGTGCCGCTTCCGCAGGCTCACTCTTCGTCAACCCGAGGGATGCGTTGATATCATCCGGGTTGGCGTTGTTGAATTTGTCGACCACTTTATTCCCCTTCACGGTATACGTGTATTGGTAGCTGGACGGAATCTGAGTGTTCGTATTCGCGTACGTGATGATCGCTTCGAAATCCGTCGCGCCGCCCGCATCGCGGATTACCTTTTCCATATACGCCTGGTCGCCGTGGCGGTTGAGCGTGCTTTCCTGCGGCGTGATGTTATAAGCATTCGATACGCCGCCGAGTGAATCCGCAATCACGTGTCCTTCGTCCAGAATGTCGCTTTCGACGCCTGGCACTTTCGCTTCATCGGAATAGTAGCGGCCGGTCGACAGAACAGGCTCGTTCGCATCGTCCTGTAACGCAATCTTGGCCGCAACGACACGTACGAGCTGGCCGTGTTCATTCGTGAACGCCCAGTACTCACGGTCGCCGAAGCCGATATCCACGACCACATTCGCTTCGCGGTGGCCGGACAAGTCACCGCCGTCCACCTGGATCAATTGATGTCCGTCAAACTCTTCAGCCTGCGCTTCTTCCGCAGCCTTCTCATTCGCGATGCGCTCCTGTTCAGCCGCTTCTTTCTCTTTCGCCAATTTCGCAGCTACCGCTTTTTCTTCAGCTTCCTGTTCAGCCGCAAGGCGCGCTTCTTCCTTCTCTACCGCGGCCTGTTTCTCAGCTTCTTCTTCCGCTAAACGCTGTTCTTCCTCGGCTTCCACCTGTTCACTTTCAACAGCACTCGCCGACTCGACTTCATCGGATGTCGAGACCATGCCGATCACGGATCCCATCAGCAATACAAACGAAGCACCGGTTGCGATCCCGGCCTGCTTCACGCTCAAGCCTTTCTTGAAAAACAGACGGACAAGCACCATCACGACACTTGCTGCGAGGGCTACGAAAGCGGCAAGAAATAACAAGACAAATAACACAATCATTTGAACGTTCCTCCTGGTGAATGTTAAAATAGTAGAATAATTTTCCAAGATTGACTATAGCACAGAATCACAAGTAATTACTATTGAATGTCAAAAAACCACAGCGGAAGCCGACGGAATTCACAATTTCGAAACTTTTCACGCTGCGATTCGTTATCGTATAGTACATAGCTTCGACTCAAGGGGGACTCGAAATGAAAGCGCGCACGCTCACTTACAAACTAGCATCCGAACCGGATGAGATGGAAGGAATCCACCGGTTGAACTACGAAACGTTCGTCGAAGAAATCCCGCAGCATCAGCGGAACCGGGAGCGGCGGCTCGTCGACAAATTCGACAAAGAAAACATCTACCTCATCGCGAAAGACGGGGAAGAGGTCGTCGGGATGATCGCCGTGCGCAACAATCGCCCGTTCTCGCTCGACCACAAACTGGAAGACCTTGACCGGCATTTGCCGGAAGGCGCGAAACCTTGCGAAGTCCGGCTGCTTTCGGTGAAAAAAGAGTACCGGAAAACGCTAGTATTCTACCAGCTGGCGAAGTTGCTTGTAGACTACTGCCTCGAATGCGGCTTCGACGTCGCGCTCATCTCCGGCACCGATCGCCAGCTCCGACTGTACACGCGCATCGGGTTCCAGCCGTTCGCGGAGATGGTCGGCACAGAAGGCGCCATGTTCCAACCGATGTACTTGACAAAAGAGCGGTTCGAAACGACATCTCTGGCATTCTCGAAACTGATGCAAGGCAGGAAACGCCCGGATCCGCTGAACTTCCTGCCCGGTCCGGTGCCGATCCATAAGGAAATCGAACGCGCATTCAGCAAACCAGCCGTATCCCACCGCGCGCCGCACTTCATCCGGAAGATGCAGGACGTCCGGAGGGAGCTGTGCAGGCTCGTCAATGCAGAGCACGCCCAGATCGCAGTCGGCACAGGCACGCTCGCGAACGACCTCGTCGCTGCGCAAATCAAGCGCATCCGTGGAAAAGGGCTGATCCTCGCAAACGGCGAATTCGGCCACCGGCTCATCGATCACGCCGCGAGACTCGGTCTCCAGTTTGACACGCTCGAAAAGTCGTGGCATGAAAAGCTGTCGCTACAAGAAATCGAAGCGTTCATCACGGAAGACACCGCTTGGCTCTGGACCGTCCACTGCGAGACGTCCACCGGCTTCCTTTACGATCTGGAAGGACTCAAGCGACTAGCGAAAACGTATAGCATGTCGCTCTGCATCGATGCTTGCAGTTCCGTCGGCATCGTCCCTGTCGACTTGGAAGGCGTCCATCTCGCGAGCACTGTCAGCGGCAAAGCGCTCGCATCATTTCCCGGACTCGCCGTCGTCTTCCACCGGGAACCCATTACACCCGACCCGTCCATCCCGCGCTACTTGGACCTGGGACAGTACGCGGTATCGGGCAGTATTCCGTACACGCATTCGTCCAATCTCGTCGCCGCCTTTAGCGAAGCGTTGAAACATGTGGACGTGGAACGGAAGGCAGCGCTCGGAAATGCTGCACGAAACATTCTCCAGGACGCCGGCATCCCGGTGCTCGGCGATGCCGACTATTCACCTGGCATCTTGACGATTCCGCTCGAAGAAGGCGTCTCCTCGAAAGACACCGGCGACCGGCTTCGGGAGCGGGGCATCATCGTCAGCTACGAAAGTGATTACTTGCTGGAGCGGAACTGGATCCAGTTTGCGCTGATGGGAGCGATTACGCTGGCAGATTTCGAAAGGGCGCTTGGAGTTCTCCAGAAAGTTTTACGCAGGGAGCTGGTTTCAGATGGAGCTCACTGACACCGGGTCCAAAAACCCGGCCGGTATCCGATTGACGCTGCTCGTCACGGGCATCCTTTGTCTGAAGACGGTGATCATCTGCTTCGTCGGATTTAAGCTGCCGGTCCAGTCGTTTTTTGATGTGGTATTAATCCTTACAGGTTCGATCGGATCGCTCCTGCTGGTCATGGGGTTCAGCTTTTATTTCGGCGAAAAGGTGAACCGCTTCGTGCTGTTCGGATTCATGGTGCTGGGCACGGGCATCCTTTACGGGGACCTGCTGTATTACCGTTTCTACAACGATTTCGTCAGTGCGCCGATCCTGTTCCAGTTCGCCAATGTCGGCGGCCTTGGCGCAAGCACCGTCGAATTGATGAGTCCTTGGGACGTGTTCCTGTTTCTCGACCTGCCCCTCATTGCCTGGCTTCTCCTCCGAACGAAGGACGGGCTTACGGTGCCGAAAGGGATCAAGAGAAAGTACGTCGCATTCGGCGTAGCGCTCATCGTGCTCACCGTCAGCCTTGGACTCGTCAAATCCGTCCACCTGTTCTCCGACTCCTACGACCGGGAGCAGGTCGTCAAATCGCTCGGACCGCTCAATTACCACGTGTACGACATTGTGCTCGGACTCGCGGCACCCCTGCAGCGGCTGACGATGACGGAGACGAAAGCGCACGCGTCCATCGAATACCTGCAGCAGGAAGACCCCGGACGCACGGAGCTCTTCGGGATCGCGGAAGGCAAGAACATCGTCTTCATTTCCCTGGAGTCCATGCAGGACTTCGTCATCAACCAGCAAGTGAACGGGGAGGAAGTGACGCCGTTCCTGAACGAACTCATCAAGGAAAGCTTCTACTTCAACCAGGTGTATGACCAGACCGCGCAAGGGAAGACGTCCGACGCCGAATTCATGGTCGACACGAGTCTTTACCCGCTCGCGAGCGGATCGGTCTTTGTGAGACGTCCGGACAACACGTTCCACAGCCTGCCTCACATCCTGCAGGAAGAAGGGGATTACTACGCCGCGACGTTCCACGGCAACGTCGACACGTTCTGGAACCGCGACGTCATGTACGAGTCCCTCGGCTACGACCGCTTCTTCTCGAAGGACGATTACACCGTCACCGAAGCCAATTCGGTCAATTACGGGCTGAAAGATATTCCGTTCTTCAAGCAGTCCGCCACGTTCATGCAGAACTTGCCGGAACCGTATTACGCGAAATTCCTGACACTCACGAACCATTTCCCGTTCCTGCTCGAAGAGGACGACCTCTTCATCGACCCGGCCGATACGGAAGAAGACGTCGTCAACCGCTACATCACCACCGTCCGCTACTTGGACGAATCGCTCGAAACCTTCTTCGCGACGCTGAAAGAGGAAGGCATGTACGAAGACACCATCTTCGTCCTCGCCGGCGACCATTACGGCATCTCGGAAAAATACGAAGACGGCCTCAACGAACTGCTCGGCACAGAAGCCACCGTCGAAAGCGGCATGAAGCACCAGCAGATCCCGCTGATCATCCACATCCCGGGACAGACGGGCGAAACCATCTCCACCCCGGGCGGCGCCATCGACATCCGGCCGACCCTGCTCCACCTCATGGGCATCAACGCCGAAAACCGCTACGCGTTCGGCTACAACCTGTTCACGCGCGACAGCGCCCATCCTGTCATCTTCCGGGACGGCAGCTTTATCTCCGACGACCACGTCTACAAAGACAACATCTGCTACAGCAAGGAAACCGGAGCGGTCATCGACGAAGAAGCCTGCGGGCCGGACCTCGAAACCGTGCGCAAGGAATTAAAGTTGTCGGATAAGATTATTTTTGGGGATTTGCTGAGGTTTGTGGTGGAAGAAGAATAAATAAGCAAAGAACCGGCCGGAGGATTTAACATTCCCCGGCCGGTTCTTTGCTGTTTAAAGAGGGCAGTCCATCAATTGGTTTGCTCTGACTTAGCAGTCCTGATCCCTTTCAGCCACTTCTTATACTTCCGCTCATCCGGCTCCCAGTCCCGAATCACTTCCTGAATCTTCAGCAGCTCCTGCATATACCGATAGATCTCAGCAGAGAAGACACCATCATGTCCTTCCAGCCCGTAACAACCCCAATACGGCTCGAGCATCTCATCAATCCACTCAATCAAATCCGCTTTCTTCGGGTAAAGGAAATACACACTCTTATGCAGATCCTCCTCATAACTCATCTCCCAATCGATATACGACCTGCGAATCGACTCATAATCATCAATATACGGATGATCGAAATCGTCCGGTCCGCCTTCAAATACCTCAAAGCAACCATCTGAACAAAACAGATTGCCATCACTGTCCACCCGCCGCTCAAGCCTTGGTTTCTTTCTGCATACTTTGCATCGTTTCATTATGAACCCCTCCTGTGTAATTGCTTATTGGCAATATACATAGGCATATTGAAAACTGTTATATTGAAATTTAGTTTTGATGCATTAATATAATTCGAACAGATATTTGAAGAGGGGAGAACAGAAGAGTTAGAGAAAACTAAAAATGAATTCCAGTAAAGATAATAAGATCTTGTTTGGGAATATTTAGATTTGTCAATTAAATTTGGCTTATAAGAGGTATAATATAGACAACCTGAATTAGAAAAAATTACACACTTTACATATCTCAATTCATTCTAGAGTGAAATTGCTGCTAAAAATTCGAAAGGATGATGATTTTGGCTGAGCAAATTATATACGACACAGCGCTCGAGATTACAAAAGATCAGTGGTTAGAAATGCTTAGAAACGAGGAAGTCTTTCAAGAAAGAGACAGGCAAATGATTTTGGCAATTATGCAATATGACGGTCGCCCGCATGCTACACCTATTGCACATGCAATTGGACTAAAAGGTAGGGGAGCAATTAATCTGCAGGTGGACCGGCTGGGCAAACGAATCATGCAATACCTTCCAGAAGTTGAGTATCCAAAACGAGATAACGGTAAAGATAGAACTTGGCATATCCCATTCCTTGGCGAATGGCAACCTGATCGCAATCGATTTATATGGGCTCTGCGCCCTACCCTCGAACAAGCGGCAGAAATTTACTTCGAAGAAGATTTGAAAGAAGGAAAAGCCATGCCTTCTCAAACCGAGTACTCCGAAATTAGAAAAAAACTATTCGATAGCTCTTATATCGATATGGCGCATAGAAGATACATAAAATTTAAAGAGAATAAGCTCTACGACGAGGCATATAAAATTGAAGTGCTTTCCCGTTTGAATGAGTTTTTAAAAGGGCAAGAAATTAACCGTCTAACTGTAGTTGATATTGTCAAAAAGCTGCAGAAGGAAAATCCAAGTGCCGGGAGCTTCGTCCACTGGAGCAACACGGCTGACTTAGTGAAGTTTGCCGAAGCAAAACCTGCAAGGGTGGCAGAATTGCTTAACGAGCTCTATAACTCTGAAGCTCCGGTTAGCGAACGAATTGAAAAGTTCAGAGAAGAAGGTAAAGTATTTAGTGGGGAAATATCACTTGGGGCGCCGCTTTTTGGTTATTTACTGGCTGCCAAAGACTATAAAGAATACCCAATTTATAAACAAGAAGTATTTACTGCGATTAGAGCGGATTATGATATCGATTTTAAACTGGGAGTGGCAGGGAAAAATTATGAAGTTTACCGCTATATTTGCAACCTGGCTTTAGAGCGTTTCAAACGTGAAAATCCATCTCTTACCGCGCTTGATATCCAAGATTTCTTTTATTGCGCTGCAACTTACGACCAGATAAAAGTAGAAAGTGCGATGGATTACTTATTCGATCTGTCAACAAAACTCGGACAGTTTGAAAAAGATCAAGGATTGATGCTGCAAACAATAGCAGATATGGATCCCGAAATATTGGAGAAGGTTAGCGATCAATATCGGAACACGGAGAAAGTGAATTTGATTCGTCATAAAATTATTGAAAAGATATTGGAAGACGGAATGGCGTCCATTGAGGATATAGAAGGAATCAAACAGGAGATCAGTAAAAGGTACGATACAAAAATTTTAAACTCCTGGAGTGATTTTTCGATTCTCTTCCAGCTATACTATTTTGACAAAAAGCAGAAAGTCCACACAGAACTCACGAAAATACACCGTGCGATCCGACAATTTGAAGAGTTGAAAGACCTTAAATTATTTGAAGATAGAGTATTGAACGGCTATAGCTGGAACAATCAATTTGGAACGTCACGCTGTTGGCTGGCTGTTTATGAAGCGGAGCATGCAAACCATCGCGTAGCACCACAATTGTTCGTGGCCATCGATCCGCAAGGCATTGAATATGGCCTGCACAACGGTGATGAACATCCAGAAGCTGGGCAAAGAAGTGTTGCGCATGTTAGGAACGCAGAAATCTTTTCTTATGAAGATTTCCACAACAAAATTATCGATGTTCTTGATGAATTTATTAGCAAAGAAAATGAGATTGCACCAGTGATCCAACCTATACATGAACTCACGAAAGACAAATGGTCTGAACTGTTAGCAGACAGCAATATTTTTCAGGAAAAAGATTTGGTTTACTTGACGAAAATGTATGAGTTGGGAGGACAGGCAACTGCAACTCAATTAGGTGAAGCATTAGGGATGAGCCGGAATTCTTTCAATAGTCCCGTAGTCAATTTAGCAAAAAGAATAAAAGAAGAAACAGAGTTAGAAGAAGTGCACCGGGATGACGGAAGTGTTTGTTATTGGTGCGTGTTGTTTGAAGGCGAATATGAAGAGAGCAATCATTTCTTATGGCGCTTAAAACCAAATTTAAAGGAAGCTCTTGGAGAAACAATTGGGGAGCAGCAAATTTATGAGTCCTATTCCAAAGAATCATTTCTTGAAGAAGTCTTTATCGATGAGAAGACTTATGACAAGATCGTAAGCCTTTTAAAATATAAGAAAAACATCATCCTGCAAGGTCCTCCTGGAGTAGGGAAAACGTTTGTTTCAAAAAGGTTGGCATACTCTCTCATGGGTACAAAAGATGAAAGCCGGGTTGAAATGGTGCAATTCCATCAGAATTATTCATACGAAGATTTTGTGATGGGATTCCGTCCGAAAGAAAACGGATTTTCTCTTCAATACGGAGTTTTCTATGATTTTTGCCAGCGTGCTTTAAACAACCCTGAAGAAGATTATTACTTTATTATAGATGAAATCAACCGGGGTAATCTATCGAAAATTTTCGGCGAATTATTCATGCTGATTGAGCGTGACAAGCGCGATGAATTTGTTACGATGGGCTATTCAAAACAGAAATTTACAGTACCTAGCAATCTCCACTTGATTGGTACGATGAATACAGCCGACCGTTCATTGGCACAGCTTGAAGTAGCTTTACGCCGTCGTTTTGCTTTTGTCACACTAGAACCGGTATTCGATGAAAAATGGCGTCAGCACATGATTAAAGAAAATGTCACTGTTGAAATGGTCAGCAAAATCCAACAGACAGTCGAAAAGCTAAATCATGAAATCATTAATGATTATCAGCTCGGAAGCGGCTACGCAATTGGACACTCATTCTTCTCAGCCAAGCCGGAGGACATGAGTGAAAATCATTGGTTCGATGGGATCATGAGTTTTGAGATTCTACCTCTATTGCAAGAATACTTTTTCGACCGCCCTGAAATAGTCGAGCAACTGGCAGAGGATATATAGTATGGAAGAACTCTTTAAGGTTCCGATCCGAAACCTTTTCGTCCTCTTAAGCTACACCGACAATATGCCAGAACTGATCAACAGCATGAATGCCGTAGATGAAGACTTAATCACTTATGACTTTATCTGCAAACAGTTCTTAAAAGAAGTAGAGAAAGTGAATCGCCGTGGTTTGGCGAAAGACTATGTAGCGGTAACAGAACCTACTAATCGTTTGGCCGGCCGGATGGTAATGGAAGAGTCAATGCCTTATATCATTTCAAAAAAACCGATTGTGGTTTGTGAGAAAGATGAATACACAGCGAATATCTGGCTGAATCAATTAATCAAATCTACCTTGAAGTCGATTACTTTAAATCAATATGTGAAGCAAGAAACAAAAGTGCATAGTTTTAAGTACATGGAATTAATGCCAGAAGTCGAGGCTCCTCCGATCACCAAATCATCTTTTGCCCAAATGACATTTGGCCGCCATAATGTACATTATAATCGGGTGCTGCAGATTGCACTTCTATTGCATGAAATGACGCTACTGTCGCATAGAAATGGTAACTGGAGCTTGTTCTCAGCTCAGCTAGATGAACGCTCGCTAAACGGTATTTTTGAAAAGTTTCTGTTCAACTTCTATAAAATTGAACAGAAAGATTACCGTGTAAAAGCAGAAGGAATGCAATGGAAACTGGAAGGCAAGAAAGCATTTCTCCCAGGCATGCGGACCGATGTATCTTTAACCCATAAGAACAAGCCGGAAAAAATAATTGTTGATGCTAAGTTTTACAAGGATATATTCCAAGTTCATTACGGAAAGTTATCGTTCCGCAGCGATAATATGTATCAGTTATTCACGTATTTGATGCATCAGGAGCAGGAGCTGAATTTACGAGGGATTCTTATCTATCCGTTTAATGGCAGTGCTGTTGACGAAAAATATGTATGGAATGAGCGGATGACCATGGAAGTGGTGACTTTGGATTTGGATGGATCTTGGAAAGACATTTATCATAAGCTTAAGCAAGTTATTAGTTAATAGTAATAACTGTAGGAGGTAATAAAAATCGAGTCGAAGAAAAACATTCACGTAGTAGGAGCAGTCATCACAGATAGCGGAAAAATTCTTTGTGCGCAACGGGGTTTCGAGAAATCGTTACCAGGACTTTGGGAATTTCCTGGAGGGAAAATAGAACCGGAAGAAACACCACAACAAGCTTTGCAAAGAGAGATCCGAGAAGAGATGCATTGTGAAATTGAAATTGGGGAGCAAGTGGAGCACACGGTATATGAATACGATTTCGGCGTTGTACATCTGACGACTTTTTACTGCCAATTAATTAAAGGGACACCCGTATTGACGGAGCATATTGCCATCAAGTGGTTGACGACAGCGGAATTGGAACAATTGGAATGGGCACCAGCGGATATTCCAGCGATTGAAAAGTTAGCGCAGAATGTTGAGCAGCTGCCATATTAGAATGTGATGGGTGGGAGAACCATGAACTTTTTGCAGAACTTACAGGATTCTTTATACAAAGGGTTCGTTGATCAGACAAAGCCCAGCAGTGAACGCTATAAGCCAACATTGCTTATTAATAATGCGAAAACAAATGAGCATGTGTTAAATTCCCTTGTAGAAGAACTGGAACACTGCGAGTCATTTATCTTTTCTGTAGCGTTCATTACCGAAAGTGGCTTGGCAACGTTGAAATCACATTTTTTGGATTTACATCAAAAAGGAATTAAAGGACGCATTCTGACTTCAACCTTTTTGAATTTCAATCAACCGAAAGTCTTTAAAGAATTATTGAAGCTGACAAATGTTGAGGTGCGTCTTTCAGGAATGAAAGGCTTCCATTCAAAAGGCTATATTTTTTCACACAAGACGCATCAAACGTTGATCGTCGGGAGCTCCAATTTAACTGCCCAAGCGCTTAAAGTAAATTACGAATGGAATGTGAAGTTGAGCTCGCATGAAAATGGAGACTTGGTCCATCATTTTAATAACCAATTCGAAGAAGTTTGGGCGGAATCGCAAGCTCTTACGCCGGAGTGGATTGAAGAGTACGAGAAAACATATGTGCCAACCGATTTTAGGAGAGAAGCGAGTAAAGTTGCGGAATTGCCGGAAGCTTACCAGCGAAACTCGATCACAGAAGCATTGGAGATCGAACCTAATAAAATGCAACGAGTAGCATTGAAGGAAATACAGGCGGTGCGCGAAGCAGGGCATGATAGAGGATTGGTGGTTTCAGCGACAGGAACTGGTAAGACTTATTTATCTGCTTTTGACGTGCGAAGTTTTGCGCCGAAACGCATGCTATTTATTGTACATAGAGAACAAATTCTGCAAAAAGCGAAATCAGATTTCATGCAAATTCTCGGAGGCATGGAAAAGGATTTCGGTATTCTTTCTGGTTCAAGCCGACAAACGGATGCACGTTATTTGTTCGCAACCATCCAGACCATTTCAAAAGATTCGACGCTACAGCAACTGAATCCGGAAGCGTTTGATTATATTTTAATTGACGAAGTGCATAAAGCTGGTGCGAAATCCTATCTGAAAGTCATTGAGCATTTCAAGCCGAAGTTTTTGATGGGCATGACAGCGACACCGGAACGTACGGATGATTTTAATATTTATGAGCTATTCGATTACAATATTGCGTATGAAATTCGCTTGCAAGAAGCGATGGAAGAAGATATGTTGTGCCCATTTCATTATTACGGGGTGACGGACGTCGAGTACGAAGAAGGTGTGATCGATGAAGCTACGGCTTTTGCGAAATTGGTTACCGAGGAGCGCGTAGATCATATTCTCGAAAAGATTCACTATTACGGCCACTCAGGCGATAAAGTTCGAGGACTAATGTTCTGCAGCCGGAAAGAAGAAGCTTTGCAGCTGTCGTTGGAATTAAATCGAAGAGGTTTGCGAACAATGGCCCTGACAGGTGATCATTCGCAAGAAGAACGTCTCCGCCAAGTTGAGTTGTTAGAAAGTGAGCAGCTTGATTATATTTTGACCGTCGATATTTTTAACGAAGGTATCGATATACCGAGCGTCAATCAAGTCGTTATGCTGCGCCAAACGCAATCGAGCATTATTTTCATTCAGCAATTAGGTCGCGGTTTACGCAAGCACAATTCAAAAGAATTCGTAACGATCATCGACTTTATCGGGAACTACAAGAACAATTACCTCATTCCTGTAGCATTGTCTGGTGACCGCTCACAAAACAAAGACAATATCCGTCGACGTATGAAAGATACGAGCTATATCAAAGGCATTTCTACAGTGAACTTTGAAGCGATTGCAAAGAATCGTGTATTTAGCGCAATCAAGCGCAGTAATTTGTCAGATATGAAATTGTTGCGAGATGCCTATATCGAACTGAAAAATCGAATTGGTCATGTTCCGCAATTGCAGGATTTTATCCGGCATAATTCCATTGATCCGTTAGTTATCGTACAGAAATATAATAATTACTATCGCTTCTTGCTGAAGTTAAAAGAAATTGAGCCCGCTCTTTCTATATATGAAGAACAAGTGATCACCATGTTGTCGCTGGAGATTCTTAACGGCAAGCGGAAGCATGAAATTCTCTTGCTTGATTTGCTTATGAAACAGCCTAGTGTATCTCTTGAGAAATATCGAGAATGTTTAGCGGAGAATGGTTGCTATGTGGATAATGAAACATTAGCATCTGTTCAACGCATTTTGGATTTAAGCTTCTACAATATTAGTTCGCAGAAGAAATATGGTGGAAAGCCTTTAGTCGTTGCAGACGAAGCGAGTAACTTTAGTTTTCATGAACAGTTAAAACATCGCTTGGAGTCAAATCCAGTATTTAAATCAATGGTTCTCGATCTTATTGAGAGTTCATTTGAATTAAGCAAGCAATATACGTGTGAGGAGCCTCTTACTCTCTATAAAAAATATACACGTAAAGATGCGTGCCGCTTATTAAATTGGTATAACGATGAAAGTTCGACTATGTATGGATATAAAACGAAGCATGGCACCTGTCCGATTTTCGTCACTTACCACAAGCATGAAGAAGTCGAATCAAGCGTCGCTTATAGTGAAGAATTTATCAACCAAGAAATTTTCAAATGGTCAACACGCAGCAACCGCACACTTCAGTCGCCAGAAGTGCAAACGATCATCAACGCAGAGCAGAACAACATCGACCTTCACCTCTTCATTAAGAAAGACAACGATGAGGGTGGCGACTTTTATTACTTGGGGAAAGCTATTCCAGACCAACAAGCAGGTGAGCAATCAACAATGCAAGATAAAAAAGGTAAAACAATCCCTGTAGTGCATATGAACTTGTTGTTGGAGAATAGTGTGGAGAGTAAGTTGTTTTATTATATTGGAAGTGAAGAGGTTTAATGGCGTTTGTATAGATCAAAGTTTTATCAATTACTGCTTATGAGTAATGAATCGAGAAGAAGGAGAAATTCCAATGCCAATCCATAACAAATTAGTCCGCGACCGAATTCCTGAAGTAATCGAAGCGACAGGAAAAGCTTTCTCAACACGCATCCTTGATGAAGAAGAGTACAAAGTTGAATTGAAAAAGAAAATGCAGGAAGAACTCACTGAATATCTCGCCGCAACTTCCGATGAAGAGGCTGTCGAAGAACTTGCCGATTTGCTGGAGTTGATTCATGCCGCTGCCACGATTCACGGTGCAAGCGTTGAAGAGCTTGAAGAAGTTCGGAAGGTGAAAGCTGAAAAGCGTGGCGGCTTTGCTGAACGCATTTATTTAATTGAGGTTAAAGATGACTAAGCTGGAACTGGTGACCGCGCAGCTGCGTACGCACCTGGAGAGGCTTTCGGAGGATGCGGTTGAGGTTCATTGGGTGACTGCGTTTGCCATGAAGTCTGGCGTGAAGCTCGTTGTGCCGTTTTTGAAAAAGGCGATGCAAAGAGGAGTACCGGTGAAATTGCTCGTCGGCGATTATTTGTTCATCACGCAGCCGGAAGCGCTGGGGCTTCTTCTCGCAGAATTGCCTGAAGCGGAGATCCGGCTATGGCGGAGCGGCGGAGCTTCTTTTCACCCGAAGGCTTATTTGTTCCGGGGAAGTGAGCATTCGCATCTGATTGTCGGTTCATCGAATCTCTCCGCTTCCGCGTTAACGCGAGGAGTCGAATGGAACTTGATTGCGCCGACTTCAGTAGACTCTGAAGTGTTCGAAGAAGCAGTCACGCATTTTCACGAATTGTTTTATGCGGAGCAGACAATCCCATTGAACGGAGAGACACTGGCTGAATACACAGCCATGCACGAGAAGGCGAACTTGAAGAGACCATTCAGCCCGACCTGGTCGGAAGCGGAAGAAGTAGATTTGACACTTGGGGTGTCGCAGCAGCAGGAGATTGCGGAAACTGCCGCTCCGTATCAACGTGATCTCGTTCCGCGTCCAGCACAAGAGGAAGCCCTCGCTGCTTTGGAAGAGACAATGGCAGCGGAATACGACCGCGCAATGGTTGTGCTTGCGACGGGACTCGGTAAGACTTATTTGGCTGCTTTTTTTGCTGAGCGGTTTCAGCGGGTGCTGTTCGTCGCACACCGGGAAGAAATTCTGATTCAGGCAAAGCAATCATTTGAGCATGTACACCCGGATCGGTCGGCTGCATTTTATAATGCGAATGAGAAAGACGTCGATGCAGACTTCATTTTTGCTTCGATCTATACGCTCGGCAGCCAATTTCATTTGGACCGTTTTGCGCCGGACGCTTTTGATTTGATTGTAGTGGATGAATTTCATCATGCGGCCGCTCCGACGTATGAGCGCTTGCTCCAACATTTCACGCCGAAGTTTTTGCTTGGCATCACGGCAACTCCTGATCGAATGGACAATAAAGATGTATATGCGCTATGTAACGGCAACGTCGCGATCTCGATTCATTTTCTTGAAGCGATCGAGCGCAATTGGCTCGCGCCGTTTAATTATTACGGTGTATACGACGACACAGATTATTCTGCGATTCGCTGGCTGGGTAAGCGGTATGACGAAGAAGAGCTGCTTGCTGTACAGCTTCGGGAAGACTTTGCGAAGAAGATTTTGGAGAAGTGGAGAACGCATAAACAAACGAGGACGATCGCTTTTTGTTCTTCAGTCAAGCAAGCAGTGTTCATGAACGACTTCTTTGTGCGGAATGGAATTCGTTCTATTGTGCTTCACAGCGGTACGCCGGCAGATGCAAGAAGAACCGCCAGAGCGCGCCTGGATAGTGGCGAGCTGGAAGTGATCTTCACAGTTGACCTCTTTAATGAAGGTGTAGATATTCCGCAGGTTGATACGCTTCTTTTTATCCGTCCAACTGAATCGCTGACCGTCTACACCCAGCAAATTGGCCGGGGCTTGCGCATTGCAGAAGGAAAAACGCATTGTGTGATTATCGACTTCATTGGGAACTACCGGAATGCTGACTTGAAGCTGTCTGTCTTCGATACAGCGGCAGGCAATGGGAAATATAATAAAGCGATCGAGCCTCTTGTACCGGAGTCCTGTGATTTTAATTTGGATTTGCAGGTCGTCAATTTGCTTGAAGAAATCCGAAAAAAGCGGGCGCCGAGAAAAGAAACTGCTGTTATGGCATTTAGAGCGCTTAAGCGAGAATTGGGCAGAAGACCGACTTACTTGGAATTTCATTTGCATGCCAAAATCAATTCAGGAATTGTAAAGGAGCAATTTAAGAGTTGGTTTGCTCTGCTGGTATATGCAAATGAATTGAATGAAGTTGAAAAAGCTGTCTGGCAAAATCATAAAGATTGGCTATTTGAATTAGAAAGAACCAGGATGAATAAAAGTTACAAAATGGTTGTGTTGAAATACATGCTGTCAAAAGGACTAGCGAACTGGACGGCTCCAGTCACACCAGTAGAAGTTGCTCCTTTCTTCCATCACTATTTAATGGAGAAAGACTATAGAAAAAATCTTGATTTCAATGATGAAAAGACGCGTAAATTTCATAAATACAATGAGGCTGCTATTGCTAAACATATCGCAGACATGCCCATGACTAAATGGAGTGAAGACGAGAAGAAAGGATTAGTAACTTTTGAACAAGATCTTTTCTCATTAAACTTGAAGATTGATCCATCAGAAAATCACTTCATATATGAGTGGACAAAAGAAGTTGTAGAGTACCTATTGCAAGATCATTTTGAAAAGAAGGGGAAGCGAAGTAATTAAGTTTCTCTTCTTGTTTATAGAAGAAATTTAATGGTCATATTTCTAATGGGTTTTATTAGAATATGATGACAGGATATAAAGTAAAACAGCGGAGACTCCTGTGGGATAGCGCAGTGCCGAGATCCACTCTGGAGAGCGGAGCGATTCAGAGTTAGCTCGGCGCAAGCCCACTGGACGCGGAGCTGTTTTACGGAATATCCGATTTATAAATCATACAAAATTAGAAGAGGGCCATTCTCCCGTTAAGGAGAACAGCCCTCTGTTTTGTTTAAGGTAACATTAGTTGCCGATTTATAAAGTTCATCCCGAGAAACTCGGGGTATCTTATTTATAGAAAAGAATCGTTTTCCATGCCGCGGTCAATCATTCCACTGGATGTTTCTAACCTAGACGACGTAAACCCTACCTTCTTTTACGTCCTTGCGATCCTGTAATCGCGCCAGTGTGAATAAGTATCTACAAAATCATTCCGTAGAATGCCAGATATCGAGTTGCAATGTTACCAGTTTGTGTTAACTTACTAACTATACCACAGCGCGGAATGCAAGTCAAAGTGTAGGATTCGGGAGAAAAGGGAAGAGAGAGGGAAAGACGATGACTAAAGTTCGACACATTTCGTGTATAATGGACAGCAACGACTGCATTCGACAAAAAGGAGTTTAATTCATATGACAACGTACAGTGACGACAGTTTGACCCTCCATACGGATCTTTACCAAATCAACATGGCGGAAGCCTACTGGGCACAAGGGGTCCATGAGCGCAAGGCCGTCTTCGAGCTGTTCTTCCGGAAGCTGCCATTCGGCAACGGCTACGCCATCTTTGCCGGATTGGAGCGGGTGCTGCGGTACCTGGAAGACTTCCGGTTCAGCGACAGCGACATCGCCTACTTGCGGGATGAGCTTGCGTACAGTGACGATTTCCTTACGTACTTAAAGGAAGTCCGGTTCACAGGAGATGTCTATTCGGTCGTGGAAGGGGAGCTTGTGTTTCAGAACGAGCCATTGCTCCGCATCGAAGCGCCGCTCATCGAAGCGCAGCTGATCGAGACGGCGCTATTGAACATCGTTAATTACCAAACGCTCATCGCGACAAAAGCGAGTCGTATCAAACAAGTGGCGAAAGACGAAACCGTCATGGAGTTCGGTTCGCGCCGTGCGCAGGAAATGGACGCGGCAATATGGGGAGCACGTGCAGCATTCATCGGCGGGGTCGAGTCGACAAGTAACGTACGCGCCGGGAAATTATTCGGCTTGCCGGTTGCCGGGACGCACGCCCATTCACTAGTGCAAGCGTACCGCGACGAGTATGCGGCGTTCCATGCCTATGCGGCACGCCACAAAGATTGCGTCTTCCTCGTCGACACGTACGACACGCTCCGCTCGGGTGTTCCGACGGCGATCCGTGTCGCAAAAGAGCTCGGCGACAAGATCAACTTCATCGGGATCCGCCTGGACAGCGGAGACATTGCGTTCCTATCAAAAGCCGCGCGGAAAATGCTCGATGAAGCTGGATTCCCGGATGCGAAGATCGTCGTTTCGAACGACCTTGACGAATACACGATCCTGAACTTGAAAGCGCAAGGCGCGCAAGTGGATTCATGGGGGATCGGCACGAAGCTGATCACGGCCTATGACCAGCCGGCACTCGGCGCGGTGTACAAGATCGTCTCGATCGAGAACAGCGAAGGCGAGATGGAGGACACGATCAAGATTTCGGGCAACGCTGAGAAAGTGACGACGCCCGGCCTGAAGAACGTTTACCGCATCATCGACAAGGAAAACGGAAAATCACAAGGGGACTATATCGCGATGCACGATGAGGACCCGGCGTCTGAAGACCGTCTGAAGATGTTCCACCCGGTCCACACGTTCGTCTCGAAGTTCGTGACGAATTTCGAAGCGGTCAACATTCACCGGCAAGTGATCCGAGGCGGCGAAGTGATGTACGAAACGCCGGCGCTGGTGGACATCCAGTCGTATGCGCACGACAATCTTGATTTGTTATGGGACGAGTACAAACGCTCGCTTAACCCGGAGGAATATCCGGTCGACCTCAGCCAGAAGTGCTGGGACAACAAAATGCGCAACATCGAAGAAGTGAAAGAATCGATCCAAGATTTGAAAATCAGACGATAAGGAGGAGTTCTGCATGACTTCATTGCAGCAGCAAATCATTGATGAATTGAAAGTACAGCCGGAGATCGACCCGCAAGCGGAAATTCGCCGGACGGTCGATTTTCTGAAAGATTACTTGAAAGGGCATCCCTTCTTGAAAGGGTACGTCCTCGGCATTTCCGGCGGACAGGATTCGACGCTCGCGGGCAGGCTCGCGCAACTGGCGGTCGATGAATTGAATGAAGAAACGGGTGGCGTCGACTACGGATTCTATGCACTGCGCTTGCCGTACGGGGAGCAGTTCGACGAAGGGGATGCGCAGGATGCCATCGACTTCATCGCGCCGACGAAAGTTTATACGATCAATATTAAAGACGCGGTCGACGCGAGTGCCCGCGCGATGGAAGCTGCTGGCATTGTGCTGTCCGATTTTACCAAAGGCAACGAAAAAGCGCGTGAACGGATGAAGGCGCAGTTCTCGGCAGCTGCGATGCACAGCGCGGTCGTCCTCGGCACGGATCATGCGGCGGAAGCGATCACCGGTTTCTACACGAAGTTCGGCGACGGTGCGGCGGACGTCATGCCGCTTTTCCGACTGAACAAGCGGCAAGGACGCGCGATGCTGAAGGAGCTCGGCTGTCCGGAGCATCTTTATTTGAAGATCCCGACGGCTGACCTCGAAGACGACAAGCCGGCCATCCCGGACGAAGTCGCTCTCGGCATCACCTATGACATGATCGACGATTACCTCGAAGGCAAGTCGATCCCGAAAGAAGCGCAGGAACGTCTGGAAGGCTACTACATGAAGTCCCGGCACAAGCGCCATCTGCCGGTCACGGTCTTTGATGATTTTTGGAAATGAATATAAAGTGGGCTGTTCCCGAGATTCTTGGGGGCAGTCCTTTTTTGTCTCTTTGTTTCCTGCTGGTTTAGAACCCAAGGGTATAGCGAAGCGTGGCCCCAAAGAAATATGCAGTTGCCCAAAATAGAATGAACTAAAAAATTCTCTCTTCCCTAATTCACCTACACCCCAGCGCAGAAGCGGCATGGACTGGGCGGAGGGAGAAGATGAGCGATCCGCAGTTCAGCTTCTTCCGGGAGTCCTGTCCGGAGCACCAAGCGATTGCACCACTCGGAACCTCATACTCCTTCGAGAAGTCCTCTCCCGAGCGACAAGCGTCCGACAGCTATTTCCACCTCCAACTGACCCATCAAAACTAAGTGCTGAAAGTTGAGTTCTAGCGGTTTTTTCTGTATGCTTATAGCAATATTGTGACAATTCCGCCCCTAGGTCTGAGGAACGGAATTTCACCTGGAGGAATGACGATGACCCCTACACAACAGCTGAAAAATGTAATCGACAATATCGAAAAAGTGATCATCGGCAAACGCGAAGTCGCCGAACTGAGTGTCGTCGCGATGCTTGCGGGAGGACACGTACTGCTCGAAGATGTCCCGGGAGTCGGCAAGACCATGCTTGTGCGCGCGCTCGCCAAGTCGGTCGGAGCGGAATTCAAGCGGATTCAGTTCACGCCGGACTTATTGCCGTCGGATGTCGTCGGCGTCTCGATCTACAACCCGAAGGAGATGGAATTCAACTTCCGGCCGGGCCCGATTATGGGCAACCTCGTACTGGCCGATGAGATCAACCGGACTTCCCCGAAAACACAATCCGCGTTACTCGAAGCGATGGAAGAGTCTTCAGTCACGGTCGATGGCGTGACAATGCAGATTCCCAAACCGTTTTTCGTCATGGCGACTCAAAACCCGATCGAGTACGAAGGCACGTATCCACTGCCGGAAGCGCAACTGGACCGGTTCCTCATCAAAGTGAAGATGGGCTATCCAACCGAGCGCGAGGAGATGGAAGTGTTGAGCCGCGTGCAACAAGCGGCACCGATCGAAGAACTAACCTCCGTTATGACGCTCGAAGAATTGAAAGCACTCCAAAAAGAAGTGAAAAGTGTTCATGTCGATGAGACGATCCGCAGCTACATCGTTGAGCTGGCAGGACGGACGCGAAACGAATCGTACGTTTACTTAGGTGCGAGTCCGCGTGGCTCGATTGCTTTGATGCGTGCATCCCAAGCGTATGCCATGCTGCAAGGGCGTGATTACGTCATTCCGGACGATGTGCAGCACCTTGTCATTCCGGTATTCAGCCACCGCATCATCATGCGGCCGGAAGCGCGCTACGAAGGCATCACCGCGGAAGAAATCATCGAACGGATCGTGATCCGCACGAAAGTTCCGGTGCAGAGGCTCGTGGAACAATGAAGCGTCTCATCACCGCACTGAAAAGGTGGGGGCAGCTCGTGTTCGTAACGGTCATTTTGCTCGGGGCCTTTTCATTCGCGATGTTCCAGGGAGGCTTCGTCAGCTGGTTCATCTTCTATATGATTCTGCCGTTCGTCCTCTACTCACTATTGTTGGCGCTGTATCCGCTCAAGTCGATGAAGTGGGAGCGCGAAGTCGAGTCCGCGCAGCTCCGGAGAGGGGATTCGCTCAACTCGACAATCCGGCTCAGCCGGGTCTTCCCGTTTCCGCTCCTCTACACAGTCTTATCGGAACAAGCCGACGATGCCTTATTAAAAGCAGGCGCCGGCCGTGATCGCAAGATGGTCTTGCTCGGCTTCCGGAAACAAGCGGAATGGACATTCAAGCGCGACAACATGCCGCGCGGGGAATACATACTCGAAGGCATCGAGATTGAGACAGCAGATTTCTTCGGATGGGTTCGGAAGTCACGTGAAGTTCCGCTTCCCCAAAAAGTCCTTGTCTACCCACGCATCACAGAAATTCCATACCAGCCAATCGATGTCCGCTACGATCAAGGTGCATCGGCGGCTCCTTTTACATTCGTCAAAGATACGACAATGGCTTCAGGCATCCGCGACTACCAGCCGGGCGACCGGGTGTCATGGATCCACTGGAAATCGTTCGCGCGTACACAGACGATGCAGACGAAGGAATTCGAAGCACGCCAATCACAAGACTTGGTACTGCTCGATGACCGTGCGCAGTCGGACAAGTTCGAGCTGCAAGTGGAGCTTGTAGCGTCATTGCTCCGTTCCGTTGTCCGTTCGAATTCAGGACTCGTCTACCTGTCTGCCGGCCGTTCGGTGGATTATTTCCCGAACATCCGAACAGAAGGAGAATATCAGCAAGTGCTGACGCATCTCGCGAAAGTCCAGCCCGATGCAATGGAGCTCCGGGCGGAAGAAGTGAGCCGGCGCCTGCAGCAGCTGCAGCCGCCGCTTGTCTTGTATGTGACAGCGCGTCTGACTGATGAAATGGCTTCTGCGGTCATGCGCGGCAACGGCCAGCGCCGGACGTGCGTTTGTTTCGTTGTGATGGAAGCGGGCGAAGTATTGACGGCGGAAGAACGTGCCGTCCACGAGACCGCAAGTGCGCGGGGCATGATCGTCAAAACGGTCCGGCAAGAAGAATTCGCCGGCGTCTTCAAGGAGGTGAACCACCCGTGAATTCCATCTCCAAACAACCGCTGTTCATGGCGATTCTTTACCTTTTGGCGTTTTTCCTGCTCGCCGAGTGGCTATCACCCGTCATTGAATTGACATCGACAGGGCACCGCACCGTTTTCCTTGTCTTTATCGGAGCGGGGTTGCTCCTATCCTATTTGAAATGCCCGTGGTGGATTTCAGGTCCGCTGAAGGTCCTCTATATGTTATGGGCGGTCGGCTACATCTTCCTTGAGAATTCGTTCTTCGGGGAAGGGCTCTGGATGACGCTTACGGAAGATTTCAGAAAGAATTTCAGTGCGCTTGCCGATCAAAATTGGAACGGCACGACGGATATTTTCCGGACCATCCTGTTCTTCGTCCTTCTTTGGATGGCGGTTTATCTCCTTCATTACTGGGTCGGGTTCCGTTCGAGCATTTTCCTATTCTACGCACTTACCGTCATTTACATCGCGGTGCTCGATACGTTCACGACGTACCCGGGAAATGCGGCGATCATCCGCGTCATGGTCATTGGTCTGGTGCTTGCCGGACTGCTGCACTTGGCAAGGTGGTCGCGCCGCCACGGCTTTTCGGTCAATAGCGAGAAGGCGCTGTTCTTCATCGGACCACTCGTCGTCATGGTCGGTATTGCGGCCATCACGGCAATGTATTTGCCGAAAGCAGGACCGGTCTGGCCGGACCCTGTACCGTACATCGTTTCATATTCAGGGCAGGGCGGCAGCGGAACGGCTGGCAATGGCGTCGGGCGGATCGGTTACGGTGTCGATGACAGTCAGCTCGGCGGCTCGTTCGTCGGGGATGACAGCCCTGTCTTTACGGCGGAAGTCACGGACGGACAATACTGGAAAGTCGAATCACGTGATACATATACCGGCAAAGGCTGGGAAATGTCAGGTGAAGCGGAAGCAGTGACCGTCTATACGGATGGGGAAACGCTCGCGACCGATTTCGAAGTCGGTCCTGAAGAAGATGCAGACCGGGCAGCAGTTTCCATGCAGCAAAGCTTCCCGTTCGCACTGTATCCGTATGGTCTGGAGTCGCTGGCGATGGACGAAGGCGCAAGTTATGAATATAATGCGGCAGATCAGCGCATCGAAACGTTCCGGAACGGGGAAGCGCTGGAACCGACGGATTACGCGGCGGCATACAGCGAACCGGCATTCAGCTTGAGTGCCTTGCGCGCGACGACACGGGAAGACTTGGCGGGATTGTCGCTCGAGTTCGACCGGTACAAGCAGTTGCCGTCCGATTTGCCGGAGCGCGTCCGTGAGTTAGCAAACGAGATTACGGCGGATGCCGGCAGTGTCTACGATATGACCGCAGCGATCGAACGCTACTTCGGCTCGAACGGCTTTGAATATAGCCAGACGGACATCCCGATGCCGGATGATAATCAAGATTACGTCGATCAATTCCTATTCGAGACGAAGCGCGGGTATTGTGATAACTTCTCGACTTCGATGGTCGTCATGCTGCGCTCGCTCGACATTCCGGCACGCTGGGTCAAGGGCTTTAATGAAGGGGAAGAGATTGCTGCAGGCAGCGACCTTTACCAGATCACGAACAACAACGCCCACTCGTGGGTGGAAGCGTATATGCCTGGTGTCGGCTGGATGGTCTTCGAACCGACGATCGGCTTTGACGGCGGGTCGGATATCGACTTCGACTTGGATGTCGACACGACCGAGCCAGATACGCCGGAAGTTCCGGAACGTCCGGAAGTCGAGCCGCCACTTCCTGAAGAAGGAGATACGGGATCGGCTAGTGAAGACGACAGCTTCGGCGAGGCACTTGCAGCATTCGTCGACAAGCATAAAGGGAAATTGCTCTTGGTTCCGGTCATTTTGTTAGTGATCGCGCTCTTGTTGTTCTGGCAGCGCCGTAAATGGTTGCCGAAAGTACTCATCCCGTATTACCGGAGGAAAAAAGGCGAGTCGGACTCGTTCGAGAAAGCGTATAGGCGTCTTCTAAAACAGCTGGACCGCTACGGTATCCGGAGAAAGCAGGGTGAAACGCTCCGCTCGTATGCATCGTACGTTGATTCATCGTTCGGCACACAAGACATGAGCCGCCTGACGAAAGCGTATGAAGCACTCGTATACGGTGGCAAGGTTTCTTCCGAAGAATGGGAAGAGCTAAGGGAAAGTTGGGAAAATTTAATCAATCGGACTAGAGGTTGATTTTGAACGTCGCAAATTGTACAATGAGGGAAATTGAATGAACCAGGTTCCCTCATATATGTCCGATAATATGGATCGGATGTCTCTACCAAGTTACCGGAAATGACTTGACTATGAAGGTGGATACGGCATGTTTATTTGTGCTGTTTTCCACCTTTTTTGGAGGTAGAGCAAAAGAACGCGAGGAGGCTTTTTTCGCGTTCTTTTGTTATTTATAGCCTGAAACGAATCGAAGAGGTGGATAATATGTCAGCAAGCCCATTGTTGAAAGAACAGAAGAAAATTATCGTTTTGGATTTTGGCAGCCAGTACAACCAATTGATCACGCGTCGCATCCGTGAACTCGGTGTTTACAGTGAATTGCACCCGCACACGATCACGGCGCAGGAAGTGACGGACATGAATGCAGTCGGAATCATCTTCTCCGGCGGACCGAACTCGGTTTACGACGCTGGTGCGTTTTCAGTCGACGAAGCGATCTTTGACCTCGGCTTGCCGATCTTCGGGATATGCTACGGCATGCAGCTGATGGCGCTGAAACTTGGCGGAGGCGTCGAGAAGGCGAAGAACCGCGAGTACGGCAAAGCGGAATTGAAACTGCTGAAGGAAAGCGGGATATTCCGCGAGCTTCCGACAGAGCAGATCGTCTGGATGAGCCACGGAGATCTTGTTACGGCAACACCGCCTGGCTTCGAAGTGATCGGCACGAGCGAAAGCTGCCCGATCGCAGCGATGGCTGATGAAGAGCGTAAATTCTACGGCGTTCAGTTCCACCCGGAAGTTCGCCACTCGATTCACGGCACGGAACTATTGAAGCAATTCGTCCTGGATGTCTGCGAAGTGGAAGCGGACTGGACGATGGAAAGCTTCATCGAACTTGAAGTACAGAAGATCCGCGCGCAAGTGGGCGACAAGAAAGTTTTGTGCGCATTGAGCGGCGGCGTTGACTCTTCAGTCGTTGCGGTCTTGATCCACAAAGCGATCGGCGACCAGTTGACATGTATGTTCGTTGACCACGGCCTGCTGCGTAAAGGCGAAGCAGAAAGTGTTATGGAAACATTCGCGAAAGACTTCAAAATGAACATGATCAAAATCGATGCACGCGAGCGCTTCATGAAAAAGCTTGACGGTGTATCGGATCCTGAACAAAAACGTAAAATCATCGGCAACGAATTCATCTACGTCTTCGATGACGAAGCGGCGAAGCTTGAAGGCATGGACTTCCTTGCGCAGGGAACGCTTTACACAGACATCATCGAAAGCGGTACAGCAACAGCACAAACAATCAAATCGCACCACAACGTCGGCGGACTTCCGGAAGATATGCAGTTCGAATTGATCGAACCGCTGAACACGCTGTTCAAAGACGAAGTGCGTGCACTCGGCACAGAGCTTGGCATGCCGGATGAAATCGTTTGGCGCCAGCCGTTCCCAGGTCCGGGTCTTGGTATCCGCATAATGGGCGCAGTAACAGAAGAGAAACTGGAAATCGTCCGCGAATCGGATTGGATTTTGCGTGACGAAATCCGCAAGGCCGGTCTTGAGCGCGACGTATGGCAATACTTCACGGTGCTTCCGGACATCCGTTCGGTCGGTGTGATGGGTGATGCCCGTACATACGACTACGCGATCGGCATCCGTGCCGTGACATCGATCGATGGCATGACTTCCGACTGGGCACGCATCCCGTGGGATGTGCTGGAGAAAATCTCCGTCCGCATCGTCAACGAAGTGGACCACATCAACCGCGTGCTGTATGATATCACGAGCAAGCCACCAGCGACAATTGAGTGGGAATAATTTAATTTAGCGATCAAGAGGAATCCCCTTCATCCGAGTATCGGAAGAAGGGGGTTTTTTTGCCCGCTGAAATTTGGAACCTCGGCCGTGGGTCACTCGTCAACTAACTTGAGAAAAGGGCAGGGCTGGAACGAAGGGGATGTGGGAATGGATAAGGAAATCGAAGGGAAAAATGAAGTGTGGGAATGGGCTAAAGCGATCGGGATTGCACTGCTGCTGGCGGCTGGAATCCGCTATTTCCTCTTCGCATCGATTGTCGTCGAAGGCGCCTCTATGATGCCGACGCTGGAAAACGGCGATATGGTCGTCGTGAACAAAATCGGGCCAAGACTGACAGAATATGACCGCTTCGATGTGGTGGTATTCGATGTGGATGAAGAGACGAAATACATCAAGCGTATCATCGGTTTGCCTGGCGACCGCATTGTTTATGACAACGATGCGCTATTCATTAACGGAAAGAAATACGAGGAAAATTATCTCGACGACTACAAAGAGGCGCTGGACGGCAAAAGAACCTTGACTGGAAACTTTACGCTGGAAGAGAAGTTGGGCGAATTGGCAGTGCCGGAAGGACATTACTTTGTGCTGGGTGATAACCGCCGGAAAAGCACGGATAGCCGGGATCCACTTGTCGGATTCGTCGAAGCTTCCCGGATCGTCGGGACGGCGGATGTCATCTTTCTGCCAGTGCCCCACTTGAAAATCATTGAATGAGGGGAGAAACATTGTAAAAAGTTAAGCTTGTTTGTCTTTTTTACGAACTTACCTCTGTTTAAAAAGAAGAATGTTCGTGTTTCGGGTTGTTTCTTTCAATTTCTCATGTTATATTGAAATTGAAATTAAATAACGTTGTCGTATAACGTCGGGGATATGGCCCGAAAGTTTCTACCGAGTCACCGTAAAAGACTCGACTACGATTTAGTCTGCTTTTGGGGCAGGACCTCCTTAGGTGGAGGATAAATCACGCGTATACGGCATTTTGCTGTATACGTTTTTTATTTGGCCTTTATACGACGGCAATCGGAGGAACGACGGAAATGAAAAACTATTTTCAGTTTGATGAACTGGGAACGAACTATCGCCGCGAGTTTATCGGCGGCCTGACTACATTCTTGGCGATGGCCTACATTTTGGTCGTCAACCCGCTGACACTCTCTCTGTCATCGGTGGAAGGTTTGCCGGACAGCATGCGCATGGACTACGGCGCAGTATTCATGGCAACTGCCCTGGCTGCGGCCGTCGGGTGTTTCGCGATGGGCTTTATCGGAAAGTACCCGATCGCACTGGCACCAGGCATGGGGCTTAACGCATTCTTCGCTTACACGGTTATTTTGACTTACGGCATTCCTTGGCAGACAGCTTTGACAGGTATCCTTTTCTCAGGACTTATCTTTATCCTTCTGACATTGACTGGCTTGCGTGAGACAATCATCAACGCGATCCCGGAACAACTGAAATATGCAGTTGGTGCCGGAATCGGACTTTATATCACATTCATCGGGCTTCAAAACGCAGAAATCATCGTCGGCAACCCGGATACGATGGTCGGCCTCGGTGATTTGACGAACCCGTCCACGTTGCTGGCAATCTTCGGTTTGTTCATTACAGTCATCTTCATGGTGCGCGGCATCAAAGGTGGAATTTTCTTCGGTATGTTGATTGCAGCGGTTGTCGGTATGATCTTCTCGATCGTTGACCTGCCAAGCGCAATCGTCGGGAACATCCCGAGCATGGCACCGACGTTCGGTGTGGCATTCGAACCGATCTTCAACGATCCAGGCTCGCTCTTGACGATTCAATTCCTTGTCGTCGTCCTGACATTCCTGTTCGTTGACTTCTTCGATACAGCAGGAACGCTCGTAGCGGTAGCGAACCAAGCGAACTTGATCAAAGATGGCAAGCTGCCACGTGCAGGGAAAGCGTTATTCGCTGACTCACTTGCGACTGTAGCTGGAGCAATCTTCGGAACATCGACAACAACTTCTTACATCGAATCGACTGCAGGGGTTGCAGCTGGAGCCCGCTCCGGATTCGCGGCGGTCGTAACAGGCGCACTGTTCTTGGTTGCCATCCTGTTTTACCCGCTGCTCGAAGTCATCACAAGTGCAGTAACTGCACCAGCACTGATCATCGTCGGTGTATTGATGGTTTCAGCACTGGGGAAAATCAACTGGGGGCAGATGGAAATCGCAGTACCCGCTTTCCTGACAATGATCGCCATGCCGCTCGGCTACAGCATCGCGACAGGAATCGCAATCGGCTTTGTGTTCTATCCGATTACCATGCTAGTCGCAGGAAAACGAAAAGAGATTCATCCGATCATGTACGGCCTGTTCGTTATCTTCATCCTGTATTTCATTTTCCTAGCCTAAATATTTTGAGCAAAAAGCTGCCAGCAATTACGCCGGCAGCTTTTTGCGTTCTCGGGAAAGTCGGAGGCGAGAAGTCGTCCTATTATAGAAGAAACCCGAAATCGGGGAGAGATTTAGAAACTCGAAACTTGTAACAGGAATGTAATACAAAAGAGTGAATTTTCTGTTATAATGAAAGGACTATAAAACTTCGCCAAAAGTGTTGACTCTTATTTTAGAGCATGATATATTAGTCAAGTCGCCAAACGAGGTGGCAAAAACGAAACAACATGAACCTTGAAAACTGAACAGCAAAACGTTGATGAAATAGTTACTGATCAGCCTC
>NZ_WLZW01000005.1 GCF_009707665.1 Planomicrobium sp. YIM 101495
AGTTAAGCTCTTTTGCGCCGATGGTAGTTGGGGGTCTCCCCCTGTGAGAGTAGGACGTCGCTGGGCAAACAAAAGACCGCAACCGGGTAGATTCCGGTTGCGGTCTTTTTTGATTTTCTCACAACCCTTCAAAGCTTAAAGGATTCAAGCTCCTGCTGTTCATTCTTTATTTGCCAAAAAACGAAATTAAAGCCGAAGCCTGAAGTGCGCACAAATGGATCTGGAGCGGCCAGGGCCGCTCCGACAAGTACGATAAGGTTTCTAAGCGGCATCCTTTATCGTCCGTTCCAGGAGAATCCACTGGCTCCTTGTCGCTGGAAAATTCGACAGCATGGTGCGCTTCGTCGGGAACAGGTGGCAGGAACTTCCTTAAGGCTGCTTGCTTCCTGTTTTTTCTTTCGCTATAGGACCTTGCAATCCCGTGTTATTTCGACTATTATGAGAAAGATTCTTTAGAAGAGAGTCGGAAAGGGAGAATGGAAGTTGGATCTTAATCCATGGTTGATGATTCTTATCATCTTCACCATCAACATTGTGTACGTATCATTTTTCACAGTTCGGATGATCATGACGTTGAAAGGGTATCGGTACATTGCGGCGTTTGTCAGCATGATCGAGACCGTCATTTATATAGTAGGACTTGGGCTGGTGCTCGATAACTTAGGCGAGATCCAGAACTTGATTGCGTATGCGCTCGGGTATGGTTCCGGGGTTATCATAGGCTCGAAAATTGAAGAGAAGCTGGCGCTTGGTTACATCACCGTCAATGTCATCACGAGTGAAATCGACCATGCGCTGCCGAAGCAACTGCGGGATAAAGGGTATGGCGTGACGGACTGGACGGCTAACGGCATGGAAGGCGGGCGGCACACGATGCAGATCTTGACGCCTCGGAAAATGGAACTGGCGCTGTATGCCACCATCAAAGAAATGGACCCGAAAGCCTTTATCATTTCGTATGAACCGAAAGCGATCCATGGCGGGTTTTGGGTCAAGTCTGTAAAGAGAGGGAAATTGTTTAAATGAGTAAAAAAACGGTTTGGTTTGAAGTGGAAGAGAACGAAACGATTGACGACTGCTTGAAGCGGATGGCGGACGCCGGCTATATGCCGATGGGACGGCGGGAAGAACCGATCTTTCACGAAGTCGACGGGAAGCCTGTCCATTTGCGGCAGAAAATTCAGTTTAAAGGAATTCATTCAGAAGAATAATGTCAAAATTACCTAAAGACGAACATTGAATATATCAATTTGTTTATTGTTCGACTTTATGGTTGACGCTGCCGTATGAGCTTGTTATGATGAAGTTGGAACCGACATATATGCAGAAGAATTGGCTTCTGCGTTTCTACCAGGACACCGTAATGTCCGGACTATGCGGGAAAGCGACTTAATGGAAATTTGCGAGGGATGTGCGTTTGCATGCCGTCATTTTCAATTCGCCAAATTTTTGCCCTTAAGTAGACTGCTTTTCACGTAAATGTGAGCAGTTTATTTGAGGGCTTTTTTACTTGAGTAAAGGAGAGATTCGGAATGGGTGCAAGAATCGGCGTTATTATGGGAAGTACGAGTGATTGGGAAACGATGAAACATACATGTGACGTACTGGACGAACTCGGAATTGCTTATGAGAAAAAGGTGGTTTCTGCGCACCGTACACCGGATCTCATGTTTACTTACGCAGAAGAGGCGCGTGAACGTGGACTGCAAGTAATTGTAGCAGGAGCTGGCGGTGCTGCACACTTGCCGGGGATGGTCGCCGCGAAGACGACACTTCCCGTGATTGGGGTACCGGTCCAATCGAAGGCGCTGAATGGCTTGGATTCGCTCTTGTCGATCGTGCAAATGCCGGGCGGTGTACCGGTTGCGACAGTGGCCATCGGAAAAGCTGGGGCAACGAACGCAGGACTTCTTGCGGCACAGATTCTCGGTGCGACGGATGAAACGGTAGCCGCAGCGCTTGAAGAGAAGAGAGAAGCGACGCGTGCACAAGTCGTGAAAAGCTCAGGTGACTTACAATGATCAAAACGATTTTACCAGGACAGACGATCGGAATCATCGGCGGCGGACAGCTTGGACGTATGATGGCGCTTGCGGCGAAAGAAGCTGGCTTCCGGATTGCGGTGCTTGATCCGGGTATCGACTCACCGACAGGGCAAGTTGCAGACATCCGCATCGTGGCTCCATTCGATGACGAGGATGCGCTCGCGGAACTTGCGGAAGCGAGTGACGTGATTACGTACGAGTTTGAAAATATCGATGCTGCTGCATTGGAGCGTCTCGCTGCGAAAGCGTACTTGCCACAAGGTGCTGAATTGATCCGCCTGACACAGAACCGGATTTTTGAAAAGCAGGCAATTCGTGACGCGGGTGTGCCGGTAGCGGATTACATCACGCTTGCCTCTTACGAAGAGCTTCACGAGAAGCACACGCAGCTGGCGTTTCCATTCATCGTGAAGACTGCAACAGGCGGCTATGACGGCAAAGGGCAGCAATTGATCGCCTCTGAAGCCGAGCTGTCGCTTGCACAGGAGCTGTTTGATAATGGAGCATGTATCGCAGAAGCGTTCGTGCCATTCACGAAAGAGATTTCGGTCATCATCCAGCGCAATGTGCACGGTGAAGCAGCTGTCCTCCCAATCGGGGAGAACATCCATGTCTCGCATATTCTCCATGAGACGATCGTTCCGGCGCGTGTGGCTGACAAGTCACTCGAACAGGCGGAACGGGCGGCTCACCAAATCGCTGACCATTTAAAAATGGTAGGAACATTAGCAGTCGAAATGTTCGTGCTCGAAGACGGCTCGATCATCGTGAATGAACTGGCACCGCGTCCGCATAACTCGGGCCACTATTCGATCGAGGCGACGAATAGCTCGCAATTCCACCAGCACATCCGCGCTATCTGTGGCTGGCCGATGCGCAAGCCGGAGCTGTGGAAGAGTGCAGTCATGGTCAATGTGCTCGGGGAGCATGTGGCACCACTGACGAGCATCATCAGCCGTTATCCGAACTGGTCGCTTCATTTGTACGGCAAAGCGGAAGCGAAGCTGAAACGGAAGATGGGGCACGTCACGATTTTGACGGACGACCTGGAAGAGACATTGGCAGAAATCGAAAAATCCGGCATTTGGCCGGAATAATTGGAGGAACTACTTTATGATCGCACGTTATACGCGTCCTGAGATGGGTGCCATTTGGACAGATGAAAACCGTTACCAGGCTTGGCTGGAAGTTGAAATTCTTGCTTGTGAAGCATGGGCGGAAATTGGTGATATTCCGAAAGAAGATGCAGCGAAAATCCGTGAGAATGCTTCATTCTCGGTAGACCGCATTTTGGAAATCGAAGAAGAGACACGTCACGACGTTGTGGCATTCACACGCGCCGTTTCGGAAACGCTCGGCGAAGAACGAAAGTGGGTGCATTACGGTCTCACTTCGACAGATGTCGTCGATACGGCGTTGTCTTACTTGATCAAACAAGCGAACGAAATCTTGCGCAACGACTTGAACCGCTTCGTCGACATTCTGGCGGTGAAAGCGAAAGAGCACAAAATGACAGTCATGATGGGACGCACACACGGTGTCCATGCAGAACCGACGACATTCGGCTTGAAGCTGGCACTGTGGCACGAAGAAATGAAACGCAACGTAGAGCGTTTCGAAGCTGCTGCGAAAACGATCGAGACTGGGAAGATGTCAGGTGCTGTCGGCACGTACGCAAACATCGATCCATTCGTCGAGAAATATGTGTGTGAGCAGCTAGGACTTGCAGCTTCACCGATTTCGACACAAACATTACAGCGTGACCGTCATGCACAATATATGAGCACACTTGCATTGATCGCATCGTCGATCGAGAAGTTCGCGACGGAGATCCGCGGCTTGCAGAAATCGGAGACACGTGAAGTCGAGGAATTCTTTGCAAAAGGGCAAAAAGGTTCATCTGCAATGCCGCATAAACGCAACCCGATCGGTTCTGAAAACATGACAGGCCTTGCGCGCTTGATCCGCGGGTACATGATGACCGCATATGAGAACGTATCGCTATGGCACGAACGTGATATCTCACACTCAAGTGCAGAGCGCGTCATTTTGCCGGATGCGACGATTGCACTGAACTACATGCTGAACCGCTTCGGCAACATCGTGAAGAACTTGACGGTGTTCCCGGACAACATGAAACGCAACATGGACTCGACACTTGGCCTTATCTACTCACAGCGCGTTCTTCTTACGCTGATCGACAAAGGGATGGCACGTGAAGCAGCATACGATACAGTACAGCCGTGTGCGATGGAAGCGTGGGAAACACAACAGCCGTTCCGCGGCATCGTCGAAGCGAACGAAACCATCACACAGCACTTGTCGAAAGAAGACTTGGATGATTGCTTCGATTACCATTACCACATCCAGCAAGTCGACATGATTTTCGACCGTCTTGGATTGAACTGATCGACACACCTTGATTTTCATAAATTGAACGGAGGCTCTCTGATGGAAAACGCTCATGTTTTGTACGAAGGAAAAGCGAAACGGCTTTATGCAACGGATCAGACAGGAGTGCTGCGCGTCGAGTATAAAGACGAAGCGACAGCATTCAATGGGGAGAAGAAAGCGGAGATTGCAGGGAAAGGTACGCTTAACAACCGCATCACATCTTTGCTGTTCGAGAAACTGAGAGCAGCAGGAATCGACTCCCACTTCATCAAGCAGCTTTCCGACCGGGAGCAGCTCGTGAAGCAAGTTTCGATCATTCCACTGGAGGTTGTCGTCCGCAACATTGCGGCCGGCAGTCTTTCCAAGCGGCTCGGCATAGAGGAGGGCACTGTCCTGAAACGTCCGATCGTGGAATTTTATTTGAAGGACGATGCACTGGGAGACCCGCTCCTGACAGAAGAGCATATTGATATGCTTGAACTGGCGAACGAAGAGGAAGTCGGGGAGCTCCGAAAACAAGGGTTGGAAATCAATGATGTGTTACGTGGTTTTTTTGAAGAGATCAGCGTGGAACTGGTCGATTTTAAAGTAGAGTTTGGCATTGGCACTGACGGCAAGATCATTCTGGCGGACGAAATTTCGCCGGACACTTGCCGGCTATGGGATGCCGAGACGAAAGAGAAGCTCGATAAAGATGTATTCCGCCGGGACCTCGGTGATTTGACACAAGCATACGCGCTCATTTTAACGCGATTGGGAGGAGAATTTTCATGAGAAAAGTCAAAATATACGTAACTTTGCGTGAAAGTGTTTTGGATCCACAAGGCTCTGCAGTGATGGGGTCGCTTCATAAGATGGGGTATGGGGAAGTTGAAGATCTGCGGATCGGCAAGTACATGGAACTGATCGTCGGGGACAGCGAACGTGACATCGACGCGCTCGTGACGGAAATGTGTAACCGCTTGTTAACGAACACGGTGATTGAAGATTACCGCTATGACGTGGAGGAGGTTGTCTCCTCATGAAGTTCGCAGTGATTGTGTTTCCGGGTTCGAATTGTGATTTGGACATGCTTCATGCCATCAACGATGAACTTGGCGAGCAGGCGGAATATGTGCGTTACGACGCAACGGATTTGAGTGCATATGACGGCATCTTACTGCCGGGCGGTTTTTCTTACGGGGATTATCTGCGAGCTGGCGCGATTGCCCGTTTCTCAGGCGTGATGGACGAAGTGCGCAAGGCGGCGGATGCAGGCAAGCCGGTTCTCGGCGTCTGCAACGGCTTCCAGATCTTGACGGAAGCAGGACTATTGCCTGGTGTGCTTCTGCGTAACAAAGACTTGAAATTCGTGTGCAAGACGGTCACGTTGAACGTGGAGAATGCAGATACGCTGTTCACGAACCAATACAGCGAAGGACAGGAAATCCGGATTCCAGTCGCTCACGGCGAGGGGAACTATTATTGTGATGATGAAACGTATGCGCATTTGGAAGCGAACAACCAAATCGTCTTCACATACGGAGACGACTTCAATGGCAGCCGCAGCAACATCGCTGGAATCATCAACGAGCGCGGCAATGTGCTCGGCATGATGCCGCACCCAGAGCGGGCAGTATCCGACTTGATCGGCGGCAGCGACGGCTTGGCCTTGTTCAAATCAATTGTCAAACAGTGGAGGGAATCAAATGTCAGTCATGCTTGAACCGAATGCGGAGCAAATCAAAGAACAGAAATTGTATCAGCAAATGGGCTTGTCCGATGCCGAATTCCAAATGGTGGAAGACATTCTTGGGCGTTTGCCGAATTATACGGAAACCGGTTTGTTCTCGGTTATGTGGTCTGAGCATTGCTCTTACAAAAACTCGAAGCCGATTCTTTCGAAATTCCCGACAACTGGCGAACATGTGCTGCAAGGGCCGGGCGAAGGCGCGGGCATTGTGGACATCGGGGACGGGCAGGCAGTGGTCTTCAAGATGGAATCGCACAACCATCCGTCTGCAATTGAGCCGTACCAGGGTGCAGCGACAGGCGTCGGCGGCATCATCCGTGACGTCTTTTCAATGGGCGCGCGCCCTGTGGCAATGCTGAACTCACTCCGTTTCGGCGAGCTGACATCTCCACGTGTGAAATATTTATTCGAAGAAGTGGTTGCGGGAATCGCAGGCTACGGAAACTGTATCGGTATCCCGACGGTCGGCGGCGAAGTGCAGTTCGACGATTCATATGACGGCAATCCGCTCGTCAACGCAATGTGCGTAGGTTTGATCAATCATGAAGATATTCAAAAAGGTGTCGCGAAAGGCGTCGGCAACCCGGTCATGTATGTCGGGGCGAAAACAGGGCGCGACGGTATCCACGGCGCGACATTCGCATCGGAGGAATTGACGGAGACATCCGATGAGAACCGTCCAGCGGTGCAAGTAGGTGACCCGTTCATGGAAAAATTATTGCTGGAAGCATGTCTCGAGCTTGTGAAGTCGGATGCGCTCGTCGGCATTCAGGACATGGGAGCGGCAGGTCTTACGTCTTCTTCAGCAGAAATGGCTTCGAAGGCGGGATCCGGGATCGAAATGGACCTTGACCATGTGCCGCAGCGTGAGACAGGCATGACCGCTTACGAAATGATGCTGTCGGAATCACAGGAACGCATGCTCATCGTCGTTGAGCAGGGACGCGAACCGGAAATTGTCGAGTTGTTCGAGCGCTACGGCCTGGATGCTGTAACGATCGGCCGCGTGACGGATGACCGCATGCTTCGACTGAAACATCACGGCGAGATTGTCGCGGAAGTGTCGGTCGATGCACTTGCAGAAGATGCACCGGTGTACCATAAGCCGTCAGCAGTCCCAGCATACTTCACGGAATACCAGGCGATGGAGAATGCGGAGCCGGCGATCGAAGACATGAACAAGACACTCGTCGACCTATTGCAGCAGCCGACCATCGCGTCGAAAGAATGGGTGTACAGCCAGTATGACCACCAAGTGCGCACCAGCACAGTCGTTTCACCAGGTTCGGATGCAGCGGTCATCCGTGTGCGCGGCGCGAACAAAGGGCTCGCGATGACGACAGACTGCAACTCACGCTAT
Organism: Planomicrobium sp. YIM 101495; assembly: GCF_009707665.1. GTDB lineage: Bacteria > Bacillota > Bacilli > Bacillales_A > Planococcaceae > Planococcus. The sequence continues at coordinate 7,532 of NZ_WLZW01000005.1, forward strand.
GTCTACCTGGATCCGGAAACGGGTGGGAAAATCGCTGTTGCAGAAGCAGCGCGGAACGTTGTCGTATCAGGTGGACGTCCACTTGCAATCACGGACTGCCTGAACTTCGGCAGCCCTGAAAAACCGGAGATCTTCTGGCAGATGGAAAAATCGGCAGAAGGCATGTCGGAAGCATGTAACGTCTTGTCGACACCAGTCATCGGCGGAAACGTCTCGCTTTACAACGAAACGAGCGGAGTAGCGGTTTACCCGACACCGACAATCGGTCTCGTCGGACTGGTCGAAGACTTGGCACACGTCACGACGCAAGATGCGAAAACAGCAGGCGACTTCGTTTATTTGATCGGTGAAGCGAAGACGGAATTCGGCGGCAGTGAGCTTCAGAAATTGGTCGACGGCGACATTTCAGGGAAAGTCCCGGCAATCGACTTGCAAGTGGAGGCAGTGCGCCAAGAGCAAATCTTGTCTGCAATCCAGCAAGGGCTTGTTGCATCTGCGCATGACGTAGCAGAAGGCGGCGTCGCTGTCGCACTCGCTGAGAAGACATTCGGCAACGGCTTAGGCATTGAAGTGACGCTTAGCGGCTCTCAGACGACGGCACTATTCAGTGAGACACAGTCACGCTTCATCTTGACGGTCGCACCGGAACATGCGAAAGCATTCGAAGCGATCGTCACGGACGCGAAGAAAATCGGAACGGTCACAGGTGAAGAGCTGATCGTCAAAGGTGAAGACGGCAGCGTTTGGATCGAACAGTCCGTTGCAGCGCTCCGCTCGGCTTGGAAAGGAGCCATCCCATGCTTGCTGAAATCAGAAGCTTAAACGAAGAATGTGGCGTCTTTGGTGTATGGGGGCATGAAAATGCCGCCCAGATGACTTACTATGGCCTGCATGCCTTGCAGCACCGCGGCCAGGAAGGCGCCGGCATTGTGGTATCGGACGGCAGCCATTTGAAGGCATTGAAAGGCGAAGGCCTCGTCAACGAAGTGTTCACGACGGACAAGCTCGCAGCGATGCACGGCAGCGCAGCGATCGGCCATGTCCGGTATGCAACTTCAGGAGGCTCTGGCATCGAGAATGTCCAGCCGCTGCTGTTCAAATCGACGACGGGCAACCTCGCCGTTTCCCATAATGGAAACTTAGTAAATGCAATGCAGCTGCGCTCACACCTCGAGTGGCAGGGCAGCATCTTCCAAACGACATCGGATACGGAAGTGCTCGCACACTTGATCAAACGCAGCACGTACGAAACGTCAGAAGAACGCTTGAAAAATGCGTTGTCGCTTCTCAAAGGTGCATTTGCCTGCGTGATTTTGACGGAAGAAGCAATGTACGTGGCGCTTGATCCGAACGGCTTGCGTCCACTGTCACTTGGCCGCCTCGGCAATGCTTGGGTCGTGGCATCCGAGACATGTGCATTCGACTTGATCGGTGCAGAATTCGAACGTTCTGTGGAACCGGGGGAATTGCTTGTCATCGACGATACGGGAATCCGTGCAGAACGCTTCGCCTATCCGGCGGAACGTTCGATCTGTGCGATGGAATATGTCTATTTTTCCCGCCCGGATTCGGACATCGACGGGGTCAACGTGCACGCTGCGCGCAAACGGCTCGGTAAGCAATTGGCGAAAGAAATGAACATCGAAGCAGACGTCGTGACAGGGGTGCCGGACTCGAGCATCTCCGCTGCGATCGGCTTCTCGGAAGTGAGCGGCATCCCGTATGAGCTCGGTCTTATCAAGAACCGCTACGTCGGCCGGACATTCATCCAGCCGTCACAGGACCTCCGGGAACAAGGCGTCAAGATGAAGCTGTCTCCGGTGCGCCAAGTGGTGGAAGGGAAACGGGTCATCATGGTCGATGATTCGATCGTGCGCGGCACGACATCGCGGCGTATCGTCAATTTACTGAAAGAGGCCGGCGCACTTGAAGTGCACGTCGCAATCTCTTCACCACCGATCAAGAATCCTTGTTTTTATGGCATTGATACGAGTACAACTGGCGAATTGATCGCCGGCAACAATAGTGTGGAAGAGATGCGCGAGTTGATCGGTGCAGACTCGCTGACATTCCTGACGCTGGAAGGCATGGTCGACAACATCGGCCGGACTGATGAGAATGCGACACGCGGCCATTGTCTTGCATGCTTCACCGGGAAGTACCCGACGGAGATCTTCGCAGACACGGTCTTGCCGCACGAAAAAGAAGAAGCGCAATAGGAGGGCCATTATGTCGAACGCATATGAAAAAGCAGGAGTCAATATCGAAGCGGGCTACGAAGCCGTTGAACGAATGAAATCGCACGTTGCACGCACAGCGAGAACGGGCTTGATGGGAACATTCGGCGGATTCGGAGGCATGTTCGACTTATCCGCACTGAATCTGAAAGAACCGGTTCTTGTGTCAGGAACGGACGGCGTCGGCACGAAGCTGAAGCTTGCGTTCATGGCAGACCGTCACGATACGATCGGCATCGACTGTGTCGCAATGTGTGTGAATGATATCGTCGCACAAGGAGCTGAGCCGCTTTATTTCCTTGATTACATCGCGGTCGGAAAAGCGGTTCCGGAGCGGATCGAAGCGATCGTCAAAGGTGTTGCGGACGGCTGTGTAGCAGCAGGAGCAGCATTGATCGGCGGAGAGACAGCAGAGATGCCGGGTCTTTATCAAGAAGATGAGTATGATATTGCGGGCTTTGCAGTCGGAGCGGCTGAAAAGTCAGCGATCGTGACAGGCGAGAAGATTCGCCCAGGCGACGTATTGGTCGGCCTTGCTTCAAGCGGTATCCACTCGAACGGCTATTCACTTGTGCGCCACATCGTCTTCGAACAGAATGACTTCGGCATGGGCGAAGCGGTCCCAGGCTACGAATCGCTCGGTGAACTCGGGCAGACGCTGCTTGAGCCGACAAAGATCTATGCAAAAGCGGTAGCTGCAATCCAAGCAGCAGCAGACGTCCACGGGATGGCACACGTCACAGGTGGCGGCTTCATCGAGAACTTGCCGCGCATGATGCCTGCGGGATGCGGCGCGAAAGTCGAACTTGGCAGCTGGCCAGTACTGGATATTTTCAAGCTGTTGAAGGAAAAAGGCAGCTTGGCGGACCGTGACCTGTATTCAGTCTTTAATATGGGAATCGGCTTTGTGCTGGCAGTCCCAGCCCTTCAGGTGGATCAAGTCATCGCTGCAGCGGAAGCGAGCGGTGAGAAGGCGTACATCATCGGTGCAGTGTCAGACCGGGAAGGCGTACAATTTACAGGCAGTCAGGACGGGACACTCGATGCAGAATAAGCCCGTCATCGCTGTGTTCGCATCGGGGAGCGGCTCGAACTTCCAGGCCATGGCGGAGGCAATCGGCCGCGGTGAGCTGGATGCTGAAATCGCGCTCGTCGTGTCGGATAAGCCGGATGCTTATGTCTTAGAACGGGCACAGGCGGCCGGTATCGCGTCATTTGTCGTCCGTCCATCCGACTACGCGTCAAAACAGGAATATGAACAAGTGATAAAAGAGAAATTACATGCTTACGGAGTGGAGTGGATCGTGCTTGCTGGATTCATGCGGCTTATCGGCTCCGTGCTTCTTGAAGCTTTTGAAGGGCGTATCGTCAATATCCATCCGTCCGCATTGCCGGCATTCCCGGGCAAGGACGCGATCGGTCAGACAGTTGCGGCCGGTTCGAAAGTTGCCGGAGTCACGGTGCATTTTGTCGACGCGGGCATGGACACCGGTCCGATCATTGCACAGCGTGTATTTTTGATCGAAGACCGCAGCCGTGAAGAGCTGGAACAAGAGATACACGCAATCGAACACGAGCTATACCCTGCAACCCTGCAGCAATTATTCGCTGAAAACCGGTGAGACAGGCTTCACCGGTTTTCAAGCGTTTTACAGCTAGTACATACAGTATTTTTTAGGAGGAATTCAGTTGAAGAAAAGAGCGTTAATCAGTGTATCGGATAAATCGGGCCTTTTGGAATTTGCTCGTGGGATCGAGAAGCTCGGATACGAAATCCTGTCGACAGGAGGCACGAAAGGATTCCTGGAGGAGGGCGGTGTCGCGATTACAGCAGTGGATGCAGTGACGGGCTTCCCTGAAATTCTCGGCGGCCGTGTGAAAACGTTGCACCCGCTCATCCATGGCGGTTTGCTTGCCAAGCGGGATGACGCGCAGCACCAAGCGGAAATGACCGACAACGGCATTTCCCCGATCGACATCGTCTGCGTCAACTTGTATCCGTTCCGCGACACGATCTCAAAGCCGGATGTGGCAGTGGAAGATGCCATCGAGAACATCGACATCGGTGGACCGTCGATGCTTCGTTCAGCAGCGAAAAACCATGCAGACGTGACGGTCATCGTCGATGCAGCGGATTACCCGCGAGTATTGGCTGAACTGGAAGCGGAAGGAACGACTGCACCAGCGTTCCGTCGTCAGCTTGCAGCGAAGGTATTCCGCCACACAGCAGCATACGACGCGTACATTGCCGAATACATGACAGAACTGGCCGGCGAGGAATTCCCGTCTCAGCTGACTGTCACATACGAGCGTCAGCAAGTACTTCGTTACGGCGAAAACCCGCACCAAAAAGCAGCGTTCTACAGAAGTGCGCTTGGATCTGATTTCTCGATCGCCAATGCGGAGCAGCTGCATGGAAAAGAGCTTTCCTATAATAATATCCAAGATGCCAATGCAGCACTTCAATTGATCAAGGAGTTCGAAGGCCCGGCAGCGGTAGCGGTCAAGCACATGAACCCATGCGGCGTCGGTACAGGAGACACGTTAACTAAAGCGTTCACGAAAGCATACGAAGCGGATGCGACATCGATCTTCGGCGGCATCGTTTCACTGAACCGTGAAGTAGATGCGGAAACGGCTGAGCAGCTTGCAGGCATTTTCCTCGAAATCATCATTGCGCCGGCATTTTCGACGCAAGCACTTGAAATCTTGACGGCGAAGAAAAACATCCGTCTGCTGTCGATTCCGTTCGAATCGAAAAACACGGATAGCTGGAACATGGTGACAGTCGAAGGCGGGCTCCTTGTCCAGGAGCCGGATACATACGGCTTTGAAGAGGCGCAGATTTCCGTTCCGACTGAGCAGCAGCCGACGGAAGAACAGTGGGCAGCGCTGAAGCTCGGCTGGCGCGTCGTCAAGCACGTCAAATCGAATGCCATCGTCGTCTGTGACCGGGACATGACTCGCGGCATCGGTGCCGGGCAGATGAACCGCGTCGGCTCTGCGAAGATCGCGCTCAACCAAGCAGGCGAAGCGGCAAACGGCGCATGTCTGGCTTCGGATGCCTTCTTCCCGATGCCGGACACGGTCGAGGCGGCAGCGCAGGCGGGCATTAAAGCGATCATCCAGCCGGGTGGTTCGAAGAAGGATCAGGAATCGATTGACAAGGCGAATGAGTACGGCATTGCCATGGTCTTCACTGGCAACCGCCACTTCAAACATTAATGAAAGCGGGGGACCCCATGAATATTCTCGTAATCGGCCGCGGTGGCAGAGAACACGCCATCGCCCGCCAGTTCAACGAATCGGATGCAGTGGATACAGTGTATGCAGCACCGGGCAATGACGGCATGAGGAAAGATGCGGAGCTTGTAGCGATTGACGAAATGGATTTCGCTGCACTCGCGGATTTTGCGGAAGTGAAGGCGATCGATTTCACATTCGTCGGTCCCGAACAACCGCTGTCGGAAGGCATCGTCGATTTCTTCGAGGAGCGGGGCTTGCGTATTTTCGGCCCGTCCAAAGCGGCTGCACAAATCGAAGCGAGCAAGTCGTTCGCAAAAGAGCTCATGAACGACTACAACATCCCGACTGCCGGATACGCGACGTTCACAGATCTTGCGGAGGCTCTCGCCTACATCCGGAAGCACGGCGCACCGCTTGTTATCAAAGCGGACGGGCTTGCTGCAGGGAAAGGGGTAGTCGTCGCGATGACAGATGCGGAAGCGGAAGCGGCTGCCACCGACATGCTCGAGAGCAACCGGTTCGCTGAAGCTGGCTCAATGATTGTCGTCGAAGAGTTTCTCGAGGGAGAAGAATTTTCTTTCATGTCGTTCGTTTGGGACGGCGTAATCCACCCGATGGTCATTTCGCAAGATCATAAACGTGCTTACGACGATGACGAAGGACCGAACACCGGGGGCATGGGCGCATATTCTCCGGTACCGCACATTCCGGATACGGTTGTAGCAGAAACGTACGAAACGGTCGTCAAACCTGCTGTTTCAGCGATGGCGCAGGAAGGTGCGCCGTTCAACGGCATTCTCTATACCGGTGTCATCTGGACTGCTGCGGGACCGAAAGTGATCGAGTTCAATGCGCGTTTCGGCGACCCCGAAACGCAAGTTGTGTTGCCGCGTATGACGACAGATTTTGCGCGTTTCATGCAGTCGCTTTTCGAAGGGCAGCCCTTGCCGCTCCAGTGGAGTGACGAGGCGGTCGTCGGCGTGGTCGTTGCCGCGGAAGGCTATCCGGGAACGGTCGCTCATGGCGCGCTGGTACCGGAAATTCCCTTGCAAGGTGGTGCTGGCATCACGTATGCAGGCGTCAAGGAGCAGGGAGGTGCACTCACTGCTGCTGGCGGAAGGGTGTTGCTCGTGTCTGCGAGAGGGCCATCGATCGAAGAAGCACAGGTGAACGCTTACCGGCAATTGGCGGCTTGTGAATGGCCGGGATTCTTCTACCGAAAAGACATCGGATGGCGTGCAATTTCGAAAAAAGTATAGTATAATGGAAGCCGGCACAAATTCTTAGGAAGATGTGCCGTTTTTTATTCCGCTTGCCCCCTGGCAACGCGGGAGTTTGCCTGAGGATTTTCAACAGCCCACTTTTACCTCTTTTGAACACTCCAGATCGATCGGCCAAACCCGGCCACTGAAACAAAATCAGCAGGGCACCCAGATGCGGAAGGAGAAGATGTTTATGAATTGGTACGAAAAACTGAATCAGTATTTCCCGGTGGAGGAAATGAAATCCAAGCAACATATGGACACGCTTTTGAAGGAAAAAGGGGACGTCTACCACAAAGATGAAGGTGAATACCACGTATTGATGTACGCAGAATTCCCGCAATTCTCATTCGTGGATTATTTGTTCGTCTCGAAAGAATCACGCGGAATGGGGATCGGCAAGAAGATGCTTCAGATGCTGAAAGATAAGAACAAGCCGATCATCCTCGAAGTTGAGCCTGTCGATTACGAAGACACGGATTCGGAAAAGCGCTTGCGCTTCTACGCACGCGAAGGTTTCGAACATGCATCTTCGATCGGCTATAGCCGCCGTTCACTTGCAACAGGTGAAGAGAACGCGATGGAGATTCTTTACTGGGCGCCGAACGGTGAGTCGGAAGAAGAGATTTTCAATGGCATGAAGAAGATGTATGAAGACATCCACACGTACAAAGACGAGACATTTTACGGTGAGTCATACGAGCCGGTGGCAGACGTCCTGAGCTATCAGGAAGAGGCCAAGGAAGACATCCTCGCTGCCATTACGAAGACCGCTGCGAACTGAACAATACAATGCCATGAGTTAAATAAAACGGCGATGCCCTGGAAGTGCTTCCAACGACTTCCGGGAATCGGCCGTTTTTTTGGTTTGCGAAAAGGAATATGTGTGCGCAAAAATTAAAGACTAATGGCATTTTTCTGAACGATCGGCCCACCATCACCTTTCCCGGCTCCGAATCCGTGTATTTCCGTGTATTCTTATGCTAGTATAGAAAGCATGGATACTTGAAAAAATGAGGTGGAGCCAATGGTCAACCCGTTGTGGAAAATCACGGAACTAAGAAAGCAATTACAGATCATCACGAAAGATGAAAGTCCCGATATCGTTTTGACGAATGCCCGTTACTTGCACGGCATTTATAAAAAGTGGATGGAAGGGAACATTTGGATCCAGAGCGACCGCATTGTCTATGCAGGGAAAGAAATGCCGGAAGTCGGTCCGGATACGGAAGTGGTCGATGTTTCCGGCAAGTGGATCGTGCCGGGTTATATTGAGCCGCACGTGCATCCTTTCCAGTTGTACAACCCACATTCGTTCGCGGATTACGCAGCACAGTCCGGAACGACAATGTTCATCTCGGACAACTTGACGTTATTTTTGTCAATGGAAAATAAGAAAGCGTTTTCAATTTTGGATCAATTGAATGAATTGCCGTTCTCCTACTACTGGTGGACGCGTTTCGACTCGCAGACGGCACTTGCAGAAGAAGACAAACTGTTTTCTTCCAAGTCGGTCGGTGAGTGGCTGGATCGTCCGGAAGTGATCCTCGGGGGGGAGCTGACAGGATGGCCGAAGCTGTTGAACGGTGACGACCAGATGCTTTACTGGATCCAGCAGGCGAAGACGAACCGCAAGAAGATCGAAGGGCACTTCCCGGGAGCTTCCGAGAAGACGCTTGCCCGCATGAAATTGCTTGGAGCGGACGGGGATCATGAAGCGATGACCATCGATGAAGTGGAGATGCGTCTGTTGCACGGTTACGGTGTGACGCTGCGCCATTCTTCGATTCGACCAGACCTTCCTAGTCTTCTGAAAGGCGTCGTGGATCGTGAGCTGGAAGTGTTCGACAAGCTGATGATGACGACGGACGGCTCGACGCCGGCATTCCATCTTGACGGGGTCATGGACCTTTGTGTGAAGATTGCACTTGAAGCAGGCGTACCAGCGATCGATGCGTACATGATGAGTTCGTATAACGTGGCACGTTTCTACAACATGACGAGCATGCACGGTTTGATCGCAACAGGACGTTTCGCGAACATCAATATTTTGGATGACATCGAAAATCCGGTACCGTCGAGCGTTATTTCGAAAGGGGTCTGGCTGAAGCGTGACGGGAAGAAAGTCTTCACGTTGCCATCAATCGATTGGAAGCATTTGCCGGAACTTGAACTCGACTTCGAATTGAACGAGGACGATTTCCAGTTTTCGATGCCGTTTGGCTTGCAAATGGTCAACGACGTTATTACGAAGCCATATTCTGTTTCAATTGACCCGAACGACGGATTCTTATCGGAAGAACATGACGAGAGCTTCTTGATCTTGATCGACCGCGAAGGAAAATGGCGCGTCAATACAATCATCAAAGGCTTTGCATCGAGCGTGAAAGGCTTTGCGTCATCTTACAGTACGACAGGGGATATCGTCTTAATCGGGAAGAACCGCGCAGATATGTGGGCGGCGTTCAACGAACTGAAGCGCTTAAAAGGCGGAATTGTTCTGGTTGAAGACGGTAAGACCATCGTCGAATTGCCACTTCAGTTAGGTGGACTGGCGTCTGATCTTCCTATGGAAGAATTGATTCCGATCGAACAGGAGTTGAAAGCGGCGCTGCGTGAGCGCGGCTACAAGCACGGAGATGCGATCTACACATTGTTGTTCTTGCAGGCGACACATTTGCCATACATCCGTGTGACGCAGCAAGGAATTTACGATGTGATGAATAAAAAAATCTTATTCCCGGCATTTATGCGCTAGGTTTCTAGTGTTTTCGCGCTTCAACGCTTTAAAGCGTGAAAGAAAAGTGCTAAAATGAAGGCTACGTTGAACCGCTTTTTCAACAAAGGGAACAATGGGTCCATGGCCTGCTTTCGGACAGGAAGATGGACGAATTCAGCAAAGGGAATGGATGCCATGCTTCCGTGCAGCAATTTCTGTGCGGGATGCTGCTGATAGCCAAGACAATATCCGGGAGGAGGATGAAAAGCATGCAAATAGACAAGATTCGCGGCAAGCAAACGGATCAATTGATCGAAGCTGTGCTTGCTTTATCCGATAAAGAAGAAGCGTATCGATTTTTTGACGATCTATGTACGATCAGCGAAATCCAATCACTTTCGCAGCGGTTGGAAGTGGCACGGATGCTGCGCATGAAGAAGACGTATGAGAAGATCAAAAACGAAACGGGTGCATCGACAGCGACGATTTCACGTGTCCGCCGCTGCCTGAACTACGGCAACGATGCGTATGATGAAATGCTCGAGCGTCTGTATCCGGAAGAAAAGCAGTTCCATTTAGTAGAAGACTGAACAGAGAACGACTCTGTTCAGCTTTTTTTGTTATAATGGGTTGGTGAAAATTTGATGTGAAGTCAGGTGAGGAATAGTGGATTTTCAATCATGGCGGCATGCCTTTAAATTGGACCCCGCGAAGGAAATTGCAGACGATGCATTGGAGCGAGTGTGCAAATCGGGGACCGACGCGATCATCATCGGCGGCAGCGACGGCATCACGCTCGACAACGTGCTCGACTTGACGGCACGCGTGCGGCGCTTCAATGTACCAGTGGTACTAGAGGTTTCGGAACTGGAGGCGATCGTGCCGGGCTTCGATTATTATTTCATCCCGACCGTGCTCAATAGTGAGGATCCGAAGTGGATCAAAGGGCTTCACCACGAAGCGATCCGTGCGTACGGCGACATGATGGATTGGGAAGAACTGGTCCCGGAAGGCTATTGCATCCTGAACGGCGATTGCAAAGCAGCGATGCTGACCGGAGCAGATACGGAACTCACGGATGAAGACGTCATCGCTTATGCCCGTCTTGCAGAACATTTCTTCCGGCTGCCGATCTTTTATATGGAATACAGCGGCAAGTATGGTGACCCTCAATTGGTCCATGAAGCGGCTGCCGTGCTCGACCGGACACAGCTGTTTTACGGAGGCGGCATCGACTGCGCCGTGAAAGCGGTGGAAATGGCGGCCGTTGCTGACACGGTAGTGATCGGCAATCTCGTGTATGAAAACTTGGAACAGGCATTATCGACTGTGCCGGCGGTTGCGGAAACAGCCAAGCACAGTATAAAATAGAAACAAATGTTCGTGGAGGTGCAAGATGGAAATCATCACAAAAAACCTGCTCAAGGGAATGAATCCGGAGCAGGCAGAAGCAGTCAAGACGACGGAAGGACCACTCTTGATCATGGCGGGAGCAGGTTCGGGGAAGACGCGTGTTTTGACGCACCGGATTGCGTATCTCGTTCTTGAGAAGCAAGTGTATCCGTCAAAGATTCTTGCTATCACATTTACTAACAAAGCGGCGCGCGAGATGCGCAACCGGATCGACGGCCTGCTTGGCCACGGCACAGGGGATCGCATGTGGGTCTCTACGTTCCACTCGATGTGTGTCCGGATCTTGCGCAAGAACATCGATCGGCTCGGCTTTACGAAAAACTTCTCGATTCTTGACGGCTCGGATCAATTGACGGTCATTAAGAACGTCTTGAAGCAACTGAACATGGACCCGAAACAATACGAACCGCGCTCAATGCTGAACGCCATTTCATCGGCGAAGAACGAGTGCATCACGGCGAAGCAATACGCACAGCAGCTGAATGCTGCGAACCCTTACGAGAAGGCGATCTCGAACGTGTACGACGAATATGAGAAGCGTCTGCGGAAGAACCAGTCGCTCGACTTTGATGATCTCATCATGGTGACGCTGCAATTGTTCAACGAAGTGCCGGATGTGCTGGAGTTTTACCAGAACAAATTCCAGTACATCCACGTCGACGAGTATCAGGATACGAACAATGCACAGTACCAGCTCGTGCAGAAATTGGCGGAAAAATTTAAGAATATTTGTGTGGTTGGTGACTCTGACCAATCAATCTACCGTTGGCGTGGAGCGGATATAACGAACATTCTGACATTCGAGAAGGATTATCCTTCGGCAAAAGTCATCATGCTCGAACAAAACTACCGCTCGACAAAACGGATCTTGCAGGCGGCGAATGACGTCATCAAGAACAACGCAAGCCGTTACCCGAAGGAATTGCATACGGACAATTCGGAAGGGCAGGCTATCACTGTATTCAAAGCAGGGGATGAGCGGCAGGAAGCGCAGTACATCGTCCAGACGATCCAGCAGCTGATGGAGCAGGAAGATTACAAGACTTCGGACTTTGCCGTGCTGTACCGGACGAATGCACAATCGCGCGTCATGGAGGAAATGCTCGTCAAATCGAACATGTCCTATGCCATTGTCGGCGGCACAAAGTTCTACGACCGGAAAGAAATCAAGGACTTGCTTGCCTACTTGCGGCTGATCGCCAATAACGACGATGACCTATCGCTTGCGCGTGTCATCAACGAACCGAAACGCGGCATCGGAGCGACATCGTTCGAACGGATGGTGTCCTATGCGATCTCGAATGACCGGACGATCCTGGATGCGCTTCAGGAAGTAGACTTCATCGGACTGTCGCCGAAAATCACGCAATCTGCAGTGGAGTTCCGCGACATGATCAAAGGTTTCACAGGGATGCAGGATTATTTGACTGTCACAGAGCTGGTCGAGGAAGTGCTGAAGAAATCGGGCTACCGCCAGATGCTTCAAGCGGACAAGACCATCGAAGGTGAAAGCCGTCTCGAGAACATCGAGGAGTTCCTGTCAGTGACGAAAGTATTCGAAGAACAGAGCGAGGACAAATCGCTTGTCGCGTTCTTGACGGACCTCGCGCTCATCTCGGATATCGATTCCCTGGACGATGAGGAAGAGACGGACGGACCGATCATTCTGATGACGATGCACGCAGCGAAAGGGCTGGAATTCCCGGTCGTCTTCATTATCGGCCTCGAGGAAAACGTCTTCCCGCATGCGCGTTCGAACAACGACAATGACGAGCTGGAGGAAGAACGCCGGCTCGCGTACGTCGGCATTACACGAGCAGAGCAGCGGCTGTATTTGACCCATGCCACGTCACGGACATTGTTCGGCCGGAGCAACTACAATCAGCCGTCGCGTTTCCTGAAAGAGATCTCGGAAGAATTGCTCGAGGTGCAAGGTGTGCAGATGCGTGCGGTATCCAGACCAGCACCGCGCAGGCCTGCCGTTAAACGGCCGATGTATGCACAGACCGGCGGCGACAAAGCCGGCTGGCGGATCGGCGACAAAGCGGAACATAAAAAATGGGGCACGGGGACTGTGGTTTCCGTTAAAGGAGAAGGCGAGCAGATCGAACTCGACATCGCCTTCCCGAGCCCGGTCGGCATCAAGCGGCTTCTTGCCAAATTTGCACCGATCGAAAAAGCATAAACGGGAGGAACCTTCATGGATCGGATAAAAGCGGAACAGCGCGTCACGGAACTGAATGAGCAGTTGCAGCAGTATGGCCATGCGTATTACGTATTGGACAAGCCGGCTGTGCCGGACGCGGTTTATGATCAATTGCTGAATGAATTAATCGGGCTCGAGGAGCTATTCCCGGATCTCGTCTTCCCGGACTCCCCGACACAGCGTGTAGGCGGCGAACCTCTTGCGAATTTCCAAAAAGTGACGCATGAACAGCCAATGCTCTCTTTGTCGAATGCATTCAACGAAGAGGATTTACGCGATTTCGACAAACGTGCACGAAGCGGTGCTGGCGAAGACATCTCGTATGTGTGTGAACTGAAGATCGATGGGCTGGCCGTTTCGCTCATGTACGAAGAAGGCCGTTTCGTCCGCGGAGCAACGCGTGGCGACGGCAGGATCGGAGAAGACATCACGGCGAACTTGCGGACGATTCAATCGATTCCGTTGCGCCTGAAAGAGCCGGTATCACTCGAAGTGCGCGGAGAAGTATTCATGCCGAAGGGCTCATTCCATGCATTGAATGAAGCGAAGGCGGAGCGCGGCGAAGAACTATTCGCCAACCCACGGAACGCTGCTGCAGGTTCGTTGCGTCAGCTGGATCCGAAAATCGCAGCGAGCCGCAACTTGGATGTCTTCATCTATGCGATCGGTGGCGATGCGGAAACGTACGGCCTGACAAATCATGATGAGACGCTCAGTTACTTGGGCGAACTTGGCTTCAAAATCAATCCCGAACGTGCGGTCTGCCAGGATGTCGACAGCGTCATCGCCTATATCGAGGGATGGACAGGAAAACGGATGGACTTGCCTTATGAAATCGACGGTATCGTCATAAAAGTGAACGCCTACTTGCAACAGCAAGACCTGGGCTTTACGGCGCGCAGTCCGAAATGGGCGACGGCGTATAAGTTCCCGGCAGAAGAAGTCATCACACGTCTTCGCGGCATCGACTTGAATGTCGGCCGCACGGGTGTCGTGACACCGACGGCAATCCTTGACCCGGTGGCGGTGGCGGGCACGACCGTCCAGCGTGCTTCCCTTCATAACGAAGACCTGATCCGTGAAAAGGACATCCGGATCGGTGACCATGTCATTATCCGGAAAGCCGGGGACATCATCCCGGAGGTCGTCTCGGCGCTCGTCGAGATGCGGAGCGGTGACGAAGAGCCGTTCCAAATGCCGGAGAACTGCCCGGCTTGTGAAGCGGAACTTGTCCGGATCGAAGGCGAAGTGGCACTGCGCTGCGTCAATCCGCAGTGCCCAGCACAAATCGTCGAAGGATTGATCCACTTCGTCTCGCGCAATGCGATGAACATCGAGGGTCTCGGTGAGAAAGTCATCGAGCAGCTGTACAGGGAAGGACTCGTCGCGGACGTTTCCGATCTGTACAAATTGGAGAAAGAACAATTGATCGGCCTTGAACGAATGGGGGAGAAATCGATCACGAAGCTCCTGATGAATATTGATGCGTCACGCAGCAATTCGATGGAGCGGCTGTTGTTCGGCCTTGGCATCCGTTTCGTCGGGGAAAAAGGCGCACGCATCCTGTCAGAGCATTTCGGTTCGATGGAAGCGCTGCAGCATGCGGAAGTGGAAGAGCTGGTGACGATTTTCGAAATCGGCGATAAAGTGGCGGATTCGGTCGTGACGTATTTCGACAACGAGGAAGTTCACGGTTTGATGGAACGTTTAGCGGCTGCGGACGTCAACTTAACATACACGGGTACGAAAGTTCGGGTGGAAGCCGGAGCGAACGCGTTCGCAGGCAAGAAAGTCGTGTTGACGGGCAAGCTCGAAGGGTTGACCCGTGGCGAAGCGGGTGAACGTATCGAAGCGCTGGGTGGCAAAGTGACGGGCAGTGTCAGCAAGAACACGGACTTGCTTATCGCGGGGGAAGATGCCGGTTCGAAGCTTGCGAAAGCGACGGAACTTGGCGTGGAAGTGTGGAACGAAGAACGCCTGCTCGAGGAATTGAACAAATGAGGAGATTGGAATCATGAAACGCTTATTATACCTTTCGCTCGGCGTACTAGTACTGTCAGGGTGCCTTCCAGTCGCCACTGATAAGACGGAAGTGCTGAATACGGAAGAAGAAGTGGAGACAGCGATCATTCCAAGCATTCAATTGGATGATCAATATTACCGGACACTGCTGCCTTACAAAGAAAGCGTGACGCGCGGAACAATCGTCAGCCGTCTGAACTCGCGCTACGATATCAAAGAAGCGGAGAGCGGCTTGCTGCGCATGTCCCAGCAGCAATTCTCACCCGAGGACTATTATTTCCAGGAAGGGCAGAAAATCACTTCCGAGGAATTGACGAGCTGGCTGCGCCGATATGATGCGGAAAATAATCCGGACGGCCTGAATCCGGAGAATACATTGCCTGAAGGATCGGAAGAGCGGCCACCCGCTTCGATTCTTGCGCATGTCGTCGAGCAGAACTACTTGGTGAAGACAGACGAGGATACGATTCGTCTCGGCGGTGTCTCGATCGGCCTTGCGCTGAACTCGGTTTATTACAACCGGATCAATGATGTCGCTTACGAGGAAGAAATTCCAAGCTCACGCATCGTCGAAGAAGGACAGCGCATGGCGAATGAAATCGTCGCAAGGCTCCGGGAAAAGGAAGGCATGGCAAAAGTGCCGATCGTCGTCGGCTTGTTCAAGCAGAACAGCCGCTCTGCGATCACACCAGGTACATACTTCTCGTACGGGACGGCAGCGCCTGAGGCGACGGCGGTCAGCAATTGGAATGCAGTCAGTGAGGAGTATGTCATCTTCCCGTCTTCCCGCACGGAAGAAAAGTACCGGACCATCGATACGAAAGTCCGGAACTTCAAGCAAGCGACGGAAAAATATTTCTCGAACTTCACAAGTGTGGTCGGAACCGGCTTCTACCAAGGCGATGAATTGCGCCAGTTGAAGATCGAAATCCCGATCGAATTTTACGGTGCGGCTGAGATCATCGGCTTTACCCAATATGTGACCGGTCTCGTGATCGAGCACTTCCCGGAGAACATCCAAGTGGAAGTGAGTGTCACATCGATGAACGGACCTGAAGCGCTCATCCTGCGCAAAGTCGATCAGACGGAGCCGGTCGTTCACATTTATGACTGAAAGATGGGGGCTGCTGTGCGCGGTCCCTATTCTTTTGGGGATAAAAATGATATGATTATGCGTATGTTTATTGAATTCGGAGGTGTAAGACAGATGGCGAAAATGACAAAAGAAGAAGTGATCGAAGTGGCGCATCTCGCACGCTTAGCAATCACGGACGAGGAAGCGGAACATTTTGCGGAACAGTTGGAAGCGATCACGAACTCGATGGAGAAGTTAAGCGCGCTGGACACGGATAACGTGAAACCGACCACGCACGTCCTGCAGATGGCGAACGTCCTGCGCGAAGACAAAGCGGAGGCAGGTTTGCCGATCGAAGAAGTGTTGAAAAACGTAAAGGAACATGAAGGTGGCCAAGTGAAAGTGCCGACCATTCTGGAATAGGAAGTGGAGGGAACAAGATGAAATTTGCAGAGAAGACAGCTGCACAATTGCAGGAGCTGTTACATAACGGAGAAGCATCCATTTCGGACATCGTGGAAGAAGCGTTCAGCCGCATCGAAGCGCTGGACTCGGATGTCAATGCATTCCTTGCACTGAACAAGGAGCAGGCGATGAAACAAGCGGCAGAAATGGCGGACACGCCGGCTGATGCACGCGGACCGCTTTACGGCTTGCCGATCGGGGTCAAAGATAACATCGTCACAGAAGGAATCGAGACGACAGCATCAAGCTTGATGCTGAAAGGCTTCAATCCGATCTATAATGCGACGGTCGTGCAGAAACTGCGCGAAGCGGGCATGATCATCGTCGGGAAATTGAACATGGATGAGTTCGCGATGGGTTCATCGAGTGAAACTTCCTACTACAAGAAGACGAAAAACCCGTGGAATCTCGAGACGGTTCCTGGCGGTTCTTCGGGTGGTTCGGCAGCTGCTGTTGCAGCAGGCGAAGTGCCGTTTTCACTTGGTACGGATACAGGCGGTTCGATCCGCCAGCCGGCAGCATTCTGTGGCGTCGTCGGCATGAAGCCAACATATGGACGTGTATCACGCTCAGGGTTGATCGCATTCGCGTCATCACTTGATCAGATCGGACCGATCACACGCAATGTCAAAGACAACGCGCTTCTGCTCGGTGCGATTGCAGGACACGATGAGAAAGACTCGACATCGGCTGAAGTGGCAGTTCCTGACTTCGCTGCCGCTTTGACGGGCGATATCAAAGGGTTGAAAATCGGTGTGCCAAAAGAATACTTCGCAGAAGGCGTCGGCGAAGCTGCAAAAACAGCTGTCTACGAAGCACTGAAAGTATTGGAAGCGAAAGGCGCAACGTGGGAAGAAATGTCCTTGCCGCACTCGGAATATGCACTGGCGACGTATTATTTGCTGGCATCTTCTGAAGCATCTTCCAACTTGTCACGCTTTGACGGGATCCGCTACGGCTACCGCACGGAAAAGCAGGGCAACTTGCTTGATTTCTATATGAATACGCGTTCTGAAGGGTTCGGCGATGAAGTGAAACGCCGCATCATGCTCGGGACTTATGCACTTAGCTCAGGTTATTACGATGCATACTACAAAAAAGCGCAAAAAGTGCGTACGCTCATCAAGCAGGACTTTGACGAAGCATTCGAAAAATACGACGTCATCATCTCGCCGACAACGCCGACACCGGCTTTCAAAATCGGTGAACAGACGGACGATCCGCTGACGATGTATGCGAACGATATTTTGACGATTCCAGTCAACCTGGCGGGTGTTCCTGCTATTTCGGTTCCTTGTGGATTCGAAGGCGGGTTGCCACTCGGCTTGCAGATTATCGGGAAACATTTTGATGAAGCGACGGTTTACAACGTTGCATATGCATTCGAGCAGGAAACGGATTTCAATAGCCAGAAGCCGGCTATCTGGGAAGGAGCAGCGAAATGAACTTTGAAACAGTAATCGGACTTGAAGTCCACGTTGAACTAAAAACAGATTCCAAAATGTTCTCGCCGTCTCCTGTCCACTTCGGCGCAGAACCGAATACGAACACGAACGTCATCGACCTTGGGTACCCGGGCGTCTTGCCGGTCGTCAACAAACGCGCTGTCGATTTCGGCATGAGAGCGGCAATGGCACTGAACTGTGAAATTGCACGCGAAACGAAATTCGACCGCAAAAACTACTTCTATCCGGACAACCCGAAAGCTTACCAGATCTCACAATTCGATCAGCCGATCGGCGAGAATGGCTGGTTGGAAATCGAAGTGAACGGCGAGAAGAAACGCATCGGCATCACACGTCTTCACCTAGAGGAAGATGCAGGGAAATTGACGCACACAAGCGATGGCTATTCGCTCGTCGACTACAACCGTCAAGGAACTCCGTTGATCGAAATCGTCTCGGAGCCGGATATCCGTACTGCTGACGAAGCTTACGCGTACTTGGAGAAAATCAAAGCGATCATCCAGTACACAGGCGTTTCTGATGTACGGATGGAAGAAGGGTCACTTCGCTGTGATGCGAACATCTCCTTACGTCCATACGGTCGTGACGAATTCGGTACGAAGACTGAACTGAAAAACTTGAACTCGTTCAACTTCGTACGCAGAGGCATCGAACACGAACAAGTTCGCCAAGAGCAAGTATTGCTTGCAGGTGGGGAAATCGTGCAAGAAACGCGCCGCTATGACGAAGCGACAGGTAAGACTGTCCTGATGCGCGTCAAGGAAGGTTCAGATGATTACCGTTACTTCCCTGAGCCGGATCTTGTCGATATCCATATCGACGATGCTTGGATGGAACGCGTACGCGCGGAAATCCCTGAGTTGCCGGATGCACGGAAAGCACGTTACGTATCAGAGCTTGGACTATCTTCGTATGATGCGATGGTTCTTACACTTGCGAAGCCGATCTCGGACTTCTTTGAAGCGACAGCCACGGCTGGAGCGGATGCGAAGCTTGCGTCCAACTGGCTGATGGGTGAAGTGTCTGCCCATTTGAACGCCGAACAGAAAGAATTGAGCGATACCGCATTGACGGCGGAAGGTCTTGCAGGCATGATCCAATTGATTTCCGACGGCACGATTTCTTCGAAAATCGCAAAGAAAGTATTCAAAGAGCTGATTGAAAAAGGCGGCGATGCGAAAGAAATCGTCAAAGCGAAAGGCATGGTTCAAATTTCGGACGAAGGCGTCTTGCGTGAATTCGTGACGACAGCGCTGGATGCGAACCCGCAATCGATCGAAGACTTCAAGAACGGCAAAGACCGCGCAATCGGTTTCCTTGTGGGACAAATCATGAAAGCTTCGAGAGGACAGGCGAACCCGCCGTTGCTCAATAAAATCCTTTTGGAAGAAATCGCAAAACGATAAGTGTGGAGGTGGCCCTTTTATAGGGTCATCTTTTTTTATGGAGACGCTTGGAGAACTAAAATGTTTGAAGCAGAGCGGAATGAAAGGTAAACTTAAGAAAAGGAGTGTTGCATGATGGCCACGGAACAAGAGTATTTTGATGGGGCGATCCGCCTGGATACGTATATGGCACAGATGGAGTCGAATCAGGAGAAATCTTACGGAGTTTACGAAAAGTTCGAACTGCCGGAAGATCCGGAGTTTATCGAGCTGCTGAAAGAGAAGCACCCGAATATTTTGGTGATCACAGAAGACTGGTGCGGAGATGCGATGATGAACAACGCAGTGTTGCGTAAAATCGCTGAAGCGGCTGAACTTGAAGTCCACTGCGTCTACCGTGATGAGAACCTGGAGCTGATGGATCAATACTTGACCAACGGCGGCCGTTCGATTCCGAAGTATATCTTCCTGTCAGCGGACGGAGAAGTGCTTGGAGACTGGGGCCCGCGTGCAGCTGTGGTCCAGCAATTCGTAGAGGAGAAGCGTTCAGTGCTTCCGGGCAGAGACGATCCGCAGTTCGACTTGCACCAAAAGACGGTGATTGGCGAAATTACGGACGGCTTCGTTTCAAGGGAAGATTTTTGGTTAGCAGTATACGATGAGCTGAAACAAAAACTGACAGAAGTCCTGTCTTAATCCATTCAATAGAAAAAGCCGGCAATGTCCGGTTTTTTTCTTGTGTGAAGGAACCTTTCCAGGAAATAGTTGTCTAATGTAGTTAGTATGAGTGAGAAAGGCTGAAAACGAATGAAACGTGCAAGAATCATTTATAATCCGACTTCAGGCCGGGAGTTATTCCGCAAACATTTGCCTGAAGTGCTAGAGCAAATGGAAATAGCGGGCTATGAAACGTCGTGTCACGCAACGACATGTGAAGGAAATGCGATCGAGGCTGCCAAAGAGGCGGTCGAGAGAGAGTTCGACTTGATTGTTGCGGTCGGAGGAGACGGCACATTGAACGAAGTGATATCAGGTGTGGCGGAATTCGATGTCCGGCCGAAGATCGGGTTGATCCCGATGGGGACGACGAATGATTTCGCGCGCGCGGTCCATATTCCACGGGATATCAAGAAAGCGGTCGAGATCATCATTCAAGGTGAATCCATTCCTGTGGATATCGGACGCATGAACGACCGGTATTTCATCAATATCGCAGGCGGAGGCCGCTTGACGGAATTGACGTATGAAGTGCCGAGCAAACTGAAGACCGTACTCGGCCAGATGGCGTATTACTTGAAAGGCATCGAGATGCTTCCGTCGATCCGTTCCTCCAATGTCCGGATCGAATACGACGGTGAAGTGTTCGAAGACAAAGCGATGATGTTCTTGATCGGCTTGACGAATTCGGTCGGTGGTTTCGAGAAGCTGGCGCCTGATGCAAGTTTGAACGACGGGAAATTCACGGTGCTGATTTTGAAGGAACTGAACATCGCGGAATTCATCCGCGTGGCAACGCTCGCACTCAGAGGCGAGCACCTGTCAGATCCGCATGTCATCTATGCAAAAGCGAGCCATGTGAAAGTGACGTCCGAAGAGCGGGTGCTCCTCAACTTGGACGGGGAATACGGCGGCTTGCTGCCTGCTGAGTTCGAAAACCTGTACCGCCACATCGACCTACTCGTTCCGATCGATTCAATCAGCGAATTGGATAAAGTATAAAATGAAGACGCCTTTCCCGGATAATGGGAAGGCTTTTTTTAATGGAAAAAACTGCCTCGAAATCACATTTCGGGGCAGTTGAATTTCATGAATTATAGGAGTTCGACCGCATTATCCTGCTCAGCTGCAAGTGGCGGGAGTTCGTCGATGCGTTCCCAGCGGAATTGAAGCGTCAAGCCGTTGTCGCGGCCATTACTCTCAATGGTATGTTCCCAATGCGAGCGGGGCTCACCGACATAGTCGAAATGGAAAATGTTGCGTTCGTATACTTTATCCTTATGTGTCGGATAATAATTGTACTTCTGCACTTTTCCGACGAACTGCAGTTCATCTTTGGCCAGTCCAGTCTCTTCCTGTACTTCGCGGTAAAGGGCATCGATGAGAAGTTCACCTTCTACAATGGATCCGCCCGGCACTTGCACGCCGACTTCGGGTTCCCCTTTGTATTCGAATACGAGCAATTCGCGCTGTTCCTCAGGACCTCTTGTGATGTAAGCAAATACTTTGCGACTTGTTTCCATGACGTCTCACCTTTTCTTTTATTTTATCTATGATAGCTGAAATTTCGGAAGATTTCAAGCCTTCAGATCCGGACTGTCACATGTTCTTCACTGTTCGGAGAAGAATCGGACACTTCCTCAAGTTTTTAAATACCCGAAAAGAGGTACAATAATCATTAAGAGGGAAATTTTTTTGAGATTCAGGAGGAGGCAAAGAAATGGGATTATGGGAAGACACGGCCTTTTTGAGCCGCGTATTGACATTATTGACTTTGTCGTTTCACATCCTGTATGCAACGGTCGGAGTGGGTGTCCCGCTGCTGATCATGATCGCGCATTGGATGGGGATCAAAAAGAACGATGACCATTACATTTTGCTGGCCCGCAGATGGGCACGCGGATTCGTCATCACGGTAGCGGTCGGTGTTGTTACGGGTACTGCCATCGGACTGCAATTATCTTTATTATGGCCGAACTTCATGCAATTGGCAGGGAACGTCATTGCCTTGCCGTTGTTTATGGAAGTATTCGCCTTTTTCTTCGAGGCGATCTTCCTCGGAATCTATTTATATACATGGGACCGCTTTGCAGACCAGCGGAAGCACTTATTGCTGCTGATTCCAGTGGCGGTTGGAGCGGCCTTGTCTTCGGTGTTCATCACGATTGTCAACTCGTTCATGAACGCACCGCAAGGATTTGAAGTGCTGAACGGGGAACTGGTCAACATCTCGCCACTCCTGGCGATGTTCTCGCCGGCAGTGCCGACGAAAGTGGCACACGTCATGACCACTGCGTTCATGACAAGCGCTTTCGTGCTTGCATCGATCGCGGCGCTTCGCATGCTGCAAGGCTCGAAGCATGAGTACCATAAGAAAGCATTATTCCTGACCATGAAAATCGGACTTGTCTTCGCCATCGCAACAGCACTTGTCGGAGACTTGGCAGGGAAATACTTGGCGGAATACCAGCCGGAGAAATTGGCTGCTGCCGAATGGCATTTTGAAACGAGCAGCGAGGCGGAACTGATCCTGTTCGGGGTCCTTGACGGGGAAGAGCCGAAATATGCCATTCACATCCCATATGCACTGTCGATTTTGGCAGGGGGGCTTCCAAGCTCTGAAGTCATCGGGCTGAACGAATTCCCGGAAGATGAACGGCCGCCGCTTTGGATTCATTACTTGTTCGATACGATGGTCATGATCGGCATGTGGCTGGCATTCTTCTCGCTCGTCTTCGTTGTCGGGGCGTACCGGAAGTGGAAATTCATCCAAGCGAAATGGATGAGCTGGCTCGTCCTTGCAAGCGGACCACTTGCCTTAATCGCCATCGAAGCCGGCTGGTGGTTCACGGAAGTCGGACGGCAGCCGTGGATTCTGAGAGGCTACATGACCGTATCGGAAGGTGCGACAGGAAGCGATCAAGTCGGTTTGATGCTGATCCTGTTCACCGGCCTGTATGTCATCCTCGGCATCGGAACCGTCGTCGTTTTGACACGCATGTACCGGAGAAATCCGGTCGAGAAAGAATTGGCGCTGCGTGAAGAACAGAAGGAGGCTGAAGTGGAATGACACTTGAAATCATCGGGATCGCCGTTCTTTGGCTCTTCCTTTACTTCTATGTAATCGTCGCGTCAATCGACTTCGGCGCAGGATTCTTCAACGCCTATAGCGCCTTCACGAACAAGCAGCACTTGCTGACAAACGTCATCCAGCGCTATTTATCGCCGGTGTGGGAAGTGACGAACGTGTTCTTCGTCTTCTTCTTCGTCGGGATTGTCGGGTTCTTCCCACAGAGCGCGTTCTACTACGGAACGACGCTGCTCGTGCCTGCGAGCATCGCTTTAATCCTGCTTGCAATCCGCGGCTCGTATTATGCTTTCGCCACGTATGGCGCGAAGATCAACCACCGCGGCTATATTTATATGTACGGCTTGTCGGGGCTGTTGTTGCCGGCTGCCTTGTCGCCTGTTCTTGCCATCTCGGAAGGCGGATTCATGCAGCTGGAGAACGGCGAGCCATACTTGGATTACTGGGCATTATTCACGAGTCCGCTCATGTGGAGTATCGTCGTGCTGGCAATCGCGGCTGTCCTCTATATCTCGGCTGTGTTCCTTACGTGGTATGCGAATAAAGCCGGGGATGTGAAAGCGACTGATCTCCTGCGCAGATACGCGCTGATCTGGGCGTTGCCGACAATCATCACTGCGACGGGCATCATTTATGAACTGCGCGGCCATAACTTTGCGCATTATGAACGGCTGCTCGACTTCTGGTGGATGTTCGCGCTTTCTGCCTTGATGTTCATCGGGACTGTTTTCCTCTTGTGGAAGCGCCGGAACTATGGCACAGCGTTCATCTTGCTGGCCGGCCAGTTCTTCACCGCGTTTTTCGCCTACGGGATTTCGCATTACCCGTACTTGCTGTATCCGTATTTGACGATCTACGACAGCTTCACGAATGAATCGATGGCCATTGCATTGATCATCGCGTTCATTGCAGGTCTCGGCCTATTGCTCCCATCGTTGTATCTGTTATTCCGTTTGTTCTTGTTCGATAAGGATTATGTCAAAGGAAAATCGGATTACCACGTGTAAAGGAGGAAATGAGGATGCATGAATTTTTGATATTTTACGCACCGTTCCTGGTACTGATCGCGTCAATCGTTTTCGGTTTCTGGTTTGCGCTGAAGGATGGACCGGCGGACGATAAGTAAGAGTGGCACACGGCAGGAGTTTTCTGCCGTGTGTTTTTTTATTTGGTGTTTTGCGAGGTGGGAGTAGGTGTCGGATGGAAAATCGCTTGCGGCTTAAGGACATGGCTCCCGCGATAAGCCATGTCCAGGCCAGCCCCTTCGCTGGTGAGTGGGAGAAGTTGGAGTGAGTGATCATCAGTATTTCTTTCTAATATTGGGGTCGAGATAAATGTCTGGGCGGCTGACTGCGTAGGCCGCTGTGGTCCTGATTTTGATAGTGGAAGAGTGAAGATTGGGCGTTTCTTGAGAATTCGCTTCGTCGCTTCGGACAGGGCTCCCGGAAGAAACCAAGCTGAAGGGCGCTTGTCTTCTTCCTCCGCCCAGTCCAAACCAGCCACTCCACTGAGTATTTTGGGAGAAGTATTGGAGAGATAGAATTTTCATCTCATTCTATTGCTGGTGTTGTGACAAATGTTTGGGCGGCTGACTGCGTAGGCCGCTGTGGTTCTGATTTTGAAGGGGTAAAAGTGAGTGGGAGAGAGCAATTTTTATCGAGTTACTACTTTTTCGGTGTGAGTTACTACTTGAGTCACTCGAGTTATTACTTGAACAGCGTGAGTTACTACTTCGGCACCGCGAGTTATTACTTGGCATCGAATCGAGCAGGAAAATGGGCGAGATACGACTTGTCGGCAGTGAGATACGATTTCAAGCTCGTGAGTTACGACTTTGCCAGCTTGAGGTACGATATGCATCATCGACTCGCTCATTTTCAAGAGTGAAAAAACTGAGTCGCGATTAGAATTTGATGAGTCGCGACTGCAAGTGCCTGAGTCGCGATTAAATTCTGCGAGTCGCGACTAAATCCAGAATTATCATGAATACTGAGCTCACCTCCTACTATCTGACTCTTTCTGATCGA
The DNA here is from genome assembly GCF_009707665.1 of Planomicrobium sp. YIM 101495. GTDB lineage: Bacteria > Bacillota > Bacilli > Bacillales_A > Planococcaceae > Planococcus. The sequence continues at coordinate 32,860 of NZ_WLZW01000005.1, forward strand.
ATGCGACGATGACTGCTATGCTTGGATCATCCAAATTCACAACATTCTATATATCTCCAGTAATCGAACGAGCTGATCCGGAATGGAAGAGCGAGCAAAGCATTGTCCGAACTCCCTTCGGCCAATACTTCATTGGAGGGGTAAAGCTAAGACGAGACCCCGCAGGTTGCGCAAGCGACCGAGGAGGCTCGGCTCAGCGCCTCTAACGTGTCGAAGCTTTGGAATGCAGGTTAGCCGGTTTCCTGCTAAGTCAATCTCCCACTTCACACAAACTCTGGAATGCAGTTTAGCCAGGCTTTGATTTAAACTATTTACTCACACAGCATTCGAACATCCGACTGTAGCTGGCCTTGCAACCGTGGTATAATAATCCGAGTTGAAACGGAGTGAGTGAAAGTGAAAACGTTGAAGAAGAATGAGCGGCTGCTTGTCCATGTGGAAGATTTGACGCATGAAGGCGCAGGCGTTGCAAAAATAGATGGCTACCCTCTTTTTATCCACGGTGCATTGCCGGGAGAGGAAGTCGAGATCCATGTGTTGAAGACTTTGAAGAATTACGGCTTTGCGAAGCTGATTGAGATTAAACAAGCATCTCCTTATCGCGTCGCGGCACCGTGTCCGGTGTTCGAGACGTGCGGCGGATGCCAGATGCAGCACTTGTCGTATGAAGGACAGCTGGCATTCAAGCAGAAACTTGTGCGTGATGCAGTGACGCGCATCGGCAAGTTGCCGGATGTGCCGGTCCACCCGGTGAAGGGGATGGACAATCCGTGGCGCTACCGGAACAAGTCACAGATTCCGTTCGGCACGGAAGATGGGCGGACCGTCGCGGGCTTTTATGCGACGCGTTCCCACCATATCGTAGACACTGACATTTGCATGATCCAGACACCGGAAGCGGATGCGATCATGGCCGCTTTGAAAACAAGGCTGCAAGAACTCGGCATCAAGCCGTATGAAGAAGAGACGCACCAAGGTATGCTGCGGCACCTTGTTGTCCGGAAAGGCCGCGCGACCGGTGAAGTGATGGTCGTGCTTGTGACGAAGAAACGGAAATTCCCGCAGGTCGAAGCGGCAATCGAGTTGATCCGTACGATCGTCCCGGAAGCGGTGTCGATCATCCAGAACGTCAACCCTGAGAAGACAAATGTGATTTTCGGAAGCGAAACGCTGACGCTCTGGGGCAAAGACATCATCGAAGACCGCATCGGCGACGTGCGTTTCGAGATTTCCGCCCGTTCGTTCTACCAGATCAATCCGGAACAGACGGAAGTGCTGTACAAACAGGCGCTCGATTACGCCGACCTGTCGGGAGACGAAACGGTCATCGATGCGTATTGCGGCATCGGGACGATTTCGCTGTTCCTTGCCCAGAAAGCGAAGCTCGTCATGGGCGTGGAAATCGTTCCGCAGGCAATCGAAGACGCCAAGCGCAACGCGGAGCTCAACGGCTTCACGAACACGCTGTTCGAAGCCGGTCCGGCTGAACAGGTCATTCCGCGCTGGTTCAAAGAGGGCAAAGTCGCGGACGTCCTTGTCGTGGATCCGCCACGCAAAGGCTGCGACCCGCAGCTGCTCGGGACAATCCTCGGCCAGAAGCCGAAGCGCGTCGTCTACGTCTCGTGCAACCCGGCGACTCTTGCGCGAGACCTGCGCATCCTGGAAGACGGCGGCTACCGCACGCGTGAAGTCCAGCCGGTCGACATGTTCCCGCAGACAACTCATGTCGAGGCCGTCGCCGTTCTGGAGCTGGCAAAATAAATCATTTTGAAGCAAAACGCATTTTAAGAATGATACACCCAGCAATAAGCCGGAGAACATTTTCCGTGCTTGTTGCCGGGTGTATTTTTTTGCAGCACTTATACATCTGCATGCCTTTAATCATTTTTTCATTATTGAAAAAACTGATTTTGAATGCTATGCTCAAAAAAGCAAAGGGGGAGTGCTTCATGTTCTATTACCAAATGTGAAGAGGCTAACTGAGTGTGTTTCTGAAGATGAATAAAATCTTTGAAAAAACACATTCAGGAGGAATTTAAAATGAACAAACAGATGAATTGGAACAGCGTAGCGGAAAAACAGCAGGAAATTCAATTTTCGGGGAGCATTTACGTGCGCGAGGGTGATAAGACACTAATGTCTGAGAGCTTCGGCTATGCAAACCGTTCCGAGAAAATAATAAATCAGCCAAGCACCCGATTTTCGATTGCATCCGGCAGTAAGATATTCACTTCCATTGCCATTTGCCAATTGGTGGAGGAGGGGGCGCTTGCGTTTGATACGAAACTCAGTGATTGCCTGGATACGGCGTTCCCTCATTTCGATGAGAAGATCACGATTCATCATTTACTGACACATACATCCGGTGTTCCGGATTATTTCGACGAAGATGAGATGGACGATTACGAAATGCTTTGGGAAAACCTGCCGATGTACCGGATGCGCAGCGCAAAAGACTTTTTGCCGATGTTCCGGCATGAAGAAATGCAGGACAAAGCCGGCAGCGCTTTCGAATACAATAATGCGGGTTATATTCTTCTGGGACTTGTGATCGAACAGATCAGCGGGCTCTGCTTCACTGACTATATCGAAGAAAAGGTATTCAAGACAGCCGGTATGATGGGTTCGGGGTACTTTTCAATGGATGAACTTCCAGGGGACGTGGCGACCGGTTATATGGAAAAGCCTGACGGTGGATGGAAATCGAATATTTATTCCCTGCCTGTAAAAGGCGGTCCCGACGGAGGAGCCTATGTTACGGCAGCTGATATGGGAAGCTTTTGGGGAGCGTTGATGAGCGGCCGGCTGCTGTCGGAAGGAATGGCTCGCCTGTTGCTGGCTCCACGGGAAAACGTTACGGAAGATATCTTTTATGGTTACGGCGGGTATATGGAATCGGACGGGGAGGACGTCGTGAAATATATTCAAATGGGATATGATCCCGGCGTGAATTACCGTTCCGTGCATTACCCGGACCGGGACCTCACCATCGTCGTTTGCTCAAACCATTCAGAAGGCGCCTATGAGATGCTCAAGGAACTGGAAAGTTTAACAATGGATAAATAAGATGTGAAGAAGGGCCGATTCTGTGATTGGCCCTTCTTTTCCTTTGCTCAAAGTGATTTTTAAAAAGCAGAAACGGACGGACCCCAGTCATCGCACATCGCGACGGCTGGGGGTCCGTTTTTGCTTTTCCAACGTTGCAACAATGTAACGTTAATCAAACCTAAAGCGATATGTGGAATCCCGCGGGCTTGCTAAACTGAAAACAGGAAAACAAACGAGGAGGAAATCAAAATGAAAAAAACAGAAGCAAAAAAAATCGTATTGGCAATCGCGGGCGCACTCGCTTTGGGGACAGGGGCTTTCTTCGGCTATGAATATGTGACGGAACCGAAAATCGTGGATGCGGTCATTTCAACGGATATCGATGCGGAAGGCAAGCCGGTCGATATCGCGGAAGTGGTTGCGCCGGGAGACACGGTCTATGTGTCGGGTGAAAGAAACCGTTTCTGGATCAACGAAGCGGAAGTCGTTTGGTATAAAGGGGAAATCGAAACGAAAAACAGGATCCAGGTTGAAGAAGGAGTGCCTGTCAGTGACGCCGGCTATTTCACTTCCGAGCTGAACGTTCCGGAAGGCCTTGAAGAAGGGCAATACGGTGCGACGATTTATGTGGACGGGAAAAAAATCATCGAAACGAAAATCGAATTCGAAGTCGAAGGACAGAATTGATGCGCCGGAACGGGCAGGGCAATCCGGATAAAAGAGCAGGAGGCGGACCATGGAAACGATACTGAGCGTCGAAAAGATTGAAAAATATTACGGTAATAAAGGCAAAAAAGGGAACATCACAAAAGCGATGGATGACATCAGCTTCCAGGTGAAGGAAGGGGAGTTCGTCGGCATCATGGGTCCGTCAGGCAGCGGCAAAACGACGCTTCTGAACTGCATTTCGACGATCGACCATGTCACCACGGGAAAGATCATCATCAATGGACAAGATGTCACCGGATTGAAGAAAAAGGCGCTCGAAACGTTCAGGCGCGACGAATTGGGCTTCATCTTCCAGGATTTCAACCTGCTGGACACCTTGACGGCTTATGAAAACATCGCGCTCGCCTTGACGATCCAGAAGAGGGGAGAGACCGAGATCGATTCTATGATCCAAAAGGTCGCGGAGAAACTCGGCATCACCGAAATTCTCGGAAATTACCCGTTTCAATTGTCGGGCGGGCAAAAGCAGCGGGTGGCGAGTGCGCGTGCCATTGTCACGGAGCCATCTCTGATTCTGGCGGACGAGCCGACGGGTGCGCTCGATTCCAAATCGTCCAATATGTTATTGGAGTCGTTTGAAAAACTGAACCAGGAATTCGGCTCGACGATCCTGATGGTCACACACGATTCCTTCACGGCAAGCTATGCCAACCGGATCCTGTTCATCAAAGACGGCAGGATCTTCAATGAGTTGGTGCGCGGGAATGATACGAGAAAGCAATTTTTCAATAAAATCATCGAGGTAGTGGCTTTGCTTGGAGGCGATGTCGGGAATGTTCTCTAAAATTGCAATCAATAACGTCAAAAGAAGTTTCCGAGATTACGCGATTTACTTTTTAACGCTGACACTCGGGGTCTGCATCTTTTACAGTTTCAATTCCATCGAATCGCAGGGAGCGATCCAGGAATTTAGCAAAAGCCCGGACTTCAAGCTATCCATGCAATTGAGCTTGGCCGCTGCATCGGTCTTCGTCTCCTTCGTGCTGGGCGGGCTTGTGATTTTCGCCAATAACTTCCTGATCAAAAAGCGCAAGAAAGAATTGGGCATTTATATGACTCTGGGCATGCCGAAAGGGAAGATCTCGCAGATCCTGATCTTCGAGAGCCTGCTGATCGGCGTGCTGTCGCTCGCAGCGGGGCTGGGGCTGGGTGTCCTCGTTTCGCAGAGCCTGTCAATCGTCACTTCGAGCATCCTGTCGGTGAATGTGGACACGTTCGAATTCGTCTTTTCGCCGGACGCCATGTGGAAATCGATCCTTTATTTCGGTGTCATTTTCGTGGTCGTCATGCTCTTCAATCAATTCACCGTCTCCAAATACAAATTGATCGACCTCCTGAACGCGGCGAAAAAGAACGAGAACGTAAAGCTGAAAAATCCGTTCACTTCGTTTCTGCTGTTTCTTTTTTCGGGAGCATTGCTGGGCTTTGCCTATTCACGGGCGCTGAAGGACGGATTGAACGCCAGCAACCCGGATCTCGTGCTGACCATCGTACTAGGCGTCGCCGGAACATTGTTCTTCTTTTTCAGCCTGTCGAGCTTCTTTGTCCAGCTCGTGCAGAGGAACAAACGCGTCTACTTCAAAGGCATCAACATTTTTGTGCTGCGGCAATTGAATAATAAAATCAATACGAATTTCTTTTCCATGACGGTCATGTGCCTGTTGCTGTTTCTGACCATCACGCTCATTTTCACGTCGTTCGACCTGAAAGGGACGATCGATGAAACGACGGTCACCGACGCGCCTTTCGATGCATCGGCATTCCTTTTCGTCGATGAGGAGAGCGAAAACCCTGCAGAAATCGAGATCGAAGCATATTTGAATGAAATCGACTTCGCATTCGATGCCCCTGCAGAACATGCTTTCTACAGTGAATACGAATTGGACATGACGACCGTCGAGCTGCTTGCGGCGCATCTGAGCGGGCAGGAGAAGCTCGGGATGCAGGCCGATTATATGGATAATGCCATCACGGCGGTCAAAGCGGCGGACTATAACGAAATGCAGCGGATCAAAGGGCAGGATCCAGTCCAGCTGGGGGAAGACGAAGTGTTGATCGTCTCCAATTTCCACGAAACGAATGACGCGCTGACGTCGTTTCTGGACGGCGGCGACAAAGTGATGCTCCAGGGCCGTGAGTATGCGGTCAAAAACAGCGCGCCCATCGAAGAGAACCTGAAAATCAACGGCTACAGCAATTTCTTCCACTTGATTCTTCCGGACAGTTTCGACGGGGAGCTGAGATTGATCCACACCGGCTTCAATGTCGTCTATGACGAAGCCGCCCGTGAAGAAGCGGAAGAGACATTTTCCGACCTGTTCTATGCGATGGACCGGGACGAATTCCGGGGGATTTCACCGGCTCTGGTCATCGGCGCGACATTGGACCAGGAAAACAACCGAGCGGTCGGAGCAATGGCGATCATCGTGTTCCTCGGCCTGTTCATGGGGCTTATCTTCATCATTTCCAGCGCAACGGTGATGGCGCTGCAGCAATTATCGGATGCAAGCGACAGCCTGGAACGCTACCGGTCGCTGCGGAAAATCGGTGTCACAGAGAAGATGATCAATGGCGCGATCCTGAAGCAATGCCTGATCTACTTCCTCGTGCCGTTGAGCCTGGCGATCGTCCATTCCATCGTCGGCATCAGTTCTATCGAACAGATCATGCAATTCCATTACGAGAGCATTCTCTTCAGCATCCTGCCGCTCGTACTGATTTACAGCGGGTATTTCTATGCCACGTATGCGGGAGTCAAAAATATCGTCAAGAGCAATTGACGGAGGACGGGGCGGCCCGGAAAGTCAGGAATACGGCTTTCCGGACCTTCCTTTTGTGTGGGGAGTGACTTTGGATGTCATCTCCGCCGAAAAATGCTAAAATATCTTTTCGAAGAGAACGAGAGGATTGAATAGCGAAATGAAAGAGAATTTCTGGAAGGACTTGCCGAAGCCGTTTTTCGTGCTGGCACCGATGGAGGACGTGACGGATGTTGTGTTCCGCCACGTAATCCAAAAAGCGGGAAGTCCCGACGTGTATTTTACAGAGTTTACGAATACGGAAAGTTACTGCCATCCGGAAGGACAAAAGAGCGTCCGTGGACGTCTTGTGTTCACGGAAGATGAGCAGCCGATCGTTGCGCACATTTGGGGAGACAAGCCTGAGCATTTCCGCGAGATGAGCATCGGGATGGCCGAACTTGGCTTCAAGGGCATCGATTTGAACATGGGCTGTCCGGTGCCGAACGTGGCGACGCGCGGCAAAGGAAGCGGATTGATTCTCCGGCCGGAAGTGGCTGCGGAAATCATCCAGGCCGCCAAAGCTGGAGGCCTGCCGGTGAGTGTCAAGACGCGCCTCGGGTACTCGGAACTGGAAGAGTGGGAAGCGTGGCTGACGCATATTTTCGAGCAGGACATTGCGAACTTGTCGATCCACTTACGGACGCGGAAAGAGATGAGCCAGGCGGATGCGCACTGGGAAATGATTCCGCAGATCAAGGAATTGCGTGACCGGATCGCACCGGATACCCTCCTGACGATCAATGGGGATATTCCGGACCGGACAGTCGGGCTGGAACTTGCTGAGAAATACGGCATCGACGGCGTGATGATCGGCCGCGGCGTGTTCAAGAACCCGTTCGCGTTCGAGAAAGAGCCGCGTGAGCATTCGAGCAAAGAGCTGCTTGATTTGCTCCGGCTGCAGCTGGATCTGCACGATCACTTCATCGAAGAGATTCCACGTTCGGTGACGGGACTTCACCGCTTCTTCAAAATTTACGTCAAAGGTTTCCGCGGAGCGGGCGAGCTGCGCAATCAGTTGATGAATACGCGTTCCACTGACGAAGTGCGTGCGCTGATCGATGCGTTCGAACAAGAGAACGGTGCAATTGAATAAAGTGATTTAAGAAAGCTGATCCGGCATTATAGCCGGGTCAGCTTTTTTTCGCTTAGTGCTGCGTAGTGGTTTGGATTATAATTGGAGTAATCAGAAAGAAAGAGGGCGATGCGTATGGCGGTCGAATATGTGAAAGAGGTCAAGGAGTTACTGGCGTGCGTTGATTTCGGAGCGATTTGGGATGATTTCCGCGCGGTGCCGTTTGCCATTTACGATGAGCGGGAATTCTTCCTCAGTGAAGATCTCCGGCCAAGCCTTGACGTTTCGGATGCGGGCGACGGTGTTTACCGCGGCAAGGTCGATGAGCGATTCGCCGGAAACACCGCGGCGCAAATCGGAGATCACGTGTTGGCGATCTGGGATGCATCAACGATCGGCGAATATAGCAGGACACAACTGGCGGCGTATTTGGCGCACGAAATGTTCCATGCGCATCAATTCGCTTACAGGGAAAAGCGTTTTCCGAATGAATTGCTCGGCGCGGCGTACCCACTGACGGTCGAGAACTTGCATCTGCGGTTCATTGAACGGGAGTTTTTGCTAGGTGCTTGTACCGCGGGGACGGAGGAAGAAAAACGGGAAGCGCTGTCCATATTTTTTGCGTTGCGCAAGGAGCGGGAGCGATTGATCGGCGAATTCCTCGCATATGAAAAAGCGGTGGAATCGGTGGAAGGAACGGCGGTCTATGTGGAATACCGAAGTTTTGTGCAGCTGCAGGATTCTCCGGTGCCGGTCGAAAAGTATCTTGCGGATTACCGGAACACGGACAAGGAACAATTGAAAATACGTGGCGCCACATACAGCCAGGGGATGCTGCTCGCACTACTGGCGGATGCCTTGTTGGGAGACTGGAAGGCTGACTTTGTAAAAGACAGCGCGTTCTTGAGTGATTTCTTGGAGCAGCGGTTGACGCTATCGAAACCGGAGCTTGATGTAGAGTCATTAAAAGAAAAGCTTTTGGCGGAGAAGGAGGGATTCTCCGCCAGTATTGCCGAATGGGAGCGTGAACGCGATGAAGCCTTTGCTGCTTTCGAGCGTCATAAAGGACTATGCCGGATCGAAGGCGCTGTAAAAGTGAAGGGCATCGATCCGATGAATTTACTGAAGCGCGGCGACGAAGTGATCCACCGGAATTTCCTGAAGATCGACCGCGGGAATGGCGTTGAACTGCTGGAAGGCCCGTTGAAGGCGAAAATCGGCGACAGCTTGTTCGATGTGAAATGGATTGAATGGTGAGGAATGAAAAGGGATGGGTGACTGATGGAAATTTGGGAAGTATACGATAAGGAACGGAAGAAGACCGGCCGGACGATGAGGCGCGGCGACGGGATTGCGGAAGGTGACTATCATCTTGTCATTCACGTTTGTGTTTTCAACAGTAAGGGAGAGATGCTGATTCAGCAGCGGCAGCCGTTCAAGGAAGGATGGTCGAATCTGTGGGATTTGACTGCAGGCGGCAGTGCAATCCAGGGCGATACGAGCCAAGCCGCGGCGGAGCGGGAGTTGCTGGAAGAAGTCGGAATCAAAGTGGATCTGGAAAATGTACGTCCGCATTTCACAATCAATTTTGAACGCGGGTTCGACGATATTTATTTGGTTGAAATGGAAGTGGACACTGGGACGTTAACACTCCAGTACGAGGAAGTCCAAGCAGTGAAATGGGCTTCCAGACAGGAAATTCTCGCCATGATCGAAAGCGGTCTGTTCCTGCCGTATTATCCATCTTTGATTGACTTGCTGTTTGCGAGCCGGAGAGGGTATGGCTGTTTGCAAGTACATTAAGCGGAAGCAGGTGTCAATTTGGATTGGATGGAAGGATTGAAAGCGAAAGGAATCACCGTCCGGGAAATCCCGGACTGGGGCAATTATTTGAGGGATGAGTGGATTTCTCACTTTGCTTCTCACTTGAATGCACAGGAGAAGCGGGACATTTATTTGAAGGATGGGCGACGCTTTTGCGGCTACCTTTGGCATGTGTTCAGTTATGAGACGAAAGCTTGTCTCGAGGAACAACAGGCGGACCGGGCTTTTGACGAAGAACAGAAGTGGAGCTGCTATGTATTTTTCCAAGATCAAGACGATGCATATCTCCTCGAAAATTCACAGTCGTTGAGGGCTGAGGATTTTCCGGACGGAGAAGACATTTACGTCGTCAATAAAAAATTCAGTTGGACCTACATGAAGACGCATGAAAATGGCCACTTAGGTCCGTACTTCAGCCGCAAGGAATAAGGGGGAAATGGATTGGATACACGGATAAAGGAATTGGTGGAATTCGTCAAAGAAAAGTATGGGTTGACTCGTTACAAACTGGCGCGCTATGAACTGCACCGCTCCGTCAATTTTCTGTATGAAACGGAGTACGGGCTGGACATGGAATGGTTTCCGGAAGGTGCCGAAGAACTTGAAGACGGCAGCAATCCGGACGGGACGATTGTCATCGACCTGGACATCGGAAGACGCCAAGTGCGCCATTTCATCTGTGTCGGTGAAGATGCTGCAGGCGGCCCGCGCTTAACAGATACAGATCCGGACGGGATTGCGCGCTGGCTGGAAGAGGAAACAGGTCTCATCCGCGGGCAGCAATTCGAGTTGGAATCGTTCGAAGAAGGAAAGGCGCGATTCCGCGGCATCGTGCACGGCGTGCCAGTGTCACCGGCTGCAGTGATGACAGTGGAATGGAATGATGCTGCAGTCCTTAAGCTATTCACGAAAGATGGGTATTTCCCATCGCCGAATGAAGTGGAGAAGGAAGAATTCCAACTTGACCGGGAACGATTAGCGGATGTGGCGATGCAGCAAGTGAAGATGATCGACATGCCTGACGATGAACAGAAGAAGACGCGGCCGTTGTACGGCATCGAAGAAGTGTACGTGATGAATGATTTGTCGGCCACGCTGCCAGTCAATTGGCGTGAAGGCCCGCCTTTAGTCGAGTTGGATGAACTTTTGACGTGGCAAGAACCGCTGAACCGAAAATACGAAAATGAGAAACTGCAGTGGGATGAGCAGCTTACACCGGACCAGGCTTTTGCGGGCGAAGCTTCTCCGGATGCGGCCCGACTCACGGAAGCGGAAATCGAAAAATGCAAGAACGTCGTCATCGATTTCTTGCGGAGCATCTATCCGCAAGATTCGGGGAACTGGCGCCTGATGCAGCTGTGGCGGAAGCGCGGGAAGGTTCGGGCAATTTTGTCCGAACCTTCCGAGGAAGATCGTTATTTTGAAAAGAGACTGGCAATCATGTTGGACGGGGCTGATTTCCGTGTGCTTACGCACGGAGACAACTATCCATTTGTCGAAGAACGCGAACAGTACAACCGTCCAGGTCTTACTGTATCGAAGCAGCAGGCTTTTGAAAAGCTCCGTCCGCACTTGACCGTAAAACCTTATTACCGGTATGACGATGGGCAGAAGAAATTCCGGCTGTGCGGCATGCTCGACTGTGACTACTTTGTCGATGCAGTGACAGGAGAACTGTTTCATGCGAATGAATTATAATTGAACCTGTAAAAGACGGAGAAAGAAGCAAACGTGCTTCTCCTCCGTCTTTTTTTAATAAACCCCGAACAGAAGAAACGCGATCGGAAACGCGCTAAAGGCGATATTGACGAGAAAATGGCAGACGATCAGCGGGAATAGGCGTTGTTGTTTGTAGAAGATGATGGCGCTCCCGAGACCCCAGACGAAAAAGGCTGTGGCATAGACGATTGCGCCTTCGAAGCTCGGTGCAAGCATGACGTGCTGCAAGGAAAATCCGATGGAAGGAACGAGGAGCCCGATCCACACCTTCCCGGTTCGTTGGATGAATTTCGGCTGAGCATAGCCTCGGTACATGATCTCTTCGATCGGTGCATTGAAAAAAGGGAAGATGAGCGACACGATTGCCGCAAACCAAAGCAGCCAGCGCGGACGCGCATAGCTCGTGTTCGCAATGTCTCCCGCAAAGACAAGTTCGAATTGATTGATGAAATCGTTGCCGAACAAGAAGAACATCGTTCCCATCACAGCACCGACGAATGGCAAATAGAGAACGAACAGCCAAAAAAATCCGTACGCAATGTCCTTACCGAGTACTTCCTTTCGAAAGCCGATCAACTGCTTTAACGAACGGCCTTCCTTTTTCAGCAAACGGTACATCAAATAGAAACAAAAAATGTTGACGATGGTGAAGAACACGGTCGACAGTTCCGGCAGAAACGGAAAATTGAAGGCAAGCCCGCTCCAGGCGAATAGGAGGAACATGATGCTAGCAGCAATGAACAGCAGAGGAATCCGGACGAATGAGACAAATAGAGCGGATTTCATTGGCTCATCTCCTTATGATAAAAGTTAGTTTGAGTATATCATTTAATTGAATATTTCGTTAATTATCATCCCTAAATTTCTTCTCTTAACAGGTTTAGGGAAAGCTGGTTGAAGGGTAAAAGAACAGTGAACGAATCAACAAGGAGAGAGACATCATGATCGAACAAATACCCGAATCGAAATTCGACGACAAACGCACACAAGTTATCGATGACTTGGTTTCGCGAAACGTATTCAAAGTGGACGGCAGACAGCTGTACGAATTGTCGCTGTATGAATTATTGAAGGAACATACGGACGAAAGCCTGGAGTCTTGATTCCAGGCTTTTTTTAGAACCAAAAAGGGGAGTCGCATATGCATCAGGAAAAATTGGAGCAGTACCGAAAAGAACGGCTGGATGAGATGACGATCGATGACCTCCAGCGGGACATGGAAAAAGGTGATATCACTTCCGAGGAATTGGTGCTCATGTACCGTGAGAATATATCGTTGCGCGACAAGAATACGAATGCCGTGCTGGAGATCAATTCGGATGCGCTCCTGATTGCGCAGGCGATGGATTTTGAGCGGAGACAAGGGCAGGTGCGATCACCGCTGCATGGCATCCCGATCCTTTTGAAGGATAATATGGATACGAACGACCGGATGCATACAAGTGCAGGGTCATTAGCGCTGAAAGACCATTACGCTGCAGATGACGCGTTCATCGTCAAGCAACTGCGGGAAGCCGGTGCAATCATCCTCGGCAAAACGAATATGACTGAGTGGGCGAATTTCATGTCGGACAAAATGACGAACGGCTACAGCTCGCGCGGTGGGCAAGTGAAGAATCCTTACGGCCCGTTCGATGTCGGGGGCTCGAGTTCAGGAGGCGCGGCGGCGGTCGCATCAAACTTGGCTGCAGCAGCGATCGGCACGGAAACTTCGGGCTCCATCATCGATCCCGCAGCGCAGAACAGCCTCGTCGGGATCAAGCCGACTGTCGGGCTCGTCAGCCGGAGCGGCATGATTCCGCTGTCCCATACACAGGACGTGGCAGGACCAATGACGCGAACGGTCAAAGATGCAGTTGATGTGCTCGCGGTGCTGATCGGGAAAGATCCGGATGACGCAGTCACCGTTCTTGCAGAGCCGTATGAAACGTATGATTGGGATAAACATTTGAAGAAGGATGGACTGAAAGGCGTGAAGCTCGGCGTGCCGCGCGAGCTGATCACCGAGGCGATCCGTGACGAGCAGCTGGAGTTGTTCGAGCAGGCGCTTGCAAAGTTGAAGGAGCTGGGTGCGGAAGTGATCGATGCGGTCTCGCTTGGCGCGGACCAGGACGACCTCGGATTTGCGGTGCTACTCCATGAATTCAAAGCCGATCTCAACGCCTATCTTGGGAAAACAGCAATATCCAATCCGATCCGTTCAATGGACGATGTAATCGCTTTTAATAACGAACATCCGGAAGAGATGCTGAAGTTCGGGCAGAATTTGCTTGAGCAGGCGAACCGGTTGAGTGGCAATTTGACGGAGCGGGAATACGTCGAGGCACTTGAGCGCAATCGCTTCTTGGCCGCTGAGCAAGGAATCCAGGCCACGCTGCGGGAAATCGGAGCGGATGCCTTCATCTTGCCACAAGACTTCGGCGTCAATATCGGAGCGGCTGCGGGCTTTCCATCGATCACGGTTCCGTTTTCATATACCGACAGCGGCCAGCCGTTCGGAATCACGTTTACCGGACGGGCCTTTGCGGAAGGCAAGCTGATCGAATATGCATATGCCTTTGAACAGGCGACGCAGGGAAGACGGGAGCCGTAAAAAAAGAACGCGAGACCTGTTGAAAGGTCTGGCGTTCTTTTATCTGTTTTTGGAAGCGTTGATCGTGCGCCACATCTGTTCGAGTAAAAACGACAGGCGGGTCACTTCAGGGTGCTTCGACAGTGAGGTCAAGGCGCTTTGCATCAACGTAAAGCGCGGAGCTTCCGAATCAAGTTCTTCGGCGAGGAAGACGAGAAGCTCGCGTACATCGTCTTGCGCGGATGCTGCAGCTTGCCGCAGTTTGGCGCTGATCTCGTCAGGAGGCAGCAGTTCTTCCTTCGCCAAGCCAGGCAGTGTTCCGCTCTTCAGGAACGCAATCTGGTGTGCTGCCTGGGATTCGATCGAGTCCGCCAGCCGCGTGATGAGGTAGCTTGCCAGTTCCTTCGTCGGCAGCTCTTCGGTCGTATTCAGCTTCCATACTTGGCTCAAGTGCTGGATGGAGCCATTCAAGATGACCGCATTATCGAGTGCATACGGCTCAATTTCATGGCCGTACAAGTCGACGATGCGCTTCGCGAGCCAGTTCACTTCCTCCATGAAGTTGCTTTGCGCGAAACGTTTCAATTCCGGCTCCTGCGTATGGAAGATGCTTTCGTACAGAAGAATCAAATTGCGCATCCGGTTCATTTCGATCCGGATGGCCAATTGCTCTGCCAGTACGGATGGGTCATCTGCCGCACGGCTTTGTGCGATGGCACGCCGTTTTTGTTGGATCTCGCTGATGATCGATTTGATGATCTCGATGAGACAATCCGATTTTGAGGAAAAATAATGATAAAACGTCCCTTTGGACACTTTTGCATTGTCCAGAATGTCTTGTAGGGACGTGCTCATATATCCTTTTGTTGTGAACAGCGTATGGGCCGAAGTCAATATCTGTTGTTTTTTAACGTTCAATTCATCACCTTCATACTATTGGTCTACTAAGAGAATACAATGAAAGTGCTGTCAAATCAACTTTTTGACGCATTCGGTCAATTTTTCTTGATTATACAAGACAAGCGGTATAGAATGTGGAAATGGATTAATTTTCGAGTGTGGAGGAAAAGGAATGACTGAGAAAAAAACGCCTTATGGCATTATTGCAATTTTGTTTACCGGAGCTTTCGTAGCGATCTTCAACCAGACGCTGCTGAATATCGCGCTTCCTGAAATCATGGCTGATTTTCAAATCGACGCAGCCACAGCACAGTGGCTCATTACAGGATATATGCTGGTCAACGGCATCTTGATTCCAGCGAGTGCTTACTTTATCCAGCGCTTCTCGAACCGTACGATCTTCATCGTGGCAATGTCGCTGTTCGCGCTTGGAACTTTGCTTGCCGGAATCGCCCCGGCCTTCAGCGTACTACTGGCGGGACGCATGGTGCAGGCTTCAGGGTCTGCCTTGATGATGCCGCTCTTGATGAACGTCATGCTCACAGCATTCCCCGTTGAAAAACGTGGACGTGCGATGGGCTACTTCGGACTTGTCATGGTCGTTGCTCCGGCGATCGGACCGACATTGTCCGGGTTCATCGTCGAGAACTACTCTTGGCGCGTGTTGTTCTTCATCGTTTTGCCGATCGCGCTTATTCCATTAGCGCTCGGGATTTTCAAATTGAAGAACTTGACGTTCCAAAACCGCAACATCTCGCTCGACTTCATGTCACTTGTCTTATCGACTATCGGATTCGGTGGAGTGCTTTACGGATTCTCGTCCGGCGGCTCACTTGGCTGGGACAATCCGGTCGTGCTCGTGACGATCGCAGTCGGAATCATCGCATTGGTGATCTTCGTCTTCCGTCAGTTGAAATTGAAAGAACCATTGTTGGAGCTGCGTGTCTATAAATATCCGATGTTCGCGTTGTCTTCCATCATTTCGGTCGTCTTGTCAATCTCGATGTTCTCCGCGATGATCCTCATGCCGATCTACATTCAGACGATCAAAGGCATTTCGCCGATCGAGTCCGGACTCATGATGCTTCCGGGAGCTCTCCTGATGGGGATCATGTCGCCGGTCACAGGGAATCTATTCGACCGCTTCGGTGCGAAAGTACTGGCGATTCCGGGACTGTTGCTTGTCGTCATCACGACGTACATGTTCAGCTCGTTGACCGTGGATACGAATTACTTCGTCGTCATGGCGATCTATACGGCCCGGATGCTCGGGATATCACTCGTCATGATGCCGGTCATGACGAACGGTTTGAACCAATTGCCGATGCGGGCTTATCCGCATGGTACGGCCATCAATAATACACTGCAGCAAGTGTCTGCAGCGATCGGCTCGGCGTTTCTCGTTTCGTTGATGAATATGCGCACCGGCATGGAAGTCGGCCGTTTGACGGCGGATGGCACGCCCGCGGAAGAAATCATGAATACAGCGATGCTCGAAGGAATTACATTCTCTTTCCAAGTGTCGACTGTGATTTCAATCGTCGCGCTCGCTCTGGTATTCTTCATCAAGAAGCCGGGACGACCTGCGGATGAAGAGGAAAAAGAATTGGTTTACTCCAGAAAGCCGGTCTCTGATTCGATTGAAAGCTGATCCTTCGGGGTCGGCTTTTTCTTTGTAGAAAAAGGCGTAAAAACGGCAAATATGGTACACTGAAAGCATTCAAAAGAAGGTGGAATTGAACATGGAATTTATAAATGGAATGAACGATAAATGGCAGGAAAAATGGCAGAAGGCTGGATTCGAATCCGCAATGCCGATACAGGAGAAAATGATTCCGGAGATGCTTGCCGGAAAAGACATCGTCGCAGAGTCCCCGACTGGATCAGGGAAGACGCTTGCGTATGTTTTGCCGATCCTTGAAGCAATCGATCCGCAGCGCAAACAGACGCAAGCGATGATCGTTGCGCCTTCACAGGAACTGGCGATGCAGATCGTCAATGTCATACGTGAGTGGATCGAAGGAACAGATTTGACAGTGACACAACTGATCGGCGGTGCGAACATGCAGCGTCAATTGGAGAAGCTTAAGAAGAAGCCGGCCATCGTCGTCGGAACTCCGGGACGCTTGAACGAGCTAGTGAAATCGAAGAAGCTGAAGATGCATGAGATCCGGACGCTCGTCTTGGATGAAGGGGACCAGCTGATGGCCCGCGAACACCGCGGCATCATGAAGGACTTGATTTCAGCGACGCAGCAGGACCGCCAGATCGTCCTCGTTTCTGCGACGATCACAGAAGAAGTGGAACTTGTAGCGGAACGTATGATGAAAGATCCGGTCCGCATCCGTGTAACGGCTGAGGACATGCCGGCACAAGGGAAGATCACCCACTCGTTCATCAAAGTCGATGAGCGCGATAAGACCGACCTGTTGCGCAGCTTGTCCCACATGAAGGACATGAAAGGCTTGGTCTTCGTCAACAACTTGGACCAGCTTTTGATGAAAGAAGACAAGCTGAAATTCCGTGACGCGAAAATCGTCGTCCTCCACTCGGAGATGAAAAAAGATGAACGGAAACGCGCACTCGACGCATTCCGTAAAGGGGACGTCTCCCTTTTGATGGCGACGGAAGTTGCGGCACGCGGCCTTGATATCGAAATGGTGACACACGTCATCCACGTCGATGTCCCGCAGACGCCCGAACAATATGTCCACCGTTCAGGAAGAACAGGACGTGCAGGAGCAGACGGCGAAGTGCTGACGCTTCTTGCATATAAAGACGAAAAACATTACAAGAAAATGATCAAACAAGTTGCCAGCAAGCCGGTGCAGAAAGTATTGCGCGGCGGAGAACTGATCGAAGGAAACAGCAAGACGTCACTTGTAAAAGGAGTGCGAAAATGAACTTTCAAGAAAAGTTAGAGCAATATGCTGAACTGACGGTCCGTGTCGGGCTGAACGTTCAAGAAGGCCAAGTGATTGCTGTCCAGGCAACAGTTGAAACGTTGGAATTCACCCGCCTTGTCGTGCGCAAAGCGTATGAAGCTGGTGCGAAGCAAGTATATGTGAACTATGAAGATCCGGTGCAGACGCGCATTCATTACGAGCTGGCTCCGGACGAAGCGTTCCAATCTTATCCCGAATACATTGTCCGTCAGCGCGACGAAATCATCGATACCGGCGGAGCTTTCCTATGGATCGACGCGGAAGATCCGGATTTGCTTGCGGGCATTCCGGCAAAGCGGCTATCCGATTTCCAGAAGGCTGCTGGGAAGTCACTTGTCCGTTATCGCCAAGCGGTCGGTTCGGATAAAGTGGCATGGTCGATCGTTGCTGTTCCGTCTCCAAAATGGGCTGCGAAAGTATTCCCGGAATTGACGGGTGAAGCGCAGATCGAAGCGTTGTGGGAAGCGATTTTCAAGACTGTCCGGATCGGCGGGGGCAATGCGGTCGCTAAATGGCAAGAGCACATGGCGACACTCGACAAACGCGCTGCTTTGCTGAATGCGAAGCGCTACAGCAAGCTGCACTACAAATCGACAGGTACGGATTTGACGATCGAACTGCCAGAAGGTCATATTTGGCTGACGGGCGCTGCGAAGACGCCGAATGGCACACCATTCATCGCCAACATGCCGACTGAAGAAGTTTACACAGTGCCACTGAAGCAAGGTGTCGAAGGAACGGTGCGCAATACGAAGCCGTTCGTCTACAACGGCAACGTCATTGACGGCTTCACTTTGAAGTTTGAACAAGGGCAGATTACGGAAGTGTCAGCTGAACAGAATGAGGAATTGTTGAAGGAGCTAGTCGCGTCCGATCCGGGAGCGGCATATCTCGGAGAAGTGGCACTCGTGCCGTATCATTCACCGATTTCCGACAGTGGCATCTTGTTTTACAACACACTATTCGACGAAAACGCTTCTTGTCACTTGGCGATCGGGGATTCGTACCCGACTTGTCACGAAGGAGCAGCAGATTTGGAACGCGGCCAGTTGGAAGCAATCGGCTTGAACACGTCCATCGTGCATGAAGATTTCATGATCGGAAATGCCGAGCTGTCCATCGACGGGATTTTGCCGGATGGCACAGTGGAAGCTGTATTCCGAAACGGAGACTGGGCGGAGTAAGGAGGAAATCGATGTGAAGAAGCTGATATTAATGGTTGTTGCTGCAGTCAGCTTGTCCGGTGTGGCAGCGCCTGTTTCTGCCGAATTGAAGACGCCGGCAGCTTATGTGGCGCTCGGCGATTCACTCGCTGCCGGACAGACGCCGGATAACGCCATCGACACAGGCTACTCCGACTTGATCGCCCAAGAACTGGTGCGTCATCAGCGCGTCGTCTTCTACACGAAAGACTTGGCATTTCCGGGCTTCACCACTGCTGATGTATTGGAGCGCGTCCGCTCCGCTGAAGCGCAAGAAGTGCTGAAGCAGGCGAACATCATCACGATCTCCGCCGGTGCCAACGATCTCTTGCAACTGGTGCAGTCGAATCCTGACCAAGGCTCACTTGCGTTCGATCAGATCCAAGCGGACTTCGCCATGAACAAAGCGCGGCAAAACATGGAGAAGACGTTAGCAGAATTAACGGACCGCGCACCGAATGCAGATGTGTATGTCATGGGCTATTACTTCGCATATCCGCATGCGCGCGATTCGCAGAAAGCAGGCGTCGGCCAGCAACTGGACCGTCTGAACGCCATCTTGAAGCGGACCGCTGAACAGGCGGACGCGGTATTCATTCCGGTCGACGCAGCATTCGGTGACGGTGCGACTGACAAGGTGCCAAATGCGGCAGACGTCCACCCGAACATTCTCGGCTACCAGGCGATGGCCAATGCATTTTTAGCCTCGTATGCGCCGCGCTGGAAAGTGGAGCAGTATGAATTGCCAAAACCTGCTCCGCAATCATTCGAGCAGATCATGGCGCAGCAGGAAGCAGCAAGTGCTACCGCGCCGCAGAGCACAACGACGGACCCGGATGCATCTGTGCGGAAGCCTTCTGAAGATGTGAAAATGGATTACTTGGCCATCAAAGGACCGATACTTTATATTTAAAAATGTCGATGCCCCAGGATTCGCTGACTGCGAGTTCTGAGGCTTTTTTTGTTAGGTGGAATGGCGTGTGGGGAGAGCGGCGGGCGGATAACCGGAGAACCGATCCAAATAACCGGAGATTGGATGATAACCGTTGTTTGCCGCCCGATAACCGGCGTTCGGGTCCAGATAGCTTGCATTCACCACCACATAACCGGGATTCATCCGAAAATCCAAAAATGGTTTGATTGGATCGGCCGCGGCCGATCCGGGGGCATCCATCACTCACACCAGTAAATTTCCCCTCAAAAAAACCGGACACCAAAACGTGAAACACGCCCGGTGGCCGGCTACCTGTATTATTTTCTTCGCGGTTGTCCGCTTGGGCGCTGCTGGTTTACATCGACGCCGCCTTTTTTCCTATTCTTCATCATCTTGCGGATGATCGGGTAGGCAATCGGTGCATATTTAACTGCGGTCTTTACAAGTCTGCCAATTTTCATCAAAATCGCTCCATTTCGTATTTGCTTATGGTTCTTTTCCCCCGATTAGCGGGGTTGAAACGCATTCATTCGTTCAGCGCTTGCTGGAGCAGGATGTCCTTGAATTGTTCAATGGACGAAATCTTTCCGAATTCGGCATTGCCGTGCCAGTCGTCGCCAGCCGGACCAAATTCGATGGCACCTTGTCCGCCGTTGACTGCAGCATAATAGCGGGTGTCTGCAGCGCCGTGCTGACCGAATAGGATCGGGTCGTCGGCAGTCACTTTGCGGATGGCGTCCTGCAGCGACACGATATATGGATTGTCTTCCGGTGTCGTCAAGGCCGGTGTCGGTGTGTCGCTCGCTTCGTACTCACCGTCCAGTTCGAGCGTCTTGATCAAGCCCGTCAGCTGGTCGGTGATTTCTTCTGCGCTTTGTCCCGGCATGAAACGGATATCGTATTTGACCGTGCAAAGTTCCGGCACGACATTATACCGATCACCTGCCTGGATCATCGCCAAGTTCACGGAAGGCTGTCCGAAGTACTCCGATGTTTCTTTCCGGAATGGAAGTTCGCTCAGCGCCATGTGGTATTTCATCGCACTTTCAATCGCATTGATGCCTTCCCAAGGACGCGAACCGTGTGCGGGCTTTCCTTTGAAGGTGATATCGAAGTGGAGGATCCCTTTCGACTGCAAGCCGACCTTCAAACCTGTCGGCTCTCCGCAAATGACAAAGTCACCGTGGTAGCCTTGTTCAACAAGCCATTTAGAAGTATTGCGTCCACCAATTTCTTCGTCGGTGACGATGTGGAGCTGGACGATTCGTTCGAGACGGGTCTCGTCAATTTCAACGAATGCTTGCATCATTGCCGCGACACCCGCTTTCATATCGGCTGCTCCGCGTCCGTATAATTTATCCTTCTCGATCATCGGGACGAATTGTTCGCTATGACCGGGGACGACATCGATGTGACCATTCCAGATGATGGTTTCATTGCCATGACCTTTTGTGGCCACGAGCATCTTATACCCGTTGTTCTCCAGTACTTGGAATTCAATGTCGCGTGCCTCCAGCCAGCCGGCGCAGAACACCAATGCGGCATTCGCTCCTTCACGGGAGTCGCTTTCGATCTTGATTAGTTCTTTTAACAAATGGATCATAATTGTTCAGCAGCATACGTACACTGCTGGTTTCACCGCCTCTCTGCAAAAGATTCTTCTCTTACATTTCCCCAGAGGAGACACGATGAAACAGGTTTGCTACGAAAGCCGTTCTTCGGTACAATAGAAGCGAGTCAATAAATTGTATTACACCACAAGGGGAGCTTATCGCTGAGAGTGGACGGAAACGTTCTGACCCTTCGAACCTGTGAGTTAACGCTTGCGAAGGAATGTGGATGGAAACCTGCCTTTATTCCGGCGTCAGGTCTATCCTGATGCCGTTTTTTATATTCAGGCGCAGTTTCCTCCCTTTTATGGTGCTGTACAGAAAATAGGGGGAAAATACGATGAAAAATCCAAAAGTGTTACTCATGATGGAAATTGCGATTTTCGGTGCACTCGGTTTCGTGCTGGATTTCGTTGCCTTCCGCATGCCGCAAGGAGGATCAGTCAGCCTGGTCATGATCCCGATTGTCCTGATGGCGTTCCGCCGGGGAGTAGGAGCCGGTATTCTGACAGGGCTGCTCGTCGGGCTCCTGCAAATCGTCACGGGATTCATCTCTGTGACGCCGCTGTCGTTCGGGTTCGTCGTAATGCAGGTGCTGCTTGATTACTTGCTTGCTTACGGTGTCGTCGGGCTTGCAGGTCTGTTCCGCGGCCGTTACCAGCATGCGGTCAAGGACGGGGACAAAGGGAAAGCGGCGGCGGCCGTCGTCATCGGCGTGCTGATCGCTTCATTCTTGCGCTACGTCGTCCATGTCGTAACAGGAATCCTGTTCTTCGGGATGTTCGCGACAGGCAATGTCGTCCTGTATTCGGCCGGCTACAATGCGACGTACATGATCCCGGTATTCGCAGTGGCAGCTGCAGCTTGTGCGGCGTTATTCGCGACTGCGCCAAGACTTACACAACCAAGAGCATGAAAGCGAGGGGGCTTTGTTTACAGAGCTCCCTTTTCCTATGGTATAATGGCTAACAGAAAAGCTGGAAAGAAGGGTATACAATGATTGCAACAACTGAAAAAGATATCGAAATGCTGAAAAAAGCCGGTCAGATGGTCGCGAAAATCCGCGAAGCGATGAAGGAAGCGACGAAGCCAGGCGTTACGACGAAGGAACTCGACGAACTTGGCGGCCGTATGTTTGAAGAACTTGGCGGTGTATCAGGTCCGAAAGGGGAATATGATTTCCCTGGATTCACTTGCATCAGTGTCAACGAAGAAGTGGCGCACGGCATCCCAGGCAAACGTGTCATCAAAGACGGGGATATCGTCAATATCGACGTTTCCGGTTCATATGAAGGCTATTTCTCTGATACGGGCATCTCGTTCGTAGTCGGGGAAGGTCATGATGAGAAAGAAAAGCTTTGTGAAGTAGCATTGTCCGCTTTCGAGCGTGCGATGACGAAGGTGAAGGCCGGTTCGAAGCTGAACCAGATCGGCAAGGCCGTCGAGCGGGAAGCGAAGCAGCACGGTCTGTTCGTCATCAAGAACCTGACAGGACACGGCATCGGCAAATCCCTTCACGAAGAGCCGCAGCACATCCTGAACTATTATGATGCATGGGAAAAGACGATCCTGAAAGAAGGCATGGTGCTTGCAGTCGAGCCGTTCGTTTCCCAAAAAGCGGAGCACATCATCGAATCAGGTGACGGCTGGACATTCATCACGCCGGATCAGTCGCTCGTTGCACAAATCGAGCACACCGTACTTGTCACAAAAGGCGAGCCGATTTTACTGACGCAGCTTGAAAACGAATAAGAAATGAAAAAGGAACGTTTATCCACTTGCGGATGAACGTTCCTTTTCGTTTTAGTGCCTTATTGGTTTTTTCTTGATCAGGAAGATCCCCGTGAGGATGACGCCCGTCAAAAATAGAGAGGCAGTCATGACGAGTAATTCGCCGGTGCCATTCTTGATGGCGATGCCGATGAATGCCCAGACGAACACGAGTGCATACGGGATATCGAAATGATGGAAGCGGATGTGCAGTGCGAGCGCAGTCGCCACAGTCAGCATAATGACGGTCCATAGTTCGTTGCTGAGTCCCCAGCCATTCCAATTGTAATACGTGAGCACATAGCTGATATTGACGATCGTCGCTACACTGACCCAGCCGAAGTTGATGGCGATCGGCATGCGTTCGGTCAACTTGCGCTCCTCGTTCGGGTACTGGAGGTAGAGGCCGCTGAGTGAAGCGAGATAACCGACCATTGCCACGATTGACCAAATGAAGATTTCATAATGCCATAAGAGAAGCCATGTGATATTGAAGGCAGCACTTAAAATGAAGAATAGTGCGATGGTATTCGAGGGTTTCTGCTGTTCTTTCACATAACGTACCCAAAAGCCGGCAATCCAAATAGCTAAGGCCAAATAGATGATGCCCCAGATCGCGAATACATATCCCGCCGGTGTGATCAACACGGTCAAGCGGTTGGAGACTTCTCCTGTCGTCTGGCCGTTGATCGGCACAATGTTAGCCGCCGCATTGACAGCGATGACAGCGATGAACGCCAATGTCATTAAAATGATCCGCAACATAGCGTCTCCTCCTTCTAGTCTATAGTATACATGTCCGCATAATGTTCAACAAACACCAACTACCCAAAAGACCGCCAATTTTGTACGTCTATTCTTAGTATTTCGCCATTAACATAAAAGTGGTATACTATAAGAGTGTTTTTAGAAAATTTTGTCTATCAGGAGGGTACATAAGTATGACTACAGTAAATTATTCGGAAGTATGGGATTTGGATGTATTGTTCCCGGGCGGCAGCGGATCCGCTGAATTGCGCCAACATATGGACGCAACGCCCCCGAAGTTGGCGGAACTCGAAGAGCAGGCGACACAGTTCGCAACACCTGCTTCTGTACAGGATTCCCCGAAAGTCTTGGCTCTGCTCGAGAAAGTGAAAGAAGCGATGGTCCATATCCGTCAATCAAGTGCATTCATCGGTTGTTTGACTGCCCAAAATACAGAAGACAAAGCAGCGCTCATTCTGCAAAGCGAATCAGCAACAGCCAGCGCGCGCATTCAATCGGCGATCCAGAAAATCCAACAGAAGCTGACGAAAACGGAAGAGTCTGTTTGGGACGAATTGCTGGAAAGCGCGGAGTTGAGCGAGTTCGCATTCTTCTTGAACGAATGGCGTGAAGAAGCGCGTCAGCAATTGTCCGAGGAAGAAGAGAACTTGATCACTGCACTCAGCATGGACGGCTACCACGGCTGGAGCGATCTATACGACATGCTTGTCGGGGAAATCAAGATCACCATGACGATCGATGGACAGGAAAAAGTGATGTCTGTCGGACAAGCGAACAACTTGAGCGCACATAGCGACGCGGCGGTCCGTAAAGAATCGTATGAGAAACTGGAAGAGGCGTGGACAGAGAAGGAGGACTTCTTCGCGAAGACATTGAACTCGATCGCCGGCTTCCGTTTGGAAGTTTACAAAAAGCGCGGCTGGGATAGCCCGCTCCAAGAACCACTGCAAATGAACCGCATGAAGCAAGAAACATTGGATGCAATGTGGGGAGCAATCAGCGAAAACAAGCAGCCGTTCGTCGACTACTTGAACCAAAAAGGGAAGATGCTTGGCGGCGAAGGCTTGCACTGGTATGACGTGGACGCACCGATCACAGCAAGCACGCAGCAATACTCGTACCAGGAAGGCGCAGAATTCATTCTCGAGCACTTCGGGAAATTCGGTCCAGAACTGACGAGCTTCTCTGAGATGGCTTTCGAAAAAGGCTGGATCGAAGCAGAAGACCGTCCGAACAAACGTCCAGGCGGATTCTGTACAGGCCTTCCGAAAACGGAGGAATCCCGCATCTTCATGACGTACAGTGGCTCGATGTCGAACGTTGCGACACTTGCGCATGAGCTCGGACACGCGTTCCACTCTTACGCGCTTCGTCCGGTTCATCCACTGAACCGTTCGTACGCGATGAACGTCGCTGAAACAGCATCGACTTTCGCAGAGATGATCGTTGCGGATGCAGCGGTGAAAAATGCAGCTTCCGACGAAGAGAAGATTGCACTTCTGGAAGACAAAGTACAGCGCAGTGTGGCATTCTTCATGAATATCCACTCACGCTTCCTTTTCGAAACGCGCTTCTATGAAGAGCGGAAGAACGGTTACGTGTCGGCTGCACGTCTAAACGAATTGATGGACGAGGCACAGAAAGAAGGGTTCGGCGGCGGCTTGGCATCGACGCACCCGCACTTCTGGGCATCGAAACTGCATTTCTACATCACGTATGTGCCGTTCTACAACTTCCCGTATACGTTCGGCTATTTGTTCTCACTGAGCATCTACGCGAAAGCGCTGGAAGAAGGAACGGGCTTCGAAGAGAAATACATGGCCTTGCTTCGCGACACAGCGATCATGAGCGCAGAAGACTTGGCGATGAAACATCTTGGCGAAGATATTACACAACAGGCATTCTGGGAAAAAGGCATTGCTTTATGCGTCAAAGACGCCAAGGAATTGATCGAATTGACGTCTAAAGAGCGGGTATGAACCTGGAATTCAGCGGCCAGACATGTTATTTGCGTGCGCTGACGGTGGAAGATGCGGCGGAGATGGTCCAGCTCCTGCTGCGCAACCGGGCTTATTGGTCGATTTACGAACCTCGCCATCAGGACAGTTATTTCACGATTTCGGTCCAGCGGGAGAAAATCCGGGAATCGATCTATCAGGCAGGGGAGAACCGGGAATACAGTTTCGGGATCTTCGAGCATGACACGCATAAGATGATCGGCCATATCTCCTTATACAGTATCAAACGGATGCCTTTTCTCAGTGCGTTGATCGGCTACTCAGTGGACGAACGGCATATCGGGAAAGGGATTGCATCGGAAGCTGTAAAGGTCTTGCTAGACTTCGGATTCAAGCGGCTTGGACTGCACCGGATTGAGGCATATGTGTCGCCTGAAAACCACGGCTCTGTCCGGGTCCTTGAGAAAGCGGGGCTTGTACGTGAAGGCTTGCTGAAGCAATTCCTGTATATTAACGGCAGATGGGTCGACCATTATTATTACGCCGCCCTGGAGGACGATTTTTGAAAGGGCAAGGCCACTCATCTTAGATGGTGGAAAGAAATGCAGCGAAAGTTCAAGTGACTTTCGCGATGTGTGGAGTAGGACGGCTAATTACTGTCCTATTTTTTTATGAAAAGAAAGAGGTATAATGGAGAGAATCGGCTTGAAGCAATTTATCAGGCCAGAAACGGATTGCTGCTGAACTAGAGCAGCGATCGCAGAAAGTGGAGAACTAAATGAAAATCAATGCCCCGAAAATACACGATGAGTTGCAAGAAGTGGACTTGTTGGAACTGTTCGATCTCGAGGAGCCGGAACTAGAAGACGCGCTCATTTCACAAGGAGATGCGGCGGGTGCGACAATCGAACGGCTGCGGCTGACCAACACGCTCCTCCGGAATGTCCGCTTCACGAACGCGGACCTCGGCCGGATCGACTTGACGGACGTCCGTTTTGAGAACTGTGATTTCTCGAACGCAGATATGAGCAAAGCATCGATGAGCCGAGTCGAATTCATCGATTGTAAATTGCTCGGCAGCAACTTGGTCGAATCGTATTTTGGCAACGTGAAGTTCGACCGGTCGATCGTGAACTTGGCGATGTTCGGAAACTCCAAACTGGAGAAAGTGATCTTTTTGGAAACCTCTTTGCAAAATGCAGATCTCTTCGACTGCAAGCTAAAAGGCGTTGAATTCCTATCGTGCGACTTGAACGGGACAAGCTTTGAAGAGACATCATTGAAAGGGATCGACATCTCTTCGTCGACATTCGAAACGATGATCGTCGCATTGGATGACCTGAAAGGCTGCAAAGTGTCATCGATGCAGGCGATCCAGTTCGCTGCGCTGATTGGACTTGTGGTAAAAGAATGATGAAAAGAGCCTCCGCAAGTTGTTTGCGGAGGCTTTCGTTTATTCTTTTTCAGACCGTGATTTCTTTTTCACCATTGACAACGAGGTCGAGTGCACCGGTAGTCGGATCGATGACGAGGCCGTGGACCGGAATTTTCGGATCGATTAACGGGTGGTTCTTGACCATCTGCACACTGTGGTGCACGCTTTCACTTACATTGTCGAACCCTTGTAGCCAGTCGTGCAGGTCGACACCGGAGTATTCGAGCATTTCGATCGTCTTCTCATCGATGCCACGCGCTTTCATTTTGTCCAGGATGCTATGGGAATCTACTGCCGCCATTCCACAATCGTGGTGGCCGATGATGTAGATTTCGTCTGCTTGCAGTTCATAGACTGCGACGACGATGCTGCGCATGATGCCGCCAAATGGATGGTTGATGATCGCACCGGCACTTTTCACCATTTTGACATCGCCATTTTTCAAATTCATCGCTTTTGGAAGAAGTTCGAATAACCTTGTATCCATGCAGGATAGGATGACAATTTTCTTATCAGGAAATTTATCAGTTAGGAACTGTTCGTACTGTTTTCCTTCCACGAAATCTTTATTGAACTCTAAAATATCGGTTAGTCTGGACAATGGAACTCCTCCTTAAATGAATTACTCTTTACTAGTGTATGCTAAATTTCAAAAAAAACGAAGTGAAATTAGTGAGTTTACAGAATTGCTAGGAAATAGCGTGGAAAAAGAGCTACCTACCTGCTGATATCACAGCAATTCGGATAGCTCTACTTTCAATTATTTATTCATTTTCACGATTTGATCCATAATCGATAAGGAGCGGCCTGTGCCGATTGCGACCGCCTCGAGTGGCTGCGGTGATATGTGGACAGGCACAGACAGGACTTCCGACAGCCATTGCTGCATCCCGTTCAATAAGGCACCGCCACCTGAAAGGACGACCCCTTGATCGACGATATCTCCGGAAAGTTCCGGTGGACAGTTTTCGAGCGTAGCACGAATACATTCAAGAATGGCCATGAGCGACTCTTTCAATGTTTCCTGGATTTCGGTCGATGATAAGGTAATCTGTTTCGGCAGACCAGTCATAATATCGCGGCCACGCACTTCCATGGACATCGATTTATGGGGGACGAGTGCATGTCCAATCATCAGCTTGATGTCTTCGGCTGTGCGTTCACCGATCAGGACATTGTATGCCTTGCGGACGTATTGGATGATGTCTTCATCCATGCGGTCTCCACCGACTTTGACCGTTTTGGACGACACGACACCCCCGAAGGAAATGATGCCGACTTCCGTTGTTCCACCGCCGATGTCGACGACGACGGAAGCGATCGGATCGCTGACCGGAAGATCCGAACCGACAGCTGCTGCGACCGGCTCTTCGATCAAATGCACCGTTTTGGCACCGCTCTGCCGGACCGCGTCTTCAATTGCACGGCGTTCGACGGATGTCGCACCGGAGGGGGTACAGATCATGACGTTCGGTTTGCGCCATGCGCTGCCGGTCGCTTTCGCTGCTTTTTGCATTGTCATTTTCAAAAGTTCAGTTGTCACATCGTAGTCCGCGATGACGCCTTCTTTAAGCGGACGGACGACACGGATGGAATCTGGCGTTTTCCCGACCATCGCTTTCGCTTCTTCCCCGAATGCGATTGCCTTGCCACTTTTGACGTCGATTGCGACGACGGAAGGTTCGCTGATGACGATCCCTTTCGCTTTTGTGTAAACGAGTATATTTGCTGTTCCAAGATCAATCCCTACATCTGTTGAAGAAAACATAGACCGTGCCTCCTTATATGTACAAGTACCTTTCGCATTTTACCATAGAAAATGGGGAGGTCTGAGAGCGGGAAGCGGGAATGATACATATCGTGAGGACATTGAACTGCATTTTGGTGAGCGTGTAGGTCTAAGGGTTCGTATTGTAATGGTTACGTAAATGAATTGTTTTTTGATTGTAAGGAAGGGAGCGGGTGTTTTGGAGAAGTGAGGGGGGCGCATGGACAAACAGTGCTCCTGCATCGCTTCGCTGCTCCATCGCAGAAACATCGACCGGGACTTCCTCCGGCCAATATTCCCGCTGCGTCGCTTCGGACAGGGCTCCCGGAAGAAGCCAAGCTGAAGGACGCTCGTCATACCCTCCGCCCAGTCCGAACCATTTCCTCCGCTGAGAGTGTGGGAGAAGTGGGAGTGAGGTGGAATTTTCATTTCATTCGAATGTTCGTGTTGTGTTAAATGTCTGGGCGGCTGACTGCGTAGGCCGCTGGGGTTCTGATTTGGCGAGTGAAATTTATTGAAAAACAGCGAAATGCGATATGGAATGCGTGAAGTGCGATATGAACCGGGTGAAATGCGATATGACATGCGAATCGCGAGTTCGAGCCCATGAAGCGCGAGTTGGATCACCAAATCCACTAGTAATTTTCCTCCTGAACTCCTTCCCTACCATTCGTCACCTTCTGATAGAACGAATAGAAGGTGACTTATGCGCGGATCATCCCACTCGTCAACATTCTACCAATCTCCTGTTATCAAACGAGCTGAGCCGGAATGGAAGAGCGAGCACGCTGGAGTATAGAGTGGTGACGAGACCCCGCAGGTTGCGATAGCGACCGAGGAGGCGCGAGGGCAAACATATGCTCCTGCATCGCTGCGCTAGCTTCGTCGCAAAGATATTGACCGAATTTCATTCGGCCAACATCTTCTCAGCGCCTCTACGTGCGAAGCTCTGGAATGCAGGTCAGCCGGGCTCTAATTATGTCATTCCCATCAGGACACAAAGTCTAAAAGGAAAATCCCCCAGCCATTTCTATCCAAGTTAGCACACAACCATTCCAGGTACGAGGAATGATGAGAGGGTGCGTTTCGGTTAATGAAAAAGAGCTGTTCCGGCGTGTCATGAGACATGACAGCTGGTACAGCTCTTTACTTGAATTAGAACTTTTCGTCTGGAATCGGGTCGATCGTTTCTGAATCATGCGCGTGTACATCTTTTTTGATGAAGTGCATGATTGTGAAACCTACCGCACCAAGTGCGATCATGTAACCAATAACAGTTGTAAGAGCGAGTAGCATATGAAAGCTCCTTTCCATATCCATACTTAATATTATTGCATATACCCGTCATTATACATCATCCAACCAAAAAAATTAAGAGGGAATATGCAGATGCTTTGTCGGAAATGGGAACTTCGGGAAAAGTGGGGTCAGAATGCCCAGTTTCCGCCGCGGAAGATCGGTTCGCGTGTGCCATCTTCCAGGATGCCATCGATGTCCATTTCAGCACTGCCGACCATGAAGTCGACGTGCGTGATGCTTTGGTTCAGACCGTGTGCAAGTAATTCTTCCTGACTCATCGTTTTGCCGCCTTCAAGACAGAATGCGTACGCACTGCCAATCGCGAAGTGGTTGGAAGCATTCTCGTCGAACAATGTATTATAGAACAGGATGTTCGATTCCGAAATCGGTGATTGGTGCGGCACGAGTGCGACTTCACCGAGGTAATGAGAGCCTTCATCCGTTTCGACAAGACCTTTCAAAACTTCTTCGCCTTGTGCAGCAGTCACTTCAGTGATGCGGCCGTCAGCGAATGTGACTTTGAAATCGTCGATGATGTTGCCGCCGTAGCTAAGCGGTTTTGTGCTGGAAACATAGCCGTTGACGCGTGTTTTGTCTGGCACTGTGAAGACTTCTTCAGTAGGCATGTTGGCCATGAACGTGTGTCCTTTTTCGTTGAGCGATCCAGCGCCAGCCCATAGGTGACCTTTTGGAAGGCCGACTTCCAAATCTGTATTCGGTGACGTGTAGTGAAGTGCTTTGTATTTCTTGTCGTTCAAGTAGTCGACTTTCTCGTGCAACGTTTCGTCGTGGACTTTCCATGCATCGACGGGATCGTTCTGGTCTGCGCGGACTGCTTTGAAGATGGCGTCCCATAGTGCATCTACTTGCTGTTCTTCCGGCAGATCCGCAAATACTTTGCTTGCCCATGCTTTGGAAGGAGCGGCGATGACTGTCCAGCTGATCTTATCGGACTGGACATATTGACGATACTTCGCAAGTGCAGTGCCGGCAGCTTTTTGGACTGCAGCGATGCGCGATGTGTCGATCCCTTTCAGCAAGTCAGGGCTTTGCGAAATGATGCTCATGAATGCAGCGCCTTCGTCAGCCAGTGTTTCGCGCTGGTTTACTTTCCAGGATGGGAATGAAGCGAATGAATCTTCCGGCGCCAGTTCGTAGCGCATGCGGCTCAATTCGTCATCAGCCCAGTCTACATGGACTTCGCGTGCTCCTGCTTCGTATGCTTTTTTCGCCACGAGGCGTGCGAATGGCGCAGCCTCTATGGAAGCACCGATATACAATTGTTGGCCGGGCTGGATGTTGACACCTACAGCAACCGCCAATTCAGCGTAGCGATCCAATTTCTCTTCAAAGTTCGTCATTTAATAAATCTCCCCTTTCATCCTATTCATAGTAGCAATATTCTGTCTTGCTGTGCAATGGATTGAAAAAAATTTCAGCAAAACAGTTGAAAAAATATAAACAAAAGTTTATGATATAAACAAATGTAGTTAATAGGAGGGGCGGAATGAACCAAAAGCAAATGGATGTGCTTGAATTATTGAAGCGGAATCCTTATTTGTCCCAACAGGAGATGGCCGAGACGCTCAACATTTCCAGACCGGCTCTCGCCAATCTGATCTCCACAATGATGAAAAGCGGGCAGATTCTTGGGCGCGCTTACATTCTACCGGAGGAAGGAACAGTTATTTGTATCGGCGGCGCGAATGTTGATCGGAAGTTCCGTATTTCAAAGAAGGCGGAGATGGGGACATCCAATCCGGCTTCGACGGTATCGAGTGTCGGCGGGGTGGCGAGGAATATCGCCGAGAACCTCGGGCGGCTTGGACATCAGGCGAAGTTGCTCTCTGTTGCGGGACAAGATCCGGATTGGCAAATGATCGAAGCGGCATCGGCTCCGTATATGGGGCTGGAACTTACGAAGAATGATGCAGCGTATACGACAGGATCGTACACGGCAGTATTGGAGCCCGACGGCGAAATGATCTTGGCATTGGCGGACATGGCTGTGTACGACCAGATGACTCCGGAATTCATCGGACGTTCCGAGCATGCGCTCCTATCGGCTGAGATGCTCGTGCTCGATCTGAACTGCCCGGAAGACACGGTGGAGTATGTCAGGGAGCTGGCGAAGACACGCGGCTTGAAGCTTGCGGTCATCCCGGTATCGGCTCCGAAGATGGACCGTCTCGGGAAAGATCTGTCAGGCATCTCCTGGCTGATCTTGAACCAGGACGAAGCGGAGAAATATTTGTCCACAACGATCGATTCACGGGAAAGCTGGGAGCAGGCTGCGACTGACTTGATCGCACGCGGTGCTGAGCACGTCGTCGTTACAGCAGGGTCGAAAGGCGTCATTGCGGCAGCAGAAGGCAGCATTAAGCATTACGAATCGATTTCCCCGGCAGTCATCGTCGACGTCACTGGAGCGGGTGATGCATTCTCGAGCGGTATCATCCACGGTTCTCTCGCAGGCGAAGGACTGGACGAAATCGTCCGCACCGGACTGATGAATGCAACGAAGACACTGGAAAGCAATGCGACTGTCAGATCCGAATTATCTGTCCGTCAACTAAAAAATGAACTGGAGGAATTACAATGACAAACGTCATCTCATACTCGAAAGAAGTACAGGAAGCACTGGAAGGGAAAAAACCGATCGTCGCATTGGAGTCGACAATCATCTCACACGGTATGCCATACCCGCAGAACGTTGAAACTGCACGCGTCGTCGAGCAGATCATCCGCGACAACGGAGCAGTACCGGCAACGATCGCAATCATGGACGGCCAGATCAAAATCGGTTTGTCCGATGAGGAATTGGAAATGCTCGGAAACGCTGAAGGCGTAGCGAAAGTTTCTCGCCGTGACATCGGCCAACTGATTGCAACGAAGAAGATCGGTGCGACGACAGTTGCGTCAACGATGATCTGTGCAGAACTTGCAGGCATCAAAGTATTCGCAACAGGCGGCATCGGCGGTGTACACCGCGGAGCGGAAACGACGATGGATATTTCTGCAGACTTGGAAGAGCTTGCACAAACAAGCGTAGCAGTTGTCTGTGCAGGTGCGAAATCAATCCTGGATATCGGCTTGACGCTTGAGTACCTTGAAACGAAAGGTGTTCCGGTCATCGGTTATGGCACGGACAAAATGCCTGCATTCTACACGCGCGACAGCGAATTCGATTTGACGTTCCGTGCAGACGACGCGGAGACATTGGCAAGCGTATTGAAAGCGAAATGGGATCTTGGCCTGAAAGGCGGAGCAGTCGTTGCGAACCCGATTCCGGAAGAGCATGCACTTGAAGCTTCATTCATCAACGGCATCATCGAAAAAGCGATGCAGGAAGCGAAAGATAACTCAATCGCTGGGAAAGAAGTGACACCGTTCCTTCTTGGCAAAGTGAAAGAATTGACTGAAGGCAACAGCTTGACTGCAAATATCGAACTTGTGAAGCACAACGCGAAAGTCGGCGCACAGCTGGCTGTAGCATACAACAACCTATAAGAAGTGAATCGAGGAGCTTCCCATTCGTGGGAGGCTCCTTTTTTGCCGTTCACAACAACCATTTTGGCGAGGAGGTTTCCGGAAAGAAAGATTGAGGAATAGACAAAGGAGGAGTTGAAGGGGCATGAAGACGGATGTGATGATCAGCGGAGGCGGCATCGGGGGTCTGACGCTCGGTTTGAAATTGGCACGCAGAGGCGTCCGGGTGATCGTTGTGGAACGGCTCACGAAAAAGCCTGTTACATATAAAGGGGAACTGCTGCAGCCGAAGAGCATGCAGATTTTTGACGGACTGGGCATTTACGCTGAAGTGGTGGAGCGGGGGCACGAAATCGGTGTGCTCGATATGCTGGAACTGACGAGTTCACTTGCAGTACGAGATCAATCTTTCATGGATTATCGTGTCTTGCCCGGGAAATACAACGCGGCGTACATGGTTCACCATGAAGAATTGAAGGAGCTCCTCCTCGAAACTGCCCGACGGCTTGAGAACTTTCATTACTTGGGCGGCACTGCAGTGAAAAGCATCGAAGAAAACACAGCAACTGTGAAGCGAGGGAAAGAAACGCTCGCCATTACGGCTGACTTTTTCGTCGGTGCGGAAGGGCGGGCATCCGTTACCCGGCAGGCGATGGGGATGAAGATCAAGCAGACAGAATACAATCACCACTTCCTGACCGTGTCGTTCCCACGAGCGGAATCGTTCACAGAAGGGCAAATCATCTCGACGTACAACCGTTTTCTCGGTTTGTTTCCGTTGCCGGACGATCAAGTGCGCAGTGTTTATTTGATTCCACCAGGAGATTACAAGGAACTGAAAGATAAGCCGATCAGCCACTTCCACAAGCTTTATACGGACTTGGCGCCAGGGATGGACGGCTACGTGCAAAAAATTGAAGACTGGAAGCGGATCCAGTTGATGATTCCGGTGATGTACCACGCACCATTTTATGTCAAAGACAACAAAGCGATCATCGGGGATGCTGCGCATGCAGTCC
The DNA here is from genome assembly GCF_009707665.1 of Planomicrobium sp. YIM 101495. Taxonomy (GTDB): domain Bacteria; phylum Bacillota; class Bacilli; order Bacillales_A; family Planococcaceae; genus Planococcus. The sequence continues at coordinate 67,722 of NZ_WLZW01000005.1, forward strand.
ACCCGATGGCAGGCGAAGGAATGAACATGGCGATCCAGGATGCCGATATCCTTGGCGAACTGGTCGCCGACATGCTGGCGCAAGGCGGAGTGGACACGGCCAACTTGGGCTTCTACGAAGAAGTTCGCTTTAAGCGGGCGGAACACATCCTGCAGCTGAGCCATCTCGCCGCACTCGCCTATTCGTTCTCGTTCAAGCCGGTGAGCTTCCTGCGCACCCGGACGTTTGACCGGATGGAAGAGGACCCGATTCTGCACTTCAAGCAGATGCTCAACATTTCAGGACTCGGCATCTGGAAGGAAAATGTACGGGACCGGTTCATCCAAGGCGGCTTGATGCCGATCCGGCAAAAGACGCTGGAAGAAGAATTGAAAGAATTGAAATATTTTTCACCAGAAGATGATTATCCATGGAAACGGGAGGGGTTCAAATGATTGATATCATGAAGATGTTCAAAGCACGGATGTACATGAAACGGAACGAACCCTTTCTTTATAGCTGGCATGCATACGTAGGGTACGAATTGGATTTGTTCAAGGCTTTTTCACGGCCGATGCAAGCAGCGGATGTGTCGGATGCTTACCAGTTGGACGAGGAATTGCTACATCAATGGATCATGGTCGGCTTGTCGATCGGCCATCTGAAGGATGCGGGGCGCGATCGCTACAAAGTCGCAAGCACGTGGAAGTTGCCGAAGCCGAAAGGAGAAAATTCGTCCGGTGTGTTATTGAAGGAAATGATGGAGCTGCATATCCCGACATTACTCGAATATCCTTCGATGATGCGTGACAAGAAGCGACTGCATTTCGACGAGGAAGCACACGCCCCGACCGTTGCTGAGACGAGCCGGCTTCTTGAAACACTGGCCTTGCCAAAAGTGGCAAGGCGCATCAATGAATTCGGGAGCCGGAAAATCTTAGACATCGGCTGCGGTGAAGCGGGCTATGTGAAGAAACTGGCTGACCGTTTCCCTGACGCTGCATTCAAAGGATTGGAAATCAGTCCCGAGGTCACTGAAAAGGCGATTGAATTGACAAAGGACAATGACAATGTCGCCATTGAACAAGGCGATTTATGGAGCTATGAGCCGGACAGGAAGTATGATCTCGTCATGATGAATAACGTCATCCACTACATCGATTTGGAAGATCGGGCAGAGCTGTTCAAGAAGCTTGCCGGCTGGCTGGAACCAGGCGCGGTCCTGTCAGTCATCACACCGATTGCCGGCAGCAAGGACGCACCACCGTTCGGCAATGTCTTCAACAGTTTCTTCTCATCCTTCGAGAACTTATACAGGCTGCCGACGGAGACTGAGCTGAAAGAGTGGGGGAGCGGAGCAGGTCTCGAACTGCTGAAAATCAAGACTGTCATCAAAGAAGGAAGCTGGTATATCGCACAGTATCGGAAATAGAAAAAATCCGCGGTTTGTCTTCGTGTGTCAGACAAACCGCGGATTTTTCATTTGCGCAAGGAGCCGAGTTCTTCAGCAATCGCCTGCATTTCGTTCGGGCTGAACGAATTGCGTTTTTTCACCATTTCGTATAAATAAAGCAAATCCTCATATTGGGAATCGTTAAAATGCTCCGACTTCATCGCATCAACATTGACCATGCGCAATTTCGCTTTGATTTCTTCGATCAGAAATTTGACATTCTCCGGTGACGGTTTGGATAGATCCATGGATTAAACCTGCCTTTCATAGAAGTTAAGGTTAATCATTCCACTATTCAAAACGAATGTCAATTGCCGCTGCGCTGTGCTTCCTTCTCTTCTTTCAGTTTTGCAGTGATTTTCTTCGTCTCATAAATGATGACACCGGACAGGCCGAGCAGCCCGATCAAGTTCGGGACGGCCATCAGTGCATTCATGACGTCCGAGAACGCCCACACAAGGTCGAGTGAAGCAGTTGCACCGACGAAGACCACGATCACGAAAGCGACGCGGTAAACTATCAGTAAGCTCGGGCTCTTGAATAAGTATTGGAAACATTTCTCGCCGTAATACGACCATCCGATAATCGTAGAAGAAGCGAAGAAAACAAGGCCGATCGCGATGACATAAGGTCCGACGCCGCCAAGCAGAGATTCGAATGCTGCACTAGTCAAAGGCGCACCGTTCATATCACCAGATTTATAAAGGCCGGACATGACGATCGTGATTCCTGTGATCGAACAGATAATAATCGTATCGAAGAACACTTGCGTCATCGATACGAGTGCTTGACGTCCAGGAAGGTCCGTCTTGGCGGCAGCCGCTGCGATCGGAGCAGATCCAAGTCCTGCTTCGTTCGAGAAGACCCCGCGCGCAACGCCGTAACGGATCGCCGCACCGATTGCACCACCGACAGCTGCTTCCCCAGTGAAAGCTGCTGTGAAGATTGTGCTGAGTGCACCAGGCACCAGCTCATAGTTCAAAACCATGATTGCTAAACCGGCAAGGATATAAAAGATGGCCATGATCGGGACAAAGTAGGAAGTGACAGCCCCGATCGTTTTGATTCCGCCAAGAATTACAGAAGCTGCAAAGACCATCAAGACGAGGCCTGTGATCCACGGAGCGACGTTGAATGTATCGTCCATGATCGATGCGACCGAATTGGACTGTGTACCGTTCCCGATCCCGAATGCCGCAATGGCACCGAACACAGCGAACAGGACAGCCAGCCATTTTTGTTTGAGTCCATGTTCAAGGTAATACATCGGGCCGCCAGCCATTTGTCCACGGGCATCTGTCACGCGGTATTTGACCGCAAGGACAGCTTCCCCGTATTTGGTTGCCATCCCGAAGAAAGCGGAGAACCACATCCAGAAGACGGCTCCTGGTCCACCGAGTGCGACAGCCGTCGCAACCCCGACAATGTTACCAGTTCCGACTGTCGCCGCCATAGCGGTTGACAGCGCCTGGAAGTGGCTGATGTCCCCTTTGGAATCCCCATCGCGCTTTGTGAAGACTAGTTTCAAAGCTTGCGGAAGAAGACGGACTTGCAGTACCCCGAGACGGATCGTCAAATAGATTCCTGTTCCGACAATCAAAAATAGCATAGCAGGACCCCATACGAACGCACTTGCCTCGTCAAGCCATAACGCTAACGTTTCCATGCAAATCCCCCTTTTCTTGGCGCTTCTTTCTGTTTCGCCTTATTAGTATATTCCGAAAACTCAAGACAATAGTCAAGACTTTTTTTCTTCAGCACTTTAAAAGAGAGAAGCGTTCGGACTAGAAAGTGCTTTATCGTATGAGCAGGGAATCAAATAAAATTTCTGTTTGAAGTTTAATTTTGCGATTTTAAGGGAAAATTCAAATAGACATGGTACGATTAACACATCAAATTAACTATTTTCATAGGAGGAGTAGACAATGAGCCAAAATAAATTATTTACAGGACTACTAGTGGGAGCGGCGGTTGGCGTCATCATCTCATTATTCGATCGCAACACGCGCCAGGATGTAGTGCAAAAATCAAAATCACTTTCTGACAATGTCTCCTATTATGCAAAGAACCGCGAAGAACTCGTATCCAGAGTGCAGCAGCAAACAGAAAAAGTGCAGAACTTGTATGCGCGCGTTTCTGAAGACGCATCGTACGTAGGAGAGAAAGTGAACCAACTGAAAGAGTTGACTCCTCAAGTGAAAGACATGGCATTGGAGACGAAAGACGCGTTCACGGAAACGAAGGATGCGGTCATGGAATCGAAAGATGATGTCGTGGCTGCAGTGAAAGAGGAGAACCCGGATCCGGAATCGCCACTTCTGGATAACGAAACGGACGGGCAAGGAGCAGGGAAAAATTCGTAAGAAGACGGTTTCCGGGGAGCAGGAAAGCCAACCGAACAATCTACGGATGACGGAAGAAGTTTTGACCGTCAAAGGCTTCCTGAAGGAATTGATCAAACGACTTACTGAAACGGATATTACAGGATTAGGAGCGCAATTAGCGTTCTTTTTCTTGTTGTCTTTGTTTCCGCTGCTCATGTTCCTCGTGACGCTGCTGCCTTATTTGAACTTGTCCGAGGAGCGGATCTATAGCTTCATCCAGGAGATCGCCCCAGGAGAAGTATCCAGACTGATCGAGAACACGTTAGGAGAAATCCTATCCAATCAGAATAGCGGTCTGCTGTCACTGGGAATCTTGGCGACGATCTGGACGGCCAGCCGCGGGATCAATGCGCTCGTGAAATCGTTGAATGCATCGTACGGTGTGGAAGAGAACCGTCCGATCTGGGCCGCACAGGGGATGTCGATTGTCATCACACTTTTGATTATCCTGATTTTCCTGACGGCTTTGATCTTGCCAATTTTCGGCGAACAGATCGGTGCTTTCATTTTCTCGTTCTTCGGTCTCGAAGAAGACTTCCTGTCGACGTGGAGCCAGCTGCGCTTCACTATCGCACCGCTCATCATCTTCCTTGTCTGCGCGATGGTTTACTGGATCGTCCCGAACGTGCGGCTGCACTTCACGAGCGTACTTGGCGGAGCGGCTTTTACCGCAATCGGCTGGCTCGCTGTATCGTACGGTTTTTCGCTTTACATCAACAACTTCGCCAACTACTCTGCGACATATGGCAGTATCGGGGGCATCATCGTTTTACTCGTTTGGCTGTATTTATGCGCGATGCTGTTGCTGGCAGGCGGACAGATCAATGCGGTCTTCCAAGGCCGCAGGGGAGTTTTGCAGGCAAAAAAAGAGGATTCAGCGCGTGAGTAGCGCATGAATCCTCTTTATTTTTGTTTTGTGTTTTCGCTTTCAGGTCCTTTGAATTGTTTCATTTTATCTTCCAGGTCATCAACCATTTCAATTAGCCGATCAATATCCTCAACGTCCGTGTGCTCCGGTTCGATTGCGTCCAATACGTCCAGGAACATGGACAGGCGCTGCTTCATGTACGATACTTGCCGCTCTTTATCGTGGATGTAATTTCCCATCTTGCCACCTCATTTCATGTTTATAATCCTAGCGGAAAGCGGCGAGGATTTCAATTGTTGAATCAAGGGTCGGGCAAGAGAAGCTGTAATTGGAGACCGGCTGGCCTGCATTTCAGAGTTTCGCACGCTGGAGGCGCTACCCCGAGCCTCCTCGGCTGCTTGCGCAACCTGCGGGGTCTCGTGTTAGCTCTACTCTTCCGGCGCGCTTACTCTTCCATTCCGGCTCAGCTCCTTCGATAAGGGAAGAAGAGTAGAATGCTTGTGATTTGGATGATCCAGGCGTAGAGCCATCGTCGCGTTCTAGCAGAAGGTGTCGGCTAGTTGGTGAGAATTGCAATTTTCATGCTGATTCGGGATTTAGTCGCGACTCAGGTTTTTTACTCTTGAAAATAAGCGAGCAGAAGAATGAATGTCGTATCTCAAGCTGACAAAGTCGTATCTCGCCAATTTCCTGATCGATTTGATGCTAAGTAATAACTCGCTGTGCCGAAGTAGTAACTCATGCAACTCAAGTAGTAACTCATGCAACTCAAGTAGTAACTCGACAAAAATTGATCTCTCCCACTTGCTTTTCACTCTCCAAATCAGAACCTCAGCGGCCTACGCAGTCAGCCGCCCAGACATTTAACTCAACACCAACAATAGAATGAAATGCTGATGATACTCTTTAACAATTAACCCCCATCCCAGCGAAGTGGCTGGCCTGGACATGGCGTAGGGATAAGATGAGCGGTTCTCAGCTCAGCTTATCCCGGGAGCCATGTCCCTAAGCCGCAAGCGATTTCCTATGCGATGCCCGACCTTCCATTCTCTCTCGAACACCGCTAACTTTTCCCATATCCCATTATAGGTCAAAAGAATTGATTTACTATTTGTTTTATTTAGAATGTTTACACAATGTAAATTCCGTGTTAAGGTGTATTTACTAACAACCGGGAGGGGGACAGCCGAATTGTCGAAATCAACCTGAAAATACGACAAAGGGGGAGATTCGGACATTCGCGGTGAACGTAGCCGTTGCCAATATGAACATGCAAATTAACTGTAACCAACCATAGAAAGCTCAGCCCAATCTGCGAACAGACTGGACTGAGCTTTCTATTTGAGTTCGTATGTTTCGATCACTTCGATCGACGCTTCCACAGAACGGACCATCGAACAATTCCTTCTTGTCACTTCCAGCACCCGTGGCATCCGGCTTTCCTCGATGACACCTTCCAGAACGAAATGCAGATGCACTTTCTCGACCCGGTTCGCTTCCTTGTCGTTCCGGACGACTTCCTTCACTTCAATCTGCATATCCGTGACAGGCATCCGCATTTTCTCGAGCGTCTTCCGCATGACCCCACCGCTGCATACCGCAATGGATGTGATGAGTAGCTGATATGGGCGGAACCCATATTCTTCGTTGCCGGACACATCCAGTGTGCCGAATGGCAAGTTTGCACTAAAGCCGTTTTCTTTCATGGAAAAATTCATTGGACACGCCTCCTTATGGTAAAATTGTAGCGGAATCGATCCAAAATGAGAAAGAACTTGTTTATCCACGGAGGGAGTACATGAAACAATTCCTGCAAAGTGACAGCGGCCGCTTCTGGGTGCTCGTCGCCATCATTTCCATTTCAGGTTTTTCGCAAGGGATGTTGCTGCCGCTGATCGCAGTGATTTTCGAGCAAGACGGTGTCTCGTCCACATTGAACGGGCTGAGCGCCACCGGTTTATACATAGGAACATTGGTCATCGCCCCATTCATGGAACCGCAGCTCAGGCGCTTCGGCTACAAGCCGATCATCCTGTTCGGCGGAGGTCTGGTAATCTTCTCGCTGCTGCTGTTTCCGCTTTGGAAAAGTGTACTGTTCTGGTTTGTGCTCCGGATTTTGATCGGCGTCGGTGACCAAGCACTCCACTTCTCGACACAAACGTGGATCATCAGCACATCCAAGCAGCACCGGATCGGGCGCAACATTGCGATTTACGGAATGTCGTTCTCGGTCGGCTTTGGAGCAGGTCCGTTGTTCGTCCCGCTCATCAATTTCCATGAGGCGTTGCCGTTCATCATTTCAGGCGTTTTATGTTTGATTGCCTGGTCGTTGATTTTCTTTTTGCGCAACGATTTTCCAGAAGTGTCTTCAGGCGTCCACTCGACAAGCAATGTGGCAGGGCGCTTCAAGGCGACGCTCATCATTGCATGGGCTGCGTTTTTACCGCCGCTCGGCTACGGGTTTCTGGAGGCGTCGCTCAATGCGATTTATCCGGTTTACGCACTGCGGCAGGCGATTCCTGTCGGGATGGTGTCGATCATGCTTGCGGCGTTTTCGGCAGGGGCGATTGCGACGCAGCTGCCACTCGGGGTCTTGAGTGACCGGATCGGCCGCAAGCGGGTGCTGGTCATTGCATTAACTGGCGGCGCGTTATTGTTCGCAGGCGCAAGCTTTTTCGAAACGAATGCGTGGGTTCTCATTGGGTTCTTTACGGTTGCGGGGATGTTCGTCGGCTCGACATTTTCCCTTGGCATCGCTTATATGTCGGATCTTGTGCCGAAAGAATTGTTGCCGACGGGGAATCTGCTTTGCGGCATCGCATTCAGCATCGGCAGTTTGTCGGGACCAATCTTCGGCGGGCTGTTCGTCGAAGTGGCAGGGGATACGAGTGTTCTTCTGCTGCTGGCAGCCGTACTCCTCGCGATTTTCTTCCTAGTGCTCCTGAAAAAGGAAAAGCCAGTACGCGCATGAAAAAATCCATGCACTCCGTTTCTGGAGTGCATGGATTTTTATTTGTGTTCGAGCAGGCAAACGGCTTCGATTTGCGCTGTCTGCGGGAACATGTCGACCGGCTGGATGTATTGGACGTTGTAGATTTTCGTCAGCTGCTGCAAGTCTTTCGCAAGCGTCGACGGGTTGCATGATGTATAGACGAAACGTTTGGGCTGCACTTTCATAATCGTCTTCAGAAGCGATTCGCCGAGACCGGTGCGCGGTGGGTCAACCGTCAGCACGTCCGGCGTGAAGCCTTCCTTGTTCCACTCTGTAAGCCATTTCTCAGCAGTGCCGGTAACGTAAAGGGCGTTGATGCCTTGTTCCTTGGCATTCGCTTTTGCGTCTTCGATGCTTTCCGGGATGATGTCCATGCCGCGTACTTGCTTCGCACCATCTGCTAGCCAAAGGCCGATCGTTCCGACACCGCAATAAGCATCGACGATCGTTTCGTTGCCGGTCAATTTGGCTGCGCGCTTGATTTCGTCATACAGCTTGACGGTCTGCTTCGGATTCAGTTGGAAAAAGGCGCGTGCCGATAAGTCGAAGGCAAGTTCGCCGAGTTCTTCTCGAATGGCATCTTTACCCCAAAGGGTGTGCGTCTCGTCACCGAAAATAAGTGACGTGTTTTCTTTGTTGACGTTTTGGACGATCGAGACGATGTTCGCATCGATCTTACGGATCCGCTGGAGCAGTTTGGCAAAACGCGGGATGGCTTTCCGGGTCGTGATGAGCACGAGCTGGATCTCACCAGTCCGGATGCCTATGCGGACAACGATTGTCCGGATGACCCCTTTCATCGATTTGCCGTCGTAAATCGGGATGTCCAGATCTTCCAAAATTTGTTTGACGAGATTCGTGACAGCTGTCGTGTCCGGGTGCTGGACGATACAATCCTCGATGTTGATGAGCTGGTGGGACTCTTCCGCGAACAAGCCGGCAATCACTTGGCCGCCTTTTTTTCGTGTCTGGAACTGGCTCTTGTTGCGGTAGTGCCAAGGGTTCTCCATGCCGATCGTCGGTTCGACACGGATGTTGCTGCCTTTCAAGTAACGCTCGAGTGACTGGACGACGAGATCGCGTTTTTCGACAAGCTGCTGCTCGTACTTCATATGCTGCAATTGACAGCCGCCGCATGAGTCGTAAATCGGGCAAGGTGCTTCTTGGCGGTGAGGGGAAGATTTGCGCATTTTCACGATCCGCGCTTCTGCAAAGTTCCGCTTGACGTCGGTCACTTGTGCAGTGATTTCTTCTCCTGGCAATGCGCCTTGTACGAAGACGACGTTGCGCTTGAAAAAGCCGACGCCTTCTCCGTTGATGCCGAGCCGTTTGATGGTCAGCGGAAATTTCTGGCCTGTTTCGATGACCGGTTTTTCACTCATTCCAATTCCTCCTGCTTTCAAATCATCCGTCCATTATACCTTTATTTATACAAGTCAGCCAGTGCGGAAGAGAGGGAAGTGAATTGAAAATCGAATCCGTGCTGCTTCAGTTTTTCCGGAAGTACGCACTGGCCTTCGAGCACCAAGCGGCTCTTGTCGCCGAGTGCCGCTTTCAACGCGAATTCAGGAACCGGGATCCAGTGAGGACGGTGGAGTGCCTGGCCGATTTCTTTCCCGAATTCCTTCATGCGCACCGGATTTGGCGCAGTCAAGTTGAACGGTCCTTCCAAAGACTCCTGTTCGATGGCAAATAAGAGTGCGCGTGCCACGTCGTGAACATGCACCCAAGACAACCATTGTCGCCCGGATCCGACCGTGCCGCCGCCGAATAATTTATAAGGCAGTGCCATGAGCGGCAGCGCGCCTTCGTCTTTTCCGAGGATGATGCCGAATCTCCCGGCAGTGACACGGACATCGAACATGCGCGCCTGTTCAGCGAGCTGTTCCCAGTCGACGACGGTCTTGGCGAGGAAATCGTCTGCGACTTCCGGTGAATTCTCGGTGTAAGTGGCTGTGTCAGATGCGGGATAAATGCCGACTGCGCTTGCGTTGACGAGGACTTTCGGTTTCTTCTCCAGTTCCCCGATGATGCGCAACACTTCTTTCGTGGCAGTCATCCGGCTGTCGTAAATCGCTTCTTTCTGCTTGTCGCTCCAACGTCCGTCGTTGATCGACGAACCTGCCAGATTAACGAGCGCATCGATGCCTTCAAGTTCCGTTGCTGGATCCGCGCCATCCGTGAGCCATTCTATGTAATGGACACCGGGGCTTCCAGGTTTTTTCGTACGTGTCAAAATGAATACTTCATGGTCTTGTCCGGTAAGGAGCCGGGTCAGCTCTTCCCCGACAAATCCTGTACCGCCTGTAATCGCAACTTTCATGTACAGCACCTCCAATAGTTTCGTCGCTTTAATGTCATGTTAACTTCTATACTACCCTGAATCTGTGCAATTAAGCGATTTTCAAGGTATACTAAGGAGATAAAAGAGGTGGGTTCCGATGCCGGTCATTTCAAAAATTACGCGCGGGAAAAACAACCCGGAGCGTTATAATCTTTATTTCGAAGATAAATTCGCCTTCAGTGTCGATGAAGCCCTTTTAATCCGCTACCAATTGACCAAAGGCAAAGAAATCGATCAATGGACGATCGAGGAGATGGTCTTCGATGACCAAGTCCACAAAGCATATAACAAAGCGATCCACTACTTGGCGTTCCGCATGCGGAGTGAAGGGGAAGTGCGGCAGAAGCTGAAGGACAAGGAATACGGTGAAGCAGTTATCGATGAAGCCGTGAAAAAATTGTACGTTCATAAATTCCTGGACGACCGTGCATTTTCAGAAGCCCTTTTGCGTACACAAGTGCGTTCTGCGAAAAAAGGGCCGCGTGCCATCCAGCAGGATATGCAGAAGAAGGGAATTGACAAAGAGATGCAAAAAGACGTGCTAAGCGGATATTCAGAGGACGAGCAATACGACATCGCATTCGGTCTGGCGGAGAAGATCGCTTTGAAAGAGACGAAGAAAACACCGTCCCAGATCAAACAGAAAATCAATGATTCGCTGATGCGCAAAGGGTTTTCCTATACGCTGATCAAGCGTGCAATCGAAGCGCTCGATTTGGAGAAGCAGGAAGATGAGTGGACGGCGATCGTCACAGAGCAAGGCGACAAATTATGGCGCAAGCACAGCAATAAATTAAAAGGACGCGATCTGCGGATGAAAGTGAAGCAGGGGCTTTACCAAAAGGGATTCCCGGGTGAAGTGATCAGCGAGTATTTAGAGAAAAAGGATGAGGAAGATGAGTGACGAGAAACGTTATAGTGAGATGACTGAACAGGAATTGCGCACAGAAATCGCAGGACTGCGCGAGAAAGCACGCAAGGCGGAGCAGCTTGGCATCGTCAATGAATTCGCGGTGCTTGAGCGGAAGTCGATCATGGCGGCTGCCTACCTGGTCGATCCGGCTGATTTCGAGAAAGGCGAAGTGTATCGCATCGAGGGAGACCCGAACATGTTTTTCCAAATCGATTATTTGAAAGGCCGCTTCGCTTGGGGATACCGCCTCGGCGGTAGCAAGCATACCGAAGCGCTGCCGATCTCGATGCTGCGCCCACTGAAAGAGAAACGATGAGCAACGCAATCCAGTAACGAAAGGAAGTGAAGGCCGGGGCGATTTACCGGCCGAGCCGAATGAAAGAACTGATTGAACAATTGACCAATGAATTGATGCAGAAAAATCCGCAGCTATCAGAAGACAAAGCCCGTACATGGGTGGAACTTCTCGCTTCGGACTTCGAATCGTCGTATGCGAAAGCGGGCTATGATTATCAAGGTACCGCAGTCGTAGAGAAAGTATTGCGCCAGTGGATCGACAGCTACGGCGACAAGATCCATGAGTTCGTAACGAGCAACCCGAAATATGCACATCTCCTGAACGAACAATAAAATTGGAAAAACCGCTTTCCGTCCCGGTGCGGGAGGAAAGCGGTTTTCTTTGATTGTGATCAATTGTGACTGAAATCGAGTTTCTTTTTTAACTTGTCTTCGCTGAAGATCCAGCCCGTGTAAGAATTGACGATGTTGTAGTCTTTGTCGAGATGGGCGACTGCGACGAACGGATAATAATCGTTGCTGCGGTAGCGGAGGTCGATGAGACGGACCTCGAATAACTCGCCGAATTCATTGATTTCCCACCGGTAGATCGGTGAGAAAGACGTGAAGGCAGCCAAATTCTTATCCTTCAAGGCCGTCTGCATCAATTCGCTTTGCGGCAACGGCTTCTTCAAGAACTTGTCATAAATGTTGATCGATCTTCCGTATGCGCGTCCGACATAATGGTGACGGTCTGTGTCTGCTGCAATCCGCCACTGGAAAAAACGCATGGTCGGCGCAACGATGACATCGATGGCACCAGGAATCGTTTTCTTGACGGCCGCTTTGATTGCCGACTGGACGGTAAAGCGCACGATGTAGTAAAAGAAGAGCAGGACGTATAATGTGCTGACCGTCAGAACGGGATCAGCGCCGAACGCCCAGATCATCAGTGCCAGTACGTGAGCACCGAAAATGATCGGGTCGAATGTATTGATGACACTGAGCGCAACCCACTTATTGGAGAAAGGGCGGAGTGCCTGCGTGCCGTATGAATTGAAGATGTCGACGAACACATGCAGGAACACGGCTAAGAATGTCCACAACCAAAGGTGGAGCCAGTTAGCTTCGGGCATGATGAGCCAGAGCGCGCCTGAAATCAATAGTGGCCAAGTGATGACGGCCGGTATGGAATGCGTCGCACCGCGGTGGTGACGAATATAAACAGCGTTATTGCGTAATTTTAAGACAGTATCGATATCCGGAGCTTGCGAGCCGATGATCGTCCCTGCCATGACAGCGGTCAAGGTGATCGGATGGCTTGCGACTACCGGGTCGGCCATTGCGAGACCGCCTAGAGCGATTCCCATTACGAGGTGTGTGCCAGTATCCATGGCCTCGCCCCTTTCTGTAAAAAAATGATCGGGACCGCGGAGGCTTTTCTAAAAGTCCTTGGTCTTTCACTGTTCTATACCCTTTTTGCGAGGGAAATAATCTGAATCGACTGGAGTGACGGACCATTCATTTGAATAAAGAACGATTTCAAGACGATCTGATCCATTGGTTCCTGGCAGAAAAACGTGACTTGCCGTGGCGGCGTACGTCGGATCCGTATCAAATATGGGTCTCGGAAATCATGTTGCAGCAAACGCGCGTCGATGCTGTGATTCCTTATTATAAACGCTTCATCGAGAAATTTCCTACTATAGATGCGTTGGCAAGTGCGGACGAGCAGCACTTATTGAAGCAATGGGAGGGGCTCGGCTATTATTCGCGTGCGCGCAACTTGCAGGCGGGCGTTAGAGAAGTGGCAGAAACGTACGGCGGCATCGTCCCTGATGACCGCAAGTCGATTTCTACATTGAAAGGCGTCGGTCCCTATACGGCAGGCGCCATTCTCAGCATCGCTTACGGCAAGCCCGAGCATGCAGTCGATGGCAACGTCATGCGGGTCTTGTCGCGCATTTTGTTGATTACGGAAGATATCGCACGGCCGAAGACGCGGAAAATATTCGAGGAAGCAGTGACGGACATCATCAGCCACGAAGACCCGTCTTCCTTCAACCAAGGATTGATGGAGCTCGGGGCACTCATCTGCACACCGACCTCGCCGAAGTGCTTGCTTTGTCCGGTGCGCGAACATTGCCGGGCATTCGACGAAGGCAAGGAACGAGACTTGCCAGTTAAGACGAAAGCGAAGAAAACGAAGGCCGTGCAGTATGCGATGGTCGCGCTGCACAACGAAGGACGTGTCTTGATGGAGCAACGTCCTGACAAAGGATTGCTTGCTTCAATGTGGCAATTTCCGTTGATCGAAGTGACGAAAGAGCCGATGCCGCATGACGTAGAGGAGCGGCTATCGGAGACAATGCAGGAAGTCGTTGAAGGAGCGGAAAAAATTATCTCTTTCAAACATGTATTTTCTCATTTAACATGGGAAGTGAATGGATTCATCGCCCGCACCCCGGACGTACCGGCGCCTGAACGGATGAAGTGGGTTGACGCTGCGCAGTTGGAGGTATTACCACTTGCCGGTCCGGCACAGAAAATGAAGCAGGCGATTCAATTAAAAGGAGTGATTCAGTAATGGCAGAGCAAAAAGTGGCATTGGTGACAGGAAGCAGCAGAGGACTCGGCAAGGCGATGGCAATCGCTTTGGCAGAAGAGGGTTATGATATCGTCGTCAACTACGCGCGCAGTAAATCTGCAGCACTCGATACAGTGAAAGAAGTGGAAGCACGTGGACAGAAGGCGATTATGATTCGTGCCAACGTTGGGGACATCGATAAATTGCGCGCGATGTTCGAAACGGTCAAGGAAGAATTCGGCCGATTGGACGTCTTCGTATCGAATGCAGCTTCAGGCGTTCTTCGTCCAATCATGGAGCTTGAAGAAACGCATTGGGACTGGACAATGAACATCAATGCGAAAGCGATGCTGTTCGGTGCACAGGAAGCGGCGAAGTTGATGGACAAAGGCGGCAAGATCATCGGGATTTCTTCGCTCGGTTCAATTCGCTACCTGGAGAACTACACGACGATCGGTGTATCCAAAGCGGCTGTCGAATCGCTGACACGTTACTTGGCTGTGGAACTTGCGAGCCAAAACATCTCGGTCAACACGGTTTCAGGCGGTGCACTCGATACGGAAGCGCTCAAGCATTTCCCGAACCGTGAAGAATTGCTTTCCGATGCACGCGCGAATACGCCTGCCGGCAGAATGGTCGAAGTGGACGATATGGTCAAGACTGCCATGTTCCTCGTTTCCGACGCTGCAGACATGATCCGCGGGCAAACAATCATCGTCGATGGCGGCCGTTCGATCGTTCTTTGACATCCGGACCGACTTATTACTGTATGTTTTCAGAATTGGTTGATATAATAGGGGAATAACAGTAACTATATACGGTTTTGATGTAAAGGTGGGAGACGGCATGGGGATTCCCGCAGAGGGAGAGACAATCCAGATTCACAGCTATAAGCACAATGGTCGCATCCACCGTGTCTGGCAGGAAACAATGGTTTTGAAAGGGACGAATAACATCGTGATCGGCGCCAATGAACGCACGCTTGTCACGGAGTCGGACGGGAGAACTTGGTTGACGAGGGAGCCGGCGATTTGTTATTTCCACGCAGAGCATTGGTTCAATATTATCTGCATGCTGCGTGAAGACGGTGTCTATTATTACTGCAATGTCAGTTCACCGTTCGTCTACAATAATGGATCATTGAAATACATCGATTACGATTTGGATGTGAAAGTGTTTCCTGACATGTCATACACGCTCTTGGATGAAGATGAGTACGAAGACCATAAGAGACAGATGGGCTACCCTGAAGTCATCGATCAGATTTTGCAGCGTAACGTTGCGAAGCTGATCAGCTGGATCAAACAGCGCAGAGGACCGTTCGCGCCCGATTTCATCGACGCTTGGTCCAATCGGTATCAGTTTCACCAAACATACCGGAAGTAACTGATACGGAAATTGGCTGGCCCGTCAGCCGCTAAAAGTGGGCAGAGAAAAAGAAACTTTTTCTCTGCCCACTTTAATGGTTTTTTGAGATAGGTCAAGGATTTTTTGCCTGTGTTTAGGGAATAGTGAAAAGGGCAAGTAAACGTCCTGTTTCAAAGAAAGTTGGAGTGAATGCTTATGAACACGATGAAACGATATATGAAATTCGTAAAACCGTATTACTGGCAGATTGCATTGACGATCGTCATCGGGATCTTCAAATTCGCGATTCCGTTATTCATCCCACTGTTGATCAAGATTATCATCGATGACATCATCGGCGCACCGGATCTGACGAGCGATGAGAAGACGCGCCAATTGTTCATGTGGCTCGGGGGCACAGCGATCGTCTTCTTCCTGCTGCGTCCGCCGATCGAGTATTACCGCCAGTACTATGCACAGCTGGTGAGCAACAAAATCCTTTATGACATCCGCGCTTATTTGTACACGCATCTGCAGCGCCTGAGCTTGCGTTACTATGCGAATACGCGCGCTGGGGAAATCATCTCTCGTGTCATTAACGACGTCGAGCAGACGAAGAACTTCGTCATGATCGGGCTGATGAACTTATGGCTGGATTTAGCGACGATCATCATCGCCATCATCATCATGTTGACGATGGACGTGCCGCTGACGCTCGTGACACTTCTCGCATTCCCGTTTTATGCGTTCAGCGTCAAATATTTCTTCGGCAAGCTGCGCGATTTAACGCGCAAGCGTTCGCAAGCACTTGCGAATGTCCAAAGCTATTTGCATGAACGGGTCCAAGGAATGAGCGTCGTCAAAAGCTTTACGCTGGAAAAAAGAGAAGAGAAATTGTTCAATGAAACGAACGACGACTTCCTGGAGAAAGCGATCGACCATACGAAGTGGAATGCGAAAGCATTTGCGGTCGTCAATACGATTACAGATGTCGCACCGCTTCTCGTCATCGCTTATGCAGGGTACCAAGTCATCCAGGGGCAGTTGTCGGTCGGGACGATGGTGGCATTCACCGCCTATATCGAACGCCTGTACAACCCGCTGCGCAGACTCGTCAACTCCTCAACGACGTTGACGCAGTCGTTCGCGTCGATGGACCGTGTATTCGAGCTGGTCGATGAAGAATACGATATCACAGACAAAGAAGGCGCGAAACACCTGACATCCGCCGACGGAAAAATCGAATTCCGTAACGTGTCATTCGCCTACAACGAAGGTGAAAATGTGCTGAAGAACTTGAATTTCACAGTGAAGCCGGGTCAGACTGTCGCATTTGTCGGGATGAGTGGTGGCGGGAAGTCGACCATCATTTCACTTATCCCGCGTTTTTACGACGTCACGGAAGGTGGCATTTATCTGGATGACCGCAATGTCAACGACGTTACGGTCCATTCGCTGCGTGATCAGATCGGTCTGGTGCTGCAAGATTCGATCCTCTTTAGTGACTCGGTCAAGTCCAATATCTTAATGGGCCGTCCGGAAGCGACAGATGAAGAAGTGATCGCTGCGGCTAAAGCTGCCAACGCACACGAATTCATCGAGTCATTGCCGGAAGGGTACGATACGGCTGTTGGTGAGCGTGGCGTCAAATTATCGGGTGGTCAGAAGCAGCGCGTGGCGATTGCCCGCGTATTCTTGAAGAACCCGTCCATTCTCGTCCTGGACGAAGCGACTTCTGCGTTGGACTTGGAAAGTGAATCATTGATCCAAGACTCGCTTGACCGGTTGGCGCGTGAACGGACGACACTCGTCGTCGCGCACCGTCTGTCGACGATCACACACGCTGACCAGATCTTCGTCATCGACCGGGGAGAACTTGCCGAACAAGGTACGCACGATGAATTGATGAAGAAGCAAGGCGTTTACGCTGACTTGTTCAGTATCCAGCAATTCCATTAAACTCCATACGAAAAATGATCCACCTCCGAAGTTGTCTGCCAACAGTTTCGGGGGTGGATTTTTCTGTTGGAAAGAAAAATACCGGCAATAAGAATAATGAAACGAAAAAAGTTTGAAAGAAGATTTTTTCAAAAGTGTAAGTTGAATATGAGTTTGCAGCGTTTCAATGAAAAGACGAACTCCCATCTTTTTGAAAATTAATTATCATACTAAAAATATATATTGTATAGGTCTGAAATTTGTGTATAATTGAAACACATATAATGTTCAGAAATATGAGATTCCAAAAGGGGTGGAATGATGGGAGAAAAGAAAGTCGTCCTGGAAGTGAAAGGGCTCAAAACTTCCTTTTTCACCGATGATGGTGAGGTTCCGGCAGTGGACAATGTGGATTTCCAGATCAGGCAAGGGGAGGTGCTGGGAATCGTCGGTGAATCGGGCTGCGGTAAGAGTGTGACGTCACTCTCGATCATGGGCTTGGTTCCGAGTCCACCGGGGAAAATCACTGGCGGAGAAATTTTATTTCAAGATAAAGACTTGACGAAACTGAAAGAGAAACAGATGCGCCAAGTGCGCGGCAATGACGTCGCGATGATTTTCCAAGAACCGATGACTTCGCTCAATCCGCTGTTTACGATCGGCGATCAGTTGAGGGAAGCTGTGAAAATCCATAAACGTGATTGGTCGAAAAAACAAATACAGGAGCGGGCAGTCGAAATGATGGGGCTCGTCGGCTTGCCGCGGCCAGAAGCATTGATGAAGAACTATCCGCACCAATTGTCAGGCGGGATGCGTCAGCGCGTCATGATCGCGATGGCGCTGTTGTGTGATCCGAAAGTGTTGATCGCCGATGAACCGACGACGGCACTGGATGTTACGATCCAGGCGCAGATCCTGAAATTGATCAAAGGCTTGAATGACCGGCTCGATATGGCGGTTCTCATGATTACGCATGACTTAGGTGTCGTCGCGGAAACGTGTGAACGCGTCATCGTCATGTATGCAGGGAAAGTCGTGGAAGAAGGACCGGTGCGCACGATCTTCAAGAACCCACAGCATCCTTATACGAAAGGCTTACTGGCTTCGGTTCCTGACATGCGCTTTAAGAAGGACCGGCTGTATTCGATTCCTGGCAACGTGCCGAAGCCTGGCACCATCAAGACCGGCTGCAAGTTCGCTGCACGCTGCGAATTTGCATTCGACCGCTGCCTCGTAGAGAACCCGGAGCTGTACCAGACCGAAGAAGCGCACCAGACGCGCTGTTTTCTTTACGATGAGAAGGAGGTAAAGCCCGATGAACGAACCTTTGTTAAGAGTTGAAGGGCTGAAGAAATACTTCCCGATCCGTTCAGGATTATTTAGCCGGGTGAGTGGGCAAGTCAAAGCGGTCGATGATGTGTCGTTCGTCGTTAACGAAGGCGAGACGCTCGGCATCGTCGGGGAGTCGGGCTGCGGCAAGTCGACAACCGGACGGATGCTCATGCGCCTGCTCGACCCGACCGAAGGCAAGATGCAGTTTAATGGCAAGGACATGATGAAGCTTTCTGACAGTGAGATGAGAGCTGCCAGAAGGGATATCCAGATGGTGTTCCAGGATCCATATGCTTCCTTGAACCCTCGCCATACCGTTGAACGGATCTTGATGGAGCCGTTGAATGTACATAATATCGGGAAGCCCGAAGACCGGAAAAAGAAAGTATATGATCTGCTCGAGATTGTCGGATTGAGCGCCTATCATGCAAAACGCTACCCGCACCAATTCAGTGGAGGGCAGCGTCAGCGCATCGGGATTGCCCGAGCACTGATGACGAATCCGAAGCTGATCATTGCGGATGAACCGGTATCGGCACTCGATGTTTCGATTCAGGCGCAAGTGCTGAACCTGATGCAAGACCTGCAGGAAGAGTTGAACTTAACTTACATTTTCATCGCCCATGATCTCGGCGTGGTGCGTCACATCAGTGACCGTGTCGCGGTGATGTATCTTGGGCAGATGGTAGAGCTGACAGACAGTGAAACGCTGTATGACAAGCCGCTGCACCCATATACGCAAGCGCTGCTATCTGCTGTGCCTGTGCCGGATCCGGAATTCGAACGGGAGCAAGTCGTCATCTCAGGTGACGTGCCGAGCCCCGCGAATCCGCCGAGCGGCTGCCGTTTCCATACGCGCTGCCCGTTCCGCATGGATATTTGCGACAAAGTCGTACCGAAGTTTGCAGAAGTTCAAAGTGGTCATTCTGTAGCCTGTCATCTTTACGAAGAATCCAGGCCGCAATGATAATAAAAATCAGATGGAGGGGTCGATTTGAGAAAGAACAAGATTTTGTCTTTGGCATTTTTGATGCTGCTGTTAGTATCCACTGCTCTTTACGGCTGTAACTCAGATAATGCCTCTGACGACAACGGGGATGCAAAAGAGGAGAATGGGGACTCCGGAGAACCGAAAACGTTGATCTTCGGTCGTGGTGGGGATTCAGTTTCACTTGACCCGATCACAGTAACAGACGGAGAGTCTTACAAAGTCACGAAGAACATCTTTGATACACTTGTCAATTTCGGTGAACAGGATACAGAAATCCATCCTGGTCTTGCAAAAGAATGGACACCTGCTGAAGATGGCTTGACGTATAACTTTGTCTTGGAAGAAGGCGTCAAATTCCATGACGGCACAGATTTCAACGCTGAAGCAGTCGTTGCGAACTTCGAACGATGGGCCGGCGGCGATGCGGATCAATTCCCGTATTATGGTTCGATGTTCGGTGGTTTCGGTGATGAAGAAGGACACGTAATCGAATCCGTTACGGCGGTAGGCGATTTCGAAGTTGAATTCAAACTGAAACGTCCACAAGCACCATTCCTGAAAAACATTGCGATGAGTTCATTCGGCATCGCTTCTCCGACTGCATTCGAAGAAATGGGCGATAAGTTCGGTGACAGCCCAGTCGGAACAGGTCCATTCAAATTCGTTGAATGGAAACGCAACGACACGATCACAATCGAGAAATTCGAAGATTACTGGGTTGATGGAGAGCCGAAGCTTGATACAGTCGTTTTCCGCTCACTTCCAGATAACTCTGCACGTCTGAATGCACTATTGTCTGGCGAAATCGATTTGGCTGATGGTATCACACCAGCTGACAGCGCAACAGTCGAAGGCGATGATAACCTTCAATTGTTCGAACGTCCGTCGATGAACGTCGGTTACCTTGGGTTGACGACTACGCGTGAGCCTTTCGATGATCCGAAAGTGCGTCAGGCGATGAACTACGCAATCGATAAACAAGCGATTGTCGATGCATTCTTCGAAGGGCGCGGCGATGTCGCGAAAAACCCGATCCCACCTGCAATCAGTGGGTACAATGATGACATCGAAGCATATCCATACGATCCAGAAAAAGCGAAAGAACTATTAGCTGAAGCGGGTCTTGAAGACGGTTTCGAAATGGAACTATACGCAATGCCGGTTCCACGCCCGTACATGCCGGATGGCGAAAAAGTTGCTGAAGCAATCCAGAAGAACCTTGCTGACATCGGTGTCACTGCAGAGATCGTTTCCTACGAGTGGGCAACGTATCTTGAAAAAGCGGCAAACGGTGAAGCGGATGCATTCCTTCTAGGCTGGACAGGCGATAACGGAGATGCGGATAACTTCATCTACGTATTGCTTGACCAAGACAACATCGGTTCAAACAATTACACATACTACGAGAATCAGGAATTGCATGACATCCTGATCGAAGCACAAACAGAAGTGGACGAAGATGTCCGCAACGAATTGTATGCAAAAGCACAAGAGATCATCCATGAAGACGCTCCTTGGGTACCGCTTGCTCACTCTACACCACTTCTTGCTGGCGGGAAGAACGTCGTGAACTTCAAAGCGCACCCGACAGGCTCAGATAAATTGGCTTCTGTCGATCTCGAATAACAGTTAAAGAGGGGAGGTCACTGTGATTTCTCCTCTTTTTCTTATTCTTACATAATTGCAGGAGATGGAGAGGTGAAGAAACATGCTTCACTATGTGGGGAAACGGCTGCTGCAGTTGATCCCGGTATTGCTCGGGATGACATTCATCGTTTTTTTGATCATCCGTGCCATTCCAGGGGATCCCGCTCAAGTCATTCTTGGGCAGCAGGCATCCGCTGAAGCGATCAAAGCGCTTCGTACGACACTGGGGCTTGATGAACCGTGGTACATTCAATATTTCGAGTATCTGAAAGGCCTCGTAACCGGGGATTTGGGCGAGTCGTTGCGTACACGCACACCGGTGATGGATGAAATCTGGCCTTATTTGGCTGCAACGATCGAATTGTCGGTTTTTGCGATTTTGATCGCAGTCATCATCGGTGTCAATGCCGGGATCATCTCGGCGTGGTTCCAAAATTCATGGTTCGACTATGCGGCGATGGTCATCGCCTTGATTGGTGTTTCCATGCCGATCTTCTGGCTTGGCCTGATGAACCAATGGATTTTCTCCATTGAACTTGGCATCTTGCCGACGACGGGGCGTGAAAATGTCCGTGATCCGGTAGATACCGTCACGAATTTCTACTTGCTCGATACGATCATCACTGGGCAGTTCCATCAGATTCCGACAGTGCTCAAGCACCTTGTCCTGCCTGGAACAGCGCTCGCTACGATTCCGATGGCAATCATCGCACGGATGACGCGTTCAAGCATGCTTGAAGTGATGCGCTCTGATTACGTCAGAACAGCACGCGCCAAAGGGATGAAGATGACTTGGGTCGTCTACAAGCATGCATTGAAAAATGCCATCATTCCGGTTTTGACGGTCATCGGTCTCCAAATGGGCTTGCTGCTCGGCGGTGCGATCTTGACGGAAACCATCTTCGCGTGGCCGGGAATCGGACGTTATATTTACGAAGCGATCGGCTTCCGTGATTATCCGGTCATCCAATCCGGAATCCTTGTCGTCGCATTCATTTTTGTCATGATCAATCTGGTCGTGGATCTCTTGTACAGCTTCATCGATCCGCGCATCAAATATGACTGAGGAAGGGGGAGGGTTCGATGGCGAATATTGCTGAAACAAAACAAGTGAAAGAAGAGAAAGTAGCCGGGCCATGGAAAGAGGCGTGGCGCGGCTTCCGCAAAAGTAAAGTCGCGGTTGTCGGGATGGGCATTGTCATCTTTTTCATCCTGCTGGCGATTTTCGGTCCGCTTTTCACTCCGCAAGGCATCAATGACCAAAACTTGTCGGATCGGCTCATGCCACCTTCCAGTCAATATTGGATGGGGACGGACGATTTTGGCCGGGATATTTTCTCGCGTGTCGTATACGGAGCACGTATATCCTTGGTCATCGGCTTCCTTGCGGTCGTCGGATCGGCTGTCGCAGGAAGTATACTCGGTATTTTAGCGGGATATTATGGCCGCTGGGTGGATACGATCATTTCACGTATTTTTGATATCATGCTTGCGTTCCCGAGTATCTTGCTCGCGATCGCAGTCGTATCGGTTCTTGGGCCATCCTTGCGTAACGCATTGATCGCAATTGCTATCATCAACATTCCGAACTTCGGAAGGCTAATCCGTTCGAAGGTGCTGAGCATCAAGGAAGATGAGTATATTATGGCCGCCAAGGCGATCGGGATGAAGGATAAACGAATCCTCTTCTCCCATATCTTGCCGAATTCCATGGCGCCGGTCGTCGTGCAAGGCACGCTCGCGATTGCCACTGCAATCATCGAAGCGGCAGCACTTGGCTTCCTCGGACTCGGAGCACGCGCACCGGCTCCGGAGTGGGGGAAAATGTTGGCAGATTCAAGTGCTTACTTGACGAATGCACCGTGGACGATGATTTTCCCAGGTGTTGCGATCATGCTGACTGTGCTCGGCTTCAACTTGATGGGTGACGGCTTACGTGATGCACTCGATCCGAAAATGAAATCTTAATGAAACGAAAACAGGACCCGGGCAGCTGCCCAGGTCCTGTTTTTTGGATTCTATATCGCATTTTCGAGATCTTTGTCGATTTCTTCACTATGGTAATTATGGTACGCGATGATCAGGAAATCGAGGTGTTCCAGCTGTTCTTCGTAATCGAGAATGGCGGACAAGACGTGCATAAGATGATACACGGAGAATTCGTGATCTTCCGCTTCCTGTGCGATGCTCATTTCCTTGACGAAGATGGACATCACTTCATTCCGTTTCATCATGGCGGTTTCGCCCGAGGACTCACTATGCTCAGGACGCAGCTTGCCGACATACTTCATATGCAGCTGTTCGTGGTGGCTCGCCAAGTTCTCCAGCTGCTCCTGCAGCATCATATGGAAGTGAGGCGGCAAGTCCGTCAGTTCATTCTCGAACCGGTGAAGCCGCTTCAAGACCGCGAGACTCTTATAGGAAGTCGCGATCATCTGGCGGTACAGCACAAGCTTCCGGGCTTTGGCGTATTGCAGCTTCTTCGTGTAGCTGCGTTCTTCTTTATAGAAGGAATACCATTGATCCACTTTGCCCAGTTTGGTCTCCAGCTTCTCGATATCGTCTTTGACGGACGAGTGATCGGATGCGTGGCGGGTCGATACCCGGATCCAGCGAATCACTTCTTCACTTGTCTCGTAGATCGATTTGAACAGCCGAGTCTCGTACTTCGGCGGCAGGAACACCAAGTTGACGATAAATGCAGAGATGATCCCGAGCAGGATCGTTGCAAAACGGAGTGATGCGAAGACGAGGAAATCGTCCGTTTGCGCGTCCATGATGATAATGACCGTCACGAGTGCGAGTGGCACCGGGTTCGACAGCTTCAGCTTCAGCATAATGATGATCGTCAATACCGCAGCGAGCCCGATCGTCAAATAATTGCTGCCGATCGTTAAAACGAAAATGACTGCGATTGCTGCACCGATCAAGTTTCCGTAAACTTGGTCCAGCAGTGTGATGTAGGACCGGTAAATGGAAGGCTGTATGGCGAATATCGCGGCGACACCAGCGAATATGGGTGTCGGGAGTTCCAATAAACTTGCAAGAAATAGCGCCAGTGAAATGGCTACGCCGGTTTTGAAGATACGTGCACCGAGTTTCATGTATGGATCACTCCCCCTTCCTCCGGTCCGGATCCCTTCTTATAGTTGACGGAATGCGTTACGGACAGCTTGAACCGCCGTGTCGATATCTTCTTCTGTATGTTCAGTCGTCAAGAACCAGGCTTCGTATTTCGAAGGTGCCAAGTTGATGCCTTGCGCAAGCATCAATTTGAAGAAACGGCCGAATACTTCGCCGTCTGTTGCTTCGGCCTGTTCGTAGTTTTCCACTGTGACGTCCGTGAAGTAAATCGTCAAAGCACCTTTCAGGCGATTGACAGTGACTGTTACATTAAATTCGTCAGCGGCCTGCAAAATTCCTTCTTCGAGTTTCTTGCCGAGGCGGTCCATTTCTTCATAGATGCCTTCTTGCTGAAGCACTTCGAGGCAAGCGATTCCTGCCTGGATCGATGCCGGGTTGCCAGCCATCGTTCCGGCTTGGTAAGCAGGGCCTAGAGGAGCGACAGTTTCCATGATTTCTTTCTTCCCGCCGTAAGCACCGATCGGCAATCCGCCGCCGATGATTTTGCCGAGTGCGGTCAAGTCAGGTGTCAGGCCGAGCATGTCCTGTGCACCGCCGTAATGGAAGCGGAATGCTGTGATGACTTCGTCGTAGACGATCAACGCACCGTTTTCTTTCGCGATGCGGTGGACTTCTTCTAAGAAGCCTTCTTTCGGTTCAACGATGCCGAAGTTCCCGACGATCGGTTCAACGAGAATACAAGCAATTTCCTGCCCCCATTTTTCCATCGCTTCTTTGAACGGCTCCAAGTCGTTGAATGGAATCGTGATGACCTCTTCTGCGATTGATTTCGGTACGCCAGCTGAGTCTGGTGTGCCAAGTGTCGCCGGGCCAGAACCTGCAGCAACAAGTACAAGATCCGAGTGACCGTGGTAGCAGCCAGCGAACTTCATGATTTTCGTGCGGCCAGTGTATGCGCGTGACACACGGATCGTCGTCATGACCGCTTCCGTTCCACTGTTGACGAAGCGGACTTTGTCCATGCCTGGCATTGCTTCCTTCAGCATTTTCGCGAATGTCACTTCGTGGCGCGTCGGTGTTCCGTAAAGAAGGCCTGTTTCCGCTGCGTGTGAAATGGCTTTCGCGATATGGGGGTGGCCGTGGCCTGTGATGATCGGACCGTACGCCGCTAGGAAGTCGATGTATTTATTGCCGTCTACATCCCAGAAATATGCGCCTTTGCCACGCTCCATCGCAACTGGTGAACCGCCGCCGACCGCTTTGTACGAGCGGGAAGGGCTGTTGACCCCGCCGACGATGTGCTGCAATGCTTCTTCGTGCAATTGATCTGAAATGGAATGATTCATAATGATGCCTCCTCAAAAATGTCTACACTCCATTGTAGACAACTTTCGGTGCAAACGCCAAAGAAATTGAAAGTCCGGGGGCTCTCCGGTACGATGAATAAAAGGAGTGGATTTCAATGACAGTAACAGAAGGAATGCAAGCACCATCATTCACACTGCCGGATCAAAACGGCAATCCGGTTTCGTTGGAAGATTTCAAGGGGGAGAAATACACGGTCCTTTATTTCTATCCGAAAGATATGACACCGGGATGTACGACGCAAGCATGTGAATTCCGTGACGCTGAGGAGGATTTCTCAGGATTGAACGCGGTCATTCTTGGCGTCAGCGCAGATTCGAAAGAACGCCACACGAAATTCATCGAAAAGCACGGCCTGCCATTTACACTGCTCGCAGACGAAGAGAAGGAAGTATGTGAGCAATACGGCGTATGGGTCCAGAAGAAAATGTATGGCAAGGAGTTCATGGGGATTGAACGCACGACTTTCCTGATCGATCCGACAGGCACGATCATCAAGGAATGGCGCAAAGTGAAAGTCAAAAACCATATCGAAGAAGTTCTGAAAACGTTGAAAGAACTGCAAGCATAAGAGGGGGCACATGGGGATGGAGATCGTATTCACCTTTTCATTGAAGGAAGACCATAAGCAACAGCTGCAACAACAATTTCCGGATGTCAGCTTTCACTTCAACTATGAGACGGACACCCATCTGGAAATCGCCGATGTGCTCGTCACATACGGCGGCAACCTTACTGCCGAAAACATTGCGGCTGCGAAAAATCTGAAATGGATCATGGTCGCAAGCGCAGGCATCGAGAAAATGCCGAAGAAAGAAATTGCGGAGCGGGGGATTACGGTTTCAAACGTCAAAGGATTGCATAAGACGGCGATGTCGGAATCAATCCTTGCGCACATCCTGGCATTGAAGCGCACGCTTCCGGAAATTTATGAAAGCCAGAAGCGCGGCACGTGGGAGAAAGTTAAAGGTGCCACGGAGCTTCGTGGTTCTACAGCGTTGATTCTCGGACCTGGTGCAATCGGCGGGGAAGTCGGGCGCTTATTGCAAGCGTTTGGTGTCAAGACGATCGGTTGTAACCGCACAGGGAAAGAAGCACCGTATATGGACGAACTCATCAGCTTCTCTTCGCTGGCATCGCGTCTTCCGGATGCGGACTACGTCATTGCAATTCTTCCGAGTACGGATGAAACGAAAGACTTGCTGAAGGATGAGCATTTCAAGGCGATGAAGGATGATGCGGTCTTCATGAACTTCGGCAGGGGAGATCTTGTCGATGAATCGGTCTTGATCGATGCGCTTCAACGCGGGGAGATCAGTCATGCGGTGCTCGACGTCTTCGTCAAAGAGCCGCTGCCGGATGGACATCCGTTCTGGGAGATGGTGAACGTCACCGTCTCTCCGCATGTTTCCAGTGCTTCCGGCAAATATATCGACCGGGTGCTCGAAATTTTCATCCCGAATTTGGAGAAGTGGCTGACAGGCGATAAAAGTCTCGCCAATCTAGTGGATATGGAGAGGGGTTATTAAGATGAAGATCTATACGAAAACCGGCGACAAAGGGACGACTTCACTCGTTTACGGTTCCCGTGTGCCGAAAAACGATCCATTAGTCGAAGCATACGGCACATGCGATGAAGCGAACTCGTTGATCGGGATGGCATTGAGCCATCTGAAGATGGAGTTTTACGAAGGCAAGGAGCAGTTCGAAGCGGTCTTTCACGAGATCCAGACCATTCTCTTCCATGTCGGTGCAGAGCTTGCGACGCCGCACGGCAAAGAAGTGAAATGGAAACTTGAAGAAGCGTACATCTCGAAACTGGAAGAGTGGATCGATCTGTATGACGGGGATGTCCCGGCGCTGGCGAACTTTATCTTGCCAGGCGGCCATCCAGGCGGAGCGGCCCTGCACGTTGCGCGGACGACCGTCAGAAGAGCGGAACGCGCAGCGATTTCCATCGGTGAGGATGTTCCGAAACTGGTCCTTGCTTACTTGAACCGGTTATCGGATTTCCTGTTTGTGGCAGCGAGATGGATCAATCAACGGCTCGGAGCGGTGGAAAAAGGGCTACACAGTTCCTGAAAAAACGGTGGAAACGGCATAGCATAGGTGATTTCTTGACAATCGGCGCGCATAAAAGGTACACTAATTATAACAATTACAATGTAAGAATTTTATGAAGTGAGGTGCACAGCAATGTCTGATGTGCAATTACAAGAAGCGCTCGATAAGCTGAAGTCAACTGGTGTAAGAATCACGCCTCAACGCCATGCCATTTTGGAGTATATGATTCATACAGCGACGCATCCGACAGCTGATGACATATACCGCGCGCTTGAGAAAACATTCCCGAATATGAGCGTTGCCACTGTTTATAATAATCTTCGCGTGTTCCGGAAGTCCGGACTCGTCAAAGAATTGACGTACGGTGATTCATCCAGCCGATTTGATTTCGTCACACATGATCATTACCATATGATTTGCAGTGATTGCAGCAAGATCGTCGACTTCCATTACCCGGGGCTCGATGAAGTCGAGCAATTGGCTTCCCACGTCACTGGATTCCAAGTGGAAGGGCACCGGCTCGAGATCTACGGCCTGTGTGAAGAGTGTTCCGAGAAAACTGCGAAAGCCCAATAACAAAAAAATGTCCGCTCCCATCTCTTGGGGCGGACATTTTTTTATGCCTTCGAATTTTTCTTGTTGTACGCTTCGTCGAATTCCTTGCCTTCGAGGTTCGGATCCATCGTCAGCGGTTCGCGGCAATGCATACACATGTCCACGCGGCCGAGCATCTTCGTGTGTCTTCCGCAACTTGGACATTGCACAGGCACTGTCTTCATCGATAGCAGGCCGATCCACGCATATACTCCTGTACTGCCGACAATCGCCAAAGCACCGAGCAGCATGAAAATGAGCATAACAATCGGATGATTTCTAAAGTAAATACCGACATACATGATGACGATGCCGATGAAAATCAAAGCCAGGGCAAACGTGCGGATGCGGTTAATTTTATTTTTATAAGGTTTCATGCTTCACTTCCTCCTCCAAACCATCATACTATACTACATGCAAGATAAAAAAGGATAATAATATGCAATTGAAGGAATCCGTTCAAATATGTCGAATTAGAGAATAGCAGAAGAAACAAGCAGACAACTTCGATTCTTACCACCCGGACAGCAGGTGATGAGGACGCAAGAAGCAGGGAGTGGGTTTGATGGAGCAGATATTGAGAGCCATCTATCAGGAGCGGGCGAGCCAGGAAAGTACACTCGGCGTCATCCTAATAGAAAAAAGAGACGAAGTAAGTCCGACGACGGATACATTCGATACCATCCTATTGATTATTACGAAGGAAAACGACACGCCTGTGTTTACGAAGCATTATAACTACTTGGAGAAAAAAGCGGCGATGCATATCGTGACTGAGAAGCAGCTGCGCAAATGGATCCTTCTCGGCACGAACCGGAAAATCATCGATTGGCTTTTCCACGGACGCATCATCTACGACCGCAATGAATTCATGGAGCAGATCAAAACAGAATTGAAGGACTTCCCGTTTTATGGCCGGAAGATCAAGATGGGCATGGAATTCGCCAAGCTGATCCGCAGGTACCTCGAGGGGAAAGTATTCTTTGAAGAAAAGAATTATATGGACTCCTATCATCAAGTCGTCGAAGCGCTGCATCACCTAGCGCGTCTGACGGTCCTCGAAAATGGACTGCCGCCGGAAGTGACAGTCTGGTCGCAAATCAAGAAGATGGAGCCAGCTGTCTATAAATTATACGAAGAGTTGATTTTAAGCGACGAGACTTTACAAAAACGACTGGAATTACTATTCCTCGCAAGTGAATTTTATATCCACTCACGCACGGAAGATGGTGCACAGCACATCCGGGAAGTGATGGGGGAAAAAGAAAGTTGGACGATCCAGGAGCTTCACGAACAAGAAGAACTCCGCAACTATTCGGGGAACCTGGAAGTTTTTATCGAGTACCTCGTCGAAAAAAACATCATCAAGGTACAAGGAGTCATGACAAAGAGCGATGGTATCTTCCACCGCTACTATTGTTTAAACAATTAGACAGGCTTTTTCAGGACAGGTTTTCCGTCAACGGAAAACCTGTTCTTTCATTAGAGGAGTGCAGTGCGAGAAACGGAAAAGGAGAGGGTGACCTTCTTCCTAAAAAAAATACCGTTTTATTGTTGACAGTTTCTTAGAAAGGAGCTATGATAATAGTCGTCGCTCACATAAGTTGCGAGCGGGAAAAAGTTTTTCTGAAATAATAAAATTGCTTGACGTAAAAACAAAGCTGTGATAAATTAATGAAGTCGCCAAACGAGACGGCAAGAAAAACGAAACAACATGAACCTTGAAAACTGAACAGCAAAACGTTGATGAAATAGTTACTGATCAGCCTCC
>NZ_WLZW01000006.1 GCF_009707665.1 Planomicrobium sp. YIM 101495
ACGGAAGTTAAGCTCTTTTGCGCCGATGGTAGTTGGGGGTCTCCCCCTGTGAGAGTAGGACGTCGCTAGGCAAACAAAAGACCGCAACCGGGTAGATTCCGGTTGCGGTCTTTTTTTGCATTGTTTCCAATAGGTGCCGGAGGAATCCTTTGAGACCACTTTCTTGTAACACCCGATACTTCCCTGTATTCTGAAAAATAGGAGGCTGATCATGATGAAAAGTATTTACTCATTTGAAGTGAACAAAGCGAACGGTGAAACAGAAACGTTAGAGAAGTATGAAGGGCGCCCATTCCTTGTTGTCAACACGGCAAGCAAGTGCGGGCTGACGCCTCAATTCAAGGAACTCCAAGAGCTATATGAAAGATACGGGAAAGAAGGTTTCGAGATCCTTGGCTTTCCGTGTGCGCAATTCAATAACCAGGAGTTCGAAGATCAGAGCGAGACGATGGAGTTCTGTCAGCGCAACTATGGGGTGACGTTCCCGATGCATGAGAAAGTCGATGTGAACGGAGAGCATGCACACCCGCTCTTTGCTCATTTGACGAAAAACCAAAATGATTCTTCCACGGAAGCGATCGAATGGAACTTTGCCAAGTTCTTGATTGATGGAAAAGGCAACCTTGTCAAACGGTATGCTCCGGCGGTTTCGCCGAAAGAAATCGAAGAAGATATGAAGGAATTATTGTAAGGGAACATTCCGAATACTTTTTCTTCTTCAGGCATTCTTGACACTACTGACTGGCGCTGATAACCTTACAATAATATTTTAAAGGAAGCAGGAGGCGTGTCAGAATATGTGGGAATCAAAATTCGTAAAAGAAGGTCTAACATTTGATGATGTATTGCTCGTACCGGCCCGTTCGGAAGTATTGCCGAAAGATGTAAGTTTGTCTGTGGAATTGACTCCGACAATCAAGTTGAACATCCCAATTATTTCAGCAGGGATGGATACAGTGACAGAATCGAAAATGGCTATCTCTATGGCGCGTCAAGGTGGACTTGGTGTCATCCATAAGAACATGAGCATCGAAGAGCAGGCAGAGCAAGTGACGACGGTAAAACGCTCTGAAAACGGCGTTATTACAGATCCTTTCTTCCTGACACCTTCACACCAAGTGTATGATGCAGAACATTTGATGGGGAAATACCGCATTTCAGGTGTGCCGATCGTCAATAACGAAGAAGAGCAGAAGCTTGTCGGCATCATCACAAACCGCGATCTTCGGTTCATCCAAGACTATTCCTTGGCGATCGACGAAGTGATGACGAAAGATCGTCTCGTGACAGCACCTGTCGGGACAACATTGGAAGATGCTGAAAAAATCCTCCAACAATATAAGATCGAGAAATTGCCGATCGTGGACAATAACAACGTCCTGAAAGGTTTGATTACGATCAAGGATATCGAAAAAGTGATCGAATTCCCGAACGCTGCAAAAGACGAGCAAGGCCGTTTGCTTGTCGGAGCTGCTGTCGGTGTAACGACAGATACGATGAAGCGTGTAGAAGAGCTTGTGAAAGCACAAGTGGACGTCATCGTCTTGGATACGGCACACGGCCATTCCAAAGGCGTCATTGAGATGGTCGCACAGATCCGTGCGGCATATCCTGAAATTGCGATCATCGCAGGA
Organism: Planomicrobium sp. YIM 101495; assembly: GCF_009707665.1. GTDB lineage: Bacteria > Bacillota > Bacilli > Bacillales_A > Planococcaceae > Planococcus. The sequence continues at coordinate 1,635 of NZ_WLZW01000006.1, forward strand.
AACGTCGCAACTGCAGAAGGAACGAAAGCATTGTTCGAAGCTGGCGCTGATATTGTCAAAGTCGGAATCGGACCAGGCTCAATCTGTACGACACGCGTCGTTGCAGGTGTCGGTGTTCCACAAATCACAGCAGTATACGATTGTGCAACAGAAGCGAGAAAACACGGCAAGACCATCATCGCTGATGGAGGCATCAAGTACTCAGGCGATATCATCAAAGCACTTGCAGCAGGGGGACACGTCGTCATGCTCGGCAGTCTTCTGGCAGGCACGACAGAAAGCCCAGGAGATACAGAGATCTTCCAAGGCCGTCGCTTCAAAACGTACCGTGGCATGGGATCACTTGCCTCAATGGAAAAAGGCTCGAAAGACCGTTACTTCCAAGACGAAGCCAAGAAATTGGTTCCGGAAGGCATCGAAGGCCGTCTTCCTTACAAAGGACCGTTATCGGATACGATCCATCAATTGCTCGGCGGCATCCGTGCAGGCATGGGTTACTGCGGAACAAAGGATCTGCAAGTGCTGCGCGAAGAAGCTCAGTTCATCCGCATGACAGGTGCTGGACTGCGTGAAAGCCATCCACACGATGTGCAAATCACAAAAGAAGCACCGAACTATTCTCTTTAATAAAGGAATTGCACTTTTTCCGAAATGGAAAGAGTGCTTTTTTCATGTTTTCCTTTAACAGCTTTCATAATATGATAGAATAACATGGGGAAACTTATAGATGGAGGTAATTGATTCTGTGAAGAATGTGCTTAAGAAGATAATGTTGCTGTTGATGATGACTTTAATGGTGAGTTCGATGTTGCCGACACAGACAAAGGCCGAGAGCTCGTTGAATATATTAGCGGATGCAGCGATTCTAGTCGATGCTGATACTGGTAAGATCTTATATGAACAAAATGCGGAAGCACCACTCGGAATCGCTTCCATGACGAAAATGATGAGTGAATATCTCTTGTTCGAAGCGATAGAAGAGGGACGGATCACTTGGGAGCAGGAATACAGCGTGACCGATTATACGTATGCTGTTTCACAGGACTTGCGCCTGAGCAACGTGCCCCTACGCAGAGATGGTAAGTATACGATCAAGGAATTGTACGAAGCGATGGCGATCTATTCAGCCAACGCTGCGACTATCGCAATTGCTGAAACAATTGCCGGGACGGAAACGGAATTTGTCCGCCTGATGAATGAAAAAGCGAAAGAACTAGGGTTGACGGATACGAAATTCGTTAACTCTACTGGATTGAATAACGCGGATCTGAAAAATATGCATCCGGAAGGCACGGGTCCGACAGACGAGAACGTCATGCCGGCAAGCCAAGTTGCGAAATTGGCGAAAGTGCTATTGGAAGACTACCCGCAAGTGCTTGAAACGACAAGTATCCCTTCCTTGCTCTTCCGTGAAGGGACTGCAGACGAAACAAAGATGGACAACTGGAACTTCATGCTTCCTGGCTTCATCTACGAATACGAAGGTGTCGACGGCTTGAAAACGGGAACGACCGACTTTGCAGGTCATGCGTTCACAGGTACGGCGAAACGCGGCGACACACGTCTGATCGCAGTTGTCATGAAAGCAGTCGATAGCGAAGGAGCAGGCTCCTACAAAGCGCGTTTTGACGCGACACGTGCGCTATTCGATTTCGGCTTTGGCCAGTTCACGACAGAAGAGGTATTAGCGACAGGCTATCAGTTCGAAGGCAATGAACAATTGCCGGTTACGAAAGGAAAAGAGAAACAAGTGGCAATTGCCGTCAATGAACCAGTTTCGATGATGATTCGGACCAGCGAGAAAGATTCCTACATTCCCCAGCTTGAGCTGGATCAATCTTTGCTGAACGAAGATGGTGAGCTTGAAGCGCCGATCGAAGCAGGACAAGTCGTCGGTACGGTGAAACTGACGAAAGAAGATGGCACGGAATTGGGCTATCTTGATGAAGCACAATCGCCAATCCAAGTCGTAACGACAGAGGCAGTGGAGAAAGCAGGATGGTTCTCTCTATCACTGCAAGCAGTCGGTAGCTTCTTCTCGACTCTATGGGGTGGAGCAGTCGATTTTGTAAAAGGATTATTTTAATCAAAAGGCCAGCGGAAATCATTCATTTTCGCTGGCCTTTTTCTTATGCAGTTTTCCAGCATTGAAGGAGGAGGTGCGCGGCTTCTTCCATTTCATCCTTCTCCATCCCGCTGAAGCCGAGGACGACGCGGGGGAGCGTGGAAGGAGGGGCCCCGACGTAATAAGCGCTCATGCCGGCAATGCGGATGCCGGCTTCCCGCGCGCGATCCACGAGCTCTTCTTCTGTCAATCCCATGTCGACTGTCAGCACGAGGTGCATCCCTGCCTGGCCACCTGATAGGGTGATGGAGTCACGGTAAGGAGCAAGCGCATCGATGAGCCAATCCCTTTTCTTTTCGTACAGCTTCCGCATCCGGTTCAAGTGCCGTGAGAAGTGCCCGTCTTTCATGAACCGTGCAACGAGCTGCTGATCGAACCGCGGGACCGAGGAAGAGTAATAGCGAAACGTTTCCTGATAGAAAGGCAACAACGACTTCGGCAAGACCATGTAGGCGATGCGTAATGACGGCATGAGCGACTTAGAGAAGGTGCTCAAGTAAATGACCCGGTCGCTGACATCGAGGCTCTGGAGGGCAGGGATCGGCCGGCTCGTGTAGCGGAATTCACTATCGTAATCGTCTTCGATGATGTATCGGCCATTGTCGGCGACCGCCCAGTTGAGCAGCTGTGTCCGGCGCCTTGCGCTAAGTACTGCACCGGTTGGAAATTGGTGGGAAGGCGTGACATAAGCAATCTCGACTGGTGACGCTTCAAGCGCTTCGATCAGTAGTCCGTCGTCATCGACAGGGAGCGGCACGGATTCCCGGTCGTGGTGATCGAAGATGCTGTGAGTGAGCGGGTAGCCGGGATTTTCATAGCCATAGACGATTTTGCGTCCGAACAGGCGGATTAGGAGCGGCAGCAGCTGTTCGGTACCGGATCCGATGATGATCTGATCGGCGCTGCAAGTCACGCCGCGTGACTGGTATAAATACTGGCTGATTTCAAAGCGCAGCGCTTCATCGCCTTGTGGGTGTCCGGATAGCAGAAGATCGCTGTTCGCTTCGTGGAAAACGTCTTTCGCAAGCTTCCGCCACGTTGTAAAAGGGAACGAGGCTCTGTCGATAGCTGCAGAGTTGAAATCAAATCGGTAAGTGATGGGCTCATCGTCCGGCTCCTCTACGGGCGCTGCTTCGATGTATGCGAGTTTCTCGAGCGGCTGTGCATAAAATCCACGCCGTGCCCTGGACTCGATGAAGCCTTCTGCGACAAGCTGGTGGTAGGCGAATTCGACCGTCGTTTGGCTGATGGCCAGGAATTCCGCGAGTTTCCGTTTGCTTGGCAGTTTCGTGCCGACAGGGATGGTGCCATCGATGATCGCTTGTTTGATCGCTTCGTATAACTGCTGATAAAGCGGCTGCGCGTCGTTCCGCTGTAACTGAAACATGAGCATGTCCATGTTGCATCCTCCTCTGATCTGGTTGGAAATGTGAAAATCGAATCGAATGAAAAGTCACTTCCCATTATACTGGATTGTCGGATGGAACGGTGCACGGCAAACGGATTGCAATGCGTTTTGCAATGCGCCGTTCTTTTAAGGAGCAAAGGGAGGGAGGAGGGGATAAACCGCTTGTAACGGCTTCCTGTGGCGTTTACGCAATAGTTTTATCCAAGTGAAAAGAAAAAAGATGCAAGAGTTGACGCAATTAATCACGATATTTTTATCTTGAATTAAAGATAAATGTAAATTATTTTTTAACCACATATCTCGAATTAAAGAAAATTGAAGCTAGATAAACCTAAAGGAGTTGGGCAAGGTGATCTCAATCGATCCGAAGCAAAATACGGAACGTGACAATTACAAGTTGTTGATCGGTTCAATCGTTCCGCGGCCGATTGCATTGGTTACGACCCAATCCGAGGTGGGAGTCGTCAACGGCGCATCATTCAGTTACTTCAATATCGTGTCTTCCAATCCACCGATGGTCTCGCTTTCGATTCAGCGGCCAGAAGGGGAAGTGAAGGACACCGCACGAAACATTTATGATAGCGCAGAGTTCGTCGTGCATATCGTGGATGATCAAAACGTCGCGCAGATTAATGAGACTGCAGCGTCTTTGCCATCGACCGAAAGCGAAGTGAAGGCGGCAGGACTAACGTACGTAGCGAGCATAGCGGTTTCCGCACCAGGAATCGAAGAATCGAAAGTGCGCATGGAATGCCGGCTCGCTGGAACAAGTCATGGGGCTTGAGAAAGTGGGAGAAGAGGGCGATTTGGTCCGTTTCCGTTCATACGGCGAAATCGGGAATGTCATCGATGTGAAGGCAACGCCACTCGGCCGCGGGCAGATGGGAGTCGGCACGGTGCACCATATCGCTTGGCGCGTAGAAGACGACCAAGATCATCTGGAATGGCAAGAGCATGTCCGCAACCAAGGATACGGCGTGACGGAAGTGAAAGACCGCAATTACTTCAATGCCCTTTATTTCCGTGAACACGGGGAAATCTCGTTTGAAATCGCTACGGATCCTCCAGGCTTCTCACATGACGAAACAGTGGAAACGCTGGGTCAGCACTTGATGCTGCCAGAGCAGTACGAATCCCGTCGCGAAGCACTGACCGCATCGCTCATCCCGATCGAAGTCCGGACGTTGACGTAAGGAAGCGGCTTCACCGCACATCTTGCAAAAACGCTCGAATTATAGTAAAGTATGAGTAATTTCAAAGAAGAAACGTTGATGGGACTAGTAAGGTGTCCGCTTTTCCGAAGAGAGCCGGTGGTTGGTGCGAACCGGTGAAGAGCAGCGCGTGAATCCACCCCGGAGTTGCATGGCGATAAGCCGATGCCGGTCTAGAGGCCGTTATGTAATGAAGAGGATTGGGCTTCTGCCTGATCAATCAGGGTGGCAACGCGGGTAGCTCTCGTCCCTTTTCCGGGGAGAGGGCTATTTTTATTTGCCTTTTTTTCATCGACATTTCAAGAGGAGGAACTCAACTATGTTGGATATTCGGTTTGTACGAAACAATTTTGATGAAGTGAAACGAAAGCTTTCAAAGCGTGGAGAGGATATTTCCGTGCTCGATGATTTCGAGGCATTGGATAAGAAACGCCGCGAGCTGATCGCACAGACAGAGACGTTGAAAGCGGAGCGCAACGACGCGTCCCAGCAAATCGCACAAATGAAACGCAACAAAGAAAATGCAGACGAGGCGATTGCTAAAATGCGCCAGGTCGGCGACGATATCAAAGTCATCGATGACGAATTGCGCGAACTGGAAGAGCGCCTGGAGTACATCATGCTGCGTGTACCGAACATTCCGCACGACAGCGTGCCATTCGGTGATTCGGAAGATGATAACGAAGAGATCCGCCTATGGGGCGATAAACCGGCATTCGACTTCGAAGCGCAGCCGCACTGGGATTTGGCAACCGGTTTGAAGATCGTTGATTTTGAACGTGCCGCGAAAGTGACTGGCAGCCGTTTCGTCTTTTACCGCGGCCTCGGTGCACGTCTTGAGCGCGCATTGATCAATTTCATGATGGACCTTCACCAAGAGCACCACGGCTACGAAGAGATGATGCCGCCGTACTTGGTCAACCGTGAAAGTTTAACAGGTACGGGCCAATTGCCGAAATTCGAGGAAGATGCATTCTTGATCGAAAAAGAAGATTACTTCTTGATCCCGACATCAGAAGTGCCAGTAACGAACTTCTACCGCGATGAAATCCTGCCAGGCGACCAATTGCCACAGGCGTTCGCTTCATACAGCATGAACTTCCGCTCAGAAGCGGGTTCTGCAGGCCGTGACACACGCGGATTGATCCGTCAGCACCAATTCAACAAAGTCGAGCTTGTGCGCTTCGTGAAGCCGGAAGACTCTTACGACGAGCTTGAAAAACTGACAGGCCATGCAGAGAAAGTGCTTCAGCTTCTTGGATTGCCTTACCGTGTCTTGAAAATGTGTACAGCGGACCTTGGCTTCACAGCCGCGAAGAAATACGATATCGAAGTGTGGATCCCGAGCCAGGAAACGTACCGCGAAATTTCTTCATGCAGTAACTTCGAAGATTTCCAAGCACGCCGTGCGAACATCAAATTCCGCCGTGAAGCAGGCGGCAAGCCTGAATTCGTCCACACATTGAACGGCAGTGGCCTTGCGGTCGGCCGTACAGTTGCCGCTATCTTAGAGAATTACCAGCAGGAAGACGGCTCTGTTACTATTCCTGAGGTACTTCGTCCGTATATGGGCGGGAAAGAAGTCATTAGCTAAGAGACGGACGACTTTTGAATCGGCAGTGGAACAAGGAAAAGCAACGCATGTCATCCAATCGATGACGGCGTTGCTTTTTGTTTATCATCAAATGGGTAAACAGAAGGAAAAGCGCTGAAAGGAGAACTTTCATGGACACGCAGACATTCCGTTTCATCGAAACAAACGGCATTTCTTTGCATGTGGCAGAAGCAGGGCCCAAAGAAGGGAAACTAGTCGTCCTGCTGCACGGATTTCCGGAATTCTGGTATGGTTGGCGGCATCAGATTTCAGATTTGGCAAACGCCGGCTACCGGGTCATAGCGCCCGACCAACGAGGCTACCATCTTAGTAGCAAACCGCAAGGAATCGAAGCGTATACGCTGGACATCTTGCGGGATGATATCGCCGGTTTGATTGCCCATTACGGCTGGGAGCAAGCGATTATCGTCGGTCATGATTGGGGCGGAGCGGTTGCCTGGCATCTTGCTGCGACGAAGCCTGATCTTGTCGAGAAGCTTATTGCTGTGAATATTCCGCATCCACGTACGATGGGAAAAGTGATGGCGCGCAACCCGCTGCAATGGCTGAAAAGCTCGTATATGGCATTTTTTCAGCTGCCTACGGTCCCGGAGGAGCTATTGGCAGCCAATCACTTTGCTTACATGCAAACGGCCATGAAGGGCTCCGGAAAAGGGGCAAGCTTCACCGAAGAAGACATGAAGCAGTACCGGAAAGCATGGGCGCAGCCTGGTGCACTAACGGGTATGCTCAATTGGTACAGGGCACTTCGAAAAGGCAGCATGCAACAAACACCGCGAAAACTGATCGAACCACCCGTCAGAATCATTTGGGGAGTGGGCGACCCATTCCTGTTGAAGAGCCTGGCGGTGGAAAGCCTCAAGTTCTGCGGGAATGGAGAAGGCATGTTCATAGGCAATGCGACACATTGGGTGCAGCACGAGCAGCCCCGGATCGTCAACCGGCTCATCAAGGAATTCATCGAATAACAAAAGCGGGGGCTCAGTGCCCCCGCTTTTGCTGTTTTTTCTTCTCACGCAGCACCCGGAAGAAATCGGTCAGCAACTGTCCGCATTCCTCGGCCAGAGGCGACTCTGTAACCGTGCATTGATGATTGAACCGATCGTCGTTCAAGAGGCGGTAGAGCGAATCCACACAGCCTGCTTTGGCGTCCCGTGCGCCGTATATCACTTCGGGGATCCGTGACTGCAGAATCGCGCCTGCGCACATCGGACAAGGCTCGAGCGTCACGTACATCGTCGTCTCCTCAAGCCGCCAGCTGCTGATGACCCGGCACGCTTCCTGGATCGCCAGCAGTTCGGCGTGAGTGACCGCGTTTTGCGTCGTCTCCCGCAAGTTATGCGCCCGTGCGATGATTTTTCCTTCATGGACGATCACCGCACCGATCGGCACTTCGCCTTTCGCACCGGCTTTCTTTGCTTCTTCTATCGCATCTTGCATGTAATCGTGTTCTTGTTGTTCTATCGTCATCCTGCATCGCTCCTTAAGAAACAGTGTAGCAAGGTTATGAACGAAGTGCATCAAAATCAGCGCGCCTTTATCACCGATCAAAGATTTCTTCTACTTTTCATTCGACGCCTATGGTAAAATTGAACGTACTGCAACTTATTTGATATAGGAAGAGGAGGACTTCGAATGCCGGTACCTTTCATTACGGTAGAAGGTCCGATCGGTGTGGGGAAAACTTCACTCAGCAAAGCCATTGCCGATCATTATGAGTTTCATTTATTAAAGGAAATCGTGGATGAAAATCCATTTCTGGGTAAATTTTATGAAGACATCGAAGAATGGAGCTTCCAGACGGAAATGTTCTTCTTATGCAACCGCTACAAGCAATTGGCGGATATTCAGCAAAAACTTGAATCTGCGAATGATGCGGTCGTAGCGGATTACCATATTTTCAAGAACTTGATTTTCGCCAAGCGGACATTGCCGCCAGCGCAATATGCGAAGTATGAAGCCATCTATGAAATCTTGACGGCAGATATGCCGAAGCCGAACATGGTCATTTATTTGGACGCGAGTCTCGACACGTTGATGGACCGCATCCAAATGCGCGGCCGTACATTCGAGAAGCACATCGCCCCGGCATACATGGAACAATTGGTGGAAGATTACCGGACCTTTATCGAACACTTCGAGAAACAGCACCCGGAAATCCCGGTCTTGCGCTTTAATGGTGATGATTTGGATTTCGTGCAGAACAGCGGCGATCTGAAGCGGATCTTTGACAAGGTCGATGAAACACTACAACAAAGGAGTTTAACGATATGAATTTGCGCGATAAATATGGCATTCCTGACAATGCCGTCATCACGATTGCCGGAACAGTAGGGGTCGGGAAATCGACGATGACCAAATCTTTGGCTGACGCCTTGCAATTCCGTACGTCATTTGAAAAAGTGGACGCCAACCCATATTTGGATCTGTTCTACAGTGATTTTGAAAAATGGAGCTTCCACTTGCAAATCTACTTCCTTGCAGAACGTTTCAAGGAACAGAAGCGGATGTTCGAATACGGTGGAGGATTCATCCAGGACCGTTCAATCTATGAAGACACAGGAATCTTCGCGAAGATGCACTGGGAGAAAGGGACAATGAACGATGTCGACTATGGCACGTACACGAACTTATTCGAGGCGATGGTCATGACACCTTACTTCCCACACCCGGACTTGCTGATCTATTTGGAAGGGTCCATCGAGGACATCGTAGGCCGCATTCAGGAGCGCGGACGTGCGATGGAGCAGCAGACGCCGGTCGACTACTGGATCGAAATGCATAAACGCTATGAAGACTGGATCAACAGCTTTACTGGATGCCCAGTTCTGCGCCTCGACATCCGGGATTATGACTTGCTGAATGATCCGGATTGCACGGAACGCATTGTTTCGCGCATCGGAAATTTCATGAAACAAACGTCCGCACTGCGCAAATAAGGAAACGAAGCGAAACAACAAAAGAAGCGACAAACCGTCAATGGTTTCTCGCTTCTTTTTCTATTCATTTCTTGGGAAATAAAAAAAGCGCCAGCATCAGCTGAGCTTTTCGAATCGAATTTCAAGTTATAATTTTCAGTCACATACCTTTAAGAAAAAATTCGCTACTTTCGTAACGAACCAATCTCGAATTTATATGCGCGTGTAAATTCAAAAATGGAGGAGGAAGAGGGATTCGAACCCCCGCGGGATTTGACTCCCCTGTCGGTTTTCAAGACCGATCCCTTCAGCCAAACTTGGGTATTCCTCCGTATCAGACAAGAATTAATTTAACATACTTTCGGATATGCCGTCAACACTTTTGATGAAAAAAGTTTTTAAATAAAAAATCCCCTTATCCGATGGTGGATAAGGGGATGGGAATCAATAGATCGATTCTTTCGTGCCTGCAGCGATTTCCTCGATGTAATGGCAAGCTGCCTGGTGGCCTTCCTTCATGTTGCCGGCAGTGCGCAATACAGGTTCTTCCTGGATACATTTGTCTGTCGCGAACGGGCAGCGCGTATGGAAACGACAGCCTGTCGGCGGATCGATCGGGGAAGGGACGTCCCCGCGAAGGACGATCCGTTCTTTTTTGCGGTCCGGATCCGGTACTGGGATCGCAGACAGCAACGCTTTCGTATATGGGTGCTTCTGGTTGTCGAACAAGCTTTCCTTGTCAGCGATCTCCACGATTTTCCCGAGGTACATCACGATGATGCGGTCGGAAATATGGCGGACGACTCCAAGGTCATGCGAGATGAACAAGTACGTCAAGTTGTACTCTTCCTGCAGCTCTTCCAGCAAGTTCAGTACTTGTGCCTGGATCGATACGTCCAGTGCTGATACAGCCTCGTCACAAATGATCAGCTGCGGGTCGACGGATAGCGCACGCGCAATCCCGATTCGCTGGCGCTGACCGCCTGAGAATTCGTGCGGGAAGCGGTCTGCCTGATACGGAAGAAGACCGACCGTCTCAAGCAACTCTTCTACGCGCGCACGGCGTTTGCTTGCAGGCAGGACGTCCTGGATTTCCATCGCTTCCGACAGGACGGATGACACCGTCTGACGTGGGTTGATCGACGCGTATGGATCTTGGAAAATAATCTGCAAGTCTTTCCGGAATTTCCGCATTTCTTTCTTGGAAATGGAAGCCAAGTTCGTTCCCCGGAATTCGACCGTTCCTTCAGTCGGTTCTTCAAGACGAAGAATCGCACGTCCCGTCGTGGATTTTCCGCACCCGGATTCCCCGACGATGCTGACCGTCTCACCTTCGTAGACGGTGAAACTAATATCATCCACGGCTTTTACATGATTTACTGTTCGGCCGAGGAAGCCTCCCTTAATCGGAAAGTACTGTTTTAGACCCTCTACCTTTAGCAATTCTTGTTTCGCCATAGATTTCCACCTCCGCTTCTCCATCCCATTCTTCTGAATAAATCCAGCAACGCACTTGGTTGCCTTTTTCGTCTGGTTCCAGTGCCGGCATTTTCGCGCGGCACAGGTCTGTTGCTGCCGGACAGCGCGGCGCAAAGCGGCATCCTGTCGGAATATTATAAGGGCTCGGCACGTTTCCTTCGATCGGCTCTAGTTTTTCCTGGTCGATGTCGTGACGTGGCAATGAATTCAATAGTCCGATCGTGTACGGAAGTTTCGGTTCGTGGAAGAGGCTGCGGATATCCGCGTACTCGACCACTTGCCCTGCATACATGACGGCTACGTAATCACATGTTTCCGCTACGACGCCTAGGTCGTGCGTGATAAAGACGACGGACATGCCAAGGCGGTCCTGGAGCTCTTTGATGAGTTCAAGGATCTGTGCTTGGATCGTAACGTCCAGTGCAGTCGTCGGTTCATCAGCAATCAGGATTTCCGGGTCGCATGCGAGTGACATGGCGATCATGACACGCTGGCGCATCCCGCCTGACAGTTCGAATGGAAAGTTCTTGACTCGTTTTTCCGGGGAAGGGATTCCGACAAGCTTCAAGAGTTCTACAGAACGGTCATGCGCTTGTTTCTTCGACATGTTCTGATGGAGCTTCAGTGCTTCTCCGATTTGTTGTCCGACTGTGTATACCGGGTTCAAAGATGTCATCGGCTCCTGGAAAATCATCGAGATTTCATTTCCACGCAGCTTCCGCATCTGTGCTTCGGTCAACTTCAGCAAGTCCTGCCCTTTATAAAGGACTTCTCCGCCTTTGATGCTGCCGTTCTTAGCAAGCAATCTCAAGATCGAAAGAGAGGTGATGCTTTTCCCTGAACCAGATTCTCCGACAATGCCGAGTGTCTTTCCTTTCGGCACTTTAAAGCTGACGCCGTCAACTGCGCGGACTTCCCCAGCATCTGTATTGAAAGATGTTTGTAAGTTGTTCACTTCTAAAATTATTTCTTGCGAGCTCATTTTGCGGACACCTCATTTCTAATTCAAGTCTATTCGTTTGTTCAAGAAGCGGTATGAAATATCAACAAGCAAGTTCACGAGTACGAAGATGACGGAAATCACCAACACAGTTCCTTGTACGACAGGGAAGTCGCGTGTACGGATCGCATCGATCGTCAAACGTCCCATCCCGTTGATGGCGAAAATCGTTTCTGTCAGGACCGCACCACCAAGGAATCCACCGAACTCCAGACCTACGACAGTAACGACTGGAATCAATGCGTTCTTCAATGCGTGACGGTATGTGACGACTTGTTCCGATACCCCTTTAGCGCGGGCAGTACGGATGTAGTCCTGATCGATGACTTCAAGCATCGCAGAACGTGTCATCCGCGCAATGATCGCGGCTCCACCTGTTCCGAGCGTCAGCACCGGCAGGATGATCTGTCGCCAGGAGTCTCCCCAGCCGGATGGCCGCATCTTGAGGAATTCGAGCGATTCAGGCATCCAGTTCCCGATTGCGAACCACTGGATGAGCAAGAGCCCGAACCAGAAGTTCGGCATCGAAAGACCGAACAGTGCCACGACCATGATGCCGGAGTCAGCGAATGTCGAATGGCGAACTGCCGCGATGATCCCGGCGATCAAACCGAAGATCACGGCGACGATTGTGGCATAGACGGCGAGTTCCACCGTCACCCAGAACCTCGAGCCGATTTCATCCATGACCGGTCGGCCTGAGCGTACAGAAGCTCCGAGGTCTCCCTGGACAGCATTCAGAAGAAATGTTCCATATTGAACCGGGATCGGCTCGTTAAGACCTAATCGTTCGCGTATGTTCTCTACTGTTTGTTCAGAAGCGCCTTCACCAGCGACGATCTGTGCAGGATCCCCAGGAACAAGGTGCATAAGGGAGAACACAAGAATCGTTACCCCGATCAGTACGGGGATCGTCTGTAGAAGACGTCGGATAATATATTTTGTCAACGTTTCGCACCTCTCTTACTTTTTCATTTTTGGATCAAGTGCATCGCGTACGCCATCACCGAAGATGTTGAAGGCGAGTACGACAATTACAATCGCAATACCTGGGAATAAAGCAACGTGACCGGCTTCATACATGTATTGACGTCCTTCGTTCAGCATCGCGCCCCATTCAGGAGCAGGAGGCTGTGCCCCGAGACCGAGGAAGGAAAGTCCAGCACCTGTCAGAATCGCTGTCGCAACACGGAGGGATGCTTGAACGATGATCGGTGACAGGATGTTCGGCAAGATATGTTTAAAAATAATTCTGAAATCGGAAGCTCCGAGTGCGCGTACCGCATCTATGTATTCCAGCTTCCTGACGGATAAGGTCGACCCCCTTACGATACGGGCGAATGCCGGCACCGAGAAAATCCCGACCGCGATGATGACGTTCGTCAAGCTACCGCCAAGGACCGCTACGATTGCAAGTGCAAGCAGGATTCCAGGGAATGCAAGAAGGACATCCATCAAACGCATGATGATGGTATCGACTCTGCCGCCGTAATAGCCTGCTACGATCCCGAAGATGACCCCGATCACTCCACCGAGGAGAACCGAGAAGAACCCAACATACAAAGTCAATTTCGTACCGAAAATAAGGCGGGTGAAGATATCACGTCCGAACCCATCGGTACCGAGCCAGTGTGCTGCGGAAGGACCGGCAAGTTTATTGGTAAGATCGGTCGCATTCGGCCGCAAGTCAGTGAATGAAGTGACGATCCATGGTCCGACAAATGCTAGGACGATAAAGAAGAGAATCAGAATACCACCGATGACCGCACCTTTGTTTTTTCTGAGGCGCCGCCAAAACTGTTTATAGCTTTCAACGCGTGGATTGACACGCTTGGCAGTGACGGGTTGATTCACTGTTTCTTCACTCATTGAAAAGCACCCTTTCTATTAGAAAATAACTATCTAAAATTATTAGACTTTTTAATTTTACTAGAAAATGCTTAAAAATGATAGGCATTGTTAACCTATTTTATGAATGAACTAAATAGAAGGATTTTTCAGAAAAAGGTATAGCTATACTGAAATATTTTTTCATTAATAATAAATAGGGGGAATCTTAATTATTAGTATTTCTGTATATCGAATAGCACGGAACATTGCTGAATGTTTGGAAAAAAAGAATATATTGCATTGTCTTCAAGGGGAATTTATGCTATATTGTTTTCAGAATATTATGTCCTTCGTAGTATTCGAAAAACGATTTAAATGGGGGGAAACAAATTATGGCATTATCCAAAAAGTCACTTTGGGCGATTTTCATGACATTGATGTTGGCACTGGTTCTAGCAGCTTGTGCAGGCGGCAGTGACGGAGATTCGTCAGACGGGGAAACAGACACAGACGACGATAACAATGCTACAGAAAATGGAGACGCAGCAGCTGGTGGGGACTTGGTCCTAGCAGTACTTTCCGATGCATCTTCACTTGATCCGCACGGTTCAAACGACGTGCCATCATCCGTAGTTCAAGCAAATATCTATGAGACATTGGTCAACCGCAACGATAACAACGAAATCGTTCCTGGTCTGGCTGAATCATGGGAGCAAGTCGATGAATTGACTTGGTCATTCAAATTGCGTGAAGGCGTAAAATTCCATGACGGCGAAGACTTCAACGCTGAAGTAGTAAAAATGAACCTTGAGCGTGTACTGGACGAAGCAATTGCTTCACCACGTTACTTCCTTTATGAAATGATTACAAGCGTAGAAGCGATCAACGACTATGAAGTAGAAATCACGACTGAATATCCATTCGCTCCACTATTGGCTCACCTTTCACACAACGGTGGGGGAATGATCTCTCCAACACAGATCACAGCAGACTACGAAGCACTTGAAGGCGGAGCTGATCCAGGTTCTGTCGTTTCTCAAGAGCCAGTCGGCACAGGTTACTTCAAGTTCGATTCTTGGAGCCCAGGCTCTGAAATCAAGCTTGTGAAAAATGAAGAATACTGGGATACTCCAGCAAACGTTGATTCTGTAACATTCCGCGTTGTTCCTGACTCTCAGGTACGTGCAGCGGATCTTGAAACAGGGAACGTTCACATCATCGATCCGGTTCAACCGAACGAAGTGGAACGTTTGAACAACTCTGGCGTAGCGTCAGTGATGCAAACACCATCTTCAAGCCTTGCATACCTTGGCTTCAACACAGAAAAAGAACCATTCAACGATCCATTGGTACGTCAGGCGATCTCTTATGCAATCGACCGCCAGGCAATCATCTCTGGTGTCTATGAAGATTTTGGTATCCCGGCAATCGGACCATTGGCTCCAGGAATCTTCGGTTATACTGAAGACATCGATGCTGTAGAATTCGACATGGACCAAGCGCGTTCACTTCTTGAAGAAGCGGGCATGGCTGAAGGATTCTCTACTTCCATCTGGACAAACGATAACCCACAACGTCAAGCGATCGCAGTACTTGTTCAAGAAGCCCTTGCTGAATTGAACATCGACGTTTCGATCGAAGTTATGGAATTCGGTGCATACCTTGAGCAAACAGCTGCAGGTGAGCACGACATGTTCATCCTTGGTTGGTCTAACCCGACAGGAGACGCTGACTACGGCATGTACGCATTGTTCCACTCTTCACAGCACGGTAACCCAGGTAACCGTTCATTCTACACAAATGAAGAAGTCGATGCTTTGTTAGACGAAGGTCGCCGTGAAGCAGATCCGGATGCACGTGCAGAGCTTTACGCAGAAGCTGCTCAGCTTCTAACTGACGATGCACCAATGGCATTCTTGCTTCACACTGAATATTTGAACGGGATTTCCGATAAAGTTGAAGGATTCTCAATCGATACTTCAGGTATCTACCAATTGAAAGATGTAACAATCTCTGAATAATCGATTGTTGCCAAAGCCCGCTTTTCCGGTAAACGGAAATAGCGGGCTTTTTTCTTGGAACGGCGTGATTTGATTTGATTTTTCAGTCGAAGTTTTATATACTAGTAAATGCCGTGCTAGGTGGGGAGGTAGCGGTGCCCTATCACCTGCAATCCGCTCTAGCAGGACTGAATTCCTTTTCGAGGCTGTTTGTATTGCGAGGTCAGCCTCTTGCACGTAGTGTTGACATCTGGGTCCTGCGCAATGCGAACCCATGAACCATGTCAGGTCCGGAAGGAAGCAGCATTAAGTGGACATTCTCATGTGCCGCGGGATCGCCTAGATCGAGCCAACGACAAGAGTAACGCTTGTGTGCAGCAGTCAGAGAAAGGTGCACGGCATTAATCATAATGATCCAAACCTGTTTGCCGATGATCGGCAGGCAGGTTTTTTCATGTCTTCGGATAGGAGAACAAACCATTCAGCCACGTACGGTCTATGGTATAATGGAGGATGACTTACAAAAATCAGAGGAGGAGGGGAAAACGTTGACGTACCAAGCTTTTTACCGTGTGTACCGACCTCAGTCATTCTCCGAAATGACGGGACAGACGCACGTCAAACAAACCCTGCAAAACGCTCTCCTTTACAATAAGACAACGCACGCCTATCTGTTTTCAGGGCCTCGTGGGACTGGGAAGACAAGTGCTGCGAAAATATTCGCGAAAGCGCTGAACTGTGAACAATCTCCTGCTGCAGAACCTTGTAACGCTTGTGCTTCTTGCCTGAGTATTACAGAAGGCTCGAATACGGATGTCATCGAGTTCGATGCGGCGTCCAATTCACGTGTGGAAGAAATGCGGGAGATCATCGAGAAGGTCCATTTTGCCCCAGCGAACGCACGATTTAAAATATATATTATCGATGAAGTGCATATGTTATCAAACAGCGCGTTCAACGCGTTGCTGAAAACGTTGGAAGAACCACCGGAACATGCGGTGTTCATCTTGGCGACAACAGAGCCGCACAAGTTGCCGTTGACGATCATTTCCCGTTGTCAGCGCTTCGACTTCAAACGTTTGTCACAGGCGGATATCGTCAGCCGGATGGTGGAAGTACTGACGGATGCTGAGATTCCTTACAACGAACAAGTGCTGAAGATTATTGCGCAAGCAGCGGCGGGCGGCATGCGAGATGCACTCAGCTTACTCGATCAGGTCGTTTCGTTCAGTGGAGAAGAAATGACGGTGGAAGACGCACTGCTTGTTACTGGCTCGATCGGGCAGCAGCTGTTTTACGAGATTGCGGATGCCTTGCTCGAAAAAGAGGTCGGCATAGCACTTTCTTTATTGGAGAAGCTTGTGCAGGACGGGAAAGACCCTGTCCGGTTAGCTGAGGATTTCACCACGTTCTTCAGAGATTTACTGGTCATCAAAACAGCACCGGACTTGACCGATATGCTGGAGCTCGCGACATTCGAACCACGCTTCGAAGAGCTGGCACAACGCGTCGAAGCAGCACAGCTTTATGACTGGATCAGTATTTTGACGCAAACTCAGCAAGAGATGCGTTTTTCCAACCACACGAAAATCTACATGGAGACGGCGCTGTTGCGCATCGTCCAAGCAACGCCGGCAGTCGTCCAGCAAGCGTCCGCCGCGTCTCCGGAGCTCGAAGGCAAAGTGGCGCGGCTGGAACAGCTCGTCCTCGACTTACAGAACGAGTTGAAGAATGGAGCTCCGGCACAAGGGGCCCCAGCAGCCGAAGCGAAGCGCCGTCAGCGTCCACAAAGCACATTCAAAGTACCGGTGGGACGGATTGAGGAAGTGCTGAAAAATGCGACGAAGACGGATATCCAGACCATCAAATCGCATTGGGCGACGGTTCTTGGCCAATTGCAGAAATCACACTCCGCTTTATTGAATGAAGCGGAGCCGGTAGCAGCATCAAATGATGCATTTGTGTTAAAATTCAAGTATGATATCCATTGTCAGATGGCCGCGGATAACCGGAGTTTCGCTTCGACATTCGGTCAGCTTTTGCAGCAGCACACAGGACAGGCGTACTTGCCGATCTTCGTGCCTGAGGCGAGCTGGTTGAAGATCCGTGAAGAGTTCATCAGAAGCAATGGCAAAAAATCAAGTACAGAAGACAGCCAGGCAGATGCACCGGAAGATCATCCGTTCCCGGAAGGACAAGGAGCGGAGGAAGATCCGTTCATCGCCGAAGCGGAACGTCTTTTCGGCAAAGAGTTTGTCGAAGTGCATGATGAATAATGTTTACTATTCAAAGGAGGAATTAACATGCGCGGTGGAGGAAATATGCAAGGCATGATGAAACAAATGCAGAAAATGCAGAAACAGATGGCGGAAGCCCAAGAAGAACTAGGGACAATGCAGTTCGAAGGAACAACAGGCGGCGGCATGGTCAAAGTGATCGTTTCTGGTCATAAAGAAGTTCTTGACGTAGTGCTTGACGAAGCAGTCGTAGATCCAGAAGATATCGATACATTGCAAGACTTAATCGTCGTTGCAACAAACGAAGCATTTAAAAAAGCGGATGAGCATGCAAATGCAACAATGGGGAAATTTACGAAGGGCTTGAATCTCCCAGGCATGTTCTAGGAGGGAAATACTGATGCATTATCCTGAACCCATTTCGAAATTAATGGAAAGTTTCATGAAATTGCCAGGGATTGGGCCGAAAACAGCGGCCCGTCTGGCATTTTTTGTGCTTGGAATGAAAGAAGACACCGTCCTCGATTTTGCCAAAGCATTGGTTGATGCGAAGCGTAATCTTAGCTATTGCTCGGTTTGCGGACACATCACAGATACGGACCCATGTCACATCTGTCAGGATCAGCAGCGCGACCGTTCGACAATCTGTGTCGTGCAAGATCCGAAAGACGTCATCGCGATGGAGAAGATGCGTGATTACTCCGGTCTATACCATGTGTTGCAAGGAGCGATCTCACCGATGGAAGGAATCGGTCCGGAAGATATCAACGTTCCTTCTTTGTTGAAGCGTCTGCAAAACGAAGAAGTACAGGAGCTGATTCTGGCGACGAATCCGACGATCGAAGGGGAAGCGACAGCGATGTATATTTCCAGACTCGTCAAACCATCAGGCATCCGGACAACGCGGATTGCTCATGGACTACCGGTCGGCGGCGATTTGGAGTATGCGGATGAAGTGACGCTATCGAAGGCACTTGAAGGACGGCGTGAACTGTAAAGAGGAGTAACCGAACATGCTGTTTTCCAAAAAAGGTCGCTTGAAAAAAGAGTTCGACGACCAGCTGCTCGAACAATTCACGGCAGCGGGTCGCGAATGGCGCAGGGCGAAACGACTCGATGAATTGCTGGATGATTATGACGGGTATGCGGAAGCGGAACGGAAAATTGCAGAGAGCAAATATTTGTTCCTGCTGAAAGAAGCTCGGCATCGTCAAGTGAAGATCCATTAATCACGTAGGGCTGGAATTTCGATTCCGGCTTTTTTTGTTGCCGATTTTCAAAGAGGAACGTAAATGCCGAAATCATCGGTGTTTTTCGGTATAATGAAAGCACAATAAACAAGAAGGATGATCGAGATGACACAACGTCGCCCGCTAGTAGAAGCGTTGCTGAAATTCCAACAGCAACAGCCGGTATCGTTCCATGTGCCGGGGCACAAAAACGGATTACTGTCGACGCTTCCGGACGCGATCCGGCCAGCGCTCGCTTATGACGTGACGGAATTGGAAGGCTTGGATGATCTGCATCATCCGGAAGAGGCGATCAGGGAAGCACAGGAGCTGCTTGCAGAAGCATATGGGACAGAAGAGAGCTTCTTCCTTGTCAATGGTTCCACTGCCGGCAACCTTGCGATGATCTATGCGGTTTGTGAGCCGGGTGACCGGATCATCGTCCAGCGGAACTGCCATAAGTCGATTTTCCACGCGCTCGAACTTGCTGCAGCGGTCCCTGTTTTCCTGACGCCTACATGGGACGAGGAGACGATGACGGCCGCAGGACTTGAGGCGCTGCAAGTGGAACAGGCGCTGCAACAGTACCCGGATGCCAAAGCAGTGGTCTTGACGAGCCCGAACTATTACGGTGTCGTCCAGGCGGAGCTGGAAGCAATCATCGCACTTTCTCACCAATACGAAGTGCCAGTACTCGTCGATGAAGCGCACGGTGCCCATTTACGCATCGGGGGTCCGTTCCCTGCATCGGCACTAGTGCACGGCGCAGATGTCGTCGTGCATTCAGCGCACAAGACGTTGCCGGCGATGACGATGGGCTCGTTTTTGCATGTGCAAGGAGAGATGGTCAAGCCGGAGCAGCTCACAAAATATTTGCGCATGCTGCAATCGAGCAGCCCGTCATATTTGCTGATGGCTTCTTTGGACGATGCACGCGCGTATCTTCATACATATACACAAGCCGACCACCGTTCCTTCGAGGAGAAGCGCCGCCTGTTCTTAGAAGGGCTTTCTGCCATCCCGAAACTGACGGTCGTTGAGTCGGACGATCCACTGAAGCTGATGCTGCGGGTGGAAAGGTGGAGCGGCTTTCAATTGAAAGAGCAGCTGGAAGCGGAAGGCATCTATCCGGAACTGGCGGATGCATACCAAGTGCTTCTTGTGCTGCCACTCCTAAAGAGTGGGCAGAGCTTCCCGTTTGCGGAAATCCGCAGCCGTATCAAGGATGCCGTGAAAGCATTGGCGAGCAAACCGCGTACGGAATGGCTGGCAGCCCCTTTCCAAAAAGAGATGATGAGTGAGCCAGAGTATACATTCCGGGAAGTCTCGTCTGCAGGGTGTGAATGGGTGCCGTGGACAAAAGCGGCCGGGCGAGTATCAGCCGGGGCGGTCATTCCATATCCACCAGGAATTCCGTTGATCGTTCCGGGGGAAGTGTGGAGCACGGAAAAGCTTGCCTTATTGATGGATAACCTTGCATTTGGTGCTTCGATTCAAGGAGAGCACCGGCTGAAGGAAAAATTACTGAAGGTCATGAAGCGTTAATATCGGAATGGAGAGATAGGGATGAGTTGTTTTATCAGTTTAGAAGGCGGAGAAGGATCAGGGAAAACGACCGCTGCTGCACGAATCAAAGCGGAGCTTGAGGCGATGGGGCATGAAGTCGTCCAGACACGTGAGCCGGGCGGTATCGAGATTGCGGAACAGATCCGTTCCGTGATTCTGGATCTTGCCAATACAGGGATGGATGCCCGGACAGAGGCGCTGTTATACGCAGCAGCTCGCCGTCAGCACTTAGTGGAGAAAATCGTGCCGGCACTTAACGCAGGGAAGATCGTCCTGTGTGACCGCTTTATCGATAGCAGCCTCGCGTACCAAGGCCATGCAAGGGGGTTAGGCGTCGATGAAGTGTATGCAATCAACCGTTTTGCAGTCGATTCTTACTTGCCGGACGTCACATTGTTCTTCGACGTGTCACCGGAAACGGGGCTCGGCAGGATCGAGAAAGATGAGACACGCGAAATCAACCGTCTCGACATCGAATCGCTGAAGTTCCATCACGAGGTCCGTGAAGGATACCGATTGTTGATTGAGCGCTTCCCGAAGCGGATCCGCGTCGTCGATGCAGAGCAAGGGCTGGAGGAAGTTAGCCGTGCCGCTATGAAAATCATTGATTCATACTTGTGAAACTCACCCAGGTTGTTTTTGTTCGTGTTATAATTGAGATAGGGTAGGAATGCTGAAAAGGAGTGAAAGCTGATGAAACTTGTAGTCGCAGTTGTACAGGACCAGGACAGCAACCGTTTGTCCAACGCATTGACGAAAAATGACTTCCGGGCCACGAAGCTTGCCAGTACAGGAGGCTTTCTGCGTTCAGGGAATACAACGTTCTTGATCGGTGTCGATGATCAACTCGTGCCGAAACTATTGGATTTGATTCGTGATAATTGCCGTTCACGTGAACAGATGGTGGCGCCAGTATCACCGATGGGTGGAAATGCGGACTCTTACATTCCTTATCCAGTGGAAGTGGAAGTCGGCGGTGCAACGATTTTCGTCTTGCCGATCGAACAATTCCATCATTTTTGAATAGAGGGTGGGCAGGAAAACCGGCCCATTGCAGTCATATGACCCGTGACCCCTTTTAGGGCACGGGATTTTTTGCAAAGTCTGAAGGTGAGAGATATGCTGGAGACAGGGAAGACGTTTGAACGAATCCAGCCGGTCGTTATGAAGCGGCTGCAGCAGGCATTCGAGAAGGAGCGGTTGGCGCATGCCTATTTATTCGAAGGTCCGGCTGGAGCTGGAAAGCGTGAAATAAGCGGTTTTTTCGCGAAGTTATTACTTTGCGAAAATCCCGTACAAAATGTTCCATGTGAAACATGTAGAAGTTGTCGGCTGTATGAATCTGGGAATCACCCCGGCATTTCGACAATCAAGCCGGATGGACAATTCATCAAGATCGACCAGATCCGTGAACTGATCGCCATGATGAGCAAGACCGGCTTTACGAGCGGCCGGAAAATCTACATCATCGAAGAAGCGGATCGCATGAACCAATCGTCAGCGAACGCACTTCTGAAGTTCCTGGAAGAGCCGGGGCAAGATGTGACAGCGATTCTACTGACAGAACGCTTGCATTCCATCATGTCGACGATCCGTTCACGCTGCCAGCTCATTTCATTCCAGCCGCTATCGCGGGAAGTTTTACTGGAGAACTTGAAAGGCAGTGGCATGGCGCTATCACTTGCAGCGACGGTCAGCATGCTGACACAAAGCGCAGAACAGGCAGCGCTTCTTGCAGAGGACGAGCAGTTTCTGCAGCAACGCAAGACCGTCTTGAAACTAGTGACGGCCGTTGCTGCTGATATTCATGAAGCACTTTTAATGGTTCAATCGGACTGGCTTCCGCTTTTCAAGGAAAAAGAAGATGCCGAAAGAGGTCTGGACATGTTATTATTTGCTTATCGGGACATTGCTTCCGCGAAGGCAGGACTCGAAACGGTTTATACGTATCCGGACATGGAAGAAACTTGGAAGCAGATGGCTCTTCAGCGTTCGTATACCGCGCTGTCTGATCAGCTGCAAGCGATACTGCAAGCAAAGCAGCAATTGCCGCGTAATATGAACCGGACGTTGCTGATGGAGCAGTTGATGCTAAATCTGCAGGAGGGGTAAGCAATTGTATAAAGTGATAGGTGTCCGCTTCAAAAAAGCGGGTAAAATATATTATTTCGATCCTGGTGAATCTGTGATCAATAAAGACGATTATGTCATCGTCGAAACGGCACGTGGCGTCGAGTATGGGAAAGTCGTCGTCGCTGTCAAAGAAGTTGGGGAAAACGATGTCGTACTGCCGCTGAAGCAAGTGGTGCGTGTGGCATCGGAGCGCGACCGCCAGCAAGTGGAAGACAACCGGCTGGAAGCGCAACATGCATTCGAAGTCGGCACAGGGAAGATTGTCGATCATAAGCTGGAAATGAATCTTGTCGATGTTGAATTCACATTCGACCGCAACAAGATTATCTTTTATTTCACTGCCGAAGGGCGTGTCGACTTCCGGAACTTGGTAAAGGATCTGGCGTCTGTGTTCCGGACGCGGATCGAGCTGCGCCAAATCGGCGTGCGCGATGAAGCGAAGATGCTTGGTGGCATCGGTCCTTGTGGCCGGATGCTTTGCTGTTCGACATTCCTTGGTGATTTTGAACCAGTGTCGATCAAAATGGCGAAAGATCAAAATCTTTCACTCAATCCATCGAAGATTTCAGGATTGTGCGGACGGTTGATGTGTTGCCTGAAATATGAAAACGATGAATACGAAGAAGCGAAAAAAGCGATGCCGGATGTGGGTGAGCAAGTGACGACTCCGGACGGCCAAGGACGCGTTGTATCCATGAATCTATTGGAACGGGTGCTGAAAATCCGGATCGCCGACCACGATCAGCCGCTGGAATATACATTGGATGAGTTGGTGGATCAAGGAACGAGAGCGTGAGGTGTTAGAAGTGAAGGAACGGAACTTTTTAGATACTGTCATGGATTTCGAGCAGCAGCTGGAATCGATGCAGCAGCAATTCAGTGAATTGAAAGCCGTCGTAGCCCATACGATGGAAGAACATCATGCACTGCAATTGGAGAACCATCATTTGCGCAAGCGGTTGGAAGAGCTTCATGCAGAAGTTCCACAAACACCGCCTGCCGTGAAGACTGGCAAACTGCAGCGGGCTGCCATGGAAATCGGCGAAGGCTATGACAACCTGGCGCGGCTGTATCATGAAGGATATCATGTCTGTAATGTTCATTTCGGCAGTTCACGAAAAGGCGATGATTGCCTGTTCTGCTTATCATTCTTGAACAAGCAGAATTGAGACGGTGAAGGTGCAAAGCCTGATGAACCGCAGTTAGAGGCTCCTGCCAGTTAGACGGCGGAGCCTTTTATTATGGAAGAAGGAGGGTGCGCGATGTTATTGGACGACGAGCGACTCGATTATTTACTGGCAGAAGATTTACGGATCATCCAAAGTCCGTCCGTTTTCTCATTTTCATTAGATGCTGTACTGCTTGCCCGTTTTGCGCACATTCCGCGCAATAAACGTGGGAGAATTGTCGATTTATGTACTGGAAACGGAGCTATCCCGCTCTTTTTGAGCGCACGGACGGAGTCGCCGATCATCGGTGTAGAGCTGCAGGCGCGGCTTGCCGACATGGCACGGCGCAGCGTGGCATACAACAAACTGGAGCAGCAGATCGAAATCTTGGAAGGAGATGTGAAAGACATTCCAGCTGTCCTCGGCATCGAGAAGTACGATGCGGTGACGTGCAATCCACCGTATTTCCCTGCCCATGAACGAAGCGAGAAAAACATCAGTGAATTCATGGCGATTGCCCGTCACGAGCTGCATTTGACGTTGGATGAGTCGATTCGTTCAGCCAGCCAGTTGTTGAAGCAGGGCGGCAAAGCGGCGTTTGTCCATCGTTCGGGACGACTGATCGACATCATCGAAGCGATGCGGAGAAACCGGCTGGAGCCGAAGCGGATCCGGCTCATCTACCCGAAGGCAGGGAAAGAGGCGAATACGTTGTTGATCGAAGGCGTGAAAGACGGCAAGCCGGACTTGAAAGTATTGCCGCCGCTAATCGTCTACACCGATGATAACGAATACACGGAAGAAGTGCGGGAACTGCTGTATGGGGAATGAACATTTTTTCTACGTGCTTGAATGCGCGGATGGTTCGTATTATGCCGGGTATGCAGTGGATGTGGAGAAGCGTGTGGCGACTCATAATGCCGGGAAAGGTGCAAAATACACGCGGGCAAAGAGGCCAGTTGTCTTATTGCACCAGGAAGCATTCGGCACGAAAACGGAAGCGATGCGGGCGGAATATGCGTTCAAGCAATTGACGAAAGCGCAGAAAATTCAACACATATCCGGGAAACAGGAGGAACTTGGATGAACTCACAAAAAAGCTTTCAAGGAGATGAGCCGACGCTTTATCTCATCGCGACACCGATCGGTAATCTGGAAGACATCACGATGCGCGCCTTGCGTTTATTAAAAGAGGTCGATGTGATTGCGGCAGAGGATACGCGCAATACGAAGCACTTGTGTAATTATTTCGCGATAGAGACGAAACTGGTCAGCTACCATGAGCACAACCAGGAAAGCGGTGGGCATAAAATCCTATCCTTCCTGGACAACGGACAATCCGTCGCACTCGTCAGTGATGCAGGCATGCCGTGCATTTCCGATCCGGGTGAAGACATCGTCCATAAGGCGCTGGAGGAAGGCTACCGCGTCGTACCGGTGCCGGGCGCCAATGCAGCGCTCAGCGCATTGATCGTATCCGGGATTTCCCCACAGCCGTTTCTGTTTTATGGCTTCTTGCCGCGTAAGAAAAAGGAGCGGGTCACCGAGCTCGAAAAACTGGCCCGCCGGCAGGAAACGTTGCTGTTCTACGAAGCGCCCCATCGGCTGAAAGAATGCCTGAAAGGGTTCAATACGGTATTCGGAGGCGACAGGCGCATCGTCTTGGGCCGGGAAATCA
The DNA here is from genome assembly GCF_009707665.1 of Planomicrobium sp. YIM 101495. Taxonomy (GTDB): domain Bacteria; phylum Bacillota; class Bacilli; order Bacillales_A; family Planococcaceae; genus Planococcus. Next base: position 27,233 of record NZ_WLZW01000006.1, read on the forward strand.
CGAAGAAATTCGAAGAGTTCCTGCGTGGGACACTTGCTGAAGCGTTGGAGTGGGCGGAAACGAACGAAATGCGCGGCGAGTTCTGTCTCGTCGTGGAAGGAAGTTCCGAAGAAGAACAGCCGGAGCAAGAGGTATGGTGGCAGAAGCTGGAAATCGCTGAACATGTCGAACAAGTGATGGCGAAGGACGATAGAAGGTCCAAAGACGCGATCAAGCAAGTAGCGGTCGACCGGAAGCTGCCAAAGCGCGAAGTTTACGACGCGTATCATAAGTAAATGGATCAGAAACAGGGCACGCTGAAAATCCAGTGTGCCCTGTTGTATTCTTATAGAAGAGAACGAAAAAATGGCGGGGAAGCGATCGGCTGCCCTGCCATTTGATTATGACTTCAAGCTGTTTTGGATTTCTTTTACCAGGATATCGGCACCTTCAGGGCTCAAGATCAATTTGCCACCAGCAAGGCGCATATTGTCATCAGAAACTTCCCCTGTGATTGCACAAGTCATGTTTGGCATATATTTTTTCAAGATAATCTTGTCATCATCTACATAAATCTCCAAAGCATCTTTTTCAGCGATGTCCAATGTGCGGCGCAATTCGATTGGAATAACTACGCGGCCAAGTTCATCTACTTTTCTCACGATTCCAGTTGATTTCATGTCCATTTCTCCTCTCATATTTGCAGGTTTTTCGTCAAAATTCGACATTTCCCACTTCCTGTCATAAATGATACCAACAACTTACATTTTGGTCAACGAAAAACAACCACCATTTACAGTGAAATCGTATTATTCTTAACATTCTTTTGCTACGAATTGGTACGACCACTAATTTCAGAGTAGTGGAAAGAAGAAGCTGAAGGATTGTATAAAGCGTCTTCCTTCGCTAAAATGAGAGTAGAACATTGAACTGGGGGAATTTTTCGTGACAGGAACCGACAAAACATTTTATTTAACCACACCCATTTATTATCCAAGCGGAAAATTCCATATTGGAACGGCTTATACGACTGTTGCGTCAGACGCAATGGCTCGCTATAAGCGCTTGAGAGGCTACGATGTCCGCTTCCTCACGGGCATGGATGAACATGGCCAGAAAATCGAGGAAAAGGCGAATGAAGCCGGCAAAGAGCCACAGCTGTTCGTGGACGAGATGGCGAATGCTGCCAAAAAAGTATGGTCGATCATGGATATCACGTACGATGATTTCATTCGGACGACAGAAGAGCGCCACAAGAAGAGTGTCGAAAAGATCTTCCAGACATTCCTCGATAATGGCGACATTTACAAAGGGGAATACGAAGGCTGGTACTGCACGCCGTGTGAATCGTTCTATACGGAAGCACAGCTTGAGGATGGCAACTGCCCTGACTGCGGACGACCTGTCCATAAAGTAAAAGAGGAATCGTACTTCTTCAACATGAAGAAGTATGCAGACCGCTTGCTTGATTACTACGAGAACCATGTCGAATTCATCGAGCCGGAGTCTCGTAAGAATGAAATGATCAACAACTTCATCAAGCCGGGCTTAGAAGATCTTTCCGTTTCACGTACGTCATTCGACTGGGGCATACCGGTGCCTGGCGATTCGAAGCACGTCATCTATGTTTGGGTCGATGCGTTGTCCAATTACATCACGTCACTCGGCTACGGTTCGGATGATGAGTCGCTTTTCAACAAGTACTGGCCTGCGGATGTGCACGTTGTGGGGAAAGATATCGTCCGTTTCCATACGATTTACTGGCCGATCTTCTTGATGGCGTTGGATCTTCCGCTGCCGAAGAAAATCTTCGCACACGGATTCATCATGATGAAAGACGGCAAAATGTCGAAATCAAAAGGCAACGTCGTCTATCCCGAAATGCTTGTCGAGCGTTACGGGCTGGATGCGACACGCTACTTCTTGTTGCGTGAATTGCCATTCGGTTCTGACGGCGTCTTCTCACCAGAATCATTTATCGAACGGACGAACTTCGATTTGGCAAACGACCTCGGGAACTTACTGAACCGGACCGTGTCGATGATCAATAAATACTGCGACGGGAATATCCCCGCTGTCAGAACGGAAAGAACGGACTTCGACAAAGCGTTGCAGGAAACTGCGCGTAACGCTGTCGCAGCTTACGAAAAGCATATGGAAAAAATGCAGTTCAGTATCGTGTTGTCGGAAGTGTGGAGCCTTGTGTCCCGTACGAACAAATACATCGATGAAACGGCTCCGTGGGTACTCGCGAAAGACGACGCATCAAAAGAGCAGCTTGATTCGGTCATGGGTCACTTGGCAGAAAGCTTGCGGATGATCGCAGTAATGCTGCAGCCGTTCTTGACGAATGCGCCGAAGCAAATCATCGAACAGCTCGGACTTAGCGAAGATGCATTGGCATGGGATACGCTTGAAACATTCGGTGGCATTCCGGCAGGCACAAAAGTCATTGCGAAAGGAACACCAATCTTCCCACGTTTGGAAATCGAACCGGAAGTAGCCTACATTCGTGAACAGATGCGCGGTCCTGTTACAGAAACTGAGGAAGAAGCGGAAGTGATGTATGCACCTGAGGGTGAAGAAATCACAATCGACGACTTCATGAAAGTTGATTTACGCGCAGCGACGGTTACAGCGTGTGAGCCGGTACCGAAAACATCCAAACTGCTCAAATTGCAAGTGGATCTCGGCTACGAGCAGCGTCAAGTAGTGTCGGGCATCGCTGAACACTACAAGCCGGAGGAATTGGTCGGACGTAAAGTGGTCGTCGTGGCCAACTTGAAGCCAGTTAAACTGCGCGGGGAGTTGTCTCAAGGGATGATCCTTGCGGGTGAACAAGATGGACTGCTCCAATTGGCAGAAGTGGCAGAACTATTACCGAACGGTGCAAAAATCAAATAAAAATACACAAAAAAGCGTCCTACTTGACGAAAGTAGGGCGTTTTTCTTATGCTAGCACGAGTCGAATGGACTGCTTACCGGCAGGATTGTTACACGATTATCATGTTTTGTTAGCGAAATGTAATATTCACGTGAAGAATGACATAACGTAAAAGTTTAAAATAAAGAAGTATTGTGAGGAGAATGTAAAATGTTTATCGATACACATGTCCATTTAAACGCAGAACAATTTAATGAAGATATAGAAGAAGCAATCGAGCGTGCACGCCAACAGCAAGTGGAGAAGATGGTCGTCGTTGGATTCGACCGACCGACAATCAAGCGCGCTTTGGAGCTCGCTGAAGCTTATCCGTTCATCTATGCAGTCGTCGGCTGGCATCCGGTCGATGCAATCGACTGCACCGAAGAGGACCTAGCTTGGATCGAAGAGCTTGCTGCCCACCCAAAAGTGGTCGGCATCGGTGAAACGGGTCTTGATTACCACTGGGACAAGTCACCGAAAGACATCCAGCAGGAAGTTTTCCGCAAGCAGATTCATCTTGCGAAGCGCGTGAAATTGCCGGTCATCATCCATAACCGGGATGCGACGGAAGATGTGCTGCGCATCTTACGCGAAGAGCACGCAGAAGAAATCGGCGGCGTGATGCACTGCTTCAGCGGGAGCGTCGAGTCTGCGAAGGAAAGCATTGCGCTTAACTTCATGATTTCCCTTGGCGGACCGGTAACGTTCAAAAATGCCAAAAAACCGAAGCAAGTGGCGGAAGAAATCGAATTGAAGCATTTGATGATCGAGACGGATGCACCCTATTTGGCGCCGCATCCATATCGCGGGAAGCGAAATGAACCGTCATACGTCCCGCTCGTAGCGGAAGAGATCGCCCGCTTGAAAGGGTTGCCGCTCGAGGAGGTGGCAGAAGAAACGACAAAAAATGCCATCAATTTCTTTAAATTAAGCTAAGAAAAATATCAATTAATTTGACATCATGAAATGAACTCTATATAATCGCTCAGGTGAACTAAGGAGGAGTTATTTTTGACGAAAGAACCAACAAATAGGACGAATGTGAAAAATTTTTCAGCAAAATCCATGGCGGTCACGATCGCTACATTCCTGCTTTTTGCTGCAGTTTTAACATTTGCCGTGTATGAAGGTACGAAGAATACCGTAACATTTACAGCCAACGGAGAAGAACTAGAAGTACGCACACATGCAGATACATTCGGCGAGTTCTTGACGGAACAAGAAGTTTCAGTCGGAGAACATGACTATTTAAGCCAATCCACAGAGACAGCAATCACAGAAGATACAGCAGTCGAATGGGAAGCGGCAAAAGAATATGCATTCGCAGTGGATGGAGAAGCTGCAACAGCATGGACGACAGATAACACGGTATCCGCCATTTTGGCAAAAGCGGGCATTCAAGTGACGGAACACGATAAAGTGGTGCCGGCACTGGAAGAAAAAGTGGATGAGGACACAACAATCGAGATCGAAAAAGCATATGAGGTAACAATCCTTAATGGTTTGGAAGAGAAGAAAGTATGGTCCACTTCGACTACGGTCGCTGATCTTTTAAAGCACCATAAAATCGAATTAGGAGAACTTGATCGAGTAGAGATGGCGATGGACGAAGAAGTGAAGCCAGATGCGAAAATTCAAGTGGTTCGCGTAGAAAAGGTCACCGATGTAGTGGAGGATTCAATGAAATTCGCTTCAGAAACGAAGAAAGATGATTCGCTCCTGAAAGGGAAAGAGAAGCTTGTCCAAAAAGGCGAGAACGGCGTCATCTCGAAAACATATGAAGTCATCAAAGAAAACGGCAAAGAAGTGAAACGCAACTTGAAAGAAGAGAAAGTTGTGAAACAGCCGAAGAAACAAATTACAGCAGTAGGCACGAAAACGATCGTTGCGAGCGTTTCACGCAGCAATGCTTCTTCTTCAAAAGCGACAACAGCTTCGACAACAGCTGCAACACAAGCTTCGACAGCCGCATCAACGGCTGCAGCACCATCTTCTGGCGGCAAAGAGTTCTACGTATCAGCAACAGCTTATACAGCTAGCTGTGCTGGTTGTTCCGGGATTACAGCAACGGGCATCAACTTGAAAGCGAATCCTGGCTTGAAAGTCATCGCTGTAGACCCACGCGTTATCCCACTCGGCACGAAAGTATGGGTTGAAGGCTACGGGAATGCGATTGCCGGCGATACTGGCGGCGCAATCAAAGGCAACAAAATCGACATCTTCGTTCCAAACCGCTCGGATGCATTGGCATTCGGACGTAAGCAAGTGAAGATCAAAATCCTTAATTAATAGCGAGGCAACTTGGCTTTCCCGGTAATCACCGGGAAAGCTTTTTATCTGTATACCCCGTAAACTATGGTTAAAACGGCATCGAAGGAAAGAGGAACCGATATGCGCATCCAAGAATTTATTATAGTAGAAGGAAAAGACGACACGACCGCAATCAAGCGGGCGGTAGACGCAGACACGATCGAGACGAACGGTTCAGCAATTTCAAAAGAGACGTTGATGAAAATCGCGCATGCAGTGGAAAAACGGGGCGTCATCGTTTTTACCGATCCGGATTATCCTGGCCGGCGCATTCGTGCTATTATTGAAGAACATATCCCAGGAGTGAAGCATGCCTTCTTACCGAAGGAAAAGACCATCGCCAAAAATGGTAAAGGCCTTGGCATCGAGCATGCGTGTGATGCAGATATCCGCGAAGCGTTAGCTGCCGTGTACACTCCCCGGACTGCTTCTGAGAAGTCTCTCATCACATTGGAAGATCTGATCGATGCACGGCTGATTGGACATCCTGCCGCCAAGGAGCGACGGACACGCGTCGGCGCACATTTACGCATCGGTTATACAAATGGCAAGCAGCTGCATAAACGCCTGCAGCTGTTCGGCATCACGAAAGAGCAATTCGGACAGGCGGTACAAATGGTGAACCAGGAGGAAAAAGAATGACCAAAGATATAGCAACACCGATTCGCACGAAACAGATCATGGACAAATACGGACTGAAAGTGAAGAAGAGCCTTGGGCAGAACTTCTTGATCGATCCGAACATTTTGCGCAACATCGTCGATCACGCAGGGCTGACGAAAGACTCGGCTGCCATCGAAGTCGGTCCTGGCATCGGCGCATTGACGGAACAATTGGCGCGTCAGGCAGGGAAGGTTCTTGCCTTCGAAATCGATCAACGCTTGCTGCCGGTGCTCGAAGACACGTTGTCTCCTTACGACAACATCGACATCGTCCATTCAGACATCTTGAAAGCAGACGTCCAGAAAACAATCGACGAACAATTGGTCGGCTATGAAGACATCATGGTCGTCGCCAACTTGCCTTACTACATCACCACACCGATCATCATCCGTTTGTTGACAGAGAACCTACCGATCCGTGGCCTTGTCGTCATGCTGCAAAAAGAAGTGGCGGAACGCATCACGGCGAAGCCAGGAACAAAAGCATACGGTTCGTTGTCAATTGCTATCCAGTACTATACACATGCGGAACTTGCGATGATCGTCCCACCGACCGTCTTTATGCCACAGCCGAACGTCGATTCCGCAGTAATCCGTATGATCAAACGAACCGAGCCGATCGCACAAGTAACCGACGAGAAGTTTTTCTTTACCGTGACCCGTGCTTCGTTCGTTCAGCGCCGCAAGACGATCTTCAACAACTTGCAAGCCGGTCTTCCGGAAGGCAAGGCGAAGAAAGAAGCGATCATCGAAGCACTTGAAGGGACAGGCATCGAACCATCACGCCGCGGAGAGACCTTAACAATCCAGGAATTCGCGCAGTTGGCGAACGCATTATATCCTTCATTTTCGTAAAGGAACAAATTGTCAGAATTATTCACACTCCTGGCACATCTGCTGTTCTTCTGAAATGTTTCGGAAAAATAAATATTGACAGCTGGTCGCCAAACTTGTTAAAATATAAAATTTGCTTGACAAATTCGGCTGTTTATCGTATGCTTATCTTCGAGTGAGGTGTAGATAAATGCCTAAAACTTTGGCGGATATTAAAAGGTCGATGGATTTGCATTTAGGAAAACGTTTGGTGTTAAAAGCAAACGGAGGTCGCAAGAAAACGGTCGAACGGGCCGGGATTTTGAGAGAAACATATCATTCCGTATTTGTCATTGAGCTTGACCAGGATGAACATGCGTTTGAACGTGTTTCTTACAGCTACGCAGACATCTTAACAGAAGCCGTAGAGATTACAGTCTACGAAGAAGAAGAAGCAGAAGCACTCGTTATTAGATAATCATTAATTTTATTTCCATATTTTTTATGCTCACAGAGGGCGATCGTCGCCTCTGTGAGTTTTTTCTATTTTCACAGCTTTTCCATCCACCCCCTGCATATGTTAAAATAGTCTCCATTAACCCATCCATTAAGTTAAGCGAGGGAATGCTATTGCTGAAAGGCCGGGAAGAAAGCGCCATTTTACGGAATATCGGAACTGCATTCGCACGAAACTGAACTTATGGACAAAGGAGTCTGTGTAACATGCTTTATGTGAAAGCACCTGCCAAAATCAACTTAACATTAGATGTGCTGCACAAGCGGTCCGACAACTACCATGAAGTCGAAATGATCATGACGACCGTCGATTTGGCGGACCGGATCGGCTTGATGGGTACGGCGAGTGGCATCCACATCCGTTCGGACGACCGTTTCGTCCCGAATGATTCCCGCAACCTTGCCTACCAGGCAGCCGAACTGATCAAAAATACATTCGGCATCAAAACCGGTGTCATCATTTCCTTGGAAAAACAGATTCCGGTCGCTGCAGGACTTGCAGGCGGCTCGAGTGATGCAGCTGCTACATTGAAAGGGCTGAACCGCCTATGGCAGCTTAATCTGTCATTGGACGAACTGGCGGAGCTTGGCGCGAAGATCGGCTCGGATGTTTCATTCTGCGTCTACGGCGGTACGGCACTTGCCACAGGACGTGGCGAAATCATCGAAGCACTGCCGGCACCACCGCATTGCTGGGTCATTTTGGCGAAGCCGACAATCGGGGTCTCTACTGCAGAAGTTTATGGCGCATTCAATCCTGAGACTGCGGATCATCCCGACACTCAAGCGATGATCGAAGCGCTCCATGCCGGCGACTACGAAGCGATGTGCGACAATCTCGGGAATGCGCTGGAAAGCGTGACACTCGGCATGCATCCTGAAGTGCAGCAAATCAAAGATCACATGAAGAAATTCGGTGCGGACGCGGTCTTGATGAGTGGCAGCGGCCCGACCGTCTTCGGACTGGTCCAGCAAGAAGCAAGAATTTCACGCATCTATAATGGTCTTCGCGGTTTTTGTTCGGAAGTATATGCTGTACGGATGATCGGGGAGCGGGAGATACTTGCTTAAAAGCGTATGTTTATGGTAGGTTTGCTTTAAACATTCGGATTTAGGAGAGGTAGCCATGAAATGGAAACGCAGTGAACGACTTGTTGATATGACGCATTATTTGCTGGACCATCCCCATACGTTGATTCCGCTGACGTATTTCTCGGATCTGTACGAATCTGCCAAATCTTCGATAAGTGAAGACCTCGGCATCATCAAGGAGACGTTCGAGGAAAAAGGCATCGGCATTCTGCAGACGGTACCTGGTGCAGCGGGCGGTGTGAAATTCGTGCCGAAGCTGCGGGATACCGCCGTCCAAGAAGTGGTAGATGAACTGCTGGAGGAATTAAGCCATTCGGACCGATTATTGCCAGGCGGCTATTTGTATTTGACGGACGTCCTCGGCAATCCGCGCATGATGAATCGTGTCGGGAAAGTATTTGCCTCTGCATTTGCTGATCAGAAAATCGATGCCATCATGACGGTCGCGACAAAAGGGATTCCGATCGCCCAAGCAACGGCAAGACATTTGAACGTACCGGTCGTCATCGTGCGCAGAGACAGCAAAGTGACGGAAGGATCGACGGTCAGCATCAATTACGTATCAGGCTCTTCACGGCGTATCCAGACGATGGTGCTCTCTAAGCGAAGCATGAAAAGCGGACAGCGCGTCTTAATCATGGATGACTTCATGAAAGTCGGCGGTACGATGAACGGCATGAAGAATTTGCTGGAAGAATTTGATTGTACGCTGGCAGGAGTAGCTGTACTCGTAGAAGCGGAGCATGCGGATGAATGTCTCGTGGACGATTACTTGTCGCTTGTGAAATTGACAAGCGTCGATGAAAAAGAGCGGTCCATTGAATTGCAACAAGGAAACTACTTAACAGACGGAGGACGATGAGATGAAATACGTAGTGACAGATCAAGCGGCGGCAGCAATCGGCCCATACTCGCAAGGCATCGTGGTGAACGGCATGTTTTACAGTTCCGGACAGATTCCGTTGAAGGCGGATGGCCAATTCGTAGACGGAACGATCACTGAACAGACGCACCAAGTGTTTGCGAACTTGAAGGCGGTTCTGGCTGAAGCAGGAAGCTCATTGGACCAAGTGGTCAAGACCACTGTGTTCATCAAGGACATAAACGACTTTGCAGAGCTGAACGAAATTTACGCATCTTATTTCGGCGATCATAAGCCGGCACGTTCCACGGTTGAAGTAGCGCGCCTGCCAAAAGACGCCAAAGTCGAAATCGAAGTCATAGCACTTGTAAATGCATAACTAACGATTACAGCACTTCTGCAAATATCGCAGAGTTGCTGTTTTTTTCTTCTATCTTTTTAATTGAAGAAATTTTCTTTCAAATCTGAGTTTATCGGCAGGAATAAGGAAGTCTTAGGCGAATAGTGATTAGAGTGACAGTAAATTGCAGCTAAGAGAGGTGGTGAAAGAATGGAAGTTACTGACGTAAGGCTTCGCCGTGTCCAAACCGAGGGAAGAATGCGTGCGATCGCTTCCATCACCCTGGACGATGAGTTCGTGATTCATGATATTCGGGTGATCGACGGGAATGGTGGACTGTTTGTGGCAATGCCAAGCAAACGGACACCGGACGGGGAATTCCGTGATATTGCGCATCCTATTAATTCTGACACCCGCTCCAAACTCCAGCAAGCCGTCCTGACGGCCTATGAACAAAGCGAAAATGATCCGGTTTATGAAGAAGCCGGCGTATAATCTCCCAAGCCGAAGAGCCTTTCATAAAAAGAGGCTCTTTTTCTTATGTCATTTTTGTCAAGGCTTTGTCATCATCCCGTTCCTTGAAATACATCATTTTTTCCTATATAGTTAATAACAGCGTAAACAGCTGAAAACTTGATTTAGACGCACTTCCAAAATCCGGAAAGATTATCTGTAAGCTGAACTTCAAATCCATTTTGACGACGGAGGATTAAAATATGACTCATACATACGCAGTGATCTTGGCTGCTGGTCAAGGAACCCGCATGAAGTCAAAACTTTATAAAGTGTTGCATCCTGTCTGCGGTATGCCGATGGTTGAACATGTGGCACGCAACATCCGTCAGTTGGATGTCGCGAAAACAGTCACAATCGTCGGACACGGCGCAGAAAAAGTGAAAGAGCAATTAGGGGAGATGAGTGAGTATGCGCTGCAGGAAGAGCAGCTCGGTACAGCTCATGCGGTCCAGCAAGCTGCATCCATGATCGAAGGACTGGAAGGAACGACTTTGGTCGTCTGCGGAGATACACCGCTCATCCGTCCGGAAACGATGGAGAATTTGCTTGCCCACCATAAAGAGACGAACGCGAAAGCAACGATCCTGACAGCACTTGCGGATGACCCGACCGGCTATGGCCGCATCATCCGGAACGAAGAAGGGCATGTCGCGAAGGTCATCGAACAAAAAGATGCTTCTGCCGAAGAGCAGCAAGTGAAAGAAATCAATACCGGCACGTACTGCTTCGACAACGAAGCGTTATTTACAGCATTGAAGAAAGTGTCCAATGAAAATGCCCAAGGCGAATATTATTTGCCGGATGTCATCGAGATTCTGAAGAATGAAGGCGCGACCATCTCTGCCTATGCGACAGACAGTTTCGAAGAGACGCTTGGCGTCAATGACCGCGTCGCACTCAGCCAAGCTGAGAACACGATGCGCGCACGCATTGCCGAGAAGCACATGCGTGCAGGCGTGACAATCATCGACCCGGCGACAGCATTCATCAGTGCCGAAGCGGTAATCGGCGCTGACACGGTGCTGCAGCCGAACGTCATGATCGAAGGCGCGACAGTAATCGGTGAAGATTGCTTGATCGGCCCGAACAGCCAAATCGTCGACAGCCGGATCGGTGATGGCACGACGATCCATTCGTCCGTCGTCCTGCAAAGCACGGTCGGCAACGAAACAAAAGTCGGTCCGTTCGCACACATTCGCCCGGACAGCCAGCTTGGGGATGAAGTGAAGATCGGCAACTTCGTCGAAGTGAAGAAATCGGAGCTTGGCAACAACAGCAAAGTCTCCCATCTGAGCTATATCGGCGATGCGCACGTCGGCACGAACGTCAACATCGGCTGCGGAACGATTACAGTGAACTATGATGGCAAGAACAAGCACCTGACAACAATCGAAGACGATTCCTTCATCGGATGCAACTCGAACTTGATTGCACCGGTGACTGTCGGCAAAGGATCGTATGTAGCTGCAGGCTCGACCATCTCCAAGGATGTACCAGAAGATTCGTTGGCGATTGCGCGTTCCCGCCAAGAGAATAAAGAAGGCTATGCAAAAAAAATAAACAGGAAATAATTGGGAGGTACGCACCGAATGGGTTATCAAATTGATGCGGCAAATACGAAGTTGAAAATCTTTTCATTAAACTCGAACGAGGCACTTGCTCAGGAAATTGCAGAGCACGTCGGCTTGCCGCTTGGCAAAAGTTCCGTTACACATTTCAGTGATGGAGAAATTCAGATCAATATCGAAGAAAGTATCCGAGGGTGCGACGTGTTCATCGTCCAGTCCACTTCACAGCCCGTCAACGAAAACTTGATGGAACTATTGATCATGGTGGATGCAGTGAAGCGTGCATCTGCACGCACAGTCAACGTCGTCATGCCTTACTATGGCTATGCACGCCAAGACCGTAAAGCACGTTCACGCGAACCGATTACGGCGAAGCTTGTAGCGAACTTGCTGGAAACTGCAGGAGCGACACGCGTCATTGTATTGGATTTGCATGCACCGCAAATCCAAGGATTCTTCGACATCTTGATTGACCATTTGATTGCAGTTCCATTGATTTCCGATTATTTCCTGAATGAATCTTCAATTGATCTTGAAGATGTCATCGTCGTCTCGCCTGACCACGGTGGTGTAACGCGCGCGCGTAAGATGGCCGATCGCCTGAAAGCGCCGATCGCAATCATCGATAAGCGCCGGCCGCGTCCGAACGTCGCAGAGGTGATGAACATCGTCGGGAACGTAGAAGGCAAAACAGCAATCATCATCGACGACATCATCGATACGGCAGGAACGATTTCAATCGCTGCACAAGCATTGATCGAGAGCGGTGCGAAAGAAGTATATGCTTGCTGTACGCACCCGGTTCTTTCAGGACCGGCAGTTCAGCGCATCAACGATTCGGTCATCAAAGAATTGATCGTCACGAACTCGATTGCACTTCCTGAAGAGAAACACATCGGCAAGATCAAGCAATTGTCTGTTGCGAAATTGCTTGCAGAAACAATTGTTCGCGTACACGAACAGAAATCCGTCTCTACTTTATTCGATTGATTCACTGACGGCTCTTCTGTCCAAAGGTTTGGCTTAGGAAGGTTTAGGGTATATTACTACTAATCGTGTTTCTAAAAATTACTGGAGGGTGAAATGGAATGAGTACAAAAATGAAGGCAAAAAAGAGAGAACAGGGTACACCACATTCGACATTAACGGCTTTGCGCACAGCAGGTGAAGTGCCAGGCGTCCTTTATGGATATAAGACCGATTCGTTGACCGTCTCGGTAACTGAAAGCGACTTAGTGAAGACATTGCGTGAAACAGGACGGAACGGTGTCATCAGTCTTGATGTGGAAGGCAAATCGTTCAACGTCGTTTTGAGTGATTATCAGCGCGATGCATTGAAAGGCAATTTCAAGCACGTGGACTTCCTTGCAATCAATATGACCGAAGAGCTGGAAGTAGCTACATCGGTTCACTTGGTAGGGGAAGCCCCAGGTGAAAAAGAAGGCGGTACGGTGACGCAGCCTAACCGTGAAATCACAATCCGCGTGAAACCATCAGATATCCCGGATGCAGTGGAAGTGGATGTGTCAGAGCTTGCAATCGGTGAAAGTCTGACAGTCGGGGATATTCGTAGTAAAGTCTCCTACGAAATCCTTGATGAAGACGATTTCACGCTTGTTGCGATCACTGCCCCACGTTCACAAGAAGAGTTGGATGAACTGGAAGATGCTGCTGCTGAAGGAGCAGAACCGGAAGTCATCGGCGCTGACGAAGAAGAAAAATGATGAGATGAAAAAGAACAAGGGGCTGTCTCGGGACAGCCCCTCTTTTTCTGTTTTAAAGATCGGAAGTTAGGAAATCGACTGAATTGAAAAGGAAGAACGCGGATGAAATTGATTATTGGGCTCGGCAATCCGGGCAAACCTTATGATAAGACACGGCACAACATTGGCTTCGAGACGATTGATGAGCTGGCAAACAGATGGAATGCACCGCTCATCCAGTCGAAATTTAAAGGGGCATACGCGGTAGTCCATCGTCCTGAAGGCAAAGTGGTGCTCTTGAAGCCGCTCACCTACATGAATTTGTCAGGAGAAAGCGTTAAGCCATTAATGGAGTACTACGACATCGACATTGAAGATATCGTCGTTGTCTATGATGATCTCGATTTGCCACCTGGCCAATTGCGCCTTCGCCAAAAAGGCAGCGCTGGTGGACATAATGGCATCAAGTCATTGCTCCAGCATCTTGGCACGCCTAACTTTAACCGGATGCGTATCGGAATCGGACGCCCGCCTGCCGGAATGAAAGTGCCGGATTATGTGCTGGGACGATTCATGAAAGATGAACGGCCATTGCTTGATGATGCCGTGAAGAAAAGTGCAGATGCTTGTGAATACTGGCTGAACAAGCCATTTATAGAAGTGATGAACCAATATAACGGATGACCTTGCTTTGACGCGCAGCGTTCAGAGCTTTTTTCTGTTGACATTGGGGAGGAGGAACGATGGATGGACCCGATATTACGATCTTTTTCAAACGACCAAAACCTGCAAAGACTGATTGAAGAATTGAACACAGGCGCTGATCAGCAGCTTGTTTCCGGCTTATCAGGCAGTGCCAGAGCCCTTTATTTCGAAGCAATTTCCCGCGGCACGAACAAGCCGATGATGATAGTGACGCCGAACTTGCTGCATGCACAGCGTCTTTACGACGATTTAATCAGACTGTCAGAAGACGAGATGGTTCATCTCTACCCGGCAGACGAGCTGATCGCAGCGGAATTGTCCTTTTCCGGACCGGAACTGCGCGCACAGCGCATCGACACACTGAGCCATATGGAAAGTATCGGCAAAGGCATCTACATTGTGCCGGCCGCAGCGCTGAGAAAACGGCTTCCGGCGAAGAGCCAGTGGCGGGAGATGACGCTCCGGACAGAAGAAGGTACTGAGCTGGATATCGACTACTGGCTGCAGCAGCTCGTTGCGATGGGCTATTCACGCGCATCGATGGTCACTGCGCCAGGTGAATTTGCCTTGCGCGGCGGAATCTTGGACATCTATCCATTGAACTTCGATCACCCGGCACGCATTGAACTGTTCGACACGGAAGTGGATTCCATCCGCAGCTTTTCGGCGGAAGACCAACGCTCGCTCGGAAAAGCGAAGACGCTGACGGTGCTTCCGGCTTCCGAATGGATCTTGCCGGAAACGGAAAAGGCAGCGCTGGCAGACCGCATCGAAGGCCAATTGGCAAAAACACTGAAAAAAGTCAAGATGGATGAAACGAAAGAAGCCTTGTTGTTGCATACACAGCACGATGTTGACATGCTGCGACAAGGGGATGCACCTGAGCAGTCTGTGAAATACGCGGCACTGTCCGAGACACAGACGTCGTTCTTAACGGATTACTTTGCGGATGATGGCATCATTCTATTCGACGAGCTCGGCCGGATCCAGGAAATGGTCGAGACGCTCGAGCGAGAAGAAGCCGACTGGATGCTATCGATGCTCGAGGAAGGGAAATTCCTGCACGGCATGGAGCTTGCCCGACCATTTAAAACGGCCTTGCAACACATTGTTCAGCGACGTGTTTACATCTCGCTATTCGTCCGGACATTCCCGGGCGTCCAAATAAAACGTTCCATCGCATACTCCTGCAAGCCGATGCAATCGTTCCACGGTCAGATGCATTTATTGAAAGCAGAGGCGGAACGTTGGAAGATCAGCAACTTCACTGTTTTCGTCTTAGCCAAAGGCACGGAGCGGATGGAGAAAGTCCGTGAAGTGCTCAGCGATTACCAGATGGAAGCGGCGTTTTACGAGGAAGGCAGTCTGACAGTCCCAGGGGTCATGTATCTCGTGGACGGTTCCATGTCGGGCGGCTTCGAGATGCCGCTGCAGCGTTTGGCAGTCATTACGGATGCCGAGTTGTTCAAGAAACAGGCGAAGAAAAAAGCACGTCCGCAAAAGCTGACGAATGCCGAGCGCATTAAGAGCTATTCTGAGATCAAGCCGGGCGATTACATTGTCCATGTGCATCACGGGATCGGGAAATATATTGGGATGGAAACGCTTGAAGTCAGCGGCGTGCATAAAGACTACTTGCACATCGTCTACAAAGGCGAAGACAAGCTGTTCGTCCCGGTCGACCAGATCGATCTGATCCAGAAATATGTCGCGTCCGAGGAAAAAGAGCCGAAGCTTCATAAGATGGGCGGAGCGGAGTGGCAAAAAACGCGTCGTAAAGTTTCGAAAGCCGTCCAGGATATTGCGGATGACTTGATTAAGCTTTATGCAGAGCGGGAAGCACAAAAAGGTTTCGCGTTCTCCGTCGACCAAGACATGCAGCAGCAATTCGAAGCGGAATTCCCTTACGAGGAAACGGTCGATCAATTGCGTTCGATCGGCGAAGTGAAGCGCGACATGGAGCGGGAACGCCCGATGGATCGCCTTCTTTGTGGAGATGTCGGTTACGGCAAGACAGAAGTGGCGGTACGTGCGGCGTTCAAGGCAGTCCTTGACGGTAAGCAAGTCGCATTTCTTGTTCCGACGACCATCCTCGCACAACAACATTTCGAAACGATGATGGAGCGCTTCAAGGATTATCCGGTGGAAGTCGGCTTGTTGAGCCGCTTCCGTACGAAAAAACAACAAACCGAAACGTTGAAAGGTTTAAAGAATGGGACGGTCGATGTCGTCGTCGGCACTCACCGCATTCTTTCGAAAGACATTGCCTATAAAGATCTCGGCTTGCTCATCGTCGATGAAGAGCAGCGCTTCGGAGTGACACATAAAGAGAAAATCAAACAGATGAAAACGAATGTCGACGTCCTGACACTGACAGCAACGCCGATTCCGCGGACGTTGCACATGTCGATGATCGGGGTCCGGGACCTGTCTGTCATCGAAACACCACCAGCGAACCGGTTCCCTGTGCAGAGCTATGTGATGGAGCATAACGGCGCACTTGTGCGCGAAGCGATCGAACGGGAGATGGCACGCGGTGGCCAGACGTTTTATTTATATAACCGCGTCGAAGACATGACGCGGAAAGTCGAGGAAATCCAGTCGTTGGTGCCGGAAGCGCGCGTCGGTTATGCGCACGGACAAATGACGGAGACTGAGTTGGAATCGGTCATCATCGCGTTTCTAGAAGGGGAATACGATGTGCTTGTGACGACGACGATCATCGAAACAGGAATCGATATTCCAAACGTCAACACATTGATCATCCAGGATGCGGACCGAATGGGGCTGTCCCAGCTTTACCAATTACGAGGACGCGTCGGACGCTCGAACCGCGTCGCTTACGCTTATTTCATGTACCAGCGAGATAAGATCTTGAGCGAAGTGGCAGAGAAGCGACTAATGGCGATCAAGGAATTCACTGAGCTCGGCTCAGGCTTCAAAATCGCCATGCGCGACTTGACGATCCGCGGGGCAGGGAACTTACTTGGCTCCCAGCAGCACGGTTTTATCGACTCGGTCGGCTTCGATCTGTATTCGCAAATGCTGCAGGATGCAATCGATGAGCGGCAGAGCGGTGTCAAAAAAGAAGAAGAGCTGGAAACGGAAATCTCCCTTGCACTCGATGCCTATATTCCGGATACGTATATTCCGGACGGCTTCCAAAAAATCCAAATGTACAAGCGCGTGAAGGCAGTCGAAAGCGAAGAAGAGATGCTTGACCTCCAGGAAGAGCTGATCGACCGTTTCGGCGATCTGCCGCTTGAGACGGATCGTTTATTGCGCATCGCGCGCATGAAAGTATGGGCGCGCCAAGTCGGAGCGGAATCCATCAAGCAAAACGGACCGATCATCACAGTCCGTTTTACGGAACAAGGAACAGCCAAGATCAAAATCGGCGAGCTGTACCAAAAAGCGAGCACGTTTGACCGGGCTGTCAATTTCGGCATGGCCGGAACGAAGCTGACGATGACTATCGATGAGAAGAAAACGAAGAAACAGCATCCATTCGACGTATTGGAGAGCATGATGAAACTATTGCCGGAAACGTTGCAGGATCAAAAAGCGGCAGAGTGAACGGTGGAAAGCGAGGGAAGCTCCTTGGCAGAACAGCGAAAGATGAAGAAGTTTATGCAAGGGGCGGTTTGGCTAGCGATGGCCGGCATTCTCGTGAAATTGCTCAGTGCGCTCTACCGTGTGCCATTCCAGAACATGGTGGGCGACCAAGGCTTCTATATTTACCAGCAAATTTATCCGTTTGTCGGGATTTTCGCGGTGTGGACGACTTATGGGCTTGCTGTAGCGGTCTCGAAGCTATTGGCGGACCACGACCCGTCAGTCCATCGGGCCATTGAAAAAACGGCCTTAGGTTTCTTGATGGCATTGTCCATCCTTTGGTTTGCTATGCTATATTTCGGCTCCGACCGACTGGCACATTGGATGGGAGACCCGGTGCTGGCGCCACTCCTGAAGACCGGCGCTTTTGCCGCGCTATTCATGCCAGTTGCGGCACTCGTGAAAGGGCGGCTACAAGCGGCAGGCCAAATGCAGCCGATCGCTGTTGCGCAAGTAGGTGAACAAATGGTCCGCGTCGCCGTCATTCTTATCGGTACGTGGATCGTACTTGCCCAGGGCGGGACGCTTTATCATGCAGGCCAAACAGCGATTTTTGGTGCAGTGGCAGGTGGCGCAGCAGCGGTTCTATTCCTATTGCCATACCGCCGCCCGTCGTTTGACCGGCTCGCTTTGAAAAATGGCGCGACAATCAAACGCTACCCGATTATCAAGCAGCTTGCTGCTATCAGTATAAGCATCAGTGTCAGTTCATTGATTCTCCTCTTATTTCAGCTGGTCGATTCCTTCACCGTTTTCCGTCTGCTGACAGAGAGCGGGACAGAACGCATGACCGCCATGGAACAAAAAGGAGTGTACGACCGGGCACAACCGCTCGTTCAGTTTGGCATCGTCATCGCGAGTTCACTCGTTCTGTCGATTGTGCCACTCGTCGCTGAAATGAAGAAAAAGAATGATCTTGCCAAAGCGGCGACATATGCTGCGCTATCTTACAGGATGTCGTTTTTGTTTGCGGCAGCTGCAGCAGGCGGACTGACCGCTGTGATGCCATACGTCAATGAAATGCTGTTCGGCTCGCGGACCGGTTCGTTCGCGTTGATTGTCTTTTCGTGGCAAATCATTTGGCTATCGCTGTCATTAGTCCTGACATCGCTTCTCCAAGGCATCGGCAAGCTATTTCTTCCGGTTCTATGGCTGCTTGCAGGCCTTGGACTGAAAGTGGTGGGGAATGCGCTGCTTATCCCGTTATGGGGCATCACAGGGGCGGCAACGGCCGGCAATATCGGGCTAGCACTCAGTGCAATAGGTTTGTTCATTAGCTTCAAGCGCCACTGGTCCATCCGATTTGCCCCGCTCCGTTATTACGGCTGGCTGTTGTTTGCCACAATCGTAATGGTCGCGGGAACGACAGCGTGGGCGACAGTTGCCGATCGCTTCGTATTTGGCAGCGGCCGTACTGGTGCTTCATTGACAGCACTGACTGCTGTGCCTTTTGGCGCCATCATCTTTTTAACAATCATTGCAACAAGCCGTGTCATCACGGAACGGCAATGGTACAGTGTGCCGCTTGGCCGTAAAATGGCAGCTTTTCAATTGAAGTTGCGAAGTAACCGACAGAAAAGAGGGATAGAATGAATCAGATTCATATTATTGGACTCGGAGCAGGTGATCTTGATCAAATGCCGCTCGGAGTCTACAAGAAACTTAAACAAGCGACACCGCTCTATGTGCGGACCAACGATCATCCCGTACTGGCTGAACTCGCGGAAGAAGGGCAGACGTTCTCATCCTTCGATACTGTGTATGAAAAATACGACCAGTTTAGACCAGTCTATGTAGAGATTGCAGAAACGTTAATCGCCGCAGCACAACAAGGCACGGTGTACTACGCAGTGCCAGGTCACCCGTTAGTGGCCGAACAAACCGTGCAGTTGTTGATTAAAGCGGAAGAAGAAGGCCGCTGTCACTTAAACATCGAAGGGGGACAAAGCTTTCTCGACCCGATTTTTGGCGCACTTCGCATCGATCCGATCGAAGGCTTCCAGCTAGTAGACGGCGTGGCGTTCTCAAGTGGACAAGTGCACATGAATCAGCATCTGCTCATCGCGCAAGTGTACGATTCGTTCAGTGCATCCGAAGTGAAACTGACGCTGATGGAGAAATACACCGACGATTACCCGGTGACGATTGTGACCGCTGCCGGTTCGGCAAATGAAAAGCTCCGCACCTTGCCTTTATACGAGCTGGACCGTGCGATGGAAATCGACAATTTGACGACCATTTACGTACCACCTGCAACGGAGCAAGAAGACCGCTTGAAGGAATGGCAAACATTCCGCGATGTCATCGCGACGCTGCGTGGTCCGGACGGTTGTCCGTGGGACCGTGAACAAACGCATGAATCGCTGCGCCCGTATTTGCTGGAGGAAGCGCATGAGCTGCTGCAAGCGATCGAGGAGCAGGATGACGATGCAATCATCGAAGAGCTTGGGGATGTGTTGCTGCAAGTGTTTTTGCATGCCCAGATCGGGGAAGACAATGGCTTCTTCCAGCTGGAAGATGTGCTGGCATCGATCACGGCTAAAATGATCCGTCGCCACCCACATGTGTTCGCTGATACCGAGGCGGCTACAGCCGAAGAAGTAACTGCCAATTGGCAAGCGATCAAGACGGCTGAAAAAGGAGAAACCCTCTCGTTACTGGATGGTCAGGAACGAGCGGCTTCTTCATTGCTGACGTCTTACAATTTCCAGAAAAAAGCCGCTGGTGTCGGATTCAGTTGGAGAGATGCAGAAGGTGCATGGACGAAGTTTGCGGAAGAGTGGCAGGAATTCCGTGATGAAGTGGAGAAAGGAACGAAGGACAGCCAGCTGGATGAGTTGGGCGATGTCCTTTTCACGCTCGTCAATCTTGCTCGCTTCCATGGCCTGTCACCGGAGCAGGCGATGGTGCAAGCCAACCAAAAATTCCGCAGACGCTTTTCGTATGTCGAACAGCAAGTCCAGGAAGGCACAGGGGAGTTCGGAGATTATACACTTGAGCAGCTGGACGGCTTCTGGAACGACGCGAAAGCGCGCGAACAGGAGGAACGAACATGAGACTCGATAAATTCATGAAAGTATCACGGCTGATCAAGCGCCGCACACTCGCCAAGCAAGTGGCGGACCAAGGACGTGTGATGATCAATGGAACAAAAGCGAAAGCGAGCACAGTCGTCAAAGAAAACGACGAGCTGCAGATCCGCTTCGGCCAAAAAATTGTGACTGTCCGCATCGACCAGTTGAAAGAAATGGCGAAGAAAGAAGAAACGGCACAGATGTATACGATTCTGAGAGAAGAAAAAACCGAGAAAGTCGAACCCGAATTCATCGATGATGAAGCGTGAGGGTTCGGGAATAGGAGGAGGGCCAAAACCACGAGTCGTTGTTCTGGCCCTCTCTTGTTGTGTGGGTGATGTAATTGGAGAACGGCTGCCCTGCATTCCAGAGCTTCGCACGCTGGAGACGCTGACCCGAGCCTCCTCGGTCGCTTGCGCAACCTGTGGGGTCTCTAAGAGTCGCTCAGTCACTCAGTCGCTATGCTCCTTCACTGCTCCTCCGGCGCGTGCTCACTCTTCCATTCCGGCTCCGCTCCTTTGACAAGAGAAGAGGAATAGAATTTTTGTGAGTTGGATGAATCTGGCGTAGCAGACTTCGTTGCTTTCAATCAGAAGGTGTCGAATAGTAGGCGGTGAGTTCAGGAGGGTATCCATTTGGAATTTGGCATCGACTTGACCAGGGAAAAAGAACTCTGCTTGTCCAATATCGCATTTCACCAGATTCATATCGCACTTCACGTGTTCGATATCGCATTTCGTAACCTTCATATCGCCCTTCACGCACTTGATATCGCATTTCACCAGATTCAATGAATAATTTCAAACTGTTCAAGAACTCTTCATAATAAAAAGAAAGCCCTTTCCCTTTTCCACTCACCAACTAAGAATCCCAGTGGCCTACGTAGTCAGCCGCCAAGCAACTATGAAACATTGAAATTAGAAAGAAACACTACCTGTCTCCATACTCCAATTTAACCCACACCCCAGCGAAGTGGCTGGCCTGGACATGGTGGAGGGATAAGACGAGCGGTTTTCAGCTCGGCTTATCCCGGGAGCCATGTCCTTAAGCCGCAAGCGCTTGCCATTGCGACGCCCACTCCACAACAATCAAATCTCGATGCTCGGATCGGCCATCAATGCTACAAGCAGTGCCTTTTGCGCGTGCAGGCGGTTTTCAGCCTCTTGGAAGACGACGGAATGCGGCCCTTCAAGAACCGCGGTCGTCACTTCTTCTTCGCGGTGTGCTGGCAAGCAGTGCATAAAGATGTAATTCGGATCGGCCAGTGCTGTGAGCGCTTCGTTCACCTGGAACCCTTCGAAGTGTGCCAGTCGTTCAGCTGCTTCCTCTTCTTGCCCCATACTCGCCCACACATCCGTATAGATGATATGCGCATCATTCACCGCTTCTTTCGGATCTGTCGTAATCGTCAGCGTAGCGCCGCTTTCTTTCGCGAACCCTTCCGCTGCGTCAATGACCCATTGGTTCGGCGCATAGCCGGCAGGTGTAGCTATGGACAAGTCCATGCCGACTTTTGCCGCGCCGATCATCAAGGAATTGGACATGTTGTTAGCGTCGCCTATGTAAGCGAACTTCTTGCCTTTCAAAGTACCGAACACTTCCAGGATAGTCATGAAATCCGCAAGCACTTGGCACGGGTGGTAATCGTCAGTTAGTCCGTTGATGACCGGAACTGTACTGTTTGTCGCAAGCTCGACAACCGCTTCTTGCTTGAATGTACGGATCATGACGCCATCCAAGTAACCGGACAGGATACGCGCTGTGTCGCCATAAGTTTCCCCGCGACCGAGCTGCGTGTCTTGTGTGTTCAAATACATCGCGTGTCCGCCAAGCTGGAGCATGCCCGCTTCGAAGGAGATACGTGTACGTGTCGATGACTTCTCGAAAATCATGCCGAGAATTTTCCCTTGTAAGAGGGGACGGTGCTTGTTCTCTGGCTTTTTCATTTTGATTGCTAAGTCCAAAAGATCCAAGATTTCTTGTGCGCTGTAGTCAGCCAGCGTTAACAAATGCGGCTGGCTGAGTTGTGGGATGGTCTGGTAAACGGTTGCCATTTAGACATACACTCCTTTTTTAGTTGGGGCGCTTGATTGGATGAAACGTTTGAATGCCGCTGCGGTTTCTGGGCGTGTCCACACATGTATACGGTGGACTGCTGCAGTTTGTGGATGCTGATCCGCTTGTTGCGCGTGAAAGTCGATATATGCTTTTTTATTATCTGATTGGATCCATTGGTCGAACGGCTGATTTGCCGCTGTGACGACTGTGAAGCCGTGCTCTTTCCAAAATGCAGTGTCCGCAGTTTCAACGGAAGAATCAGCGATGAACACAGTACCGGTTTTCAATAAGTCTGCGAGTCCTGCTGTACTGCCAATTAGCGCTTTTTGCAACGCTTCAGCTGATGAAGCAGCGGAGCCAATGACTTCGCCAGTCGACATCATCTTCGGTGACAGCACGGGGGACAGGCCAGGCAGCTTAATGTGTGAGAAGACCGGTGCTTTGACCGTGTATTCCGGCTGTCCGTTGTACGTGCTCTCAATCGCGAGATCGTTGAATGGGACACCGAGCATCAAGGACGTGGCGTGCTGGACAAGCGGGACGCCGGTCACTTTCGAGCTGATTGGAACGGTACGGGATGCACGTGGGTTGATTTCCATGACGTACAATTCTCCGTCTTCGAAAACGAATTGAATATTGAATAGACCGATGAAGTCGATTTGCTGTGCGATTTTTGTCGCCACGTCCGTCATCTTTCCGATCTCTTCAATGGATAAGGTAACAGGTGGCGTGACAGATAAGCTGTCGCCTGAGTGAACACCGGTACCTTCGAGGTGTTCGAAAACTGAAGAGATCCATACTTGTTTTCCGTCACTCAACACATCGATCTCTGCTTCTTTGCCGATGATGAAGTGATCGACGAGCAGTGGGAATGACATCTCCGTATGCTCGAGCCAATCCACCAATTCCGTTTCACTGTGGAATACGGCCATACCGCTGCCACCGATCACGTAGGACGGGCGGAGCAGGACCGGGTAACCGAGTTTGGCAGCAAAGGCCGGCACTTCAGCGGCAGTTTGTACGGTGAAGCTCGGGATGCTTTCCAGACCGATGGAATTCAGGAACTGGTAGAAACGGTCGCGGTCTTCCATTTGGTCGAGCAGTTGTGCAGAAGAGCCAAGTACTGTGAGTCCGGCTTGTTCCATTTCTTCCGCGAGGTTCAAGGACGTCTGGCCACCGAACTGCAGGATGACTTGATCGATGCCTTCGAATTCCAGTACATGCAAGATGTCTTCCGCTGTAAGCGGTTCGAAGTACAGAGCATCGGCGATTTCGAAGTCGGTCGATACCGTTTCGGGGTTGTTGTTGATCATGATTGCTTCGTAGCCGAGTTTTTGTGCGGCGAGTACGCTATGCACACAGCAATAGTCGAATTCGATGCCTTGACCGATACGGATTGGGCCGGAGCCGATGACTGCTACTTTCTTCGCTTGGCTTTGGCGCTCGTCGGACGCACCGCACCAAGTGGAGTAGAAATAGTTCGTTTCCGATTTGAATTCGGCTGCGCACGTGTCGATCATCCGATAGGAAGGAAGGATGGACCAGTCTTTTCGGCGCTGTGCGACTTGTTGCGGGGCGACCGCCCACATGTCCGCCAGCTGCTGGTCACTGAAGCCGAGCTTTTTCGCCGCTTGTAGTTGATCCGCTTTGACCGCATGCCAGTCGACCGTTTGGAGAGTGCTCCATTCATTGGCGATGTGTTCGAGTGCTTGAAGGAAGAATGGTGTGATGCCTGTCAGTTCCTGTAGCGCTTCGCAGCTTTCTCCGAGAATCAGCAATTCGAACAGGACAAACAGCCGGCGATCATCCACATGGTGTGCGAGATGATAAAGCTCTTCTTTCGTCATAGCTTGCAGAGCAGGAAGCCGGAAACCATCAAGTGGCAATTCCAGCGATCGGATTGCTTTTTGGAGAGCCGCTTCGATATTTTGCTCGATCGCCATCACTTCGCCCGTCGCTTTCATCTGCGTGCCAAGTGTTCGGTTGGCTGCCGGAAATTGATCGAATGGCCAGCGCGGAATTTTGACTGCAACATAATCGAGAACTGGTTCAAAAGAGGCGGACTTCGAATCGTTCGCCGGGTTCGTCAATTCTTCGAGCTTGTAGCCGAGTGCAAGTTTTGCTGCGATTTTGGCGATCGGATAGCCCGTCGCTTTGGAAGCGAGTGCCGACGAACGGCTGACACGCGGGTTGACTTCGATCAAATAGTAAGTGGAATCTTCCGGGTGCAGGGCAAACTGGACGTTACATGCCCCTATGATGCCGAGCGCTTCGATAATAGTGATGGAAGCGCCGCGCAACATGTGGCGCTCTTGGTCCGTCAATGTCTGACTCGGTGCGGCAACGATCGAATCGCCCGTATGAACACCGACCGGGTCCAAGTTTTCCATGTTACAGATCGTGATGCATGTACCGGAAGCATCGCGCATCACTTCGTATTCGATTTCTTTATAACCTGCAATGCTCACTTCCACGAGACATTGGCCGATTGGGCTGGCAGAGAGCCCTTGTCGGACAAGTTCGAGGAAGCTGCTCTCGTCCGCTGCAATGCCTCCGCCAAAGCCGCCGAGTGTATAGGCAGGACGCACGATCAGTGGATAGCCTGCAGTTGCCGCGAACTGCAGCGCTTGTTCGGTAGAATAAATGATGTCACTGGCTGGGACCGGCTGATTCAATGTATGCATCAATGTACGGAACTTCTGGCGATCTTCCGCTTGCTTGATTCCTGTCATCGGTGTGCCGAGGAGCGATACGCCGTATTTTGCCAAAATTCCGGAAGCTGAAAGTTCCATCGCGATGGTCAATCCCGTCTGGCCGCCGACCGTTGCAAGTAAGCTGTCAGGCCGTTCTTTTTCGATGATACGGGTGATGCTCCCGGGTGTCAGAGGCTCGAAGTAAACTTTATCGGAGATGCGGTCGTCCGTCATGATCGTCGCGGGGTTGTTGTTAACGAGTATGACTTCGCACCCTTCTTCTTTCAAAGCGAGACAAGCTTGAGTGCCGGCATAATCGAATTCAGCAGCTTGGCCGATGACTATGGCACCTGAACCGATGACCAGAACTTTCTGAATGTTCGTTTCTTTCGGCATGAATGTGCACCTTCTTTTCTATAAGTGATAGAGAACAGAGCGGTTTGCTTTGTTGTCTTATTCTTTTAGCTTGTATATAAATTACGTTTTGAGAGTAAATATTCATTCTGATGAATATTATTGATTATATATTTGTATAAAAATTAAGTCAACTGTATTTTTATTAACCTTATTACAATTCGATGAAAATTATTAAATTCCATATAAAGACGCTTAAAATACACCGGGAAATCCTGTATAATGACTGGGATGAATTGTAGGGGAGGCAAACAGTCATGACGTTGAAGAAACAGAAGAAGTCGGCTGTCGGCGCAGTTGCTCCGATTCGAAATGACTATGTCCGCTCGAAGGAAAGACAGGAAAAAAGGCAGCAAGCACAGAAAGTAAGGTTATTCAGGAGGTTGACCGTTTTCGGTATATTGGTTCTTTTGGCTGCGATCTGGATCGGAGTCACGTGGTATGGCCAGTCACAGACGATCGCTGAGAAAGAACGGCAACAAGAAGAAGCATTGGCAGCGCTTGCCGAGATCGAAGCTGAACAAGGAATTTTGCAGGAACAGATCATGCTGTTGAATGATGATGAGTACATCGCGAAGCTCGCACGCAAGAGGTATTTCTTGTCGGAAGATGAGGAGCTCATTTTTACATTGCCTGAAGAAGGGGCGAAGGAAGAGGAAAAAGAGCCGTCTAGTTGACTCTTTTTCATTGATTGGTATAATAAAAGTAGGATATTGCTGGTGTTTTGGCGGTGATATATCTGAATTTGGTCTCCAAACAGATCATCTAAACTTTAAGGAGGAGCATTTTTTTTATGTCGATTGAAGTAGGCAGCAAGTTAGAAGGTAAAGTAACAGGAATTACAAACTTCGGAGCTTTTGTACAGCTTCCAAGCGGTCAGACAGGCCTCGTGCATATCAGTGAAGTCGCCGACAACTATGTGAAAGACATCAACGACCATTTGAAGGTAGGCGAAATGGTCGAAGTCAAGGTTATGAATGTGGAAGCTGACGGTAAAATCGGTCTTTCCATCCGTAAAGCGAAGCCTCAACCGGCAGGCGGCTCTGAACGTCCGCAACGTCCACGTTCGAACAACCGTACGTTCGATCGTCAGCCAAAAGAGAATTTTGAAACGAAAATGGCTAAGTTCTTGAAAGAAAGTGAAGATAACCTTTCTTCATTGAAACGCGCAACAGAGTCGAAACGCGGCGGACGAGGTGCAAGAAGAGGGTAACTTGCTAGCTGTTTTAAAGGCATAAAAAGATGCTTCGATGCAGCTTACAAAAAGATTCAGGCAACGCTTCTCTGAAAAGGGGAGCGTTTTTTTATCAATCCGAACCTAATGGGAGTGAAGAGAATCATGGAAAAACAACAAATTCTCGAAGCATTCAAAGACTACGAAGTTTATTTGGCATCATTGAATACATCCGTTCAGACGGATGAGGAAGCCCATGCCCCCATCGCTGAAGGAAAATGGTCGATATCGCAGATTTTGTATCACATGGCAGAGTGGGACCGGTTCATCAGGGAAGAACGGATCAATCAAATGGAGCCCGGCAGAGAAGTCGGTACGTTTCCTGAGGTGGACACGTTCAACCGCGAAGCTGTCCGGTCGGTGGACAATTACCGTTTCCCGGAAGTGCTCTCACATGCTCAGAGACAGCGTGCGCTATTAGGGAAAGTGATTGAAGAGATGCCTGAGGAAAATTGGAACAGCGCATTCAGAATCAGCGGGAACAGCATGACACCTGCTGATTATTTTGAAGGAATTCTTGAGCACGATGCCCATCATAGACGTCAGATCGACGGATTTTTGGCATAGAAAAAAGCGTTCCTTAAATTTAAGGAACGCTTTTTTTATCGATGGCGGCAGAGGGGATCGAACCCCCGACCTTACGGGTATGAACCGTACGCTCTAGCCAGCTGAGCTACGCCGCCGTAATCAAACGGACAAATAGTATTATATTACTGGGATCGCAAAGTGTCAATTCTTTTTCAGCAATT
Source organism: Planomicrobium sp. YIM 101495 (assembly GCF_009707665.1). Lineage (GTDB taxonomy): Bacteria > Bacillota > Bacilli > Bacillales_A > Planococcaceae > Planococcus. Next base: position 55,062 of record NZ_WLZW01000006.1, read on the forward strand.
AATTTTTAACAGGAAGAGGTGCCGATGTGGAGCCGCTTGAAGACCGTGTGACTTCCTATAATGAACGCCAACAGTTGTTTGCAAAAGAAGACCATGTCTTGGTCGCCTGTTCCGGTGGCGCCGATTCAATGGCGCTTCTTTCCTATATGCATAGACAAGGCATCAAGGTCAGCGCAGCGCATGTCGATCACATGCTGCGGGGAGAGGAATCCAGCGAAGACCGTCGCCTTGTAGAAGAGACTTGTCAAAAGTGGGGGATTCCGTGCTACAGTGCGGCCATCCCGATTCCTGCTATCCTCGCAGAACGTGGCGGCAATAAACAGCAAGTGTGCCGGGAAGAGCGCTACCGCTTCTTCGAAGAAACGATGCGCGCTACGGGAGCTGAGAAGCTCGCGGTCGCCCACCATGAAGATGACCAGCTCGAGACGGTGCTACTGGCAGCTGTAAGGGGTAGACTATCTGAGGGTGCGAAAGGTATGCCCGTACGCCGACCGTTCGCATCAGGAGAGCTGATCCGTCCGTTCCTTTCGGTGTCGAAAAATGAGATCCTTTCATATGTGTCGGAACGGGGAACACCGTACCGGGAAGACCCTAGCAATGCAGAGCCTGTCTACACGCGGAACAGGCTTCGTAAGCAAGTCATCCCCTTACTGCAGCAGGAAAATGAGTGGCTTGCCCGCCAAGTGACGGAGTTCACAGAAGAACTGCAGGAGCAGGACCGCTTTCTCACGCAGCTGGCGGAAGAGAAAGTCCATTTTCTCATGCAACCGGAACAGGATGGCTTCTCGGTCGACGTGGCGACATTCTGTCAGGAAGCACTTGCTTTACAAAAAAGAATGGTTCTAATACTATTGAATTACCTGTACGATACGGGTTCTGTGACTTTTACAAAGCAATTGGCTGAACAAGTGCAACAAGCGATGCAACAGACAGACGGCACTGTTTTTATACACCTTCCGAAAGGCGGAAGAGCCATCCGGAGTTATGGCCGGATGCGCTTCACCCGTCAAGCGCTTCCCCTGGAAGACGGCGAAAGGGGGCAAGTGCTGCTCGGTGAAGAGTGGACGGAGCGTGGCAACCGGAGATTCCGTGTTGTCCGGCTGGAGGAGCAGGAGGTAGGTCCTGGAGATGCCTGGTACTTCAAGGCGCCGGAGACGGCAAAGGCTGTCCTGCGGAACCGGCAGCCAGGAGACCGGATTCAGCTATCCGGGATGGAGCAGCCGAAAAAAGTAGCACGTTTGATGATCGATGAGAAAGTGCCATTGCCTGAAAGGGCGGAGCATCCGGTCGTTGCGATCGACGGCGGGGACATCCTGCTAGTGCCAGGCATTCGTTCATCTCTTCATATGAGCCGGCAGAAGCGGCCGGAAGATAATTGGGCATTGATCGAACAATTGATTTGAAAATGCAAGCAAGATTACTAGGAGGTTCATCATGTTAGAAAAAGACATCGAAAACGTTTTGATTTCAGAAGAGCAGCTGCAAGCGAAAGCTTGTGAATTAGGGGAGGCGCTGACGCGTGATTACGAAGGGAAATATCCACTCGCGATCGGCGTACTGAAAGGTGCCATGCCGTTCATGGGGGACTTGATGAAGCGCATCGACGGTTACATCGAGATGGACTTCATGGATGTTTCAAGTTACGGCAGCGCAACTGTTTCTTCCGGTGAAGTGAAAATCGTCAAAGACTTGAACACAAGTGTAGAAGGGCGCGACATCTTGATCATCGAAGACATCATCGATAGCGGACTGACACTAAGCTATCTCGTAGACCTATTCAAGTATCGGAAAGCAAAATCGATCAGGATCGTTACACTGTTGGACAAACCGACAGGACGTAAAGTCAACCTGCAAGCGGATTACATCGGCTTTGAAGTGCCGGATGCATTCGTTGTCGGCTATGGCTTGGATTATATGGAAAGATACCGGAACCTCCCGTATATCGGCATCCTGAAACCAGCCATTTACGCGGACGAAGAAAAATAAGCGGAAACCTTTGATCGCTTTACGGGTTTCTCATTAATGTGGCAAGAGCTTTTCTTTGTGTGACTAATCGTTCGTGTGGTAGTATTTAGTATAGTTTTGGGAAACTTTGTGAGGAGGCGCGGGATGAATCGCATATTTCGATACACCATATTTTATTTATTGATTTTTCTTGTAATCATCGGCATCTTGGGCACGTTCAACAACAGCGGCCAGCCGACAAAAGATATAGGATACAATGAGTTTTTGGCAGCTCTTGAAAACGGCGAGATCACGAAAGTAACAATACAGCCGGATGCCATGGTCTATGAAGTGATCGGGGAAATGGACGGTTATAAGGAAGGTGAATCCTTCGTCACGAACATTCCGCTGGAGAACGAAGCACTAACAGCCCGGATCGATGAAGTGGCAGCCGCGCAAGACGGGGTGGAAGTCACTTACTTGAAAGCTCCCCAAACGAGCGGCTGGGTGCAATTCCTGACAGGGATCATTCCATTCATCATCATTTTCATTCTCTTCTTCTTCTTGCTTAACCAGTCTCAGGGAGGCGGCGGTGGCCGTGTCATGAACTTCGGGAAGAGCAAGGCGAAACTATATGATGACCAGAAGCGCAAAGTGCGTTTTGACGACGTAGCAGGCGCGGATGAAGAGAAACAGGAACTTATTGAAGTAGTCGAATTCCTGAAAGATCCACGCAAATTCGCTGATATCGGCGCACGCATTCCAAAAGGGATTTTACTTGTCGGACCTCCAGGTACCGGTAAAACATTGCTTGCACGTGCAGTTGCTGGTGAAGCAGGTGTTCCGTTCTTCTCCATCAGTGGTTCCGACTTTGTTGAAATGTTCGTCGGTGTCGGTGCATCACGTGTACGTGATCTATTCGAAAATGCGAAAAAGAACGCTCCATGTATCATTTTCATCGATGAGATCGATGCAGTCGGACGTCAGCGCGGAGCTGGACTCGGCGGGGGGCACGATGAGCGTGAACAAACATTGAACCAACTGCTAGTCGAGATGGATGGATTCGGCGCGAACGAGGGTATCATCATCGTTGCTGCGACAAACCGCCCTGATATCCTTGACCCGGCACTTCTTCGCCCAGGACGTTTCGATCGTCAGATCACAGTTGGCCGTCCGGACGTCAAAGGCCGCGAAGAAGTTTTGAAAGTGCATGCACGCAACAAGCCGCTTGATGAGTCGGTCGACTTGAAAGCTGTAGCGCAGCGCACACCAGGCTTCTCGGGCGCAGACTTGGAAAACTTGTTGAACGAAGCGGCTCTTGTCGCAGCACGTCGCGACAAGAAGAAAATCGATATGGCAGACCTTGACGAAGCGTCAGACCGCGTAATTGCTGGTCCAGCTAAGAAAAATCGTGTCATTTCGAAAAAAGAACGCAATATCGTGGCTTACCACGAATCAGGTCATACAGTCGTCGGTCTTATCCTTGACGATGCCGAAGTCGTTCATAAAGTGACGATCGTTCCACGCGGTCAAGCAGGCGGTTACGCTGTCATGCTGCCGAAGGAAGACCGTTACTTCATGACGAAGCCGGAATTGCTCGATAAGATTGCAGGACTGCTGGGTGGACGTGTCGCAGAAGACATTACATTCGGCGAAGTTTCAACTGGTGCTCACAACGACTTCCAACGTGCAACGGCAATTGCCCGCAGCATGGTTACGGAATACGGGATGAGTGATAAGATCGGTCCGATCCAGTTCGGTCAAGCACAAGGAGGCAACGTCTTCCTTGGACGTGATTTCAACTCCGAGCAGAACTATTCGGATGCAATCGCGTTTGAGATCGACCAGGAAATCCAGCGCATCATCAAAGAGCAATACTTGCGCACGAAAGAGATCCTCATGGAGCACCGCGACCTTCTTGAATTGGTCGCAACAACTTTACTGGAAATCGAAACGTTGGATGCAGGTCAGATCCAGCATTTGAAAGAGCACGGAAAACTTCCAGAGCGTTCATATGAAGCGTTGAACGGTGATTTCGTCAAAGATGAAGGAATCGACTTGGAGAAAGAAGATGAAGTGGGCGATGTAACTGGTGCCCCGAGCGATCCTTCGGCAGGCGACCTGCCAGATGAAGATCATCCGGGAGACTCAGGCGGTCCGATTCAGGAAAAACGCAAATAAGTCCAAATCAAGCTGATAGGGTTCTTCCGTAAAAGGAGGCTCTATCAGCTTTTTGCTTTCCCTTAAATATGGTATGATGTGTTGGAAAATCGTCGGGGAGCGAGGCGGTAAAATTGATTTTAGTGATGGATATCGGAAATGCCGGAATGGACATCGGCATTTACGCAGGAGACCAGCTGTTCGAACGGTGGCGCATGGCGACCGATCAACAACGGACTGAAGATGAATACGGCATGCAGCTCAAAGCGCTGTTCGAACATAGCAACTTGGAGTTCGGCATGGTGGAAGGGATCATCATGTCCTCGGTTGTACCGCCGATGGGCCGGATGCTGGAGCGCATGTGCCGAAAATACATCGGCCGCGATCCGTTGATCGTCGGGCCAGGTGTGAAAACCGGGTTGAACATCAAGTCAGACAATCCGCGGGAAGTCGGCACGGACCGGATCGTCAATGCAGTGGCCGCAATCCATGAATACGGCGGACCGTTAATCGTCATCGATTACGGGACAGCCACGACGTATTGTTACATCGACGAGCGTAATCAATACCACGGTGGGCTCATCGCCCCCGGCATGCGGGTTTCCGCTGAAGCACTCTACAGCCGGACGGCGAAATTACCGAGGATCGACCTTGTCCGCCCGGATCAGCTGATCGGGAAGAATACGGTTGCTGCGATGCAGTCCGGCGTTCTTTACGGCTTTTGCGGGCAGGCGGAAGGCATCGTCTCCAGGATGAAAAAAGAAAGTGGCAAGTCGGTGAAAGTCATCGCTACGGGTGCATTAGCGCCATTGATCGCGAGTGAGACGGCGGTCATCGATTATGTCGATGCAGAATTAACGTTGAGAGGCTTGTATATTATTTATAAACGCAATAGCGTATAAGAGAGGGAGAATAAGATGGCAGATTATTTGGTTCGCGCACTTGGCTATAACGGTCAAGTCCGCGCATTTGCAGTAGACAGTACGAAGTCGGTAGCGGAAGCACAGCAGCGTCACATGACATGGCCGACTGCATCCGCAGCGCTTGGACGCACGATGACCGCGGGTGTCATGCTCGGGGCGATGCTCAAGGGTGAAGACAAAGTGACGATCAAAATCGAAGGAGGAGGCCCGATCGGCTCGATTCTGGTTGATAGCAATGCAGAAGGGCATATTCGCGGCTACGTGACAAATCCTCAGACGCATCTGGAATTGAACGAAGCCGGAAAGTTGGATGTCAAAGGTGTGGTCGGGACGGACGGCATGCTGTCGGTCGTCAAAGACTTGGGTCTACGCGATTATTTCACGGGCCAGACGCCGATTGTGTCAGGTGAAATCGCAGAAGATTTCACGTACTATTTTGCAGTATCTGAGCAAGTACCATCTTCTGTCGGGCTTGGCGTATTGGTCGATGCGGACAACTCCATCTTGTCAGCGGGAGGGTTCATCATTCAATTGCTTCCGGACACAGATGATGAAACCATCACGGCAATCGAGCAGCGATTGGCTTCCATCGAGCCTGTTTCTTCGATGATCCAGCGTGGCCTTTCTCCTGAAGCGATTCTCGAGCAAGTGCTTGGGGAAGACAATGTGCAATTCTTAGATGAAATGCCGATCAGTTTCCAGTGTGATTGTTCGAAGGAGCGGTTCACGAAAGGGTTGATTAGTCTTGGCGGGAAAGAATTACGTGAGATGATCGACGAAGACGGCATGGCTGAGACGCAGTGTCACTTCTGCTTGGAGACGTATGCGTATTCAAAAGAAGAATTGGAAGCATTGATCGATGAGCTATAATTCCAATAGGAGGCCGCCGAAGCAAGAACCCGCCGGTGGGCAACAGCCGCCGAAGCGCCGGCTCAAAACAAAACCACTCGTGGTCTTGATTCTTCTATTACTGCTTGGCAACCTGCTGTGGTTCATCGCTTGGCTCATCCCGAATGGTGAAGAAAAAGCGGTTGGCGGGAACGGTCAGGCGGAAGTGGTGGCGGAAGTCGGGAAAGAAACGATTGACCGTGAACAATGGATGGCCGCGATGGAAGAAAGATATGGTCGCGAAACACTTTTGACATTAGTCAACGAATTGGTCATGGAGACTGCTGCTGATGAGTACGACATCAAGGTGACGGATGAAGAAATTGATCTGGAGCTGGCGATGCTCCGTTCGACGCAAGATACGACCGGCATCGCACTGTATGCAGAAGATGAAGCGCGTCTTCGTGAACGGACGAAGTCACAGCTGATTCTCGAGAAGGTCTTGACGAAAGATGTCGTCATCGAAGAAGAAGAAGTGAAAGCCTTCTATGAAGAGGACCGCTCTATTTATGAAGTGGCAGACAGCTACCGCACGCATATGATTGTTGTGGGCTCACAGCAAGAAGCGGAAGAAGTCATTTCCGAGCTTGAAAACGGTTCGTCATTCGACGTACTTGCACGCGAACGTTCACTCGACCGCGCGACAGGTAGTCTGGGGGGGGACATCGGGTTCATTACGGCAGATCAGTCATCTGTCGACCCGGCAATCGCCGCAGCTGTTGAAAGTGTCGAGAATGGCAAGTGGTCGGAACCTCTCCCCTTGCAGGATGGACGCGTAGCTATCATCACAGTGATGGAGAAAGCAGAAGGCCAGACATTCACTTTTGAAGAAGTGGCTAGTCACATCAGCAGGGAATTGGCGCTTGAACAATTACCCCAGTCCGTCTCGCCAGAAGCATTTTGGCAGGAATTCGATGCGAAGTGGTTTTACGGAGAAGGATCTGAATGATTGGAGTAGGGTGAGAAAAGGGATGCATGCATTCCCTTTCTCACCTTTTTTTGACGAAAAAGAATTCTGCAATTCAAACGATTTGACATCGAATCAAGGCCATTGGTACGATGGATGAAGCAAAGTCGACAAAAATAGTAGGGATTAGGAGTGGTTGAGGATGAACCGTTTAGGAAATTCCATTACTGAATTGATCGGACAAACACCGATCGTCAAATTGAATCGTGTAACAGGACCGGAAGATGCAGAGGTCTACGTGAAGCTGGAGTATTTTAACCCAGGAAGCAGCGTCAAAGACCGGATTGCTCTTGCAATGATCGAAGCGGCCGAGAAGAATGGCCAATTGAAAGAAGGCGACACACTGATTGAGCCGACGAGTGGCAACACAGGAATCGGACTTGCAATGATCGCAGCGGCGAAAGGGTATAAATCCGTCCTTGTCATGCCGGAAACGATGAGCATGGAGCGCCGCAACCTATTGCGCGCTTACGGAGCTGAACTCGTCTTGACACCAGGACCAGACGGGATGAACGGTCCGAGCGGCGCCATTAAGACAGCTGAAAAGATGGCGAAGGAAAACGGCTGGTTTATGCCGCAGCAATTCGAGAATGAAGCGAACCCGGAAGTGCACCGTTTGACGACAGGTCCAGAAATCGTCGAAGCGATGGGCGACCAGTTGGATGCATTCATTTCGGGAATCGGTACGGGTGGTACAATCACAGGAGCTGGCCAAGTGCTTCGCGAGAAATACGATAACATCCATATCGTCGCTGTCGAGCCGACGGATTCCGCAGTTCTTTCTGGTGGACAACCAGGCCCTCACAAAATTCAGGGGATTGGCGCAGGCTTCGTGCCAAGCGTTTTGAAAACGGATATTTATGATGAAATCATTCAAGTGACGAACGACCAAGCGTACGAGACAGCGCGCCAAGTAGCGCGTGAAGAAGGGATCCTTGGTGGGGTTTCTTCCGGGGCGGCGATCTACGCAGCGCAGCAAGTGGCGAAGAAGCTTGGGAAAGGCAAGAAAGTATTGGCGATTTTGCCATCCAACGGCGAACGCTATTTGAGCACACCGCTTTACCAATTTGACGAAACGAACTGACCGAGGAGCCGCTTTCCTATAGGAGAGCGGCCTTTCTGTGTACGGAAACTGGAAAATGCAAGCTGTTTTGCGTTAAGATGACTTCTAGTAACAGCATTTTATAGAGTAGGCGGTGGCAAGCAGATGGATTTTCACTTTGGACAGAAGACATGGGTGATGGGCATTTTGAATGTGACGCCGGATTCTTTTTCAGACGGCGGCAGCTATACGAATGTGGAACGAGCGGTTCTGCGAGCCAAAGGGATGATCGCGGAAGGTGCGGACATGATCGACATCGGCGGGGAATCAACGCGTCCTGGCCACACCGTGATCAGTGATGAGGAAGAAATCAGCCGGGTTGTCCCGGTCATCGAAGCGATTGTCCAGGAGCTGGATGTGCCACTTTCCATCGATACATACAAATCGGCGGTCGCCAAAGCAGCAATCGAAGCGGGAGCACACGTCATCAACGACGTCTGGGGTGGAAAGCACGACCCGGAGATTCTGCGGGTAGCGGCTGATAAAGGGGTGCCGATCATCTTGATGCATAACCGTGACCAGCCGGACTACGAGGAGTTCTGGCAGGATGCGAAACGCGATCTTGAAGAACGGATCGAAGCAGCATTAGCGGCAGGTGTGAAGAACGAACACATTTGGCTAGACCCAGGCATCGGCTTCGGTAAGACGACGGCGCACAATTTGGAAATGATGCAGCGACTGGATGCGCTCGTTGCCATGGGCTATCCGGTCTTGCTCGGAACGTCCCGCAAGTCGTTTATCGGCAAGCTTCTTGATTTGCCAGTAGAGGAGCGGCTGGAAGGTTCGCTTTCAACGGTGTGCTTCGGCGCGGAGAAAGGCTGTCATATCGTCAGGGTTCATGATGTGAAAGAAACAGCCCGTGCGCTACGTGTCACGGATGCTTTGAGTGGAAGACGAACGATCGGAGGAATGGAATGATGGACTATATTCATTTGAATGAAATGGAGTTTTACGGCTACCACGGTGTATTCGCTGAAGAGACGAAGCTCGGGCAGCGGTTTCGGCTGACACTTTCCTTGGCGGTCGATTTGAAGCAGGCGGGTGAGACTGATGAGCTTAAGCAGACGGTCCATTACGGTGAAGTGTACGGACTCTGCAAAGACGTCGTCGAAGGGGAGCCGAAGAAACTCCTCGAAGCGGTCGCTGAACAGTTAGCGAGCCGAGTGATGGAAGATTTCCCGCTCATCAAAGGAGTGCGTGTCTTACTCGTCAAACCTGACCCGCCGATTCCTGGCTATTACAAATCAGTGGCGGTGGAATTGACGCGAGGGATTTTTGTATGAACGTCAGCTACCTTTCCCTCGGTTCGAATATGGGAGACCGGATCGCCATGCTCGAGCGGGCGGTCGGACAGTTAGCGGCTCATCCAGAAATTGAAGTTGGGAGCATTTCGTCGGTTTACGAAACGGATCCGGTTGGTTTCACAGACCAGGACGCTTTTTTGAACATCGTTGTCGAAGTGAAGACGACGCAATCAGCTTCGGATTTGCTGGAGGTCTGCCAGAAGATTGAGCAATATCTGCAGCGGGAGCGGATCATTCGCTGGGGTCCACGGACGATCGACCTTGACATCCTGCTCTTTAATCAAGACAATATGGAAACGGAGCGACTGACCATTCCGCACCCGCGTATGCATGAACGTGCATTCGTCCTTATACCATTACTGGAGATTGCTCCGCAGTTCGGCGCATGTTTTCCGGCTGAGGATGAAGGCGTCCGGTTATGGGGAACGATCAACAGCGATTAACATTTTCGGTCTGTTTCGCTGCATTTCAAGCGAAGAACACAGCAATCCGCACGATTCACAAGCACGCTGCCAAAACTTCAGGCAGCTTTTCTTTATGTAGAGAGTGGTTAAATTGTGTACAATAGAAAAATATGCAACTGAACGAATATGAGGAGTGAATAGCATGTCAGAAGAATTGAATGACCAATTGATTGTCCGACGCCAAAAAATGCAAGCATTTCGTGATGGAGGAATCGATCCATTTGGCGCGCGTTTCGAACGTACGCACTTGTCTGCGGAGATAGTAAAGGCGTATGGCGAACTTTCGAAAGAAGAACTTGAGGAAGCGAATTACGAAGTCGTCATCGCAGGACGAGTCATGACGAAGCGAGGAAAAGGAAAAGCAGGCTTTGCCCATCTTCAGGACTTGCAAGGACAGATCCAGATCTACGTCCGTAAAGACGCGATCGGTGAAGAAGCATATGAATATTACAACACAGTTGACCTCGGGGACATCCTCGGCGTTAAAGGGGTCGTTTTTAAGACGAATGTCGGAGAACTTTCCATTAAAGCGCAGGAAGTCGTCTTCCTGACTAAAGCACTTCGTCCACTGCCGGAGAAATTCCACGGCTTGAAAGACGTAGAACAACGCTACCGTCAACGCTACTTGGATTTGATCACCAGCCAAAGCAGCAAAGAGACATTCCTTACAAGAAGCCGCATCATCCAGACGATGCGCCGTTATCTTGATGACCAAGGATTCCTGGAAGTTGAAACACCGATGCTTCATTCAATCGCAGGCGGGGCGGCAGCACGTCCGTTCATTACGCACCACAATGCGCTTGATATGGAATTGTACATCCGCATCGCAATCGAGCTTCACTTGAAACGCTTGATCGTCGGTGGCTTGGAGAAAGTCTACGAAATCGGCCGTGTCTTCCGTAACGAAGGAACTTCTACACGCCACAACCCCGAATTCACGATGCTTGAATTGTATGAAGCGTATGCCGACTACAACGACATTATGGAACTGACGGAGAACCTCATCGCCCATACAGCGAAAGAAGTGCTTGGAACGACGACGGTTCAGTACGGGGAAGATCAGATCGATTTGAGCCCGGGCTGGAAACGTCTGCATATGGCGGACGCTGTTAAAGAATTCACAGGTGTGGACTTCTGGCAGCAAGTAACGAAAGAAGAAGCGACTGCATTTGCGAAAGAGCATGGAGTCGAAATTAAACCTACTATGGAAGTCGGCCATATCCTCAACGAGTTCTTCGAGCAAAAAGTAGAAGAACAACTCGTCCAGCCGACATTCATTTACGGACATCCAGTGGAGATCTCTCCATTAGCGAAGAAGAATCCAGAAGACGAGCGCTTCACGGACCGCTTCGAACTCTTTATTGTTCGCCGCGAGCATGCGAATGCCTTCACGGAATTGAACGATCCGATCGATCAACGCGAGCGCTTTGAAGATCAGATGAAAGAGAAAGCACAAGGGAACGACGAAGCTCATGACATGGATAATGACTTCATTGAAGCATTGGAATACGGAATGCCTCCTACAGGTGGACTTGGCATTGGTATCGACCGTCTAATCATGCTGTTAACGAACGCAGCATCCATCAGAGACGTGCTCTTATTCCCGCAGATGCGTCCGAAAGAATAAGCTCAATGTTGGTTTGCAGCGCATTAGTTGCTGCAAACCAACTTTTTTTCTAAAAGGTATTGCAATATAGAAAAATCCTTGGTAAGATAGTCCTTGTCGTGTTCGAGGCATTCAACGCATTCGAAATACGAGGAAAAAGAATTTCAAATTAGTTATTGACTTCCGGTTCGGAACTTGATACTATAGAGAAGTTGCCGCTGAAACAAACGGCGCTTCGCAAAAAAACATGAACCTTGAAAACTGAACAGCAAAACGTTGATGAAATAGTTACTGATCAGCCTCCGGGCAGATCAA
>NZ_WLZW01000007.1 GCF_009707665.1 Planomicrobium sp. YIM 101495
AGTTAAGCTCTTTTGCGCCGATGGTAGTTGGGGGTCTCCCCCTGTGAGAGTAGGACGTCGCTGGGCAAACATAAGACCGCAACCGGTATCTACCCGGTTGTGGTCTTTTTAATTTTCTCCCAACCCTTCAAAGCTTGAAGGATTCAATTGCTTGCTGTTCATTCTTTAACGGCAGAACCAAAACCAAAGTTCGCACAAATGGATCTGGAGCGGCCAGGGCCGCTCCGACAAGTGCAATTCTGTTCCACCGATCAATCCATGCCCGCTTTATCCGGTTTTAAGTGAACAAGCACTCAAAAAAGTCTAGTGACGATGGCAAAGAGACCACGCTCGTCCCCATCTTAAACACGGAAGTTAAGCTCTTTTGCGCCAATGATAGTTGGGGTCTCCCCCTGTGAGAGTAGGATGTCGCTGGGTAAACAAAAGGCCGCAGCCAGGTAAACCCCGCTTGCGGTCTTTTTTGCATTTCTTCAATCCATTCAGAACTTTGAAAGAGGATTGTTTTCAAAAGAAACGGGGAATGAGAGTGATAGAGGTGAGAAAGATGAAAGCAGGGCTGTATAAAGTAGATAAGATTGAAGAGGCGCTAGCGCTCTTAGTCTCGCTCGAGGATACGAAACAGACGTATACGTTCCCGGTCAATGACTTTACCCACGAGCCGATACGGGGCGATGTCGTGGAAGTGTGGCTTGATGGGGACGCTTGGAAGACGAAGTACCGTGAGGAAGAAACGGGCTCGGTGAAAAGCCATGCGCTCGACTTCTTGAAGCGGATGGCGGACAAGGAATGACACCCGAAGAGCGACCTCTTCGGGTTTTTCTAATGAGAGAGACGTAACTTCTGCAGCTCACATACATAAGAAAATACTTTTTTCCTGTAGAATCGTTGTATTTGATATTTTTAAATCGGGCTTGTATAATAAAGTCAAAGATAGTCAAAGTCAACGATTAGACCAATCGTCCAGACAGGTGGTGAGTGCAGTGAGAAATATTTCAGACGTGATTGAAGGTTATTTAAAGCAAGTTATCGAAATAAGTGAAGGTGGTCATATTGAAATCAAGCGCAATGAAGTGGCTGACAAGTTTCAATGTGTTCCTTCGCAGATAAATTATGTCATCAATACACGCTTTACCCCGGATCGCGGGTACTTGGTTGAGAGTAAACGCGGCGGTGGGGGTTATATTCGCATTAAAAGAGTACGCCTGCACGAGAAGGCGGATGTCTTGACGGAAGTCATCGACCGCTTGAAGCTCGGGGCAAGCCAGCAAGTCGCAGAGGATATTGTCTTCCGCTTGTTGGATGAAGATATTTTGACGAAGAACGAAGCAAAGCTCGTCTTAAGTGCAGTGGACCGTTCCACTCTCGCTTTGCCATTGCCGGCCAGGGATGAATTGAGGTCCCGGATCATGATTGCGATGCTTTTTACCTTGAAGCATCAGGCAACGAAATGAGGAAGGTGACAGGATGATTTGTGATCAATGCAAAGAGCGGCAGGCTTCTGTACTGGTGAAGCAGCATATTCAGGGGCAGATGATCGAACGGCATTTATGCCACGTCTGTGCAGCAAAGAATACCGGCTTCGAGTTATTATCTGAACAGGATCCTTTGTCGATCAACCAATTGCTTGCCCATTGGTTCCCTGGAGGCAACGCCTCTGTGAACCGTGTCAAACAGGAGGAGACGGTTTGTCCTTCCTGTAGCCTAACGTTTTCACGTTTCCTGAAGCTTGGGAAGTTTGGGTGTGCGACTTGTTACGAGGCATTCGCGCCTCAGTTGGGGGAAGTAATGGGCAGGCTGCATAACGGCAAGACACGCCATGAAGGAAAAGTTCCTGCTTCATTCGGCCAGACATTGGCAATCCGCAGACAGGTTGAAGAATTGCGTAAACAGATGAAGCATTCGATTGAACAAGAAGAGTTTGAAGAAGCAGCAAAATTGAGAGACGAAGTGAAGGCACTCACCTTGCAATTGGAAGGAGGGGCTTCGCATGACGATTGACCGCTTTCTCCAGCACCGCGCAAGCAGCTGGATGACCAATGAAGGGGAGCACGCCGATATTGCGATGAGCACACGGATCCGGCTCGCGAGAAACTTGGATGATTTCCGTTTCCCTTACGTCTTCTCTGCAGACGAAGCATTGAAGATCGACAAGGAAGTATCTGCAGCATTGCTGGATTACGGGGAAGAGCTTGGTCACCGTTTTGCCCATATCGATATTCAAGAGCTTACCCATTTGCAAAAAGAAATACTCGTCGAGAAGCATTTGATCAGTCCGTACTTGGCCCAGTCTGAGCATCCTGGATCTGTTCTCTTATCCGAGGATGAAGACTTGAGCATCATGATCAATGAAGAAGATCACTTGCGTATCCAAAGCTTGCAGCCGGGCTTCCAGCTGCAGGAGGCGTATGAACGGGCGAATCAGCTCGACTCGATGTTAGAGAAGAATTTGAACTATGCGTTCCACGAGGAATATGGTTATTTGACCAGCTGTCCGACGAACACCGGGACAGGGATGAGAGCATCGGTCATGCTCCACTTACCGGCGCTGACGATGTCCCATCAAATCAATCGCATCATTCCTGCGATTTCGCGTTTAGGAATGGCGGTAAGAGGAATCTATGGAGAAGGTAGCGAGGCACTCGGAAATGTTTATCAAATTTCCAACCAGCTGACTTTAGGGAAATCCGAATCCGATATTTTGGAAGATTTACAAAGTATGACCGAACAAATCATCGAACAGGAGCAGAAGATGCGGGAAGCAATCCGCAGTCGGTCACCGATTTCTTTGGAAGACCGGATTTACCGTTCACTTGGCACGCTGATGTATGCGCGCTTGTTAACGACTGAAGAAGCGGCAACTTGTTTGTCGGACGTCCGCCTCGGCATCGATCTCCAGCTGATCGATGACGTGGACATGTCCATCTTGAATGAACTGATGATCTTTATGCAACCGGCTTTCCTGCAACAATTCACCGGCGAGCAGTTACAGCCGAAAGAGCGGGATCATGCCCGTGCTGAGCTGTTCCGAAAACGGCTGCGGCAAGAGAAGTCGATAAATCACACTGAAGGAGAGGATCACGTATGATGTTTAACCGATTTACACAACGCGCCCAAAAGGTGCTTCAACTAGCGCAAGAAGAAGCGATTCGCATGAAACATGAATCGATTGGTACGGAACATATTTTACTCGGTCTGATCCGTGAAGGCGGTGGGATCGCAGCAAAAGCACTCGAAGCGATCGAAGTGAACATGGAAGTAATCGAAGAAGGAGTCAAAGAATTGGTCGGAACTGGCGAGAAAGATGTCGGGCCGATCGTTCATTATACACCGCGTGCGAAAAAAGTCATCGAATTGTCCGTTGATGAATCACGCAAACTTGGCCACTCTTATATCGGCACAGAGCATTTACTGCTCGCATTGATCCGTGAAGGAGAAGGCGTCGCTGCACGTGTCTTGAGCAACGTCGGCGTGAGCTTGAACAAAGCGCGCCAGCAAGTATTGCAATTGCTTGGCAGCAACGAGCAGTCTCCATCAGGCTCGAATGCCAGTGCATCAGTGAACACACCGACATTGGACGGACTTGCCCGTGACTTGACGCAAGTCGCGCGTGAAGGCAGTCTCGATCCAGTGATCGGACGCAATAATGAAATTACGCGGGTTATCGAAGTATTGAGTCGCCGGACGAAGAACAACCCGGTTCTGATCGGGGAGCCTGGTGTCGGTAAGACAGCGATTGCTGAAGGACTAGCCCAGCAGATCGTCAATAACGAAGTACCAGAAATCCTGCGTGACAAACGCGTGATGGTATTAGACATGGGTACGGTTGTGGCAGGTACGAAATACCGCGGGGAATTCGAGGACCGTTTGAAGAAGGTCATGGATGAGATCCGCCAAGCAGGGAACGTCATCCTGTTCATTGATGAGTTGCACACACTGATCGGTGCAGGTGGAGCGGAAGGGGCAATCGATGCATCAAATATCTTGAAGCCATCCTTATCCCGCGGCGAACTGCAGTGTATCGGTGCAACGACACTGGATGAATACCGGAAGTACATCGAGAAAGATGCTGCACTCGAGCGCCGGTTCCAGCCGATCCAAGTGGACGAGCCGACAGTGGAAGAGTCCATCTTGATCATCAAAGGGTTGCGTGACCGTTACGAAGCGCATCACCGCGTGAAAATCACGGATGAAGCAATTGACGCAGCTGCGAAAATGTCGGATCGCTATATTTCCGACCGTTTCCTGCCGGACAAAGCGATCGACTTGATCGATGAGGCGGGATCGAAAGTACGCTTGCGTTCTTATACAACGCCGCCTGATTTGAAAGAGCTCGAAGCGAAGCTCGATGCAGCCCGTTCTGAGAAGAATGAAGCGGTGCAAAGCCAGGAATTCGAAAAAGCAGCTTCCTTGCGTGATGCAGAACAGAAGCTGAAAACACAGCTGGATAAAACGAAAAAAGAATGGAAAGAAAAACAAGGCAAAGAAGAGTCGGAAGTGACAGTGGAAGACATCGCAACAGTCGTCTCTATGTGGACAGGCATACCGGTATCGAAATTGGCGCAGACCGAGTCGAATAAATTGCTGAACTTGGAAGAAATCCTCCACGGCCGTGTCATCGGTCAAACTGAAGCAGTAACATCCATCTCGAAAGCGATTCGTCGTGCTCGTGCTGGACTGAAAGATCCGAAGCGTCCAATCGGCTCGTTCATCTTCCTTGGCCCGACAGGTGTCGGGAAAACGGAACTTGCGCGCGCGTTAGCGGAGTCGATGTTCGGTGATGAAGATGCGATGATCCGTATCGATATGTCCGAATACATGGAGCGCCACTCGACGTCACGTCTTGTCGGTTCACCTCCAGGGTATGTCGGCTATGAGGAAGGCGGCCAGCTGACGGAAAAAGTTCGCAGAAAGCCTTACTCGGTTGTCTTGCTTGATGAAATCGAGAAAGCGCACCCGGATGTCTTCAATATCCTGCTACAAGTGCTTGAAGACGGGCGTTTGACGGATTCGAAAGGGCGCCGTGTCGATTTTCGCAACACGGTGATCATCATGACATCAAACGTCGGGGCACAGGAGTTGAAGTATAATAAGTACGTCGGCTTTAACCTTGATGATGCGCAGACGGATTATAAAGATATGAAAGGGAAGATGCTGGAGGAGCTGAAGAAAGTGTTCCGACCAGAATTCCTGAACCGGATCGACGACACGATCGTATTCCATTCGCTCGAGAAGAATGACTTGCGTAAGATCGTGGAATTGATGACGGAGCAATTGACAGATCGCTTGAAAGAGCAGGGAATCGATTTGGAATTGACGGAAGCTGCACTGGATAAAGTGGCAAGCGAAGGATACGACCCGGAATACGGGGCACGCCCACTTCGCCGATCGCTTCAGAAGCATGTAGAGGACCGACTTTCCGAGGAAGTACTGAAAGGCACGGCCATCTCTGGTCAGACGATTATCTTCGACGTGGAAGGCGACGAGTTTGTCATTCGCACGAAAGAAGCAGTGACCAAGCAAGAATAAAGGACCATCCGTCCGCTGGAAATCCGGCGGGCGGTTTTTTAATCGGCGAAGGAGGCAGGCATGGCTAAGAAGAAAACGAAATTCATTTGCCAATCATGTGGCTATGAGTCAGCGAAATGGATGGGCAAATGCCCGAATTGCGGCGAATGGAACCAGATGACCGAAGAAACGGAAGTCGCGGCACCGAAAGGGACGAGAGGCGCATTCCAGCACTCTGTCGGCACGACGACACAAAAGGCGATGCCAATCGTGTCGATTGAAACCGAGCAAGAACCGCGTGTGACGACGGAAATGGGAGAGCTGAACCGTGTCCTAGGGGGCGGAATCGTACCAGGCTCACTCATCTTAGTCGGGGGGGACCCAGGAATCGGGAAGTCGACGTTGCTGCTGCAAGTGTCGGCGATGCTCGCGAATAGCGACAACCGCGTCCTTTATATTTCAGGTGAGGAATCGATCAAGCAGACGAAATTGCGGGCACAGCGCCTGCAGGCATCTTCAACGGAATTGTATATTTATGCAGAGACGAACCTTGAGCTGATCCATCACGCCATCGAAGAAACGGAGCCGAAATTCGTCATCGTCGACTCCATCCAAACCGTCCATCACCCGGAAGTGACATCTGCTCCCGGTAGTGTAACACAAGTGCGTGAGAGCACTGCGGAGCTGATGCGGATCGCCAAAACGAAGAATATTGCGATCTTCCTCGTCGGCCACGTGACGAAAGAAGGCCAGATTGCAGGACCCCGTATTTTGGAGCACATGGTGGATACGGTCCTTTACTTCGAAGGGGAGCGGCATCACACGTACCGCATACTGCGTAGTGTTAAGAACCGGTTCGGCTCGACAAATGAAATCGCGATTTTCGAAATGCTGCAGGATGGATTGAAGGAAGTATTGAATCCGTCAGAGCTGTTCCTCCAGGAGCGCACGAGCGGATCGGCAGGTTCGACCGTCGTTGCTTCGATGGAAGGGACCAGACCGATCCTGGTCGAGATCCAGGCACTCGTCACACCGTCCAGCTTCAACTACCCGAAGCGGATGGCGACTGGTGTGGACCAGAACCGTATCTCGCTACTCATGGCCGTACTTGAGAAGCGGGTCGGGATGATGCTACAGGCGCAGGATGCTTATATCAAAGTGGCGGGCGGCGTCAAACTGGATGAGCCGGCGATCGACCTGGCCATCCTAGCGAGCATCGTGTCGAGCTACCGTGACCAGGCACCGCGTCCGACCGATTGTATTATTGGGGAAGTGGGGTTGACCGGCGAAGTGCGCCGCGTCTCCCGTGTGGAGCAGCGTGTGCAGGAAGCGGCCAAGCTCGGCTTCCAGCGGGCGATCATTCCGAAGTCGAATCTTGGAGGCTGGGACTATCCTGAAGGCATTCGTGTAATCGGTGTAGAAACAGTCAATGACGCATTAAAAGAGATTTTTCCATCTTAAACAAAACCGCTTTCGGAGCTGCTATTTCGCTCCAGGGCGGTTTTTTCCTGTTCTTGGCGTTGCCTGAACAGCCTTTCATCAGGAAAGCGTGTATAATTGGAAAAAAGGAGGTGGAACGTGTGTTAAAGAAAATTATTCAATTGTTGTTTTTACTGATCGGTGGTACTGTCGGAATTTTATTTTTACCTTATGCTTATGAACTCATTTCTTTCGATACGAACCCGTGGGTGAACAATCCATATGTCTCAGCGTTGATCGGTGCATTTATTTTCTATTTATTATCACTTTTATTCGTCGATTCGCTGGTGAACTTCATGAAATGGATGGAAGAAAAGCTGTTGCATGCACCTACTTTGGATCTTTTGTCAGGTACGCTCGGCTTGATTCTCGGACTTGTTGTCGCATTCCTTATCGGATTTGCACTGAGTTCGATCGATATTCCGCTCGTCAATACAGCGGCGCCGATCGTATTTTCAGTGGTACTCGGTTATCTTGGTTTTCAGGTCGGTTTCCAGAAGCGCGAGGAGATCGCGACTGTTTTGACGCCTTCTAAGCTCAACACGCTTAAAAAGGCGGAGGAACCCGAACAGGAGCCGGAAGTGAGAGTGTCCTACAAATTGCTGGATACGAGTGTCATCATCGATGGCCGCATCGCGGATATTTCAGCTGCAGGGTTCCTTGAAGGGATTTTCGTCGTCCCACAATTTGTCCTATCGGAGCTTCAGCACATCGCGGATTCGTCCGATACATTGAAGCGGACGCGTGGTCGCAGAGGGCTTGATGTACTAAAGCGCCTGCAAAGCGAACGTGAAGGGGAAATCTTGATCACGGAAGAGAACTTCGATGAAGTCGCAGAAGTCGATCTGAAGTTAATGCGTGCTGCGAAGAAGATGGGTGGCCAAGTGGTCACGAATGACTTCAACTTAAACAAAGTATGTGAATTGCATCATGTATCGGTCTTGAACATCAACGACTTAGCCAATGCGGTGAAACCGGTCGTGATTCCGGGTGAGGAAATGCACGTCGTGGTCATCAAGGACGGCAAGGAACAGAACCAAGGCGTCGCTTATTTGGACGATGGCACGATGATCGTCATCGAAGGCGGGAAGGAATTCATCGGCAAGGCGATCACTGTAACGGTGACAAGTGTGCTGCAAACTTCCGCTGGCCGGATGATCTTCGCCAAGCCACAAGGCAATAAATAACCGATCACTTCAGAAACGTTCGGGTTAGAAGGATGAACAGGATGAACTATACAGTAGTATTGCCTGCTGCGGGGAGCGGCAAGCGGATGAAAGCGGATAAGAATAAGTTGTTGCTGGAGCTTGCGGATCAGCCGATTTTCCTGCATACGCTCGCTGTATTCGAACGTGACGAAGCGTGTACAGGAATCTGGCTGGCGGTGAAGCAATCCGAGCAAGCTATCATCGAAGCATACGTCCGGGAAGCGGGTTTCACGAAGGTGAGAGGCTATGCGACGGGCGGAAAGGAACGGCAGGACAGTGTCAGGGCATGTCTGGAACTGATTCCGGCATGTGAAGTCGTTCTCGTGCACGATGCAGCACGCCCGTTCATCGAGCCGGTCGTCATCAGCAATCTCGTGCAAACAGCTTACGAAAAAGGTGCGGCTATCGCGGCGGTGCCAGTGAAAGATACCATCAAGCGTGCGGTCGATGGCAAGGTGCTGGAAACGGTCGCCAGAGAGCAACTGTGGACGATTCAGACGCCTCAGGCATTCCGCTATCCATTACTGCTCCAGGCAGCGAGACAGGCGCTTGCAGACGCGTTCCTCGGGACGGACGAAGCCATGCTCGTGGAACGCCTCGGCGAACCGGTCCATCTTGTGGAAAGTACGTACGAAAATATTAAAATGACGACACCGGACGACCTTGTATACGGCAAGGCGATCCTGGAAAAGCGGCAATAGGAGGAAATGAAGATGATTCGAATCGGACAAGGTTATGATGTACACCAATTGGCGGAAGGGCGTCCACTCATTCTCGGCGGAATCGAAATCCCGCATACGAAAGGATTGCTCGGCCATTCGGATGCAGATGTCCTGCTCCACACGATCACGGATGCAGCACTTGGCGCGATCGGTGCAGGCGACATCGGCAAGCACTTCCCGGACACGGATCCGGAATTCAAGGATGCGGATTCGCGCAAGTTGCTTCAGGAAATTTGGCAGCTTGTGAAAGAGCAAGGCTACGAACTTGGCAACGTCGATTGCACAGTGATCGCACAGAAGCCGAAGCTTGCACCGCACATCGAAGAGATTCGCGCATCAATCGCAGAGCTGCTCGAATCAGATGTGTCGAAAGTGAACGTCAAGGCGACGACAAACGAGAAAATCGGCTTCCTTGGCCGCGAAGAAGGCATTGCGGCACTTGCTGTGATTTTGCTGACAAAACGCCAGCTTTCCTAATGGGGCGGCGGGTGATAAAATAGTGACGGAAGATTTATGAGGAGGAACTGAACATGACACAAGAAGTACGCGTACGTTACGCTCCGAGCCCGACTGGACACCTTCATATCGGCGGGGCGCGCACAGCGCTATTCAACTATCTATATGCACGCCACCACGGTGGCAAATTCATCGTCCGTATTGAAGATACGGACATCGCACGGAATATCGAAGCGGGGGAGCTGTCCCAGCTGGATAATTTGAAGTGGCTCGGCATCGAGTATGACGAGTCGGTCGATATCGGTGGAGACTACGGCCCTTACCGTCAGATGGAGCGGCTTGACACTTACAAAGAGCACGCGGACCGTCTACTGGCGAGCGGCGAAGCATACAAGTGTTTCTGTACGCCTGAGAAAATCGAGCAGGAGCGTGAGCAGCAGCGTGCATCAGGCATCGCGGCTCCACAATACGCAGGCACTTGCCGCAGCTTGAGTGCTGAGGAAGTAGCTGAGAAAGAAGCCGCAGGTCTGCCGTACTCACTTCGCATGAAAGTGCCGGCGAATGTGACGTATTCGTTCAATGACCTTGTGCGAGGTCCGATCGCATTCGAATCGAAAGATGTCGGTGACTGGGTAATCGTCAAGACGACCGGCATCCCGACTTACAACTTTGCGGTTGTCATCGACGATCATTTGATGAAAATTTCCCACGTATTCCGTGGGGAAGAGCATCTCTCCAACACACCAAAACAGATGATGGTCTTCCAGGCATTCGGCTGGGAACCGCCGACATTCGGCCACATGACACTGATCATCAACGAAAACCGTAAGAAATTATCGAAACGCGATGAGTCGATCATCCAATTCATCTCCCAATACAAAGACCTGGGCTACTTGCCGGAAGCGCTCTTTAACTTCTTCGCATTGCTCGGCTGGTCTCCGGAAGGGGAAGAAGAGATCTTCTCGAAAGAGGAACTAATCAAGATCTTCGACGAAGCCCGTCTGTCGAAATCACCTTCCATGTTCGACCGTCAGAAGTTGATGTGGATGAACAACCAATACTTGAAACAACTGCCGCTTGAAGAAGTCGTTGCACTGTCCTTGCCGCACCTGCAACAAGCAGGCAAGCTGCCAGAAGACATGACGGCGGAACAAAGCGAATGGGCACACAAGCTGATCGCACTTTATCACGAGCAGTTGAACTTCGGCGCCGAAATTACGGAGCTGTCTGACCTGTTCTTCACCGATTCCTTGGAATACGGCGAAGCAGAGAAGGAAGTGCTTGCCGGCGAACAAGTACCGGAAGTGATGGCTTCTTTCAAAGAACAGCTGGAAGCGCTGGAAGCATTCGAGCCTGCTGAAATCAAGGCAGCGATTAAAGCGGTCCAAAAAGCGACCGGCCATAAAGGGAAGAACCTCTTCATGCCGATCCGTGTCGTGACGACTGGCCAAACGCACGGTCCGGAATTGCCGGATGCCATCGCATTGCTTGGCAAGGAAAAATCGATCAAACGCGTCTCTGCTTATGCAGGCGCGTGAATTGACTTCCTAAACAGAACATGTAAAATGGATGTACAAACAATAAAACGTTGACGGGAACAAGTACATATCGCAAGCTCTATCAGAGAGGATCATCACCGGCTGCGAGTGATCCGGGCCACTGCTGTATGGAATGCATCCTTGAGTGTCGTGTCGAAGTGAGTAGACCGGCCGTATCGCCTGCGTTAAAGGCGCTTAAGAGGAAGAGGGGGAAGTTGTCTCCTTTTCAATTCAGAGTGGAACCGCGCAAACGATGCGTCTCTGTCAGGTAACTGACAGGGGCGTTTTTTATTTTGTACAAAGCAAGGAGTGAGACGAATGTGGAAATTACTGAAGGAAGACGTATCGGTTGTGTTTGAGCAAGACCCGGCTGCGCGTAATACGCTGGAAGTCGTGCTGACGTATTCGGGACTGCACGCTATTTGGCTGCATCGGTTCGCGCATGCGTTATTCCGGAGGAAATGGTTTTTTGCGGCACGTGCACTTTCACAAATCAGCCGCTTTTTCACCGGCATCGAAATTCACCCGGGAGCAGTGATCGGCCGCCGCTTCTTCATTGACCACGGGATGGGCGTCGTTATCGGCGAGACATGCGAAATCGGCGACAACGTCACAATTTACCAAGGCGTGACGCTCGGCGGAACAGGGAAAGAAAAAGGAAAACGGCACCCAACACTCGGCAATAACGTCTTAGTCGCGACGGGTGCGAAAGTGCTCGGCTCAATAGTCATCGGGGACCATTCGAAAGTCGGAGCGGGCTCAGTCGTATTGAAAGACGTCCCAGCCAATGCGACAGTTGTCGGGATTCCCGGAAAAGTCGTCATTCAGGACGGCGTCAAAGTGAAACCGGATTTGAACCACCAAGATATGCCGGACCCTGTCATGGACCGCTGCGAAGGAATGGAACGCAAGATCGCGGCGCTCGAGCAGGAACTGGCACAAACGAAAAAAGCACAACAAGAAAGAGGGTAATCGTTGATGGCGATTCAATTATTCAACTCGCTGAGCCGGGAGAAAGAACCATTCATCCCGCTTGAAGAAGGCAAAGTCAAAATGTATGTATGCGGTCCGACCGTCTACAACTATATCCATATCGGGAATGCGCGTCCGGTCATCGTCTATGACACAGTCCGCCGTTATTTGGGCTACAGAGGCTATGAAGTGACGTACGTATCCAACTTCACGGACGTCGACGACAAGCTGATCAAAGCAGCGAACGAACTCGGAGAAGAAGTGCCGGAGATTGCCTCCCGCTTCATCAAAGCGTATTTTGAGAATACGAAAGCACTGAACTGTGACGAAGCGGACGTCCACCCGCGTGTGACAGATCACATGGACGAGATCATCGCCTTCATTGAAGTGCTGATTGAAAAAGGCTACGCATACGAATCGCAGGGGGATGTCTATTACCGCACACGGAAGTTCGAAGGCTACGGCAAGTTATCTCACCAGTCCGTCGATGAATTGAAAGTCGGCGCACGGATCGAAACAGGGGATAAGAAAGAAGATCCGCTTGATTTCGTCTTGTGGAAAACAGCGAAGCCAGGCGAAATTTCGTGGGACAGCCCATGGGGAGCGGGACGCCCAGGCTGGCATATCGAATGTTCGGTAATGGCACGTGAACATCTCGGCGACACGATCGACATCCATGCTGGGGGGCAAGACTTAACGTTCCCGCACCATGAGAACGAAATCGCCCAGTCCGAAGCGCACACAGACAAGCAGTTTGCGCGTTACTGGATGCATAACGGCTACATCAATATCGACAACGAAAAAATGTCAAAATCACTCAACAACTTCGTGCTCGTCAACGACATTTTAAAAGAAATAGATCCGCAGGTGCTGCGTTTCTTCATGTTGTCGGTCCATTACCGTCACCCGATCAACTATTCGCGTCCGCTTGTGGAAGATGCGGCAGCAGGACTTGACCGCATCCGTACGTCGGTTGCGAACATCAAGCACCGTCTGCATGTATCTGCAGGACTTGGCGACCATGACGACATGTGGCTGGCGAAAGCGGAAGCGGTTAAGAAGGAATTCATCGAGACGATGGATGACGACTTCAACACGGCGAATGCTATTTCCAAGCTGTTCGACCTGTCTCGCCTTGCGAACTTGTACTTGAATGAAAAGAACACGAGCCCAGCAGTACTGGAGGCGTTCTTAGGCATGTTCAAGGAACTTGGCGATACGCTTGGCCTGGTCTTCGATGCAGCGGGGGAACTATTGGATGAAGAGATCGAGAAATTGATCGAAAAGCGCGTCGAAGCGCGGAAAAACCGTGATTTTGCCCGTGCTGATGCGATCCGTGATGAACTGAAAGAACGCAACATCATCTTGGAAGATACAGCACAAGGCATGCGCTGGAAGAGAGGCTAATGAAATGGAAGATATGCGACCGAGCGACGTTGACCAATTGAATGCGTTGGCACTCGCTTATATGGGGGATGCGGTCTTCGAGCAGGCAGTGCGCAGGCACTTGATTTGTTCGGGACGGGTCAAACCGAATATCCTGCACCGGCAGGCGACTCATTTCGTTTCGGCGAAATCACAGGCGATGATTTTGAAGCGGATGACGGAAGAGGGCTTCTTGACGGAAACGGAACTTGCGATCATGCGCCGTGGCCGCAATGCCAAGTCAGGGTCTGTCCCGAAAAACACCGATGTCCAGACATATAATTTCAGCTCGGCCTTTGAAGCGGTTGTCGGCTGGTTATATTTGAAACGCCAAGATGAACGACTGAAGGAAATGGTCGATTATGCGATTCAAATCGCGGAAGAAAGCAAAGGAGGGATTCAATCATGAGTGAAGAGACAACTCCTGAGATTATTGGAGGTAAGAACCCTGTATTGGAAGCACTGCGTGCCGGACGCGACATCAACAAAATCTGGCTCGCGGAAGGGATTCAGAAAACAGGGGTGACGGAATTGTTGAAGCTGGCGAAAGAGCAAGGTGTCATCGTCCAGTTCGTTCCGAAAAAGAAAATTGATGGTTTGACTGATTCGAACCACCAAGGCATCGCCGCAGCTGTCGCAGCTTACCGTTATGCGGAGCTAGATGAGCTGTTCGACGTGGCTGCTGCTAAAGAACAAGATCCTCTTTTCATTATTTTAGATGAACTGGAAGATCCGCATAATCTGGGCTCGATCTTGCGTACAGCGGATGCGATGGGGGCACATGGTGTCATCATCCCGAAACGCCGCGCGGTCGGGCTGACAGCGGTCGTTGCGAAGGCGTCGACAGGAGCTATCGAGCACGTGCCGGTTGTCCGGGTCAATAACTTGTCCCAGACGGTTGATGAATTGAAGAAACGCGGAGTTTGGATTGCAGGAACGGATGCGAAAGAAGCAGCGGATTACCGTCAGATGGATGCGAACTTGCCGCTTACGGTCATTATTGGAAGCGAAGGAAAGGGCATGAGCAGAATCCTTCGGGAAAAATGTGACTTCCTTTATAAGCTGCCAATGGTTGGACACGTGACGTCCTTGAATGCATCAGTTGCTGCGAGCCTGCTTCTTTATGAAGTGTACCGCAAGCGCAATCCGTTAGGTTGAGTTATGGAGATTCTGTTGGTGGATGGTTATAACATCATCGGTGATTGGCCGGATCTGCGGGAGCTGAAGAAACATGATTTTGCAGGTGCACGAGATCAGCTGATCGCCCGGATGGCCGAATACCAAAGCTACAAGGGGTGGCGAGTCATCGTCGTCTTCGATGCCCATCTCGTTCCCGGTATTGAAAGTAAAAACAAATTCAACAACGTAGAAGTCGTATTCACCCGTGAGAAGGAAACGGCGGACGAACGGATCGAGAAGCTTGCGGTGGCGCTTGGCAATCGCCGGGATCAAGTACATGTCGCGACTTCCGACCTGACCGAGCAATGGGTCATCTTCGCGAAAGGTGCACTTCGCATCTCCGCTAGGGAGCTGGAGATCGAGGTCAAAGAAATTCAGAAGAAAATCACCATCGCAGTGAAAGAGACTCAGACGCAAAAATCGTTCTCGAAAATTCGCTTTTCCGACGAAGTGGCAGAAATTTTCGAAAAATGGCGCCGTGGAAAGCAATGAGCGGTTGACGCCAAAAAATGGCTTCCTGTATACTGTGTGTATTGAGCTCCAAGTGACCGGAGGGAAAAACCCATGCCAAAGAAGAACCAAGTTCAACCGCAGCAGTTTACAGCACTGGCAGACGAGGAGCTTGTCAGCTTGGTCCATGCAGGGAATACGGAAGCATTGGATTACTTGATCACGAAGTTCCGCCCATTTGTCCGCTTGAAGGCACGTTCGTATTTTCTCGTCGGAGCGGACAAGGAAGACATCATCCAAGAAGGCATGATCGGGCTGTACAAAGCGATACGGGATTACCGGAGCGACAAGCTATCCTCGTTCCGTGGGTTTGCCGAGCTTTGCATCATCCGCCAGATCATCACCGCGATCAAGACCGCTACGCGTCAGAAGCACATCCCGCTCAACTCATACGTCTCACTGGACAAGCCGGTGTATGACGAGGAATCGGAACGGACGCTGCTTGATATCTTGACGAGCACGACGGTCGAAGATCCACAAGATCTGATGGTCAATCAGGAGCAACTGTCGTTCCTGGAAGAGAAAATGGAAGAAGTACTGAGCGAACTGGAAAGAGAAGTGCTCGTCCTTTATTTGGAGGGCCAGACATATCAGGAAATATCCGACAAACTGCAACGTCATGTCAAGTCGATCGATAATGCCTTGCAGCGTGTCAAGCGAAAACTCGAGCGCCATCTGCAGACGGAAGGCATCGAGATCATGTGACGCGTGGTTGACATGCCGGATATTAGGTGATAATCTTGAAAAAGCTCGAATAGGGTGACAATATGACGAAAAAAATAGTTTTGGGCTGCACTGAATGTGCCTCCCGTAATTATACGGTTCCAGCCAAATCGGATCAGACGACACGTTTGGGACTGAAAAAATTCTGTGCGCATTGCAACGCGCACACCGTACACAAACAAACGATTTGAGACGGTTACTGTCAAGGAATTCTAGTGATTTAGAAATTCGGAGGTTTTAGAGACGATGGGGAAGATAGGCGATTTCTTTAAAAATGTTATTTCGGAAATGAGAAAAGTCAGCTGGCCAAAACGAAAAGAACTTACAAAGTACACAGTCGTTGTTCTTTCAACTGTCGTCTTTATGGCTCTGTTCTTTGCATTGGTCGACACAGGTATTTCCGAATTGTTCCGTTGGTTCTTGGAACTGTAAGTGAGCTGTAAACAAAAATACCGCATATGATATAGCCCGTCAGTCAAAGCGAACGGGTTTTTTCATTTGCTCAAAAAGGAGGAATGGACTCAAGTCCGCCAGTCTATGGAAAAAAATTGGTACGTAGTCCACACATATTCCGGATATGAGAACAAAGTAAAGGCGAACCTTGAGAAGCGTGTCGAAACGATGGGCATGCAAGACAAGATCTTCCGCGTCATGGTACCGGAAGACGAAGAGGTCGATTTCAAGGATGGCAAAAAACGCACAGTCATGAGAAAAACATTCCCAGGGTATGTCCTTGTCGAATTGATCATGACAGACGAATCTTGGTATGTAGTCCGCAACACGCCGGGTGTTACAGGATTCATCGGTTCATCAGGTGGAGGGGCGAAGCCGACACCGCTACTTGAAGAAGAAGCAGAATTCATCTTGAAGCAGATGGGACTGTCCGATCGCAAAGTCGAAATCGACTACGCAGTCGGCGATGTCGTCGAAGTGATGGAAGGGCCGTTCGCGAACTTCCAAGGGAAAGTGGAAGAAACGGACGACACGAAAGGCAAGGTCAAAGTGTCGATCGACATGTTCGGACGCGAGACGAAATTGGAGCTTGATTTCGGCCAGGTTCAAAAAGTCTAAAAGACGCTTGCTATTTTACGCGGGAAATGATATTATTTCATAGGTCAGAATGTCTCTAGATACTCTGAACATTTAAGCTAATTCTATCAACATTGTTGACAGACAGATATTGAGTGGGAGGGGAAACCCTATTACCACATCACGGACTTAAGGAGGTGTGTTTCGTGGCTAAAAAAGTGATCAAGGTTGTTAAATTGCAAATCCCTGCAGCTAAAGCTAATCCAGCGCCACCGGTAGGACCGGCATTGGGTCAAGCGGGCGTAAACATCATGGGATTCTGTAAAGAGTTTAACGCACGTACTGCTGAGCAAGCAGGTTTGATTATTCCGGTTGAAATTTCTGTATTTGAAGACCGTTCATTTACATTCATTACAAAAACTCCGCCAGCTGCAGTTCTATTGAAGAAAGCTGCTGGTATCGAGTCTGGTTCAGGTGAGCCGAACCGTAATAAAGTTGCAACAGTTAAACGTGATCAAGTGCGCGAAATCGCAGAAACTAAAATGCCAGATCTAAACGCTGCTTCAGTTGAAGCTGCTATGATGATGGTTGAAGGTACTGCACGCAGCATGGGAATCACAATCGAAGACTAATTTAGAAGTTGTTTTTGGATGGGTTGCGTGTCTTCCTCAAGAAGTGCGCAGCCTTTAATCGTGGGAGGTTCAAACCGCTCGACCACAACAAGGAGGACATTTCAAATGGCTAAAACAGGTAAAAAGTTGCAAGAGGCAGCAAAATTGGTCGACCGTACAAAATTGTATGACGCTCAAGAAGCGATCGCTCTTGCTAAGCAAACAAGCACTGTAAACTTCGACGCAACTGTAGAGGTTGCTTTCCGTCTTGGAATCGACACGCGTAAGAACGACCAGCAAATCCGTGGGGCAGTAGTACTTCCAAACGGCACTGGTAAAACTCAAAGCGTTTTGGTTTTCGCTAAAGGCGATAAATTGAAAGAAGCAGAAGCTGCTGGCGCTGACTTCGTTGGCGACGCAGAATACATCCAAAAAATCCAACAAGGATGGTTTGACTTCGACGTGATCGTTGCAACACCTGACATGATGGGTGAAGTAGGTAAACTTGGACGCGTTTTGGGACCTAAAGGCTTGATGCCGAACCCGAAAACAGGCACAGTTACTTTCGACGTAACGAAAGCTGTTCAAGAAATCAAAGCTGGTAAAGTTGAATACCGTGCTGACAAAGCTGGTATCATCCACGCACCAATCGGAAAAGTTTCATTCGGCGAAGAGCAGTTGGTTGAAAACCTTGCTGCAATCTATGACGTAATCCAAAAAGCGAAGCCTTCAGCTTCTAAAGGAACTTACGTGAAATCGTTGAACGTTACAACTACGATGGGACCTGCAATCAAAATCGACGCTTCTAGCGTTGAGGTTGCTAAATAATTCGTTGACAAACGAAAACGGCTCTGCTATGATAGCTGAGTTGTGAAATATCCATTTGTACCGCAGACAGCAGGGGCGCTATGCGCTTAAACGATCCCTGCCGAGGACATGAGTGAATTCAGATGCATCTTCATCGATGATCCTGACTTTTATGCCTCTATGTCTGTAAAGATATAGAGGCTTTTTATGTGCCGTACGGTATAAGTGAAAAACTACAGGAGGTGCCTACATGTCTACAAAAGCAATTGAACGTAAACAGGACGTTGTTCAAGTGATTGCTGACAAATTCGGAGCAGCAGCTTCAGTTGTCGTTGTTGATTACCGCGGATTGAACGTTGCTCAGCTAACGGAACTGCGTAAACAACTTCGTGAAGCAGGAGTCGAGTTCAAAGTATACAAAAATACAATGACTCGCCGTGCGACTGAAATGCATGGTCTTGAAGCGATCAACGAACACTTCACTGGACCGAATGCAATCGCATTCTCTAATGAAGACGTCATCGCTCCAGCGCGAATCATCAACAACTTCGCGAAAACGAACGAAGCTTTGGAAATCAAAGCTGGAGTCATCGAAGGAAAAGTTGCTTCAAGCGACGAAGTGAAAGCACTAGCAGAACTTCCATCACGCGAAGGTCTATTGTCTATGCTTCTCAGCGTTCTTCAAGCACCAATCCGCAACTTCGCTGCTACTACAAAAGCAGTCGCGGACAGCAAGGAAGAACAAGGCGCTTAATAATCGCCTGAACGAACAAAAAAATTACCTAACTTATAGGAGGAAAATATCATGACACAAGAACAAATCTTAGATGCAATCAAAGAAATGACAGTTCTTCAACTTAACGACCTAGTTAAAGCAATCGAAGAAGAATTTGGCGTAACTGCTGCTGCTCCTGTAGCTGCTGCTGCTGGCGCTGGTGCTGGTGCTGCTGAAGAGCAGACTGAATTCGAAGTAATCCTAGCATCTGCTGGCGATCAGAAGATCAAAGTAATCAAAGTGGTTCGCGAAATCACTGGTCTTGGTCTTAAAGAAGCGAAAGGCCTAGTTGACGAAGCTCCTAAAGCTCTTAAAGAAGGCGTTTCTAAAGACGAAGCTGAAGAAATCAAAGGCAAACTTGAAGAAGTAGGCGCTTCTGTAGAAGTTAAATAATTTCTGTTCACTTTTGAACAAACAAAGGAGCTCGTCAGTATCATCGACGGGCTTTTTGTTTATTCATTTTGAAACTGCAAGGAGCAGCGAGATGAGAAATTCCCCGCTTCAAGTACATAGTCTCTTGTTTTGGATAGGAAGAAGCTTCGTTGGTGATGTGCTGCCGGAGAATGGCGAGTGCAGAAACAAGCGGAAGACGAGGAGGCATTTGGAATGACAGAACATTATTACTCGAAACAACCCCAAATCAAAAGCAATCCCCAAGAATGGACGTTCACCTTACGAGGTGAGAAGCTCCGGTTCCAAACGGATGCAGGCGTCTTCAGCAAGAATGAAGTGGACTTCGGTTCGCGCGTATTGATCGAGGCGTTCGAAGCATCAGTTGTTCCGGGTCCGATTCTGGATGTCGGCTGTGGCTATGGTCCGATCGGTCTCGCGATTGCCAAGGAATTCCCCAAGAAGATGGTCCACATGGTGGATGTCAACACGCGGGCACTTGAATTGGCAAAGAAAAATGCCGACAAGAATGATGTCGGCAATGTAAGCATTTATGAAAGTGATGGCCTTGGATCCGTCGTCGAAGACGATTTCGCCGCGATCTTGACGAATCCGCCGATCCGTGCCGGAAAAGACACGGTGTTCCGTTTTTATGAACAGGCGTTTGATAAGCTAGCAGCTGGAGGCTCCCTATGGGTCGTCATCCAAAAAAAGCAAGGAGCGCCGTCGACAGAACAGAAATTAGAAGCATTATTCGGCAATTGCCGGACTGCGGACAAGAAAAAGGGCTACTTTATTTTTGAGGCTAGAAAAGTTTGACTTGACAAAAACGCTGTGGTATTATAATAAAATGCAAAATTTATTATTTTGAGGTCGTTTGCCCTTTTTTCGGGCAGTGCATGACGACACTGTTTATATGGTAACCGAAAATGAGCTAATCATCTAGACTCGTTTTCTTTTTGCCTTTTCGATATCATACACCAATCGTTGAGAATCGGAAAGGCTTATAAATGTTTTATTGAGGGGTGAATAAGTTGGTAGGTCAACTAGTTCAGTACGGTCAACATCGTCAACGCAGAAGTTTTTCGAGAATCAGCGAAGTTCTGGATCTTCCGGACCTGATTGAAATTCAATCTGCATCATATGAATGGTTCCTCGAAGAAGGCTTGCGCGAAATGTTCCGGGATATCTCGCCGATCGAAGACTTCACAGGAAATTTGTCACTCGAGTTTGTTGATTACAGCCTCGCTGACCCGAAATATCCAGTGGATGAATCAAAAGAGCGTGACGTCACGTATGCAGCGCCACTCCGCGTAAAAGTGCGCCTGCACAACAAGGAAACAGATGAAGTAAAAGAGCAAGATGTGTTCATGGGGGATTTCCCACTCATGACAGAGACAGGAACATTCGTCATCAACGGAGCTGAACGTGTAATCGTTTCACAGTTGGTGCGTTCACCAAGCGTTTATTTCCACGACAAGACAGACAAGAACGGTAAGCGTGGTTTCGGCGCGACTGTGATCCCGAACCGGGGAGCATGGCTCGAATATGAAACAGATGCTAAGGATATTGTCTATGTACGGATCGATCGGACACGGAAGCTTCCTGTCACGGTCCTTTTGCGTGCGCTTGGATTCGGCACCGACCAAGAAATCATCGATCTGATCGGTGATAACGAATACCTTCAAAATACATTGGAAAAAGACAATACGGAAAACACCGAAAAAGCGCTTCTTGAAATCTATGAGCGTTTGCGTCCTGGTGAGCCGCCGACAGTCGAGAGCGCGAAAAGCTTGCTTTACTCACGCTTCTTCGATCCGAAACGCTATGACCTGGCGAATGTCGGACGTTACAAAATGAACAAGAAGCTTCACATCAAGAACCGTCTCTTCAACCAAACGATCGCTGAAACATTGGCTGATCCTGAAACAGGCGAAATTCTTGTAGAACAAGGAATGGTGATTGACCGCCGCATCCTTGACCGCTTGATTCCTTACTTGGAAAATGGCGTTGGCTTCCATACGGTTTCACACGCAGGAGGCGTGCTGGAAGATGACGTGACGTTGCAGTCTGTCAAAATCTATGCGCCGAATGACGAAGAGCAGAAAGAGATCACGGTCATCAGCAACGCTTACGTGGAAGATGCAATCAAAAACGTAACGCCTGCTGACATCATTTCTTCTATCAGCTACTTCTTCAACTTGCTGTACGGTGTCGGCAACACGGATGATATCGATCACCTTGGAAACCGTCGTCTACGTTCTGTCGGGGAACTCCTGCAGAACCAGTTCCGTATCGGTTTGTCCCGTATGGAGCGTGTGGTGCGCGAGCGTATGTCAATCAACGACACACAATCGATCGTTCCACAGCAATTGATCAATATCCGTCCGGTTATTGCATCGATCAAAGAGTTCTTCGGTAGCTCGCAGCTGTCCCAGTTCATGGACCAGACCAACCCGCTAGCGGAATTGACGCACAAACGTCGTCTATCTGCGCTCGGGCCTGGTGGTTTGACACGGGAACGTGCCGGCTTCGAAGTGCGTGACGTTCACTACTCCCATTACGGGCGGATGTGTCCGATCGAGACGCCTGAAGGTCCGAACATTGGGCTGATCAACACGCTTTCAACATTTGCGAAAGTGAATAAATTCGGCTTTATCGAGACGCCTTACCGCCGTGTCGATCCGGAAACGGGCCGCGTGACAGAGCAGATCGACTATTTGACAGCCGATGAAGAAGACAACTACGTCGTCGCACAGGCGAACTCTCAGCTTGCAGAAGATGGCTCTTTCGTAGAGGAAGAAGTCGTTGGACGTTTCCGCGGGGAGAACACATTGCTTAAACGCGAGCGCATTGACTACATGGACGTTTCACCTAAGCAGGTCGTATCGGTTGCGACAGCTTGTATTCCATTCTTGGAAAACGATGACTCCAACCGTGCCCTCATGGGAGCGAACATGCAACGTCAAGCAGTTCCGTTGTTGAACCCTGAAGCTCCGTTCGTCGGAACTGGCATGGAGCATCTCGCAGCGCGCGATTCAGGTGCTGCAGTGATCGCGAAACAGCCGGGGATCGTCGAATCGGTTGAAGCGAAGGAAATCAAAGTCCGCACGATCGAAGAAGTGGACGGCAAAGAAGTGAAGGGCGATCTTTCGACTTACCGACTCCAAAAATTCATTCGTTCCAACCAAGGAACGAGCTATAACCAGCGCCCGATCGTCAAAGTAGGGGACCGCGTCAAACGCCGCGATATCCTTGCTGACGGCCCTTCCATGGAAAAAGGGGAGATGGCACTTGGACGCAACGTACTCGTCGCATTCATGACGTGGGATGGCTTTAACTATGAGGATGCCATCATCATGAGTGAACGCCTCGTGAAAGACGATGTGTATACATCTGTCCATATCGAAGAGTACGAATCAGATGCCCGCGATACGAAGCTGGGCCCTGAAGAAATCACACGTGATATTCCGAACATCGGTGAGGATGCACTGCGCAACCTTGACGACCGTGGGATCATCCGTGTTGGTGCGGAAGTAAAAGATGGCGACATCCTAGTCGGGAAAGTGACACCTAAGGGCGTTACAGAACTGACTGCGGAAGAACGTCTTCTACACGCAATCTTCGGTGAGAAGGCACGTGAAGTTCGCGATACGTCCCTACGTGTACCCCACGGAGCAGGCGGTATCGTCCTTGACGTGAAGATCTTCAACCGCGAAGACGGAGACGAATTGTCTCCAGGCGTCAACCAGCTGGTACGCGTCTATATTGTTCAAAAACGGAAAATTTCCGTTGGTGACAAGATGGCCGGCCGTCACGGAAACAAGGGGGTTATCTCCCGGATCCTTCCGGAAGAAGATATGCCATTCATGCCGGACGGCACACCAGTCGACATCATGTTGAATCCGCTTGGTGTACCATCGCGGATGAACATCGGTCAGGTGCTTGAGTTGCACCTTGGTATGGCAGCCCGCGCACTCGGTCTTCATATGGCCTCATCGGTATTCGATGGCGCGAACGAAGAAGATGTGTGGGAAACGATGGAAGAAGCAGGCATGCCGCGTGACGGAAAGACGATCCTTTATGATGGCCGTTCCGGTGAAGCGTTCGATAACCGTGTATCTGTCGGGATCATGTACATGATCAAACTGGCGCACATGGTCGACGATAAATTGCACGCCCGCTCGACTGGGCCATACTCACTTGTTACGCAGCAGCCACTTGGCGGTAAAGCCCAGTTCGGTGGACAGCGTTTCGGGGAGATGGAAGTTTGGGCACTTGAAGCGTACGGAGCAGCTCATACACTTCAGGAAATCCTGACAGTCAAATCCGATGACGTGGTCGGACGCGTGAAGACGTATGAAGCCATCG
This sequence comes from Planomicrobium sp. YIM 101495, assembly GCF_009707665.1. Taxonomy (GTDB): domain Bacteria; phylum Bacillota; class Bacilli; order Bacillales_A; family Planococcaceae; genus Planococcus. The sequence goes on from NZ_WLZW01000007.1 coordinate 23,701, forward strand.
TCAAAGGCGAGAGCGTACCAGAACCAAGCGTACCGGAATCGTTCAAAGTATTGATCAAAGAACTTCAGAGTCTCGGTATGGACGTCAAAATGCTGACAATCGATGACGAAGAAATTGAATTGCGTGACCTCGACGAGGAAGAAGATCTGCAACCTGCAGATGCTCTCAACATCACGCCGAATATAGAGAACAAAGAAGCACCGGTTGGAACAGTCGATTAATGGATATGTGGAGAGGGGTGGCCTAGCCGTCCGCCCGTTCTTCATTCATTAAGTCATGAAAGAAACTCGAGACAAAAGGGAGGTAGGCTCCTTGATAGATGTGAATAATTTTGAGTACATGAAGATCGGTTTAGCGTCACCTGACAAAATCCGCTCTTGGTCCTACGGGGAAGTCAAGAAACCAGAAACAATTAACTACCGTACATTGAAGCCCGAGAAAGACGGGTTGTTCTGTGAACGTATTTTCGGACCTACGAAAGACTGGGAATGTCACTGTGGTAAGTACAAGCGCGTCCGTTATAAGGGTGTCGTCTGTGACCGTTGTGGCGTTGAAGTCACTCGTTCGAAAGTCCGCCGTGAGCGTATGGGCCATATTGAACTAGCAGCACCGGTTTCCCACATTTGGTATTTCAAAGGGATCCCGAGCCGTATGGGTCTCATCTTGGACATGTCTCCACGCTCATTGGAAGAAGTGATCTACTTCGCGTCGTATGTCGTGATCGATCCTGCTGATACGCCACTTGAGAAGAAGCAATTGTTGTCCGAGAAGGAATATCGCGCATACCGCGACAAGTTCGGCAAGAAATTCCAAGCGGCGATGGGTGCAGAAGCAATCAAGCGTCTGCTCACTGAAATCGATTTGGAACGCGAAACCGAAACGTTGAAAGAAGAATTGAAGACTGCTCAAGGCCAGCGCCGCACACGTGCGATCAAACGTCTTGAAGTCGTTGAATCGTTCCGTAACTCCGGCAACCGTCCGGACTGGATGATCCTTGACGTTCTTCCTGTCATCCCGCCGGAGCTTCGCCCGATGGTACAGCTGGATGGTGGTCGTTTTGCAACGTCCGACCTGAACGATCTGTATCGTCGTGTCATCAACCGGAACAACCGTCTGAAACGTCTCTTGGACCTTGGTGCTCCGAGCATCATCGTTCAGAACGAGAAGCGGATGCTACAAGAAGCGGTCGACGCATTGATTGATAATGGTCGTCGTGGCCGTCCTGTAACTGGACCGGGTAATCGTCCATTGAAATCACTTTCGCATATGCTGAAAGGGAAACAGGGGCGTTTCCGTCAGAACCTTCTTGGTAAGCGTGTCGACTACTCGGGCCGTTCAGTAATCGTTGTCGGACCGAACTTGAAGATGTATCAATGTGGTCTTCCGAAAGGAATGGCGATTGAACTATTCAAGCCGTTCGTCATGAAAGAACTGGTCGAAAGAGGTTTGGCGCATAACATCAAGAGTGCGAAGCGCAAAATCGAACGACTGCATCCGGAAGTATGGGACGTTCTTGAAGATGTCATCAAGGAGCATCCGGTCCTATTGAACCGTGCCCCGACGCTTCACAGACTTGGTATCCAAGCTTTCGAACCAACTTTGGTTGAAGGAAAGGCAATCCGTCTTCACCCACTCGTATGTACGGCATACAACGCTGACTTCGATGGTGACCAGATGGCTGTCCACGTTCCACTGTCAGCAGAAGCACAAGCGGAAGCCCGCCTGCTCATGCTTGCAGCACAGAACATCCTGAACCCGAAAGATGGAAAGCCGGTTGTTACACCGTCCCAGGATATGGTTCTAGGTAACTATTACCTGACACTGGAGCGCGAAGGTGCTACTGGAGAGGGTGCGATTTTCTCAAGCCCTGAAGAAGTGGTCCTTGCTTACCAAACTGGACACGTCCACCTCCACACGCGTATCGCGATCAAAGCGAGCTCGGTGAAGAACCAGACGTTTACAGAAGAACAAAACAAATTAATGCTTTTGACGACTGTCGGGAAGATCATCTTCAACGAGATCTTGCCAGAATCGTTCCCTTACATCAACGAACCAACGGATTACAACTTGCAGGTAGAGACGCCTTCGAAGTATTTCGTAGCAGCTACAGTCGATGTCCGGAAACATATCGCAGAAGCGGAACTTGTTACACCGTTCAAGAAGAAAATCCTTGGGGAAATCATCGCGGAAGTGTTCAAGCGTTTCCACATCACGGAAACGTCACGCATGCTTGACCGTATGAAGAGCCTCGGATTCAAATATTCTACTCAAGCCGGTATTACGGTTGGAGTCTCGGACATCGTCGTCTTGCCGGATAAAGGAGAAATTCTTTCCGAAGCGCAAGCGAAGGTGGATAAAGTCACGAAGCAGTTCCGCCGTGGTTTGATTACAGAGGAAGAACGTTATTCCCGCGTCATCTCACACTGGAGTGCTGCCAAAGATGTCATCCAGGAAAAATTGATGGCGTCATTGGATCGCTTGAACCCGATCTTCATGATGAGTGACTCCGGTGCCCGTGGTAACGCATCGAACTTTACGCAGCTTGCAGGGATGCGGGGGCTGATGGCCAACCCGGCTGGACGCATCATCGAACTTCCGATCAAATCTTCCTTCCGTGAAGGTCTGACGGTACTCGAGTACTTCATCTCTACGCACGGTGCCCGTAAAGGTCTCGCGGATACGGCATTGAAAACAGCTGACTCCGGTTACTTGACTCGCCGTCTTGTAGACGTAGCCCAGGATGCAATCGTCCGCGAAAACGATTGTGGAACGGACCGCGGCCTGAAAGTCGGCGCATTGATGGAAGGCTCGGAAGTCATTGAAGAGCTGGAAGAGCGTATCGTTGGACGCCATGTGAAGAAAACGATCCGTCATCCGGAAACAAAAGAAGTCATGGTTGCAAAAGACGAATTGATCACACAGGACCTAGCTCGTAAAGTTGTCGAAGCTGGTATCCAGGAAGTGACGATCCGTTCAGCCTTTACTTGTAATGCGAAACACGGCGTGTGTAAGAAATGTTACGGGATCAACTTGGCGACAGGCGACGAAGTGGAAGTTGGGGAAGCGGTCGGTATTATCGCAGCCCAGTCCATCGGTGAACCAGGTACACAGTTGACGATGCGTACATTCCACACAGGTGGTGTAGCAGGGGACGATATTACACAAGGTCTTCCTCGTATCCAGGAAATCTTCGAATCCCGTAACCCGAAAGGTCAAGCGGTCATCACGGAAATTTCCGGTACGATTACACACATCGACGAAATTCGGGAAGGCCAAAAAGAAGTGACGATCCAGGGCGATGTCGAAACACGCAAATATTTGGGGCCATACAACGCACGTTTGAAAGTGCAAGAAGGCGACACGATTTTGCGTGGGGAAGTATTGACCGATGGTTCGATCGATCCGAAGCAGCTTCTGCAAGTGAAAGATGTGCAGGCTGTCCAGGAGTACTTGTTGAAAGAAGTCCAGAAAGTATACCGGATGCAAGGGGTAGAAATCGGGGACAAACACGTCGAAGTAATGGTTCGTCAAATGTTCCGCAAAGTCCGCGTTATCGAAGCGGGCGACACGGATCTATTGCCGGGTGCACTACTTGATATCCATCAATTCACTGAAGCGAATGCGAAAGCAGTGCTTGAAGGTGAACTGCCGGCAACAAGCCGTCCAGTCATCCTCGGGATCACGAAAGCTTCACTTGAAACGGAATCATTCCTATCTGCAGCATCGTTCCAGGAGACAACTCGTGTCCTGACAGATGCAGCAATCAAAGGGAAACGCGACGAATTGCTCGGCCTGAAAGAGAATGTCATCATCGGGAAGTTGGTTCCTGCTGGAACTGGTATGCAACGCTACCGTCAAATCGCGATCGCTCGTGAGGAGAAAAAACAGCAAGAGCCGGTACAAACCGAGTCATAAGAAAATAGCTTCTGGGGAGTTGCAAAAAAATGGACTCCCCGGAACTTTTTTTGATGAATATGGTTGACATCTTTTTTAATGGATGATAACATGTTGAGGGTTGATGGTTAGCTGTCTAAACTTTGGAGGATATGAAAATGTCTTATGAGAAAGTGAAAACGACACGTGAACCGATCATTGGTACAAAGCAAGCGATAAAAGCTTTACAAAGCGGCAACGTCGCCGAAGTATTCGTGGCACGCGATGCGGATGTTCAGGTCACTGACCGGATCATCGGACTCGCCAAAGCGAAGAACGTGGAAGTCACCTTGGTGCCTTCGCGAATAGAACTCGGCAAAGCATACGGCATCCATGTCGGAGCGGCTGCTGTAGCGATTATCGAATAATGGTTTTTGTGTATAAAACACAAAGACTTTGTTTTTACCCAAAAAATGAACCACCTGGATATGTGGTATTAGAACGCCTTTTGAGAGGAGGAAAAAATCGATGCCTACAATTAACCAATTAGTTAACAAACCTCGTAAACCAAAAAGCACGAAATCAGAATCACCTGCGTTGGGTAAAGGGTATAACAGCTTCAAGAAGTCTAGAACTGACTTGAACTCACCACAAAAACGCGGAGTTTGTACTCGTGTTGGTACGATGACTCCAAAGAAACCGAACTCGGCATTGCGTAAATACGCGCGTGTACGGTTGACAAACCAAATTGAGGTCAACGCATACATCCCTGGAGAAGGGCACAACTTGCAAGAGCACAGTGTTGTACTTCTTCGCGGCGGACGCGTAAAAGACTTACCGGGTGTACGTTACCATATCGTACGTGGCGCACTTGATACTGCTGGAGTTAACGGCCGTATGCAAAGCCGCTCGAAATACGGAACGAAACGCCCTAAAGAGAAAAAGTAAGAACAATTTCACTGAACGAATAGATTTCGTTGAAAGGAGGAACATACATGCCTCGTAAAGGTCCTGTTGCTAAACGTGACGTGTTGCCAGATCCAATTTATAATTCGAAATTGGTGACACGCTTAATTAACAAAATGATGGTCGACGGAAAAAGAGGTACTTCTCAGAAAATCTTGTACGGTGCGTTTGAACTTGTAAAAGAACGCAGCGGTAAAGATCCAATTGAAGTATACGAGCAAGCATTGACTAACGTCATGCCTGTCCTTGAAGTACGTGCTCGCCGTGTTGGTGGTTCTAACTACCAAGTACCGGTTGAAGTTCGCCCAGAACGCCGTACGACTTTAGGTCTGCGCTACCTTGTAAACTACTCACGCCTGCGTGGAGAGAAAACAATGGAAGAGCGTCTGGCTAACGAAATTCTTGATGCAGCGAACAACACTGGTGCATCTGTTAAGAAACGTGAAGATATTCACAAAATGGCAGAAGCGAACAAAGCATTCGCTCACTACCGCTGGTAATTTCTAGTTAAAGAAATTAAATCTTATTCCGAAATGGAAGGAGAAAGACCAATATGCCTAGAGAGTTCTCCTTAGACAAAACACGTAATATCGGGATCATGGCTCACATCGATGCCGGTAAAACGACTACTACGGAGCGTATCCTTTACTACACTGGCCGTATCCACAAGATCGGCGAGACGCACGAAGGTGGCGCTCAAATGGACTGGATGGAGCAGGAGCAGGAACGTGGCATCACGATCACTTCTGCTGCGACAACAGCTTCATGGAAAGAACACCGCGTCAACATCATCGATACTCCAGGACACGTAGACTTCACTGTAGAGGTTGAACGTTCACTGCGTGTACTTGATGGTGCAGTAACAGTTCTTGACGCACAATCAGGCGTTGAGCCACAAACTGAAACAGTTTGGCGTCAAGCAACGACATACGGAGTACCACGTATCGTATTCATCAACAAGATGGATAAAATCGGTGCAGATTTCCTATATTCTGTAGGTACTCTTCACGAGCGTCTTCAAGCAAATGCACACCCGATCCAATTGCCGATCGGTGCGGAAGATCAATTCACAGGGATCATTGACCTTGTCGAAATGAACGCACGCATGTATGCAAATGACTTGGGAACAGATGTACAAGATATCGAAATCCCTGAAGAATACAGAGAGCAGGCTGAAGAATGGCGCACGAAACTCGTGGAAGCTGTAGCTGAGCTTGATGAAGACTTGATGGAGAAATATCTTGGCGGCGAAGAAATCACTGAAGCTGAACTTAAAGCAGCGATCCGTAAAGGAACGTTGGATGTCGAGTTCTACCCAGTAGTTTGCGGAACTGCATTCAAAAACAAAGGTGTTCAATTGATGCTTGATGCAGTCATTGACTACCTGCCATCACCACTTGATGTACCGCCAATGACTGCAATCGTCCCTGATACGGATGAGGAAGTTTTGCGTAAAGCTGACGAAAGCGAGCCTTTCTCTGCACTGGCGTTTAAAGTTATGACAGATCCATACGTAGGGAAGTTGACTTTCTTCCGTGTGTACTCTGGTACTTTGAAATCCGGTTCATACGTACAGAACTCTTCTAAAGGTAAGCGCGAGCGCGTAGGACGTATCCTGCAAATGCACGCTAACTCACGTGAAGAGATCTCTGAAGTATACTGTGGAGATATCGCTGCTGCAATCGGCTTGAAAGATACATCGACAGGGGATACATTGAGCGATGAGAAAGACCAAGTAATCCTAGAGCGCATGGTCTTCCCAGAACCAGTTATCTCATTGTCAGTTGAGCCGAAATCAAAAGCGGACCAAGACAAAATGGGTCAAGCCCTTGCGAAATTGCAAGAAGAGGATCCAACATTCCGCGCGCATACAGATCAGGAAACTGGTCAAACGATCATCGCAGGTATGGGTGAACTTCACCTTGATATCCTCGTTGACCGCATGCGCCGTGAGTTCAACGTCGAAGCCAACGTTGGTGCTCCGCAAGTATCTTACCGTGAAACTTTCCGCCAGTCGGCGCAAGTTGAAGGGAAATTCGTTCGCCAATCCGGTGGACGCGGTCAGTTCGGACACGTTTGGATCGAGTTCTCTCCAAACGAAGAAGGCGCTGGCTTCGAGTTCGAGAACGCAATCGTCGGTGGGGTTGTTCCACGTGAATACATCCCGGCTGTTGAAGCAGGTTTGCGCGATTCACTCGACAATGGTGTAATCGCTGGTTACCCATTGATCGACATCAAAGCAAGACTATTCGATGGTTCTTACCACGATGTTGACTCGAACGAGATGGCATTTAAAGTTGCCGCTTCCATGGCACTAAAAAATGCAATTTCTAAAGTTAACCCGGTTCTTCTTGAGCCAATCATGAAAGTCGAAGTGGTTATTCCTGAAGAATATCTCGGCGACATCATGGGTGACATCACGTCACGTCGCGGACGCGTTGAAGGTATGGACGCTCGCGGTAACGCTCAAGTAGTCCGTGCGATGGTTCCACTTGCAGAAATGTTCGGATATGCGACTTCATTGCGTTCTAACACGCAAGGCCGTGGTGTGTTCTCAATGCACTTCGACCACTATGAAGAAGTACCGAAATCAATTTCTGAAGACATCATCAAAAAAAATAAAGGCGAATAATTGAATTCTGTCCTTTAATAAAGTATAAATAGTGTATATGCCTGGATAGCGGCTTGCTGTTCATCCAGGCCACTTTTTTAACAATATAATTTAAATCTTGAGGAGGATTTTCCAATGGCTAAAGAAAAATTCGATCGCTCCAAAACACATGCGAACATCGGTACAATCGGTCACGTTGACCATGGTAAAACAACTTTGACTGCAGCAATCGCTACAGTTCTTGCAAAAGCATCAGGTGGTACTGCTCGTTCTTACGACCAGATCGACAACGCACCAGAAGAAAAAGAGCGCGGAATCACAATCAACACTTCTCACGTTGAGTATGAAACTGCTACTCGTCACTATGCACACGTTGACTGCCCAGGACACGCCGACTATGTTAAAAACATGATCACTGGCGCTGCTCAAATGGACGGCGGGATCCTAGTAGTATCTGCTGCTGATGGCCCAATGCCACAAACACGTGAGCACATCCTTCTTTCACGTCAAGTAGGTGTTCCTTACCTAGTAGTCTTCATGAACAAATGTGACATGGTAGACGACGAAGAACTTCTTGAGTTGGTTGAGATGGAAATTCGCGACCTTCTATCTGAATACGACTTCCCTGGCGATGACATTCCTGTCATCAAAGGTTCTGCTCTTAAAGCTCTTGAAGGCGAAGCAGAGTGGGAAGAAAAAATCATGGAATTGATGGCTGCAGTTGATGAGTACATCCCAACTCCAGAACGTCAAACTGACAAACCATTCATGATGCCAGTTGAGGATGTATTCTCAATCACTGGCCGTGGTACAGTAGCTACTGGCCGCGTTGAACGTGGACAAGTTAAAGTCGGCGACACTGTTGACATCATCGGTATCGCTGAAGAAGCTAAATCTACAACTGTTACAGGTGTAGAAATGTTCCGCAAATTGCTTGACTATGCTGAAGCTGGCGACAACATCGGCGCACTTCTTCGTGGGGTTTCCCGCGACGACATCCAACGTGGACAAGTATTGGCTAAACCAGGCACAATCACGCCACACACAAACTTCAAAGCTGAAGTTTACGTTCTTTCAAAAGAAGAGGGTGGCCGTCACACGCCATTCTTCACAAACTACCGTCCGCAGTTCTACTTCCGTACAACTGACGTAACTGGTGTTTGTAACCTTCCTGAAGGAGTAGAAATGGTTATGCCTGGCGACAACATCGAAATGACTGTTGAGCTAATCGCACCTATCGCTCTTGAAGAAGGAACTAAATTCTCTATCCGTGAGGGTGGACGTACTGTAGGCGCAGGCGTTGTTGCGTCTATCGTAAAATAATTCACTTTCTGAACCGCTTTGAGATCCTGTTGGGATCTCAAAGCGGTTTTTTGCCGTTTTCACCAATTTCTCTCCTGCGCAGCGCTCTCTTTTCGCTAACTTTCCTTATGAAAAAACACACGTGCTCGATAGGAATAAAAATAATTTCAAAAAAAAATTAAAAAACGCAAAGCGTTGATGGATCAATCTTGTAAACGCATACATTAGTTTTTAATAGTTTGAATTGGTTGATAATTTAATTTTAAGATGTTGACACGTTGAAAGTAAGGCGATATGATAACAACAATTTACAAGAGACCTTCACCGGAACCCAGTCACACAAAGGATTTCGGGGACATGAAGGAAAATGAATAGCAAAAACGTTGAAGAGGCATGCGATGGAATCACATATTCACAGAGAGCCGGTATTGGTGGAAGCCGGCAATATGTCCATCTAGCTACTCCCCTCCGAGTGGGATACTGAAAGGCAGCTGCTGATTAGGTATTCCCGGTAATTCTCACAGATTGCCGTTACAGAAAAGACAGGAAGCTTCTGTCATGAGGCTGCACATGCAGCGAACTAGGGTGGTACCATGAAACTTTTTCATCCCTACACAAAGAACATGATTCTTTGCGTAGGGATGGGAAAGTTTTTTTATTTACAGATGAAGATGAGGAGGCGTAAAGATTGAGCACAGCAGTCCAGCTAATGCACGATACGAAGAAAGAGATGAAATTCAGCGGAGCAGATACACTGATCCAGTCATTGAAGAAGCAGGGCGTGGAACTGATTTTCGGCTATCCGGGAGGCGCGGTGCTTCCAATCTACGATGCGCTCTACAAAAATCCGATTCGCCACATCCTGGCAAGACATGAACAAGGAGCCATCCATGCAGCAGAAGGATATGCCCGCGTCACAGGAAATCCGGGAGTAGTCATCGCCACATCCGGCCCGGGGGCGACGAACCTTGTCACAGGAATCGCAGACGCCATGCTCGATTCCTTGCCGCTCGTCATTTTCACTGGTCAAGTAGCAAGCACCGTCATCGGCACCGATGCATTCCAAGAAGCAGACATCATCAGTATCACTCAGCCGATCACGAAACATAACTACCAAGTAAAACGAGCAGAGGATTTACCGCGTATCATCAACGAAGCATTCCACATCGCTTCGACAGGTCGCCCCGGACCGGTGTTGATCGATGTCCCGAAAGATATCTCCTCGGCACTGATGGAGCCAGCAGAGTATTCAGATGAGATCCGGCTGCCAGGTTATCAGCCAGTGACAAGGCCGAACTACTTGCAGATCCGAAAAGCAGCTGATGCGCTGGCGCAAGCGAACAAGCCGCTGATTCTTGCAGGTGCTGGCGTACTCGCTGCGAAAGCGACTGACGAACTGAGGCAGTTTGTCGAGCGTTATGAGATCCCGGTCGTCAATACGCTGCTTGGACTTGGGACGATGCCTGCACAGCATCCGCTGTTCTTCGGAATGGCTGGCATGCACGGCACTTACACAGCGAATACAGCGATTTGTGAATGCGATGTCCTACTGAACATCGGTGCACGGTTCGACGATCGGTTGACCGGTAACTTAGCCAGCTTCGCACCAAACGCGAAAGTCATCCATATCGACATCGACCCGGCAGAGATCGGGAAGAACGTACCGACAGCGATCCCGATTGTTGCAGACGCCAAGCAGGCACTCCTGCAATTGGCGGAACAGCAATTCGAAGCTACCTCTACTGAAGAGTGGCGAAAGAAGCTCACACAGGACCAAGCGATGTATCCACTTCGCTACAAGGCGAAAGAAGAAATCATGCCACAAGCAGCTGTCGAGCTAATCGGCCGGCTGACCGGGGGGGAGGCGATTGTCTCGACTGACGTCGGACAGCACCAAATGTGGGTGGCGCAGTACTATCCGTTCCAGCACCCGGATCGCTGGATTACATCCGGCGGGCTCGGCACGATGGGCTTCGGACTCCCTGCCGCGATCGGCGCACAGTTCGCCCATCCGGACAGAGAGGTAGTCGCCATCGTCGGGGATGCAGGCTTTCAGATGACACTCCAAGAGTTGTCCTTGATGCAAGAACACCGATTGCCAGTGAAAGTGGTGATCTTCAATAACCAAAGCCTCGGAATGGTCCGCCAGTGGCAAGAGACATTCTACGACGAACGTTACTCCGAATCCCTCATCGCGAGTCAACCGGATTTCATCAAACTGGCTGAAGCATATGGCATCAAGGGATACCGGGCCAAGACCATCGAAGAGGCGGAGCGCGTGTTCAAGGAAGCATTCGAATTGGAAGAGCCGGCAGTGATCGATTGCCGGGTGCTGGCACTGGAGAACGTCTACCCGATGGTGGCGCCAGGAAAAGGACTAGGCGACATGATTGGAGTGAACGTGGAGTGAAAAGAATCATTGTAGTCATCGTCAATAACGAAAGCGGTGTGCTGAACCGGGTGACCGGCATGATGATGAAACGGCAATTCAATATTGAAAGCATGACGGTCGGATACACCGAACGGCCGGGTATCTCGAAAATGACCTTCACCGTCAACGTAGAGGACGTCGGGAAGATCGAACAACTCCTGAAGCAGCTACAAAAACAGATTGACGTGCTGAAAGTGTATGACATCACCGATCAAGAAATGGTGGTACGGGAACTGGCCTTCGTCAAAGTGACAGCGCCACCCGCCATCCGCAACGAAGTCTACAGCATGGTCGAACCATTCCGGCCGAATGTCATCGACGTCAGCCGCGACGTCGTCACTTTCCAAGTGGTGGGCGGTTCCGAGAAGATCGAAGCATTCATTGAATTGCTGAAGCCTTATGGCGTGAAAGAGCTGACAAGAACCGGAACGACCGCATTGGTCAGGGAAACACAGAAAATGGCTGCGGCTCCGGTAACGATTTTATAAACACAAAACCCAAAATCTGAGGAGGAAATTAAAATGGCAAAAATGTATTATAACCAGGACGTAAACGATCAAGTATTGGAAGGCAAGAAAATCGCAATCATCGGGTATGGTTCACAAGGTCATGCACATGCACAAAACTTAAAGGATTCAGGACACGACGTAGTGGTTGGGGTACGCAAAGGGAAATCATTCAAACAAGCGCAGGAAGATGGCATGCAAGTAACGACGGTAAAAGAGGCGGCAGAGGCGGCAGACGTCATCATGATCTTGACGCCTGATGAACGCCAGACGGAAATTTATGAACAGCAGATCGCACCTGCACTGACAGCTGGAAAGACAATCGCATTCGCGCACGGCTTCAATATCCACTTTAACCAGATCGTAGCACCGGAAGGCGTGGACGTCATCCTCGTAGCACCGAAAGGACCAGGACACCTTGTTCGCCGCACATTCGAAGCCGGCGCCGGCGTACCAGCGCTGTTCGCAGTACACCAAGATACTTCAGGACAAGCGAAGGATGTCGCACTCGCTTATGCTAAAGGAGTCGGAGCAGGTAGAGCAGGCGTACTGGAAACGTCGTTCAAAGAAGAAACAGAGACGGACCTCTTCGGTGAACAAGCAGTCCTCTGCGGCGGTGTAACTTCTCTTGTGAAGGCGGGATTCGAGACACTCGTCGAAGCAGGCTACCAGCCGGAACTCGCATACTTCGAATGTATGCACGAATTGAAGCTAATCGTTGACCTGATGTATGAAGGTGGTCTATCCGGAATGCGTTATTCGATCTCAGACACTGCACAGTGGGGAGACTTCGTATCCGGCCCACGTGTCGTCGATGCAGCAACGAAAGAGCGCATGAAAGACATCTTGACGGATATCCAAACAGGGAAATTCGCAAAGGGTTGGTTGATGGAGAACAAACTGAACCGTCCAGAGTTTACAGCAATCGAGCGAGCTGAAGAAGCCCACCAGATTGAAGTGGTCGGACGCGAGCTGCGCGAAATGATGCCATTCGTCAATGAAGGGAAGAAACAACAACAAAAAGAGGTGGTCATCAGTGCGGAACATTGACATTTTCGATACAACATTACGTGATGGAGAACAATCAGCCGGTATTAACTTGAATACTGCAGAGAAAATCGAGATTGCACGTCAATTGGAGCGCTTCGGTGCAACGGTGATCGAGTCGGGATTCCCGGCAGCTTCACCAGGAGACTTTGATGCAGTACAGCGCATCGCAAGTACTGTGAAGGATTCCATCGTGACAGGACTCGCACGTTCGGTCCGTTCGGATATCGACAGTGCATGGGAAGCATTGAAGGGCGGCGTCCAGCCGCACCTCCACATCTTCCTCGCGACGTCACCGATCCACATGCAGCATAAGCTGATGAAGACTCCGGAAGAAGTTGTGGAGATTGCTGTCGAGTCCGTGAAGTATGCACGCAAGTACTTCCCGCTCGTCGAATGGTCAGCAGAAGACGCTTCCCGTTCGGATCCTGAGTTCCTGGCATACATCGTCCGCAAGGTAGTCGAAGCAGGTGCGACGACCATTAACTTGCCGGACACGGTCGGTTATGCGACACCGCAGGAATATGGGGCGATGTTCCGCTACATTAAAGAAACCGTTCCAGGCATCGAGCGAGTGAAGCTATCCGCCCACTGTCATAACGACCTTGGAATGGCGACAGCGAACACGCTCGCAGCCATCGAGAACGGAGCGGATCAGATTGAAGGGACGATCAACGGCATCGGAGAGCGGGCAGGAAACGTCGCACTCGAAGAAATCGCCGTCGCACTTCATATCCGCAAACAGATTTATGAAGTCGAAACGAATATCAACTTGAAGGAAATTAAGCGGACAAGCGAAATGGTCAGCCAGTTGACTGGTAGCTTCATCCAGCCGAACAAAGCGGTCGTCGGAAAGAATGCTTTCGCGCACGAATCCGGCATCCATCAGGACGGCATGTTGAAGAATCCGCTGACATACGAAATCATCACACCGGAATTGATCGGCGATGCTTCTACTCAGCTAGTGCTAGGGAAGCACTCCGGACGCCATGCATTCCGTGACCGTGCCATCCAGATGGGCTTTGAACTGGATGATGAGAAGTTGAATAAAGCATTCGCGGAGTTCAAGAAGCTTGCTGATAAGAAGAAAGAGATTGTGGAAGCGGACTTGTTCGTGTTGTTGACGGATCAGCAAATCAGCGACAAGGAAACGCCAGTCTACAAGCTTGAAAGCGTCCAAGTACAATACGATACAGAGAATATCCCGACGGCAACGGTTTCCGTTACTCGCCCAGCTGGTGAAGTTGTACGTGAAGCAACGACCGGCGCAGGCTCAGTCGAAGCAATCTTTAATACATTGGAACGTTTAGTGGAAGAAGAAGCACACATCCTCGATTATCGTGTTACCTCGATTGGCAAAGGCCGTGATGCACTTGGCGAAGCCGTCATCAATATGACGTATGCAGGGGAGGCGGTAACCGGACGTGATGTAGCACAAGACGTTCTGGAAGCAACCGCCAAAGCCTATTTGAATGCAGTGAACCGCCAGCTGGCGAAGAACCATGTACAGACTGAAGCAACCATCACGACTTGAAACACTAAATCAGAGGAGGAGAAGGAAATGGAGAAAACAATTGCAATCTTACCTGGAGACGGAATCGGACCTGAAGTGACAGCAGCAGCGGTGAAGGTGTTACGGACAATCGCGATGCGCTATGGACACAGCTTCACAATGAAAGAAGCGGATATCGGAGGGGCAGCAATCGACCGTTACGGCGAGCCTCTTCCTGACGAGACGATTACGGCATGTGAACAGAGTGATGCAATTTTGCTTGGAGCGGTTGGTGGGCCGAAGTGGGATAAGAACCCTGCGGACAAGCGTCCAGAAAAGGGGTTGCTTGGGATCCGGAAGCATTTCGACTTGTATGCCAACATCCGCCCGGTCAAAGCGTTTCCTTCCTTGCTCTCTTCTTCTCCATTGAAAAAAGAAGTGGCGGAAAACGTCGATATGGTGATCTTGCGGGAATTGACAGGCGGCTTGTACTTCGGGGAACCGAAACGCCGCAACGAACGCTCAGCGATCGACACGTTGGTTTATACGAAAGAAGAGATTAAACGCATCGTCACGCAAGCATTTGAGATTGCGCGAACGCGACGAGGCAAAGTGACGTCAGTCGACAAAGCAAATGTGCTGGAGACGAGTAAGCTATGGCGCCAAGTGGTGGAAGAAGTGAGAGAGGGCTATCCGGATGTTGACGTGGATCATTTGTATGTCGACGCTGCTGCGATGAAACTGATCACGGAACCATCGACATTCGACGTCATCGTCACAGAAAATATGTTTGGTGATATCTTGAGCGATGAAGCATCTGTAATCACTGGTTCACTAGGGATGCTGCCATCTGCAAGTGTACGCGCAGACGGCTTCGGCCTTTACGAGCCTGTACATGGATCGGCGCCGGATTTAGCAGGGGAGAACAAAGCGAATCCCTCTGCAGCCATCCTATCTGCTGCGATGATGCTGCGTCACTCGTTCGGTTTCCATACGGAAGCATCAGCGATTGAGGAAGCAGTGAAGAGTGTATTGGAAGACGGTTACGGAACTGGCGATGTATGCGGAGGGGACAAGCAAGTCGTCTCGACTACGCGCTTCGCTGAGAAAGTGATCGAAGAAATCGAGCGGGAATTCGTCTCGGACCACATCATGCTATCGTACGTGTAAAAGAAGGGAGCAATCATCATGGCTAAAAATATTATCGAAAAAATCTGGAGCGATCACATCGTTTATGCGGAGCAGGGAAAACCCGATCTTCTCTATATCGATCTACATCTGCTGCACGAGGTGACTTCGCCGCAGGCTTTCGAAGGGCTGCGCCTGAATGGGCGAAAAGTCCGGCGGCCGGATCTTTGCTTCGCAACGATGGACCATAATGTGCCGACAAGAAACCGTGACACGATCACGGATCCGGTCTCGAAGAAACAGATCCAGACCCTGCAGCAAAACTGTGAGGAATTCAGTGTGCCACTTGCTGGCATCAATCACCCGGACCAAGGCATTGTCCACGTCATCGGGCCGGAGCTCGGGCTGACACAGCCGGGCAAGACCATTGTTTGTGGCGATAGCCATACGTCCACCCACGGTGCGTTCGGTGCATTGGCATTCGGCATCGGAACGAGTGAAGTGGAACACGTATTATCGACGCAGACGTTGTGGCAGTCGAAGCCGAAGACGATGGAAATGCGCATCGAAGGAGAGCTTGGCTTCGGCGTGAGTGCAAAAGACGTTATCTTGGCCATCATCGCGAAGTATGGTGTGGATATGGGGACGGGACATATCATCGAATATACCGGAGAAGCCATCCGCAAGATGACGATGGAAGAACGGATGACGGTTTGTAACATGTCGATTGAAGCAGGTGCACGTGCCGGCTTGATCAGTCCGGATGAAGTGACAGTGGAATTCCTAAGAGGGCGCCGTCATGTGCCGGCAGAAGAGGCATTCGAAGAAGCTGCAGCAGGCTGGCTAGCACTTGCTAGTGACGCTGGAGCGGAGTACGACGAAGTGTTGACGATTCACGCGGACGAAATCTCACCGTTTGTCACATGGGGAACGAACCCATCTATGGGTGCGGGAATTGCAGGCCATGTCCCGTACATCAACGATTGTGAAAATCCGGAAGACCAGGAAGCGTTGAAGCAAGCACTTGCTTATATGGAGTTGGAAGAAGGTGCACCACTTTCGTCCATTCCGATTCAGCACGTCTTTATCGGTTCCTGTACGAACGCGCGCCTTGGTGACTTACGCTCAGCGAGTGAAATGATCAAAGGGCGGAAAGTGCATCCATCGGTCACAGCGATCGTCGTACCAGGTTCGGAAACGGTCAAACGGCAGGCGGAAGCGGAAGGCATCGACAAAGTGTTCTTGGATGCTGGCTTCGAATGGCGTGAGACGGGCTGCAGTATGTGCTTAGCGATGAACGATGATGCTGTACCGGCCGGCGAGCGTTGTGCTTCGACATCCAACCGGAACTTTGAAGGACGCCAAGGGACGGGTTCTATGACGCACTTGATGAGTCCGGTCATGGCAGCAGCAGCTGCTGTCGAAGGGCGTTTGACGGATGTCCGCGTATTCATGAACGAACCGGTGTTGTCATAATTAATTGAGGAGGCGTTCATATGAAACCTATTAATAAAATCACCAGTGTCTTGACGCCGCTTGACCGCAAGAACGTCGACACCGATCAAATCATTTCGAAGGAATTCCTGAAGCGGATCGAACGGACCGGCTTTGGCCGTTACTTGTTCTATCATTGGCGGCACCGTCCCGATGGCAGTGAAGCGCCGGACTTCGTCTTGAACGATCCGCGCTATGCCGGCTCGGAGGTCCTGGTAGCCCAAGAAAACTTCGGCTGCGGCTCCTCACGTGAGCATGCGCCGTGGGCGATCCTTGATTATGGATTCAAAGTGGTCATCGCACCGAGCTATGCGGATATCTTCTATAACAACTGCGTGAAGAACGGCATCTTGCCGATCCGACTTGCCCATCAGGAAGTGACCGAGCTTCTGGAGAAAGGGAAGAAAGCTGCATTCGAGCTGAAAGTGAATTTGGAAGAGCAGACAGTCAGTGGGGAAGATGGGGTCCGTTACTCATTCAACATCGACCCTTACTGGAAAGAGATGCTCTTGAAGGGCTGGGACGAAATCGCATTGACGTTCCAGTATGAAGAAAAAATCGCGGCCTATGAAGCGAAGCAACTTGTGTAAAGGCCTACTAGTAAAAGAGGAGATGGTTTTGTTGGGAATTCATATGACACGCTAGGCTTGTTTGCCGCCTACGAAAAGTTGGCACCGATTGTTCACCGTACACCTTGTAAGCAATCACGGACGTTAAACAGCCGGACAGGGAGCGAAGTGTTCTTGAAGCTGGAGAACTTACAGAAGACTGGATCGTTCAAAGTACGCGGAGCCTTCAATAAGATCAGCAAGCTGCCCGATGATGCCTGTGCACAGGGCATCATTTGCGCATCCGCGGGGAATCATGCCCAAGGCGTCGCAATGGCGGGCCGGGAAAAGGGGGTGCCTGTGTCGGTCTTCATGCCGGAAGGGACACCGGAAGCGAAAGTGCTGGCGACGCGTCAGTACGGAGCGGTCGTCAAGATCACCGGACGGAACTTCGATGAAGCATACGCGGCAGCAAAGAAAGAGCAGTTGCGGTCGGGAGCGGTCTTCATCCACCCGTTCGATGATCTCGCTGTCATCGAAGGGCAGGCGACAGTCGCCCTGGAGATGCTCCAGCAGTGCCCCGCTCTTGATACGATCGTAGTGCCTGCCGGTGGAGGTGGGTTGCTTGCAGGTACTGCCCTTGCCGTCAAAACGCTCCGTCCGGAAGTCCGGGTCGTGGGCGTGCAGGCGGAAGCAGCTTCTGCCATCGCCTCGGCATTCCATGGATCCGATACATTTCCTGCCCTGTTCTTGCCGACTATCGCGGAAGGCATCCGGGTGAAGGAGCCGGGAGAGCTGACGACACGGATCATCCGTTCGTTGGTGGATGACATGATCGTCGTCAGTGAGCAGGAAATCGCCTCTGCCATCCTGTTCATGCTCGAACGTGAGAAGATGCTTGTGGAGGGAGCCGGCGCGACAGCGGTCGCAGCAGTACTCCATAGCCACATGCCATTCAAGTCCGCACGCACCGGCATCATCGTCAGTGGTGGCAATCTCGATATAAGCAAGCTCGAAGCGTGCAGGAAAATCGCCGCTTCCATTAATCAAGTCAGTTCCTATTGAACCCAACACCTCTTCGGATAAAACGGAGAGGTTTTTACGTTTCTGAAAAAGTCCGCTTAAATTGTTGACATCTATTTCTCAGTTTGTTAATTTAAATAAGTGCTTTAACGCTTTAGCAAACTAAAGGGGTAGAAAATAGATGAATGCAGTTATTATTGCGGTACTGGTTATGCTCGTCCTCAGCTTACTGCGGGTCAACGTCGTCTTTGCACTATTGATCGGTGCGTTAGCCGGTGGTCTGAGTGGCGGGCTCAGCTTCATGGAGACAATCGCTTCTTTTACGGCAGGACTAGGGGATGGGGCAACGATTGCGCTGAGCTATGCAATGCTCGGTGGATTTGCGGTGGCGATTTCACGGACAGGGATTCCAGAGCTGCTCGTTTCTTCGATTTTAAAGGTTGTGAACAGTGGGGGGGAGCGGACGCGTGAAGGACTTGCGAAGACTTTGCTAATCTTAGCATTGCTTGCCATGGCGATCTTCTCGCAAAACATGATTCCGATCCACATCGCGTTCATTCCGCTTTTAATTCCACCGATCTTGCACGTCTTGAATGAATTGCGGATCGACCGCCGCCTGATCGCGAGCGTCTTGACGTTCGGCCTGACAGCACCGTACATTTTATTGCCATACGGCTTCGGCTTGTTGTTCCACGAAATCCTTGCGACACAGATGGAGCTTGCGGGCTTGCCGATCGCGATGGAAGATATCCCGCGGGCGATGCTTATCCCGGTCGCGGGCCTTGCAGTAGGGCTTGCGATCGCGGTGTTCATTTCGTACCGGAAGCCGCGGGATTATGAAACTTCTTCTATTATAGAAGAAACCGTTAAGCGTACCGCTTCGAAAAAAGATGTGGTCGTAACAGTCATCGCACTGGCAGCTGCACTTTGGGGGCAGATCGAGACAGACTCGATGATCATCGGAGCGCTTGCCGGCATTGTCGTCCTCTATGCGTTGGGGGCAATGAAATGGCGGGAAGCGGATGATGTCTTGTCAGAAGGGATGCGCATGATGGCGTTCATCGGATTTGTCATGATTTCGGCGAACGGCTTCGCAGAAGTGATCACGGCGACTGGAGCGATAGAATCGCTCGTCTCGGAGTCCACAGCTCTGTTCGCAGGAAGTAAAGGACTCGCAGCACTTGTCATGCTGATTGCCGGCTTGCTAGTGACGATGGGCATCGGTTCATCGTTTGCGACGATTCCGATCATCGCGGCGATCTTCGTTCCACTGAGCTTGGAGTTCGGATTCTCGACGATGGCGATCATCGCGCTGATCGGAACGGCAGGAGCACTCGGTGACGCGGGGTCTCCAGCGTCCGACTCCACGCTCGGACCGACATCCGGACTCAATGCGGACGGCCAGCACAACCACATCTGGGAGACGGTCGTTCCCACGTTCCTTCATTATAATATCCCGCTGATCATCTTCGGATGGGTTGCGGTGATGGTCCTTTAAAAAAGGTGGAAAGTGTGCCGCGCTCTTGAAATGTTCCGACTATTATCGTCTTGCTTGTAACTGAAATAAATCCTGTTATACTAATGAAAGCGAAATTAAAAGAATTTCCGGCAACCACTTGCGGAATTCTTTTTCTTTCTGTATAATATTTAATGTTGGTCTTTGACTGCGATGAAGCGAGAGGTTACCGATACACCCGGCCGCTTTGCCATGGCGAGTGTGCGGAAAATTTTCGTGGAGAATGTCTATCCCAAAATAGGCGAAAAGGAGGGAAAATAATGGCAAAACAAAAAATTCGTATCCGTTTGAAAGCATATGATCACAGAATCCTGGATCAGTCTGCTGAGAAAATCGTTGAAACAGCAAAACGTTCAGGTGCTAACGTGTCTGGTCCGATTCCGTTGCCAACGGAGAAATCGATCTACACGGTCTTGCGTGCTGTACACAAATACAAAGATTCTCGTGAGCAATTCGAAATGCGCACACATAAACGCTTGATCGATATCGTTAACCCGACACCACAAACCGTGGATGCGTTGATGAAGTTGGACTTACCGTCCGGCGTTGACATCGAAATCAAACTTTAATTGGCAAACAAAAATAGAAATTAAAAATCATCAGGAGGTGTGACGACATGACCAAAGGAATCTTAGGTAGAAAAATCGGTATGACGCAAGTTTTTGCTGAGAACGGTGATTTGATCCCTGTAACTGTAATTGAAGCTACTCCAAACGTAGTGCTTCAAAAGAAAACAGTTGAAGTGGACGGCTACGAGGCGGTACAGATCGGTTTTGAAGACAAGCGCGAAAAGCTTGCGAACAAACCATCTAAAGGCCACGCTGCTAAAGCGAACACTGCTCCTAAGCGCTTCATTCGCGAACTTCGCAATGTGAACTTGTCAGATTACGAGGTTGGTCAGGAAGTCAAAGTAGATACATTCGCAGAAGGCGATGTAGTAGATGTAACAGGAACAACAAAAGGTAAAGGTTTCCAAGGTGTTATTAAGCGCCACGGACAATCACGCGGACCAATGAGTCACGGTTCACGTTACCACCGTCGTCCTGGTTCAATGGGGCCTGTTGCTCCGAACCGCGTATTCAAACAAAAGAAATTGCCTGGTCAAATGGGTGGCAACACCGTTACGATCCAGAACCTTCACATCGTCAAAGTTGACGTAGAACGCAATTTGCTTCTAGTTAAAGGAAATGTTCCTGGCTCTCGCAAATCACTTGTCCGTGTTAACTCGGCAATTAAAGCGAAGTAATCATTAATTAAAGGAAGGAGGAAACAGGAATGCCTAAAGTAGCTTTACTTAACCAAACAGGTTCACAGGTCGGCGACGTCGAACTGAATGATTCCATTTTCGGTATCGAGCCGAATGAAGCTGTTCTATTCGAAGCGGTTATCGCACAGCGTGCTTCATTGCGCCAAGGTAACCACAAAGTAAAAACTCGCTCTGAAGTAGCAGGCGGAGGAAGAAAACCATGGCGTCAAAAAGGCACAGGCCGTGCTCGTCAAGGTTCGATTCGTTCACCACAGTGGCGCGGAGGCGGGATCGTATTCGGTCCGACACCACGCAGCTACAGCTATAAATTGCCTAAGAAAGTACGTCGTCTAGCTCTACGTTCAGCTCTTTCTACTGCTGTTAAGCAAGA
Source organism: Planomicrobium sp. YIM 101495 (assembly GCF_009707665.1). GTDB lineage: Bacteria > Bacillota > Bacilli > Bacillales_A > Planococcaceae > Planococcus. The sequence goes on from NZ_WLZW01000007.1 coordinate 45,275, forward strand.
GAACTTGATGGTTCTGGATGCATTGACATTCGACGCACCGAAAACGAAAGCTTTCACGCAATTGACGAAAGACCTTTCAGTTGGCAAAAAAGCATTGTTCGTTACAGCTGACCTTGATGAGAACGTAGCATTGTCTGCTCGTAACATCAAAGGCATGACAGTTGTATCTGCAACTGGCATTAACGTACTTGACCTGCTTGGACATGACAAAGTTGTTATGACAAAAGCGGCAGTAGAGAAAATTGAGGAGGTGCTTAGTTAATGGAAGCACGTGAAATTCTAAAGCGTCCGGTCATTACTGAGCAGTCTTCTGAAGTAATGGCAGAGAAAAAGTACACGTTTGAAGTGGACACTCGCGCAAACAAAACACAAGTTAAAGATGCAGTTGAAGAAATCTTTGGTGTGAAGGTTGAGAAAGTCAACATCATGAACTACAAAGGTAAATTCAAGCGCATGGGCAAACACGCAGGCTACACAAACCGTCGCCGTAAAGCGATCGTGAAATTGACTGCTGAGTCCAAAGACATCGAATTATTCGAGATTTAATTTCCTATAAAGTCTGCTAGGGACTAATTAAAGAAGGAGGGAAATAACGTGGGTATTAAAAAATACAAACCTACCACTAACGGCCGTCGTAACATGACGTCATCGGATTTCAGCGAAATCACGACTAGCACGCCAGAGAAATCGCTTTTGCTGCCAAGAAAACGCAAAGCCGGCCGTAACAACCAAGGTAAGATTACTGTACGTCACCACGGTGGTGGACATAAGAAACAATACCGCATCATCGATTTCAAACGGAACAAAGATGGCATTCCAGGACGCGTTGCTACGATCGAATACGATCCGAACCGCTCTGCGAACATCGCTTTGATCCACTATGTGGATGGAGAAAAACGTTACATCCTTGCACCTAAAGGAATTACAGTTGGGACGATGATCATGTCAGGTCCGGAAGCTGATATCAAACCAGGTAACGCTCTACCACTAGTAAACATCCCAATGGGTTCTACAATCCACAACATTGAAATGAAGCCAGGTGGAGGCGGCCAGTTGGTACGCTCTGCAGGAACTTCTGCTCAAGTATTGGGTAAAGAAGGAAAATACGTAACTGTCCGTCTACAATCAGGCGAAGTTCGCATGATTCTTGCTACATGCCGCGCAACAATCGGCGCTGTAGGAAACGAACAGCACGAATTGATCAACATCGGTAAAGCAGGTCGTTCACGCTGGTTAGGCAAACGCCCAACTGTCCGCGGATCTGTTATGAACCCGAACGATCACCCACACGGTGGTGGTGAAGGGCGTACGCCAATCGGACGTAAATCACCAATGTCTCCATGGGGCAAACCAACTCTTGGGTACAAAACACGCAAGAAAACGAACAAGTCAGACAAGTTCATCGTGCGTCGTCGTAAAAAATAATTTGATTACGCTGCGGTTCGAGATAAGAACCGTGGTGCAATCACGAAGGGAGGATCCCAAATGGGCCGCAGCTTGAAAAAAGGACCTTTTGCAGATGATCATCTTATGAAAAAAGTGGAAGCGCAACGTGGAAACGAAAAGAAACAAGTTATCAAAACTTGGTCTCGCCGTTCTACAATCTTCCCGACATTCATCGGTCAAACAATTGCCGTATACGACGGACAGAAACACGTGCCTGTATACGTAACAGAAGATATGGTTGGACACAAACTGGGTGAATTTGCTCCTACACGCAAATACGCTAGTCATGGTACAGACGATAAGAAAACAAGACGTTAATTGAGAGGAGGATTTTCCATGCAAGCAAAAGCTGTCGCTAGAACAGTACGTATTGCTCCTCGTAAAGTTCGTTTGGTCGTAGATTTGATCCGAGGCAAGCAAATCGGCGAAGCTGTTGCGATTTTGCGTCACACTCCGAAGTCATCATCAATCGTTGTGGAGAAATTGCTAAAATCTGCAGCTGCTAACGCAGAACATAACTACGAAATGAATCTTGACAACCTATATGTCAGCGAAGTATTCGTAGACGAGGGACCAACACTAAAACGTTTCCGTCCACGCGCAATGGGACGCGCAAGCGCGATTAATAAACGCACTAGCCACATCACACTAGTGGTATCAGAGAAGAAGGAGGGATAATTCGTGGGACAAAAAATTCATCCAAACGGCATGCGTGTCGGTATCATTCGTGACTGGGAGTCAAAATGGTACGCGGAGAAGGACTACGCTACACTTCTTCATGAAGACATCAAAATCCGTGAAAACATCGAAACACGTTTGAAAGAGGCTTCTGTTTCTAAAGTAGAAATCGAACGCGCTGCAAACCGTGTGAACGTAACAATCCACACTGCGAAGCCAGGTATGGTAATCGGTAAAGGTGGTTCTGAAGTAGAAGTACTTCGTAAACAGCTGAACACTTTGACTGGCAAACGTGTACACATCAACATCGTTGAGATCAAGAGAGCTGACCTTGATGCGAAATTGGTTGCTGAAAGCATCGCACGTCAATTGGAAAACCGTGCTTCATTCCGTCGTGCACAAAAGCAAGCGATCCAACGCACTATGCGTTCTGGCGCTAAAGGAATCAAAACTCAAGTATCTGGACGTCTAGGCGGCGCTGACATCGCGCGTGCTGAACATTATAGTGAAGGAACTGTTCCGCTCCATACGCTACGCGCTGACATTGATTATGCGCATGCTGAAGCTGACACGACTTATGGTAAGCTTGGCGTTAAAGTATGGATCTACCGCGGTGAAGTCCTTCCAACAAAGAAGAAAACTGAGGAAGGAGGCAAATAATATGTTATTGCCTAAACGCGTAAAGTACCGTCGTGAGCACCGTGGCAAGATGCGCGGAGAAGCGAAAGGCGGCAAAGAAGTAGTATTCGGTGAGTACGGATTGCAAGCTGTTGAGTCTGCTTGGATCACGAACCGCCAGATCGAATCTGCACGTATCGCAATGACACGTTACATGAAACGTGGCGGTAAAGTATGGATTAAAATCTTCCCGCACAAACCATATACGAAAAAGCCTCTAGAAGTTCGGATGGGTTCCGGTAAAGGTTCGCCTGAAGGCTGGGTAGCAGTCGTTAAGACTGGTAAGATCATGTTTGAAATTGCTGGAGTATCTGAAGAAGTAGCACGCGAAGCATTGCGTCTTGCCTCTCACAAACTTCCGGTTAAAACGAAGTTTGTAAAACGCGAAGAAATTGGTGGTGAATCGAATGAAAGCTAATGAAATCCGTGAATTAACCACTGCTGAAATCGAACAAAAAGTGAAATCACTGAAAGAAGAGCTTTTCAACCTTCGCTTCCAATTGGCTACTGGTCAATTAGAAAACACTGCGCGCATCCGCGAAGTGCGTAAAGCGATTGCACGTATGAAAACCGTGATTCATGAAAGAGAAATCAGTGGCACTAAGTGATAAATCGAGAGGAGGTTGCAGGTATGTCTGAGCGTAACCAACGCAAAGTCTACACAGGCCGTGTCGTGTCTGACAAAATGGATAAAACCATCACAGTTGTGGTTGAAACCCAAAAGAAACACGGACTTTACGGTAAGCGTGTAAAGTACTCTAAGAAATTCAAAGCTCATGATGAGCAAAACGAAGCGAAAATGGGCGACGTAGTTCGCATCATGGAAACTCGTCCGTTATCTGCTACAAAACGTTTCCGTTTGGTAGAAGTTATCGAAAAAGCGGTAATCATTTAATCTAAATAAGTTCGGAATGGAAGAAATTCCGAAAGGAGGTTACTTACGTGATCCAACAAGAGAGTCGTTTAAAAGTTGCTGACAACTCAGGTGCCCGTGAAGTATTAGCAATCAAAGTATTGGGTGGAACGGGTCGCAAGACTGCGAACATCGGCGATGTAATCGTCTGTACTGTGAAGAAAGCAACACCAGGTGGCGTTGTTAAGAAAGGCGATATCGTCAAAGCTGTAATCGTTCGTACGAAGAGCGGTGCACGCCGTAAAGACGGTACGTACATCAAATTTGATGAAAATGCATGTGTCATTATCCGTGACGACAAAGGTCCACGCGGTACTCGTATTTTCGGACCTGTGGCGCGTGAACTTCGCGACAACAGCTTCATGAAAATCGTTTCACTTGCTCCTGAAGTTCTTTAATAAATTCAAGTGCCATACCAAGGAGGTGCGACAGAATGCATGTTAAAAAAGGCGATAAAGTAATGGTTATCTCCGGCAAAGACAAAGGCAAAACAGGCGTTGTTTTGACTGCTTTCCCGAAAAAGGACCGTGTACTTGTAGAAGGTATTAATATCGTTAAAAAACACTCGAAACCGAACCAGGCAAACCCACAAGGTGGAATTGTCAGCCAGGAAGCAGCGATTCACGTATCGAACGTGATGTTGCTAGATCCGAAATCCGGCGAGCCGACTCGCGTAGGATACAAGGTCGAAGACGGTAAAAAAGTTCGTGTTGCAAAGAAATCCGGAGAAATCCTAGATAAATAAAAATTCCTGACTGAAGGGAGGGTACATCATGAACCGCCTAAAAGAAAAATATCTTAATGAAATCACACCTGCTCTAGTGAGCAAGTTCGGTTACTCATCAGTGATGCAAGCACCAAAGGTCGACAAGATCGTTATCAACATGGGTGTGGGTGAAGCTGTGCAAAACACAAAATCACTTGATGCAGCTGTAGAGGAATTACAGACATTGTCTGGTCAAAAACCAGTCATTACTAAAGCGAAGAAATCGATTGCCGGCTTCCGTCTTCGTGAAGACATGCCGATCGGATGTAAAGTTACACTGCGCGGAGAGCGTATGTATGACTTCCTGGATAAATTGATTGCGATCTCACTTCCACGTGTACGTGACTTCCGCGGAGTATCGAAAAAATCTTTCGACGGACGCGGTAACTACACACTTGGTGTGAAAGAACAATTGATCTTCCCTGAAATCGATTATGACAAAGTATCAAAAGTACGCGGTATGGACATCGTAATTGTAACAACTGCGAACTCTGACGAAGAAGCTCGTGAGTTACTAACACAATTCGGGATGCCGTTCCAAAAGTAAACGTGAGGGAGGCGTAAACGTGGCTAAAAAATCTATGATCGCTAAACAAAAACGCACGCCAAAGTATAAAGTGCAAGAATATACACGATGCGAAAGATGCGGCCGTCCGCATTCAGTACTGCGCAAATTCAAACTTTGCCGTATTTGTTTCCGTGAACTTGCATACAAGGGACAAATTCCTGGCGTGAAAAAAGCCAGCTGGTAATCCCCTAATTTGGGAAGGAGGTAAATGTAATGACAATGACTGATCCGATTGCAGATATGCTTACACGCATTCGTAATGCGAACATGGTTCGTCACGAGAAATTAGAGCTTCCTGGTTCTAATATGAAAAAAGACATCGCTGAAATTCTGAAGCGTGAAGGTTTCGTCCGTGACGTTGAATACATTGAAGATGACAAGCAAGGCTTGATCCGCATTTTCCTTAAGTACGGTTCAAACAACGAACGCGTAATCACTGGCTTGAAACGTATTTCAAAACCAGGTTTGCGTGTATACGCTAAAACAGACGAGGTTCCTCGTGTGCTGAACGGTCTTGGGATCGCTCTAGTATCGACATCTCAAGGTTTGTTAACAGATAAAGAAGCCCGCGCGAAAAAAGTCGGCGGAGAAATCATAGCATACGTTTGGTAATAGACAACAAACGAATGGAGGTGCAACAGAATGTCACGAGTAGGTAAAAAACCAATCGAAGTTCCAGCTGGCGTTACAGTAACTGTGGGTGAAAACAACACAGTGACTGCCAAAGGAACGAAAGGCGAATTGACTCGCTCTTTCAACCAAGATATTACAATTTCTCAGGAAGACGGCATCATCACTTTGGTCCGCCCGACTGATTCGAAAGAACACCGCACAATCCACGGGACAACCCGCGCATTGCTTGCGAACATGATCACTGGTGTATCGGCAGGCTTCGAACGTTCACTGGAGCTAGTAGGTGTCGGTTACCGTGCACAACTACAAGGCAACAAATTGGTACTTAACGTAGGATACTCTCACCCGGTTGAATTCACTCCGGAAGAAGGCGTCCAAGTCGAAGTTCCTACAAACACGAAAGTTATCGTAAAAGGTATCGATAAAGAACGCGTTGGAGCTCTTGCTTCAAACATCCGCGCAACTCGTCCACCAGAGCCTTACAAAGGTAAAGGGATCCGTTACGAAGGAGAACACGTTCGCCGCAAAGAAGGTAAAACAGGTAAATAATGCTGCGTAAGCAGGCTGAAAGGAGTGACCTCAGTGATTACGAAAATCGACAAAAACGCTTCTCGTAAAAAACGCCACGCACGTGTGCGTTCAAAAATTACGGGTACTGCAGAGCGCCCGCGTTTGAACGTATTCCGTTCGAATAAATACATCTACGCTCAATTGATCGATGATGTAACTGGCACGACACTTGTCAGCGCATCTTCTCTTGAGAAAGACTTCGCAGGAGAAAGCACTAGCAACGTTGAAGCAGCAGCGAAGATCGGCGAAACAATCGCTAAACGCGCTACTGAAAAAAATGTAACATCAATCGTTTTCGACCGTGGCGGTTATTTATACCATGGCCGTGTGAAAGCTTTGGCTGAAGCAGCACGCGAAAATGGACTTGAATTTTAAAAGAAGGAGGGACACATCTTATGCGTCGTAATGACTCAACCACTACTGAATTTGAAGAACGTGTTGTCACGATCAATCGCGTAGCGAAAGTTGTAAAAGGTGGACGTCGTTTCCGTTTCTCCGCACTTGTTGTTGTTGGTGACAAAAACGGCAAAGTCGGATTTGGAACTGGAAAAGCACAAGAAGTACCGGAAGCAATCCGCAAAGCGGTAGAAGATGCGAAGAAAAACCTAATCGAAGTGCCAATGGTTAAAGGAACTACTCCTCACCTTGTTACTGGTCGATTCGGTGCGGGCTCGATCTTGATCAAACCTGCAGCACCAGGTACTGGAGTAATCGCAGGCGGACCTGTCCGTGCGGTACTCGAGCTAGCTGGTATCCAAGATATCTTGTCTAAATCATTGGGATCTAACACGCCGATCAACATGGTCCGTGCTACGATCAACGGCTTGACTCAACTTAAGAATGCTGAAGAAGTTGCAAAACTTCGCGGTAAAACTAAAGAAGAGCTACTAGGATAAGGGGGGAAATTACATGGCTACTAAATTGGAAATTACCCTCACAAAATCTGTGATCGGTTCTAAACCGACACAACGTAAAACAGTCCAATCATTAGGCTTGCGCAAAATGAATCAAACAGTTGAGCACCAAGACAACGCTGCTATTCGTGGCATGCTTGATAAAGTCGCTCACTTAGTTACAATTAAAGAAGTTTAATCACTGATTTCTATAGAAGGAGGTGCCAACCACATGAAACTTCATGAATTAAAACCGGCAGAGGGATCCCGCAGCTCACGCAAACGGATTGGTCGCGGTATCGGTTCAGGTACTGGTAAAACGGCAGGTAAAGGTCATAAAGGTCAAAACGCACGTTCAGGCGGCGGAGTACGTCCTGGATTTGAGGGTGGACAAAACCCATTGTATCGTCGTTTGCCAAAACGCGGCTTTACGAACATCAACCGCAAAGAATACGCTGTAGTCAACCTCGACGTGTTGAATCGCTTCGAAGAAGGTACAGAAATCACATCTGCTTTGTTGATCGAAACAGGCGTCGTGAGCAAAGAAAAATCTGGTATCAAGATTTTAGGCAATGGCAGCTTGGACAAAAAACTTGTTGTTAAAGCCCACAAATTCTCTGGATCAGCAAAAGAAGCAATTGAAGCTGCTGGCGGCCAAGCCGAGGTGGTTTAATGTTTCAGACAATCTCGAACTTTATGCGCGTGAAAGATATTCGAAACAAAATCATCTTTACCCTTCTGATGCTCTTCATTTTCCGTATCGGAACATTCATTCCGGTACCGAACGTTGACGCATCAGTTCTTCAAGCGACAGATCAGGCTAGCTTGATCGGTTTCTTGAACACGTTCGGCGGTGGAGCACTGATCAACTTTTCTATCTTAGCGATGGGGATCATGCCTTACATTACAGCGTCGATTATCGTGCAGTTACTGCAAATGGACGTTGTACCGAAATTTGCAGAGTGGGCGAAGCAAGGTGAAGTCGGAAGACGGAAACTTGCACAATTCACCCGCTACTTTACGATTATTCTTGCGTTTATCCAAGCGATCGGTATGTCTTATGGTTTTAACCAAATGAACAACGGAATGTTGATCAAAAACGACACGATCGGAACGTATGTAGTTATCGCCATCGTACTTACAGGCGGTACAGCATTCCTTTTATGGCTTGGTGAGCAGATTACGGCAAAAGGTGTGGGGAATGGTATTTCGATTATCATCTTCGCAGGGATTGTCGCTGCAGTACCAGGAGCTGTTAACCAATTGTATGCTCAACAAATTCAGGGAGCCGGTGACCAGCTGGCGATCAACCTTGCTATCATGGCGTTGTTGGTACTGGCAATCATCGCTGTAACTGTATTTGTCATTTACGTTCAACAAGCATTGCGTAAAATTCCGATCCAATATGCCAAGCGTGTAGCTGGGCGTAATCAGACAACGGGCGGACAACAAACGCACTTGCCATTGAAAGTAAACGCGGCGGGAGTCATCCCGGTAATCTTCGCAGTAGCGTTCATTATCACGCCGCAAACCATTTCTTCCTTCTTTGGAGCTAACGCGTTCACGGATGCGATCCAGAATACGTTTGATTACACGCAACCGGTCGGTATGGCAATCTATGTCGCACTGATCATCGCGTTCACGTACTTCTACGCATTCATCCAGGTCAACCCGGAGAACGTTGCAGATAACTTGAAGAAGCAAGGGGCGTATATCCCGGGCATCCGTCCAGGAAAGAATACGCAAGACTACTTGACAAGCGTTCTGTACCGCCTGACATTCGTCGGTGCGATTTTCCTTTCACTCATTTCAGTCATGCCGATCTTCTTCATCAACATCGCGAACTTGCCACAATCTGCACAGATTGGCGGAACAAGCTTGCTGATCGTTGTAGGGGTTGCGCTTGAGACAATGAAGCAATTGGAATCACAGCTCGTGAAACGTCATTATAAAGGCTTTATGAAATAACCAATGGACACCTAGGGAACGTTCACACGTTCCTTGTCCAATTGTCTGAGGGGGCAAACCGTATGAATATCGTATTAATGGGTCTACCAGGTGCTGGCAAAGGCACACAGGCAGACAGAATTGTTGAGAAGTACGACATCCCTCATATTTCTACAGGCGATATGTTCCGCGCTGCCATCAAAGACGGCACGGAATTAGGCTTGAAAGCAAAATCGTTCATGGATAACGGCGCCTTGGTGCCAGATGAAGTGACTATCGGGATCGTCCGTGAGCGTCTTAGCAAAGAGGACTGCAAAGAAGGTTTCCTTTTGGATGGCTTTCCGCGTACTGTTCCACAAGCTGAAGCGCTGGAATCTCTTCTTGCCGATCTTGGCAAAGGAATCGAGCATGTCGTAAACATCCAGGTTGAACAAGATGAATTGATTGCCCGCTTAACAGGCCGTTGGATCTGCAGAGAATGTGGAACAGCTTACCACACTGTCTTTAACCCACCGCAAGTCGCTGGGTTATGCGACAAGGATGGAACTGAACTGTATCAACGTGAAGACGACAAACCTGAAACGGTAACAAAACGTCTAGAAGTGAACATGAAACAAACACAGCCACTTTTGGATTTCTATGAAAGCAAGAGTGTGTTGACGAATATAAATGGCCAGCAGGACATTCAACAAGTATTTGCTGACATTGATGCTCTTCTAAAGGGCGGCCGAGGCTAAGCATTAGCCCGGCGCCAGGCACAGTTATTTGCCTCCATGTGGCTTTGAGGAGCACCGGAGATACTGAATTTTCGAGAGCTGCAAAAGCTTACAATGCCTGCTTATATGAAGAAGGCGAAGATTGTCCATGAGTTCCGGTTTGGGATTTGTGCAATTGGCTGCCGGAACGCGTATAATGGGTTCGTGGAAGCATCTGTGTTACGGATTTGGAACTCATCCAAGGCAGTCCGGGCAGTAACAGGTCCATGATACGGACTGGCTTATCCGGATTCACTTCTTCCATCACGGGAGAAGGGCACGGGAATTCTTTCGGACGTCACTCATAGGATCCTGGTGAATGCACTCCGTTTACTCAAGCGGCAATACTGTTGAAGATGAGGACCTGATTTGTATACAGAAGGGAGACTGGGTCGATGGCGAAAGATGATGTAATCGAAATTGAAGGAACTGTCATTGAGACTTTGCCTAACGCGATGTTTAAAGTGGAACTGGAGAACGGACACTCGATTCTTGCGCACGTATCTGGCAAGATTCGCATGCACTTCATCCGTATTTTACCGGGTGACAAAGTGACTGTTGAACTTTCTCCGTACGATTTGACACGCGGTCGTATCACATACCGTTTTAAATGATCTTTTGCACTCCGGACTACTAAGGAGGTTGGGTTAGATGAAAGTGAGACCATCTGTTAAGCCGATCTGTGAAAAATGTAAAGTTATTCGCAGAAACGGTAAAGTAATGGTGATCTGTGAAAATCCGAAACACAAACAAAGACAAGGCTAATAAAGAAGGAGGTGCATCGCACAGATGGCACGTATTTCTGGTGTTGACATTCCGCGCGACAAGCGCGTTGTCATTTCATTAACTTACATTTATGGTGTTGGCAAAACTACTGCACAAAAAGTTTTGGCTAGTGCTGGCGTTTCTGAAGATACACGCGTTCGTGATCTTACAGAAGACGAATTGAACAAAATCCGTGAGCAATTGGATCAGTACAAAATTGAAGGTGACCTTCGCCGTGAAGTCTCGATGAACATCAAACGTTTGATGGAAATCGCTAGCTTCCGTGGTATCCGTCACCGTCGTGGATTGCCTGTTCGCGGTCAAAATACGAAGAACAATGCGCGTACGCGTAAAGGTCCTCGTAAAACTGTAGCTAACAAGAAAAAATAATCAGTAAAGGAGGTTTCTTCTTAACATGGCACGTAAACAACAAACTCGTAAGCGTCGTGTGAAAAAGAATATCGAATCCGGTATCGCTCACATCCGCTCAACATTTAACAACACAATTGTTACGATCACAGACATGCAAGGAAACGCAGTATCATGGTCAAGCGCTGGTGCTCTAGGATTTAGAGGTTCACGTAAATCTACACCTTTCGCTGCTCAAATGGCTGCTGAAACCGCTGCTAAGTCTTCAATCGAACACGGTCTTAAAACTCTGGAAGTAACTGTTAAAGGTCCTGGATCAGGCCGTGAAGCTGCAATCCGTGCACTTCAAGCTGCTGGACTGGAAGTTACTGCAATCAGAGACGTAACTCCTGTTCCTCATAATGGTTGCCGTCCACCTAAACGTCGCCGCGTGTAATCTTTGCTTCTGACTGGGATTTGTGGACATCACGACTTGACTGAACAGGTATTCCCTTGTAGCTGAAGTCTGTGACAGTTGAATTCTCAAAGAACAAAATAGACACCGACGTTTTGAAGGAGGGTAAATGAATGCTCGAAATTGAAAAACCAAAGATTGAAACGGTCGAGATCGACAACAACTCCAAGTTCGGGAAATTTGTTGTGGAACCGCTTGAGCGTGGATATGGAACCACTCTAGGAAACTCCTTACGTCGAATCTTGCTTTCATCTTTACCGGGCGCAGCAGTCACATCAATTCAAATTGATGGAGTTCTGCATGAGTTCTCTACGGTTGAAGGTGTAGAAGAAGATGTGGCTTCGATCATCTTGAATATCAAAAAACTGGCACTGAAAATTTACTCTGACGAAGAAAAAGTCATTGAAATTGATATTAAAGGTGACAGTACGGTCACGGCAGCAGATATCACCCACGACAGTGATGTTGAGATTCTGAACCCTGACTTGTATATTGCAACAATCGCGAAGAATGGTCACTTGCGCATGCGTATGTATGCAAACAGAGGCCGTGGCTACGCTCGTGCTGATCAGAACAAACGTGAAGATCTGCCGATCGGTGTCATTCCGGTTGATTCGATTTACACACCAGTTTCACGTGTGAATTTCCAAGTGGAAAATACCCGTGTTGGGCAACTTGCCGATTACGATAAATTGACACTGGACGTATGGACAGATGGCAGCATCGGTCCGAAAGACGCAGTAGCGCTTGGCGCAAAAATCTTCACTGAACACCTGAACATCTTCGTCGGTTTGACGGATGAGGCACAGACGGCTGAAATCATGGTTGAAAAAGAAGAGGATCAAAAAGAGAAAGTGCTTGAGATGACTATCGAAGAGCTTGATCTTTCGGTTCGTTCTTACAACTGTTTGAAACGCGCAGGCATCAACACGGTGCATGAGCTTGCAAGCAAGTCGGAAGACGACATGATGAAAGTCCGCAACCTTGGACGCAAATCACTTGAAGAAGTGAAAGTGAAGCTTGAAGACCTTGGACTAGGCCTTCGTAAAGAAGACTGAGACCGAATGGATTCATTTAACAAAGGAGGGAAACTTCAATGAGAAAGCTACAACGTACTAGTTCTCAGCGTAAAGCATTATTGCGTGACCTGACAACTGACCTGATTGTACATGAGCGTATCCAAACAACAGAAGCACGTGCGAAAGAAGTTCGTTCAACTGTTGAAAAAATGATCACGCTTGGCAAACGCGGAGATATCCATGCACGCCGTAAAGCTGCAGCTTACATCCGTCGTGAGCTCGTTACAACTGCTGACGAAGAAGGCAACGAAAATACAATTTTCGCTTTGCAAAAATTGTTTGATGATGTTGCACCGCGTTATGCAGACCGCCAAGGTGGTTACACACGCATCATGAAAATGGGTCCTCGTCGTGGAGACGGCGCTCCTATCGTCATCATCGAACTGGTTTAATTCGATCCAATAGATTCATCGGAAGCCCGTCCAATCGGTCAGGCTCCCGCAGCTGATGGGAGAGGGTTCTTGAGCCCTCTTCTTTTAGCATCATGAGTTATACGACAATCAGGAAAAGCTGAGCGTTACGATGAGCGAGCCGAAAGGCGGCGTCTCGTCTAGCTCTACGCACCTCATTCATAGCTCCGGCATTCGTGCCGGAGAGGCATAGAAATAGAAAAGCGCATTTCTCTGAATGAGGTGCGCGCTTTTTTTATTTTACATAGACTATTCCAAACGAGTAGAGTAGAGATGAGCAAGGATTAGAGGAGGAGAGCGGAGATGAATTCGATCATTTTGTCATTTCAACACGTGACATTCACATATACGCCGGAAGATGAGACCGTCGCTCCGGCAGTAAAAGATGTATCGCTCGCTGTCCATGACGGCGAGTGGCTTGCCATTGTCGGACATAACGGCTCCGGCAAGTCGACCATGGTCAAACTGATGAACGGTCTCCTATTCCCTGGCGAAGGAAGTGTCGCTGCGATGGGCATGGACATGAACGAAGAGACGCTCTGGGATATTCGTTCACAGATGGGCATGGTCTTTCAGAACCCAGATAATCAATTCGTGGGGGCTACTGTCCAAGATGACGTCGCCTTCGCGCTCGAAAATAATGGAGTCCCTCATGCGGAGATGGTCAAGCGTGTGAAAGAATCGCTTGCCCATGTCAAGATGAGCGACTACCTTGATCACGAACCGCATCATTTGTCAGGAGGCCAAAAGCAGCGCGTGGCCATTGCAGGAGCACTTGCCTTGCGACCACGTTTGCTAATTCTGGACGAGGCGACTTCAATGCTCGACCCGCAAGGACGAATGGAAGTCATCGAGACCATCCAGGCGTTGCGGGAAAGCACGGGATTGACCGTCATCTCGATTACGCATGACTTGGAAGAGGCTGCACTCGCTGATCGTATCCTCGTCATGAATGTGGGAGAGAAGATCATGGAAGGGCCGCCGGAGACGGTATTCGCTGAAGGAAATCGACTCGTCGAACTCGGCCTCGATCTGCCGTTTGCGATGCGCGTCTCGCACCTCTTGCAGGAAGCAGGCGTACCACTCGGGAAAGCTCATATGTCGGAAGAGGGATTGGTGGAGGAACTATGGACATTCTACTCCAAGAAGTAAGCTTCAGTTACGCAGTCGATACACCTTTTGAAAAACGCGCACTGACTGATGTCACGCTTCATATCCCGACCGGTACATATACAGCGATCATCGGACATACGGGCTCGGGCAAGTCAACCGTGCTCCAGCATTTGAATGCTTTACTCAAGCCGACAGAAGGCACCGTAGTCATCGGCGACCGCAAAATCGAGGCAGGCGTCAAAGCGAAGGACTTGCGCGGTGTCCGCCGACAAGTCGGCATCGTCTTCCAGTTCCCTGAACATCAATTGTTCGAGGAAACCGTTCTGAAGGACATTATGTTCGGTCCGCTCAATTACGGCGTACCAGAAGAAGAGGCAAGCCGTCGTGCGCACGAGCTAGCTGCTAGCCTTGGATTGCCGGAGAATGTGCTCGGGAAGTCACCGTTCGATCTATCGGGCGGCCAAATGCGGCGTGTGGCGATTGCGGGGGTCTTGGCGATGAATCCAGACGTACTTGTCCTCGATGAGCCGACAGCGGGTCTTGATCCGCGCGGCCGCAAGGAAATCATGGATCTCTTTTACCGTTTGCACGAAGAGAAGCAGCTGACGACTGTGCTCGTTACGCACAGTATGGAAGATGCCGCGCGTTATGCGGACCGTGTTGCGATCATGCATAGCGGAACGTGTGTCGCGACTGGTGAGCCGGCAGAACTGTTCGGGGACGAAGAGCAATTAAATGATTACCGTCTCGCTCCGCCGCGTGCAGTGCAGCTGCAGTGGCAGTTTGAAGAGAAGACAGGACTGAAGCTCGACAAGCTTTGTCTGACAGAAGAGCAATTGGCGGAACAGCTCGTACAGGCACTGCAGGAAGGGCGTGGAGGAGCATGATGGAGAAGATGATTTTCGGCCGGTTCATTCCGGGTGAATCCATCGTCCACCGATTGGATCCCCGCGCGAAGATTTTATTCGTCTTCCTGTTCATCGCCATCGTCTTTATCGCGAATAACGGATGGACGTATGCGCTGCTGCTTGGCTTTACGCTACTGGCGGTCATGCTGTCGAAAATCCGACTGTACTTCCTGATCAATGGCTTGAAGCCAGTATTTATCCTGGTGATCTTTACGTTCCTTCTTCATATCTTCTTTACGAGGGAAGGGGACGTCCTGCTCGACCTCGGCTTTTTGCGCATTTATGAAGAAGGGCTTCGGCAAGGGATTTTCATTTCCATCCGCTTCATCGTGCTGGTGTTCATCACGAGTGTCTTGACACTGACAACGTCGCCGATCTCCATCACGGATGGCATCGAAGTGCTGCTCGGGCCGTTCAAGCGCGTCAAGCTGCCCGTGCATGAACTGGCATTGATGATGTCGATCTCGCTCCGCTTCATTCCGACGTTAATGGACGAGACAGGCAAAATCATGAAGGCACAGATGGCCCGGGGTTCCGATATCGGATCCGGACCGGTGAAGGAGCGCATCCGGGCAGTGGTGCCATTACTCGTGCCACTGTTCGTCAGTGCCTTCAAGCGCGCCGAAGACTTGGCTACGGCTATGGAAGTACGTGGCTACCGCGGAGGCGAAGGCCGGACGCGGTACCGCCAACTGGACTGGAAGTGGATCGACACTTGCAGTTTCATCGTATTAGCAGCAATCGCAGGAACGCTTTGGTATTTCCGCAGTTAAGGAGAGAATCATGACACGGTTAAAAGCAACGATAGCTTATGATGGTGCAGAGTTTGCCGGCTACCAGATCCAGCCGGACTCCCGTACCGTCCAAAAAGAATTGCTGGCGGTCCTGAAGCGGATCCATAAAGGGACGCCAGTGGAAGTGATCAGCAGCGGCAGGACGGATGCCAAGGTGCATGCGACCGGTCAAGTGATCCACTTCGACACCCCTTACACCATTCCAATGAAAAATTGGCTAAAGGCATTGAATGTGCAATTGCCGCCGGACATCCGTGTGCTCGAGATCCAAGAGACCACACCGGATTTCCATGCCCGCTATCATGCCAAAGGAAAAGTGTACCGCTATATTTGGGACCGGAGTGCCATCCAAAGTCCGTTCAAGCGTAACTATGCAGTGCCGCTCGAGCAGAAGGTCGACCTGGACCGGATGAAGCTTGCAGCACAGGCATTCGTCGGCACCCATGACTTCACGAGTTTTTGCGCAGCGCGGAGCAGTGTCAAAGACAAGGTGAGGACCATCTACAATGTCTCCTTCGAAGAGCACGGGAGTGAACTGCATCTCGTGGTGGAAGGGCAAGGCTTTCTTTACAACATGGTCCGTATTTTTGCAGGGACGCTTGTCGAGGTCGGAGTCGGCCGGATCGCGCCGGAGGACTTGCCGGGAATCATCGCGGCAAAGGATCGCGATGCCGCCGGAAAGACCGGCGCACCGCAAGGTTTATACTTGGAAAGAGTCGATTACGGGGGCTGAAGCAACTTTTCCTGGTGTTTTCAGATAATCGCTTGACGAATCCGAGAAATCATTATACAATGATGTATGGTATTTTCATTACCCACCACTGATATGCCCCGGAAGGTTATTTGTGAAAAGGGATAACGAAAACACGGAACAGCAACACCATTTTCAACCGAATTTGATTTTAACAAGAGACGATTTATTAGGAGGACAATATACATGCGTACAACATTCATGGCGAAAGGTCACGAAGTAGAGCGTAAATGGCTCGTTATCGATGCTGAAGGAAAAACACTTGGCCGTCTAGCATCTGAAGTAGCTTCTATCTTGCGCGGCAAATACAAACCGACATTCACACCAAACGTCGACACTGGAGATCACGTAATCATCATCAACGCTGAGAAAATCCACTTGACAGGTAAAAAACTTTCTGACAAGATCTACTACCGTCACACACAATACACAGGCGGTTTGAAACAGCGTACAGCACTAGAAATGCGCACTAACTACCCAACAAAAATGCTTGAATTGGCAATTAAAGGAATGCTTCCTAAAAACACGTTGGGCCGTCAAATGTTCAGAAAACTACACGTCTATGCAGGTCCAGAACACAAACACCAAGCACAACAACCAGAAGTTTACGAACTTCGCGGATAATTTTTAGTAAATAAGAGGAGGATACACCTTTGGCACAAGTTCAATATATCGGCACTGGTCGCCGTAAACACTCAACTGCACGTGTGCGTCTCGTACCAGGAGATGGCACTATCACTATCAACAACCGTGACGTGAAAGATTACGTCCCTTACGAAACACTTGAGCAAATCATCAAACAACCACTTGTAACTACTGAAACTCTCGGTAGCTACGATGTATTGGTAAACGTTCGCGGCGGTGGTTTCACTGGTCAAGCAGGCGCAATCCGTCACGGAATTGCTCGTGCACTATTGACAGTAGACCCTGAATTCCGTTCAGCATTGAAATCTGCTGGATTCCTGACACGTGACCCACGTATGAAAGAACGTAAAAAATACGGTCTTAAAGCGGCTCGTCGCGCACCTCAGTTCTCAAAACGTTAATATTGCTTTATACACAACCCTTTTCTCCTTGCGAGAAGAGGGTTTTTTCAATGAAAAAGCAGCTGCGAAAGAGTGGGGAACAATCTGTAAGCGCAATCAATGAAATAGTGGAAAACGATATGGTATACTGGACGAGGAGAAAAGGGATAAGGAGTGTAAACAATATGTTAACTGAAGCACAAGTACGCGAATTGCTCGGACCATTACAAGATCCGTTTTTACATAGATCGTTCGCTGAAACGAACGCGATCACCTCCGTAAGAATCAAAGAGGAGAAAGGTCACGTCAGCGTAAAATTGGCGATCGCCAAAGTGAATACACCTGAACAGATGCAATTGCAAATGAAAGTGGTGGAAGTGCTGAAAGGCGCTGGAGCGGATTCAGTCGGGATCCGTTTCGAAGAATTGCCGCAGGAAGAGATGGCGAAGTTCCGCGGGACGGCAAGCGGTGCGGAAGCGCAAGACTTGCTATCTCCACTGAATAAAGTCGAATTCATCTCCATTGCAAGTGGGAAAGGCGGCGTAGGGAAATCGACTGTGTCGGTGAATTTGGCGATTGCCCTTGCACGTGCAGGGAAGAAAGTCGGCTTGGTCGATGCTGATATTTACGGCTTCAGTGTGCCGGACATGATGGGTATCGAGAAGACACCGGTCGTTCGCGGAGACACGATTATTCCGGTCGAACGTTTCGGTGTCAAAGTCATTTCAATGGGCTTCTTCGTAGAAGACAACATGCCAGTCGTTTGGCGTGGCCCAATGCTTGGGAAAGTGCTCGATCAGTTCTTCCGTGATGTAGAGTGGGGCGACTTGGATTACTTGCTACTCGATTTGCCACCAGGAACAGGCGACGTCGCGCTCGACATCCACCAGATGCTGCCGGCTTCGAAAGAGATCGTTGTCACAACACCTCACCCGACAGCTGCATTCGTCGCGGCGCGTGCTGGAGCGATGGCGTTGCAGACGGATCACGAAGTACTCGGGGTCATCGAGAACATGTCCTGGTTCGAAAGCAAAGAGTCAGGAAACAAAGAATACCTCTTCGGCCAAGGCGGAGGACCGAAGCTTGCGGAAGAATTGCAAGCGCCACTGCTTGGACAGATTCCACTTGGACAACCTGACTGGAATGAAACGGACTTTGCACCTTCCGTCTATTTGGAAGACCACCCGACAGGCAAGATCTACGGGGAAATCGCAGAGAAAGTCTTGCAACATTTCAACAAATGAGACGGACCGGACAGACTTTTCGAAGGGTGTCCGGTTTTTGATTGCACAAATACGCGCCGCTTCATCGATTGTTCACATCTCAGACGAGCTGGTGATAGATTTTTGATAAGCGGATTTGGTACAATCAAGAGAGGATTTTTGTACTTTAACATTGGAGGATTTCAAGTGACAATACGAAATTGGCTTAAGTTTTTTTCTATAGCAGTTCTAATCGGTGGTTCGATCACAGGTGTGCTCGGGCTCTTCATCCGCTGGGACGACGTGTTTGCTGTACCATTCGCTAACGGTGAGTGGGGAGAGATCATTGCAGGGTTCGTTTGGTTGATCATTATCGGGATAACGATGAGCTTGATCAGCCAGATGGGCTTCTTCGCCTACTTGACGGTGCATCAATTCGGAATGAACATGTTCCGTACTTTGACATTGTGGAACTGGGTGCAGCTTTTGATCATCGCAGTCGTCATCTTCGATTTGATCGCCTTCCGCTTCGCGCCGAATGCGGAGACTACGGGCCAGACCGTCCTTTACGGCTCATTGCTCGCCATCTTACTCGGCGTAGCATTCGTCACCGCGTACTTCAAAGCGAAATGGACAAGAAAATCAGCATTCATTTCCGCGCTGTTTTTCATGATCGCCATTACGACTTTAGAATGGCTACCGGCTTTGATGGTGCAGTCAGGCAACGCAGATAGCTGGGTAACACTTCTGCTGTTCCCGTTGATGGCGGTTAACGCCTTCCAGCTGCTCATGCTGCCGAAGTACAATGAGAAATCATTGGAAGTACGCCAGAAGCGAAAAGAAATGCGCACAGGAAAAAAGAATAACAAACCGACAGTTGCCAAAGGTTGAACAACGAGCCGCGCCGAATTCTTCTTATAGAAGAACTTAGGCGCGGTTTTTATTGTTTTTGGAGGGAGAGCAGGAGATTTGTGGGTTAACTGGTCTTGGTAAGGAGATAACTGTTATTGGTTTAGTGATAACTGGTGTTGCTCGGCATTTAACTTGGATTCGGCGGAAGATAACCAGCGTTCGCTTGAGGATAACTTGGATTGACCAAGAATCTGCTGAGATCCTCCGATAAACTAGGGAATGTTTTGTGGGAGCGGCGCGCAGTATTGGATAAAAGATTCATGTGTAACTAGTGTTGATGAGGAGATGCCTGTTATTGGTTTAGTGATAACTGGTGTTACTCGGCATTTAACTTGTATTCGGTGGAAGATAACCCGCATTCCCCGCAAATAACTTGGATTGCCTCATCTGCTGATCTGACTGGCGCATCCAGTAAAGAGAAGGGATTCCTGTGTAAAAATATGCTGATTTCAAGTTATTAAATGAAAATCGGAAAAAGTATTGACAGTATTCGCGTTATGCTTTAATATAATAAAAGTCGCCTCGGAGATACGGTGAGTAAAGAAGTTTTAGTGAAATAATTTTATTTTAAAAAACTACTTGACCGGATGTTGCGGGTGTGATAAATTAATAAAGTCGCCAAATGAGCGCGACAAAAACGAAACAACATGAACCTTGAAAACTGAACAGCAAAACGTTGATGAAATAGTTACTGATCAGCCTC
>NZ_WLZW01000008.1 GCF_009707665.1 Planomicrobium sp. YIM 101495
CTCTTCAAGTTCTTTGCTCATATCTGCTTTTTTCGCTTCAATTTCTTTTGAATGTTTTTTTATTGATTCAATATCATCAAGACCAATTGTCTTATCGTTCAAAATTCCGTCTTGATAAATTTCGGGAATACTTTCTTTCAAATGTACATCCAAATCCTTATGAAAAACCTTTAATTCATTTCGATTTATCACTAATTTTGCAGAAACTTTCTCACGTTCTTTTTTCGGGTCGTAAACAACAGGAATAAAAGCAAAGTGCATGTGTGGAGTCGTTTCGTCATTATGGACATTTGCAGACAACACATTTTTTTCACCGCCGTATCGATCGGCTAGAAAACCGTATGTTTCTTCAAAGAATTTCCGTTGGTGTTCATCGGGTGCATCTTTGAGATTTTCGGGCAATGTAACAACCCAAGAGCAACACGCCTTTACATCTTTTCGATCCATGCAATAAACCTCGTCTAACCTTTCATTCATTCGAGAAAGTGTATCGCCTTCTTTTTCGCACAAATCGTAATTCAAATGTGAACGCTCAATATCAATATCTTCGTTTGAATGATTTTCAGTTTTTCGGTCTAAATGAATTGATAATCCTTGCATGTTTGCTTTTGTGTATTTTTGTACGTGAGCGATTTCGGACACCTCATTTTCGGTTAAGAATAACACATCAGGCGAGGGAATCCAAAACCATTTGGTATAACACGGTATACCAGAATTCTTCTGGACGTGCTCTGCGAGGCGAAAAGCAAGGGAGCAAAAACCGCTCCCCCAAGTTCAAAAGCAAAAGAAAAAATCATGGGCTTTGCCCAAACCCACGAGGGAAAAGTTTCCCTCGACCCCCTCCAAAAAGCTCCCCCAACCCCCTCACTTTTTGAGGGGGCTCCCTCGCCGGTTGGCAGGTCAAAAGGTGTTGCCTTTTGACGAGCCAAGAGGGTTCGGGTGTAGCGAAATTATCAACTCCTTAAATTCCTTTCGCTGTCGCTTCAGTCAGACATTTACCGTTGACAATTGCCACGTATTTTCTTCTGCAGCAAGTTTCACTTTTGGCTGAAGAAAATAAAAAGAGATGGCAAATTTGCCACCTCTTAAATATTTCGGGTCTTGAACAATCGCGCCCGATTGCTTAAGAAAGCGAGAAGTCATTTAATTTATCTCTGGTATTCAACTTTTAAATTGAATTTGTCTTCGTTTATATACATTCAAGGTGATCAGCCAACTAGTGACAACGACTCCTGTAAAAAGGAATAGCATATTACTATACAAGTAAGTGGATTGATCAAGGTCCATAGGTAGCAACTTCTGATTCAGCAAGCGTACAGATAATAAACCACCAACAATTGCAATACCTGTTCCCTCTGATAAAAAGCTGGTAAAATTAAGCAAACTCATTCCGGCACCAGCTTCCTTTTGTTTCAAACTACTTGAAACAATTGTAGATATAACTGTTTTGGTGAATGACAGCCCACCAAAAACAAAAACTAATATAATTGTCAGTAACCATGGTGTTACTTCTAAAAAAAAGGCAGCAATTAAAAAGCTAACGGAAAGAAATGTAACTCCAATGGTTAACACGTACAATGGACCTTTTCTATCAACAAGTAATCCACCAATGTAACCGAAGATAATAACGCTCATTGTTCCAGGGAAAATAATCACACTGCCAATTGCAGCAGTGCTTAGTTGATGTACATCTTTCATCATGTAAGGAACCATAGAGATAAACCCTGCTACTGTACCAAATATAAGTCCTCCACAAAGGACACCAATTATAAAAGAAATATTTTTCCCCAGTGCAGGTTCAACAAAAGGTTCTGTTACTTTCCTAATATGTTTTACAAATATCAGGAATGACAGAATACTGATGATCAGAAAAGAAATGTTATAAGATGTTGTAAACAACATAAAAAATACAATGCCTACAGACATTAGTATAATTCCTTTGATATCAAAATGACCTTTTATCCTTACTTCTTTCTTTAATAATTTCATAAGAAACGGAACAGTGATAATTGTTATCATAGGAATGAGTAGAAGATAGGACCAATGAATATAATGGGCTATCATTCCACCAATCGCTGGACCGACTCCTTCTCCCATGGCTACTATCGATCCAATAAGACCAAATGCTTTACCCCTATTTTCCTTTGGAATATAGCGCGCAACTACAACCATTACGAGTGCTGGAAATGCAGCTGCACCAGCCCCTTGAATAAAACGAGCCATAATAAGTAAGGAAAAGAAAGAATGGCCAACAAACCCAATTACCGACCCGAAACAATTTATTATAATTCCAAATAGGAGTAACCTTTTGATGCCTAATTGATCAGATAGCTTTCCATATACAGCTGTTCCAATGGAAAAGGTTAACATAAAGGCTGTGTTCACCCAGTTTGTACTCGCAGGTGGTTTATTAAAATCATTTGCAATATCAGGTAATGAGACGTTCAAAACCATTTCATTTAATACGCTAAAAAAAGATAGAACGCAAAGCCAAATTAAAATTTGGTTGTGTCGTAAATTTGATTGTGAATAAGACGTATTCACATTTCGCCCTCCAATAATGAGGGTAGACGCAGTTTATAGGGCTAATGATACGTTTCCCTCTTTTAATTGAACCCTGTTACATTCATTGCACTTCATAATTAATGCCTCCTAATCTTGATTGAAACATTTTACCACATACAGACTAAGTTTTAAATTCAGTTTTCATCACTTATTCCGTTAAATGGCCCGTTTGCTGAGCAACTCTAATTTTTAGTGAATTACATGTATCCTACCATCTTCGAAAATTTCCACTGGTTGATAGCTATTCATGAAATCCAATGAATCCGTTATAAAACCATCTTCTTTGAGTTTTTGAAAACCATCAAAATATTGTTGTCTGTCTAAAATCAAATGGTAAAAATAAACCTTTTCATCGCCGATCATTTCGGAACTTGCCATAACAAAACTATCGCCGTATTTATTTTTAAAAAATTTCCGAGCATGTTCATGACTATCAAATTCGGGGAATTCAGCTTCGGCTTGTCTGCTAATTTTCATGTTAATCAACCTCCTTTTCATCAATGAGTTGACCGTTAATTTCCTTCATTTCTTCCTCGGTTAGATATCTTTTTTCGAGTTCTAAATATTTTTTTCCGCCCCAGTTATACATGATGGCATACACATACTTCGTCACGTCTTTTTCTTTGTAACCATCTAATTCGCCATTTTTAAATTTGGTCATGGCGTCTTTAAACAGCCCGGAAAATACGATTAATCGTTTTCCTTTCAAGGCTTTATAAAATACCTCAAAAACTTCTTGATTAATTAAATAGTCGCTGTCTTTCGCTGAGTATTTAGCAATCTCGTAAACTTTATCGTCCCGACCGTTGCGAACTTTGCGCACGTCAACTTGTGTAATCAGAGGATTTTTTGTGACTTGCTGCCACAACTCCAACCACCGATCCCGAGAGATATATTGAGCTGTTTGTGTAAAATAACTTTTGTTGACTGCAATCAGCACATGAAAATGTGGGTGGTAATCATCACGTTCTTCGTTGTAGGTGATTTCTAATTTTCTAGCATAACCCTTTACAATCTTCTTAATTTCCTTGCGTTCCATCAGCTTTTTAAACGAATGATTATAGTCTTTAATCTCATCTTCCAATTCCTCAGCTGGCACGTTTGGTGCTGTTAACGTCAGGAAGATAAACTCTTTATTTTCTTCTTGCTTTAGATATGCCATCATGACGGACAAAGCCAACGCATCTTTTCGAGATTTTTTCCACGCACAGATGGGGCAAAAACGATTTTTGCATGTGTTGCCTTTATGCTGTTTTTTCTTTTCCATACTTTCATCAGCAACCATCATCATGAACGTATTGCACTCCCTTATGAGTTTTAAAGTATTTTCCGAGACCACGTTTTCAGAAACTAGCTTTTCCATAAAGTAAGCTAATACACCATTTTTACGTTTTTTCTTTGTGGATTTAACCATAATATCTTGATTCTTTTTGGTTTTTGCTTTATATTGAGTCATATAACTTAAGTTAATAAACGCCAATCAAGGCACTTAAAAACTTGCACCTTCCTTCTGTTTCGACTTTTTGTGTGGTAACTCAAAGTCTAGAACACTATTAGGAATTTTGCAAGTTTTTTTGTATTCAAGCCATATGTACCAAGGGCTCAAGACCGTTAAGGGTAAATCGAAGATGTTACCCTTATATCAAGATAAGAAAAGGCATGTTTTTTCGCTCCGCTCAAAACACCAAAACCAAGTTCAAAACCAAACCCAAGATCAAGATCAGATCAAGATCAAAACCAAATTCTAACCCCCTCTAAAAACGCCACAAGCCCTTTCTAAGCACTTTAAACACAAATACATATAAATCCTAACAAAATGCCCCTAAAGCTCACAGAACGAATTCTGAAGCCTTCAGGGGCATCTTTCTTTGCCTTTCATAATTCCAGGTCATGCGATTTCTTTTTGTTTTTCGGTTTTCTCGATTTTTCTTGCTCGACTTTCTGTAAAACGGAATCCATTGAAAAACCTCGCACGAGGAATTTCTCAATAAACTGCTTCAGTTTATCCAGCCCCCTCTGTAAACGGCTCTGGGGGATTGTTTTAAGCCTTTTGTTTTCTTCTAGCGTTGAGCTCCACCTTTCCCCTTGCTCACGGTCTAGTGGTTCGTGACCATTCTCTAAATTGAAAAGGATAAGACGCCCGTCAATTTCCGTCTGGCTAATATTTAAATCCCGATTATCATCTTGCAGCATGCTCTTAAAAACAATTTCATTTATCCGGTGCTCCTGAAGCCCAGCGACCTCTTTTTCAAGATTTTCGTTTTTTCCTTCTAGGTTTTTAATCTTTCTATCGGCAAACCGAACAGTCGCTTCTAAATCACCAATTTTCTCACTGGAAACCTTTTTATAATTATATAAATTTTGTTTTTCCTTGATTGCAGATTTTGCTACTTTTATTAATTGCTTATAATCTTTTGTAATTAAATTCGTTTTACCACCAAGAAGCGATTCTTTAGACGTTGAATCTATTCTTTTAATTATCTCGTCCGGCTTTTTGAATGTCGCCAAATCCTTTACCATTTCCTCTTTTTCTTTTCGAGAAAACTCTTCAAGTTCTTTGCTCATATCTGCTTTTTTCGCTTCAATTTCTTTTGAATGTTTTTTTATTGATTCAATATCATCAAGACCAATTGTCTTATCGTTCAAAATTCCGTCTTGATAAATTTCGGGAATACTTTCTTT
>NZ_WLZW01000009.1 GCF_009707665.1 Planomicrobium sp. YIM 101495
AAAAAAAATAGTAGGGTCTGTGAAACCCCACTTTAAAAAATCGTATCACGTCGAGAAAGACGATTTTAAGAACACTATAACCTATGAACAGTATAACCTAAAAAGACAGCAGAATAACAGCTAAATGCAAACAGATTTTCGTTCGAGCGAATATCCGTTCCCATTGAATGCGACAGGATTCGACAGCGTGAGGGTGCCGGCACTGCCGGGGGTCCCCGGGCTGTCGAATCCTGTCGCATTTATTATTACGATACTGCTGAAAGACAGTTGACTTGCGTTAGATGTACGCTATAATTGAGTTACAACTGAATATAAAGGAGTCTACAACACCACGTAGGCTCTTTTTTACATTATGCAAGGAGGAGTTTACATGGAAGTGAAGCGTATTAGTTTGAAGGTCTCTCCGGATACGTATGACTGGATTCAAGAGGAAGCTAATAAGCGGGCATTGAGTATGAATGCTTTCATCATCCTAATGACAGAGCAGTATAGAACACAAAACGAGGCTTTAGGATTTAAGGACGTGCTAGAATTTTTGCAACAAGCACAAATCCAAGAACAACAGAAACCTACTGAATAACACAGGAGGTAGCTGCCAGTGGAAGTCGAGCGAAGCGATCCATTTACGTTGAGCAGGGCTGTGATAGGCTTACCGTGCCTTAGCCGGCAGATGTTTTTCCTGACGGGTTAGGCCCGGTTAGAGAATCACTGCCCGAAAGGCTCAATGTCAATGGCGACTGGGAACGGTGGCAATCGACTGTCCATTTTTAACATTTTACGTGATGGCTCTTATTAACTTGATTTTGATTCAACTTCGGGCGAAAAGTATATGAGGGGGTGCTAACTTGAATTTAAACGATGAGAATGAGTATGTAATAAAGGAGGGTGACTATGTGACAGTAACGAAGATGGGTCACGTGGTTGAAGTGCAACACATGCTGAAGAAGAACACAACCAATCACACGTTAAAGCTGGACGCTGATAGATATATGGTGATAGAAACTGGCGAGATCCTGGAATACGAAAAATCCAATACACGTGCTGATAATATGAATTCGCTCCGTAAAACTTTCAAGAAGCTACGTTATTTGATTAACAACAATTTTGTCGGTGGGAGAAATGAACTCTTTCTAACGCTCACATTTGCCCAGGAGTCATTTGATAATGGAATGGTAACCACTGCTACCAAAAACTTTATGAAACGTCTCAAGTATCGTTATAAGGACGAGTCCACCATTGACTATTTAAGCGTGGTCGAACCACATGCAAGCGGACAGTGGCATTTACACGTTTTGCTCCGTTTTAACGAGCTAGATAGGGTGTTTATACCGTCTAATGAGCTGGCTTCTATTTGGGGGCAAGGGTTTGTACAGGTTAAAAGCTTAGTAGATATAGACAATATAGGAGCATATCTATCGGCTTATCTTGCGGACCATCCTGTTCCTGACGACTTTCAGCCGAGAAGTGACCAAACACAGGTCATTGTGAAGCAGGTAGACGGCAAGGAGAAGAAGTTTATAAAGGGTGGTAGGCTTGACTGGTATCCTCCGGGGATGAACCTTTACAGGAAGTCTAAGGGGATTGTTTTTCCGGAACGTGAGGAAATGGAATATAAAAAGGCAAAAAAAATAGTAGGGTCTGTGAAACCCCACTTTAAAAAATCGTATCACGTCGAGAAAGACGATTTTAAGAACACTATAACCTATGAACAGTATAACCTAAAAAGACAGCAGAATAACAGCTAAATGCAAACAGATTTTC